>NZ_CBDDHC010000008.1:0-7984 GCF_965228115.1 Hyphobacterium sp. | reverse complement strand
AATTATTTAAAATATTATTGGATATGGCGCCCAAAATACTAATATAATATTAATTCTGTGTTGGAAGCTCTATTATTTATTAATACACTGCACTTACAATCCTAAAATCATAGCTTACAAAATGAACCTGAATGGAGAGAATAATAGTATAACAGCTTCCACTTTTTAATCTCAGATCTCAGGGCCGGGAACAGGCTGGTAAGTTAATATTCTATTTTTGGAGGTTTACAGTTACCACTTCCATGCAAGATTCTGTCGACAAGGTTCCACCGTGAATCCTATTAATATAATCATATCAGATCTTATGTCCCACGGTGGTCGCTATTCTCAGGGCTTTAAGTTACCCTCATTCTCATTAACCCAGCCAAGGAAGCTAGTAATCTTTCATTCAAGTGGTTTCTAGTTCACTCTGTTTTCATGTCTTACAAACCCCTCACATAATAATAGTTTCTGAGATCTTATGATTTTATCTTCATTTGGTCATAATGTGAGGGGTTAATAATAGTATTTTAATATGCTTCTTTCCTCTCTTCTTCCCCGTCACACCAATAATATTAATATTTTAAGTCATTTCATGTAGGTGTGACGGGATTCTCAAGGCCTTTCAATTCTATCCTGTTCACAAAGCCCTATAAAGATAACTATAAAATCCTGTAAACGGTGGTACCCGAGATCTCAGGGCCAGTCAGGAAGCCTTAGATCACAGAATTAGAATGAAGAATCCTGTAGGTTAAGGGTGGAAAGGCATAAGAAAGTGAGACATAATAATAAATACAAATAATTATTGATAATGCCTTTCCACGCCCCTTGACCAAAGGATTCCCACCAGACTGTTACCAAAGGCTTGACTTCTTCATCCAAGTTCTCAGGGTCTTGTGTCCCAACCTTACAGACGCTTCCCCACTCCTTCCCCACCTACAATAATAATATTATATTTTATTAATTTTATTATTTTATAGGTGGTGGGGAGTGGAAAAGGAAGCGACAATAATAATAATATATTAATAATCCCTTCACACGAGCTTGGCGAGCATAATAAACATAAAATCATTCTATTTTTACCCGTCTCTTAAGGGTCAAGTTGTGAAAGCTATATCTGGATTAATCTTCTCGTAAACAGTCTAGAGGTAACAGATAAGTTAATATGCATTTTTCTTTATTATAATCCATTCCATGGCAGCCGCGGTGGCGCGATTAAAGATTAATTATTATAATGTTAACCTCCGAGATCTTTGAACTTACCATCCCGCACCACCGTTTATTAACCTCAGAACTCGTGACTTGGGGACAGCTTACCGGATTGGGAATAGACCACCAGATATGAATATTATTACCTTTACACTCTAGGAACGGGAATGACTTGCAAATGAATCGCCAGGATATTGACGACCTACGAAAGGCTTGGAAGAACTAGAAACTAAAAAACTATTAAAATACACATTAAACTATAGAAATAATAGATTCTTATGTGAATAGAGGTAACTGATAATAAGATAATATTAATATCATAAAGTAACCTCCAAATAAAAGATGAAAGATTATTAATTACTTTTGGAGGTTACAATAAGCCATAATAATAAAATATGATACGATTACAGGGTTAACAGTCCAAAGATCTATGAAAACTATAAATTATTTAACCTTCCATGCGAGAGAAATGATTAAAATACACATAAAAAGAGAGAGATAATAGAAATAAAATAAGAAATGATATTAATTTTAAAGTATTTTACAGTGAGAGAAATGAGACTCGCTTGCAGGAAAGAATAATGCATAATAATAATGAAAGTTTACTTGGAAGAGATAATAATAATAATAATATTTTCTGGGATTTAATTCATCATTCTAGGACTCTCATCATCCCAGGCTTGTCTCGACATCAAGATTCAATTGATTGGAAAATGATAAAATAATATAAATAATATAAATAATGGAGATAGAAAATAAAAACCATTAAAAAGTAGAATGAAAGAAATAAATATTATATTTGTATTTTATATTAATTATTTACCTTTATGTCTCTCGGTCTATTCGTTACAGGTGGTTCAAAGATCTCATGACACACGTGGGTAACTGAAAGTCATATAAACACAAGATTAAAAACTATAATATCTTATGGCTGTTAATGAAAGGATGACCGAAAACAGAGTGGGACAGCATAAATGATTATAATGTTACCTGTAGCGTAGGCGAGATGACAAGGATGCACACAATCAATTGACTTGGAAGTGAGGAATAATCCACCTTAACACACGATGACCGAGAACGCGGGAAGAGTGTGAGGGAATAATAAATAAAATATCTGATATTATCATCCAAATATAAATGCAATGGATCTTTTGGGCAGTTAATCGGTTAAAATATTTATAATATTCATTCCATTGCATTTCTGTGAAGATAATAATAGATTACTAAGATAATAGAATGATAAACCTATAAATGCATGAAACTAATGTACCTGAAAATAATAAAGATTTTAACTTTCTAACCTCTCCTCACACGATTGCATGGAAGTATTATTAATAAGTTAGCATTCGTATCATGTGATTGAAACGCTTGCGACAACCAACAAAAGCACAAATAAAATAAATATATATTTTTTATTGATTTTATGAAGGCTTTTGGGAAAATAATAAATAATAATAAAGTTAATATTCTTAGGAATGGATATGAAAGGAATGATACCCGAGTTCTTAAGGAAATAATATTAAAAAGTAAATAATAATTGGTATTTTCAGGGCAATTTATTGTGTATCAACATTATTCTATTGGCAAGTTAGTTGAAACACCTGGGACAACAAGAAATTGATATTAATTTGGTCATAAAAGCAGTTAATTAATCTCTCGGCTCCCAACAAAGATGACTGAAATGATATAAAAAATAATAAAATATATAGTTTGTTTACGGTACAATAATAGAAAATGATAATAAAATTAATAATCCACAGCATTTATATTTGGTTGAAGATAATATTATATTATTTGTATCATTCATTTTGTAAAATCTTTCTTATTTTATAGTAATCTTTTATTTTTATGGAGTTACTATTCTATTATTTTACTATTTTATTGTTTTCATTTATGCTTTTAGTCTCATCTTTTGTTAGGAGGAATACATTATAATATTAATAACTATAAAATTCCTATCAGATTCTTTGTCTATTCTAAGGTTTATTGTGATTGTAACTATTAAAATACATATCATTTCTTATTATCGTAAGCTATTAATATTCTATTTTCATTTCTTTTATGGAGTGTATTTAATATTTAATCTTATTGTCCTAAAAGCTTACTATAAATTATATATATATTTTGTATTAATATTTACATTTTATATTTACTATCTTATCGTCTTCTATTAATAATTTATTTGCTATTATTCTCTCTTCTTAATTATTATAAATTATATATGCATTTCCTATTTCTTTCTTATTTGTTAAGGCTTTAGTATTCTCTCCTCATATTTTCAATCTTATTATTATTGTCTTTATAAAACTATTAATTTATTATATGCTTTTATTTTAGTATTATCATTATATTATTATCATTTCTTTATTATATTTATATTCTTCTTATTTTCTAGGAAGTGAACACTATAAATGAATTATTATCTTTTATTATTTTTAACTGTAACATCAGAATATTGAAAACTTAGATTCACATAAGGGCGTGGAAAGGTAGAATGAAATTATATAAAATTACATTATAAAATCAATATTATTTCTTCCATCATTCCAAACAAACTATTATTATTATTATTATTTTAGTGAAGTTACTTACGGTGGAGGAACGACCACAATATTAATATTTACTTATTTGGTTAGTCTGGAGGCATAATAAAATACTAATTAATTCTATAGAAACCTCCAGACCAATAATGAAGTGAATAAGATAAGAGCAAAATATATAGTTTGTTTATGTAAAAAGTCTTATTAAAATACAAATTAATGCATAATAATAATATTTGTGTATTTGTAAGTGTGTTAAAGGTAGAAATTATTAATAAAATATGAGATAACTGGTGCACACTTACTTTATTGGACTTTTCTCTGGTCTAAAGGTCAAAATACTATTAAAATAAATTATATTATTAAGCTTCTAGTACGACGAACGCGATTCACGCGCCACAGAAGAATACATTGTATTTTTATATGATTTTCATGGATCTTTGGTCTTACATTATCCTACAGCTTTTATTATTGTCATTTCTTCTCCATTTAAAGGATTAATAGATTTCTGATTTTATACACTTATTTTATGCATATCATATCTTTTCCATATCCACTTCTTGGCACCTTAGGACCGCTTCTTGTCTCTCATGCCTTTCCTCAGATATAAACTATAGAATATTATTATTTTATCAGCTCTTATTAGTATCTTGTCCTCATTTTTGTAAAATCCTTGTAAGTTAATATGCATTTTTCTTTATTATTATCTTTCATTCATCTTTTGTTATCGTGTTCCCTTCGTTCACCCGGATGTTAACAATAATAACTGATATTTTGGTGAATAATCCTTGCCTGTAAGTCCAAAAGATGAAAGTGGTACAGAAAATAATAAATATATTGACCGTTACAAGTGAATTCTGTTATCCTAAGAAAGTAAGTGCATATCCTAAGAAAAGATGATTCTAAAGGCAAAGGAAAATAATGTATACTTTTTATTGATTATAGACAAGTTATTATTGTAATCTTTGGTCTATCCTCACGAGCTGGAACTGAATCTTGGATGATAATATCTGGATAAAGTAAGTGTGCATGACATAACTTATTAACTCCGGTATCGACATCAAAGGTAACTTACTTTTCCACCCTAGATTCACCCCTCAGATCTTATTATTATCGTCTCTGTCACCCCCCTGTATCTCAAGCCCTTCCGTTTCCAAGACTCAACCCTAGACCGCCTACACACGTGGGTTAACTGTCCACCACTTCTTCAACATGAAAGGTTATACTAATAATATCGCCTATAATCTGAGGATATCCTAAGAAAGAATGATGGAAATGATACTAATTTTAAGAACTCGTGACCTTTGGCCTATAAAGTTACAATATTAATATTATCCTAAAGAAACTGAAAACAGAATCCTATAACCTTAAATAATCAAGAAAACGATAAAATATTAATATTATTATCATATCTTATAAACGCTGTAGAAATAGAAAATGAAAGAAGTAATTAATCCTTATAAAATATGAGAATAAAATAAGATAGAAAATATAAGTAAATTGTAAGTATAATATTATCTTCTGTTACTAAATGAGAAATGAATAGCCTAAGAAAGTAATATTAACTTCATTCCGCCATCCGGCTCACCTTAAAATGTATATTAAAATACTAATTATTCTGTAAAATCTTTATAAATTTCTACATTTCTTTCCTTTTGCAGGATATTATCTTCTCGTATTATTTGGTTAGTAATCCCTTGAATGCAATTAAAAATCTATTATTTTTCTATTTTGTTATCTTCTTCATCATTTTTCTATCTTAAGGTGAAAGGCATATTAAATGAAAAAGTCCTAAGAAAAGAGTGTGCAGGAGTAACTTCAACATTAAAATATGATACAAATTATGCCTTTCACTATAGAATAATAAAGAAAAATTACTAATAAATGCTGTTGGGCCATTATAAGCCATTAAAATATTATTATGTCACTCCATTCCTGGCCCAACAGGCGATAATAATAGTATTTTATTGGCTATTCGTAAGTGAGCCACCATAATAATAATAGTTTTTCCGTCTCTACCTGGATTGGAACCTGAGGACTAGGGCGTGATCATAGGATTCTCTCCATTAAAGCACTTCATATAAAGCCAATAATAATAGAAATTAAAAATATAATATTTTCATTTCTTATTTATTGGCTAGGAAGTGCACCCGAGAATCCATCCCGCCTATCGATCTTATGTTGTCTTTTAATTCTATTATTATAAGCTTCTTTGCCAGCAGAATCTATTAATTTCATCTTTTGGTCTATATTTTAAGGTCACGGAGGCTTGGGAAAGACAAATCACCTTCCATGACAGGATTTTCTACTCTTATTTTCTATTATTATTCTGTCAACAAAGAAGATTATTGAAGAGTTATGTAATTTGTAATCCCAAAAATATTAATAAAATTCTATTAAAAATACAATTATAATTTTATTAATACTTTTGCTAGCCGTCGCAAGCGTGCATGGAGGTTAACTAACTTAATAAACACAATAATATTATGTAGCATCTTCTCGGCTGATAAACACATATTAAAATACATATCATTTATTATATTTATTATCTACATTCTATATCTTGGTTTATCAGCCATTATAATAATCTTTGGAAGTTATTTATCTTATCGTGTATCTCCAAATATCCTTATATTTTTTATGTATATTTCTATAGCTTACAACTTCCAAAGTTATTCATATTTTCATTAACCTTTAGTATTATTTTGGTCATTAACCGTTACGTGGGATGTTGTAAGTGCTAGAAAGATAATATTAAAATAATGTAGCATTCATATTATTGATAACATTCCTAGCACACTGTAAAATCTATATTAATTTGTCTTTATAAACTCAAGTTCTTTCATCTCTCTTATTATTGGGTTACTATTCTATTATCTTCTTATATGCCGTTACCGTCGTGCACCGGAAGTAAATATTAATGCTATTTTCAATATTATTGTCTTTGTAGGCTTCTCCAGAAAACCGCTTACTTTATTAGTGTAAAATCTTCTATCACATAATAATACTGTTATCCTCAAGCTCATGGGTCTTTTGGACTAACTTTTACCTTTAAGATTTATTATTTACATGCATATTTTATTATTATTCTCTTCATTTAAGGTGTTATGCCCAAGAATAATAAATATTTAATGGATTCTTGGGCCCGCATAAAGGATTTTAGCCGCGACACCCTATATTCACATCAAAGATTATTGACATGGCGTTTCCACTGCGTTTCACCTGATAATCACATAATAATATTGACTTTTAAATGCTTATAATATTAAAATAACTGTATCCAAATGAAAGATCTAGGTGACACAATCCAACTTCTGTTTCTAAAGAATCCGGCAATCATTATCTGACTTCATCCTAAAACCTTAAATGAATTAAACCTTTCATTAAATCCGTCTGTCGACAACCTATGATTTTAATAAGTTCTGAGGGGTCAAGTTATGATTGAAAAGCTCCTGAAGTGGAAAAGTAAATAATAATAGTATAATTTTCTGTTACACAATAACTTTCTACATTCAAAGACTTCCTCCGGCATGGCTGTTTTCCTGACCAAATGATTGAATTTATAAGTGGTTTTGTGTTGGTCTTACTTTATGCTTTTATTAACTCACTTTATTTATATTATTTATTATTATAGGTTTAAAATACACGTCTGTTGGCCATAAAAGAATACAAATAATTTAAATAATATATGCCATGCCAACAGACGAATGATTATAATGTTAATTTCTTTCTTATTTTATTCATTTCTCAAAAATGAGAGTAGAATGCTATTAATAAAATATATATTTATTTTTTAGTTAGTTCTTTGTAGCGGCTGTTTAGTTGGATGTTATCAATGATTTTTCCATTCCACTTCTGTTTCCTTTCATTTCTATTCCATGTAAGTCATATTATGTTGAAGATACAATAGTTTTCTGTATTATAATGTGTTGGAAGGTAATAAAATATCAATTATTATGCCTTCCAACACTTGAATAACCAATAATAAACCAATGAAATCTCCAATAAAATGCCTAACAAATCCCTTAAGAACTCGGAAGTTAGGATGATTTTAATGGAGGTTTCTATATGGAAGTGAATTTAATATGTAATTTTAAGGTGTAACCCATTATTATGAAGATCACGGAGAATTTTACAGGAATTTTGTAATTATTAGTAGCATTATAAAGTGAATCAAAGATTATTAATTGGTATTTTAAGGGTGTACTGTTCCCTGGCATCGGTTAACCCTTGATTTGTGGCTCGCCAAGGATAAC
>NZ_CBDDHC010000007.1:0-9655 GCF_965228115.1 Hyphobacterium sp. | reverse complement strand
GTATTTTAGTAACTCCTTGACTTGGACATGAGACTATTGTACCAGCTTTCATTTGTTGAGATTAGTCCCGGCACAAGTATCTGAATGTAATAAGAGAGAAAGAATAAAGGAAATGTAAATTAAAAGATTATAAATGTATTATTCTATGCTTTTAATGAAGGGTTTTACAAGAAATAAATTAGAATATTAAAATTATGTTATTAAAAGCATAGAATATTAATAATATAACTCATAAAAACTATAATCATATAATATTAGAATTTAATTCTTTCTTTTGGTAATTAAAATACACATAACTTAATAATTCTCTCGGCTAAATACACAATAATAAATAATTAGTATTTACATTACTCGTCTGTTGGTCTTTTGGTAGCCAAATTATGATGAACCAACTAAAACACAATAAAATATTAATAATTTGGCTATCCCAACAGACGTGCATGGAAAAGACCATTAAAATAATATTAGCTTACACACAAGATACGATTCAATAGGTTCCAAAAGTCAGATAATAGAAACATAAGCCAACTGTATCCCAATCAAAGGTTATCTGGATTTCCTGGCCATGACAGGTAAGATGCGACAGGAGGGTGAACTGTTAACCTAAGAAAAGAGCCACAGAAAATAATAGTATTTTATTATTAACTTCTTAGGCCGGGAGGGTGCATGAAAGGAATAATTAATAAATATTTAGTGTGCACCCTCCCATAACAGCTATTAATATTTAGTATTTTCTTGTCTTATTTTGTGTCATTCTATTATCTTATTAATATTGGACCTTCAGACGCTTGTGTAACCTGTAAATGATAATAAAATGACGAGATAATAATAAAGCTTTAAGATAATATCAGTTAATATTCTTTCATCTTCTTTCTCGATATCTTGGGTAACTTCAACACTCGTCTTCTCTCTATATCAAGGGTTTCCACATCAGACCTAGCGTTTATATTATCTGGATGTTATGGCCGCTAGAGATGTCACAATAATAGATTATAAAGTTAATATTCTTATCATTCTAGCGGCCCCAGACACGGATGATATGATTATATAATAGGTTTACAGTTACCAAAGACACTATTATTTCAGTTATATTTTGTATAGCTTTTGTAAGTCATAATATTAATATATTTGTATTTTCTATATCTTATTATCTTCCATCTTTTGGTCATATTTTCATTAACCAATTATTAAGAGAATACTATTATTATAAAGTTAGCGCCGTGGCCGGCGGCCGAGAAGAGAATAATAAAGAAAAATTACTATTATTTTCTATCATTTAAGGTTTTCTGTAGCTTTTGTAACCTTCATTTCAGTTACCTTTGAAGTGAGGAAGAAACCACATAAGAATACAATATTTTAATAGTATTTTTACTTAATATCCATTATTTTCCATATCAACTTCCTTGGAAATGCCTTAATTAATAGATTGACGATATGATTGTTGGATTCTTTGATTGTATTCTGGGATGTCCTACATTATACCTTTCATTTTCCTGTCGACATCCGGCTATTCATTTGCTATCTTAAAATCATAGTATTATTCTGTAAAATCTTTTTCATCTTCATTTTGTAGGATCTTATATTCATTACTTTTCTATTCTATATCCTACAATCATTATCTTATTGGTTTTGTCTTTTAATTCCATAATAATATATATCTTTTAATATTTTAATGTCTTGGGAAGTAACCATTAATCTCCATTATTCAACGGCACAAGATGTTACAGGAAATAATTATATTATATTATTAATAAGTTACTATTATTTCCACCTTTCTTAGGATATCCTAATAAAATAGTAAGTGCTTCTGTGTCTTAATAAAATCATAGAAAGTCATTAATTTGTAAGTGTAAAATCTCCTTATTTTTTATCTTCCTTTTCCTTTAGTTGGAATCTATTAAGTCATTTGTGATAGAATATTAAAGTTAATACTATTTTATGCATATCATATCCAATCCAACAGCATAATTTATTAATATTATTATTATATCCGTGTACACTCGTTTGCATGATTATTTTATTGGCAGTTAATAAACCTTTCAGTCACATCCGGCGTATCAAGTGTTATCAGCTTCCACATCAAGAACTTTTAAATGTATATTTTATTATCTTTTCATTTTAAGGTAAGTTGTCATAATCTTTTGTTGGATATTCTATTAATATTTACTTTGTCTTTCTATATCCTAATAATTCCATTCAGGTACAATAGTTGGTTTACTGTCAATATCCGTGGGTCACTTGGGATACAGTATATGAATGGAAACAGAGGTTGAACGATAGGGCCAGGATATTTGGAATCATTTCAGTTATCTCAGGCATGTCGACAGTTACCAAGCCCTTCCTCAACCCTAGACCTCACATCCATGCCGGTAAGATGACTTCCTCCCACCCCCACCCGGATCTCATGTCATCCCCATCAATGACCCCAGAACCTTCAATCATAGGCTGTGTGACCTGACATATTAATCCTGGATGTGGGTGGGGGAAAGACATTATAATATTCTATTTCATTCATATTTTTACTATCTTTCCCCCACATGACCACTTAGATAAGATAATAAGATACAGATAATAATAGAACCTTAAGACATGAAATCTAGGGTGAACAGGGGATACAGTGTATGAATGAAACACCCTAGGATTCACATAATAAGTTGGGATAGTTTGTAAGACATGAGAAAGGCTTGCCAAGGAGAACCAGAAGAAATAATATCAGATAACAAATAAAAAGCGGTTGTGGCAAGCCCTAGGACATCTCACTTATATTTGGAGGATACTGTGGGTCAAGGAATGAGAACACAATATCCTAGAAAATGCATTGAAACCTTGATGTCGACGGTGGGATAGCTGTTGATAAAGTCATGAGATTGATGGTGTACGAAAGGAAAAGGAAAGGTTAACCGCTTCTTTGACTGGAGGACACGGTAAGGATAATATTTGACTTACTTTTGGAGCAGCTTCTGATTGTCGAAACCAAGACCACACGATGGAGGCGGGAATTCTATTAAAATACACATCATTTTCTAATCCTACATCCATGGCGAGGAACGACCAGAATATCCAAAAGGTGCTGGAATACACAATAATATTAATAATTAGAATAATCCACATAAAATATGAATATAATAATAGTATTCCAGCTCCTCAAGACACGACCACAATGCAAATAATAAAGTATATTGTTGGCCCTCGCGTTAACGCGTTCCCCAGCATATTCTCTTATTATAATGTTACCTTTAGTTGGAGAAGATACGACCAAAAGATCGCTAGAAAGATATTGATGGTAATAAAATAATAGTATTGTCATAGCGCGTTTGCACGCGGCTGAAGAGATGACTGAAAAGATAACAAAATAATAGTGTACATAAGCTCGCGAGAGCGGCATAAAGAATAATAATATATTTTAATATCTTCTCGTCTTTTTTCAGGAATTCTTAGGATACACGGGTGCACTGTAACTAATAAATAATCCCAAGAATCCACATATGATTTTAATATTTTAATAGTATTATTAACTGGCGAAGAAGATGAGCCACAAGACCAATAATAAAGATATAGATGAAATAGGCGTGACGAAAGGCACGACAATAACAATAAAATATTAATTATTTACATAGCTCGTTTCCGAGCAAAAGAATGGAGAAAATAATTAATATTTTCATGAATAACATCCCAGCACATGAGGATGAAGAAGATAACAAATGAATTTATATAGCTTTTGGTCAATAAAGTGCTGGGATGAAAGACACAAATAATATAATATTTTCCTGAATTTATTAAGTGTTTAGTAACCTCCAAATAATATAAGAATTAAGTTATTCCAGAGAAATATTATCATAAAATTATATATTATTCATATTTGGAGGTTACCCGTGCCATAGAATAATAAAAGTTAAGTTAGTTTTGGTAGGCCGTCGTTCCTCCGCCCTTTGACACTAATAAAACTATAGAAAAATACTAATAAATTAAGCGGTTTCTTGGGAATGGAAATCAGAGAATTTTACAATCATAATATGTGACTTGGAAACCGCTTACATAAATGAGATAATAAATAAAATAATACAATATTAATATGACCTACAAAGAAGATATGGAAAATGATAAAATAATATAATATTATTATGTGAAGTGCAAAGTTATTATTATTTTCCTTGGCAGTTATTACACTTACAACTTTAGGATATTAATTTACCAGTCCTTGCATGTAGGTCCACAAGATGAAAGTGGTAACTAAAAAGTCTTGAATAGTGGGCGAAAGTAACCCCAAAAACACAATATATTTTATTAATGCTTTCGCCCACCTAAGACAACAATATTATGACTTAATAATTCCTGTAGCACAATAGAATTCCAGAAAACACAATAATAAAAGATGAAAATAATTGATATTGGGGGTTTATTAAGAGATTTTTAGTGAAGAACCCCCAATAGACAGGAAAATAATGTGAAGATACTAATAAATGCTGTAGAAAATAATAAAGTAAATGTAGATTTTAAATAGTTACATATTAATATTGTGTTCCTAGCGTTGAGAGACATGAGATCCCAGAAATGGAAATGACAATAATAAATCTTAAGGTGTAGGATGGTTGTCCAAGAGATGAGATAATAAATAATGATAGGTTTTGGGAATGAATACAAGCTCCTAAAGAAAGATATTGATGGAATAGAAAAATACTAAGAAATTAATATTAAACTATAGAAATAAAATAAGTCACAATGGATTTTACAGATTAATGATTGGAAACAGAAATGGAAATGATAAATATTTTATTGTTTTCTTAGGATATTATCATCAGGAACGTGGGACATAAGGAATGATAACCACTTACAAAAGCTGTTGACATGTCACAAATGATGATAGAATTCCAGGCTTATTGGCAAGGATAGAATGTTATCTGATATTATTTCTACCGGATAACAGTATTATAATGTGATTCTAAGACACGAGGCCAGCAGACGAGTTACGAAGCAGATAATAAAATAAACTTTATAATGTGTATCTTATGGTCGCGTAGCCGCGAATGCAGATAATAATATAATATTTTAATAGTCCGTAAGCCGCAATCAATCTTCTCGTGCACCTTCATTTTATTATTATAGCTTACGGACGTGAACACTCTAGATTTAATGGTTACAAAAGACCTAAGAAAAGATTATATTAATAGCACTTCCATTCACAATAATAATATTATAATAGTATTTAAAAGTTATTTCATTTATCCGTTACAAAGAAGATATTATACTTTTATTTTATTGTTATTTTATATGTATTTTAATAAGTCTTTCAATATCTTTCTTATGTTTCTATAAAGTCATATATTTAATAGCTTACTTTATTTATATTATTCATATTTCTTATTATTCTTATATTCATTCTATAGGCTTTTAATATTATCATTATATTATTTGGCTTAATCTAATAATTTTATAATAATAGTATGTTGTCAAGCCTGTAATCAGAGAATTATTAATTTCCTAGAACTTTTAATGTGTAAAATCCTTTAATAATAAAAATCATAACAACTTTATTGTCGTTTCACCTTAGATTCATGCTTGGAAGTCCTAATATTAATAGAATTCACTTCATTCTTCTTTCTTGCGGATAAAATATTATATTAATTGTTGGTTTTAATAGATTTCCAGCATAATTTGTATATAGTATTATTAAGATTTTTCTATTATTATTCTATTAATGCTGTCTTTGAATGAAATCAGTTGAAACACAATATTTAATTTTATAAGCAAAAAACTAAATATTTATTATATTCTTTCTTTCATCTCTCATTATCTAACTCCTGCAAAAGTAAATATTATTGTGTTTACTCTCATTTCCATTTTAGTAGGATATGCTTTTAATATTAAATCTTCTTCATAAACGATTAACTGTAAAATCCCTTAACTTTATTATTCTATTAAAGAATTATTATGTTGTTAACCCTCCATACCAAGCATAAATTCAATAATATTATAAAATTCCCTTAAAATATGGAGAGTTATTAATTTCCTATTCATTTTAAATTCTCTGTAGCTTTATATTTATTATTTTGGTGGATATTTTCATTAATCTTTAGTTGGATATGGTGGTCGTAAGTCATTCTATTAATAATATTAGTAAATTTATTAGTTTCTTCATTCTTTCTCTCGCTATCTTCACCCTTATTTTCTATCTTAATATTCATGTCTTTTGGAACAACCACACCACTTACAAATACACAAGAATATATATTATTTGTATTCTGTTTTCATTTCTTTATGAAGTTACCAATGCACTCTCATTTCTTAATATTGGAGGTTAACAGTCGTTTCAGGCTTTGATTGGGCTAGGAATTTAATATTTTAATTATTTTGTGTCTTTCATTGGCCTTACATGGATGACTTACAAAACTAGAATGAAAAAGATATGACATTCACATAATAAGATTGAAGGTATAATGTAAGCATAAATGAAGTTATCTATGTAAGCTAGGATGTTACCAATAAAATAATATTGTTTCATCTTCATTCTTTGTAATCCCCAATATTAATCTGCATGAAATGATAATATTAAATATTTTAATGTCTTTCTCTATTAATATTGGGGCTTTATGATTAAATTATTATTATTATTCATTAATTATTTGGTGGGCACTTGGGAATTATTAATAACTTTATTATTCTTATTGTCTTTCCCCAAGTGCCACGCATAATTAATATATTATTATTATTCTATTAATTTAGTAAATTTAAGTTGAATAGGTTACAAAAGCCTGAGAACAGAGTATTATTGAAATCTTATTAATAATATAATTCACTTCAGGAAAGAATACTATTATATTTTTATGTGTGTTTCATTCTATTTCTCCATATCTTGTGATTTTATATGTAGTTTCTAGGACACAATCATTCCCCTTCCGTGTCTTTCATATCTTCCTCACTCTATATCCGTCTCTAGGAACGATATCTGGAATCTCCTTACCTTACAGGCGAGTTGACTTTGTAACCATGAACCCTTCCTTACCGCCTGTTCCCGGGTCTTAAGGTGTTATCAGATAATAAATTCATGCTTTGTGAATCCAAGTTCTTATTTAAGTTGTTATGTTAATGAAATATCCATTGCATGAGTTTATACTATTTATTTTAATGTCTTCTTTGTAATCGCTTATATTCTCTCATTTCTTAATATTTTTCTATTATTATTTACTCTTATTTTTGTATCTCCATTATTAACCCCAACAATCTATTATTTTATTATTATTCTTTTATTGGAGGTGCATAATGCAAATAATATTATATTTTATAGATTTCTTGTTCTGGCACCTCCAAATATCCTAAGAAAACAACTTAATTAATAGAATATCCGTCACACCAGATGTGGAAGCGGTTCGTCCTAAAAACACAACTTAAATATCTATTATTAATCTGTAAAATCCCTTGACACGAAGTCTTTCAATCAAATCTTGTATCTTTTTATTGGTGTGGAGTCTTATTTTCATGACTTTTTAGTAACCAAAGATTATGATTGTAACTTCCAAAATGAATGACATGAGATTAAAAGCCTTTCCTAGACACGGTGTTTCCAAGACTATTTAGTTAGCTTTCTAGGGCAGTTGACGCTTGAATCCTGGAATGTCATAAGATCTGAGAAGATACACATAAAATTATAATAGTTTTTCCGTCTCTCAGGCTTGACATCATGGTTGAAAACGTCCAAGAAGAAAACAATATTAAAAAGTGTGGACTTGTAACCAATAAAATACTGATAAAATATTATATGAAAATAATAAAATAGTATGTTTACGTGAGGAGAGACAACCAGATTAACCAAGAAATCGATTGTAACTTCCATAAAATAATAATAGCTTAAGGAAATATAAATAGCTTCATTCACACGCTCGTTTCCGAGCCCCGGGAGAATTTATTGGTATTTTATTAACTTTCTATATAGTTTGTTACCGTGTAGTCAGATAATAGAAACGCATGCCAGTTTTATCAGAATATTTTAGTATTTACAATCTACTTTTCTATCTTCTTCTCGTCTAAAAGCTGCAATAATATTAATATTGTAAATGCATTGTGTTTTTCATTATTCTTTTCATGCAGCTTTTGGACATTAATAAATACAATCAAATATTAAGTTATCTTAGGTTACACAAGCTCCTAGAAACGGAAATGAATATTATTATAATGTAACCTCACAGAAAATAAGAGTAAATAATATTAAAAATTAGAATAATATTCTGTTTTCATTTGTCTTTCTACCACCTTTGTAACGATTAAATGACTGAAATTAATAAGTATTTTACAGAAGAATTATAAATATTTTAAAGGATTTACACGAGAAGAAGACATGGAAATAAAATAATATAAGCTGTTAAAATACTAAAAGATAAATAATAAGAATAATATAATCATAAAGTAGCATTAAAATAAAAGTTATATAAATTTAAGAGTATTTTACAGATGTAGCATTATAAGATAGAAAAATGAAGACAAGATACTAATAAAATATGAATAAAATGCTAATAATATAATCTTAGTTTATAATGTGTAACAAAATACCAACAAAATACTATTTTAATATTTTCAGGTATTTTAATAGGGGAAAAGATAATAAGATAATAATATTAAGTTCTTAGGATACACAAACCAAAGGTAACTGAAAATCACTCAATCTTTTCCCCTTCCATGACGGTAACTTGACTTCAATCAAATGCTACAGGAAATTAATGCATCTTTTGGGAGAAGACCACCAGACATAACTTGCCAAGCCCGTCAGATAAGAAGATTATAGATTAATAGAATAATAGTGGCTTGGAAGCCCATAAGAAAGAATTATATTATTATTATTTACCAGATAACCTTATAATATAGGAAGTGCTTTAATAAAATCAATAATATGTTTACCGTCTCGTGTGTTGGTCTGATGGTGAATCCTAGCGATGGAAGGGATGTTAAAATACTATAATAAAAGATGAATGAAATAATAACTTAATAATATTATATGATTTTATAAGGATTTTACAGTGTGTCACCTTTGGAAACAGAGATCACATAATAATAATGAAAGGTGGAATAGAAAAATATAGACTTTTAAATGAAGAGAATCCGGGAAACAGAATCTTGCACCACAGAAAACCTTAAATGAATTAGAAAATGAAGAGTATTTTGGACCAACAGATAATTGAAAGCTCCTCAGATACTAAAGAATACTGAAAATATTAATATATTATTTGTGTTACTCTTATTTTCTCATCTTATATTCATTCATTTGGTGGACAAGGTTCTCGTGAATGGAGGTAACTAATAATATACTAATAATTTCTTACTGGCATTGTGGAGAACCTTGTGGGACGATAAAATAAGATAATAATATATTAATAATATGACTCCAAAATACCAGTTAATAAAGTTAATAATTCTTTGTCTATCCGTTTCCCAGCCTGTGGACGAGTCCCGAGACGATATTATTATGTCAATTAACCTTCGTTTGTGGGCCGGGACTAACCTCTAGACCAATAAAGTGCTGATGTTAATTATGTAAGCTCTTATAATATCGTCCCGGCCATGCCCCATGTGCATAAGATAATATTAACTTTATAAGCCTTTTGTAGGTTAGTTGTCTTAGGATATGCACATGGGCAACTGTATCCCATATTAAATCTAGAGGTGACAT
>NZ_CBDDHC010000006.1:0-74101 GCF_965228115.1 Hyphobacterium sp. | reverse complement strand
GCGGCGATATAGGCCGACTTGTACGGCGAAGCCGTCAGCCCGTGCGCCGAGGCGATGTTGACGATCCGGCCCCAGCCCTTGTTCTTCATCATCGGAATGGTCGCCGCCGCCGTGTGGAAAGCCGACGACAGATTGATTGCGATGATCGCGTCCCATTTCTCCGTCGGAAACTCCTCGACCGGCGCCACATGCTGGATGCCGGCATTGTTGACGAGGATGTCGACCGATCCGAAACGTTCGGCCGCCTTGTCCACCAGCATGCGCGATTGATCGGCTTTCGAGAGGTCTGCCTGGATGTACACGGTCTCATTGCCGGCGCTCGCGGCGATCTCCCTGGCCAGCGCATGATCATCGTCCGTATCGGTGTAGGAATTGAGCACCACATTGTGCCCTTCGGCGGCGAGCGCCCGGGCTATGCCCAACCCGATACCGGAATTGGAACCCGTGACGATGGCGGTCTTGAGTGCGTCGCTGGCCATGCTTGTCCCCGTTTGCGATGCTGTCGTTGCGGTGCAACATAGGCCGGCGATAAAGGCTTGTCATCGCCCTGGCATGATTGTGATGACAGTTTGCCGCCGCCAGCCGGCCGCCAAGACGGCGCCGATTGCGGCGCGTCATCGAAGCCGCTAGAACCGGAGCGGATCAAACAAGAAACCGTCATGAACACTTTGGCAGCTCCTCTTCCGAGACGAAAATCGGTTCCCGTCAATGTCGGCGGCGTCGTCGTCGGCGGCGATGCACCGGTCATGGTCCAGTCCATGACCAACACCGATACCGCCGATATCGACGCGACGGTCGCCCAGTGTGCCGCGCTGCACAGAGCCGGATCGGAAGTGGTCCGCATCACTGTCGACCGCGACGAAAGCGCCGCCGCCGTGCCGAGAATTCGCGAACGGCTGGAGCGGCTTGGCCATGACGTGCCGCTCGTCGGCGACTTCCATTACATCGGCCACAAGCTTCTGGCCGATCATCCGGCCTGTGCCGAGGCGCTGGCCAAATACCGCATCAATCCGGGCAATGTCGGCTTCAGGGACAAGCGCGACCGGCAGTTCATCGAGATCGTCGAAATGGCGATCCGTCATGACAAGCCCGTGCGCATCGGCGTCAATTGGGGCTCGCTGGACCAGGAACTGCTGACACGCCTGATGGACGAAAATCAGAAGAAGGGTTTCCCGATGTCCGCCGATGAGGTGACGCGGGAAGCCATCGTCCGGTCGGCACTGCTGTCGGCCGAACTCGCCGAACAGACCGGGTTGCCGCGCAACAAGATCCTTTTGTCGGCAAAGGTTTCGCGCGTTCAGGACCTGATCGCCGTCTACACCGACCTGGCAGCGCGCTGCGACCACGCCCTGCATCTGGGCCTGACGGAAGCCGGCATGGGGTCCAAGGGCATCGTCGCCTCCTCGGCGGCGCTTGCCGTTCTGCTCCAACAGGGTATCGGCGACACGATCCGCATTTCCCTGACGCCGGAGCCCGGCGGCGACCGCACCAAGGAAGTTCAGGTCGCGCAGGAGTTGCTCCAGTCCATGGGATTCCGGCAGTTCGTACCGCTTGTTGCCGCCTGCCCAGGCTGCGGCCGTACGACATCGACGGTGTTTCAGGAACTGGCCCGCAAGATCGAGGACGATCTTCGGCGCAACATGCCCGTCTGGCGCCAAAAATATCCAGGCGTAGAGGAGCTCAAGGTCGCGGTCATGGGCTGCATCGTCAACGGACCGGGAGAATCCAAGCACGCCGACATCGGCATTTCGCTGCCGGGCACGGGCGAAACACCCGCCGCGCCGGTCTTCGTCGACGGCAAGAAGGCCGCCACGCTGCGCGGCGACGACATTGCGGGCAAGTTCGAGGCAATGGTCACCGACTATATCGAGGCACGCTTCGGCGAAGGCGGCAAGGATGCCGCCGCTTGAGGTCAAGCCAAAGCCTGTAGCTTCGTCGCTCATTGCGGCGCTGTTGACTTGTTTCGCCACCGCAACAAGTTGGGCAATCGAAGATGACTCGTTCGAAGAAGTCGATCACGGAGCGATTTGTTCGCTGATCGAACGCGAAGCGCACCGCAACGGTCTGCCGCCGGCCTTTTTTGCCCGCCTGATCTGGAAGGAAAGCCGGTTCGATGCGCTGGCCGTGTCCCCCAAGGGCGCCGAGGGCATCGCCCAGTTCATGCCGGCGACCGCCGAACGGCGCGGCCTCGACAACAGTTTCGACCCGACTGAGGCCTTGCCCGCCTCCGCGACCTACCTTGCCGCGCTGCGTCTGCAGTTCGGCAATCTCGGCCTTGCCGCCGCAGCGTACAATGCCGGCGAGGCGCGCATCGATCGTTGGCTGGTGGGTGCTTCGACGCTGCCGCTTGAAACCGAGGATTACGTACTGTCGATCACCGGTGAACCCGCCGAGATTTTCATCGAACGACGCCGCGAGATCCGCGACCATCCTCTTGAGGAGGGAAAACCCTTCGGCGAATCATGCGTGCGGATGGCATCGGCGGCGGGGTTCGGCGTTGCCGGCCTGGCCCAGGCTCCGGTCAAGCCATGGGGCGTGCAGGTTGCCGGCGGTTACAGGCGCGCGGCCGTGATGCGGCAGTGGGACCGAATCAAGCGCAGACACAGCACGCTGCTGGCCGGTTTGCCGGTTAATATCGGACGCCACAGGAGCCCGCTCGGACCGAAACCGATTTACGCGGTGCGGATCGGCGCGGATTCGCGGATCGAAGCCAATGCGATCTGCGGGCGGCTGCGGGCCGCCGGCAGCGCCTGTGTCATCAAGAGGAACTGAATCCGGCTAATTTGTACGGTAGGCGATGAAGCGTGCGGCGCCGCACAGAACCGCGGCCCGGGCACCGAAAGGCGCGAGCAACGCTTCGGCTTCCGCGACATGGGCATCGAGCCGGGCGCGGGCCCAATCGACACCGTGCATGCCGACCAGCGTCTGCTTTCCGGCAGCGGCGTCCTTGCCCGTCGCCTTGCCCATCGCGGCACTGTCGGCGGTCACGTCCAGAAGATCGTCGGCCAGTTGAAACGCCAGCCCAATCACTTCGCCGAAGCGGCGCATGCGCGCCCTCTCTGTCCCGCCGGCCGCGATCGCACCGGCTTCGCATGCATAGCGGATCAGCGCGCCCGTCTTCATGGCATGGATGGTCGTGATCATGTCGGACGCAGCATCGCCATGCTCGAGCGACAGATCGAGCATTTGCCCGCCGACCATCCCGCCGAGCCCCGCCGAGCGGGCCAGAAGCAACACCAGTTCGCTGCGCCTCTCGGCCGGCAATCCAGCCGAGCCCGATATGGTCAGATCGAACGCCAGCGTCACAAGCGCATCGCCCGCAAGGATTGCCGTCGCCTCATCGAATTTGCGATGCACGGTGGGCTGGCCGCGACGCAGATCGTCGTCATCCATCGACGGCAGATCGTCATGAACCAGCGAATAGCAGTGCACGAGCTCGAGCCCGGCCGCCGCTCCGAGAACGGCATCGTCCGAACCGCCCAGAAGCGCGTTGACTTCGAACAGGAGAAACGGCCGCAGTCTTTTTCCGCCATTGAGAACTGCATGACGCATCGCCGCCAGCAATCGCTCGGGCCGCTCGGTTTCGTGATCGCGCGGGCCGGCCGACAATTGCGTGTCGAGAAACGCCTCGACAAGGACTGCGCGATCGGAAAGGGACTGACGGAAGGCATCATGATCGGACATGGCTTGCTTTTGGCGTTTTCGTCTCCGATCTGCAATAAGCCTTGTACATGCAGGCGATTGATCGTCCTCAGTCGCCGCAGCGCAACCAAGCAGCCGGGACCATGATCAGGTGAGCCGAGCCAAAGCGACATCGAAGACGGCCGGCAAGGCGGCACGCGGCGCAGCGCCGGCCGGTTCCGACCGAAAGAGGGCAGCTGAGGCAAAGCGCGCCTCAAAGCGCCGGTCCCTTCTTCGGCGGCGTTGGGTTTTCTATCCTCTCGTCACACTGTTTGTCCTGGCAGCGTTGCCGCTGCTGCTCACGCTTGTCTACCGCATGGAGGTCGTACGCCCGGTATCGACGCTGATGCTGTCTCGAATGATCACGCTGCAGCCGGTCGACCGGCAATGGGTGGAGATCGACGATGTCACGCCGCGCCTTTATCAGTCTGTGATGATGTCCGAGGACGGCCAGTTCTGCGCCCATCACGGGGTGGATTTGCGTGAGTTGCAGGCGGTGGTCGGAGATGCGCTGGAGGGCGAGCGCGTACGCGGCGCATCGACCATCACCATGCAGACGGCCAAGAACCTGTTTCTTTGGAGCGGCCGATCCTTCATCCGCAAAGGCCTGGAGGTGCCGCTTGCGATCTGGATCGATCTGGTCCTGCCCAAAGAGCGGATCATGGAGATCTATCTGAACATCGCCGAATGGGGCCCGAGCGGCCAGTTCGGCATCAAGGCCGGCGCCGCTCATCATTTCGGCCGAGCGCCCGATGGACTGACAAACCGCCAATCGGCCCTTTTGGCGGTCACGCTGCCCAACCCCCATGTCCGCGATCCGGCCCGCCCTGGCGCCGGCATGCAAAGGGTGGCCGACATCGTCCAGCGGCGTGCCGCGCAGTCGGGCGCCTATGTCGGATGCCTGCCCCGGTAAGGCGCCAAAAAACGCGGGGCGCCATCTTCCAAAACCCGTAGCGATTGTGTATAGGCCACCCACTTTTCCGCGCATGACGGTATGTGACGGACCGGTCACCGGTCAGGTCACACTGCTGCGCCGATATCTGGAGAAACGAAAATGGCTGTACCCAAGAGGAAGGTCACCCGCGCCAAGCGCGGCATGCGCCGTTCGACCGACGCGCTGAAGAACCCGGCCTATGTCGAGGACAAGGCATCGGGCGAATTGCGCCGACCGCACCATGTCGATCTGAAGACCGGCATGTATCGCGGCCGTCAGGTCCTCGCCCCCAAGGAAGACTAGGTCTTTCGCGTGGTCTGAAAAAACCCGCGCTGGCTTCGGCCGGCGCGGGTTTTTGTGTTGGCGGCTTGTAGAGCCGACTGAGACGCCTACTGGTCGATCAGGCTTGCCGCATAGGCAATGGCACGCTGGTAATTGCCGCTGTCGTTCCAAGCCGAAAGCACACGGAAATTGCGCGATCCCTCGGTGAAGGGCTGGCCGGCGCGCCAGCCATTGCGGCGCAGCATGTTGGCCGCGGTCGCCAGCGCGTCGGCGGAATTGTTGGGATCGGCGCGCCCGTCTCCGCTGCCATCGACCGCGAACCGGATCCAGTTGCCCGCCAGAAACTGCATGTGGCCCAGTTCACCGGACGGTCCGCCACGGCTGTTGCCCGAGATGACGCCGCGATCGACGAGCTTCAGCGCGGCGATCGCATCGTCCTCGAACCGCGGGTGGCGCCGGCAGTAGGATGCGAGCGTCACCGCGCCGCTGACGATCGGCGTGTCGCCCGTATAGCCGCCCCAGGATGTCTCATAACCCCAGATCGCAACGAGGATCGAGCCGGGCACGCCATACTGGCGTTCAAGCGCCTGAAACAGGCCGGCTTTCTGGCCCAGACGGCGCTTTGCCCCCGAAACGAACGAGTTGACGCTTGAAAAGCGGCTTCTGAGAAACTGTTCCGGGCTCCGATAGCGGGTTCCGGTCTGGGAGGAGGGGTTGGATTCGAAGCGCCATGTAATCCCCGAAATCCCGGATTGCTGCAGGGCCTGCATGCCGCGCTGGCCGACCCCGGCCGATGCGGCCTGCTGGGCGAGCGCCTGCTTGTAGGCCTCGAACTGGCCTTGGCTGGTGATGCATCGCGCCGCATGTGCCGGCGCCGTTGCGAGTACGCCAGCCAATACAAGCCCTACACCCAACCGGACCCATTTCGGTGTCATGTGAAACTCCCTTATCTGTAAAGGAATGCTCCGGACTGGCCGTCGCGGAGCTCCGCCCCGGCGCACATTGCCGGATTCGCTCAAGAAAGTCAGTCACAAACACTGCAAAAAAATGAAACCGCCTTCATCGGGTGCCGAATATGGCCGATCCGACGCGGACGCTGGTCGCGCCAAAGACGATTGCGGTCTCGAAATCGCCCGACATGCCCATCGACAAGCGCGCGA
Organism: Hyphobacterium sp.; assembly: GCF_965228115.1. Taxonomy (GTDB): domain Bacteria; phylum Pseudomonadota; class Alphaproteobacteria; order Caulobacterales; family Maricaulaceae; genus Hyphobacterium. The sequence goes on along the minus strand of NZ_CBDDHC010000006.1, from coordinate 68,044 downwards.
CACCGCATTCGGCAGCCAGTTTCTTGAGAAGCGCAAAATGCGGCCCCGGATTTTCGTCCAACGGCGGAATGCACATCAACCCCTCGATCTCGAGACCAAGCTCGTCGCGGCATTTGGCAACGAAGACCGCTGCGTCGGGTGGCGCGATGCCTGCCTTTTGCGGCTCCTCGCCGGTGTTCACCTGCACATAAAGCCTCGGACTGCGGCCTTGTTTGACCATCTCTTTGGCCAGCGCCCTGGCGATCTTCTCGCGGTCGACGCTTTCGATCACGTCGAACAGGGCAACGGCCTCGGCGGCCTTGTTCGACTGCAGGGGACCGATCAGGTGAAGTTCGATGTCATCATAGGTTTCGCGCAGGCCCGGCCATTTGCCCGCCGCCTCCTGGACGCGGTTCTCGCCGAACACGCGATGACCCCGTTCAAGAACGGGTCGGATGGCATCGGCATCGAACGTCTTGCTGACGGCAACGAGCGTGACGGCTTCCGGGGTACGCCCTGCCGTCCGCGCGGCCGTGGCGACAGCTGCGACGACGGTGTCGAAGCGATCCGCCGAGGTCAGGTCCGATGTGTTCCGCTGGTGATCCGACACGTTTCCCGCCCCTGCCGCATGGTTGACGCTGTACTCATTTGCCGGCATGACACCGGCGCGCATCCGACAGCTTAAGTGCATGCCGATGCTCCGATTTCAAGCCGCATGGCCGCCCACCGGACAGCTCTGACCCGATGACGACACCTGAACGTTACAATCCGCGCGCATCCGAGCCCAAATGGCAAAAGGCCTGGGACGAGGCCAGGCTGTTCGAGACCGATAATGCCGATCCCCGGCCGAAATATTACGTCCTCGAGATGTTTCCCTATCCGTCCGGGCGCATTCATATCGGTCACACGCGCAACTATACGATGGGAGATGTCGTCGCCCGCCACAAGCGCGCCATGGGCTACAATGTGCTGCACCCGATGGGCTGGGACGCATTCGGCATGCCGGCGGAAAACGCGGCCATGCAGAACAAGGTTCATCCGCGCGACTGGACCTACCAGAACATCGGCACGATGCGTGCCCAACTCAAACTGATGGGCCTTTCGATCGACTGGTCGCGCGAATTTGCCACCTGCGATGTCGACTATTACCACCGCCAGCAGATGCTGTTCGTCGATTTCCTCGAAGCCGGCCTCGTCGGTCGCCGTGTCTCCAAGGTCAATTGGGACCCGGTCGACCAGACCGTTCTGGCCAACGAACAGGTGATCGACGGCAAGGGTTGGCGCTCGGGCGCCGAGGTCGAGCAGCGCGAACTGGCTCAATGGGTCTTCAAGATCACCGATTTCAGCCAGGATCTGCTCGATTCCATAGACGATCTCGACGGGTGGCCGGACAAGGTGCGCCTGATGCAGCGCAACTGGATCGGGCGCTCCGAGGGCCTTTCGATCCGCTGGGCGCTGACACCTGAAACGGCGCCCGAAGGCGAAACGGAACTCGAAGTCTATACGACCCGGCCCGATACTCTGTTCGGGTCGTCCTTCATGGCGATCGCAGCCGATCATCCGCTGGCCAGGAAGGCAGCCGAGACGAACGCCGCGCTCGCCGCCTTCTGCGAGGAATGCCGCCGCATGGGGACATCGGTCACCGCGCTGGAAACAGCCGAGAAGAAAGGGTTCGATACCGGCATCAAGGTCCGGCACCCGTTCGACGCCGACTGGGAACTGCCCGTCTACGTCGCCAACTTCGTCCTGATGGACTACGGCACCGGCGCGATCTTCGGCTGCCCCTCGGGCGACCAGCGCGACCTCGATTTCGCGCGCAAGTACGACCTGCCGGTCGTGCCCGTCGTGTTGCCGCCAGACGCCGACGCCGAGGACTTTGCGATCGGCGAGGAGGCCTGGACCGGCGACGGCACGATGATCAACTCGTCGTTCCTCGACGGCATGACGCCAGCCGACGCTTTCGCCGCCATTGCCGACCGTCTGGAAGCGATGGAGTTGGACGGTCGTCCGCAAGGCGACCGGCAAGTACAGTTCAAGCTGCGCGACTGGGGCATTTCGCGCCAGCGCTACTGGGGGTGTCCGATCCCGGTCGTCCACTGCGACGACTGCGGCCTGGTGCCGGTGCCGAAGGCGCAATTGCCCGTCACGCTTCCGGACGATATCACGTTCGAACGGCCGGGCAATCCGCTGGACCATCATCCGGCATGGAAACATGTTGACTGCCCGTCCTGCGGAAAGCCCGCGCGCCGCGAAACCGACACGATGGACACGTTTGTCGATTCGTCCTGGTACTTCGCGCGCTTCACCGCGCCGAACGAGGATGCCCCGACCGACCCCGACGCGGCCAATGCGTGGCTGCCCGTCGATCAGTATATTGGCGGCATCGAGCACGCCATTTTGCACCTTCTCTATTCTCGCTTCTTCGCCCGCGCGATGAGCCGCACTGGGCACATGGCGGTCGACGAACCGTTCAAGGGGCTTTTCACCCAAGGCATGGTCGTCCACGAGACCTACCGGTCCGAAGACGGAGGCTGGCTCGATCCCGGTCAGGTCCGGATCGAAGGGCATGATTCGAACCGCAAGGCCTTCGACGCCGACACCGGCAAGCCGGTGACCATCGGGCCGCTCGAAAAAATGTCCAAGTCCAAGAAGAACACGATCGGACCGGAGGACATCACCCAGAGCTTCGGCGCGGACACGGCACGCTGGTTCATGCTTTCGGATTCGCCGCCCGAGCGTGACGTGGAATGGACCGATTCGGGCGCCGAGGGCGCGCATCGCTTCATCCAGCGTGTCTGGCGCCTCGTCGCGGGCGCCGCGCCGACCATCGCGGCCGGTGACCCGTCCGCCGCGAACGGCGATTTCGCGGCTATGCGAAAGGCTGCGCACAAGGCGCTCGAGGGTGTGGGCGAGGATTTCGAACGGCTGGCCTTCAACAAGGCCATTGCCCGCATCCATGAACTGGTCAACGCAATCGCCCCTGTGATCGAAAGGGCGGGGAGCGGAAACGATCGGGCCGGCAAGGCGGCAGCCCATGAGGCCCTGTCCATCCTTATCCAGATCATGGCGCCGATCGCGCCGCACGTGGCCGAGGAATGCTGGGCCATTCTGGGGCATGCGGACATGGTGGCCAAGGAGCCCTGGCCGGCATTCGATCCGGCGCTGATCGCCGACGACACGATCGTCCTGCCGGTGCAGATCAACGGCAAGAAACGCGGCGAGATCGCGGTCGCGCGTGATGCGGAAAGGGACAGCGTCGAGGCATCGGCCCTGGAGCTTGACGCCGTGCAGCGCCATTTGAACGGCGCGGCGCCCAAAAAGGTGATTGTGGTGCCGGGCCGCATCGTCAATATAGTCGCATGATGAAGATCGCGCCTGATCAACGCCGGAGATGGAGCGTCACGCGCCGGACGGCGATGCTGGGCGCGCTGGCGATGCTGGGCGGCTGCACGGTGCAGCCGCTCTACCATGCCGGCTCGACAGACTTCATCGTGTCGACAGCGCCGCTCAGCCGGGTCAGCGTCGATGGTGTCGATGACCGGATCAGCCAGCAGGTCCGCAACGAACTTGTCTTCCTGCTCTACAATGGCGGCTCCGTGGACCCGTCGGCCGATCACCGCGCATCGCTGGCCGTTTCATCGTCCACCGTTGACATTTTCCGCGTGTCGGCGCCGGACGGCTCGACCAACATCACGGCCAGGCGCGTGACGCTGACGGGAACGCTGACGCTGACGCGGATCGAGGACGGCGTCACCATCGCCTCCGAAACCCGGTCGGCAACCGCCTCCTTCGACAATACGCGGCAGGAATTCGCCAATCTGCGTGCTTTGCGCGATGCCGAGAACCGCGCGGCCGCCGAACTCGCCGAACGGTTCCGGATCGTCGTGGCGACGGCGCTCGCCGCCCGCTGAGGCGCGCGTACCTTGGCCCAGCTCAAGAACCACGAGGCCGACCGCTTCATCGCCCGGCCCGATCGCGACTACACGATCTATCTGGTCTACGGGCCGGATCACGGTCTGGTGTCGGAACGCGCCTCGGCGCTGGCCAAAGGGAGCGGTGTGCCGCTGGACGATCCGTTCAGCACGATTCGCATCGACGCCGCGAGCCCTGGGGCGGACCCCGAACGGCTCGTCAATGAAGCCTACACGGTCGGCATGTTTGGCGGCCGCCGGCTGATCTGGCTCCGAGGCGCGGGAAACGATCGAGCACTGCTCGGCCAGATCGACATGCTGCTCGGCGAGCCGCCAGCGGACACGATGATCATTGTCGAGGCCGGCGATCTCAAGAAGGGCGGCCTGCGCGGGGCGGTCGAAAAGGCTGCGGCCGGCCTCGCCATTGCCTGCTACACCGACAACGACAGGGCACTTCAGGAGCTGATCGACCGCACATTTTCTGCGGCCGGACTACGGCTGGAACTCGATGCGCGTCATTTTCTGATCGATCATCTTGGCGGCGACCGGGCCGCCTCGCGCGCCGAACTGGACAAGATCGCGCTTTATGCGCTCGGCCAGCCAACGGTGACACTGTCTGACGTGCAGGCCATTTGCGGCGACGCGTCGGCACTGGGGTTTGACGACATTTCGATGGCCGTGCTGACGGGCGATCTCAAGGCGCTCGACCGCGCGGTGGTGAAATTCGAAAGCGGAGGCGGTGCGCCATCGGCGCTGCTCGCGATCCTGACACGGCAGTTCCAGGCGCTGGACCGGATCCGTGCCGACATGGACATGCAGGGGAAAAATCCCGCCGCGGCGGTGGCCCACGCCAGGCCGCCGGTCTTCTTCGCGCGCCGCCAGGCAATGGAGCAGGCGGTCGCGATATGGAGCGCGCCCGCCATTCGCGCCGGGCTTGGCCGTTTGCGTGAAGCAGTCCTTCAGGCCCGCCAGTCGCGACACCTCGAAACCGACGTCCTGCGTATGACGTTGCTGGCGCTCACAGTCCAGAGCGCTCGCCGGCGTTAGGGTTCAGATCGTTTCGATCGCGAATCAAAATGGGAATCTATTGGCGTTGCAGAAGACGGCATAGATCGTCGAGTTGCTCAAGCGACTGGTAGGCAATGCGCACTTCGCCACCCTTTGCCTTCGGCTGGATTTCGACGCGGTAGCCTGACGCATCGGACAAGGTCTTCTCGAGCGCGACAAGATCGGTATCTTTTGCCGGCTTTCCAATGGATCGATCGTCGTCGCCAACCGGCTTTTGGGCCAATGTCTCTGCCTGGCGCACGGACAATCCCTCTGCAACGATCTTGCGCGCGATAGCGGCCGGATCATCGGCCGTTACCAGCGTCCGCGCATGGCCGGCCGACAAATCGCCTGCCGAAACCATCGCCTGGACCGAATCGGGGAGTTTCAACAGGCGCAGCGTATTGGCCACATGGCTGCGGCTTTTGCCGATAACGTCACCAAGGTCCGACTGCCCGTAGCCATGGTCGTCCATCAGCTGCCGATAGCCAAGCGCCTCCTCGATCGGATTGAGATCGGAGCGCTGGACGTTTTCGACGATCGCGAGCTCCAGCGCCGAACGGTCGTCGACTTCGCGGACGATCACCGGCACCTCGGTGAGCCCAGCACGTTGCGCCGCGCGCCATCGCCGCTCGCCGGCGATGATCTCATGCGAGGCACCACCGCCCGTTCCCGCCACGGGGCGCACGACGATCGGCTGGATGACACCGTGATCGCGCATCGATCGGGCAAGATCGTCCAGCTCATCGTCGCTGAAGGTGCGCCTGGGATTGTTGGGATTGCGGGCGATCATCTCGATCGGAACGCTGCGGTCGCTGGCAACGGGTGCCGCCGCGGCCTGCACCGGCTGGTCCATCTCGCCGATCAGTGCCGCCAGTCCGCGGCCCAGCCGCCTGTCCGATCTGTCATCTGCCATCATGATGTCCGTATCGTTCCGGGTTCGAATCCGTTCAGGCGGCCCGCGCGCCGCGCTCGCGTTGAATGACTTCCGACGCCAGGTTGAGATAGGCTTGGCTTCCTGCACATTGCAGATCGTAGAGGATGGCCGGCTTGCCGTGCGACGGGGCCTCGGACAGCCGGACATTGCGGGGGATTACCGTGGTGTAGACGGTATCGCCCATATAGCTGCGCACATCGTCCACCACTTGGTTGGCCAGATTGTTGCGGCCGTCATACATGGTCAGCACGATCCCCTGGATGGTCAGGCCCGGATTGACCGAGCCGCGAATCTGATCGACGGTCTTCAGAAGCTGGCTGAGCCCTTCCAGCGCGAAGAACTCGCACTGCAGCGGCACCAGCACGGAATGCGCGGCCGCCATCGCGTTAAGCGTCAGAAGGTTCAGCGAGGGCGGGCAATCGATGATGACATAGGAAAAGCGCCGCACATCCGGCTGACCAAGGGCCGTGCGCAACCGGAAGACGCGGTCGGACGCCGAAGCGATTTCCATCTCGATGCCCAGCAGATCCATGGTCGACGGAACGATCGACAGCCCGGGAACGGCGGTTGCGATGGCTGCGTCGGTGACCGACGCTTCGCCCAGCAGGATCTCGTAGGCTGACACGGTTCTGTCGTCCCGATCGATGCCGAGCCCCGTGCTGGCATTGCCCTGCGGATCGACATCGACCACCAGCACCCGCTCGCCGATTGCGGCAAGCGCCGTTGCCAGATTGATCGCGGTGGTCGTCTTGCCGACGCCGCCTTTCTGGTTGGCAATGGTGATGACCTTGGGTGAACTGGTCATGCCGGTCCCCGGTTCAGTGTGAATTGGGCGCCCGCCGGACCTGGCTGATGTCCAAAATGACCGAGTCCGGGGCAGCAACACTGTCATGTACTACCAGATCGAATCGCCAATGTGCACGGCTTTCCTCCACTTCATCGGCATATCCACGGCCTTTGTGAAACAGGCAGGACGCGCCGGCCGCCAGCCAGGGTTCGGCGAGGGAGAACAGGTCTGCCAGCGGTGCCAGGGCACGCGCCGTAATGACCTCCGGTGCCGGCAGGCGCATCACCGCATCCTCGATGCGGGCGGGATGCACACGGGCGCACGGTGCACAGGCAGCGCGCACCGTCTGCAGGAACGCCGCCTTCTTTCGGTTGCTCTCGATCAGGTCGACACGCGCGCCTTCGGTCTCCGAAAGCAGAATGGCAATCACAATTCCGGGAAAACCGCCGCCCGAGCCAAGATCGGACCAATGGCGGGCGTCTGGTTTCAGTCGCAGCAGCTGCGCACTGTCGGCCACGTGCCGCATCCAGAAATCGCCGCCGGTCGACGCCGCGACGAGATTGATCCGTTTCGACCAAGCATCGAACAGATCGGCAAACTGCGCCATGCGCATCAGCGTTTCACGTGAAACATCGACGCCATCATGGCCTGAAGAAAGCGCAGCGCGCATCGCATCGGGATCGCTCATGCCGCATCGATGTCGGTTCGAAACTCTTGTTTCCGGACATGGGCAATGAGCAGTGCGGCCGCCGCGGGCGTCATGCCGTCGATCCTTTGTGCCTCGGCAATCGACGAGGGGCGGCGTTCGGCAAGCTTCTGCTTCAGCTCGTTGGAGAGCCCGGCAATGCCGTCAAATGACAGATCGCAGGGCAGCAACAGCGCCTCGTCACGACGCACTGCAGCGATGTCTGCGGCCTGGCGCTTCATATAGACGGCATATTGCGCCTCGATTTCCAGCCGCTCGGCGATCGACCGATCGATATCGCAGAGTTCCGGCCAGATGGACGTGAGCCGATCAAAGGTGATGTCGGGATAAGCCATCAGATCATAGGCGGACCGCCGAACGCCGTCGTGATTGATTTCGAGGCCGAATCGGTTGGCTTCCTGCGGCGTCAATGTCACCGAACGGCTCAAATCGCGGGCAGCATCCAGTGCCGTCCTCACGGCGTTGAAGTGCTCGCGCCGTTCTGCGGACGCCAGTCCCGATTCGATCGCCAACGGCGTGAGCCGCATGTCCGCATTGTCGATCCGCAGTGACAGCCGGTATTCGGCGCGTGACGTGAACATGCGATAGGGTTCCGACACGCCGCGCGACGTCAGATCGTCCAGCATCACTCCGATATAGCTCTCGGTTCGGCTGAACAGGACCGGCGCCTGTCCGGCCGCAAAACGTGCCGCATTCAGGCCCGCCACAAGCCCTTGCGCCGCCGCTTCCTCGTAGCCGGTTGTGCCGTTGATCTGGCCGGCGAGATAAAAGCCCGACACGCTGCGCAACGCCAGGCTGGCATCCAACGCGCGCGGATCGACATGATCATACTCGATCGCATAACCCGGTTGCAGGATCTTTGCGTGCTCGAGCCCCGGTATCGTCTTCAGGGCAGCCGCTTGCACGTCTTCCGGCAGCGATGTCGAAATGCCGTTCGGGTAGACGGTATGATCGTTCAACCCTTCCGGTTCGAGAAAGATCTGGTGCCCGTCGCGATCGCCGAACTTGACGATCTTGTCTTCGATGGAAGGGCAATAGCGCGGCCCGGTCCCTTCGATCTTGCCCGAGTACATCGCCGAACGACCGATATTGGCGCGAACAACGGCGTGCGTGTCGGCCGTCGTCCGCGTGATGCCGCATTCGATCTGACGATTGACGATGCGCTCCGTCAGCATCGAGAACGGCACCGGATCGTCGTCTGCGCTCTGCATGGACAGCTGCGACCACGCTATGGTGCGACCGTCAAGCCGCGGCGGCGTGCCCGTCTTCAGACGGCCGATCGGCACGTTCATCGCCTGCAGCTGGCCGGACAGTGCATTGCTCGGTGCCTCGCCCATGCGGCCAGCAGCGATGGTCCGGTCGCCGATATGGATGACACCGCGCAGAAAGGTGCCCGTCGTCAGAACCACCGCGCCGGCCGTCAATTCCCGGCCGTCGGCGAGCACCACTCCCTCGACACGGTCGGGCGCCGGCATGCGCAGAGCGGCCACCTCTCCCTCGACTATGTCGAGATTGGCGATGGCGCCGACTTCGTTCTGCATGGCGGCGCGATACAGAGCCCGGTCGGCCTGCGTCCTCGGACCGCGCACGGCCGGCCCCTTCCGGCGGTTCAACAGGCGGAACTGGATGCCGGCGGCATCCGCGACCCGGCCCATCAATCCGTCCAGCGCGTCGATCTCCCGAACCAGATGCCCTTTGCCCAAACCGCCAATGGCGGGATTGCACGACATGACACCGATCGTATCAAAACGGTGGGTCACAAGAGCCGTCGACGCCCCGACCGCAGCACTCGCACGCGCCGCCTCGACGCCAGCATGGCCGCCGCCAACGATGATGACATCATAGGCTGTGACCATCATCGGCCAGCCTCCAAAAAAGTACAGGTAAAGGGTCTTCTCAGCCGCACATGGCGTGATTGACGGCCGAGGTCAAGCCACCCGCTGTTTCACGTGAAACAACGGCGGCATATCGCATCCAGGCCAGCGCTGTTTCACGTGAATCACTTGCCGATGCAGAACTGCGAGAAAATCGTTCCCAGCATGTCCTCAACATCGATGCGGCCCGTTATCCGCCCGAGCTGCTCTCCGGCGAGACGCAAATGCTCCGCCCTCAGCTCCAACGGCAATTGTTCCGACAGCGAATCGATCAGGTGGGCCTTGCAGGCAGCCAGATGTTGCATGTGTCGGGCACGTCCCGGCGCGAGATCCGAGCCTCCGGCGCGATCCCGTGCAAAATCGGTCAGCGCGGCAACCAAGGCCCCGAGCCCCTCACCTGTCACGGCGCTCAGCGCATAATCGGCTGCTTGGACCGGCCTCGCGCCGTCCACGGTCAAATCGGCCTTGGTGCGCACGGTCCAGACCGCCAGGCCATCAGGCAGTTGGGGCATCTCGAACAAACCCGTCTCCGATACGTGCAACACAAGGTCGGCCTCCGCAGCGCGCTGAATCGCACGGCGAATGCCTTCTCCTTCCACCGTGCCCGCTTCATCGCGCAATCCGGCGGTATCGGCCAGCACCACCAGATGGCCGCCAAGGTCCAGACGAGCCTCCACAACATCGCGCGTCGTGCCCGGTTCCGGGGAAACAATCGCGCGGTCGCTGCCGGCCATCGCATTGAGAAGCGTGGATTTGCCCGCATTCGGAACGCCGACGATGGCGACCTGAAGTCCGGACCGCATGATGCGGCCGCGCCGTTCACCGTCCATGTGGCGGGACAATGCGTCGCTCATCGTCCGCATGTCCGCCCAAACCCGATCGGACACCGAACCGGGCACATCGTCCTCATCGGAAAAATCGATCTCCGCCTCGATCATCGACCGCGCATGGAGCAAGCGGGCTCGCCAATCCTCGTAAAGGGACGATTGCGCCCCACCGGCCAGTTCGACCGCAAAACGACGCTGTGCTTCCGTCTCCGCCGAAATCAGATCGCCAAGCGCCTCGGCTTCCACCAAATCGAGCTTGCCGTTGGAAAACGCCCGGCGGGCAAATTCACCCGCTTCTGCAAGACGAACCCCGGGCATTTCCGTGGCCAGGTCCAAAACACGATCGACCACTGCGCGGCTGCCGTGCAGGTGAAATTCGACGCAATCCTCTCCGGTAAAGCTCGCCGGGCCTGGCAACCACAGCACATACCCGCGATCGATCTCCAATGCCTCATCGTCGCGAAAGACACGCAACGCCGCCGTTCGCGGCGCGGGAAGGGCGCCGCAAAAGCGCTCCGCAAGCGCTCCCGACGCGGTGCCGGATGCCCGAACAATGGCAATGCCCGACGGCAAGGCTCCGCTGGACAACGCGATGATCGTATCCGTCATGCAGGCTCCATGCGGCGCCAGACATCAATGTTCATTCGATTCGTTTCACATCAGAATCGAATCGGTCTCCGCGATCTGCACCAACGACGTTTCGAGACCGAATCGATCAGGCGTTCATGGAATCGAAGAATTCGCCATTGTTCTTGGTCTGGCGCAGCTTGTCGATCAGGAACTCGATGGCATCCGTCGTTCCCATCGGCGACAGAATGCGCCGAAGCACGAAGATCTTCTGAAGGTCCGAACGCGGCACCAGAAGGTCTTCCTTGCGGGTACCCGATTTGAGGATATCCATGGAGGGGAAGATGCGTTTGTCGGCAACCTTCCGGTCGAGCACGATTTCCGAATTGCCCGTTCCCTTGAATTCTTCGAAGATCACCTCGTCCATGCGGCTGCCCGTATCGATCAGAGCGGTGGCGATAATCGTCAGCGAACCGCCTTCCTCGATATTGCGCGCCGCACCGAAGAAGCGCTTGGGCCGCTGCAGCGCGTTGGCATCGACACCGCCGGTCAGCACCTTGCCGCTCGAAGGCACGACCGTGTTGTAGGCCCGGCCCAGCCGTGTGATCGAATCGAGCAGGATGACGACATCGCGGCCATGTTCGACCAGACGCTTGGCCTTTTCGATCACCATCTCGGCAACCTGAACATGGCGGGTCGCCGGTTCATCGAACGTCGACGACACGACCTCGCCCTTCACCGAACGCTGCATGTCCGTGACTTCCTCGGGCCGTTCGTCGATCAGCAGCACGATCAGATAGCATTCGGGGTGATTGGCGGTGATCGAATGGGCGATGTTCTGCAAAAGCACCGTTTTACCCGTGCGAGGCGGCGCGACAATCAGACCGCGCTGGCCCTTGCCGAGCGGCGCGACGAGATCGATCACGCGCGCCGACAAATCCTTCGTCTCGGCGTTTTCGACCTCCATATTGATGCGGCTGTCGGGATAAAGCGGCGTCAGATTGTCGAAATGGCTCTTGTGACGGATCTTCTCGGGGTCTTCGAAATTGATCGTGTTGACCTTGAGCAAAGCAAAATAGCGTTCCCCGTCCTTGGGCGCACGGATCGTGCCCTGGACCGTATCGCCGGTCTTCAGCGAAAAACGCCGGATCTGCGATGGCGAGATATAGATGTCGTCAGGTCCAGGCAGATAATTCGCACTGGCCGACCGCAAAAAGCCGAACCCGTCCTGAAGCACCTCGACCACGCCCTCGCCGATGATCTCGATATCATCGGCGGCCAGACGCTTGAGAATGGCAAACATCAGCTCCTGCTTGCGCAGGACACTGGCATTTTCGACCTCAAGGCTTTCGGCGAACTCCACAAGTTCGGGCGCAGACTTCTGCTGCAAATCGTGTAGCTTCATTTGTTCCATGGTTGAACCAATGCGGACGTAAAGGGAAAAGCCCGGCGCGGAGGGAAGGAAGAAGGGCACCGAGAACTGGCCGCCACATACGCCGTCATCATGGCGATTTCAAGCCGCACGGGCAAGACAATTCGCCGTGCCACCCGACAAGCGCGGCGTTCCTAGAACGGTTTGACGATTACCAGGATCACCGCCGCGATCATCGCGATCGTCGGCACTTCGTTGACGATCCGCCAATGACGCGCCGGCTTGTCGTTGCGTCCTTCGGCGAACAGACGGGCCGATTTCGCCAGATAGCCATGCGCCCAACTCATGATCAGCACGGCGACGAGTTTACCGATAAACCAGATTTCCAGGAAAAATGCGCCGGTCCATGCCAGCCAGAGACCGACGGCCCAGGAAACGATCATCGCGGGAAGCATGATCACCTTCAGGAGCCGCCGCTCCATGACGACGAATGTGTCGGCCTGGACCGAACCCGGTTCTGCATCGCAATGATAAACGAACAGCCGCGGCAGGTACAGCATGCCCGCCATCCACGAAATCACCGCGACGACATGGATGGCTTTTGCCCAGTCATAGCGCGCCGGCGGCGACAAAACGAATATGAAAGCCGCCAGGCCAAGAAAAACCGCCAGCGCCATCAACGCACGCATGGCCGCCTTGCGCCCCTTGGTCTCCGATATCTCCCCGCCCGGCCCCTTCATGGCCGCTAGGCCTTGCCGCGTACGCAGTCGACCAGATAGGCCATATCGTCCGGATCGGCCTGCGGCGTGATCCCGTGTCCGAGATTGAAGACGAACGGCCCGCCCGCCAGCGCGTCGAGAATGCGATCGACCCCTTCCTTGATCGCCGCCCTGCCCGCCACGACCCGCAAAGGGTCCAGATTGCCCTGAACCGGCCCTTCTTTCTGCAACTGGGCCGCGACATCGAGTGGAACCGTCCAGTCGAGCGCGATCATGTCCGCACCCGTCTTTTCGCGGTAGTCGCGATATTGCCAGCCGGCGCCTTTCGGAAAGGCGATCACCGGCGTTCCGGGCCGTTCGCGCTTCACCGTTTCAATGATCTTGCGAACCGGCGCCACCGAACACCGCTCGAATGCCACACGATCGAGAACACCCGCCCAACTGTCGAAAATCTTGACGGCGTCGGCCCCCGCATCGATCTGCGCGATCAGATAACGCGCCGACGCCTCGGCGAGTATGTCGAGCAACTTCTCCAGCCGCGCCGGCTCGCGATAGAGCATCAGACGCGATGGGGCCTGGTCGGGTGTTCCGTGCCCGGCGATCATGTAGGTCGCCACCGTCCAGGGGGCGCCACAAAAACCCAAAAGCGCCGTTTCATCCGGCAACGCCACGCGCAATCGCCGCACCGTTTCGAAAACAGGCGCCAGATGATCAAGAACACGGCTTGAATCGAGCTTCTCGATTTCGTCGCCTTCAAGCGGACGCATTCGGGGTCCCTCGCCCTGCACGAAGGACACATCACGGTCGAGTGCGTCGGGGATCACCAGAATATCCGAAAAAAGAATCGCCGCATCAAAGCCGTAACGGCGGATTGGCTGCAACGTCGCTTCAACGGCCAGATCGGGCGTGTAGCAGAAATCGAGGAAGTTCTTCGCCCTCGCGCGTGTCTCGCGATATTCGGGCAGATAACGCCCCGCCTGCCGCATCACCCAGATCGGCGGTGGCGTAACCGTCGCGCCCTGCATGACTTCCAGTATCGTCCGCTGGCCCATGCAACGCACTCCTTTCACAGCCCTTTTAAGAATGAGATGTCTAACGAAGGTTTTTTGATTTTTCTATGAGTCTGTGAGTTGCGGGTATGAATCTTTTGTCCGCGGTTTTCCACCTCTCATACACAGCGTTCCTGCGTCGGACGGCTGGATAGTGAAAACCAGAATCGACGAGGACAAACCTAAAAATGATTATTTATCAGATATTTAATCGTTACCAACGGGATCATTTCATGTGAATGGCCAGTGGACGGCGTTTTGTTTCTCCGTTCACTACCGGCGTGCAGGAGCAAAAGTCCGGTCCATCCATGTTGACCGATCACGCGCATTTGCCCGCGCCTGTGAACCAAGCGGCAGACAATCGCGTTTGCCCACCGGAATTGTCCCCAACCCACGGCAGGCGTCCGTCCGGGGCTTTGCGCTTGTCCGGCGCCCTCCGGCAGGTTAGGCCACCCACTGACGCCCAGCCTTCAGAGCCGACCATGACCTTCGTTCTTGCATCGTCCAGCCCCTTCCGAGCCGAACTTCTGACCAAGGCCGGCCTCATCTTTTCGACCGATGCGGCCGATATTGAGGAGCGGGCGGTGGAAGCGCCGCTCGTTGAAAGCGGTCTCGATGCCGCCGACGTGGCGGCCGTGCTTGCCGAGGCCAAGGCGCTCGATGTCAGCGCACGCCATCCCGGCGCGCTGGTCCTGGGGGCGGACCAGACGATGGCGCTCGACGGCGAACTGCTGCATAAGCCGGCCAACATGGAAGAAGCGCGGTTCCGTCTTCTGGCCATGTCCGGCAAGGCGCACGCGCTGCACAGCGCACTGGCGCTTGTCCGCGACGGAGAGACGCTATGGCGTCATGTATCGACGGCACACATGCATGTGCGGACCCTGTCACCGGCATTCATAGGCCGATATCTCGCCGAAGTCGGCGAGGCGGCGTTGCAGAGCGTCGGCGCCTATCAGATCGAAGGCGCGGGCATCAGGCTTTTTGACCGGGTCGAGGGCGATTACTTCACCATCATCGGCATGCCCATGCTGCCGCTTCTGGCCGAACTGCGGCGCCTGGACATGATCGATGGCTGATCCGGCGCGCGCCTTCGTCGCCGGGCACCCGATCGGCCATTCGCGATCGCCTTTGATCCATCGCTTCTGGCTCGACCGGCTTGGCCTGGCCGGATCGTACGAACCGCTCGATATCGCCCCTGACGATTTCCCGTTCTTCCTGGCCGGTCTGTCGGCGTCCAATTGGGCCGGCGGCAATGTCACCATTCCGCACAAGCAGACCGCGTTTGCCGCTATCGACAAGCGTGATGCGGCGGCCGAAGCGATCGGGGCCGTCAATACCATCTGGAAAGAGCGCGGCGAGCTCGCCGCCGGCAACAGCGATGCCTATGGCTTTGCGGCCAATCTCGACGATTGGACACCGCAATGGCGCGCCGGCCAACGTGCATTGGTGATCGGCGCGGGCGGCGCAAGCCGCGCAATCCTCCATGCGCTGCTCCAAGCCGGCTATCGCCATATCGATCTGGCCAACCGCACCCGCGACCGGGCCGCTGAACTCGCCGACTTGTTTGGCGAGTCCATTCATGCCGCCCCGCTCGCCGCAATCGACGAACGGGCGGCCGATGCCGATCTGGTGGTCAACACGACGTCGCTGGGCATGTCCGGCGAACCGCCTTTGATGCTTGATCTCGACAAGGTCGGTGACCAGGCGATCGTGACCGACATCGTCTATGCGCCGCTGGTCACGCCCATGCTTGCCGCCGCGCGCGACCGCGGCCTGACCGTTGCCGACGGTCTAGGCATGCTGCTGCATCAGGCAGTCCCGGGATTCGAACGGTGGTTCGGCGTCCGGCCACTGGTGACACCGGACCTGCGCGCCCATATCGTCGCCGACCTTGAGGCGCACTGTGCGGGGGACAACGCGTCATGATCCGTCTGGGGCTGACCGGTTCGATCGGTATGGGCAAGTCGACGACCGCCGCCATGTTCACCGAGGCAGGAATTCCCGTGCACGATTCCGACGCCGCCGTTCACGAGCTTTACCGCGGCGATGCTGCGCCGCTCATCGAGACGGCTTTTCCCGGCACGGTGATGGACGGCATTGTCGATCGCAAACAGCTGGGCGAGCGGGTTCTGGGCGACGCTGAGGCGCTGGGACGGCTCGAGGCGATCGTCCATCCGCTGGTCGCTGCGCACGAAGCCGCGTTCGTCGACCGTGCGCGTGCCGATGGAGCTGGCCTGGTGGTCCTCGACATCCCGCTTCTGTTCGAGGTGGGCGCACAGGATCGGGTCGACAAGGTGCTTGTGGTTACTGCGCCGGCCGATGTGCAGCGCGAGCGCGTCCTCGCCCGGCCCGGCATGACCGAAGATCGTTTCGCGGCGATCCTCGCCCGCCAGGTTCCGGATCGTGAAAAGCGTGCCAAGGCCGATTTCATCATCGACACGTCGTTGGGCATGGACTGCGCGCGCGCCAAGGTGCGTGATCTGATCACCGTGCTGCAGCCGCCGCCCCGAAACCTTGCCGAAGCGGCCGGCTGAACCGGCCGATTGCCTTTGGATGGTTCCGCGCACGTCTTGCCCGAGGCAGGGCGCACCGCCATCCTGTTATGGCGATTTGCAGACTGGGCGAACAATGCGTGAAATTATCTTCGACACCGAAACGACCGGCCTCGACAACAAGGCTGACCGCATCATCGAGATTGGCGCCGTCGAACTCGACAACCGGTTCATCACCGGACGATCGTTTCACGTCTTCATCAATCCGGACGGGCGTGAGGTGCATCCCGAGGCGCTGGCTGTACACGGCATTTCCAACGAGATGCTGATCGACAAGCCGCGCTTTGCCGAAATCGTCGACGATTGGTTCGCCTTTGTCGGCGATGCCAGGCTGATCGCTCACAATGCCGGCTTCGATGCCGGCTTCTTCAATGAGGAGTTCGCCCGGATCGGCTTTCCGGCGCTCGATCCGGCCCGGATCGTCGATTCGCTCGCCCTTGCCCGCCGGCGCCATCCGATGGGCCCGAACTCGCTCGATGCCCTGTGCAAGCGCTACGGGATCGACAATTCGCGGCGCGAGAAGCACGGCGCGCTCCTCGACAGCGAGCTTCTGGCCGAAGTCTATATCGAGCTGGTCGGCGGCAAGCAGGCGGCGCTCGGCTTGTCGGTGGTCGCCGACACTGCCGCCGACAAAGCCACGGGATCCGAAGGTCCGGACAAGGTTGCGGTGGTCGGTACGCGCGCCGACCCCTTGCCGCCGCGCCTGACGGCGGCCGAAGCCGCCGCGCATGAAGAGATGATCGGACTGCTGGGCGAGGCCCCGCTCTGGCGCCGCCCCGCCTGAAACGGCACGGCCGGGCCCTTTTCTCGGTCAGTTCGTCGTTTCGACCTTCTGGCGCGCCTGTTCTTCGGCCATGCGCTGCTGGAACATCCGCGCAAAATCGACCGGATCGATCATCAGCGGCGGGAAACCGCCATTGCGTGTGCATTCGGCCACGATCTGCCGCGCGAACGGGAACAGCATGCGCGGGCATTCGATGAAGACCACCGGCAGCGTGTGCTCCTTGGGAAAGCCGTCGACGCGGAACACGCCGCCATAGATCAGTTCGACATTGAACAGGACCTTGTCGTCATCCTTGGCCGTCGCGTTCAGCGTCAGCACCACGTCATAGTCGGTTTCCGACATCGGATTGGCGTTGACGTTGATGTTGATGTTGATCGCCGGCGCCTTGTCGCGCTGGCGCAGCGTCATCGGCGCGCCGGGGCTCTCGAACGACAGATCCTTGACGTACTGCGTCAGGATGCTGAGCTGCGGCGATTTGCCGTTGCCCGTCGTTGCTCCTGCGGCTGCTGCCGTTTCGCCATCGTTCGTCTTGTCGGTTTCATCCGCCATCTTGGGTGCCTTCTTGGAATTGCTGGAGTGGCGCAAATGCGCCGGATCGGGAGATTTCGCGGTCGCCTAGCATGGTGCCCCCTGTGTGACAAGCGGGCCATAGTAACCGGCCTTTCTGTCAGCTACGAGCGTGGCGGGCCGTCGCCCCAAGGTGTGTCGGGGTCGGGTTCGCGCGCAAAATCGTCCTCGTCGAGATCGATCGTGCGGCCGTCCCGCGGGGTCGTTTCCGACGCGCCATCGTGAAATTTGGCACCGTCCGGCCCGACGACGCGAACGCGGCTTCGGACAAAGCCCCAGACCGCATCGCGCACCGGCGGCACGAACAGCAGAAAGCCTGCCGCGTCGGTCACAAAACCGGGTGTCAGCAGCAGAATTCCCGCAACCAGCAGCATCACGCCATGCACCAGCTCGCGCGCTGGCACCCGCCCGGCATTCATTTCGGCCTGGATACGGTTGAGCAGGCCGAACCCCTGCACGCGCAGCAGGATCGAGCCGATGACCGCCGTGACGACCACCAGCGCCAGCGTCGGGAAGACACCGATCTGTCCGCCGATCACCACGAAAGCGGCAATTTCGAGCAGCGGGATGACCAGCAGGGCGAAGGGGATCAGCGAAAATGGCATGGTGGCGGTCCGGACAGGTTGAACACGGTGTTTGAACCCATGTAAGCGTGACCGGTCCCGGTTTGAATGATGGCGGTGCACGTTCTATATCAGCTATGCGCGCCGCGTGCGACAACCAGACCGAAAACGGAAACCCAATGGACTCGTCGAATTTTGTCACCCTGATCTTTGTCGTCGCGGCTGTCTTCGTCTTCATACAGCTTCGCAATGTCCTAGGGCGCCGCACCGGCCAGGAGCGCCCGCCCTTCGATCCCTATTCCCGTCAGGGTGAGGACGTGGCGCGCGATGACGCCGGCGAAGCGGACAATGTGATCACTTTGCCGGGGCGTGGCGAGAACCCCGAACCCTATGCCGATATCGACAAGATGGCCAAACCGGGTACCGAGGTTAACAAGGGTCTGCGTGCCATCCGCGATGCGGCGCCCGAATTCCACCCCGGCGAGTTCCTGGCCGGCGCCAAGATGGCCTACGAGATGATCGTCATGGCGTTCGCCGATGGGGACCGCAAGACGCTGCGCAACCTGTTGTCGGCCGATGTCTATGACGGATTTGCCGCAGCGCTCGACGAACGCGAGGCGCGGGGCGAAACGGTGCAGACCAACTTTGTCGGCATCGACACCATCGATATTGTCGGCGCCCAGATGCGCGATTCAGAAGCCCACATCACCGTGTCCGTCGTCAGTCAGCTCGTCTCGGCGACGCGCGGCAAGGATGGCGAGATCATCGAAGGCGATCCCGAGGCGGTCGCCGAGGTCAAGGATGTGTGGACCTTCATGCGCGATGTGCGCAGCGAGGCGCCCGACTGGAAACTCGAAGCGACCGAAGCCGACGAGTAAGCTGCGGTACTGGCGGCCACCATGTGGTCCCTGAACCGCATCGCATTCGCCGACATGGCTGGCTGGGCGCAGGACGATCATGCCGCCGCGCTGGCAACACTGGCGCGCCACTGCCAAAAACCGGTGGGCGAAACCTATCGAACCGGACGGCTCGGCATTCCGCCCGAACCTCTGATGACACTGGCCGCAGAGGCGGCGGAGCTCGGCGCCCGAGACGACCCGCGCGGATTCTTCGAGAACAGGTTTGCCCCGGTGCGCCTTGATAACGGAACCGGCGAGCAGGGCCTTGTAACCGGCTTCTACGAACCCGAGCTTTCGGCCTCCCATCGTCGAACACCATCCTTTGCCGTGCCCTTTCTCCGGCGCCCGCCCGATCTGGTGCCCGTCGATGACAGCAATCGTCCGCCAGACTTCGACCCGCAAATGCGCTTTGGCCGCCGTGGCGATGATGGGGTTCTGACGGAATTTCATGACCGGGCGGCGATCGAAGCCGGTGCGTTGGATGGACAGGGCCTCGAGATCGCTTTTGTCGCGGACCCGGTCGATGCCTTCTTCGTCCACATCCAGGGCGCAGCGCGCCTGACATTTTCGGACGGCAGCACCACGCGCATCACCTATGACGGCAAGACCGGTCACCCATTCACGGCCATCGGCAAGCTTCTGGTCGATCGTGGCGAGATACCGGCCGCCTCCGTCTCCATGCAGTCGATCCGGGCCTGGCTTGCCGCTCATCCCGATCAGGCATCGGGTCTGATGGCCGAAAACCGGTCCTACATCTTCTTTCGCGAAACGCCGGCAGGCGAGCCCGGCGACGGACCGGTTGCGGCTGCAAAGGTTCCGCTCACCGCCGGCCGCTCGCTCGCCGTCGATCGGCTTCTGCATACGTTCGGCACGCCGGTCTTCGTCGATGCCGACAGTGTCGGGGACATGCCATTCCGGCGGCTGATGATCGCCCAGGAAACCGGTTCCGCGATCGTTGGCGCCGCGCGCGGCGACATCTTCTTCGGAACCGGCTCGGCCGCGGGCGAGGCGGCCGGTGGCGTCAAGTCGCCATGCACCTTCACGATTCTTGTCCCCCGTGACATGGTGGACCGGTTGCCGGAGGAATGGGCGCCGTGACCGAGCACCGCAAGTCCCGAAAACCGACCCATCCGCTCAGCCTTGAAGACCGCATCCTGTGGAACAAGGTCGCGCGGACGGTCAATCCGCTCGATCGCGTGCGTCACCGTCAGGCGCAGCAGGATGTCTGGGACGATTGGGTGGCCGGTGCGTTCGGCGAGGATGCACCGACGCAATCGACGCCTGCCAGGCGGGGCGCCGCAGGCGAACCGAATCGGTCGGCAGCGCCGCCGGCACCTGTTCGCCAGGCGCAACGGGCAGCGCGGGCGCCCGGACCTGTTCCCATCGAACAGCCGGTCTACCGAAAACTCTCGCGTGGCCGGACACCGATCGACGCCAGCATCGATCTCCACAACATGAACCAGAACGAAGCGATGAGCCAGCTGCACCGCTTTCTGACGCAGGCGCGGGCGCGCGATTGCCGTCACGTCCTGGTCATCACCGGCAAAGGACGCTCACCGCACAGCGACGGCGTTCTGCGCCGGATGGTGCCGTTCTGGCTGTCGCGCGAACCGTTCGCCGGCCTGGTCAGCGGCATTCGGTCCGCCGCACGCGGCCATGGCGGCGACGGCGCATTCTATGTCCGTCTGCGCAAGACCGCCGAACCGCACGGGCACCGGCACCGATGACCCCGTTCGGCGAACGGCTGCGGCAATTGCGCGCTGAGCGCGGCATGACGCAGAGGCAGATGGCGCAGGCGATCGGCGTCTCGCCCGCCTATCTGTCGGCGCTCGAGCATGGCAAACGCGGCGTGCCGCGCTGGATCCTGGTTCAGGAGATCATTGCCTGCCTGAACATCATCTGGGACGACGCCGACGAGTTGCAGCGGCTGGCGCTTCAGTCGGCGCCGCGCGTGACGATCGATACGACAGAGCTGTCTCCGCGCGCGACCGAACTGGCCAATCTTTTGGCATCGGGCATCGACGTGCTGTCGGACGACGCGATCGAAGATCTGCGTCTGAGACTCGATGCGGCGATCCGGCAATCGGAACGGTGAAGCCAAGGCCCCGCCTTCCCCGAGAGGGGAGGCACGCGAAACCAAGCTCGCGATGGTCGAGCGGGTAGGGACAACGATGTGGCGCCACGGTGAGCCGTTGCCCCCCATCCGGCGCTGCCCCGTTTGAAACGCGGCAGCCGCCGACCTTCGCTCAAGGGCTGGGTTGGATAAGAAGCGTTCTACAGAATGAAGCGCGACAGGTCCGTGTTGCGGGCCAGTTCGCCGACATTGGTCTTCACATAATCGGCGTCGATCACCATCGTCGTGCCCGCCTTGTCGGGCGCTTCGAACGAGATCTCGTCGAGCACCCGTTCCATCACCGTCTGCAGCCGCCGCGCGCCGATATTCTCGACGGAGGCGTTGAGATCGACGGCGATGTCGGCCAGTGCATCGATCGCGTCGTCGGTGAATTCGAGCGTCACCTCCTCGGTCGCCATCAGCGCGATATACTGCTTGATCAGGCTGGCCTCGGTCTCGGTCAGGATGCGGCGGAAATCGTCCCGCTCCAATGCGCGCAGTTCGACGCGGATCGGCAGCCGGCCCTGAAGTTCGGGCAGAAGGTCCGACGGTTTGGAGACGTGGAAGGCGCCCGAGGCGATGAACAGCACATGGTCGGTCTTCACCGGCCCGTATTTGGTCGCCACGGTCGTGCCCTCGACCAGCGGCAGCAGGTCGCGCTGCACGCCTTCGCGGCTGACGCCGCCCGACATGCGACCGTCGCCGGCGGCGATCTTGTCGATCTCGTCCAGAAAGACGATGCCGTCATTTTCGACCGACCGCAGCGCCTCGGACACGACCTGGTCCTCGTCCAGAAGCTTGTCGGATTCGTCGGCCACCAGCAGATCGTGGCTCTCGCGCACGCTCGTCTTGATCTGTTTGGTACGCTGGCCGAACGCCTTGCCCATGATCTCGCCGAGATTGATCATGCTGACATTGCCGCCGGGCATGCCGGGAATGTCGAAGCCGGGCATCCCGCCCTGGCCGTGGTCGGCCACCTCGATCTCGATTTCCTTGTCG
The DNA here is from genome assembly GCF_965228115.1 of Hyphobacterium sp. Taxonomy (GTDB): domain Bacteria; phylum Pseudomonadota; class Alphaproteobacteria; order Caulobacterales; family Maricaulaceae; genus Hyphobacterium. The sequence goes on along the minus strand of NZ_CBDDHC010000006.1, from coordinate 45,792 downwards.
TCCAACTGGCCTTCGCGCAGCTTCTTGCGAAACGAATCCCGGGTTGCCGGGCTGGCATTCTTGCCGACCAGTGCCTCGAGCACACGCTCCTCGGCATTGATGCGCGCCTTGGCCTTGACCGCTTCGCGCTTTTTTTCCCGGACAAGCCCGATACCCACCTCGACCAGGTCGCGGACGATCTGCTCGACATCGCGGCCGACATAGCCGACCTCGGTAAACTTGGTCGCTTCCACCTTGATGAAGGGGGCGCCCGCAAGCCGCGCCAGGCGACGCGAGATCTCCGTCTTGCCAACGCCGGTCGGCCCGATCATCAAAATGTTCTTGGGCATCACCTCGTCGCGCAGATCGTCGGCAAGCTGCTGGCGGCGCCAGCGATTGCGCAGCGCGATGGCAACGGCGCGCTTGGCGTCCTTCTGGCCGATAATATGGCGGTCGAGTTCCGAGACGGTCTCCCGGGGCGAGAAATTGGTCATGTGGTATGCACTCTGATGGGGGGAAGTTTGTCGAGCAGCGATGTGGGGAGGGTCGGGCGTATGATCAAGCCGCGGATACGCTGCCAGCCCGCGCCGAACGCCATGATCAGTGCGCCGACGACCAGCAGGATCAGCGCGAACGGCGGAATTCCCGTTTGGTTGGCTGCCGAGTTGACCAGATAATAGATGCCGAGCGACCCGAAATAGGCCAGCGTCGGGATGAGCAGCGAACGCCGGTCGATGGCAAGCGCCACATAGACGAAGACGGTGATCAGAACGGCGAGCATCACCATGGCGCTCGTGCCGGGCTCGATCTCGCCGAACACCACATCCTGGCCCGTCGACATGATGAACAGCGGATGGACCAGCAGCGGCGCCGAGATCACGTGCAGCCAGAAGGCGCAGTCCGACCAGACCGTTACCCGCTCGCGGTCGCGCAGGTCGAACATCACGCCGACGGCGAAGATCGCAAGGCCCGAGATCAGCGGCATGTAGAGCGCGTTGCGCAACAGGTCCGGCAGATCGTCGAGCGCCGGCAGATAAAGCCGGCCTTCGGTCACGCCGTCATAAAGGAACAGCGTGACATAGAAGAAGGACAGCGCCGTCAGGCAGAGCGCGATCGCGCCGGCCATGACCGGCACGCGGAAACGCCAGAAATAGAGCACCGCCGCGGTCGCAACACCACCCAGCAGAACCGTGCCTGCAATGCCCAGCTGCGGGCGCATGGCGGCAAGCTGCAGCGGGTTTTCCGGCATCGCGATGCCATAGCCCGTGACCACCCAGTCGGTGAGGATCGCCTGCACGGCAAACAGGAAGCCCAACCCGATCACGGTGGAAGCCAGGCGCATGCGGCGCTGTCGTGTGACGAACTCGGCGACGGCCCACAGGAAAACGGCCATGATGCCGAACATGACCGTCGTCCGATCACCCAGAAACGTGATCAGCGCGGCAAAGAGCCCGGCGCTCAGCATGACGACGCCGATCGTCACGAACACATCGTTGCCGCCACCGATCAGGCGCATCTGTTCGTCAAAGCCGGCCGCTGGCGTGTCTTTGGCTTCTTCGGATGCGACAGAGCCCGTATCAGCGAACCTGATGAGACCGTCGCGCTGTTCGGCCCCAATGAGGCCGCGGCGTACCGCGTCGTCGAGTTGCTCGCGCGTGATCATGTCATGCCGCCTCTTCGCCGGACATCGCCGCATTCGGGTCAAAACGCATGAGATGGACGCTGTCGAACCGGCCCTTCAGGGCGTCGATCGTGCGAAATCCGGCCTTGTGGTACGCCCGCACGGCGCGCGCATTGGCGGGATCGGGATCGATGATGATCTCCCGAAACCCCTCGTCCCATAGTGTCCTGACGAAGGCTGCCAGGGCCGCCGAACCAAGACCCTTGCCGAGCCCCGCCGCATCGCCGATCGACAGGTCAACACCGATGCTACCGGCCGGCAACTCGGCAATCCAGGGCTCGTCGGTCAGCCAGGGTTCGCGCCGATGATCGTCGATGAACCAATACTGGATATAGCCCATCGGCACATCGCCGACGAGAAACAGGTACGGACGGGTCGTGTCGCGACCCTCGATCATGTCGCGGACATAGCCCAGTTCGGTCTCCGCATCGCCCCACCATTCCTGCCAATGGGGCTGGACCATCCACGACCGCAGCATGGGCAAGTCGCCGTCGGTCACCGGCCGGAAGGTGATCTCGTCGGCGTCAGCCTTCATCAAGCGTTTCCATGACCAGATTGTCATTGGTGTAGACGCAGATCTCGGCGGCGATGGCCATCGCCTTGCGGGCGATCGTTTCCGCGTCATGATCGCCGTCGGCCAGCGCGCGGGCGGCTGCAAGCGCATAATTGCCGCCCGATCCGATCGCCATGACGCCATGCTCGGGTTCCAGCACGTCGCCATTGCCCGTCACGCACAGCGACACATCCTTGTCGGCGACCAGCATAAGCGCTTCCAGATTGCGCAGATATTTGTCCGTGCGCCAGTCCTTGGCCAGTTCCACGCAGGCGCGCATCAACTGTCCGGGATACTGCTCGAGCTTCTTTTCGAGCCGTTCCAGAAGGGTGAAGGCGTCCGCCGTCGCGCCGGCAAATCCGGCAATCACCTGTCCGTCCTTGCCGATCCTGCGCACCTTGCGGGCATTGCCCTTCATCACGGTCGCCTGGCCCATCGTCACCTGGCCGTCGCCGGCAATGACGACCTTGCCGCCCTTGCGCACGGTCACGATGGTCGTCGCGTGCATGGAAGGCAGTCCGTTTCGTTCGCTCATCTCTTCGTCCTTCTTGAACCGTTGCGCCCTATGTAGGTGGCGCAAAGGCCCATGCAATCCGGGCGTTCGCCCGGCTGGCGTTTGCGCCCGTCGCTTGGTAAGAGGCGCGCGATCAACCCGGAGTGCAAGACGATGAGCGCCCGCACGGCCACTGTCAGCCGCAAGACCAACGAAACCGACATCAGTGTGACCGTCGATCTGGACGGCACCGGCAAACGGTCGATTACGACCGGAATCGGGTTTTTCGACCACATGCTCGACCAGCTGGCGCGCCATTCGCTGATCGACATGACGATTGCGGCGAACGGCGACACGCATATCGACGATCATCACACGGTCGAGGATGTCGGCATCGCGCTCGGTCAGGCGATCAGCAAGGGGCTTGGCGACCGGCGCGGTGTGACCCGCTATGCCAGCCTCGACCTTGCCATGGACGAGGCACTGACGCGCGCCGCGCTCGATGTTTCCGGCCGGCCCTTCCTGGTCTGGAAGGTGGACTTCACCGCGCCGAAGATCGGCACGTTCGACACCGAGCTGGTCCGGGAGTTCTTCCAGGCGCTGAGCCAGCATGCCGGCATCACGCTGCATGTTGAGAACTTTTATGCCGCCAACAGCCACCACATCGCCGAAACCTGCTTCAAGGCGGTGGCGCGGGTGTTGCGCACAGCCATCGAGATCGATCCGCGGCAGGCCGGCGCCGTTCCGTCCACCAAGGGTTCGTTGAGCGGGTAAGGCCATGGCGCGCTATGTGATCCTGCGGCACGAGGACCGGACACCGCCGCGTGGCCGGGCGCCCCTTCTGGTGATCCGGGACGGCTGGTCGTGGCTCGGCTTCGTCGTGCCGCTGTTTTGGCTGTTGTGGCACAGGCTTTGGTTCGCCGCCTTCGGCGTCTTTGCAGCCTCGCTGGCCATCGCGCTGTTGGCGCAGAACCCGCAATGGGCATCGCTCGCCCTGCCGTTCAACCTGCTGGTCGGGCTTTTCGTGGGTCTGGAAGGACAGGGCTGGAGGATCGGCGCGGCGCGCCCGCGCGGCTACCGGCTTGCCGATGTCGTCGAAGCGGACACGCAAGAGGCGGCGGAATTGCGGTTTGCGGACATGGCGGGCGATGAATCCTTCGAAGCACCACTGGCCGCCGCTATGGTGCCCGGCCGGGGGCTGGCCGCAGCCGAAGCGCCCGATTTCCTCTTTGCCGCGCCCGGCGGGGTGAACCGCTGATGCGTGTTGCGATCATCGATTACGGCTCGGGCAACCTGCGGTCTGCCCACAAGGCGTTCGAACGCGCAGCGCGCGAACGCGGAATCGACGCCGAGATACAGGTTACCGCCGATGCCGATCGCGTTGCGTATGCCGACCGAATCGTCCTGCCGGGTGTCGGCGCCTATGCCGATTGCCGCGCCGGGCTCGATGCCGTACCCGGCATGCATGAGGCGATCGACGAGGCCGTCATCGCCAAGGGGCGCCCGTTTCTGGGCATCTGCGTCGGCATGCAGCTCATGACGACGCGCGGGCTCGAAAAGACCGTCACGCCCGGTTTCGACTGGATCGAGGGCGACGTGACGCTGATGACACCGTCCGATCCGGCGCTGCGCATTCCGCAGATCGGCTGGAACACGCTGGATGTCAGACGTGAGCATCCGCTGTTTGCCGGCATTCCCACCGGGCCGGACGGGCTGCACGCCTATTTCGTCCATTCCTACCATCTGGCGGCCGCGCACGAGGCCGATATTGTCGCGACATGCGGCTATGGCGGACCGGTGACCGCTGCTGTCGCGCGCGACAACATGGCCGGAACCCAGTTCCACCCCGAAAAGAGCCAGACGCTCGGCCTGGCCCTGATCGGCAATTTCCTGGAGTGGACGCCGTGAACCGATCGACGATCCTGTTCCCCGCCATTTATCTGAAAGACGGCCCCGCGCGGCGCCCGCAGCGGCTTGCCCGCGAGGACGCGCATACGGAAAAGGGCATTGGCCATGTCTAAAACTCTCTTCCCCGCGATCGATCTGAAAGATGGGCAATGCGTCCGGCTCCGGCTCGGCGACATGGACCAGGCGACTGTCTACAATGACGATCCCGCCGCGCAGGCCAAGGCCTTCGAGGATGAAGGTTTCAAATGGCTTCATGTTGTCGACCTGAACGGCGCGTTCGAGGGCGAAAGCGTCAATGGCGACGCGGTCGAAGCGATTCTTTCCGCGACGAAGAACCCCGTTCAGCTCGGTGGCGGCATTCGCACGCTGGCCGACATCGAGCGCTGGCTCGACAAGGGCCTCGCCCGGGTGATCCTCGGCACGGTCGCGGTGCGCGATCCGGACCTGGTTCGCGAGGCGTGCCGCGCTTTTCCCGGCAAGATCGCCGTCGGCATCGACGCGAAAGGCGGCAAGGTCGCCGTCGAGGGTTGGGCCGAAGCTTCCGAACTGGGCGCCATCGAACTGGCCAAACAATTTGAGGGGGCCGGCGTTGCCGCCATCGTCTTCACCGACATCGACCGCGACGGCGTTCTGACCGGCATCAACTGGGAGGCGACCATCGATCTGGCCGAAGCGGTCTCGATTCCCGTCATCGCCTCGGGCGGCATGGCGTCGCTTGCCGATGTCGTGCGGATGGTCATGCCCGACGCCGAACGGCTCGAAGGCGCGATTTCCGGCCGCGCGCTCTATGACGGGCGCATCGACGCGCAGATTGCGCTCGGCGTGCTCGAAGGCATCCTGCCGCCGGACGAGGGCCTGTTCACATGACCATGAAAGCCCGTGTCATTCCCTGCCTCGACGTCAAGGACGGCCGCGTCGTCAAGGGCGTCAATTTCGTCGATCTGATCGATGCGGGCGATCCGGTCGAGGCTGCCAAGGCCTATGACGCCGCCGGCGCCGACGAATTGTGCTTTCTCGACATCACCGCTTCGTCCGATGATCGCGAGACGATCTTCGATGTTGTCGCGCGAACCGCCGAACACTGCTTCATGCCTCTGACGGTCGGCGGCGGCGTCCGCACCATCGAGGACATCCGCAAGCTGCTCCTGGCCGGCGCCGACAAGGTTTCGATCAACACGGCGGCGGTCAAGAATCCGCAATTTGTCGCCGAGGCCGCCGACAAGTTCGGCAACCAGTGCATTGTCGTCGCCATCGATGCAAAAAAAGTGTCGGGCGAAGGCGAGCCCGACCGCTGGGAAATCTTCACCCATGGCGGCCGCGAGCCTACGGGCATCGACGCCGTGGCGTTTGCGCGGAAAGTGGTCGATCTCGGCGCCGGCGAGATATTGCTCACCTCGATGGACCGTGACGGAACCAAGGCCGGTTTCGATATCGCGTTGACGCGCGCGATCGCCGATGCGGTGCGCGTCCCTGTCATCGCCTCGGGCGGCGTGGGATCGCTCGATCATCTGGTCGAGGGCGTGCGCGACGGTCACGCCACGGGCGTTCTGGCCGCCTCGATCTTCCATTTCGGCACGCACACGATCGGAGAGGCCAAGACGCACATGGCAAACGCCGGGCTTGCGGTTCGCCTCGATCCTGCGGCATGAACGGCCATGTCTTTCACCCTTCACGACCTTGAAGCGATCATCGCGGCGCGCGCAAAAGCCGATCCCTCCGAGAGCTGGACGGCCAGGCTTGTTGCCGCCGGACCGGAGCGGGCTGCCAAAAAGCTTGGCGAAGAGGCGGTCGAAACGGTGATCGCCGCGCTGGGCGATGACCGGGACACGCTGATCGCAGAAAGCGCCGATCTTCTCTATCACTGGCTGGTCGTTTGCCGCACCCGCGGGATCGCGCTCGATGAGGTCCTCGCCGAGCTTGAACGCCGTACCGCCGAAAGTGGACTTGCGGAAAAGGCCGCGCGCGACGCATAAAAGCGCTCCAAGCTGCCGACCGACGGGGATTGACCCATGGATCGCACCGCCGACAGCACCAACGAACGGGCCGGACATGCGCCGGACAGTCTCGATGCGGTTGCCGACGGCCTGTCCCTGGCGGACCAGCTGTCAGGCGGTGACCTGTCGCCCTACCGCCATTTCACCGCGACCAAATGGGCCGAGTTCCGCGCCGACACGCCGCTCACCTTGAGCGCCGACGAGGTCAAACGCCTGCGCTCGCTGAACGACCCGGTCGATCTCGAAGAGGTCCGCCGCATCTATCTGTCGATCTCGCGGCTTCTGTCAGCCCATGTCGAGGCGTCGCAGGAGTTGTTTCGGCAGCGCAAGCGGTTTCTGAACTTTCCCGAGGCGATCAAGACGCCCTACATCATCGGCATCGCCGGATCGGTGGCGGTCGGAAAGTCGACCACCGCTCGTGTTCTGACCGAGCTGCTGTCGCGCTGGCCGTCCAGCCCCAAGGTGGACCTGATCACGACCGACGGCTTCCTGCTGCCCAATGCGGTTCTGCGCGAACGCGGGCTGATGGAACGCAAGGGATTTCCCGAAAGCTACGATGTCGGCGCGATCCTGCGGTTTTTGTCGGCGATCAAGGCCGGCGAGCAGACGGTCAAGGCGCCGCTTTATTCGCACCTGACCTACGATGTGCGCGAAGGCGCCTACAAGACGATCGACCGGCCGGACATTTTGATCTTCGAAGGCATCAATGTGCTTCAGGTGCGCGACCTGCCCGAAGACGGCCGGACCATCCCCTTCGTATCGGATTTCTTCGACTATTCGATCTACATCGATGCGGACGACGACCTGATCCACACCTGGTATGTGGACCGGTTCATGAAGCTGCGGCAAACCGCGTTTCAGGATCCGCAGTCCTTCTTTCACCGCTATTCGCAGCTGTCGGAAGATGCCGCGCGGGCCATCGCCGAGGGACTGTGGGCCAACATCAATTTGCGGAACCTGCGGGAGAACATCCTGCCGACCCGGCCGCGCGCCGATCTGATCCTGCGCAAGGGTTCGGACCATCTGGTCGAATCGGTGCTCCTGCGAAAATTGTAGCCGGCATATCAAGTCAATGAATTTGCCGGCTACGGAACTGTGACGCGCCGCAATGTCAAATTGATCCGGCCGGCTTTCTCAAGAAGCATCGAAGTGCCCGGATAAATCCGGTCGACGCCGTGATAGGCAAGCCGGCTGGCGCCGCCGAGAACGACGATATCGCCGGAGACGAGGCGCAACGACATGGTCTTGCCGCCACGCCTGGTGCCGCCAATGCGGAACAGGCAGTCATCGCCCAGCGAGATGGACAGCACCGGCGCATCGAAATCCGCTTCGTCACGGTCCTGATGCAGGCCCATCTTCGTATCGGGCGCGTAGAAATTGATCAGACAGGCCTCCGGCGGGTGCGGATAGCCCGTGACTTCGGTCCAGAGTGCCAGAAGCTGTGGCGGTATCGCCGGCCAGGGCTCGCCGGTGACCGGATGCGCCGGCTGGTAGCGATAGCCGCGTGCCTTGTCGGTAACCCAGCCGAGCGGCCCGCAATTGCTCATCCGCACGGACATCGGCTTGCCGGTCCGAGGCATGGCGGGCACGAACAGCGGCGCCTGCGCGACCACGGCGCGGATGTCGTCGACCAGCGCCGTCTGCGCCTCGGGATCGAGGGCGCCGGCAATGTGGCGCACGCCATCGGGCAGTGTCGTCAACGCTGCGGCTCCAGCTCCAGCAACGAAATGGTGGGCGCGTCAATCATAGCGCAGATCCGTCGCCTTGCCGCCGAACACGCGGTAGGCATAGATCGAATAGATCGCGATCACCGGAATGACGACCATCGCGCCGACCAGAACGATCATCAGGCTTTCGGGCGCTGCCGCCGCTTCATAGATCGTCGTCCGGTCGGGTACGACATAGGGGTAGAAGGAATAGGCCAGCCCGAAAAAACCCAGCACCATGATCGCCGTCATGGCGATGAACGGCAGCAGCGAAAACCGGTCGTTGCGGTCGGGCAGATGGGCCAATTGCCAGAACAGATAGCCGAACAGGATCGCCGTCATCAGCGGCAACGGCGCCAGCGCGACGATCTCGGGAACCGAGAACCATTTGGCAAAGATCCGGTCGCTGGCGAACGGCGTTGCCAGTGAAATCGCGGCCATTCCGCCCATCGCAAGGATCAGCGCGCGGCGCATCCAGGCGACGGCGCGCTTCTGCAGATCGCCATCGGTCTTGTAGATCAGCCATGCCGCGCCGATCGCCGCATAGGCTGCCGTCAGGCACAGCGCAACGACAAAGCCGAACAGCATGGTTGCGCGGTCACCGTCGAGGCCAAGTACATAGGCACCGAGCATGTAGCCCTGGCTGAGCGCGGTCACCAGCGAGCCGAGAAAGAAGACGCGGTTCCACAGCCACTTTTCCTCGTCGGTCGCCTTGGCGCGGAATTCGAACGCCACGCCGCGCGCGATCAGGCCGATCAGCATGATGGCGACGGGCAGGTAGAGTTCGGTCAGGATCACACCGTGCGCGACAGGGAACGCGACCAGCAGGATGCCGATCGCCAGGACCAGCCATGTCTCGTTGGCGTCCCAGAACGGGCCGATCGATGCGATCATACGGTCGCGGTCCTCGACGGGTGCCACGGCAAACAGGATGCCGACGCCCAGGTCGAAACCGTCGAGGATCACATAGACGAGGATGGCAATCCCCATCAGCCCGGCAAAGACCACCGGCAGGTAAGGGTAAAAAAGCGTCACATCCATCGCCGTCACTCCGCCGGTTGGGGCATGGCGTCTTTGCCGCCCGGGATCGCGGTGCCTCCCGCGGGACCGGGCTCCGGCCGTTCATCGCCCTGTCTGGCTGCCTTGACGGCCAGCCGGATGATGACGAAGGCGTAGGCGCCGAGCAGCAGAACATAGACGGCGAGGTAGGCCAGAAGCGTCGACAGCACCATGCCGCCAGCGACGGGGCCGAGCGCGTCCTTGGTGGTCATCACGCCGGTGACGAGCCATGGCTGCCGGCCGATCTCGGTGACATACCAGCCCGACAGGGTCGCGACCCATCCGCTGGCGGCCATGGGCACAAGGCCAAGCGCGAGCCAGCGCGGCAGCGGGTTGTCCGAAGCTCTGCGGCGCCACAAAAACCATGTGCCCGTCCATGCCATGACCAGCATCAGGATGCCGATGCCGACCATGATGCGGAAACCCCAGAAGACAGGCACCACCGGCGGATGCTTGATGGTGCCATCCTCCAGCACGAAATCGTTCAGCCCCGGCACCTCGCCATCCAGCGAATGGGTCAGGATCAGGCTGGCAAGCCCGGGTATCTTCACCTCGAAATGGTTCTGACGGGCTTCTTCGTCCGGCAGCGCAAACAGGATCAGCGGCGCGCGGCTCTGCGTCTCCCAATGGCCTTCCATCGCGGCGATCTTGGCGGGCTGATGTTCCAGCGTATTCAGCCCGTGCATGTCACCGGCAAGAATCTGCGCAGGAATGAGAACCGCGCCGAGCACGATCCCGGTGTTCAGCGCCTTGCGCAATGCAGGGGTGCGGTCGCCGAGCAGGTAGCGCAGGGCGGAAATGCCGGCGATCAGGAACGCAACGGTCAGGCCCGACGCCAGCAGCATGTGGATGAGCCTGTAGGGCATGGACGGGTTGAAGATGATGGCAAACCAGTCGGTCGCATGCGCCACGCCGTCGCGCATTTCAAAGCCCGCGGGCGTTTGCATCCACGAGTTCAGGACGAGAATCCAGAACGCGCTCATCGTCGTGCCAAAGGCGACGAGAAATGTTGCCAGCGTGTGGACGCGGTTCGAAACGCGGCGGAAGCCAAACAGCATGATGCCGACGAACACCGCTTCCAGGAAGAAGGCGGTCATGATCTCATAAGCCAGCAAGGGACCGGCGATGTTGCCGACGGTTTCCATGAAGCCAGGCCAGTTTGTGCCGAACTGGAAGCTCATGGTGATGCCCGAGACGACGCCCATCGCAAAGGACAGGGCAAACACCTTCACCCAGAAGAAATAGGCATCCATCCACGCCGCGTCGCCCGAGCGGTGGTAGCGCAGCTTGAAGTAGAACAGCACCCAGCCGAGCGCGATGGTGATCGTCGGAAACAGGATGTGGAACGAAATGTTGGCCGCGAACTGGATGCGCGACAGGATGAACGGGTCGAGAGCGGTGGAGTCCATGATTGAGCCTTTCGAGGCCGGATATGGATGCCGCACCGCACCATTGGGATAGGACACGCTGCCGCATGAAACAATCATGACGGACTTGCGGCTTTTGGACGGAAAAACCCGTCCGTTGCAGTCACAACCGCGTATCGGGATCAGCTCAAATCGGACCGGTAACAGAGGCCGGCGCGGCGCAGATCAGCCGTGGCCGGTCAGTTCGGCCACTTTCTTGGAGTGTGCCACTGCCGCGGTGCCGCCCGTTGTCTTGGTGTAGAGCTCGAGCGCTTCGTCCTCGTCAGCGACCGGTGTGAGCGCGGTATCGGTATAGTCCTTTGCCGCCGGATCGCGGGCGATTCGAACCGCCCAGAGCGTGCAGCGCGCAATCGCCAAGCCAAACAGGACATGGGTGCGGACCGTGTCCCAGGCAAAGCGCGGCCAGAAGACGAGCGGGTTCTCGCGGGCAAGGCCCGGACGCCGTTCGCTGGGGTGGCGCAGGCGCAAAATGCCCGATTCCAGCGGATGGACGTCCTCGAGGCGGATCGTGGTTTCGAACTGAACGAGCAGTTTGACGAGACTTGCAATCGGCACGCCTGTCGCCGCCGCGCGCCGCAGCAGCGTCTTCATGTGCTCGGGCGTGTAATAGAGCCGCCAAGCCTCATAGTAGATGGCGAGCCACTCGTCGCGGCTCATCTTCCCATGGTCGGTGACCACATGGTGCAGATCGTAGGCGTTCAGATCGGCATCCATGTCGACGCCTTTCTGCCACAAGACCTTGTGATCCTCGGAGCCGGGCAGCGGCGTCAGGTTGAAGAACTCGATGATGTCGAGCGGCAATTCTTCCTGCAGGATGCGGATGTCGCGCCGGATCGTCTCGGGCGTGTCGGCCGGAAAACCCAGAATGTAGCCGGCGAGCGTGATGATGCCCTGCGCCTTCCAGGCCAGCAGCATCTTGCGGTACTCGGTGATCTTGTTCTGGCGTTTCTTGGCGGCGATCAGATTGTCGGGATTGACGTTCTCAAGCCCGATGAAGACCCGGGTGACGCCGGCCCGCTTGGCTTTTTCGACGAACCCGTCGATCTTGTGGCATAGTGTATCGACCTGGATCATCAGGCCGAGCGGAATGCCGTCTTCCTCACGCAGCTTGATCAGCCGGTCGAAGATCGATTCCCATTCCCGGTTGCGGGCGAAATTGTCGTCCGTGATGAAGAATTTGTGGATGCCCTGTTCCCAGTTCAGCCGCACCAAACGCTCGACATCGTCGGCCGAACGGTACCGCGACTTGCGGCCCTGCACATTGATGATGGTGCAGAAGGAGCACTGGTAGGGGCACCCCCGGCCGGCGTCGAAGCTGGTCGAATGGCCGACGGTGCGTTCGACATAGCGCTTGGGCAGGAAGGGTGCCGGCGTCCCCTCGATGCCGGGCAGATCGTTCATATAGTCATAGAGGGGCTGGAGACGGCCCTGCGCCGCGTCCGACAGGATCGTGTCGAACCGGCCCTCGGCTTCGCCGGTGAACATCGAAACGCCCAGATCGCGGCATGCGTCGAGATCGACCGCGTGGCCATCGAGCATGGCAAGGCAACCGGATACGTGAAACCCGCCCATCGCCACCTGGATGCCGGCGGCGCGGAACTGCCGGGCCAAATCCAGTGCGCGGGGGTACTGGTTGGACTGAACGCCGACCAGCGCCACCATGCCGAAATTGTTGTTTTCGGCGAACCGCTTGACCAGCCCGTCGACATCGATGCGCGTATTGGTCTCGTCCATCGCGTCGATGTCGATCTGGGTGTCCGGCCCAAGCGCTTTGGCCTCGGCGCATTCGGCGGCGATTCCGTAAACCGCAGCCAGCGAATTGGACGGGATGATCGACCGCCACCAGCGGATGACATAGCCGTCCTCGCCATAGTGCGACGGCTTGATCAGAACGAGCTGAAATCGGCGCTCGGCGGTCTTGGGCGATTGCAACACGGGGCCATCCCTTCGGCGGGCAGTTTGGCGCCTTCTACCATAGGATGAGTGGGATGGCGACCGTCCGCCGCGCAGCCCATCGTGGCTTGATCGAAGCTACGCCATACCGGTCTTGCCGCACCGGGGGCAGGGCATGTTGCGCTTGAAAAAATTGACCCGCGTCTGCGGCCCGTGCTTGCGGGCGAGCGCCGGAATGTCGAGGATCTTGGTGTGCGTGCAATGGCTGCACTCGAACATGACCACCTGGCCGGAACGCGCAAGGTCTTCGAGCGTCCAATAGCCGGGCACACCTAGAAAATCGTCAGAAGGTGCCATGGCGGCCCTCCCACATCGGCGGCGGGCCGCATCAGGCCCGCCGTTTGGTCGGCTTATCAGATATCCAGGTTCGCCACGGAAAGCGCATTGTCCTGGATGAATTCTCGCCGCGGTTCCACTTCATCGCCCATCAGCCGGCTGAACAGAGAATCCGCGTCCGTCGCATCGTTGACCTTCACCTGCAGCAGCGACCGCGCTTCCGGGTCGAGCGTCGTCTCCCAGAGCTGTTCGGAGTTCATTTCGCCAAGGCCCTTGTAGCGCTGCAGCGTCAGGCCCTTGCGGCCGGTCTCGAAGATGCTCTCGATCAGCGCCATCGGACCGGTGATGGTCTGGAAGGCATCCTTGCGCCGCAGCGTCGCCGGCACGTCGAACGCGCCGTCGAAACGTGGCGCAAGCGCATTGAGGGCCCGCGCATCGGCCGACTGGATCAGCCCCGCATCGATGATCACCGCTTCCTTGACGCCGCGCACCGTGCGTTCGAACACGAAGCCGCCATCGCCTTCGTTGGAGGGATTGATCCGTCCGGTCCAGCCGCGTTCGGTCTCCTCGGAAATCGTATCCAGCCTGCCGGCAACCTGCGTCGCCACGTCCGCGGCCCGGCCCAGATCGCTCAGAAGCGCCGGATCGAGGGCGCCGCCCAGCCAGGCCTGCTCGACCACAGCGCGGTCGTAGCGCGAATGCAGCCCCTGCAGCAGCGTGCGGCCCTGAAGGCTCGTCTCGATCAGCGCGCGCAGATCGTTGCCGGAGCGCACGTCGCCATCGCCGGTCTCGAGGCTGGTATCCTCCAGCCCCACATCGATCAGATAGTCCTCGAGCGCCTGTTCGTCCTTGAGATACTGCGAGGACTTGCCGCGTGTCACCTTGTAGAGCGGCGGCTGGGCGATATAGAGGTGCCCGCGTTCGATGATCTCCGGCATCTGCCGGAAAAAGAAGGTCAGAAGCAGCGTGCGGATATGGGCGCCGTCAACGTCGGCGTCCGTCATGATGATGATCTTGTGATAGCGCAGCTTGTCGGCATCGAACTCGTCCTTGCCGATACCCGCGCCAAGCGCCGTGATCAGCGTGCCGACCTGATCCGAACCGAGCATCCGGTCGAACCGTGCCCGCTCGACATTCAAGATCTTTCCGCGCAGCGGCAGGATCGCCTGGTTCTTGCGCGAGCGGCCGGACTTGGCCGAGCCGCCGGCAGAATCGCCCTCGACGATGAAGATTTCCGATTTTGCCGGATCGCGTTCCTGGCAGTCGGCCAGCTTGCCCGGCAGCGAGGTGATATCGAGCGCGCCCTTGCGGCGGGTCAGTTCGCGCGCCTTGCGCGCCGCTTCGCGCGCCGCGGCCGCTTCGACCACCTTGCCGACCAGCGTCTTGGCTTCGGCCGGGTTTTCCTCCAGCCACTCGCCCAGCGTCTCGTTAACGAGGCTTTCGACCACGGGGCGCACTTCCGAAGAAACCAGCTTGTCCTTTGTCTGCGACGAGAATTTCGGATCGGGCACCTTGACCGACAGGACGCAGGTCAACCCTTCCCGGCAATCATCGCCCGTCAGCGAGACCTTCTCCTTTTTGGCAAGGCCCGAGCTTTCTGCGTAGCCGTTGACCTGCCGGGTCAGCGCGCCGCGGAAGCCGGCCAGATGCGTACCGCCGTCGCGTTGCGGGATGTTGTTGGTGAAGCACAGGACGTTCTCATGGTAGCTGTCGTTCCACCACAGCGCCGCCTCGACCGTGATTCCGTCCTTTTCGCCGCTGATCACGATCGGCGTTTCGATCAGCGGTTTCTTGGCGCGATCGAGATAGCGCACGAACGCCTCCAGCCCGCCATCATAGACCAGATCCACCTCCCGCCGGTCGGCATGCCGCGCATCGGTCAGGACGATGTGCACGCCCGAATTGAGAAATGCCAGTTCGCGCAGCCGGTGTTCGAGCGTGTCGAACGAGAACTCGGTTCGGGTGAACGTGTCCGTCGACGGAAGAAACGTGATTTCCGTGCCGGTATAATCGCCCGCATCGCCGGTCACCGCGAGCGGCGCGTCCGCGACGCCGTGCGTGAAGCTCATCTCGTGGAACTTGCCGTTGCGGCCGATCTTCATTTTCAGTGACACGGACAGTGCGTTGACCACCGAGACGCCGACGCCGTGCAACCCGCCCGATACCTTGTAGGAGTTCTGGTCGAACTTTCCGCCGGCATGAAGTTGCGTCATGATCACTTCGGCCGCCGAAACGCCTTCGCCCTCATGAATGTCGACGGGAATGCCGCGGCCATTGTCGGTCACGGTCACCGATCCGTCCGCATTGAGCGTCACCGTCACGCGGTCGGCATGGCCGGCCAGCGCCTCGTCGATGGCGTTGTCCACCACCTCGTAGACCATGTGGTGCAGGCCGGAGCCGTCATCGGTATCGCCGATATACATACCCGGGCGCTTGCGCACCGCATCGAGGCCCTTGAGGACCTTGATCTGCTCGGCGCCATAGGCGCCATTGCCGGTTTCGGAAGGATCGGGAGGCGTTTGCGGTTGATCGCTCATGCGGGCCTTTTTTGTCTGTATCGCCATGTGCGCGCGGTGGACGCGAATCGGCGGGCCAATTGCCCAAGATATATAGGCTTTTGCGGGTCCGAATCCAAATCCGCCGCGCAGTTTGCGGGGGATAGACGCAACGCCGTTCCGGCGTGCAGGCCACATCTGGCAGCACTCGCAATGTAAGGCTGCCAAGCCATTGAATTCATTAATTGTTTACCATGTCGCCGTCAGCATGAGAGAATCGTTCCACGTTCAGGCGAGGACACGCATGACCGAACACGGAGATCTTCAACGGCAGCTGGCCGGATACGGGCTGACCACGGCGCACATTCTCTACCGCATGCCCGACCATCCGGGGATCTTGCAGACCTTCATCTGGCAGCATTACGATCTGGCCCCGGACTTTCCCGAAATGTACCGGTTCCTGGACTTCTGGGAAGACAATCTGGACGGCCCGCTTCATTCCGTGCGCTATGCGCACAAGCGGCTGATCAGCCCCGGCGAGTGGCGCAAGGTCGATGGCGAAATCATCCTGCACTGAGCGGCATCATCGCCTCGGCAGGCCGCGCTGACGGTCAGGCCGCCTTGACGGATGGTTGCTTGCGTGCCGCGACAGTGCGGGCGTCGGCCGGCTTTGGCCGGACCTCTCGGGCCTTTGCGGCCGGCCTGCGCGACAGGCGCGGGCGCCAGACGCCCAGAACGACGTTGGCCACCGACAGCGCCATCACAGTCCACAGCGCAGCCCATTCATAGGCGATGGCTCGTGCGAGCATGTCCGCCCCGGCCTCGCCGTTGGCCACCCGTTCGGCGACCGCCGCCGCATGATCGGCCTGAGCGGCGATCACCGTCAGGACGCCCTTGAACATCAGGATGCCCATCGCCGCCTTGAGCAGCACCCATCCCTTGTCGATGAACGGCTTGTGCACGGCCATCGACAGGAGCCCCGTCACCAGCGCGATCGCCAGCGACGGCAGCAGCACGTAATCGCTGATGGCGGCGATCGCCTCCCGCAAGGCGCTGTAGGCGCGGGGCGTCTGCGGATGCGCCACGATCAGAAGCACCATGTGTCCGGCAAGCCCGCCGATCAGCCCGCAGGCCGCGATCGTGTGCAGAATTTTCAAGGTCTTGCGCATGCGCACTCCTTCTTGGCGTTTCCGACCATCTTATAGGGCCTGTGGGGGCCATTGTAAGACTGGCTGTACCGCTGCCGGACCCGGCCGTTTCCGCGTTGCTCGTCCCGGGCAAGCGGCTGGCGATCGTCCACTCGGAAGCCGCCGCAGTTCCGCAGGGCGTGCGCACCTTCCCTGATGGCCATCTCGGTGATGCCACGCCGCCGATGCTCGAAGATGTCACGCGGTTCGACTTCCGCGACAATCCCGGGGACGTGACCCGTGACGCCGACACTGTCGCCGATCATCTCCGGGCCAACGCCGAAGGCTGAGCCGACAGCGAAATGCTGCGTCCAGTCGTCAACAGGCGCCGTTGGCGGGCCTCTTTTGCTTCGATGGTGCCGTTGCCGCTGGATCCGCGCTGATCCCTCCGGTGGAAGCTTGGCGGCTTGATATTCCTTTTACGTAAACGTAATGTCGAAGCCCTGCGAGCGATGGTGCGCCATGAATCTCATCTTCCGTCTAATCTGGATCGTGCTGGCCGCGTTCCGCAAACCGGCCACGGGCGTTTTCGATGAGACGCGTATCTGCCTGCGTGTTCTGCCGAACGATCTGGACACCAACATCCACATGAACAATGGCCGTTACCTGACGATCATGGATCTCGGTCGCGTCGATCTGACGATCCGCTCCGGCCTGTGGCGTGTCATGCGTGCCAATCGCTGGTATCCCGTGGTCGGCAGCGCCAGGATGGTGTTTCGCCGCCCACTCGACCCGTTCCAGGCATATGAACTGACGACGCGCGTCGCCGGCTGGGATGGCAAATGGGTTTACATGGAGCAACGCTTCGTCGTCGGCGAAACGGTGCATGCCCGCGGGGTGCTGAAGGCGCTTTTCCTCAAGGGGCGAGAAAAAGTGCCCAGCGCCGAACTCGCCCGGGCGCTGGGCCATGACGGTCCCTCGCCGGACCTCGATCCGGAGATGGTGGCGGCGCTGGATTGAGGCGCCTCACATCGGGATCGGCCATTTGCGGTGGACCTGTTCGATGTCCGCAAGCACCGCATCGTCCAGTGTGACATCGGCCGCGTCGATGCAGGTCTTGAGCTGGTCCATCGTCGTCGCGCCGATGATCACCGAGGTCAGGAACGGTTTGGAGAGGCAGAAGGCCAGCGCCATCTGTGCCGGATCGAGCCCGTGCTTGCGGGCGATGTCCAGATACCGGCCGAGCGCCGGCTCCAGGTAATCGGTCACGCGCCCGCCGATGTTCTCGTTGATCGTCCGGCGCGAGCCTTCCGGCAGTTTGCCGCCTTCATATTTACCGGTCAGGAGCCCGCCGGCCAGCGAGGAATAGGACAACAGTCCCACATCCTCATGATGGCCCAGTTCGGCGAAATCGAGATCGTAGATGCGGTGCAGCAACGAATATTCGTTCTGCATCGACTGCACGCGCGGCCAGCCCTTCTCCCCGGCGATACGCAGATATTGCGCCGTTCCCCATACGGTTTCGTTCGACAGGCCCAAATGCCGGATCTTGCCCTCGTCGACCAGCGCCTGTGCGGTTTCGAGAATCTCCGCAATGCCGTCGAGCGCCTCGGCCTTGTCCTGCTTGTCGGGCGCATAGGTCCAGCTCTGGCGGAAATGGTAGGAGCCGCGGTTCGGCCAGTGAATCTGGTAGAGATCGATATGGTCCGTCTGCAGCCGCTTGAGCGAGCGTTCGCAGGCGGTGCGCATCTTCGCCGCATCGATCGGCCGCCCGCCATCGACGCCATGGCCGCCCGGGCCGATCACCTTGGTGGCGAGAACGATCTCGTCACGCCGTCCGTCCTCGGCCAGCCAGGTACCGATGATCTCCTCGGTGCGCCCTGCGGTCTCGATCGCAAAAGGCGTGGTCGGATACATCTCCGCGGTATCGAAGAAGTTGACGCCTGCCTCGACCGCATAGCGCATCTGGGCATGCGCCTCCTCCTCGGAGTTTTGCGAGCCCCAGGTCATCGTGCCCAGGCAGATCTCGGACACGTCGAGGCCCGTGCGGCCCAGCTTGCGCATTTTCATGGTCGTCCCCAAATTGGTCTGGCTGAAAATCTTGGATGCACTGAAAGATAGGCCGGCCATGACGGCGCTTCCACCCGTTCTTTATTCTTTTCGCCGCTGCCCCTACGCGATGCGCGCCAGGCTGGCGATTGCCGCAAGCGGCATCGCGGTAGAGCTGCGCGAGGTGGTCTTGCGCGACAAGCCCGCCGCCATGATCCAAGCGTCCCCCAAGGCCACTGTGCCGGTCCTTGTCTTGCCCGACGGTACGGTGATCGACGAAAGTTGGGACGTAATGGTCTGGGCGCTGTCGCAAGCCGATCCCGAATGTTGGTGGCCGAAGGATCGATTTGTTCGTTCCGAAGTCGAAACATTGGTGGCCGCCAATGACGGCTCGTTCAAGGCGGCATTGGATCGCTACAAATATCCAAATCGTTACGAAAACGAAACAATATCGGAAACCCAGCAGCGCGCCATTGCGGCGGACCATCTTCAGCCGCTGGACGCACGGCTCGAGCGCCATGAGTGGCTGCTCGGAGATCGCGCCACGCTCGCCGACTACGCCATACTGCCCTTCGTGCGCCAATTCGCCCATGTCGATCGGGGCTGGTTCGATGCGCAGCCATGGCCGCATCTGCGGGACTGGTTGGACCGTTTCCTCGCATCTGAACGCTTTGCGTCGATCATGCGGAAATACCCGCAATGGCACCCGGGCGACGTCGATACCGTGTTCCCGTGATCATCTGTCACCTTTGACCGGGCGCAAACTGCGGCCATATTGGCCAAAGTCGAGGACAGTCGCCATGGACACCAAGCCGCAACCTTTCGTGCCGCCGCATCCGGTTCCGCGCACCCACATACCGACGCGGCTGGAAGTGGTCCGCACGGTCATGCGCAACCCGCTCGAACTGTGGGGAGAGCCGTCCTACACCAAAACGCACATCACCGCGCGCTTTCTCAACGAGACGACACTGATCTGCAATCATCCCGAGCTGATCCGGCACGTCCTGGTCGACAACCAGAAGAACTATCGCATGGCGCGGGTGCGCCAGCTCATCCTGCGCCCGATCCTGCGCGACGGGCTCCTGACCGCCGAGGGCGAGACCTGGCGGCGCGGCCGCAAGGCGATGGCGCCGGTCTTCACCCCGCGCCACATCAACGGGTTCGCCGACATGATGCGGTCGAGGGCCGATACGTTCCTAGCGCGGTACCGAGAGGATGCCGGTTCGGTGCGCGACATCAGCCACGACATGACCGAGCTGACCTACGAAATCCTCGCCTACACGCTGTTTTCCGACGAGGTGGTCACCGATGGCGTCGATTTTGCCGAGGATGTCGACCGGCTGCTGTCGACCATGGGACGCGTCGATCCGCTTGACCTGCTCAAGGCGCCCGAATGGTTTCCGCGCATCCAGCGCCTGCGCGGCAAGGCGACGCTCGCCAAGTTCCGCAAGGTCGTCCGCGACACGATGGATGCAAGGCGCGAGAAGATGCGCACCGATGCCAACGCCGTCCGCAACGACTTTCTGGCGCTCTTGCTTAACGCGGAAGGCCCCGACGGTCTCGACGCCGACGAAATCGAGGACAATCTGATAACCTTCATCGGCGCTGGCCACGAGACGACGGCACGCGCTCTGGGCTGGACGCTTTATCTGTTGGCCAATGCACCCCACGAACGGGCGCTGCTCGAAGCAGAGATCGCAAAGGTTCTGGCCGATGATCCGCCGCCGGTCGAGTGGCTTGAAAAGATGCCAAAGACCCGTGCGGCTTTTGAGGAAGCGATGCGGCTCTATCCGCCGGCGCCGTCGATCAACCGGATGGCCGTCGAAGACGAAATCTTCACCTTCAAGGACGGCACATCGGTCGAGATCAAGGCCGGGACGACCGTGCTCGTCATGCCCTGGGTGCTGCACCGGCACCGGCTTTACTGGGACAATCCGAACGCCTTCCAGCCATCGCGTTTCTGGCCGGAGAACCGCGGCGCGATCGACCGGTTCCAGTATCTGCCGTTCGGCGCGGGCCCGCGAATCTGCATCGGCGCCACCTTCGCGCTGCAGGAAGCGGTGATCGCGCTGGCGCTGATGCTCAACGAATTCCGCTTCGAGCCGACACCGGGCCTGGCGCCCTGGCCGGTCCAGAAGCTCACCGTGCAGGCGCAAAACGGCCTGCCCATGCGGATCGTCCGACGCTGACGCCAAGACCACAAAGCCGTTGCGGCTGTGCCGCGCACGCCATACATGCTGACGCCGCAAACAGGCGTGATCCATGTCCCTTTCTCTCGGTCTCGATACGGGCGGCACCTACACCGACGCGGTGATCTTCGACGCTGCCGCCGGCTTGGTTGTCGCCAAGGCCAAGGCGCTGACCACCCGACACGATCTGGCGATCGGCATTGCAGAGGCTGCCGGCAAGGCGCTTGATAGGGCCGGCGCCGATCCGGCCGCGATCGGCCTGGTGTCGGTCTCGACGACGCTCGCAACCAACGCGCTGGTCGAAGGTCAGGGCGGGCGGGTCGCGCTTGTCATGATCGGCTTCGGCGAAGCCGATCTCGATAAGGCCGGCCTGCGCAATGCGCTCGGCGACGATCCGGTCCAGCTTCTACCCGGTGGCCACGATATTCACGGCCGCGCCAAGCCGCTCGATCTGGCGCCGCTCGAAGCCCGGATCGATGCGCTCGGCGCCGATGTTTCCGCCTTTGCGGTGGCCGGATATTTTGCGGTTCGCAACCCCGAGCATGAGATCGCCGTGCGCGACCTGATCGCCACACGCACCGGCCGCGCCGTCACCTGCAGCCACGAGCTGTCATCGAAACTGGACGGCCCGCGCCGCGCCTTGACCACGGTCCTGAACGCCCGTCTGATCGGCCTGATCGCCCGGCTGATCGCGGCCACGCGCGGCTTTTTGGCGGAACGCAGCATCACCGCGCCGCTGATGGTCGTGCGCGGCGACGGTTCGCTCGTCTCGGCAGAGTTCGCCACGCTTCGGCCGATTGAGACGATCCTGTCGGGGCCGGCCGCGAGCGTCGTCGGCGCGCATTTTCTCACCGGCCGTGATGATGGCTATGTCGCCGACATTGGCGGTACTACGACGGACGTCGCGATTCTGGATGCCGGACGGCCGATGCTCGACCCCGCCGGCGCCGAAGTGGGCGGTCACCGCACCATGGTCGAAGCCATCGACGTTCACACCTATGGTCTGGGCGGTGACAGTGAAATCCATCTCGAAGACGGCGCGCTCGAACCCGAACTGTGCCTGGGTCCGCGACGGCTTGTTCCAGTGTCGTTGCTCGAAACGCTCTATCCCGGACAAATTGTTCCGCATCTGAAACGACAGCTCGATTCCCCGTTCGCAGGCCGGCTCGATGGTCGGTTCGCCGTCCAGGCCGGTCTGCCGCAGGACCAGTATGGCGGTCTCACCCGGTCGCAGGCCGATCTGTTCGCACGGATCGGCGACGAGCCCGTGCCGCTTGACCGGTTGTTGAGATCCACATCCGAGGTGGCAACGCTCGACGGGCTCGCCGCGCGTGGGCTGGTTCTGGTGGCCGGCTTTACGCCCACCGATGCCGGGCATGTGGAGGGCCGGTTCGACCATTGGAACACAGACGCGGCTCACCTGGGCGCCGCGCTTTTCGCCCGCCGCAAGGATGGGCGTGGCAGGCCGATCGCGGCCTCGCCCGAAGCCCTGGCCCGAACCGTCGCCGAGCGTCTCGTCCGCCTTTCTGCCGAACGGGTGCTGCAAACCGGTCTGGCCGCCGATGGGCTGAGCGATCGGCGTCTTCTTGCCTCGCCGCTCGTCCAGCGTGCCCTCGACCGATCGGGACACTATGTGCGTGCCGCACTTCTGCTTGACCGCCCGGTGATCGGGCTAGGCGCCGGCGCGGCATCGGTCTATCCCGGCGTCGGCGGGCTCCTGGCGATCGAAGCGGTCGTGCCCGACCATGCAGATGTCGCCAATGCGATCGGCGCGGTGGCCGGTCAAATTCGCGTTTCGGCGATGGCCGAGATCGTCCCGGATGATGAAAGCGGCGGTTTCGTCGTCTCCGGTGCCGCAATAGAACCGCCGCGTCAGGTCCTTCGTTCGGAGAAAGCAGCGCTCGAAGCAGCCGCAGCTGCCTGCCGCGTCGCGGCGGCGGCCAAGGCCGCGGCGGCGGGCGCCGGCGAACCGGAGATCGATGTGCGCAGCGACGTCGAGGCGGTGACACTCGATGATCGTCGCCAGTTCGTTTCCGCGACGGTGACCGCCACGGCAACGGGAAGGCCGGCGGCGGTCTGACGCGGCGCCGTGGAGCCGGGTCGCACTATCGGCTGGATTGACACCGAATGGCCGGCCGCGATAACCGCGCGCAACCGCTTTTTGCTGCACTGCAGCCAAACCAGCTCTTGGAGACCTTCATGGCCGACCGCATCGACCGCAATGGATTGCAGATCGACAAGGCCCTGCACGACTTCCTCGTCGACGAGGCAATGCCGGGAACCGGTATCGACGCGGACGCGTTCTTTGCCGCCTTCGCGGCGATGGTTTCCGATCTGACCCCGAAGAACCGCGCACTTCTGGAAACACGCGAGAAACTGCAATCGCAGATCGATGCATGGCATGCAAAGCGCCGCAACCAGCCGCATGACCATGACGCCTATCGCGGCTTTCTCGAGGAGATCGGCTATCTGTTGCCGGAGGGACCCGATTTCGAGATCGAGACCGCCAATGTCGATCCGGAGATCGCCAGTGTGCCCGGCCCGCAGCTCGTCGTGCCGATCACCAATGCCCGCTATGCGCTCAACGCCGCCAATGCACGTTGGGGAAGTCTCTATGACGGCTTTTACGGCACCGATGCGATGGGCACGCCGCCCAGGCCCGGCGGTTACGACCGCGGACGCGGAGCACGCGTCGTCGCCCGCGCTCGTGTCTTTCTCGACCAGGCTTTCCCGATCGAGGGCACCAGCCACGCCGATGCGCGCCGCTACCACGTCAAGGACGGCGCGCTTCTCATCGACGATCTGCCGCTGCTCGAGCCGCAAAAGTTTGCCGGCTACAGGGGCAATCCGAAAGCGCCCGATGCCGTGCTTCTGGTCAATAACGGGCTGCACGTGGAACTGGTGTTTGACCGTGCCCACCCGATCGGCAGCCGCGATCAGGCCGGCCTCGCCGATGTCATGCTGGAGAGCGCGGTGTCGGCGATCATGGATTGCGAGGATTCGGTCGCTTGCGTCGATGCCGAAGACAAGGTTCTGGCCTATGCCAACTGGCTCGGACTGATGAAAGGCGACCTCAAGACCAGCTTCGAAAAGGCCGGCCGGCCGGTCGATCGCAAGCTCGAGGCCGATCGTCGTTACACCGGCCCGGACGGTGGTGAAGTGATCGTCAAGGGCCGGGCACTGCTCTGGGTCCGCAATGTCGGCCATCTGATGACCAATCCGGCGATCCTCGATGCTGATGGCAATGAGGTCTTCGAGGGTCTTATGGATGCGATGATCACCACGCTCATCGCGATGCATGACCTGAAGAAGGATGGCGGCGACCGCAACTCGCTGCATGGTTCGGTCTATGTGGTTAAGCCGAAGATGCACGGACCGGACGAGGTGGCGTTCGCCGGCGAGATGTTCGATCGGGTCGAGGATGCGCTTGGCCTGCCGCGCCACACCGTCAAGCTCGGCGTGATGGACGAGGAGCGGCGCACCAGCGTCAATCTCAAGGAGTGCATCCGCGCCGCAAGTCATCGCGTCGCCTTCATCAATACGGGCTTTCTGGACCGCACCGGCGACGAGATCCATACATCGATGGAAGCCGGTCCGTTCAGCCGCAAGGACTTCATCAAGCGCAAGTCCTGGATCACCGCCTACGAGAACCAGAATGTCGATATCGGTCTGAAATGCGGCCTTTCGGGCAAGGCGCAGATCGGCAAGGGCATGTGGGCCATGCCGGACCGGATGCACGCCATGCTCGAACAGAAGATCGAGCATCCCAAGGCCGGCGCCAATTGCGCCTGGGTGCCCAGCCCGACCGCCGCGACGCTGCACGCCTTGCACTATCACCAGGTCGATGTCTTCGCGGTGCAAGCGCAGCTCAAGGCGGCCGGGCGCCGCGCCTATGTCGATGCGGTGCTCGACATTCCGCTCGCGACCTACCGCAAATGGAGTGACCGGCAGAAGCTCCGCGAGGTGGAGAACAATGCGCAGGGGATTCTGGGCTATGTCGTCCGCTGGATCGACCAGGGCGTCGGCTGCTCCAAGGTGCCGGACATCAACGATGTCGGCCTGATGGAGGACCGCGCAACGCTGCGCATCTCGTCGCAGCACATCGCCAACTGGCTCTATCATGGCATCGTCACGAAGGAGCAGGTCGTCGACACGATGAAGAAGATGGCCGAGGTGGTCGATGGCCAGAATGCCGGCGACCCGGCCTACCGGCCCATGGCGCCCGATTTCGACGGCTCGATCGCATTCCAGGCGGCGCTCGATCTGGTGCTCAAGGGCCGCGAGCAGCCCTCCGGCTATACCGAGCCGATCCTGCATGCCCGGCGTCTGGAACTGAAGGCGGCTTGAGCCGGCAAGCCGGCTTCAATTGGTTCGATTCTTGCCGTCGCGCGGATTGATTCGCCGGCGTTGCAGCGTCGCTGCCGCGATCTGCTGGATGGCGGCGGCGAAGATGCCGAGCCCGACGAAGATGAACACCGTTGTGCCGACCTTGCCCAGGGCGGTCGCGGGAACCAGATTGCCGTAGCCGACGGTCGACAGCGTGACGACTGCGAAGAAATAGCTGTCCACCCAGGTCCAGCCCTCGACAAGGCGGAAGAACACGGTGCCGATGCCGATGATCAGTGACAGGCTGGTGACAAGGGCGACAATGCGAATGCTGGGCATGGCGGGAAACATCCGTTAACCGCCGACAAGTGTGTCGGCGGTCGGCCGCGAAGGCCAGCGGCTGGCGCCGGCCTCCCCAGAAAAATGGCATTGGCTTTGCGCGCAGGTCAGGTGCCGCCGAACCGGATGGCCGTGATCCGGCCCTCCCAGAACGGGATGATCTCGCCGCCCGCGGCACGGGCAATGGTGAAGGCGAGAGGAACACGCACGCCGTCGATCATTTGGTAGTCACTCCGCGCGGTGTGCTCGCCCGAGCCGTGATAGGGCGTCGTCAGGTCGCCGTCGGTCTCTGCATCGAACCGCGTCAGCGCGCCGTCCGCATCGAAGGTCGCGACCAGCGACGCCTCCTCGCCGAAGGCGCGCACGACCGCCCGCGCCCGGTTGTCGTCGACCGGTTCCCAGGTCACCGGCCCGCCGGGCAGAAGCGCCATCGGATAGGCCGGGCTTTCAAGAAGCCAGCGGCGCAGCGACGTCCGGTTCAGCGCCGGCGTCGATGTTTCGTACATGACGGTGACCGTCGACAGCAGCTTGGCCGCCATTTCCATCTGACCGTCAATGTAGGCATCGTAGGCAATCGCCCAGACCGGGCCCCAGAGCGGCGTGTCCGCCGAGAACACCAGGTCCGGCGCCCGCAGCGAAATCACCTGCCGCGCCGTCGTCGGTTGGAACGTCTCGGTCAAGGGCCGGCGGAACTGGCCCGCTGCCTCGATTTCCACATAGGCATGGTCGGGCGGGCCGTCGGGAAAGACATAGGCGAAATAGCGGGCAACCGGCTCTGGAAGCGTGTCGGGCAACGTATCGGTCCAGGGCGCGGGACTTGCGGTGGCACGGTCGATGACGGTCTGCTCGAACCCGGTGATCGCCGCGCGGGTGGCGTGCGCATGGTAGGCGATGGTGCCTGTGGCCACGACGATTGCGGCGACTGTCGCCGACAAGATCAGATTACGTGTTTTCATGGGAAGTCTCCTGTCGGGTGCCGCCTAGCGGCTTTCGATGAGGGGGAAGATGGCGACCGCCAGCGCGGCGGTCGTGGTCAGCGTCCGAACCGTGTTCCAGAAGGTCCAGCGCGCCGAATAGTTCGACCAGAGGGCAGCGGCATCGACACCGGCAGGATCGATCGCGGCCAGTGCCTCGTTCATCGGCACATTGACCAGCGCGGTCGGCACGACGGCGGCCAGGACATAGATGCCGGCGGCTGCGGCCATGAAGAGGCCGGAACGGGTGTCTCCGATCGCAAATGCCAGTACCGAAGCGCCAACGGCGAAGACCGGGGTCAGGAAGAAGGTGACGAAGAAGACCGGATTTCTGACCGACGCATTGATCGCCTGCATGGCGGCAATTGCCTTGTCGGGCGAGATGGCGTCGAGGCCGGTCATCACGCAGACCGAGAAGGCGTAGAAGAAGCCGGCCATCAGGCCGAGCATGAGGATCGGCGCCATTGGCGCGGTGCGGGTGAGTTCGATCATGACAGCATTGCTCCATCAGTGTAAAGTGTTGTACGTTTGCAATGATCCGTAAAAAGGTTTACGGAATTTTGCAAATGAAACTTTGGTAAGGGACAGACCGCCATGGGCGATTATGCAGACCGGCGCCGCACGGCGATCGAGGATGCCGCCTTCGCGCTGCTGATCGAGAAGGGCTACAAGGCCACGTCCATGCTGGAGGTCGCGCGTCGGGCCGGTGCGTCCAACGAGACGCTCTACAAGTGGTACGGCAACAAGCAGGGCCTGTTCGCCGCTTTGGTCAAGGCCAATGCGCGGGACGTGGCCGAATTGCTGCGCACCCGCCTCGACGGCGCCGATGCAGACCCGCTGGAGACACTGGCGACCGTCGGCCCGCTGCTTCTTGATCTGGTCACCGGCGAGCGCGCCATCGCCCTCAACCGCGCTGCGGTCGGCGATGTCCATGACACCGCGACGCTGGGCCCGGCGCTGGCCGAATCGGGGCGCGAGGCGGTCGTGCCATTGATCGCGGAACTGCTTGGTCGGGCGCGCGACAGGGGACTTCTGGCTTTCGACGATGCCGGCGAGGTGGCCGAGACCTATGTCGCCTTGCTCATCGGCGACCTGCAGATCCGCCGCGCAACGGGCGCGATCGGGCCGCTGCCCGATGATGCGATCCGTACACGGGCAATGCGTGCCGTCGGCGGCATCACGCGTCTCTTTAGGACTTGATCGCCGTCATCCCCGCGCCGGCAGATCCGGCAGGCCGACGCCCGTGGCCGCAAAGCCGCCGTCCGCGGCGATGATCTGGCCGGTGACGAACGCCGAATCGGGTGAACAGAGAAACCAGATCACGCTGGCGATCTCACTCTCGGCGGCGTGGCGCGGCAGCGGCATGTGGTCGTAATAGGACTGCCGGATTTCCGGCGTGTGCACCTTGGCGGCCATGGCGGTTTCCACCGGTCCCGGCGCCACGCCATTGACCCGAATACCGTAATCGCCCAGTTCGGCCGCATATTGCTTGGTCAGGTGGGCCAGCCCGGCCTTGGACGTGCCATAGGCAACGCGCATGGTAGATGCGCGAATGCCCGAGATCGAGGTGACGTTGACCACCGCGCCGCCGCGCCCGGCGGCCACCATGTGGGGAGCGACCGCCTGTGTCATCAGGAACGGGCCGTTCAGATTGGTCGCCATCACCTCCGTCCATGTCTCAAAGCTCGTCTCGAGCAGCGGCGCGAACTCGGCAATGCCGGCATTGTTCACCAGCGCGTCGATCCGCCCAAGCGTCTCAAGCGTCTCTGTCACCGCGGATGAAACCTGATCGGGCACCGACACGTCGCACACGATCGGATGGGCGCGGTTGCTGCCGAGTGCCCGCGCCTCTTTCTGCAGCAGGTCGCCCAACCGGTCGATCATGACCACATGCCAGCCCTCGGCCAGAAACCGCTTGGCGGTCGCCAGTCCGATACCCCGTGCGGCGCCGGTGATCATCGCCACATTGCCGTCTTGTTGTGTCACATTGTCCTCCCCGACCGTTGAAATCGGTATTGGCATGGTGAACTGGCCGCTGCAAGCGCCCCCGGCTTCCCGTTGGCCGGTGCAAATTCCTCCATCATTCAACCACAATTGTCTTGCTGCTCGCCGAAGCGCGCGCTAGGGCGGATTTCGCCTTTCACTTGGGACAAGCGGCGTCGTGCGAGCAATGACGCGGGCCAGTTGGGACGAAACGCATGACCCTGCGCTACGGCGTCATCGGCACCGGCATGATGGGCCAGGAGCACATCCGCAACATAGCGCTTCTGGAGGGCGCGACCGTCGCCGCCATCGCCGACACGCGTGACGAGATGCGCCAGGCCGGTCTCGCCGCCGCGCAGACCGCCGGCATGACCGGTGTGGCCGCATACGCCGATCACGCAACACTGCTATCATCCGAAACCATCGACGCGCTGATCGTCGTCAGTCCCAACGACACCCATTACGACATCATGCTGGATGCCCTGGCGACCGGCCTGCCCATCCTGCTCGAAAAGCCTTCGGCCACATCGGCCGAAAGGGCGCGCGATCTGGCGCGCCGCGCCCACAACCGGCACGCGCCGGTGTGGGTGGCGATGGAATACCGGTACATGCCGCCCGTCGCCCGGCTGATCGAGGAAACGCGCAACGGCACCGCAGGCGATCTCAAGATGATCTCGATCGTCGAGCACCGCTATCCGTTTCTGGTCAAGCCGGGAAACTGGAACCGCTTTTCCCACCGGTCCGGCGGCACGATGGTCGAAAAATGCTGCCACTTCTTCGATCTGATGCGGCTGATCACGCAGGCCGAGCCGGTGCGCATCTTCGGTTCGGGCGGCCACGATCTCAACCATCGCGACGAGGTTCATGACGAGGGCGTCCCCGACGTGCTCGACAACGCCTTCGTCATCGTCGATTTCGACAATGGCATGCGCGCATCCCTTGATCTGTGCATGTTCGCCGAAGGCTCCTGGTGGCAGGAGCACGTTTCGGTGACCGGTTCGGCGGGCAAGATCGAGGCGATGGTGCCTGGCCCGTCGCGTTTCTGGCCGGGCGGCGGCGAACGCGCCTCGGAAATCGTGATTTCCCCACGCGCGGACAAGGCGCCGTTGCGCGAGGAAATCCATGTGGACGATCAGGTGCTCGCCGCCGGCGACCATCATGGCGGTACCTTCTACCAGCATCGCGAGTTTGCCCGCATCGTTCGCGAGGGCGGCAAGCCCGATGTGAGCTTGACGGACGGGGCGCGCGCGGTGGAGATGGGCGAAGCCGCCGAACGGTCGATCCGGAACGGCGAGATCGTGCATCTGGGGGACGCGCCATCATGATCCTGACCTGCGGGGAAGCCCTGTTCGACATGTTCGCAAGGCCGTCCGACGCATCGGGCGGCCACGGCGTTTCGATTGATGGCGTCGTCGGCGGCTCGCCGCTCAATGTCGCGCTTGGCCTGTCGCGGATGGGCACAGCGGCGGGCCTGTTCACACGGATTTCCACGGACCTGCTCGGTCGTCGCCTGCGTGCCTTCATGGCCGACAATGGCGTTTTGGACCGCTACTGCGTCGAAACCGACAATCTGACGACGGTGGCGCTCGTTGAAACCGGCCTCGACGGCCATCCGCGCTATTCCATCTACTGCAACGGCACCGCCGACTGCTCCATGGAACCCTCGGACATCCCCGAACGGCTCGGCGACGATGTCGATGTGATCCACCTTGGGTCGTTCGCGACCGTGTTCGAGCCGACCGGAAACACGCTGCGCACGCTGGCCCGGCGCGAGGCGGATGCCCGCTTCATCTCGTTCGACCCCAACGTCCGCACCATGGTTGTCGCCGACCTTGACCTGTGGCGGCAGCGAATCGGCGAAATGCTGCCGCTCGCCGGCCTGGTCAAGGCAAGCGACGAGGATGTCGGGCTTTTATGGCCCGGCAAGCCGCTTGAATGGTTCATCGAACAGGCACTGGTTGCCGGCGCGGATCTCGCCTTCGTCACACGCGGGCCCAATGGCGCGATTGCGGGATCGGCCGACGGACGGCTGACGCACGTGCCGGGCATTGCCGTCGATGTCGTCGACACTGTCGGCGCCGGCGACACCTTCATGGCGGCGTGCCTGCATTCCCTGAAGGCGAACGATCTCGTGGGAGCCGGCAAGGCGCGCAATGCCGATATCGCCGAAGTGGCCGGCTTCGCCGTCAGGGCCTCGGCGCTGACCTGCACCCGGCGCGGGGCCGACCTGCCGACGCTTGCGGAGATTGAGGCATTCGCCGGCTGAACCGCCATTGCACCGCCATGGTTCGGTGCGTATCACTTGGCCCTTCCGCTTTGCACCGCGCGCGAGACCGAGATGATTCTCCATCATATGCCCATGTCGGCGCCCTGCCGGTTCGTCCGCCTGTTGCTGGCTGAATATGGCGTCGAGGCGCAGTTGCACGAAGAACGTCCATGGGAACGCCGGCAGGAGTTTCTGGCGATGAACCCGGCCGGGACCATTCCCGTCCTCGTCGCCGAGGCGGGTGTCCCGCTCAGCGGCGCCCACCCAATTGCCGAGTACCTCGATGAAACACGTGGCGTCATGGCGCGCGAACGCCGCCTGATGCCCGACTATCCGCTTGAACGCGCCGAGGTGCGGCGCCTGGTGGACTGGTTCATCGTCAAGCTCGAAGCCGATGTCACCCGCGCGCTGGTGCGCGAGCGAATCGACAAGCTGGCAATGCCGGCCGAACTGGGGGGCGGCGCGCCGGACAGCGGAGCCATGCGCGCGGCCCGCGCCAACATCCGGCAGCATCTGCGCTATCTGAACTGGCTCGCCGGCACCCGCGACTGGCTTGGCGCGCCATCGATTTCCGCCGCCGACATCGCCGCCGGCGCCGCCGTTTCCATCCTCGACTATATGGGCGAGATCGACTGGTCCGGGGTGCCGCAGGCGCGCGACTGGTACACGCGGATGAAATCGCGGCCCTCCTTCCGTCCGCTTCTGGCTGACCGGGTGCGCGGCCTGACGCCGGTGTCGCACTACGCCGATCTCGATTTCTGAGACCGGGCCGGATAGCGTGCCGCCATGCCGACGGCCTTGTCCCACCGCCTGACCGATCCGAAAAAGGCGCGCGCATTCATCGTGCGCGATCTTGAGGCATGTGGTTTTGATGCTGTCGGGGTCGCGCCGGCCGGCCGGATCGACCGCGCCGCCAAGGGCCTCGACCGGTTTCTGGATGCGGGCTGGCACGGCACGATGGGCTGGATGGCCGAGACGCGCGACCGCCGCGCCGACCCGACGACGCTCTGGCCCGATGCTCGCTCGATCGTCATGGCGGCGATGAGCTACGGCCCGGGCGATGCCTACGATCCGCTCGCTGCGCTCGAGCGGACCGATCGCGCGACCATTTCCTGCTACGCCCACAACCGCGATTATCACGATGTCATCAAGGGCAAGCTGAAGCAGGCGGCCGGCCGGTTCGCCGCGCGCACCGGAGCCGACGTCAAGGTCTTCGTCGACACGGCGCCCGTGATGGAAAAGCCGCTGGCCGAACGGGCCGGGCTCGGCTGGCAGGGCAAGCACACCAATCTCGTCAGCCGCAATCTCGGATCATGGTTCTTTCTGGGCGCGATCTTCACCGACATGGCACTGCCGGCGGACGAAGCCGAGACCGATCATTGCGGCTCATGCCGGGCGTGCCTCGACATCTGCCCGACCGACGCGTTTCCAGCGCCCTACCAGCTCGATGCGCGACGCTGCATTTCCTATCTGACGATCGAGCACAAGGGACCGGTGCCGCACCCGTTCCGCAAGGCCATCGGCAACCGCATCTATGGCTGCGACGATTGCCTAGCGGTCTGCCCGTGGAACAAGTTCGCCGGCGCCGCGCGCGAGGCGAAGCTCCAATCTCGTGACGACATGCGCACGCCGCCGCTGGATGAACTGCTGATCCTGGACGATGCGGCGTTTCGTGCGCGCTTTGCCGGTTCCCCGGTCAAGCGGATCGGCCGCGCCCGTTTCGTGCGCAACTGTCTGATCGCCGCCGGCAACAGCGGCGAGCGGGCGCTGGTGCCCCATGTCGTCGCGCTGCTTGACGATGACGAGCCACTGGTACGCGGCGCGGCTGTCTGGGCATTGGCGCAGATGGCGCCAGAGCCGTTTACCGCCGAAAGGGATGCACGGCTGCTAGCGGAAAAGGACCCCGATGTCGTTTCGGAATGGAACAGCACAGAGGAGGCTGCCGTTGACTGAACGGATAACGCTGGTTTTCGGCGCCGGATTTTCGGGCCGCGCTTACGGCCGTCGGCTCGCCGCCGCCGGCGAAACCGTTTTCGGCACGACGCGCGATGCTGCCAAAGCCGACAGCTTGCGGCAACTGGGCATCACGCCGGTGATCTTCGCCGGCCAGGCCTTGCGAACGGATCTGACCGATGCGATCGCACGAGCCACCGACATCGTCGTCTCGATCGCTCCGGATGCCGATGGTGATCCGGTGCTTCACGCCGCGCGTGAAGCCATCGCTGCCGCGCCGAATCTTGAGTGGATAGCCTATCTGTCGACGGTCGGCGTTTACGGCGATCATGACGGCGGCTGGGTGGACGAAGCCACCGAACCGCGCCCCGTTTCCGAACGCTCGATCCAGCGGCTCGCCGCCGAACGGGCCTGGCATGCTTTCGCCAAGGAACGCAATGTGCCGCTGTCCATCCTGCGCCTGTCGGGAATCTACGGGCCGGGTCGCAACGCCTTCGTCAATCTGGCGGCGGGTCGGGCGCGACGTCTGGTCAAGTCCGGTCAGGTCTTCAACCGCGTCCACGTCGACGACATCGCCGGCGCGCTGGCCTTCCTCGCCGCGCGCCGAC
This sequence comes from Hyphobacterium sp., assembly GCF_965228115.1. Taxonomy (GTDB): domain Bacteria; phylum Pseudomonadota; class Alphaproteobacteria; order Caulobacterales; family Maricaulaceae; genus Hyphobacterium. The sequence goes on along the minus strand of NZ_CBDDHC010000006.1, from coordinate 12,454 downwards.
ATGACGGCATCCTCAACGTCACCGACGACCTGCCGGCGCCGCCGCAGGACGTTGTCGCCTATGCCGCCTCGGTCATGAAAGTTGATCCGCCACCCGAAATCGACTTCGAATCCGCCACATTGTCGCCCATGGCCCGGTCCTTTTACGGCGAGAACAAGCGCGTTTCCAACGCGGCGATCAAGGCGCTGGGGTTTGTCTTCGCCCATCCCGATTACCGGTCGGCATTCGACCGGATGTGGGCCGGCGACGACTGGCAGGCGCCGTCCACCTGATCGCTGCCATCGGGCGCGTCCATCGTGACGGAAGGACGATTGATGTCGATCAGGACAGTGGCAACCGGCGCAGCCTGCGCCGCGATGGTCTTTGGCGCCCTTTTTGCAACGGTGCCGGCGGAGGCCGCCCAGCAATGCGGAAAGGCGTCCTGGTACGCGCTGACCTCTCGCACCGCCTCGGGCGAGATGATGGACCCGTCCAAGATGACGGCGGCGCATCCGTCGCTGCCCTTCGGCACCCGCATCGAGGTGACCAACCGTGCCAACGGCCGCTCGGTGACGGTGCGGGTCAACGATCGCGGACCGTTCGTACACGGTCGCATCGTCGATGTCTCCAAGGAAGCGGCCCGCCGCCTGGGCATGGTGCGCTCAGGCATCGTGCCTGTCTGCATCAGCCGGACGGGGTGATCCGTCGTCCGGTCAACCGGTGCGGGCCTTGCCCACCGTGTCGAGCGCGCGGCGCAGATGGGTGTCGCGGTCATAGACGTCGGCATGATAGTCGACAACGCCGTCATCGTCCGGCCAGGCGGTGAAATAGCCCACATAGACCGGTACGGTCTCCGCCAGTTTCTCCACCTGCTCATAGCCGCCAAGCTGCGCTGCCACATGCTCGGTGCTCTTGCCCAGCACCGCCGCGGCCATGGCGCGCGGGTCTTCGAGCCGCACGCAGCCATGGCTGAACGCGCGGTTGTCGCGCGCAAAAAGGTTCTTGGCGGGCGTGTCGTGCATGTAGATCGCGTGGCTGTTGGGGAACATGATTTTCAGTTCGCCAAGCGCGTTGCGCGGCCCGGGCTTCTGCCGGACATTGTAGGGAACGCTGCCGGAGAACTGATACCAGTTGATCGAGGACGACGCGATCTGCCGGCCCGAAGCGCCTGTGACCACATAACCGTTGCGGTCCAGATAGGACGGGTCGCGCCGCAGCTTTGGCAGCATTTCGTTGACGATGATCGATTGTGGCACGCCCCAATAGGGATCGTAGACCACATGCTCGATCTCGTCGTGGAAGAAGTAGGTCTGGTTTGAGCGCTTGCCGACGATCGTCCGCATGGCCAGCTTGGTTTCGCCGTTTTCCATGTAGCGGACGCGGTATTCGGGCTGGTTGATGACCACCTGCCGGCTGCCATAGGCTTCCGGATGCCACCGCAGCCGTTCGAGCGCCAGCTCGACCCGGTTGATCTTGGTCGCAAGGCTTTCGCCATCGAGCTCGGCAACTGTTCTCGGCCCGACGATACCGTCTGCCACCAGGCCGAGATCGCGCTGCACATCGCGCATCAGCGCGACCAGCGCGCCGTCATAGAGCGTCGTGCCGGAATAGGCATCGATGATCGCGGCATGCTTGGCCCGGGTCTCATCCGACATCTTCTCGCCAGCCGCTGCCATCACCATCGGCAACGCCTCCGACACCGTGCCGGGGCGCAGGAATGTGCCTTCGGGAATGACGATCGCGTCTTCGGTGCTGGTGCGCAGGGCAGCCAGTTCGTCCTTGAGGCGCCGATAGTCGGACTGGCGCGGCGCCAGGCCTTCGAGCCATCCGGCCGGATCGCCGGCCGCCATCAGCCCGTCCAATGCCGCATCCGCCGTCAGCCGGTCCTTAGAAAAGTCGTGATATCCGGACAGCTTGTTGGGATCGACGGCGCCGTCCTTCATGTCCATGGCATAGCGCAGCGCGCGAGCGGTCAGTTGAAGCTCGAAGGCGATCAGATCGCGGTAGCGCGACGCGGGGTCGTCCGGCGACCAACCCGCAGACGGCAGATCGACCGCATAGTGCGCGGCATCGAGGCCATGGGCGGCCGCATCGTTGACCAGGGCGGCAACGGTCTGGCCGTTGGCGTTGAGGTTCATTCCGCTGACCCAGACAAAGGCTGGGTTTTCCGCGTAGTGACGGCGCATGGCGTCTGCAATTGCCGGCTCGATGGCCATGTTTTGATCGGGCGCGAAATCGAGCGCCTGGACGAACCGGTCTTCCTCCAGAACCGGCAGCGGCGGCAGAGAACTGTCCGTATCGTCGATGGCGCCGGTGGTCGCCACGTCCGGGAGCAGTGAAAGCAGCGTCACCGTGGTGATCGCCGGCGCGGCGTAGGTGTAGTATCGCGGCCCTGAAATGCGCTGGACCGGGCGCGCTGCGGCGCGGCTTTGGGTCGGGCGCTGCGGCGCCGCCTGCTGGCGACCCTGGGGGCGTGTTGCCCGCTGCCGTTGCTGCCGTTTGGCCCGGTTGAACAGCAATTCGTGCAACTGCACTTCCGATGCGCCGGCCACGCCTGGCGCTACCGCCCATCCCGTGAAGATGACAGCCGATGCCAGCAGCATCCGCCCCAAAGTCGATTGGACCACGTTTCGTCTCCCGATCATCTGCGCCCCGTCTATGCGAGCCTAGCCGGTTCGGTCGTCCGCATAAAGCCGCCGACGCGTAAAGAATGCGTCAACCAAGATGAAGAAACCATGAATGCGCGCGCTTTGGCACCAGCCAAACGGAGGACATCGCTTTCGCATTGCCGCCCGCCATACGCCGCGCTAAGCCTTGCCCCATGAAAAAAGGCGATCACCTGTTTCTGGTCGACGGCTCGGCCTACATCTTCCGCGCGTTCCATGCCCTCCCGCCGCTGACGCGCAAATCCGACGGGCTGCCCGTGGGTGCCGTCTCCGGCTTCTGCAACATGCTGTGGAAGCTGCTGCAGGATGCGCGCGACACCGATGTCGGCGTCACGCCGACCCATTTCGCGGTCATCTTCGACTATTCGTCCAAGACGTTCCGCAATGAGCTTTATCCCGACTACAAGGCGAACCGGTCCGAACCGCCCGAGGATCTGGTGCCGCAATTCGGCCTGATCCGCGAAGCGACGAAGGCATTCAACCTGCCCTGCATCGAAATGGAAGGCTACGAGGCTGACGACATCATTGCCGCCTATTGCCGGATGGCCGAGGAGGCCGGCGGCGAAGCGACGATCATTTCCTCCGACAAGGATCTGATGCAGCTCGTCACCGATCACGTCTCCATGTATGACACGATGAAGGACCGGCAGATCGGCCGCGAAGAGGTCCTTGAGAAGTTCGGCGTCGGCCCCGAAAAGATGATCGACCTTCAGGCGCTCGCGGGCGATTCCACCGACAACATTCCGGGCGTACCCGGCATCGGCCCGAAGACGGCGGCGCAGCTGCTCGACGAGTATGGCGATCTGGACACGCTTCTGGAGCGCGCCTCCGAGATCAAGCAGAACAAGCGCCGCGAAAACCTCATCGAATTTGCCGATCAGGCCCGCCTGTCGCGTCAACTGGTCACTTTGAAGGCCGACACGCCCGTCGATATTCCGCTGGACGCTCTGGCGCTCGAAGCGCAGGACGGCCCCAAGCTGGTCGCCTTTTTGAAAGCGATGGAGTTCTCCAGCCTGACCCGCCGGGTCGCCGAGGCGACCGGAACCGAGATCGGCGAGATCGATCCGGCCCAGGTCGCGGTCGAGGCGGGCGCGCAAGCGCGTGGTCCGGATCTGGACGCCGGAACCGCCGACGGCGCTGACGCCGTTGCCGGCGTGGTCGAAGACGGCGTCGACACGCCGCGCGCGCTGGCCGAAGCGCGTGCCACGGCAGCCCGATCGGGCGCTTTCGATGCCGATACCTATGTCTGCATCCGCGATCCTCAAACGCTCGACGAATGGATCGACAACGCCAGGGCGGCCGGCGTGGTCGCCTTCGACACCGAGACCGATTCGCTCGATGCCATGCAGGCGACACTGGTCGGGTTTTCGCTCAGCCATGCCGAGGGCGAGGCCGCCTACGTGCCGCTTGCCCATCGTCAGGGCGAGGACGATCTCCTCGGCGAAGGCGGCCTTGTGGACGGCCAGATAGGTCTTGATGAAGCGCTGAGCCGACTAAAGGCTTTGCTGGAGGACCCGTCGATCCTGATCGTCGGGCAGAACATCAAATATGACCTTCAGGTCATGGCCCGTCACGACGTTTCTATCGCGGCCTTCGACGACACGATGCTGATCTCCTATGCGCTCGACGGCGGCAACAACAGTCATCACGGGATGGATGCGCTAGCCGAACGCTGGCTCGGCCACACGCCGATCGCCTACAAGGATGTCGCCGGAACGGGCAAGAAGGCGCTGACCTTTGACCGGGTCGCGCTCGACGCGGCAACGCGCTATGCGGCCGAGGATGCCGACATCACGCTGCGGCTCTGGCGTCTGCTGAAACCGCGTCTGGTCGCCGAAGGACTGGTGTCCGTCTACGAGCGGCTCGAACGGCCGTTGATCGCCGTTCTGGCGCGTATGGAGCGCCGCGGCATTTCCGTCGACCGGCAGATACTGAGCCGGCTGTCGGGCGAATTCGCGCAGAAGGCCGCGGGCATCGAAGCCGAGATTTTCGATCTGGCCGGCGAGAGCTTCAATATCGGTTCGCCCAAGCAGCTTGGCGAAATCCTGTTCGGCAAGATGAACCTGCCGGGCGGTTCGAAGACCAAGACCGGCCAATGGTCCACCTCCGCCCAGGTGCTTGAGGATTTGGCCGCCGAGGGCCACGAACTGCCGCGCCGGATCGTCGACTGGCGCCAGCTGACCAAGCTCAAATCCACCTACACCGACGCCCTGCCCGGCTTCATCAATCCCCAGACCGGCCGCGTGCACACGTCCTATGCCCTCGCCTCGACATCGACGGGCCGGCTGTCCTCGTCCGATCCGAACCTGCAGAACATTCCGATCCGGACCGCGGAAGGCCGGCGCATCCGCACTGCGTTTGTCGCGCAAAAGGGCCATCGGCTGGTTTCGGCGGATTACAGCCAGATCGAGTTGCGCGTTCTGGCGCACATGGCCGACATCGGCCAGCTCAAACAGGCTTTCGCCGACGGCATGGACATTCACGCCATGACCGCATCGGAGATGTTCGGCGTGCCGGTCGAGGGCATGCCCGCCGAGGTGCGCCGGCGGGCCAAGGCGATCAACTTCGGCATCATTTACGGAATCTCGGCATTCGGCCTTGCCAACCAGCTCGGCATCGCCCGTTCCGAAGCCGGCGACTACATCAAGACCTATTTCGAGCGCTTTCCCGGCATTCGGGATTACATGGACGCGACCAAGGCGTTCGCCCGCGAGCACGGCTATGTCGAAACGGTCTTCGGCCGCCGCGCGCACTATCCGGACATCAAGTCCTCCAACCCCCAGGTGCGCGCCTTCAACGAGCGCGCGGCGATCAACGCGCCGATCCAGGGATCGGCCGCCGACATCATACGACGGGCCATGGTTCGTATCGAAGATGCCTTGTCGGCTGAAGACCTCGCCGCGCAAATGCTGCTCCAGGTCCATGACGAACTGATCTTCGAAGTGCCCGAGGGCGAAGTCGAAGCGACGATTGATGTCGTCCGCGATGTCATGGAGCAGGCGGCGATGCCGGCAGTGGCGATGAGCGTGCCGTTGCAGGTCGACGCCAATGCCGCCCACAACTGGGACGAAGCGCACTGACCGCCTGCCGGCTTCCGAGGACCCGATCATGACCGCAAACGGCCGCAAATCGATCGCGCGCAGCGACCTTGAGCGTAAGGCATGGCCGGAACTGTCCGGCCATGCGCTGGAGGTGCTCAAAGCGCATGGCACCGAGCGAGCGGTTGCTGCGGGCGAAGTCGTCTGGGAGGTCGGCCGGCCCGACTATCCGTTGGTTCATCTGATCGACGCGGACATGAACATCGTCGATCGCGGGCGTGACGACAGCATCGTGGTCACCATCACGGCGGGCAACTTCACCGGCGAGCTGGGCCTGCTGATGGGCCAGCACACATTCTTTGCCGGTGTCATGGCAGGCGCGGGCCGCATTCTCACAGTGGATCCGGCAAAACTGCGCCATCTGGTCGCCACGGTACCCGAGGTCAGCGACATCGTGGTGTCGGCCTTCGCCGCGCGCCGCAAGCTGCTGGTGGAATGGGCCGACGGCGCGCTGACGATCATTGGCGACGAGAACGAACGGACCTGCCTGGGCCTGCGGGAGTATGCCAGCCGCAACCGCATCCCGTTCCGCTTCATCGAACATGCCGACCGCGCGGCGGTCGATGCCTTTGCGGCCGGGCGGCACGACCTTCCCTCGCGCGGCACCGTCGCCATCGTCCGCGGCGGCACGGTCCTGCACGATCCCAGCCCGCTGACGCTCGCCAAGGCGCTCGGATATGAGCTTCTGCCCGATGTCGGCGAACTGTTCGACCTGGTCGTCGTCGGCGCCGGACCGGGCGGTCTTGCAGCGGCGGTCTACGGTGCATCGGAAGGACTCAAGACGCTGGCGATCGACGACACTGCAATTGGCGGGCAGGCCGGAACCTCCTCGCGCATCGAAAACTATCTTGGCTTTCCGACGGGCATTTCCGGCAGCGAACTGGCCTATCTGGGCGAAATCCAGGCGATCAAGTTCGGGGCCCGCATCGCCGTTCCGCACCGGGCGGCCGGATTGCGCAAGGATGGCGACGTGTTGGAAGTCGCGCTGGAATCGGGCGATGTGGTGCATACCCGCGCCGTCGTGATCGCGGCGGGCGCCCGCTATCGCAAGCTGCCCCTGTCGAACCTGATCGACTACGAGGGAAACGGCATCTATTATGCGGCGACCGAACTGGAGGCGCGTTACGCCAACGGAACCAATGCGGTGATCGTCGGCGGCGGCAATTCGGCCGGTCAGGCGGCCATGTTCCTGTCGCGCCATGCCGAGCACACTTATATCGTCGTGCGACGCGACGGGCTTTCCGAGACCATGTCCGATTATCTGTCATCGCGCATCGAACGCGATCCGCGCATCACGCTGGTCACGCAAAGCGAAGTGACGGCGTTGCGCGGCGAAGGCGGGCTGACAGGGGTTACGTTGACCCACATGCAGACCGGAGAAAAACAGGACATTGCCTGCCGCGCGCTCTACGTGATGGTCGGCGCGGAGCCGAACGCCGCGTGGGCCGGCGACCTGGTCAGGACGGATGAAAAGGGCTTTGTGCTCACGGGTGCCGATGCGGACAATCCCTCATCGCCCTTTGCCACCAGCGAACCGGGCATTTTCGCGGTCGGCGACATCCGGTCCGGCTCGGTCAAGCGGGTGGCGTCGTCCGTCGGCGAAGGTTCGGTCGTCGTGTCGGCCGTGCATGCCTGGCTGGCAGGTCAGCCAGGCAATGGGCCGCTGGCAGCCGAGAAAAAAGCCGGCTAACAAATCATAAAATTTGCCGGTTTATCGTGTTCGCGATTTAACACTCCAGCTCACCGCTTTCGAGCGCCTCATAACAGGCGAGAACGTGGTCCGCGACGGCGCGCGAGCATTCGCCGGCATCATGTCGAAAGCGCATCCGGCTCTGGTAGGTGCCGAGCGGCGGAAGCCCCTGCTTCTTGCCAAGGCAAATCAGCGGCGGCCGGACACAGGAAGCCGGCAGCGGTGCGATGGCGAGGTCCGACATCAACGCGGCACGTTGTCCAGCGGTGTGCGCGCTCATATAGGCGATGCGGAAGTTGCGGCCCATCTCGCCGAGCGCCTCCACCGCATTGGCGCGCCACGAGCAGCCCTCTTCCCACATCGAAACAGGCAATGGCTCGCGCTCCCACGCGCAGCCGCCCTTCAGACCGGCCCACACAAGCTGTTCTTCGATCAGCACGACCCCGTCTGCGGGCAGTGCGCTTTGCGGCCGGGCGGTGAAGATGACGACATCGAGGTCGCCGCGGTCATAACGCGGCAGGAGTTGGTCCGAATTCTCGATCACCACGTCGACCGCCACATTGGGATGCGTTTCGGCAAATCGCGTCAGAACCTGGGGCAGCAGCCGTTCGCCATGATCGTCGGCGGCACCGAGCCGGACCGTTCCTTGGACATCGGGCATGACGAAACGCGCCATCATCTCGTTGGACAGCGCCAGGATCCGGCGCGCATAGCCGACAAGCATCTCGCCCTCTGCGGTCAGCGCGACCGAGCGCGAATCGCGTGTGAACACCGAGACGCCCAGCAAGTCTTCAAGTTTCTTGACCTGCATCGAAACCGCCGATGGCGTACGAAAGACCCGCTCGGCCGCTTTTGAGAAGCTGCGCGTTTCGGCGATGGCCAGAAATGTCCGCAGCAGATCGATGTCGACGGGCGCGTGCGGCGCGAAGGGTTTGGTCTCGGAGACGTTCATGGAAAACCTGTGTTCAAGAAAACTGAATCATAGCGTCAAATCGTTTCGTTTGATTGAAGCATAAGAAATCGTCACAGTCCACCCATTCCGGACAAGCCGGATGTCTGATCCGAAGGAGTGGACCAATGACCGTCTTCGACAATGAACTGGCCCGGCACGCCACCGCAGTGACGCCCGGCGCTCTTGGACGCCGGCTGACCGCACAGGCCCTGGGCTGGTTCGTCACCCGCCGCGAACGGGCGGCCGAACACCGCCGTCAGCGCCTCGACCGCCAGGCCTATTGCGCGCTGCTCGGCAAGGAGGACTGGGTCTACCGGGACATGGGCGTGAACCGCGCCGACGTGGAATGGGCGGCCCGGCTGCCGCTCCATGTCAACGCCGCACGTGAGCTCGAGCGTCTGCGAGCCCGCTCCGGGATGGGGCGTTGATTGGCCCGATCGACCAGCCCCTGCGCCGTCCGGCATGCTCCCGGCCCGCCGGACGGCGCCTTCGGTCAAACCGGATCGGATCACGGACCCGTCCGGTCCTTGCCGGGACAGGCCGCTGCGCGATAAAAAGGACGCATGTTCCCTGATCCCAGCCCGCCAATGCCGCCCGGCGCCTTCCTGTGCCCATGAGCCCCGCTCCCCGTCGCATCCTCTTGTTGGGTGCCACCGGAACAGTCGGTCGCGCCACGGCCCATGCGCTTGTGGATTGCGGTCATGAGGTGGTCTGCTTCGTCAGGCCGCGCCATGCCGGAGGACGATCGCCAGACGCCGCAACGGGTATGCCCGACGCCGTCGTCGTCCGGTATGGCGACGTGACCGATCCGGACTCGCTCGCCAGCGACGGATTTTGCGGAGAGCGCTTCGATGTCATCGTTTCCTGCATCGCATCGCGAACAGGCGCCCCCGGCGATGCCTGGGCCATCGACCACGATGCGAACCTGAATGCGCTGCAACTGGCCGAACGGGCGGGCGTAGCTCATTTCGTCCTTTTGTCGGCCATTTGCGTGCAGAAGCCGAAACTGGCCTTCCAGCACGCCAAGCTGGCGTTCGAGAATGCGCTGATCGCTTCGGGGCTGACCTGGTCGATCGTCCGCCCCACCGCCTTCTTCAAGTCGCTGTCGGGTCAGGTCGAGCGGCTGCGGCAGGGCAAACCTTTCCTCGTCTTTGGTGATGGTCGGTTGACCGCCTGCAAGCCGATTTCCGATGGCGATCTGGCCCGCTATATTGCCGGTTGCATTGATGACCCGGAACGGCACAACCGCATATTGCCCATCGGCGGTCCGGGCGACGCCATCACGCCGCGCCAGCAGGGCGACTATCTGTTCGCTCTCCTGGACCGGCCGCCGAAGTTCCGGCACGTACCGGTCGCGCTGCTCGATGCAATCATCTGGACGACAAGCATTCTGGGCCGCCTCTCATCCAAACTGGCGGCCAAGGCGGAACTGGCACGTATCGGCCGCTACTATGCCACCGAATCCATGCTCGTCCTCGATCCCGTCACCGGGCGCTACGACGCCGAGGCGACGCCCTCATTCGGAACCGAGACGCTGTACGGTTTTTATGACCGTCTGGTCAGGGGCGAGGTGACGGCTGATCGCGGCGACCACGCTGTTTTCTGAGCGGCGCGGCGCCTCAACGCCATGAAACCGAGTAGAGATCCAAGCGGCGGTCTGCCAGATTGCGCACCGAGCCGCTCGCACGTGCCGCATCGAGCGCCGCCATGTCGAGATCGGCTATGATCATCTGTTCTGCCTGCGGCTCGGCCTCCGCCGCGATGCCATCGCGCGCGAAGCCGTGGTCCGATGGCGTCAGCACCGCCGATTGCGCATAGGCCATCTCCAGATTGTCCGTGTTCGGCAAATTGCCCACAAGGCCCGATGTCACGACGTAGCACTGGTTTTCGACCGTGCGCGCCTGGCAGCAATAGCGCACCCGAAAATGGCCGTGCCGCGTGTCGGTGCAGTAGGGCACAAAGATAATACGGGCGTCCTGGTCGGCGAGCCGGCGCCCGAGCTCCGGGAACTCGCTGTCATAGCAGATCATGACGCCGATCCGCCCGTACTCGGTGTCGATCGCATCGGCCCGCGCACCGCCGTCGATTCCCCAGACGCTGCGTTCGTCCGGCGTCGGATGCAGCTTGTGCTGTTCGGACAGGCGTCCATCGGCATGGGCGATGTAGCTGACGTTCCGCGCGGCACCGTCTTCCAGGCGCGTCGCGTGTGAACCGCCGACGATTGTGATGGCGTGCTTTTTCGCCAGTTCGACGAGCACCTGCTTCAGGGCCGTTGTGTGTGCCGTCAGCCGGTCGACGCTTTCCGCCGCCGGCACCATCGGCGCTTCGCCCGACAGGAGCTGGATCGTGAAATGCTCGGGAAAACAGATGAACTGCGCGCCATAGCCGCTTGCCGTGCGCACGAAATGGGCCACGCGCTCGAATAGCGCGTCGACCGACCGGGTTTTTTGGAGGGCCATTTGAACGCTGGCCACGCGCAGCTTCTGCCCCGCCATGCTCGGCGCCTTTCGTCAAAAAGCCGCCGGCGTTGCCGCCGACGGCCATCGTCATCGCGTCGGATCGTACCGGCTTAGCCGACCGAGCCGTAAGGGCAGGTGTTGTCCGAACGGAAATCATGCACCTCGATCTCGCCCGAGATGATCTTTTCGCGGGCTTCTTCGACCGCCTGCATCATCTCTTCGGTCACCAGCGGTTCGTTGTTTTCGTCGATCGCCACGCCGACACCGTCCTCGGCGACGCCGAGAACCTGGACGCCGGTGGAGAAGTTGCCTTCCATCCCGTCCTTCATCGCTTCCATGACGGCGACATCGACGCGCTTGAGCATCGAGGTCAGCACCGAGCCGGGCTGCAGATGGTTCTGGTTGGAATCGACGCCGACCGACAGCTTGCCCGCATCGGCCGCTGCCTGCAGCACGCCGATGCCGGTGCCGCCAGCCGCGGCATAGACAACGTCGGCGCCCTGCGAAATCTGCGCGTTGGTGATCTCGCCGCCACGGACCGGGTCGTTCCATGCCGCCGGCGTGTCACCGGTATAGTTGACGATCACTTCGGCACCGGGATTGACCGATTTGACGCCGCCCACATAGCCGCAGGCAAAGGCGGAGATCAGCGGCACGTTCATGCCGCCCACAAAGCCGACCGTACCGGTCTCCGAGGCCTTTGCAGCCATGATGCCGGCCAGGTACGAGCCTTCCTGCTCCTTGAAGACGACCGAGCGCACGTTTGGCTGGTCGACCACCATGTCGATGATGGCGAACTCGGTGTCGGGGAATTCCTGCGCCACCTTGTCGACCGCCTGCGCGGCGGAGAAGCCGGCGATGATGACCGGCGAATGCCCACGTTCGGCGAAGCGGCGAAGCGCCTGCTCGCGCTGGGCCTCGTTCTGGATCTCGAACTCGACATACTCGGTGCCGGTTTCTTCCTTGAACTGCTCGGCGCCGTTGAAGGCGGCCTCGTTGAACGACTTGTCGAACTTCCCGCCCAGATCGTAAACGATCGCCGGCGTTTCGGCATAGGCCGTCGCCGTCATTGCGGATGCGGCCAAAAGACCAAGAACAAAGCGCTTCATTCTCACTTACCCTGTCTGACTGTTTGCATCTTTTGCCGCGCACATGATGGCGCGCGGCCTCCCTGAAAGCGGTTTGACGCCGCCTTGCGCGGACATTGGCACGCCAAATCGCGCCATGTCGACAAAAAAGCGAAGTGAGGTTTGGCGCGCACCGCATCCGGCCCGAAGCATCAGCCTCCGAGAGATCCGGCCGTACGCTTGCGGCGCCTCCGGCCGAGCAGCGCCAGCACCAACGCGAGGCCGCCGAAGACGGCAACGGTCGGCCAGCCTGTCACCGTGGCCAGAATGGGATCGGCCAGCACCGGATGCGCCGCCTCGTCGAGCCATTCGCCCAGGGCGGTGCGCGAACCAGGCGCGATCGCGTCCCAGCTGTCGGCAAGCGGCGTCAGCGTCATGGCCGACGTGCCGATCGATCGCGTGGCATCGACGACCCCTACGATGACCATCATCGCCAGGCAGAAGACGGCCAGGGCTCGAAGAACGAATCGGACCATGCGTTTT
>NZ_CBDDHC010000005.1:0-1278 GCF_965228115.1 Hyphobacterium sp. | reverse complement strand
ATCGCCGTTGATGCGTTATTGCCGATCGCAATCGAGCGTGTGTTTGTAACCGTTGCATTGAAACCAATTGCAACAACGCCCTGCTGGGTTGCTTCCGCACTGGCCCCGATGGCAATCGCACCTGTGGCCGACGCAACTGTGTGACTGAAATTGGCGGTATTGCCTTGCCGCGTGCCGATCGCGATCGCGCTATCGCCGGACGCCAGGCTGTCATAGCCCAGAGAAATCCCGCCGCTTGCAGTGCTCTCAGCTGTCAGGCCGAGGGAAATTGCGCGTGTGTTTGTGCCAACATCGCCGCCACATTCCATGTTTGTCGATGGGGTGTCGGTTGCGCTGCAAGTGATTGATCCGGCAAATGGCTGATCAATTCCTTCATAGGCCGCCAGGCTGAAAACCGGTCTTGCCTGGCGCGGCTGGGTTTCTCCGACCGGCGCATTTGAGTGTGTCCATTCATTGCCCCTCAATCGCAATGTCTCCGACCGGGCAAGGGTCAGGGAAATATCCGCCACGGGCGATGTGACATTATTTGCAACCGCGTTCAGCCCATCCGTCAGGGCGAGATACCAATCGAGCACGCCACTTTCGCTCGCGCGCTCCAGCGATGCATCAGCATAGGCGCTGGAAGCCAGCAGCATGACGGCAAGCGCGGATGAACCCGCCAGATTTTTTTTGAATGTCATATGCCCACAAGCGTTCGCGGTCCGTGCGCCACACCTTTTGTCCGCTCTTTCCAGACACCCGGCACAGCGCGGGTCAATGACCGTCCGACAACACTCCCCTCATGAATTCGAAAGAAAAGCCAGATCGCCGCCGAAGGGCCGCTGGCGGCGGCCTTGCCATCGGAAACGAGTGAAAACGGGCCGCTGGCTGAGCTTTGGCAAATCGAGCGAGATCGAGAGGTTCGCCTGACGGTCTGCCAGATTAAAATCCAGCAAACGTCCAGAGCACGCACCGATGATCGCTTGATATGCCCTCATACAACTCCCCCGTTAATACTTTCGAAGGAATAGTTAATCGAGTCAAAGAAAAATTGACCGCAATGTCCGAGAGGACAATCAAGTCAATGAAAATCAGAATATGATATTTTTTCGAACAATGAGCGTTAAACTTATATATTCAATACGAAAATGCGGACTTCAGCGACAACGCGAGAGTATATAAGTTCAGTATTCTCATATATTCTCTTTAGCAATTTTGCGACTTAAAGTATATTTGGTTCGGGTCTACCCTGGCCTTTGGTCGGTGATTGTTAAGTCATGACCAAAGCGTCAGGGCGAT
>NZ_CBDDHC010000004.1:0-5274 GCF_965228115.1 Hyphobacterium sp. | reverse complement strand
TTACCGGCGGATCAAACTCAACAGCGGTGGGATATGATGCGGATACCGTATCCTTTAATTCCACGGCTCTTGGGTCGCAGGCCGATGCAACCGTACGTGACACAGCGGTGGGTTATCTCGCCCGTGCGACGGGAGAGCGAAGCGTTGCGGTTGGTGCGGAATCCCAGGCCGACGGGGTGGGTGGTGTTGCAATCGGCGCGGATTCTGATTCCTCCGGCAATGGCGTTGCGATCGGCCGGGAATCGATCGGAGGTACGGATTCTATCGCAATCGGCGGCGATGATGACGATGGCGATACCACGGGTGCGTCTGCCAGCAATGGAAGTATTTCAATTGGCGTTGACGCCACCAGCCAAAGCAACAGTATCGCACTTGGAAACGGCGCGACCAGCCTGGGTAGCGCTGGAATTGCCATAGGTTTTGACGCCTCGGCAACATCGGACAGCGTGGCAATCGGCGAACAGTCCTCAGCGCTGGTGCAAGGCGGCATTGCCATCGGTAGCGATGATAATGATGGCGATACGCTCGGGGCGGTCGCAAGCGGTGAAGATTCCACCGCGATTGGTGCTGACGCCGTGGCATCCGGCCGGGATTCTGTAGCTTTCGGCACGAACACTGCGTCGTCCGGAGTTGAATCGGTGGCTTTCGGCCATGATTCCACGGCGACGATGGATCGGGCGGTGGCAATAGGCGATAGTGCTGATGCGACCGGCACGGATGCGCTGGCATTTGGAACAGCTGCTCAGGCTTCCGCCTCGAATGCTGTATCCATGGGATCAAACGCCAATGCCAGTGCCAGCGGCGCCGTTTCGATCGGCCAATCGTCCACTGCCACAGCCGAAACGGCCATCTCGATTGGATTCAATTCCGATGCTACTGGCGAAGATTCCATTTCCATAGGGCGGCGCGCGGATGCAAACCAGCTTGGTGCCATTGCCATTGGCAGTGAAATCAGCGGCGGTGTAGGCGCACGGGGGTTGGCTGAAGGCGCTATTGCAATCGGTGCAAACGCGACGGTCGCTGCCAGCCAAACGAACTCAATCGCATTTGGCCGCAATGCATCGGCAACTGCCGGCAATGCTGTAGCCATCGGTTTCGGCTCACTGGCCAATGTCGCCGACACGGTCTCGGTTGGCTCGTCCGGTTCCGAGCGCCGCATCGTCAATGTGGCCGATGGTACGATTGCCTCCGGCTCGCATGATGCTGTCACCGGTGGCCAGCTGTTTACCCTGCAAAGCACTGTCAACACCAACACAGCCAATATCGCGCAGAACGCATCTGATATCGCTGCGCTGGGCGGTGGCAGTGCCGCCTGCGCCGAGGACGGCAATCAATCATTCACGTGCGGCACCAATGCGAATGTCGGGTCGGCCAATGATGCTTTGGCAATCGGCGCTGAAACCGATGCGACCGCCAACAATGCAATTGCGATAGGTACCGATGGCGGCGATGCGAATGCGCTGGGTGCCCAGGCAACCGGCGCAGAGTCGATCGCGCTTGGTGCGGACGCCGTTGCGTCTGCTGCGGATACGATTGCGATTGGTTCCGGTGCATCGGCCTCGGGCGAGGACGGAATTGCCATTGGTGAAGATGCCTCAGCCAGCGGCGCAAGCGGCGTCGCTGTCGGTTGGCAAGCCAACGCCAATACAACCAACTCCACCGCGATTGGTGCCAGCGCTTCGGCC
Source organism: Hyphobacterium sp. (assembly GCF_965228115.1). GTDB lineage: Bacteria > Pseudomonadota > Alphaproteobacteria > Caulobacterales > Maricaulaceae > Hyphobacterium. Next base: position 3,589 of record NZ_CBDDHC010000004.1, on the reverse strand, counting down.
GCGCAAACGGGCACCAGTGTCGGTCAGGGAAGTTTCACCTCTGAGCGGGGTGCCTCTCTGGGCGCCGGTGCTGGCACGTCTGATGTTGACTCCGTTGCGATTGGCAATCTTGCTTCTACGGGCGATGGTGCCCCTGACGCTATCGCGATTGGTGAGCGTTCGGCCAGCAATGCCGCAGGCGGCATTGCTATCGGAGCGGACAGCGCCGATGCTGGCACCGTCGGAGCGTTGGCGAGTGGTACGAATTCCATTGCGATTGGCATCGACTCCGCCTCGAGCGCCAGCGGCTCTATCGCCCTTGGTCCAGATGCCGCCTCCAGCCAGACCGGCAATATCGCCATGGGGGCGACCTCCGTGGCCAGCGGGGTGAACTCGATTGCCATCGGCCGTGAGACGGACGCGACCGGCGAAGCGTCTGTTGCGGTGGGCGCTTTTTCTCAAGCGACTGCGGATCGGGCCTTGGCGCTGGGTGTCAACACCACGGCCTCAGCGGCATCCGCGACGGCGTTTGGTGTCTTTGCCCAAGCGACCGGCACCAACAGCGCCGCGATCGGCACATTCGCCAATGCGGGTGCCGCGTCTGCGACGGCGATCGGGGCGTCGACCGTTGCTACCGGGGCTGATTCCACGGCGATCGGAGCGGTGGCCTCTGCGAACAATACGAATGCGACCGCCATTGGCCGGACGGCGCGGGCGAATGCGGTGAATGCCACGGCGATTGGCCGGGGCGCGGATGCCTTGGCAATCAATGCCATCGGGATTGGCGTGAATGTCGATGCGACAGCGTCTAACTCGATCTCGATCGGCGTGAACTCGGATACGACCGGAACCGGCGCGGTTGCGATCGGTGCCTTCTCGCAAGCAACTGCGGCGGATGCGTTCGCGTTCGGTACAAACGCCAATGCCGGTTTCTCCGGCTCCATGGCGATAGGGGCCAACACGTCCACGACCTTCGCCAACCAGATCCTGCTGGGTCTTTCGTCCAGCTTCTACACCCTGCCGGGGCTCGCCAATGCGGCGAATATCGTCTCCGCAGGTGCGATCAGCCATGTCGTGACCATCGATGGGTCGGGCAATCTGAAGTCTGTCGCGATTGGCGAATTCGCACTGGCTGGGCCCGATGACGGTCCAAGCGTACCACAGGCAGGCGGGATAGATCGTCCGTTTGATGCTACGCTTGGCTGTAACGCTGGAACAGGCGGCAACAGCACGATCGAATGCGGTGTGAATTCATCGACCGGCAGCGCAACAGAAGCCACCTCCCTTGGCGGTGACAACAATGCCACCGGATCTGAATCCACAGCGGTTGGATACGCCGCTCAAGCCACGATGACGGAATCGACCGCCATTGGCGAAAACACCGCTGCAACCGGTATCGGCTCCGTTGCGCTTGGTAATAATGCAACCGCTTCTGATACACGGGCACACGCGCTGGGCCGCAATAGCGACGCCACCGGCGCCACCTCGCTGGCGGTTGGCGCGAACACGCAGGCCACAGGGCAAGAGTCCGTTGCGATTGGTGGCGGCGCGGGAACATCGACGTCCGCGCGGGCAACTGGCGCGCAGTCAATAGCCATCGGTGGCGGCTCAAGTGGCCAGGAAGGGGCGCTGGCGAGCGCCACCGCGGCTATCGCCATCGGCAACTATTCAGAGGCCAGCGGGGCGCAGGGCATCGCCATTGGCGGTGATAGCGATGACGGAGATGACCTGGGGGCTCAGGCCACCAGCACTGACACGATCGCCATCGGGCCTGACGCCGTTGCCAGCGCGACGCGCACGCTCGCATTGGGCGGCAATTCCACGGCAAGCGCCGACAGCTCCATCGCGATTGGCGGCAGAAGCTCGGCAACCGGAGTCAACTCCATAGCTATTGGCGGGGACGGGACAGACGGTGGAACAATAGGCTCTGTCGCCTCGGGCAACAATTCGACCGCGGTAGGCGGCGATGCCGCCGCCAATGGCGAAGACGCCACTGCGATTGGGGCAGGCGCGCAAGCAGCAGCCTTCGGCACCGCGTTTGGTCGCCTCGCCATCTCTAGCGCCAGTGAGGCGCTTGCGATTGGCCAGAATAGCGACGCAACAGCCACGGCGGCTGTGGCTGTTGGCACAGACGCACAAGCTACAGCCATTGGCGCGATCTCCCTCGGCCGACAGGCCAATGCATCCGGCGGTGATGCCTTGGCGCTTGGCCGTTCGGCCGCCGGGAGCGGGAGCGGTGCAGTTTCCATCGGCGCTTTTGCCGGTGCCTCGGCCAGTCAGGCAATTTCTGTCGGCATCAGATCGGACGCAACATTTAGCGGAGCCATCGCGATCGGTGGCGATAGCGATGACGCCAACAATGATGGCGCTCAGGCAACCGCGACTGATGCGATTGCCATTGGGGGTGATGCGGCAGCCGCAGCAACCGATTCGATTGCGATTGGTCCGAATGCCTCGGTCGCTAGCGCCCAGGCCGTTGCCATCGGCCACAACGCCTCAGTTGATGTGGGAACCGGAGGTGCTCTGGGTACCGCGGTTGGCACCAATGCGACCGTTACGGGCGGCAATGGCACGGCGCTTGGCCAAGGATCTGATGTCAGCGCATTGCGCGGTACGGCAGTAGGCAGCAGTTCCACTGTTAGCGGTGAAGATGCGGTCGGCCTTGGCTGGAATGCCGATGCCACGGCCAACTCCGCCATAGCGGTCGGGGAAAACTCCGATGCCACTGCAACCGCCGCGATCGCCATGGGCGGTGACTCGACAGATGTCGATGGCGATGGCGCACAGGCCACTGGAGTTGGGTCCATTTCCCTCGGTGCAGATGCGACAGCGACTGCGGAAGATGCAATAGCGCTTGGGCGAGCGGCTACCTCGACAAATACAGACGCTGTTGCAATCGGCAATAATGCCAATGCCAGTGGCAGCTCAGGCGTCGCGATGGGTGTAAATGCCGTAGCCGATTCATCGCTAACTGTCTCGCTTGGGGCGGCGTCCACCGCAACAGCAAGCCGGGCTACATCATTGGGGGCGAGCGCAGATGCCACTGGTGAAGATGCGGTGGCGCTTGGCTATAATTCGAATGCGAATGGCGCTTCGTCGATTGCGTTAGGCGAGCAGTCAGACGCGACCATGGCTGGTTCCATTGCCATCGGCGGCGATAGCACTGATGGCGATAGCGATGGCGCGCAAGCCACGGCTGTAAATGCGATCGCCCTCGGCGCGGATGCGGCAGCGTCTCAAACCGGCAATATCGCCATGGGGGCGACATCTGTGGCCAGCGGCGTAAATGCCATCGCGATGGGGCGGGAAACCGAAGCCACTGGCGCGGCGTCCGTCGCCGTGGGGGCGTTTTCCAGCGCCACAGCAGACCGGGCACTTGCGTTCGGCACGGATGTGACCGCGTCGGCACAGAATGCCACGGGCGTTGGCGTCTTTGCGCAAGCAACGGGTACCAATACGGCCGCTATCGGGACCTTCGCAAATGCGGGCGCCGCGTCTGCGACGGCCATCGGGGCGTCGACCGTTGCTACCGGGGCTGATTCCACGGCGATCGGAGCGGTGGCCTCTGCGAACAATACGAACGCGACCGCCATTGGCCGGACGGCGCGGG
>NZ_CBDDHC010000003.1:0-18120 GCF_965228115.1 Hyphobacterium sp. | reverse complement strand
TTCCGAGAATAACGAATCGAGAGTTGCGCCAAATTCGCTGTTTTTGCACTGCAACGTGCACGTCTGACACGAATATGAGGCGAATCCGCAACACCTGTGTGGCCATCTCATAAAGAAGGGCGGCTTAATGCACTGCTGTCGTTGACCCTCACGCACACTTCCTGCACGGTTTATAGCGGTGCTGTGTCGTGAATGCGACGTGGCGATGAAGGGGGCAACCCAACAACGCAAAGCGGCGGGTCATACCGGCGCGCTCATACTGTTTAATGACTCGGAGGGAATTCAGAGTGAAACAGAGAACTATCAAAGCTTGTCTGATGGCAAGCACGCTTATTGGCGGACTTGGCCTTGCGGCTCCCGCCATGGCGCAAGACGCGGCGGACGAGGTCGAAGACCGCGTTGTCGTCACGGGCTCGCGCCTTTTGACCAACCCGAACGTGACATCCCCGAGCCCGGTTCTGAGTGTGGGCCAGGAAGAAGTCGACGTCCGCGGTAACGTCCGTATCGAAGATTTCATCAACATTCTGCCGCAGGTGTTCGCCGGTCAGGCCGCTGAGGTCTCCAACGGTGCATCCGGTACCGCCACGCTGAACCTGCGTGGTCTGGGCTCTGTGCGTACGCTCGTCATGGTTGACGGCCGTCGCCTGCCTTACGGTGCCTCGAACATCATCTCGGCCAACCTGGACCTCATTCCGAGCCAGCTGGTTGAGCGCGTCGATATCCTGACTGGCGGCGCGTCCGCTGTGTACGGTTCTGACGCTGTTGGTGGTGTTGCGAACTTCATCCTGCGTAACGACTTCGAAGGTGTTGAAGTTGGTTATCAGGCGGGTATCCACCACAATGGTAACGGCGTTGAGCCGTATGACAGCGTGTTGGCCGCTGGTGGTCAGCCGGTGCCGTCCGCTGCCTGGGATGGTGAAGAGTTCCTGGTTCACATGACCATGGGTACGAACACCCCGGATGGCCGTGGTAACGTCACGATCTTCGCGGCTTATGAAGACCGTGAGCAAATCAGCCAGGCTGACCGTTCGATCTCGGGCTGTGCCCTGGGACAATCGACCGGTGCTGGCAGCTTTGGTGGCTTCGGTTGTATTGGTTCTGCCAACTTCCGTCTGTTCGGTGGTCCTGGCGGCTTCGGCTTCCAGCAAACCGATGGCACGATCGACAACTTCTTCACGACGCCGGGTCCGGTCCGTACGTTTAACTTCGGTCCGTTCAACTTCTTCCAGCGTCCGTCGACTCGCTTCCAGACCTACGCACGTGGTGTCTATGCGATCACCGACTCGGTTGAAGCGTTCGCCGACTTCTCGTTCACGAACAACAAGTCGGACGCTCAGATTGCTCCGACCGCTTCGTTCGGTATCGGCGCTTACAGCATCAACTGTGATAACCCGTTCATTCAGGGTAATGCCGGTATTCCGCTGACGACGATCTTCGGCTGCTCCGCTGCCGACATCGCCGCCGGTAACATTGTATCCGGTATCACAGCGTCTCACCGGAACGTTGAAGGTGGTCCGCGTAACTCTGGCCTTGAAAACTCGGCCTGGCGTTTCGTCGGTGGCCTGCGTGGTGAGCTGTTCGAGCATTGGAACTGGGAATTGTTCGCCCAGTATGGCCGGACCGAAGACCAGCAAACCTCCACTAACGACTTTGTCGTTGCCAACCTGCAGCAGGCCTTCCTGGTGCGGAATGTCGGCGGTACGCCTCAGTGTATCGACCCGTCAGGTGGTTGTGTGCCGTACAACATCTTCCAGCGTGGCGCGAATGGTGAGTCGCTTGTAACCCAAGCTGCCCTGAACTTCATTCACGGCATCGGTATCTCCATTGGTGAAACCGAGCAGCTGGTTTATGGCGGTAACATTCAGGCCGATCTGGGCAATTACGGTATGGTATCTCCGTTTGCTGACGAGGGCGTTCAGTTCCTCTTCGGTATGGAATACCGTGATGACGATCTCGTCCGGACCCCGGATGAAATCAGCCAGGTTCCTGGTGGTGGCTTCACCGGTGTTGGTGGTGCAACCCTTCCGGTTGCTGGTTCGTTGAACTCCATCGAATCCTACACCGAATTCCAGGCACCGCTCGTCATGGGCCGCCCGGGTGTGGAAGAGCTGACCCTTTCCGGTCAGTATCGCTTCTCGCACTATGAAGCAGACGGCAACAACACGCAGAACACGTTCGAAACGCACGCTTACGGTATCCAGCTCGGCTACACGCCGATCCCGGACCTCCGTCTGCGGGCCCAGTATCAGCGTGCTGTGCGTGCGCCGAATGTCATCGAGCTGTTCACCGGCCAGAACACCGGCCTGCCGAACCTCAGCCCGGCCGGTACGAACTCTGCTGGTCAGCAGCTGTTTGACCCGTGTGCATCTGCCAACCCGATCCGGACGCTGCAGGAATGTGCGCGCACCGGTGTGACGGCAGCCCAGTACGGCACCATCCTCGACGTGATCTCGGGTCAAACCCAGTCACTGACCGGTGGTAACCCGAACCTGGATCCGGAAACGGCTGATACCTACACCTTTGGTTTCGTGGCGACACCTTCTGCGGTGCCGGGTCTGACGGTCTCCGTCGACTACTTCACCATCACGGTGGAAGACACGATCGCCGCGGGTATTCCGGCGCAGACGATCCTCGATCGCTGCCTGGATACGGGTGATGCAACCTTCTGTAGCCTGATCACGCGTTCGTCGACCGGTTCTCTGGCGGCGGGTACGTTCGGTGTTGGTTTCCAACAGACGAACGTCAACATCGCCGAGCTGTCTACCGAAGGTGTTGACCTTCAGGCCAGCTATGTGACCGACCTGGGTGACCTGTTGGCTGCTCTGGACGGCTTTGGCGGTCTGCGCGTTGACTATGCGTCGACCTACCTGATGACGCTGGACACCACACCGTTCCCTGGCGCTGCCGTGATCGAGTGTGCTGGCTTCTTCGGTAACAACTGTGGAACGCCTGGTCCGGAATATCGTCATCGTCTGGCCGCGACCTGGGACACCCCGTGGGATGTCGCAGCAACGGTTACGTGGCGTTACTTCGGTGGTACCGACAACGACAACGTGAACGATACAGTTGAGCCGACGCTCGATGCAGTGAACTACATCGACTTCTCAGCTAACTGGTCGTTCTCGGATCGTGTGGGTATCCGCGGTGGTATTCTCAATGCCTTCAACGAGCAGGCTCCGGTCTTCACCGGCGCGGGTCCGGCTCTGGGTAATGGTAATACCTACCCGACCGTCTACGACACAGGTCGCTTCCTGTTCGGCTCTATCACGCTGAACTACTAAGCGGTCAGTCATACGACCCAATGGTGCGGCGGGCTTCGGCCCGCCGCATTTTTTTGCAGAACGTGGTTTGCAAAACCGGGTTCTGGGTGTAGAAGCCGACGCTTCGAAGCGCGGCTGTGATGGTCCGGGCGCGGATTTTTTGCGCTCTATCGAAGGGGTGTAGCTCAGCTGGTAGAGCATCGGTCTCCAAAACCGAGGGCCGGGGGTTCGAGTCCCTCCGCCCCTGCCATTATAGAAACGGGACTAGCGCAGCGCGCATAAGTGACTAGATAACAGGCATGGCAAAAACAATCGGAAACAATACGCCCGCCAAAAAGGACGAGGCACCGGCACCGAAGAAGAAGCGGACCAATCCGTTTCAATTCTTCCAGCAGGTGCGCCAGGAGGGCCGGAAGGTCACCTGGACATCGCGTCAGGAAACCATTGTCTCGACGATCATGGTTCTGGTGATGGCTTCTCTGGCGGCTTTGTTTTTCTTCGGCGTTGATTCGGCGATCTCTTTTGCCATCACTCAGATATTGCGCCTGGGCGCTTAGGGGAGCCGAACGCTCATGGCTGCCAAATGGTATATCGTTCACGCCTACTCCAACTTCGAGAAGAAGGTTGCTGAGGCTATCAAGGCAGATGCAGCTCAACAGGGGCTGGAAGATTGCTTTGAAGAAATTCTTGTGCCGACCGAAGAGGTCGTTGAGGTGCGTAAGGGCCGCAAGATTCAATCCGAACGCAAATATTTCCCCGGCTATGTGCTGGTGAAGATGGATCTGACGGATGCCGCGTATCACCTCGTTAAGAACACGCCAAAGGTCACGGGCTTCCTGGGATCCGGCAACAAGCCGATGCCGGTATCCGAGACCGAGGTGAAACGGATTCTGGGCCAGATGGAAGAAGACGCCGAGCGTCCGGTTCCGACGGTCCATTATGATGTCGGTGAGACCGTTCGGGTCATCGACGGCCACTTCCAGAGCTTTAATGGCATTGTGGAGGAAGTGGACGAGGAGAACGCCCGCCTGAAAGTGGCGATCAACATCTTCGGCCGGGCCACACCGGTCGAGCTTGACTATGGTCAGGTCGAAAAAGCGGCCTGATTTTTATGTGACATGAGTGCGGGAGGTTCCGGGCAAGACCATGCCGGGGCCGGACCGCGCTCTCCCTGACGAGGAGTAAGGGAAATGGCGAAGAAGATTGCAGGCTATATCAAGCTGCAAGTACCGGCCGGGTCGGCTAATCCGTCCCCGCCGATCGGTCCTGCGCTGGGTCAGCGCGGGGTCAACATCATGGAGTTCTGCAAGGCGTTTAACGCCAAGACACAAGAGATGGAAAAAGGGATGCCGATCCCGACCATCATTACTGTGTTCCAGGACAAGTCTTTCACCTTCGAGACCAAAACGCCGCCGGCCAGCTTCTATCTGAAGAAAGCCGCGAAAATTCAAAAAGGCTCGGGCACGGCCGGATCGTCTGATCCGATCGCCAAAGTGACCATGGCGCAGTGCCGTGAGATCGCCGAAGCAAAAATGCCGGACCTGAATGCGGTTGATCTCGACCAGGCGACGAAAATTATCGCCGGGTCTGCCCGTTCCATGGGCCTGGATGTGGTGGAGTAAGTCCAATGGCGAAAGTAGCAAAAAGAATTGGTGCGGCGCGCGCGAATATCGACCGGGATGCGGTCTATTCCGTTGAGGACGCTGTAAAGCTGGTTAAATCCAACGCGACTGCGAAGTTTGATGAGACCATTGAAGTGGCCATCAATCTGAATGTGGACCCGCGTCACGCCGACCAGATGGTGCGCGGTGTCTGTAATCTGCCGAATGGTACGGGCCGTTCAGTTCGTGTGGCGGTGTTTGCCAAGGGTGACAAAGCTGAAGAGGCTAAAAAGGCTGGTGCCGAGATTGTCGGCGCAGAAGACCTGATGGAAGAAATTCAGGGTGGCCGGAACGACTTTGATAAAGTCATTGCGACGCCGGACATGATGCCGCTCGTTGGCCGTCTCGGTAAGGTTCTGGGTCCGCGCGGTCTGATGCCGAACCCGAAGGTGGGCACGGTGACAATGGATGTCGCCAAGGCCGTTGAAGATTCCAAGGGCGGTGCTGTTGAGTTCCGTGCTGAAAAAGCCGGCGTGGTTCACGCAGGCGTTGGCAAGGCGAGCTTCACCGAAAAGGCGTTGGCGGAAAATGTTCAAACCTTCCTGAACGCCATCGTCAAAGCCAAGCCGTCGGGAGCCAAAGGCACCTATCTGAAGAAAATCGCGGTCAGCTCCACCATGGGGCCGGGCGTGAAAATTGACATCGCTGAAGCTGGTTCCGCTCCGTCGGCCAGTTAAGGGGTTGTCAAAGACAAGTTCCGGTGGTTAACACCGCCGGTCTGGCTGGAGGCGGCAGGGTGCCAAATTCAGTCAACCTGTCCGAGATCGCAGGGGAGGGGCATTTGCCTCTCTTAATTCCGAAAGGGCCCTGAGTGAGACAGAGCAAGAATTCGAAGCCCCGCCTGGGCGGTGGTGCCGGTTCGAGCCCTGGGACAGGAATGCGCTTTCGGGCGGGTCCTGACCATCTAAGGGAAGGACGCAAGCGAAGGCGTCTTCACCGGAAGCTTCATGGGGAAGCTTCCAAACAGGGAGACCGCAAATGGATCGTATGACCAAGGAAGCCTCCGTAGAAGAGCTCAAAGGCATCTTCTCGAGCGGCGCCGTGGTCATTGCCCACTATAAGGGCATGACCGTTGCGGAAATGACGGACCTGCGCGCCAAGCTCCGGGAAACCGGCGGCACTTTCAAAGTGGTGCGTAATCGTCTCGCCAAAATCGCTCTGGAAGGCAAAAGCGCTGAAGGCGCTTCGGACTATTTCAACGGGCCCGTTGGAATTGCGTTCTCCGAAGACTTCACCGCTGCGCCCAAGGCAGCGATTGCCTATGCCAAGGATAACGACAAGTTCGAGATTCTCGGTGGCTTTATGGAAGAAGAAGTGCTCGACGCCAAAGGCGTGGAAGCGCTTTCCAAAATGCCGTCGCGCGAAGAGCTTATCGCAACTGCGGTGGCCCGTCTTCTGGGTCAGGCTGGCGAAGTCGTCTCGCGGATCACCGCGCCGGGCAATACGCTCGCCGGCCAGATCCAGGTTATCGGCGAAAAGGCCGAAGCTTGAGGCACGTCATTCTCCGCTTTCGAACCGACACGACTTACTAAGGACTAAATCAAATGGCTGATGTAGCTAAACTTGCCGAAGAACTTCTTGGCCTGACCATTCTGGAAGCCAAGGAACTCAATGACATCCTGGAAGAAAAAGGCATCAAGCCGGCGGCTGCGGCCGTGGCTGTTGCTGGTCCGGCTGCTGGCGGTGACGCTGGTGGTGCGGCTGAAGAGAAAGACGAGTTTGACGTCATTCTCGTTGCCGCAGGTGACAAGAAAATCAACGTGATCAAGGAAGTTCGCGCGATCACGGGCCTGGGCCTGAAAGAGGCCAAAGAGCTGGTCGAAGCTGGCGGCAAAGCCGTCAAGGAAGGCGCAGCGAAGGCCGAAGCAGAAGAGCTCAAGGGCAAGCTGGAAGCAGCTGGCGCTACCGTCGAGCTGAAATAAGTCCTGCTTGCAGGACTGTCAGGGATACTAGCGGGCGCACGGGGTAATTCCGTGCGTCCGTTAGCCCGTCTCTGGATAGAAATTCGCCGGATCAGTCTGCCTGCGCTGATCACGGCATAAAGCCGGTCCCCGGATATTCCGGGTGGCGGGCACCGCAGGAGCCACTCCCGGCCGGGAGTGGGTGGAACACTCAAGGCGCAGCACTTGCTGCGAAAGGGAGCCGACATGGGTCTGTCGTTCACCGGCAAAAAGCGCATTCGCAAATCTTTCGGCGAGATTCCGGAAACCGTTCCGATGCCAAATCTGATCGAGGTGCAGAAAAGCTCCTATGATCAGTTCCTGATGAAAGATGTCCCTGCCGCCGAGCGCGGCGATGAGGGGCTGCAGGCGGTCTTCAAGTCCGTCTTCCCGATCAAGGACTTTGCTGAAAAGTCCGTTCTGGATTTTGTATCCTATGAGTTCGAGCCGCCGAAGTTCGACACTGAAGAGTGTGAACAGCGCGACCTGACCTATGCAGCGCCGCTGAAGGTGAAAATGCGTCTCGTCGTGTTTGACGTGGACGAAGACACCGGTGCGCGTTCGGTCAAGGACATCAAGGAACAGGACGTCTATATGGGCGATATCCCGCTCATGACCGACAAAGGTACCTTCATCATCAATGGTACCGAGCGGGTGATCGTCTCCCAGATGCATCGTTCACCGGGCGTTTTCTTCGATCATGACCGTGGCAAGACCCATGCCTCGGGCAAGTTCCTGTTTGCCGCTCGTATTATCCCTTATCGCGGCTCCTGGCTGGACTTCGAGTTCGACGCCAAAGACATCGTTCACATGCGTCTGGACCGTCGCCGGAAGCTGCCGGCGACGACGCTGATGTATGCGCTGGGTATGGATCGCGAACAAATCCTGTCGACCTTCTACGACGCCATCACTGTTAAGTCAGTCAAAGGCGGATGGGCGCTGCCGTATGAGAAGGAACGCTGGCGCGGTGTGAAGCCGTCCTTCGATCTGATCGATGCCAAGTCCGGTGAAGTGGTGGCGCAAGCCGGCAAGAAGATTGCCGCGCGAAAAGCCAACAAGCTGGAAGAAGATGGTCTGAAGCAGATTCTGCTAAGCGATGAAGGCCTGATGGGCCGTTTTGTTGCTGAAGACCTGGTGAATTTGAAAACCGGCGAGATCTATGCAGAAGCCGGCGAAGAGATTACCGAAGAAGTGATCGAGGCGCTGCGCGAGCATAAGTTTAAAGCGCTGGAAATTCTGGACATCGATCCGCTGACCAAAGGCCCGTACATCCAGCAAACGCTGGCGGTCGACAAGAACGACACACGCGAGCAGGCGCTGGTAGACATCTACCGCGTCATGCGACCGGGCGAGCCGCCGACGCCTGAAACGGCTGAGGCCATGTTCCAGGGACTCTTCTTTGATTCCGAGCGCTATGACCTGTCTTCGGTTGGCCGCGTGAAAATGAATATGCGTCTCGACCTGGATGCACCGGACGATATGCGGGTTCTGCGCGGCGAAGACATTCTCGCCGTCCTGAAAACGCTGGTCGGTCTGCGCGATGGCCGTGGTGAGATTGACGATATTGATAACCTTGGCAATCGCCGCCTGCGGTCCGTCGGTGAGCTGATGGAAAATCAGTATCGCATCGGTCTCTTGCGCATGGAGCGTGCAATCAAGGAGCGGATGAGTTCGGTCGATATCGAGACTGTGATGCCGCACGATTTGGTCAACGCCAAGCCGGCCGCTGCCGCTGTGCGTGAATTCTTCGGCTCTTCCCAGCTGTCGCAATTCATGGATCAGACCAACCCCTTGTCAGAAGTCACCCACAAGCGCCGCCTGTCGGCACTTGGGCCGGGTGGTCTGACGCGGGAACGTGCCGGCTTTGAGGTGCGCGACGTGCACCCGACCCATTATGGCCGGATTTGCCCGATTGAAACGCCGGAAGGTCCGAATATCGGCCTGATCAACTCGCTGTCGACCTATGCACGCGTGAACAAGTACGGCTTCATTGAAAGCCCGTATCGCCGCGTTGAGAACGGCAAGCTGACCGATGACGTGCACTATCTCTCCGCCATGGAAGAAGCGCGCTTCAACATTGCGCAGGCGAACGCGACGGTGACGGCCAAAGGCCTGTTGGAGAATGAGTTCGTGAACTGCCGTGTGGGTCCAGGCCGCGATGCGACCCTGATCCCGCGCGAGGATGTGGACTATATCGACGTGTCGCCGAAACAGGTGGTGTCGGTCGCTGCGGCGCTGATCCCCTTCCTGGAAAATGACGACGCCAACCGCGCGCTGATGGGCTCGAACATGCAACGCCAGGCCGTGCCGCTGCTTCAGGCAGAGGCGCCGCTCGTTGGGACCGGCATGGAAGATGTTGTGGCACGCGATTCCGGTGCGGCCATTGCCGCGCGCCGGGATGGTGTGGTCGAACAGGTGGACGCCACGCGGATCGTGGTTCGCGCCACGGGTGAGGTTGATGCCGCTCAGTCCGGCGTTGACATCTACCGCTTGTCGAAATTCCAGCGCTCCAATCAGTCGACTTGTATCAATCAGCGTCCGATCGTGAAGGTCGGCGATGAAGTGCGGGCCGGGGACATCATTGCTGATGGCCCGTCGACGGATCTGGGCGAGCTGGCGCTTGGCAAGAACGTGCTCGTCGCGTTCATGCCGTGGAATGGCTATAACTTTGAGGACTCGATCCTGATCTCGGAACGCATTGTGCGCGATGACGTGTTCACGTCGGTGCACCTTGAAGAATTCGAGATCATGGCGCGCGATACCAAGCTGGGTCCGGAGGAGATCACCCGCGACATTCCGAATGTCGGTGAGGAAGCTCTGCGCAATCTCGACGAGGCCGGCATTGTGTCGGTCGGTGCCGAGGTGGAATCCGGTGATATTCTCGTCGGCAAAGTCACGCCGAAAGGCGAAAGCCCGATGACGCCGGAAGAAAAACTTCTGCGCGCCATCTTCGGTGAAAAAGCCTCTAATGTCCGCGACACGTCACTACGTTTGCCGCCGGGTACGACGGGCACGGTCGTCGAGGTTCGGGTCTTCAACCGCCACGGCGTTGAGAAAGACCAGCGGGCGATCGCTATCGAGCGCGAAGAGATTGAAACGCTCGGCAAGGACCGGGATGACGAGCTCGCCATTCTCGAGCGCAACATCTATGCGCGTCTGTCGGATCTTTTGATTGGCAAGAAGGCCACGTCTGGCCCGAAAGGCTTCAAGAAGGGTGAGGTCACGACCGAAGCCCTTGAGGATCAGCCGCGCAGCCAGTGGTGGAAAATTGCTATCGACGATGAAAAGGCGATGGGCGAGGTCGAGGCGCTGAAGAAGCAGTATGACGACTCCAAGGCACGGCTGGACCGCCGCTTTGAAGACAAGGTCGACAAGCTGCAGCGTGGCGATGAAATGCCGCCGGGCGTCATGAAAATGGTCAAGGTGTTCGTCGCGGTGAAGCGCAAGCTGCAACCGGGCGACAAGATGGCCGGCCGTCACGGCAACAAGGGGGTCATCTCCAAGATCGCGCCGATCGAGGATATGCCTTACCTGGCAGATGGTACGCCGGTTGATCTGGTGCTGAACCCGCTGGGCGTGCCTTCGCGGATGAATGTGGGCCAGATCTTGGAAACCCATCTGGGCTTTGCCTGTAAAGGGCTGGGCCGCCAGATTGGCGAGCTCTACGACGCTTACAAGCGTGATGGCAAAACTAAGGATCTGAAAGCCAAGCTGGCAGAGGTCTATGGCAAGGATCAAGAGCTGCCCAAGGGCGATGAGGCTCTGGCCGAACTCGGCAAGAACCTCGCCAATGGTGTTCCGATTGCAACGCCGGTGTTTGACGGCGCGCGTGAGCCGGACATTGTTGATCATCTGAAGCTGGCTGGCATTCATGAATCCGGACAGTCGACGCTGTATGATGGCCGCACCGGTGAGCAATTCCGCCGCCCGGTAACGGTGGGCATCAAGCACTTGCTGAAGCTGCACCACCTGGTCGACGACAAGATCCACGCCCGTTCGATTGGCCCCTATAGCCTTGTCACCCAGCAGCCGCTGGGCGGTAAGGCGCAATTCGGTGGCCAGCGCTTCGGCGAGATGGAGGTCTGGGCTCTGGAAGCTTACGGCGCCGCCTACACCCTGCAGGAAATGCTGACGGTGAAGTCGGATGACGTGGCAGGCCGGACCAAGGTCTATGAGGCGATCGTTCGCGGTGATGACACGTTTGAGGCCGGTGTACCGGAAAGCTTCAACGTGCTCGTCAAAGAGATGCGTTCGCTGGGCCTGAATGTCGAGCTGAAGAACGAGTAGTTTTTATCCAATACGGCGGAGCCGCCATGCTCCGCCGTTCACTCCCCCCTGAGGAGACGGCACCATGAACCATGAGGTCATGAACATCTTCAACCCGGCCGCCGAAGGCCCGTCCTTCGACCGGATCCGGATCTCGCTTGCCAGCCCGGAGAAAATCCGGTCCTGGTCCTATGGCGAGGTGAAGAAGCCCGAGACCATCAACTACCGCACGTTTAAACCGGAACGTGACGGCTTGTTTTGCGCACGCATCTTTGGTCCGACCAAGGATTACGAATGCCTGTGCGGAAAATACAAGCGTATCAAATTCAAAGGCATCACCTGTGAAAAGTGCGGCGTTGAAGTGACGCTCGCGCGCGTGCGCCGTGAGCGCATGGGCCACATCGAATTGGCCGCACCGGTCGCCCATATCTGGTTCCTGAAATCCTTGCCATCCCGGATCGCCATGATCCTGGATATGGCGCTGAAGGATGTAGAGCGCGTGCTCTACTTCGAACAATTCCTGGTGACCGAGCCGGGCCTGACCCCGCTCCAGCCTTTCCAGCTTCTGACCGAAGAAGAATATATGGAAGCGCAGGACGAGTATGGCGAAGATGCCTTCACCGCCGGGATCGGCGCGGAATGTATCCGCGATGTTCTGATGAATATGGATCTGGAAGCGGTCGCCGAGCAGATCCGCGAAGACATCAAGGAAACCGGTTCGGAACTGAAGTTGAAGAAATTCGTGAAGCGTCTGAAGCTGATCGAGAACTTCATTGCTTCCGGTAACCGTCCGGAGTGGATGATCCTGACCGTTGTTCCGGTTATTCCGCCGGAACTGCGTCCGCTGGTTCCGCTGGATGGCGGTCGCTTTGCGACGTCCGACCTGAACGATCTTTATCGCCGGGTGATCAACCGGAATAACCGCCTCAAGCGTCTGATCGAGCTGCGTGCGCCGGATATCATCATCCGCAATGAAAAGCGGATGTTGCAGGAATCCGTCGATGCATTGTTCGACAATGGCCGCCGTGGCCGCGTCATCACGGGCACCAACAAGCGCCCGCTGAAATCCCTGTCCGACATGCTGAAAGGCAAGCAGGGCCGGTTCCGTCAGAACCTGCTGGGTAAGCGCGTCGACTATTCCGGACGTTCCGTGATCGTGGTGGGTCCGGAATTGAAGCTGCATGAGTGCGGCCTGCCGAAGAAAATGGCGCTGGAGCTGTTCAAGCCGTTCATCTATGCGCGGCTGGATGCCAAGGGCCTGTCCGGCACGGTCAAACAGTCGAAAAAGCTGGTTGAGAAAGAACGGCCGGAAGTCTGGGACGTGCTGGACGAAGTGATCCGCGAACACCCGGTCCTTTTGAACCGGGCACCGACGCTTCACCGTCTCGGCATTCAGGCGTTTGAGCCTAAGCTGATCGAAGGCAAGGCCATCCAGCTTCACCCGCTGGTGTGTGCGGCATTTAACGCTGACTTTGACGGCGACCAGATGGCTGTTCACGTTCCGCTTTCTCTGGAAGCCCAGCTGGAAGCGCGCGTGTTGATGATGTCGACGAACAACATTCTGTCGCCGGCCAATGGCAAGCCGATCATTGTGCCGTCTCAGGACATCGTTCTGGGCCTCTATTATCTGTCGGTCGACAAGGAAGACGAGCCGGGTAATGGCTCGGCGTTCGCGACCATGGCCGAGATGGAAGCTGCGCTGGAAGCCGGCGTTGTCACGCTGCATTCGAAAATCTCGATGCGCTATGACACGGTCGATGAGAACGGCGACCCGGTGCGCATGCGCATCGAAACCACGCCGGGCCGGATGATGATTATTGATCGTCTGCCAAAAGACAAAAACGTCTCCTGGAAAATCGCCAACGAACTGATGACCAAGAAAGCCATCGGCACGATGATCGATGAGGTCTATCGCCATTGCGGGCAGAAGAAGACGGTTATCTTTGCTGACCAGATCATGGGTCTGGGCTTCCGCGAGGCGTGCAAGGCCGGTATTTCGTTTGGTAAAGACGACATGCTGATCCCGGATGCCAAGGCCGATCTGGTGGGTGAAACCCGCAATCTGGTCGCGGAATACGAGCAGCAATATGTGGACGGCCTGATCACCCGCGGTGAGAAATACAACAAGGTCGTTGACGCCTGGGCGAAATGTACCGACCGCGTGGCGGATGCCATGATGGACGAGGTGGCCAAGCCATACGAGTTCGAAGGCGGCAAGGAAGTGAACTCCATCTACATGATGGCGCACTCCGGCGCGCGGGGCTCGAAAAACCAGATGAAGCAGCTGGCGGGTATGCGCGGCCTGATGGCCAAGCCGTCCGGCGAGATCATCGAGACGCCAATTGTGTCGAACTTCAAGGAAGGCCTGACCGTTCTTGAATACTTCAACTCGACCCACGGCGCGCGGAAAGGTCTGGCCGATACCGCGCTGAAAACCGCCAACTCGGGTTATCTGACCCGCCGACTGGTGGATGTGGCGCAGGACTGCATCGTCTCCGAACCCGATTGTGGCACCTCGGAAGGCATCAATATGGAAGCGGTGGTTGATGGCGGTGATGTCGTCGTTGGCCTGGGCGAGCGCGTGCTCGGCCGTCATGCTGCCGCCGATGCCAAGGGCGAGAATGGCGAAGTCGTCGTGAAAGCGGGCGAGTTCCTTGATGAGGATAAAATCCTCGAGATCGAAGCCGCTGGCGTTCAGTCGATCAAGGTGCGCTCACCGCTGACCTGTGAAACCCGTGTAGGTGTGTGCGCGACCTGTTATGGCCGCGACCTGGCCCGTGGAACACCGGTGAATATTGGTGAGGCCGTCGGCGTCATTGCCGCTCAGTCCATTGGTGAGCCGGGCACACAGCTGACCATGCGGACCTTCCACATTGGCGGTACGGCGCAGGTGTCCGAGCAGTCCTTCATTGAAGCGACCCGCGAAGGCAAGATCGCCTACGAAAACCGCGCGACGGTGAAAAATGATGAGGGCGCCTTCATTGTGATGGCGCGCAACATGCAGCTCACCATTGTGGATAAGGACGGCAAGGTGCTGGAACAGCACAAGCTGACTTACGGTTCCAAGCTCCATTTCGACGAAGGCAAGTCCGTGAAACGCGGCGATCGCCTCGCTGAATGGGATCCGTATACGACGCCGATCGTGACGGAAGCCGGTGGCACGGTGAAGCTGATTGATGTGATCGACGGTGTTTCCGTGAAGGAAGAAGCCGACGAAGCCACGGGTATTTCCTCGAAAGTCGTCATTGACTGGCGTTCGGCTCCGAAAGGGGCAGGGCTCCAGCCGCTGGTTGTTGTCCAGGACAAGAACGGCGAGCCGATCGCGTTCGAGAACGGGTCCACCGCAAGCTACATGCTGGCTGTGGGCGCCATTCTGTCTGTGTCGGATGGTGATACCGTCAAGCCGGGTGATGTGATCGCGCGGATCCCGACCGAAGGTGCCAAGACCCGCGACATTACCGGCGGTCTGCCGCGTGTGGCGGAACTGTTCGAAGCGCGCCGTCCGAAAGATCACGCTGTGATCGCGGACATTACCGGCCGCGTCGAATTTGGCCGCGATTATAAAAACAAGCGCCGCATCTCGATCGTGCCGGAGGATGATCCGGAAGGTAAGGTCGATTATCTGGTGCCGAAGGGCAAACACCTGACGGTGCAGGAAGGCGACACGATCCAGAAGGGCGAATACCTGCTCGATGGTCACCCGGCACCGCACGATATTCTCTCCATCCTCGGGACCGAGGCTCTGGCTGACTATCTCGTTTCGGAAATTCAGGAAGTCTATCGACTGCAGGGCGTGCCGATCAACGACAAGCATATCGAAGTCGTGGTTCGCCAGATGCTGCAGAAAATCGAGATCAGCCAACCGGGCGATACCAGCTGGTTGCCGGGCGAGCAGGTCGACAAGATCGAATTCCTGGAAACCAATGATGAGTTGGCCAAGGCGAAGAAGAAGCCGGCAGAAGGCAATCCGGTGCTCTTGGGCATCACGAAGGCCTCGCTGCAGACGCGCTCCTTCATCTCAGCGGCTTCCTTCCAGGAAACCACGCGCGTACTGACCGAAGCCGCTGTTCAGGGCAAGGTCGATACGCTCGAGGGTCTGAAGGAGAATGTCATTGTGGGTCGCCTGATCCCTGCGGGCTCTGGAGGTGGCATGCGCCGTTATCAGTCCCTGGCGGATGATCTGGATGCCGAGATGCTGGAAGAGCGCAAGAAAGCGGCTGCAGAAGCTGCCGAAGCGCTTCCGGCGGAGATTGCCGAAGCAGCCGAGGCGGAAAAAGCCGAGGAAGCTGCCAGCGATTCTGCCGAATAAGGTAAAAAGCATATGAAAATCAAAGGGCTGCCTGGTTTCCCGGCAGCCCTTTTTATTGCAGGGCATAGGCCCCGCAAAAATCCGTACCAGGCGCTTGACCTTTGCAAATCGCGCGCATAGGTTCCGCGCCTGATTTTCGGGGGCGAGCCGTAGGCGCAACTCAGCCTATACGTCGTCCGGAAATATGGAATTTAGCAATCGATCGGCGGGCGAAGCCAGTATGGGCTTGGCGCGCCGGATTTTATGCGTTCGCACCGGCACTGGCACGAACGCGCAGACAACGGACAGAGGCATTATGCCGACGATTAATCAGCTTATCCGCAAGCCGCGGAAGGACAAACCGAAACGCAACAAGGTGCCGGCGCTGCAGGCCTGCCCGCAAAAGCGTGGTGTATGCACGCGCGTCTACACGACGACGCCGAAAAAGCCGAACTCGGCTTTGCGGAAAGTCGCCAAGGTGCGTTTGACGAATGGCTATGAAGTGGTGAGCTACATTCCGGGTGAAGGCCATAACCTGCAGGAGCACTCCGTGGTCCTGATTCGCGGTGGCCGGGTGAAAGACCTTCCGGGTGTCCGGTACCATATCCTGCGCGGCGTTCTGGATACCCAGGGCGTCAAAGACCGTCGTCAGCGCCGCTCGAAGTACGGCGCCAAGCGGCCGAAGTAGGAGAGACACAAATGTCCCGTCGCCACCGCGCAGAAAAACGCGAGATCCTTCCTGACCCGAAATTCGGTGACAAGGATCTGACCAAGTTCATGAATTACCTGATGCTCGACGGCAAGAAATCTGTCGCTGAGTCCATCGTGTATGGCGCGCTGGAACTCGTTGAAGGCAAGCTGAAGCGTCAGCCGGTCTCCGTGTTCCATGAAGCGCTAGAAAATGTTTCGCCGGATGTTGAGGTTCGCTCCCGCCGTGTGGGTGGTGCGACCTATCAGGTGCCGGTTGAAGTGCGTGCTGACCGCAAAAAAGCCCTGGCCATCCGTTGGCTCGTGGCTGCTGCGCGTGGCCGCAACGAAAACACGATGCGCGAGCGTCTGGCGGCCGAGCTGATGGATGCTTCCGCCAATCGCGGCACGGCTGTGAAAAAGCGTGAAGACACGCACCGCATGGCCGAGGCCAACCGGGCTTTCTCGCACTATCGCTGGTAACCCCCTTTAACGCCGACCTCCCCAAGGACGACAAAAATGCCCCGCACTCATAAGATCGAAGCCTATCGTAACTTCGGTATCATGGCGCATATCGACGCTGGTAAAACCACGACGACCGAGCGCATCCTGTATTACACCGGCAAGAGCCACAAAATTGGCGAAGTGCATGATGGCGCAGCCACCATGGACTGGATGGAGCAGGAACAAGAGCGCGGCATTACGATTACTTCGGCTGCGACGACCGCTTTCTGGAAAGAAAAGCGCCTGAATATCATTGATACGCCTGGCCACGTAGACTTCACCATTGAGGTCGAGCGCTCGTTGCGGGTGCTCGATGGCGCGGTGGCTCTGCTGGACGCCAATGCGGGCGTTGAGCCGCAAACCGAGACTGTCTGGCGTCAGGCCGAGAAGTATCGCGTTCCGCGCATGTTCTTCGTTAACAAGATGGACAAGATCGGTGCCGACTTCTACCGCTCCGTCGAGATGATGGTAGAGCGTCTGGGCTGTGTACCTCTGGCCGTTCAGCTGCCGATTGGCGCCGAGAACGACTTTGCCGGCGTTGTCGATCTCATCAAGATGAAAGCCATCATCTGGAATGATGAGTCTCTGGGCGCGAAATTCGAAGAAGTCGAAATTCCGGCCGACCTGGCTGATAAGGCGGCTGAGTGGCGTGAAAAAATGATCGAGACCGCAGTCGAGATCGATGAAGAAGCCATGGAAGCCTATCTGGAAGGCGAGGAGCCGTCCGAAGAGAAGCTGAAGCAACTGATCCGTCAGGGCACGATCAATCTGGACTTCCACCCGGTGTTGTGCGGCACGGCATTCAAGAACAAAGGTGTTCAACCGCTTCTTGATGCGGTCGTTGATTTTCTGCCGAGCCCGGTCGAAGTGCCGGCCATTAAAGGCATCGACGCAAAAACCGAAGAAGAAATCGTGCGCAAGTCGTCTGACGACGAGCCGCTTTCCATGCTCGCCTTCAAGATCATGGATGACAAGTTCGTGGGCTCTCTTACCTTCTGCCGGATCTATTCGGGCAAGCTGTCTACCGGCGTGTCCCTGCAAAATACGGTGAAGGACAAAAAAGAGCGCATTGGCCGGATGCTGGAAATGCACTCCAACAGCCGTGAAGACATCAAGGAAGCCTTCGCCGGCGACATCGTCGCCATCGCAGGTCTGAAAGACACCACCACGGGTGACACTCTGTGTGATCCGCTGAAACCGGTGATCCTGGAGCGCATGGAATTTCCGGATCCGGTGATCGAGATCGCTGTCGAGCCGAAGTCGAAAGCCGACCAGGAGAAGCTGGGCATTGGCCTGCAGAAGCTGGCAGCGGAAGATCCGTCTTTCCGGGTTTCGACCGACGAAGAATCCGGTCAGACGCGCATGGCGGGTATGGGTGAACTGCACCTCGATATCCTGGTCGACCGCTTGAAGCGCGAATTTGGCGTGGAAGCCAATATTGGCGCTCCGCAGGTGGCCTATCGTGAGACGCTGGGTCAGGCCGCCGAGATTGTGTACACCCACAAGAAACAGTC
>NZ_CBDDHC010000002.1:0-1406 GCF_965228115.1 Hyphobacterium sp. | reverse complement strand
AGAGCAATGGACTGTGATCCGCTGGCTGTAGAATCATATCCGCCAGCAAAGGCATTCGATCCACCTGCTGTTGCGGCTGCGCCAATGCCAGTGCTTCGATCTCCCGTCACTTGCGCGCTGGCCCCCACTGCGGTCGATGCATTTCCGCTTGCACCTGTGGTTTGACCGATCGCGACGGTGTCAGAGTTGGTCGCAGTGGCCGTATCGCCAATTGCGGTCGCCCGTGTACCCGATGCAGCAGCATCTGCGCCGATGGCAACGGTATCTGACATTGTCGCATCGGCTGAATCACCGACAACCGTCGCGTCGCTCCCTGAACCCGTAGCGGCCCGACCGATAACCACCGCGTTTGTTGCCGTCGCACTGGCTGCTTCGCCAATCGCGATTGTGTCCAAGCCGCTCGAAACGGCATCTGCGCCTATGGCAAGGCTTCGGGTGCCGCTTGAGTTTGCACCACTGCCTAGCGCGATGTTCTCGTCGCCGCTCGCGGCTGAATCTGCGCCAATCGCGATCGATTCATCGCCTGTCGCCTGCGCTCCATCACTGTTGGCATCTGCGTCATCACCACCAATTGCAATGGCACCATCGACCGTCGCATCAGACTGCGCACCGATCGAAATGGCACTATTGGCATCAGCATTTGAATCTGCGCCTATCGCAATCGCCGCTGCACCACCGACATCACCGCTTTGGCCGACGACAATACTATCGGTGAAGTCAGCCCTCGCGGACTCACCGATGGCAATCGTATCGGTTGCCGTTGCGGACGATGCCCGGCCAACCGCGGTTGAACGCTCGGCTGTCGCATCCGCTAGACTACCGATTGCAACGCTCGAGCCCCCGGTTGCTTCCGCTGTGTATCCCACAGCTGTGCTGGCCCCGGCGGCATCTGCATTGACGCCAATCGCGGTTCCACTAAAGGAGCCGGTGGTCGAGCCCGATCCACATTCAAGGCCTGAGCTTTCTTCGCAGGCAGCACCTGTACCCGCTGGGGCATCGATTCCGCCTGCCTGTGGTACGCCCGGCCCGTCATCGGGCCCAGCCAGTGCGAATTCGCCAATCGCCACAGACTTCAGATTGCCCGACCCATCAATGGTGACGACATGGCTGATCGCGCCTGCGGAGACGATGTTTGCCGCATTGGCCAGGCCCGGAAGGGTGTAGAAGCTGGACGAAAGGCCCAGCAGGATCTGGTTGGCAAACGTCGTGGACGTGTTGGCCCCTATCGCCATGGAGCCAGAGAAACCGGCATTGGCATTTGTGCCGAACGCGAACGCATCCGCCGCAGTCGCTTGCGAGAAGGCGCCGATGGCAACCGCCCCGGTTCCGGTCGTATCCGAATTCACGCCGATAGAGATCGAGTTCGAGGCTGTCGCATCGACATTCACGCCAATCCCGATGGCGTT
>NZ_CBDDHC010000001.1:0-12188 GCF_965228115.1 Hyphobacterium sp. | reverse complement strand
TTGGTCATCTCTTGTGCACGTGGCCCATAATATAATATTATTTTAATAGTTTCTTTGTAGGGCCACGTGACATGCCATCAGAATCTTATTGAAACCTTGGACTTTCATTCACACTGCCAGGCTGGGAGACATGACAATCTCAGATTAATAAGCCGTGAAGATACTGTTGACGGTTATATGACCCCCCAGTTCTTTCCAGCGGTTACCAATGATTTCCTCTTCCTTTATCCGGGTGTTGACATGTAACTCCTGTACCGGGGGATGATGATAGGAAGGGAGGGAGGGACCTGACATGGACAAGAGGCTCCTGACCGGCATGAAGACAAGGATATGAGAATGATAGGGCAGTTGACAAGGTTCCCCGGCTGTGAGAAGAGGATTCAAGGTTAACAGCCTACAAACGAGATACAGAATAATAAAAATAAGAGGTTTGTAGGTGACATGAAGACTCCTGTAAATGAAAATAGACTTGGAAGTAGAAACCAAAGAACTCGGAAGTGAGAATCCTAAAGATATATGAAAATAAGAGGAAATAATAATAATATATGGATTTTACATGAATATTTAGAGTGTTCCAGGTGAGAGGAAGCGGTCCAAAAGATGGAATCTATAATGAATTTAAGGTGTTACACGGTTGTAGCTGGAGAACCTGATGTAGAAACTTAACCTTTAGAATACGCCAGGGGGTCGCCAAGATACGGTTGAAGGATATTATGTTCCAAGACTCCTCACGTAACAGGAATTATTATTATTATTATGTAGTTTTCTATCATCTCCGGCCTCGCAAACGAGCCCCATAAATGAATAAGATAATAATATTTTCTGTATCCTTCAACTTCATTCTATAGGGTTTTGACTTGAGATTAAACGGTTAGGTGCATTCCCGAGACCTTTGGACGATAAAATCCCGAGAGTCAGATAATAAGCGGTTACATGGAAGGTCCTAAATTCTCTTATCTTAAGCTCATATTATTGTAACAGCTTTACCGTGTCTTCTAGCCCAATAATTAATGAAAATTATATATTTTATTATTATTTTCATTTATTATTGGCCCATGGCGGATTTTATTAGTATTTTATTAATCCGCCATGCCCGTGGCCCCTAAGATGAGAGAAATAATATATTAAAATTATAATCTTATATTTTATGCTTAGGGGCCACGCCAGAATACTATTATATTTTTATTATTCTTTCTTATGGGTGGCCGAGATACTAAATATTATAATAACTTCCAAAATAATATATATTCTTTGATTCTCGGCCACCCCACATACAAATATTATATTATTATTATGGGTGTGCGAGAGCCTATTAAAATACTATTAAATTTATTAATTTCTTTGTGGCTCTCGGCTCTCGCACCCAATGAAGGAACTATTATTATTTACTTTTATTTTTCTGTATCTTTCTACATCCTTGTCTTCTTGCCCGAGATCTTTGAACCAAAAGGTGAACTGGAACACTCTAGCACTTACAATGGCGACCCCTGTGCACCCGCTTGACCTAAGAAAACTGAATAATATTGAGATTTTAAGGTGTACATGAGCCACAGATTATTGAATGGAAGACAAGGAAATATTAATAGGAAAAGCTTAATCATAAAATACTATTAAAATACAAGAAAATTATATATTAATTAAGCTTTTCCATGACACACAAGATAACAAAATAACCCTTAAGATACACAAAAATCCTAGGAAATTCATATCAATTATCTTGCCGGCGGCGCCCAGCATATTCTATTATTATATTGTCTTCTTCATCTGGGGACGGGACTATTATGCCACAAGATATGATAGAAAATAATGGTCATTCCCGTCCCCTAAGGAAATAAGAGGTTAATGAAAGGGAAAAATGATCATAAAATACCAATTATTCCCTTAAGGCAGTTACCATAGAATATTTTACAGGAGTTGGATTCTTGGACATTCTGGGACCTCTTCGTCTTATCTGGAAGGTTTATTCATTTACAGCCGCCTCTAGGCCCTATCTTCACCCTCACATCACAAGGAAATTCATTGGTTTCTAGTCCTCACTTCCTGGTCTGGAGGGAGGAAGGGCTGGTGGGGAGATAAAGTCATGACACCTTCACCCTGGCATGTGGGGTAAGGACACAATCAACCTTAGAATCAGCCCTGAAGACGGAATAATCCTGGAGTGTAGAAAAGACCACTAGAAACCACTTTGGAAAGGATAATATACTAATAAAAACTAGAATGATAAAGAATGAATTTAAAGTGTTACAAAGTGGTGAGACGGTTATTCAAGGATTTTACAGATAATTTGTATATAGAAAGTTATTGAATTTGTATCAGTTATTATATGCATATCCTGTATTTGGAGGTGAATAGTATGATACAAATATAAGAGCTTACATAATATTCTGTTCACCCTGCACCTCCAATCTCAAGAATATTCTGTGGACAAGATATGACTGTTAACGCTGGAGAAGACCAAAAGCTGGATTCAAGGATGAAAGGTTAATAAATGAGATAGAAAATATAAGTCTTTCATTATAGGAGTTACCACTGCACTCTCATTCTCGTTTCCGAGATCTTTTGACTTTATAATGGCTTAGAAGATACAATGATTTCCAGATTCTTTAGAAACAGAAGGTAGAAAGTAAATATTAATAATAAAATATATATCATTTAAGGTTTTTGTAAGGCATAACATCCTAGATTTAGAAAGTGATTCCAGATACAATAATAAGATTTCAGTTTTTATATGTGGATTTTACTTGCTAGGAAAGGATAACATAAGCCCAAGATATGGAGAAGATCCCAGAATAATAACTTTGTAGGCCAGTTGACTTGATACGAATGAAATATCTGAATTAATAGTGTAATTTCTTATGGTTTTTATTAATGAATTCTTCTATCCGGCCGCGGGCAGTGTAAATACCAATAATTTTAATATCTTATTTTCTTCTTTCTTTATAGCCCGCGGCATGTAATCCATAAAATATAAATAAATTCTGAGTGTGCTTGTCCCAAAGGTCTTATTTAATTGAAGCGGATATTATGTTTATATTAATAGGCTCTTGTACGTGGGCCAATAGACGTGAAAATATTAAAATATAAATTATTAGTATTCTATTGGCCCCAGATAACTAACTTAATAATATTAATAAATTGTACCTTTAAAAACTCAAGTATAATTATTGGTATTTAAAAGATAAATGCATTGTAACTTCAGATAATAAATCTAGAGAATACTTATAATGTAAATATTAATTATTATTTGTCTTATTAAAAGCATAATTTATTATCTTCATTATTCGTCTGTGGGCGCACGTAAGATATTAAATATTATAATGAAAGCGCCCACATAATAAGATTAATAATATAATATCAGATAATAATTCTCATTTCTTATTGTCCATTCTCCATTCTGGAAGCTATTGGTCATACAAATAACGGTTAAAATACTAATAAATTACAAAAATAATAGTATTTTAACCAATAATAACCCCCAATAAAAGTATAATTTCTTCATTCTCGTTTCAGTTACCTTTGGATATAGGGGGTTATTATTATATTTAAGGTGTTACACGGTTCCTCAGATAATAAATCTATGATGTCGTGTCTTGGCATAACAGGATTAATGAAAGACCACAATGATATGATTTTAAGGTTAATGGACTACTGTAAATGAATATCAGATAACAAATTAACCGCTTCCTTTATTTGGATCTGGTGTAGCTTTGACAGCCTATGATCTCGGGTCTTATCTTATCCTACAGGCATGAACTTGATACAAAATATGATGACACACAATATCCCAGCAAATGAGAGTCATGAAAACTAAGATCTCGCCCAAGAGACGGATAATAACAATAAACTATAGAAAAGATATGAGAAAATAATAGTATTTTAAGCTCTTGGGCCTAAGACATGACAAAGCTGTTACCAAAAGAACTCGTGTAACTAAGACAACTATAAAATAAGAGGTTACAAGATACGACAGAACTGATAATAAGAAAGATAACTAGAAAATACTAAGAAATGATACTAAAAATTATAATATTATTCTCTTCAGGCTCGTTTCCGAGCAAAGTAAATATTAATAGGTTTACAGTAAGCCACAACCGGTTAATGAATGAATAACTTGAATACACGGTAGAAAGCTATTGAAAAGTTAGGATTCTTATTATCGGTTGTAGGCGGTTATCCAAGCCATGCTCACTTCATTCTCATATCTTGGTCTAACCGTTCACCCTCATTTCCACCCTTAAGTCATCCCTTGCGACCACCATGACCGCACCCTTAGACCCTTCACACCAGACCTCACATGCGAGGAAGCTGTGCACCCTTGACTTCAGGCCATGACAGTAAGCTCCTGTAACTTTAGAATCATCCAAGCCACCGTTACCAACAAGATATGGATATTAAAGTTGAGATTAACCGTCCAGCACCTTAAGTTTACTATGATTTTCTGATATTCTCCTTACCTTACAGGCTTGGCACGGTCGTTCCTCCCACAGAAATGATTATTAAAATATGATATGATTTTCTGTATCTAGAGATTTCTACCGGAAAAATCCTCAATCATAAGCTGTGTCTAAGGTCAGTTCATTCCAGGATGATAATGTCAGGATGTTATCGTCCTCGTCAGGCTTATTGACCGCTTCTTGCCTGTAACACCAACAATCTCCTTATTTTTCTATCTTTGTAGGTCATACTATTATTATATCTTCTGGTCAAGGACGATTCCATTCCACCTTTCGGTCACCAAGACACCCTAGCTCTTCCAAAAGTAGGTTGATTGTGTGGTCAAACCCCCGTGCAAATGACTTGATAATCCCAGCACTTTCTAATTCCCGGTTCTCGCTTGAATCCTTGGCACGGGGGTCATGACTTTATCATCCTAGGTTGTGAGGTCTGGTGTGAAGGGGAGATTGATGGTGACACGGGTAGGCTGTTGGGATAGAGACGAGAGGTCAAGGGTGGAGGCTGTAAGGCATGGAGAACAGGGTACACGAGCAAGGGAGAACTGATATTATGGTGGGTCTTGTGGATGGGAGACGGTGGTGGGACAGTTGGTCGGGACTCATGGTCAGGTGGCGGATGGTGTGACCTTTCTTTCCTGTACCAACTATCCCCTGTGCACCCACCCTAGATCTCAGAGCCAAACAGGATAGAAGATCTCACCTTAGGATACGGCCAGGGGAGGAGTGTAGTTGGGATAGCTGGCATGATGAGATTGAAGATAGACCGGGGGAAGGAACTTGTGAATGGTGGATTTTATTAAGGATTGGGCCGCCGGGAGTCACTTAATGGCCCAATAATACAAATATATTAATAAAATCCACTATTATAAGAGTTACGACCACCGGGCAAGGCTGGAAGGGTACACATTAAAAAATCTGGATACAATTGAATTCTTGGGTGACTGGTACATTGGCTTCTTCATCCCGCCATTAACCGCGCCCCACTACAATAAACCTTAAATAATAAATAATATTAAATTGCAAGTATATAATAATAGCTTCCTTGCGCGAGAGAACCTGTCCTAATATCCCCATAAGATAATAATATTTTAATATTATGTTTTCTTTATACTTTTCTATTTTATTAATGAAAAGCTCCTAAAATATTATATTATTTTTATTGTTTAGGAAAAGATTAAATGTAAATGCTAATTTATAATGTGTTTATCTGGAAAGTCCTAGAACGATAGGGTAGAAATTAGTATTATTTTAGTATTCTCATTTTATTGATTATGTGTGGAGAGAAGAGCTATGTAAATATTATTATTTATTTATTAAGTTCACTTCTCTCTTCTCTCCACATATTAATATTATATTATAGGTTACATAGAATGCCTTCAATCTTAGAATGGGTAGCAAATGATAATAAAATCCAGATAAAACTTGAAGATAAGAATATTATAACCTTTCCATAACACGCTCCATCACAAGGTTCTCCAGTGTAAAATCCATATACATTTAATATTTTATTCCTTTCATGAAGGTGCTAAGGTCAATTAATAAGACACGACAATAATAATACTTTGTATGAAGAAGATGCAGCGGTTGGACTGGTCTCTAAGCCGGTTAGTAACTCAAGACATTAAGACTCAGCCCCAGATCAACCATTACCGGCAAAGAATACAATTATATTTTTATTGAAGCCAGAAGCCCGTATAAAATCAATAATATTAATAATAACAATAAAATTCCTAAATAATTAAAATCTTTTTATTTGTTAGGCCATTCCAAGCATATTTGTAATCTTATGTTTATATTATTAGTATTTTGGAAGTCTTTAATAATAGAGTTACTCACGAGCGGCTGGTAAGAACATAATATTAATATATTTCTATTTTATTCATATTTTTATTATATTTATTTCTTTAATAACTTCCTAGCGAAAATAAGGTTGAAGGAAATAATAATAGTGTATTTGCATGGAAGCAGTTATCCCAGAAATGAATATTATTAATAATTACAACTTTCCAGTCTTCTCGTGTAAAATCTACTTTATTTATATTATTTACATTATACGTTTACTGGCCAATGAGTCTAGAAATGAAAGTTACCATTAAATTACATATTAAATTCTTAGTATTTTTGAGGTTGTAGGGAGGGATAATAAGAATATATTTAATATTAATATTTACTTTATTCTTTTCATTTCTTTCCATCTTCTCGTGCTATATCTTTATTATTGATAATGCATTAAGGAATTTCATTGGTTTCTTGGCTACAAGTTCCTCACGACAATCCTATTATTATTAGTATTATTATATGACTCACATTATTAATACTTTTGCTATTCCATTCCTCTCGTTTCCGAGTCATTTTTGGTGGACATGACATTAATAAAAGCTTATTTAAATTCATTTCATATTTTATTAATATTTAATATTTATTGATTTTTTAATGCATTTGTTAACTCTACACTTTAATGAGAATATTTATATTTTATATTTTCAACCTTAATATCATGTCCCAGAATTACAATAGTCTTAAGTTGTGCATTAATAAGTTATGATTTTCTTTATCTTTTAAGGGCTGATAATATAATAATAATAGTGCGACAGCCATAATAAAATACATTTAAAAGATTAAAATCCTGTAGCTTTAGAATGGTTTCCACATGAGATTTTAATAAGTTAGGAAGTTTCTAATGATTTCCACTATTATTTAAGGTGAACATACTATTGATTTTGTATGCAGGATTAAAAGATTTATTAACTGTCAAGGGATTTTACAAAGAATTATATTAATATTAACAAATTATGATTGAAACCTCTTTTGTGAATGAAAACAACTTAAATTTGGATAATGCTTGAGAATACCATCCAGATAACGAATAGAAACTGAAACTAATAAATAATATAAATAATTCTTATTAATGCACTTCTAAGACGATAAAATATGAAGATAAATGAAATGAATTTAAAGATAACGGATAACAAAATATATTTCTTTATGATAATATTTTAGTAACTTCAGAAATAGAAATTACATATATAATCTTCTCATAAAAACAACTTAAGAAAATATCAATTAATTTTAAATTTCTATCATTTCTTCTTCTTTTAAGGTGTAACACATAAAAATATAGTATTTTATTATCTTCCTAGCAATCTCATTGGCATTTCATTCATTTTATGCTACATCTTCTCGATATCTGGGGTAACCTACATAATAATATTGTAAACTTATTAATATTGGTTCAACTGTAAAATCTACCTTAATTTCCATATTACTTTCTTGGACTTTAATCTCATCTTTTGTATCTTCTAATCTTATATTAATTTACACTTACTTTTTCATTTTAATGGAGGTTACAATCAACATAATTTTACTATCTTAATATCTTATTGTCTTAGTGTAACCTCCTATATTAAAAGAAGATTATTCCTGAGAAACGCATGCCAGCAGAAACTATTATAATAATATATTTTCATAAAGGAAGTGTATTATAAAAACTTATATTTTATTGTTATTTTCTTATTATTTTCTATTATTATATGTTTACTCTATTAATGAAAATATTATAATTTTATTCTTATTTTTGTAACATTTCATTCACATTTTGTATTCTATTTTCTGGTCTATAGTGTGGTTAGGTTATTTGTATTCATTAATTATTTGCCAGTCAATCTTTTCCTCAATTCTATCATCCCAGCTTACAAAGACAATATTATTATTATTCTAATCTTTTATTTTAGTTATCTCTTCTTAGGATTCTTTATTAGTATTATCTTAATTATTGGGGATTATTCTATTATTAAGACTTTTATTTGGTGGTCTCTTCCCCGTCACGAATGATTATTGGTTTCTTCTGGTCTTATTGTTCCCTTCCAGGCTTTCTGACCTTCAACACACTGTAAAATCCACTAACTTTATAATTCTCTCATATTTTCATTCATATTTGCTATTATACTATTATTATAATGTATTTTCTGTATCTTTCTATCCTATAACCTTTCAATATCTTTTGGTAATCTTTTCATGTAAAATCCATTTATAATTTGGTCAGATCTTATGTTAGCCAAATGAAAGTCATATTTTATTATTTGTATCATATGTTTATTTATTATTCTATTAGTTTCTTTCCTATAGCACTTATATTATCAATATTATTTTTATCGTTTCAAGTACACTGTTACCTTTAGAATATTAATATTTTATTGTTATTTTCTGTTACCGGGCCTTTGTCACCAAGAATTCAATATTAATAAATTTACACTTTAAACCTCTTATGTGACGTGAGGATATGAATGCAAATTATTGGTTTTATTAGTATCTGAGTGCATTTTGTAATTCTATTATCTTCTCCACAAGGTTTTAATAAGTCACCATTATTCTCTCGTATATGCCAGGATAATATTAATATTCAAGACTTTTGTGAACCCTCCTATCTCTCCAGACTTAATAGTTTCCAAGACTTTCATAATAAATACCAAAAGCATAAAATATAACTTTAAAATCACAATATCTTTCATTCTTGGAATTGGTGGTTTTCTTTATTATTATTACCTTAAGGGTTTAAAATCAGTAAAATATTTATTAACTTCATTCTTCCTTCATCTGGGGACTCTTGGTCATTGAAACGCCTTGGAAGTGAGGGTTAATAATATAAATAATTGGTATTTTCACCATTTATTATCTAAGTTTATATGCCTCGCGTAGCCGCGAGAATAATATTATATTATTATTATGAGAATACTATTATTAATATATTTGTATTTTATATGCATTTCTTATTATATTTGTATTTACTAAGTTATTTGTATTATTATCATGTCTCTCATAATTTGTATCTTTTAATTTCATTTCTTATATTATTTATTAGTATTATATTATTTGTCAAGGCTGTAACTATTAATTATTTATATTTTAAATATCATTTATTAGTATCTTCCCGGGTATTTGCATAGAATGAATAACTTAAGATTTTGTATTTTATTATTTTAGGGATTTTAAGTGGAAAGCTTGCTAGAAATGAAAGATATTATACTTTTTAATGAATTTATTAATGTCACGTGCTTTCCACCTTAAGAAACGAGAATATGATTGAGATAATAATTAATTCCTTAAGAAGATAATATAATATTATAATGTAATTTATTAGTTACAGCACTTTATTGGTATTTTGGAGTTACTTTTCTATCCTCAAGTTCTTCTCGCCTTCAAAATCTGACATTATAAATACAATATATTATTTGTATGTCTTATTATTTTCTCTATCACATCTTATATTTGTATTATCTTTGCCTATTATTTTCATATTATTATTTTATTATCTTCATTCTCGTGTGTTAAGGCCCCTAGATTCAAGTGCCAAGATGCAAGCTGCCATCGTTCCACAGTTTATAATATTAGGATGTCCTAGCACACGAGCATGCCCCAATAGAATTATAATAGAATTTAGGATAATCTTTGTTGGAGCTACAGTGTGACCGCTAGTTAATAATGTGATGAGATTCTTTTGGAGATTAATGAAAGTAAATAGCTGTTATGGGCCCCAAAACCCCCTATAAACACAATAAAAATTAAAGTTTATTTTATTTCTTAGGGTTTTGGTAGGACGGTTCACCTTAAGATCATATAAAACTCGCCAGGATTGGACTTTTTAGTGGATACAGTGTCCCATCCTAATAAGATAAATGAAAATATTAAATAATAAAGTGTGGAGGGAATGCTAGTGAGAAATGATAATAAAATAATACTTAATATTTATTTTGGGTAAACGGTTAGACTAGAAAGCTCCACAGAAAATAAGAGAGAAAATAATATTAAAATATCTATAAAATACAAATACACTATTATTCTCTCCATTCAGGTTCATTTTGTAAGCTATGATTTTAGGATTGTAAGTGCAGTGTATTAATAAATAATAGAGCTTCCAACACAGAATTAATATTATATTAGTATTTTGGGCGCCATATCCAATAATATTTTAAATAATTCATTCACAATGGCGCCAGAAGACGAATAACTTTAATATCTTATTTTATTTGGGTAAACTAGGATGTTGTAATCTCATATTTTATTCATTTCATTGAAGCGGCTTTAATATTAATAATACTTTTTCCTTTACAAAAGCCGCATAACATTCTATTATTAAAGCCTCCCGTGCCTGAATGGTTTAATTGGTATTTTGGTAATATTTTATTACTTACAATATCCTACAATCTTCAGGCGATTTCATTTATAATTGTCTCATCTAAGTTTTAAGGAGTTAACGGGTGCTCGCAAGATATGGATAACATAAGTTATTTTAATAGTCTTTTCTCTGTGAATGAAGTGTATTTTATTTGTATTTTAATAGTATTTTCCAAAGATTTCAATCATAATCCTTTTCTTGGAAGTCCTATTAATATTTTATTGGTATTTTCTTATTATTTTTGGGTTACATGTTACCTTCAATCCTATCATAACAGCCAATATAAATATAATATTTTATTATCTTCAGAGTTAGTCCGTCACGCCAGGCTTAACACATTAATAATTGGTCTATTCTCAATATTAATAGATTTTAAGTGTACTATATTCTCCTTACATGGATTAACTAAAATAAATAAATATTATGTTTTACTTTCTTATTGTCATTACACCTTTATTTATAATATTATTATTTATTATTATCTTTACCATAACATCCATTAAAAGGAAAAGAAAAGCATAAATTATTAATATTCTATTCTTTCCAGGCCCTCCACATATAAAAACTGGCATGCGAGATACAAAAATAATAGTGATTTTATATGAGATTACTAAGCTACACATTTGGTTGAAGAAGATTACATAATAATAGTGTATTTTTACATAATAATACATTTAAAATACTAATAAAAGATGAAAATAATGTAGCATTTTATCCGCCTAAAGTGACGAGATAATAGATAACACTTTAGAAACAGAAAATGAATTATAAAATACAAGTAAAATATTATTCTTAAGTTATTTGTATTATTCACTTCATTCGCAAGACGCGGTGTGCTAGAATCCCTTAATGAAAATAATATTATAATAATAGCGTCTTGCGACCCCAATGAAGAAGATAATAAAATAATATTCTTTCTATCTTTTAAGGGATTTTACATTCATAAACTATAAATATACTAATAAATACAATAAATAATAGAAATTTATATAATATTAACTTCCTAACGGCGGGAGCACAGTAAATAATATTAATATTTTGTATATAGAAAGTGATACAAAGAATGAAAACAATAATATTAATGTATTTTATGGAGGTTTTACAGAAGAGTTTATTAATGGAAAAGATAGTAAAAATATAAATAATAATATATTAAAAGCATAACCTACAAGAATTCAATAAGAATCTGAATACACTTTAAAATTATAATAAATGTAGAGAATTATAAGATAGAAAGTTAGAATCCTAAGCACTCGCGTAACAGCTATTTATTAATTCCCTTGCCAATAAAGTAAGTTGTCCACAGAATATTATTGTATTATTATCAGAGCAAAAGACCAGAGAAAACGATAAGATAAATAATATATATTTTAAGTAAGCTTACGAAAGGTTAATGGAATGGCAAATATTATTATTATTTTTATTATTTATAGGATTTAGTAAGTTGTCATTATGGAAAAGATAAATAATAACTTCCAAAAACTATAATATAATAATATTCCCTTGCGGCCAAAAGCCAATTAAAATACAATATTTATATTATTTTATGCGGGCTTTTGGTG
>NZ_OZ245794.1:165000-2767781 GCF_965228115.1 Hyphobacterium sp. | reverse complement strand
CCGCTTGCCATAGCCTGTTTCCAGATTTCGTAAGGCGGCCGCCCTCCATCCTCTGGATTTGGAAACACATCATGGATGGCTAGGATGCCGCCCTCGGCGACCAGAGGCGACCAGCCATCATAATCGGCTTGGGCGGCGGGCATGGAATGCCCCCCATCAATGAACACAAACCCCAACCGCGTGGTCCAGTAGCGCGCGATATCCGCCGATTTTCCGACAATCGGAATGACAAAGTCTTCCAGGCCAGCGCCCAGAATATTACGGCGGAAAACCGGTAAGGTGTCGACCGCTTGTGCGGCTTCGTCGTAAAGATCCGGGTCAAAATAGCCCTCGCCCGGCTGATGCTCTTCTGAGCCGCGATGATGATCAATCGAGAAGAGCTTTGTGCCCGCATCTCTGGCCGCAATGCCGAGATAGAGCGCGGACTTGCCACAATAACCGCCGATTTCCAGCATGGGCCCAAGACGGGCAGTGCCCGCTGCATAGCGGGCGAGCGCAGCCCCTTCTTCAGGCTCGAGAAAGCCTTTGATCGAATTCGGATCCGTCATGATCTAGCTGCCGGGCGCTCCGCGCAATTCGCGCCGGTGATCGGCCAGGGCATCGGCCGCCGCGCTGAGTCCCTGAAACGCGGTCCGGAACTGGCCAATCGCGGAAGTGATATCATCGCCTTCGCTGCGGTTCTGCTCGTTGACAGAATGAAAGAGCGATAGCGCCTGGCGTGCATCCCCGATCGCGTAGTCGAGCGCTGCCAGATCATCCGTCAATGTTGCTGCGGTAACTGCCGGATCCGACAGCACGCCTTGTGTTTCCAGCGCAAGCTCGTCCACAAGCGAAGCGGCTTCTGCGAGATCAAGACGGGCGCGGACCAAACGCTGATCGGCGCTGGCCTCTGCCAAACCGGCATCCCGGTAATAAATATCAATAGCCGACAATTCTGGGGCGTTACCCCGGCCAAACATCAACATGCCGGTCAACCGTTGTACTGCCGCGCCGTGTTCCTCTGCGACCCAACCGGCTTCGTGAAAACGCGCATCGAGAGCGGCTGCCTCGGCCCGCAGGGATTGCTGCGATGCTGGCAAAAGCGTGGTCTGGTCCGCCATGAGATTTGTACCGGACGGTGTCGCCACGCAGGCCGACAGGCCTGTCAAGAAAAGACACAGCAAACCGATCCGAAACATCATCAGTCCAACCCACTTTCCGGCGGCCGCATTCATAACGGCCACTCTTCAGCCAACAATTGATTGCCAGCCCTTGCCCCATCGCTAGTGTGCGGCAAGACCCCCTTGGAATTCAAGGGCTATCAGACAGGACAGCCCATTGCGAAACCATGAAAACCGCCGCCGTTACTACCCTCCGATTGAACCCAACCGGACTTTTCGCCTACCAGTAGAAGGCGGCCACGAACTCTATGTCGAGGAATGCGGGCGAAATGATGGCCTGCCGGTTATCGCTCTGCATGGAGGTCCCGGAGGTGGCGCAACGACCTTCATGCGGCGGTTTTTCGACCCACAGCGCTATCGCATCATCCTGTTTGATCAGCGCGGCTGCGGCCGGTCCACGCCACATGCCTCGCTTGATAACAATACCACCTGGGATCTGGTGAAAGATATCGAGACCATTCGCGAGGCGCTGAACATTGAAAAATGGGCGGTGTTTGGCGGGTCCTGGGGATCAACGCTCTCGCTGGCGTACGCCCAGGCACATCCGGATCGGGCGATTGCCCTGATATTGCGCGGCATCTTTCTGAATACCCAGGCCGAGCTGGACTGGTTCTACAAAGATGGCGCCAGCCGGATTTTCCCGGAGCAATGGAACCGGCTTGTCTCGCGCCTGAGTGCAGACGAGCAATCAGATGTTCTACAGAGCTATTACGCTCGTTTGATGCAGGATGATGTTTCCGCGAGACGCGAAGACGCGGTCGCCTGGGCGGATTGGGAGTCGGCACTGATTTCCTTTGCCAATCCGGAACCATCCGCGGCCAGCGATCCGGTGCGGTCAGATGCGATCTCGCGCATTGAAACGCATTATTTCGTCAACAAGGCCTGGTTTGAGCGCGATGATCAATTGATCGAGGACATGCACAAGATCCGGCATATCCCCGGCTATATTGCGCAAGGCCGGTATGATGTGATCACGCCGCCCTATGCCGCCTGGCGATTAACGCAAGCCTGGCAAGGAAATGCCCGGCTCGAGTTGATCCCCGATGCCGGGCATTCGGCCGGTGAACCCGGCACGATAGACGCTCTCGTCCGGTTTACGGACGAGGTTGCCAGGAAGTTCGGCTAGCCGCCCAGTCCCAGCAGGCCGTTGAGATAACCGCCGGTAAAGCGGGCATCGAGGCCAAGCACCAGCACAATACCGACCGCGAACGGCACGACCCAGCGCATCATGATGTGGAAGAAGGCAAACATGCCGTTGGAGGCGTGTTGCAACTCTTCGCGCAGAAGCTTCTTCGGAATGACCCAGCCGACAAAGACGGCAATCAGGAAACCGCCGAACGGCAGCAGGATTTCTCCTGACAGGACGTCGATAAACTGACCGGCAAACTCAGACGACCAGACGGCCCCCGAGCCGATCAGGAAGGCAAACCCGCCGAACAGCCAGGCAATCTGGCCGCGTCCGAAATCGGAGTGCTCGTCGATGAAGGCCACGGTCGCTTCAAGCAGTGAAATGGATGATGTCAGCGCCGCAATGAAGGCGAGGAAGAAGAAGGCGCCACCAATGAAATTGCCGCCGGGCATGCCGGCAAACACATTCGGCAGAGCTTCAAAAATGAGGCCCATGCCTGCGTCGGTCGGCACGTTGAAGGCAAAAACGATCGGGAAGATCATGAAGCCTGCAATCAGGGCGACCATCGTGTCCGCACCGGAAATGATAATGCCTGAGCTGGCGATATTGGTATCCCGCGACAAATAGGAGCCATAGGTGATCATGATGGCCGAAGCGACGCCGACCGAGAAGAAGGCCTGTCCCAGCGCAGAAACAAAGGTTCCGCCATCCACAACCGAGAAATCCGGGGTGAAGAGATAGGCCGCTGCCCGCGCCGTCGCGCCGCTCTCCAGACCGCTGACAACGGCATAAATGGTCAGGCCAATCAGGGTCAGGAAGAAAATCGGCATCAGGATGGTGACAACCCGCTCAATGCCACCCTTCAAGCCCTGCGCAACGACAAGGACCGTGATGAGCATGAAAAAGGCGTGCCAGCCCAGCCCCCACCAGTTTGAGCCCATGAAGGGCATGTTTTCCTGACCGAACCCGCCGGCAAAACCTGCGGCAGAAAAAGCCATGACCTGTCCGGCAATCACCGAATAGGTGGTCAGAACCAGGAAGCCCCCGATCATGCAGACCCAGCCGACAAAGGACCAGTTGGCAGATCGCCCGGCGTCTTGCGCCATTTTCCGGGTCGAGGAGACCGCTGATTTCTGCGCATGACGGCCAATGGCGAATTCGGACATCAACACCGGGAAGGCAATAAAGGCCACACAGGCCAGATAGATAAAGACAAAGGCTGCGCCGCCGTTTTCACCCGTCTGGAACGGGAAACGCCAGAGATTACCCAGTCCGACAGCCGAACCGACCGCCGCCATAATGAATGCAAAACGCGAAGACCATTGAACCTGACCCGCTGCACCAGCCATGTTGTTCCTCCCCAGGATTTCCGGCGGAATGGCTCCGCCTGCTTGGCGCGAAACCTTCCTTATCCCGCGGTCCCGGTCAAGGAAGTGTGGCTGTTAGCCAAACAGGCCGGCACCGCGCGGCGGGTCAGCATTGCGGTGAATGTGGGCCCCAAGCACCAGGCCGAAACCGAACAGCACAGCCATCATGACCGTGCCCCCATAGGAAACCAGCGGTAAGGGCACGCCGACGACCGGCAACATACCCGTCACCATGCCGACATTGATGAAGACATAAAGGGCAAAAGTTGTGGCGATCCCCATTACGGTCAGTCGCAGGAAAACCGATTTGCATGAGGTCGCGATCGCCACGGCGTTGGCCAATACCATTGCGTAAAGCGCGAGGACGGCGAGCCCGCCGATCAGGCCGAATTCTTCTCCGAGAATCGTGAAGATGAAATCGGTCTGTTTTTCGGGCAGGAAATTCAGCTGCGTCTGGGTGCCCTCAACATAGCCGCGGCCCGTAAGCCCGCCCGATCCCAGTGCGATCATGGACTGGTTGACGTGATAGCCAGCCCCCAGCGGGTCAGCCTCCGGGTTCAGAAATGTCATGATCCGTGCGCGCTGATACGGTTCCAGACCAAAGCGGATGAAAGCCGGAATAGCGAAGGCTGCTGCAATCGCACCGCCCACGATGACCTTCCAGCTGAGCCCGGCAAGAAATACGATCGCACCGCCCGTCACCACCAGCAGGACGGTCGTTCCAAGATCGGGTTGCATGAAAATCAACGCAGCCGGAGCGCCGATCAGGAAGGCCGGCACCAAGAGCCCGAACGGCGAACTGATCCGGTCCTGTGGCAAATCGTGATAAAAGCGCGCAAGGGCCAACACGAGCGCAATCTTCATGATTTCCGAGGGTTGTCCCCTGACGGGTCCTATCTCCAGCCAGCGCTGCGCGCCGCCGATTGTTTCTCCGAACAACTCAACGCCGACAAGCAAAATCAGCGAGCCAAGATAAATGGGATAAGCCATGCCCATCCAGAAGCGGGGCGGAAAGAGCGCCACGGCCATCATGATCGACATGCCCGCAATGAACCGGACCAGATGACGGCTGGCCCAGGGATTCCAGGCCCCTTCAGCGGCGGAATAAAGCATGCCGATGCCAACCGCGCCGAGCAAAGTCAGAAGCAGCACCACGCTCCAGTTAAGCTCGAAGAGCTTTTCTTCCAGCGTGCGCGGAACGGTTTCGCGGAAAACCGCCATCAGAGTCGCCGCCGGCTGGATCCGGCCATAGCAAAAGGCCCTGCTGCGGATGGATCGCGTTCGATAAGAAGACGGAGAATGTCGCGGGCGGGCCGGGCCGCAGCTCTGGAACCACCGCCCCCATGTTCGACCACGACCGAGACGGCATAGCGCGGACGATGTGCGGGCGCATGGCAGACAAAAAGGCCGTGATCGCGCAGGCGCCAGGGCAAATCATCTTGTGATCTGATACCGGCCTCGCGCTCTTCTGCCGTGATCGAAAAAACCTGCGCAGTGCCGGTTTTTCCGGCCATTTCAACGCCTTCAACACCCAGACCGCCCAACGTATAATAGGATGTTCCACCGGGCTCGTGCACCACGGCTCTCAATCCATCCAGAACGATGGCCAGATGTTCGGGATCGATATCGATGGGTTCACCTCGATTGACGGGCGTATCGGTATAAAGCCGGGGCTGCACATACCGGCCTGAGGCGAGGCGCGCTTCCATCAGGGCGAGCTGTAGCGGCGAGGCCAGCATAAAGCCCTGGCCAATCGCGGTAATCAGGGTTTCACCCGCCGCCCAACCTTGCCCATAGCGCGAAAGTTTCCATTGCGGATCAGGAACGATCCCGCGCGAGACGCCCGCCAGACCAATGTCCGGGGCGGACCCCAATCCGAAACGCCGCGCGGCATCGGCGATGCGGTCAATACCGAGGCGTTGTGCAAGCTCGTAGAAGTATACGTCGCAACTGGTCTGAACTGCGGTGCGAAGGTTGACCCGGCCATGCCCTTGCGGGCGCCAGCAATGGAAGTCCCGGTCGCCGAAGGGAATGCTGCCGCGGCAGGTGACGCGCTCGTTTGGCGAAATGACCCCGGCTTCCAGCGCAGCCAATGCGACAATGGCCTTGAAGGTCGAAGCCGGCGGATAGGTTCCCTGCAGCGCCTTGTTATAAAGCGGCCGGTACTGATTTTCGTTCAGCGCATCGAAATCTGTTTGGGAAATACCGGTGACAAACTGGTTCGGATCAAAACCCGGCGTAGACACCAGTGCGAGAACATCTCCCGTTTCGACATCCATGGCGACCGCAGCCGCGCTCTCGCCCGCCAGGCGTTCATGCGCAAATCGCTGAACATCGGCATCAATCGTCAAATGCACATCCTCGCCCGGCGTGGCGGGGTCAGATTGTTCGGGCAATTCGCGAATGACGCGGCCAAAGGCGTTGACCTCGACCTTCAATGAGCCACGCTCACCGCGCAGGGTCTCCTCACGCGCCGCCTCGGCCCCGGTCCGGCCAATCCTGAATCCCGGATGGCGCAGGAGCGGATCATCGCCAGCAACCGATTCCGGCGCGGGCTGCACATATCCCAGCACATGAGCAAAAGACGGACCGGACGGATAGTCGCGGATTTCTGTGACTTCCGGAATAATGCCAGGTAATTCCGGGGCTTGCAGGTTTACAGCAGCAAAACTGCGCCAATCCAGATCATCACGAATCGTGACAGGGCGGAAACCCGGCGACCGGCTGACATCGCGCAAAACCCGCTCGCGGCGCTCCGGCGAGATGTTCATGAATTGCGAGAGGCGATCCAACGCCGCCTCGGCATCTCCGGCCTGTTCCGGGATCATCACCACGCGATAGCTGTCGCGGTTATCGGCGACCGGTATGCCAAAGCGGTCAAGGATCCGGCCGCGCGAAGGCGGCACGAGCAGGAAGTTGAACTGGTTTTCTTCCGAGCGGGTCCGGTAGCGTTCGGTATCGACGACCTGGATTTGATAAAGCCGCCCGGCAACCGCGGCAAAGAATGCCGCCCCGCCTGCTCCCATCATCAAGGACCGGCGTGTGAATTTTTGTTGCTGTTCTTGGCGGTCAGACTGCATGGCACCTATCCGAACGACCCGCGCAAGCTTCTCCGGCGGATGGAGACGAGTGCAATCAGGGGGAACATGAGGCCAGAGGCGACGGCTTCAATCAAGAGCGGGCGCACCGGGGCCATCTGCCCGATGGCAAGACTGCCGGCGCTCCACGCCACGATAATGGCGATGGCCAGCGTCGCAAGAAAACGGACCCAGACCGGACCGATCTCGCGGTTTGGTCCGTCATCATCGCGCGAGCGTGTAATGATCATCGCAATCAGAAAGCTGAGCGCCCAAACGCCCAGCACGCCGCCAGTCAGCACGTCCTGAAGTATTCCAACCACAAAAACCACGATGGGCGGAATGAATCGCGGACGCACCGTTGACCAGATAAACAGCGCGATCAACGGCAGCATCGGCATTAAATCGGGCCCGCCTGCAATGCGCAGCGGCGCGGCATAGAATGCCAGTGATAACAAAAGGCTGATAACCGCCCAGACCATCAACCCGTAGGGCGGCCGGGTCTCGATTGGCGGCCTCATTGGTCAACTTCCGCAGTTTCTGCCGGCGGTTCAGCCATTGCTTCAGCGCCTGTTTGTTCATCTGTCGCAAAGTCGACCTCAACGGCCTCCATTAAGTCTGAGCCCTCTTCCGCCAACTCTTCATCGACAGGATCGGCTTCCGGCGCGGCGGGCGGCCTGAAGGGAAACACCCAGACGAAGTCGACCGGGGCCTGTTCGGAAAAAGGCCGTATCCGCCAACGCCCATCGCGGTCGCGTTGCGCCAGACCCACCGGTAGTCCGCGAGGCATCACACCGTCATCGCCCGAGGTGACGATGCGATCCCCATCTTCAAGATCGGCATTCCGGGTGAGGAATTCCAGCCTCGGGTAGGCCGAGTTGTCCCCCACCAGTACAGCGCGTGCATTCGACCGGTCCGCCATCACCGGAATACGGCTGTTCAAATCCGTTAGCAGCAGAACGCGCGAGGATACGCGTCCTGTTTCGACAACGCGGCCGATCAGGCCATACACATTCAACACCGGGTCGCCACTGGCGACACCCTGCTGGCGGCCGGCTCCAATCAGGCGGGATTGCACAAAGGGACCATCCGGGTCGCCCAGCGTCCAGGCCCCGATCCGGTTTTGCGTTGCCGGACTTTCGACATTGAGGGCTTCTTCGTAAATCTCGCGCTGATCGCGCAACTGAAGCGCCAGGTCGCGCCAGTAGCGCGTCTCGCTCAACTCTCGGCGAAGCGCTTCGTTTTCCTCGGCCAGCCGTGCCTGATTACGCCAGTAAGGTCCGATATTGGAAATGCCGCGGATCGGGGCGGCCGCCAGATCGAGCAAAGGCGCGGCCATATCCATCACTGTGGCGCGGAAAGCCGCCAGAGCGGGCGGGCGCGATTGCGGCCGGTCGAACGCGATCAGCACTATCGCAATAATGAAAAGCGCAACCGTCAGCGTCCGCGAAAAGCGGGCCGTTCCTTCGTCTTGTCGCCTGGAAAACCCACCGAGCGCCAAGGCGATACTCCTTTCCGGTTCGGGACCTGGCCGTTAGACCGCCTCGGACAGGATAGGCCGCCAAGTCCTAAGGTTTTCTACCGCCTTGCCACAGCCCATCACAACACAGGACAGCGGCTCGTCTGCAAGGCTGACCGGCAGGCCGGTCCGTTCACGCAGTTCGGTATCGAGATTGCGCAGCAGGGCCCCGCCGCCTGTCAGTACGATGCCCTTGTCGACGATATCGGCCGCCAATTCCGGCGGCGTCGCCTCCAGCGCTTGCTTGACCGCTTCAACAATCTGCTCGACCGGCTCGGACAGGGAATCGGCGATCATGGCTTCGGTCACCGCAATTTCGCGCGGCACGCCATTCATCAGATCGCGGCCCTTGATCTCGAGCGAAAGCCCCTCGCCTTTCGGCGGTGGCATGGCGGACCCGATTTCCTTCTTGATGCGTTCAGCGGACGTCTCACCGATCAACAAATTCGCCGAGCGGCGGATATAGTTGATGATGGCTTCATCCATCTTGTCGCCGCCTACGCGGACCGAACGCGAATAGACAATGCCCGACAGCGACATGACGGCAACTTCAGTCGTACCGCCGCCAATATCAACAATCATTGAGCCAGTGGGTTCGTCAATCGGCAGGCCTGCGCCCACGGCAGCGGCCATCGGCTCGTCAATCAAGAACACCT
Source organism: Hyphobacterium sp. (assembly GCF_965228115.1). Classification (GTDB taxonomy): domain Bacteria; phylum Pseudomonadota; class Alphaproteobacteria; order Caulobacterales; family Maricaulaceae; genus Hyphobacterium. The sequence goes on along the minus strand of NZ_OZ245794.1, from coordinate 2,758,873 downwards.
TGCGGGCGCCGGCCAAGCGCGCCGATTCATGAATGGCGCGGCGCTCCACGGCAGTGGCGCCGGACGGAACGCAGATCACAACCTGGGGCGAGACAAAGCTCTGACGGTTGTGCACCTTGCGCACGAAATAGCGGATCATTTCCTCCGCCACATCGAAGTCCGCGATCACGCCATCGCGCATCGGCCGGATGGCTTCGACATTGCCGGGAGTTTTTCCCAGCATCATTTTGGCATCGGCACCGACGGCCTGGACCTGCTTGCGGCCCTTCTCCATCTTGTAGGCCACGACGGACGGTTCATTGAGCACAACACCGCGCCCTTTCACATAGACGAGGGTGTTGGCGGTGCCGAGGTCGATGGCGATGTCTGCCGAAAGAAGTCCGAAGACACTGTTGAACATGGGCGTTTAATCAGTCTTGTAACTGCGAATTCCGCAGTCAAATTGCCGGAATAACTCTTGTGCGATGGTGCAGCGCGGAATGCAAGCACGCCAATGCAGCCCGGACGCTAGGTTTCCGGTTCGTTTTCGTCCGGAACGGGTAAGCGGCGGCGCGCCATCAACATGATGCCAACCCAGATCGCGATGGCCGCGATCAAGAGCCCGCCTGCTAACAGGAGATTCTGGCCCGACAAGACCGTCAACAGACTTTGACCGGTCAGGCCGACGACAAGGATCTTTGGAGCCGTTCCAATCGCTGCCCCGATAATGAACGCCCAGTAAGGCGTCTTGGAGGCGCCGAAAGCCATGTTGACCACAATAAACGGTCCCGATGGCACAATGCGGACCAGAGCGCTGGCAATCAGACCATTGCGCCCGACAAACTCGGACGCCCGGTTCATCCATTCGGTCCCGAAGCGCTCCAGCAGTTTTGCGCCGAAGCTCTGACCCATAAAGAAATTGACCGACGCCGAACACAGGGTTGCGATCCAGGCATAGGCAAATCCATACACCGGGCCGAAGGCGACCATGGTTGCCGCCATCAACATGAATTGCGGTGCGCCGAACAATGACATGATGATGTAGATCACGATGGTGATCGGCAGCGCATACCAGCGGCTTGCAATATTCTCGAATATGGACCCCAGCTCTTCCGGCCCTGCATCAAGGAACAATTTCCCGAACGCAAACACCATGGCGACCATGACCAGGAGCGAAATGGACACCATCACCGCCCGCTGGGCGCGGACGTCCATATTGAGGATGAAGTGAATAAACTGGTTCATATCAGGCGCGTCAGCAAATCTGCCGCCCCCTTATCACGCCGGTTTGGTCAATCAATCTTTTACGCCAGAGGGGCGTGCGTCCGGATCAGGCTCTCCTGCCGCAATTCGAGCCAGCTTGGAGCGCTGTCGCGCCAGAACGGCCAGCTGTTGATCCAGCACCTGCAGGATTTCGCGCGCCTCGCCTTGATCGACTTCACCCGGCGAGCGCTCCGTCTCGCTTAACGAATCCATCAAAGCCGCGATATTGCGCGCATGCTTGCGGCTCGCCTCACCGGCGAGGGCCAGCCAGTTATCATCATCCGACTGGTCCAGCGGCATGAAAATGCCGCCCGCCAGAAATGCGAGGTCCTTCGCAGCGGCAGTTGAACCGGTGGCTTCGGTCAGTTTGGCCACTCGTGAATAGGAGATTTCATTGCTGGCATCTGGATCTGCCAGCGCATAGACGCGGGTGCGGGAAAGCTCCAGCAATTCCATTACGGCCGGCACACCGCCTGCCTCTTCGAACAAGGCTGCGACAACGGATTTTGGATCCCCGTAAGGGCGTTCTTTGACCGGCTTGAAAGCCATGGGATGTGCGCTCCCACGCATGTTGCATCGCGGCAAACCTAGTCAAATCAGGAAAAGGCGCAAGCGATGGGGGAAGTTGGCCGCTGTACTAACTAAAGTAAGGTGAGCAATTCGCGGTCCGGCGCGGCCGGATCAATGCGCTGCCAGTCCGGCATCTGATTGCGGAACCAGGTCATTTGGCGCTTGGCATAACGGCGGCTGTCCTGCTTGGCCTGCACGATCGCGTCCTGCAGCGAGGTTTCGCCCAGGCTGGCAGCGATCAAGGGCGGGACGCCCAGCGCTTTCATGGCAGGTAGGACGGGGTCAAGCCCCCTGTCCGCAAGGCGTCTTGCCTCTTCCATTGCGCCGGCCGCGACCATCTGACCGAAACGGCGCTCGATGCGTTCATAAAGATCGGCACGGTCCGGTTCGATTACCAGACCGGTATGTCGATCGGCGGCCAATAACGGGCGGGTCTCTTTCTGGAAAGCAGAAATCGGCTGACCGGTTTCCAGTCCAATCTCGACGATGCGGCGTAAACGCTGCTTGTCCGAAGGCGCGATACGGGCCGCCGCGTCCGGATCGAAGGCGATGGCCTTTTCCCGCAACGCTTCCATGCCCCTGTCTTCCAGCGCTTCGGCTGCCTGACGTGCCGCCTCGGAAATATCCGGCATGTCGGCCAGGCCTTTCACCAACGCATTGAAATAAAGCCCGGTCCCGCCGGCAAGGATGGGTCGCTTGCCGCGCGCTTCCACCTCTTCGATCAGACGCAAGACCTCCCTGGCCCACCATCCGACCGAGGCGCGGGTGGCGGCATCCACGACGCCAAAGAGGTGGTGGGGAATACCATCCTGTTCCTCTTCGGTCGGCCGCGCCGACAGGATTTGCAAATCGGCATAGATTTGCATGGAATCGGCATTTATCACCTCGCCATCCAGCGCTTTGGCGAGGCGGATAGCGAGGCTGGTTTTGCCAGACGCGGTCGGTCCGGCCAACAGGATGACAGGCGGTTTACCGCTCACCGGCGGATGGACTGGAAGACGAACTGGCCGCCGCGATTGAGTTGGAACAGTGCGACATCGCCGTCTTCATATTCCGACAATAGCGAGGTTGCTTCTGCGATGTTTTCCACGCGCGTGTACGCAATTTCCTCAATCACATCCCCGGCGCGCGCCTTGCCAGCCGCATCACTGAGCGGGTCCACGGCCACAACAAGCACGCCTTCAGCCTCTGGATGAACGCGGAATCGGCGGCGGGAAGCAGGTGTCAGCTCTGCCAGTGTCAGACCGAATACCTGGGTGTCGGTCTCTACCGGTGCTTCGGCTTCCGGGGTTTCATTACTGTCGGGACGTTCTTCTGCCAGGCGGGCGATCGTAGCGACCAGCGTGCGTTCCTCGCCCCGGCGCAATATGCCGATTTCAATCCGCTGGCCGATTTCCGATTCTGCTGCGAAGCGCGACAGGACGCGATCATCCGCCACTTCCAGCGTATCGAAAGTCAAGACGATGTCGCCAACCTGTAGTCCGGCTTCGTCTGCCGGCCCCTCTTCTGCAATCGAACGCACCAGCGCACCACGTGGACGGTCCAGACCGATACTTTCGGCGATTTCGGACGTCACGGCCTGTGCCGACAGGCCCAGATAGCCGCGCCGTGTTTCGCCGAATTCAATCAGCTGACCCACCACGCGTTCGACAATCGCTGACGGAACCGAAAAGCTGATGCCCACACTGGTGCCGGTGGGCGAATAAATCAGCGTATTCACGCCGATGACATCGCCATCCATGTTGAACAACGGTCCGCCGGAATTGCCGGTATTAATGGCGACATCTGTCTGAATGTAATCATCGTAGCGTCCGCCAACATCGCGGCCACGCGCAGAAATCACGCCCTGCGTCAACGACCCGCCAAAGCCGAAGGGATTACCGATCGCAAAGACCCACTCGCCCACGCGCGCCGCATCCGAGTCGCCGAATGCAACCGCCGGGAAATCTTCATTCGCGGAAACAATCTGCAGAACGGCCACGTCAGTCACCGGGTCGCGTCCCACCAGTTCTGCTGGCAGCGTGCGTCCATCCACCAGCGTGACTTCAATCTCATCCGCGTCATCGATGACGTGGTTATTCGTCACAACGATCCCGGAAGGGTCGATAATAAATCCGGATCCCAGCGAGTTCGCGATCCGGGGCGCATCGCCGAACAACTCGTTGAATCGTTCCAGCGGTGAACCTTCCGGAAAGTCCGGCAGATTGCCGTCATTGCCGCCGATCCGCTGGGCCGTGGAAATGTTTACAACCGCCGGAGAGAGGCGCTCATTCAGGTCTGCAAACCCGTTGATGGGAAATTGCTGGGCAGCCGCAAGGCCGGCACACGCCACAATCAGGATCAGGGCTGCGAAAACGCGCATTATCGACTCCGGTCTTGTCTTAGCCTGTCTTGCCGCGAAGGCGGGCAGGGCGCAAGCGGGCTAACAGTTTCGTCAAGTAAATGGGCAGCTTGTCAGGTTCCGGCAAACAGTCGAGACACCGCCACAAGGCCGACCCCGACCGCTAACGCAAACAGCCCGGCAAGGCGCAAGGCACCTGCCGGGCTGTTGATGACGTCCGCCATCATGCGTTTCATTGCGTTCGGCGCGGCGGCATAGGCCAGACCTTCAACCGCCAGAGCCAGCCCTACACCCAAAAGGATGTAGAAAAGCATCAGTTCCCGTCACCGCGCTCCGCGCCGAAGTACTCAAAGAACTCGGAATCCGGTGGAATCACGATCGGGGTGCCGTTCGCGATCGCCGTTTCATAAGCCAACATCGAACGGTAGAAGGCGAAAAACTCCGGATCGCGATTATAGGCTTCTGCATAGATTGCATTCCGGCGCGCATCGCCCTCACCTCTCAGACGCTGCGCATCGGCCCGTGCTTCCGCCCGGATGATGGTCGCGTCGCGATCGGCTTCAGCGCGGATTTCCTGAGCGACCTGCTCACCTTCCGCGCGGATACCAGCCGCTTCCTGTTCCCGCTCCGAGCGCATCCGCTGGAAGACTCGTTCAGCAATGGTTTGCGGCAAGTCAGCCCGCAAGATCCGAACATCGATCACTTCGATGCCAAGGTCCTGAGAGGCGACTTGAGCTTCCACAGCGTTTTGCACACGCACCATCAGAGCCGAGCGCTGACCTGAAATCACATCCTGAGACGGGATCGAAGCGATCACGCCGCGCAAGCTGTCATTCATGATTGAGCGAAGACGGCCACGTGCGCCGTTTTCATCGCGAACGGTCTGATAGAAGCGCAGCGGATTGTTGATCCGATAGCGCAGGAAGGCATCCACAACGAGACGTTCCTGGTCAGCAGCCTGAATTTCTTCCGGACGCATATCAAACTCGATATTGCGGCGGTCGAAATAGGTCACCTGCGTGATGAAGGGTGCCTTGAAATGGAGACCCGGGTCTTCGTCGCCAATTTCATTGACGGCATCAACCGGATTACCGAATTGCAGGATCAACGCGCTCTGGCGCTCACTTACCGTGAATACCGACTGGGAAAGCAGGATCGCACCGCCAACGCCGACAACGATCAGTATGGTTGTAAATAAGCGTCCCATTATTGCTGACCTCCTTGGCCACGGTTCTGACCTAGACGATCCAGCGGCAAGTACGGAACCGCATTACCTTCCTGATCGAGAATTATCAGCTCGGAATTTCCGAGCACGGTTTCAATGGTTTCCAGATACATCCGGCGGCGGGTCACTTCCGGCGCCAGCGCATACTCGTCATAGATCGCGACGAAGCGATCCGCATCACCTTGCGCCTGAGCGATCACCGAGTCGCGATAGGCTTGCGCCTGCTGGGTGATTTGGGCGGCTTCACCGCGGGCTTGCGGAATCACCCGGTTGGCATGGGCGGTCGCATTCAGCCGCGCCCGCTCGGCATCCTGAGCCGCAGAGTCAACGTCACGGAAGGCGTCGATCACCGACTGAGGTGCTTGAGAGCGTTCCAGGTTGACCTGAAGGATCTGGATACCGGCCTCATACTCATCCAGCGTTTCCTGCATAACTTCGCGTGTGCGCTGGGAAACCTCGGCACGGGCCGTGGTGATGATCGGAACGAGGTCAGACGTGCCAACCACTTCGCGCATGGCGCTTTCGGCTACGGCGCGTACGGCCGACTCAGGGTCGCGGACATTAAACATGAAGTCATCAATATTGGCGGTGTCCACACGCCACTGAACTTCAAAAGCAATGTCGACGATGTTCTCATCGCGCGTCAGCATCTGGCTTTCGCCGATATCGTTGCCGCCGATAGAAATCGTGCGGGTTTCCGTCACATTGGGCAGTTCAACCGTTTCGATCGGCCAGGGCAGTTTCAGATTCAGGCCCGGCGGTGCTGTGCGGGTATATTCGCCAAAGCGCAACACAACGCCGACCTGTTCGGGCTGGACCTGATAGACCGCGCGGCCGGGCCAGATGATGACTGCAAAACCGATAACGAGCGCAATAATGATGGCACCGAAAATGCCGCCGCCGCCGCTTCCGGATTTGCCGGAGCGGCCTCCGCCGCCTCCACCGAAAACACCGCGCAAGCCGTCTTGCAGCTTGCCGACCAGCTCGTCGAGATCCGGGGGTTCCTGACCGCCGCGGCCACCACCGCCGCCGCCATTCTGTCCCCAGGGGTTATTGCGGTTGCCACCGCCATTGCCGCCGGAGCCCCAAGGGCCTCCGCCGCCTCCACCTGCATTGTCATTCCAGGGCATTTAGGAGATTTCCTCGCTATAAATGGATGTGACCGCGTATTTGGACGCGATTGCCTCGCGTTTCAAGCGGTACGGGTGCGCTGCAATTCCCCCCTAGCGGCGCTCGAGATTTCTGAAACCGATTGCCGAGCCCTTTTCCGGAAAGCCGGAAATGATCTTTCTTGGGGTTACCTGATCCGTTTGTAATCGATCAGGCAGCAAAACAGATTAACCTGGTCATTCTGAGCGACGTCGACGGATCCAGAATATCCCAGCGATCCCTACACCTAAAAGAACAATCAGAAGAGCGGGCCAATTCGACGCGAAAAAACCGGGGCGCGCGGGAACGAAGTTGTCTTCTGTAACTTCGCGGATTTCTTCGGCGAGGGAAACCAATTCCTCCGTATGATCAACAGGCACGTAAGCTCCGCCGAGCGCATCGGTGAGAAGTCGCATTTGTTCGCTTGACGGCGTATCCAAACCAATTCCCACGATGAAGATTGGCAACTCAATCTCCCGGTCAGCCAATGGCCTTTCACCATCCGCATGCGGCACAAAATGTACGGTCACGTCAAAACTCAACGTCCGTTGGTCCGGTATGCGAAATCCAATCCGTAGAACTTCATTTGGCTCGGTCGTGTATGGCCCAAGTACATAGCCGCCTGATCCGGGAATTATGCGCTCTTCATATTGCACCGGCCCTGTCTCGCCGGGGCGCAAGACTTCGATATCGCCTAATGGCGAACCGTCTCTGGACCACACAGAGATCAGGTATTCACCCATATCCGGGGAGGTAAATTGGAGCCAGTCCACATCATAAGCATTCTCGATCGTAACCGTGCGAGTGTCGCCAAGCGTTGCAGGATTCGCGAGCTCAGCAGTGTCGTTTGGTTCTTCATCTGCAATCATCCATTCCGGTGTAATTGCAATCCAGCGGTATGCGTCATCTGTATTGGATGCCAAATCCCTGACCCGAGCGGAGTATTCACCAGGCGATAAATAGAGAGAAAGGTCCGCCATAAATGGACCGTCATCTATCGACCATCGCGATTCACTCTCCAGCGTTTCCAACCGGTAGAAACCCGCGTCCGTGATGGCAATAACGAGGTTATACTCCTTGCCGGCGTCAGTTGCGGGCAGCGGCGTCAGACCCGGTTCCAAGCGGTGTGTTTGATCGCTTTGCGTCCAGGCCTGTGGTTGGGAGGTTTGCCACGCAAGAAATAACAACAAGGAGAACACAATGGGTGCGGCTGAAATCCTCATATCAGCACCCCATCGTGCATTGAGCGGTTGTCAGAAGATCGCGCGCGCGGGAGATCGCACGCGTGACATCCGCAGCTTGGGCACATTGCTCGTCCCCGTCGGTCAAGACATACAGAATTCGGGACTCCGCATTCTCGACGGCGAGCAACGCGTTGGTGGCATCATGAATGGCTGCCGCCAACGGCGTGCTGCCACTTGCTCCCCTTTCATGCATTCGGTTGATCAATGCGCGATAGTCTCTTGTGAATGGCCCAGCCTGGACGACACACCCATCGAACATAACCAGAGAAACGAGGTCGTCCGGTCTTTCCTCAAGGTCTTCGGCATCTGATATCGCAGCAATTCGCGCTTCGAGCGATGCCCGCGTTTCATCATCCTCTGCCGCCTCCAGGGCCATAATGAGCTCGTCTCGTTCTGTGACAAACTCTTCCAATAGGCGGGTGACCGCCTGATGCGCCGCATATATCCGGCTCTGTTCAGGGGGCGGGTCTTCATTACCAGCCGAGTCTTCGGCCATTGAACCAGACGTGTCCAATACAATCGCTATGGCAGTTTGATACCTTTGCGCACTCATCGGGATTTCGTCGATGAACGCTTGGTCTTCCCAGTTCACCACCACTTCGTCGCAAAGCAACTCGGAGCGATAATGCTCGATCCACGCTCTAGAAACCGGATCTCCGTCCAGATATCGTTCATTGTCGTCTCTGGGAAAGTCGCCATTCACCACCAGGCGAACGCTGGCACGCCCCTCTTCTTCACGGAAAACATCCGCCGCGTCGGTGCCGAAAGAGACGACGAAATGGCCATCCTGATCCCGCCTCGTCTGAAATCCGCTTTCGTAAGTGACATCGCCCAATGCTATCGAGCTGATGTTGACAGGCGCGGAAAACGTGATCTCGATATTGATTGAGCCCGTCAGTGAACTCCCATCCTCCATGCCGTCGTAATTCACGACACGGTCCCTGATTGACGCATCTTCGTCATAGGCGGCGAGCTGATCGTCATATTCGTGCAAGGCAGTTCGCAAAGCGCGCCAATAGCGGCGCAAATGTCCACGCTGCTGAAGTCGGTTCAGTAACCGCACGCGTTCCATATCTTCCGCCATATAGATGGACAGATCGGCGACTGTCTCACTCCTCACGTAAGCGCGAACAGCCTCCTGGCCGATTTCTTCTATGATCGAGAGCGCCAGGCTTTGAGCGAGTTCGAGGTTGGCAATCCGGGCCGCTCCAGTGGGTAAATCGTCCGGAAATGCACCAGCGAGACCGACTTGCGAAAGAGCGGCGCGGGAAACATTGAATCGATCACCGTTACGTTCAGTCGGACTGCCGACCGCTGCGCCCAAGATCAGGTTCAGAACACCTTTTGTCGTCTCCTCGGCTGCTGGTGCGAGTATCTGCCAATCGTGCTGCAGGTGGTTGAGGTTTCGGCTCGCCGGAATACCGGAACGCGCATTTTCGGCGTGCGTGATAAACTGGTCAGCCAATCTGCGCTGTGGCGCGTCGCGATACCTGCCCAGTGCGAAAACCTTCGCCTCGACCTCCTGGCGGAAACGCCAACGGCGGCCACCTTCTTCGCGCAGCGCCGCCAATTGTTCTGCCACGGGCGTGCCGGGTTGAGACCTGAAACGTGGGGCAAGGCGATCGAGAGCTGCATCCACATAGGGGCGCACGGATTCTGCTGTTACACTTTCAAGAAAGCCGCGTTCCTCCTCCCCCAAATCGGAAAACAGCAAACCCGATTGGCCGACAGCTCCTGATACATCGTATCGGCCCTGGACTTCTTGCCACTCGAAATAGGCCTTCATCGCACCGTTAGCGAGTTCGACGATCGGCGGAACACCTAATTCCATCGCGCCCATGACATCGCGGATCAGATCGTAGGCGGGCAAAGCAATGCCATTCACCGCGAACTCGATGTCGATATCTGTCAGCACCTCCTGGAGCGCAGCATCGGCACGATCCGTCTGCTCCTGCACCTCCCTGGACATGATCGGGATGGCTTGATCCGCTTCCAGAATAGCATCGTCCAGACCGGCAATCAGGTAGGCGACCAGCGCCCTTCGGCGTTCAATATCGAACAATCGGTCCTGCCAGAGATGCTCTACGCTTCGGCCATGATTGTCCCATGCGCTGACGGAAATGACGTGCGCCGGAAGCGCCATGTCCAGCGAAGCCCGTAAGGGACCTGCGGCAGCTTCAGCTGCCGCGTGGGCCTCTTCTGCAGCATCGAAGGCGGCGGCGATCGGCCGACCGGAAGCCAGCAGCGCATCCGTTGCTCGATCCAGCCGCTCCATTTCAGTTGTAAGTTCCTGTATCCGATCGCGCCTGCTTTCGCGGAGCCTGATCCAGGATTCCAAACGGCGATAACGATTGCGGAATGTGAGAACTTCATAGCTTTGATTGGGAGGATTCAATGCCTCTGCCATGGCTGTTCGCCGATGGATGTCGTCCCAACCCGCTTGCGGGTCGGACGCGATCAGTGCTGCGATCGCCTCATCGAGCCGGCCTCGGTAATAGTCAAATCGAGAGCTTTCCAAAACGACCATAGAGCGTTCGGTTGCCAAGCGGTTATGCTGCCTTCGCAATTCATTCACTTCGTCCACTCGCGCATCATAGGCGGCTTCCGCGCGTTCCAGCTCCCGCTGGGCCTCGAATAAGGTGAGAAACTCTGGTGGCAGATTTCGAAGGCTGATCGAGCGTGCCGGGCATGTTGATGGCTGCCCATTTGTATCGTCTAAAGAAAACGCGGGCGTCGACCACGACCCATGTATCATACAAATACAAATTGAAACGAACCAATAAATTAATCTCATAAGTGCCCCCAGTCCTGCAGGCGCATTGATATCACATCGTCAGTTATGGGGCCACTACTCCACCCAATCCAGCCAATTCTTGGGTACAATTTGATTTTTTAACAGCAACCAAAACTTTGCTTTTCAGCGAGGATTAGAATTACTTATTCGGTGGCCAATAAACCGGGGCAGATCCCGAAGCTTTTCTTTATCGCCGAAGGAAGCTTTTCTTTATCGCCGAAGCAGGACTCGATAATCGAAAGCATAATCATCGCCCGGTCCGGCCCGAAAAGTCTCGCGGCTCACCTCGCGCCAGTCTTTCGCATCGAAGGGCTCAAGAAAGGCGTCGCCTTCTGGTTCGGCGTCGACTTCGGTGAGGTATATCTTGTCCGCCACTTGCCGAGTCTCAGCATAGACTTGCGCCCCGCCAATGACGCAGACCTCGTCCACGCCGTCGGTGTCCGCCTGCATCCGGGCGTGATCAAAAGCCTCGCCCAGATCTCCCACCACCATAGCGCCCTCGGCGGTGTAGCCCTCGCGGCGCGTGACCACGATGTTGAGCCGGCCCGGCAAGGGTTTGAAGGGCAGGCTTTCCCAGGTCTTCCGGCCCATAATGACAGGCTTGCCCAGCGTGTTTTTCTTGAACAGTTGAAGATCGGTCTTCAACCGCCAGGGCAGATCGCCCTTGCGGCCTATAACGCCATTCTTGGCCGCCGCGACGACCAGAGCGATCTTCGTCACACCGCCACCGGCGCGGCGATACGCGGATGCGGGTCATATCCCTCCAGCGCGATGTCTTCATATTCGAAGTCGAAGAGATCTTTCTTTTCCGAATTGATGGAGAGTTTGGGCAATTGACGTGGTGTGCGGGAGAGCTGTTCGCGCACCTGATCCATATGATTGGTGTAGATATGGGCATCCCCGAAGGTGTGGATGAATTCCCCCACTTCCAGATCGCAGACCTGCGCTACCAGATGTGTCAGCAGCGCATAAGACGCGATGTTGAACGGCACGCCCAGGAACATGTCCGCCGAGCGCTGATAAAGCTGGCAGGAGAGTTTTCCGGCCGCCACGTTGAATTGGTACAGCGTATGGCAAGGCGGCAGCGCCATGTTTGGCACATCCGCCGGGTTCCAACCCGAAACAATCAGGCGGCGTGAAGACGGATTGTTTTTTATCTGCTCAATCAGACCGGTCAGCTGGTCGATCTCGGTGCCATCCGGGCTTTCCCAGCGGCGCCATTGCTTGCCATAGACCGGGCCCAGTTCGCCATTTTCATCGGCCCATTCATCCCAGATGGAGACGCCGCGATCCTGCAGCCAGCGGACATTGGTTTCGCCGCGCAAGAACCAGAAGAGCTCAATCGCAATGGATTTGAAATGCACCTTCTTGGTGGTCAGGAGCGGAAAGCCCTCGGAGAGATCGCACCGTAACTGCCTACCAAAAACCGAAAGCGTACCGACACCCGTCCGGTCATCCTGCCGTGCGCCGTTTTCCAGAATGTCTTCCAGAAGGTCGAGATAAGCGTTTTCCACCATCGATCCGCCGCTACGATCGGGCTGGAAAGTCTCGAGACGTTCGGCATTGGCCATGGCGCACTCCATTAGTTGGAGCGAAACACTCTAGTGATTCGGATTAACGGGTTGAATGCTCCGCTGCGGCCAATCCACAGCTTCGTGCCGGTTTTGCGCCGAAAAGCAACTTCATCAAAATGTGACTCGCCAAATCCCACTTTTTGTGTAGGGTCATGAAAGGAACATAGGGAGAACACTTAAATGTTGGGATATGTGACTTTGGGGACGAATGACCTCGAAAAGGCCGCCGCCTTTTACGACAAGCTCTGTGCTTCTGTCGGCGTGGGCCGGATGATGGGCGATGAGAATTTTATCGCCTGGGGCAGCCCGGGCGGCGGGGCCGGCATCGGTCTGACCAAACCGTTTGACGGTAATCCGGCCACGGTCGGCAATGGCGTGATGGCAGCGATCATGGTGGATAGCCCTGAAAAGGTGGACGAGGTCTACAAGCTGGCGATGGAGCTCGGTGCGCAGGATGAAGGGCCGGCCGGGCCGCGCAGCGATAATTTCTACGCCGGATATTTTCGTGATCCCGACGGTAACAAGCTGAATGTGTTCTGCATGACAGGGGCGATGTAGCTGCGGCGCAGAACGTATGGCACAGTTTCACTCGTCATCGGGCGGCAAGCGGGTTAGCTTGCCGTTCGATGAGCGGGGATCAGCGAGAGCCAGCCAATCCATCCCGGGCCTGCGCTAATTGCGGTGCAGTGCTGACCGGTGATTTTTGCGCCGTCTGCGGGCAATCGCGTAAAAGCATCGAGCGGTCTTTCCCTGCGCTGGCCGGAGAGGCGCTCGGCGATATTTTTCAATGGGATGGACGGTTTCTGACCACCTATCGTCAGCTATTTGCCCGTCCGGGCCGCATTGCGCGCGACTATGCCGATGGCAAACGCCAGAGCTACACCCCGCCGGTCCGGCTTTATCTTGTCATCAGCCTGTTATTCTTCGCGCTGCTGACAGGGTCCGGCGTTCGCATCGTGGCGGTGGATATCTCAATTGATGACGTCGGCGACCCTAATGCCATCGTCTCGATGTTTCAGGCTCCACGAGAACAACCGCCGGATGTCATTCCACTGGATATGCAGGACCGGATTATTGGCCTTGCCGAAGAAGAGGGAGTGGCGCAGGTCTTTCAGGATTTAATCTTGCGGGCGATGAATGCGCCCGATGCCGTCGAGCAACAAGCCGCCGCAGCCTCTGGTCAGGCCATGATTTTGATGGTGATCCTGTTTGCTCTTCTGTGTGCGATTTTTCATCCAAGACGGCGCTTGATCGAGCATGCAATACACGCACTCTATTTCCATGCAGCCATTCTGATACCGCTCGGCGTCGTGATGGTGATCGGGATTTTCGTGCCTATGTCGATGGAATTCGCCATCGCGACCGCCATTGCTTCCTTGCTGGCCTTCCTGACAGCCATTGTTTTGTTCGACCGGGGCTTCTATGCGTCCAGCTGGGTTGGCGCTGTTCTTCGAGCCATTCCGTTGTTTGCGGGTTATGTCGTGAGTGCGGCCATCGTGGCGATCGGGTTGACCCTGTTTGCCGCGCTTTGACACTTAAAAGCGCTCTTCACTTCAAATTCACGGCTTTCATGCCTATATTGGTGTCGCTGGCTTGCCAGCTATGACGATAAACGGTGCGTGTAATAACCGGACTGGACCCGGGTGCAATTCCCGGCAGCTCCACCAATTTCTTCTGCGAAAGCAGAGCTCTATGGGGCTGATCAGGATCGACAGACGGCTAAAGACGTTTCTTTCGTCCGCATGGGTACCGTTAAATGCCCATCTTAGTAGTTGCAAATGACAACTATGCTGAAGAGGTCGCTCTCGCTGCGTAATGCGGCGCGATGACTTCGCTTTAAAGTCCTGAGCCCATAGCAAGCCCAGGCGGGGTCCGGGGGCGCCTGGCAACAGAAGCCCCCACTTAGATTTTCTTGACAATCAGCGGCAATCCGCCCTCCGGGCGCAAGGTGACCATCATCACCGGATCCGGCTGATAGCCCTCTGGCAAGCTGAAATGCCGCGACCGGATCAGGGTCGCCAGAATGATGGTGGCTTCTGTCAGGGCAAAAAGAGATCCGACACAGGCGCGCGGGCCGCCGCCAAAGGGTTTGAAGACCCACGGATCCGTCGGCTTGTTATTCGCAGAGAAACGATCCGGGTCAAACATGTCCGGATTGTCCCAATACCGGTGATGCCGGTGCAACGCATAAAAAGCGAGAATACAGACATCGCCCTTTTCGACGCTGCGTTCTGCGATTCGCGTCTCGCGGATCGCCTGGCGTCCGACAATCGGCGCCGGCGGATATAGCCGCAGGGTTTCATCAACGATCTGGCGGGTGAAGGTCAGTCCTGGCATGTCCTCCGCGGTAAATGACCGTTTGCCGGCCACATTGAGGGCTTCCTCGCGAACGCGCGCCTGCCAATCCGGGCGGCTGGCGAGGATGAATAGCGCCCAGCCAATGGCAATGGCGGTCGTTTCATGACCAGCAATCACGAGGCTTAGGACATTATCGCGGATATCCGTATCGGTGAGATCACCCGTCTTGGCCTGAGCGTTCATCAAGAGCTGCAAAAGGTCTTCGCGCGTTTGACCGCTTGTCCGGCGGGCCAAAATCTCGGCCATAACCGCATCACGCAGGGTCTTGCGGGCGCGCATGGCTTCGAAACCGAGGAAACGCGGCGTCCGTTCGGGCAGTGGCAACAAATCGGTAAAGCGGGTTTGACCTGTTTCGGCAAACACAAGCTCAATTGCTTTGCGGATACGTTGACGGTCAAACCCGTTGGCCTCGGTGAAGAGCGCGCGTTCGATAACGCTGAGCGCCGCCTGATTGAGCGCAGGCGTCACATCCATCTTGCCGGACAGCGATTCGGCGGCGATCTCGCCGGCCGCGGACATGTCCGGCACCAGACTCATGATCCGCTGGCGGATAAATCCCGGCTGCATGGCTTTGCGCTGCGTTTTCCACCAATCGCCATGGGCCGTCAGGATCGCTTCGCCCAGCACCGGGCGCAGCATACGCTGGATTAAAGGGGACTTCCGCCAGGCGTCGGGGTCGTCCTGAAGCACGGATTTCATCTCTTCCGGTCCGGAAATGGTATGCACGGTACGGCCCAGGAAGGGTGCAGAAATCCGTGTGAATTGAAACGCTTCGCGCGGCAGAATTTCTACGGGCGAGCGCCGCAGCACTTTTGCGGTCTGCCACAGACCCAGCGGTTGGGTCTGGCGCGCCGGCATCGGCGGAATGAAGGCGGCCGGTTTTGTCATTTCGGCTCCGGAACTGATAAAACTGTGACCGAAAATAGCGCAATGCCCACAAATTACAGTGCGGCATTCGAGTCTTCGTTGACGCAAGCCCCGGCTTGGATACGCTT
The DNA here is from genome assembly GCF_965228115.1 of Hyphobacterium sp. Lineage (GTDB taxonomy): Bacteria > Pseudomonadota > Alphaproteobacteria > Caulobacterales > Maricaulaceae > Hyphobacterium. The sequence continues at coordinate 2,743,381 of NZ_OZ245794.1, read as the reverse complement.
TGGGTGTGAGCTGAACGAATGGGGGTTCGTCGTGGCGACTGACTTGATGCGCTACGATTTGCTGGCACAGGAAGCGTTACGGGGTGTTATCCGCGAAGCGCTGATTCGCGCGACCGGCCCTGAAGGCCTGCCGGGGGCGCACCATTTCTATATCAGCTTTAAAACCGAGGCACCGGGCGTCGATATCGACGAGAGCCTGAAGGAACGGTATCCAGAGGAAATGACCATCGTCCTGGAACACCAGTTCTGGGATCTGAACCCTCAGGATGATTATTTCGAGGTCACCCTGAAATTTGGCGGTGTGCCGAAATATCTCAAAGTCCCCTATTCCGCCGTCAATCGCTTTCACGATCCGTCGGTCGGCTTCCACCTCCAGTTCGAACCGACGATGGAGGCCGTGGCCAATACGGGCAATGATGACGAAGTGGTGGCTGAAGCGCCGCCCAAGCTGGAACCCAAAGCGGACAAGAAAAAAGATAAAGCGGCCAAGGAAGAGGACGCGCCGAAAACCAGCGCCAAGGCTTCTGGCGATGGCGCCGAGGTGGTCAGCCTCGACAGCTTCCGCAAGAAATGAAGTTTCCCAAACCGCCCTGGGATGAAGCCACGATCCGCCGCTTTTTCACCGAAGTGCCCAATCAGCTTTTCTACGCGGAAATGCTGGGCTTCAAATTCGTCGACCTTGATATGGACGCGCACTGGTTTGAGGCGACCTGGGAGCCAGACAACCGCGCCGTAACTCCCACCGGCGCAGTGCAAGGCGGCATGGTGACGGCCATGCTGGATGACGTGATGTCGCTCGCGGCGATTACCGTCACCGGCTTTGACGGCGTCGTGCCGACGCTGGAAATGAAGACCAGCTTCATCTCTCCGGTCTGGCCGGGTGTGATCCGCGCCAAAGGCCAGGTGATCAAGAAGGGCAAGCAATTCTTCTTCACCGAAGGCTGGCTCTGGGATCAGGACGGCAAAATGCTGGCCAAGGCCAGCGCGACCTGCTTTCATAAATCCCACGCGGAAGTGAAGCGCATCAAGGAAGAGCGTGGGCTCTAGGCCCCTTTCCATTGCCCTCATCACGCTGGCCCAGCTGCTGGCGCTTTCAATCTGGTTTGCGGGAACGGCCGCCCTGCCCGCCATGATGGCGAGCGTGGAACTGTCCCGCTTTGCGCAAGCGGCCCTGACCAGCTCGGTTCAGATCGGCTTTGTTGTCGGCGCGCTAATCAGTGCGATCCTCGGTGTTGCAGACCGTTATGATGCGCGCCGCATTTTCGCATTCGGAGCACTCGCCGCCGCAGGCGCCAATCTGTTGGCGTTGGGCACCGAGCCCGGCAGCGCGGCGATGATTGTCTGGCGCAGTATTGCCGGTGCGTCGCTTGCCTTGGTCTATCCGGTGGGCATGAAACTCGCCGCCAGTTGGGCCAGGGGCGATGCCGGCTTGCTGGTGGGTCTGCTCGTAGGCGCGTTAACGCTAGGTTCGGCGACTCCGTTTGCGTTCAACCTGCTGTCGGATAGCACAGCCTGGCCGGCGCCCTTCCTGTTCAGCGCGGGTGCAGCCTTTCTCGCGGCCGCGCTGATCCTGTTTGCGCGGCAAGGACCGGCCTTCAAACAGGGCGCGCGGTTTGATCCTTCAGCGATGCTAATCGCTTTCCGCCAACCGGCGCTGCGCTATGCCAATCTGGGCTATCTTGGCCACATGTGGGAGCTTTATGCCATGTGGGCCTGGGTGCCGGTTTTCCTGCATGCCTATTTCAGCGACGCCTTTACCGCCGATCTGACCGCTTTTTCCGTCGTGGCGATCGGCGCGGCAGGATGCCTCTACGCGGGCTGGGCGGCGGACCGCTATGGCCGCACAACGATCACCATGACCGCAATGACGGTGAGCGGGCTTTGCGCCCTGATTTCCGGCTTCCTGTTTGGCGCGCCGGTCTGGCTGCTGGTTCCCGTCCTGCTGATCTGGGGGATCAGCGTGATTGCCGATAGCGCGCAGTTTTCCGCCTCCATCGCAGAGCTTGCCCCACCGGAACGCGCGGGCACGCTGCTCACCCTGCAAACCGCCATGGGCTTTGCGCTGACCGCTTTGGTCATTCAGCTGTTACCGCTCTGGATTGATTTTGCGGGTTGGACCTATGCCTTTTTCCCACTCGCCATCGGCCCGGCTATTGGCGTGTGGGCGATGTGGAAGCTGCGCCAGCGCCCGGAAGCCGTGAAACTGGCCGGTGGAAAGCGCTAAGCGGCATCCCGGTTCAGCGGACGCGCGAGCACTTTGACCCTTGCCCGGTCGGTCAGGACTTTTTCGACCATCAGTTTTTCAACCTGGCTGTCATCATGAAAGACACAGCCGGTCAGCGCATCCAGCACCGCCTTGGCGACATTATCGACATCATGGACCGGGCTGTTTTCGGTGCGCTCAATCCGGATCTCGACTTCATAGGGCCCGTATTTCGGGCGCACGCGCTTGAATTCGGTGCGGAAAAACTCCCCGATCAGGGTTTTGAAGCGCCTGGACTGGGAGGTCAGCGCATCAACGCGAAGATGAAGACTGTCGCCTGCCATAGCCGCTTGAACCCGTCCTTTCCCAATCCAATCCAGCGCGTGATCTTGATCCATGGTGCTCTGGTGATACACGTCCGACTCAGATTGTCATTAACTTCTGCCCTTCCCGGCAGATGCGCAAGGAGCCTCGCGCCATGAGCGAAACCCGCACCGAAACCGACAGCTTTGGCCCGCTCGATGTTCCCGCCGACAAGCTCTATGGCGCGCAATCGGCCCGCTCGCTGATCAACTTCGCGATTGGCGAGGAAACCATGCCCGCGCCGATGATCCGCGCATTGGGCATCATCAAGCGCTCAGCAGCGCGCGTAAACAAGTCACTCGGCAATCTGGAACCGGAACTGGCCGATGCCATCGAACAGGCCGCCGGCGAGGTCGCCGAAGGCAAGTGGAATGAGCATTTCCCGCTTTCGGTCTGGCAGACCGGCTCGGGCACGCAATCGAACATGAATACGAATGAGGTGGTTTCTAATCGCGCAATCCAGATTCTGGGCGGCGAGGTTGGCTCGAAAAACCCGGTCCACCCGAATGATCACGTCAATCGCTCCCAATCCTCGAACGATACCTTCCCGACGGCGATGCACATTGCGGCGGCCGAAGAGATGCACCATCGCCTGTTGCCCGCACTGCAGACGCTGCGAAATGCGCTGAACGATAAAGCCGAAGCCTTCAAGGACATCATCAAGATCGGCCGCACCCACCTGCAGGATGCTACGCCCCTGACTCTGGGTCAGGAATTTTCGGGCTATGTTGCTCAGCTCGATCTGGGCATTCGCCGGGTTGAGGAAGGCCTCGATTATCTCTTCTATCTGGCACAGGGCGGCACGGCGGTCGGCACCGGTATCAATGCCAAGCCAGGCTTTGATAAAGCTTTTGCTGAAGATGTCGCGAACTATACCGGCCTGCCGTTCAAAACAGCGCCGAACAAGTTCGAGGCTCTGGCCGCGCATGATGCCTATGTGTCGGCGCATGGCGCGCTGAACACGCTGGCGGCTTCGCTGAACAAGATTGCCAATGACATCCGCCTGATGGGCTCTGGCCCGCGCTGTGGTCTGGGCGAGATTTCCCTGCCGGAAAATGAGCCGGGCTCGTCCATCATGCCGGGCAAGGTGAACCCCACCCAGTGCGAAGCCATCACGATGGTGTGTGCCCAGGTCATGGGCAATCACGTCGCCATCACGGTTGGCGGCGCGCAAGGTCATTTCGAACTGAACGTGTTCAAGCCAATGATGGCCTACAACATGCTGCAATCCATCCGGATTATGTCGGATGCCTGTGTGTCCTTCACCGAACGCTGCGTCACCGGTATTGTCGCTAATGAAGACCGCATCACCGATCTGATGGAAAAATCCCTGATGCTGGTGACCGCGCTGGCCCCAACCATCGGCTATGACAATGCCACCACGGTCGCCAAGACCGCGCACAAGAACGGTACGACCTTGAAGGAAGAAGCGGTCAAGCTGGGCTTTGTCACGGCAGAAGAATTCGACCGGGTTGTAATCCCGGCGGACATGATCAAGCCGAGGTAGGCTGGCGCGTTGTCTCCCCCTGCTTGCGGGGGAAGTGGCCTGAAAGGCCGAGGGGGGCAACGCTGTGCCAGCCCCCTCCGTCAGCTCCGCTGCCACCTCCCCCCACGCGGGGGAGGACAAGCTAACCCACACTCAACGCCAGGATCCGGCTGACTTCCGTCTGGGAGCGGCCGGTTTCTTCCGTCCAGTGATTGAAGGCCGCCTGCACCTTGGCCATTGCGCCTTTGGACGTCGGCGGCTTGTCGATCACGCCTTCGCGGATCAGGGCCTTAACCACATCGCCAGAGGCGATGAAGGCATCCCAGCCTGAAAAGCGCAGGAAATACTGACCCGTATTCCCGCCGAGGCGTGAGGCGCGCTTTGAAAAGAGCTCTAGCAATCCGGTCTGGTCCGAGGCCGGCCAGCCCGCAAGAAAAGCCCCAAATCCGCCATGCTCGGCGGCGATTTCTTGCACGAATTGTGCATTCTTCACGGTGGCGGTGATCTTCTGGCCGTTGCGGACAATGCGTTCATCCGACACCAGCCGGTCGATATCCTCGTCGGAATAAAAGGCGACCTTGCCGGGGTCGAATTCGTCAAAAGCGGTTTCGAACCCGTCCCATTTGGCTTCGATCACCTTCCAGACGAAGCCGGCGGAAAATACCGCTTTGGTCATGCCCGCCAGCCAGCGATCATCCGGGATAGCGCGCAACTCAGCAGCGGTTTTCGGCTGGCTCAGCTTTTCGGCAATCGCCTCGGAACTACCATGATGGTCAATCGCCAGGGCTTCGATCTCTGCAAAGGAACGCATGGATGGACTCCTTGATCCGTGACGGCATATCGGATGATCTGCGCATCAGAAAGGCAAGTCACATGCTCGTCAAACGCTCGATCTCAATCTCCGGTCATCGGACCAGCCTGGCACTGGAGCCGGAATTCTGGGAGGTGTTGGATACGGAAGCAGAGAGGCGCGGCCTGTCTTTCGCCGCACTGATCAGAATGATCGACGAGCTACGCGCCGAAATTGACCCGGATCAACCGCTTTCGTCTGCCTGCCGGATCTATGCGCTGCAAGCGGTTCAGTCCTCGTCCGGGTAACGCAGCATGATCCGAACAGGGTTTTCGGCGTCAACGATCAAGATTTCGTCTTCTGCGCAGGCAAAATCACGCGCCCGGCTAGCCGCGATGGTATGAGCCACAGCATTCGCATTCGGCACTTCCATCGCATCAATGTAGGCGACGTGACAGGCGCTCATCTCGCCTTCCGGGCGTAAAGCGAGGACGACCAGAATATTCGAATTCGTTTCGACCTCACCGGTAAAGTCGCCAATTTCGCCATCAAAGACCGGGGTCATCCCGCGATAGCGTATGATGCCGGCATAAGGTTCAGCTTCGCCGCTGCGGAAGCGCCAATCCATGACCGGGCCAATCGTCATATTTAGACCACCGATTTCCGGCCGTTCATCGAACTGGGCTTCAAGCCCGTTCGGGCCGATCGCCATAGCCGAAGAGTGTTCGCTGTAGGGCAGCCAGACTTCAAATCCAAAAGGCGTTGAGCACACTTGCAGATAGGGCGCGAGATCGCCCGGATCCCGGTCCTCACAGTCTTCGAAGCGGGTAAACTCACTGCGGTCTTGTGCGGCAGCGCCGGTCGCCGCCAGCAGCGCACCTGCCAAGGCCAGGATGACACGCATCGAACACTCCTTCCGGTTTTGTCCAGATTGCCGATCTGGTCAGCTCCCGCCAAGTCCTATCCCCCTCCAGTTGAACAGTATTCCGCTTGACCAGAATTGCATTGGGGTTATGTGCCGCGCATGGCTTCCGGTGACGCAACTCCTTCGCAATGGGCGGTTTTCCGTCACCGGCCCTACCTCATCTACTGGCTGGCGCGCTCGCTGACCTCTTTTGCGGTCCAGATTCAGGTCGTCGCGTTGGGCTGGCAGGTCTATGACCTCACAAGAAACCCGCTCGATCTGGGCCTGATAGGCCTGTCGCAATTTGCCCCGGCGCTTTTGTTGGTGCTGGTCACGGGCGCGGTTGCGGACCGCCTGCCCCGCCGCGCCATCATGATTGTCACCCTGTTGATTTCGGCGGCAGTGTCCGCGGCCTTGCTGGCGCTGACGATTGGCGGCAATCAGCAAGTCTGGATCATATTTGCGTTGCTGGTGATTTTCGGAACCGCCCGCGCCTTCCGGGGACCGGCCATTCAGGCGCTTTTGCCGAATATCGTACCGCCCAATCTGCTTTCGCGGGCCATCGCACTCAATTCCTCGGCCTGGCAGCTGACGATGATCCTCGGCCCCGTCGCTGGCGGCTTGCTCTACGGGGTCTCGCCGCTGGCCGCCTATGGCACTGCGACAGCGCTGCTGGTTTTTGCCGCCTTCCTGGCGACGCGAATTCCCAAGCCGGATCAGCACCGGGAAACCGAGCCGCGCAGCTGGGATACGATCCTCGCCGGGTTCAAATACATCTGGAAAGAAAAAGTCGTGCTCGGCGCGCTTTCGCTGGATCTGTTTGCCGTGCTTGTGGGTGGTGCCGTCGCGTTGCTGCCGGTGTTTGCGCGGGACATTCTGGAGGTCGGCCCGGTCGGGCTGGGATTGCTCCGCTCCAGCCAGGGCATCGGGGCCGTTGCCGTCGCGCTTTATCTTTCCATGAACCCGATCCGGGACCATGCGGGCCTGATCCTCTTTGTGTTTACCGCGCTGTTTGGAGTTGCGATCCTGGCATTCGGCATCTCCGAACTGCTCTGGTTGTCCGTGCTGGCGCTGATGATTGCGGGCGGGGCGGACATGATCAGCGTCTATGTCCGCGAAACCCTGATCCAGCTGTGGACGCCCGACCGGCTGCGAGGCCGGGTCAATGCAGTCAACATGCTGTTTATCGGAGCCTCGAACGAGTTGGGCGAATTCCGCGCCGGAATGACGGCTTTCCTCATCGGGGCCAAGACCACCGTCATTGCGGGCGGCATAGGCACAGTGGCGATTGCCGCGATCTGGGCCAAGCTGTTCCCGGAGCTTCGAAAAGCCCGCCATCTGGATGGCCGCCCTTGACGAGACGTAACCACAGGCGTTCAAGGGTTATGTGTCGGATTCACCCCCCTCTTCGCGCTCCTCATCGTCAGCCTGGCTGATCCGCCAGTGGCGGGACGGGCGCTCGATCGCCCTCTGGCCGCTGGGCCTGATCATGGGGGTAATCGCAGGGTATGCCGCGCTCGGCCTTATCCTGGCGATTGAAGTGACCAGCTTTCTGGTGTTCGGCGCCGACCATGAACAACTTGTCACCGGCATTGCCCGGCTGCCCGCCTGGCACGTCATGCTGGCGCCAGTTGGGGGCGGCATCGTCGTGGCCGCCCTGCTTTATGTCGGCCACAAGCGCGGCTGGCTTCCTGAAGCGCGCGCGGGCGGCATCGCCGATGTGATGGAAGCCCGCGCCGCAAGGGGCGGCAAAATTACTGTGGCCAACGGGCTGATCTCCACGCTTATCTCGTCCATCTCGCTCGGCTCTGGCGGATCGGCAGGCCGCGAGGGTCCAGCGGTGCATCTGGGCGCGGCACTGGCGTCCTTGATGGCGCGGCTTCTGGGCCTGCCGCCGCGCGGGGTGAAAATCCTGCTGGCGTGTGGAGCGGCGGCAGCGGTGGCCGCCAGCTTTAACGCCCCTGTCGCAGGCGCGCTTTTTGCCTTCGAAATCGTGCTGGGGCATTATGCCTTGCGCTCCATCGCGCCCGTCGCGATTGCCAGCGTTACCGGGGCCCTGATCTCGCGCGCGCATCTGGGCGTCGCGCCGGCATTTTCGATGCCGGCTTTATCGCCCGCCAGCCTGCTGGATCTGCCCGGCGTGGTGGTGCTGGGCTTGTTAAGCGCGCTTGTGGCGGCTGCCTTTATCCGCAGCACGGTGTTCGTTCCCCGCTGGGTAGGCCAACAGGCCGACCGGATGAAGTTTCCTCTCTGGGCCCTGCCACCGATTGGCGGGGTTCTGATCGGAATGCTGGCGCTGATCGCGCCGGAAATCCTGGGCGTCGGCTATGAAGCGACCGCAACGGCGCTGGCGGGTGGGTATACGATCACCATTCTTCTTCTGCTGGTCCTGCTGAAACTGGCAGCAACAGCCATCACGCTCGGCTTCCGCTTTGGCGGCGGGGTGTTTTCGCCCTCGCTTTATCTGGGAGCTATGCTGGGAGCCGCCTTTGGCGGCGCCCTCGCCTTGACCGGGTGGGAGACCGCCGGTGTCCCCTTCTATGCGGTCGTCGGCATGGGGGCGGTGGCCGGTGCGGCGCTCGGCGCGCCCCTCTCCACGACGCTGATCGTGTTTGAACTGACCGCCAGCTATGAAGCCTCTGTGGCTGTACTGATCGCCGTCTCGCTGGCCACCGTGCTTAGCCAGTCTCTGGCCGGAGGCAGCGTGTTTCATCTTCAGGTCCTTCGGCGCGGTTATGACCTGTCACGGGGTCAGGCCCGGGTCCTCCTCCAAACCATCCGGGTGCGCGACATTATGAGTGAAATGACGCCCGAAGAGGCCGGGGCCGATACCGATAAGGACGCCGCCTGTCTTTACGAGGATGACTATCTGGGCCGGGCGATCGGCTTTCTCTCAGCGGAAGGCATTGATGGCACGGTGGTGCGCTCGCGCAGCGGGGACCAACCGATCGTGGGTTATATCTCGCGCACCGATGCGCATGCCGCCTATGCCAAGGCGCTGGCCGATGCGCATGAAGAAGAGCATCGCTGAGGCTGGTTCTTCACGCGAGATGTGCCATTTTTGTTCTCACATCCCGAATCATGGCGCTAGATAGTCCCTATGAGTTCTTCGTCCCTGTCACAGCAAGCCAGACCGCAACCGCCCCGGCGCGAAGCGGACTATCTGGATGGCCTCAATCCGCAACAGCGCGAAGCCGTTGAGGCTATTGAAGGTCCGGTGCTGGTGCTAGCGGGGGCGGGCACAGGCAAGACGCGGGTTCTAACGACGCGGCTGGCGCACATATTGGCGACCGGTCATGCGCGGCCCTGGGAAATTCTGGCCGTCACCTTCACCAACAAGGCCGCGCGCGAAATGAAGGAGCGCGTCGGGCGGCTGATCGGTGAAGCCGTGGAGGGCTTGCCATGGCTGGGAACCTTCCACTCTATCGCGGCGCAAATCCTGCGCCGTCATGCCGAACTGGTGGAGCTCAAATCCTCTTTTACCATCCTTGATACGGATGATCAGATCCGGCTTCTAAAGCAGCTCATCCAGGCCGAAGGCATTGATGAGAAACGCTGGACGCCGCGCTATCTCGCCGCGCTGATTGATGGCTGGAAAAACCGCGGTCTGACGCCGGACAAGCTTCCGGAAGATGCGAAATATCAATTCGCCGATGGGGCGGGTGAGAAGCTCTATCAGGCCTATCAGGCGCGGCTGCAAATTTTGAACGCCTGTGATTTCGGCGATCTGCTCCTGCACAACCTCACCATTTTCATGAACCATCCGGATGTTCTGAAAGAGTATCACAGAAAGTTCCGTTTCCTGCTGGTGGATGAGTATCAGGACACGAATGTCTGCCAGTACCTGTGGCTGCGCCTGCTGGCGCAGGGCTCGCACAATCTGTGCTGTGTCGGCGATGATGATCAGTCCATCTATGGCTGGCGCGGTGCGGAGGTGGACAACATCCTTCGCTTTGAAACCGATTTTCCGGGCGCAAAAGTTGTTCGGCTGGAGCGCAATTACCGCTCGACCGGGAATATTCTTGGCGCTGCCTCCGGGCTGATCGCGGCGAACAAATCCCGCCTCGGCAAGACGCTCTGGACGGAAGATGCCGAGGGCGAAAAGGTCCAGGTGCGCGGCATCTGGGATGGCGAGGCCGAAGCGCGCTTTGTTGGCGATGAGATTGAAAGCTGGGTCAATAAGGGTCGCAAGCATTCCGACATTGCCGTTCTGGTGCGCGCCTCCTGGCAGATGCGCGCGTTTGAAGACCGCTTTTTGATGCTGGGCCTGCCCTACAAGGTGATTGGCGGGCCGCGCTTCTTCGAACGGCAGGAAATCCGCGATGCGCATGCCTATTTCCGGCTGACGCGCTCCATCGATGATGATCTGGCGTTTGAGCGCGTGGTCAACACGCCCAAGCGCGGCATTGGCGCGACCAGCGTCCAGAAAGTCCAGCAAGCAGCCCGCGCTGCCGGCGTTTCCATGGCTGAAGCCGCACGCATGCTGACGGAAACCGATGACATTCGTGGTCCCGCCAAGACGGGTCTGAAAACCTTCCTGCGCGATATCGCCCGCTGGAATCAGATGGCCGATTCGATGCGCCATGACGAGCTGGCTGAGATCATCCTGGATGAAAGCGGCTACACCGCCATGTGGCGCGAGGATAAATCCCCGCAGGCCGCCGGGCGGCTGGATAACCTTAAAGAACTCGTCCGCTCCATGGGTGAGTTCGACACGCTGGAAGCCTATCTGGAGCACGTCTCACTGGTCGCTGACATTGATACAGCATCCGATGGCGATGAAGTCTCCCTGATGACGCTGCACGCGGCCAAGGGGTTGGAATTTCCGCTGGTTTTCCTGCCGGGCTGGGAAGAAACCGTGTTTCCTTCACAGCGTGCGTTGGATGAAAAAGGCACGTCCGCGCTCGAGGAAGAGAGACGGCTGGCCTATGTGGGCCTGACGCGGGCGCGCGAACGCGCGATTATCTCCTTTACCGCCAATCGGATGATTTTTGGCCGCTGGCAATCGGTCATCCCCTCGCGCTTTGTCGATGAATTACCCGCCGACCATGCCGAGGCCGTCTCCGATACCGGCTATTATGATAGCGGCCCCGGCTTTGAAGGCGTCAAGGAACAGGCCGACCCGTTCAATTCCAGCTATTCCTCACCCGGTTGGAAGCGCTATCAGGCCGCCTCGGGGGCAGGCCGCAAGGGCAGCGCGGCGGTCATCGAAGGCAAGGCCAACTATGTCGAGACCAGCTCCGCCGGCTCCGGCCAGTGGAAGCCGGGCGATCGCTGTTTTCACGACAAGTTCGGCTATGGCACGGTGCAGCGCGCCGATGGTGCCAAGCTGACGGTGGCCTTCGACAAGGCCGGCGAGAAAAAAGTCGTCGAGAGCTTTGTGAGGGCGGAGCCTTGAGCACAACTTTGACAACCATCTGCATCGACAGAATAATCTCCTAGTTGTGGCTAGGGGATTATCTTGCCTTTTCAAACCATTCCGATTGACTCGCTAGTTGTGAACCCTGCTAATGACCGGCACGGTGAGCTTCAAAACGAAACGCTGGCTATTGCTTGGCTTTTTCGTCGAAACGAATCCCATATGCGCAATTTAGCGTCTGACATTGCTGAATCTGGCGGCATTTTCGAGGAGCCGCTTGTTTTAGCAGAGGCAGACAGTGAAACGTATGTGGTTTTTGACGGCAATCGACGAGTGACATGCCTTAAGCTGATTTTGGCTCCCGAATTGGCTCCCACCTCAGAGTTGAGAACTTTCTTTGGAGAGCTCAATTCGCGTCACGCAGCAAACATTTCCGACGGAGTCAGCTGTAGGGTCGAAACAGATCGAGAGATTATCGACGAAATCATTTATCGGCGACACACAGGCGTCCAAGGTGGTGTGGGCCAATCCAAGTGGGATGATCGTCAGAAAAGGACTTTCGTTGAACGAACAGGACGCGCTGACGGTGCCAATGTATCGGACGAAATCGAACGGCTTCTCAGAGAAGCTGACATGCTGCCAGATGCGGGACAAATTCCGCGATCGACTCTTCAACGGCTTTGTTCTTCCGAAGGACTACGCAATCGAATTGGCGTAAGCCTTCAACGAGGTCAGTTTCGCCTTACGCACGAGCCTGAACTAGTGTTGCCTGCACTTTCGCGGATTGCTCGTGATCTTGCGGCGCGGGAAGTCGTGTTAGGTGACTTGTGGAACAATGAAGGCAAGACGGCGTATCTGGATCGACTTAATCGCGAAGGGTTACTGCCGGACCCAAATAACGCAGTTGTTCAAACGCCAACAACTCCTGGCCGACGAGGCCGACCTCCGGTACGCCGACAACCTCGACAAAACAGACCCCACCTAATCCTGCCAGAAGATCATGGCGTGGTATGGATACCTGAGAACCAAAGACACCGAGACATTTGGGAAGAATTGCAATCGCGGCTGTTCTTGGCGCAACATCCTAATGCCATTGCCGTTTTATTGAGAGTTCTAATAGATTTGTCGACGCTGCACTGTGAACGTTCGATCTCCGAATTGAGCTTTGGTCGGCGCGATACACTAGCTCAACGCATGTTATCGTCAGCAGAAGCGCTTCGAAACAGCAATCGCTTAACTGCAAATGGTCGACGTTCCATCGTAGCGATAGCGGACACCGATACTCTTTTCTCGACACGTACAATGAATCAGTACGTCCATTCGGACACTATGTCGCCTGCACCGCAGCATTTGGTCGCAATTTGGGACTCCTCACGAGAATTTGTTGTTGCGTGCCTCAACAGCCATCATTCCGAATGACCCTCTGGAAACTTGTCTTCACCGGTCCAATGGGGCCGCTTTATGAGGCGGCTGAACGTCTGGGCAATGTCGATGATGACGCCCTGTCCGTCACCGTGTTCGAGGAAGACGAGGACGAGACGCAAGGCTGGCTGGAACTCTTGTATCAGACCGAGCCGGACGAGCCCGCTATCCGCAAAGCCGCTGATCTGGGCGCAGAACACACCGCCGACATCCAACCCCTGCCGGAAGAAGACTGGGTCACGCTGTCCCAAGCCGGTCTGCCGCCGGTGATCGCCGGGCGCTTTGCCCTGCATGGCAGTCATGATGAGGCGCCGGAGGGCAAGATCGCGCTGTTGATCGAGGCCGGCCCCGCCTTTGGCACCGGCCATCACGGTACAACGCGCGGCTGCTTGCTGGCGTTTGATGCGCTGTTGGAGGCTGGGATTGAACCGCAATCTGTGCTGGATGTCGGCACAGGAACCGGCGCGCTGGCGATTGCCGCACGCAAAGCCCTGCCCGATGCCGGTATTCTGGGCACCGACATTGATCCGGATGCGGTCGAAGAGAGCGAAAAAAACGCCGCCAAGAATGACGCGGCGGGCATTGATTTCATCACCGCAGACGGGTTCGACCATGTAAAACTGACCGCGCGCCAGTTTGATCTGGTGTTCGCAAATATCCTTGCCGCGCCCCTGATCGAGTTGGCACCGCTTATCGCGCAGGCCATGCACGACAACTCCATCGCCATCCTCTCGGGTTTGATGGAGCACCAGGAAGACAAAGTCGCCGCGGCTTATCTGAAACTTGGCCTGATGGTCGAACGCCGCGACCCGCTGGAGGGCTGGTCTACGCTGGTCGTGCGGCGGGGTTAGTGGGTGCTTCTGTCCTGCTGTCCTCCCCTGTTTTCGGGGGACGTGCCGAGCGAATGCGAGGCGGAGGGGGCTGGCGCGGCGTTCGCCCCCTCGGTCCTCCGGACCACTCCCCCCGCAAGCAGGGGGAGACATCTAAAAAGCTGGGATAACCCAAACTTATCCCCGCCCTCCAAACCTCCGCCATAATGCCCTCACCTCACGCCTTATGGAGCAGCGGGCTGCAGGCCGTCTGTAGATCTGGGTGAGAGGGGGATGCCTCGAGTGGGGGCGGTGTAACGAACCGTGTCCATGAAAGAGCGCCTGGGCGCGCGTCGTCTCCGGATGAACGGAGGCGTACGGGACACCCTTGCAGGACATGAGGATGGAACAGGTCTTCAGACGAGCCCGGCTAGAAAACCACGGGCAGTGACTCTGGAGAAACCGTCCATCAGTTGGGCACAAAGCATCGTGACCCATGCGGTTCGGCGGGCTGGTTGAAGCCATACCCTAAGCCGTCCCGGACAGGCGATAAGACATCCCGCGCGGGAGGCCTTGCGGCCACCCCAATACACATAGTTATCGGCTTGCGAGATCCCTCCCGCGCGCTGCTTCCTGAAGGGTCCACCCACGCCCCTGGACCCTACTCATCTTGACTCACTCTCTTTATTTCGATATTTCTCGATATATGGATAAACAAAACGCACTCAGTGCCCTTGGGGCGTTATCACAGGAAAGCCGGCTGGATGTGTTCCGCCTGTTGGTCCGCGCCGGAGATAATGGTCTGGCTGCAGGCGACATCGCCGCGTATCTGAATGTGCGGCAGAACACCATGTCCACACATCTGGGTATTTTGACCCGCGCCGGCATGATCCATCGCAAGCGCGAGGGCCGGTCCATCCGCTATGCCGCGAACTATGACGGGATGCGGGGACTGATTGTTTTTCTGATGAGTGATTGTTGCCGCGGTGTGCCGGAAATTGTCGGCCCGCTGGCGGATGAGTTTGCACGCGCCTGAAGGAGGCCGACATGAAACGCTTTCACGTCAATCTGACCGTCAAGGACATCGAAAAGTCTGTGGCGTTCTACAATGAGCTGTTCGCGACCACGCCGTCGGTTCTGGAAAAAGATTACGCCAAGTGGATGCTGGACGATCCGTTTGTGAATTTCTCGATCTCCACGAAGGGCGAGCATCACGGCATTGATCATATCGGCCTGGAGGCCGGGGATGAGGACGAGCTGGCGGAAATCCGCGAGCGTTTGGTGAAAGCTGACAGTCCGATTTTTGATCAGGAGGCGGTCAATTGCTGTTACGCCGCATCAAAGAAGGCATGGATCCGGGATCCCGATGGTGTGGCCTGGGAGACCTTCCACACCACCGGGCAAACCACGAATTATGGCGATGGCATTACGCCGGAACGCGCCCACTTCAAAGAGATTGAGGCGAACGGCCGGACCTGTTGCTAGCGGCGGCGGCCTTTGATGCCCGACGCGTCGAGATATGCGTTTACATCCGTCGTAGCAGCGCGGCGGCGGATGCCGGCACGGTCGCGGGTGCGATCAAGATGATGGCTCATAGCGTCGCCGCCATTGAGCGCGAAAAGCCAGTTGGTGGAAGACATTTTTAAAACTCCTGTTTGGACGGCGCATATGCGCCTCGCCGCCCGGTTTGAGGAGATCGAAAAAGTCATGACAGGCTTTCGCTTTTTGCATAGCTGATGGCAGCGTTGAAAGCCGCCCCCGCGCGGCGTAGTTTCCGCCGCATGACACATTACAGACCCCAATCTTTCGAGGTGAAGGGCGGCCCGCAATGGGGCCGGGACCACCTGCCGCTGCTCCGTGCAAAACTGGCCGAGGCCGGGCTCGATGGTTTCCTCATTCCGCATGAGGATGAGTACAATAATGAATACCTGCCTGATTGTGCCGAGCGCCTGGCCTGGGCGACGGGTTTTACCGGCTCGGCGGGCGCCGCGGTTGTGCTGACCGACAGGGCCGCGGTGTTTGTTGATGGCCGCTATACGGTTCAGGGACGCGAACAGGTCGATCAGAGCTTGTTCAGCCTGGAAGATCTGACCGGTGCCGGTGTCTCCGGCTGGCTTGCCAAGAATGCGGTTGCTGGCTCCCGCATTGGCTATGATGCCCGCCTGCACAGCCCGGATGCGCTGGACCGGTTGAAGCAAGGCGCAAAGAAAGCCGGCGCCGAGCTGGTGCCGGTCGAGATCAATCCGATCGATGCCGCCTGGGAGGACCGGCCTGCACCGCCCGCCGCGATGCTGCAGCCGCATCCGAGTCAATTTACCGGCGAAGATCACGCCGCCAAGCGCACCCGCATAGGCGAGGCTGTCGCGGAAGATGGCGCTGATGCGGCCGCCATAACAGCCCCGGCCTCCATTGCCTGGCTGTTTAATCTGCGCGGCGGCGATGTGATGCGCTCACCCCTGCCGCTCGGCGCGGCCATTATCCGCAAGGACGGCACGGCGACGCTGTTTGTGAACCCGGAAAAGGTCACAGACGAAGTTCGCTCACATCTCGGCAATGAAGTCGCCTTGAGACGGGAAAGCGAGTTTGAAGCCGGACTGAATGAACTGTCCGGCTCGAAAGTCAGCGTTGATCCGAGTTCCGCCTCGGCCTGGGTGTTTGATACGCTGCACGCGGCAGATGCCGAGATTGTCCGCCGGCGGGATCCGGTCGCCCTGCCCAAGGCGATGAAGAATGAGGTGGAGCTGAAAGGGGCTGCGGCTGCGCATGTCCGCGATGGCGGGGCGCTGGTGCGTTTCCTTCACTGGCTGGATACCGTGGCCCAATCGGGCGAGGTGGATGAAATCACCGCCGCGCAGAAACTGGCTGCCTTCCGCGGAGAGATCGCCGAATTACGGGACATTTCCTTCGACACCATTTCCGGCTTTGGCGCGAATGGCGCCCTGCCCCATTACCGCGTGTCGGAAGCGTCTAATCTGATGTTGTCTCCGGGTTCGCTCTACCTGGTCGATAGTGGCGGGCAATATCCCGATGGCACAACAGACGTCACCCGCACCGTGCCGATTGGCGAGCCGACGGCTGAAATGCGTGAACGCTTCACGCTGGTCCTGAAGGGTCATATCCAGCTGGCTTTGGCTCGCTTTCCGGACGGCACCAATGGCGGTCAGCTGGATGTGCTGGCGCGCTTGCCGCTTTACATGGCCGGCCTTGATTATGGTCATGGCACGGGCCATGGCGTGGGCAGCTTCCTTGGCGTGCACGAGGGCCCGCAGCGTATTGCCAAGGCGGGATCAGATGAACCGTTGAAGCCCGGCATGATCTGTTCGAACGAGCCAGGCTATTACAAGGAAGGCGAATACGGTATCCGGATTGAGAATCTCATTTATGTGACCGAACCTGCGAAGATCGAGGGTGGCGAGATCGAGATGATGGGGTTTGAAAACCTCACCTGGGCGCCGATCCATAAAGCGCTGATTGATGTCTCCATGCTGACACCGCAGGAATGCGCCTGGCTGGACGATTATCATGCCGGTGTGCGCGAACACATTTTGCCGCTGGTGGATGGCACGCCTGTCGGCGAGTGGTTGATCCGGGCCTGTGATCCGGTGTGCGGTGCTACGCCCTGATGCGAATTCTTGCCGTCATTGTGCTCGCCGCCCTGACGGCCGGCTGTTTCTATTCCGAAGAGGAATTGATCTCGCGGCGTCTCGCCGGAGAGCCTCTGGAGGCGGGCTTTTATGTCCACGCCCCAGTGGACCCCGAAACCGGTGAAGAATGGGCGGGTGCCACCTGGGAAGGCGAAATCCGACGCGGGCGCGGCATGCGCTATTATTCGCGCGTCGATGACTTCCCTCACAATAATTCCCGCTTTCGGTCCATGGGCGGCAATGTCTGGCTGGCACAAGTGCCCGCACGCGATGGGCCGGAGGCGTATTCCTATGGCCTGTTATGGGTCTATGAGGGCGGGGTGATCGCCTATCACATTCCTGATTGCACCACGCTGGCCGAAGCCGCCCGTGACGCGATTGGATTGTCACCCGACGAGGAAGGCTTGTGCCTCGTCGATGATCTGGGTGTTCTGGAACAAACGATGAGCGCTTATCTCGTCCAGTTCGAGGGCGAGGATATGCGCATTGACGGGATTTACCGGCGGGTGGGGGATTAGTCCTCGGCTGTTATTCTTTCGGCGTATGCGCGTTCAGCCGTTGTGAGACAATTTCTCCACAAAGTGTTGGGCGCTTCGGGAATTGACCGGCAAAAAACGGGCACCCAATCGCTGCCTACATACCTAAATCGCATGCCGATTCCGTATTGATACAGAAACCGTTGGTCGCCGGTTGCGTCGGAAAGGTATTGACGCGCCGTACGATATCCGATGCTAATCTCTTGCGGGTTTTCATCAGATATTTGAGGCAACCCCATTCGGAGGTATCCGAATTCGAAAGGAATATCATCCCTTACGACCCGACCTCCCAGCATTGAAAGCCGTGCATGAGACGGGATTTCGCAGTGTTGAAGGTATGAGTAGTCAGCTTGATCGTATTCCTCACCAAAACCCGTCACGTAAACAATGGGGCTTTCAAACACAGCTCTTTCGCGCTCAATAACGATATCAAGGAATTCGCAGATCATTGCCTGATCAATTTCAGGAATATCGTCGAACATTGGAAACTTATCCCGGATGTGAGCAATCTCACTATAATGGGGAAAGTGCCAAAAGTTAGACGCGAGGAGATTAGCTTCCGATCAGTTCAAATTTCCCTCTCCCCTCTTGAGGGGGAGAGGGTAGGGTGAGGGGGTGAGACACCCCCATCGCGATAAGGCCCGCAAGTTGAGGCGCAATCAGACAGACGCTGAAGGCAAGCTTTGGTACTTGCTGCGCAATCGAAATCTGGCGGGTCGGAAATTCAAGCGACAGCTTCCAGTTGGGCCGTTCATCACTGACTTCGCCTGTCTCGAATTAAAGCTGATTATCGAAGCCGATGGTGGCCAGCACGCCGATCTAAAAGCCTATGACGATGCACGCACGGCTTGGCTGGAAGGTGAGGGCTGGCGCGTTCTGCGGTTCTGGAACAACGACATTCTGACCAATATCGATGGTGTTGCCGAGACCGTCCTTGAAGCCATTCGCTATCTGGAAATGAACCCCTCACCCTCGAAACCGGATCAATGATCCGCTTTCTCCTCCCTCTCCCCTTAAAAGGGGCGAGGGAAATTGGATCACCCCCCAATCAATTCAAACCACTCATCTTCGGTGAGCGTTTCCACGCCCAGATCCTTGGCTTTTTTGAGTTTGGAGCCCGCGCCCGGCCCGGCCACCAGAATATCGGTTTTGCCCGAGACCGACCCGGAGACTTTGGCGCCCAGGGATTGGGCGCGCGCCTTGGCTTCATCGCGGGTCATGCGTTCCAACGAGCCCGTAAAGACAATCGTCTTGCCCGCGACCGGACTGTCATTGGCGACCGCTTCGGCGTCTTCAATCGTAATCTGGGCTTCGAGGCGTTCGAGCAGTTCCAGATTATGCGGCTCGGCGAAATAACGGCCAATAGCATCGGTGGCCGTTTCGCCAACGCCATCAATGCCCAGCAATCCTTCGCGCGCTTCGCCTTCATGGGCCGCTTCAACCGCCACAGCCTTGAAAGCCGCCCAACTGGTGTAAGCGCGGGCCAGCAAGCGAGCGGTCCCCTCGCCTACATGGCGGATGCCAAGCGCGTTCAGGAATCTTGCGAGGCCAATCGTGCGCCGGTCTTCAATGGCTGCAAACAGATTGCGGACTGATGTGTCACCCCAGCCTTCGCGCTCTTGCAGGGGCGGTGTAAGCGCGCCTTCAGCATTGCGGGCAGCCAGCGTGAAAATGTCGGCGGGCTCGCGGATTTCCTCCTCATCGAAGAAGGCTTCGATCTGTTTGGTGCCCAGCCCTTCAATGTCGAAGGACTGCCGCGCCACAAAATGTTTCAAATGCTCCTTGCGCTGGAAAGGACAGGCCAGCTCTCCGGTACAACGGCGCACCGCGTCCATCTTACCCGTGCGTTCATTGAACTCGCGCGCGGTTGGCGTTTGGAGCGGACAGGGACAGACATCCAGATGTTTGAATTCAGGTGCGCCCTGGGGGCGTTGATCCAGTAGCACTTCCACGACTTGCGGGATGACATCTCCGGCGCGTTGGATGACGACCGTATCGCCAATACGGATATCCTTGCGGGCGATTTCGTCTTCGTTATGCAGCGTGGCATTGGACACCACGACGCCGCCCACCGTGACCGGCTCCAACTTCGCGACGGGCGTCAGCGCGCCGGTTCGGCCGACCTGGATTTCAATATCATTCAGCTTGGTCGTGGCGCGTTCAGCCGGGAATTTATGTGCAATCGCCCAACGCGGCGCGCGCGAGACCTGACCCAGCCGTTCCTGATAATCCAGCCGATCAACCTTGTAGACGACGCCGTCAATGTCATAGCCCAGTCCGGCGCGTTTTTGTTCAATGCCGCGATAGGTTTCGAGAATGTCGTCCAGCGATCCCGAGCGGATCATGTCTGCATTGATCGAGAAACCCAGCTGCCCAAGCCGTTGAACGGCCTCAAACTGGGTGTCCGCCAAGGTTTCAGACACCTCCCCCCAGGCATAGGCATAAAAGCGCAGATCGCGGGACGCGGTGATCGTCGGATCAATCTGACGGAGCGAGCCCGCCGCCGCATTGCGCGGATTTTTGTATTCCGGTTTGCCGATCTCGCGCTGGCGCTCATTCAGCGCTGCAAAATCGGCATGGCTCATATAAACTTCGCCGCGCACTTCTAGCACGTCCGGCACATCCGCGGTCAGCGTATGCGGCACATCTTTCAGCGTTTTGAGATTGGCCGTGACATTCTCACCAGTCTCGCCATCGCCACGCGTTGCGCCGAGCACCAACTCGCCCTTTTCATAACGCAGGCTGGCAGACAGGCCATCAATCTTGGGCTCGGCGGTGAAGTAGACATTGTCGGAATCGGACAAGCCCAGAAAGCGCCGGACACGCTGGAAGAAATCGGCGACATCCTCGTCATTAAAGGCATTGCCCAATGACAGCATGGGCCGGGCATGGCGGACCTCGCCAAACTTGCCGGACGGGGCGACACCGACCCGTTGGGTCGGGCTGTTTTCGGTCTGAAGTTCAGGGAAGCGGGCCTCAATTCCTTCCAGCCGTTGGCGTAGCGCATCATAGGCGGCATCGGAGATTTTCGGCGCATCGTCCTGATAATAAGCCTTGTCATGCTTGCCGATTTCCGCGGCCAGCCGATCATGCTCGGCGCGCGCTTCCTCAGCCGTAAGATCAGGAACGTCTTTCAGCGCGCTCATACGGGCCTCATTAATTCGTCGGCCTGCGCCCGCGCGGCGTCCGTCACGTTTTCACCCGACAACATGCGCGCGATTTCCTCTCGGCGCTCCTCGCCAGTCAACGGCTTGAGCGTGGTTCGCACCCGGCCGTCCTTGGCTTCATGTTTTTCGATCTTCCAATGGTGATCGGCAATGGCGGCAACCTGAGGAGAGTGCGTGACAACCAGTGTCTGACCGGCATCCGCAATGCGTTTCAGGCGCTTGCCAACGGCGGCCGCAACGGCTCCACCAACACCCTGATCTACCTCGTCAAAGATGAGGGTCAGCCCGTCTTCACCCGCGGCCAGGCTGACCTTGATGGCCAGTGCAAAGCGCGATAGTTCGCCCCCGGATGCGATTTTGTCCAGCGGGCCAAAAGGCGTTCCCGGATTGGTCATCACCTCAAACGCCACCTTGTCGCGGCCGTCTGGCCCGGACCGGGTTTCATCGCTCTGGACGGTGGCCCGGAATTTGGCTTTCTCGAGCTTGAGCGGCGCCAGCTCTGACATAACGGCTTTGGCTAACGCGGTCGCCGCTTTTTCCCGGGATGCTGTCAGCTTAGTTGCTGCAACATCATAGGATTTTTCTGCGGCCTTGAGCGCTTTTTCTGCTTCCTTGACGCGGTCGTCCGCGTTTTCGATGGCCTCCAGTCGCTCGGCCAATTCATGCCGCAAACCCGGCAAATCCTCGACCTTCACGTCATGCTTGCGAGCCGCAGCGCGTAAACCGAACAAGCGCTCTTCAACCTCGTTGAGCCGTCCTGGTTCGATCTCGAATGCATTGGCCGCATCGTTCAGTGCATCTTCGGCTTCGGAAAATTCAATCAGTGAGCGGTCCAGCGCTCCGGTCGCTCGTTCAAGGGCTGCCCGGGCCTGGCCGGCTGTTCCCTCCTCGCCTTCACCCAGCGAGGTCCGGACCGATTCCAGACCACGCAATGCGCTGTTCAGCCTGGCTGATAGTCCGCCTTCTGCATCAAGCGCGCCGCGTGCCGCATCCAGTTCGCTTAACGCCTGTTCGGCATTCTGAAGAAATTTACGTTCTTCGGCCAGCGACGCCTCTTCGTCCGCAACCGGATCAAGGGCGTCGAGTTCTTCCAGCGCGTGCCGGAGAAATGAGTCCTGCTCAGCGGCAGATTGTCGATCCGCTTCCAGCCGGGTCAGACGCTCACGCGCAGCACTGAGGCCGACCCAGGCATCGGATACAGCCTTCCGCGCAGCCTCATTTCCCGCAAAGCTGTCCAAAAGCACACGATGGGTTTTGGGATCAAGCAATCCCCTTCCGTCATGTTGCCCATGCACCTCGACCAAACACTCGCCGATTTTCCTGAGCAAGGTCACACTGGCGGGTTGGTCATTGATCCAGGCCTGACTGCGGCCATCGCTCGTAACCCGCCTTCTCAGCACCAGAGCTTCGCCCGCTTCGACTTCCAGACCTGCGCCCTCAATCAATTCGAACACGGGATGGCCGGCAGGAATATCAAAATGGGCGGTCGCCTGGCCGTCATTGCCGGTGCCGCCCACCTGCGCGCGATCTGCCCGCTCGCCGGCTGCGAGTCCCAAGGCGCCCAGCAGGATGGACTTACCAGCGCCCGTCTCTCCCGTCAGCGCGCAAAGCCCGGACTCGAAACCGGCATCCAGCGTATCAATCAGAACAATATTGCGGACGGTGAGAGCAGAAAGCATCCTGCCTCCGGCCTAGCCGAACAGGCGGTCCATCGCCCGCTGCCAATAGGACGGATTCTCCGGCTCCAGATCCGGGTTCGGGATTGCGATCCCTTCTTCCGTCATGAGACGGTAAGTGTCTTCATACCAGGAACTGCCGGGGAAATTGTAGCCGAGCACCGCTGCTACTTCGGTGGCTTCCTGATCAATACCCAGGGCCACGTAAGATTCCACGATCCGGTGGAGCGCTTCTGGGGTGTGCGTGGTCGTCTCATACTCGCGCAATACATTCCGAAAGCGGTTGATGGCTGCGAGATAGAAACCCCGGCGCAGATACCAGCGGCCGATGCGCATTTCCTTGCCTGCCAGATGGTCGCGCGTCATGTCGATTTTAAGGCGGGCGTCCTGCGCATAGCGCGACGTTGGATAGCGGCGCACGACCTGCTCAAGCGCATTCAGCGCATTCAAGGTCGCTTGCTGATCCCGGCCTACATCCAGAATTTGTTCAAAATGGCTAATGGCCACGAGATAATAAGCGTAAGGCGCGCTGCGGTTACCAGGGTGCAGAGCGATAAAGCGCTCGGCATCAGAGATGGCTTCTTCGTAATTTCCGGCCTGATAATTGGAATATGCCGCCATCAACATGGCCCGGCGTGCCCATTCGGAATAGGGGTGCTGACGTTCGACCTCGTCGAACTGGTCGGCCGCATCGGTATAGCTGCGGCGTTCCAACTGCTGGATACCAGCCGCATAAATCGTTTCGACTTCCCGTTCGACATAAACAGTCTGCTCGGAGATGCGCCGGGACTGGCAGCCCATCAATACAGCCGCCGCAATCAACAGCAGAAGGCCACGCGTTAAAACGGTCATGCTCGCTCCGCAAAGAGGGTTTCATCGGTCGTGCCGATCAGATTCCGGGAACTTTGTAGCGTATGAGGGCCGGGCTTTAAAGCGCTCGTTCAGCCCTCTGCTGAGACCGCTTCCGGCAGGCTATCCGCATCCGCGTAGGACACCATTTTCCAAGCAGATTTGTCAGCCATGAGAGCGCGCACCGATGCCACATTGAGCGCATGTCCCGGCTGATGTGCAAAATAGCGTCCGAATATAGGTGCCCCTGCCAGCGCAAGGTCTCCCAACGCATCCAACGCCTTATGCCGGGCAAATTCATCGGCAAAACGCAATCCTTCTGGATTTGCAATACCGGAATCGTCAATCACAACGGCGTTGTCCAATGATCCGCCAAGCGCAAGCCCGGCTGCGTGCATAGCCTCGACATCCTTGCGGAAACCAAATGTCCGCGCTGCGGCCACGTCTTCGCTGAAGATGCGCTCGGAAATATCAAACGCATACCGTTGACGGCCGACCGTCGGGTGCGGGAAAGAAATCTCGACATCGATGGCCGGTTTCAAAGACGGCAGGAAAGTCGCCGTACGGCCCTGCATTTCGATCGATACTGGTTTCAGGACACGGATGACGCGCAAAGGCGCAGCCGTTTCCTTCAGACCTGCCTTCTCGATGAGTTCGACGAACGGGGCCGCTGATCCATCCATGGCCGGTGTTTCCGGACCATCGATTTCAATGACCGCATCATCCACGCCCAAACCGGCCAAGGCCGACATCAGATGTTCGACCGTTGCAACTTGTGCCCCTGCAGCGTTGGCGATGGTCGTACCAAGCCGGACGGTTGTAACATTTGAGATGTGAGCAGAAATCTGGTTGTCGCCGCTGAGATCGGTGCGCACAAAGCGAATGCCGGTTCCCGGCGCTGCAGGCTTCATAACCATGCGGACACGCTCGCCGGAGTGCAATCCAATTCCGGCGCAAACCGCCGCGCCTGCCAATGTTTTCCGGTAGCTCACGCCCAACCCCGCAAAAAACGCCACACACAAAATGTGCAAACTTCTTCGAGGCTTGTCTTATGCTGCGGTGCGGCAACCCACAATTAAAGCATTGTTGCTGATTGTTACGCTGTGAAAAGCAAGAGGTCAGTTCGCCTGACGCCGCAGGAAGGCCGGAATTTCCAGATCGGCGTCTTCACCATCCTCACCGAAAAGATCACCCGTTGCAGGGCGGCCCGTACCGGTTTCCATTTCGTCCCGCTCCCCACGCCGCGGTGCGGTTCTCGGTAATGGCGCAATGGATGGTTTCTTGCGTCTGCCAAACAAGGAAAACCCTTGTTTTTGTTCAGCTTCAATTTGGGATTCCAGCTCCACCCGCTCTGGCTGTTCGCCCTGTTCGATTTCGGCTTCAGGGCGAATATCGCCGGCCGCTTGCGCAACACGCTCCTGGTCCCGAATGACCTGGGGACGGGCATCCCGGTCGAGATAGGGGTCAGAAGCCTGGTCGGCCGCAAGGGGGTCGATCTCGACCTCGGCCTGATGCTGCGCCGAAGGCGCCGGGCGAAATTCCGGTTTCTCAGGTTGAAGCCGTTCAACCAACGGACCCTGCCGTTCCTGCCCGGCTGTTTGTTGCCGTCCCGGACGCTCGCCAACCCCTTCGCGTTTCCAGGGCAGAATTCCCGCGTGAGGGTCAATCTGCGCCGCGGGCGCACGGCCCTGGCCGCGGCGCGGATCGACGGCCGTTTGCCGTTCGGCATCGATACCGGTTGCAACCACGGAAACCCGCATTGTGCCATCGAGCGCTTCGTCAAAGGTCGAACCAATGATGATGTTCGCATCAGGGTCAACCTGATTGCGAATCTCGTTCGCCGCCTCGTCAACCTCATAAAGCGTCATGTCATAGCCGCCGGTGATGTTGATCAAGACACCGGTCGCCCCTTCCAGAGACACATCATCCAGAAGCGGATTGGCAATAGCCGCATGCGCCGCTTCGGTCGCGCGCTTCTCGCCCGAGGCTTCGCCCGTGCCCATCATGGCTTTGCCCATCTCGTTCATCACAGCACGAACGTCCGCAAAGTCGAGATTGATCAGGCCGGGCATCACCATCAGATCCGTTATGCCGCGGACGCCGGATTTCAGCACATCGTCCGCCATCTGGAAGGCTTCAGCGAAGGTGGTTTTTTCTGTCGCGATGCGGAAGAGGTTCTGGTTTGGAATCACAATCAGCGTATCGACATGTTCCTGAAGCTGCTCAATTCCGGAATCTGCCAGACGCATCCGGCGGGACCCTTCAAACTGGAACGGTTTGGTGACAACGCCGACGGTCAGAATGCCTTGCTCGCGGGCAGCGCGCGCGATGACCGGCGCCGCGCCAGTGCCTGTGCCGCCGCCCATGCCAGCGGTGATAAACACCATATGCGCCCCGGCCAGGTGCTCCATGATCTCTGGCAAGGAATCTTCCGCAGCCTGCTCACCGATCTCCGGCCGGGCCCCTGCCCCCAGACCTTCAGTAATGGCCGCACCCATCTGCACCCGGCGTTCTGTCTTCGATCGGGTCAGCGCCTGTGCATCGGTATTTGCAACCGCAAAGTCGACGCCTTCCAATTCTGACTCGATCATATTGTTGACGGCGTTTCCGCCGGCGCCGCCGACACCAAACACAAGAATGCGCGGGCGGAGCTCAGTGGTTTCGGGGACGCTGATATTCAGGGGCATGGCGGATCCGTATACGAAGCCTAAAGGTTAACACGAGATTCGGCCTCAATGTCGGCTTGCAGCGCTTAATCGGCGGTTAAATCCACAGAAATCTTTGTGAAAGTTTCAACTAGAAACTTTCAGCCAACCAACGCCAGACTGATGTTTTCTGTTGGGACCCGCCTTTGCGGTGACGCAATCGCGGCGCGTTCAAACGCGGCGGACCGGCGATGGCTTCGGCAGCGCCTCTTGTTTCACGCAGGATAATTCCGGAGGCAACCGAGAACCCGGGACCGGAGACGGCATCGCCAAGACCTGACACGCCATGCGGAGCCGCGAGGCGCGCCGGGCGACCGAAAACCCGTTGAGCAATTTCCTTAGACCCCGGCAATTGCGCAGCTGCACCGGTCAAAACGACACGATGGTCCTGATTGACCCGGCCGCTGATATCCAGCTTGTCCCGAAGCAGCTCAAATGTTTCTTCCAATCTTGGGCGGATAATGGAATTCAGCATGGAACGCGGAGCCGCATTCATGCGGTCGCCATCGCCCGCCACTGGCGGAACCTCAATCATCTGCCGGTCATCGCTAGGACTTTCCAGCGCGGACCCGTAGAGGATTTTGATCCGCTCGGCGGCCGCAACCGGGGTTTGAAGCCCGCGGGCCAAATCGCTGGTGACATGACGCCCGCCGACTGGTGCCGCGCTAACGCGCGCGAGAGCGCCATTGGCGAAGACTGCGGCCGAGCTGGTCTCTGCCCCCATATCGATCAGGGTCGCGCCGAGCGCTATTTCATCATCGGTCAGTGCGGCCAACCCGGCGGCGTAAGGCGCAGCCACAACATTTTTCAAATCCAGATGGCAGCCTTCAAGGCAGGTCAGCAAATTTCGCAGAGGCCCGACAGGCGCCGTGACGATGTGCATATTCACGGCCAACGTGCGGCCATACATGCCGCGTGGATCGGACACCTCGTCCTGGCCATCGACCATCCAAGAGATGACAATGGCGTGGAGGATCACCTCGTCGGCGCGCTGAAATTCGGCAATCGCAGCATCCTGCAAGCGGCGCATATCCCGTTCGGTGATTTCACTTCGGGCGATCGGAGATTCCAGCGTCACGCCTTCCCCGCGGACGCGGGCGGCCGTCAGAGCGACACTAACCTGGCTGACAGCTTCGCCGGCCATGCGCTCGGCGCGCTGGACGGTCTCGCGGATGTTTTTGCGAACCAGCTCCAGATCCGCAATCACGCCACCTTTCATGCCGCGCGCCGATTGATGCCCCACACCGATTACCCGAGGCCGCGGCCCTTCAGCGGTTTGTTCGGTGCGAGAGATAAAGCAGACGGTCTTGGACGAGCCGAGATCCAGCGCGGCACACAAGCCTGGGTTTGACGGCGCGGGCGCTCCCGGGCTTTTGGGAGACAGGAAGGAGAACAGGCTCACGCTTCGCGCTCCCGCATGCGTTCGGCGCGGGCCCGCACAATCATTTCGCCGGGCTGGCGCAGATCAATGCTCTCTGCATCAAGACGCAAGACGCCCCGCTCTGCGTGCATGGCCGCCAGCAGGGCCAAAGCCGCACCCATTTCGTTCTCCGGCAATTTGATATCCAGCCCGTTGGTCATGCGGAGATTCCAGCGGCGATCGCCAACCCGCACCATCGCGCTTATGCGTTCACCGATCTCGGAATGATGATCGAGCAATTCGATCAGAGCTTCAGCCTCGCCATTTGCTCCGGCGCCGACAACCAGCGGCAGTTCTGGCCAATCGCTCGCATTGGCCTCGCCCAAGACGGAACCATCGCGATCAATCACATGTATATCGCCTTCAATCTGCCACAACGCGAATTCAGAGCGTGGCTGAACGACCACGGCAATCTGGTCCGGCCAGAGGCGGATGACACTCGCTTCGCGAACCCAGGGCAGCGCTTCGACAGAAGCGCGCGCTTCAACCGGGTCAAAATTCAACATGGGCTGGCCGCGATAGGCCCCGATGGCGGCAGCCACTTCGCTGGCCTGTTCGGGTTCGACCCCAGAGACGTCAATGGTTTCGACAGCCCACCCCATGGCGGCGGTGCGATGTTCGGCCATTTGTTGGGCGGAGGCAGCCGCATCATCCAGCGCACCGAAAATATAAAGACCGCCAATAATCAGCGCGACAAGCGCCACGCCGAGGCCTGCGACAAGACGTGCGGCATTGGCGGCGCTATAGCGGGCACCGCGCAACCGGGCCTGGACCCAGTTGCTAAAACGCCGCGGCGCGGACGCTGCGGCGGTTTGCTTTGCGGGTGATTTGCGCCGCGTCGGCTTTCGCCGCGCAGGAGCGCGCTTCACCTTGGACATGTCGCATCCTCCGCCATCCATTGAACGAGATCGTCAAATTCAATCCCGTTCCACGCCGCCTGTTCGGGGGCGAGGGAAGTCGGAGTCATGCCCGGTTGGGTGTTAATTTCGAGTAACCATAGCGGATTTGTATCCCGCTCATTGTAGCGGAAATCCGACCGCGTCAGCCCGCGACAGCCCATGGCCTCATGCGCGATCAGGGCAAGTCGCTTTGCTTCATCCGCGATGGCCGCAGGAATCCTGGCTGGAATCTCGTGGACCGAGCCACCCGCAGCGTATTTGGCTTCATAGTCATAGAAACGCGTTTGCGGGATGATTTCAGTGACGCCCAAGGCTTTGTCGCCCATGACGGCTACCGTCAGCTCCCGGCCGGGGATAAATTTCTCCGCCAGCATTACATCGCTAAACGACCAATCCTTGGCCGCCAGCTCGACCGGTGGCCGATTAGAGCCTTCCGGCACAATGAAGACGCCGACGGACGATCCTTGCGCATTCGGCTTCAAGACATAAGGCGGTTCGTAGACATGCTCTTTCGCGGCTTCGAAGCGGTCGACCAGCTTGCCTTCCGGGCAGGTCGCGCCGAAGACCTCCAGAACCGCTTTGGCGCGTTGTTTATCCATCGCTAGTGCTGAGGCGAGCACGCCGGAATGCGTATACGGCGCGCCATAATGTTCGAGAATGCCCTGAACCTTGCCGTCCTCGCCCCATTCGCCATGCAGCGCATTGAAGACGACATCTGGCGAAGCTTCGGTGAGTTGCTGGCCCAGTTGCCGGGTCGGGTCGATTTCCACGACATCCCAGCCTTTCCGGCGTAGCGCATCGGCACACGCCTTGCCAGAAACCAGCGATACTTCGCGTTCAGCGGATAGCCCGCCGAGCAGAACAGCAATACGTTGGGTCACGAGGCTTTCTCCACGCCGATACGGCGCACCTCCCAGTGCAAATCGATGCCAGTGGCCGATTTGATATCGGCGAGGGCGCCCTCGCCGACCGCTTCCAGATCGGCTGCGCTGGCCGTGCCATCATTGATCAGGAAGTTGGCGTGCTGTTCAGAGAACCGTGCCCCGCCGATGCGTTTGCCGCGCCAGCCGGTCTGGTCAATCAGCTTCCAGGCCTTGCGCTGGTCGGGCGTGCCGGGCGGGTCGGGGTTCTTGAATGTCGAACCAGACGTCTTCTCGCGGATCGGCTGGGTTTCTTCACGCCGCGATGTGATCTCCGCCATACGCGCGTCTATTGCCGCAGGATCATCCGCCGTGCCCTGGATTGTCGCTTCGACGAAGATCCAGTCGTCCGGCGCCTCAGAATGGCGATAGGCATAGCCCAGCTCATCCGGCTGGACGATCAGGCGGCGGCCCATCCGGTCCAGCGCCACAGCTTCGACCAGCACGTCGCAGGTCTCGGTTCCATAGCAGCCCGCATTCATGCGGATGGCTCCACCGATCGCGCCGGGGACGCCAGTAAAAAACTCAAGGCCCGCAATGCCCTCTTTCGCCGCGGTTTGGGCAACCTTCTTATCGAGTGCCGCGGCACCAGCTTTCAGACGATTTTCGCCGACGGCCTCGACCTTGGCGAAAGCAGCGGTCAAGCGCACGACCACACCGGGCACGCCGCCATCGCGCACCAAAGTGTTGGAGCCTGCACCAAGGATCTGGACCGGCACATCGTCGGATGTCTCGGCGAGGAAATTCGCCAGATCTGCCTCGTCAGCCGGCAGGAACAAGACCTCGGCCGGACCGCCAACACGCAGCCAGGTCATATCGGCCAGTGGAGCGTTTTCAATCAACTTGCCGCGAACGGGCGGGAGGCGATGGGTGACGCTCACCCCACTTTCTCCAACTCTCCCGGGAGCGCATAGGCCCAACCTGTAATGTCACCGGCACCCAGACAGATGATCACATCCCCCTCTCCCGCGCGTTCCGCGACGGCGGCTACGACCGTCTCACGGGTCGTCGTATGCGCATCACGATGGCCGTGCGCGCGCAGTCCTTCAACCAGATGGTCAGCATCGGCGCCAGGGATTGGCTTCTCGCCAGCTTCAAAGACTGGCGTAATGAAGACGCTGTCGGCATCGTTGAAACAGGTACAAAAATCCTCGAACAGATCGTTCAGGCGGGTATAACGGTGCGGCTGAGCAATCGCGATGACCTTGCCCTTGGCGGCCTGGCGCGCGGCTTTGAGAACGGCTGAAATCTCAACCGGGTGATGGCCATAATCATCAATGATATCGGCACCCTGCCACTCGCCCGTCTTGGTGAAGCGGCGTTTCACACCGCCAAACCCTTCAAGAGCTGATTTGGCCGCGGCTTCATCCGCGCCGAGTTCGCGGGCGACCGCCAGAGCCGAAAGCGTATTCAGCACGTTATGCTCGCCCATCATCGACAGGAAGACCCCGTCCCAGCGTTCAGAATGGCCATTGTCACAGAATATGACGTCGAACTTTGACCATTCAGGCGTCATCTCGAGGTTTTCTGCGCGCACATCCGCTTGTGGATTGAAGCCATAGGTGATGACACGGCGGTCAGTGACCCTCGCGGCCAGCGCTTGCACTTCCGGGTGATCCGTGCACAGAACGGCAAAGCCATAGAAGGGCAGGCCTTCGACAAACTGCCGGAAGGCAAAGCGGAGCGTGTCGATATCGCCGTAATGCTCCATATGCTCCGGGTCGATATTGGTAATGATGCCGATCGTGGCGCGGAGCTTCAGAAACGAGCCGTCACTCTCATCGGCCTCCACGGCCATCCAGTCGCCCTCGCCCATTTTGGCGTTCGAGCCATAGGCGGAAATGATGCCGCCATTGATGACGGTGGGGTCGAGCCCGGCGGAATCCATCAATGCCGCCAGCAAGGATGTTGTGGTGGTCTTCCCATGGGTTCCTGCAACTGCGACGGAATATTTCAGCCGCATCAGCTCTGCGAGCATTTCTGCGCGTCTTACGACCGGAATTTTCTTTTCCCGGGCCGCCAGCAATTCTGGATTGTCCGGCTTGATGGCGGTTGAAACCACGAGCGCTCCCGCGCCTTTCACATTTTCTTCCGAATGACCGATGTGGATTTCCGCGCCCTTTTCGCGAAGGCGGGCGACGTTCGGATTTTCCTTGATGTCAGAACCCTGAACCTTGTAGCCGAGATTGAGCATCACCTCGGCAATGCCGCTCATACCTATACCGCCAATGCCGACAAAATGCATGGGACCGACACGGATAGGCAGAGCATTGGAGGGCATGGTTCGTCTTTTCCTTATACGAGCGCAGCCAGCGCCTGTGCGAATTCCTTGCCAGCCTCGGGCTTGCCTTTGGCGTGGGCTTTGGCGGCGCGGCGTTGGAGTTCCGCCGGGTCCGATAGACGGGTCTCAAGCAGTTGGGTCAGCTCTTCAGAAGAGAAGGCATGTTCCGGGATAGCATCTGCCGCCCCGGCCTCAACCAGGTGTGCGGCATTGCCGGTTTGGTGGTCATCCATGGCAATCGCGAGCGGAATGAAAATAGCCGGACGGCCCACGCAGGCGATTTCAGACACGCTCGACGCACCTGCTCGTGCGATCACCAGATGCGACGTCGACAGCCGCGCCGCCACATCGGTGAAGAAAGGCTCGCAAACGGCGTCAACGCCGGCGTTTGAGTAAATGTCCCTGGCCATATCCAGGGATTCCTCGCGGGTCTGTTGGGCAACAACAAGGCGGGAACGCAGCGATTCCGGGAGTTTGGCGACGGCTTGCGGCACGGTCTCCGATAAGATGCGCGCGCCCATACTGCCGCCCAACACAAGAAGCAGGAGCTTTCCGTCAGTCGCGGGAAAGGCGTCTTCCCGCGCTTCAATAATGGGTTGGCGAACCGGGTTGCCAAGAACCTGGTGCGTTGCCGCTTCCGGCAAGCGATCCAGCCGGTCAAAGCCCGAGGCGACGAAACCAGCCGTTTTCGCAAACACGCGATTGACCCGGCCCAGAACCGTATTCTGTTCATGAATAGCGAAGGGGATGCGTTTCTGTTGGGCCGCCAACAAGGCTGGGAAAGCCGGATATCCTCCAAAGCCAGCGACCACATCCGGCTGCCACTGCTTGATAATTCGACGGCAATCGCGCCACCCGGAGAACAGTTGCAGCCAGGCGGTGGCCAGCTTGATCGGGTTCTTCGTGATCGGGCTGGCCGCCTTGATGACGTCGATGGATAACGCCGGAAACCCGTCTGTGTGTTTGAACCCGCGCGCATCGGTGATCAGGCGAACCTCCCAGCCAAGATCCACCAATTCCTGTGTTGCCGCGCGTGCCGGGAAGATGTGTCCGCCCGTGCCGCCTGCTGCGATCAATGCCCTTCTGGGTGTGCTCATGCGCGCAGATACGCGCCCGGCCGCCTGCGGGTCAATGCCAGCATCAGTCCCGCGCCCAGCGCGAGGGCCAGCATGGACGAGCCGCCATAAGAGATGAAAGGCAAGGTCATGCCTTTCGGCGGAATGAGATCGAGGTTCACGCCGATATTAATGACCGACTGCAAGGCGAATTGTAGCGCCAGTCCTGAAACCGCTAGCTGTGCGAAATGATCTGTCAGCCTCAATGCATTCAACCAGGCCCGTGCGACCAGAATGGCGAACAAGCCAATGATCGACAACGAAGCAATCAAACCGAATTCCTCTGCGGCGACGGCGAGGATAAAATCGGACTGAGAGTCAGGCAGGTTCCATTTCACAATTCCTTCTCCCGGTCCGACACCAAACACCCCGCCACGCGAAATAGCTTCGATAGCAGTATCGGTCTGGTAGGTCTCACCGGCATCGGGATTGAGGAATCGTTCTACACGGGTTGCAACATAGGGGAGGAAGAGCCAAGCGGAGACGACGCCAGCGGTCGCCGTCGTCGCCAGGCCGAGCATCCAGCGCAAATTAAGGCCGGCGACAAAAAAGACGCCGCCGAAAACCAGCGTGATGAGGATGGACTGTCCGAAATCGGGCTGCTGCATCAGCAAAACCACGCTGGTAAGATAAAGTCCGAAGGCGATCACCCGCCCGGGAATAGGTGCGCCATTGCGCGCTTCTGCAAACAGCCAGGCGGCGATGACGATCAGTGAGGGCTTGAGAAACTCCGACGGCTGCAGCGAGAAACCCGCGAAATGAAGCCAGCGCGAAGCGCCACCGACTTCATGTCCCCTGATAAGCGTTACAACGATCAGCGCCAGTGAACCGACCAGGGTCAGCGCGCAAAGCCGCCTGATGCTTCGCCGATCCAGCAGGGATACAAAGATCAGTCCAATGACACTTAAAACCGCGAAAACGCTGTGACGGTAGAGGAAGTGGAAGGGATCGGAAATGTTCTCGCGAACAGCGGCCGCCGGGCTGGAAGCGAGCGATAAAATCAGGCCGACGCTGATCAAAGCGAACACCACGAAGAGCATGGTGCGGTCGATCGACCTCCACCAATCGCCAACACTGCGGGCCTCTATGACGACCATTTGCTCGCCCCTTACGCGCTTCCGATCCGCGCTTTCGCCAGCACGCGGAAAACATCTCCGCGGTGCTCGAAATCCTTGAACTGATCGAAACTCGCGCAAGCAGGTGAAAGAAGAATGACCGGCGCTTCATGACCTCCAGTCGCGGCGTCGCTCGCGGCCAGATCCATCGCATTTTCCAGGGTTCCAGCGATTTCATGCGGCACCGCACTTCCCAGCGTGGCCGCGAATTCCTCAGCCGCTTCGCCGATCAAATACGCCTTGGCAATGTTCGCAAAGTAGGGTGCCAGCGAGCCAATCCCGCCTTCTTTCTTGCGTCCCCCGGCGATCCAGAAAATATCTGTAAAGCTGGCCAAGGCTTTGGCCGTCGCTTCAGCATTGGTGGCTTTCGAATCGTTCACATAGCGCACGGATTTATGAGTGCCGACCAGTTCCAGCCGATGGGCTAGGCCGGGAAAGCTTTTGATGGCCTCTGTGATGGTTTCTGCTGGCAGTCCAAGCTGGCGAGCCGCCGCGTAGGCAGCGGCGATATTCTGTGCGTTGTGTGCTCCCGGCAGAGTGGGAACGGTTGCAAGATCGAGAACCTCATGTGCGGGCGTCAGCATTCCATCGAACAGTTTTGATCCGACTGCATAGACGCCGTGGCTCAGAGAGCGGCCGGAGGAAATGGCGATAAGCTCGCGATCTTTCGCCGCTTTGAGCTTCGAGAAGACCGCAACCGAGTAATCATCGTCAACACCCACAATGGCCGCGCCGTCCGGTGTCTGATTTGCAAAGATACGGAATTTGGCGGCTCGATAGCCTGCCATATCACCATGCCGGTCGAGATGGTCCTCTGACAGGTTCAACCAGATCGCAATATCGCAACTCATCGAATGCACCAGGTCGAGCTGATAGGAGGACAGCTCCAACACGAAGACGGTGCTTAAGCGCGGCGGGTCGAGGGTAAGAACCGCATCGCCGATATTGCCGCCAATTCGGGTGTCGATACCCGCCTTTTTCAGGATGTGGCCGATGAGAGCGGTTGTCGTGGACTTCCCATTGGTCCCGGTAATCCCGATGATTTTTGGCCGGCGGTCTTCCAGCAGAGCCGCCATTGCTTGAGCAAAAAGCTCCATATCGCCGAGAACCGGGACGCTATGCGCGCCGGCGGTTTTCACCAGCCGGTGCGGTTCGGGATGAGTTAACGGCACACCGGGCGACAAAACCAGAGCCCTGATCTCGGTCCAATCCGCGCGGTCAAGATCGATAAGCGAGAACCCCGCTGATTGAGCCTTGGTGCGCGTTTCCGCGTTATCGTCCCAAGCCAGCACGTTTGCGCCGCCAGCCTGGAGTGCTTCAACGGTTGCCAATCCGGTCCGTCCCAGGCCGAAGACGGCCACGGCCTGATCTTCATATCCAGGAACGGGAATCATCGATTTAGCGGAGCTTCAGTGTGGAGAGACCGATCAGGGCCAGGATCACGGCGATGATCCAGAAGCGAACGACAATTGTCGATTCCTGCCAGCCCTGTTTTTCGAAGTGATGGTGGATTGGCGCCATTTTAAAAACGCGCTTGCCGAACATTTTAAAGCTGGCGATCTGAACAATCACCGAGACGGCTTCCAGCACGAAAAGCCCGCCGATGATGGCGAGGACAATTTCGTGTTTCACCGCCACAGCAATGGTGCCGATCGCGCCGCCCAAGGCCAGCGAGCCCGTATCTCCCATGAACACCATGGCCGGTGGGGCATTATACCAGAGAAAGCCAAGTGACGCGCCGAGAAGGGCGCCGCAGAAAACTGCCAACTCGCCGGTTCCAGGCGTAAAATTGAGTTGCAGATAATCGGCGAAAACGAAGTTGCCGACGACATAGGCGATAAAACCAAAACTGGCGGCGGCGATCATCACCGGAACAATCGCCAGCCCATCCAGCCCGTCGGTCAGGTTCACAGCGTTCGACGCGAAAGCAATCACCAATGTCCCGAAAATCAAGAAAAACGGACCCAGCGGGATCAACACATCCTTGAAGAAGGGAATAGCAACGGAGGTTGCGAAACCTTCAGGAACGTCGGGCGCCTGGGCGAGCAGTGCCGTCATCCACCAGATCGCAATCCCGCCAATGATGAACTGGAATAGCAGCTTCATCCGCCCGGAAATGCCAGCCGAGGATTTTTGGGTCACCTTGCGGTAATCATCCACAAATCCAATTGCGCCATAGCCGATGGTCACGAACAGAACGACCCAAAGGTATTGGTTCGACAAATCTCCCCAAAGCAGCGTGCCGACTGTAATCCCGACGAGAATCAGAAAACCGCCCATGGTGGGCGTTCCGGCTTTTTCCAGAATATGGCGTTCAGGCCCATCATCCCTGATGGGCTGCCCTTCTTTCTGCTTCTTCTTCAGCCAGCGAATGAAGGGCGCGCCGCCCAGAATTGTGATCAGCAGCGCCGTCATCAGCGCCGCGCCGGTTCGAAATGTGATGTAGTTGAGCAGATTGAAGAGCGCGAACTCTTCAGCGTACGGCAGAAGTAGCCATTCCAGCATGTCGTCTTATCCCTGTCCCCGGGCCCCGAACCCGTCCTGGGACAGCATTCGGGCAATTGTGTGAACGCCAGATGCGTTCGAGCCTTTTACAAATACGACATCACCCGGGTTAACATAACCCGCAACGGCTTCTTTCAGTTCGGCGGCAGTGTCTGCGTAAGCTGCCAGAAGACCAACGGGCAGGCTATCCCGCAAAGGCTCTGTGCCCTTCCCGGCGAGGAATACCGCGTCAACGCCGGCGGACTTCAGCGGATTGGTCAGGGATTTGTGGAGCTGCGCGCTGTCAGGACCAAGTTCGAGCATTTCACCGAGAATGGCGATGCGTTTGCCACCTTTGGGTTTCGTTGCGCCCAGTATCGACAAGCCGGAGGCCATGGAGACAGGATTGGCGTTGTAGCTGTCGTCTATCAGGGTGAAGTGTCCGCCATTAACAGGCAGCTCTTGTATCGCACCGCGGCCGGCCTCTGCCTTGATGTAGCGCAATCCTTCAGCCGTGGTTTCGGCATCAACGCCTGCAGCTATAGCGGTGGCGAAGATCGCTGCGGCGTTCCAGGCCCAATGCACACCGGTTGCCGGAAGGTGGAAATCAATCTCTTTGCCAAGCACGCTGATGCGTCCTTTTCCCCCCTCCGGGCCAGTTTGATAATCCAGCAGCCGCACCGCAGCCGAGGCCTCCCGCCCGAACTCGATCATGAAGGCCGCCCGGCTCTTTCGGGCATGCTCTGTCAGACGCGGAGCAAACTCATCGTCGGCAGGAAAAACGGCGACACCGTCCTTGTGCAGGCCCTCGAAAATCTCGGATTTGGCATCTGCGATCGCTTCCATTGAACCCAGATTTTCCAGATGGGCGGGCGCAATCTTGGTGATCAGAGCCACATGCGGCTGACCAAGATTCGAAAGGGCGCGGATCTCGCCCGCATGGTTCATGCCCATTTCGTAGACGGCGCGATCCACATTTTTAGGCGTCAGCGCGAGCGTCAGCGGCACACCCCAATGATTATTGTAGGATTTGATCGAGGCGTGGGCCGTGCCGGCCTGTCGGAACACAGTCGCCAGTGCTTCTTTTACACTGGTCTTGCCAACACTTCCCGTTACGGCAACCCGGACCGCGCCAGATCGGTCACGGCCCGCAATCGCCAGACGGCGCAGACCCTCCAGCGTATCGCCGACTACCAACTTTTTGCCGGGCCCGCATTCTGGGTTGGAGACCAAAGCCGCAGCCGCCCCACGAGCCATCGCATCCGGGACAAAGTCATGGCCATCGCGCTCGGCTTCAAGCGCAACAAACAGATCACCCGGTTTAAGTGAGCGCGTATCTATAGAGATGCCGGTAGCTGACCAATCCTCGCCTTGGGTGAGGGTTCCCGCCGTCGCTTTTGCGGCGTCAGCGGCGGTCCAAAGAGACTCAGCCATGGCTGCCTCGCATTTCAGATACCGCTTTGCGGGCTTCTTCGCGATCGTCGAACGGATGCACAACATCGCCGACTTTTTGGCCTGTCTCATGGCCTTTCCCGGCGATCAGAAGTGTATCACCGGCCTGCATCTGTTTCAGAGCCGCGCGAATGGCCTTAGCGCGGTCCCCGATTTCTTCTGCACCAACCGCCCCTTTCAAAATTTCTGCGCGAATGGCAGCTGGGTCCTCGGACCGCGGATTATCGTCGGTAACGATGGCATGATCGGCCAGCTTTACTGCTATCTCACCCATGGGTTTTCGCTTGGTCGGGTCGCGATCCCCGCCGCACCCGAAAACGATAAACACCCTCCCGCGCGTATGCGGGCGGGACGCGCGAATAAGTTTGTCGAGACCGTCCGGTGTGTGCGCATAGTCAACCAGAACCGGATTACCGGCTGCGGTTCGGGCCGCCATTTCCAACCGGCCAGGCACGCCTTCCAGTTTCGAGATGGCCTTGATAGCGGCGTCCTGATCCACGCCTGAATGCGCCGCCATGGCCGCCGCTCCGACCGCGTTGGCCACCTGAAACTCGCCGACCAGGGGCAGCTCAACTCTGTATGGCTTGCCGCCAATCTCCAGCCTGACATCCTGACTGGCGGCCTTTGGGGTGATTTCTCGAATACGCCAGTCGCGCCCCCGCCAGCCAACTTGAATTACATTCAATCCACGCGCGGCTGAGCGCTCGGCGAAGGCTTCACCATATTCGGTATCAACATTGATGATGGTGGTCGAACCGGCGGGCGCCAGCTCGACAAAAAGTTTCAGCTTGGAGTGAAAATAGTCATCAAAATTCGGATGATAATCGAGATGATCTTGCGTTAAATTGGTAAAGGCGGTGAGCGTTACGTGCACCGAATCCATGCGTTTCTGCTTCAGACCATGGCTCGACGATTCCATCGCCAGATGCGTACATCCAGCCCCGGCCAGCTCATCCAACGCTTTATGGACGGCTGCGGCATCTGGCGTGGTGTAACCCGTCTCAACCCAGCCCTCACCCCGCGCGACGCCAAGCGTGCCCAAACTCGCGCCATCGATACCCGCGCCGCGCCAGATCTGGCGCAAGAAATCGACTGTTGAGCTCTTCCCATTCGTGCCTGTGACCGCCGCTACGACTTGCGGCTGGCGAGGGTAGAAACGCGCCGCGATCTTTGCAAAACGCCGCGCCGGATCGGCGTCATGGATTGC
The DNA here is from genome assembly GCF_965228115.1 of Hyphobacterium sp. GTDB lineage: Bacteria > Pseudomonadota > Alphaproteobacteria > Caulobacterales > Maricaulaceae > Hyphobacterium. Next base: position 2,704,575 of record NZ_OZ245794.1, on the reverse strand, counting down.
GACAGCCGTGCCGGTATCAATACCTGGCTCTGTCAATACCGCTGCCGCCCCGGACGTGACCGCTTGGGCGATGAATTGTTTGCCATGCACCGTCAAACCGGGGAGAGCTGCAAACAAAAAACCGGGCTGCACGGCCCGGCTGTCCAGCGTCAAGCCGGTGATCTCGACATCTGGGCCGCCAAGCGGTTCTGGCGATATCAGGTCTGAAAGTTTCACTCGTCGGGTCTCACAACGGGTTGGGGGTCAGGCGTCAGAGCAGCGCGCACAAGGGCAGAACGAGCGACGGGATCGTAATCACGTCTTTCAACGCCCAGAATCGAGGCGATGCGCGAGATTATTTCGCCTGCTGCGGGGGCCGCCGTCCAGCCACCAGTCGCATAGCCAAATGTCGACGCATTTCCGTGTGGCTCATCAAGAATAACCAAAACGACATATTGCGGGTCGTCATAAGGGAAAACCGCCGAGAAAGAGGAAATCAAACGGTCTTCATTATAACCGCCACGATCCGGTTTCTCCGCCGTTCCTGTCTTTCCAGCGACCAGGAATCCCGGCGCTTCAGCGCGGCCGCCCGTGCCGTTGGCGACCACTTCACGCATCAAGTCCAAAACCTGACCGGCCACATCGGGTGCGATCACCTGTTCTCCCGGGATGGTTTCACCAGGCCGCACAGGGCGCAAGGTCGGGCGGACATAGACGCCATCATTGGCAATTGCGGCAAAAGCGGAAGCCACCGCGAGCGGGCTGACCGCAATGCCATGACCGTAGGATATCGTAGCTGTCTCGGTCGGGCCCCATCTTTGCGGAAGCAAGGGGGTTGCGCTCTCGGCGAGCTCAATCGGCGCGCGCTCCAGCAGGCGCAGACGTTGAAGCAGATCCCGTTGAGCGTCCGCACCTGCCTCTAGCGCAATTAGCGATGATCCGATGTTGGACGAGTGCGTGAAAACCTCTTCAAGCGTGAGTTCCCGGTTTTCAGCATGGAAGTCATCAATCGTATGCCCGCCGATTTGCAGGGAACCGCGTGCATCAAATGTCTCGCCAGGTTCCGCGATGCCCTGTTCAAGCGCCAAGGCCACCGTAAACGCCTTGAAGGTAGACCCCATTTCGTAGCGGGCCTGGAGCGCGCGATTCAAGCGTTCGCCCGGATCAGCATCTCCCGCCTGGTTGGGGTCAAAATCCGGCAGCGAGACAAGGCTCAAAATTTCGCCGGTTTCGACATCCATAACGATCCCGGTAGCGGCAAGCGCCTCAAATTCTGCCATGTAGCGACGCAGCACTTCATCCACATGGAACTGAACCCCCATATCAATGGAAAGCGGGACCGGCCGTCCGCCATCATTTGACAAGGCGACATTGAAAGCCGCTTCCGCCCCGGCAAGCCCGTCCATATCCCGGCTCGCATGGCCGATGGCGTGTGCGGCCAACCGACCTCGAGGATACACCCGGCGAGGTTCTGTCCGGAATTCGAGGCCAGGCATACCTAACGCAAACACGGCCTGCCTCTGACGCGGAGTGAGGTTTCTTTGAATCCAGACAAAACGGCGGCGGGATGATAGATTTGCTGTGAGCTCATCCACGCTGAGTTCGGGCAGTACCGAAACCAACGCTTCTGCCGTTTCCCTTGCATCCCAAACCAGCTGCGGATCTGCATATAGCGACCAGGTTTCCAATGTTGTCGCCAGGACCTGACCGTTCCGGTCAACCAGATCGCCGCGGCGCGTTTCAGCCAGAAGCGGAGCAGCAGCAGTGGCTTCTGTTTCTGCCAATGCCAGTTCTATGGCGCGAACGCCAAGCGCCCCAAAGGCAATAATCAACGTAAAGCCAATCACGGCGAGCCGCCGGCGCGCATCTTCGATAGCGGAGGCGTCTTCGTTCTCAACACGGAGTACCCGTGTGAGATTATCCGGCGCGGCCTCGTTCAGCGGAGCCGCGTCCGCATAGGTTTCAATTCGCGGCTGTGGCTCCTTTTTCTGGCGCCAGCGTCCGATCATGGACGCCCTCCGGCCGCCACAATGTTTTCATCTGTGGCCGGCTCGCCAGAGGCCGTGAAAGTCCGGTCGGGGGTCTCAATCAGCAAAGGCAGGTCCGACATGGAAACTTCGCGCATTGGATCGAGTGGTTCAAATCCAAGATATTGACGGGCCAAGGCCCGCATCCTGTCAGGGTCTTCCAGATGAGCAATGTCGACATTCAAAACATTGATCTGCCGCCGCTCTTCAGCGAGCTCGCTGCGAATTTCGACCAGACGTTCCCGGGCTTCCTGAGCCTCTGTCTTGGCAATATAGAGCGCGACAGCGAGCACCAATGCGACGACAAAGCCGAGAATATTGAGAGCCTTGATCATGAGGAGACCTCCAGCCGTGACAGGGACGGCGCATGGGGGAAGAGTGAAATATCAATCGGCCAAGATGGCGCATTTGTGCGGATGGCGGCTCGAAGCCGGGCTGACCGAGCGCGAGGGTTAAGGTTTACCTCCTCAGCACTTGGCTCAATGGCCTTCCGCGATAAAAGCCGAAAAGAGGGCTCAGGCCCCGCTTCCGCTTCGGGCATGTGTCGTGATGTTCCTGCTGACAGGCCCGCACGGGCGCGAAGAAACGTTTTGACAATGCGGTCTTCCAGCGAGTGGAAAGTCACGACCACCAAACGGCCCAGCGGCGCCAGCAATTGTTCGGCGGCCGTCAAAACGCGAACCAGCTCGCCGAGCTCGTCATTGATGAAGATACGCAATCCCTGAAAGGCGCGGGTGGCCGGGTGTGTCTTGCTATTCTTGCCGCCGACCGCCTTTGCAATCACGCGCGCAAGATGATCCGTCGTCTCGAAGGGGGCTTCAGCACGCTCCCGAACGATGGCAGCCGCCGCCCGGCGCGATTTTTTTTCTTCGCCATACACATAGAAAATGTCGGCGAGCTCTTTTTCGGTCAGCTGGGCGATTGCGTCAGCCGCGCTGGGACCCTGCCCGCTCATGCGCATGTCGAGCGGGCCGTCCTTGGCAAACGAGAAGCCCCGCTCGGCCTGATCGAGCTGCATCGATGACACACCCAAGTCCAGCACAATGCCATCGACCTGCGTGCCGCCGGATTGGGTCACGACCTCTTTCATGGCGGAGAACGGCGCCTCGACCAACACGAAGCGGCCATCAGAGGCTTTTTTCAGATCCTCGCCGAGCTTGCGGACATTTGGATCCCGGTCGATGCCCAGAACCCGGCATTCCGCGGCAGCCAGAACAGCACGGCTATATCCGCCGGCTCCAAATGTGCCGTCGATGTAAAGCGCACCGTCGCGCGGCTCGAGCGCTGTAATGACTTCATTCAACAGAACCGGGACATGACTCATGCTGCACTCTCCGTGCTGCGCCGTGAGCGGCGGAGTTTCAGCTTGTTGTCCTTGGCAAAACCACGTGCGGACTTTGCCCGCTTTTCATGCTCGTCCGGATTCCAGATTTCAAAACGCCGACCGAGCCCGACAAATACCGCTTGTTTCTCCAGCCCGGCATAAGCCGCCAGATCTTTTGGCAGCGTAATGCGGCCATTGGCATCAAAGGAGAGCGTGCGCGCTTCACCAAAGATGGATTGCTCGAGCGCCTGTCGGGCCTCGTCATAGGGATCCATGTCCTCGATCATGTCGAGGTAGTCGTCCATCAACGCCTGGCCTCCGCCCTCCAGCCAGGGACCATCGAAACTGGGCCAAACATAGATGCCATCAAAGGGGCCGCCGCTGACCGCCGCGCGGAATCCCGCCGGGACCGAAACACGGCCCTTGGCGTCAATTCCATTGATCGCAGTCGATACAAACACCGGTGTCTCCCCTCACCGCGCCAGCTTTGGCGGTTAATAATGGGATAACATGGGATTTCATGGGAAACAATGGAGAAAGGCGAATTTCTCCCAATTTTTCTGCAAGGCCTTAAGTATTCGCGAAGCCGGTCAAAGCGAAGAAAAAGAACAAATAAAGAACATATCTGTGGATTGGTGTGGAAAAGTATGGGTCAGGCGGCCTGTAAGCCGGGTTCTGTGTCATTCTTTCCAATACGGAAAGAACGCGGCGACCATTCCTCTGCGACGCACATTGCTATGCGCCTGGCGCGACCTACCCGGATGGCGCTGTAAGGCGAGCGTGCGGAAAACCGCTTCCATCCCTATTCGGTCTTGCTCCAGGTGGGGCTTGCCGTGCCCCCTTCCTTACGGTCGGGGCGGTGCGCTCTTACCGCACCGTTTCACCCTTACCGGCGAATGCCGGCGGTCTGTTCTCTGTGGCGCTTTCCCTGGGGTTACCCCCGCCGGGCGTTACCCGGCACCTTGCCTTTCCGGAGCCCGGACTTTCCTCCCTTGCGCTCTTTCGAGCCTTGCAAGAGCGGCCGCCCAGCCGCCTGACCGCTGCTTATGTCGGCGGTTTGGGCGCTGGCGTCAAGGCTTCGGCATAAGCGCGGCTACGGCTGCAATCAAACGAGCAGTTTCTTCATCCACGCGGCCTGTCACTTCATCTGGACGAAAGCGTCGCTGAAAGGCTTCGACAGTCGCAACCTCCCCCGCCGCAAAGCCGTAACCGATCTGCCCGAGATCAATGCGCCAGTCCCGCGATTCTGTTGCCTGTTCGGGCCAGATCGCACAGCCCGCTTCTGCAAGTCGTTGCCAGGGAAATTTCTCGCCCGGGTCAATCTTCCGCATGGGTGCAATATCCGAATGCCCCACCACGCGATGCGGAGGGATAACGTGCCGATCCATAATTTGTTTCGTCAACGAAATAACTGCATCAATCTGAGCGACAGGATATTCCGGCAGGCCGTAATCATGTCCACCATTGACGATTTCGATTCCGATCGAGATCGAATTGATGTCTGTTTCGCCCGCCCACTCAGACACACCCGCATGCCAGGCGCGTTTGCCTTCATCGACCAGTTGGAAAATTCGGCCGTCCTCTTCAACCATGTAGTGAGAGGAAACGGCCGCTTCCGGGGTCCGCATGTGCGCCAGCGCGGCCTCGCCGCTTTCCATCCCCGTATAGTGCTGAACAATCAGGCTCACCTGTTTGAGGCGGTCATTGAAGTTCGGTGAGGGCGCCTGGATGATTTTCAAAGCGATTCCTTGCGAGCCAGCGGGGCTTTCGGCACTTTTTTGTTTGGCCGGGAAGCAACGATACCGGCGCCCGCGAGGGTCAGCAATCCTCCGGCAATCAACATGCCTGTGATCGGGTCACCGGTTATGGCAATCCCGGATATCACGCCTATCAGCGGCGCCATCAGGGTGAGTGGGGCCACAAGCGTTGCATCATATTTCTGGAGCAGGAAATAGAACACGCCGTGGCCATAGATGTTGACCAGTATGACGGTGAACAGCAATGCCAGCAGAAAGACCCATCCGCCCTGCATAACTGCCTCTGGCTGACCCGATTCAAATAACGCAGTCCCGGCGAAAAGAATCGGCGAGGAGATCAGTCCGATCCAGGCCTGCAGCCGCATCGGGCTCATATCAATCTGGCGGATCAGGATCATGGCAACAGACGCCACAAACGCTCCGCCCAACCCGTAGAGTAGCCCGATAGACAAGGTGAGCTCAGACGGGTTTGCAATCACGAGAATGACCCCAAGCATAGCCAGAACCGTGCCGATCCCCCGCACCCAGCCAATATGCTCTTTCAAGAAAAGAACAGATAAGATCGTTACGAAGGGAACGCCGCTTTGCATCACGAGCGCCATACCTGACGGAGTTGCGGTCTGCAGCCCGACAAAGATCAAGCCATATTGCATGGCACCCATTCCCATAGCGACACCGAAAAGCGTCAGCCATTGCTTGGGCAAGGGGCGCAGAAAGGGAAAGAGCAGCAGTGTGAGCAAGGCAAATCGCAAGAAAGCGAAAGCGACGGGCGGAACGCCTTCAAACGCCGGCACCCAGCCGGGGGCGCCGGTCACCGCGAATTTCGCGACAACGAAATTCAGGCCCCAGAAGACGCAAACGGCAAAGAAGGCTGTGAAATCACGCAGGCTCATGCCTGCGGGTTAGACCGCGTTCGCGCGATTACCAAGTCACGGAATGTTTAAAAGTCAGCGGGGCTCGTCATTCCCATCGACTGTCCAGCCAGACGGTCCCCGGCGCGCAACAAGGATGGTGGGGTCATCGCTCTCTTTCGCATTATCCCGGCCCCGCACCTTGCGCCACAACCACCATGCACCGCCCGCCACCATGGCTGCCCCAATCACCACTAGCGCAGCGGCAGCGAAAATAGCCGCAAACATCAAAACCAGACCGAAGAAAGCGACGGCCAGCACGGCCGCGATGAAAGCACGCAGCCAGTTGCCGGCGGTATGCGGGAAACGGAATGTCTGTGTCTGGCCCATATCTGCCCCTTCCGGCACAAGCGGGTGGTTAAGAATCTGCTTACAAGATTGGGGCCAGCCCGCCCCACGTCAATTGCCGGATGCAATTTAGTTAGCGGGATTCAGCGGCCCTTTCGTCCCGTATCTCCTTGTAAGCGGCGTTGATTGCTGCCATTTTTTCAACTGCAAGCCCTTGTAATTCTGATGGAACTCCACGCGCGACAAGCGCATCGGGGTGGTTACGCGCCGCCATCCGGCGATAAGCGCGCTTCAACTCATTGTCATCAACATCAGGGTCTATCCCCAGGATCACATAGGGATCGCTGGCATCCACGAGGCCGTGAGACATACGCATCCGCCGGAACTCGCGCGCTGAAAAACCAAAGATTTCCGCCACCGTTTGCAGATAGGACAGCTCATCTTCCGTCACGACTCCATCGGCCTTGGCGATGTGAAAAAGGCCGTCGAGCACATCTTCCAGTACGGCCGGATTGGCGCGGTATCGCAGGGCAAGCCGTCTCGCATATCCATCAAAGCCCAGCGTTGTCTCCTTGGCCAGGTTAAAGGCGCGCGCAATCAGGTCTGCGCTCTCCGGTGGCGCTTGAAAGACTTGCTGAAACGCCGCGACTTCATTGCGGGTAACCACGCCATCCGCCTTGGCCATTTTTGCACCCAGGCCGATCAGGGCCATGGCGAAATCGGCATCGTCCACACGGTGTCCTGGTTCGCAATCCTCGCCCTCACAATCAAAGGGGTCAGGTTGCCCGGTTATGAAATCTGTCAGCTTGCGCCAGAAGCCCATCGGTCTAGTCTCCGCGCCTCCATGTAACTCTGCAGCGATGAAATTATAAGACGTGTCTGGCATGTGGGAATTCTGGATTGATCGCGGCGGCACCTTCACCGATGTCATTGCGCGCCAGCCTGATGGCGAATTGCGAGCTCTGAAACTCCTTTCGGAAAGCCCGGATTATCCGGATGCGGCGTCCGAAGGTGTTCGGCGGATGCTGGGTGTAGGATCCGGCGATCCGATCCCGTCAGGTACGGTTTCCGCAGTAAAAATGGGCACGACCGTAGCCACCAATGCCTTGCTGGAACGCAAGGGCGCCAGAACCTGCTTTGTCGTCAATCAGGGTTTTAAAGACCTGTTGGTCATTGGCGATCAAACCCGGCCTGACATCTTCGCGATGTCCATCGAGCGGCCGGCGCCACTGCATCAGAATGTCATTGAGGTCTCACACCGAACGGGCGTTAATGGCGCGATCGTCACCCCTCTCGACGACGCCTCGTTACGCCGGAAACTCCTGGACGCGAAAGCGGCGGGTTGCACCACATGTGCCATCGCATTGCTGCACGCCTATCAAGATAGTTCATATGAGAACTATATAGCAGATATGGCCCGGAATGCAGGCTTTGAAACCGTTATCTGTTCGACAGAGGCTAGCCCGCTGATTAAGATTGTGCCCCGCGCCTCAACTGCGGTTCTGGATGCCTATCTGACGCCGATCCTACGCGATTACGCTAGCCGTGTGGCGCAGAGGCTGGATGGAGTGCCGCTTTATTTCATGCAGTCGTCAGGCGGCCTGACGGCTGCAGAAACGTTCGCTGCGCGGGACGCCGTGCTTTCCGGTCCAGCCGGCGGTGTTGTCGGGATGGCCAAGACATCAAAAGCCGCCGGTTATCCGAAAGTCATCGGGTTTGATATGGGCGGCACATCTACCGATGTGTCGCGTTTTGATGGCGAAAACTATGCAAGGCAAGGCGAAGCCGTGATTGCGGGCCAGCGTCTTCGCGCGCCGATGATGGCGGTACATACGATTGCAGCGGGCGGTGGCTCCTTGCTGACCTTCGATGGCGAGCGCGCCCGGGTGGGGCCGGAAAGCGCAGGCGCTCAGCCCGGACCGGCAGGCTATGGGCGCGGCGGCAAGGCCGCCGTTACTGATGCCAATATCGTGCTGGGCCGGGTTCAGCCTGCCCATTTTCCGGAGACGTTCGGCAATGACGGATCATCACCACTGGATCTCACAGCCAGCCGGAACGAGCTTCAGGTGCTGGCCGATGAAATGGGCCTGGAAAGTGCGGAACTCGCGGCTGAAGGGTTTCTGGCGGTTGCCATCGAAAACATGGCCCAGGCTATCAAGCAAATATCGATCGGCGAAGGGGTTGATCCAGCCAAATATGCGCTGTCTTCCTTTGGCGGTGCAGGCGGTCAACACGCTTGCAAGGTTGCCGAGGCGATTGGTATCAAGACCGTGTTGATCCACCCCGTCGCCGGGCTCTTGTCAGCTTTGGGGATTGGCTTGGCCGAGCTTCGCGAGACGCGTGAGGCCGCGATTGATCTGGGCTTGGACGACGCGCTCAGCGCGGCGAGGGATCGGGCCGAAGAACTTGCACGATCGGCCGCGGAGACGCTTGTAATCCAAGGCGCTGCACCGGATGCAATCCGGAAGAAACTGGAATTCCGACTGCGCGCCAAAGGTTCGGACACCGCATTGCCAATTGCGCTTGGCGATCAAGCGTCAATCCTCGAAGACTTCCGCGCCGCTCATCAACGCCTGTTCGGTTTCATCCCGGAAGGCGGCATCATCATCGATTCCGTCGCTGCGGAAGCCTTGGCCGACCCTGAAGGCGCAAAGGGCTGGTCTATTCCCCTGCCCGAGGCTGGCAATATTCCGGACAAGCTGGAAACACGACCTGTTTTTCAGAATGGCGAGTGGAGCGATTGGCCGGTTTATCCATTGGATGAATTTGGTGCAAACGCCGACATTGAAGGTCCCTCCCTGATCGTGGAGCCGAACTCCACGCTCGTCGTCGATCCAGGTTGGTCGGCAAGACGCCTGGGAGATGGCATGTTGGTGCTGGAGTTTATGGGAGCGGAAACCGATTCCGAGGAGTCCACCGCGCTCGATCCCATCCGGCTCGAGCTTTTTAACAAGCGCTTCATGTCGGTGGCGGAGCAAATGGGCGTCGCGCTCGAGCGCACAGCGCACTCCGTCAACATGAAAGAAAGGCTGGATTTTTCCTGTGCGGTTTTTGATGCCGATGGCGGCTTGGTCGCTAACGCACCGCATATGCCGGTGCACCTCGGCTCCATGTCAGCCAGCGTGAAATCGGCGGCTGCAGCGCATCCGGATCTCGGGCCAGGAGATGCCGTGGCGGTGAATGCGCCCTATGAAGGCGGCACGCACTTACCAGACATCACCATTGTGGTTCCCATGCATGATGATAAGACCGGCGAAAGGCTGTTCTATGTGGCCGCGCGAGGCCACCATGCCGACGTGGGCGGCATCGCGCCAGGCTCCATGCCACCTTTCTCCACGTCGATTGAGGAGGAAGGCGTTTCTTTCGCGAACACGCTGGTCATGCGCGGCGGGAAATTTCTGGATGATGATGTCCGCCGCGTGCTGGACAGCGGTGCCTATCCGGCGCGAAATCCGGATCAGAATGTCGCTGATCTGAAGGCGCAGCTGGCGGCCTGCGCAAAGGGTGCAGCTGAGCTAAAGCGGCTTGTGGATGATCACGGGTTGAAAGTTGTCTCAGCCTATATGGGTCATGTGCAGGATAATGCGGAACGGGCTGTGCGCCGGGTGATCGGTGCTCTCAGCGATGGTGAAGCGAGCATTAAGTTGGATGATGGCTCAGAAATCCGCGTGGCCATCAGGGTTAACCGCGATGACCGCACCGCAGTGATTGACTTCACTGGAACCAGCGCCCAGCTGACCTCCAATTTCAATGCGCCATCCAGCGTGGCGCGCGCGGCGGTTCTCTATGTCTTCCGATGTCTTGTGGGCGATCAAATTCCCTTGAATGAAGGCTGCCTCAAACCCATCCAGCTCATGATCCCCGAGGGATGCCTGTTGAACCCGCAACCTCCCGCGGCCGTTGTCGCCGGAAATGTTGAAACCAGCCAGATGGTGGTTGATGCGCTGTTTGAGGCCACAGGTAGAATGGCTGCAGCACAAGGTACGATGAACAATCTGACCTTCGGCAATGCGCGGCATCAATACTATGAAACGATCTGCGGAGGGTCCGGGGCGGGGATTGGGCCTGACGGCAAAGGCTTTGCCGGAACGCACGCCATCCACACGCATATGACGAACTCAAAAATGACCGATCCGGAAATTCTCGAGCGCCGATATCCGGTACGGGTCATTCATCACAAAATTCGAAAAGGATCGGGCGGTACGGGACAATATCCAGGTGGCCATGGATCTATCCGTTGCCTCGAATTTCTTGAATCCATGGACGTTGCACTCCTGTCTTCGCACAGGCGCGAAGCGCCGAAAGGGATCGCAGGTGGAGGGAATGGCTCGCTCGGCGCGCAGCGCGTGATCCGAAAAAGCGGAAAAGTCGAACCGCTTGAAGGGTTATTCTCGGTTCAGGTCGAAGCCGGTGATCGTATTGAAATCTCGACACCTGGCGGCGGCGGGTATGGAGCGGCTGGGGCGGAATAACCCTAGTTTCAAGGCGTAATTCTCTAAAATTAAACATGTTTAATCCGTAGATCCGGATCGGGCCACGCTCCGTAAACCTTCCCAACTCGCGGCGGAAATCCGCTGCGAGTGAGGGGCGGCATCTTCCGCCTCGTCCCCCCAAGACGTTAGGAGCGTACAAATTGCGTAAAGTTCTGATTTCTCTCGCGGCTGCCGCCGCTTTCGCTGCCCCGGCCCTGGCTCATGACACGGTCACCAACCCGAAAGTCAAGCTGATGCTGGCTGGCGACTATCAACAACAAGCTGACATCGTTGACACCGCCATTAGCGCCGGTTCGTTCAACACGCTGGTCGCCGCCGTGCAGGCCGCGGGTCTGGTCGATGTGCTGCGTGGCGATGGCCCGTTCACAGTGTTTGCCCCGACAGATGAAGCTTTCGCGGCTCTCGGTCAGGACACGATCAATAGCCTGCTGCTGCCGGAAAACCGCGATCAGCTGGTGTCCATTCTGACCTATCACGTTGTTCCGGGCGAAGTTTTCGCCGCGGATCTGGCCGGTCAGCGCCTGTCTGTTGAGTCCGTTCAGGGCGATACGATCGACATCAACGCGACCCATGGGTCGGTCATGATCGATGGCGCGACTGTGATTACCGCAGATGTGGATGCATCCAATGGCGTCATTCACGTCATCAATGAAGTGATCCTGCCCGACACCCACTAAGAGGCAGATCGCCCAAGGCAGCGCCGGACCGCCCCTTCCCTGTCCCTTGGTCCGCGCTGAATTACCGCCCGCAGGTCGTAGCGCCTGCGGGCGGATTCTTTTGCGTAATCAGTGAATTTCGTCCTCATCGAAAAGCGGGTGCCCCTCGAAAGCCTGTTCCAGCTCTGTATGACCATCCTCTGTCTTCGGCTTCACGATTTCTGCGATGTGAAACAGGGCATCCCCTTCATTCACGATGGGCAGCATGGTCCGGCCGATGATCAAGCCGGCTTCAGGCGACTCCACCTCCACCTCTTTGGCCCCGAGTGGATCCGAGAGGGCGGCAATGACTTCGCCTTTTTCAACCCAGGCGCCTGTCGATTTGAACGCCCGGAGGACGCCGCCCATAGGCGCTCGCACCCATTCGGTGGACTGGCTGATATCGGTTGCCACAGGCATCCGCATTCGGCGATCCTGTTTCAGCATGCCCAGCTTGCGCAAAACACGTAGAATTCCGGTCACACCAATTCGGAGTGCCGTTTCATCAAAACGAAGTGCCTCACCGCATTCGTAAACCAGGACATCCTTGCCCAGATCGCGGGCGGCTTGGCGCAATGACCCGTCGCGGAGCTTCGATACGACGATAACCGGTGGTGCAAAGGCCCGCGCCAGCTCCAGCGCCTGCTTGGAACCATCATCAATGCGTAATTGCGGCAGGTTCACACGGTGCTGCGCCGCCGAATGCAGGTCGATGCCGACATCTGATCGGGCGACAATCTCTGTCATGAAGAGTTTGGCCAGCCGGGCCGCAAGCGAGCCGCGCGATGCGCCCGGGAATGACCGGTTCAAATCGCGCCGGTCAGGCAGATAGCGCGTGTGATTGATGAAGCCGAAGGAATTGACGATCGGCACACAGATCAGCGTGCCTTTGAGGTGCTTCATTTGAGTGGTGCGGATCAGGCGGCGGATGATCTCAACACCGATGATTTCGTCGCCATGGATGGCGCCGGAAACAAACACCGTCGGGCCGGGTTGGCGGCCATGCAGGACGTGCACCGCCATCGCCATAGGCGTGTGATCAGACAGAACCGAAACCGGCAAATCAACGATAGCGGTGGTTCCGGGCTGGACTTCGTGCCCGGCGATCACAAATGGTTCGCGGTTCACCCTTTGCCCTTTGTTTTGGTTTTGCCGGGCGTCGCAGTTTTTTCGATGAATTCCACAATGCTGCCCGCGATATCCAGGCCCGTCGCGCCCTCAATGCCTTCCAGACCCGGTGAAGAATTCACTTCCATCACCACCGGACCGTGGTTTGAGCGCAGCATATCCACGCCGCACACATGAAGGCCCATGATTTTGGCAGACCGAACCGCTGTTGCCCGTTCTTCCGGCGTGATTTTCACCTTGGCGGCCCCGCCGCCCCGATGAATGTTGGAACGGAATTCACCGTCCGCGCCCTGACGTTTCATAGCCGCGACCACCTTGCCACCGACCACTATGGTTCGGATGTCCGCGCCGCCGGCTTCTTTGATGAATTCCTGCACCAGGATGTTCACTTTGGCGCCGCGGAAGGCTTCGATCACAGACTTCGCCGAGCGCTTGGTGTCTGCGAGAACCACGCCGACACCTTGGGTTCCCTCAAGCAGCTTGATGACGACAGGCGCGCCACCGACCATGTCCAGGATTTCGTCAATCCGGCGTGTCTCATGCGCAAAGGCCGTGACAGGCAGGCCAATCCCGGCGCGCGATAACAGTTGAAGCGAACGCAGCTTGTCGCGAGAGCGCGTGATTGCCACTGATTCAGCGAGCGTCCAGGCCCCAGTCATTTCAAACTGGCGGACAACGGCGGCACCATAATTGGTAATCGACGCGCCAATGCGCGGGATAACCGCATCATAACTTGGAAGCTTCTCGCCCTGATAGTGCAGAGCTGGCCGATGCGAGGTGATGTTCATATAGATTCGCAAGGTATCCAGCACATCGACTTCATGGCCGCGCGCTTCGGCGGCCTCGATCAGGCGCTGGTGCGAATAGAGTTTCTCATTGCGGCACAAAAGGGCAAAACGCATGGAATTTCCAATGGTTGCTAAAATCGTATGACGGCGCTTGCGGGACTAGTCCCCGCAAAGAAATGACGCGGCAGCATCAATCAGTGTTCGACCCCGCAACGCTGTGCGGCCCAATAACATACGAAAACCCATCTCGTCACGCCGCGAGAGTGTGAGATCGATCGGCCAGGTGCGACTGCCCAGCTTCAATCGCGTCCGGATCACATAGCGTTTGGATACTTGCCCGTTGGAAGACCGGACAAGGCGCTCGTCCGCGACCTGTGCCTCGCAAGGAATGCGGAATTTATTGTCTTTTTGATTGGGGTGCAGCTCGAAACGCAGCCATTTTTCGCCGTCTTTCTCGAACGGTTCAATTTTCCAGGCGTGGACCGCAGACGTGCGGGCACCGGTATCAATCTTGGCCTTCATGCGGGCTGCGCCCAAATCCGGGAGCTCAACCCATTCGCGCCAGCCAATTGTAAATTGGGACCGGGATTTGCGCGGTGTTCTCAATCGCCCAACCATCCCTGAAAGGTTACGCCCTGAAAGACGACATCGCCGATCGACAGATCGCCTGTGAGTGCCGCCTGCGCACCTTGCGGGTTGCTTGCTTGCATGGCCGCTATGTGATCAGCATTCCAGGTGCCCTCGAAGCGAACTTCGCCAAAAAGCTCGTGCTGGCCGGTCAGTGAGAGGCCCTCATCGGTTACCGAGAAGGCGTGGGGCACAACGCGATGGGTGATTTCGTAATACGTGTTGCCTAGCTCGCCTGTGCCCGTCGGGCTCGACGTATCATCAAAATGCAGCATCACCGGCGGAAAGCTGTCTGGCTCACCATTAATGTACGGCTCCGCCTCCCAGTCCAGCGCCACGCTGATGTGGTCGAGCACGATATCGCCGATCGCGACCGGATCTTGTGGCAAGTAATACCCGGCGACCTCGGTTTGCGCCGAATAGGTTTGTCCTTCCAGCCCTGCGGCGATCGCGCTTTCGGCCTCACCTGGCTGATCAGAGCCCGGCGCGGGTTGATCGCTTTGATCGGGTGCGCTGCAAGCGGCCAAACCTGCTGCAAGACCTGCTGAAATGATAATAGCGCGACTCATTCGTGCTCTCCCCGGTTAGCCCAATCCTACGCGATGCGGTTGCATTGCGTCTATTGCTGACGGGATGGAAAAACCGGGTTTTCAACGCCTTCCCTACTCAATTCATTCCTTGTCCCCATTTTGGGGATCGAAGGAGACTTGCCATGACCCAAATCAGACCTCTGGTTCATCTCGAACCCGGCATGGCCGCCAGTGACGGTGCGGGTGTGAAACTCAACCGTCTACTGGGGACGCCGCGCCTGCCGCAGATCGACCCGTTTTTGATGCTGGATAACTTCCACTCGGAAAATCCGGATGATTATCTGGCGGGTTTTCCCTCGCATCCTCATCGCGGTTTCGAGACGGTGACCTACATGTTTGCGGGCCGTATGCGGCACAAGGACAATAAGGGCCATGAGGGCGTGATCGAACCCGGTGGCGTTCAATGGATGACCGCAGCTGGCGGTATTGTGCATTCCGAAATGCCGGAACAGGAAGACGGGTTGATGTCCGGCTTTCAGCTCTGGATCAATTTGCCGCGTGCAGAAAAGATGAAGCCGGCGGGATATCAGGAGTTTTCAGCTGATCAGGTGCCGAGCGATGTTCGTGATGGTGCGGTCGCGAAAATCGTTGCCGGTAAAACATCGACGGGCGTGGAAGGCCCGGTGAAGAACATCACCGTCCAGCCTTTCTTCGTGGAGATTCTGCTAGAGCCAAATGCTGTGTTCGAAGAACCGCTGCCAGCCAAGCACTCCACCATCGTGGCGGTGCATGATGGCTCGGTTATATTGCCCCGTACCGGCAGTGAAGCACCGATGGCCATCAATCAGGGTGAGCTGGGCGTTCTTGGAGAGGGCGACCTTACCCGGCTGGAGACTGGCAATGACGGCGCCCGCCTGTTGCTGATCGCTGCCAAGCCCTTGCGGGAACCGGTCGCCCGTGGCGGACCTTTCGTGATGAACACGGAAGGCGAAGTCCGTCAGGCCATGCTGGATTTCCAGATGGGCCGGTTCTAGGCCGCATCCTGCTTCGTCCCGGTCCCGGGTTCATAGCCCAGGATCGGGGCGAGCGCTTTTTCAGCCTGCTGCACGGTCCAGCCTTTGCGGTGGGCATAATCCGCCACCTGATCTTCGCCGATGCGCCCCACGACGAAATATTCGCTCTCGGGATGACCCAGATAAAGGCCGGACACGGATGAGGCTGGCGTCATAGCCAGTGTTTCCGTCAGGTCGACGCCGCAGTTCTTCGAGGCATCGAGCAATTCAAACAGGGTGAGTTTCTCGGTGTGGTCCGGTTGGGACGGATAGCCTGGTGCCGGACGGATCCCCTGATAGGCTTCCTTGATCAGTTGTTCGTTGGAATACTTTTCGTCTGCCGCATAGCCCCAGATGTCCTTGCGGACGCGCTCATGAAGATATTCAGCGAAAGCCTCTGCAATACGGTCCGCCAGAGCGGCCAGCATGATGGCTGAATAGTCATCCTGAGCGTCCTGAAACGCTTTGGTTCGGGTCGCCGTTTCGCCTGCTGTCACACAAAACCCACCGACCCAATCTTCGCCGCTTTCAGCGACAAAGTCTGACTGGCAAAGATGCGGCCGGTCATTGGATTTCGCGGTTTGCTGACGCAGGCCAAAAAAGGTCGCGCGCTTATCTTTGCGATCCGCGCCAGTCCAAATCGTGATGTCATCGCCTGTGCGATTGGCTGGCCAGAGCCCTACCACGCCGCGTGGGCTGAGCCAGTCTTCTGCGATAATCTGGTCCAACATGGCCTGACCATCCTTGAGCAGAGACCGGGCCGCCTCGCCCCGCTTGGGATCGTCGAGAATTTGCGGATGAACGCCTTTGAGGCCCCAGCTGAAAAAGAACGGTGTCCAGTCGATGTAGGGCACGAGGTCGGCAACCGTGACGTCGTCGATAATCGTCAGGCCAAGCATGTTCGGCGCTGGCTGAACTGCACCATGCAAATCCGGGGCCTTTGCGCGCGCCGCTGCGAGCGGAACCCGGTCACGACTGGAGGCGGTTCGCTCTCGCACTTCCCGGATTCTTGCCAGCGCTTGCCGGTTTTCATTTGCGTAGGTTTCACGCTCGGACGAAAGCAGTTTCGACACCACGCCCACAGCACGGCTGGCATCATTCACATGGATGACCGGGCCCCTCGAATAAGCAGGTTCGATCCGCAGCGCGGTATGCGCCGGGCTGGTCGTCGCGCCGCCGATCAGGAGCGGAAGATTAAAATCGAGCCGCTCCATCTCACGCGCAACATCCACCATTTCATCCAAAGACGGTGTAATCAGGCCCGACAGGCCAACAATATCCGCGCCTTCACGCTTGGCGGTTTCGAGAATATCCGAACCCGGCACCATCACGCCAAGATCAACAATCTCATAGCCATTACATTGCAGGACGACGCCGACGATGTTCTTGCCGATATCATGGACATCGCCCTTCACCGTGGCGAGCACGACCTTGCCATTGGATTTGCCGGCATTGCCGGAGAGACGTTTTTCCTCCTCCAGATAGGGCAAAAGGTAAGCAACCGCTTTCTTCATGACGCGGGCGGATTTCACGACCTGCGGCAGGAACATCTTCCCGGCGCCAAACAAATCCCCAACGACATTCATGCCGTCCATCAACGGGCCTTCGATCACCTCCAAGGGTTTGTCGAAAGCCTGGCGGGCTTCTTCGGTGTCATCGTCAATATGATCGGTCAGCCCATGGACCAGCGCATGTTCCAGACGCTTTTCGACCGGCCAACCGCGCCACTCAGCTGCGGCTTTTTCCTCGGCCTTGTCTGTGCCGCGATAACGCTCGGCGATCTCCAGCAAGCGGTCGGCCGCGCCAGGCTTTCGATTGAGGATGACGTCTTCAACCGCCTCACGAAGCTCTGGTTCGATATCATCATAAATGTCGAGCTGACCGGCATTGACGATCGCCATGTCCAGCCCGGCTTCAATCGCGTGATAAAGGAAAACCGAATGCATGGCCCGGCGCACGGGCTCATTGCCCCGGAAGGAAAAAGAGAGGTTGGACACTCCACCCGAGACATGGGCATGATGTAATTCTGCCCGGATACGGCGCGTTGCCTCGATAAAGGCACGGCCATAGTCGTCATGGTCCTCAATGCCTGTCGCGACCGCAAAAATATTCGGATCAAAGATGATATCGGCGGGATGGATGCGGGCTTTCTCGGTCAACAGCTTGTAGGCGCGCTGACAGATCTCGAACTTGCGGTCCGCCGTTTCGGCCTGACCGTCTTCGTCAAAGGCCATCACCACAACCGCAGCACCATAGCGGCGAATGAGGGCAGCCTGTTCCAGGAAAGGCCCTTCCCCCTCTTTCAGGCTGATCGAATTGACGATCGATTTGCCCTGAACATTTCTCAGACCTTCCTCGATCACCTCCCATTTGGAGCTGTCGATCATGATCGGAACGCGGGCAATGTCTGGCTCCCCGGCGATCAGGCGCAGGAAGGTCCGCATGGCCGCTTTCGAATCCAGCAGGCCTTCATCCATATTCACATCGATGATCTGGGCGCCGTTTTCTACCTGCTGTCGCGCTACAGACAGCGCTTCGGTGTAGTCACCATTGGTGATCAGCCTTCGAAAGCGCGCGGAGCCCGTGACATTTGTGCGCTCGCCGACATTGACGAATGTGGATCGAGGATTCGTGGACATAAAGAAGCGTTGCCTAATCGATATTCATCGGTCCGGGGCCGCCAGGATTCCCGAATTTATTGTCACCGCTACGCCCTGGTTTACCGAACAAGCCCGCGAGGAAAAAGCAAACGGCGATCACAATGGCGATAATCTGGCTGACAATGCCGCTGCCCATAAGGGTGCCGACCACAATGCTGGAAATGATGTAGGCAAAAACGCCGAAAAACAGGGCTACGATAATCCGGATCGCAATCTTCATGTCTGGATTCCTCTCTTGAGCGCGCGGTTATCCGGCTATCGAAAATGGCTCGAGACCAGAAAGCCGCATGGCGGTGGAGCGCTCGGGGATGCCACGCGAGGATTGCCCGGAAACCGCTTTTGCAATGGCACGGATATGATCCGGCGTCGTGCCACAACACCCGCCGACGATGTTTACCAGGCCAGATTGAGCCCATTCGCCAAGATGCGCCGACGTCGTTTGCGGCGGCTCATCATAGCCGCCAAGATCATTGGGGAGACCCGCATTCGGATAGACATGGATCAAGCTTTCAGAGATACGCGAGAGCGCAGCGATATAAGTTCTCATTTGCTCTGCACCTAAGGAGCAATTGATCCCGACCGTGATAGGCTCAGCGTGTGCGATTGAGGTATAAAAAGCTTCAACCGTCTGTCCGGAGAGATTGCGCCCTGACTTGTCCACCACCGTCATGGACAGGGCCATAGGAATGCCTTCACCGGTTTCGGCCTCCAGATCCCGCACCGCCGCAATCGCCGCCTTGGCGTTCAGCGTGTCAAAGACGGTTTCAATCAACAGATAATCTGCGCCGCCATCCATCAAGCCTCGCGCGGCTTCCTTGTAGACGCCGACCATGGTTTCGAAATCGGTCGCGCGGAATTCCGGAAGATTCACATCCGGAGACAGGGACAGCGTCGCATTGGTTGGGCCGATCGCACCCGCCACCCACAACAACCGATTCCTCGATGAAAACGCGTCGGCCACCTTGCGGGCAATCGCTGCGCCAGCCTTGTTGATGGCATAGGTCTGGTCCGCCAACCCGTATTCGCCCTGGCTGATGGCGTTCGCATTGAATGTGTTGGTGGACAGGATTTCCGCTCCGGCGTCGGCATAGTCGCGGTGAATCTGCTCGATAATGTCCGGCCGGGTCAGATTAAGGATGTCATTATTGCCTTTGAGGTCCTGATTATGGCTGACGAACTGTTCGCCACGAAAATCGTCCTCAGTGGGATTTCGCCGCTGAATCTCGGTGCCTTTGGGCCCATCGAGTACGACGATGCGCTCTCGTGCGGCACGTTGAAGCGCCTCTACCCTCTGGCCCCGATCCGGCATGGTTAAGCGGCCTCTTCCAAAGCCCGCACGCCCAGGAGGCGCACCAGGCAAATCGCCAGATTGGCGCGGTTCAGCGTGTAAAAATGGAAGTGTTCCGCGCCGCCCTTCTCCAGCTTGCGCGCCAGCTTGGCGACCACATTTGCGGTGACCAGATCGCGGGTGTCAGGGTCGTCTTCCAACCCGTCAAACAAGGGCGGCAGGCTGTCTGGAACGGACGCGCCGCAGAGCCCTGACATGCGCTGAAGGCCCGCGAAATTCGACTGCAGCATCAAGCCGGGAATGATCGGAATGGTGATGCCGGATGCCACTGCCTGGTCGCGGAAACGGAAAAAGGTGTCAGGGTCAAAGAAGAACTGAGTGACAGCCCGCGTCGCGCCGGCATCAATTTTTTTCTTCAGAACATCCAGGTCGTGATCGACGCTCGGGCTATCGGGGTGTTTCTCCGGATAACAGCCGACCGAGACATCGGAAATGCCCGCCTCGCGGATGGAGGCGACCAATTGGGATGTACACTCAAACCCGCCCGGATGGGTCTGATAGGCGGCGCCGATACCGTCGGGGGAATCCCCCCTCAGCGCCACAATATGATCAATTCCAGCATTCTTGTATTCGCGGATTATATCCTTCGTCTCGTCGCGCGTGGCGCCAACACAAGTGAGGTGAGCGGCGGCTCTCAAGCTGGTGTCGGATAGAATACGATTGACCGTTTTCCGTGTGCGCTCGCGGGTGGAACCACCGGCGCCATAAGTCACCGACACGAAATCGGGTTGATAGGGCTCCAACCGTTCCACAGTCTCCCAGAGACGCGCTTCCATCGTGTCATTCTTCGGAGGGAAGAATTCGAACGAGACCGTCGGAGCGCTGTCGCGCCCACTGGCAAAGGCTTTGGCTTGAAAGGTCATCGGCGAACGCTTTCTACTTTACCGGTGGATGAAGGTGCCCGCACGGGCTGACGCCTTGCGGCCCAGATTTTCACGGTCAAACGGTTTTCTGGTTGTTCTGGATGCAGCGACGCGCGGCGGCGCAATTCCAGGCCGGATTCTTCAACCCAGCCGGTTATGTCTTCATCAGAAAAACCGAGCTGGCGATGGGCGTGTTCCGTCTTCAGAAACTCTAGCTGATGCGGCGCGAAATCTGCGATCAACAGGACGCCGCCTGGCTTTAAAACCCGGGCGCATTCGGCGATCGCAATGGCTGGATCATCCAGATAGTGCAGCACCTGGTGCACCGTCACGAGATCAGCGACCTCGTTTTCAAACGGCAGCGCCGAAACATCGGCTTTGCGCACCGAGGCTTCGGACAGGCCTGCGCGTTCAAGGTTCAGCCGCGCGACATTCAACATGGCGTGGTTGATATCCACGCCCACGCCTTCTTTCACCCGATCAGCAAAAACTTCCAGAATGCGGCCCGTGCCAACGCCCACATCGATCATCAGATCGAACGGTCCACTGCCCGCCGCATCGCGCATCGCGGCTTCAACATCGTCCTCAGACAGGTGCAAAGCTCGGATCTTGTCCCAGTCCTCAGCGGCGCGTTTGAAATAGGCTTCCGCGGCGGCGGCCCTCGCCGTTTTTACGCTTTCAAGGCGGGCCAGGTCGCGCTTCAGGACCGGATCGTCCGGGGGAGACATTTCGCCGATAACATTGGCAAGGCGATAGCCCGGTCCTGAAGCGACGAGCCGGTAGAAGACAAAAGCGCCCTCTGGAAGACGTTCCACCAAACCGGCGGCTGTCAGTAGTTTGAGGTGGCGGCTGACGCGTGGCTGGCTTTGTCCCAACACCTGCACCAGCTCGGATACGGTCAACTCACCGCGCGCCAAAAGGCTCGCAATGCGCAGGCGCGTCGGCTCGGCGAGCGCTTTGAGTTGGGCAACAAGATCGTCCATATCCCACACGTTCCAGAAACGTATAAAGATATGTTTATATCATTGAGCGTTCTTTTCAATGATGCGCTGCAAAAAAGGCGGCCCAGGAGCCGCCTTTTTCAGAACTTTTGCCAGTCGTTACCGGCTAAACTTCTTGAACTTCACCCGTTTCGGGACGACGGCGTCCTCGCCCAGGCGCCGTTTCTTGTCTTCCATATAGTCTCCAAAATTACCTTCAAACCATTCCACATGGCTGTCGCCTTCGAAGGCGAGAATGTGGGTGGCCAGACGATCAAGGAAGAAACGGTCGTGCGAGATAACCACGGCACAGCCGGGATAATTCTCCAACGCCTGTTCCAGCGCGGCGAGCGTTTCCACATCAAGGTCATTTGTCGGTTCGTCGAGCAAAAGAAGATTGCCGCCGGTCTGCAGCGTCTTGGCGAGGTGAACCCGGTTGCGTTCACCACCTGACAGCAAGCCGACTTTCTTTTGCTGGTCGCCGCCTTTGAAGTTGAACGCACCTACATAGGCGCGGGACGACACTTCCTTGCCGCCCAGATTGATCATGTCATGGCCGCCGGAAATTTCTTCCCAAACGGTTTTGTTGGCATCCAGCTTGTCGCGGGACTGATCGACATAAGAGAGCTGCACAGTTTCACCGAGTTTCAGCGTGCCTTCATCCGGCTGCTCCTGACCCGTGATCATCTTGAACAGGGTGGATTTACCCGCCCCGTTGGGACCGATCACACCAACTACACCACCGGGCGGGAGTTTGAACTCCAAGCCTTCAATCAACAGCTTGTCGCCGAAGGCTTTCTTCAGGCCCGCGGCTTCCAGAACCACACCCCCGAGGCGCGGGCCCGGCGGAATGTTGATCTGGGCAGTGTTGATTTCCTGACGATCGGCCTGATCGCGCAGCTCCTCATAGGATTTGATCCGGGCCTTTGATTTGGCCTGACGGGCTTTGGGCGAAGAGCGGATCCACTCCAACTCGCGGGCCAGAGCTTTCTGCTTGGAGCCTTCTTCTCGTTTTTCCTGGGCCAGACGCTTTTGCTTTTGTTCCAGCCAGGAGGAGTAATTGCCCTCATACGGCACACCCCGGCCGCGATCGAGTTCGAGCGTCCAGGTGGTGATCGAGTCGAGGAAGTAACGGTCGTGCGTAACGACCAGAATGGCGCCCGGGAAGTTTTCCAGATGGTGCTGAAGCCAATCAACCGATTCCGCGTCCAGATGGTTGGTGGGTTCGTCGAGCAGCAACATGTGCGGCTCGGACAAAAGCAGGCGGCACAGGGCAACACGGCGGACTTCACCGCCGGACAAATTGGTTACCTCGCTCTCGCCGGGCGGACAGCGCAGCGCGTCCATCGCCATTTCGATCTTGCTGTCGATGTCCCACGCATCAGCTGCATCGATCTTTTCTTGCAGCTCGGTCATCTCGGCCATCAGCTCGTCGGTATAATCCTCGGCCAGCTTCATCGAAACGGCGTTGAAATCATCGACCAGTTTCTTGTGCGCCGAGCCTTCAATGACGTTTTCCCAGACGGTTTTTTCCGGATTGAGTTGGGGTTCCTGCGGCAGATAGCCGACGCGCACGCCCTTCTCCGCCCAGGCCTCACCGGTGAACTCGGTATCCATGCCGGCCATGATTTTCAGAAGCGTGGATTTACCCGCGCCATTGACGCCGACAACGCCAATCTTGGCGTCTGGCAAAAAGTGCAGAGAGATGTTCTCGAAAACCGGCTTTGAAGCGCCCGGATAGGTCTTCGAAAGCTTGTCCATATGGTAGACATATTGATAGGCGGCCATGGCGCGCGTGAGTCCTTTTAAATCAGGGAATAATGTGTTGCGCGGCGTATAGCGGAGCGCGCGCGGGCGGGCAATTCCGGAATGCGCCGCGTTTGGCTAGGAGGCTGACCGCTCCGCCCGCTTCTTTTTCCGCTGCGCCCGCTTGATATAGGGCTCGAAGAAAAGCCAGATGCCGGTCGCCCAAAGGAAGAACAAGATAATCCCGACCGGAAAGAAAATGTAGAGCTTCACCCAATCTGCAAAGAAGGAACCGTCATGGATTTGTTCCAGCAAATCCGAACGGCGGTATTCCAGCGAAAGGGTCTCCAGGGTGACAAGATCAATCTGCGCTTCCCAGCGATTGGGGGCGATGAATTTGGCAACGCCGCGATCAGACCGGATATCTATCCGGTCGAATTGATCCCAGTTCGTGATTTCCAGCTCGGGGATCGCCGCAGCGGCTTCATACATCTGCAATAGCGTGGTTTCCGGCGGCCCCGTGACTTCAATCGCGCTGCGCTGGGTGGGCGGTTGAATCCAGCCAATGTCTTTTTTTAGCATCAGAAAGCCGCCCGCAATGATCATTACGCCCAGCGGCAACATGATGATGGGCGAGCCCCAATGGTGAATGTCACGAAGAAGTTTGCCGATTTTCATGAGGCGCATCGTTACCAACCAGACGCGCCGGTCAAGCCGTTAGATTCCTAACTTCTTTGTTATTTTGCCGCACGGACCTTCTCATTTCCCGGACGCCTGTTAGGGTCTTTTTCTGGATTGGCTGGGGAGCTATAAATGCGAGGATTAATTTGCGCCGTGATGATCGGCGTGTTGCCACAAACCGCTTGTGCGCAGTCGGGTGGCGAAGCTGAAGCAAACGAAACAGAAGAGGTGCTCAGCGCCGGGACGTTTACAGGTCTGGAGTTTCGTAGCATCGGGCCGGCCTTCATGGCCGGGCGCCTCAGCGATATCGAGATCATGCCGCATGATCCCTCGACCTGGATCGTCGGTGTGGGGTCCGGCGGTGTCTGGCGGACGGAAAATGCAGGCACGACCTGGACACCGATCTTCGATGATACCGGAATTTACTCCATCGGTACGGTTACGGTCGATCCAAATAATCCGCATACGATATGGGTGGGAACCGGCGAGAATACCGGCAGCCGGCATGCCGGTTACGGCAATGGCATCTATCGCTCTCGTGATGGCGGCCAGACCTGGGACCATATGGGACTTGAAGATTCCGAGCGCATTTCGGAAATCCTGATCCACCCGGAAGATTCCAATACAATGTGGGTGGCCGCCCAGGGACCACTCTGGTCACCGGGAGGCGAACGCGGCCTTTATAAAACCACGGATGGCGGTGAAACCTGGGAACTCGTGCTATCCGCCGGTGAATGGACGGGTGTAACCGACATTGTCATGGACCCGCGCAACCCGGACCGTCTCGTCGCGGCCACCTGGCAACGCCATCGGACCGTCGCCGCCTATATGGGCGCAGGGCCTGAAAGCGGCATCCATGTGTCTGATGATGGCGGGGACACCTGGCGCGAAGTCACCACCGGTCTTCCGCAAGGCAATAGGGGCAAGATCGGACTCGCAATCTCCGTTCAGAATCCGGACATTCTCTATGCCGCGATTGAACAGGACCGCCGGACGGGCGGTGTCTATCGGTCGGAGAACCGCGGTGAGAGCTGGACGCGCATGTCAGATACAGTTTCTGCCGGAACCGGCCCGCACTATTATACGGAGCTGTATGCGCATCCACACCACTTTGATCGCATCATTCTGGTCAGCAATACGACGCAAATATCCAATGATGGCGGCGCAACATTCCGCGACATCAATAATGAGAACAAGCACGTCGATGATCACGCCATCGGCTTCCACCCAACGGATCCGGATTACATGCTGGTCGGTTCGGATGGCGGCCTTTATGAGACGCATGATGACGAGCAAACGTGGCGCTTCATAGCGAACATGCCGATCACGCAGTTTTACGACATTGCTGTAGATGACGCCGAGCCATTCTATAATGTCTATGGCGGCACACAGGACAATAACACCCAGCTCGGACCATCGCGTACGGACAGCCGCCACGGCATCCGCAACGCAGATTGGGAAATCACCCTGTTCGGTGATGGGCATGAACCTGACGTCGAGCCGGGCAATCCGGATATTGCCTATTCCAGCTGGCAGCAGGGCAATCTGGTGCGCTTTGACCGGACCACCGGTGAAATCGTCTACATCCGCGCCCAGCCGCAGCCAGGCGAGCCCGCTGAAAGGTTTAACTGGGATGCACCAATTGTGGTCTCATCTCACGAACCGACCCGGCTCTATCATGGTTCCCAGAGGGTCTGGCGGTCAGATGACCGGGGTGACAACTGGACACCGATTTCAGGCGATCTGACGCGCGATGAAAGCCGCATGCTGTTGCCTATAATGGGCCGGCAATGGTCATGGGACGCAGGCTGGGATCTGCTCGCCATGTCACGCTACAATACGATCAGCGCGCTGGCGGAATCCCCGGTCGATGAGACTGTCATTTATGCGGGAACCGATGACGGTCTGATCCAGATCACCACCGATGGGGGTGAGACCTGGAACCGGACCGAAGCTGGCGATCTGCCGGGCGTTCCAGATCTTGCCTATGTCAATGATTTCGAGCCGTCCCGCTTTGAAGCGGGCACGGTTTTCCTTGCGCTGGACAATCACAAGCAGGGCGACTTTGCGCCTTACTTGCTGCGGTCAGATAATTTCGGCCGGTCCTGGCGCTCGATCACCAATGGTTTGCCGGAAAACCAGATCATCTGGCGAATTGTTCAGGACCATGAAGATGCAAACCTGATTTTCGTGGGTGGAGAATTCGGCGTCTGGTTCACCATCGATGGCGGCGACAACTGGGTTGAGATGAGTGCGGGCATGCCGCCCATCCCGGCCCGTGATTTGCTGATCCAGGAACGCGAGGATGACCTCGTTGTAGGCACGTTCGGTCGGAGTATCTACGTGCTTGATGACATCTCGCCGCTCCGCAATCTATCTGAAGATGCGCTGGAAAACACGACCCAGCTTTTCCCGATCCGCCGCGCCTGGTGGTATCAGGAGCAACATGAGCTGAGCTTCGGACCGCGCGGCGTTCAAGGCCACGGGTATTTCTATGCTCCGAATCCGCCCTTTGGTGCCACCTTCACCTATTACATGCACGAAGGCCTGCAAACGTCCGAGGAAATCCGGCAAGCAGAAGAAGCCCCGCTCGTTGCCGAATGGGATGACACGCCCTTCCCTGGATTTGACGTGATTGAAGCCGAGCGACGGGAGGCGCCTCCCCGCATGTGGCTGGTGGTACGCGATAGCGATGGCCGCGTGGTGCGGCGTCTTCCGGGACCGGTTGGTGCTGGTTTCCACCGCGTGGCTTGGGATTTGACTTATCCCAGCCCGTCTGCGGTGACTCAGCCAGATACGCCAGACTCTGAAACTTCGGGTTTTCTGGTCGGTCCGGGCACCTACACGGTGACGCTGGTTCGCCAGCATAATGGGGAAACCGTCACCATTGGCGATCCTCAAACCTTTGAGGTTGAACGGCTGACCGAGGGGGCCCTGCCCGGCTCGCCGGACGATGAGGTCGTCGCGTTCTGGGAGCGTCTCGCTGACCTGCAACGCAGCTTCTCCGCCGCCAATGCGTCGATCACCCAGACCCGTTTCCGTCTGGAACGCTTGCAGTCCGCGCTCTACCGGACTCGCACAGCGCCCGGAGAGCTGGATGATCAGTATGAAGCACTCCGTCAGGAGCTGTTTGAAATCGAGGAGGCACTTGGCGGCAACCAGTCCAGCGGCGGCATCTATGATTTCGAACCATCAACCGTTGGCTCACGCCTGTTCTATGCCTCACTCGGCACGAGTAACTCGACTTATGGGCCTTCTGCTTCGCATGAAGAGCAGCTCGGCTTTGCCGAGGCAGAGTTCGCAGACATTCGCGCGCGTTTTCTGGTCCTAACGGAAGAAAGCATTCCGGCGTTTGAAGAAACCCTCGCGAATGCCGGGGCGCCGTGGACACCGAACACCGTACTTCCACCGCTCTAGAAGGAATGAAAGCGAGAACTTGCGACGGCGTCCGCTTTCCAGCGGGCGCCGTTGGCGTTATGTCCAGAGTTAATCCGATTATCAGGGTAACAACATGATTTCTTCTCTCGCCGTTCTGGCGCTCCTCGCCGCACAAGATGCCTCCAGTGAAAGCCTGACCCTGGAACGTCTTTATGCCAGTCCCAGCCTGAACGGCCCGGTGGCGTCGGCCACGCGCTTTTCGCCGGATGGTGGCCTTATCACCTTCCTGCAGGCCAAGGAGGAGGATGCCAATGTCCGCGATCTCTGGGCGATTGATGTGGATGGCGGCGAGCCTTTCATGCTGGTGGACAGCCGCGCACTTGTGCCGGAAGAACGCGAACTGACCGAAGCAGAAATCCAGTTACGCGAACGCGCCCGGATCACGGGCTCAGGAATTGTCAGCTATGACTGGGATTCACTTGGCGAGGCTATTTTGTTCCCGCTGGACGGGGACGTTTTTTATTATGAGTTGGAAAGTGGCGACGCCCGCCGCTTGATGGAAACCGAGGCCGCAGAAACAGACAGTCGTATTTCGCCGGCCGGCCGCTATGTCGGCTTCGTCCGCGAGCAAAATCTGTTCGTGCATGACCTGCAAACCGCCGAAACGCGCGCGATCACCACCGAGGGCGGCGGAACGCTTTCTTATGGTATGGCCGAGTTTGTCGCCCAGGAAGAAATGCGCCGCTCGACGGGTTACTGGTTCTCCCGCGATGACCAATATGTCGCCTTTGCTGAAGTCGATGAGAGTCCGATTCCGATCTCGTACCGTGTTGATATTCAGGGCGATGGTGCGACCGTTTCCGAACAACGCTACCCTTATGCTGGCGAAGCCAATGTCAATATTCGCTTGTTTATTGAGAATCTTGACACTGGCGAGCGCGTCGAAGCTGATCTGGGCGAAGAGACCGATATTTATCTCGCACGGGCGAACTGGGCTCCGGATGGGCGATTGTTTGTACAACGCCAGAACCGCGCGCAAACCCGGCTGGACTTGCTGGCCTATGATCCAGCGACCGGCGAAAACGAAACTATCCTGGCCGAGCTCGATCCGGCCTGGATCAACCTCACCTACGACCTCACCTTCCTTTCGGACGGCACCTTCCTTTGGACGTCAGAGCGGACCGGTTTCCGGCACATCTATCATTATGCCGGCGATGGCACCGAGATCGCGCAGATCACCTCGGGGGACTGGCAGATCAACGCGATTGAAGGCGTCGATGCGGATGCTGGCCTGGTATATTTCACGGGCTGGGTAACCGATCCGCTTCAGAGGCATTTGTATGCCGTGTCTTTCGCACAAGCCAACAGCGAGCCGGTTCAGGTCACAGACGGCCAAGGCTGGTGGGGCGGCATTTCCATGGGAGAAGGCGCGCAGTCCTACCTGGCAAGTTTCTCCAACCCCTCACAGCCTTCTCAGACCGGGCTCTATGATGCCTCCGGCTCATTGCTTCGCTGGATCGAGGAAAACGAGCTCAATGAGGACCATCCCTACTTTCCATATCTCGACGATCACATCGTGCCGAATTTTGGTTCAATAGAAGCTGCTGATGGGTCAGAGCTGCATTATCTGATGTATTTGCCGCCAGACTTTGACCCGTCGCAGCAATACCCGGTGATCGTGAATGTCTATGGGGGCCCAGTTGTGGGCCGCCGGGTTCGCATGTCATGGCTGGGCACAAGCGATCAATACATCGCGCAGCAAGGCTATATCTATTTCAAGCTGGACAATCGCGGCACGCCGGATCGTGGGCACGCGTTTGAAACCGCGCTTCACCGTGCGATGGGCGGGGTGGAAGTCGTAGATCAACTGGCCGGACTGGCCTATCTGCAGTCACTGGATTTTGTGGACCCTGACAGGGTCGGAATCTGGGGCTGGTCCTATGGCGGCTATATGACGTTGATGACCACGCTGCAGGCCCCCGGCGCTTTTGCCGCCGGCGTATCCGGTGCTCCGGTCACCGATTGGGCGCTCTATGATACACACTACACAGAGCGCTTTATGGGCACGCCGCAGAATAATGCCGAAGGGTATGCGCAATCCTCGGTCTTCGCGCATCTGGAAGGATGGGATACCCCACTTTTGATCATGCACGGCATGGCTGACGACAATGTGGTGTTCGAAAACTCGACGCGCCTTTTCAATGCCTTGCAGGAACGCGATTTGCCGTTTGAAATGATGACCTATCCGGGTCAGCGGCATGGCATCCGCGGCGAAATGCGAAACCGGCACCGCATGCGGGCCATGATGGAGTTCTTCGACCGTCATCTCCGGCCGGATGACTGATTAGAACGGCACGAATTTCCCGGCGGTCTCGTTCAATCGTTGCCGCCGGGCCTTCCAATCCGGCATTAATTTTTCCACCAGTGCCCAGAAGCGAGCGGAGTGGTTCGGTACCAGCAAATGCGCCGCTTCGTGTGCGCAGACATAGTCGATTAGGTCGGGTTCTGCGCCGATCAACCGCCAATTGAGGCGAATAACGCCTTTTGAATCGCAACTTCCCCAGCGTCGCTTCTGATCTCTAATGACAACTTTGCTGGCAGTTTGACCCAGCTGGTTCGCATAGTCTTGGACGCGCGCAGGAAAGTCAGCCTCAGCCTCCCGGCGATACCATCTTTCCAGACCTTTGCGGAGGGTAGTCTCTCGCATTTCGCCTTGCAGATGCCGATCGATTTCGATTCGCAGAATGTTGTCCTGACGTTCGACGCAGGTCCTTGCCCTGGTGGGGTGAGCGATTACGTCGAGGGTCAGTTCATGGCCCAAAAAAGGGAAGCGCTCTCCTGTTCCAAACAGGCGGTTTTGCGGCGCGGGCCGTTTCGCCCATTCGTCCAGCTTTAGCGTAATCCAGTCGGATTTCTCTTTGAGAACACTATCGATCTGGCGCTGTGAGGCAGGCTGAGGCACACGAACTTGCAAGCCATCGTGGTCAATCTGAAGGGCAATAGTCCGTCGGCGCGGCGATCGTACTAGCCGATACCCAACCTCACGGCCCTGAAGACGAATCAATTGTTGCATTGCCAGAGCCTTCCGCCGCCGGCTCCCCAGATCAAGGTTCGCGGCCTTCTAACCCGAACCGTCTGAAGTTTGAGAGCGTCCCGATCAGTTCCTCACGATCCATCCGGGCTGGATCGTCCAGCCACCAATCGAGTAAATGGAAAACAGCCCCGACTTCGCAGCGGGCAACTGCCTTCAAATTCTGACCCGGCCGAACCCAGCCAACCACCCGCCCTTCCTCAAATTCTTTTACCCGTAATTCTGTCACGGCATCTATGACTTCCCTCTGGATTGGGTCTTCACCTCCCCCCCGGGCCAACATTAATCGAAACAAGGAGCCGTAGGTTTCGGCAAAGGCAACAACGCCTTCCATCACCAGCAAGTCGCGGGTGGCATGTTCGACATCCAGCTCGTAGGTGGCCTTGATGCCGTCGATAATGAGTGCTTTACCAGCCCTCATAACCTCATCAAACAAGGCTTCCTTGTCCGGGAAATGCGTGTAAAGCGTGCCCATCGCAACACCGGCTTCCTTGGCAATATCGCCAATGCGTGTGCCCTCCAGACCACGTTCTGCAAACACTTTCGCTCCGGCTTCAATAAGCCGCGCGCGGGTTTCCTGTTTTTGTTGATCGCGTTGATTTGACATTTCACTGAATATTTGTTCATTGAAGGTTCATTCAATGAAACTAATCTGATTTAATCGTATGCGTAAAGGGAGGATGCGAATGGGGACCGGGAGACTGCTTATTGTTGCCGCGCTGATTTGCTCCGGTGGAGCCTGGGCACAGCAGGAGGTGACGGGCCACCCGTTGGTGACGCCTTACGACGGGTCTCAGGGCGGAGGCGAATACTGGGAATACAATCGCTATGACTTGATTGTCGGCTTTGATTTCGAGGTTCGCGAGGCGGTAACTGAACGGATCGAAGGCCGGGTTACGCGGCTCTACTATGAAAGTCCGGACGAGCGCTCCGAGTTGGAAATTTTCACGAATTACCGCCTGGCACTGGAAGAGGCCGGGTTTGAGGAGATCTGGTCGTGTGCCGGTGATGGCAGTTGCACCACGGGTTCGACCCGAAACCGGTTTCATCAGGCCAATGGCATCCGCGCCATCAACGGTCCCAATTCACATTATGCGGTCGGCACGCTCGGCTACGAAGACCGTCTGGCTTATGTTGCGGTCGCAACCGGACGGCATGGTACATCAATCGATATCATTGAAACCGCCGAGATGGACACGGGCATGGTCGCCGTTTCCGCTGAAGCCTTGGCAGACGGCCTGGATGCGGACGGGCACGTTCGCGTCGATGGTCTATTGTTTGCGCACGATTCTGATGAACTCCTCGCAGAAAGCGCTGCCGCATTGGACGCATTGCATTCACTGCTGCTCAACCGGCCTAATCTAAACCTCTATGTCGTCGGACATACCGATATGACCGGATCGCTTAGCTACAATCTCGACCTGTCGCGCCGACGCGCCGCTTCGGTGATCTCTGCACTGGTCGATGACTACGGGATCGATCCATCGCGGCTAGAGCCGCAAGGCGTCGGCCCGCTCGCACCTGAAGCCACCAATGCCACGGAGGCTGGCCGCACCCACAACCGCCGCGTGGAGATTGTCGTCCGCTAGGCGGTCAACAGCACTTTGGCGATGGCTTCAAGCCCGGCGCGGTCGATCTCATCGAACGCGTCGGGCGCTTCACTATCGACGTCCAGCACGGCGGCCAGTTGGTCGTTGGCATCGAGCACCGGCACGACGATTTCCGAATTGGTCCGGCCATCACAGGCAATGTGGCCGTCAAAAGCATGGACATCCGGCACCAACTGGGTTTCCAGCTTGGCCGCTGCGGCACCGCAGACGCCTCGGCCAAACGGAATGCGCAAGCATCCCATCGAGCCCTGATAAGGCCCGACAACCAGCTCTTCAGGCTTGTTCGGATCCACCTCGTAAAATCCTGTCCAGAAAAAGCGCGGCTTGAAAGCTTCCGCCAATAGGCATGACGCAGTCGCGAAACGCGCGGTCCGGCTGGTTTCGCCTGCGACAACAGCTTCGATTTCGCGCTTCAGCTCAGCATAATGCGCCTTTTTTTCTTCGCCTGTCATGGGAAAGCCTTTTCGTGAGGTGTCGCGATTTGGTATCGTGACTTCGGATTGGGAATTCAAGGGGGATAACATGCGCAGATTAGGTGTACTGGTTGTCGGTGTCAGCGCATTGGCACTTTCCGCTTGCGAACCAATGTCCGGCAATCCCGTACCCATCTGGGCACAGGGTCCCGTGATCGAAGCGCAGGGCCGGGCTTATATTG
Organism: Hyphobacterium sp.; assembly: GCF_965228115.1. GTDB lineage: Bacteria > Pseudomonadota > Alphaproteobacteria > Caulobacterales > Maricaulaceae > Hyphobacterium. The sequence goes on along the minus strand of NZ_OZ245794.1, from coordinate 2,671,964 downwards.
AAGTTCCGGCCAACCGGGCGCGTTTCCAGGTGTCTTTCGAGGGCCGGGCCCCGACCAGTGAAGCGGCTTCCCAGCAAGCGGTCGTCCGCGCCAATCTGGCGGCGGAGGCGGTGAGGCTGGCGGCGAATGGGGACGTCCGGATCACCTCAAACCTCTCGGTTCGGCCCTATTATGAGCAAGTGACCGAGCGATTTGGTGAGGGAGGCGAACGGTTGGTGGAGAATCGGCATCCGGATTCCCTGCTGGGCTATGTGGCCACCGTCTCAATGAATGTTGTGGTGCTTAATCCCGAACTCACCAGCGATGCACGTGGTGCGGCGTTGGCGGCAGGACCCGTGAACTCCGGCAATGTGAGTTTTTTTCTCGAACCCACCGCTGAGAACCAGCGTTCGGCTTTTGCGGCGGCCGTTAATGACGCCACTGAAAGGGCACGGATCGTTGCGGAAGCAGCTGGTTCGCAACTCGGTGAGATTGCGACGCTTCAAGAGGGACAGGGTCCATGTTTAGGGCGGCCATCGACCGAGACCGGCTATGACGACTATGCGCGCTATTCAAGCGCTCCGCCGCCACCTCCTCCACCACCACCGTCGCCTCCTCCTCCGCCTCCGGGCAGTGGCCTGACGGCTGAGCAATTACTGGCAGAATTAGACCGCTACGCGCTGGCGGCTGATCGCGAGCCCCAGCGTGTAACGGCCTCGGTATGTGCAGTCTTTAAGGTGGAAGACACCCTGTAGGCCGGGCGCCCTAACAGACTTACGTTTCGTCGACGATGTCCGCGCCGTCAGCCGCGCGCGCAATAGCTTCGCGGCCTTTTTCGGCACCAGATTCGCTGGAATAACCCTGCCCAGTGAGAATGATCTCGCCATTGCCGGCCTTCAGCGACAGATAGAATTTTCCGTTTGCGCCTTCCTTGATGACATATTTGTTCATGTCACCGGCATTCTTCTGGACCGAGGCAATGCCATTTTTGGCGCTGGCTTTTGCTTTATAGGTTTCAGATTTCCCGACATTTTCGCCATTTCCTGCGATTAGCGAGAAAAACGTTTCGCCATTCTTTGCGGTCTTGATGACAAATTTTCCGGCCACAGCTGTCTCCTCCCGTGTGGTGTGCTTAGAAGATTATTGAACAGATTAACCTGTGTTACTAGACCCGAAGAAACGCAATAACAGGCGGGGACCATCATGGGACAAATCGACCGGATCTTCATCGGTGGTGCCGGCGGCGAGCCACAGCACCTCATCCTCAAGCGCGCCAACCGTCACGGTATTATCAGCGGCGCCACCGGAACCGGTAAAACCGTGACGTTGCAAATCCTGACGGAGGCCTTTTCAAAAGCGGGCGTCCCGGTTTTTGCAGCAGACATTAAAGGTGATCTTTCCGGATTGGCGGTTCCTGGGTCCGAATCGCACAAGCTGCATGACAAGCTGATTTCCCGTGCCAACAAGATCGGCCTGGAGGACTATGCCTACAGCGCTCCGCCTTGCGTGTTCTGGGATGTTTTCGGCGAAAAAGGCCACCCGATCCGCACGACCGTCTCCGAGATGGGCCCGCTTCTCCTTTCGCGGATGCTGGAGCTGAATGATACGCAGGAAGGTGTACTGAACGTCGCGTTCCAGCTCGCTGAAGATGAAAACCTGCTTCTCCTTGATCTCGCAGATTTGAGGGCGCTCCTCGCCCATGTCTCGGAACGCCGGGCCGAGTTGAGCGCCGCTTATGGCAATGTTGCGGTCGCCTCCATTGGCGCCATCCAGCGCCGGCTTCTTTCTTTTGAGCGCGAGGGATTGGAGCATTTCTTTGGAGAGCCTGCTTTGTCGTTGGCTGACTTCATGACGGTAGATGAGAACGGTCATGGCCGGGTGAATGTGCTCGATGCCACCAAGCTGATCCATGCCCCGAACCTCTATGCACTCTTCTTGCTTTGGCTGCTGGCCGAGCTGTTTGAGGAACTGCCGGAGGTTGGTGACCCGGACCGGCCGCGCATCGCCTTTTTCTTCGACGAAGCACATCTTCTATTCGACCGCGCGCCGCGGGCTCTGGTGAACAAGGTGGAACAGACCGTCAAACTGATCCGCTCCAAGGGCGTGGGTGTTTACTTCGTGACCCAAAATCCGCGCGACATCCCCGATGAAGTGCTGTCTCAGCTGGGCAACCGCATCCAGCACGCGCTTCGGGCATACACACCGAAAGAGCGGCGGGCTCTGAAGGCAGCCGCGGAATCCTTCCGCGAAAATCCGGCATTCGATACCCAGCAAGTCATCACCGAGCTTGGGGTCGGCGAAGCGCTGGTCTCCACGCTGGATGCAAAGGGCATCCCGCAGGAAGTTGCGCGGACCCTGATCCGCCCGCCATCGAGTCGCCTTGGGCCGCTGACCGATCTCGAGCGCGCCGGCATGATGGCGTCCAGCCCGCTGAAGGGCGTCTATGATGAACGCGTGGATCGCGAGTCCGCCTTTGAGCGTCTCGAGGAGCGCACGGCCCAACGGCTGCGCGAAGAAGAAAGCGCCCGCCAGGCCGAGGAACGCGAAGAGCGCCGCCGCCGGACCACGCAAACGCGGAGCCGCCGAACGAACACCCGACGCCGCTCACGCCGGATGAGCTCAACCGAGCGGGCCGTCAATAACGTACTGCGGGAATCCTCGCGGACACTGGTCCGCGAACTGGTACGCGGCGTGTTGGGCGTCCTTCGCCGCTAAAGCGAAGAACGCCCACAGACACAGTTATTTTTTCGGCGGAATACGCAGAACCTGACCCGGATAGATTTTGTCCGGATGCTTTAGCATTGGCTTATTGGCTTCAAAGATCTCAGGATACTTCATGGCATCGCCATATTGCGATTTGGAGATTTTCGAGAGCGAGTCACCGGACTTCACAGTGTAGAACTTGCCAGCGGCTGCTTTCTTGGCGGCAATGATCTTGTCCTCGACCTCGCCAATGCCCTTGATGTTGCCGGCAGCCATCAGGATTTTCTCCTTGATAGCCTGGTCAACGCCCTCACCCTTGACGACGACCTTTCCTTTCTTGACCTCAAAATCGACCTTTTCGGCCCCTTCAAGGTTTTGCTCTTTCACCTCATTGCGAACAATTTCGGCTTCTTCTTCCTCGGATTTGCCTTCGCCGATGCCGAGGGCGCGTCCGGCCTGTGCTACCACCTGAATAAGTCCAAACATGTCCTATCCCCTTTTCTGGTTTGAGTTTACCGGTTCATGATCATGCGGAGCACATCGTCAGATATGCCCGGCTGATCGGCTTGTTGTGAGCGGCCACCGCCAAGGAATGAGCCCGCCAGACCGGCAAGGTCGCCACCGCTACTGTTTTGCGGGTTGCCTAACGCGCCCAGCAAACCACCCACGAGTCCTCCTGCGCCGGAATTCTGCTGTTCCTGCCGCCCGGCCAGCTGGCTGACCAGAGACGCCGCAATGACCGGCAAAAGACGCTTTAAAGCTTCTTCGCCAATGCCGCTTTGCGCAGCGGCATCAGCCGCGACGGCCCGCGACACATCGCGATTACCGAACACTTGTCCCAGAATTGAGTTGCCGGTTTCCACCGGATCCCCAAGGTCTTCAAGGTCGCGACTCTGGCCTGCGTTAAGAATGGTGGAGATCAGATTATTGGCGTTTCCACCACCTTCCTCACGCGATAAACCTGCCGCGAGTGCTGGCAGCAAAGCCTGGATGGCGCTTTGGGTTTGATCGCCACTCAGGCCTAGACCCGAAGCGGCGTTTTCAATGGGCGCGCGCCCCTGCGAGCTTGAGACCGCTTCCAGCAAGCTGCCAATATCAAGGCCGCTCATCAATCATCGTCCAGTTCGAACGTGACCAGAATGTTGACCTGGAACTCATCCACATCGCCGTCCTTGTAAGTGACTTTTTGTTCTTTCACCCAGGCGCCTTTGATACCGCGCAAGGTTTTGTCGGCCCGTTTCAGACCTACCTTAATCGCATCTTCAAAGCCTTTTTTGGATGAGGCGGAGATTTCGGTTACGCGTGCGACTGACATAAGCACTTCCTTTCATGAGTTTTCAAAAAACCTTAACCCCCGTGTGGACTCGCGCAAGCGCCAATCCGTTTGAGGTTGTGGGTTCAAACAGCAATTGCCTTGCTTTTTGCAGGCCGTTGGCAGCGAAACTGGCTGGCAGACCTAGCCGTCACCTGGTGCCCCGCTAGTGTCTATCCTGAGGTTGGGGAGTAGTCATATGATCCGATTTGACGGGCGGACCGCCATCATCACTGGAGCTGGCAATGGTTTAGGGCGCAGCCATGCGCTTTTGCTGGCAGAACGCGGCGCCAATATTGTCGTGAACGATCTTGGCGGCAGCATTGATGGCTCGGGCGCCTCATCTGAAACCGCCGAGGCTGTGGTGAAGGAAATTACCGAAAAGGGCGGCAAGGCGATCGCTCATGGGGCGAACGTCACCAAACCTGATGAAGTCGCCGACATGGTCGACCAGGCCATTCTGGCCTTCGGGGCGGTAGACATCCTGGTGAACAATGCCGGAATATTGCGGGATAAATCCTTTTCCAAGATGACGCTCGAGGATTTCGAATTGGTCCTGAATGTCCATCTGATGGGTTCAGTGACCTGCACGAAAGCTGTCTGGGATCACATGAAGGAGCGCGGCTATGGCCGCATCGCCATGACAAGCTCGTCCTCTGGCATTTACGGCAATTTCGGTCAGTCGAATTATGGTGCCGCCAAGATGGGTCTGGTGGGCCTGATGAATGTGCTGAGCCTGGAAGGCAAAAAGACCGACATTCGCGTCAACACGCTCTCACCGACTGCGGCGACGCGCATGACGGAAGGCCTGCTGCCACCGGCCGCTTTGGATTTGATGACGGTCGAAAGCGTTTCTGCCGGATTGGCCTATCTGGTCAGCGAAGAGGCTCCAGAACGCACCATTCTGTGTGCCGGCGCCGGCGGATATGCCGCCACGCGGATATATGAAACGCCCGGCATCTATCTGCCGCCATCAGAACAAACACCGGAGGGCGTGGCCGAGAATTTCAACCGCATTCTCGATCCACAAGGACAGGAGATGTTTACCGACGGGTCTGGCCAGACGATTAAATTCATCACGGCTGCCGCCAAGCATTTCGGCGTGTCCCTTGGCTGACGCGCCGCACAGCTTTGATCGGGCGATTAACTTGACGTCGGTCGATGTCGCACCTGGCCGCGCGCGCTATGACGGGGAGATCACGGCGGACTACCAGAATAAGATTGGCCCCTTCGGCGGGGTCGGCGCTGCTTTGCTCGCGCAAGGTATGCAGCAGTCGGTTGGCGAAGGACCAGAGTTGATCTCGATCACTGCCGATTTCCTGACCGGCATGACCGAAGATCCGATTGAGGTCTCTGCTATCTGCCACCGCGTGGGAAAATCAACAGAATTCTGGGCCGCCTCGATCAAGCAAGGCGATGCGCCCTCTCCGGCCTTGCGGGCCACGGGTGTCTTCAGCAAAAGACGCGACACTCTGGAGTGGACTGAGGGTGAGATGCCGGATGCGCCACCGCCACAGGACTGCGAACGCTTCCAACCTCCGCGCACCTGGGGTGAGCGGATCGAAATCCGCCCCGCATTGAACACCGATTTCTTCAACTCAGATTCCACCAGAAATGCGCTCTGGGTGCGGTTTGCGAAAGATCGACCGCTGGATCCGATTGGTCTGGTCTGCCTGGCCGATACCCCCACCCCGCGGGTTTTCTTCACGGCAAAGCGATTCGTTCCGCTCTCGACGGTTTCCATGAGCGTATATCTGCATGCCTCCGCCGAGGATTATTCCAACGTCGGCGCAGATTATGTGTTCATAGACGCCTATGCCGGACGTGGCGGCGGCGGGTTTTATGACCAGCATGCCCGAATCTGGTCCCGATCCGGGAAACTGCTCGCGACCACGCAGCAGATGGTCTGGTACAAAGCCGAGAAATAACCTGACTGAATTTGGCGATTCTCAGGGCTCGACGTAGTCCCTGCAATCGGCAATCATCCAAAGTGAACAGCGTTCATCCCGGGGAGGACAGTATGCGCGAAGCCGTAATCGTATCCACCGCCCGCACACCGATCGGCAAGGCCTATCGCGGTGCTTTCAATAATACTCAAGCGCAAGAATTGGGCGGCCATGCCATCAAGAACGCCGTTGAACGATCGGGTGTTGATCCGGCAGAGATTGACGATGTCGTTATGGGCGCGGCCATGCAGCAGGGCTCGACCGGACAGAATACGGCGCGCCAATGTCTTATCCGGGCCGGTCTGCCGACCGGTGTGGCAGGGCAATCAATGGATCGCCAATGCGCCTCGGGCATGATGGCAATTGCCACGGCTGCCAAGCAGATCATCGTGGATGGCATGACGGTGACCGTTGGCGGTGGTCTGGAATCCATCTCGCTGGTTCAGAACGACAAGATGAACCTCAATCGCGCCGCTGATCCGTGGATTCAAGAAAACATCCCCTCGCTTTACATGTCGATGCTGGAAACCGCCGAGATTGTCGCCGACCGGTATGGCGTTTCGCGCGACGTGCAAGACGAATATGCCCTGCAAAGCCAGCAGCGCACCGCCGCCGCGCAGGAAGCCGGTAAATTCAATGATGAGATCGTGCCGCTGGCCTCACAAATGGGCGTCTTCAACAAGGAAACCAAAGAGATCACCATCCAGGAGGTGACCCTGGATAAGGATGAAGGCAATCGCCCGTCCACCACGCTGGAAGGCCTTCAATCGCTGAACCCGGTGTTTGCCAATGGACAGGTCATTCAGGAAGGCAAATTCATAACGGCAGGCAATGCCTCTCAGCTTTCCGATGGTGCCTCTGCCTCAGTGCTGATGGAAGCCAAGGAGGCTGAAAAGCGCGGTCTGCAACCGCTCGGAATTTATCGCGGCATTGCGGTGGCCGGGCTTGATCCGGATGAAATGGGCATCGGTCCGATCCACGCCGTTCCGAAACTGCTCAAGGCCAATGGCCTGAGCATGGATGACATAGATCTGTGGGAGCTGAACGAAGCTTTTGCCGTTCAGGTGCTCTACTGCCGCGATCATCTCGGCATTCCGAACGAAAACCTGAACGTCAATGGCGGCGCGATTTCGATCGGCCACCCCTACGGCATGTCAGGCGCGCGGATGGTGGGCCATGCCCTCATCGAAGGCAAACGACGGGGCGCGAAATATGTCGTTTGCACCATGTGCGTGGGTGGTGGCATGGGTGCCGCCGGCCTGTTTGAAATTGCTTAGAGGACGTCAAAAAGATGGCTGATCGCCTTCCCGCCCCGACCCGCGACGAGATTATGGAATCTGCTCTCAAATTAATGGGCACAAATCCGTTTTTTGAAGTGGGTGAAGCCGAGATCCGTGGCGCCACGTTCCGCGTCTTCAAGAATGCGCCGAATAACACAGATGGTCTGTTGTTCATGTGCGATATGCACGCCGACAAAATCGCGGTGGTGCATGGCGATGTGCGCTGGACCTTCGGCGATCTGGCGCGGGAAGCCCGCTCTTTCGCGGCTGGTCTCGTCAAGTTGGGTGTGAAGAAAGGCGACATGGTCGCAACCGCCACAAGGAACACGCCAGAATGGATGGCCACCTATCTGGGCACTACGCTGACCGGTGCGGTGATCGTTCCCCTGAATGGCTGGTGGACGCCCAGCGAGATGGAATTCGCATTGAAAGATTGTGGCGCGAAAATCCTGCTGGTTGATTCAGAGCAATCGCCGAAATTCCTGACGCTGAAAGACAAGCTTGGCCTGAAACTCATTTGCGGGACTGGCGAATTTGACGGGCAAGACCGGAGCTGGGCTTCGGTCCGGGATGATGGCCTCAACGAAGACCCGCCCGCGGGAGCCGTCGAAGCCGATGACCTGATGAGCATCATGTACACGTCAGGATCTACAGGTGATCCCAAAGGCGTGATGTTGACGCATCGTGGAGCCTGGTCGGTTATCCTGTCTTTTGCCTTCGTTATGGCTGCCGCCAAGGAAACCGAAAAAGGCGGCAAGATGGCAGAGGCCGCCGGTGATCTTGCCATACTTTTGTCGGTGCCCCTGTTCCATGTTACCGGTACCCACCCGGTCTTCATGTTGTCGATCATTCTGGGCCGGAAAATGGTTTTGATGCGGGCCTGGAAGCCAGAAGAAGCGGTGCGCCTGATCAAGGAAGAGAAGATCACTAATTTTGTTGGCGTGCCGACCATGTCGCACGAGCTGATGCTGGCGGCAGAAGCCATGGGCGAGAGTCTGGATACGCTAACCGACTTATCGGCAGGAGGTGCCAAAAGGCCGGCCAGCCATGTGAAGCGCCTCGCCGAAAGTTTTAAATCTTCATACTCTTCAACGGGTTATGGCCTGTCTGAAACCAGCGCGCTCGGCACTTACAACGGCCTTCTGGACTATCAAAGCAAGCCAGGTTCTTGCGGCCGCGCGGTACCTCCATTAACGGATGTTCGAATTGTTGGATCCGATGGCAAGGACGTGTCAACGGGTGAACCCGGCGAAGTCTGGATCAAGACCCCTGGCGTATTCGCGGGTTATCTCAACCTGCCTGAGGAAACCGAAAAAGCCCTGACACCGGATGGCTGGTTCAAATCGGGCGATGTTGGCACAATGGATGAAGAAGGTTTCGTTACTATCGTGGACCGGCTCAAGGACATGATTGTCCGGGGCGGCGAGAATGTAGCCTGTCTCGAGGTCGAAGCCGCGCTGGTCAAGCATCCGCGAATTATCGAGGCGGCTGTCTTCGCTGTACCGGATGCCCGCTTGGGTGAGGCTGTCGGAGCCGCGATCTATACAAAGCCAGGGATTGATATCACGCTAGATGAGCTCAACGACTTCCTGGAAGGCGATCTGGCCGCGTTTAAACGGCCGGAGCACCTTTGGCATTTCAACGAGCCCTTGCCGCGTGGCGGGACCGAAAAGGTCGACAAGCCCGGCTTGCGAAAACAGCTATTGGGCGGTAACGCCTGATATATGAAGCTAACGATTGATGCCCGGTTCGTCTTTGGCCTGATCGCAATTCTTGCGATTGCCTGGGCCTTGCGGGCTGCGGGCGCTGTTCTCCTACCTTTTCTGATCGCGGCGTTTCTGGCTGTGATTCTCGAGCCGTTGACCAAGCGCATGTGCAAGCTTGGGGCTCCTAGAAGTCTGGCCGCGCTGTTATCGACCTTGCTATCGGTGATTGTTATTGCCGGACCGGTCGTGGCCATCACACCCATTGTCATCATCGAAGGCCGCGATCTTATCGCTCGTTTGCCCACCCTGTTGGACAATGCGCTCACGAGCGCAGGCGCAATCGCCGAAGGTTTCGGCCTTGAGATGCCGGCCATCTCCATGCAATCCATAATGGGCGAGGAAAATCCCTGGCGGACGATCAGCGCACGCATCGCCGGTTCGGTATCGAACGCTATCTCCGGTGTCTTGCTGGCGTTCTTGACACCAGTTGCCTTGTTTTTCTTCCTCAAGGACTGGCCAGGCATTTCCGAAACGATCAGCAACCTGCCACCCCGCCGTTACTCCGACGAGCTACGCCGGATCGTACGGGAAACCAATGTCCAGCTTTCACGATATGTCCGTGGCCAGAGCCTCGTCATTTTGGTGCAAGCTATCTATCACGCGGCTGCGCTCGCTGCGATCGGCCTGAATTATTCGGTCGCGATCGGCATTCTGACCGGCCTATCGGCCATAATCCCGGTTGTCGGCAATCTGGTCATGTTTTCACTGGCCCTACTGGTGGCCGTCAGCCAGTACGACACGCTCTGGCCTATTCTTGCTGTGGTCGCGATCTATGGCGTGGCGCAGATACTCGAAACTGTCTGGCTTGCACCACGCCTTGTCGGCGGCCAGTTGAAACTCCACCCCCTCTGGATCATGGCAGGTTTGCTGGTCGGTGGTGCCTTGTTTGGATTGCTAGGTGCTTTACTGGCCCTTCCAATGGTGGCGGTCGGCAGCGTGCTGGCAAAATTCGGCCTCGAGGTCTGGCGCGATAGCGAGTTCTACAAAAAACCTGATCCGCCCAAGTCAACATCATGATGGCCGCGCTTCTCATCCTCGGCGGCATAGCCTTGCTGGCATTCGGGGGAGATGCGCTCGTCCGGGGCGCTGTGGGTATTGCCAACAAGCTCAATCTTTCGCCCATGTTTGTCGGGCTGGTGCTAGTGGGGTTTGGAACATCGGTGCCGGAACTTTCGGCCAGCTTGCAGGCACAATTTTCTGGCGCGACTGATGTTGCCGTGGGAAATGTGGTTGGATCCAATACCGCAAATATCCTGCTGATCCTTGGCGTTGGCGCGCTTATCCGCCCGATTCTAGCTGTCCGCGAAGCTCTGTTGCGCGACGGCCTGGCGCTTGGATTGGCGACATCTGCCGCAATCTTGTTCCTATTCTATTCACCCCTCCCTATTGGCTGGGGCGCCCTGCTTGTAGGTGGGCTGTTGCTCTATGTCTTACTAAGCTATGTGCTCGACCGCCGGCGGGGCGATAAGGCTGGCGCGCTTCACGAGGCAGAAGCCGCCAGTACAAACGCGCCGGAAAACTGGGTTTTGGCCGCCGGCTTCTTTGTCGCCGGACTGACTGGCGTTCTTCTGGGCGCACGTTTTCTGGTGAGCGGCGCTGTCACATTGGCCGAAAACGCGCAGATTTCCGAAGCCGTAATCGGGCTAACGATTGTTGCTTTTGGCACCTCATTGCCCGAGCTGGCCGCAACGATCGCTGCCGCCATCCGCCGTCAGGGCGATGTTGCGTTCGGCAATGTCATCGGTTCCAACATCTTCAATGCCGCAGGTATTCTGGGTGCAGCGGCGCTGGTTAGTCCCCTCGATGTTGCCGATCGCGTCCTGCGTGAAGACGTCTGGGTGATGCTTGCAGCAACGGCAATGCTGATCCTGTTTGCTTTTACCGGGCAGCGCATCGACCGGCGCGAAGGCGCGCTGCTGCTGGGCCTTTATGGTGCTTATATTGTGTGGCTGGCCGCTTCTGCCTGAGTCTTGATAATTAACTTCCGACGACGCCGCCGCCTTGTTTACGGATGGCAACAATAGAAGAGCGCGCCGGCATATCATCCCGAAAATCGGGCCAACGGGTTGCCGGTGCCTCGAAAGACGCTCCCCTCCCGTCGCCCGGATGCTGGATGGCAAGAAACAGGGTTTCGCCATCGGGTGTGAATTTCGGTCCGCAGACTTCCGCGCCAACTGGCGCTCGAAAGAAGGCCCGACCCGTTCCCCGGCGCTCGCCCGTTGTTTCCATGGCCCACAAACCGTCCGTTGCATTCCCCGTCCATTCATTGCCGTCGGTGGCAATCCAGAGGCGGCCTTGCGGATCCACGGCGCAATTGTCCGGGCTGCCAAACCATCCGTCCGGGCTGGTCAACGGGTTCCACGTCGCGCCAAATTCCGGGTTTTCCGGATCGCCACAGCGCACGAGAATGTCCCAGCGCGAGCGCGTTGAGGTGAAGTCGCCATCCGGTTCGGTGATTTCAATGACATGACCAAAACGGTTCTCGGCTCTTGGGTTTGCCGCATCCACCTGTTCTTCCGATCGCCGTGAATTGTTGGTGAGCATGACCCAGACCTTGCCGCTCCGGGCGTCCGGTTCGACGTCCTCAGGCCGGTCCATGGGCGTTGCGCCGAGAAGGTCTGCGGCCCGCCGCGCTTCTATCAGCACATCCGCTTGCGAGCTGAAACCGTTGCCGGACGTGAGGGGACCCTCCCCGAATGTTAGCGGCATCCAATTCACATCACCGCTGTCTTCAAATCGAGCGACAAAAAGCGTGCCTTCATCGAGCAGGTCGAGATTGGCAGAACGATCGTCCGGATTGAACCGGCGGGCGGTGACGAATTTGTAGACGTAATCAAACCGCTGGTCGTCTCCTGAATAGAGCACGACGCGGCCATCCGGCGCGACAACGCTTTCTGCACCCTCATGTTTGAACCGGCCCAGAGCGGTTCGCTTCTTTGGGATCGATTCCGGGTCTAACGGATCAACTTCAACAATCCAGCCGAAACGGTTTGGCTCGTTCGGTTCCAGCGCGACATTATAGCGATCGAAATGCTGACCCCAGACATAGCGGCTGGACGGTACGCCATAACGCTCGTGATTGACCGTCTCGGGATGCCCATCGGGAAGCTCGCCGAGGAAAATATTGTTGAAGTTCTCTTCCGCCATCAAATACGTGCCCCACGGCGTTGTGCCGCCAGCACAATTATTTACCGTTCCGGAAACGGTCCGCCCTTCCGGGTCCTCAGCCGTCACAAGCCGCGGCGATCCTGCCGCAGGCCCGGATATTTCCAACGGCGTCGCATGAGCGGTGATCCGCCGATTGTAGGGCGACCCGATAACGGGCTGCCAACCATCCGGCGTTTGCCGGATTTCGACGATCGTTCCGCCGTGAGCTGCCATCTCGGTCAGACATTCTTCACGGGTCATCTGATCGCGGCCCCGCTCGGAAATTCCCGGCTGCATCATCTCGCTTGAAACATATTCATGATTGACACATAGCAGCCCCCGCGTGCCTTCAAGGTCATCCGGAAGGGGTATGAAGCCAACATAGTCATTATTGAAACCGAACTGACGCAATTGTGCTGTTTCAGACTGGCACTGCGGATCGAAGGCCGGGCTATCCTCAAATAACGCGTCACCCCAGCGGATCACAATGTCGGCCTGGTATCCAAGGGGCACATGATGAGTCGGATCGCTTCCCCTCGCGATTTCCTCAAATCCGAATGCGGGCGCGGCCCCATTCTCTGATCGGAATGTGTTCAGCGCACACCCTGAAAGCGCTAAACCTGACACAGCTGCCATTCCACCCAGAAATCCGCGGCGGCTCAGGCGTTTTTCAATAATCTCGCTGATGGTCGCTGCACCGGCAGCTGGTCTCGGATTGGATGGTATGTCGTCCAGATCTTGCATTTTGATCGCCTACACTCGTCTGTGTTCCGCTTAGCGTGGGAATACGACAATTTCATCACTGTCACCGAACAACCGAATGTGCCGCTAACCAATCGCATCCAACGCAGAGAGATTGACGGCTGACGTTTGAAGTCAATGCGTTATTCTGACGGCGGGGAGACAATCTATGAAACTGGCATTCAAGATCATCGGCAGTGTTCTGGTCGTGGCGATACTCGGACTGGCAACCCTGGCCTGGACGCCCGCTCCGCCTAGCCCGGACGAGGATATCATCCGGGCCGAGGCCGCCCGCTATTCCGCCCGCATAATCCGGGATGCCTACGGAGTGCCGCATATTTCCGGTGAAACCGATGCGGACGTCGGCTTCGGCCTTGCCTGGGCTCATGCTGAGGATGATTGGGAAACCATCGAGAGCACACTGCTGGCGGCGCGCGGAACGCTTGCGCTGTATGATGGTCAGGATGCTGCCCCGACCGATTATATCGTGCAGCTCCTGCGGGTCCGCGAGACGGTTGCCGAACAATATGAGAGCGATCTTGCCCAAGATACGCGCGATCTCCTGGAAGCCTATGCCACTGGCTTTAACGCCTGGGCGCTGGAAAATCCTGGCCGCGTGCGCTACGGGGCACTGCCGGTCACCGGCGAGGATGTGGTCGCGGGCTTCGTTTTGCGAACCCCCTTTATGTATGGTCTGGATGCCGATCTCGGCGAATTGTTTGCAGAAACGCGACAGAGAACCATCTCGATCGGCGAAGATGAAGCCGCCTGGCAATTGATAGACGGAGAAAACCCTGAGCTGGGCTCCAACGCGATCGCTGTAGCGCCATCACGTTCCGAGGGTGGTGCAACACGCCTGATCATCAATTCGCATCAACCTTTCACTGGGCCCGTCGCCTGGTATGAAATCCGCGTGCAAAGCGAAGAGGGTTGGGATGCGGCCGGCGGTACGTTTCCCGGGGCGCCCCTGGTCCTGCACGGACATAACGCCGATCTCGGCTGGGCCCACACGGTCAACCATCCGGATCTCGCGGATATCTATGTGCTGGAGATAAATCCGGAGGACGAAAACCAATATCGCCTCGATGGCGAATGGGTGGATTTCGAAACCGGCACAGCAGACTTGCGCGTGCGCCTGTTCGGACCGTTTTCCTGGGTCTTCAATCGCGAGCTTTTGTGGTCAGCGCATGGCCCGGTCGTCCGGCGTCCCCATGGCACCTATGCCATTCGCTATTCCGGCTTTGATGAAATCCGCGCCGCCGAACAATGGTACCGTATGAACCGCGCGGAATCCTTCGAAGACTGGATGGCGGCCATGGAGATGCAGGCTGTGACCAGTCTCAACACGGTCTATGCCGACCGGGAGGGGCATATCGCCTATGTTTACAACGCACGCATGCCGGTAAGGGCGGCGGGGTATGATTGGCGCGAATATTTGCCGGGAGACCGTTCTGAGCTGATCTGGACAGAGTATGCACCACTTTCTGACCTGCCGATCGTGATTGATCCGCCTTCGGGCTTTGTCGCGAACGCCAATAACACCCCGTTCCGGGCAACGGCCCGCGATGACGACCTCGATCCAGACGATTTCCCGGCCAGTTTTGGGATCGAGCGCGAAATGACCAATCGCGGACAACGCCTTTTCCAGCTTCTCGAGGATGATACAGTTATCACCGGGACCGATTTGCTCGGCCACAAGTTCGACCTTCATTATGCGGCGAACTCACCCGTGGCGCGGCTCGTAAGTGAATTACTGGCGCAGGACTTTGGCGACGACCAGCTGATGTTCGATGCTCAGCGAGTGCTTGAGGCGTGGGACTTCTCTACTGACATTTTCGATACATCCGCTGCGCTGGGCGTGCTCACGGCCATCAAATGTATAGAGAACAGGCATGATTTGAGGCCCTGGACGTGTGATCCGGCAGAGGCACTGCGTGCCTCGGCTGACGACTTGATGTCCCATCATGGCCGGCTTGATCCGCCATGGGGTGATGTGAACCGCCATGTGCGCGGCGAATTCCATGAGCCTGTTGATGGCGGCCCTGACATACTCCGGGCGATTTACTGTGGCTGCACAGAGTTGAACGCAGAAGGACAATTTCACGGCGTTGCCGGGGACACCTACATCATGGCCGTGGAATGGGATGCCAACGGAAATTTGCGCAGCCGTGCCATCCATCAATTTGGCTCCGCTACATTGAACGGAACCTCACCGCATTATGCCGACCAGGCAGATGAGTTCGTAGCCATGGAGTTGCGTGAAATCCCGTGGACGCAAGACGCGCTGATGGCAGAAGCGACGCGGGATTATAGGGTCGGTGGCCGCGATTAGCGCTGGCTAACGCAAAACCGAATAGAAAGCGCGGTCGCCAGAAATATAGGCAAGGCGCAAGCGCAGAACACCATTCTCATCCGGTTGCTGATAGATAATGGCAAAGGCGGTTTCTCCATCGCCGGCATCCGCACAGCTTTCCTTGCTCAACACATAAGTCGCCAACTCGGCGAGCGCGACAGATGCCATCTGAATATTACCGCTCAAGCTACAATCATTGCCTGTCACAGGGTTCGTATAGGTCAGACTGATAAGGTTGCTTACAGTCGCTGTTGCCTCCCATTGAGCAACGCCCTGCGCGGCCGCTGCTTCCCCAAACGCCAACAGCTGAGGTGATGAAAGATCAATCGGCGCGGTGAATGAGCGCTGATCAATCGTGCCCGTGAAAACAGAAAAACTGCCAGATTGGTCGACCAACTGAAGCTGGATTTGCCGCCCCGGGAACCAGAACCCATTCACGTTGCCGGTCGTGGCCTGGCCTGATGCTGTTACCAGCGAATAGGTTCCATCCAAATTCCTGCGCCGGGCATTAAAGATGCCGGGCGAATAGTCAATCAGGCCGACACTATTGCGATTGATCAGCATCAGGCGATTTCCGGGGAGCGCCACAAGAAGGCTCCGCCCATTATTGCCCTGGCCAGAGTCGACCGCCAAAGTACCCTGCCAAACACCATAAGGCCCTGTGTCTTGCGTTGAATCGAGCAGGCCGAATGGTCCTGTCGTATAGCCGACGCTCGTCAATCCACGCGTCTGACCTGCCGCATCCCGGAAGCGCAAATACAGTCTTGCATTCGCAGGGTCATCCGGGACTGTCGTTTGATCGCCATCGCTGTCCACAGCCAGAATAGAGAATAGCGCGGGATCGGCCGCCATGTTGACGTCCACGCCGGGCGCCCGTGGCGCGAGACACACACCATTTTCGTCGGTCTGGCAAAGCGTGAAGGAGCTAGGGATCATACCAAAGCCGTTATCGAGGCTCACATTGAGTGTCTCTGGAGCACCAATATTTATAGCCGCCGCCGCCATTGCCTGTCGTCCACCGTTCGCTGGTACGCGCAGGACGCCGTCACTTGTGGGGGTCGCACCGATCGCAATGACATCGGCAATGGGCGTCGCCGAGATGGAGACCAACAATGTGTTGACCCCCTCAAAGACAGGCGCGCTTCCTTCGTCGCAGGAAAAACGGACCGGCAAATCCACGCCGGCTCCGGTCGTTGGCGTTTGCGGTGTGAAAGCCAACACGAATGAGCGTTGAGCATTGGCCGGAATGCTGAATACCGGGTCTGGCGCACCGATCGGCTGGTTTGCCGCGTCCACCTGGCGATAGGTCATGGACACAGGAGCGCCCGGATCAACCGATATCCGGCAACCATCGGCTTGATCACCTGGACCATTCAACACGGTTGCGAACGCGGTGAAGACATCTCCTCCAACGACGCCGGACCGCGTGGTTGGCAGAACAGCAGACCTGAGCAAAGGCCCATTCGATACGTTCACCGTAACAGTCGCGGTATCAAAGGCTCCATGCTCATCAGAAAGCGTGTAGACGAACCGGTCGGTGGACGTTCCTCCATTGATCAGTTCGACAAAACCTGCCCCCGGTGAATAGAAAACCTGACCGTTCTCGAACCGGACCGTGCCTCGCGCGCTGGTCGCATCGATCGCAGTTATGGCAATCACGGCGTCATTGTCGATATCACTGTCGCCATCGAGCAGCTCGTTGGTGATATTTCGCTCGGCATCCCAGAGCGCGACGTCCACGCTGTCATCGTCGGCAACGGGGCGATCATTGGCGCCAATTATGATCATTTCCACATTTGCGGTCTGATCGTTTTGGTCGCTGGTCGTCGAGCCGCTGTCTCGCACCGTGTAGGTAAAGCGATCGACATCGCTTTCTCCCAGAGCAAGGGTTTCGAAGGCTCCATTTGGATCGTAAACGCGGCCGTTTACGACGCCGTCGGACCGGAATTCAATAAGCCCGCGCAAGCCGGTCGTATTGTCAAACCGGTAGTTCAAGCGATCATTTTCGTCCGGATCTGAATCGTTGGCCAGAACCAGTGGAATAAACTCCAATGCCGGGCCGTCCTCGCTGATTTCTATACGGTCATCATTGGCCGTCATCGGATCATTTGCGCCGGGCACCTGGATGCTCATCGTAAATGTTGAACTGGCTCCATTCGTGTCCGTGACCGTATAGGTCAATGAATCCGTTTCCTGTTCAAACCGGCCGAGACGTTGGTAAAACGGCTCGGGATCATACGTGAAAGTCGTGCTGTTAAAGACGACAGCGCCATTCGTATTCGACAGATCTACGCTTTCGAAATCCCATGCGTCGCCCTCATTGTCGACAATAACCCCTCTGAGGCTGGTTCCTAAGTCGAAGGGGCCAGCGTCTTCATTGATCCTGACAAGTACATTCCCACCTCGAGGTGGATCATTTTCTGGAATAATCGTCAGCAATAGAGACGGGTCACGCGGAACCGTATTGGACCCAGGATGATACGCCATGCCTGAGAAGAAACGGGCCGCGACGAGGTCCAAGAGAGAATCCTGATTGAGATCGGCGACTGCGAGGCCCGCATCACCAAAATTCCCAAATCGTGATTGCGGACCGAATCCCGTATTATCGACAAACAGAGGCGATGCCGCAGTTCCCGTGTTTTCGAAGTAACTCAATGCGCCGCCACTCTGCCACGCAACAAGCAATTCAAGATCGCCGTCACCATCGAAGTCGAAACTGGTCAGTGATGGACCGGCACGTCCTGACTCCTCAACGGCCTCGAACGGATTGGCTGCGCCGGTATGCTCCGCAAAGCTGAGCGTTGCGTTCTGCGTTGTATTGAGAAAATAGCGAATATTCCCGTCTAGCGTCCCGACCGTGACATCCGGCAGGCCATCGCCGGAAAAATCCGCAATATGCGGTTCGGCGAGATCGCCAAAATCCTGGCCGTGCAGAGTGCCATCCGGCGTATCCAGCCGTTCGAAGACAGCTGCCGCCTGACTGCCTGTATTCAGATACACCTCCACAAGTCCGGTGTGATCACCGGCAATGAAATCCAAATCACCGTCATTATCCAGGTCGCCGAGCGCTGCACGGCCGCGTAAGCCGAGGTCGATGCCATCGAATGGATTAGCTGCACCGGAGCGCTGGACAAAAGTAGGACTGGAGACTGAGCCCGTATTCTCGAAATAATCAAAAACGGCACCGTTGCGCCCGAGGACCATGTCGAGATCGCCGTCATTGTCGAGATCGCCAAGAGCGGGATCACCTACAGCATATCCGGCCGGTGTCTCGAAGGGGGGTGTCGCTGATGCTTCACCGAATCCAATCGTCGTTCCCTCGCTCGAAAACTCGCCTTCGGCATCCGTCACCCGCAAGAAAATCCGGCGCTGTTCGACCGGAGGATCAGGCTGGTGAAACAGATGAATCGATCGAATTATTTCCTGGAGGGTTTCCGGGGTGATATCCGCCTCAATGGTAATTCCATCCAGGCCATCAATGCTTTGCGGCTGCCAGAATCCAAGCCGCGTATTTCCCCGATATATTTCAACGCGCGAGAATGCAGTCCGGAATTGGAGATCAGACCCCTCAAGCGTCCGGAAATAAATGAAATCGCCCTGGGCCAGGCCATAATAGGCAAATGACCCGCCCTGAAGCGAATTGGTCGCACCGACCGTGACATTGGAGAACAAGGGAAAGAGTACGCCGGCGCCCTGGACCTCGCTTTCCTGTGCGGTCACATCTGCCAACCCGCCAAGGACCGGTGGGTCAGCCAAAGCGGCACCGGAGTTGACATACAAAAAGGCTAACGCCGCAAAACCGGTCGCTTTACGCATTGCAAACTCATCCCAATCAGCCTGACCTGTTTTTCCAAGCTATACGGTCGAACGAAGTCCGCAACCGAAACGTGCTGAAGTTTGAAAAAAGGCTGCCCCGTTTCCAGGACAGCCTCTCATTCCATCGATCGAATGCAGGATTAGTCGTTTTCCAGCACGAAACGGCGATTGTGCGGAAGGGTTGGCCGGGCAGTATCGCCAAACAGGCCCTGATAAGCCTCGATCTGTTCGGCTGAGGCTTCTAGTGGCTCTGACAATACGGTCCAGGCGACAACCTCCGAGCAAGGCGGTGTCGTCAGGGAACCGGAATAGCGGAAACCATCCATGTCACCCGGCAGGAAGTTGGTGAGATCCAGATTTTCTACCATGCCGGTTTCGCCCGCGGCCGGGATTGCATTCCACAAAGCGGTCAGCTCGGGATTCTCGTCGCCTTCCTCATAGAAGACTCCAACAACGGCCAAATTGCCGTCTTCAGACGCGTGCACAAAGTGCACTTCCAGCGGATAGGCTTCACCATCAACCGTGTGCTCGCTGAGCGAATGGAAGTGGAACTGAATGAGATCATAGCGCACACCGTTCAGGATAAGCGTGCCGGCATCGGTGTTTGCTGTGAAGTTCAGGCTATTGCGGGTCAATTCAACCGAATCGGCCGTGTGCCATGCCAGTGCTGGCATAATACCTTCAGCTTCTACGGCACCGTTCAGATCGATCGGGGATTGCTGAATTCCGGTGGCACAGACACCGCCCCAGTTCGCAGGCCCCGTCTCACCGGAATAGCTGTAATCCTGAGCGGCAGCGGTGCCCGCAAGGGCCAGGCTCGCGCCTGCAAGCAAAAGCGTTTTCATGATGACCTCTCCTTTGGCCGATTTGATTTCAGCCATATCCCCATTGTTTAATTATCGCAGAAGCAGGTATGCCGCACGCGGCCACTAGCAAGTCAGAAAACACAGTTTTTTCATGATGTTGTGTTATGTTATAACATAGAGTGCGGATCGGCACTTACTTACCTAGCTGGTTTTTCTGGGACAAATATTTCGCCCTGCTCGCGGCGGATGTTTTGCGCCTCGAAGACAAGTTCGTCACCGAGCCAGTTGAACAATTCAGGATCCGGGTTCGACCTCCGCCAGTGCAGGAATACCGGATGTGACGCCTTTACGTGATCTATGCGCCGTACAGCAAAAGCCGGATCACGCACGGCCTCGCCGAGCGCATACAGGCTTGGCAGAACGGCAATTCCTGCTCCACTGTCAGCCATTCTGCGAACGGCATCGAGGCTTGCGCCTTGATATTCGTCGCTCACAGTTGCTTTGGCGAGGGCGGCAAGATCGTGCGCAACGTCTGAAAGATAGAAGTCAGGACCAACGGTGATGAGCGTCCGACCTGCCAGCTCTTCAAGCCGGACCGGCAGGTTGGGTGCCATCAACGGATCTCCCGGATGGCTACTGATCCAGAGCGATTCATCGAATAAATGGCGGGACACCAGGCCACTTACCTTGCTTTCTGATGCGACAACAAAATCGAATTCGCCGTCTGCCAATTTAGCCAGGAGCTCAGCGGCCACGCCTTCGCGGACGCTAAAGCGTGTGTCATACCGTTCACCTCGCAGCCGCTCCATAAAGCGCGGCAATAGATAGGCACCAATTGATGGCAATGCGCCGGCCTTGAATCGCTGCCCGGCTTTGCGGCCAAGTCGGCGCGCCTTGTTTTTGAAAGCTGATGCCGCGTCCAGTAATTCCTTGGCCTCGCCGAGCAATTGTTCACCGGCAGCGGTCAGCCGCACCGATCTGGACGTCCGCTCGAATAGCCGGACACCAAGTTCAACCTCCATGCTCGCGAGTTGTTTTGACAGGCTGGGTTGCGTAACGGCGAGTTTTTGCGCAGCCGGACCGAACGCCAACGCGTCGGCGACAGCGACAAAATATTCGAGCTGACGAAGGGTCGGACGCATTCTTGCAGCTTCGACCTATTCATTCCCAAAAGCAATTAATCAGCGCCGCATATTCAATTGGTAATCGGCAGGGCGGTCCTTATCTCAGCCCTCGTGCAGACAAACGCACGGGTTCAAAAGGATAGATACAAATGAAAACGATCACAGTTTCCGCCGCTCTCGCCGGCTCGGTTCTTCTTGCTTCCGGCGCGGCTGCTTATGACACCATCACCGAAGCCGAAGTAAATGCTGCTCAGCAAGCCTGGGGCGAAGGCATTGTCGCAATCGGCGCAGCTTATACCGCAAACGAAGACTATGAAGCGGCGGCTGCTGCTCACATCGAACGCTTCTATGCTTACGGTTCGCATGACGTCTTGTTCAAGCCGACCCTGGCTTCTGACGACCAGTTCCGCGGCACGTTTGACGAAGCCCTGTCCTACTTCGTCGGCGGCTCGATTGCTGAAGACAATGGCTTCGCCATTGCGCCGTACACCAATGTGCGTTGGGAAAACGAAGGCACGCTTATCGATGCCGACAGCGCCGTGGCCATGGGCAATTACTTCTTCACAACGACTGAAGGCAATGAAGTGAAAGTTGAATACAGCTTCGGCTATGTGCGTGGCGACGACGGTGAGTTGCGCATCGTTCTTCACCACTCCTCGCTGCCTTTCAGCGCGGAATAAGACTGCTGTAGCGGCGGGTGGATATCGCCATCTGGCTCCCAAGCATGACGTAAACGGATTGTCGCAGGGCGTATTCGCTCTGCGACAATTTGTTTGTGCCTTGCCCGGTTGTAATTGAGTCTCGCGCCTATATAGCTGCAACTCATTATCAATAACGATCGGGGGATCGGGCAATGATTATCGCCACGGCCATCGCCGCAGGGCTGGCTATTAGCGCGCATGCAGATTCGGAGACGTTGGAAACGCAAGGCGTCCCCTTCCCCGAACAGGATACCATCACAGTGATCGGCCGATATCTGTCGCTTGATCAGATCAATGCCGTGAAGACACCAACGCCAATTGTTGATGTCCCGCAAAGCCTGTCCATTGTCTCGGCTGAACAGATCGAAAACCAGGCTTTTACCAGCCTCGGAGATCTGTTGCGCTACACACCCGGCCTGTCGATCAGCCAGGGTGAAGGACATCGCGATTCCATCAATATTCGCGGCAATCAGACAACGGCAGATTTCTTCCTGAATGGTATTCGCGACGATGTTCAGTATTACCGCCCGCTTTATAATCTGGATCAAATTGAGGTGTTGCGCGGATCTAATGCACTGCTGTTCGGGCGAGGAGGCGGGGGCGGCGTCATCAACCGCGTGACCAAATCGCCTTTGATCGGCGATCAGTTCACAACGCTGACTGCCGGTGCGGACACATTTGGTGCCTATCTCACCAGCGTCGATACCAATGTGGACCTGGGTCCGGCCGCCGCCACGCGGTTGAACCTCTTTGGCGAAGGTTTGAACAATCACCGTGATCAGTTCGACGGGACCCGATTCGGGATCAATCCAACGCTTGGCATTGAATTCTCTCCGCAAACCCGGGCGGTTTTCTATTATGAGTATTTGAATGACGATCGTGTCGTCGACCGCGGCGTGCCTTCCGTCAGTGTAGCGGGTGGGCCGGACCGGCCGCTGGAGGGCTTCAATCAAACATTTTTCGGGTCACCGGATCAGAGTTTCACCACGCTGGAGGCCCATATTCTGAGAGCCCGCATTGATCACGAATTCTCGGATACGCTGCGGGGCAACGCCACCGTTCAATATGCCGATTACGACAAGCTGTACCAGAATATCTATCCGGCCGGATTCGATGCCTCGGTCACACCGAATACCGTTCGACTGGATGGATATCTCGACACCACCGCCCGCCAGAATCTGATTGTCCAAGGCAATCTGATCGGAGAGTTCAATACCGGCTCTGTAGGCCACACCGTCCTGTTCGGTCTGGAATATGGCGATCAGCAAACCGACAATGCGCGCAATGACACACTGTTTCCGGCCAGCAATGATGATCAGATTGTCATCCCTTTCACTGATCCGCTGATCATCCCCGCTTTCACCTATTCCGTGCCGGCTCGTGATCGGACGAGTGATGTCAGTTTTGTCTCGGCTTATGTGCAGAACCAGATAGATCTCACCGAGAATTTCAAGCTGATCGCCGGTCTGCGGTTTGATCAATTTGATGTTTCGGTCCTGGACCGGCGCGCCATTTCGCCAACGGACAATGGCCGCCGTGCGCGCGACGATAATGAAATCTCTCCGCGTCTTGGACTCATCTACAAGCCGGCTGAAAACATTTCGATTTATGCCAGCTATTCAGAGGCTTTCCTGCCCAGCTCGGGCGACCAATTCCTGACGCTGTCGACCACGACTGAAGACATCAGACCGCAAGTTTTTGAAAATCAGGAAATCGGGTTCAAATGGGATATTTCGCCCGCGCTAAGCTTCACCGCCTCCGCTTTCCGGCTGGAACGCGGCCTGTTTACGAGCGTTGATCCGGATGATGCGTCCATTGTGACGACCGTGCCCGGCAGCACCACAGACGGGTTTGAACTCGAGCTTGTAGGGGAACTGACGGACGACTGGTTCATCAGCGCAGGATACAGCTATCTCGATGGCGAGATTGAAGGCGGAGCCAATAACGGCAACCGGCCCCGGCAAACGCCCGAGCATATGCTTTCGGTCTGGACCCAATACCGGCTGACTAACCGCCTCTCCATTGGCGGCGGTGCAACCTATCAGGACGCGTTTTTCGTCCGCGAGGACAATGCGGTCGAAGTGCCCAGCTATATCCGATTTGATGCTGGCGTTTTTTATGATGTCAGCGAGGACACGCGCTTGCAGCTGAATATCGAAAATCTGCTGGATGAAGATTATTTCCCTGACGCGCATTCAAACGACAACATCACAACAGGTGAGCCGTTAAATGCGCGCCTGACGGTGCGGCACCGGTTTTAGGGAAGAGAAAAATGGTGGGCCCGGAGGGACTCGAACCCCCAACCTAGCGGTTATGAGCCGCCAGCTCTAACCAGTTGAGCTACAGGCCCCCAAACCGGCGCACAAACACATACGGAATGCCCTGCCCCGCGCCAAGCCGGGAATGCTGTAAATAAAAAAGCGCCCGCCAAAATATGCCGGGCGCTTTTGTGTAGCCGGAAGCGTCCGATTTAAAAGTTGAAGCGGACGCCAAACTCGAAGACGTGCGCGTTATTTTCAACATCCAGGCTGGTCGGGAAAAGCACGGAGTTTGTGCCGGCATCGCCGGCCATCCGGAACCGATAGCCACCAAACAAATCCGTCGTATCATTCAACGGATAGGAGGCGCCAGCCATCACCTGAAACAGACCTACCGATTCCGTGTCCTGGATGATTGCGATGCCGAAAGGTGCGTAATTGACTTCGACTTCCGCCAGACCGACGCCAGCGCCGACATAAGCGGTGAACATTTCCAGCGGAATGTCATAAAAGCCATTCACCGCATAGCTGAGCGTGGAGATGTCGCCCCGGCCATCAGCCACGGCTGCGCCCACAGTCACACCCAGCGGCGCGCTGCCCGTGATCAGAACCGCAGCATCAGCCGCATCAATGCTGTTCCCGCCGGCGGTGACATTAGTGTGGGTGTCGACATCGGCGCTCGAGTAAGCGATTTCGAACTCCAGACGGACATTTTCGATGACTTCCCGGCCAATAGCGCCAGAGAAAAAACCACCCGTGCCAAATTCGGTGTTCCAGGCAATAGGTGTGCCCTGCGACAGCGTCGTTCCAGCCGGAACCGCCACGCCATTACCGGTCACGAAGTCGCGGGTCAAAGCGCCAGAATTGCCGCTGTCGGCCTGCAGATTGAAGCCGCCGGAAACCGAAACATAGTTTTGTGCACTCGCGGTACCGGCAAGCGCCAGCGTTGCGGCCGATGCTGCAAGAATACTTTTGAAGAACATGATTTTACCTCTTGATGGGTTGGGAGACATCAAGGGGTACGCAGGCGTGCGAAAACGGTTCACCGCAAAATGAATGGGGGATTTATGGCGGTGCCGTACTACCGCCGTATCACCCGGCTAGACGGTCCACCAACGTCAAATCAAAGAGGTTCAAATGATCCGCTCAACCTTGCTTGCCAGTTCTGTTTTTCTTGCACTTTCCACGCCTGCATTTGCTCAGGAGGAGCCGGGCCGTTTGTCACTCAGCGCCACAGGTGAAGTTCAGGCCGCCCCCGACCTTGCGATGGTCCAATCCGGCGTCGTCAGCGAAGGCCGAACCGCGGCTGAAGCCTTGAATGCCAATTCACGATTGATGGCCTCTGTCTTTTCCGCACTGGATCGCGCCGGGATTGAAAGGCAGGACGTCCAGACGTCTAATCTTCAGGTTAATCCGGTATGGTCGAATTATTCGTCCGGCGAGAGCCGACGCATTACAGGATATCAGGTGACGAACATGGTTACGGCCCGCGTCGACGACCTTGATAATCTGGGTGGAACGATCGATGCACTGGTGTCATCCGGTGCAAACAACATCCAGGGAGTGACGTTCGGCCTTGAAGACGATTCCGCGGCCCGGAATGAGGCGCGAAGGCGCGCCGTTGCGGCATTGCGGCAGACCGCTGACCTTTACGCCACGGCTCTGGGCATCGAATTGGGCGGATTGATCGAATTCTCCGAGTCAGGCGGCTTCTCGCCTCAACCGCGCGCCATGCTGGCCCGCACAGAAAGTTTCGACGCATCGACACCGGTTGCGGCCGGTCAATTGACGGTGTCGGTCACTATTAATGGCGTGTACGCGATCGAGGATTAGGCGGCGCGTTCCCGCTCTGCGCGGCGGGCTTCGGCGAGCGGGAAAATCCATGCGTTTGCGTCCTCCTGCGATGCATGGGCTTTCACCATGAGGCCGCCCGCATGCAACAGCCGCGTCATATACATAACATGCGCCAGTTGTTGGGCCCCAAACACGTAGGCAAACGGCATTCCTTTCGGCAGCCCTTTGGCAAATACCGAGGCAATCTCGTGGAACTCCCTCATTGAGTGGCCGAGAATGGCATCGGAATAATCGATTATTACGCCGTTCAAGGGCGCGGTTTCGAAACGCCGCACAAGGGTTCTCGCATTATCGAGGCTGACCGAAAAGATGTTCGGCCCATGCAAAACCGCCTGGAAAATACCCGGCGGGTCAATAATGGATTTATCGACACTAAATGCCACCAGCGCATGCTCCGGAACCCAATTGCCGGAATCGAATACACCGTGAAATTATAGAAATTCTTAAGCCGCTTCAGGCGTTTGCAGCGGATGATTGTGTTCATCAAACACAAGTACGCCCGGCTCATGGCGTTCGGCCTCCACCGCGTCCATTTCTGCATAAGCGACCACTATGATCCTGTCGCCGACCTGGGCGAGACGCGCGGCTGCGCCATTGATTCCGAACTTCCGTGAACCGCGAGGTGCCGGAATTGTATACGTCGTGAAGCGGGAGCCATTATTGATGTTCAAAACATCGACCTGCTCATAGGGCAGGATGCCGGATGCGTCGAGAAAATCGCGATCAACCGATATCGAACCTTCATAGTGAAGATCTGCTTCCGTTACGGTCGCGCGATGCAACTTCGATTTCATCATTTTCAAACGCATGGAATTATCCTGACTGCTGGTCATGTTGCGGCGCATATAACCGAAATCCACCGCTGGATATAGTGTCTTGCCTGACGTTCCGAAAGGGAGGGAAAATGCCCAAACTCGCCGCGCTGCAACATGCATCGTCTCCGGACATCGACGCCAATCTGGAAACGGCCCGCCAAATGTTGGCAAAGGCGGCTGCGAAGGGTGCCAAGGTCGCCGTGTTTCCGGAAATTCAGCTGTCGCCCTTTTTCCCCGTGGCGCGCGGCAATAACGCCAGCGCCTATGCGATGACTGATGAAAACCCGGCACTCAACGAACTTGGCAAGATGGCCAAATCCAATGGAATCGTCACTGTGGCGAACATTTATTTTCAGGAAAAAGACGGCCGACGCTTTGACGCCTCACCTGTCTTCGAGGCCGATGGGACGCTGATAGGCATCTCGAAAATGGTGCACATCGCGCAGTTCGAAAAGTTCTGGGAGAAAGACTATTATGCCTCCGGAAGCGGCTTCGATGTTTACGACACATCGGCCGGGCGCGTCGGCGTCGTCATTTGCTATGACCGGCATTTCCCGGAAAGCTATCGTGCGAGCGCGCTTCAAGGTGCCGAGATCATTGCAACGCCGACCTGTAATCTGGCAGGGGAGCCCCTGGACTTGTTTGCCTGGGAGATGCGGATTCTGGCCATGCAGAACTCTGTCTATTCCATTCTGGCCAATCGCTGCGGCGTCGAGGGCGATACTGCCTATGGCGGACATTCGGTGATCGCCGGGCCGGAAGGTGAACTTCTAGCTGCAGCTGGTGCAGACGAATCCGTTCTGGTCGCGGAGTATGATCTCGATTACCGGGCCAGGGCCGCCGCTCAAAGAAACTGGCTGGGCGAGTTAAAACCCTGGCTCAAGCCCGGCACTAAAACGCCTTGATCTTGCCGTCATCGGTGCCTTCAATCAACGGGATGGGAACGGGAGACAGGACATGATCAAACGTATCGCCGCTATAGCGGGCGCTGGACTCATTCTAACAGCTTGTGGGGCTGATCGAGGATCAGTGGACTATGTCGCTGAACCCGCCTTTGATGATGGTATTGTTGTTACTGGCTCTAGGCTGGTTAGCTCCGAGTTTGGTTCTGTCGAACCTGTTCAGCTTGTTGGCGGCGTTCAAGACGGACAAGCCGAGGCACCCGAGGATGAAAATCCAGGATTCCTTGCCTACGCTTACGGCATGGCGGTCGAGACGCCATCGGACAACCTGGAAGCGCTTTTCCAGCTTCATCGCCAAGTCTGCGAGGATGCGGGGCCGAACGTGTGCCAGATCATCAATGCTCAGGTGTCGACCCAATCCGCTGATCGGTCCAGCGGGCAATTGTCGCTGCGCGCAACGCCTGCCTGGCTGACCGAATTTCGGGCGCGAATAAGTGAGGATGCCGAGGCCGCCGGTGGCCGGCTTTTGTCGGAGACCACTTCGGCCGAAGATTTGTCCGCTCCCATTCTGGATACGCGCGCGCGTCTCACTGGCCAGACTGCATTACGAGATCGATTGATCCTTTTGCTGGAAACAGACGAGGCGAGCGTCGAAGAATTGATCCGGGTCGAGCGCGAGCTCGCGCGTGTGCAGACTGAAATCGAAAGCGCTACCTCGCGCCTGCGCTATCTGGAGCGGCGCGTTTCCATGTCGCTTCTGACCATCAATTATCGATCGGAAGCGGTGCCGTTTACGCCTTCTACAACAAACCCGATAACGGCAGCGATCAACGATTTCCTGAGCATTGCCTCACGCGGGCTCGCGACCGTAATCCGACTCACAGCGGCTATTCTACCCTGGTTGATCCTGATCATTCCGGCGTTCTGGCTGATCCGTTCGCGCTGGCGGCGCTGGATGGCGCAACGCC
Source organism: Hyphobacterium sp. (assembly GCF_965228115.1). Taxonomy (GTDB): domain Bacteria; phylum Pseudomonadota; class Alphaproteobacteria; order Caulobacterales; family Maricaulaceae; genus Hyphobacterium. The sequence goes on along the minus strand of NZ_OZ245794.1, from coordinate 2,643,493 downwards.
ACAGATAATTCCGGCATGATCGCCCGTCCGAACTGATCCAACTTCGGTGTTTGGCCGTACAATGTTTCAGTTAAGGGAGATTGATATGAACGGCTCAAACCGCCGCCAACTTTTCGAACTCGGTCAAATGCTGGCGCAACAAGCGCGCCTCTTGAAATCCGAAGGCGTCGCGGAAGCTCAGAAGATTGCGGAGCGCGCAGGGGACTATCTGAACCTGGCTCGCGCCTATCCTCTGCATCAGCCCGTCCCGGTGCGCGTCAAAAGCCGCCCCTAGGTTTCACCAGGTTTCCGCCCATGGCCTGAGATCCAACTCGTGGGTCCAGGCCGAGCGCGGCTGCTCGTGCAACATGACATAGTTTTGAGCAATCGCGGCTGGCGAGAGAATTCGATCCTCCGCGCGCAATCCATCAACGCCCGGGACGTTATCCCGAATAAAACTGGAATCGATCATGCCATCCACGACGACATGGGCAACATGGATGTTTCGGGGGCCTAGTTCACGCGCCATGGATTGCGCCAGCGCACGAAGCGCAAACTTGGCCCCCGCAAAAGCGGAATAGACCTTTCCACCCCGCAGGCTGGCCGTGGCCCCGGTAAACAAAATAGTGCCCCGGCCCCTGTCCAGCATCGGCCCGGCGACTTCACGGCCCATCAGGAAACCCGCGAACGCCGCCATCTCCCAGACCTTGCGATAAACACGCGATGTGGTTTCACGAATGCCGAACCGGACATTTGCGCCGATATTGAAAACCGCAACTTCGATTGGGCCGACCTCGGCCTCGATCGTGCTGATGAGATTGACCATCTCGTCTTCTTCGCGTGCATCCATGCCGAAGGCGCGCGCCTTACCGCCTTTGACTTCAATATCGGCGACTAGCTGTTCCAACTTGTCGAGATGCCGTGGCCGACGAACCACGCAGGCAGTCAGGCCTTTTTCTGCGAAAGCATGAGCGATGGCCGAACCCGTATCATCGCCTGCCCCTACGACCAGACACGCGCCGTTCATGGACCCTGCTTTCTGATCTCTTCCTCGACCTGATCGAGGCGATCTTTTCCGAAGAACATTTCATCCCCGACAAAGAAGGTTGGAATGCCAAACACGCCCCGCTCAACGGCAGCAGCCGTATTTTCCATCAATCCCTTTTTGACTTCAGGCGATTGGATCAGTGCCGCCATATCATCCGCGTCGTATCCGGCATCCGTCCAGGTCTGCGCCAGCACTTCGCTATCATTCAGATTTCTCGGCGCTTCCCACATAAATGTCAGGATGGCGTCAACATAGCGGCGCAAGTCGGCCTGACCTTTCATTTCCATCGCCACCGCGCCGCGCATCAGCGGCAATGTGTTGATCGGGAAATTCGGATTGAAATTGAATTTCGTCAGTTCGTGCCGGTCGATAAAGCGCTGGAATTCAAGCATGTCGTATTCCAGCTTTCCCTTTACACCCGCAAAGGCCAGCATGGGTGCCTGATTGCCTGTGGACTTGAATATCCCGCCCAACAGGCAAGGCTTGTAGGTGAACGTGACGCCGGTGCGACGTTCAATCCCCGCCACCAGCTTGTGAGCCAGATAAGCATTCGGGCTTCCAAAATCGAAAATGAAGTCAACTTGCGGCATCAGCCTTCCCGCCATTTTTCCATGGACGAGGATATCGCGAAGGTCTCGCGATATTTCGGGCTGTCAGACGGCCGCGGTGGCTTGTCACGCGTTAGCTCCATAATCTCCGCCAGCTTGTTGTGTGCCGCGCCGGACTGGCCGGCACCAATATAAGCGTGCAGCTCTACAAGCGCGTTGGAAAGCGGATCATCCGCGCGAATGACAAAATAGGGTTCGTCATTGGCAAGGTCAGGATAACAGTCGAATTTGGATGGGTTGGATTTTGAACCCAGTGTGCGATCGGTGGACATGCCGGTGCCTCCCCATGTCAGCGAAGAATCAGTTGGCAGTAGCTTAGCGCGCCCGCGCTAAGGTTTCAGCCCGCGGAATGGGGCTCCAACAAGGGGCCGCGTGCCATGGAATTCTGGAAGAGCATCCGCATCAAGCCGGGCGTATCCTGCGAAGCTGTGCGAGCGAGATGATCCTGGATATCCTGAGGCACGGCGCGTTCCTCAGCCAGCGGGTTCTGGGCCGCGACCGAGGCTTCGAACAGTTGCGTGTCGGCATCCGCCGCACCGGTTAAATCAGCGATGCGGTGCATAACGACAGCCGAGCAGGCCGGCGAGCCACCGGCATCCCGTAACGTCGCGATAGAAAGCCCATCCAGCACTTCAGCTTTTTGCCGGGCCACACCGTTGAAGATGCCAAACATCATGGCGACAGCCTCTTCATCGGCAGCGATGGAAAAGAGCTGGTGCTGCAGCAACAGCGCCCGGCCGCGATAACGCACGCCTTCAATGCCAGATGTGAACTCGATGATATTTTCACGGTTGCAACGGATTAGCGTGATGTCGTGCAGGAATCGTCCCGGCAAATCGCTGGAATAACGCGTCGAGCGCCAGATACCTTCATAGGCCGTTGCCCGGCGCTTGGCCCCGCGTGTAGCCTCCTCGAGCAATGCATCAGGAATCCAGTCCTGCATTGTGCTCGAACCGGTGCCCGTCTCATTACCAAGCCGAGCAGAAAAGGCATTGATGTCGGCTTCCCAGTCCAACATAGAGAACCCATCGATCCGCTGAGCAATATATTGTGTCAGCAGGGACCGGTTGTGTTCGGACGGCATAACCGCCCCGGAAGCCCAGCGCCCGACCAGCGACTTGTCCACATTCAAGGCCGCCGCCAACCCGGCCCGGCTAACAGAAAGGGATTTCAGCACAAGCTGGAGCTTCTCGGAAAAGGCGATCGGTCGCATGGCGAAAATGTGTCACGGGTTGCATTTCGATGCAACCAAGTTGCATCGCGTTGCAACCTTCATGCGCGTTGTAGTCCTGACCTGCACCTCCCCGCATGAACCGAATTTCTCCATAAAGCGCAATGTATTCGCCAGCGCGTGTTGAGGGACAGCGCGGTCCATCAACAGGAGACAAAATTGAAAACGAAATTGAAAACTGTTCTGCTTGGAGGGTTAGGGCTCTCTTTCTTAGCGACAGCATCTGCCAGTGCCGACGGCACCGACTTTTCCTTCCCGGTCCACGATATTCTGGTCACGCAACACACGCCTTCCATCAGTATCACAGTCCGCAATATCGCGAATTCGACAGATCCTGCTGACCGCAATCTGCGCGTAGTCTCCGGTGAGACCGAGATTGTGAACGTACGGGGCCAGGTTTGGTGCAAATCCTATGACTTCGCCGAAACAGCTGCATTGCGCGCCCATGGCATGCCGACCCATATCGACATCGTCTCAGCGCCTGGAGGCGGAGCAATCCCCTCCCCCTTCCTGTTTGGCAGCGATATGCCTGACCATACCCAGATGTTCAATGGCACAGATACGCTCGAGAATTTTGACATTGATATGCCATTGGAGATCCCTCAGGACTGGGATGCGAATGCGCTGGTCGATATTGGCTGGTTCAATCCGGTCCGTGAGGTCGAGGAACATCTGCAACTATTCACCGAAAACAATGCGGGCTCGGAAGCCGACTTCCTTCGCCAGGATGATGTCTTCGAAGTTCAATTGCCGATCAGCGCCGTGGGCTGGTGTCAGTATGACAGCGGCACGATCGACAATGACTATGCTGGCGCGCGCTATTTCACCGTGATCGCACGTATCTTTTATCAAGGTGACGATGACATTCAGGATGTCATCCGCACCGTCGGTGGCGCGGGAAACGTCGCGGCTCCGGTCCCGAACCGCGCGCGCGAAACAGCCACCACGAACGGCGCTTCGGGAATGCCACCGGCCCGCGTCTCGCGGCCAGCCCGTGCTAGCGACACGTCGGCCAGCGGCACGGCGGCCAGCGACATTCGCAGTGAGGAGGACGATTCTCGAGCAGGACTTATCCTGCCGGCGGTGCAACGGGTGCGGGAAGCAGATGACGACGGTGAAGCGGCGCCCATAGATGCGCTGCGCATCATCAACCGCACGGCTGATGACGGCGTTGAGCCAGACGAAATCGACTAACCCGGAAAACACCCATGACGGCACCTCACCCAGACGGCGCTGTCATTATAAAGGGCGGCCAAGCCCCACCTGGCCGCCCTTTTTTATTTTGACAGGTGAAGCACGATCTGCCGGGAATGTGGCGCATCGCGATGTTCAAACAGGTAAAGCCCCTGCCAGGTGCCCAGTGCTAACCGCCCATCGGTAACGGGGATGGAAAGCGAAGTCGCCGTCAGGGCTGCCTTGATATGAGCGGGCATATCGTCTGGTCCTTCCGTAGTGTGCCGCAGCCAGCCCATGGTCGGGTCATCACTATGCGGCACCAACCGGCGGAAAAACTCATCCAGATCTCGCCGCACATCCGGATCGGCATTTTCCTGGATCACCAGCGAACAGGAGGTGTGCCGGACAAAACACGTCAGCAGGCCCTCGCCCGCCTCCTTCTCGGCAACAAATCGGGTAGCCTTTGACGTGACATCATAAAGGCCAGGCCCGTTTGTAGAGAGGCGGAGTGTGGTCTGGGGCATTTGCCCGCTAGTTATCCAGGAAGCTCCGCAGTTTGCGCGAGCGGCTCGGGTGTTTCAGCTTGCGCAACGCTTTGGCTTCAATCTGACGGATCCGTTCGCGGGTCACCGAGAACTGTTGCCCCACTTCTTCCAGCGTGTGGTCCGTATTCATGCCAATGCCAAACCGCATACGAAGGACGCGCTCTTCGCGCGGCGTCAGAGAGGCCAGCACGCGGGTCGTGGTTTCACGTAGATTGGCATGAATGGCCGCATCAATCGGCAGGACCGCATTCTTGTCCTCGATGAAATCGCCGAGGTGCGAGTCTTCCTCATCCCCGATGGGCGTTTCCAGCGAGATCGGCTCTTTAGCGATTTTCATCACCTTGCGAACCTTTTCCAGCGGCATGCCGAGTTTTTCGGCCAGCTCTTCCGGCGTCGGCTCGCGGCCGAATTCATGCAGGAACTGACGCGAGGTCCGGACAATCTTGTTGATTGTCTCGATCATATGCACCGGGATCCGGATGGTCCGGGCCTGATCCGCAATGGACCGCGTGATCGCCTGACGGATCCACCACGTAGCGTAGGTCGAAAATTTGTAGCCGCGGCGATACTCAAATTTATCGACCGCTTTCATCAGGCCGATATTTCCTTCCTGGATCAAATCGAGGAATTGCAGCCCGCGATTCGTGTATTTTTTCGCAATCGAAATAACCAGGCGGAGATTGGCCTCAACCATCTCCTTCTTGGCGATGCGGGCTTCGCGCTCACCCTTCTGCACCGCTTTCACGATACGACGGAAATCATCAACCGGCACGCCGGAACGCTGCGCAATCTCGGAGATTTCCTCGCGGATGGATTCCACAACCCCTTCTTCACGCTGAATAAATCGCGTCCAGGACTTCGACTTATCCTTGAAATCGTCCAGCCAGTTCGGATTTGTTTCGTTTCCGAAATATGCTTCCATGAACTCAAGCCGCGGCACGCCGTGGGCGTCGGCCATGCGCAAAAGGCGGCCTTCGAGCGCCATCAATTCCTTGTTGATCGCATAAAGCTGTTCTACCAGCGCCTCGATCCGCGCATTGTTGAGATGCAGGCTATTCAATTCGGTGACGATACGCGCCTGTAACTCTTCATATTTCTCGCGGCTCTGCTTTGTCAGGTCCTTGCCGGCGATGCGTGCGGCAACCAGCTTGTCCTGCAACTTCCTGAAAGCCGTAAAATCGGAAGCAATCGCGTCGAGGATTTCCATAACCTCGTCACGCAGCTCGGCTTCCATTGCCGAGAGGGAGAGGTTTACGCCCTCATCCTCGTCATCATCATCTTCGTCGTCACTACCTTCGCCGTCTTCCTTGCCATCCTTGTTCTTCTCTTCGTGGCCCTCCGGCATTTTCGGCTTGGGCTTGTCTTCCGGCTTGCCGCCGGGCTGCTGGTCCGGGCGCCCGGTTTCAGAATAGTCAGGCTGCGGATTTTTACCGGTAAAGGTGGCATCCAGGTCGATCACATCCCGCAGAAGAACGCGGCCTTCTTCGACTTCTTCACGCCAAACCATGATGGCTTCAAATGTCAGCGGGCTTTCGCACAGCCCTCGGATCATCGCATTGCGTCCGGCCTCGATGCGTTTGGCGATGGCGATCTCACCCTCACGGGACAAAAGCTCGACTGTGCCCATTTCGCGGAGATACATGCGCACCGGATCATCAGTGCGGTCTGATGCGCTGGTCGTGTTCTGGCCGGTGACGGTTGTATTGGCCTTAGCTGTTACAGCTTTTCCCTCTTCCTTTCCGTCGCCGTCATCGTCCCCTTCATTGTCGCCTTTACCATCGCCTTCCTTGGCTTTGGTGTCGTCCTCATCATCGGGCGCATCTTCGCTATCAATGACGTTAACGCCGACTTCAGACAGCTGGGCGAGCACATCTTCAATTTGCTCGGAAGTGAATTCCTCTTCCGGCAAAACCTTGATGATTTCGTCGTGGGTGACATAGCCGCGTTTTTTCGCGGCTTTGATCATCGCCTTGACCGAGCGATCGGTGAGATCGAGGAGCGGGCTGTCTTGCGTTTGTTCGCCAGATTTCGCTGCCGCTGCCGACTTCGTTTTTGTTGCCATGCCTAAGTGTTTCCCGTCCGGTGGCTGATTCGCCACCCGCAATTCCTGATCAACCCGCCAACCTCAGGTGTCGGGCTTTTGCCGTGTGCGGCGCCGCCGATGATCTTCCATCAGGCTGCGCAATGTGTCGGCATCATCGTTCTCAATTTCTTCGGCGAGCCGTGACAGGCGTTCTGGCCGCAAAGACTGATACCCCGTATGTTCCATATAAGCGCTTGCGAGGCGTGTCCAAGCCTCTTCTCGCTGGATTGCAGTTGCGGTTTCGCCGCCGAGCGCCGCCCGCATCGGTATGCGCTCCGGATCAAGACGTTTCAAATCTGCCGCAAAGCCATGATTCATCAGCAAGTTTCGTATTCCACCGGCCTGGTCAACGTCCTCTGATGAAAGCGAGTCAAGGATTGCATCTCGAAGTCCATCCATTTGACCACAGGGCAGGCTTAATAACAGTTCTGCCTGATTTTCCGCGATTTCCGGATATTCGATCGCTGCCAACAATAGATGGCGGGCGCGCGTTGGCACCGGGCGAGCGCCAGCCAATCGCTTTGTTTCCTCTTTCGCGCCGAGGCGAATCCCCTTTCGGAAAGACCGGTTGCCTCGCCCCGGTGCACCGAAGGCTTGATCCAGGCGCCTGTCGAATTCGCGCTGGTATTCAGATCGAACCGAGGCGTTCTCGATTTTATACAGCAGGTCCCGCAATCGCTTGCGGAACCCAGCGCGCCGGTCGGGATCATCCAGCGGTTCCTTTTCTGCCTCCATGTCCCAAAGGATGGACGCCAGGGGCCGCGTATTTCCCATCACATCCTTGAGCGCCGCAGCGCCCTCTTCACGCAGCATATCATCCGGGTCTTTGCCATCTGGCAGGAATACAAAGCGGAGCGTTTTTCCGGGCTCAAGGAGCGGCAGAGCCCGTTCGGCTGCCCGGTTGGCCGCCATGCGTCCGGCCGCATCGCCGTCGAGGCACAGGATCGGCTCATCGCCTGCTTGCCAGAGCATTTTGATCTGGTCTTCCCCCAGCGCCGTGCCCAGCGGCGCGACGGCATTTTCCAGTCCGGCGCGTGAGAAGGCAATCGCATCGAAATAACCTTCCGCCACAATCAAACCGTTCGCGTTGTTCTTTGGATCCGCTGCCGCCCGGCGCGCAGGCACATAGCGATAGAGGTTATGGCCTTTGTGAAAGATCGGGGTTTCAGGCGAATTCATGTATTTCGCCTTGGCATTGGCGGACATGGCCCGCCCGCCAAACGCGACCAGACGGTTTCGACGGTCGCGGATCGCAAACATGATCCTGCCGCGAAAGCGGTCAAAAGGGACCCCGCCTTCATCGGGTGCAATCAACAAACCGCAATCGATCAACTCTGCAGGGGAAGCGCCCGCTGCGGTCAATTCCTCCTTCAGGGCTGTCCGGCGGTCGGGCGCATAGCCGATCTCGTAGGCGGTCCACTCCTTGGGGCCGTAACCACGGCGTTCCAGATAGGCACGGGCATCTGCGCCCGCCGACGACTTCAGCTGCTGTGAATAAAAGCGCTGGGCCGCTTCCATCCACTCAATAAGGGATTTGGAGGCTTCAGCCTTTCTGGCGGCTTCCGGATCCGCTTTCGGCATTGGCAACCCTGCAAGGGATGCGAGCTGCTCGGCGGCTTCCATGAATGACAGACCTTCGATTTTCATCAACCAGTCAAACGCATCACCGTGCTCGTTGGTCGAGAAACAATGATAGAACCGCTTTTCATCATTGACGGTGAAGGACGGCGTTTTTTCTTTCTTGAAGGGAGAAAGCCCCACAAATTCGCGGCCGGTCCGCTTCAGATTGACCTTGCGCCCGATCAGATCCGACAAGCGAATCCGCGCGCGGATTTCATCCTTGAAATCATCGGTCAAACGCATGGGGCATCCCGCAACGGCGAAATGCCCCATGGTATCCCAATCAATGTGGAATGGCGACGGCTAATGGCGAAGACTCAGGCCGCTTTCGTCAAAAGCGATTTGATCTTCGCGCCCGCCCGGGAAAAATCCATGCGGCCTGTGTAGCGCTCTTTGAGCGCACCCATGCATTTTCCCATATCCTTCAGGCCGGTGGCCCCCAATTCCTCGACGACTTGACTGGCAGCAGCTTCAATTTCGTCCTCGTCCATCGGCTGAGGCAAATATTCGCGCACGATTTCAGCTTCGGCGCGCTCTTTCTCTGCAAGGTCGAGCCGGCCAGCATTTTCGTATGTGTCTGCACTTTCATCGCGTTGTTTCGCGAGCTTTTGCAGGATGGCCATAATCTCGCCGGACTCGCAGCCCTGACAGCGATCCTCGGCACGCGCGGCAATGTCACGGTCCTTGATGGCCGTAGAAATCAAGCGCAGCGTTGAAAGACGCACAGCGTCCTTGTTTTTCATTGCGATCTTCAGATCAGCGAGAATTCGTTCACGTATCGACATATCATTCAATACCTTGGTGCCAAACTGACACCGATAAAGGCCTTTGTTTTTCCTATATAATTTGGTTCAAGCACTGGCTTGACCTCGTGTGGGGCGCCTCCTAGCGTCGCGCTCCGTCTGAGGGTAAAGATAGCGATTAACGCCCCCTCATTTCAAGGAGCGCGCTCGTATGACGGCGACAAAAAAAAATCAACCCCCAATGCCAATGACTTACGCGCGACTTGTCCTGGCCGACGGGACCGTTTTTGCCGGTAAAGGGCTGGGTGCTCGCGGCGAATCGATCGGAGAGCTCTGCTTCAACACAGCGATGACGGGTCAGCAGGAAATCCTCGCCGACCCATCATATGCTGGACAAATCGTCTGCTTCACCTTCCCCCATGTCGGCAATGTTGGCACCAACGCGGAAGACGAGGAGGCCGCCAGTGATCCCGCGACGAGGGCTGCGACGGGAACGGTGATGCGCGCGGATATGACGGATCCGGCGAATTATCGGGCGCAAGAGCATTTCTCCGACTGGATGGCAGACCGGGCTATTATTGGAATTTCCGGCGTCGATACCCGTGCCATCACACGGCGTATTCGCGAAAGCGGTATGCCCATGGCTGTTATTACCCACGCCGAAATGAATAATTTTGATCTGGAAAGGCTGATAGAAATCGCTCGAACCGCCCAGACCATGGAAGGACGCGAACTGGCCGCCGGCGTTATGTCAGGCGGCGACACCGATTGGCAGGAAGGCGACTGGATTTGGGACAAAGGCTTTGAAACCGGACCGGAAAACGGGCCGTTGGTCGCGGTCCTGGATTACGGTGTGAAAGCAAATATCCTGCGCCGTCTGGTTTCCGCCGGGGCCCGCGTAAAAGTCATGCCCGGCAAATCGACCGCAACCGATGTGCTGGCTGCCAAACCTGACGGCGTTCTGATATCAAATGGTCCGGGTGACCCTGCCGCGACGGGCAGTTATGCCCTCAAGACTATTCGCGGCGTGATCGATGCTGGCGTACCTGTCCTTGGCATCTGCCTGGGGCATCAAATGCTTGCGCTGGCGCTGGGCGGAAAGACCGTCAAGATGGCTCAAGGCCATCATGGCGCTAATCACCCGGTCAAAAATCATGAGACCGGCCAAGTGGAAATCGTTTCTATGAATCACGGCTTCGCCGTCGATGCCAGCACATTGCCGGCCGATGCGGTGGAAACGCACGTTTCGCTATTTGATGGAACGAATTGCGGTTTTCGTCTGACTTCGAAGCCGGTCATGTCGGTTCAGCATCATCCTGAAGCCAGCCCGGGACCGCAGGACAGTTTTGCCGTTTTCGACCGCTTCGTGGCCAGCCTGAAAAAAGCTGAAGCCAGCCCGGCCTGAGCCGTGAACCCCAACCGAACTGCCTCCATTCCGCTAACCTTTGCGGAACAGCTGAAGCGTTTTTTTGTTCCTGCCAAATACAATCTGGAACGCATCACAGCGCGCGAGTTGAAATGCGGTGAACCGGAAATCCATCTGCTGCAGGTGCTGGTGGATCGAAAGCGCACGGCATTCGACATCGGCGCCAATCGTGGCATCTGGGCTCATGTCATGTCGCGCTACACCGAAACGGTCTGGGCGTTCGAGCCCAATCCGGTGATGTTCGACTGGCTGCAACGCGGGGTGAGCGGCAAAATAAAATGTCTTAGCTATGCCCTCTCTGATCGCGACGGCCCGTGCGAGCTGCTGATTCCCGGAAAGGGCCGGAAATTTTCTAATCAGGGAGCTTCGCTTTCAGAAACAAAGGTCGGCGACTGCCCCCATCTTCGTATTCACGCGGAAAGGATCCGACTGGATCAGCTGGACCCACCCCCGGTCGGCTTCATGAAAATTGATGTTGAAGGTCATGAACGTGAGGTCCTGGCGGGGGCAGCTGCGACCATTGCGCGCGATCGACCGGTGATGATTATCGAGCTGGAGGAGCGTCATACAGGGCGTCGTATTGAGGATGAACTCGATCATGTCGAGACATTCGGATATGACACCTTCGTCCTGAAGGACGGGACACTTCATCCGCGTTCTGCTTTCGATGCAGATGTTGATCATCGGCAGAAAGCCGGACAATCTGGCTATCTGAACAATTTTGTTTTCCGGCCACGAGCCTAAGCGTGAGAGTGAAAAATGCGTGCCCCCTGCCAGTCCTGCGGGAGTTCTTTTGAAGAAGCCTATTCCGCCTTTGACCTGCCGCTTAATCAGACGGCATCAATCGAGGTTTGTACGGGTTGCGGGCTGGCTCAACGTAACCCGCCGGTGGCGTTTGACTTTACTAATCTGGGTGCCGAGCACTTCATGGATGACTGGAAAGCTCTGGAGTTATCCGGGCTCAGCTTCAAATATGAGCGGCTCATGGATGCGGCCAGGGAATTAACGCCCTGGGTGGTCAAAACCGGTCCCTGGGACAAGCATCTGCTCGATGTCGGATCGGGCCCAGGTTACTTCCTGTTTCACGCGCGCGCTCACGGCTGGAAGGTCCAGGGCGTCGATAACTGGAGAGAGATTGCGGCCTGGGGACAGAAACACCTCAATATTCCGGTCGAACCCAATCGTATTGAAGATAGCCAGCTCGAAGATGGTGCTTTCGAGGCTGTCACCGCGCTGGATGTCATTAGTTTTACGAATAACCCTGTTACCTTCCTCAAAGCCTGCCGCGCAAAGCTGAAGCCCGGCGGATTACTGATGATTTCCACGCCAAACTATGCCGCTAAAGGCCGTGAAGAAATGGGGCCGGACTGGCCGCATCTCAGTGCCAATGTCCGGCGATGGTTTTTTACACCGGACAGCCTGTCTCGTGCCGCCAAGGCTGCAGGATTCGGGGCCAGCCGTGTCCGGCTGGCCGGGCCCGGCGAGGAAGAACTTATCTTCTTCGCCCAGAACCCGTTCAAAGCATCAATCAGCTGGGACGACATCGCCGAAGAAGCCCCTTCTGATAACATGCTGCCGCCACTCGATCGCAAGCAGGTCGATGAAACCCTGCTGACCAATGAGCAGAAGTTCTGGCGTGAGAATGGCTACCTCATTCTCCGAAAATTCATTCCGGATGACGTGGTCGATGCTTATTGCCGCGTCCGCGAGAAAATCTCCGCGCCGGGCGGCTGGGACGACGAGACACCCTATATGGAGATCAAGGAAATCCGTGATCTTTGTCTTTATGGTCCGCTGGCAAAAACCCTGCATTCGCTAATAGGCGAAGAAATGGTCATGAATCTCAATCTGACCGGCTGGAAAACCACCCAGCGCGATTGGCATCAGGACGATTATCTGAATCCGGATGAGGTGCGGGGCCGCTACGTGGCCTGCTGGTTCGCGCTCGACACCATCACCGCCGACAGCGGACCCTTCCAGTTTGTTCCCGGCTCCCACCAATGGCCGCACATCAAAAAGAGCAAAATCCTGAATTTCGTGCCCGACGAGGTTCGTGAGACGCGTGCCTGGCCGATCCATTCCGAACGCGTGCTCACGCCATTTTTTGAGGAAATCATCGACCGGGAGAAACTCGAAACCGTCGAGTTCACCGCCGAAAAAGGAGATGTGCTGATCTGGCATGCGCGCCTCCTGCACCGCGGCACAGTCGCCAGGAATCCCGACCGGTTGCGCAAAGCCATCATATCTCATTACACGGCGCTGGATGCCATGAAGCATTATGGCGCCGTTGAACGCTGGGATACGGGCGGGCTCTATTTTGTCGAACCCAGAAAACGCGAGGCGGATCCGCAGCGCGTGGTGGAACTGGTTTAATGTCGCTGCCAGCCCTCACCCGACGCGGAGCGATTGCAACCGGATTGGCGGGCCTGACGGTCGCCGCTTGCAGTCGAAGCGGCGATGCCCCGGCGGGGCTCCTGAGGGTCGCGATCGGAACGGCGCCGGATTCATTGGACCCAGCGATCGGCCAGTTCGCGTCTGCTGCCCTGATTTTCAAACAAATTTTCACACCACTCACGGACTACTCGAACGTGCTCGGGCTCGCGCCCGGCCTCGCTGCGGAATGGTCGTCGCCGGACAATGGGCGGATGTGGCATTTCACTATTCCCGGCGGGCTGTTCTGGTCGGACGGTCATCCCTTGACCGCCGCCGATGTCGCCTGGTCCGTCAGACGCTTTCTCGACCCGGCAACGGCTGGCGGCGAGATCGGGGACTTTTTTGCGGTTGAGAACGCTCTGGCGGCGCTTGCTGGCGAATTGCCCTTAAGCGATGTGGGCGTTTCGTTGCTGGATGGCGGCATTGTAGAAATCCGTTTGATCCAGCCCATTGGCCATTTCCCGCTTCTGATGCAGGAATTCTACCCTGTGCCACAGCACGCCGTGGAAGCGCATGGCGCTGCGTGGATTCGCCCCGAAAACTTTGTGGGTTCCGGCCCCTTCGCGTTGGCGGATCAGGGGGCGCTATCCTACGATCTGGTTCGGAATGAGTACGCCATCCAGCCCGCAGCGGTGCCGGCGGCACGGATTGATATTGTCGATGATGCTGCGACCCGCGCGCGCATGTTCCGGGCGGGCGAATTTGATCTCGCTGAGGCACCGCCGCCCACCCAGATCACCCTATTGCGGGATCAGGTCGGCGATCAGTTGATGAGTTTTCCGGCTCCGAAATTCACCTATCTCAAGGTCAATCTCCGCCGATCACCACTTGATCAGGCTGTTCTGCGTCGTGCACTTTCCCTTGCGATTGACCGGCCCTTCCTGTCCGAGCAAATCATGCGCGGTGTGGCGGATCCAACCGATACGATTTTGCCGACCGGGCAAGCGCCGAGGTTTGATCCGGATGAAGCCTTGCGCCTTGTTACTGAAGCAGGGTTGACCGGTGCCAATCGCCCGCAAATCCAGCTTCGTACTATGGCGGGCGATCGGGAAAGGATGGCGGTCGCTCTTGCAGATGATTGGAGCCGCGCCGGGATCGAAACCGAACTTCTCACAACCGCGGCGGTCGATTTGTACTCGGCTGTTGATGGCGGCGATTTTGATGTGGCGATGTCGCATTTTGACCGGGGGCTCAAATTCGACGGCCATTTCCTGATGGACCCGTTTACGCAGGGTGGTTTTGCTGATGACTCCGGCTGGTTTGATTCACCGACATCAGAGAATGAGGCGTTCAATGCCGCCATCGGCCAGGCGCGTGAAGCCATTCAGCCCGCCCAACGCAACCGACATATTGACGAGGCCGAGCGGATTCTTCTGGACCAACAGATCATCATTCCACTCCTGCATGAACAAGCGCACTGGCTTGTATCCGACCGGGTGAGCGGGCTGACCAATGGTGTTCAACCGCAAATCTGGCGTGCGTTATCGGTCGGCGGCTAATAGTCCCTCGCCAAGCCTGCGAATCCGGGTTAAGACCGCCTCCTAGCACGACAACCAGACGCACTGCGCCCTTTGCCGCCTCGGCAAGGCGGTTACAGCTGCGCCCGCAAGAGCGAGCCTGCGAATGCCCAAGCGTACGGATTTAAACAGTATTCTGATCATTGGTGCCGGCCCGATTATCATCGGCCAGGCCTGTGAGTTTGATTATTCCGGCGTTCAAGCGGTCAAAGCGCTCAAGGAAGAGGGCTATCGGGTCATTCTGGTGAATTCCAATCCCGCCACGATCATGACCGATCCGGAGCTGGCGGATGCGACCTATATCGAACCGATCACGCCGGAGATGGTCGAAAAAGTCATCGCGCTTGAAAAGCCGGATGCGCTACTGCCAACCATGGGGGGTCAGACAGCCCTGAACTGCGCCCTTGAACTCGACCGTCGCGGTGTTCTCGAAAAGCATGGCGTCGAGATGATCGGCGCCAAAGCGGATGTCATCGATAAGGCCGAGGATCGCGAGCGTTTTCGCGAAGCCATGGACAGGATCGGCCTGGAAAATCCGCGTGCCGTCGTAATCTCCTCACCCAAGGTGAAAGACGAGGATGGCCGAATTATCGGTTATGACCGCGCCGCCGGCGTCATCAAGGCGATGCAAGTCATCGATGAGATCGGCCTGCCCGCAATTATCCGCCCGGCCTTCACATTGGGCGGCACCGGTGGCGGTGTTGCCTACAATCTCGATGAATATGAAACGATCATTCGCGCGGGCATCGATGCGTCGCCGACCGGCCAGGTCCTGATCGATGAAAGCCTTCTGGGCTGGAAAGAATATGAGATGGAGGTTGTTCGCGACAAGGCGGACAATTGCATCATCATTTGCTCTATCGAAAACGTCGATCCGATGGGTGTGCACACCGGCGACAGCGTCACCGTCGCCCCTGCCCTCACCCTGACGGATAAGGAATACCAGCGCATGCGGACCGCCTCTATCGCGGTATTGCGCGAGATTGGCGTGGAAACCGGCGGCTCAAATGTCCAGTTCGCGGTGAACCCTGCTGATGGCCGCATGGTCGTCATTGAGATGAATCCGCGCGTGTCACGTTCTTCGGCTCTGGCCTCGAAAGCGACCGGCTTCCCGATTGCGCGCGTCGCCGCCAAGCTGGCGGTGGGTTACACGCTCGATGAGATCGGCAACGACATTACGGGCGGGGCGATCCCGGCCAGTTTTGAACCCACTATCGACTATGTGGTCACGAAAATTCCGCGTTTTGCCTTCGAGAAGTATCCAGGTGCCGAGAACATTCTCACGACTTCGATGAAATCAGTTGGCGAAGCCATGTCGATGGGGCGAACATTCAAGGAATCCGTTCAAAAAGCCTTGCGGTCCCTTGAAACCGGCCTGTCCGGCTTTGACGAGATCGAGATTGAGGGCCTGGCTGAAGCGCCCGACGCCTATGCCCGGCGCGAAGCGATTTTCGCGGCACTGTCCCGGCCGACGCCGGACCGCTTGTTGATTATAGCCCAGGCCTTCCGAGAGCGGCTGACAATCCATGAGGTTCAAGCGGCATGCGATTTCGAGCCCTGGTTCCTGCGCCAGATTCACGAGATCGTGGCCACAGAAGATCAGGTTCGGGCGAGCGGTCTGCCAGATAATGCCGAGGCCATGCTGGCTCTAAAAGCTGACGGTTTTGCCGATGCGCGGCTCGCCGTGCTAACCCGGGTGACGGAAGCAGAAGTTCGCGCTCACCGCAAAAAACTTGGCGTGCGCCCGGTCTATAAACGGGTTGATACCTGCGCTGCCGAGTTCGAGGCGGTAACGCCCTACATGTACTCAACTTACGAAACCGGCGCGCTCGGCCAGCCTGCAGATGACGAGGCGCAGCCATCGGATCGTAAGAAAGCGATCATCCTGGGCGGGGGTCCAAACCGGATCGGTCAGGGGATTGAGTTTGATTATTGCTGCTGTCATGCCGCCTTTGCCTTCAAGGAAGAGGGCATTGAATCGATTATGGTCAATTGTAATCCGGAGACCGTTTCAACGGATTACGACACGGCGGACCGGCTTTATTTCGAACCGCTGACGGCTGAAGACGTGCTGGAGCTGATTGAGACCGAGCAACAATCCGGCGAATTGCTGGGTGTCGTGGTTCAATATGGCGGTCAGACGCCCTTGAAGCTGGCCAGTGATCTGGAGGCGGCAGGCATCCCCATCCTGGGCACACCGCCGGACGCGATTGATCTCGCTGAAGACCGCGAGCGCTTCAAAGCGCTTCTGGATGATCTTGGCTTGAAACAACCGCCGAATGCGATTGCCCGCTCTGAAGACGAAGCCATGGCGGCGGTTGAGACGCTGGGCTTCCCGCTCGTGTTGCGCCCGTCTTATGTTCTTGGTGGCCGGGCTATGGAGATCGTGCGCGATACCGAAGGCATGGAGCGCTATCTGCGCGAAGCGGTGAATGTCTCGGGTGACACACCCCTGCTGGTTGATCGCTATCTCGACAATGCAGAAGAGATTGATGTCGACGTCATCTGTGATGGCAAAGACGTCTACGTCGCCGGCGTGATGGAACACATTGAGGAAGCGGGCGTTCATTCTGGCGATAGCGCTTGCTCGCTTCCACCCTTTTCTCTGTCCAACGACATGGTCGCTGAGCTTGAGGCCGAAGCGGTCGCGCTTGCCAAGGCTATTGGCGTGAAAGGCCTGATGAATGTTCAATTCGCGGTGAAGGACAGCACAATCTATGTGCTGGAGGTCAATCCGCGCGCATCCCGGACGGTCCCTTTCGTCGCTAAGGCAATCGGTGTTCCGGTCGCCAAGATCGCCGCAAAAGTCATGGCCGGGGCGCCGCTGGAGCGCTTCGCCCTCAAGCGCCCGGACCTGAAACATGTGGCGGTGAAAGAAGCCGTGATGCCATTTGCACGCTTCCCTGGCGTTGACCCGGTTCTGGGACCAGAGATGCGCTCCACTGGCGAGGTGATGGGCATCGACACATCGTTCGAGTCTGCCTTCGCGAAATCACAGCTAGCTGCAGGCGTGAACCTGCCTCGCAAGGGTTCGATCTTCATTTCGCTGAAAGAATCCGACAAACCGCTGATGCTGGAGGCTGCCCGCGCCTATGCCGATCTGGGTTTTGAAATCCTGGCAACGCGCGGCACTGCGAAGACGTTTGAAGCGGCAGGCATCAAGGTGAAAACCGTCAATAAGGTCTATGAGGGCCGGCCTCACATTGTTGATGACATCAAGAATGGCGACGTCCAGCTGATCGTGAATACGACGGAGGGACGTCTCTCTCACAAGGATAGTTATTCCATCCGCCGAACCGCATTGGAAATGAAGATACCGTGTTACACGACGGCGTCGGCCGCGATTGCGGCGGCAAGATCACTGGAAAAGATAGATGATGGAGCGCTTGAACCGCGCGCCTTGCAATCTTATTCTAATTGATCACTTCAAATGCAGATTGAACTGCGGCGTATCCAGACATGACGAAAATTCCTATGACCGCCGACGGCCATAAAGCCCTCGACGAAGAAATGAAAAACCTGAAATCCGTTGAACGCCCGGCCGTGATCCAGGCGATTGCGGAAGCGCGCGAGCACGGCGATCTTTCCGAGAACGCCGAGTATCACGCCGCGAAAGAACGTCAGGGCTGGATTGAAGGCCGCCTTGCCGAGATCGAAGACAAGCTGGCACGCGCGCAAGTCATCGATGTGACCAAACTGGATGGCGACACCATTAAGTTTGGCGCGACCGTGAAAGTCGTCGATGAAGATACTGATGCGGAAGCCGTCTACAAAATTGTTGGTGAAGATGAGGCCGATGTGAAAGCGGGAAAGATCTCGATCACGTCGCCATTGGCCCGCTCCATGATCAACAAGGAAGTCGGTGACGTTGTGGAAGTGAATGCGCCGGGCGGTCTGAAATCCTACGAAATCATCGAGGTTGACTGGATCTAGACGTCGCTTTCCGCGGTTTTTTTCAGATTCGGCAGAACAGCGCTTTCCCAACCGCCTGCCAGGCCGTCGCGAATGTGCCGGATGATATCGACCGGAAATTGATCCCATCCGAAATGCTTTAGTTGCACGAGGGTGCGGGTTTCGCTCAGCGATTCCAGGTCGATGCGAACATAGGTTTTAGGCGTGTCTGGAAAGAACCAGGAAAAAACAAATGTCCGGGGCGGATTCAGTGTCTCGATCTCGCACCAGGTCGCGCCTTCAAGGTCACCGGCTTCGCGTTTCGCCTCGTCGGGTTGCATGTAAAACCGCGAACCCGCCTTACCCGTATATTCCAGACAGCCAAGCCAGATCGGTATCGTCTCTTTTCCAGTCAATACGTCCCAGACCCGTTTGCGGCTGGCGTCTATTTCAATTTTGCATACAATATCTTCGACAGATCCGGTCATGATTTGCGTTCCGCAAGCTGCTTGAGTGTTGTCAGACGGTTGTCCCAGAAGCGATTCAGCCAGTCGCGCGCCTCTTCCATCATTTCTGTGTTCAGCTGGTAGAGAAGTTCGCGACCGTGCTTGCGCTCGATTACCAGGCCAGCGCGACGCAATACCGCGAGATGTTTGGAAACAGCGGGCCGGCTTATTTCGAAGGGCTCCGCGATGCGGCCTGCCGGCAATTCTCCAGCACGCAGGCGCTCCAGAATCGATCTGCGGACCGGATGACTGACAGCAAGAAAGACATCATTGGTATGCGTCATTCCGCCATTATGTAACCTATGCGTTACATGTCAAGCAATTAGACTATCCCACCGGTCAACGCAATCCCGATACAAAGTCAGCCGGGTCTACACGCTCACCATTGCGGCGCACTTCAAGGTGGACATGGGGGCCTGTGGATTGCCCTGAGGATCCAACCCGACCGATCCGTTCCCCCGCAGTCACACTGTCGCCGACCGCGACTTCGAAAGCCTGCATATGCGCGTAGACCGTTTGCCATCCCCGACCATGGTCAATGACAAGCGTATTCCCCCAAGCCTCTGACCCGCTATAGCCAAACGCCGCATGAACCACCCGTCCGCTGGCGGCTGCTGTTATCGGCGTGCCCGCAGGTGCCGCTATATCCACACCACCATGAAAAAGCGGAGCCCCGGCGGGCCTGGCGGAACGCGGTCCATAAAGACTTGTAATTCTCCCCTGCATAACAGGCCGTTCAAGCGTTGGCGCTGACGCTCCGGCCGGACCAAAGCTGGCGTCTTGTGCCTCGTGCGTCTGGGTGGAGCCTGACGACGTGGTCGGGGCCGCTTGGGTTTCGTTGGAATCCGCAATCCCGTCTTGGGCTGTCGCTGAAAATGGCGTGACCAATTTGATTGACCGTGGGGGGTCAATCCTTTCCGTCCAGGAGGCCTGGGCTGCGGCGACAGGGACCATGAAAGCCCCGACAATTCCGAACACCCATTTTGCCGACGTATGGGTCCGCGCATTTCTGTTTAGAATAGATTCAATACGCATTTTGCGATGTCTCCTGCCATGGGGTCCAAAAGGTGAAGCAGCCAATGCTTCTCCGCGCATCGCGTTGAACACCTCGACGGCATAGTCATGCCGCTGTTCACGCCCCAACGCGTTCAATGTCACCTTGTCACACGCCAGTTCGCGGACCGCATCCAGTTCACGCTCAATCCAGAACAGCGGCAAATGGAACCAAAGAAAAACCATCAATGCTCTGCCCACCAGACGATCACGCTCATCACCCCGCTGTACATGCATTAACTCGTGCAACACGGCGAAACGAAACGATTTGCGGTTTTCAAACAAATCAGCGGGTAGCAGGACAACACCTTGCCATCCGGAAAGCGCGGGCGAGGTCATGTCGGCCGTTATTCGGAATCTGGTGCCGCGAACGAGCGCTTCCTGCTGAACAGCTTCAAGCAACAGCGTCTCACGTCCAACCGGCTGACGGGACCGCGCCAGAATTCGGGCGCGGCGTATATGCCGGACCAAACACAACAGAAGCGAAACCGTCAGCCCGGCAAGATAAAGACTGCCAAGGCCGATCCAGGAAGAAAGGTTTGTGGCCGCTTCAGGCGAAAGGCGAGCATCGGTTACGGCGAATGCTATTGTGTCGGTGGGTTCGCTGCCCACGGGCACAGCCGGGGCAAGGGCCATCTGAGTTTCCGGGATCATGTAGATTACCGGCGCGAGCACGATCGGCAGAATTGTCGCCCATCGCGCGGTCCGCCAGACGGCTACATCTGCGGCCCACCGTCCGAGCAAAGAGAGTGATACTGCCAGGACACTTCCTACGAAGAGCGAAAAGGCGGTGCCGAGGGTGAGAGCTTCAACCAACCCCGTCATGACCGGCCCTCATCATCGGCCGACTGAGAAAGCAATTGTTCCAGCTCGGCCGCTTCTTCTTTGGAAAACAATTTGCTGGACGAGAACGCCGTCGCTTCGATCGGGCCGTCGAGATCCAGCGTTTTGGCGGCGAACTCCTTTATCAATGCCCCCATGACGGCGACTTTTGTAGCTTTCGCAGCAAACACAGCCAGGCCGTGCATGTCTTTGCGCCTGATCAGTTGTTTTTTGGTCATTCGGAGGAGCAGCGTCCGCGTCGTCGAATAGGACCATCCGTGTTGGGCCGCGATTGCGTTCTGGACTTCGCGCGCGCTCTGGGGCCCGGCTGACCATAAGTATTTGAGGATGGCGAGCTCAGCTTGCGATGGCGTTGTGGGCATAATAGTCGTCACCTAGTTGTTACACTTGTAACGATGCTAAACGCGTAACACTCAGTCAAGGGGCTTGTTCTTCTTGTCCCCATCGGCCTAGTGATTGGTATGAGCCAGCCAATCGAAATCTGGGCCGTTGCCGATTCACGCCGGGGTGTTGAAAATCAAGCGCTTGGCCTTGCAGAATCCCTCGCTGGCTATTGCGGTGGTCAGGTTCATCGCGTTTTGGCAAGAAACGATGGTTACGCCGCCCTACCCAACTCGGAAAATCCGGATATCTGGATCGGATGCGGACGGCCCTCCATCGCGATTGCCCGGCAGCATCGGAGTGTTTATCGCGGCTGCAAGTTTGTCTACGTGCAAGATCCGCGATCCTATTACCAGCTATTCGACACGATTGTCGCGCCCGATCATGATCGGCTTCGGCGGGCCAAAGCAGTTTCGATGATTGGGTCCCCGAACCGGCTGTCAGCAGAAAAACTTACCGCCGCCCAGATGTCGTTTGAAAATGACCTCGCAAAATTTCCGGAGCCCCGGATCGCCATGTTGATTGGCGGACCAAACAAGCGGCTGCAGGCCAATGCAGGTGTCATTAATTCCCTTGTCGATCGGGCCAAGACATTTCTAGATCAGGGACATTCCTTGCTCATAACAACGTCTCGCAGGACTCCCGCAGGCCTGGTGCGGCGACTGGCTGAATTGCGCGAGCGACCAAATTGCTGGGTCTATACCGGCGAGGGCGAAAACCCGTATTTTGCCTTCTTGGCGGCCGCAGACTGGATATTCGTCACAGAAGATTCCACCAATATGCTGACAGAGGCCGCATTCACAGGAAAGCCGGTCTATTCGCTGCCCCTGGAAGGCAACCCCGGAAAGTTCCGGCGTTTGTATGCAGCGCTGGAGTCCTATGGCGCTCTGCGCCCCTTCCTTGGCCGCCTCGAAACCTGGACTTACGTCCCATTGAATGAAACCGGCCGGATCGCTGGAATTCTGGCTGATCGCTTCAATCTGAAAAGGTAAATCCGATGCTTCTTCGTGTCTTGTTGCCCGCAATACTCATTTCAACCGCTGCGGCCATCGCGCAGGAAACACCTGACAGTATTGTCAGTGAACATGGTTCGGTCTGGTTTGCGGGCCAGCCGACGGAAGCGGATTTGCAAGCCTGGTCGGAAGCTGGCGTTACGACCATCATTAATCTCCGACCCGATTCCGAGATGGAAGGTGTGGACTTCGACGAACCTGCGGCAATCGATGCGCTAGGGATTTCCTACACCAATATTCCAATGCCAAGAGAGGCCTACACGCCTGAAACGGTCGATCTAATCGGTCAGACATTAGAGACCGCGCAAGGCCGGGTGGTTGTTCATTGCACCATCGGCTGGCGCGCTTCGCATAGTTATACCGCCTATCTGATTGAGTCCGGTCATATGACGCCGCAAGAGGCCGTCGATCTCAATCTCTGGCCCCGGGATGGGATCAATGAAGAGATGATGCGGCGTTTATCCCCGGCTTATGCGGCCGCATTCCCTGAATAGGGTTGTAGGCCCGGCGCTGCTGACTATCTAAACAGCACGCAAATAGCAGGATCGAGTCGCTCCATGTCTGAGACCCGCCACAGCAAAGTTATCATCATCGGCTCCGGGGCCGCAGGCTATACAGCCGCGATTTACGCCGCACGGGCCATGTTGAAGCCGCTCTTGATTGCCGGCCTCCAGCCGGGCGGTCAGCTGACGATTACGACCGATGTCGAGAACTATCCCGGCTTTGCCGAGGTTGTGCAGGGCCCGTGGCTGATGCAGCAGATGAAAGACCAGGCCGAACATGTCGGCACCGAGATCGTTGAAGACATCATTGTCGAAGCGGATCTTTCAGAGCGGCCCTTCAAGCTGAAAGGCGATGGCGGCACGCTCTACACTGCCGATGCCGTAATTATTGCCACCGGCGCGAGCGCAAAATGGCTCGGACTGCCGTCAGAAGAAAAATTCCAGGGCTTTGGCGTATCCGCCTGTGCGACCTGCGACGGTTTCTTCTATCGCGAAAAAGAAGTGTTTGTGATCGGCGGCGGAAACACGGCTGTAGAAGAGGCACTCTTCCTCACCAATTTCGCCAGCAAGGTCACGCTTGTACACCGCCGCAACGAACTGCGCGCCGAGAAGGTTATGCAAGAGCGCCTGTTCAAGCATCCGAAGATCGAAGTGATTTGGGACACCGTTCTGGAAGAGATCACTGGTGGAGAAAATCCGCCTGGAGTGACGGGCGTCCGGCTCAAGAATGTCAAAACCGAAGATGTGAGTGAGCATCCGGCAGATGGTGTTTTCATTGCCATCGGGCATGCGCCCGCGACCGAGCTCTTCTCCGACCAGCTGGAGACGAAATCAGGTGGCTATTTGGTCACCAAGCCGGATTCTACGGCGACTTCGATTCCGGGCGTGTTTGCCGCTGGCGATGTGACCGACGATATCTACCGCCAGGCGGTTACGGCCGCTGGCATGGGTTGCATGGCAGCGCTGGAAACCGAACGTTTTCTGGCGGCACAGGAATAATCCGCAACACCTTTCGCCGATTTAACTGGTCAGGCTGGGTTGGCTGCCCTAGATGCAGGCCCAAAGTGTTGGAAGCTCCTGTTCCGGGGAAGATAATGTTCCGTCTATCTCATCTTGTCGCAGCATTCGCGGTCATCTCGTTTTCAGCCTCGGCCTATGCCGATGAAACGCCCCCAATGTCGATGGGGCTGGGACCGTCAGACGGCGTTGAATACAGCCGTACCACGATCGATTACTCGACCTGGTCGATGATGCTTGGCGAGATCGTGCTGAATGTCGGAACCTCCGATCGCAGGTCACCCCGCGGTGAACCTATCTATACCGGTACGCGGATCAACACCGGCAATGACGGCCGCTACAGGTATGAAGCCAACCGCGTGATCTATCACCTGGTCGAAGACTTCCACATGGACGCCATTTCCGAATACCGACGCGAGCTGGAAGAAATACCGGCGCGCGTCAATCTCACCCGCCTGCATCCAGATGAACAACTGGCCTACTGGCTGAATCTCTACACAGTTGCGGTTATTGAACAGACGGGCCTGATCTACCCTGTATCCGATATGCGCCGGGTTCGTGCCCATAACAGCGATGAATTCTTCTGGGACGCGCCGGTCGTGACGATTCTTGGAAACCCGCTCAGCCTGAACGATATCCAGTACAATATCGTTTATCAGCACTGGGACGACCCTCGGGTCATCTATGGCTTTTTCAATGGAACGATTGGTAGCCCGAGGATCCGCCGGGACGCCTATACTGGGTCGCGGATCTGGTCACAGCTCGAATCCAATGCGCGCGAATTCGTCCACTCATTGCGCGGCGTTGATAATTCACGCCGCACGCTGGAAATTTCTCACCTCTATGAAGAGGCGCAACCGTATTTCTTCCCGAACTGGCCGGAGGATGTGAGGGCCCATGTGCGCCTGTTCGCCAGCGACGCCGTTATGGAGCTGGTCGATGCTGATATCCCGCTCCGCGCCAATGTCGAAGAATGGGGTGTGGCCGACATGACCAACGGCTCTAACCGGTGTGGTGGGTCTATCAGTCAGACCGTTAGCACCGGTCGGGGCGGCGCTGGCCGTGACGCCATGTTCTGTGGCGGATTGCCAGACAATGCGCGCGTGCTGATGGAATACGTGATTGAACGCCGCATCCGTCAATTCCGCGATGGCACAATTGGCAACGTCATCGTTACGGATCTGCCGGACAATAATTTCGTTATCGATATGGATGACGAGGAAGAAGGTGACGCCGACCCAACGAACTAGCGGGTCAGTTTTAATCCGATAAACAATGGCGGCCAATCGGCCGCCATTCTTTTATCTGGCCGGATGCGGGTGCGCGCGTCTAAGCTGCTTCCAAAGGGAGGCCGGAATGGACCAACGCAAACTTCATGATTTCGACGTCAACCCGATCGGGCTTGGCTGTATGGGCCTGTCAGCATTTTATGGTCCGCCGACCGAACAGGCCGAAGCCATTCGCATGCTGCACGAGGCCATTGAGCTGGGTATCAATCATTTTGATACGGCCGAAATGTACGGCATGGGAGCCAATGAAAAATTGCTGGGTGAGGCGTTCAGTGATCGGCGCGATAAAGTGCGCATCGCCACAAAATGGGGGCCCAAATTTCTATTCGACGAGGATGGAAATATTTCCGGCACAACCGTCGACGGAACGCCGGAAAATATGCGCCGGGCTGTAGAGAATTCGCTTAAATTTCTGAAGACAGATGTGATCGACCTCTACTATCTCCACCGGGTCGATCCGAACATTCCCATTGAAGAGAGTGTCGGTGCGATGGGGGATCTGGTTGATGAGGGGAAAGTCCGTGCGATCGGCCTTTCTGAAGCGGGCGCCGAAACCATCAGTAGAGCCCACAAAACTCATCCCGTGTCCGCTGTACAAAGTGAATATTCGATCTTCTCGCGCGATGTTGAGGAGACCACACTCCCAACGCTAAAGGATATTGGTGCAACACTGGTGGCTTACTCTCCGCTCGGACGCGGGCTCCTCACCGGAGCAATGACCAAGGAGAACAAACCATCAGGCGAAGGCGAGTTTCGCCAGGCCGCGATGCAGCCGCGCTTTGCCGAGGGCGCTTACGAGGCGAATCTGGCGCTCGTAGAAGAGGTCAGATCCATTTCAGAAACCCACGGGGCGTCACCCGGGCAAGTGGCACTGGCCTGGGTGCTCGCACAAGGCGAAAATATCGTTGCCATTCCGGGCACAACCAAGCTGGCCAATATGAAATCCAATCTGGGCGCGTCTGCCATTACGCTTTCAGACGCGGAATTGGCGGGATTGGGCGCACTGGCGGACAAGGTGCAAGGCGCGCGTTATAACGAACAAGGGATGGCCTCGGTTAACCGCTGACAAGATTGCTATGGACTGGGACAAGCTGAAATCCTTTCACGCTGCAGCAGAAGCCGGTTCCCTGACTGCGGCTGCCGAAACACTTGGCTTGTCCCAATCTGCACTCAGCCGTCAGATTACTGCTCTGGAAGACCAGCTCGGTATAAAGCTGTTTCACCGGCATGCGCGCGGGCTGCTGCTCACCGAGTCAGGCAACCTCTTGTACCGGGCCGCACATGATATTTCCTCTAAGGTTGCTTTGGCCGAAGCCATGGTGGCGGACTCGCGCGACAAGCCCTCAGGCGACCTTCGTGTCACCGCGCCAACGGCGCTGGGGGCGACCTGGCTAGCTCCAAGATTGGCGTCGTTTCACGCTGCCTATCCTGATATCCGGATTCGGTTATTGCTCGACGATCATGAGCTCGATGTCGCCGGGCTTGAGGCCGAATGTGCCATCCGTCCCTGGCCGTCCACACAAAATGATTTGATTCAGCGTAAAATCATGCAGGTGCCTCAACACCTGTTTTCCAGCCACAGCTATCTGCAACGCGCGGGTACACCTCGCAGCCTGGAGGCGCTCGATGATCATGCAATCGTTCAGTATGGGCCGCCACACCTTGCTCCTATTCCCAATCTTGACTGGGCCTCACGTGCCGGAAGGCCGGACGGTGCGCCGCCGCGCCCTGCCGTTCTGGAAGCCAACACGGTAAATGCCGTTATGAAAGCTGTCGAAGCCGGAATCGGAATCGCTGGCCTGCCCGATTATGTTGCACGGGATAATGACAAGCTTGTCTGCGTTCTTCCGGAAATCGAAGGACCGGTTTTTGACGTCTATTTTGTATATCCCGAAGAATTGCGAGGCTCGAGCCGCATCATTGTTTTCAGAGATTTTCTGATGTCCGAAGCAAAGCGGTGGGAAGCCTGAGTCTCCTCTTGGTCTGGCCGCCTGACCATTCCGGCGTTGCAAATCTGCATAACCGCTATTCGTACTTGGCTCTGGTCAAGTTGGATCCACACGCACATATACTCCCCCGAACGAGGCAACTGCCCATCGTTCCCCCTTCAAGTTTGCATACTGTCTCCTCCCCGACATTGTATGCACTTTGCGCCGGGACCCTTTCCCTCCCCTAGGGCCCGGCGCTTCTATTTCTGGTAACAGAAAAACCCCGGTCGAGCTGACCGGGGTTTCTTTTTTGTCGGGGCTAGTGGGATCAGCCAAGTGTCGAGCGTAACATCCAGGCCATTTTCTCATGGGCTGTCAGGCGCGGTGTGAGGATGTCGCCGGTGGCTTCGTCCCCGTGTTGTCCGGCTTGTTCCAGAACACCGCGGATCGTTTCTGCGACTTGCTCATGACCAGCCAGCAGATCAGCGATCATTTCGTTCGCATCTGTACTGATCGCATCGGATTTTACCCGGGCGTGCTCCCCCATGGCCGAATAGGAATTCGGGGCTTTAACGCCCAAGGCTCGGACGCGCTCGGCAATTTCATCGGTTGCGGCCCACATCTCAGTATATTGGGTCTCGAATAGCGTATGCAGATCGTGAAATCGCGGCCCGGTCACGTTCCAATGATAGGCATGCGTTTTAAAATACAAAGCATAGGTATCCGCCAGCACTTCGGTGACGGCCTTTGCCATAGTTTCGCGTTGGTTCTGATCCATACCCATTTGGCAACTCCATTCGTTTACTTTGCCCGGGATATGGGGCAAGCCGATCCATAGATCAAATAAATATTATTCGTCGTAGTGATGAAATTTTTTTATTCCAAGCCTTCTGCAAAACGACGAATACGCTTACCGGCCTCGATCAGGGCCTCATCGCTGGTCGCATAAGAGATGCGAAAGCCGGGTGATCCGCCGAAGGCAGCGCCCGGCACGGCAGCAACAGCCTCTTCTTCCAGAAGAGCGGCGCACACACCAACATCATCCTTTAGCGAATTACCCTTGGCACTGGTCTTGCCGATCCAGGGCCCACAGTCTGCAAAAATGTAGAAAGCCCCTTCGGGCACAGGAGCCGACAGACCGGCCGATGCGTTGATATCCGCAAGGACAAGGTCGCGGCGGCGCTTGAAAGCCGCATTACGCTCTTCGACAAAATCCATCGGTCCGGTTAATGCGCCTACCGCCGCCCACTGGCTGATCGATGTTGCATTCGATGTAGTCTGGGACATGACCTTACGCATAGCGGTTATCAGCTTCGCTGGCCCTCCCGCATACCCAATTCGCCAGCCCGTCATCGCGAATGCTTTGGACACACCGTTCGTCGTCAGCGTCCGGTCTTTAAGGTTGGGCTCGACCTCTGCCATCGTGGCAAACCTGAAGCCATCATAAGCGATGTGTTCATACATATCGTCGGTCATCACCCAGACATGTGGGTGACGTAGCAACACTTCGGCGAGTTCACGAATTTCTTCTGCGGTATATCCTGCGCCGGTCGGATTGGATGGCGAGTTAAATATGAACCATTTGGTTTGCGGTGTAATCGCCGCATCCAAAGCCTCTGGCTTAATCTTGAAGCCTGTCTGTATATCTGCCGGAATTGTTTTGGGCTCGCCGCCACACAAGCGCACCATTTCGGGATATGACACCCAGTAGGGTGCCGGGATCAACACTTCATCACCCGGGTTGAGGGTAGCGATCAATGCATTGAACAGAATAGGTTTACCACCCGGTGCAACCGATATCTGTGATGGCACATATTCGAGCTGATTTTCTCTTTTGAACTTGCCGCAGATCGCTTCTTTCAGCTCTGGCAACCCGTCTACGGCGGTGTATTTTGTCTTTCCTGCCCGAATGGCGTCTATAGCGGCTTGTTTGACATGCTCCGGGGTATCGAAATCCGGCTCTCCCGCGCCGAGCGAAATTACATCAATGCCCTGCGCCTTCAGCTCACTGGCTTTTTGCGTTACCGCAAGCGTGGCCGAGGGTTGGACGCGGGCAAGGGCTTGCGAGAGTTCAATGTCCATATGCTGGGTCTTTCCTGACGTGATATTTGAAAAACTAGTCGCCGTGCCTGCGCAGGCCAAGCCGCAATATCGCCTCAATTGCCGCAACCTTGCCCTGACTTTCTTTACTTTGACGCGATCTTGCCCTTGGCCTGCCCGCAACGCCGCAGAATGTTCTTGTATCGGCCAATTAGGGGAGACGGTGATGGCTCGGCACAGATCAACAAACGCAGCAGCGCTGACAAGTCTGGTGATTGCAGCTGTTGTGTTCGCGGCGAGTGCGTTTCTGGTGAA
Organism: Hyphobacterium sp.; assembly: GCF_965228115.1. Taxonomy (GTDB): domain Bacteria; phylum Pseudomonadota; class Alphaproteobacteria; order Caulobacterales; family Maricaulaceae; genus Hyphobacterium. The sequence goes on along the minus strand of NZ_OZ245794.1, from coordinate 2,614,305 downwards.
CAGCCAGTCTTCATCGAGCCTGATCTTTCCGGTGGCCGAATCGGGGGATTCTAATAAATCCACAGCGGCATCAGCCGCCGTGGCCAGATAGCCAAGGGGCTGATCATGACCATACTCCGGAAAACCGCTTCTCCCGTTAAATTACCGCAGGTGCGCAGCTTCGGTGTGCTCTCACGAACCGGCGGTCAATCTGTGGCCGCGCTTTATGATGCTCGCCGCCGCGCCGAAAAAGCCCGCAAATAATTCTCGCCACACGAATGGGCTCGCCCCGGACCTCTTCCTGCGCTATGCCTAGACATGGCGGGGTAATTCGATGGTCCGGGGCAAGCATTTGCAGCTTCGAGAGTTACACGCTTGGCTCCATTCCAATGGTAAGGAGTCCTCACGCCAGAAGGCAGTGGGGCTTGCCGTTGCGGTCATACTTCATATTGGCAGCCTGAGCGCGATACTGCTCGCAGGCCCCGGCGAACCACCGGTTTCATCTGCCCGTGTGATTGATGTTGCGCTTTTTACATCCGAACTCCCCGAGCCACAGCCGCCCATCGCTGCGGACCCGGAGCTGGAGCCCGAGCCGCCGCAAACGATTGATGAAGAAACGATCGCACCGCCCTCCATTTCAGAACCTGCGACCGGTTCTGAGAACCAAGCTGGCCCTTCCGAACAAGAACCCGTCTCGGCACAGTCCACCACCGGAGACGCATCGCTTTCAGAGGACCCCGGAACCGACGCCTATCCGCTCAATCCCGGCACCCGGTCCGTGCTGAGCGGCATTCAATGTCCGGGCGACATTCAGACCTTCCAGCGCACGGGCGTGTGTCCAGATGGCGCGCGCCGAACCGCCAGGCTAACTGCCGCAGGTGAGAGCCCGTCTGACCATTATTCAATTGATGTCAGCGCGATCCGGGCGATGTTCGGGGTGTCTCCGCATGCCCTCGCCGGCACCGCCACTCTCGCGTCGGGCCTGAATGACCCGAGTTTCAGCAATTCGGATGCCATGCGGGACCGCTTACCGTCATCCGCGCCAGATCCCGCTTTCGGGGATTGACGCGCCGGTAAAATTGCCAAGGTTCTGGCGGTATGAATTTCCTGTCTGATACCACCTCGCCGGTCCACCCGGTGATTCTGGACGCATTAAAAACCGCGAACGATGGCTATGCGGCGAGCTATGGCCATGATCCGATAACCACCCGGCTGAGGGCGAAATTATCCGAGCTATTTGAAGCCCCCATTGAGATGGTGCTGACAACCAGCGGCACCGCCTCAAACGCGCTCGCACTGTCCTTATTATGTCCACCGCACGGAATGGTCCTGTGTCATGATGAGGCGCACATCCATCGGGACGAACGCGGTGCGCCGGAATTCTTTACAGGCGGCGGAAAACTGCTGCCATTGAAGGGGGATCACGCAAAGATTGATGCTGGGCAGCTGCACAAAGTGCTGAAGGAATGGCCTCGAGATTTTGTGCACACCACGCCGCCCAGGGCGCTCTCGATTTCAAATCTCAACGAGTCGGGCTGTCTTTATTCAATCGACGAGCTCATCGCCGTCACCAAGCCAGCGCGGAAACTCGGACTAGGGGTTCATTTTGACGGCGCGCGCTTTGCTAATGCGCTGATTTCTTCTGGCCAAACGCCTGCAGAGCTCAGCTGGAAGGCCGGTGCGGACATTCTGTGTTTGGGTGCGACCAAAAATGGCGCGATTGGCGCTGAGGCCATTCTGCTGTTCGGCAAAACTCAGGACCAACTGACCGAATTACAAGCGCGTCAAAAGCGCTCTGGTCATATGGGACCCAAAGCCCGCTTTATCGCAGCACAGATGCTCGCGTGGCTGGAGGACGATCTCTGGTTGGCATTGGCTCGTGACGCGAACTCGGCCGCACAGGAAATCGCGGCGCTTTTGCGTTCTTCCGGCGGAGCCAAAATCCTTCATTCGGTTGATGGCAATGAGGTTTTTGCGCGGTTGGAAGACCCGTTGGCCGAGCAGTTGCGGAAAGCCGGTGTTGGATTTTATCAATGGCCGGATGGGTCAGCACGCTTCGTCGCAAGCTGGTCGACGAGCGAAGAAGAACTTTCAGACTTCAGACACGCTATCAACGCCTAGGCGACTTCGTCCTCGACGTCCTCGTATTGTTCGTCAGTGGACCGCCGCCAGGGACCGCGGAAGCCGGCATCCTGTTTTCGGCGGCGGTCGGGCCCGAAATAATCGGGGACGCGGACAAACCGGCGCGGGCGCTCAATCAGCGAGACCATGCGCTCAAACAAATCAATCGGTTTGACCGGTTTGGCGAGGTATTCATTGATCCCCGCATTGATCGCGCCAATAACTTTCGAGCGCTCGGTATGCGCTGAAACCATCAGAATCGGCAGGTATTTATGAGCGCTGTTTTCGTCGTTGCGAATGTGCTGAGCCAGCTCAAACCCGTCCATTTCGCCCAGATATAAATCGGTCAGCAGCATATCCGGGTTGAGCGTTTCCAGGCTGCGCAAGGCGGTTTCGGCATCGCGGCATTCATGGATCATCCGCACGCCGAACCCCTGCAGGATTGTCCGCAGGATTGCCGACATGTGCGGATTGTCCTCCACAATGAGGACCCGGACGCGATCAAAACTGCCTGCCATGGTTTCGCGTCGGCGTGCCTTTACTGTTTGCCTCGTCCCAATGGGTCAAAATGCGCTCATTCGCCTTAACCAAGTGTTATATTATCCGCGAAAGCCCGGCAATTTCAGCGGAACAAACTGGAAACTTCACGCCGGACTCCCTATACACAACTCATGGTCAAACTTTCCGCAGATGACAGCGCCGTTCAGGATATGGGACAGGCGGTTTTCACGCCCGAAGCGGTAGCAAACACCCCGGCCCTGTGGACCCCGCACCGCCCGGCCCGGCCGGAAAAATCGGAAGGCGGAATCCGGTTTGAGTGTGTCTCCGAATATGCGCCGACCGGAGACCAGCCGACGGCGATTTCGGAGATCGTCGGAGGTCTCAATACCGAGGAAAGAGACCAGGTTCTCCTCGGTGCGACCGGGACGGGCAAAACTTTCACCATGGCGAAAGTCATTGAAAGTGTTCAGCGTCCCGCTTTGATCCTGGCGCCGAACAAGACGCTGGCGGCGCAGTTGTACGGCGAATTTAAAAGCTTTTTTCCCCATAATTCGGTGGAGTATTTCGTCTCCTACTACGACTACTACATGCCCGAAGCCTATGTGCCGCGCACCGACACCTATATCGAGAAGGAAAGCTCCATAAACGAGGCGATCGACCGGATGCGTCACTCGGCGACCCGGTCCATCCTGGAGCGCGATGATGTGATCATTGTGGCCTCGGTCTCCTGTATTTACGGCATCGGCTCGGTCGAGACCTACACGGCGATGACCTTCGAGATCAAAGCCGGCGAGCAAATCGACCCGCGCGAGATCACCAAGCGCCTCGTCGCCCTGCAATACACCCGCAATGATGCCGCCTTCCAGCGCGGCACCTTCCGGCTCAAAGGCGATGTGCTGGAAATCTTCCCGGCCCATTATGACGATAGAGCCTGGCGCGTGGATTTCTTTGGCGATGAGATCGAGCGCATCACCGAGTTCGACCCCCTGACCGGCAAGGCGCAGGCCGAGCTGGATAGCGTCAAGATGTACGCCAACTCGCACTATGTGACGCCGCGCCCGACGCTGCATCAGGCGATCAACTCCATCAAATCCGAGTTGAAAGTGCGCCTCCAATGGCTGGAGGAAAGCGGAAAGCTGCTGGAGGCCCAGCGCTTGGCCCAGCGCACCGAGTTCGACATTGAAATGCTGGAGGCCACCGGCTCTTGCGCGGGCATCGAGAATTATTCCCGCTACCTCACCGGGCGCAAACCCGGCGAGCCGCCGCCCACCCTGTTTGAATATCTGCCGGAGGATGCGCTGGTCTTCGTGGATGAAAGCCACCAGACCATCCCCCAGCTCGGCGCGATGTACAAGGGCGACTATAACCGCAAGAAAACGCTGGCCGATCATGGCTTCCGCCTGCCCTCCTGCCTCGATAATCGCCCGCTGAAATTCGAGGAATGGGACCTGATGCGGCCGCAGACCATCTGTGTGTCCGCCACGCCCGGCGGCTGGGAGCTGGACCGCACCGGCGGCGTGTTCACCGAACAGGTCATCCGCCCGACCGGCCTCGTTGATCCGCCCGTGGAAGTCCGCGCTGTTTCCAAGGACGGCGCCAGTCAGGTCGATGATGTCATTGATGAAGCGCGCGCCACGGCCAAAAGGGGTTTCCGCACCCTCATCACCACGCTCACCAAGCGCATGGCCGAGGATCTAACCGAATACATGCACGAGCAGGGGCTGAAAGTCCGCTACATGCACTCGGATGTGGACACGGTGGAACGTATCGAGCTGATCCGCGACTTACGCCTGGGCGTTTATGATGTGCTGGTCGGCATCAATCTCTTGCGCGAAGGCCTGGATATTCCCGAATGCGGGCTGGTCGCCATCCTCGATGCGGACAAGGAAGGCTTCCTGCGCTCGGAAACCAGCCTGGTCCAGACGATTGGCCGCGCCGCGCGAAATGCCGACTCAAAAGTCATCCTCTATGCGGATAACATCACCGGCTCCATGCAGCGCGCGATGGACGAAACCGACCGGCGGCGCGACAAGCAGGTGGCGCATAATCTCGAACACGGCATTACGCCGAAAACCATCACGCGCGGCATTTCGGACGTGCTCGAAGGCGTGATGGAAAAAACCGCCAAGGGCCGCAGTGCCAAGGCGCGGGATCGGAAAAACCGACGCGATGGCCGCGTCGCGGAGGATCAGAAAACCTTCGAGCCGAACAATCTCAAAGCCGTCATCGCAGATCTGGAAAAACAGATGCGCGAAGCGGCCGCCAATCTGGAATTTGAAACCGCCGCAGATCTCAGAGACCAGATCAAGGAACTCGAAGGCGAATAGGCGGTTTCATCGCGCCGAAGCGGCAACGGCCGCGAAGGCGGATGAGGAAGCGGCGCGCCTAAGGGATGAGATCAAAGCGCTGGAGGGGGAGTAGGCGGTTTCATCTTGCCGCTACTGCCCTCGTGACCTGTTAGTGAAATTCCCAGTAATTTTTCTGAGTTCATCTAGTACTTGATCCAGCATACTCTGCTCTGTTCGCGAACTTCTTTCAGCGCGTCGACCATCAAAATATTTGCCGACAAGGTCTTCTTTGATTTGCCGCTTCTTGTTATCTGGCAGCGTGGAAAGGTATGGGTCTAGCGTGGATATTTGCAGTTGGAGGGTTCGGAGACTCCGTTCCTCAGAACGGTGTTTTCCTGACTCTCGCGCGGCATATAGAGCCGGCACCAGAATAATCGTGGAAAGCGGCAGGCGTTCGAGGAAAACCGCCCATTGAAAATCATGCCTTTCATTCCGAACAATCTCCATGATGTACGGATATAAAAGGGCCGCTGCAGCGATAATCATCAATGTAATGGCAAAAACTCGGTATAAATCTGCCGACTTTTTTTCCTGGTCAGCCTGGCTTTGATACCCACCAACAGTCGCATCATTTCCAGTCAAACGGTATAGCTCGCGAATATGGTTTCTTTTTTCGACAATTTCCTGAATGTCGTCTTCAATTTTCTTTTCGAATGTTGTTTTCTTATTTTGGTACTCTTCTATCAATGCATGATAACGATCGTTTGCGGTTTTTAACTCCGCGTTGCTTTTCTCAATGAGCTCGGTTCGGGAACCATCAAATTCTTCAATTTTTGCGTTCAACTTATCAGAATTTTCTTTGATAAATTTTGTCGTCTGATCATTGACGCCTTCTAGTTCTGTTTTGAACTCATCTCGTCTCTGTGCCTGAGATTGTTGAAAAGTAGTGTTCAAGGAATCGTTGAATGCTGCCGCCGATTCTTTTAGTTCCTTTATCCGCGCCTCAGTTTCTCCAACTATCGTTTCAATGTTACTCGCTTGATCAGACACACTTGCCAATCGCGAAAGAAATTCTTCCACAATTTCGTCAACTCGATTGTTGAAGCGATCTAGATGCGCATTATTTAATTTTGCATATCTTGAATAAAAAGGCGCTGGAATCTCCCGCACCGCTTTACTGAGGCTGTCGATTGCTGTGTCGAGCTGAGAACTGTTTTTCTCTGTAGAAAAAGAATTTATTGCGGCTAACGCAGCCTCGCAGTTTGTCTGTACGATGTCGAGCACTTGGTCAGGAATGTAATTTGGCTCTGACTTCTCGATGTTTGTAGCGAGAAAATCATAAAGCGCCTCTATTCGGCGCTTGCGCTTGATAAAATCGATATGATCTTTCGGAATTCCGGCGATCGCTTTGCGATAAACTTCTAGTCTAGCGTGTAGGGCGTGGTTCTTAATTTCGGAAGTAATGGCCACAAGAGTCTCTCCCGCTGGCGCCCCGGTGAGGACGGCAGGCAAGCAATCTAAATCGCTTGGTCCGCCGCCTCATGGGGTCAAATATTGATTACTGTGTATGGCAAGAATTTGAGCAATAATAGCAACCGTTTACTTGGCTGTAGTATCGCCGCGCAGCGCTAACTGCTGAAGAACAAGTCGCATGCTCGCCGAGCGATATACGGTTCGATACATCGGGATAAAACGAACAACCCACCTTATGTACTTCGTGGTCACCGTTCGATTGGGCATTCTTGTTTACGCAATAATGAGCCATTACTTGGCCTCCTCTTAAAGTAGGCGACCAGTTGACCCGATCGGCGTTTTCCGCAAACTGCGCGGCGTTAGGGCGCTTCTCGGCCCAACCGGTCTTCGGTTGGTCGGCGCTTCAAAGAGCCGTCGGCGAGGCTACAACCCTCGTCGGCGGTTTTGTATTTTTTGCGCCGGGTCGGATACGAGAGCCGATTGGCACTCGGCGGTCAAGACTGCCAACCGCCAACCCACTATATGGGGTGCGGCAATTCGCGCAACACAAAATGTAGTTTTTGTTTGGATGTCGTTAACTTTTGTTGCAGCGGCAACCTTAACTGATTCGCCTTTTTGATTCGTTTGTCGCTTCTCCCAGATCGCCCTTAAACTGGTGGGCTGATGGCGCTGATATCCCTTGATGAGTTGAAAGCCCGGGCCGGGCAGATGACGCAATACTAAAGTTGCGCTAACCTCATTCGTGGGGGAATGGGGAATGCAGTTTTTCGAGCGTATTGGAGCGTGGTTGGCCGCATGGCCGACCGGTCAGTTAGGACTGCTGTTCCTGGTATTGGCAGGACTCGGTGGGCTATGGCTCATAGGGTCTGTAAGCCGATTGTACTGGATCATCCGGCGTGAAGGCAGCCGACGGATATTCAGAGTTGAGGTCGTTGAAGCCGACGATGTCGAATTCAAGGATATTCGGCTTTCGAACGAACTCTATTCGCAATTCAATTGGATTGAGCGCGGCAAACAAATCCATCTGCAAAGGGTCGAAAACGCCGAGCCGTTTGATTTTGAACATGTCTTCGCGCGTAACGCCAAAGGTCTGTCGATCCACGTTCATCCGGACCAAAAGCATAAAATGGTCGGAACGAACGAAACACATGCACTCATGCGGTTCCGGCCTCCCAAGGCGTTCTCTCCATTTTCGATCATTGCAATGGCTGTTCAGAGCCCTGCGCGTCGGAGCGAACTCATAATCGGTTTCTGGTTTGTCGTGATCGGTCTGGGTGCAGAATGGATGCTGGGCTGGATCAACTAATCCACCCCTCCCCAACCGCCCGTAGACTGCTGGGCTGATGGCGGTGATATCCCTTGATGAGTTGAAAGCCCGGGCCGAGGGACAAGACAATACAGCCCCCGACCGGAAATCCGGTCAGAAAGCTGATCGTCCTCAATTGTGGTCGTAAAACGAGGCAATCAGCCAATAAGGCTAATCACCTCAGCCAGAGCATAGCCAGCGGCGATACCGCCCAGGAACAAGGGCGTACGCCGAATCCAGACCGGCAGTTCGCCCCAGGACCGGTAGGTCAACACGAATTGAATGCCAACGCTCTTCGACTCTCCTGCTGGCAGCAACTCTTGCTCATGTTTGTCAATAAGTGCCATTCAAACCTCCCTTCTTCGTTGAAGGTAACTGGCATGCAGAGGCCATAAAGGCCGCTGCTCCCTGTGCGATAGCGGAGGTTTTTGGGGTTCGTGATGACGGTTTTACTACAGTTCGATGACAGCCGGGGATAATGCACGCCAACACGTTATACCTCCGTCATTCCGGGGCGAACCAAAGGTGAGAGCCCGGAACCCATGCCGGACCGTCAACATCACAGCATAGGTCCCGGATCGCGCGGCTTCGCGCTTGTCCGGGATGACGCGTTTTAAAAGAAATCCACGCCCTCCCCGACCGCCCGTAAACTGGTGGGCTGATGGCGGTGATATCCCTTGATGAGTTGAAAGCCCGGGCCGAGGCGATGCGGCGCGCGGGCGCGAGCATGGCCGAAATCTCCCGCGCTGTGGGGCGCTCTCCGTCTACCCTTCACCTCTGGGCCGCACAGGGCGGGTGGCGGATCGTAGACTTGGAAATTGAAGGGTTAAACTCTGTGCCATCCCACGCCCCTGATTCCTTGGTTATTCCCGCTCCGCCCGGCGCGGCGGGTGAGACACCCGAAGGCGCGGGCGCCGGTGCTCGCATGGAATGCGCTCAGGGCTGGGGCGATAGCGGGTCTGAGTTCGCAGGTTTAGCACCCCAAAAGGACGACCGTCCGCCCGCAGCGTTTCCAGCTTGCCTGGAAAAAGCGAGGAGCGACGACCCGGATGGGTCGGAGCCTCAGGAAAAATCAGGAAGCCGGGCGCGAGGCACGGAGTTATCTCCCCTCGACGCCGCCCGCGCGCTCCATCAACGCTCGGCAGAGCTCGGTCAGGCCGGGCAGATCCGTGCCGCCGAGGCCGCGGCGCGTCTGGCCGAGCGGATTATCCGCACCGAGGCGCAACTGTTGCGCATTGATATCGCCAATCCCGAGCCCGACCCGGACGGCCAGGAGGAATGGCCCGGCGGGGCCAGGGCCGAGCTGGCGCGCCGCTTTGCCCGGATACGCGAGTTGCAGGCCGAACAACTGGCCCAGGACCCGGACTGGACCCCGGAGGCCTCCGGCGCGGCATCCGAAGCGGACAGGTTTGTGTTTTCGTTGTTTGGCAAATAGCTGGGGTCCCCGGACTTGATCCGGGGATCCATCAATTAGGAAAAGATGGACCCTCGGCTTCGCCGATCGGGGTCGAGGACTGGCGAACCCGACGGACCCAGGTGATTGGCGCCTGTATGGACTATCAAGGCGTAAATGGACCAATATGAATGCGTCCCATTCGGCGGCCCTGGGTGTCGCACTCAAACCAGACATAGCGGTAGTCATGATCCGTATTCGATACGAGTTCCCAGATATAGCTGACACTGCCAATCGGATACTGTAGCCGTATCCGGTTTTGTCGATCGATTAAGGGCGCGTCCAGCCGCCTGGAATCCGAAAAAGTGATATAGGCATTCACTCGTTCGGTGCCGTCACCACCATTCACCCGAAGCGTGCCGCGCAAAATGAAAGTAAAGGTCGGCACCGTCTGTGTGTTGCGTCTGGCGCGCTCTAGCGTGTGCTCCTGCACCGCGTCGGTAATCTCCAAGGTGGCGCGAAAGCTGGGATTATCGCTTGTCGCCGGACAGCCATTTTCCGCGTGGCCAAAACTGGCGGCGGCGGTCACAAAACTGGCAATCCCTGCTGATACGAGCGTCCTGTTCATTTGAATCTCCCCTGGCTGGTCTTTCTACCATAGCGTTCAAAACCGACGCGCCCAAGCCGTTGGAGATTCACCACGCCTCACTGACTGGATGATCGAACAGCACTTCGGCAATGCGAGCCAGAGAGGCGCGGGTGATGCCGGGGGCGGGTTTGTCGGCGGGAAACCAGCCCATCTCGGCGATTTCCTGGCCGGGCTCTGCCGGGATTTCTTCGAACGCGCGCACCACAAACAGGGCGACATGATCGCCGCGAAAGTTGGCCTCGTTGGAATAGACTTTGAAGAGCTCTGGCGGGGCGGTGGGGCGGATGCCGGCCTCCTCGCGCAATTCCTTTTCCAGCGCCTGTTCAAGCGTTTCGCCGCGCTCCACCCCGCCGCCGGGCAGATACCAGCCGGGCGTATAGGTGTGGCGCACCAGTCGGATAAATCCATCCTCGCGCACCACCAGCCCCCTCACCCCCAGCGTCATGCCGCGGGTGCGCCGCCAGTGCATCTGGATCAAGGGCCGCCAGAGCGGTTCCAGGCGGGTGCGCCAGTTGGTCATGCGGGATTCCTGCTCGCAGAGTCCCACCCTAGCGGCGGGCGTAAAACCCGGTTAGAAAGCGCCCAGAATTGAACCGATTTAGCGGAGAATTTCATGTACGCCCTTATCGCTCTTGGTCTCGCCTTTTGTGCCTTCGCGATCCTGAATCTCATCGAATACGGTCGCCTCGACTAGTCCCTGAACGCAGCCCCAAGCGGCCTTCATGTTCGGACTGGAAACAAACCTGCCGCTCGCTGGCGGCTTCATCCTCGCCGGGATCGTGATCCTGTTGTTCGGCGGGGACATGCTGATTCGCGGTGCAGCCGCGATCGCCAAGCGCGCCAGCATACCGCCTTTGATCGTTGGTTTGACGATTGTCGCCTTTGGCACGTCGGCACCGGAACTGGTGGTGTCGGTGGATGCCGCCCTGTCCGGCGCGCCGGGCCTGGCGTTGGGGAATATTGTCGGCTCGAACATCGCTAATGTGTTGTTTGTGCTGGGCCTGCCGGCACTAGTCGGCGTCATCGGAACCCAAGCGCCCGGCGTGCGCCGCAATGCGGTGTTTGCCTTGCTGGCGGGTGTGGCGCTGGTCGTGGTCAGCCGCGACGGGATGATCGACATCATCGAAGCGGCGGTGCTGTTTGCGCTGATCTTTGGTTTTATCGGTCTGTTGGCTTTCTCTGCCATGGGCGCAAAGGATGACGACCCGCTCCTGGCGGAAGTCGCCGAGCTGGAAGAAGCCGCGTCCAAAGGCTCCTTAGCCATGACGCTGGTCCTGTTGGGGGTCGGTATCGTCCTGTTGCCTCTCGGTGCGCACATGATCGTCATGGGCGGCACAGCAGCCGCAGAAATCCTGGGCGTGTCGGATGCCGTCATTGGCCTGACCGCGCTGGCGATTGGCACCTCTCTGCCCGAGCTCGCCACTGTGGTGGTCGCCGTGATGCGCCGCGAAGCGGGTCTCGCCATCGGCAATGTGCTGGGCTCGAACGTGTTTAACGTGTTTGCCGTGGGCGGGGCTGCCGGTCTGGCGGCGGGCGCTGCGGGTGTGGAATTGCCCGTCCCGGACCAGTTCATGACGTTTGATTTCTGGGTGATGCTGGGCGCGAGTGCGCTGCTTGCGCTGTGGATCTTCGCCGGCCGCAATGTGGGCCGTCTGGCCGGGGTGCTTTTCTTTGGCGGCTATGTTGCGTATATCGCGGCGCTTTGGTGGATGAACCCCATTCAGCTCTAACCCGCGACACGCTGCATGACCGAAACCCGTCTGGAAATCACGAAGGAATTTACCTTCGAGGCCGCTCACTATTTCGAGCACGAGGCCGAGGACCATCCGTTCTCGCGGATGCACGGGCATTCCTTTGCCGGATCGGTGACGCTGGCCGGCAAGCCCAATGACAAGGGCTGGATCAAGGACACCTGGAAAATCGAGCAGATCGTCGCCGGTGTGGTGGGCCTTCTGGATCACCGCCTGCTGAACGAGGTGGAGGGGCTCAACAAGCCCTCGCTGGAAAATATTTGCGCCTTCCTGTTCGACCGGTTGGAAGACCAGCTGCCGGGCCTTGTCGCCGTGGAAGTCGGCCGTCCCTCCTGTGGGGAACGCGCCGTTCTACGCCGGGGTTAGGCGGTAGTCTTCCGTCGATTGAACGCCGCGACCCAGCTGGCCAGCAAGACCAGTCCCAACAGCACTGACGCTCCGATGGCGGCGATATAGACCGTCTGGTTTCCGTCGTCGCCGGTATTCGCAACAGCAATCGCGGCGAGCGCCCAGACTACGCCCGCGGCATAATCAATCGCGCCAGACCGCCAGGTCGTGAGCGCGGCGACCAGAACCGAGAGAGATAGCACGCTCAAGGCCAGCGGCAGGTCCGCCAGGGCCAGAAAATTCCAACCTTCCCAGTCAATCGTGATCACGGCATTCACTGTGGAGGCCGCCGTGCCCCACCCGCCCAACAGGAAAAGCGGAAAGACGAAGACGCGAGTCCACAGAGAGACATCGTCCCGCCGGGAAAGCATAAAGATCAGGACAATCATCGAGACCGGGATGGTCAGGATGATCGCCAGAGACGGCCAATGGAACCCGTAAAGCGGATTATAGATCTGCCAGGCGGTATTGGCGCTGAACGCCAGAACGGCCAGCCATCCGGCGCGCCGCAAATTCGGGTTGGTCCAGTTTTTCGGCAGCGCCTGATACAGCGCAAACAATATGCTTCCCAGGAAGATCAGACCCCAGATCGAAAAGGCGTAGGATTCCGGTGTGATCAGGGTCGGATTGGCATTCGACCGGCTGGCAGGCGTCTCTTCCCAGCCGGCCGCAAAGGCCAGCGCGCTGGCGCTGATCTGCGCCACCACCAGCAGCAAAACCAGAATGATACGGACCGCATCACTCGTATTGGCTCGCCCGTCGGAGGGCGCCTTCGTGTCGCTCACCATGCCTTCAACCCTGTCTCGTTCGTGCACAGATTTACGACATTCCGCCAAAGCTGGATCATCAAATGGCTCTGGCTCTGGTGCTGGCGGCATCGAATTCAACCACCCCCGTGTCAAGAGGAGGCGTCGTTTCGGCGAGGCTAGCCGCCCGTATCAATCAGCCGGTCGACATGGAAATTTACCCGGCGGGCATATTGATCAATCAGGGCCGCGATCTCCGGCCGCGCCAGCAGGCGTTCAAGGCGTTCACGGCGTTCCCGCGCTCTTTCGCTTTCGACCTCGGGCGGAGCCGCAAAATCACCGGTCGCGCTATACTCCTGCGCCAATGCGAGAACGCCCTGACGCCGGTCCGGGTCATTCAGCTTTTCCAGCATAATGCTGGCCAGGCGGTCTTCGTCACCGGCGCAATGCAAAGCGTTTTCCAGCGCGCCGGGATTGATCTCCGCGCCTTCTTCAAGCTCCGTCAGATATCTGCGGTATTCATCTCTCTCGCCATCATAGTGAGCGAGGCAAGCACGGACGGCGACGGTAAACAATTCTCCAAACGAGCTCATTTCATGGCCGGGCAGGCTTTCAACAAAAGCCAGCACGCGTGCATCCTCGCCGCGTGACAACAGCTCGATGGCATAATTGATCGATTGGTTGATGTTGAACTGGCTTTCGGTGCGCGGCCGGTTGATGGCGCGTTCCATCATGGCATCGCCGTCCTCAAATCGCGCGTCCGCATAGTACAGATCGGCCAGCTCCTGCAGCAGCCAGTCCAGCTCCTGTTCCTGATCGCGATAGCGGCGGCCTGCACCGATCCGCTCCAACGTCGCCTCGGCCAGCTGTAGAGCCTCATCCTCATTGCCCAGCGCATCGAGTGCGCGGATTTGTGAATTGATGATCGAAAGATGGTGCGGGTTTTCTTCAGCCAGAGCCTGCAGCCGGGTCAGCTCCAGCTGGGTTGCGGCTCTTACATCTGTCCACTCGTCAAATCCCGGCCCGTTCCACAGATAGCTGAAGGTGCGGTCATAGCGGATTTCGGCCAGCAGGGAGGGGATGCGCATTCCGCTTAGCTGGGCGGCCGCGCGGTCCTCCAGGCCAAGCCGGGTAAACGAGATTGCCAGCAGGAAACGACGGCCCGCATCGGTCCATTCCGGCGCTTCATGGACAAAAAGCCCCTCGGCGGCGGTTGTCAGGGCAATGATCTCTTCGTGCTCCCCCTGACGCGACAAGCGACCGAGCAGCCGATCAAATGAAGGGGGATAGAAATAACTGGCATAGAAGCGGTTGATCGCCAGCAGGCGCTGCATGGCGTCGCTTGCCTCGGTCCACCGGTCCAGCATCAACATGATGTCATAACGCACCGACAGAGCCAGGCCGGGATCGGGGCTTTCTGCCTCTATTGTATCGAGCAATAGCAAGGCCGCCTCGGCATTCCCCGTCGCGGCTTCCAGCCAGGCCAGCCGATTGTAAAACTCCATCCGCGGCATGACCGGCAGGGACTGGAATGCGGGAATGTCGGGGATCTCCCGCCCGATCTCAAGCGCGGTTTCTGCATCATGGGCGTTCGCAGCCTGAACGAAAGCCAGCATTTCCTGACCCAGATTGGGCGGCGTCTCCTGCTGCGCCCCGGCGCTCGCAATTGCCAACAGCCATATCCCGCAAATCAGACCGCGCATCTGACGCCTCCTCAAACCTGCTTTCGCCCACTATGGCGCGCGGCCTGCCGCGGCAAAACCCTAAATAGAAGAAGGGTACCTGTCCTAAACCTGCGGCGCGTTTTCCCAGCGGCCGCCGGCATCGGCGTATTCCTGCGTGCCTTTGTGGATGACGTCATCGCCCTCGGCGGTGGCGCGGGCCGGGATATCGGCCTGGCCCTTGATGCGCTCATAGATGGGCGCAAAATCCTGATTGGCGGTGTCGTTCAACAGCTGTTCGAAACTGTTGATCACAAAATAGGTCTGCTGGAAATCATCATAGCGATATTGCGCGCGCATGATGCGCTCGATGTCGAACCCGATGCGGTTGGGCGAGCGGGCTTCCAGCGAGAATACGCTTTCGGAAAATGACGAGACGATCCCCGCGCCATAAATCTTCAGCGCATCATCCTGTTTGATCAGGCCGAACTCCACCGTATACCAGTACAGCCGGGTAATGTTTTCCAGCGTATCGAATTTCAGCGCGCGCAAACCGCCGCGGCCATAGGCGGCCATGTAATCGCCAAAGACCGGCAGGCCCAACAGCGGTGCGTGACCGAAGACATCGTGGAAGATGTCCGGTTCCTGTAGATAATCGATCTCGTGCGGCTTGCGGATAAAGCGTCCAACCGGGAATCGCCGATTGGCCAGATGGGTAAAGAAGGGTTCATCCGGGATAAGGCCGGGCACGGTGACCAGCTTCCATCCGGTTAGGGCTTCCAGCTTTGGATTGACCTCGCGGAAGTCGGGGATTTTCGAATTGTCCAGCCCCAGCGCATCCAGCCCGTCATAGAATTCCTTGACAGCGCGATTGCCCAGCATGCCGGTCTGCCGATCATAGAGCTTGCGCCACATGGCATGTTCTTCATCGGTGTATTCGTCCCAGCACTGATCGATCGTAAAATCATCACGCACCTGCCCCGCCTCGACCTGGCGCTGGACGATGGGATCGGTCGTGGGAACACGCAATTCGACCATGGGGGCCTCCACCGAGTTTTGCTCGAAATGAAACTAGGCGTATTCGCCGCCTCGTCCAAGGTGCGCGGCGCTTGAAAGCGCAGCCATTCGCGCTTATGCCCTGCGCCGTGTTGTGATCCGGAGTAGCCTGAAGAATGGCTCAAATCGATATTGAAATCACTGCTTTGCGCGTGCCGGTTTCGCTCGGCGTGCATGATTTCGAACGCAAGGCGCGCCAAGATGTCACGGTCGATCTGGTGCTGACGCTTGAGGACGTGCCGCAGACGGACTCCATCAGTGAAACCGCGCACTATGACGAGGTGGCCGACGCGGTCCAGGCGGTGGCCGATCTGAAGCATTATGATCTGATCGAAACGCTGGCGCTGGCCATTGCCGAGCGGGTCAAGGCTTTTTCCGGCGTCACAGCCGTCATGGCTGCGGTTCACAAGACCCCTCGAACCGTTGCAGCAGACCAGCTGTCGGCGCGCGTCAGGGTTTAGAAAAAACCCTCCCCTTTGTATGAAATTATGGTAAGTTGCCTTTTTTCGCCTGCCAGCAGGGCGAATCGAGGAAGGGAACCCAATGCGTACCAGACTACTTTTAACGGCGGCTCTGCCCGCTTTTGCACTCGCCGCCTGCTCGCCGGCTGAAGAAGCCGCCGATGACGCGGATACCGGCACAATGGAAGAGGCCGGTGCCGCCATGGATGATGCTGCGGATTCTGCAGGCGATACCATGGCCGATGCCGGTGATGCGGTTGAAGCCGCCGCTGACGACGCCGGCGACATGATGGATTCAGCCATGGATACGGCATCCGACATGGCGGCTGATATGGCCAATGCTGTGGAAGGCGCTGTCGATGACATGGTCGAGGAAGCCACAGAGCAGTGTTACGGCATTGCGCTGGCCGGTGAGAATGATTGCGCCGCTGGCCCCGGAACGTCCTGCGAAGGCACGTCCACCGTCGATTATCAGGGCAATGCCTGGACCTATGTTCCGGAAGGCACCTGCGAAAGCATCGAAACGCCCTATGGCAATGGATCGCTGACGGAAGTCGATCGTCCATAAGCGACCGAAACCGGTTTGATAGGAAGCGCCGCTGTGATTACCACAGCGGCGTTTTTCGTTCAGCCAAAGGCTTTGTCGACAATCGATTTCGGCTGGGTCGCGCGCGTGAATATCGAGCCGATAATGGCGATGATGATCCGGGCGATAATCGTGAAGAACAAAAAGGCCAATTGTTCATCGCCCAGGAAGAGGCGCACGAAATTATTATAACGATCCGGCAGGCCGGTATGGGTCAGGCCTTGTTCGACCAGTTCAGCCCCGTCGAGAATGTAATTCAGCATAGTCGGCCAATAGAGGCCCAACGCCACCAGCATGGCCGTTGCCAGAATAAAAGCCAGGAACAGCGTGGCGCTGACCGAGCCGATGCGGCCTAACAAAAACATGGCAAACCCCTTCTTCTGACCCCGCTTACCGGAGCCGATCGTTTTTAGCACGTATTCAACAAACGTGCCGCTCACAGATCGGTTTCACCCAGAAGCGTATACGTAAAGCGATTTCCGTAAATGTGTTTCGCGCGCCGGGCGAGCGTCATGAGAATTTCGAAATCCGTCGGATCGGCAATCACCTGACACCCCGCTGACCAGCGATCGACCGTCGTAGAGCGCCGGGTCCGGCTGGCACGGTGGAGGTTTATTCCCGTGGCATTGGTGAAAATCTGATCGGGAACCTGGTCAACCTGATCATCATAATTGGCGTCGCGGTAGACGGCCAACTGATAGCCCGGGACCTGGCAAAGCGCCTGATAGCGACCGCGGTGCGTTGCGATCTGGTGGGACCCCCGGTATTGCCCCTCTTTCAGCACGGCGGTGCCATCAGGATGGGAGAGGTTCTGAAGATGGGTCAGGCCCGGATCGGTCGTTGCCGCAAATGCATGGATAACCCAGGCGCCATCAGCCGCATCGATGTAGCTGACGGTCAGCCAGTCATCGAAGGCATTGGCGCGCGGATTGGCTGAACGGACGCCGATAATGTTAAGATCGAACCCGGCTGGATTGGAAAAAATTATATAGCCCTTGCGGGCCATCGCGGCGTGAATTCGGGTCAGTTCGGGGCGTTTCATGGGGACCTCCGGAAGCGGAAATGAAAACGGCCAGCCTTCCGGCCGGCCGTCTCATTATCCCCGAAGGTTTTGTGGTGCGGATTATTCAGCCGGAGGCGTCGGAGGGGTCGGCGCTTCGTGGCCGCGTCCTTCAAGGATAGAAATCGTGATGCTGGACCCATCCTGGGACCAGCCGGTCGTTTCCCAGCTGCCGCCCGCAGCCAGATCTTCATTCCAGGGGCCACAGGTCGTGTCGCCGCCGGACTCCGCCGGTGGGGTAACACAGAGCTGTTCGTCAAACGCCCAGGTGGCGCCGGACCGGCCGAGGCTGTCGGAATAGCTGCCATCGGTTTCGAAAAACACGTCAAAGCCCTGACCGGCATCATTGACGATTATGCGCACCGTATTGCCCATCGCATTGTCCATGCCATCGGCAAAAGCGGCACCGCTAGCGGCAAGCCCGAAAGCTGCCGCGGCCAAGATATATGTCTTCATTCCTGAATTTCCTTATGCGTCATCAAGCCCCCCGGCGCAGATAGCGCAGTTAAGCACAAGTTAACCGCAAGACAAAGCCTGAATCGCGAATGATCTGTGCTGCACTCGCGTGAAGCGCGAAAAACTGTACGGGATTCAGCTGCCATATTCATGCCGCACACGCGGCCAAACAAAGTCGATTGCAGTCAGATGGCGTTCAGCGTGGTTTTGCGATGGTCCACTCGTGCGCTCCCGGCTGCGGTGCCGGTGCCCACGCTGGCTCCACCCTCCCTCGCAGGGGCTGGCATACGGTTTTCGGTGCCGCAGCTACTCTCACCCCTCCTTGAAGCGGAAGATATGGTGCGACCCGACCCGGGAGCGCACACTTTTTTCTGACCGCGATCCCGAAGCGCAAAAACCGCTCAACACATTTGCTGGGATCGCTCTTGTTCGCCGCGATCCCGAACCGCAAAACCGCTCAACACTTTTGCTGGGATCGCTCTTGTTCGCCGCGATCCCGAACCGCAAAACCGGTGCCCACTTTTACCAAGATCGCTTGTGATCAGCCGTCCGCTGTCTGTTGCGCCAGCGGTAATCGCATGACCGCGCGCAAACCGCCCAGCGGGCTATCGCCGAGTTCCACCTCGCCGCCATGGCCCCGCGCGACATCGCGCGCAATCGCCAGGCCCAGCCCCACCCCTTCGCGGTTCATATTGCGGGCCTCATCCAGCCGCGAAAAAGGCTTGAAGGCTTCCTCGCGCTGCGCGGCGGGAATGCCCGGACCATTATCATCGACGATGATTTCCAGCCGGCGATGGCCACTGCGCACGGACACTTCGCATTTCGAACCATAAGCGCAGGCATTGGCAATCAGATTGCCGATGCCGCGCTTCAAGACGCCTGGCCGGACATTGGCGTGAATGCCCGGATCGGCGCTCAACGCAATGTCCGGATCAGACCGGCGGGCGGCTTCCACCTGTTCTTCCACAAGGGCCGAGATATCGGCTTCGACGGTCTCCTCGCTGACCTGACCGCGCGCAAAAGCCAGATATTCCTCCAGCATGTGTTCCATCTCGGCGAGGTCTTTTTGCGCATCCTCGCGTTCCTGCCCGCCGGGCATCATCGCCAGTTGCAATTTCAGCCGCGTCAAAGGCGTGCGCAGATCATGGCTGACCCCCGCCAGCAGCGAGGTGCGCTGTTCCAGATGGCGGGTGATGCGCTGGCGCATATCGATAAAGGCATGAGCCGCCTCGCGCACTTCACGCGCGCCGGCCGGTTTGAACCCGTCAGCATCCTGACCGCGGCCAAACAGGGTGGCGGCTTCTGACAGGCGGCGGATCGGCTTGACCTGATTACGGATGAAGATCACGGAAACAAGGCTTAACAGCGCGGTTGCGCCAAACAACCAGAGCAGGAAGATATGCCCGGTCGTGGCGAACACCCGCTCGCGTACAGCGATAAATCGCAACACGCCGGTTTCGGTCTGAACACGAATGTCCACATAGGCGGGATAGCGCGTGGTATCGAACCAGATGTCATTGTCCAGAGACGCCGTGAGGGAGCGCCGCAGGGTCCGGTCCAGCGTCCGGAAAAAGGACGACCGCCGGCTGGTGGGTAAGAGCTCACCTTCGCGGAAATCGACCGAGAGCTGCATATTGCGATAAGCCGCATTGGCGAGGTCTTCGAAGACCTGGTCATTCTCGCCGCCCTGTTCAAACAGCTCGGTCATCATCGCCACATCACCGGCCACACCTTCTGACAGGCGCTGCGTGACGGTTTCCCAATGTTGTTCGAAAAACGCCCAGGCGATCAGCCCCTGCATCACCGCGACGGGAACCACGAAAATCAGAAGGGATCGGCCAAACAGGCTTTTCGGCAGATATCTTTTCAATGGCCCCAAGCGTTTACGCCCTAATCCTCGAAGATGGCATCAGCAATCAGCTTATATCCCTCTCCGCGAATGGTCTGCAAATAAACCGGCTGGCGGGGGTCAAGCTCGATTTTCCGGCGCAGGCGCGTCATCTGGACATCGACCGCGCGTTCGCCCCCGCCGGTGAGTTCGGACAGATCGTATCGCGAAACCGTTTCGCCAACCGTCCGGGCGAGGGCTTTGAGCAGGGTTTCTTCTCCGCCGGTCAGGCGCACACGATCCGCCCCGTTGTTGAGCGCCCCGTTGGAAATATCGAATTCGAACCCGCCAAACCGCACTTTGCGGGGTTCGGTCGCCGACGGACGCATACGGCGCAGGATCGAATTGATCCGCAGGACCAGCTCTTCCGGCTCGAACGGTTTGGCGAGATAATCATCGGCGCCCAGCGACAGCCCTTTGATGCGGTCCTCGGCCTCGCCGCGCGCGGTCAGCAAAAGGATGGGCGTTTCGCGAGTTTCACGGACCGCCTGGGTCAGTTCGAACCCGTCCATGCCCGGCATCATCACATCCAGCACAATCAGATCGAACTCCATCGACCGCATCTTGCCCTGCGCTTTCGCGGCATCTTCCGCGACAGAAACGCGAAAGCTGCGCTGTTCCAGGAAACGCTTCAGCAGATCGCGGATGCGGTCGTCATCATCGACGACCAGAATGTGGGTTTCGGACGGATCGGTCATGGTCTTCCTCGCCGTTGGATGCGGCGCTGTCTTAGCCGCTTAGCACAGATGCGGCAGATCACTTATCCCGACGAAGTCTTGCGGATGCCCCAAAGATAGGTGAGCCCGGTATAGAGGCTCAATGCTGCAGCCAGCCACAGCATCCACAGCCAGACCTCCAGCGCCCAGGGCTGATTCCCGCCCGGCAGGATGGCCAAGGCGAAATACCAGCCAATCGCGCCCATTTCGAACGCCGTCTTGAACTTGGCGGCAAAGGAGACCGGCAGCGGCACGTCTTCTCGTCCAAGACGGGAAAACCGCACAAAGGTGATCACAACGTCCCGCGCAATTATCGCGGCGATGGCGTAGCTCGCGAGCGCCAGACCCGTCCAGATTCCCATCGCAATCAGGAAGCTGGCAACGAAGACCTTGTCGGCGATAGGATCAATGATCGCGCCAAAAGCCGAAACCTGGTTCATCCGGCGCGCCAGCCAGCCATCCAGAAAATCCGAAACACCCCCGGCTATAAAAAAGGCGAGCGCATAGCTCCACCAGCGGGTCGCTTCTTCATTCGTGTCGGACATAAAAGCCGCCCACAGCATTAACGCGCCAATCGGCCCGGCGATCAGGCGGAAGAGAGAGAGGATATTTGGCAGGTTAAACATCATTGCTGAAACCAGTCATGAATGCGTTTGGCCATGGCCGCGGACACGCCCTCCACGCCCTCAAGATCCGCCAGCGCGGCGCGCTCTACCGCCTTGGCAGAGCCGAAATGAGCCAGCAAGGCTTTCTTGCGCGAGGGACCAATCCCGGGAATGGAATCGAGCGGGTTTTCCCGCATCGCTTTCTGCCGCTTGGCGCGGTGGCCGCCAATAGCAAAACGATGCGCTTCATCGCGAAGGCGCTGAAGATAATACAGCACCGGATCATTCATCGGCAGTTTGAAAGGCGCGCGACCGGGCACGTAAAAAGCTTCCCGCCCCGCATCGCGTTCCGGGCCTTTGGCGATGGCTGCGATGGGAATGTCGGTGATGCCGAGTTCTTCCATCACGTCCAGCGCAGACGACAGTTGGCCCTTGCCGCCATCGATCAACACCAGATCAGGTACCGGAGCGCCCTCCTCGCGTTCTTTCAAAAGCCGCGAGAAACGCCGGCGCAGCATGGCCGCCATCATGGCAAAGTCGTCATTGGTGGCGGCATCATCGCCCTTCATGTTGAAGCGGCGGTAATGGGTTTTGGAGAAACCTTCCGGTCCGGCGACAATCATCGCGCCCAACGCGTTTGACCCCTGAATGTGGGAGTTGTCATAAACCTCGATCCGCTGCGGTGGTTCTTCCAGCTTGAAGACCTTTGCGACGCCCGACAGAAGCTTGGCCTGTGTGGCGCTTTCCGACAGGCGGCGGCCCAGAGCTTCGCGGGCATTTGATGCCGTGCGCTGCACCAGCTTACGCTTTTCACCGCGCTGCGGGGCGGTGACCGTGACCTTCCGGCTGGCACGCAGGGTCAGCGCCTCGCCGATCAGTTCGGCTTCTTCAATTGAGTGCGAGGTCAAGATCAGCGCCGGTGCGGGCCGGTCATCATAGAATTGCGCCAGGAAAGCCGCGAGAATTTCTGCCGGTTCGGCATCCGTCTCATGGCGCGGGAAGAAGCTTTGATTGCCCCAGTTCTGGCCCGCCCGGTAGAAAAAGACCTGCACACAGGACTTCCCGCCTTCCTGAGCCAGCGCCACAATGTCGGCTTCTTCGACGCCATCCGGGTTGATGCCCTGATCGGTTGTGACGGCGGCAATAGCGCGAATGCGGTCTCTCAGCCTGGCCGCGCCTTCAAAGTCCAGCGCCTCGGAGGCTTCCGCCATTTTCTGGCTTAGTTCCTCGCGCAGCGCATTGGAGCGGCCCCGCAGGAAGGCTTCGGCTTCATCGACGAGTTCCTGATAATCGTCTTTCGAGACCAGGTCGACGCACGGCCCGGCGCAGCGCTTGATCTGGAAAAGCATGCAAGGGCGCGTGCGGCCCTCATAGACGCTGTCGGTACAGGTGCGTAACAGGAAAGCCTTTTGCAGTGTGTTCAATGTGGCATTCACCGCGCCCGCGCTGGCAAAGGGGCCAAAATACATGCCCTTCACTTTGCGCGCGCCGCGATGCTTGCGGATTTGCGGTGCATCATGGTCGGTGCGGATCAGGATGTAAGGGAAGGATTTGTCATCCCGCAGCAGCACATTATAGCGCGGCTTTAAACGCTTGATGAGATTGGCTTCAAGCAAGAGCGCTTCGGTTTCGGTCTCTGTAACCACGAATTCCATCGAGCGCGTCAGCGCGATCATCATCGCGATGCGATTGTTATGCCCGCCCCCCTTGGCATAGCTCGTCACCCGGTTTTTCAGGTTCTTGGCCTTGCCGACATAAAGAATGCCGCCATCTTCGCCATACATGCGGTAGACGCCGGGTTTCGCTGGCAGCCGCTTGACGTAAGATGCAATCACCTCCGGTCCGGACAGGCCTGTGGTGCCCTCTTCCGGGGGCGCTGCGGTATCTTCCGCGACAGTGGGGGGACGTTCGGGCCGGGAGGCTTTCATGGGGTATAAAATCGCGCTGGTTACCGGTGCTGGCAAGCGTCTGGGCGCAGCCATCGCCAAGGCGCTCGCCGAAGACGGGCTGAAAGTCTGGGTTCACTTCAATCGGTCCGCCGATGAAGCGGGCGAAACAGTAGACCGGATTCGCGCAGCCGGTGGTGAAGCGGAAGCCGTGCAGTTTGATCTGTCAGACGTCGATACGCTGGCCACGCTGGTGCGCGGGTTGGGGCCTATTGATGTACTGGTGAACTCCGCCTCGGTGTTTGATTATGACAGTGCCGATGCGCTCGATGCCGGTGAGATGCAGCGCATCCTCACTATCAATCTGATCGCCCCGGCGCTCCTTGCCTCTGTCGTGGCGGAAAGCCATACACAGCGCAATTCCGGCTGCGTTATCAATCTACTGGATCAGAAGCTCTCTAATCTAAACCCGGATCATTTCAGCTACACGCTCGCCAAATCCGGACTGGCCACCGCGACCGAAACCATGGCGATGCAATTCGCCCCGCGCCTGCGCGTTGTTGGAATCTCTCCAGGCCTCACCCTGCCTGCTCCGGAGATGAGCGAGGCGGAATTCCACCGGCTGCATGTCGACAATCCCATGCAGGGCGGCTCCACGCCCGAAGACATTGTCCGCGCCGTGCGCTTCATCCTCGCCAGCCCGGCCATGACCGGGGAAACCATCCTGGTCGATGGCGGCGAGCACCTGATGCGCCGCGGGCGGGATGTGTCGAAAGGGGGTTAGCCCCGGTTCGGATCGCTGAGCTGACGCGCCCGGCGTTCTGCGGCATTGACCGCCCGGCGCATGAGTTCCGGCAGCGCACTGCCGCCCATCATCACATCCAGTGCCGCCTGTGTGGTGCCGCCCGGAGACGTGACCTGCCGGCGGAGCTCCTGCGGGGTCAGGCCGGACGCCTTCAACAGGGCTCCGGCCCCGATCAGGGTTTCCATCGCCAGTTTCTCGGCCAGTTCGCGCGGCAGGCCTTCTGCCTCGCCGGCGCCCGCCAGCGCTTCAGCCAGCAGGAAGAAGTAGGCGGGGCCGGATCCCGAAACCGCAGTGACCGCATCCAGCATGCGTTCATCGCCAACCCATTCCACGCTGCCGCCCACTTTGAGCAGTTTTTCAGCGGTGCCGGTCCAGGCCTCACCGGCGGCATTGGCGTTGGCGACAATGATGCCCTGCCCGATCGCAGCGGGCGTGTTTGGCATGGCGCGGATGACCGGGCGTTCGCCCAGCGCCTCTTCCATGGTGCGGATGGTCACTCCGGCCATCACCGAGACAATGGCGCAGTCTTCACTCAGGACGGTTGAGAGCGATGCGGCCGCTTCCGGGAAGACCTGCGGTTTTACCGCCAGCACGGCAAGGGAGATGTCGCTCGCCATGCGCGGGCCGATCTCATCGACGCGCTTGAGACCCTTCTCCTTTAAGAAAGCCGCGGCCTCATCAGACGGCGAGGGATCAACAACCAGCAACTGGTCGGCTGGCAAGCCTTTCCGCCCACGCAGCCAGCCCGCCGCCATGGCGGTTCCCATACGTCCCGCGCCAATGAGGGCTATGCGGCCATCCAGCGTCAAGCGCTTACGCCTCGCCGATGGTTTCGAACATCGCCGATTGCGCCGCTTCTTCAACCGTCTTCCCGCCCCAGACGAGGAACTGGAAGGCGGGATAGAAGCGTTCGCCTGCCTCACGGGCGGCGGCGATCAACATGCCGGCCTGAGCCGCTGAAAGCGTTTCACCCGGCGGCAAGGGCACGCCATGACGCCAGACCACGCCGCCATCTTCTTCCCAGACATCGAAATGCCCGTACCAGAGCTTTTCATTCAGCCGGGCGGTCAGTTCGCAAACCTCGCGGAAGCGCGCCTTCGGCGTTTTCAGCTCGAGGCTGGCGCAGATATGGATGGCTTCATGATCGGGCCGCCAGGCGAACCAAATCTGATGATCGCGCCAGGCCCCCGGCGCCGAGAGATGCAACTCCCCCATCTCGTCGCGCTCATACGGCAGCTGTTCGGCGATCACCGCCTGCTCAACAGCGTCAAGCGGATCGGTTTCGATGACGTGATCTTCAGTCGCTAATTCCATGCGCTGATACTCTTTTTGCGCGGATGGCTCCGCAATTCCTGTGAGCGCCGCGATGTATTCGAATCGCCCGGCACCTGAGGCAAGCCTATTGTGTGTTTTGAAAGCCTTGCAATCCCCGCAGAAGCGGGGAGCCGTGGATTACTGGCGCTTCGCCGTTGTTCCACTGGACTTGGCTGTGGATTTCCGGGCCGGTTTCTTTGCTGCGCTGGACTTGGCGGGACTGGCTTTCGCCGCAGCCGCCTTGCGGGTCGCAGTTTTGTGCACTGGAGCTTTTTTGGCGGGCTGGGTCATCGCCTTTTCCAAGGCTTCAAGGCGGGTTTTCAAGGCATCGGCTTCATCGCGAGCGGCCTGGGCCGTCGCTTTAACGGCCTCAAACTCTTCGCGACTGACCATATCCATGCGCGAGACCGCTTTATCAGCCTGAGCGCGGAAGACGGTCTGGGCTTCTTCACCGGCAGCCTGAGCCGCCGAAAAGGCGTCGGTCATCAGATCAGCGATGTCATTCAGCAGCGGATTACGGGTTTGCATGTTGTGGCCTTCTTTCCATACGGCCCGGTATATGCGATTTCAGAACCTCCTTTGCAATGTGGCAGGCCAGCGCAGGACATTTCATGATCGGAGCATGTCAATCGACTTTCCAGCTGCTGGACGAGGTGATCTTCTCCATCCCGCTGGATATCATCCGTGAGGGGTGGAGCTTCGACGTCCGCTGGTATGCAATGGCGTATATCGCCGGGCTATTGCTGGGCTGGCGATATGTGGTGGCACTGGCGCGCCGTCCGCGCCTCTGGGTGCCGAAAGGCGCCAAGCCGAAAGGCTCTCCGTTTACCGTGGAAGACGTCGATGATCTGCTTTTGTGGGCGACCATTGGCGTCATTGGCGGCGGGCGTCTGGGCTATGTGCTGTTTTACCAGACCGACGCGATCTGGGAGCGCCCGCTCTGGGTAATCACCGGCATTACCGAAGGCGGCATGGCCTTTCATGGCGGGCTGATCGGTGTGGCCATTGCGCTGTTTTTCACCGCCCGCGCCCGAAAACTCGATCTCTGGCAGATCGCAGATGCTGCGGCGGTCGTCGCCCCCATCGGGCTCTTCTTTGGCCGGATGGCAAACTTCATCAATGGCGAGCTCTGGGGACGTGTTTCGGATGTGCCCTGGGCGATGCGGTTTGCGAATGATCCTCTGTGTGCCCTGCGCCATCCCAGCCAGCTTTATCAGGCAGCGCTGGAGGGCGTTTTGATTTTCGTCGTGGTGAATATCGCCACCTGGCAGTTCCGCTCGCTGGCACGGCCCGGCCTGAACACCGGCCTCTTCCTGTTCATCTACGGTGTCTCGCGCGCTTTGATGGAAACGGTGCGTGAGCCGGATTCGCACATGCCCGAAGCCCTGCGCGGCTATATCACCATGGGCATGCTGCTGTCCTTGCCGATGATTATCGCGGGTGGTTGGCTAATCCATCGCGCGCTGAAGAATGATCCAGCCCCTGCCCCGACCAAGGCTGCTGACGCATAAGCCCATGCCGATTGCCGACAAGATTGCCGAACGGATCCGCAATGGCGGGCCGATCTCCATCGCCGCTTTTATGACCGAGGCGATGTTTGATCCGATGGAGGGCTATTACGCCACCAAAAACCCGATCGGGGCGGGCGAGGATTTCATCACCGCGCCAGCGATCAGCCAGATGTTTGGCGAGCTGATCGGGCTTTGGAGCGCGCAAGTCTGGATGGATATGGGCCAACCCAAATCCTTTCAGCTCGTTGAGCTGGGTCCCGGCACCGGGCAGATGATGTCGGATATTGTCCGCGCCGGCCGCGCCATTCCGGGGTTTCTCGAGGCCGCGCAGATTACGCTGATAGAAGCCAGCGCGGCGCTGAAAATGGTCCAGGGCCAGACGCTGACGCCGATGGGCGTGCAAGCCAGCTGGGTAAACCGGATTGAAAACGTGCCCGCTGGCCCGGCCATCATCCTGGGTAATGAATTCCTCGACTGTCTGCCGGTGCGTCAGGCCGTCAAGCAGGGCGACCGCTGGAATGAGCGGCTGGTAGGCCTCAATGAGGACGGCGGCTTCCAGTTCGTCATGGGGCCCGCACTTGGCGTTGAAGCGGATCTGATCCCGCAGCGCCTTCGTGATCTGCCTGATGGCACGCTGGTAGAGTTCCGGCCGGGTGACCAGCAAGTGGTGGAGGCTCTGGCCAACCGCTTTGCGGATCAGCCCGGCCGTGCCCTGTTTATCGATTATGGCCCTGCGAGTAGCGAGCCCGGTGATACGTTTCAGGCGATCCGCCAGCATCAAAAGACCGATCCGCTGGACGCGCCCGGCACGGCCGATCTCACCGCACGGGTGGATTTTGAACAGCTGACGCATTTCGCCGGCACGGCGGGCCTTGAAGCCTCAGGACCGGTCTCGCAAGGCACTTTCCTGAAAGCGCTTGGCATCGAGATGCGGGCGGCGACCCTGCTGCAAGCCAAGCCCGATCAAAAAGGCCGCATCGCGCGCCAGCTGATGCGCCTGATAGAGCCGGATCAGATGGGTGAATTGTTCCAGGTCGTGACCTTATCCACACCCGGCCTGCCAAAACCGCCGGGATTTACCGCCAACGGATGATTTTGCGGTTCAAGAATCGCCGTAGCTTTGGTATGGCCTCGCGCAGGCGCGGCAAACATAAGGCGGACCGATGGCGGGACGGACCCCTCTGAAACTCGTTTCGGGAACATCGAACGAGCCTCTGGCCCAATCAATCGGCGATTATATCGACGCCCCCCTGACAGATTGTCATATCGAACGGTTTGCTGATGGCGAAATTTTCGTCCGCATTGCCGAGAATATCCGTGGCGAAGACATTTTTCTGATCCAGTCGACGTCAAAACCGGCGAATGACTACATCATGGAGCTGTTGATCTGCATCGACGCGCTGAAACGTGCGAGTGCCAAGCGGATCACTGCGGTTATCCCGTATTTCGGTTATGCGCGGCAGGACCGCAAAACCGGTGGCCGGACGCCCATTACGGCCAAGCTGGTGGCCAATTTGATTTCTGAAGCCGGCGCGGATCGCGTTTTAACGCTGGATCTCCATGCCGGGCAGATCCAGGGCTTTTTCGACATCCCGACGGATAATCTGTTCGTTACACCGGTGTTCGAAGACGATCTGACGCGCAATTACGACACGTCGAAACTGATGATTGTCTCACCGGATGTGGGCGGTGTGGTGCGCGCCCGCGCGCTGGCGAGCCGCATCGGTGCAGACATTGCCATCGTCGATAAACGCCGGCCCAAGCCGGGCCAGTCAGAAGTAATGAACATCATCGGCGAGGTCGACGGCCGCGATTGCATTATCTTTGACGATATCTGCGATTCGGGCGGCACGCTGTGCAATGCGGCGGCAAAGCTGAAAGAACATGGCGCGACCAGTGTTGCTGCCTATGTCACCCACGGTGTTCTGTCGGGCAAAGCGGTCGAGCGCATCGAAACCTCCGAATTGTCCGAAATCGTCATCACCGATTCCATTGCGGTCAGTGAAGACGCTTTGAAAGCCAAGAAAATCCGGCAAATCTCGATTGCGCCGCTCCTCGGCGAAGCGATCCGCCGGATCGCCAATGAAGAGTCGGTCTCCAAACTGTTTGATTGACCGATTGCACCGCTGTGAATCCTCGCCTCTGGCGGTTGCGCGCCCTTAACTGATCGGCTATATGCCGCCGCTCGAATTCAACTGGCTTGGGGCACGGCCCCGATTGGCCGCATCGACGCGGCCTTTCTTGTTTTAAGGATCAGACCGATGAGCGACATCGTTCTTCCCGTTTCCGTTCGCGACAATACCGGCACCGGTCCGGCTCGCGCTGCGCGCCGCGAAGGTTTCGTGCCCGGCACGCTTTATGGCGGCAAGCTTGGCCCCGTTTCCATCGCGATCCGTGAAAACGTGCTGCGCAAAGCGATCCATTCCGGCAAATTCCTGTCGAACATGGTCACGCTCGAGCATGATGGCGAAAAGCAATCTGTGATCCCGAAAGACGTTCAGTTCGATCCGGTGACGGATTTCCCGCTGCATGTCGATCTGTTCCGTGTTGACGCCGACTCCGTCATCGACGTTGAGGTTTCGGTGGTCTTCCTGGGCGAAGACAAGTCGCCAGGTCTCAAGCGCGGGGGTGCCCTGAACGTGGTGCGTCACTCTGTCGAGCTGTCCTGCCCGGCAGGCTCCATTCCGGAATCGATTGAGGTCGATATCTCCGGTCTGGAGATTGGTGATTCCGTTCACATTTCCGACGTCACCCTGCCGGAAGGCATCAAGCCGACGATCGATGATCGCGACTTCACCATCGCCACCGTGGCCGGCGCACGCGCCGCTGTCGAAGACGAAGAAGATGACGTCGAAGGCGAAGAGGGCGAAGACGGCGAAGCCACCGAGGCCTCTGAGGGCGAAGACGGTGAGGCCGAAGGCGAAGAGTCCAACGACTAGGACTCTTTCAGCCCCAACCTAAAAGGGGCCAGCCATGCTATTGATCGTCGGTCTGGGAAATCCGGACGCGAAATATAAGAAGAACCGGCATAATATCGGCTTTCTCACGCTGGATGAGATTGCCGATCGCTGGTCGCTGGGCCCATGGAAGGCGCGCTTTCAGGGCGCAGCCTGTGGCGGCACGATCGACACGGATAAAGCCCCGCAGAAAGTTCTGCTGCTCAAACCCGGCACGTATTACAATGAAAGCGGCCGCGCCGTGGGCGAAGCGGCGCGCTATTTCAACATTCCCGCCGACAAGATCGTGGTCTTCCATGACGAGCTGGATCTGGCACCCGGCAAATTCCGTCTGAAAACCGGCGGAGGCCATGCCGGGAATAATGGGTTGCGCTCCATCAAAGCCCATATCGATGGCGAGTTTCGCCGCGGGCGCATCGGCATTGGACATCCCGGCGATAAAAACCGGGTCACCGGCTATGTCTTGTCAGACATTCCCAAGGCAGATCAGGGCTGGGCAGGCGATCTGATGGACGCGATCGCACGCTCTGTTCCCCTGCTGGCCAACGAGGATTATGACGCTTTCCAGACCCGCGTGACGCATCTCGCGCCCGCGCCGGGCAAGGACGAAACCGACAGCTAGTTCCGAATTTTCTTCCCAGGTTGCCCACTGAGGTGTATAGGTTGCCTCATGACTTTGAGCATCAAGGATCCGGAAACCGACCGGTTGGCGCGAAAACTGGCCGAGTTGAGCGGGCAGAACATCACCGAAGCCGTGCGTGCGGCACTGGAGGCTGAAATCGCCCGGCGTGAACGTGAGGCGAACAAGAAGGCGAAGGCCGAGAAGATTCGCGAGATCCTCCGGCGTTTTCCGCGTGATGAGTTTGCGGGCCTGACATCTGCAGACCATGATTTTCTGTATGGCGAAGACGGCCTGCCGGAATGATCATCGATTCTTCGGCCATTCTGGCAGTTCTGTTTGGCGAACGCGAAGCCGGGAATTTCCGTTCAGCGATAGAAAATGCAGATCAAGTCCGCCTTTCCGCCGCCAACTGGCTGGAAGTCAGTTTGCGCGTCGATAGTAAAAACAGTGCGTTGGCGTCTCACGTTCTGGACGATTTCATCGATGCGGCGGGAATTGATATCGTCCCGGTCAGCGTCTCCATGGCGAAAACAGCACGGCAAGCTTTCCGGGTTTACGGCAAAGGCATGGGCCATCCGGCCCAGCTGAATTTCGGGGATTGTTTTGCCTATGCGCTGGCGAAGGAAACCGGTGAACCGCTGCTCTTTAAGGGTACGGATTTTGCCGCGACCGACATTCCATCCGCGCTGAAGGCTTGATGCGGACGCCTAACCCGTTTACGCCCGCGCGACAATTTTGAACGGAAAAGATCCATGGGTTTCAAATGCGGCATTGTAGGCCTGCCGAATGTGGGCAAGTCGACGCTCTTTAATGCGCTAACTCAAACTGCTGCGGCGCAGGCGGCGAATTATCCCTTCTGCACCATTGAACCAAATGTCGGCGATGTCGCTGTGCCCGAACCGCGTCTGGCGAAGATTGCCGCGATCGCCCAATCCAAGGAAGTCATCCCGGCGCGCATGAATTTCGTGGATATTGCCGGTCTCGTCGCAGGCGCGTCCAAGGGTGAAGGGCTGGGCAATCAGTTTCTGGCGAATATCCGCGAAACCGATGCCATCGCCTATGTACTGCGCTGTTTTGAAGATGATGACATCACTCATGTCGATGGGCGGATCGATCCGCTGGCCGATCTGGAGACGGTAGAGACCGAGCTGATGCTGGCGGATCTGGAAAGCCTGGAAAAGCGCCGCTCGAACCTCGAGAAGAAGGCCAAGACGGGCGATAAGGACGCCAAGGCTGCTCTGAAACTCGTCGATATCGCGCTGGAGCAGCTGCAGGATGGCAAACCGGCCCGCTTCGCCGAGATCGACAAAGAGGACGAGAAAGAATGGAAGAAGCTCCAGCTTCTCACCTCCAAGCCGGTTCTCTTCATCGCCAATGTGGATGAAGATAGCGCGGGCGATGGCAATGATTATTCCCAGCGCGTGATTGACCGCGCCAGGGAAGAAGGTGCCGAGGCTGTGGTCATTTCTGCCAAGATTGAGAGCGAGCTGGCGCTGCTGGAAGATGAAGAGCGGGATGAATATCTCGAAACACTTGGCCTGGAAGAAGCCGGCCTCGACCGCCTGATCCGCACCGGTTACGAGCTCTTGGGCTTGCAGACCTATTTCACCGCTGGCCCGAAGGAATCCCGCGCCTGGACGATCCAGCAAGGCTGGTCCGCCCCGAAAGCGGCCGGCGTCATCCATGGTGATTTCGAACGCGGCTTCATCCGCGCAGAGACGATTGCCTATGAGGACTATGTCTCCCTCGGCGGAGAAGGCCCGGCGCGCGAAGCCGGAAAGCTACGCCAGGAAGGCAAGGACTATATCGTCCAGGATGGCGATGTCATGTTGTTCAAGTTTAACGTCTAGCGAAACCCGGCACCTCGAACCAAGCTGGCGGACCCTCTGCGCTCACTCCAAAATACTACTTTTTATTGTTCGTTGAATATGCATTCGCAACTTGCCAATTGCCGGTGATCGCAGCACCGTCGCGCCCGGGAAGAGGACGCGATGCGGGACAAGCATTTTGCTGGCGAACGCCAGCTCATGTCATTCTGGGAGCTGGTGTTTTTGCTGGTCATGTCGACCGGCATTGTCGCGCTTTCCATTGATATGATGCTGCCGGCCCTGCCCCAGATCGCGACGGATCTGGAGCTGGCCGAAGAAAACCACCGGCAATATGTGGTGACCGCTTTTCTGGTCGGGTTCGGCTTTGCCCAACTGATTTACGGACCCCTATCGGACGCCTGGGGCCGCAAGCCGGTCATTCTCGGCGCGCTGATCCTTTATATCGCCGCCACCGCGATCTGCTCGCTCGCCTGGTCGTTTGAAAGCCTGCTCGCAGGGCGTTTTCTACAAGGCATGACGATCGCCGCGGCGCGGGTGGTGGGCACAGCGGTGGCGCGCGATCTCACCTCCGGACGGCGCATGGCGCAGGTGGTATCC
This sequence comes from Hyphobacterium sp., assembly GCF_965228115.1. GTDB lineage: Bacteria > Pseudomonadota > Alphaproteobacteria > Caulobacterales > Maricaulaceae > Hyphobacterium. Next base: position 2,581,701 of record NZ_OZ245794.1, on the reverse strand, counting down.
GTGGCGATGATGGTGTTCATGGCTGTGCCGGTGATCGCGCCGAGCCTGGGCCAGTTGATGTTATTCATCGTGCCCTGGCGGGGCATATTCTGGTTCCTGCTGATTGCCGCTGGCGCGCTGGCGCTCTGGCTGGCTTACAAGCTGCCGGAGACATTGCCGGAGGAATACCGGCGCGAATTGAATTTCGGCCAATCCATGGCCCTTTTCCGGGATACGCTGCGGCACCGCCAGCTGGTCGGCTACATGCTGTCCGGAGCGTTCTTTTTCGGCGGGCTGTACGGGATGCTGGGCAGTTCGGAACAATTGCTGGCCGAACATTTCCAGCTGGGCACCAGCTGGACGATTGCCTTTGCCATCATGGCTGGCTGTATGGCAATTACGAATTTCGTCAACTCGCGGCTGGTGATCCGTTATGGCCAGCGCCGCCTGTCGCAAGGGGCGCTGATCGGGTTTTTTACTATCAGCGCCGGCCATACCGCCCTCATCCTGATCGGCTTGGATAACCTCTATCTTTTCCTGACCTTATTGACGATGGCGATGATGCTGATGGGCCTCATCGCAGCCAATTTCAACGCGCTGGCGATGGAGCCGGTCGGGCATATCGCGGGCACGGCTTCGGCGGTTTATGGCTTTGGCACGGGCGTCATCGGCGCGGCCATCGGGGCCACAATCGGCCAGCTTTATAATGATACCACGCTGCCCCTGATTGCCGGGCAGACATTAACCGGACTGGCGGCTTTCGGCGTGGTCTACCTCACCGAGCGAGGCGAGCTGTTCGGAGAAGGCACGGATGACGGAGAAACCGCCCATGGCGTTTGACACAATCACGCTAGAGATCGACGGGCCCATCGCCACGATCACGCTGAACCGTCCCGAAGCCATGAACGCCTTCACGCACGACATGCGCGATGATGTTTGCGCGGCGCTGGATGAAACCGATGCGGACGATGCGGTGCGCGCCGTGATCTTCACCGGGGCAGGCCGGGCGTTTTGCGCAGGCGCGGATCTGTCGACCGGTGCCGAGACATTCAACGCTGTCAGCCAGGCCAAGGAACAGGGCGAGCTGGACGATCGCGACCCACGCTGGCGCGACAGCGGCGGGGTGATGAATCTGCGGATTTTCCAATCCATTAAACCGGTCATAGCCGCCATTAACGGCCCGGCTGTGGGTATTGGCGCAACGATGATCCTGCCCATGGATGTGCGTATTGCCGTGACCGGCGCGAAAATGGCCTATCCCTTCTCGCGGCGGGGTATTGCCTGGGATGGCGCGGCCAGCTGGTTCCTGCCGCGCGTGGTCGGCGTGTCTACCGCGATGGACTGGGCCATGTCAGGGAGGACTTTCCGCACCGAAGAGGCGCATCAGGCCGGGCTGGTCAAAGCGCTCTATGAGACACCGGACGCGCTGCTGGAGGCCGCAAATGCCTATGCAGAGGAATTGGCCGCCACAACGGCGCCAGTCTCGGTCGCGGTGATGCGCCAGATGGCCTGGCGGATGCTAGGCCCGCATACGCCCATGGACGCCCATCGTATTGAATCCAAAGCTATTCTTCATGCGGGCATGAGCCCGGATGCCGCCGAAGGCGTCATGAGTTTTCTCGAAAAACGTCCGCCGGAGTTTCCGCTGAAACCATCCAGCGATCTTCCCCCCTGGTATCCCTTCTGGGAGGAGGAAGAGTACTAAAACTCCTCCACAGACAGGCTCTCATCCGTTGCGCAGCCATCCAGCCGCCAGCCTGCGCCCTCGCCTTGCGCCAGCGTCTCGGCGAGCCAGGGTAAAAGTGCCAGGAGTTGTTTTTCCAGTGTATAGGGCGGGTTGATGACGACCACGCCCGCGCCAGCCAGCTTGCCCTCGCTTTCGAGATCACGGATCCAGAGATCAGCGCGGAGGAGTTTTTCCGGTGTGGCGAGCTCTTCTTCGAACAACCACTCCGCCAGGCCGACATCAAAGCGTTCGGACGCCCAGAGGTCTTTTAGAGGCCGCCAGAAAATCCACGTGCCCGTCGGCCATTTCGGCAGCGCGCTACGGACCGCTTCGGCCATATGCGCCATCTCATCGCGATGCTCGAAGGGTGGATCAATCAACACCACGCCGCGTTTTTCACGCGGGGGAACCACGCTTTTCAGCGCTTTATAGCCATCGCGCGCTTCGACCTTTACACGGGCATCACGCACATAGCGTTTATCCAGCGTCTTCGCGTCGGCCGGGTGAAGCTCGCAAAGCTGGATGCGGTCCTGACCCCGCAATAGACGCGCGGCGAGTTCCGGAGATCCCGGATAGGCTTTCAGACCGTCCGGGTTCATAGCGGCGACGACGTCCAGCAAAGGCGTCAAAGCCTCGGCCACAGGCGCCGGTTTGTCAGCGGCGATCACCCTGGCGATGCCGCCCTCCCATTCCGGATTGCGCAGGGCCTCTTCAGAAGTCAGATCATACGCGCCGATCCCGGCATGGGTGTCGATATAGCGGAAGGCTTTGTCCTTCTTTTTCAGATGGGCAAAGCACTGCGCCAGAACGGCGTGTTTCAACACATCGGCGAAGTTTCCGGCATGAAAGGCGTGGCGATAGTTCATGGCTTTGACATATCGTCATTTGCACCTTTGCGGGAAGGCTTTATCTTCGCGCGCAACAGGTCTGGGAGGGCTTTTATGAAACGCTGGATTGCCATTTTTACCGCGATTGCGATGGGCGCTTGCACTGCGGCCGCACAGGATGCGCCGGAAAATCTGCGCGAGGATGGCAGCCGCATCTATGAAAGCGAAGGCCAGATCACGGCGAATGGTCAGCGCGTGCGCTATTCGGTCGTGGCCAGCGAAACCTTCATGGCCGGCGATGATGGCGAGCCTTATGCCTCCATCTTCTCAACGGCTTATATCCGTCAGGGCGTTGCGGATCAGGAAAGCCGACCGGTCGCCTTTATCTTCAACGGCGGGCCCGGCTCGGCCAGCCTGTGGCTGCATATGGGCGTTTTCGGCCCCTATCGGGTTGATTTGCCGTCCGATGCGCTGGATGACGGCGCGGCCCCCTATTCCATCATCGAGAACGAGTTTTCGATCATCGACCAGGCCGATCTGGTGTTTGTCGATCCGGTCGGGACTGGCTGGAGCCGGCCGCTGGGTGAAGAGGATGGCGACCGGTTCTGGGGTATTCGCGAGGATGCCCGCGTGCTGGGCGCATTTATCCGCCGCTGGTTGACCGAGAACCGCCGCTGGAATTCGCCGAAATATCTGTTGGGCGAAAGTTATGGCACGACGCGGATCGCGGCGCTCTTGAACGAAATGCAGGGCGGTTGGACGGATGTGTCCTTTAATGGTGTGGGCCTGATCTCCACCGTTCTGGATTTCCGCTTTGATGATACGTCCGATGGCAATGATGTCGGCTTTGTCGGCCTGATGCCCGGCTTTGCCGCCACCGCCTGGTATCATGAGCGCGTGGATCAATCCGCCTGGAATGGCGATCTGGAAACTTTCCTGAATGATGCGCGCGATTTTGCCTATGACACCTATATGCCCGCCCTTCTACGCGGGGCGCGGCTGTCTGAGGACGAGCAACGCGCCGTCGCCGCAGAGCTCTCCAGCTATATCGGCTTGTCTGAAGATTATCTGATGCGCGCCAATCTGCGGGTGACGCTGGGCCGCTTCATGCGCGAGCTGTTGCGCGACGATGGTCTGTCAGTCGGGCGTCTGGACAGCCGCTTTACCGGCGCGGAGGCCGATGCGGTCAGCGAAGGTCCGGAATATGATCCGTCCGCCTATGGCATTGATGGCGGGTATACAGCCGCCATGCTGCACTATTTCACCGATACGCTGGGCGTTGATATTACCGACGAATATTCGGTGATCGACGGGCCAACCTTTAGTGGCTGGAACCGCGATCATGGTCAGGGCAATGCCTATATCAATGTCGCGCCCTGGGTGGCGACGGCGATGCGCCAGAACTCGGATCTCGAAGTGCTGGTGGCGCAAGGCTATTATGATCTGGCTACACCGTTTTTCTCAGCCGAGTTGATGTTCAACCAGCCGGGCTTTGATCAGGACCGTGTGACCTTCGGCTATTATGAATCCGGGCACATGATGTACATCCACCACCCCTCACTCGAAGCGTTTGTGGAAGATGTGCGGGAATTAATGGAGCGCGGGGGTTAATCCCCCTCGAAACTCACCAGGCTGGCACAGGGCACGCCGAGCGCTTCAAGGCGTTTGGCGCCGCCCAGATCGGGCAGATCAATCACGAAAGTCGCGCCGACGACTTCCGCGCCTGCGCGGCGGAGGAGTTTGACGGTGGCTTCGGCCGTGCCCCCCGTAGCGATCAAATCATCGACCAGCAGAACGCGCTCCATCTCGGCAACGGCATCGGCGTGGATTTCCACGGAATCCGTGCCGTATTCCAGCTCATAGCTTTCCTCCAGCGTGCGCGAAGGCAGCTTGCCCTTCTTGCGCACCGGCGTGAAACCGACCGAGAGCTGGTGCGCAACCGCGCCGCCGAGAATAAAACCACGTGCCTCCACGCCGGCGACCTTGTCGATCTTGGCGCCGGCCCAGGGCTGGACCATGGCGTCAATCGCGGCCCGGAAGGCCCGCGCATCCTTGAGCAAGGTGGTGACATCGCGGAACTTAATCCCCGGCTTGGGATAGTCCGGAATGGTGCGGATGGCGTCCTTGATGAATTGCATTATGCGTCCCCTAGCGCCGGGAAGGGTTCATCCTTCGCTCCGGCCAGCCAGTCTTGATAATGCGCATCGTTTAGGAGCGTGTCGACATAGGCCTGTGAGGTTTCTGAGATTGGCACCTGATAGGTGTCGAACCGTGTCGCTACCGGCGTGAAAAACGCATCGGCAATCGACCAGTCTCCGAATAGATAGGGGCCCTCGCCGGTTTTGACCTCGGACCAGAGCTTTTCAACAGCCTCGATATCTGCCCAGCAGGCGACCCCCATGCCCGTTGCGCCTTTGGGCCGTTGCAGGTCCATCGGCAAGGTCGCGCGCAGCGCTGCGTAACCGGAATGCATGGTCGCGGTCACGGCGCGGGCCGTGGCACGCAGAGAGGCGTCCTTAGGCCAGAGCGACGGGGATTGCTCAGCCGCCCATTCGCAGATGGCCAATGAGTCCCAGATTTTCTGCCCGTCGATCTCCAGAACAGGCACGGTGCCGACCGGTGAGATTTCCGCCAATTGCTCGCGGGTTACAGGAACATCCAGCGGGACCAGGTTTTCTTCAAACTCAACGCCGGCTTGCTTCAGCGCCAGCCAGGGCCGCATCGACCAGGAGGATAACCGCTTGTTTCCGATGTGCAGGATCACGTTCATTGCTCAATCAGCTCCCGTGTCCGGGCGCGGGTCAGCGCGATTTGGCAATCCGTCGCAATGGCCTCGCCATCCTCACCGATCAGCATCAGCGAAGCCCGGCGGGCGCATTCCGCATCGCGATAGGCGATCCAGGCCGTGTGAGCCGAATCCAGGTGCCCGGTCGCATTGGCGAGACCCGGCATATCCAGATCAATCTCGCGCGCTTCGGTGCGGGCATTGTCCAGCGCGGCATCCAACCCGTCTTCGGCGGCATTCAGCAAGTCATCAAGGCACCGGCGTATGGCGCGGTCATCGTGTAAGTGTTCAGAACATTCGATCATGGGACGTGTAGGCGCAGCGGGAAGTGCGGCCTCTTGCAGGGCCAGGCCCGCCACAAACATCAGGAGCGACATGGCGTTCTCTCAATTGCGTTCGGAGAAGGGATAGAGGCCGCGTCGCGCGGCGTCTACTCAAAGCCTGTGCTGGCCCTGCTTAATGTGCCTTCCAGAGTTGAAGAGATAAGCCCCTCATTGAACACAACCGCAATAGAGGCCCCATTAAAGCCTGTCACGCGGCCGGCATTGACGCCCACCACGGCGGGGCGGCCATTTTCGAGCGTAATCAGCGGCGCGCCCGACAGGCCATGCCGCGACCCGCAATTATGGATGCGGACACGTTCCCCGCCATCAACAATGCGGTCACTCTGGCGTAGCAGACAGTCCGTGGCGAGGTGATCCGGGCTGATGAGGGCGACATGACGCGGGCTGGTTTGCTCAGCCGCACTCCAGGCCACCGGCAGACGCCATTCCGGATGCGCGAAATCATCTGCGGTGAGGATAATCGCCCAGTCCTCAAAGGACGAATTCATGCCCGTCGGGCGGATAACCGAGATGATGTCGTGTTCTGTCCCTTCGGAATCAACAATCCAGCATTGGCGCGGGCTGGCCGAATTGTAATAGCGCACACCATGCCCGGTCGTGATGATGACCTCCGAACGACGGCTGTCGCCCCCGCCGGCCAACAGGACGCCTCGGCTGCGAGAGCCACGATTGGTCATGCCGAACCGGCAAATGACCTCTACAACAGCGGCTGTCGCATTTTCAGCCAGATAACGCGGCACAGGCGGACCATCGGCCCCTGCCGATACGCCCAAGCCGACAGCCAGCAGGATTCCGCAAACTACACGCACACACATATCCCCAACTTACACCCCCAGCAGAACGCGCCTTTATAGGATCCGGCCAGCAATGGCTTTCAGCCTTTTCACCACGTGCGGATCGCGAGAAGCGGATGGCGTGATGATCGCCGTATCCAGTCCGGTCTCGATCCCCTGTGGTGAGGACGTCCTTTCCCTATCCGACACTATTTCCGCCAGACGGGCAATTGTTTTGCGGGCCAGGTGCGAATTTTGTGCCATCACCTGCAGCACGGCAGGCACATCGACCGCAGCTTCTGTTTCATGCCAGCTGTCATAATCGGTGACCATCGCGATGGCGGCATAGGGCAGCTCGGCTTCGCGCGCGAGCCGGGCTTCAGGCATGTTGGTCATGCCGATGACATCACATCCCCAGCTGCGATAGAGCGCGCTTTCGGCGCGGGAAGAAAATTGCGGACCTTCCATGGCCAGATAGGTACCGCCGCGCGTGACGGGCGCTCCGGCCGCTTCCGAGGCCTCAGCGGCGAGGCCGGCAAGCCGGGCACAAACCGGGTCAGCCATCGAGACATGGGCCACACACCCGGTCTCGAAGAATGAGTTCACGCGCGATTTGGTGCGGTCGATATACTGATCGACGACTACAAAGCGTCCGGGCGGCAGCTCTTGCTTCAGCGAGCCGCAGGCGGAAACCGAAAGAATATCCGTACACCCCGCCATCTTCAGCGCCGCGATATTGGCGCGAAAATTGATTTCATTGGGCGGGATGACATGACCGGGGCCGTGGCGGGGCAGAAAAACCAGCTCGACGCCGTTCAGCGTTCCCTGAGTCAATTCGCCGGATGGCGCGCCCCAGGGCGTTTCCACTGCCTGTTTTCTGACGTTCTCAAGTCCGGGAAGATCATACAGTCCCGAGCCGCCAACTATGCCGAGCTTCCAATGAGACATCAGGTCAGATTCGGTGAGATGCAGCGTTCCAGCGGGCGTGTAGACCCGCCGCTGCCGATCCAGTCCTGACGGATCCAGATAAACCGGTCCGGGCTGGTCATGAACAAGACCCAGGCAACGGTTTCGCCAGCATCCGTCGTCCGCTCCTCGCCTTCATACTGGATGAAAATCCAGTTCTGTTGCACCTGCAGGATCGGCGCGACATTCGGTTCATCCATTTCCGGATATTGCGAGTAGTAAATCGTGCGATCCTCGTTCAACCAGATCCGGACCCCGCCCTCTGCACAAGATGCTGGCGATTCTTCTCCTTCGGGGACAACCCAGCCCCAGCGGCCTTCGATCACATCAAGGACATGGAAGTCGCTGGGTTGTGCGGCTGAAGCCGGAATAGAAAAAGCCGCCAGCGCAAACGCGCTAGCGGCCATTTTCCATAGACGTTGAAGCATTTTCTAGTGCTTCACATTCGCCCAGACCTGACGGTAGGCCAACCACAACAGGCCGGCAAAGATCGTCAGAAAGATCATGACGCCGAGACCCATGCGCTTGCGCTGTTCCATATGCGGTTCAGAGGCCCAAGCGAGGAAGGCCGTGACATCTTCGGCATATTGCTCCGGGGTTTCCGGCGAGCCGTCTTGATACGGGATCATGCCTTCGAACAGCTGCGGACCCATGGCGATCATGCCGCCCGGGAAGTACGGGTTGTAGTTCAGACCCGGCAGCAGTTCGACATCCTCCGGCACGTCATATTCATAGCCCAGCAGCAGGGACCGGATGTAATCCGCGCCATAGTGACGGGCTTTCACGATGACCGAAAGATCGGGCGGCAAGGCGCCGCCATTGGCGGCAGCGGCCTGACGGTCATTGGCATAGGGGCTCGGGAAATTGTCGGCCGGAATACCCGGGCGTTCGAACATGTCGCCGAAATCATCCGGCCCGTCCGTGATCATGTATTCCGCCGCGATGGCCATGACGACCGGGTTGTCGTTCGGGTTTGCGAAGCTGAGCATTTCACCTTCGTGTTCCGGATCCGGAATAAACTCGAATGGTCCGCCGGGCTGACCCAGATTGCGGAAGCTCAACAGCTCCAGCCCGTGACAGGACGCACAGACGCGCTGATAGACCAGGAAGCCGCGCTGCAGTTGGTCGTCGTCAAACCGACCGAACGGACCTTCCCAGCTCCACTCATGCTTTTCCGGGCTGTAGGCATCGCCCGCACCATCAGCAGCTGGCGCCGCCAGGGCGGAAAGGGCAGCGATTGCAACAAGAATGCGTTTCATCGTGTCTCTCCGTCCTATTCAGCGGGGGCCGCGGTGGGCGCTTTACTGCCCAGCACAGACGCCTCGATACTGACCGGCCGCTCTTTCGGTTTCTCATAGAAGCTGAGCAGCGGCAGGATGATCAGGAAGTATGCGAAATAATACGCCGTCAGGATCTGGTTCATGACCAGGAAGGTCATTGGCGTGCCCAGCACCTGATTGTCCGGGTTCACCGCACCACACCAGCCAAGGCCGAAGCAGGCGACGACAAAGCCCAGGAAGAACCAGCGGGCCAGCGGACGATAGCGCATCGACTTGACCGGCGAGCGGTCCAGCCAGGGCAGGATGAACAGAACGCCGATCGCGGCGAACATGGCAATCACGCCGCCCAGCTTGGCGTCGATGAACAGGATATCAAAGGTGATGGCCCGCAGGATTGCGTAGAAGGGAAGGAGATACCATTCCGGGACAATCTCGGCCGGCGTCACCAGCGGATTGGCCTCGATATAGTTGTCGGCATGGCCCAGCACGTTAGGTGCGTAGAACACAAAGCCGGCAAAAATCAGCAGGAACACCACAATCGCGAAGCCGTCCTTCACCGTGTAGTACGGGTGGAAGGGCAGCGTATCGCCCTTGCCCTTCACCTCGACGCCGGTCGGGTTGTTATTCCCCGGAACGTGCAGCGCCCAGACGTGAAGGATCACCAGACCCAGGATCAGGAAGGGGATGAGATAGTGCAGTGAGAAGAAGCGGTTCAGCGTGGCATTACCCACCGAGAAATCGCCCCACAGCCACTCACGGATGGCTTCACCGACGACCGGGACCGCGCCCAGCAGGTTGGTGATCACCATGGCACCCCAGTAAGACATCTGGCCCCACGGCAGGACATATCCCATGAAGGCGGCAGCCATCATCAGGATGTAAATCACCACACCGATGATCCACAACAGCTCCCGTGGCGACTTGTAAGAGCCGTAATAGAGCCCGCGGAACATGTGCAGGTAAACGGCGAGGAAGAACATCGACGCGCCGTTGGAGTGCAGATAGCGGACCAGCCAGCCATAATTCACGTCGCGCATGATGCGTTCGACACTGGCGAACGCCATGTCTTCATGCGGCACATAGTGCATGGCCAGCACAACACCGGTCAGGATCTGGGCCACCAGAATGACCGCCAGAATGCCGCCGAACGTGTACCAGTAGTTCAAATTCCGCGGCGTCGGGAAATCGACAAAGCTGTCATATCCGAGACGGACGATCGGCAGACGCGCGTCCAGCCACTTTTCAAAACCGGTTTTCGGTTCATAGGTCGACTGATGGCTCATGCGACGCTCCATCCGGCTACAGCAACTTCTTCCGGGCTGGCACCCAGCTTCACGATGCCGCCGTCTTCAAAGATGTAGGCCGGGACCGGCAGATTTTCCGGTGCCGGGCCGCGGCGGATACGCGCAGACGTATCATAGTGCGAACCGTGGCAGGGGCAGAACCAGGCATTGAACTCACCGCCACTGCCCGTGGTCGGGTTGCTCGGCACACAGCCAAGGTGCGTACAATTGCCTTTCACGATCAGGTATTCCGGGTTCAGCACCCGGTTCGCATCGATCGCGGACGCGCTGTCCGGCAGGTTTTCGTTACGGGCCAGATCATCTTTCAGCTCTTCCAGCGGCGTGTTTTGCGCCTCGGCGATCTGTTCCGGCGTGCGCCGGCGGATGAAGACCGGGCCACCGCGATACATGACGGTGATTTCCTGGCCTACCTGGATGCCGGAAATGTCCTGACGGATGGAACCCAGCGCCAGCGTGTCTGCGGCCGGGTTCATTTGATCGATGAAGGGCCACAGGAACATGGCTCCGCCGACGGCAGCAGCGCCCCCGGTTGCGATATAGATAAAGTCCCGGCGTGTCGGTTCTTCTGTTGTCTGCTCAGTCACGGTCAACCTCTCGGTCTTACCTGGTTTCTCCCCGCAAGGTGCGGTCATTTTCGGTTGGATGCGGATCTAGTCTTCCGACTGTCCCCCTCCAGGTATATCGATGCATAACGAAGGGCGAGGCGGCATCACGCCGCATCCCTCCCGATCAATGGTGAGCGCGGCATAGAATGAGGCTGATTTTTTTTCAACCAGATATTCCGCAAAATCTCGGTGCGTCGATCCGGTTGGCCGCCTGTTTCGGGGCCGGGCTGGACGTGATCGAGCCGTGTTCCTTTCCCCTGAAAGACAAGGCTTTGCGCCGCGCCGCGCTGGATTATAGGCCCCTGACAGACTATCAGCGCTATTCATCCTATGAAAAATGGCAGCAGACACGGCCACCTGGCCGCGTGATCCTGTTCACCACAAAAGGCGCGACTCCCTTGTGGAACTTTGCTTTTCAGCCCGGTGACCAGCTGATGTTCGGCCGGGAATCCGCCGGGGTACCCGATGAGGTGCACCAGAATGCCGATGAACGCGTGGTGATTCCCATGGCGAAAGGCGCGCGATCTTTGAATGTATCGATGAGTGCCGGCATCGCGCTCGCCGAGGCGATGCGTCAGCTGGCCTGACTTACTCCTGCGTCAGGGCGAAAAACGCCCGCATCGCCATTTCCGGATCGCGCTGTGATTCGATGATCTCGAACATGCGCAGCAGGGTCGTGCAGTTCTGCACATACTCAGCCTCGGTGCGCGGGCGTCGCTGATTCCAATACCAGTCCTCACCCGGCGTCCGGCTGGCGCGCATAGCGGTGCCGACAGGACGCAACAGACCGTTACGCTGTTCGAAATCGATGGAAACTGCTGGCGCGGCTGGCTCGTTATAGAGTTCAACCAGCATTCCAATATATGCGCTGAAGCCCGGTATTTCATCGCGCCGCGACGCAATGACAGCTGCTGCCGGGATATCTGGCCGCACTCCATAGGCGCGGCAAAATTCCGGGTCAGCACGGTTTTCTCGAACCATGTCCCGCAGGCTTTCGAACGTGAATCGGACCGCCATATCGGAAGCGCGCGGTATCGCTTCGGCATAAGTCCGCAGTTCGAATTGCCGCAGCAGGATGATGATTTCGCGATCGACGGCCGAGTTTCCCCCTGTTTCAGACGCTTCCTGCAAGCGGGTCACAAACCCGCCCGTCTCATCCGGGAACCGGTCGAGAAAAGCATTGATCAGGGGTTCTTCGCGCAGCCGCGCTTCCAGCACGGTGCGTTCATCCGGTGCGTTCAAAGAGGCGATAAAACTCTGCGAATGCGGCAGAACCAGCGGCGTAAGAAAAACCACGCTCGCTGCCGCCGATGCAGCCCCGATTAAGACGGCAACAAGCTTTCCTGGCGCGCCCATAGGTTGGCCGATGATCAGCCCGATCATCAGGCCGAGCCCCCCGCCGAGAACGCCCAGCGCAATCTGTGTAGCGAGTTCCGGATTGTCGAACATGCCTCTTCCCAAAGGTTGCGATCCGCCTCGGATAAAACTTGCGCGTCTTCGCCTGCGGCGCAACGCCCCATACAACCGCAATCAAAGTAGGGTTTTATTGCGGGCAAATATCCCGCACCAAGGAAAACTGCGAAATGCTCGACAATCCGGAGACCACCACGATGCCGCTGGACACAGAAAAAGCCAAAGCCCGCGAGTGGTTTGAACATTTGCGCGATATGATCTGCGCGGAGTTTGAAAAACTGGAGAACGAAGCCCCGGCTGATCTTTACCCCGGCGAGCGCGGCCGGTTCGAGCGTGATATCTGGTCGCGCGGTGATGGCTCGAAAGATGAGGGCGGCGGCGTGGCCGCCATCATGCGCGGGCGGCTTTTTGAAAAAGTCGGCGTGCATTGTTCGACCGTGCATGGCGAGTTTTCACCGCAATTTGCCAAGGAAATTCCCGGCGCGGCGGAAGATCCGCGTTTCTGGGCGTCCGGTATTTCTCTGATCGCCCATATGCGAAATCCGCACGTCCCCGCCACGCATATGAATACGCGCTTTATCGTGACCACAAAGGGTTGGTTTGGCGGCGGCATGGATCTCAACCCGACGCAGGATTATCAGCGCAAGAAGGATTTCGAGGACGCCATTTCCTTCTGCGGTGCGGCCAAGGCCGCCTGCGATAAACATGGCGATGATTTCTATGAGCGCTTTGATAAATGGTGCGAAGAATATTTCTGGCTGCCGCACCGCAATGAGCCACGCGGCGTCGGCGGGATTTTCTACGACCGCCACGACACGGGCGACTGGCAGGCCGATTTCGACTTTACGAAAGATGTCGGCCGGGCCTTCCTGGAAGCCTATCCGGCCATCATCCGCAAACGCATGGCAACACCGTGGACGGATGAGGACCGCGAGGAACAACTGATCCGCCGCGGACAATATGCCGAGTTCAACCTGCTCTATGACCGGGGCACGAAATTCGGCCTGCAGACCGGCGGGAATGTGAACTCCATCCTGTCGTCCATGCCACCCGAAGCGAAATGGCCATAGCCTCTCTCCCAATTTGATCGGCGATTACCGGGGCCCTCGGACTTGATCCGGGGGTCCATCATATTTGAGAGATGGCTGCCCGGGTCGAGCCCGGGCAACCCGGTTTTTTTTGTGCTTCGAAGCTTTCCTGACGGAAAGCACTTCAGCATGAGATGTTTTTTTACTCGTCATCCCGGAAAGGCTTCAGCCATGTCCGGGACCCATGCCGGAACTTCAAAATCGCAGCATGGGTTCCGGGCGCTCGCTTTTCGCTCGCCCCGGAATGACGAAAAATATTAAAACCTCATCCTGAGGAGCTTGCGAAAGCGAGCCTCGAAGGAGGGCTCCAGAACACCTGGATCATTTCTAGAACCCCTCACCCTCAAAAGCCGCCCATTACAATGGCCGCCTTCCTCTTCCCTCTCCCCTTTGAAAGGGGAGAGGGTAAGGACGCGAATTCGCGCAGCGATAAGCGTTCCGGGTGAGGGGGTTCAGAGCCGACCTAACAGAGTGTGTTTGTCGAGCCGGAAGCGGCTCTCGATCCATTCTTCTTCCAGCCGACGAAGTAGCTGACCCATTTCCGGGCCAGCGGATAGTCCGCGTTTCTTGAGATCTGCACCCGTCACGGGAAACTCCGGTGCGGCAAAAGACAGGACATGGCCGATCGCGCCGCCCCAGCCTTCAGGTGGCTCACGCGTTTCGGCGAAGAGAAGAAAAAGCTGATCCGCGATGGCTTGATTGCCATGGCGGTAGACGAGCTTTTCCAGTTCGGCGCGCGTTGGCCACTTCGCTTCTATTTCTCTCGACAAACCTCCATCCGCCAGCTTGCGCAGACGGCCCGCTTCTTCATTCGAAAGTTTCAGTTTGCGAATCTGGCCCACGCCTCGATCCGGCAACAAGGCCGCCAGCCGCAGCAGCGGCTCATCGCCCCCCAGCTCAATCAGGCGGGACAGGCGGGTAATCTTAAGCTCAGTGCCGTAGAGTGCCTGCGCCACGCCAGCTTCGGCCATCAACTCAATAGCGCGCGCAGGGTCCGGGGCCGCGAGCAGCTTCTTGGTTTCCATCCAGATGCGTTCTGCGGAAAGCTGTGAGAGCCCATCGGTCATGGCCGCACAGGCGGCCAGCCCGGCCGCATCCGGTTCGCCTTTCCCATACCACGCAAAGAAGCGGAAAAAGCGCAGGATACGCAGATAGTCCTCGGCGATCCGGTCTTCCGGCTTTCCGATGAAAACAATGCGGCGATCAGGTATATCTTTCAGCCCGCCGACGAGATCGAGAATTTCACCCTCTTCGTTCGCGTAGAGCGCATTGATAGTGAAATCGCGCCGGGCGGCGTCCTCTGCCCAGTCTGTGGTGAAGGCGACGGTGGCCCGGCGGCCATCGGTGGAAACATCCCGGCGTAGCGTGGTCACTTCAAACGGTTGATGATTGGCGACCGCGGTGATCGTGCCGTGTGCAAGGCCTGTCGGGTGAACCGCGATGCCTGCTGCTTCCAGCGCTGCTGCGGCGGCGTCAGGTTCCAGGACGGTGGCGATATCAATGTCCGCCACCGGCTCACCCAGCAGCGCATTCCGGACGCATCCTCCCACAAAGCGCGAACCGCCGGGCGCGGCTGTTTCCAGCGCATTCATCACCCGCCGCGTGGCGGGCGCGGTCATCCAGTCATGGTCAGCGGGGTTGAGGCGAGCCGTCATCGGTGTTCCCGCCGCCATCATCCTCTTCGCCCTGGGTTGCGCCGGTATAGTCGGACTGTTCGCCGAAATTGCGGGTATCACCGCGCTGCTCTTCGGTCGGGTTGTCATTGAATTCGGCACGTTCAATGCCGCCTTCACCGAGGCGCGGCGGCACATAGGTGGTATGTTCAGAATCGCCGGAATGCGAAAACAGAACCAGTGCAACGAATCCACCTGCGGCCAGAAAACCGCCAATCGCTGACAGGATAAGAACGGGCGCCGGTTTGTGATCCACGACCTCGGCTGTCGCCTGCATGGACAGCCGCCACAGCGCAAACAGGATGAAGGGCGTGGCAAAAAGCAGGATTTCAATGAGGGCTAGTCGCGCCATTCTACGTCTCCGAACAAGCGGTCATGCAGGGCTTTAAGCATGCCAGCGGTTGCCCCCCAGATATAGCGGTCTTCATACGGCATCGCCCAGAACCGGCGAACCTGTCCTCGAAATTCTCTCTCATGACGCTCATGATTGGACGCATCCATCAGAAAATCAAAGGGGGTTTCGAAGACCTCGGATACCTCTTGATGATCCGGCGTGACCGTGTAACCGGGTTTAATCACCCCCACGAAGGGTGTTACCTGAAAAGCTGTGACCGTCTCGTAGGGGTCAAAACAGCCAAGAATTTCAATATATTCAGGATCGATGCCGATTTCTTCCTGTGTCTCGCGCAAGGCGGTTTCGGTCAGGCTCTCACCCGGTTCGCGCCGCCCTCCAGGAAATGAGATTTGCCCGGCATGTTTTGTCAGATGCTCAGCGCGCAGCGTGAACAGAAAGCGCGGCGGGCCGCCATGCAGAATCAGAGGGGCCAGTACGGCCGCCTGTTTCAGCGGACGCCCGCTGGGAGCCGAATAACCATTGAGATCGCCGTCACCCCTGGCCGGCTGGTGCGCGGGGCGTTCCGGGTGATCGAGCCTGGCGTCCATCAATTCAAGGATGGTCTTGGGTGTCATTCGGCGCGTCCCAGCTCGAACTCCACCCCTCTCGACGTGACAAAGAGGCGCTTCTCGCCGTTTTCCTCGCGAATTTCGGCGGCCCCGACCAATTCATAGAAAGCCGCACGGTTGATCAGCGCTTCCAACCGTCCGCGGATCAGGATGAAGGGTTCCGGCTCGCCCGTTGCTGGATCAATCTCGACGCGGAGAGGATGATCCGGGCCGGCCGCCACGACCTCGCCGAGATTGGTCGTGAACACGAGCACCGGCTCGCCCTTCTCCTCAGTCCGGTCGACGCGGATCGCCACAAAGGGCGCGGCCTCGACCTGCACCGCCTGTTTTTCGACCGGCGTCACAAGATAATGAACGCCATCGTCATCTTTTCGCAAGATTCGGGCAAACAGCTTTACCAGACGCTCGCGGGTAATGCGCCGCCCTTCATGCCACCAGCTGCCATCGCGGCGGATGACCAGATCCATAGTGTCGCAATGGGTGGGATTCCACGTCTCGACCGGCGGAAATCCCTCGCCAGCGGATTCCGCTGCCTTTAACAGGGACTGCATCATGTCTTCAGTTGTATGGTCGACAGGCATGGACACTCCGTTGGCGCGCCGTCATTCTTCACAAATTGACGTGACCGGGCAATCGGACGCGCTAGTCTTACATCAGCTTACAAGCAGGATTTAGGGAGAGTACCTTGGCGAGAAAACCGGCCAGCCCCGCAAAAAAGACCGCAAGCGCCGCCCGCAAGACGACGGCGGCGGCCAAAAAGCCTGCTGCCAAACGCGCGCCGCGGAAAACGGCGGCAGCCAAAAAAGACTCCCTGGCGACGATGGATATCGTGAAAGCCGCCGATATCGCCGCCGACCGTCTGGCCGCGACCCGCGCCTCGATCGCAAAAGTGATCTACGGCCTGGAAGATCAAGTGGAGCTTTGCCTCGCCGCCATCCTGTCGGGCGGTCATGCCCTGCTGGTGGGCGCGCCCGGTCTGGCCAAGACGCGCCTTGTTGACACGCTGGCGATCGCCACGGGTCTGGATACCAAGCGGATCCAGTTCACGCCGGATCTGATGCCGGCCGATATTCTCGGCTCTGAAGTGCTGGAAGAAAGCAAGGCCGGCAAGCGCTCCTTCCGCTTCATTCCCGGGCCGGTGTTCTGCCGCCTCTTGATGGCGGACGAGATCAACCGTGCCAGCCCGCGCACGCAGGCCGCCTTGCTGCAGGCCATGCAGGAGCGGTTCGTGACCGTGGCGGGCGAGCGTCATGATCTGCCCGCACCGTTCCATGTGCTGGCGACGCAAAACCCGATCGAGCAGGAAGGCACCTATCCGCTTCCTGAGGCCCAGCTCGATCGCTTCTTGCTTCGCGTCGACATTCCTTATCCGGAACGCGGCGACGAACGGGATATCCTGCTGGCGACAACCGGGTCCTCTGAAGGTGAGGCGGAAGTCGTTCTGTCCCCTGAAGAGATTATCGATTTGCAGGCGCTGGTTCGCCGCATGCCGGTTGGCGAGAAAGTCGTCGAAGCCATCCTTGATCTGGTGCACCTCGCCCGCCCGGATGAAAGCGACGACAAGGACGTTCAGCATGGCGTGTCCTGGGGTCCGGGGCCGCGTGCCGGTCAGGCCTTGATGCTGGCCTGCCGCGCCCGCGCGCTGTTGCAGGGACGATTGGCCCCGTCGACCGAAGATGTGGCGGCACTTGCCGAGCCGGTATTGAAGCACCGTATGGCACTATCTTTTGCGGCCCGCGCCGATGGTCTGACGCTGGAATCCCTGATTTCCCGCCTTGCTGCGAAAGCCGCCTAAAGGAAACCCGCGCCCATGCGCTCGCCCTTTGCCCGCGATAAAACCAAACGCGCCGTCGAGCTCCGCCAGGCTGGCGAAGCTGTTTCTGCGCCTTTTGGTGAGCTGGTGGCCGAGGCCGAGCGGATCGCCAGCAGCGTGGTGATGGGCGTACATGGCCAGCGCAAGCGCGGGCTGGGTGAGACGTTCTGGGAATACCGTCATCACCGCGCCGAAGATGGCGCGGCCGCTGTCGACTGGCGAATGTCGGCGAAATCCACGGATCTCTATGTCCGCGAAAACGAGCAGGAGGCCGCCAACACCGTCTGGCTCTGGCGCGATGGGTCGGCGACAATGGATTTCGGCTCCGCGCGGGATCTACCGCTGAAAAAGGATCGGGCCGCGGTGTGCATGATCGCCATGGCCGCGCTTTTAAGCCGCGGCGGGGAACGCATTGCCGCCCTGGGCGAAAGCTCCCGCGCCCGCGGTGGCGAGCTGGGGCTGGAGCGGGTCTCGTTGCGATTGGCGACCGGTGAAGGCAGCCTGTCCTCGGTGGAAGCCGCGCCAATTTTCAAATATGGCCGGGTCATATTGGCCAGTGATTTTCTCGATCCGATTGAGACCTGGCGCGCACGCCTGTCGCGCTATGCGGCCTTGCAAGCGGGTGGCGCGCTCCTGCGGATCATTGATCCCATGGAGGAAGATTTTCCGTTCAAAGGCCGCACACGGTTTGAAGCCGTCGATGAAGCCGAAACGCTGTTATTCGGCCGGGCGGAAGAGGCGCGCAAATCCTACCGCGCGCGCTGGGCAGATCACGGCGCGCGGCTAGCGGATCTGGCACGGTCCTATGGCTGGACGCTGGTAACCCATCGCACGGACCGCCCTGCCACACAGGCCGTGCTGGCGCTATATCGCGCATTGGCGAGGGAGGTCTGAGATGTTTGCGCTTGGTCCGCTCGCCTTTGCCGCGCCGCTGGCCCTTCTGGGCCTGCTGACCCTTCCGATTCTCTGGCGCCTGTTGCGCGCGACTCCGCCGCCGCCCAAGCGGGCGATTTTTCCGCCCTTGCGCCTACTCAAGGATTCTCCGGATGATGCGGAAACCCCGCATCACGCGCCCTGGTGGCTGATCCTGTTCCGCCTGCTGTTGGCGGCTCTGGTGATCATCGCACTGGCCCGCCCGGTCTGGCAACCGGAGCTGGAAACCGAAACCAACCGGCCCTTGCTGATCGTGATGGATAATGGCTGGGGCTCGGCTTCAGCCTGGCGCGATATGGTGCGGGAAGCCAATTACCGGCTGGATCTGGCCGAAGAAAACGGCCGCACTGCGGCCATTGTTTTTACCGCCGATGCGACGCCGGATGCGGAACTTGTCATGGGCGATCCTGATTCCGCCCGTCAGGCATTGGAGGGCGCACAGGTCGAGCCCTGGCCGCCCAATCGCGCGCTGGCCGCTGCCCGGATCAACCAGGCCGTGGAGGATGGCAGCCTGCCCGGCGATCTTCAGTCGATCTGGATCAGCGATGGCATCGACACCGAAGGCGCACGGGCGCTGGCAGAAATTCTAGACCCGCTGGGTCCGGTGACGGGCGTATTGCCCGGTCCGGGCCGGTCGGCGCTGGCGTTGGGTGTCCCGCTGGCGACACCGAACGGGTTTGCCGTTGAGGTGCAACGTATTGATGCTGACCTGCCGCGTACGGTCTCCCTGATTGCGACGGCACAAGATGGCCGCGCTGTGGCCAGCACAGAAGTCACACTTGAAGCCAGCGTCACGCGGGCGCAAACCCATATCGAGCTACCGCTGGACTTGCGGAACCGGGTCACGGCGATCCGTATTGAAGGTCAGACATCCGCAGGCGGCACACAACTCACCGATGATGCCTGGCGGCGGCCTCGCGTGGGCGTGATTGATGCGCCGAGCGAGGATGGTCAGCCGCTTTTGTCCGACCTGCATTACATCATGCGCGCGATCGAGCCCTTCACCGAACCCCGCCGCGATGATCTCGATGCCTTGCTGGCCAATAATTCTGCGGCGTTGGTCATGGTAGATGCTGCCCGCACCGATGATCCGCGCATCCGCAGCTTTGTGGAAGGCGGCGGGTTATTAATCCGCTTTGCCGGACCGCGGCTGGCGGCCCGGACAGATGATCTTCTGCCGGTACAGCTGCGCGAAGGCGGCCGGCTGTTTGGCAGCGCGCTGTCCTGGGAAGACCCGCAACATCTCGCGCCCTTCGGCGCGGATTCGCCTTTTGCCGGATTGGCTATCCCGACCGAGGCCACCGTGTCCCGGCAAGTCCTGGCTGAACCGGGCACAGCCTCGTCCGACCGCGTATGGGCGCGGCTTGAAGATGGCACTCCGCTGGTCACCGCCATGCGTCAGGGTGAAGGCTGGGTGGTCCTCTTTCACGTAACCGCCGGGCCGGGCTGGTCGGACTTGCCGCTGACGGGGCTTTTCCCCCGCATGTTGCGCCGCGTGACCGCGCTGGCGCAGGGCGGCACAGCGACGCCGGCCCAGGCTGGTGCGTATGTGATCGACCGCGCCCTTGATGGCGATGGACGATTGTCCAACCCGCCGGTTTCAGCCCGTCCGGTCCCGGCTCAAAGCTGGGAAAACGCCATGGCCAGCCCGGTGACGCCGCCGGGGCTTTACCGGTTGGGTGCCTCCAGTGCCGCGTTGAACATCCTGCGCGCAGGTGATGAAATTACGGCCCTGCCCCGATCGCTGCCGGGTGTGACCTTTGCGAATCTGGAAGCGCCCCGCGAGATCCGCTTTGCCGGTCCGCTGCTGGCCCTCGCCCTGGCCATGCTGGTGATTGATGCGCTGATCGCGCTGGCATTGGCGGGACGTTTCCCGCGGCTGAGATTGCCGCGCGGCAATGCCGTGGCCGGCCTTCTGGCAGCGATTGGCCTCGTCTGGACGATGCCCGGCGCCGAGGCGCAGGACGCCGAATTTGCCGACAGCTTCGAGATGACCGCCGCGCTGGATTTACGCTTTGCCTATGTCGAGACCGGCAATCGCGAGATTGACGAGCGCAGCCGCGCCGGTCTTGCCGGTCTGTCGCGCGAGATCTGGCGGCGCAGCGCCATGGAGCCCGAAGCGCCCATGGCGGTGAATATCGAGCGCGACGAGCTGGTCTTTTTCCCGATCATCTACTGGCCGGTCACCAATAATGCCCTGGCCCTCTCCGATGACGCGGCTGCGCGCGTTTCCGCCTACATCCAATCGGGCGGCTTGATCATCTTTGATACGCAGGACGCGGATGTTGCGATTACCCGCGCGGGCGCGCCGCACCCGGGACTGGCCCGGCTTCTGGATGCGGTGGATGTGCCACCGCTAGCCCAGGTTGATCCCGATCATGTGCTGACCAAGTCTTTCTACCTGCTTCAGGAATTTCCGGGCCGGGTGTCCGGTGGAGCCGTCTGGGTGGAAGCCGATCCGGACGGGGCGTCCCGTGACGGGGCCTCGGGTGTGATTATCGGGTCGAATGACTGGTCTTCAGCCTGGGCGGTGGATGAAAATGGACGCGCCCTTTATCCGGTTGAAGGGGGCGAACGTCAGCGCGAAATGGCCCGGCGGTTCGGGGTCAATCTCGCCATGTATGCCCTGACCGGGAATTACAAAGCCGATCAGGTCCACATCCCCGCCTTGCTGGAAAGGCTAGGCCAATGAACGCGGCGGCCACAACTGTTGACATCGCTCCGCTGATCCCGATCTGGGCGATTGCGGCGCTTTCCAGCCTGGCCCTTCTGGCGACGCTCGCCGGGGCCGTGCGGCGGCTCAATGGCTGGCTCTGGCGCAGCCTCTCAATCCTTCTGATTGCCGCCGTACTGTTGAACCCGTCGCTGGTGGAAGAACAACGCGAAGCCCTGCCGGATATCGCGCTGGCGGTCATCGACCGGTCTGAATCCATGGATATTCCCGGCCGCAGTGAGGCCGCCGAGGCTGCGCTCGCTGATTTGCGGGCCCGGGCCGAAGTTGATCCGGAACTGGAGTTGGTCGAAGCAGAAATCGCCAATGATGCGACCGGCACTTTGGCCATCGAGGCCATGCAGGCCGCGCTGGCCGGTATTCCGCGTGACCGGCTGGCGGGCATTGTGATTGCCTCCGACGGGCGGGTGCATGACGTGCCGGAAGATGTCGACGCACTGGATATCGACGCGCCGGTCCATCACTTGATCGCCGGCAATCCGGATCAAAGCGACCGGCGGCTGGTGATCGTCGAAGCCCCTCGCTATGGCCTCGTCAACGAGCCGGTCGAATTTGTTATCCGCGTGGAAGATGAAGCGATGTCCGGCACCGCCAATCTGACCTTCCGGGTGGATGGCGGCGAACCGCAAAATGCGCGTGTTACGATCGGCAATGATACGCGGGTTACGGCATTGATCGACAACCGCGGCGCGAATGTCATCGAGATTGAAGTCGAGCCCGGCCCCGAGGAGCTTTCCCTGATCAATAACCGGGCGGCGGTTTCGGTGACCGGTGTTCGCGACCGGCTACGGGTGTTGCTGGTCACCGGCGAGCCGCATAATGGCGCGCGCACCTGGCGTGACCTTCTGAAATCCGACCCGTCGGTTGATCTGGTTCATTTCACCATTCTGCGTCCGCTGGACCGGAATGATGGCACGCCCGTAGATGAATTATCGCTGATCCCGTTTCCGACGCGCGAATTGTTCGAAGAACGGCTGACCGAGTTTGATCTGGTCATTTTCGACCGCTACCGGCGGCGCAACATCATGCCGCCGCTCTATTTCGACTATATCGCCCGCTATGTGGACAATGGCGGGGCACTTCTGGTGACGGCCGGGCCGCCCTTCGGGCAGGCCATGTCCATCTACCGCTCTCCACTTGCGGCCGTTATTCCCGCCCGGCCGACAGGTATCATTGCGACCGGGGCTTTCCGGCCGGAAGTCACCGATGCCGGATCCCGCCACCCGGTGACCGCCAATCTCGCCCCGATTGAGGGCGAGGACCCCTGGGGCGAGTGGTTCCGGCGTATTGATGCGTCTGTCCTGGGGGGAGAAACCTTGCTGGAAGCGCCCGATGGTGGACCTTTGCTGGTTCTGGCCCGTGCTGGCGGCGGACGTGCAGCAATCGTGCTGTCAGATCAAAGCTGGCTCTGGGCCCGCGGCTATCAGGGCGGTGGTCCGCATGGCGAAATGTTCCGCCGGGTCGCACACTGGCTGATGGGGGAGCCGGAACTGGATGAAGAACGCCTGTCAGCGGCCGTGTTCGACGGCGAATTGCTGGCTGAGCGCACCACGCTGGATGACGCACCTCCGCCACTGGAGCTAGAATGGCCTTCCGGCCGCACCGAAACGCTCGACATGACCGCGACCGGCGAGCCGGGACGGTTTGCCGTGACAACAGATGCCAATGAGCAGACGGGTCTTGTCCGTTTGCGCTCTGGTGATCTTACCGCAGTGGCTGCGCTCGGTCCGCTTAACCCGCTGGAATACGCCAATCTTCGCACGACAGGCGAGGTGCTGGACCCGCTGGTCGAGGCCACGGGCGGCGGCGGCTATGCGCTCGGCACCGGAGCGGCTCCTGACCTGCCCGGCATCCGCCGCACACGCGCCGGTGCGGATGCGTCCGGGCGGAACTGGTACGGGCTGGAGCGTAATGAGCGCTACATTGTCCGTGGCGCAGAGCGCTCACCGCTCTTGCCGGCCCTGCTTTTCCTTTTGCTGATTGTGGCAGCTCTGGGCTGGGGTTGGCGGCGCGAGGGCCAGTAAAGTCTCGACGAAACAAGGCGTTTGCGCCTATCGTGGCGCACCATGACCACCTCGACACCCCCTCAAGAGACTCCGCAGATCGAAGCGCCTGATCTGGAAGAGCTGGCCGATCCGGAGATCTGGCAGGATCGCCTGGACACAGTCTGGGCCTGGATTCAGTCGGAAGTCGTCAGCATTAATTTCGGCATTCAGGCGGGCTTGATCGTGGTCGGGGTCGTCCTGGCCTTTGCCTTGCGCAAACCGATCCGGTCCTTGCTCGAGCGCATTTTCAGCCTGCCCTTCCTGCGGCGGATCCGGGCGGACGCGGTGCGCTTCCTGTCCTTGATCACAGGCCCAGCGGTCGCCTGGCTGTTCCTGTCAGCCTCCTTGTTTGCATTGCAACAGCTGGAGTTCGAGTTTTTCTGGGTGAGGCTTGCGGCCAATTTGATGGGTGCCTGGGCGATCATCCGCGGGATTAGCGGCTTTATCGGCGAGCCCTTCTGGTCCCGAACTGTTGCGATTACCGGCTGGACTCTGGCCGCCATGAATATTCTTGGCTGGCTGGAACCGACCGCCAATTTCCTTGATGCGCTGGGGGTCAGCGTCGGGGGCGGACGCGTCTCGGTTCTGTCGGCAATCCAGGCGCTTGTCCTGTTAATTATATTCTACTGGCTGGCCTCGCGCGCCGCGTCGATACTGTCTGCACGGATCAACAAGTTGCCGAGCCTCAACCCGTCCGCCCGGCTGCTGATCGGCAAATCTGTTCAGGTCACGCTGCTGGCGGCGGCCTTTCTTCTGGCCCTGTCCAGCCTCGGCATTCCGCTTGGCGCATTGGCGATCTTCTCCGGTGCTGTTGGCCTGGGTATTGGTTTTGGCCTGCAGAAAATTTTCTCCAACCTGGTTTCGGGGGTCATCCTCTTGCTCGACCGGTCCATCAAGCCGGGCGATGTGATTACGCTGGAAGAAACCTATGGCCGCGTGAATTCGCTGGGGATGCGGTTTGCTTCGGTCATCACGCGTGACGGGATGGAGCACCTGATCCCGAATGAGGAGTTCATCACCACGAAAGTGATCAACTGGTCCTTCTCTGACCATGCTGTGCGGATCAAGCGCGCGATTGGCGTTGATTATTCAACCGATGTTCCCAAGGCGATGGAACTCGCCGTGGAGGCGTCCCAGACCGTGCCCCGCGTGCTGAGCTCGCCAGCACCAAAATGCCTCTTACGCGGGTTCGGAGATAATGCGATTGATCTGGAAATCCGGTTCTGGATCGCGGATCCCGGCCAGGGCGTGAATAATGTGTCCAGTGAAGTGCTGCTCGCCATCTGGAAAGCCTTCGCTGACAATGATGTCGCCTTCCCCTTCCCGCAGCGCGATATTCACTTCAAGGGCGGCAATCCGATTGATGTCCGGCTGCAGCAGGACTGATCTTAATTATGTCCAATTGAGAAACAATAAGCCGCTCAAAGTCGCATTTATTGCGTGTGCGGCCTGACCTAACTCTGCCTCCAACACAGCCACTCGGTGGCCGTCACACATTGGAGGTTCACATGATCGACGTTCGTTCTTTTGACAGTCTTGGCCGGTTCAATATCGACTGGCTGAATGCCAAACACCATTTCAGCTTCGGCGAATACCATGATCCGTCCCGCATGGGGTGGGGGGCGCTGCGTGTCTGGAATGATGATGAAATCAAGGCCCAGACCGGCTTTCCTCCGCATCCCCATGCGGACATGGAGATTATCACCTATGTCCGGGATGGTGCCATTACCCATGAAGACAGCCTCGGCAACAAGGGCCGGACGGTGGCCGGTGATGTCCAGGTGATGTCAGCAGGCTCAGGCATCCGCCATGCCGAATACAACCAGGAAGACGAGCTGACGCGGATTTTCCAGATCTGGATTGTGCCTGATCAGCGTGGCGGCCAGCCCCGCTGGGACGCCATGGAGTTTCCGAAAGATGACCGCGCCGGCGAGCTGGTGGTTCTGGCCTCCGGTAAGCCGGAGGAGGAAGGCGGGTTGATGATCCGGGCTGATGCCAGGGTGATGGGTGCCACGCTCAAAGCGGGCCAAAGCCTTACCTATACGCCAAAGCCGGGCCGGCACCAGTATCTGGCCTCGACCAAGGGCGTGATCGAGGTCAATGGCGAAACGGTCAGGGCGCGGGATGGCGCGGCGATCAAGGATGTCGAGACGCTCACCATCACGGCTCTGGAAAATGCCGAGCTGGTGCTGACTGACACGCGCTAGCTATCTTTCACGCTTTGTGAATTCTTGCCGGGCGATCATGATGGGGCACCTAGAAATCAGGAGAGCCCCATGACCGCCCGGCGTATTCTTATTGGCCTTGGACTTTTGCTCGCCGCGCCGGCCCTGTCCGGCTGTCTGGTGATCGGCGCCACCTCCATGGTGGCGGAAACCGCTGTTCGTACCACCGGCACCGCGTTGGAAACTGCCGGTAATGTCGGCGAAGCCGTCGTGCGCACCGCCATTCCCGGCGATGGCGAGGACGATGATGACGAAGATGATGGCGGACGCGAATAAGTTAACCTGACAGCGCCGCGTCCGCCTGCTATGTTTCGTTCATCGGGGACAGTTGCATTACAGGGAGGAGCGTCCATGCGCTATCTTGTATCCATCCTTGCCGCAGCCGTTCTGGCGGCTCCGGCATTCGCGCAAGGCTTGAGCGCGAATTATTCCGCATCACCGACCGGGCCTGTGGCTCTTGCAAACATCGAGATTGGCGAGACCCTGTTCGACAAGGGCGATGAATATGGCGTTCGTGAATTTGACCGCCTGATCCGGACGCTGAATGCGGATCTGGAGCGCGAGCTTCGTGGTATTTCCATGCTGGGTGACGGCGGCACTTCTGCCGTTCTGCACGTCACAATCGAGGACGCGACACCGAACCGGCCGACCTTTGCCCAACAGGGCGCGTCCGGAGTGAGCTGGCAAAGCTATGGGCGCGGTGGCGCTCATCTGACCGCCGAACTGCATGATGCCTCGGGCAATGTGATCGCGACTTTCGATTATAGCTGGGAAACGCCGGATATCCGCGATGCCCAGTTTGCCAGCGTGTGGACGGACACACACCGGACTTTTGACCGGTTCGCGGTCCGGTTGGCCCGCAGTCTGGAAGAGACCGTCAATTCAGGCTCATAGCTGAAGGCAAGCTATTTGCGGACGGGGCGCTTCAGGGCGCCCCGATCCATTTGTGGGTCTGCAGGCTGAGTGACCATTTCGGGTGCGCCAGGCAGTATTCAAATGCCTTGGTGGCGTTTTCCATCTGGCGCGGCCCGTCCATGGGCTGCAGGGAAAAGCGTTTGAACTTCAGATGCTCGAATTGAGCCGGGTCATGTTCTGGTTGCGGGAAGACAAGTTTCAATTCGTCGCCGGACAATTGCGCCAGTTCGGCATTGGCTTTCGGACTGACCGTCAGCCAGTCAATCCCGGCAGGGGCCGCGATCGTGCCATTGGTTTCAACGGCAATATCAAAGCCCTGCGCTTTGAAGGCGGCAATTAGCGGATCATCCAGCTGAAGCAGCGGCTCTCCTCCGGTGCACACCACAAGCGGCTTTCCACCGCCCGGCCATTTCTCCGCTACCGCCATGGCCAGGGCTTCGGCCGTCTTGAATTTACCGCCGCCCGGCCCGTCCGTGCCGACAAATTCCGTATCGCAGAAATTACAGACCGCGCTCGCCCGATCGCGTTCCAGACCGCTCCAGAGATTACAGCCCGCAAAGCGGCAGAAGACAGCCGGACGTCCGGCCTGGCCGCCTTCTCCCTGTACGGTCAGAAAGATTTCTTTCACCGCATAGGTCATTTGCCGGCAAGCCAGTCGCGCCAGCCCTTGGCCCGCAATTCACAAGCCGGGCATTCACCGCATCCATAGCCCCAGTCATGGCGTGTCGAGCGATCGCCGCGATAACAGGTGTGGCTGTCTTCCACGATTAGCGCGACCAACTTTTGCCCGCCTATCTCACTGGCCAGCGCCCAGGTCTCGGCCTTGGTAAGCTTCATCAGCGGGGTCTCAATCGGCATTTTCCGTTCCAGACCAAGCGCGAGCATTTTTTCTGCCGCATCAATGGTGGCACGGCGGCAATCGGGATAGCCGGAATAATCGGTCTCACACATGCCCCCGACCATACGCCGCATTCCACGCCGGTAGGCAAGCGCGGACGCCACTGTCAGGAAAACAAGATTACGCGCCGGTACGAATGTAGTGGGCAGGCCATCCTCATGCCAGGCGATTTCCATTTCCGCCGTCAGGGCACTATCCGCCAGCGCGCCAAAACCGCGAAGATCAATGAGATGATCCATGCCCAGCCGGTTCGCCCATGCCGGGTTCAGATCGGATAGACCCGTGCGGATGCGCTGGCGCGCCTGCAGCTCGACATCATGGCTTTGGCCGTAATCAAACCCGACGGTTTCAACCTGCTCAAACCGGTCCAGCGCCCAGGCGAGCGCGGTGGCAGAATCCTGGCCGCCGGAAAACAGGACGAGTGCGCTTTGTTCGGTTTCAGACTTCATGGCGCGGCCTTATAGGGCTAAACGGTCTCTGATGTCAGAGGTATCGCTGATTTATACGACCTGGCCAGATATGGCGTCAGCGAAAGCTGCCGCCAATACCCTGCTGTCCGAGCGGCTGATCGCCTGCGCCAATCTTTTACCGGCCGGAACCTCGCTCTATCGCTGGGACGGCAAGATGCAGGAAGAGGCCGAATGGGTGATGATCCTCAAAACAGCACGAGGTCAGGCTTGCTCTGAGCGTGTGAAGGCGGTGCATCCGTATGAGGAACCGGCCATTCTGGAATGGCTGGTCGAGGAGGATGGCAGCTCGTCCGGCTTTCTCGACTGGGTGCGTGCAGAATCGGGGGGCTAGCTGGCCTTCGCCGCTGGCTGGGAAACGCTTTCACCCGCCAGCACATTGGCAATGGTTGAAAACAGCCGATCGGTGTCGATCGGTTTGGAAATAAACCCGTCCATGCCCGCTGCGAGACACGCGGCTTCATCTTCGCGGCGTGCATTGGCCGTCAGAGCGACAATCGGCGTCATGGCCGCAGTTGTCGGCAAATCACGGATCGCCCGCGTGGCCGCCAACCCGTCCATAACCGGCATCCGCATGTCCATCAGAATGACATCAAATGCCCGATTGCTTGCGGCTTCCACCGCCTGTTCGCCATTCTCGGCGAAGTCAACCGACCAGCCCTTGGCCACAAGAAAGCCCTCGATGACCGTGCGATTGATGGCATTGTCCTCTGCCGCCAGAACCCGTAGCGGACGCTCTGGCAGACCGGATCCCGGAGCCGTTTGCAGGGCTGCGGGCCCGCTATCCTCAATCGCGGTTGCGGCAACCGGTTGTCTGACCGGTTCATTGTTGCCTTCATGGCGCTGAAGGCTCGGTAACTCCACCTGGAACCAGAAGGCGGAGCCGCCATCCTGCGGGCGCTCGAAACCGACGGTTCCGTCCATCATTTCGGCCAGATGACGTGTGATCGTCAGACCGGTCGACGTGCCTTCCATGACGCGGATGCCATCATCATCGGTTTCGAAGAAACTCTTGAACAACCGGCCTTCAGCCTCTCGTGGCACGCCCCGCCCTGTATCGCGCACCTTCGCGGACAGGGAAGCCTTGCCGGCGGTTTCGGTCACTTTGAGGCGAACCATGATCCGCCCGTTGTGCGTATAGCGGAATGCGTTGCGCACATAGGTAAACAGCATTTGTTTCAGGCGCGCAGCATCGCCAGCGATGACCAAATTTGCGTCACCTTTGACCTTGACCTCGAATTCCAGCCCTTTGGCTTTGGCCTTGGGTTCCCATAGCATGCGGGTATCGCGCGCCAGCCGTTCTGCCGTGATTTCACTCGGGGTCAGGGACAGTTGTCCGGATTCCAGACTGGCAACGTCGCGGAGATCGCCGACAAACCGCATCAGCATTTCACCGGCTTCATAGATCTGGCGGTTCTTCTTGCGGGTATCGGAATCCAGCGACGTGTCTTCGGAGATCCGGCGCGAAACACCGATAATGCCCGAAAGCGGATTTTTAATGTCGTGCGACACGCTGGCGAGGAATGCAGTTTTCGCCTTGATCGCCTCTTCGCCTTTTTTGGCGGTCGATTCGTGGCGCTTGGCCAGTTCGCGCAGAGCTTTCGCCTGTGTTTCCACGCGGATCCGCGCGCCTTCCAGCGAGGCGTTGGCCTCAAAGGCGTCTTTCAACGTGTCGCGGTAGGATTTCGATAGCCGCATCGTAACGAAGAGATAGAGGTAGAGCACCGCCGCGAGGCCCAGCGCAGGAACCGTTCCGATCATCACCAGATAAACCGCAACAATGGACAAGGCGGGTAGGTTATAGGCCACAATTCCAATGGGCCGGGTCGCAGCGGTTATGGCGGCACCGGCTGTCATACCCGCGATGATGAACGCCACCGCGAAATGGGCAACCGAGATATTGCCGAGGGGGAGGAGGAAGATTGCGGCCCCCCAGGTCGATCCCGACAGGGCGGTTAGCACCAGGAACAGCTTGTCGCGCAAGGGCGGTAGACGTCCGCCCCGCTTGATCGCATGACGGGCCAACAGATATCGGCTAGCTGCAACGGCCACGCCAAACACAAACCAGGCCGCGACCCACATGACCGGTGCTTCGCCGATCAGCATGGCCCCCAGGATGACACCATTGACGACATTCATCGGGACCGCAGACAGGCCGCTGCGGAAATAGATCTCCATACGGGCCCGGTCGATCTCTTCCAGCGCGCCTTCATTGACGTCTCGTGCCTTGGCCGCCAACGCCTCGGCTTTCTTCTGTTTTTTGAGGCGTCCCGAAAGAGTTAATCCAAACACGCGCATCCCCGCCGCTGGCAAAAGCGAATCACTTATGCCTAGAAGGGCATGAACAGAGTGGCCAGATGGTTAACGCCCGCAATCTGCACGGGTGACATCCAGGCGCGGCGTGCCATAGTTTCTATGAAAACCGACAGGATTGCCCGACATGGAAAGTCTCGCCCCCGATTTGCGCCAGATGCAGCGCACGCCTTTGCACGACAGGCATGTGGAGCTGATCCGCGAAGCCGGTGAGGTACGGGACCTCGCGGCACGGCATGTCCTGGTCCGGCCGGGCGAGGTGCTGACGCATTTCTACTATCTGCTTGAAGGTGAAGTAGAAGTTGTCGATGCCAGAACCGATGAGCGAGCTTTGCCCAACACGCTGGGGCCCGGACAATATGCCGGCGATATCAGCTTTCTGAGCAATAGCGGGGCGGCACTGATGCTGCGCACCGCACAGGCCACCCGAGTCATCGCGGTCGAGCGCGAGACCATGTTGCGGCTGATGTCCCAGACCCCGGAGATGAGCGACATTATCGTCACCGTGTTTGCGGCGCGCCGGCGGCGGATACTGGAGTCTGGCGATAGCGCACTGACCCTGATCGGCACGGAAATGAGCCGCGATTTGCGTCAGGTCGAGGCCTTCCTGTCGCGCAACATGGTGCCGCATCGGCGGCTCACCATCGAAGAGGGCGATCAGGAAGGGTATGCCGGGCCGAAGGGCGAGCCGCGCCTCGTCCATAATGGCCATGAGCGGGTCGAACACCCTTCGGCGCAGAATGTCGCCCGGCTGCTGCGCCTCGATCAAAGCCTTGAAAACACCGCCACTGTTGATGTCCTGATTGTCGGTGGCGGGCCGTCCGGCGTGGCGGCGGCCGTCTATGCCGGGGCGGAGGGTTTAAGCGCGCTGGTGGTCGATGAGATCGCGATTGGCGGACAGGCCGGCACGTCGTCGCGGATTGAAAACTATATGGGCTTTCCCACCGGGATTTCGGGCGGCGACCTGATCTGGCGGGGCGAAGTTCAGGCGTTGAAATTCGGCACCCAGTTTGCTGTACCGCGCCGGGTTATCGAGGTTAAAAAGCGAGGAGAGCGGGATTTCGCCGCGCGCCTGTGTGACGGGACGATTATTCAAGCCAGAGCGGTCATCATCGCCACCGGCGTGCAATACCGGCAACTACCGCTGGATCGCCTCAGCGAGTTCGAGGGCAATGGCATCTATTATGCGGCGACCGAATCCGAGGCGCGCTATTGCACCGGCGCGGAAGTGGCGATCATTGGCGGAGGCAATTCCGCAGGCCAGGCGGCCATGTATCTCTGCCGCAAGGCCAGCCATGTCCATGTGCTGGTCCGCGGCGCGTCACTGGCCGCCTCCATGTCGGATTATCTGACCAACCGGCTGGACGCCGATCCGGACATCACCGTCCATTATAATACGCAGGTCACCGCGCTGGGCGGCAGGGACCGGCTGGAAGCCATCGACATTCATGACGGCGCAAAAGACGAAACGCGCATGCTATCCGTGTGCGGTCTTTTCATCATGGTCGGGGCGGCGCCGAACACCGCCTGGTTGCCCGAAGCTGTCGAAAAAGATGCGCGCGGCTTTGTGCTGACCGGTCAGGATGTCGGCAACGACTCGCCGTTTGAAACTTCGCTGGGCGGCGTGTTCGCTGTTGGCGATGTCCGCGCCGGATCGGTCAAGCGCGTGGCCTCCGCCGTGGGCGAAGGCTCCGTCGCCATCTCCAAAGTCTGGGACTATGTCCGCAGTGCGTAAGCGCGCTTAAGAGGCGCGCTCTTTCGCCAACAAATCCCGGATTTCTTCCAGCAGCACTTGTTCTTTTGGTGGCGCTGGCGGAGCTGCTGGGGCTTCCTCTTCCTTCTTCTTCATATTGTTCATGCCGCGAATAATGAGGAAGAGCGCAAAGGCGAGGATTAGAAAGGCGATTACATTATTGATGAAGAGACCATAATTGATGGTCGCTGCGCCGGCTTCCTGAGCCGCAGCCAGGCTTTCATACTCGCCTTCGCCAAGCGTGATGAAAAGATTGGTGAAATCCACCCCGCCCAGCGCCAGACCCAGCGGCGGCATGAGAATGTCATCCACCATGGATTTGACGATGGTTGAAAACGCGCCGCCCAGAATGAAGCCGACCGCAAGGTCGACCACATTGCCGCGCATGGCAAAATCTTTGAAATCTTTCAGCATGACGCCCTCCCCTTGGCGATTCCGGATATCTGGCAGACTGGCCTGAGTCGGTGCGAAGGGAAATTGGGGGGTGAAAATGGTAGCGGAGGAGAGACTTGAACTCCCGACACGCGGATTATGATTCCGCTGCTCTAACCAGCTGAGCTACTCCGCCACGCAATCGGCGAGGCTAGCCAGCCATCGCCGCGAGGACAGGCGATATACGAAAAGCCTGCGCTGCGCGCAAGCAGGCGATTTCATCGATTCATCGCCTTTGTCATGGCGCCCCGCCAGACAGCCGCCTATGCTTGCTTTTAGGGATGACGGGCCGAGGGAGCCGGCATGAGCCTTGTGGACACATCGAGCGAGACGCGGCGCATTCTGATTCTGGCAGCGCACCCGTCGCCGCGGCGGTCATTTGCCGGAAAGGCGATGCGCCGGGCCCTGACGGGTATTCAGGGCGTCACGCTGGCGGATCTCTATGCCGAATATCCGCGGCTGGACATCGATGCGGATGCCGAACAGGCCCGGCTGGCCGGGCATGATGTTGTCATCCTGCTTCACCCTTTCTTCTGGTATTCGACGCCGGCCATTTTGAAAGAATGGCAGGACATTGTGCTGGAATATGGCTGGGCGTACGGCCCCGGCGGCGACGCCCTGCAAGGCAAGATCCTGTTCAACGCCATGACGGCGGGCGGGCCGGAAGAGGCCTATCGCGAAGAAGGCTATAATCATTTCCCGGTGCGCACGCTGTTGTCACCGATCGAACAGACGGCGGATCTGTGCGGCATGGTCTATTTGCCGCCTTTTACCTTTTTCCGGGCTGGTCATGCGCATGGGGACAACCGTCTCAATGAACATATCGCCGAATGGAAAGCGCTGATAACGGCGTTGCGCGACCGCACGCTGGACATTGAAGCCGCACGCGGCCTGCCCCTGATGAATGGTCAGGTAAAGTCGCTGACGGAAGAGGGCTGAGCCATGGGCGGATTTCTTCTCGACGCCACGATCTATCTGACCGCTGCCGTCATTCTGGTGCCGATCGCAACGCGGCTCGGCCTGGGGTCGGTGCTGGGCTATTTGATCGCCGGGGTGCTGATCGGGCCGGTCTTTGGCCTGGTCGGGTCGGAAACCCAGGACTTGCAGCATTTCGCCGAGTTCGGGGTGGTGATGATGCTCTTCCTGATCGGGCTGGAGCTGGAACCCAAAGCGCTGTGGGATATGCGCGCGCGGCTGGTCGGTCTGGGCGGCATCCAGGTTGGCGTGACCACTGTCCTGATAGCCGCGGTTGCGATGGCGCTGGGCGTTGGCTGGACGGTTGCGCTGGCCATCGGTCTGACTTTCTCGCTCTCCTCCACAGCGATCGTGATGCAGTCCCTGTCAGAAAAGTCGCTGGAAAAAACCGAAGGCGGCCGCGCCAGTTTCTCGATCCTGTTGTTCGAGGATATCGCCGTTATTCCCATGCTGGCCTTTCTGCCACTGCTGGCGCTGCCGGAGATCATGGGTTCGGGCGCCGAAGAGGTGATCGCGCATGGCGCAGATCATGGCGGCGGGCACGGCGATGATCACGGCAATGACCATGGCGATGGCGGGCATGGCCCCAATCTTAATCTGACGGAACAATTGCCGGGCTGGGCCTATGCGCCGACCGTGCTGGCGGCGATTGCGATTGTCGTTGGCGGCGGGCGCTATCTGGTGCGGCCGCTGTTCCGGTTTATCGCCCGTTCGGGCCTGCGCGAGATGTTCACCGCCTTTGCCCTGTTCCTGGTCATTGGCATCGCCCTGTTGATGACGCTGGTCGGCCTGTCGCCCGCGCTGGGCACTTTCCTGGCGGGGGTGGTGCTGGCCAATTCGGAATACCGGCATGAGCTGGAAGCGGATATTGAGCCCTTCCGCGGGCTGTTGATGGGGCTCTTTTTTATCACGGTCGGTGCGGGCATCAGCTTTGCCGTGCTGATTGCAGACTGGCTGTTGATCCTCGGGCTTTTGGTCGGGCTGATCGTTATCAAGGGCGCGGTGGTCTATGTCGCGGCGATGATATTCGGCATCAAGGGCCGCGATCGCTGGCTGGCGACCTTGGCGCTGGCGCAAGCGGGCGAGTTCGGCTTTGTTCTGTTGTCCTTCAACGTGCAGAACAATGTCATCCCGGCGGATTTGCAGCCGCTCCTGTCACTTCTGGTGGCGCTGTCCATGCTGGTGACGCCCTTGCTCTTCATTCTTTACGAGCAGGTCTTCGCCAAGAAATTCACTGCGGCCGAGCCGGAGCATGAGGCCGATGAAATCGATCAGCGCGGCACCACCATCATTGCCGGTAATGGCCGGTTCGGACAAATCGTCCACCGCGTGCTGCGGGCCAGCGGCTATGAAATCGTGGTGCTGGAACACAAGAGCGATTTTGTCGAGAACATGGCCAAGTTCGGCATCAAGACCTTCTATGGCGATGCCACGCGGCCCGACCTGCTGGCGGCTGCGGGACTGAAGGAGGCGAGGCAGTTTGTCGCCG
The DNA here is from genome assembly GCF_965228115.1 of Hyphobacterium sp. Classification (GTDB taxonomy): domain Bacteria; phylum Pseudomonadota; class Alphaproteobacteria; order Caulobacterales; family Maricaulaceae; genus Hyphobacterium. The sequence goes on along the minus strand of NZ_OZ245794.1, from coordinate 2,546,986 downwards.
CCATCGACGACAAGGACCAGATTACCGAGCTGGTCAAACATGTCCGGCGCGAACGGCCCGACATTCACATTGTGGCGCGCGCCATCGACCGTCATCACGTCTATCAACTCTATGCCGCAGGAGCGAATGACATCATTCGCGAGACCTTTGACAGTGCTGTCCGCGCCGCGCGCAGCGCTCTGGAAGGTCTGGGTGAGCACCCGTTCGAAGCGGAAAAAGCCGTCCGGTATTTCGTGCGCCATGACAAGGAAACCATCCGCAAGCTGGCCGCAGCCTGGCGCGAAGGCGTGTCGGTTTTCGATAATCAGGAATATCTCGACATTGCCCGGCGGCAGAATGACATGATGGAAGAAACCATGCGCAATGACAGGGCAACCGGGCGGGATAACGCGCTGGAACGCGCCTGGGCTCCGCCGCATGAGCGGCCGGAAGAGCAGGTCGAGGATGACAGCGGCGGAGGCGGCGGTAATGACACCCGGTGATCTGCGCATTCAAGCGGCTGAACTGACCGCATTCGCAAGCGAGGCTCTGGAAAAATCGGGTGCCCGGCCTGCTGATGCCCTCACCGTCGCCAAACATCTGGTCGGGGCCAATCTGGCCGGGCATGACAGTCATGGAATCGGGCTGTTACCCGCCTATGTAAAACACGCGGTAGAGGGTCTGGTGGATGTGACTGCCGACCCGGAAATTCTCCATGACAAGGGCGCGGTTCTGAAAGTCGCGGCCCATGACAGCTGGGGCAAGGTGGCCGGCGATTTTGCCATGAAGGCTGCCTTCCCCAAGGTTGACGCGCTGGGCCTGTGTGCGGTGACAGTCTCGAATGCCCATCATCTGGGCCGCATTGGCGCATATGGCGAGCTGGCCGCGCAGGAAGGCTTTGCGGCGCTCTTCTTTGTGAACGTCACCGATCACGATCCGATGGTTGCACCCTATCGCGGAACCGATGCCCGCTTTGGCACAAATCCGGTGTGTATCGCCCTGCCCCCGACGGGCGCAAAACCTGCCTTCTTGCTCGACATGGCGACCAGCCGTATCGCCATGGGCAAGGCGCGCGTGGCGGCCAATAAGGGCGGGCGGGTCCCGTTTGGCTCCATCATTGATGCGGACGGAATGCCAACGGATGATCCGTCCGGTTTTAAAGGATTTGAACAAAAAGGCGCGCTGGCCCCCTTTGGAGATCACAAAGGATATGGCCTCGCTTTCGCGGCGGAATTGCTGGCCGGGGCGTTTTCAGGCGGCGGAACAATCCAGCCCGGCAATGAACGCCGCGGCGGGATCCGCAATCAGATGCTGGCGATTGTTATGCAACCGGATGCGTTCGGAGATCCCGCCGACATGGAGCGTGAGATGGAAGCGATGTGGAGTTATGCCACCGCCTCCCCGCCGGCTGATTGGGACAGCCCGGTTATTGCGCCCGGCGATCCGGAACGCGCCCTGCGCAAGCGCCGGTCTGAATCCGGCATTCCGCTGGATCCGGAAACCGTGAAACAGCTGAACGCGGCGGCGGAGGCAGTAGGCGTTGAGGGGCGGTTGGGAGTTAAGGAATAGCGCTCTAATTCTCGTCATTCCGGGGCGCGCCGCAGGTGCGAACCCGGAACCCATGCTGAAATGGCAACATTCCGGAATGGGTCCCGGACTGCCGCTTCGTGTCATCCGGGATGACGAAGACAAATCCCCCTTCCCTCGCCGGTAAACAGCGTTCACACTGACCGCGATGCATTTGGGGAGAGGCCAGAGATGAAACACCTGATAGCTGCCGCTATTGGCGCGGTCCTGTTGACCGCTGCCGGTTCTGCGCAGGATGAAATCGAGATCACGCCGGCTGCCGAGAATGTCGTGTACGGCATGGTGTCCGGTGCCGCCATGCTGATGGATGTCTATGCGCCAACCGGGGAGTCCAACGGTCTGGGCGTCATCGTGGTGCCTGGCTCAGGTTTTTTCCGGCCCATGATCTATTCCGCGCCGCCGCTGAAAGACCTGGAGGGCTATGACTATATGCGCGCCGTTGTGCAGGCGCTGAACGCGGACGGCTTTACGGCCTTTGTCATCAATCACCGCTCTTCACCGGGTAACCAGTTTCCCGCCGCCGTGAATGATACACGCCGGGCGGTCCGGTTCGTGCGTTTTGCCGCCGATCAGTTCGGGATTGATCCCGACCGGATTGGCGCGCTGGGTCATTCATCGGGCGGGAACCTCGCGGCCATGGCGGCGCTGATGGATGATGCGCCCGGCGAAGGCGTGGACCCTGTGGATCAGACGTCCGCCGCCTTGCAGGCCTATGTCGGCATTGCCGCGCCCTATGTTTTCACCGGGGATCCGAACGAGGCGAACTCCTATGCCGCCCAGACCATTGTGATGTATCTGGGCGAGCCGTACTGGGGCATGGACAATCATTTCCGGACCCAGGCGCCGCTGGTGGTACAGGCCTCACCGGCCACCTATGCCGATGCCAATGATCCGCCGCTTTATCTCATTGATTCTGCCGATGACCCGATCGTGCCGACGGCTCAGGCCGATCAGATGATTGCCGTGCTTGAGGAGGCGGGGGCGACTTATACCCATGTCCGCACCGAGGGCGGTCAGCACGATCCCGACTTTGATATGGCGGAAATGACGGCTTGGCTGGAGGCGGTGCTTTCTGAGTAGTGTTTCATCGCCGTTCGCGGTTCGCGAGCAATTGAACGCAAGGAAACGAAAAAGAGAAACCATCGTCATCGTCCGGCTTGACCGGACGATCTCGTCATAGAGACCCTCCGATCAAGTCGGAGGGTGACGAGTAGAAACATGACTCTAGCTGAATTGTTTTACGCCTGATCTTGCGAAACAGGGGTCAGAAAAACTCGAGGCGATGTGAAAGCTCACTCCGGATAAAACAGCGCCCGTGTCTCCGCCGGCATGCGCGACGGGCGACGGGTATTGGCGTCGATATAGGTCCACGTCGTGAGGACTTTGGCCGACGGTTTATCAGCACCCGCCTTGCGAATATCGACATGACGCGGAAAACGCAGGCCTTTGGGCGGTTCCACCCAGGTGCGCATCTCCACCTCATCGCCAAGTTTTAACTCGCGGTGATAATCGATCTCGTGGCGGATTACGACCCACAGGCCCGCCGAGACCATGTCCGGCGTCGCCACCGTTTCCCAATGGCGCCCGGCCATTTCAGACGCCCAGCGCAGATAGACCAGATTGTTCACATGGCCCATGAAATCGATTTCCTCCTCCACCACGCTCTGGCGGTGAAGGAAGGCGGTTTCAAACGTATTTGAGAGCGTGGCCACTAGCGCTTGGGCGCGGAAATGTGGATCGGATGGCCCAGCGCGGCCAGAGCCGCTTCGGCCAGGCCTTCGGTCAGCGTCGGGTGGACATGGACCGTACCGGCAATGTCTTCCAGGCGTGCGCCCATTTCCATGGCCAGCGCAAACTCGCCTGAGAGTTCCGAGACATGCTTGCCCACGGCATGAATGCCGAGAATGACATGGTCGCTCTCGCGTGCGGTGATGCGCACAAAGCCGCCATCGGCGCCGCCTTCCATGGAGAGGTATCGCCCATTCGCGGCCAGCGGGAATTTGCCGGTGATGACCGTTTCGCCCTGCTCCTTGGCTTCATCCGGCGTGAAACCCACACCGACCACTTCCGGCTCGGTAAAGCAGACGGCGGCGATGGCCACCGGATCAAACGCGGTCTTGTGCCCGGCGATGATCTCCGCGACGCGCTCGCCCTGGGCCGTGGCGCGGTGCGCCAGCAGCGGTTCGCCGGTTAAATCACCCAGCGCATAAACGCCGCGCATACCGGTCTCGCAGCGTTCATTGACCTGAATAAACTTCCCATCATTCGGGATGCCCATCTTCTCGAGGCCCCAGCCCTTGATCAGCGGCTTGCGGCCTACCGCGACGAGCACATTATCCGCTTCCAGGCGTTCGGTTTCGCCCTTGGGGTTTTCGTATTCGAGGAAGGTCTTGCCGCCGTCTTCCACCAGGCCCTTGGCTTTGGAGCTGGTATGAACGGTGACGCCATTGTCTTTCAGCCAGCGTGTGATCGGGCGGGTCAGCTCCTTGTCGTAGACCGGCAGGATGCGATCCAGCGCTTCCACGAAGGTGACCTCTGAACCCAGCTTGCGATAGGCGATGCCGAGTTCCAGCCCGATATAGCCGCCACCCACGACGACCAGCTTTTCCGGCAGCGTGTCCAGATCCAGCGCGCCGGTGGAACCGATCACCTTGCCACCAAAGGGCAGGAAGGGCAGTTCGACTTCTACCGAGCCGGTGGCGAGGATGACATTCCTGGCCGTGATTTTCCGGGTCGAGCCATCTTCCAGCGTGACTGTGCAGGTCTTGGCGTCTTCAAACTCGGCCCAGCCGGAAATGGCGTTGACGCCCGCCGCTTTGAGGAGCTGTTCCACGCCGCCCGTCAGCTTGCCAACGATCTCGTCCTTCCAGGCGACCAGGCCCTTCATGTCGAGTTCCGGCGCCGCGCTCAGCGAAATGCCCAGAGCCGGGCTGTAGGCATGGTGGCGCATCTCGGCGAATTTATCGGCGGCATGGATGAAGGCCTTGGACGGGATGCAGCCACGGTTCAGGCAGGTGCCGCCCCAGCCATCCTTGTCGACGATGATGGTATCGAGGCCCAGCTGGCCGGCGCGAATGGCCGCCGGATAACCGCCCGGGCCACCGCCCACTACCAGGACATCACAGGTCAGATCGCTCATGCCAAAACCCTTGTTCTCGTGTTCGCCGAGGGTTTAGCGGGGCAGGGCTTTCAGGGGAAGTGCCGAACCTGCATGGCGGGTATTCAGCATGTCCCTCCGCCATCTTATTGCCGCACTTTTGCCAGTAACCCTACGCAAAGCAGTGTTTTTCGCACCTGCCGGGTTGCGACAGCGTGCGGCCTCGCCTAGATGCCGCCTCCGCCCAGTGCAGGACCGTGATGGCTTACTCGATTCAATTCCCCGAAACCGGCAATATTACCGAGTTTCGTCTCCGCCGTGTTGTCACGCTGGAGGACATTTCGCGACTGAATGACGGGCTGTATTTTTCGCCTGACTGGCGAAAAGGCATGAATTGCCTGGGCATTATCGAAGCCGGTACCGATCTGTCCGAAATCTCGCCAGAGGTCATGCGCGACGGTCTCCGCCGCGAGGCCGAACGGCTGCGCACCGTGCGGGGGCCGGACTTCAAAATGGCCTGGGTGATAGAGGACGCGCACAATCTGCCCATCGTGCAGCTTTGGGCCGCTATGCCCTTTCTCTCTGGCCTGTATGAGCTGCGCGTCTTCCGCGAGGAAGAAGAAGCGCGTGCCTGGTTGGTAGAATTCGACCATGGCCAGGGCGGGCAGGCCGCAGAATAGCCAGCGCGAGGCTCTAGATCCCGACGGCTCTCGTCACTCCGTCATCCCGTAAGCCTCGAAGAAGCGCTGGACCAGCGGGCTGTTGTGGATTTCCGCGCGGTCCGGGCGGCTGCCCCACCACAGGCCTTCTGAATTCGCCAGTGCGATCAGCGTCAATTGCCGCTCTGGCATATGCAGATAGATGGCCGAATAAGACTGCGGCTGCCAACCGGTGTGATATATCAGACGTTCGTCGCCCCAACGCTGAACGAACCAGCCATGGACATAATCTGACGGTTGGCCATCCGCATTCATCGGCGGCGTCCACATCTCTTCGCGCAGGGCATCAGACATCAGCGTGCCGTCCGACAGGGCGATATCGAACCGGGCCAGGTCGCGGGCCGTCATATAAAGCCCGGCGGCGGCACGGAAATCATCATCCGGCAGGGGTTGTTTTACAAACCGCCCATCGACCCTGTGCATGGGCGGGGCGAGGTGGGAGAGTACATGGCCGCGCGGCGCATCGCGCCATCCGGCGGCGGTGTCGCGCATCTCTGCCGGGTCCAGCGCATAGTCATAGACAAGCGAGCGGAAATCGCGGGAATGCACCTCGTCCAGATGCCGGGAAATGCGGGCAAACACGAGAGGATTGTAGAGAAAGTCCGTACCCGGCTCGCCATTGACCCGCATGTTCACTGCGTTTCGCAAGGTCTGACCGGCGCAGGCAAAGTCCGGCACCGTCACGCCATTAATGTCGCCGCCGGCAAAGACAATGGACGAATCTGGAAACCACTCGCAAAAGCCTTGCCAGTCTTCGGCGTCTGCCAGTGGTGTATCCAGGTCAATCTCCCCTGCCCGATCCGCCAGGAACAGCGTCGTGCCTGCAATCGCCTTGGTGACCGAAGCCACAAAATAGCTGGTGTCAGCGCCGGTCGCGACGTCGCCCTCATCATCGGAGAAGCCCAGATAGGATTCCGAGACGATCTCGCCGTTCTCAATGACAATCACCGAGAAGCTGGGGATGCCTGCTTCGCGCCGGAATTCCGCCAGACCGTCTGCAAACTGATCGGCTGCCGCCGATTGCGCGGCGGTGGTTCCTGTGGCGCCAAGCGCGCATAGCGCGGCAATCCCTATAAACTTCATGGCCTGTCCCTGCCTGATGCGTGCGATTTATCGCGAGTGCGCAAGGTCGGGTTTTATGGCCTGAGATGTAAGTGGGAAAGTGGGTCGCTTGATCCCGGCCTTCCCACTCCTTTGAGGGATAGGAAAATCTCGTCCAGGCGGAGCGGCAAGTTTCAGATTCCCGCTTTCGCGGGGACCTCCGCAAGCTATGGCATAAACAAGGTCGCCGGATTTTCGAGATAAGCTTTGACGTTCTGGATCAGGAGCGCAGCGTCATAGCCATCGACGATGCGGTGATCAAAGCTGGAGGAGAGATTCATCAGCTTTTTCGGTACCACACGGCCACCTTCATCAAAGCGCGGCAGCTCCTGCATCTTGTTGACGCCGATGATGGCCGTTTCCGGCAGGTTGATGACCGGTGTGGTCACCAGACCGCCAATGGCGCCCAGAGATGTGATCGTGATTGTCGAACCGGAAAGCTCGTCCTTCGTGGCCTTACCATCGCGCGCAGCTTTGGCCAGACGGCCCAGCTCGGCAGCCAGTTCCCATACATCCATGGCTTCGGCATGCTTGATGGTCGGCACCATCAGGCCGTTCGGGGTTGCCGTGGCGATGCCCAGATGCACGGCTTCATATTTGGTGAGAACGCCCGCTTCGGTGTCATAATGCGCGTTGGCTTGCGGCGTTTCCGGCAAGGCCCGGCACAACGCCGCGGCGAGGAAAGGAATGAGCGTCAGCTTGGGCTGATCGTCCGCCTTAGTCGCGTTGAGATGCTTGCGCAGATCTTCCAGCGCCGTCAGATCGATCTCCTCGACATAGGCGATGTGCGGGATGGTCGTTTTGGCTTTGACCATGTTTTCCGCGATCTTGCGGCGCAGGCCGATAATCTTGGTTTCTTCCACGCCCGTGCGCTTGGTGCGGCCCGAGCCGCCCCCGCCCGCACGTGCGGCCAGACGGCCACCGGAGGCGATAAAATCATCCATGTCCTGATGCGTGATCCGTCCGGCGGGACCCGTGCCCGGCACGCTGGAAAGATCAATATCGTTTTCTTGTGCGCGCTGACGCACGGCCGGGCTGGCTAGCGGGCGATCGCCTTCGGCGCGCGCCACAGGGGCAGGCGTTGCAGCGGGTGCCGGCTCTGGCTTGGGTTCCGGTTTCGGGGTTTCCGCCGGCTTCTCTTCGGCTTTCGGCGCTTCTACAGCCGCTGGTGCCGGTGCCTCTTCCTTGGCTTCAGCGGGGACTTCGCCATCGGTCTGGATGAAAAGAATTTCGGTACCCACCGGGATGACATCGCCCGGCTCGCCGACAATCTTGGTGACAACACCGTTCACGGCGCACGGCACTTCCACCGTGGCCTTGTCGGTCATCACATCCAGGATGGGTTGGTCTTCAACAACCGTATCGCCGACCTTGATGCGCCATTCGACGATTTCGGCTTCAACCACGCCTTCGCCAACGTCGGGCAGCTTGTAACGATATTCAGACATCAGGCGGCCTCCATCACGGATTTCAGCGCATTGATAAAGCGGTCCTGGCCCGGGAAGTAGGACCATTCATGAGCGTGCGGGTAAGGCGTATCCCAACCGGTGACGCGGTATATCGGGGCTTCGAGCGAGTAGAAGCACTCTTCTTGAACCTGTGCCGCAAGTTCTGCCGCAAAACCGGAGGTCCGCGGCGCTTCCTGGCTAACGACGCAGCGGCCGGTCTTTTTCACGGACGCGGCAATCGTGTCGATGTCATACGGCGTCAGCGTTTTCAGATCGATCACTTCAGCATCGATGCCGGATTTCTCGGCAGCCGCCATGGCGACATGCACCAGCGTGCCATAAGCAAGAACCGTCACGTCATTGCCTTCACGGACTACTTCGGCCTTATCCAGCGGCACGGTGTAATGACCTTCCGGAACTTCGCCCTTGGGATGGTTGGCCCAGCTGGCCAGCGCGCCATCGGCCTTGCCATCGAAGGGGCCATTATACATCCGCTTGGGCTCGAAGAAGACGACCGGGTCATTGTTCTCGATGGCCGATATCAACAAGCCCTTCGCATCATACGGGTTGGACGGGATGACCACGCGCAGACCCGGCACATGCGTGAAAAACGCTTCCGGGCTCATCGAGTGGGTCTGGCCGCCGCGAATACCGCCGCCCCAGGGCGAACGCACCACGATGGGCTGGGTGTAGGTGCCTGCCGAACGATAGCGCAGGCGCGTCATCTCGTTCACGATCTGGTCGATCGCCGGGAAGATGTAATCGGAAAACTGGACTTCTGCGACCGGACGCATACCGTTTGCGGCCATGCCAATCGCCATCGCGGCAATCGCGGCTTCGTTGATGGGTGTATCGAACGAGCGGTCGAGACCGTATTTTTCCTGCAAGCCCGCCGTGACACGGAACACGCCACCGAAATAACCCGCATCCTCGCCAAAGGAGACGACATTCGGGTCTTTTTCCATCGAAACGTCGAGCGCTGAATTGAGCGCCTGGATCATGTTCATTTTCGCCATGGTCTAGACTCCCAGATCCTGACGCTGACGGATCAGGCGCCAGTCCTGTTCCTCGAACACGTCTTCGAAAATGGAGGGGATGGGCGACAGCGGCCCGTCATGCAGCGTGCCGAAGCTTTCCGCTTCCTTGTAGGATTTCACGACCAGCTCATTGAGGGCTTTATCCAACTTTTCATGGCGCTCCTCATCCCATTCGCCCAATCCGATCAGGTGGTTCTTCAACCGCTCGATGGGATCGCCCAGCGGCCAGGCCGACGCTTCGGTCTTGGGCCGGTAGCCGGACGGGTCATCCGAGGTGGAATGCGCATCTGCGCGATAGGAGAAATATTCGATGTAGGACGCGCCATGCCCGGCCCGCGCGCGTTCTGCGGCCCAATGCATGGCCGCATACACCGCCAGGAAGTCATTGCCGTCTACGCGGATGGAAGCGAGACCATAGCCCAGCCCCTTCATGGCGAAGGTTGGCGCATCACCGATAGCGATATTCTGGTGCGTTGAGATCGCGAACTGGTTGTTCACAACATTCAGGATGACCGGTGCCTTATAGGTCGACGCCAACGTCAGCGCGCCGTGGAAATCGCCTTCAGCGGTGGTGCCATCGCCAATCCAGCTGGCCGTGACCTGATCGCTGTTTTTGAACCGCGAGGCCATGGCCCAACCCACAGCCTGCGGGAATTGCGTTCCCAGATTGCCGGAGATCGAGAAGAAATTGCCTTCTGCCCAGGTGTAGTGGACCGGTAGCTGACGGCCTTTGAGATTGTCGCGGCTATTTGAAATGCAGTGGCACATCATGTCGACAATGTCGCGGCCGCGCGCGAACAGAATGCCCTGCTGGCGATAGGACGGGAACACCATATCGCTATCTTTCATCGCCATGGCTCCGGCCACCGCAATGGCTTCTTCGCCGGTGGACTTCATGTAGAAGCTCATCTTGCCCTGACGCTGCAGCTTTTGCATGCGCTCGTCATAGACGCGGGTCAGCATCATATGGCGCAGGCCCTCGCGCAGGATTTCCGGCTTGATCTGCGGGTCCCACTCACCGACGGCCTGATGGTTGTGATCCAGCACACGCACCATGCCGAGTGCCAGATCGCTGGTGTCGCGACCGGCCACATCAATGGCCGGCTTCTTAGCCGATCCCGCTTCAGGGATTTCCAGATGGGAGAAATCCGGCTCATCACCGGGCCGGAATTTCGGAGTAGGAACGCGATAGCGCGGTTCAGAGCTCGCCATAGACCATGCCTCTAATGTGTCAGCTGACCGGCGGTGACGCGATAGCGTTCCGCCCGCGCGGGGACCTAGCGCGGATAGGGCCGGTTTGTCTACTCGTGTCGCCTGTTAGCGGCGATAGATAATCGAGCCTTTTTCGGCATTGAACATGGCCAGCAAGAGCTCGTATTGCGCGTCCTGGCCATAATCGAACAGGGATTCAAACAGCTCGTAAGACCATTCGACCGCATGGCCATTATCGATGACATGGAAGGTCTGCGCCCGGTCATCATAGCCGCGCACCACAACCCAGTGCGCTGCGCCTGCCGCGTCATGGGGTGACACGACTTCAAAGGCGAACTGGCTGCCCCAGCCGATCAGCGTTATGACAGGCCGGCCCTGATCGAGGTGATCGCGGATAGCTTGCAACGAATTGGCGCGGTCGCGCGCATTCCCCAGCGGCAGAACATCATGAACAAAACCGGAGGAAAGATCATTCATCCGGTCGCGCAGCGTGCCGGGCGGTGTGCCGAGGCTCTGATCGGACACCAGATTGCCGGAGCTTAAAACACGGCGCTTGAATTGCTCATAAGTGGTCGACACGCCGTAAAAACGCAGCACGCGTGAGCCGGCTTGCGGGCCGCAATAATTACCGCCGGACAGCATGTTGCCATAGTCACCCGTCGGGACGTTCAAAAACACGTCCGGTTCCAGATCGCTGGCGCTGGCTGTGCTGGAGGTTGGCGACAAGGTGACGATCAGCGGGCGGTAAAACGCCTGCATCCCGGTGAGGATACCGGCATCCTGACCATTGGTGTCGCCCACCACACGGAAAGCGGAAACCGGGCTCATCGCCTCACGCCGGACGCGTTCGGTTGCTTCATGGAAATAGATGGAATTATCAGGGCTGCGGCGTGCTTCGCCAGCGCGTTCTACCAGGAAGTCATGCTCGTGATCGCGGTCGGTAAAGCTGACTCGTGTATTCCGGTCGAGCGCACTTCGCGTGTCTTCCTGCCAGTTTCCGTCATCATCCCACCAGCCATAATGCACTTCGACGGCATCAATGCGCCATCCTGCAGGTGCCTGCCACAGCGTTTCGGTCCAGCTGCCGGCGGCTCGCGTATCGCCACCGGTTTCTTCCGCATTGCCGGAAATATCGGCGAGAAGGCGGCGGCCATCGCCAGACAGCGACAGGCGCGAATTGACCGTCATGCGCGGTCCATTGCCAAAGAATTCCCGGTCGCCGCCCGTATGCGGAAAGATATGAAATTCCGTGTGTTGCTGCGCGACCGTAATTGTCGTCGTCCCCGCCGGACTGGTCGCGGTGACCGGCGGCACGTAGGGCACGATGATCTCGATCTCGTTGAACTGAACCTGCACGCTGGTCCGCGACACGGTGCGGCTGCCATCGTCCCGTAAATCCCCGACATCGCGCCCATCATTGTCATTGCTGGCAATGTCGCCATTGGTGTCGCCCATCACCATGAATGTGCGGACCGGACCCTCGGTTTCGGGAATGGCACGGCGCGGATCCACCTCACCCCTACCCGGCACAAGCGTATCGAGTTCCCAATCCGTATCGGTGTATTCGGCACTGGCGCGGGCGGAGGACACGATCCGTTCGATATGGCCGCCATCCGGATTGCACCAGATGCGGCGCTCAGCGGATGCCCGGCCCCGCGTGTGATCGGGGCGTGTTTCCTCGGCAATCATGTCGACTTGAACGTAAAGGCAGTGCTCGCGCGCCAGAATCTCGGCCCCCACCCTTACGCGCGGGCCATTGCCACCAAAATCACCATCTCCGCCACCATCGCGGATCGCATAGATGCGTTCGGTCGGGCGAGGCTCGATGTGCAAGGTCTGGCGCGTGATGCGCGGCGCTGTGTAGTTGACCGTGGTTGCGGCAGTGACCGTCTGGCGGGGTTGCACCACGCTCGGGTCGATTTGCGGGGCCTGCCCGCCCGGCAGCCGCGTAACCGGGCGCTGAATGGTTTCGCGGACCACGCCTGGTGACTGGATCACGCGCGGGGCGGCTGCGTTCGCATTACAGGTTCGCAGCTGGGACGCGTTCAGTTGCGCGCCTGGATGGCCGTATTCCGTAATGTCCCCAACAATCTGCGCCAGCTGCGCACAGGCCGATACGCCGGGGCTGACCCAGGGGCCGGAAATGCGGCAGGCATTGCCAGAGCAGGACCAGGTCAGAGACCCGGCTCTCACCTGCCCGGCCTGCAGGACCGGGTTTTCGGTTCTGGCTGTGTAATTATAGGTCTGAGCCATCACCGGCGTGCTCAGCGCCAGGGCTGCAATTGCCATCATCGTCCGCATAGGAACCTCCCCTGTTGTTCCCTCGCTTCTGACTATACCGCAAAGCCTGTTTTTCGCCCAGAACGAGAAAAACCCCGGAGCGATGGCTCCGGGGTTTGTCATTCAGATCCGCAAGGTGCGCTAGTTTACACGCTCCAGCGCAACCGCCGTGGCTTCGCCACCGCCAATGCAGAGCGAGGCGACGCCCTTGGTCTTGCCGTGCTTTTCGAGCGCTGCCAGCAACGTCACCATGATGCGCGCACCAGACGCGCCAATCGGATGACCCAGCGCACAGGCACCGCCATTCACGTTCACATTCTCATGGGACAGGCCCAGCTCTTTCATAGCGATCATCGGAACGACCGCGAAGGCTTCGTTGATTTCCCAGAGATCTACGTCGCTGGTCGACCAGCCCGCCTTATCCAGCACTTTGCGCATGGCCGGAACCGGAGCCGTCGTGAAGTATTTTGGCTCGTGCGCATGGGCCGCCGTTGCAATAATTTTGGCCAGCGGCTTCAGGCCCCGGCGTTCGGCTTCGGATTGCTTCATCAGCACGAGGGCGGCTGCCCCATCAGAAATGGCCGACGCGTTCGCCGCTGTGACCGTGCCGTCCTTGGAGAAGGCCGGGCGCAGGCTCGGGATTTTCTCCGGCATCGCCTTGCGCGGCAATTCATCGGTATCCACCGTAATATCGCCCTTGCGAGTTGAGATGGTCACCGGCGTAATCTCGCGTTTGAAATCACCTTCTTCGGTGGCGCGTTGCGCCCGCGCCAAAGTCTCCAGCGCATAAGCGTCCTGCTGTTCGCGGGTGAACTGGTGTTCCTGCGCGATCATGTCGGCATAAACGCCCATGGGCTGTTTTTCGTAAGCGTCTTCCAGACCGTCCTGCGCCATATGGTCCTTGACCGTGTCATGGCCGTATTTGAAGCCGCCGCGATGTGTGGGCAGAAGGTGCGGGGCGTTGGTCATGGATTCCATGCCGCCAGCGACCACTATGTCGGCTTCGCCTGATAAAATAGCCGAACGGCCCATAATGGCGGCCTGCATGCCAGAGCCGCACATTTTGTTCAGCGTGGTGGCCTCAACCGATTTCGGCAAACCGGCTTTCAGCGCGGACTGACGCGCCGGGGCCTGACCTTGACCGGCCGGCAGCACATTGCCCATGTAAATCGTCTCGACATCGTCACCGGCCACGCCGGCTTCATCCAGCGCGGCTTTAACGGCCGATGCGCCCAGCTCATTCGCGGACAAAGGGGCCAGCTCGCCCAGCAATCCACCCATCGGGGTGCGGGCCATACCGACAATGACGACGGGATCTTCTTTGGCACTCATATTCAGTCACTCCTCGCAAACTAAGGACTGTTCATTCGGGCGCGCATGTGAACGGCGGCTTCAGGCTTTCGTCAAGCCTTGTCACGGTAGAAAATGCTGCACTGCACACAAACAATTTTGAATGACGCGCACCAAGTGTTGAACGCTTTCAGGCTTTTACGTGATCACGACCGGCGCTAAACGCAAGACCATGATGTTGCAACAGCATATGAACCGGGCGCGCGAAGCGTTTCGCCTGCCAGAGCCGCGCCACTGGCTGGAAGCGCTGGTCCTGTTTGGCGTTTATGTGATGATTACCACGCCGGTGATGATCGCAACGGACATGTTTACATTTCAGCCGCGTTTCGACACGACACTACTGACCATTGCTGTGATTGCCTTCATTGCGCCGGCTCTGGGCGAAGAGCTGGTGTTTCGCGTCATCCTGCAACCAGAGCCCGGCCAGGATCACCAACAGCGCCGTCGGATGGTCCGGCAAAGCCTGTTCTGGGTTCGTATCGTCCTCAGCCTCATCCTGTTTCTGCTCTGGCACCCCGCGCAAATCTGGTTGGGTCTGCCGACCGCCCAACCCATGTTCGCCGAACCGGTGTTCCTGGGTGCCGCCGGGCTGATGGCTGTCGCCTGCACGATCAGTTATCAGCGCTCAGCCTCGATCTGGCCGGCGATTTCCGCGCACTGGGCGCTGGTGGTCGGGATGAAGGCGCTGTTTGTTTAGGCCACGCGTTGCGGGTCGGATTGATCGAGCGCAATCGCCGCGCGGATGATCTCGATCAAGCCATCATCGACTTCGGACAGCGCACGGACTTTCACATGGCGCAGCGATTTGCCGGTGCCTTCAATACGATCAAATTTGGGGGCAAGCGCCGCGCCATACCAGAGCTGGAGATTCACCCAGCTTGTGTGCACGGCAATCGAGACAACGCGTTCCTTGCCGGCATAGGTCGGAAACCCCCAGGCGAGTTTTTCGGTGAGGTCCGGACCGGCGGTCTGAACCGCCTCCCGCACGGCCAGCGCGATGGGTGCGAGGCTGTCTTCGACCTTGGCGAAGTAAGTGTCGGGCGTGGCGGTCATGCGGGGAGGATAGCCAGAAATCTGAGCTCTGCACCTGCAATCGGAAATCTCGACCAAAACACTGGGGTCCCCGGACTTGATCCGGGGATCCATCAATTATGAAAAGATGGACCCTCGGGTCGAACCCGAGGGACCCAGAAAGTTTGTAAGATTGGACTGCGTGATCGGGTTAAACCGTTCCCGTAATCCAGCCGCCGCCAAGGACGCGATCTGCATTGTCCAGAGGCGAATAAAACACCGCCGCCTGACCCGGCGCGACGCCTTCTTCGCCTTCGTCCAGCAAGACGCTGGTATTGCCGTCGGCGACTTGCAGCACCGCTGGCACAGGTGGGCGCGTGGACCGGACTTTTACGAGGACCGGCGATCCATCCTGTTCCGGCAAGGCGCCATCACCAATCCAGTTGACTTGCTGGATGCGGATTTCCTTCACCGCCAAGGCCTCGCGCGGACCCACAATGACCTGCCGGTTCGCGGGATCGAGCTTGATCACATAGAGCGGATCGCCTGCGGCAATGCCCAATCCACGGCGTTGCCCGACCGTAAAGCGCAGCACGCCTTCATGGCGGCCCAGCACGCGGCCATCGACATGGACAATATCGCCGGGTTCCGCCGCGCCGGGACGCAGTTTTTCGACGATATCGGCATAATTGCCATCCGGCACAAAGCAGATGTCCTGACTGTCAGGCTTGTCCGCGATGGCCAGGCCAAAGGCTTCGGCCAGCTGACGGGTTTGATCCTTGGTCAGCCCGCCCAGCGGAAAGCGCAGATAATCCAGCTGTTCCGCTGTGGTGGCGAACAGGAAGTAGGATTGATCTTTTCCGGCATCTTCCGCGCGGCGCAGCTCCGGACCGTTCGGGCCGTCAAGGCGGCGGATATAGTGCCCCGTCGCCATGCAGGCCGCGCCGAGCTGTTTGGCTTGCGCCAGCAAGTCCGCGAATTTCACACGCTCATTGCATCGCACACACGGGATGGGGGTCGCGCCTGCCAGATAGGTATCGGCGAACTCGTCCATCACCGCTTCCTTGAAACGGTTTTCATAGTCCAGCACGTAATGCGGAAAGCCCATTTCTTCTGACGCGCGGCGGGCATCATAAATGTCCTGCCCGGCGCAGCAGGCACCTTTTTTCTTGATCACCGCGCCATGATCATAAAGCTGGAGCGTCACGCCCACCACGTCATACCCCGCCTTGTGAAGCAGGGTCGCGGTGACGGTGGAATCCACCCCGCCAGACATGGCCGCTACAACGCGATGATCGGCCGGGTTGCCCCCCAGGCCGAGAATATCGCCATCGAGGCCGAATTCACGGATTAGTTCATCGGCGCGGCTATCGCTCGCGCGCGTCAAGGTCGTCGTCATTGCTCGTCTCCATCGGGTTCAAGGCCCGAAGCAGTCGTTATTGGGAGGGCGGCATATAGGCGAAAAGGCGCGGGAACGGAAGGCCGTTAGCGCAAGAACGGCAAGAGCGACACCTGGCTGAGGACGGAGAATGTCCGGGCAGAGACATCGACCGCGGTTTGCGCCTGCTGGAAACGGGTGGCGGCGGCGGCCATGTCGGCGTCTTCCAAGTCACCGATCAAATTGGTGAGATAGTCCGCCTTGGCTTCCTGGTTCTGGATTTGCGAGCTCACCCGGGATTGCATGGCGCCATTCAACCCGACCTGATCATTGATGCGGTCAAAGGCGTTGAGCACATTGGCGATTTCGCCTTGCAGATAGGTCTGTTGGGCAGCGTCCAGCGGACCATCGAAGGGTCCGTTCGCATCGGCATCAAACTCGGCCAGGCGCTTAAAGGCCGCCATCAGGTCTTCGCCGACCTCATTGGCCAACAGGCCCACTTCCAGCGTCAGCTGATCATCCAGCTTGGCGACCGGGCGGCGGGTGGAGTTCTGGAATACGTCACCGGCAGTGGGCGCAGCGACCAGATCATCCAGCGAGTTCGCACTGACCGGAATGATATCCGTCCGTGTGCCGCCGAAAATATAGCCGCCGGCATATTGGGTCGCGAGCGCATCCCGCGCCTTTTCAAAGGCTTCGCGGGCCTGGCTCATAATGTAGGTGCCATCAATCGTCGTCATCGCGACGCGCAGATCGGTGGCGGCTTCCGACAGCTTGTCAAGCGCGACTGCCGTGATCTCCATCTTGTTCTCGACCCGCTCGGCAGAAAATTTATAAGCCTCGGCGCGGTCACGCGCGCCATAGGCTGCCGAGATGGATTCGGCCCGGTGACCTGCGCCTTTCAGATCCGGGTGCAGCTTGCCGGTGGTCAACTGTTGCTGGGTTTCAAACACGGTGCGCTGGGCGCGCATCAGATCAAGGAGCGCGGTCTGGGCAGCAGCAGCGGTGGCAATACGGGTCATGCGATGCGCTCCTAGATCAGGTTCAGCAGCGTGTCGGTGAGTTCCTTGGCGGTCTGCAACAGACGCGCCGAGGCGTTATAGGATTGCTGGAACAGCGTCATATTGGCGAGCTCTTCATCCAGGCTGACGCCTTCCACATCGGCACGTTTCTGATCAGCCGCGGTTTTCAAGGATTCCGCCGATTGCATGGCCCGGTCTGCCCGCGCCGAACGCGTGCCGATATCGCCCGCAACACGTGACATGAAGCTTTCCAGCGTTGCCGACCCGGCAGCAAAACTGCCGGCGGCATTAAAGGATCTCTGGGTCGTCATCACCGCTTGCAGCGCCTGGCCGCCACGGCCATCACCGGCTGCCACAACCACATCACCAATTGCGGGCGTGCCGGAAAGATCCAGCTTGGCCATCGCCAGCTGGGCGGAATTCGAGCGGATACGTGGGGCCACCTGCGGATAATCTGTCCGGCCTGCCGTTGCCGCGAGGCCTAGGCCGAAGAGTTCGGAGAAGGCGACAGTCGTGGTGCCGCGCTGCGTGTTGTCCCCGGTGAGTTCGACGTCGAAGTTTTCAAAGCCGGCAACCGGCGTCTGGATCAATTCGCCCGAGGCATTGATCGAGAAACTGGCATAGCGGCCCAAACCATTGACCGGGTCATTCAGCTGGGTGAGCAGATCATTAAAGCTGGTGCCAGCGACGGTGATGGCGACATCCTGCGCGATAGAGCCGTTCGGCGCGGTGATCTGGAATTCCAGGGTCTGCCCTGCGCCAAAGCCATGCGCATCAGTGGCGGTCATGCCGCTCTGGAAGAACAGGGGCCGTCCGGCCTCGATCAGATCATTCAGCCCAAAGAAGTGGGAGAAGCCCCGCCCGCCGCGATCTGACGGTGCGGTTTCACTTTCCAGCGTTGAAATGCCGTTTGTGCCTGCGGCGCTGATCGAGAGCTGGCCATCGGTGAAGCTGGCCGAGCCATCGGTTGCCAGTGCGCCATTCAGCGCGGCAACAAAATTATCAATCGTGGTGGTGACGCCAAAGGATGACGCTGCGCCGCCATCCACGCTGAGCGTGCCAGCTGAGAAATCGACATCGATACGTTTGACCAGCTCTCCGGTCGCTCCGACGACGGCCAGCGTCGTGGAACCGGTGAATCCCAGCGTGTCGGTTCCCAGAAGCCCGGTATTGCGGCCTTCCAGCGTGGTCGGCGGCGGATAAGCGGTGGCATCATTATGCGCCTTGTTCAACGCGTCCGCCGTGCCGGCGATCAGTTCGGCGATGGTTTCCATCAATTGCGGAAGCTCGGCATCCCGAAGCTGCATATGACCGAATAACTCACCGGACCGGATATGAGGCGTGAAATCCATTTCGCCTGTGCCACCAGGCGGCTGAATGGTGACGCGGGCATAGTCAACGCCCGCTGCCCCAGAGCCCGATGGCGGATAGCGCAAGACCGCTGCCCCGTTTTCCACCAGGGCTACGCCGTCTGTAGTGGAAACAAAGACGCGGCCATCGCTATTCGTGGTGGAGCGGATATCGAGATATTGAGAGAGCTCGTCGATCAGCTCGGACTGACGGTTCTGAGCTCCGGTGGCATCGCCAGCCGACGCGGTGAGCGTCTGAACCTCGGAATTCAGCGCGGCGATCTCGGCGGTGAGTTCATTGATCCGGTTGATGGTTGAGGCAATCCGCGAGTCCGCTTCCTGGCGCAGCGTGGCCAGCTCGCTGTACAGGCGGCGGCCTTCATCGAAAAAAGATTGCAAATCGGAGGCGACCGAGAGACGCGAAACCGTCAGGGAGGGCTCCACCGCCGCCGAAGAGATTGACGTAAACGCCTGATTGAGGCGTGAGAAAAGCGAACCCTGATCATCAGACGTGCCGACCTGAGCCTGAAACCGGTCGAGCGATTGCGCCAGCACATTCGCGCTGGACGCCTCCGCGCTGGCCCGGACCGAGGCGGCCTGAAGGAAGGCGTCGGACACGCGGCGGACGCCTGCCACGCTTACCCCAAAGCCTTTGCCGTCGATGACGCGCGTGGTGAAGCTGGCTTCGGTGCGGGCATAGCCGGGCGTGTTGACGTTCGCGACATTGTTCGACGACGTCCGGATGCCGATCTGGCTGGCCTGCAGACCAGATAGCGCACTGCCGAGAATAGAGCCTAGCGACATGGGTTAACTCCCGCGCATATGGCCATTGCTGCCGGGTTTCGGGCAGAATTTGCCGGGATTTCGGCGACGCGCCCGGGAGCAGCGCCCTGCGCGCGCATTTGCTTACACATTGATATATATATGTAATTCGTCATTCCGGCCTGCTTTCCGCCCGTTCACGGAGAAAAACTCGATAAAAACTGTCGCAATCGCGGGGCCAGATTTCCGGAACGCGACGTGTCACCGCTTCACCCGGCAGAATCGGTCCGGCCCGGCAGGCGATTCCTGCCGGGCGGCACAAGTAGACCTGTCGCGCGAACTATTTAGCCTATATTTTTCAATGTTTTATAAGATTAATAGGCTGGCACGGTCCTTGCGACTCCTTGCGACGGATGCGTGGGCCACTGGGGGTCTGGCACCGGGGAGTGACAATCAGAATGGACGCCTTTGTGCCCATCCTGCCGAATGCAAACGCCGCAACGGCCTCAGGCAGCAAATCTGCGCCTGATGCTGGGGATGCGAGCCTGTTTGCCGGGATGGTCAGTGCGGTCACGCCCGTCGCACCGGTCGCGCGGCGCATGAGCGGCAGCGCGGCTAATACTGCGGCTCAAACGCCCGCTCCGGCACTCACGACAATCGTTTCAAATACCCAGACTGTTTCAAACAACCCGGCCGCCGGACTTGCCGTCTCCTCCACCACGGGAACGGCAAACCCGGCTTTTGCGAATAGCGGAACCCAAACAGGCAAGTTGCAAGCCGGGCTCTTATCTGGCGTGGCTCAACGCCTTCCGGGACAGGCGGGCAATCTGGCCGGTGCGGCAATGGCTCCGCTTCCGGCTAATGGCCCAGCGGTTGATGCCGCTTTGCCGGCCACGAATTCGGCGGCGTCATTGAATGGGCCTGCCGTCGAGACCTCAACTGTTCTGCCGCAAGCCGGTGGTCAGCCCGCATTACCCGATACTGCAAGCATTGAGCCCATAACCGGCCAGGGAAAAACCGGCAATGCTGAGTCAGGCGTCAATTCCAAAGCCTCAGCCAATTCAGGCGCACCGGCAAATGTGACGGCGCCAGCGGTCATTACACCTCCACCCGCTCCCGTTCAGGTAGGCGCAGGCGCGGGCATTGAGACGGTCCAGCCGCAAACCACGACGAACACAGCTGCGCCCGCGAATCCTGTGGCGGCAGCCGCCGCACAAAGCGCGTCGCCAAATGCTGGTGCAACACAAACAGCCGCCACGCCGCTCCAGACGCCGGAGGCCGGGGTGCAGGCCCGCCGCCAGGCGCAGGGTGAGCCCCTGCCCGCGCAATCGGCTGTCAATTCAAACACCAAGACGGCGGCATCTGCATCGACAGCCCCAACGGCGTCCAACCTGCCAAAGGTGGACGCTCCGCAAATTCCCCAACCGCCAGCGACGGCTCCAACATCACCGACCGGTCAATCCGACACGCTGATGGATCCCGCGCGTTTCATGCAGGCCGATACGGGGCGTCTGGCGCCCTTGCCGCAAGCCGTGGCTGATCCGGCGCTGAGCGACGCACCGGTGGATCAGGATAGCGTGGACCTCTCTTCTTTGCGCGCGGCTGAAACCAGCCGTACTGCGGAACGCCCGGGAACAGCCGCGGGTACCGCTCGCTTCACCCCTGCCACCGCCGGAACGCTGGCGGCCCAGATTGCCGCGAAATTCCAGAATGGCGAACGCCGGTTTGAAATCCGCATGGACCCGCCCGAGCTGGGCCGTGTCGAAGTGCGGTTGCAGGTTGGCAATGATAATCGCGTTCAGGCGCTGTTGAGCGCGGAACGCCCGGAAACGCTGAATGATATGCGCCAGTATGCGCGTGAGCTGGAACGGGCGCTTGAAGAAGCGGGGCTTCAGCTGGATTCCGACGGGCTGTCGTTCGAGCTGACGCAGGATCAGGATGAGGCCGGCGACAGTGACGGCAAGCTGCCGGGCTTCCACCAGGTCGAATTTGCAGAAGATGAGGCCGGGCCGGTGATGGCTGCGGCACCGCCAGCGGAGCTGTACGGGTTCCGCCTCAACGCCCGCTCGGGCGTGGACATAAGATTATAGGAGTGGGTGATGTCAGGTGTTGATGCGCTCGGCGCAGCTTTTGGATCGCAAACCCAGAATGCACAGGCCTCGCTGGCCAATAATTTCGAGATGTTCCTGACTCTGCTGACCGAGCAGATGAAAGCACAGGACCCACTCAATCCGCTGGATTCCACCGAATTCGTCAATCAGCTGGTGGCATTTTCCGGTGTCGAGCAGGAAATCCGCTCGAATGAGAACCTGGAATCGCTGATCACCATTCAGGCGGCCGCCGCTCAGGGCGCCGCAGTCGGCTTCATCGGCCGGGAAGCCACAGTGGCTTCGCCGGACGGCGTCTTGCGCCAAGGCGATGCGGAATGGACCTATATTCTGCCGGAAAACAGCCAGGGCACGCTGATCACCATCAAGGATGCCAACGGCCGCACGGTGGCCACGGCGGAAGGTGAAGCCAATGCCGGCACCCACACCTTTAACTGGGATGGTACCGATCTGTCCGGCGATCAGCTGGACGACGGCACTTACACCATGGAAATCTCCGCGGTGAATGATGATGGCCTGCCGATGCAGGCAGAGATTTTGACCACCGCCCGCGTGACCGGCGTTGATTTCTCCGGTTCGGAAGTGGTCGTTGAAATGGACGGGCTTCGTGTCCGTCTATCCTCGGTTCGCAGCCTGCGGGAGGCAGGTGTGATCTAGGAAAGCCAGGGCCCCTCAAGAGCCCGCACTTGGCGGCAAGAATTCTGCCGGGTGGATGATGAAAAGCAGAACGCTCCAACTGAAAACTCAGGGAGCAACAAAAATGAGTATCAATTCAGCCCTTTGGGCCGGTGCGTCTGGCCTGTTGGCCAATTCCAGCGCCTTGGCCGCTGTTTCGGACAATATCGCGAACGTCAACACGGTTGGTTACAAGCGCGCCTCGGCGGTGTTCTCGCCCATGTATGAATCACATGGTGTGAGCTCGCGTTATTCCTCCGGCGGCGTGACCACAAATAATCGCTTCCAGATCTCGACCGGCGGGCTTTTGACGCCCGGCACTTCACCGACCGATCTGGCGATCGCTGGCGATGGTTTCTTCGTGGTCCGGCCGGTGGCTTCCAATGTAAATGCCACCGACGCGGTCCTGTTTACCCGGTCAGGTTCCTTCTCGGCGGACTCGCAAGGCAATTTGCGAAATGATGCCGGTCTCTTCCTTTATGGATGGCCGGTCGCTGCTGATGGCACCGTCACGACCAACCCGTCCGACCTGTCCAGCCTGGAAGCGATCAACCTGTCCTCGATCGGGGGCGCGGCGGAAGCCACGACCTCGGTTGGCATCAATGGCAATCTGCAGGCCAGCCAGGCGGTTTCAGCAGCTGAGGCCACTTACAACCCGGCTGCCAGCGCCACCAATATGGCCTCCGGCACCGTCACGCCGGATTTCCAGCGCTCGATCCAGATTTATGACAGCCAGGGCGGTGCCCGCACGGTAACCCTGTCGATATTGAAGTCCGCCACCGCCAATCAATGGCATGCGGAGCTTCATGTGACACCGACCAGCGACATCACCACAGGCTCCGGCCTGGTGGACGGTCAGATCGGCACCGGCACGATTGCCTTTGATGCGCAAGGCGAGATTGACCTGACCAACACGACCTTGCCGCTGACGCTGGATTTCCTGTCTTCGACCAATACCGGTGCATTGGGAGCTAACCAGTTCCAGTGGGCGAGTGGAACCGGCGTTGCCGGCCAGTCGATCACACTGGATATCGGTTCACCCACCCAGCCGGGCGGCATGACGCAATATGACAGCCCCTCGACGCTGACTTCGACCCAGGTCAATGGATCGGCCTTCGGTACGTTTACCGGGGTTGAGGTCGACAATGACGGTTTTGTCTACGCCAAATTCTCGAACGGCATTATCCGCAAGACCTATCAGGTGCCGGTGGCATCCTTCGTCAATCCGAACGGGTTGAATGTCGAAGCGGGTGGTGCTTACTCAGTCACACCGGACTCTGGCAGCTACACTTTCAATGTACCCGGTACGGCGGCGGCAGGCACGATTGCCTCTTCGACGCTGGAAAACTCGAATGTGGATCTGGCCACCGAGTTCACAAGCCTTATTACCACCCAGCGGGCTTACTCGGCCTCGTCGAAAATCATCACCACGGCTGACGAAATGCTGGATGAAGCCATCCGGATGAAGCGCTAGCGCTAAATCCCACCAAGCTTGACTGAAGGGCCTCCCGTTTCCCGCGGGAGGTCCTTTGCATTTTAGTCATTGAGTTAAATCAAGATTTACCACGGCGTTTAGGCGGAATTTAAGAGCCTTGGCGTAAGGTCCACCCAATCAAGGACGACAAAGAGCGTCCAACAAGGTTCAAGGGTGGTGGAAATGCAAGCTCGGCTTCGCAAGGAAAATTACGTCATTGGTCCGGATGGCAGCCCGCTGACGCTGGCGGATTTGCCCAATCCATCAACAAAGCGCTGGGTGATCCGCCGCAAGGCCGAAGTAGTCGCGGCCGTTCGCGGCGGTTTGTTGTCGCTGGAAGAAGCTTGTGAGCGCTATCGCCTGACGGTCGAGGAATTTCTCGGCTGGCAGCGCGCGATCGACAAGCATGGCTTGGCGGGCCTGCGCACGACACGCATTCAGCATTACCGCGGTAAGGAAACGCCTCTGACGGCCTGATCCCGACTGACTTTTCTGGTGAGAAATCGCCCGGTCTGTGCACCGGGTGTTTTCTTATTAAACCCGCGTTTACGGGGTTAGTGGGAAAAAACTGCCTACTAGCTGCTTCGAAGCAGCGCAGTGATTCGGCAGGAACCCCGCGTGAACTCATTGATGGAACAGCTTCGTTCGCTTGGTGCCATGCGCCTCATCGCCATTTTTGGCCTGAGCGCTGGTGTGGCGATCGCCCTTCTTTTCTTCAGCTTCAATATGGGCGGTGGCAGCCAGGCCCTGCTCTATTCCGGTCTGGATCCGGCGGATTCCGCCCGCGTCAGCGAGGCATTGGACAGCGCGGGCATCCCTTATGAGTTTCGTGGCGGGGGCTCGTCCATTTTCGTGGCGCGCAATCAGGTTGACGAGGCGCGCGTAAGGGTCGCCAGTGGCGGTGCCTTGAATTCCGGCAATGTCGGCTATGAGATTTTCGACGAGACCGATGCGCTCGGCTCGACCAGCTTTGTTCAGAATATGAATGCCAAGCGCGCCCTGGAAGGTGAGCTGGCGCGGACGATCCAGTCTCTTGATGTCATTGATACTGCGCGGGTGCACCTGGTGTTGCCGGAGCGCCGCCTGTTTGAACGTGACAGCAATCAGCCCTCGGCTTCGATCGTGATTGCCGCGCGCGGCGTTTTGAATGCGGAACACGCCGGCATTATCCGAAATATTGTCGCCAGTGCGGTCGATGGCCTGTCGTCTCGCGATATTACCATTGCCGACACGACCGGCCGCCTTCTGGCCAGTCCGGAGGAAGGTGACGGGCTGGGCGCGGTCGCTTTGGAAAGCCGGCGCGCGCAACTGGAAGAGCAATACCGCGCGCGCATTCTCGACATTGTCGAAGGCGTTGTCGGTACCGGAGCGGCCCGCGTTCAGGTGGCGATTGATCTCAATCGCGAGTCCGTCACGCTGAGCGAGGAAGCCTACGATCCGGAAGGTTCTGTCCTGCGCAGCCGCCAGCGGTCCTCGGAAGAAAGTTCGGAAACCGATGGTGCCGCCGATGCTGTTTCCGCCTCCGAAAACCTGCCAGATGCTGATGAGGCCGGAACGGGCGGGCCGCAATCGCGCAGCCAGTCGGAAGTTTCAAACGATACACAAGAATTTGCCCTGTCGCGGACGACAACGACCCGGATCATCGAGGCCGGCGACATTGAACGCATCTCTGTTGCGGTCGCGGTCGATGGTACGATCCAGATCGGTGAAGACGGGGCGCAGACCTACACCCCCCGCAGCGCCGAAGAAATGGCGCAAATCACGGCGCTGGTTCGCTCCGCCATGGGCTTCACCGACATTGAAGGCGTCCGGCAGGATGCGCTGGAAGTGACAAATATGCGCTTTGCCCGGGCCGATACCACGCTGGGCACACCTGCTGCCTCTGGATTTTCCATCGGTACGAACGAGATCATGCGGGCGGCGGAGATCGGCGTGATGTTCATCACGGCGCTGCTGGTGATTTTCCTGGTCGCGCGTCCGCTGGCCAAGAATGCTGCTGCCGGTACGCCTGCCATGGCCATTGCCAGTGCGGGCGGTGCGCCGGCAGCCGCGCTTGAAGGCGGGGATGGCGGAAACGCCAATCCGGCCATTGCCGACCAAAGCGGCCAGGCCATGGCGGATGGCGGACAAGCGCCCCAGGCTGGGCGCCGGCAGGCCGGCCCCCCGCCGGAATCGGGCATCGACATCGCCAAAATTGATGGGCAGGTAAAAGCCTCTTCCATCAAGCAAATCTCGAATGTGGTGAATTCCCACCCGGATGAATCGCTCTCGATCATTCGCAGCTGGATGAGTGACAACTAGCGCCATGGCCCGAGACCCGAAACGCATCGTTGAAGATCCCGGCAAGCTGATCGGCCCTGAACGGGCCGCGATCATCCTGCTCGCGCTTGGCGAAGAGAAGCACGAGCTGTGGGAGATGATGGACGAGGAGGAAATCCGCGAGGTTTCCCAGGCAATGTCCAATCTCGGCAGTGTTTCAGCCAAGGCCGTTGAAAAACTGATCGTGGAATTTGCCGAACAGATCTCCCAGGGCGGCTCCTTGCTGGGTTCGTTTGAAGCCACCCAGCGCCTGCTCAACTCCTTCCTGCCCGGCGAAAAAGTCGATGGCATCATGGAGGAGCTGCGCGGTCCTGCCGGCCGCACCATGTGGGACAAGCTGGGCAATGTTAACGAGGTCGTTCTCGCAAATTATCTGAAGAATGAGTACCCGCAGACCGTGGCCGTCATCCTATCCAAGGTGAAGGGCGAACATGCGTCGCGTGTGCTTGGTGCCTTACCCGAGGACTTTGCTTTGGAAGTCGTGATGCGGATGCTGCGCATGGAGCCGGTCCAGCGGGAAATCCTCGACAAGATCGAGGAAACCCTGCGCACCGAATTCATGTCCAACCTCGCGCGTACCTCCAAGCGAGACAGCCACGAAATGATGGCGGACATCTTCAATAATTTTGACCGTCAGACGGAAAACCGCTTCCTGGCGGCCCTTGAGGAACGCAATCGCGACAGCGCCGAGAAAATCCGCGCGCTGATGTTCGTATTTGAAGACCTCTCCAAACTTGATCCGGGCGGTATTCAGACGCTTTTGCGCGCGGTGGACAAGGACCAGCTGGGTCTGGCGCTCAAGGGCTCTTCCGACAGCCTGCGCGATCTCTTCTTCTCGAACATGTCCGAACGCGCCGCGAAAATTCTCAAAGACGACATGGCCGCCATGGGTCCGGTCCGTCTGAAAGATGTCGATCAGGCCCAGACTGCCATGGTGGCTTCCGCCAAAGACCTGGCCGCCAAAGGCGAAATCCTTCTGGCCGATGGCGGCGGCGAAGACGAGCTGATCTATTAGGAGACCCGATAAGTGAGCCAGAGCGCAGAAAAATTCGACTTCGACACGGTCTTCTCGGCCAGTGGCGAAGTGCTGCGTGATGGCAAAAGGGTCAAGCGCATGCTGACGCCTGAAGAGGTGGAGGAAATCCGTCAGCAGGCCTTCAGTGAAGGCGCGCAGTCAGAAACCGCCAAAGCCGCGCAAGCCCAAGCGGACGCCCTGCGCGCGGTCGCGTCGCAAATGCAGCTCATTCTGGCGCGGCTGGAGACCGAATCTGCAAACTTGCGGGAGCAATCGGCGGTGTTGGCCAAGATCACCGCGAAAAAGCTCGCAGGCGCCGCGCTCTCGAGCGAAGCCGACGCTGCGGTCATCGAGTTTTGCGCCTCGGTCATGCAGGATTTGCGCGGCGCACCGCATTTCAAGGTCACGTGTGCCGAGGCGATTGCCGGGGAGGTGTCCGCGGCCCTCGAGCAAATCGCTAGCGAAGCCGGGTTTGACGGCGGTGTCGTTGTGCGGGCCTCCGCCGAGAAGACAGGCGCAGATTGCCAGCTTGATTGGGGTCAGGGCGGCGTTGAACGCTCTTTTGAAGATATTGAAGCGCGTGTGGACGGGTTGATCGCTGATTGGCTCGCCGCGCCGGAAGAAGAAACGGTCCTGCCGCCTGAAACAGCGGGGACGGAGCCGGCCGTCGAAGAAGGAGACGGACATGACTGATGATAGTGATCTCGACCTGCCTGAATTTGACGGCCAGGCAGACGGTGGCGGAGCCGATGTACCCGCCACAACCGATGCCGCGCCGGATCCGGCCGCTCTAGCGGCCACGCTGGCGGACGAGGACGAAAAGACGGCGGTCGATCTCGCACCTGTCTTCGACGTTCCGGTCAATGTTTCCGCGGTGCTTGGGAAAACTCAGATCGAATTGAATTCGCTCCTGAAATTGAAAGCCGGCTCGGTCGTCGAGCTGGAGCGCAAGGTCGGGGAAGCGATCGATATCTACGTCAATGACCGGCTGGTCGCGCGCGGCGAAATCGTCGTGGTCGAAGACCGGCTGGGCGTGACGATGACGGAAATTATCAAGGATGGGGACGCCGTATGAGCGCGCTCATCTGCAACGGCAAGGAGGGCTAAGCCATGCGCTTGCTCATTGTGGGAAGCCTCGGAGGACAACTCCATACGGCGGCTAAAATTGCGATTGATCGCGGCGCGCGCGTGGCGCAAGTCGATACGATCAATCAGGCGACCAATCATCTGCGCGCCGGTAAGGGCGCCGACCTTCTTATGGTCGATGCCTCGCTGGACATTGCCGCGCTTATTGCGGCGAATGAATCGGAACGGATTACCGTTCCGGTCGTCGCTTGCGGGGTGAACATAAAGCCCGATATTGCCGCTTCTGCCATCCGGGCCGGAGCGAAAGAATTCATTCCCCTGCCCCCGGAAGCCGATCTGATCGCTGCCGTCCTCGAAGCCGTTGCGGACGATGAGCAGCCGATGATCGCGCGGGATCCGGCCATGCATGAGGTGATCGCCTTTGCCAATCAGATTGCCGCCTCCGATGCGAGCGTGCTGATTACGGGAGAGAGCGGGTCCGGCAAGGAAGTCATGGCGCGTCATGTCCACACCAAGTCGAAGCGCGCGGCCGCGCCCTTTGTTTCGGTGAACTGTGCCGCCATCCCGGAAAATCTGCTGGAATCGGAACTTTTCGGCCATGAGAAAGGGGCCTTTACGGGAGCTGTGGCCCGCCGTCTCGGCAAATTCGAAGAAGCCAATGGCGGCACGCTGCTGCTGGATGAAATCTCGGAAATGGATGCGCGCCTTCAGGCCAAGCTTTTACGCGCCCTGCAGGAACGCGAGATAGACCGCGTGGGGGGCTCGGGTCCGGTCAAGGTGGACATTCGCGTGATTGCGACCTCAAACCGCGATCTGCTCAAGGCGGTGGCCGAAGGCACGTTCCGCGAGGACCTGCTCTTCCGGTTGAATGTCGTCAATCTGGCGCTGCCGCCTCTGCGGGCGCGCCCGGATGATATTATCGCCCTCGCCGAGCACTTTGCCCGCAAATACGCGGCCGCTAATGGTCTAGGCGACCGGCCGATTTCGGATACCGCCAAGAAAGCGCTGATCGCGCGCGGCTGGCCGGGCAATGTCCGCGAGCTGGAAAACACCATGCACCGTGCCGTGCTGTTGGCCTCGGGCCAGGAAATCGGACCGGAAGCAATCCGCATGCCGGATGGCTCTCTGTTTACCGGCGGTCCCACGAACACGGCCTCACGCGCCGCCGAAGCCGCCGATTTTGCCCAGCGGGAGATGGTGGGCCGGACCGTGGCCGAGGTCGAACAGGATCTGATCCTTGAAACGCTCGAACATTGCCTGGGCAACCGCACCCATGCAGCGAATATTCTGGGAATTTCCATCCGGACGCTACGGAACAAGTTGAAGCTCTATACAGAGCAAGGCGTTTCTGTCCCGCAACCGGGCGAATCGCGCGCGGGAGCCGCTTAGGGCAGTAGATGGCTGACACCACCGCCTCCTCCCAGACCGGCTCCGGCGGGTTTGACCTGATCGGATTCCTGAAGAAGGGTCTGCGCGGCGATGTCGCGCTGGGTATCGGCATTCTGGGCATACTGGTCATGCTGATCCTGCCCATGCCGCGCCTGTTAATGGATATCGCGCTTGCGATCTCTATTTCCTTCTCGGTTCTGGTGTTGATGACGGCGCTGTTCATCAAGAAACCGCTGGAGTTTTCCGCCTTTCCTGCGGTTTTGCTGATCGCCACGCTGTTGCGGCTGGGCCTTAACATTGCGTCCACCCGCCTGATCCTGTCGAACGGGGCGGAAGGGACGAATGCCGCAGGCGAGGTGATCGAGGCCTTCGGGGCCTTTGTGATGCAAGGCAATGTCGTGATCGGCGTCATCGTCTTCATCATCCTGGTGATTGTGAATTTCGTGGTGATCACGAAAGGCTCGGGCCGGATTGCAGAGGTTGCGGCTCGCTTCACTCTGGATGCCATGCCCGGCAAGCAGATGGCGATTGATGCGGATCTGTCGGCCGGCCTGATCAATGAAGATGAAGCCCGCCAACGGCGAAAAGAGCTGGAAGGCGAGAGTAATTTCTTTGGTGCCATGGATGGTGCCTCGAAATTCGTGCGGGGTGACGCGATTGCCGGGCTGTTGATCACAGCCATCAATCTGATCGCTGGCATGGTGATCGGTATCGCCCAATCCGGAATGGATTTCGGCACCGCCGCCTCGACTTATTCGACCCTGACAATTGGCGATGGTCTGGTGTCA
The DNA here is from genome assembly GCF_965228115.1 of Hyphobacterium sp. Classification (GTDB taxonomy): domain Bacteria; phylum Pseudomonadota; class Alphaproteobacteria; order Caulobacterales; family Maricaulaceae; genus Hyphobacterium. The sequence continues at coordinate 2,516,800 of NZ_OZ245794.1, read as the reverse complement.
CAAATCCCGGCGCTGATTATCTCGGTGGCCGCTGGCCTGCTCGTCTCGAAAGCCGGAGTGGAAGGTGAAGCGGACAAGGCCCTTTATGGGCAGCTCGCCGGTAATCCGCAGGGCCTGTACATGGTCGCGGCCACAGCTGGTGTCATCGGGCTGCTGCCGGGTATGCCGATCGCACCTTTTGCGTTGATGGCGCTGACCGCAGGGGGTCTGGGCTTCGTGGCCAGCCGACGAACAGCCAATGAAGTCGCAGAAGAAACAGCGCGAGTGGAGCAGGAAACTGCCGAGACGGAAAATGCTGAGCCGCCGATTGGCGAGACGCTCGCCATGGATGAGCTCAAGATCGAGCTCGGCTATGGATTGTTGCCGCTGATCAATGATGTCGAAGGCCGCAAACTGACCGATCAGATCCGGGCGCTGCGCCGGACCATGGCCGAAGAAACCGGCTTTGTGACGCCGTCGGTGCGGATCATCGACAATATGCGTCTGGGCTCGAATGATTACGTCATCCGCGTCAAGGAAATGAAGGCGGGCGACGGCATGGTGAAGCTGAAGCATCTGCTCGTTATGGATCCGCACGGTGCGCAGATCGATCTGCCCGGGGATCATGTGAAAGAACCGGCCTTTGGGCTTCCGGCCACCTGGATCGACGAAAATATGCGCGAGGAAGCCACATTCCGCGGCTATACGATCGTGGATCCCTCAGCCGTGCTGGTCACGCATCTCACAGAAGTTCTGCGAGAGCATATGCCGGAGCTGTTGACCTATGCCGAGGTCGATAAGCTGATCAATGGCCTTTCGAAAGAACACAAGAAACTGGTTGATGATATCTCGCCCTCGCAAATCTCGCGCGCGGGCATTCAGCGGGTTCTGCAGAATCTCTTGAAAGAGCGCGTTTCGATCCGCGATCTGCCGACCATTCTGGAGGGCATCGCCGAAGCCAGTGCGCATTCTCAGCATGTTGATGCGATTACCGAACTGGTGCGCGCTCGCCTCGCCCGTCAGATCTGTCACGCCAATACCGGTCCGGACGGGCAATTGCCGGTTCTGGCCATGTCGCCGCAATGGGAACAGGCCTTTGCCGAAGCGATGATCGGCGATGGCGAACGCAAGCAGTTGGCGCTGGCGCCCTCCAAGCTGCATGAGTTCGTTGCTGCGGTTCGCGATGCCTATGAGCGCGCGGCCAATCAGGGTGAAACACCCGCCCTGCTGACCAGCCCGGCGACCCGGCCGTATGTGCGCTCGCTGGTCGAGCGTTTCCGCCCGAACACGGTCGTAATGGGCCAGAATGAAATCCACCCGTCAGCTCGGCTGAAAACCATGGGGCATGTCTAGATTATGCGGCTGAAAACCTTCTCCGCCCCCTCGCTGGCTGAAGCCATGTCGGATATCCGCCGCGAGCTGGGCGAGGATGCGATTATTGTTGCGACCAGCGATGCGCCCGGCGGAGGCATTCAAGTTCGCGCGGCTGCTGACGGGCCCGGCATTGGTGAAGTCATGGAAGCCCCACGCGAGCGGGCGCAGCGTATCAACAGTGAAATCCGGATCCAGCGCGGCGAGGATAGTGACGGGATCGACCGCATCATCCGCGCGCTGAGCTTTCATCGTGTCCCCGATACAGCGATCGAAGCTCTGGCCCGTTTCTGTGAGCTACAGGAAGCCGCGCCTGCCGCTCACCTGCTCGCTCAGGCTATCGAGAACCGTTACGTCTTCTCGCCGATTGAAATCGAAGCCGGACAAGCCTTGTTATTTGCCGGTGCGCCAGGGGCTGGCAAAACAGCCACGCTTGCCCGGATTGCCGCGCGCGCTGCCGCATCGAATGTGCCGGTCCTCATCCTCGCCAGTGATTGCGAACGAGCTGGAGCAGAAGCGCGGATAGCCGAACTCGCTGAAAAACTCGGCATTCCTCATGGGTTGATTGATGATCCGCGCGAGGCCGAAGAGCAGGTTCAGGCCGCAGGCGATCAGCTGGTGCTGATAGATGCCCCAGCGGGTAATCCCTTTGACCTTGATGATCTGGATATGACGGCGGCGTTCGCCGCAGCAGCAGAAGCCGACATCATAGCCGTGATTGATGCTGGCACTGTGCCGGAAGATGTTGCGGACTCAGCCGCGCTCTTTGCCTCCATTGGCGCCAGGCGCTGCATTATTGCCAAGAATGATTGCGCCCGCCGCAAAGGCGCGCTGATCAGCGCGGGGGAAGCCGGGCTGGCCTATGCGCATCTATCCGCCAGCCCCTATATCGGCAGCGGGCTTGCTCCGGCAACGCCTCTGCGGCTCGCCCGCACTTTGCTGGACCAGCATGATTTGCCGGAAGATGTTCTGACCGAGGGAGAGGCGCTATGAGCTTTCTGACTGGCGAAAACGCTCCGGCTGGCCGCATCCTCGCTATTGCCTCGGGCAAGGGCGGGGTCGGCAAGACGGTGATGGCCGCAGGTCTGGCTCAGGCTTTCTCAGCGCAAGGCGAACGCCTGCTGCTGATTGATGGCGATCTGGGCATGGCGAATATTGATGTTCAGCTGGGCCTGTCTCCGCAAGCCGATCTGGCCGCCGTGATGTCGGGGCAGGTCTTGCTGGAAGATGCCTGTGAACCGGTTTTGGGCGGCGCCGCCAGGCCGGGCGGGTTTGACGTCATTCCCGGGCGCTCCGGGTCTGGCGGCCTCGCGGGCCTACGCCCCGATGCAGTGAACCGTCTCGCAGCAGCATGCGCCACAATCGCGCTGTCCTATGAACGCGCCATTCTTGATCTCGCCGCAGGTGCCGATGACAGCACAATGCGGCTGGCGATGGCGGCTGATGATGTATTGCTGGTTATCAATGACGAACCGACCTCGCTGACGGACGCGTATGCCTTTGTGAAACGTCTGCGCATTCGCGATGAAAGCGCGGCGCCACTGGTGGTGGTCAATAACGCCCCGACGCCGGACAAGGCGCGCGAAGCCTATGCCGCTTTTAAAATGACATGTGAGAAATTTCTCGGCTATGCGCCCACGCTTGCCGGAATTGTGTCCCGCGACGAACATGTGCCCTTGGCCATCCGGGCGCAATTGCCGCTGGGGCAGCGGTCTCCGGACTGTGCGGCTATGCGTGATCTCGCCTCATTGGCGAGCGGGCTCGCCGCCGGACGCGAAGCAGCGTAGGCTGGTCCGTTATGGAAGCGATCCTCGACAGGGTTTCAGACGGTTTCACCGCCATGGACTGGTGGTTGATCCTGGTCTGGTCGCTGTTTGGCGCGCTGATCATGCGCCGGATGACACAATTGCCTGTGGTAGTTGGCCTGGCCTTCGTGGCCGATACCGTTACGCCTTTTTTCTATCGGCTGGCGACCGGGGTTCCGTCTGATTTCTCATTCGCATTGATGCTTGACCGGCTCGATGGGCGCGGCGGGCTAGTGCTCCTGACCACGCTTTTTATCTATTTTCTATTGATTGGCATTCTGTTCACGCTCAAGGGCCGCTTTAGACGGTGATCCTGAGTGCCGGGATAAGCCTCGCTGCGGCCCTGTTCTTGCCGACCGGGTGCAATACGGCAGGTTGGGGGTTTTGCGTCAGCAAACCGCAAGAGGTCGAGATGCGGCTTTTTCCGGCCGGTCCCGACGGCGTGATTTATGGCTTCGTCATGGAAGATGGCTCACAGGCGCGCATTTATGCCGGATGGTCGCCCACCGGCATGGCAAGTGGACGCTGGTCGGAACGGCGGCAGGGCCTGGAAACCGTGCGTTGGCGCGCCAGTGAGAATGGCCGGATCGATTATTATATTGATCGCCCGTGGGCCGAGAGCGCGGGTATTCCGCGACGGCTTCATGCCTGGGTCGAAGCTTCGGAAAATGGCGAGATCAGCGGCGCAGAGAGCCTGATCCTGACGCTGAGGTCGTGCGATCCGCGCATGTGTCCTCCGCCGGCCGCCGCGCTGGTAGAGCCAAATGGTGGCGGAGGCTCGCCAGAACCTGCGCCTGTTGTTGCAAACGCCGCAGAACCCGAAGCGGAAACAACGCCGGAGACTGATTCCGCCGAGGCGGTGGAAACGGAGACGACGATTGAACCTCTGCCCCGGCCAGAACCGGAGCCGGTTGCGGAGGTTGCCAGCGAGATTGACGAAACTTCGCCACTCGGCACCGAACAGGTGCCGCCAGTTGCGGAGAGCGTTTCAGAGTCTGCCGAGACTGCGGCGGAAGCCGAACCGATTATTCCAGAACCTGAGCCGGGCGATGAACCGGTGATCCCGGAAGCGGTTCCGGATAACGTCACTGAGCCTGAAAGCGCTGAAGATGAGGCCACTGAACCGGAGGACGCCGCTGAGGAACCACGTCAGCGCCGTGGACCGGTTGTATTGACCGGAAATGGCGGAATGCATCCATAAGCCCGTCGATCTGCATCGGTTGAGTAAACCGAAGGAGATTATTCGATGCTGGTTTCCCTGCTCGCGCTGAGTCTCAGCGCCACACCTTTTAATCCTGCTTCCCCCACAGAGTTTGCATTTGGCGGTTCGCCCGACGCGCATGACTTTGCGTCGATCTGTTCAAGCCATTCGGAACGTGTTATGGATCCTGCGGAAAACCCGCTGGCGAGGGAAAGCCTAACTCAAGTCGATTGCGAGGGTTTTGACTACTTCGGGCAAGCCCGTCTTGCCGAGTTTGTCTTTGCCGACGGTGCGCTGACCCATGTCTGGGTGCTCGTGGACGCAACTGAACTGGAAAATTTGCAAGCCGCTTTTACGGGCGCATTTGGTGATCCAGATCGCGAAGCGCCGGTCTTCGCGGCCTATTTCGAGGCGCGCGCTGCGGTTCGGCGGGATATTCCCGAAGCGCTATATTATGGCGAAGCGGCGGCTCCGCTTTTTGAGGCGTTCTTTTCGCAATAAAAAAGCTCCCGGCCAAAACCGGGAGCTTTCGCATTCAACTTGTTCTTTGGCTTACTCAGCGGCGGCCATACGCTCGGGCGCGCCTTGCACGTCAACTTGTGCGTTGAGCAATTCCTGGGCTTCCGTCCAGGCGCCATCCACGGTCTCGGCGCCGAAAAAGAGCCGCATGGAGGCGTTCAGCATCGGGCCGTAAAGCAACGTGCCTTCCGCATCATCGTCGACGTGGAAGCCGGTGGTGGTGGCTTCCAGATTGTCCCAATAGTCGCGAACCAACTGCCAGTAATCGGCGGTCGCCGCCCAATACTCATCGGCATTGCTGTCATTCGGCAGATCGGTGCGGACGTAAGTGTTCACACCCACTTCGCGAACCAGCGGGGTAAACTCGCCATCCTCGCCAACGACCAGCTTGGTGTTGTCTTGCTCATGGACCCAGCCCCAAGCGGTGACCACATGGCGGTTGACCGCTTCAATGGCGTGGTAATCGGAACGTGTCGTGTCATCGCGGCGCGGCAGCGGACGCCAGGAGGTTTCCGGCTCCCAGGTGGAAATGGCCTCGCCATGCTCCCAGCGGGCCAGACCGGCATAGCGCGGGCTGTCATCGACCTGATAGACGCTCTGCGACCAGGCACCGGCCGCTTCGGCGTCAGAGATTTCGACCATGTCCCAATTGTCGTGACCACGGAAGGCCATCATGCGTTCCGGTTGATATTCCCAGTCCTGGCGCCAGTGCTTGATGACCATGGCGTCGTCTTCTTCGCCGGTCAGTAGCAGGTGTTGCATCACGATCAGATCACCTGTGTCCTCGATCACGCGAACGACTTCCCGGGCCTCTGACAGCTTGTCATCGGCCAGTTCATAACCGTCCTGCAGCGCCACGACTTCGCGGAAATCGAAGGTAACGTCATACTCTCCAGCCATGGCCAGAATGGCTTCGCGGTCGCGCTGAAACTCCGCTTCGCTGCGCTCATAAAGCGGTGCGATGGCGGCGGTGCTCATCATGGCGCTGCCGCCGGTTTGGGTGCCGGACTGAGTGGTGGCGCAAGCGGTCAGGCCAAACGCCAGAGCGCCCACGACGGCAAATCTTGAAAGCATGGAATACCCCATCGGTGTGTCTCATCTGCAGCGCGATCCGTTATCGCAACACATTCTCACTTGCAATTGCAATAACGTCACGGCATGTAACCGGTCAAGCGTTATTGCGAATTATTTGCAGAAAGTGAGAGTCATGTTCCGTCGCCGTTTCCAGCTGGCTAGTGTCAGCAGTCTTGCCCTTGCCGTTTTCGCTGGTTTTGCGAGTGCGCAGGAGACCCCTCAAGACGAGCCAGAGACCGTCGATGACGTGATCATCGTTACAGCAACGCGCACCGAAATCCCGGCCTTTACCTATCCCGGTCAGGTTTCAGTGGTGGATTCAGAGACGCTGGACCTGATCCAGCCGGACACGCTGGAAGCGCTCTTGCGTCAGATTCCCGGTCTGGAAGTTGGTGGTGGCCCGCGCCGGACCGGCCAGACGCTGACCATGCGCGGACAATCACGAGAGAATGTGACGCTGCTACTGGATGGCGCGCGGCAGAATTTTAACTCTGCCCATGACGGCATCTTCTTTGTCGACCCGGCCCTGCTCTCTTCGGTGGAATCGGTTCGCGGACCGGCCTCAGCGCTTTACGGATCTGGTGCCTCGGGCGGTGTGATCGCTTTCCAGACCGCTGATGCGGACGATCTTCTGGAAGATGGCCAAACGCTGGGCGCGCGCGCCACGGCCGGCTATCGCAGTGTAAATGAGGAATTTGCCGTTTCAGGCGCCGTTTATGGCCGGAATGGACAACTGGACGGGTTGGCATATCTCTCCCGCCGGGAAAGCGGAGATATCCGCTTGGGCTCCGGAAATGATCTGCCGGCTGATGACATGTCGATCGCCGGGCTTTTTAAAGTGGGCCTGGATGCGGCGCCGGGCGTGCGGTTTGAAGGCTCCTGGCAGGCCTTCCGCGGCGAAGCAACCGAACCAAATAACGGTCAGGGCAATTTGGGCGTGGGCGGGCTGAACCCGCTGGTGAATAAGGACATTGAAACCGACAGCTTCCGCCTGGGGGGTGAAATCGCCCCGTCCGGCAGCTTCCTTGATCTCAATGTTACCCTGTTCCAGACAATCTCCCATGTCGAAGAAACCGAGACGATTGGCGGCCGCGTCGTGGACCGCGAGTTGGAAAGCCGCGGTTTCCGGACAGATCAACGCTTCGAGTTCAATCTCGGCCCGGCAGATGCGGCCCTCACAGTTGGTGGGGAAGTCTATGAAGACGAACAATCCGGTTTTGATTCAACCGCTGCGAACAATGTCCGTGGCGGCGTGCCTGATGCCTCCACCGAGTTTGCCGGCGTCTTTGCCCAGCTGGAATTGACCGCGTTTGAGCCGTTTGGTTTGCCAGGCGAAGTGGTGATTCTGCCGGGTATTCGCTTTGACGATTATGAGAGTTCTTCTGCGATTGCCGGGAATAATAGCGACAATCAGACCTCGGGCCGGTTTGGTGTTAGCTATGCGCCGAACAACACTTTCCTGGTGTTTGCCAATTGGGCTGAAGCTTTCCGCGCCCCGTCAGTGAACGAGATCTATCTCGACGGCACGCACTTCTCGCTGCCCCACCCTGTGCTGGGCGCGCCGGTTTTTGTGACCAACGAATTCATCGCCAATCCGAATTTGCGGCCTGAATCGACCGAAACGCTGGAAATCGGCGCTGGCTTGGGCTTTGACAGCGCCTTCCACCCCGGCGACCGGCTGGAGATCAAAGGGTCATGGTTTGAAACCCAGGCTGAAGACCTGATCAATCTATCGGTAAACTTCGCCTTCAATCCCACCTGTTTTGCTCCGCCCTTCCTGCCCTGTTCGGCAGGCACCACGAATAGCGCGAATGTCGCTTCAGCCACACTCAACGGGTATGAAGTCCAGCTGGATTATTCGAGTGGACCGTTTGATCTGGTGGCCTCTCTGTCGGAAGTGGATGGTGAAGATGATGCGACCGGCAATCCGGTTGGATCGCTGACCCCGGTCCGCCTGTTTGTCGATGGCCGCTGGCAGATTGAGGAGCGACGGCTGACGCTGGGCGCGCGGGCCGAGTTTGCAGGCGATTTCGACAAGACGAATACGCCCACTGAAGAACGTGATGGCTATACGACGCTGGATCTTTACGCGAATTGGCGGCCAACAGAACAATCGCCGATTACGATCTCGGCGGGTATCGATAACGTCTTTGAAGAAGACTATTCGCGGGTGTTCGCCGGGGCCAGCGAGGCTGGCCGCAGCTTTCGCATTGGCCTGACCTGGACCGGCGGGCGGTAATTTTTACATTCGTCATCCCGGATGACGCGTAGCGGCAGTCCGGGACCCATGCCGAAGCATTATCGTTCCAGCATGGGTTCCGGGCTCGCACTTTGTGCGCCCGGGAATGACGGGTGTATTTCCCTAATGCGCTGACCGGCGGCGGGACTGGGCGATTTCGTCGAGCTCCGCCTGCTCTTCGGCGCGCAAAGCTTCTTCAATGCGGGCGACGCGGCGTTCTTCGAGGAGCTCGTACTTTTTAAGCTCGCGGAAGGCCGCTTCCAGACGCCCGCGGATTTCATCGGCCTGCTGGTCGACTTCCTCCATAGACGCGCGGATGTTCTGCTTTCGCTTGATCACGGCCTGGGCATAGCTGCCATAGGCGAGATAACCGTCCTTGTTTTGCGTCGCAGCCGCCTGTTCCTCGGGAACCGAGGCTTCGAGACGCTCGACCTGATCGATCAGCGACTGACGCACCCGGTCGATATCGGCGAGTTGCTTTTGCAGCTCCTCAACCTTGAACCGGGCCAGCCGGATCAGTGGCTCGTGTGAACGAGTCATGTTGTTTCTCCATCACCACCCAAAATCCCGGCCAGGGCTGCGAAGCCATCATTTATACTCGTGGCTTCGTCTTTCTCCTGGCCAAGGAATGCTTCGAGCGGACCGTTCAGCGCGATGGCCCGATCCGTCTCTTGATTGGATCCGGCGGCATAAGCGCCCAGCCGGATCAATTCTTCCATATCGGTATAGACCGACAGTGTGCGGCGCGCTTCGCGCACCAGTTCGGCTTCATTGCCTTCATACACTTCGGGCGCGACGCGGCTCACCGATTTGAGCACATCAATCGCCGGATAGCGGCCCCGTTCGGCAATCTCGCGGCTCATGACGATATGCCCGTCCAGAATGCCGCGGACCGCATCGGCCACAGGCTCGTTGTGATCATCGCCATCGACCAGAACCGTAAAGATGCCGGTGATCGAGCCCGTGCCATTTGGTCCGGGACCGGCGCGTTCCAGCAGGCGCGGCAGTTCGGCAAAGACGGATGGCGTATAGCCGCGCGTGGTTGGTGGTTCGCCTGCCGCCAGACCGATCTCGCGCTGCGCCAGCGCCACACGCGTCACGCTGTCCATCAGGCAGAGCACATTCTGGCCCCGATCGCGGAAGTATTCGGCAACGGTCAGCGTCAGCTGCGCAGCCTGACGGCGCGCCAGAGCCGGGGCATCAGACGTTTCCGTGATCACCACCGATTTGCGGCGACCATCTTCACCTAGAACATCCTCGACGAATTCGCGGGCCTCACGGCCCCGCTCGCCCACCAGACCGATGACGATGACATCGGCATCGGCATTGCGCGCCAGCATGGACATCATCACGGACTTACCCACGCCGGAACCGGCAAACACGCCCAGGCGCTGTCCTCGTCGCATAGGTGTAAACGTGTTCAAGACGCGAACGCCCAAATCCATACGCGGCCCCAAGCGGCCCCGGCCATGCGCGCACGGCGGTTGGCCGCGCAGCGGATAAGACACCGGGCCTTTGGGCAGTGCCTCGCCGCCATCCAGCGGCTGTGCGAAACTGTCGATCACCCGGCCCAGCCAGGCGGGAGAGGGCCGCACGCTGGCGACTTCCGGATCCAGCTTTGCGATCGAACCCGGACGCACACCGTCCACCGGCTCAAACGGCATCATGATGGCAGACGGGCCTTTAAAGCCGACAACCTCGCAGGTGGCCTCTCCGGCCGCCGTGCCGATTTGCGCGCGCGCGCCTAGCGCCAGGCCGGCCGGCGGCCCATCGACCTCGACCAAAAGGCCATTAATGCCTGTCACGCGCCCTGTCATGACACGCGGGTCCATGGCCTCTATCCGGTCGATCAGCGCCTGCATTCTTGATCCTCTCGCGCCCCTTTTGGGCACCCTCGAAAATCAAGCTATCAAATTGGGGTTAGAGCCCCGTAAACAGACGTGCGATTTATGGAACGCAATCGGCCAAGTCGTCGTCGCTAAGCGTAACCCCCTGTCGGACAAGCCGGTGTACACCGGCATCCTGATCTTCGGTCGCCGGATTCGCCTCGGTCTCCGGAATGCCGGACAAAATCAACACGCCACAGTAAGCTACAGGGTTCCCGAGCATGCTGGGTCCAAACCGGACGGGAACGAAAGTGCCTATTCGATCACCATCGGTAACCGCATTTGCTGCGTCAAAGTCCGGCCCGTCGGCACTTGCCTGAAAAAAAATAGCCGCATTCCATAATATTGATGCGACATTCTCTGAAGGATCGCGCTCCATGAAACCGTCTACAAAAACGCCTGCATCCTGATCATCCTCATCTGGATCCTCCACCGTGACAGTCGAAGATTCCCCGACGTCCGGCGAGGCATCATATGAACCGGAGGCAGGGGCGACGCCATCTTCGTCGCGTGGCCGGCTCAATTGCGACGGAACTGGCGCACACCGCGTCCGGCCATTGTCCAGGAAGTCATTTTCAAATCCGGCCGTCCCGGTCCAATCATAAAAGAGACCTCTTTCTGCCGTCAGGGTTGGATTGACAGGGATGGTCATATCCCCGACGGCCTGCCGCGGCGTGCCGGTTCCCAATACTGTCAGGGAAAGAGGCCCGGCTTGCCGATAGTCGAATTGAACCGGCTGATTGAAGGGCTGTAGATCGAAATCGTTGATCGTTACAAAACCCTGAAAAAACACCTCATCCTCATTTGGCGCATCTCGCTGCTGGGTCGAGGCGCGAGTCCGACGGCCGGAAACAAGGACACCGCCCGTATTCAGGCTCATCGCGGTCGTGTCTCCGGTTGACCGCGTTGCGCACTGATAAGAACCATAGGGAATGCTGGCGTCCACACCCGCGATCGGCATGGCTCCCATGGCGATTTCAGTAATAAAGACGCCAGGCGCCTGATAGGCTTGGGGCCGGGCTGAAGGAGCATCAGTGAACGCTTGCGGAGCGTCTCCGGCGGGTATGGCATTGCCGATAGTCAAGCGAAGACGCAGCAAATCCGGATAGAATGGCACGCCCATTTCTGCTGGAACGCGAACCCTAACCGCAAACAACTTGGTTTCATTGGCCTCCCAGCTGGCGATGGGAAGCGACGGCCGTTGCGGGCCCAGGCAAGCGCCCGCTGCATCGGTTTCGCAAACCAGAACCGTCATGTTCCGGTTTAGCAACGAAAAGTTTCGAATTTCCGGTTCGACAACCAGATTAGTGGCGGCTTCGCCAATGTTGATTGCCGCGGCTGTCATCAGCAGAGAACGAGGTCCGGTTGCGCCAACACGGGCGACGCCATCATTGGTGAGCGTATCGGACACCAGAAGGATATCCGGCGCCGCTGAGTTCATGACCGAAATCTGAAAATCTGTGGTGCCCGGGTATCTCGGAGTATCGAAGTTAGACCCACCGGCATTGGTGCAGCGGATGTTCGGGATGAGCAATCCGGCATACTCGGAATCGACGGTGATCGCCGCAATGTAATCCTGCCGCCCACCTGCCGGTATCGTGACCGTCGCATTCGGTGCACTCGTGAAATTGCTGCCATCCCAGGCCATCAACTCCATCTGGGCTGTAACGCCGGCAGGTACCCCACCCAAGAATCCACCGAAACGTGGTGTACAGTCCAGCGACTCGTTTCCGGAGTTAACAATTGTAGTGAAATAGGTCACTGGCTGATTGACCAGTCCCGCCCTGCCATTTGGCAATATTGAAAACTGAACCGGGCTGACCTGCGCCAGTGCAGACGCAGAAAACAAAAAGAACACAACAATAAAAAGCGCTATTGTCCGCACAATTATCTCCCCTGCTAAGGAGATTAGCGGCAAATGACCTTGACGTCACACTGACCTGTTGCTCGTTGTGTTGCTTAGACGGTCCCTACAGCTCGAAATCGAAGAGTTCGGACAGGAAGCTTTCGCGGCGTTCCGGGCGGCGGTGCCCGTCACGGCGATCTCCGTGATGATGACGCTCGTCGCGGTCCCAGCCACCCTGATGGGGCGGTGGCGCAGCGCGCGGGGGTTCGGCCCGCTCGATGATCTTGTCGAGCTCGCCTCGGTCCAGCCAGACGCCGCGGCATTTCGGGCAATAGTCAATCTCGACACCGGACCGGTCGGCAATGACGAGGGTTTCACCATCAATCGGGCATTTCATCGGGAGCGGCTCCTGAGTAAATCTCAGGCGCTATTTAGAATGCCGCCCGCCCCCGTCATCGGGGATTGGCAGAGACGGCGTCCCCTATCTCTCGCCCCCATTAGAACGAATCGAGGACGGACTCGATTCTGCCATACGAGTCAATTCGCGGTTAACTTTCGTTAACGCTTTGCATCTACCGTCCGAAGCACGTTAACCATGGAAACAGTGGCGGAGTGATTCGTCACACAGCGGGGCGGAGATTATCCATGCGGGTTTTGCTCATCGAAGATGATCGCGCGACAGCGCAATCCATCGACCTGATGCTTAAATCTGAAGGCTTTAATGTCTACACGACAGATCTGGGCGAAGAGGGTGTCGATCTCGGCAAGCTCTATGATTATGACATCATCCTCCTGGATCTGAATCTGCCGGACATGCCCGGCTTTGATGTGTTGAAGACGCTTCGCATGTCGAAAATCGAAACGCCGATCCTGATCCTGACCGGTAATGCGGACATTGATAACAAGGTGCGCGGCCTGGGTTGCGGCGCCGATGATTACATGACCAAACCCTTCCACAAGGACGAGATGGTCGCGCGTATCCACGCCATTGTGCGCCGCTCGAAGGGTCATGCCCAATCGATCATCACCACCGGCGAGATTGCCGTGAACCTCGATGCCAAAACGGTGGAAGTTGATGGTCACCGTGTGCACCTGACGGGCAAGGAATACCAGATGCTGGAACTGCTCTCCTTGCGGAAGGGCACGACGCTGACCAAGGAAATGTTCCTGAACCATCTCTATGGCGGAATGGACGAGCCGGAATTGAAGATCATCGACGTCTTCATCTGTAAGCTGCGCAAGAAGCTCGCTTCGGCAACTGGCGGCCAGCATCACATCGAAACCGTCTGGGGCCGCGGCTATGTTCTGCGCGACCCGGTTGAACAAAAGGACGTGGCCTAAACCTCCACACCCCTCAAGCAGGACAAGCCCGGTGCCCCGCGCCGGGCTTTTTCTTTTAAACTCAATTACCCCATGGCAATGCCGATCCTTACCTGTTTGTAATGGCCTGCCGGGGCTGCCCGCTGCTAGGCTTTCAGCGAACCGGCTTCGTGGTCGGGCATTCCGGTCGGTCAGACAAAATCAGGAAACGCGATGCGTTATACCCTTCTAATTTTCACGCTGGTCCTGACGGCCTGCAGCCCACGCGAAGACCGGACCGAAATACGCCTTACCCAAGCCGATCTGCATGAGTTCATTGTCCTGTCTGCCTTGCTGGAGACGGGCGATAGCGAAACCGCACTGGCGCGCTTTGCCACGCTTGAGATCGGCGAAAACAATGTTGCGCTTGAGCGCCTGGCCATGCGGCCGGAGCGCGAAACGATCACCTTGTTTGAAACCGAACCCCCCGAGGATGGCGCGATTGTCCCTGAGCTGCGGCTCTATGACGGCTTTCTGGATTATACCCTCTTCGAGCTGGGAGGCGCGGCGCTTGCGGGCGGAGATTTGGTCAGCCTCGAATCGATTATTGCGCTCCTGCAATTGCGGCGCGACGTCACCCGGACCGTGGTGATTTTCAACAACTGCCAGCGCGCCCTTTTTGCGGACATTTTGATCGAGTTGCGGGACGAAGCCCTGACCTCAGAGGAAATTTTTGATCGCTGGCAGTCCGGAACCGCCCGGAATGCGGCGTGCGATCATGCCGGCAGCGGCGGGCAGCTGGTCTTCTGGCCTCTGTTCGATTCAAATTATGCACCGATTATCGAGGCACAGATCGCAGAGCGGCTGCAACAATCGGGAATGGAAGTGCACAGCTATTGGGATCGCGAACCCTGTCTGTATCTTCTCACTATAGAGGAACTGGGCGATGTGCTGGAAGATCCGGAATTTGCCGGCGACGCTTCGCTGGATGATTTGCGCGATCAGGTGGCGCGATGTTCACGGGGCGACCGGGCCGCTTTCGCCCGCGCGCAGATTAATCCGCAGTCAGGGCCCAGCCTGCCTCAACTCGTCGCGCAGGACTTGCTGCCATCAGATCTTGCCGCCTTCCTCCTGGAGGCCGGGATCAATGAAGATGTCGCGCTTTGCGAGCAAACGCTCATTCAGGAAGACGGCTGGTCCTGTACAGAGCAGGTTCAACGCCTGGTTCATGAGCCCGTTACAGATCGCTGGGTGATCTATATCCACTTGCCATTCGGAACACATTTTTTCACGGTCGCACGGCAGGCAGATGGGTATGAAATCCTGTCGGCCTACTTCCTGGGCGTGCTTTAAGCGTTTGGAACCCCAACCGGGGCTAACCCTTTCAGGCCGCCTGTCGGGCGCTTTCCAGGGTCCGGGCGTATACGCCTTTGGCGCCACTCATGGCGCGGAACATTTCTCCGGCTCCGGCTACGGTTTCACCGCGGCCGAGGATAAGATAACCGGCGGTGCCTGAGCGTTCTGCCAGCATGCGCAGCGTGTGTTTGCGCGCATCCGGCGTCATGCCAGACAGAACATTGCGGCAGAAAATGACGTCAAACGCGCCGAGTGTTTCCGCAGGCTTCAACAGATTGCCACGTTCAAAACGCGCCCAGCGCTTGATCGAATCCTTCAACTTCCATTGCTGGCCTTCCGGCTCGAAATGCTCGATCAGCCGGTGGATGGACAAGCCGCGCTGGACTTCAAATTGCGAGTAGACCCCGGCTTGCGCGCGCTCGATGGAGCGGCGGGAAATGTCGGTTCCAATGATTTCGATTTCCATATTGCCCAGCTGGGCTTTTTGCTCTTCCAGCAGCATGGCCAGAGACCAGACTTCCTGCCCGGTACCGCACCCGGCCGACCAGATGCGGATCGGGCCGGACTTACCCTTTACCCGTGCCAAGACCGGCAGGATATCCGACATGAAGTGTTCGAGCGGGGCCGCATCGCGGAAGAACCAGGTCTCGTGATCCGCCAGGCTCTCTACCACGCGCCGCCAGAGCCGGTCTTCCTGTGATTTTTCAAGCGCATTCACCAGGTCGGATTGGCTGTCATAGCCTTCCGACCGGGCGACCGGCGCCAGGCGGGTTTCGACCAGAAATGTCTGGGCGGCAGGAATGGCGATACCGGCGCGGCGGCGCGCTTCGGCGGAGACGGACTTTATGGCGGCGCTATCGAGCATGGCTATCCCGGGATCAATCCGACTTGCTGGAATTTCGACTGAACAATGTCGCTGTCGAAAGGTTTCATGATGTACTCGTCGACGCCCGCGCGAAGCGCTTCGGTAATCGAGGGAACATCATTTTCTGTGGTGCAGAACACAACAACCGGCTGGTCGCCATCGGGTTCCTGCCTCAATGCCTTGACGAAATCGATGCCATTCATGACCGGCATGTTGCGGTCGAGCAGGATGGCATCCGGCATGCCCGACCGGCAGTGTTCGAGGGCCGCAGCGCCGTCGGGCGCTTCCTCACAATGAAATTTCAAACTCTCGACGATGCGGCGGGCGACTTTCCGGATGACCCGGCTATCGTCTACGACCAGGCAGGTTTTCATGGCGGGTCTCTCTCCTCAACGCGTGGGCCGCGTCCAGAAGTTCACCGTCACCCGCTTTGGTTAACAGGTCTTTGAAAGATCAGGCCGCCATGGAGGCATTCGGGATGATCAGCGCCACAAATTCCACGCGGTCCTCGCCATTCTGGGCCGTGACACGACCGCCAGCCGAACGCGCAATCAAACCAGCATAGTATGGCTGAATCGAGCGGCCATTGAAGCCGTCTTCTGGCTCCTTGCCATCCAGCGCCGCTTCGAAATCGGGTTTTAGCTCGGCGCGAGGGCCTTCGGCAATCAGGCGCATCCGCGTGCCACCAGCCCCGTCCGCGCTGGCTTCGACCGTTACTGTACCGCCGCGTGCTGCCGCCGAACCGGCCGCCATACAGAGGTTCAAGAGCAAGCGCGCTGCCGTTTTTTCAAGACCAGACGCACTGACTTTCCAGACCAGGTCGGGACGCAAGGTCGAGAAATAGTTTTCCGCCAAGCCTTTCAGCTCGTCAGAGTCCATTGTTCCCGGCGCGGACCCGGCCGCGCCAAAGGCGATCCGGGCAAAGGCCAGCTTGGCTTCGGCCTGCCGCGCATTCTCGCGGACCAGCTCGATCGCATCCTCGCGCATGCCGTCGGCATCGTCATCATCCAGGACGCTAAAAGCCATGCCCATGGCAGAGACCGGGCTGACAAGATCGTGGCACAGCCGCGCACAAAGCAGAGCGGCGAGTTGTTCGGGGGCCATGTTGGCGGGGCTGGTTTCAGTCATGTTTTATCCTGATACATGATTCTGCCGCGATGTCCTGACCTTACAAATTCTGACTGTCAGTAAACACTTGGCAACTTCCTTACGTCACGTCATTGTCTCGCCCGCATTCGTCTGACAGCACAAGAACTGCAGCGGGCGCGGTTCTTGCTCATCGTTGAACGAAGCAAGTTAGCTATCCATTAAAGGCCATACATGTCCGGTTTTGATGTGCGTTCTCTCGACAATTTGCGTCGCCGTTCCGCGGCGATCATCGCGAGCGTCAGCCTGTCGGTAATTCTGCTTGCTGCACTCTTGATCAGCCGCATTGGCGGTGAGGCTGATACTCCGGAAATCGTTGAACTTTCAGAACCGTATTACACAGAAACCGAAACCACAGCAGCTGCAGAATTGGACGCCGTGCCTTATGTGACGACGTCTGTAGACGCCCTGCAGCAAATGGAACACGCCGCGTTTTATACCGGCTGCGTAGCCTGTCCGCTTGAAACCCAAACCGTCGCCGCAGAAGTGCCCCGAGGCGGGACGCTCGCCGGTGCTTTAAGCGATGCCGGTGCATCCGGCGGCGATATCGCCCGCGCCGTGAATGCGCTGGAACCGGTTTTTGACGTGCGCCGCGTCCGCGCTGGCCAAGGATTGACGGTATATCTCGAAACGCCGCGCGATCAGGCTGACGATGCGGATGGTCCGCGCCTGTCCGGATTTTCTTTCCGCCCCGATATTGAACGGTCCATCACGGTATCGCGCCTGGAAGATGGCAGCTATCGCGCGCGTGAAATGACCGCGGAGTTTGAACGCGAACTGGTGCGCTCCTCCGGTTCCATCACGACCAGTCTGTATGTTGACGCCCTGGCAGCCGGCGCAACCGACCGGATCGTGGTCGAGCTTGCCGGCGTACTCGCCTACGCGGTCGATTTTCAGCGTTCCATTCGCGAAGGCGACCGCTTCGACGTGGTCTTCGAACGCTTTCTGGACGCCGACGGCAATGTGATGCGCACCGGCGATGTTCTATACGTGATGTATGCCGGGCGCGGCGATCCCTTTGAATACTTCCGTTATGAGGCGGAAGATGGCGAGGTGGCCTATTTCAATGCCGAAGGCGAAAGCGCGCGGCGACTTCTTATGATGACGCCGATCAATGGCGCGCGCCTGTCGTCACATTTCGGCATGCGCCGTCATCCGGTGCTGGGCTATAACCGCTTGCACCGGGGCACCGACTTCGCTGCGCCGACCGGTACGCCGATTTTGGCTGCGGGCTATGGCGTGGTTGAACGCGCCAACCGGTTTGGCACATTCGGCAACTATATCCGCATCCGTCATTCCAACGGATTCCAGACGGCCTATGCGCACCTGAATGGATTTGCGCGCGGCATTACGGCTGGCGCGCGCGTGCAGCAGGGTCAGGTCATTGGCTATGTCGGGACGACCGGGCGGTCCACCGGTCCGCACCTGCACTATGAAGTGCATCACAACGGCCAGGCCGTGAACCCGATGTCGCTGGATCTGCCCACGGGCCGCGTGCTGGAGGAAGATGAGCTTCCGCTGTTTCAGGCGGAACGCGACCGGATCATCCAGATCCGCGAAACGGCCCGGAACGCCGCAGAAGTTGGCGAAGTACCTGCGTCTCACCTGGTCCAGGCCGAATCCGGTGACGGCGCACGCTAGTTTGTCGTAGATTTTGGCTGATCAGTTTGTTTGAGGACAATCCAGAAGATCGAAGCAATTGTCGTTTCGAGACACCGATCATGGATTATTCCACGCTGAGACAGCACAATATGCCGCCCGTTTAAGCCAAATTCTTCAACCAGCCCTTGATCCACCGGCGCCGCATCGCCAGCCAGGAATCGTGGGCCTGGATCGTCCCTGGCGCTTCCGACGGCGGCAAAAATTCATCTTGACGCTCCAGCACGGCAGACAGCATGGACCGCGCGGCTTGCTTCGGCACCTGCGAGATAAAGGCTAACCGCGTACGCACGGGGTCATACCCCATATCGGCCGCGCGATCCGCATCCAACAACCAGGCCGTCAATGCAAACTGACCGGCTGCAGTCAGGCGAAACACTTTCTTTGGACGCTTCGAAAGCGACTCATCTTTTGATTCGACCAGGCCGGCAGTCTCAAGCCGCTTCATCAGCGGATAAACCGCACCTGCACTGCCCGACCAGAAAGATGACGGCGAACGCCGGAACCATTCCTTTATCTGATACGCGGTGACCGCAGTTTCGCGAGCAATCAGGGCCAGTGTCGCACCCTCCAGCTCGGTGACCGATTCTCTGGATGACATATTTTTCACTTCTCCTGCTATCGGTATCGGGGCATTTAGATGTTACGAATCGTAATATATAGGTGATCTCATGTTTGTAACCGCATTGATGGCTCTCGCAATCATTTCCCCTTCGCCCACCGACACACCTCATACAGCCTCCATGGATATTTCAACTGGACGGCCAGTTGTGGAAGTGATGATCAATGGGGAAGGCCCCTTCCCATTCATATTCGACACAGGCGCCAGCGGCGCAATGATCCGCACGAGCCTGGTGGAAACGCTTTCGCTTGAACTGGGTGAACGCCGGCCAGTCGGTAGCCCGGCGGGCGGCGATCCGGTGGAGGTTGATACGACGCAATTGTCGGAGATTCAGCTGGGAGGCGCACAAGCCAATGATATCGGCGCAATCATTATTGATTTCGGCGACCCCACCCAAATGGGAAGTGTCGGCGTTATCGGGCCGGATATTTTCGCGGACTATGGCCGCGTGGCTTACGATTTTTTATTGAATCGGGTCGAGATCGGAGGCGAGCTGCGCCACGCTACGGATGCGACTTGGTTGAGTTTCGCGCCCACGTCGCCGCTGATCGAAATCCCCTTACGCGTCGAAGACGTCTCGCTGCCGGTTCATATTGATACCGGCAACCCCTCCACACTGACCTTTCCAGAAACGCGGATCAATGAACTCCCCATCACGGCGCCTGCCCGAGTGGTTGGTGAGGCCCGAACTATTGATCGGGTTATGGAGATCCAGATGGCACCGATTGATGCATCGGCCTTTATTGGAGATGCCGAAATCCCGCTTTCGCGGATAACGACTCTGCCATTGCCATTCGCCAATATGGGAACGGCGGCGCTTATCGGTCTCTATCTGGAAATCGACTGGCGTACTCATCGTGTGGCTATAAGTGACGGCGGGGAAAACTGAATGCATGGCTTTGGCGGGCGCGATTGCCGACCTGCCATCGCCTAGTTCACCATCACGTCGGGTGGCGGGGCAGCTTCGCGGGCAATCGCGTTGCCATTGATCAACAGAAAACCACCCTCTGCAGAGACCTTGATCTCATCGCCGTCTTTCAGCTGGCCTTCCAGCAACAATCGTGCGAGCGGATCCTGGAGTTCCTTCTGGATCACCCGTTTCAGAGGCCGCGCCCCATAGGCGGGATCAAAGCCCTTCTGGGCCAGCCAGCCACGCGCGGCTTCATCCAGCTCTATGGTCATGCGGCGGTCTGCCAACAGTTTCGCAAGACGCTTCATCTGAATATCGACAATCGCGCCCATATGCTCTTCGGCCAGACGGCGGAACAGGATGATCTCATCCACCCGGTTGAGGAATTCAGGCCGGAAGTGCGCGCGCACCGCGCCCATAACCGCATCGCGCGCCGTTTCTACATCGTCTGCGGACATAAGGAATTCTGCGCCCAGATTGGACGTCATGATGATCAGTGTATTGCGGAAATCGACGGTGCGGCCTTGCCCGTCGGTGAGACGGCCATCATCGAGCACCTGAAGCAGCACGTTGAATACGTCCGGGTGCGCTTTTTCGATCTCATCGAGCAGGATCACCTGATAGGGCCGGCGGCGAACCGCTTCTGTCAGCGCCCCGCCCTCATCATAGCCGACATAGCCCGGAGGCGCGCCGATCATGCGGGCAACCGAGTGTTTTTCCATATATTCGGACATGTCCATTCGCGTGACCGCGTGTTCGTCGTCGAACAGGAAATCGGCCAGCGTTTTGGTGAGCTCGGTTTTACCGACCCCGGTCGGGCCCAAAAACAGGAAGGAGCCAATCGGACGGCTGGGGTCCTGCAGCCCCGCACGGGCGCGGCGGACGGCATCGGAAACGGCGGCAAGGGCTTCATCCTGACCGACGACGCGCCCGCGCAGCGCATCCTCCATTTTCAGGAGTTTTTCACGCTCACCTTCCAGCATTTTATCCACCGGAACGCCCGTCCAACGGGAAACGACGGCCGCGATCTGTTCTTCGTCGACCACCTCTTTTACAAGTGCGCCATCCTCGCTGGTTTCAGCGGCTGTGACCTTCGCTTCAAGTTCCGGAATAACGCCGTACTTCAGCTCTGACGCTTTGCCGAGATCGCCCCGGCGTTCCGCATCCGCCAGCTCGGCGCGGGCGCGGTCGAGCCGGTCTTTGACTTCGGTTGAAGACGCCAGCTTGTCCTTCTCGGCGCTCCAGGCGGCGGTGATTTCATCGGATTTCGATTGCAGCTCGGCGATCTCCTTGCCCAGCTTCTCCAGCCGGGTTTTGGAAGCGTCATCGGTTTCCTTCTTCAAGGCTTCCGCTTCGATCTTCAGCTGCATGATGCGGCGGTCGATCTCGTCCAGCTCTTCCGGCTTGGAATCGACCTGCATGCGCAAGCGCGAGGCCGCCTCATCCATCAAATCGATGGCCTTATCCGGCAGGAAACGGTCGGTGATGTAACGGTTCGAGAGCGTGGCGGCGGACACAATGGCGCTGTCGGAAATCCGTACACCATGGTGGACTTCATACTTATCCTTCAGGCCGCGCAGGATGGAGATGGTGTCCTCCACGGTCGGCTCCCCGATGAAGACCGGCTGGAAGCGGCGGGCGAGCGCGGCGTCTTTTTCCACATGCTTACGGTATTCATCCAGCGTGGTGGCTCCAATGCAGTGAAGTTCACCGCGCGCCAGGGCGGGCTTCAAGAGGTTGGACGCATCCATCGCGCCATCGGTTTTGCCCGCGCCTACAAGCGTGTGCATTTCATCGATGAAAAGGACGATATTGCCGCCCGCACTTTCCACCTCACCCAGTACGGCTTTCAAGCGTTCTTCAAACTCGCCGCGATACTTCGCACCGGCGATCAGAGAGCCCATATCCAGGGCGAGAAGTTTCTTCTCTTTCAGGCTTTCCGGCACGTCGCCGTTGACGATGCGCAAGGCCAGACCTTCCGCGATAGCTGTTTTGCCGACGCCGGGCTCCCCGATCAGAACCGGGTTGTTCTTTGTCCGGCGTGAGAGCACCTGCACGGCCCGACGGATTTCTTCATCGCGCCCAATAACCGGGTCCAACTTGCCCTCACGGGCCGCCTCGGTGAGGTCGCGGGCAAATTTTTTGAGGGCTTCATAGCTGTCTTCCGCCGACTGGCTGTCTGCGGTGCGGCCTGCGCGCATGTCATTGATCGCGGTGTTCAGCGATTGCGGCGTGAGGCCGCCATTTTTGAGAATATCAGCGGAATGCGCCCCCTTGGCGATGGACAGCGCCTGCAAAAGCCGTTCAGCGGAAATGTATTGGTCGCCCGCCTTCCTGGCGGCTTCCTCGGCTGTTTTGAACACATCCGCGGTCTGAGGCGCCAGATAGATCTGCCCGGCACCCGCGCCTTCGACCTTCGGCAAACGCGCCAGCGCCTGATCGGTCAGATCCTGAACCTGGCCGGGATTGCCGCCAGCGGATTTGATCAGATTGACCGCCAGCCCGCCTTGATCCTCGAGCAGGGCTTTGAGCACATGTTCGGGCGTGAACTGTTGATGGCGCCCGGTAAGCGCCAATTGTTGCGCGTTTTGAATGATGGACCGCGCGCGATCGGTATAGGTCTCCAGATTCATGTCTTTTCCATCTCCCGTTCAGGCGAGATTGCAGGTTTGATGCCGCCTTGAATGAAGCACGGCAGGTGTGTCTGGGTTTGAGATAGGTGTTGCCTATTGATCACACAAGATCAGGACACAAAAGAAAAACCCCGGCACAGTGGCCGGGGTTCTGAAAGTCTCTGTAAGCGCCTGATCAGGCCGCCTCGGTTTCCGAGCTGTCACCGGAATCTTCGGCCGATTTACGAGGCCGCCGGCCGCGCCTGGGCTTGGGTTGCTCCTCACCGTCGTCGGCCGCAGCAACATCCGGCTGCTCGCTTTTCGCAGGATCAACCATTTCAAGCGGATCGGATTTTTCTTCGGCGGACTGGCGCTTGGGACGGCGGCCGCGGCGCGGGCGCTCGTCTTGCTGTTCTTTGTTGCCCTCAGACTGATTTTCCGACTGATCAGACTTGTTCTGGGCCTGATTATCATCCTCGCCGTCATTCTGGCGCTGTTGACGGCGGCGGTCCTGCTGTTCCTGCTGACGCGCGCGGCGTTGTTCCTGCTCGGCCTGCTGGGCGGCAACTACACGGAAATAATGATCGGCATGCTGGTAATAGGCTTCTGCCATCACCCGGTCACCCGATGATGAGGCATCTCGCGCCAGCTGCATGTATTTGTCGTAGACAGTTGAGGCATTGCCCCGGATTTTCACATCCGGACCATTGCTTTCAAATGAGCGGTTACCCTGATTGCCGGGTTTCCCCCGGCCGCGTCCGCGCTGACGTTTCATCGCCGTCAATCCTCGCAATATTCAGGCTGTATTCGTGCCGCTTTCCCCCATGTACTTGCGGCGAGCATCATCCGTTGCAAAGCAAACCCATAACGAAACCGGACGATAAGCTTGATGAATTTTCGCGCCTGACAGCCTTGCCCCAAAGCGCATTCATCAACTTGAACGTCAAGCTAGCCCGGCTTTTCCGATTTTCCAAGGGGGTATTGCCAGCTTATTTTTCCCGCTTCCGGGCCCACACAGTGCGGTCATTGCCGGCAAGATCCCGGGCGGTCCGGGCATCGGCAAAACCGGCACTGCGCGCCAATTCGGAAACCGCCCCGGCCTGATCATGGCCGATTTCGACTGCCATCAACCCGCCCGGCACCAGGATGCGGAAAAGCTGAGGCATTAAAAGCCGATAGGCATTCAAACCATCGGCTCCACCATCCAGCGCCAGATGTGGTTCGTGATCCTTTACTTCCGGATCGAGCGCCGCCAGCACCGCACTGGCAATGTAGGGCGGGTTTGAAACGGCAATGTCGACGCTTTGATCCGCCAGCCCAGCGGCCCAATCACCTGTCTGGAACTGTACCCGATCCGAGAGCTGATTCCGCACCGCGTTTTCCCGCGCAATTGCGAGCGCCGATTCGCTGAGATCAATGCCGATACCGTGGGAATTCGGCAATTCGGAAACAAGCGCCAGCAAAATGGCGCCCGAACCCGTTCCGAAATCTGCCAGACGGAGTGCGGCCTGCCAGTCGTCTATCTGTTTGAGGACAACCTCCACCAGCGTCTCGGTGTCGGCGCGTGGCGTAAGCACATCCGGCGTGACTTTCAGATCGAGCGTCCAGAAGGGCTTGTCGCCCAGGATGTGCGAAAGCGGTTCGCGATTAACGCGCCGCGTAACCATGGAGTCGGCCATTTCCGCATTGATGGCGGCCAGCAGAATATGCCGGAGATCGAAGCTGGCCTCGTCAATCCCGGCGGCTTTCAGACGGGCGAGCCAGGCTGCGGTTTGCGCCTGCGAGTAGGCCATGGTGTTGGGGCGTTTTCTCGAGGCTCTATTGGCGGCGGGGGGTGAGTTGGGCGGTGCCGTATTCGCCCTGGAATTGCCGCGTACGGATCCAGTCGGCCAACAGAGCGTAATAGCCTTCTGAATATCGCAAGGAGACGCGTTCACCGTCTTCGCCCGGCTCATATTCGATGATGCCGTGATCGGCGGTCGGGAAGAGCGCGACATCAATCGGTACACCATCTGCCTGAAGTTCGGACAGAATGACTTGCGTGTTGGCGGATGGCGCAGACGAGTCATCACCGCCCAGCACCCAAAGAGATGGCATGGTCAAGCTCTCGAGCGTCGGGCGGGGTTCATATTCCCAGCTTGTTCCGGCTTCGAAGAAGGGCATGGCCATTTCGACCTGCCAAATGGGGCGTGCGAGGAATTCGTGTGTGAACTCACCACGGATGCCGTCATACCAGGGTTCGTCTTGGTACTGGTTTTTCAGCGCCGCCAGTTCTTCTACGCCCTCCTCGAAATCGGACGCCATGACGCGGCCAACCGCTTCGGCCAGTTCCCGCCCGGCGGCTAGAACCTCCGGATCATCGCTATAACCCGCCTCAGCGAGATTAAAGAGGACTTCCTCGCGATCCTCGGCCAACGCCCCTTCGGCCATGCCAAAGGCCGCTATAACGAAATCCGGATCGCTGGTGGACGCGGCCAACGGGCCGACCCAGCCGCCCTGGCTGAAGCCGGCATAGCCGGCTTCGCCTATACGATCGCCGCCAAGGCTTCGGGCGGTGGCCATCGCCGCTGCGGCATCGGACGCCAGCAAGTAAAAGTCCTGTGTGTATTCTCCGCCAGACGTGCCGGTCCCGCGCTTGTCATAGACAAAGACGGCAATTCCCATGGCGGGCAGCATGCGCTGCATCGGATAAAAATCGAGCGCGCTGTAGTCCTCAGAGCCGTGCACAAGGACGACAAGCGGAAACGGCCCCTCGCCTTGCGGGGTTACGAGACGCCCCGCGATAAACTCGTCTTCGTTTTCGAAAATTGTGTCTTCGACTGAAAACGCCAGCCGCGTAGCCTCGCCCTCATGACGGTCGATATTTGAAACCGTGATCGTGTTGCTGCCGCACTCTGCGATCTCGAAGACGGCCGGATGTGGCCGTTCCGACCATCCAATATGTCCGGACCATTGGCCGTTTTCGCCCGGGGCGATCCGGCCGGTTTCGCCATTCATTGTGCGCCAGCGCAAGGCGTCTGACGATAAGGCCCCCAGATCGATGATGTTGCCATCCACGAACTGATAGGTGCCAACATGGCAAACCATGTCAGGGTTCAAGGGCTCGGGCTCACCGGAACAGGCGGCCAGAAGAGCAGAAGAGGCGATCAGTGTTGCGGTGCCGGGCAGAGAAAAACGCATGGGATGGATCCGGGATTGGTTAACAGCCTAATGTCCTACGCCGAGCGGGGTCATGCAAGACAAGACTTAAACAGGCTCTGCCGCATCGCCCGGCCTGATGTCGCCATCGGCGATCACTTCCGCATAGAGGCCACACAGGAAATGACCATAATGCTCGCGCAAGAGCGGCACGACATCGATATCGCGCCTGGCGGCGTGCGGATCGACATGCGTGGCGGTGCAGCGCTCGATCGGTTTGAGACCTTTCAGGCGCGCCCCGCCAATCTTGATCTTCTGATCCGCCATGTTGAGTTCCGACCAGGCAGGCCAGTCCTCGATCATGATATTGCCCCGGAAACGGGCCGGG
Source organism: Hyphobacterium sp. (assembly GCF_965228115.1). GTDB lineage: Bacteria > Pseudomonadota > Alphaproteobacteria > Caulobacterales > Maricaulaceae > Hyphobacterium. The sequence continues at coordinate 2,490,885 of NZ_OZ245794.1, read as the reverse complement.
TCGACTTTGCGTCCGATTTTGCCTTCAAAGTCGCGCAGGCTTTCCAGATTAATGAGGGAGACATATCCGGAGCGACTATCCATAAATCGATGGCCATTGGGGGCGGAGATCACTTTCAACGGCCCGCGGGTTTGTCCGGCGAGCACGCCTGAAAGCCAGACCGCAAACATGTTGCGCCCGGCCTCGCCGTCGAGATCACAGGTGATCTCACCGAAATCCGGATGCCAGGCGGTCAGGCTGCCCTCATCCTCATTCCATTTCGTTCGAATGGCCGCAACGTCCGGCAGTTTCGCCAGCACGGTAAAGGCCATCTTTCCAATATGCTCCGGCGCGTCAGGATCAAACCCTGATGGGCCATCCTCAACCGCAAATAGCCGATCACCGGGAAAGTGTGCCCCGGCTTTTAAATGAACGTGTTTCAGGTCTTCCGGCGTAAAGCCCTTCACCGGATGGCGGGCCAGAGCGGCGACCTTGCCGGTCATGCCTCTTCCATGGCGGCCAGGCGCGCCGCCTCATCCTCGGCGATCAGGGCGGAGACGACCTCATCCAGCGCATTGCCGGACAGGATTTCCTGCAGCTTGTAGAGCGTCAGCTTGATGCGGTGATCGGACACCCGGTTTTCCGGGAAGTTATAGGTGCGGATCTTTTCCGACCGGTCGCCGGACCCGACCTGGGATTTGCGGGCATCGGCGCGCTCGGCGGCCTTGGCCTGCTGTTCCATATCGTAGAGCCGGGTCTTGAGAAGCTGCAGCGCGCGGGCCCGGTTCTGGTGCTGAGATTTTTCCTGACACAGGACAACTATTCCGGTCGGAATGTGCGTCATGCGAACGGCCGAATCTGTCTTGTTGACGTGCTGACCGCCTGCGCCCGAAGCGCGCATCGTATCGACGCGAATGTCTTCATCCTTCAGCTCGATATCGATCTCTTCCGGTTCCGGCAAAATCGCGACGGTTGCCGCGGAGGTATGCACCCGGCCCTGGCTTTCGGTGGCCGGGACGCGCTGGACGCGGTGGACGCCCGATTCAAATTTCAACCGGCCGAACACGCCGGACCCGGAGATCGAGGCGATGACTTCCTTATAGCCGCCGACCTCGCCCTCGCTGGCGCTTTCCAGTTCGAACTTCCATCCCTGAAGATCGGCATAGCGGCGATACATTTCATAAAGATCGCCTGCAAACAGCGCCGCCTCATCGCCGCCGGTCCCGGCACGGATTTCGAGCATGGCGTTGGCGGTATCGTCCTTATCCTTCGGCAGGAGGAGCAAGGAGACTTCGCGCTCCATCGCTGGCAGGCGCTCTTTAAGTTCGTAGAACTCCTCACGCGCCATTTCAGCCATGTCCTTGTCCTCGCCGGACATCATCTCTTCGAGGTCGGAAAGCTCGGCGCGGGCCGCTTTCAGCTCCCGGGCCTTATCGGCGACCGGTTTCAGCTCGGCATGTTCGCGCGACAAACGCACGATCTCCTCGCCATCGGCGGCGGCGCCAAGGCGGGCTTCAACTTCTTCGAACCGGTCAATGACCTGCTCCAGGCGGGCTTCAGGCGCGTGCATGGCCGCTGATTAACACCCCTAAGGCATTGTGAAAATGCTGATTTGCGGTCAACCCGCCAACAACGCCCCGACATTGATCCCGGCCATCAGGATCAAGACCAGCGTTGAGAGGAAAAATACGCCGAACCGCGCGGGAATGAAGTTCCACAGCGCCTGGATCAGGCTGTGCACGATGCGCAGGATCACATAGGTCCAGGCGGCATAGATCATCAACTGGGTCGTCGAACCGGCCAGCTGGGCATAGAAGACCAGCGCGTAGAAAATGACCGGCTGTTCGTGCAGATGATTGAAATTATCCGCGATCTGGCGCACCGATTTCGGCAGCACGTCCATCTCGGATTTTTCTTTCATCTTTGTGGCGTCAATGCCCGCCTTCTGCATGGCCGGAATGCGCGTGGCATACATCCACAGGCACATGATCAGCGTCCAGCAGATCAGCACCAGTGCGGGCGTGAGTAGTGATGTCATGATGTCCTCCCCTGTTGGTCTGGGACGTTAAGCGCGACTCACAGGCTGTGTGAAGTCATCAGGTATGTTTGACCTTGATACGAATATCTGCCGGCGGTGCGTCATAGGCCACGAACGCGTCCAGCAAGGCGTTGGCATCGTCGCTTCGATGCAGCATGGCGCGATGTTCCGGATTGACGAATCCATCCGCTGACATCCGGTCGAGAAACGCGTTGAGATGATCAAAATAACCGGCGGCATCCAGCAAACCACAGGGTTTGCGATGCTGACCGAGCTGGCTCCACGTCCAGATCTCGAACAATTCTTCCATCGTGCCGATCCCGCCCGGCATGGCGATAAAGCCGTCCGACAGCCGCTCCATCTCGGCTTTGCGCGTGTGCATGCTATCGACCACGATTAATTCGGTCAGACCTTTATGCGCGACTTCTTTTACCGCGAGAAATTCGGGAATGATTCCCACCACCCGGCCGCCAGCGGCCAGACAGGCATCGGCAACCGCGCCCATCAGGCCCACCTTGCCGCCGCCATAAATGAGGCTGAGCTCGCGCTCGGCCAGGGCTTCGCCCATGGCCCGGGCAGCGGCCAGATATTCCGGATGCGTGCCGGAATTGGAACCGCAATAAACGCAGATCGAAGAGAGTGTTTTGTTCGAATCCATCCTGTGTTCATCCTGGCGCGGACAGGATCGGTTCGGCAAGATGAGGGAGGTTTTTGTGCGCATCATCTACGGGTTGAGCGTGGGCGTGTTCCTTGCGGCTGCGGTGCCGGAATACGCCGCTGCACAGGACCGGATCGAACTCGACTCCCATTTTTGCCGCGATTACTTTTTCGTTGGCGTCACCCTGGCAGATCGCGAAGGCTATGCGGACGACCGGACGCTGTGGTTTGTCCACGATACCGGTGCGTCGAGCTCTCTGGTGGACCCGGATGCCATCGAGCGCGTATCCGGCCGCGATGTCCGCGATGTGGACCGGGTCAATATCATGGACGCCCGTTCCGGCGATGTCAGCATCAACAATCTGAGCGCCCGGGTGACCGAACTCGATCATCTCGCGCAGGCGCTTGGCCGGCCCGTTGATGGCTTGATGGGCGTTCGCGTTTTCGAGGATTTCCTGATGACGCTCGATTATGAAAATGGCGAAATTTACCTCGAACAGGGCCGCCTGCCCCGCATCGACAATGAGCGCATATTTTCGACGCGCGGGCGCGACAGCCGGCCCTGGCTGCGGGTGCGGCTGCCGGAGGGTTCGAGGCGGCTGTTGATTGATTCCGGGGCCGGGCGCAGCTTTCTGGCGATAAGCGATCTGGACGATGTGCCGCTGATCAAGGAGGCCGTGCAGGTCGGCTCAGCTTTCCGGCTGACCCGGATCGAGCGCCGCATGGGCGGGCGCGTTGATGGCAATCTGACTTTCGGGGATCACGTTATCGAAGACCCGCTGATCCAGAACACAGTGCAGTCGGAAATCATTGGCGGCGAGCTGATGCGCCATTTCAACTGGACTTTTGATCTACAGAATAACCGCGTTCGGATCACCCGGATTGAGGGCGAGGGTCCGATCCCGGTTGCGCCCGATCCGTCGCTTGGTATCTCTCTCGGGCCGAATGCGCGTGGCCTGGAAGTGACCGGCTTTCTTCCCGGTGGCCGCGGCCAGGAGGCCGGGCTGGAGATCGGGGATGTGCTGACCCATTTCAACGGACAGCCCCTCACCGATCTGCCTTGCGAACCGGTTGATCCTGATGCCAACAGCGCGCGTGTCACCTATTGGCGCAATGGTGAAATACGCGAGACGGAGCTGTTCTTTGTGACGCTGGTGGAGTGAAGTGGGCTAGATGCCCAGCGCGGCCTGAACATCCTTCGTCCAGCCGACGAATACGTCATCGCCGCGCTCGATGACCGGACGTTTGACAAGGGTCGGATTGGCCGCCAGCAGGCCTGCAGGGTCGCTTTCGGCTTTGGCGCGTTCGGATTCGTCCAGCTGCCGCCAGGTGGTGGAGCGCGTGTTGATCAGCTTGGCCGCCTCAACCTGTTGCAGCCATTTCGGCGCCAGTGACGCCACATCGGCCTCGGCGCGGATATCAATGAAGGTGACCGCCTGGCCGGAGGCGTCGAACGCCTTCATCGCCTTCTTGCACGAGTCGCAGTTTTTCAGGCCGTATAAGCTTACCAGCATACTAAACTCGCCGCTCAGATTTTGAACGACGTTTTTGACTAACCGCTTGCCTCAACTGCAGCTCAGCATTTGTTAGAGCTTCTCCAGCGCGTCGGTTGATCTGCGTCAGCGCTAGCGGGATCGTTCCGGCACTTTCATATCTGGCAATATCGGCCAGGACCCTCGAAATCGGATATCCTGCAAGATTTTCAGCTGCCGAACAGGTTGGGCCGCATTCCTGGCTTGCGCGGATTTCGCCATATACGCTCAATCTCTGCGCTTCCATGGTGGTGATCAATGCTGGAAGAGATTGCTCAAAGAATGCATTCGAGTTCATCGCGCCTTTGAGCCCTTGCAGACTGCTCGCTGTGGCCGAAAAAATCTCATTTGTATGGCCACCAAAAGCAATCGTCCCAGCCGCATTCAGTGTTGCAACGCTGGTGTCGACGAATACATTCAAGGACGTCGATTCCTCCATCAGCTCGCTCACAAACTCGCGATAATAGATATCAATTTGACCTAATCTGGCTTCTAGAAAATTGTTCCGTATGCGAAGCCGAGTCTGCGCATCACTTTCATCGAAATAAGCTTCAATTGAATTTTCGTTAATTACTTCAATATATGCGGCAATGGCATTATCGCGAGCTTCGCGTGAGTTGTACTGTGATGGGGCCCCTTGAAGTGATTGGCAGCCTCCAGCCAAACATAAACATAATAAAGCAACAATGTACGATATCTTTTGTATTGGCCGCATCATTACCCCACCCAATTTCGCCCGATAATAGCAAAATAGCGTAGATTTGCAACTTTTAATTTTATATTCTGTTTGCGGCTTGACTTACTCCGCCGCGTCTTTCGCGGCGCGCATTTGCTCGGCATGGGCTTCGACCAATTCGACGATGTGGTCGACCATTTCTTCGTTCGAGACATTATGGTCCGGCTTGCCGGAGACATACATCTTGCCCGAACCCTTTCCGCCGCCGGTAAAACCGAGATCGGTGAACATGGCTTCGCCGGGACCATTGACCACACAGCCGATAATCGACAGCGAAATCGGTTCGTGAATGTGAGACAGGCGCTGTTCCAGCGTTTCCACAGTCTTGATGACGTCAAAGCCCTGCCGCGCGCAAGACGGGCAGGAAATGATATTGACCCCGCGTGAGCGCAGGCCCAGCGATTTGAGGATATCAAACCCGACCTTGATCTCTTCCACTGGGTCCGCTGACAGCGAGACGCGAATAGTATCGCCAATGCCGGCCCAGAGCAGATTGCCCAGGCCAATCGCGGATTTGACCGAACCAATGCGCGCCCCGCCCGCTTCGGTGACGCCGAGATGCAGAGGCGCATCTGTGGCTTCCGCCAGCGCCTGATAGGCGGCAACCGTCAAGAAAACGTCCGAGGCTTTGACCGAAATCTTGTATTCGCAGAAATCCAGGTCCTCGAGGATGCGCGCATGATCCAGCGCGCTTTCCACCATGGCGTCCGGGCAAGGTTCGCCATATTTTTCAAGCAAATGCCGTTCCAGCGATCCGGCATTCACGCCAATGCGGATGGCACAGCCATGGTCCTTGGCGGCTTGCACCACCTCCTTCACGCGGTCCATCGAGCCGATATTGCCCGGATTGATCCGCAGGCAGGCAGCACCGGCTTCAGCCGCTTCGATGCCGCGCTTGTAGTGAAAATGGATATCCGCCACCAAAGGCACGGAGACCGATTTGGCAATCGTCTTGAACGCCGCGGTTGAGTCCTCGTCCGGGCAGGAAATGCGAACGATATCCGCGCCGGCTTCTTCGAGCGCTTTGACCTGACGGATGGTCGCATCGACATCCGGTGTTGGTGTATTGGTCATCGACTGAACGGAAATCGGCGCATCGCCGCCGACCGGAACCGATCCGACATGGATTTTGCGGCTATTGCGGCGCTCGATCATGCGCCAGGGTCGGACTTCGCGATATTCTTCGTGCATCAGGCCAAAATGTCTGCGTCTCTGGCTTCAGATATAGGCAGAAACCAGCCGATTGGCGAGGACCAATCCCTAGGTGGGATCAGTATTATCCTGACGATAAAGCGGGGCGTCCGTGACCGGCTGGCCGGGCTCTCCGAGCGGGCGGATATCCCCGTCGGCATTTTCGACCATAACCCGGCCGCCATCTTCTGCTGTGATGGTCAGACCCGCTTCGCGCAGCGGGCGATAGGTCTCATCGACCCGCAATTCCCGCGAAAACAGAATACGGCCATCCGCATCCCGGACTTCCAGGAAAACCGGCGCGCTGGCCCGGAGGGTGAGATCCGGAATAGCATCATCCGACGGGTTCAAAGACGGCAGGTTGGACCAGATATCGGTCGCGGCCAGCTGTGACAGCTCGGTTGTAAACACGCCATCGGATTGGCCTTCGGCCAGCTGGGCGTCAGGCGGCCGCGGAATATCATCAAATACGCTGTCGCCGGAAATCGCGCTGGAATACCACCAGGCTGCGAGCGCCACAAAGGTTAGAATGGCCACAACGCCGATCAGGCCCCGCGGCAGTTTGATCTCACGCGTTTGTTGCGGCGCAGTGGGGGTAGCGCGGCCGGTCTGGGTGTCGGCCTCGGCCTTGAACTGTTCGACCAGAGCGGCCTCGTCCAGCTCTAAAAAGCGCGCATAGGTGCGCAAATATCCGATGGCATAGGCCTGGGCGGGAAGCCCGCGCGGATCCATGGTCTCCAGCGCTTCGAGATAATCCCGGCGAATACGGGTGCGTGCGGAGGCGCTTTCAAGAGTCAGGCCTTTCGCCGTACGCGCTTCGCGCAATCGTTCGCCTGCGCTCAATCGCGTATAGGCGTTGTCAGTCCCTGCATAGACCGCATCGACTGGCACGAACCCCGTTTCTGACGTCCGCTCGGACATCACTAACCTTGCCTTTCAAAGCCCTGAAAGCTTGATTTTGAGACCACGCGAGCACCCTTCTCCCACGCGTATGGCCTGATAATTTCAGATGACAGGCGAGTTATCAACAGTTTCGCGCGTAATTCCTGCATCGGCACCCGCTTCCAGCAAGGCCGGGCGCAGGCTGCGGCCCGGCTCTCCCATATGCTTTGCAAGCCATATGCCGAGTTTTTCCGCTTCCAGGCCATTCAATACGGCCCGGACAGGGGCGATGCTGGAGGCGGCCATGGAAAGCTTGGTATAGCCCAGCGCGCACATGACGGCGGCTTCCAGCGGCCGGCTGGCGGTTTCCCCGCAGATCGAGATCGGTACCTTATGCGCCGCACAGCTTTCCTGGATCTGTTTCAGCAGACGCAAAGCCGCCGGGGACAAGATGTCATAGCGCTCAGTGACGCGCGCATTCAGCCGGTCCGCCGCAAAGAAATATTGCATCAGATCATTCGCGCCAACCGCAACAAAATCGATCTTTGGCAAGGCTTCTTCCAACGCATAGGCCATGCCCGGTGTTTCCAGCATCAGCCCGGCGCGCCAGGCTTTCGGTGTCGGCTGACCGAATTTTTCGGCTCGGGCGATTTCCTTTTCCAGCATCTCGCGTGCGGCAAAAAATTCCCAAGGCGCGGCAATCATCGGGAACAGAACATCCAGTTCCTGGTCTGCCGTGGCGGCGATCAAGGCGCGGAGCTGAAGCCTCAAGAGTCCTGGCCGGTCGAGCCCCATGCGGATGGCGCGCCAGCCCAGAGCCGGGTTCGGCTCGCGTAAGGCGGGAGCGGCGGCAGTCACCTTATCACCGCCCAGATCCAGCGTACGGAAGACGGCCGGCTTGCCGTCGCAGGCCTTCACGACCGAACTATAAAGCACGGCCTGTTCGGTCACGCTTGGCAGCGTGTTAGCAACCATGAACTGGAACTCGGTGCGAAAAAGCCCGATCCCGGCAGCGCCGGCGTCTTCGAGCTTTTTGAGTTCAACCAACAGGCCGGCATTCAAATGAAGTTCAAAAGGCTGGCCATCCTTTGTGACCGACGGCGCATCTTTCAACTTGGCATAACGGGCTTCGCGGCGGGTGATGGCCTCTTGCCGGTCTTTATAAGCGTCCCGCACTTCCTCATTCGGGCGGATATGGAGGAGGCCGAACTCACCATCCAGAATAACAGGATCGCCGGTTTCCACCCGATCGAGCGCGCCTTCAACCCGGCCGACAAGGGGAATGCCCAGCGCCTTGGCGACGATGACCGCATGGCTGGAGGCCGAGCCTTCTTCCAGCGCCAGGCCTTTCAGCTTCCTGCGGTCATAGTCCAATAGTTCCGCCGGGCCGATAGAACGGGCAATCAGGATGGCGTCCTCTGGCAGGGGCGCGCCGGCATCGCCGGTGTTTTCATCCAGGTGGCGGAGAAGGCGGTTGGCGAGGTCTTCGAGATCATGCAGCCGCTCGCGGAAATTCATGTCCTTGGCCTGCATCAGGCGCGCGCGGTGTTCATTGCGGACCCGCTCAACCGCCGCTTCAGCGGTCAGACCCTGTTTGACCGCATCACGCAGCTGGCGCAGCCAGCCCCGGTCATGGGCAAACATGCGATAGGCTTCCAGCACATCACGGGTTGGCCCGCCAAAGGGCAAGCGATTGCCGTCCAGCATGTCATCAATGGAGCGTCGCAGCTCATTAATGGCGATATCCAGCCGGGCCTCTTCATCTTCCAGATCATCGGCAATCAGCCGGACCGGCGAGACATGCGGTTCGTGCACAACGGCCACGCCAATCGCCAGGCCCGGCGAAAACGCGCCGCCTTGAAATCGCTCGGACTTGGACGGGCGTACATCCAGCCCGGCCAATTCTTCGGGTGCGATAATCTGCCCGGAGGCGATGATCTCGGCGAGGATCATGGCGACAGTCTGCAGGGTTTCGATCTCGCCATCGACGAGTTCCCGGTCCTCTGCGGTCTGACTGGTCAGAACCCCGACCAGACGCCCGCCACGCAGGATCGGAACGCCGAGGAAGCTCTTGAACGGCTCCTCACCGGTTTCTGGCCTGTAGGAGAAGGAGGGGTGTTCCGGCGCATTGGCGACGGCCAGCGGTTTGGCGCGGACTGCGACCTGACCCACCAGGCCTTCTCCCGGTTGCAGCCGGGTTTTGTGCACCGCGTCCTGGCTGAGGCCATGCGTGGCGCAAAGCTCGAGCGCGCCTGAACGCCGGGCCAGATAGATAGAGGACACATCCGATCCGGTTTCTTCGGCAATCATCCGGGTGAGGTTATCAAGTCTTTCCTGCGCATTTTCGCGCGCCGCCATCAGTGCCCGCAACCGCTTTAGAAGGCGACCCGGCCCGCGCGCGAGGCCCTTGGCGTTTTTGGTGTTCAAAACATCATCCATCAGGCGTTATCCAGCCCATAGGCAGCGTGAAGCGCGCGCACCGCGTTTTCCACTTCGTCATTGTCGATCAGCACGCTGATCTTGATTTCCGAGGTCGAGACGGTGCGGATGCCGATCTTCTTTTCATGCAGAGCCCCATAAAGGATGCGAGCGACATCTGCGCGACGATTAAGCCCCAGCCCGACCACAGATACTTTCGCGAGACCGGTTTCACTGGACACATCGCGGGCTTCACTTTCGCCGATGCGGACAAGTGCCTTGTCGAGATCGCGGCGGTCGATGGTAAATTCCAGATTGCTGAGGCCCGCTTCGCGCGAGGGCGATTGCACGATCATATCAATGCCGATATCGGCCTCGGCCAGCCCGGCAAAGACGGTCGCCGCAGCACCGGGATTATCATTCAAACCGCGCAGGGCGATGCGCGCCTGATCGCGGGCATAGGCGATCCCGGAAACAATGCGGCGTTCGGCAATTTCTTCGGCCTGCATGATCTTTGTGCCCTCTGACTGGCCGGGTTCGGCAAAGCTGGATAACACCCGCAAAGGCACGCCTCGTGCCTTGGCAAACTCTGCCGAGCGCGTCTGTAGCACTTTTGCGCCCTGCGCGGCGAGTTCCAGCATTTCATCATAGCTGATTTTTTCGATACGGCGGGCTTTGGGTTCAATTCGGGGGTCGGTGGTGAAAACGCCATCGACATCGGTGTAGATGTCACACGCACCTTTCAGTGCCGCTGCAAGCGCTACCGCGGATAAATCCGTGCCGCCGCGGCCCAACGTGCGCAGGCGCTCATCGCCCGAGGCGCCCTGAAACCCGGCCATGACCGGCACCCAACCGTCTGACATGGCGTGTTTGATCGGCGAGGCATCCAGCCCGCTGATCCGCGCCGCGCCGGGCGGGCCTTCGGTACGGATGCGCGCCTGCCAGCCCAGGAAAGAGCGCGAGGATAAATCCTGCTCGGTCAGGGCCATGGCCATCAGGGCGGCGCTGATCTGTTCGCCGGCGGTCAGGATGACATCGGTTTCTTCATCGCCGAGGCCAAAACCGAGATTATCGGCCAGCGTGAGCAAGCGATCGGTTTCTCCGGCCATGGCCGAGACGACGACGGCGACTTGATCGCCCCTGGCGCATTCAGCAGCGACGATCTCCGCGCAGCCGCGTACCCGCTCGAGCGAGCCGACCGATGTGCCGCCGAATTTCATCACGCGGATGGCCAAGATTTGTCCCTCTTGTCCTGCATTCTACTGCGCTGCGGCACCACGCCGCTTCACATCATCCTCGAAACTGCGTCCTTGCGAGGCCATATTATGGCGAATGTCAAATTGATAGCGGAAAAGAGCACCCGACATGGCCCAGGCTCAAGCCCCGGAAAAACTTTCCAGCCCGTCCATCGACCCGGAAGAGATCGAGAAATTCTCCCGAATTGCGGCGGAATGGTGGGATCCGGAGTCCAAATTCAAACCCCTCCATAAATTCAATCCGGCGCGCCTGCGATTTATCCGGGATGAAATCCTGGCGCATTTCGGACGCGAGGGCGGTGAGACACCTTTGGCCGGTTTGAAGCTATTGGATATTGGCTGTGGCGGCGGGCTGATCTCTGAACCCATGGCCCGGCTAGGCGCGGATGTGACCGCAGTGGATGCCGCTGAAGCCAATATCAAAACCGCCAAAGTTCATGCCGAAGAACAGGGCCTTGAGATCGATTATCGCCACGGGACGGCAGAACAGCTGCTGGAAGAAGACGAAGCCCAGTTCGATGTTGTCCTGAACCTGGAAGTGGTCGAGCACGTCGCCGAACCGGATCAGTTCCTCAAAGATTGCGCGAAATTGCTTAAACCCGGCGGGATCATGGTGCTGGGCACGATCAACCGTACGCCGAAAGCCTTCGTCTTTGCGATTTTTGGCGCGGAATATGTGATGCGCTGGTTGCCGCGCGGCACGCACCGTTTCGACAAGCTGGTTAAACCTTCTGAGATCAAATTTGCGCTTTCGGAAGAAGGCCTCAACGTGGAGGACCCGGCCGGTGTCACGTATAATCCGTTGCAGGACAGTTTTGAAATCAGCCGCGATGCCAGCGTCAATTATCTGATGGTCGCGCGGAAGGCTTAGACGCGCCTAACCTGCCTCTTGTCATCACGACCAGAATAATCGCCAAAGCCAGTAGGGGCAGAGCCTTGGTGATCTGATGGGTGGGCGTGAGCGCGATCTCTATTGACGCCGAGCCCGCGAGCCCCATGGAATCATTGACCAGCCCATGCACCATAATGGCGGGCAAAAGCGCGCCATTGAGCCGGTTCATGAAATAAATCGCGATGATGGAGGTCGTCACCGTACCAAGCAAAAAAGCCGGCAAGTAAAGGCCGAGATAAGTCGCCAAGCCCAGACTGCCGGGCAGGTCGGCGAAGATATCCCGCGGCACATGCCAAAGCCCCCAGGCCAGCCCGACAATAATCGCGGCCATCAGAGCCGGCACGCCGCCATCGGTCAGGACGGGCTGACCCACGCCGCGCCATCCCGCCTCCTCAAGAACCGCTCCTTGGTCGAGAAAGGCCGCTGACAGGATCGCCGGTAGAATCGCAAAGCTGAGCCAGTTGGCGTCGAAACTGTAAGCTTCGCCGGTCATGCGGCGGATCCAACCGGCCACCGCCAGCGCAATCACGATCACCACGATCATTGCGGCATAGCTAACCAAAGCACGGCCTATCGGCGCGGGGCTGCTACCCAGCGGGTGAAGGCGCGCGACAAAGCGGCGCTTGAAGTCCGGGGACGTCGCGAAGATCAGAACAATAAGTCCGGCCAGCATTGGTACAGAGCTGCCCAGCACCAGGAGCCATAGCCCTGGCTCTACAAATGCCAGCCGAATGACGCTCACAAGATTTGACGTCCAGGCCACCCCTGTCACTTCAGTGGCGCGAGCCGCTTGTCCCCCAAAGTCCATCAATCCGCCACCCGCAGCCAGATCAATCAAGGGCACAAGCGCCAGCAACAATATGGACAGCAAGAAAAACAGGCTAAAGCGATGCCAATGCGTCATGCCGCTATTGGGAGCGTCAACGCGCGGCGCGTCAAGTACAGCCTAGTTCAGCTTTTTCGCCTGCGGCGGCACGAAGGGATCGGGCAGCGGCGCGCAGGGCACGCCGTCATCGGCGAGGGATTTGGATTCCTCTGCCGTGGTTTCGCCGTAGATGGGCTTTTCCGGTTTTTCGCCGGAATGCATGGCGCGGGCTTCGCTGGCGAAATTCTCGCCGACATAATCGAAATTCTTCGAGATATGGCTACGGATTTTGCCGGCGATTTCCTGCATGGCTTTTTGCGGATCGGCCTTGGCGGCGTCTGATTTCCGGCTGGTGGAGACCGCCGGGGCCATGATGGCTTTCCTGACATGTGTGGAGCCACAATGCGGGCATTCCACAAGCCCCGCCCCTGCCTGGACATCAAAGTCCCCGGAATTACGGAACCAGGCCTCGAACTCATGCTCGTGGTCACATATGAGCGCATAGCGGATCATGGCACTTATATGGGCATAAAGGCGTTGAACGCCAAGTGAGTGGGTCAGATTGGCCCGGAAATGGTGCGATCATGCGTTAGGGCGGGGATACGCGTGCGGGCGGTTTCGACCTTCTTCAGATCCAGATCCGCGATCAGAACGCCGGGTTCGTCATGGTCCAGTTCTGCAATGGTGTCTCCCCACGGGCCGATGACAAGCGAATGCCCCCAGGTCTTGCGGCCATCTTCGTGCAGCCCGCCCTGCGCCGGAGCGAGAACGTAGCTGCCGGTTTCAATGGCGCGCGCTTTTAGCAGGATGTCCCAATGTGCCTTGCCCGTCGGCCGGGTGAAGGCGGAGGGTACGGTAATGATCTGCGCACCGGCTTGCGCCAACCGGCGATAGAGGTGCGGGAAGCGCACATCATAGCAGATCGTCAGGCCCAGTTTTGCGCCTTGGATGTCCGCCAGAACGGCCCTATCGCCCGCCTGATAATTCGTGGATTCCGAATAGGTTTCGCCCGCGCCAAGGCCCACATCGAACATGTGGATCTTGTCATAGGTGGCGAGCAGCTCGCCTGCCGGAGAAAACAGGTGCGAGCGGTTGACGGCCTTATGATCCCCGATTTTCAGCGCCAGCGACCCGATCAGCAGCGTAATGCCCAGCTCTTTAGCCAATGCGGCATAGGCGGGAATGGCCGGATCGTCTTCCGGCGTGCGGATGACCTCAAACAGTTCCTCCGCATCTTTCTGAACCAGATGAGTGGTTTCCGGCGTGGCAAGGAAGGCCGTGCCGTCTGCCGCGGCTTGCCGGATCAGCGCTGTGGACTCCTCCAGATTGACCGCCGGGTCGGTGCCCGAGCGCATCTGGATGAGACCGACCCGCACGACTTAGGCCGCCAGCAAGGCGTCGAGCTTGCCCGCGCGTTCCAGCCGCATCATTTCATCGCAACCGCCAATATGATCGCCATCGATGAAGATCTGCGGGAAGGTGCGCGCGCCATGGGCTTTCTGGATCATTTCCTGCTTCTTGGTGATGTCGAAGCCCGCATCGATTTCTTCGAAATCAACGCCCTTTTCCTTGAGCAGGCTGACGGCGCGATAGCAGTATCCGCACATGGGGCGCGTGTAGATGATGACCTTGGCCATGGGAGTGTCCCTGAAACTATGTTGCGACTTATGTAGTCGGATCGGTGGGTTTCACAACACGTGCCAGCGCCAGCGCATTCACAAAACTGGCCCCCGCTTTCAACAAGGGTTTCGCGCAAGCTTCGAAAGTGGCACCTGTCGTCATCACATCATCAATCAGCACGACCGTCTGGCCTGGCAAGTTCAACCGCGCTGCTTCCGTCACTGCGAAGGCACCGGACACATTGCGTCGGCGCGCCCGGCCAGATTGTCCTGCTTGCGTGGGCGTACGGCGATGACGCAGCAGCCAGTTCGTCTCAACGGGAAGGCCACTTTGCCGCGCGACTGCGTCCGCCAATAAAAGCGACTGGTTGTAGCGCCGCGCAAACAGGCGGGAGGGATGCAAGGGCACCGGGATCAACGCAACGGCCCCGGCCAACACATCCGGCCCCGCCCGCACCATCCAGCGGGCCAGCTGATCCAGCGCGTCCAGACGCCCGCCATGTTTGAAATCCAGGACAAGACGGCGCGAGGTATCGCCATAGGCCAGCGCTGCCCGGGCCTTGTGAACAACAGGCGTACGCGCAATACAGGCGGCGCATTCTGCCCCCTCGCCCACCCAGTAGGAAAACGGCAGACCGCAGGTGTCGCACCAGGGCGCGTCCAGGAAATGAATCTCACCCCAACTGGCGGCTTCCAACTGGCCTTTGGCCGTTACGGGCACGCCTGTAAGCGGCGAGACCGGCGGCCAGATGAGGTCGGCTACCGCACTCCCGGCTTTTCTCAGCGCGTTGCGCGCGCCATATCGGTGCCATGAGTTCATCCCCGCCTGCCCTGTTTGACCGCGCCCTGCTTCGCCAGCGCCGCAACCGTGCCGCGCGCACATTGCCCGAATATGACTTCCTGTTGCAACGGGCCGTCGATGATTTGCTCGACCGGGTGGAAAGCGTCACTCGCGATTTTGAGCGCGCGCTTGTGCTCGGTGGAGCCGGGACTGTCGGTCGCGCGCTCGCCGAACGGCCAGAAGCGGCCGCCAAAATTGGACATCTGATCGAGACTGATTTTTCAGACCGGCTTGCCCCGGATCTTTGTGTCGATGAGGAAGCCCTCCCTTTTGCCGATGAGAGCTTTGATCTTGTGATTTCGCCACTGGCGCTTCACTGGGTGAATGATCTTCCCGGCGCGCTCATCCAGATTAACCGCGCCATGAAAAGCGATGGTTTCTTTGCCGCGGCAATTTTTGGAGGCGCCAGTCTAAAAGAGCTGCGTCAGTCCATGATGGCGGCTGAGGCCGAGCTTTATGGTGGAGCTTCCGCGCGGGTCTCGCCCTTTGCCGATACGGTGGATATGGCCGGGCTGTTGTCACGTGCGGGCTTTGCCATGCCGGTGACGGATGTGGACCGGGTGACGGTGCGCTATGGCAATTCCTTTGTGCTGATGCGGGACTTACGCGCCATGGGCGAAACCAGCGTGCTGGCCGATCGACCGCGTAAACCGGTGACGAAGCCCTTCTTTGTGCGGACCGCGCAGATTTATTCTGAACGCTTTGCCGATGAAGACGGGAAAGTCCGCGCGAGTTTCGAGATCATCCATGCCGGTGGATGGGCGCCGCACCCTGATCAGCCGCGGCCTAAACGTCCGGGTTCAGCTACTACCCGGCTGGCCGATGCTCTGGGCGTAAAAGAACAGTCAGCCGGCGAGAAAGCAGGCGGCTAAAATGCATCGCCAGCATCGGTGAACATCTGCAGAACCTGCGGCCCGATCAACGCCAGACCGGCAACTGCCGCAATGGTGATGATGACGGCAATTAGGGAATATTCGATGGCGGTGCCCCCCGCCTGCGCGCGAGCAAACCGGCCTACAAACGATCGCGGAGTTCGGCTGCGAGCGGCTCGTCGGCTGGCGCGAGCTCGTAATTCTTCAGCTTGTTGGGTTTCACCCAGGCAATCTCTTGCCCCTCCTGCGGGGCCATAAACCCATCCCAGCGACGACAGATGAAGAGTGGCATCACGAGATGAAAATCCGCGTACGGATGTGAGGCAAAAGCGAAGGGCTGAAGACAGGATTCGCATGGTTCGATTCCGAGTTCCTCGCGTAGCTCCCGGACAATGGCTTGCTCGGGCGTTTCATTGGGCTCAACCTTGCCGCCGGGAAACTCCCAGAGACCGGCCATGGCTTTTCCCGCTGGCCGTTTGGCAATCAACACACGTCCATCAGCATCCTGAAGGGCGCACGCAGCTACCAGAAGTACGGGCCGAACGTCAGTCATCCTTGCAAGCCGTCCTTAAAATCACGTGAGAAAACAGGGTTAATTTTCTATCTCGCCGTCGGTGTCCGCCAAACCGTCCGCGTCTGTTTCGGGTTCAGCCGGTTCGCCAGCGGGCTCTGGAAGATCGGCCGCGATGACCTCGATCCTTGTCTCTTCGCGCAGGTTTTCGACGAGCGTCGAGATGGTTTCATAGGTCAGGAAGCGCACAATGCTCGGGCGAACCTCGTCGAAACTGGGGCCTTCGGGAGCCCGCCGATCGATGATCAACAGAACATGCCAGCCAGCCTCGGTCTGGATCGGACCCGCCATTTCGCCTTCCGCTGTTGAAAACGCCACATCGCTGATTTCGGCGAGCACGCCATCGCGGGTGAAATAGCCCAGATCTCCGCCCTGTACGCGGGTGGCAATGTCTTCTGAATACTGGATCGCCAGTTCGGCAAAGTCGCGGCCATCTTCTGCGAGGCCGATGATCGCTTCTGCTGCGTCTTCGGTTGCAACGAGAATATGACGCGCCCTTATCTGCTCGCCCGGCCGGGCCAGCTCGGTCTGTTCACTGTAAATCCGGCGCGCGGATTCATCGGTAACATTCGCGGCGATTTCAGTTTCCAGCAGAATATTGCCCAGAATGCGCTCTTCGGCGGCTGCCAGGCGCCGGCGCGCTTCCGGACTTTGCTGCAAGCCCCGCCGCCGCGCCTCGATGGCCAGCAATCGCTGATCGATCAACTCGTCAACAATGCGCTCATAATCTGCATCGCCTTCTCCAAGGCGTTCGCCTTCCGCGATCACGCCCTGCGCCAGTGCTTCACGTTGAACCGACGAATTATAAATGATCGTCTCACCGACACGGGCCGCCGCGTTATCCGGCAGGGCGAGTTCATCTGTCTCGACCGGTTCCGGCGCGGGGGAGCCGCACGCGGCGAGACCTGCCGCGAGGATCAGTCCGGCAAAGCGCGAAATCGGGGTCCATTTGTAGCAGCCGCGTTTCATTGACACCTATTCTATGCGTCCTTAAGTCAAACCCGGTTTTTCAAGTGATGCTGGCACAGGGAAAGCGTTTTCGCGTTTGTCCCTTAGACCGGCTTCATCCCGCCCGGATGTACAGGTTCTTCAATGCTCTCTCTTGCCCGCAAACTGTTCGGCCCGTCAAATGATCGCCGTGTGAAAAAGCTTCAACCCCGCGTAGAGGCGATCAACGCGCTGGAACCGGAATTCGAGGCGCTGACCGACGACCAGCTAAAAGCCAAGACGCAGGAATTCAAGGAGCGGCATGAAAATGGCGAAACGCTGGATTCGCTTTTAAACGAAGCATTTGCCGCCGTGCGCGAGGCGGCCAAACGCTCCCTGGGGCAGCGGCATTATGACGTGCAGATGATCGGCGGGATCATTCTGCACGAAGGCGATATTTCCGAGATGAAAACCGGCGAAGGCAAGACGCTGGTGGCCACAGCTCCGGTCTATCTCAACGCCCTGACCGGCAAGGGCGTGCACGTCGTGACGGTGAATGACTACCTCGCCCAGCGTGATGCGGAGTGGATGGGTCAGGTTTACGAAAAGCTCGGCATGACCACGGGCGTGATCCTGAACGCCATGACGGACGAATCCCGCCGCGAAGCCTATTCGCGCGATATTACCTATGCCACCAATAATGAACTCGGCTTCGATTATCTGCGCGATAATATGAAGTACGCGCTGAAAGACATGGTTCAGCGCGGCCATCACTACGCCATTGTCGACGAGGTGGACTCCATCCTGATCGACGAAGCGCGGACGCCGCTGATCATCTCTGGCCGCACCGAAGACAAGACCGAATTCTACAAAACCATGGATACCCTCATCCCGCTCCTGGATGAGAATGATTATGAAATTGACGAAAAGTCCCGCTCGCTGTTGATCACCGAAGACGGCAATGAGAAAATCGAACAGCTCCTGCGCGAGCGCGAATTGCTGGAAGAAGGTGATCTCTATGACGCGGAAAACGTCATGGTGGTGCACCATCTGAATCAGGCGCTGCGCGCACACAAAATCTACCAGAAAGACAAGGACTACATCGTCAAGGACCGCAAAGTGGTTCTGATTGACGAGTTCACCGGCCGCATGATGCCGGGCCGCCGCCTGTCCGATGGCTTGCACCAGGCGATCGAAGCCAAAGAAGGCGCAGACATCCAGCCGGAAAACCAGACGCTCGCGTCAATCACCTTCCAGAACTATTTCCGCCTTTACGACAAGCTGGCGGGGATGACCGGTACAGCATCGACGGAAGCGGATGAATTTCATTCCATCTACGGGCTGGGTCTGGCCGAGATCCCGACCAACAAGCCGGTTGCGCGCGTCGACGATGATGATGAGGTTTACCGCACCGCAAAAGAAAAGAACGACGCCATCGTCACCGACATCAAAGATTGCGTGGAACGCGGTCAGCCGGTCCTCGTTGGAACGGTCTCGATCGAAAAGTCCGAACTGCTGTCGGAATTCCTGAAAAAGAAAAAGATCAAACACCAGGTTCTCAACGCCCGCTATCACGAGCAGGAAGCGCGCATTGTGGCGCAGGCCGGCGTGCCGGGCGCGGTGACCATCGCCACCAATATGGCGGGCCGCGGCACGGATATTCAGCTGGGCGGAAATGTCGAGTTTCAGCTGGCGGACTGGATCGATACCCAGCGGGAAAAAGGCCAGGAACCGGACGAAGCCGCGATTGCCAAAAAGCGCGAGGAAATCTCCGGCAAGGTCGCCGAACTCAAGAAGAAAGCGCTCGATGAGGGCGGGCTTTACGTGCTCTCGACCGAGCGCCATGAAAGCCGCCGGATTGATAACCAGCTGCGCGGCCGGTCGGGCCGTCAGGGCGATCCGGGCAAGTCGAAATTCTATATTTCGGTCGAAGATGATCTGTTGCGCATTTTCGCACCGGAGCGCCTCGACGGGATCATGCGCACACTCGGCCTGCAAGAAGGCGAGGCGATCCAGCACCCCTGGATGTCCAAGGCTCTGGAAACCTCCCAGAAGAAGGTTGAACAGCGCAATTTCGACATCCGGAAGAACCTTTTGAAATACGATGACGTGATGAATGATCAGCGCAAGGCGATCTTCGAACAACGCATCGAATTCATGACCGATGAAGACGTATCCGACGTTATCCAGGACATGCGCCATGAAACGGCAGAAGACATTGTCGCCAAATTCATTCCGCCCAAAGCCCTTCCGGATCAATGGGATATCGACGGTCTGGACGAAGCCCTGAAAGAAACCTTCAACCTCGATCTACCGGTCAAGGACTGGGCTGCGGAAGAAGGCATTGCTGATGAAGAGATTATCGAGCGTTTAAAAGACGAAGCCGACAAGGCCTATGCGGCGAAAGCTTCGGAAACAGGCTCGGAACTGATGCGCCGGGTGGAAAAGCAGATCCTTCTGGAAACCATTGACCGTGGCTGGCGGGAGCACCTGCAGCGCCTGGATTCCCTGCGGTCGATGATTGGTCTGCGCGGCTATGGCCAGCGCGATCCGCTGAATGAATACAAAACCGAAGCGTTCTCGCTGTTTGAGCACCTGCTCACCAGCCTGCGCGAAGACGTCACCAAGGTGATGATGAAAATCCGCGTTCAGGCGGCCCCGCCAGAGCCGGCTCCAATGCCGGATATGCAGCCCAAGCGGATTGATCCGCGCACCGGCCGAAACACGGCTGGTGATCCGGCGGACGGTCCGGTTGCCCCGCGTGTGGCTCCGACCCAGCGCCGGACCTCCGTCGCGGCGAACCCGACGGACCCGGCGACCTGGGGCAAGGTGCCGCGCAATGCGATGTGCCCGTGCGGATCCGGAAAGAAATACAAGCATTGTCATGGCGCGATCAGCGGACCGACGGTCTCGACCTGACCCTTTGCGCATCCGCAACGCCCGCGCAGAAGAGTGTGGGGCGTTGTCGGACCTTTGCCTCAGATCCAAAGCCCATTGGGGCTATGACACCGCATTTATGAAAGCTGTCGCGCCTTATCTGCAGGTAACGCCGGATTGCGTCGCAGCAGGGCACAGCTTCGTTGCGACGGACGCTGAGCATCGCATTCTAGGTGTCGCTCAAATTCACCCCGGTGATGCCAAGCACGGCAATCTGGACCTCCTTTTCGTTGATCCTGATCAGATGGGGAAGGGCGCGGGGCGCGTTCTTTATCTGGAAGCAGCGCAGCGCCTGCGCGACGCCGGGGATACCGTCATGACCATCCTGTCCGATCCGGGCGCCCGCGGGTTCTATGAACGCATGGGCGCGGCTTTCATCGAGGATCGGCCGTCAGACGTCTTTAAAGGCCGCAAACTGCCCTGGCTGGAGATGCGGCTCTAGCTCTCACCCGCCTCCAGGCGGCCAATAGCAAGGAAGCGTTCGCGGCGGCGCGCGCGCAGATCATTCGGACGCAGGCCTTCCAGACCTGACAGGACCGAATCGATTTTTTCACCGACGCGGCGAACGGTATCATCCGCTGCGCGGTGAGCGCCGCCGACCGGTTCCTTGACGATGTGGTCGACGATTTTCAGACCCTGAAGGTCCTGTGCCGTAATTTTCATGGCGATCGCGGCATCACGGGCGCGGGCCGAATCCTTCCAGAGGATGGAGGCACAGCCCTCCGGTGAAATCACCGAATAGACCGAATGCTGAAGCATGATCACAGAATTTCCACTGGCCAGCGCCACGGCGCCGCCAGAGCCACCCTCACCGGCAATCACCGAAACCAGCGGTACGCCCAGCGTCAGGCAGCGCTCGGTGGAGCGGGCGATGGCTTCGGCCTGACCGCGTTCTTCTGCGCCGACACCGGGATAAGCTCCGGCCGTGTCGACGAAGGTTAGCACCGGCATCTTGAACTTTTCGGCCATGTCCATCAGGCGGATGGCTTTCCGGTATCCTTCCGGACGGGCCATGCCGAAATTGTGCTTGAGGCGCGATTGCGTATCGCGGCCTTTCTCATGACCCATCACGACAACCGAGCGGCCATTAAAGCGGCCAATACCGCCCACAATGGCCGGGTCTTCTGAAAAGCGGCGGTCTCCGCACAATTCCTCGAAGTCCTCGATCAGCAAGCGGCGGTAATCGCGAAAATGCGGACGCTCGGGATGGCGGGCCACTTGCGTTTTGCGCCAGGGGTCCAGCTTTTCATAAAGGCTGGCGAGCTGATCGGCTGATTTCTGACGCAGCTTGGCAATCTCATCCGCAACATCCGGCACATCAGAAGAATTGGACGCAGCCAGCGTCTCCAGCTCTTCGATCTTGGCGTCGAGCTCGGCGACTGGGCGTTCGAAATCGAGATAGGTCCGGGTCGGGTCTGACATGTTGCCTGTCTGGTTTTGCCTCCGGTTGCGGACGCGCCGCGCAACCTAGCCATCCGCCTTGCAAGGAACAAGCCGTGTTGGCGGTTGGAATTCAGCTTCTTGCGAGCGGGTGCGCGGTTTCCACCAAAGTCTTCAAACGCTCTTCCAGCACGTGGGTGTAGATTTGCGTGGTTGAAATATCGGCATGACCCAGCAGCGCCTGCACGCTGCGTAAATCCGCCCCGTTCGCCAATAGGTGTGTGGCAAAGGCATGGCGCAACACGTGCGGCGAAACTTTCTTGGGATCCAGACCCGCCGCAACAGCCAGGTCTTTCAGAATTCGGGCGAATTGCTCGCGCGTCAGATGTCCTTCCCTGGCGCTGGTCGACGGGAAAAGATAGCGCTGTGCCTTGGCGAGGAGGCCGGGCTTTGCCTTGGGCAAGGTGTCCTCGCGGACATCCAGCCAGGCTGCAATCGCCTCCAGCGCAGGCGGCGTGAGCGGAACCAACCGCTCTTTATTACCCTTGCCTGTCACGAAAATCGCGCCCTCTTGTTTTGAGATGGCATTCAAGGGCAGGCTCACCAGCTCGCTGACCCGCAAGCCGCCTGCATACAGGACTTCCAGCAAAACCCGGCAGCGGACGCCCTTGTTGCCCTCCAGTTCGCCTGCGGCATCAAAGAGGGCATCGACATCCGCTTCCGACAGGACTTTTGGTAAGGACCGTCCCTGTTTTGGTCCCGATAGCGGCCGCGCGGGGTCATCAGTCCGATACCCGTCAGCCAGCAGAAATTTGAAAAACCGTTTGGTCGCTGACAGGCGCCGCGCCGAGGTGGATGGGGCCAGACCTTCTTTCGCCATTTCCGCGAGACAGGCCTCCAGGTCACGGGTTTGCGTCCGGTCAAAGGTTTTGCCGCGAGCGGACAGACGCAACGACATATCATCGAGATCGCGGCGATAGGCTTCCAACGTGTTTTTGGCCGCGCCGCGTTCGGCAGACATCATGTCCAGAAACAATTCGATCAGGCGCTGATCGTTCACGCCAGCTCCACGATCAATCGTTCCAGCAAGACCGACAACGCTATCTCACGAAGACCCACACGATCCAAAGCGGATGTAATCCGCATCAGTTCGAGCGCGGATGCTCCGGCGGGGCCTTCTTCCATGACTTGCGCTGCCAGAAGAGCTGTTTCCGCCCGCGCACCGGACAGGGCCGCTGCATCCATGGCGATAAGGGCCGGAGACACAGATTGTGGCTGCCCGTTCAATACGGCCAAGCGGAAATCGGCGGGTACGGGCGCACCCAGTCCTGCCAGGCCAGCGGCATCACCCAGGCCCGCCGCATTGTTTTCAAAACGTGCCGCGATCAGCGCGCCGGTAGACGACGACCGGATATCATTGCGTGCAACCCGGAAAGCGAGGTCGAGCCCAACCAGAAAGGCCGGTGATGCGGGCTCGAAGACCGGCTGCGTCCGGTCGGTCAGTCCTGCCGGTTCGTTCGGCTTGCTCGGATCGAAAGCCGCTGATGCGCGCCGTGCTGGCGGACCATCTTCAAGCGCGCGGCGCCAGCGTTGTGCGGAGGAAAGATCACCGACCGCTAGCGCCGCGAGTGCGAAATGCCCCCCCGCATCAATGGTGTCCAAGGAAACCGGAAGGGTCGCGATCTGACGGCCATAGCGCCTCGCCACACGCATGAAGTCATTGCGGGCGTCGGCCTCGCGAAGCGCAATGCCCAAAGCCTGAGCGGCAATCATACGGTCGAATTCCTGTCGGATGAGCTGATCGAGCAAATCATCCCGCACGGCGCCTTCCTGCATGGACAGGCCTTCCAGCGCCAGGGCAGGGTCTGCGGTCAGTTCGGTTTGCGCTGCACTGGCCTCGGCAATTTTGATCAGCCAATCAGGTGCGCTTGTCAGGTTCACAACGGGGCGGCCTTCCGGCGGCGACACGGCTGCCAGGGCCCAGTCCAGACCGGTATCCGCGGCCACGCGATCAACGGTCCAGCTGCCGATCGTGACGGCATATAGCAGGCCATCAAAATCATTGTCCGGTTGGGCTGTGCGCGCGAGATCCGCTGTCAGCTCGGCTGCGGCGTCCTCTCCGTTTAATGCATGGCAGAATGCCCGCGCGCGCAACCAGTAAGGCTGATCGCGGCCAATGACGAGACCATTGGCGGTGCGGCACGCGGCGTCACCGGCGGCAATCGCAAAACCCGTTTCGGCATGCAGCCGCGCCAGATCCGGTGACCGGTCAAGTCCAGGCGTACGCTCCAGCAGGCTGAAAACGGCCTCGGCCCCGGATGCCGCCAGCAGCCGGTCGGCGCGCAATGCCGCCAGTGCTGCATTGCCCCGTCCGCCTTGGGGCGGCGCACCCCCCGACAAAAGTGCAAGCGCAACCAGGTTGGCGCGCGCGGGGGACCGGTAAGCCTCACCTTCAGAACCGGGCAAGCCTTCCAGGGCATTAATTGCGGTTTGCACGGTCGAACCGGCCCATAGCGCGTCGCCGAGACCGTTTTCGGCCACGCCAACCTCCATGGGGTCGAGCGCACCCAGCTGCCGAACTTCGATTCCCGACTGCTGAGCGACAGCCGCGGCCGCAAGCGCCAAGCTCGCGAGGCTAGCGAGACAAATCTTCGGTAACATCCACTCTTACCTCTTCGGTTTGCGGTTCCATCCCGCTTCCGATCATCACCAGCGCAAAAAACCCGCCAATCAGAACCACGGCTCCGATAACCAGGGCTATCAAACTGCCACGCATCAACACCTCCGCATTGGAGCGGTCAGCATAAGAGTGATTGCGGCAATTTCCAGACAGCAAGGGAAGGCTATATGCTGGCGTCATGAATGACGACACTCTTTCCCTCCCGCCCAGCCAGCGATCCATCGTGATGGTTGGCTTGATGGGGGTTGGTAAAACCACCGTGGGACGGCGGTTGGCAGCGGCGCTGAATCTGCCTTTTGCGGATGCGGACGAAGAAATTGAAAAGGCGGCAGGCCGCCCGGTGGCGGACATTTTTTCCGACTTTGGTGAAGCCGCTTTCCGGGATGGCGAGCGCCGCGTCATTTCGCGGCTGCTGGAGGAACCTCAGGCTGTTATCGCGCTGGGCGGCGGGGCATTCGTCAATGACGACACACGGCGCATGGTCAAGGACAAGGCTATTTCGATCTGGTTGAAGGCCGATCTCGATACGCTTATGGAGCGCGTTTCTCGCCGCGATACGCGGCCGCTCCTGCAGACTGAAAATCCGCGTGCCGTGATGGCAGATCTGATGGCCAGGCGGGAAGCCGCCTATGCCGAGGCCGATATCCAGATCGAGGGAGATACCGGCCCGCATGCCGCCACCGTGGATCGGGTGTTGGAGGCCTTGAAAAATTATGGTTTCACGGCCAAAGCGGCGGAATGACCGAAACAGTCCGGATAGAGCTGGGCCCCGCCAGCTATGACGTCATTCTGGGGCAGAACGCCTGGGAAGCTGCAGTTGGCCAGGCCGCCCTGCGCACGTCCCGGCGCTATGCGCTGCTGGCCGATGCAAATGTGCTGGCCTTGCATAATGACTGGATTGCCGGCGCCACGCATGCGTTGAATCTCGCCGGAGAACCCATTCAGGTCCCGGAGGGCGAAAACGCGAAATCCTTCAGTTTTCTTGAAACTGTGCTCGGCCGTTTACTTGATATGGGGCTAGAGCGCGGTGATGCGGTTATCGCCGTGGGTGGTGGCGTTACCGGCGACCTCGCAGGATTTGCGGCCGCGATTTACAAGCGCGGGATCGAGGTCATCCAAGTGCCGACAACGCTGTTATCGATGGCGGATTCTTCGGTGGGCGGGAAAACTGCGATCAACATGCCGCAAGGCAAGAATCTGGTGGGCGCTTTCCACCAACCCAGCCTGGTGATTGCCGATTTCCGTTTTCTGGACACCCTGCCGGAACGCCAGATGCGCGCTGGTTTTGCCGAAATTATCAAGGCCGGTCTGATTGGCGATAAGGACTTTTTCGACCGGCTTGTTCATTCCAGCCGCGACAGCCTGACCGCGCTGCATTTGCAGGCGCATCTGAAAACGGCTGTCGAATTCAAGGCCCGTGTCGTCGCCGAAGATGAAAAAGAGGCCGGGACACGCGCCCTCCTCAATCTGGGTCACACCTTTGGCCATGCGCTGGAGGCCGAGGCGGGAGGTGCACTGCTGCATGGCGAAGCCGTTGCGGCGGGATGTGTTCTGGCGTTTGACTATTCCGCCCGGCTCGGACTTTGCCCGCGGGCCGAGGCCGACCGGGTGCGCAATTACTTCAATCTTGTTGGGTTGGAAACAAAGCTGAGTGCCCTGCCTGGCACGCCTTTTTCCGCTTCTTCCATGCTGGCGCGGATGCAACATGATAAGAAGAATACCGGCGGAAATATCCGTCTGATCCTTGCGCATGGCATCGGAAACGCCTTTATACACGATACGGCTGATGAGGCCGATCTTCTCAACTTCCTGAAAGACCAAATACAATGATCGAGACCTGGATCCTGATTTCGCTTGGCGGAATTGCGCTCCTGCTCCTGTTTTCCGGCTTTTTCTCGGGCTCGGAAACCTCGCTGACCGCCGTTTCCAAAGCGCGGATGGTTCAGCTGGAAAAGGAAGGACATATCGCTGCCGGCCGCGTTAATCGTCTGATTGACAATCGCGAGCGGCTGATCGGCGCGATCCTGCTCGGCAATAATCTCGTCAATATTCTGGCCTCGACGATCGCCGCCGCCGTCTTTCTTGCCCTGTTTGGGGAGGCGGGCATTGGTTATGCCACGCTGGTGATGACCTTCCTTGTACTGATCTTCGCGGAAGTGCTTCCCAAGACCTATGCCTTGTCCAATCCGGACCGCTTCGCCCAGGCCGTATCCTGGCCGATCCTGCAATTTGTCCGAATTTTCGCGCCGATCGTGGCCGCTGTTCAGGCGATTGTGCGCGGAACCTTGCGGATTTTCGGGGCGAATGTGGAAGGTCCGGTGCTGTCCAGTCATGAAGAGCTGCGTGGCCACATCGATCTGCATCACCAGGAAGGCGGCGTGGTCAAGGATGACCGCGACATGCTGGGCGGCGTGCTCGATTTACGGGAGCTGACCGTCGATGACGTGATGATCCACCGCAAGAATATCACCATGATCGATGCCGATCTGCCGGTGGCGGAAATTGTCTCGGCTGCGCTGAACAGCCCGCATACGCGGCTGCCGCTGTTTCAGGGTGATAATGAAAACATCATCGGCATATTGCACGCGCGCGATTTGGCCCGTGCCCTCCTGAATGTGGAAGGCAAGCCGGAGGATATCGATCTCAAATCTGTCATGCGCGAGCCGTGGTTTGTGCCGGAAACCACCGAGCTTCAGGACCAGCTGGATGTGTTCCGCGAAAAGCGCGAGCATTTTGCGCTGGTCGTCGACGAGTATGGCGCGCTGATGGGTCTGGTGACGCTGGAAGACATTCTCGAAGAGATTGTCGGCCAGATCGAGGACGAGCACGACATCGCGGTTGAAGGCGTGCGCATGGAATCAGACGGTATCTGGCTGATCGATGGCGACGCGCCGATCCGCGATGTAAACCGTGCGCTGGATTGGGAATTGCCCGATGATGATGCTGTGACGATGGCGGGTCTGGTGATCCATGAAAGCCAGACCATCCCGGATGTGGGCCAGGTGTTCAGCTTTCACGGCGCGCGATTTGAAATCGTCGAGCGCGTGCGCAATCAGATCGTGCTGATCCGCGTTTCGGCGCTGCCTGAAGAAGACTAGCGCTTCAATTTCTGAAACAGGTTTTCCAGCGCGTTCAGGAAGTCTGACCTGTCGCATTGAGAAAAGGGCTTTCCGCCGCCGCCCTCGATATTTCCGGCTGAGCGCAAGTCCGCCATCAAATTCCGCGTGGCCAGGACCGAGCCGATATTGTCGGCGTCAAACAGCTTACCACGCGGATCAATTGCTGCCCCACCGGCTTTCAGGCAGCGGTCGGCCAACGGGATATCAGCCGTCACGCAAATATCACCGGGCCCGATGCGCTCGGCGATCCAGTTATCAGCGGCGTCGGCGCCTTCCGGAACAATGACGAGCTCGGCCCACGGGCTCTGTGGGCGGCGCAGCCCTCCATCACAAACCAGCTTCACTTCGGTCTGATGGCGTTCAGCGACGCGAATCGCTTCGTCTTTCACCGGGCAGGCGTCGGCATCAATGTAGAGGGTCATGGTGCCTCCTAATTCTGGGGTCCCCGGACTTGATCCGGGGATCCATCAATTATGAAAAGATGGACCCTCGGGTCGAGCCCGAGGGACCCAGTAGTTTTCAAGGAAAGCCTCGAAGCATGCACTATTTCACCGTCATCCGCAGCGCATGGACCGGCCCGGCCAGCTCTTCAGCCAACACCTTGTTGATCGCCCGCTGACGCTCAACACGGGACAAGCCGTTGAGCGCAGCGGCGCTGATCTCGACGTGAAAATGGCTCTGGCCGCCTTCCGGAGCACCGGCATGGCCAGCATGCAGAGCGCTTTCATCCGTGACGGTTAAAACCTCCGGATCAAAGGCGGCACGCAGCTTGTCCTCGATGATTGTCTGAACTTTGCCGGTCAATTACACCTCCGCTTTGTTGCCGCCTTAACTCTTGGACCCCATACTTAGCGTCATGGATGGCGAGTTTACATACAAGCCGCGATTTAAAGACATTCGCATCAAGCCGCCGACCGACAAGGCCGCGCCGGAAGAACGCGTGTGCGAATGGCCGGGTTGCCGCGCGCACGGCGATTGCAAAGCGCCCAAGGGCACGGCGGATCTGAATGATGTCCATTGGTTTTGCAAGAGCCATGCAGCGCAATACAACAAGTCGTGGAATTTCTTCGAGGATATGGATGAAGAGGCGGTCGCGGCGTTCAATGCCTCGGCCCAGCATGGCCATCGCCCGACCTGGAATTTCCGCGGCAATACCGGGCGGCAATCGAGGGCGCAGAAAGCCTCCAAGGATTTCCGCGAAGGCTTTGCCGATCCGTTCGGATTGTTCGGCAAGCGCCCTGACGGCGATCCGAACCCGGAACCCCGCCGTCGCCAGTTCGGCAAGCTGCAAGCGGCCGCGCTGGAAACACTTCAACTGGACGGAACCGAGAGCAAGGGCCAGGTCAAAAAGCGCTATGCCGAGATGGTGAAACGCTTTCATCCGGATGCGAATGGCGGTGACCGTTCCAGCGAAGAACAGCTGGGCCGCGTCATTCACGCCTATCAAATCCTGAAAAATGCGGGAATGGCGTAACAGCTCGTGACCGCACACGGTCTTTTCGCGAGCGCAAACCCCATGTTAGGGAGCATCTGACATGCGCGCTGGATACTGGCGCGCCCTGCCCGATATATGAGTGCCATGAGCGATACTTTTCCCCTTGCCGAGCCTGATGTCGTAGCTGATTGCCAGGCCCTGTTCGGTTTTGATCCCGGTTTTGAAGTGATGGCCTTTTCCGAGGCCGATGAGCACGTGCCACCGGTCGATGACGCCTATGTCTTCGATCCGGCGACCACGCGGGCCATCCTGGCCGGGTTTGCGCGCAATCGCCGCGTGATGATCCAGGGCTATCACGGCACCGGTAAATCCACCCATGTAGAACAGGTCGCTGCGCGCCTGAACTGGCCGATGATCCGGATCAATCTGGACAGCCATGTCTCGCGCATCGACATGGTCGGCAAGGACGCCATCGTCCTGCGCGATGGCAAGCAGGTGACCGAGTTTCAGGAAGGCATCCTGCCCTGGGCGCTGCAGCGCCCGGTCGCGCTGTTGTTTGATGAATATGATGCCGGGCGCCCGGATGTGATGTTCGTCATCCAGCGCGTTCTGGAAGCCTCCGGCTCGCTGACACTGCTGGATCAAACCAAAGTCATTCGCCCGCACCCCTATTTCCGCTTGTTTGCGACGACCAATACGGTGGGCCTGGGCGATACGACGGGGCTCTATCATGGCACACAGCAAATCAATCAGGGCCAGATGGATCGCTGGTCGATTGTGGCGACACTGAATTATCTGCCGGCGGAAACCGAGGAAGCCATCATTGGTTCCCGTTTGGTGGATTTTGCCGCTACGGATACCGGCAAGAAAACCATCGCCGACATGGTGAAGGTGGCCGATATGAGCCGCGATGCTTTCATGAATGGTGATATTTCCACGGTGATGAGCCCGCGCACGGTTCTGACCTGGGCGGAGAATGCCGATATTTTCGGTGATGTCGGCGAGGCCTTCCGCCTGACCTTCCTGAACAAGTGTGACGAGCTGGAACGCCCGACGATTGCGGAGTTCTATCAGCGCGTCTTTGGCGAAGATCTGCCCGAAGCGCCGCTGAAACCAACGCCCGCCAAGCCCGCGAGCGCGGCGTAAGGAGCAATGACCGAAAATCCTCTCGCCGATGCGTTCAAGCGCGCGCTTGCCATTTCCGCCCGGGCGATTGCTCAGGACAAGGAGCTGGAAGTGCGCTTTGGCGGCGAGATCGCCAATTATGCCAAGGGCAAGATGACCCTGCCCAATCCCGGCGAGGTCGGTCCCGGCGAGGCCAAGGCCGCGCGCGGGCGCGCCGATGCCATGGCGCTGAAACTCTTACATCATGACAAACAGACCTTCGCGGAAACCCTGCCGCCCGGCTCTCAAGGCCGCGCCATATTCGAAGCCGCCGAGCAAGCGCGCGTAGAAAGCCTGGGCGCAAAAGCGATGCGCGGGGTGGCAGCCAATCTGAATGCCGCGCTGGAAGCCAAAGCCGTCCAGAAGGGCTGGAACCGGGTTGAGGACCGCCAGCAAGCGCCTTTGCATGAAGCGATTGGCCTGTTGGTGCGCGAGCGCATTACCGGTGAACCCGTCACCGATCTGGCGGATGGGCTGATGCGGGTCTGGCGCAGCGACATTGAAGACGCTGCCGGAGACGCGCTGGATGCGCTGGCCGAGAGCGCCGGAAATCAACGCGAATTTGCCACGGCGCTGGAAGAGGTGATCCGCGATCTGGATCTGGCCGATGAGCTGGGCGGTGATCCGGAAGAATCCGACAAGGACAGCGATGATGATGCCGGCATGGACCGGGAACAGCAGACCGGCGAGGAGGATGGCGATAGCGAGCCCGACAGCGATGATGGCGAAGACGTCGATGCGGAAGGCCAGTCCGCCGATGATGACGAGATCGACTTCCAGTCCGATGAAACCCTCGGCGAGCTGGACAGTCAGGACGAGATGGGTGAGGCCGCGCGCGCCGAACAGCCCAACTATGTCCGCTATGAGGACCGGCCAGCCCAAGCCTATCGCATCTTCACCAACAAATATGACGAGATCATACGGGCTGAAGACCTCTGCGATGAAGAAGAGCTGTCGCGGTTAAGGCGTTATCTCGACCAGCATATGAAAGGCGTGGAAGGCGCGGTTGGGCGTCTCGCCAACCGCCTGCAACGCCGCCTGATGGCGCAACAGACCCGCTCCTGGGCGTTTGACCTGGAAGAAGGCGTGCTCGACCCGGCGCGCCTCACCCGCGTGGTCACCGATCCGATGTCGCCGCTCTCCTTCAAGCAGGAGCAGGAAACCGATTTCCGCGACACGATCGTGACCCTGCTGATTGATAATTCCGGTTCCATGCGGGGCCGCCCGATCATGACGGCGGCCTCTTGTGCCGACATTCTGGCGCGCACGCTGGAGCGTTGTGGGGTGAAGACCGAAGTCCTCGGCTTTACCACGCGTTCCTGGAAGGGCGGACGCGCCAAGGAAGCCTGGATTGAAGCGGGTAAGCCAAATAATCCCGGCCGCCTGAATGATATCCGTCATATCGTTTATAAAAACGCCGATGAACCCTGGCGGCGCGCGCGCGTGCATCTCGGCCTGATGATGCGCGAAGGCCTGCTCAAGGAAAATATCGACGGCGAAGCGCTGCAATGGGCGTGGAAGCGTCTGGCCATGCGGCCGGAACAGCGCCGTATTCTGATGGTCATCTCCGATGGCGCGCCGGTGGATGATGGCACACAATCGGCCAATCCGGGCGCCTATCTGGAACGGCATTTGCGCGAGATGATCGCGCAGATCGAGAACCGCTCGGATGTGGAACTCCTCGCCATCGGCATCGGCCATGATGTGACGCGCTATTACAAGCGCGCCGTGACGATTACCGATGTCGAACAACTGGGCGGGGCGATGACGGAACAGCTCGCCGCCCTGTTCGACAAGGATGCAAAATTCGGCGGACCTGCCATCACGGCGTCATCTTCTCCCTCTACACGCGGTCTGAAACGCGCCGACTGGGCGGAGCTGGGAGCGAAGATATGAGGGTGTTGATCGGGTTGATGGCGTTGGGGCTTGCCGCTTGTTCCGGCGATCCAGGACCCGGTCCGATCCGTATCGAAACCGAAAGCGTTCCGCTTTATCCTGACCAACCTGAACGGCTGGATGTCGGCCAGCTGGAATATCGCGGCGGGATTGTGCTGTCGTCCCCCGATGGCCGGTTTGGCGGGCTCTCGGCCTTGGAGGTCGAGGGCAGCCGGATGCTCGCGATTTCCGATTCGGCTTACTGGTTTACGGCCTCACTCGAATTCGATGACGCGGGCTGGCTGACCGGCGTCTCCAACACCTTCTATGCGCCGATGCTGGGCGAGGATGGCCAGCATTTGACCGGCACCGCCGCCGATTCCGAAGGTCTCGCTCCTTTAGGCAATGGTGCCTACGCCGTTAGTTTTGAGCGTGAACACCGCATCTCGCGCTATGATATCTCCCCTGACTGGTCCGGCGTCGCCATTGCGACTCCCGACCCGCTGGAAGCCGTGCCGAATGCCGACCGCCTGCGCAATAATGGCGGGATGGAAGCGCTCGCACCCGCCGAAAATGGCTATTGGGTGGCGGTGGAATTTCCAATTTTGGATGGCCGCCCACACTCGCTCTGGCGGATTTCAGACGGTCAGGAGCCGCTGGTTGCCGACTATCCCACCGAGGCCGGGTTCGGCCTTACCGGCCTTGCCCGCGAGGGCGATACGCTGTTCATACTGGAGCGTTTTTATTCGCGCGATGTGGGCAACCGGATCGCGATTTTCATGGCCGGAGCCTCGCAATTTGATCAGGACAATGTCTCACCGGTTGCCCTGCCCATTGGCGCGCTGGAACCCGGCATGACGGTCGATAATTTCGAAGGCATCGCCATCGGGAGGGTGAATGGCGAGATGCGCCTTTTCATTCTCTCGGACGATAATTTCTCAAACACCCAGCGGACATTATTGTTGAGTTTTGCGTTCGCGGAGTAGGTATCTCCTAAGTTCGTCATCCCGGAAAGGCGTAGCCTTGTCCGGGACCCATGCCGGAACGTCTGAATCACAGAATGGGTTCCGGGCGCTCGCCTTCGGCTCGCCCCGGAATGACGAAAAACTAAACCCTACTCCGCGCGCCAGACAATCTCGCCATCAATGACGGTCATCACCGGTTCGACGGAGAGAATATCGCGTTCCGGGATCATCATGATGTCTTGCGAAAACACAGTGAAATCTGCGCGCAGGCCTTCGGTAATGCGGCCCACCTCATCCTCCCGGAAAGAGGCATAGGCCGGCCAGGCCGTAAACATCCGCAAGGCTTCGGCACGCGTGACCGCCTGATCGGGCCGCCAGTCCTCGGTCTGTGTGCCATCCAGTCCCCGGCGCGCGACGGCGGCATAAAACTCGATGCGCGGATCGCCGCGTTCGACCGGCGCGTCTGATCCGCCCGCAATCATTACGCCGGAATCGATGAAGGTCCGCCAAGCATAGGCCCCGTCCATGCGTTGCGGGCCCAGGCGCGCGGGCGCGAAGAAGAGATCGCCAATGGCATGGCTGGGCTGCATGGAGGGGATAACGCCGAGCTCTGCAAAGCGTGGGATATCCACCGGATTGACGATCTGGGCATGCTCATTGCGCCAACGCGAATCCACCGCAGACTCCGGCCCGCCCGGTGCCGCGGCCTGTGCGGCCTCGACCCAGTCCAGCATCATGCGGTTCCCGCGATCACCAATGGCGTGGATGTTAAGCTGAATGCCCGCGTCCAGCGCAGAGATCATGGCGGAAATGGTCTCATCCTCATTGCTGAGCAGGAGGCCGGAATTCAGCGGATCATCGCTGTAGGGCTGCAGCAGCGAGGCCCCGCGTGAGCCGAGCGCGCCGTCCATGTAGAGTTTGACGGCGCGAACGATGACGCGGCGATTGTCACTCACCACCGGGCCACTCTCCAGAAGCGGCTGAAGCCCGCCGGCATCGACCGACACGTAAACGCGCAGGGGAAGCTCGTCTGCCATGGCTTCGATCATGGCCACATCACCCCAGGGCACGGTCATGTCATGCCCGCCCGTCCAGCCATAGCGCGCCGCCGACCAGGCCCCTTCCAGATAGACCTGCGCGCGTTCCTCGCCCTCAAACGAGCCGCCGAGGGCCTCAACCGGGTACATGGCGGTATCGATCAGCATGCCGGTGGGCTCGCCTTCGTCATCGCGGAGAATGTCTCCGCCCTCCGGGTTTTCGCTCATCGCGGTAATGCCCGCCTGCGCCAGTGCCATGGAATTGGCGACCAGCGCATGGCCATCGGCGCGGGTCAGAAAGACCGGATTATCGGGAGAAACTTCATCCAGATCCTGACGAGTGGGAAAGCGTTCTTCGGGCCAATGGGTTTCAATCCATCCGCGCCCTTCCAGCACATAGCCGGGCTCCAGCTCAGCAATAGCGGCGGCCACGCGCGCCTGAAGGTCCAGGATTGATTCTGTACCCTCCAGATTGAGCAGGCGCTCGCGCATGCCCAGCCCGATGACATGCACATGGCTATCCGTGAAGCCGGGATACATGGCCGCGCCATCCAGATCGATGACATCCGTGTCCTCGTCAATCAGGCCTTCGGGGGCGTCCTCGATATAGCCGGCAAACACGATCCTGCCGTCGCGCACCCCGACCATCTCCACGGTTTCATCCGCCTCCATCGATCCAGTTTCGACGGGATCAGGGATGTCTCCGGCCGTGTAGATCGGACCCCCGAAAAACACCCGGTCTGCGGCCTCGAGAGCGGCCACTTCGGCATCTTGAGTGGCCGGAACGGTGCTGGATTGCTCCTGCTGGGAGCAGGCGGCAAGCGCCAGAATGGCAAACAGGCTGATAAGACGCATGAAATTCCCCTTCCCTGCGTAACAGTCTAGGCCGCGCCGGACAAAAGCGAAACCGCTTCATCGGTAGTGATGACGGTGGCAAATTCACGATGAAGCGCTGCCAGATGAACCCGGTGATGGGTTTCGGCATCAATCTTCGAGCCATCCGGCGCGACGGTCGGGAAAGCTGCCGTGGCGTCACCGACCAGCGACACCTTGAAGCCGAGATTGCCCGCCATTCGGGTGGTGGTGGACACGCAATGCTCGGTCGTCAGACCAAAAATGATCAGATGCCCTGCGCCCATCGCATGCAGGCGATCTTCCAACCCGGTGCCAATAAAGCCGGAATTGACGATTTTTTCGACGACGGGCTCACCGGCCGCAGGTACGGCTTCTGGCTTGAAGTCATTTCCCGGCTGGCCCGGGCGCAGCGGGCTTTCCGGATTTATGGAGTTGTGTTTGACATTAACGACCGGATGGCCGTTACCGCGAGCCGCGGCGAGGAGGCGCGAGACATTCGCCTCGAACTCTGGCGCGGACCGATCGCCGCCCCAATAGGGCCAGTCATCGAGGCCTTTTTGAATATCAACGGGCAAGACAACGATCATGCTACAACTCCAAAATGAAAAAGCCCGCAGCTGGCGCTACGGGCTTTGGAAACTGTCGTTCAGACGATAACGCTTAGGCCGCAGCGGCTTTCTTTTTCAGCGCGCGCTTCACCTTCAGGGCTTGCGTCGAGAGATCACCGTCCTTGGCTTTCAACAGATAAGCGTCCAGACCGCCGACATGGTCCACGCTGCGCAGCGTTTTGGCGGCGATACGGAATTTGTAGGACTGACCCAGCGTTTCAGACGCCAGCGTCACATCGCACAGATTCGGCAGAAACCGGCGTTTGGTCTTGTTGTTGGCGTGAGAGACGTTGTTTCCAACGGCCGGGCCCACACCTGAGAGTTCGCAGCGCCGAGACATGGCAAATACCTTCAGTTCATGAATTCCTGAGCCCGCAGACGCATTCCATCTGCAAGCGAGCGGCGGGACTTACCCAAGCAGGCCTCATTCGTCAAGCACAGACAGGCGTGAGACTCATTCATCTTGCAGCCATGTTGGATCGGCGATAGGGGTGTGATCCGATCAGCGGGCGGGATGTGTGTTCAGGAGTATTTTAATGCGTTTATCCCTACTTGCTGCCTCAGTGCTCGGCTTGGCCAGCCTGTCGCCTGCCATGGCCACAGATTCCGCTGAAACCCCGGCGGCAGCCTATTCCATGAATGTCACCTATTCCGGTTCCGTGCTGATTTTCCGGGTCGCCAATGTGCAGGTCAGCGGCCGGATCGGCGATGGCAGCTATGGGGCGAATGCCCGCTTTACCACCGCCGGACTGGCCGCCTTGTTTTCCGATGCCGATATCGAAGCCAGCATCAGCGGCTATGCCGACGACCAGTTACAGCCCTGGCGCTATGAGCACTTCAACCATTCCAGCGGATCGGGCCGGGTCGTCGGGATTGATTTTCCCGACGGCGTCGCAACAGCGGACGTCAATCCGCCCTTCGGGTCGATGGGAGAACCTCCCGCCAGCGAGGAACAGCGTGTCGGCGCGGTCGACCCGATTTCCGCACTTTTGCGGCTGGGCCTGCGCCAGTCGAGCGATCCGGGCGAATTGTGTTCCGGACGAATTCCGGTTTTCGATGGCAAGGCGCGTTATGATCTGCGGCTGAATGTTGTTGGCTCCAACACAATCCGCACCGGCGCGTATCGCGGCGAAGCGGTACGGTGCCATGCCTTTTATGAACCGATCGCGGGTTATGATCCGGAAGACCAACCCAGCGAATCAGACATCGCTGAACCGGTCGTGCTGTGGCTGGCCCCGTTTGCGGAAGGCGACATTCACCTGCCGGTCCGCATCCGCACAAATTCCGGTTTTGGCGCGATCACAGTGGAAGCCCGCGCAATTTCGGTCGAGCCGGTCGCCGAATAGTCCAAACACCGCTATATGGCGGCTATGGATGTTTATGGCCCCCTAACAGCGGTCCTCGGGCCCACCAATACCGGCAAGACCCATCTCGCGGTAGAGCGTATGCTGGCACGCCGATCGGGTATGATCGGCCTGCCGCTGCGCCTTCTGGCGCGGGAGGTCTATGACCGTATTGCCAAGGAGAAGGGCTTTCGCGCCACTGCGCTGGTCACCGGCGAGGAAAAAATCGTTCCGCCCGGCGCGCGCTATTTTGTCTGCACGGTCGAGGCCATGCCTCTGGACTTCGAAGCCGCCTTTGTTGCGATTGACGAGATCCAGCTCGCCGCAGACCCGGAACGCGGCCATGTCTTTACCGACCGCCTGCTTCATGCCCGCGGCACGGAAGAAACCATGCTGCTGGGCGCTGAAAGCATGCGGCCCATTCTTCAACACCTTGTGCCGGATGCGCAGATCATTAGCCGAGAGCGCTTCTCTACGCTGAGCTATTCCGGACCGGCCAAGCTGGCCCGCCTGCCGCGCCGGTCCGCGATTGTCGCGTTCTCCTCGGAGAGCGTGTATGCGATCGCCGAGCTAATCCGCCGTCAACGTGGCGGAGCGGCGGTGGTGATGGGGGCGCTGAGCCCGCGCACGCGTAACGCCCAGGTCGGGCTCTATCAGTCCGGCGAGGTGGACTACCTCATTGCGACCGATGCGATCGGTATGGGGCTAAACATGGATGTCGACCATGTCGCCTTTGCCGAACGTGAAAAATTTGATGGACGCAAGCGGCGGCGGCTCTTTCCGCATGAGTTGGGTCAGATTGCCGGGCGCGCCGGGCGCTTCCGGCAGGACGGGACGTTCGGGGAAACCGGCCAGACCAGACCCTTTGAGAGCGAGCTGATCACAGCGATCGAGAACCATGCCTTTGCCTATCTGGATCAGGTGCAATGGCGAAACAGCGCGCTGGATATGCGATCATTGGACGGGTTGCTGACCAGCCTGTCGAAAAACTCCGGCGAGAAGATGCTGCGCCGGACGCGCGCAGCGATTGATGAGCAATCGCTCGAGCTTCTTGCCAGGGACGAGGCTATCACTGATCTCGGGCGGACACGGGCAGGGACCGCACTCATCTGGGATGTCTGCCGGATCCCGGATTTCCGCAAAGTCTCACTGGACGCGCATGTCCGGCTGATTGGCCAGATTCTCGGCCATTTGCGCGGTCCGCATGGCCACCTGCCTACCGATTTCATGGCGGCGCAGTTCGACCGGTTGGATAAGCTGGGCGGCGATGTGCATGTGCTTTCCCAGCGCCTGTCGCAGGTCCGGACCTGGGCCTATGTGGCGCATCGCGGGGACTGGGCGCAGGAAGCCGATGTCTGGCGCGAGCGCGCGCGGGAGGTCGAGGATCGCCTGTCTGATGCGCTGCATGATCATCTTACACAGCGTTTTGTGGACCGGCGCACAGCGGCCTTGGTGAAGGGGCTACGGGCCGACAAGGCGCTGGCAACCGCGCTGGATCAGAGCGGCGCAGTTGAAGTGGAGGGCCATACCGTCGGTCATCTTGAAGGCTTGACCTTCAAAGCGGATGTCGAAGGCAGTGCGCTCGAAGCCCGTGCCTTGCGGCAAGCTGCGGAAAAAGCTTTGCGGCCGGAGGTTAACCGGCGTCTGGGCGCGCTCGCCCACTGCACAATGGACGAGATCGAGCTCAAGCCGGCCGCAGAGCTCTATTGGCACGACAACCGGATTGCGCGCCTGATGCCGGGCAGCGATCCAATGAAGCCGGCTGTGGCCTTGATCGGCGGTGAGCTTGGTGCATCCGAAGCCCGGTCCAGAGCGCAGGAGGGTCTCGAAAAACGGGTCCGGGAATATATCGCCTCTGTGCTGACGCCCCTTTTGGTCCTGCAGGATAATGACGCAACGTCCCAGCTCAGCGGGCTGGCGCGCGGACTTGCCTTCCGACTGGCGGAAAACGGTGGCACGATTGCCCGTCGCGAGGTCGAGGCAGACGTTCGCGCCTTGTCCCCCAAGGAAAGGCGGGCTTTGCGCCAGATGGGAGTCCGGTTTGGGGAATATTCGATTTTCCTGCCGGCCCTGATCAAGCCGAAACAGGCCAGGCTGGCCTCACTTTTGAGAGCCGTTGCGGCAGGAACACCGGAAAAGGCCTTCCTGCCTGCAGCCGGGTTGATGAGTGTCGCGGCGGAACCCAATCGGCCGGCGGGAGATTTTGGCGCAGCGGGGTTTCAGCGCTGTGGCCCACTGGCCGTGCGGATCGATATGCTGGAACGGTTGGCGAATGCCATACGTGAGGCGCGGGAAGCAAACCAGGGTAAGGATTTTGAACTGACCCCGGACATGACGTCGGTCCTGGGGTGTTCGGTTGAAGATTTGCGCGGTGTCTTGAGCGCGCTGGGCTATAGGCGGATCAAGAAGGGTCCGGACCCGGAGAAGGCCAAAGGCGAACGCTGGGCGCGGCGGCGGATGAAATCGCGGCCGTCCAGACCCAGGCCGGCACCCGTCGTGGAGACGCCGTTTGCCGCGCTGGCCGAACTTAAAAACGCTCTGCCACAACAGCGCCCACGAAACCCCGGGAAAAAGCGTCAGACCCGATGAGTGAAGAAGCCCTCCGGATAGATATCTGGCTGTGGCGGGCGCGATTCTTCAAAACCCGCGCGATTGCCACGGATTATGCCGCGAAAGGCCGCATCCGGATCGGCACCGGCGACCTTGTTCGCCGTATCGAAAAACCGGCCTCTCAGGTGCGGCCCGGCGATGTATTGACCTTCCGGCTGCGAAGCCGGATTGTGTCGCTGAAGATTGAAAGCCTCGGTGAAAGACGCGGCCCGGCAGCAGAAGCGCGAGAGCTCTATACGCTCACGGGCGAAGAGGACGACAGACATGTTTGATGCCATCAAAAAAATGATCACCGGCGGTGAGAAAGCCGAGGCCAGCTCAGAGCTGGACCCGCATGTCGCAGCTGCGGCCTTGCTGGTCGAAACGGCATTGGCCGATGGCATCTATGCCGATGTAGAGGCCGAGCAGATCCGCAAGGTGTTGATGGCGGCGTTCAACATGGACGCAAATACCGCCGAGTCGGTTCAAGCGACGGCCGAGGAACTGGCCGAGAATGCCGCAGATCATCATCAGTTTACCAAAGTCGTCAAAGCCTGCCTGCCGGCAGGGGAGCGCGTGGCGCTCATCGAGCATCTCTGGAGCGTCGCAATGGCAGATGGCGAAAAATCGCCATTTGAGGATTCCTTTATCCGCCGCATCGCGCCTTTGCTGGCGGTGGATGACCGCGAGCGTGTATTGGCGAGGTCGCGCGCAGAAGCCGCAGCCCGGAAAAGTTGACAAGGATGACCGCCTGTCTCATGTCGGCTTTCGTTTGACCGCCGGATTTCTCAGGGCTTTTTTGCGATGACCTATATTGTCACCGACGCGTGCGTGAAGTGCAAATTCACCGACTGTGTCGAGGTGTGCCCGGTCGACTGTTTTTACGAAGGCGAAAACTTCCTCGTCATTCATCCGGATGAGTGCATTGATTGCGGCGTTTGCGAGCCGGAATGCCCCGTCGAGGCGATCGTGCCCGATACCGAGGATGATCCAGACGGTAAATGGTTGGCGATTAATTCCAAGTTTGCGGAAATCTGGCCGAATATCACCATCAAGGCCGATCCCCTGCCGGATGCCGAGAAATACGAAACCGAAAAAGGCAAATACGAAAAGTATTTCTCCGAGAAGCCCGGCGAGGGTTCCTAAACCATTCGTCCGCCAACGAATTGTTTTTAACCAAAAATTATGATATACACTGGGCGTGTTGGGCGACGGTGACCGTGCGCCCTTTTTCCGGGGGAGAAGCATACAGACCCTTTTGAGGGCCATTTTTGTTGATCAAAAGCGGCCATCAAAGGAGGAGATTCTGTGTGTCTTTTCCTTGTCCAGATGAGAGTGTCCATGAGCAAAACTTCGGCAAATGATAACCGGTCCTACAAAAAGGGCGATTACATTGTTTACCCGGCGCATGGCGTCGGCCGCGTAATGGGTGTTGAGAAAGACTCTGTCGCCGGCTTCGATATCGAAGTCTATGTGGTGACATTCGAGCAGGACAAAATGGTCCTGCGCGTTCCGACCGCGAAAGCGGATGCTTCGGGCATGCGTCCCTTGTCGTCTGACAAGATTATCAAGGACGCCATGAAAACCCTGAAAGGCAAGGCCAAGGTCAAGCGGACCATGTGGAGCCGCCGGGCCCAGGAATATGAATCGAAAATCAATTCCGGAGATCTGGTCTCGATCGCAGAAGTCGTCCGGGATCTGCACCGTGGCGAAGATCAACCCGAGCAGTCCTATTCGGAACGCCAGCTGTATGAATCCGCGATTGACCGTATGGTCCGCGAAGTCGCAGCAGTTGAAAATATCGAGCATGACGTTGCGCGCGACATGCTGTCGAAAACGTTGTTGAAGAAAGCCGCCTGACGCTTTTTTCTGCGACAATTTGACTTGAGAGACACCCGGCCTATGTGCCGGGTGTTTTTTTCTGCACTTTGTGTGATCCGCATTCTGGCCACAATCGTAAACCCGGTCATGGCTCAGAACACACCTTCCCCCGCCCGCACCCGGTCCGCCGACCCAGATCGGGCCTTCCTCCGCAATGCGATGGATGCGCCCCTGCTGGAACGCGAAGAAGAGCAGGATCTCGCCATCCGCTGGCGGGATGACGGGGATGAGCAAGCCCTGCATGCGCTGACCCAGGCCTATATGCGCCTGGTCATCGCGATTGCCGCGAAATTTCGGAAATACGGACTGCCATTCTCGGATCTTGTGCAGGAAGGCAATGTCGGCCTGATGCAGGCAGCCGCGCGTTTCGAGCCGGAACGGGAAGTGCGTTTTTCAACTTACGCCGCCTGGTGGATCCGATCATCCATCCAGGACTATGTCTTGCGCAACTGGTCAATTGTCCGCACCGGTACGACCTCGGCCCAGAAAACGCTTTTCTTCAATCTGCGCCGCGTAAGGGCGATGATCAATGACATCAATGGCGGCGAGATGAGCCCGGAAAACCGGGCGAAAACAGCCAAGGCGCTTCGGGTGTCAGAAAACGATGTGGAGAAAATGTCCTCGCGTCTGGCGGCCTCTGACCGCTCCTTGAACGCGCCCTTCACCGAAGACGGTGATGGCGAATGGCAGGACCTGCTCGAAGACGAGCGTCCGGCACCGGAAGCCGCTGTCATGCAATCGCATGATGCGGAAAAGCGTGGCCAGTGGCTGCGCGAAGCGATGGAATCGCTCACCGAGCGCGAACAGCTGATCATCCGCGAACGCAAACTCGGGGAAGATGTCGTGACGTTGGAAACGCTGGGCAATCAGCTGGGCATTTCCAAGGAGCGTGTGCGCCAGATCGAGCATCAAGCGCTCAACAAGATCAAGAGATCGCTCGTTACCCGGTTCGGAGACCCCGAAACGGCGGGCCTCATCTAGGGCGTGAGAACTTCGATCCGTTCGGGATGATCAATCGTCATGGACGGGCCATTGATAGCTCCGACCCAGCCGCGCACGCGGATGATCCGGCCCTCCAGGGAGGCAAGGTCGAGGCCGGCTTCGGTAAAAGTGCTGACATCCCTCGCGGCAATCGAGACGGTGAAATCCGTCCGGTAATCAAAGCCGAAATTAAGATAGGTCCGCTCGCGCGTCTCTGACACGGAAATCACCCGGCCTTCCACGATCTGAACCGTCTCCAGGTAGAGCGCGAGCGTGTTCGGATCAGGCGTGCGGATGGCAAATATCCCCGCCTCCCAGAGGCCGCGCCGGGCTGCTCTCGCCTCCCCTTCAATAGAGAGGAGGTATTCGGCCCCTTGCCGCATATCCGACCAGGAATAAGCCATTGCAAAACCGCTACCGACCATCACATTGGCTAGGGTCATATTGCCCAGCTCAAAATCTGCGATCAGATTTCCATATCGGTCTTGCCGGTCATTCAAACCGATTAACTCCACTGACGGGTGGTTTCTGAGCGTTTCGTCCAGAACGCGCATCGCTAAACCATGGCCCGGAGCGCCCGGCCTTGGAAACTCAATCCCGGCCAACCGAATGGTCAGCGTTTCTCCCGCTTCGGTTTCAAAGGAAATCAGGCCGCGATTATCCGCCCGCTCTGCCGTACCCGCTTGGGCATCGGCGGCCGCGCAAAAGGCCATCCACAATCCGATCAAGAATCCCAGCACCCGCATGCCGGGTAGCAAAGCGTGTGCCCGCGAGTTTGTCGAGCCAATAGAAATCCAAGTCTGGCCTGCTAGTCTCGAACCTGGAGGGCGCTGTTATGAACCGACGCGATATTCTAAGCGGACTTGGCGGCACTGCGGCGATGGGCGTGTTTGCCGGGCCAGCTCAGGGTCGAGCGGGGACTCCGCTCCCCCAGCCCACCGGGGCCCTGATTACCGACTGGCGGCATGACCCATTCGCGCTCGGCAGCTATTCCTTCCTGGCACGCGATGCGAGAACGGAACAACGCGATGACCTGGCAGCGCCAGTTGAAAACCGTTTGTTTTTTGCTGGAGAGGCGACCTCTCGCGAGTATTCATCCACCGTGCATGGGGCCTACCTGTCGGGTCAACGGGCCGCGCAAGAGGTGTTGGAAACACAGGCTCAATCCATCGGTATTGTCGGCGCAGGTATGGCAGGTTTGTCCGCCGCAAACGCTTTGTCA
This sequence comes from Hyphobacterium sp., assembly GCF_965228115.1. GTDB lineage: Bacteria > Pseudomonadota > Alphaproteobacteria > Caulobacterales > Maricaulaceae > Hyphobacterium. The sequence continues at coordinate 2,447,538 of NZ_OZ245794.1, read as the reverse complement.
GCTGCAGGCCGGAGCGTGACGGTTCTTGAGGCACGCGACCGCATCGGCGGGCGCATCTGGACCGACCGCTCGCTCGGTGTGCCACTGGATCTGGGAGCGTCCTGGATTCACGGTCGTAGTGGCAACCCGATCACAGACCTTTCGGACGCTGCCGGCATTGCGCGCTTTGAGACAGAGTATGAGAATGTCGTTGCTCGCGATGCACAAGGCGCGCGGCGCCGTATCTGGCGTTGGCCGGCCGACTATAACCGGCGGGTTTCCATCGAGACCAATCTGGGCGCTGACCTCGAATACCTGTCCGACGAGGCCTGGGAGGAAGGTGAAGCATTCTCTGGACCCGACATGTTGTTTCCGGGCGGCTATGATCAGGTGCCGCAATCGCTGGTCAGCAATTTTGAGATACAACTGGGCCGATCGGTCGATAGTGTGGCCTTCGAAGGCGACCAGGTGCGGCTGACCCATACGCGCGGGACCGATTTATTTGATGCCGTTGTCGTCACGCTGCCGCTGGGCGTGTTGAAGGCAAGGCGTCTGCGGTTCTCGCCGGGCTTGCCCGCAACGAAACTAGCCGCGATCAATGATCTGGGCATGGGTCTCCTGAACAAGGTGTACCTACAATTTGATCGCCCCTTCTGGGATGAGCGAGCGCATTCTCTGCTTTATTTCGGGCCTCGGCTGGGCCGCTTTACAAGCTGGATCAATATGCTGCCGGTGACCGGAGAACCGATTTTGCTGGCCTTCAATGCGGCAAGCGAGGCTGAGGAGATCTCTGAACTGAACGACGAGGCGATAATAGCCGAAGCGATGGCCGCGCTGACAGCTATGTACCCTTAAGCAAACAGGTCTACCGGGCCGCGGCCACCGCCATTCCAGGTCGACCAGTTCGGGAAGACATAGGGCATGTCCGCATCCGCAACCCCCAGCCACCGCGCCAGCGCGCCGCCATATTCCTCAATCGAGGTGGACGGGATCCAGCGGCCATTGGTGCGGGCATCATCGGGTCCGCCCATGGCAAGATTCGGGAAACTGCCAAGCAACTGGTTGGGCTTCAGACCACCCCCGACCACGAAATGGTGGCCGCCCCAGGCATGGTCGGACCCCGCCGAGCCATTGCCGCCCAGTGGCCGGTTGAAGTCCGACATGGAAAAGAGGGCAACATCATTCTGGACGCCCAGGACTTTCAGCGTGTTGTAGAAGGCATAGACACAGCGCCCGACATTGGCCAGCAAGCCGGCATGCGTGCCGGCCTGGTTGCGGTGATTATCGAACCCGCCAGTTGCAACAATGAAGGACTGTGTCGTGGCATTAAGCTGGGTGCGGCCCTCGATCAGCCGCGCAACCCGGCGCAGCTGATCGGCGAGTGAGCCTGTCACCTGATTACCTTGCGGATCGACAAATGCTGCATCCACCGCAGAGCCATCGCTATTGAGGATGATGTCCAGCTGCGCGCCCGCATCAATATCGCGGCGCATAATAGCGGCTGATAATTCACCCAGGGTAGACGCTTGCGTCGCGTTGAGCATGGCCTGATAGGCCGCCCGCCGGGCGATGTCATCCGCATCCGTGCTGGTCGGGTCCTGACCACTCAAGCGAAGATTCGACCCGGAAATCAGAAGCGGATTATTGCGCTGGCCGATCATGGCGCGTTGCGCCCCCGACAGTGACACCGAACCGGCCTGAACGCCGGCATCCGCCAGCTGGTCGCCGACGCGGCCAAGCCAGCCGGTCGGCAATTCCGAGGTTGTGCCGGCGGTCTGCCAGAGGTTTTGCTGCGCATCATGCGAGAAGAGATTGGCTGGCCGCAAATCCGGGCGGCTTTCATAAAGCTCACGCGTCAAAGGTTGGAGCAGCGGACCGGTATTGAATACCCAGTTCAGCGCGCCCTCATCCCAGATCGGGGCTAGCGGCGCCAGCGAGGGATGGACGCCAAAGGCTGTGCCGTTAAGCGGCACAACGTCATTCTGGGGGATGGCGATAGCTCCGCCGCGCGCGGACGCATAATCCGTATAGCGGCCATCCATCGGGATGATGGCGTTATTGGAGTCGTTCCCGCCATAGAGGAAAAGCGTGACAATGGCCCGATAGCCGCCGGAGCCGACGGTTTGCGCCCGGACCATTGAGGGCATGAAGGCTGTCAGGCTTGCGCCTGTGACCAGTTGGAGAACTTCGCGTCGATTGATCGGCATATCGCCCTCCTAATGATCCAGCTGGAATTGCGGGGAGGTGGTGATCAGATAGACCGCCAGCCGCGCGCGCTGTTGCGAGGCGATCAGCGGGTCACCCCAGTAATTATCGGCATTCATGGCGGCAATGATGGCGCTGCGCTGCGTGGGGGTCAGGTCCTCTTCCAGCGCATATTCATCGAGCACATCCAGCAAGCGATCCGGATTATACGCCAGCCGGCCCCAGGCCGACCAGTCGACCTGCGTGCCATATGAGCCAGCAAAGCTGGTCAGCGGTCGCCAGTCCCAACGATTGGTTTTTCCCTGATAGGTCCAGTCGTAGATCACATTATGGCGTTCAAACACCGAGCTCATATTGATAAGACCCTGAGACGGGCTGACCAGACCGTCCGAGCCCGGCAGGGCGAAATCGGGCGGGTAGAAATTAAATACCGACGGGCTTTCAAACGGCACCTGTCCGGTTCCACCCAGGCGGCGCAGGAAGGCATAACCATCTGTGTTCGCGCCGATCAGGCGCATTACAGACGTCATCAGCAAAACCGGTTCGCGCAGCTTGCCGGAGCGCGAGGCGTCAGGATTATAGGTCCGCGCTTCCGGATCCAGCAGAATGGCCCGGACCACAGCCCGCAGATCTCCGCGCACGCCCTGACCATTGTTTTCAAACACGGCCGCGATCCGTTCGACATATTGCGGGGACGGGTTGGACGTCACCAGATGCTGGATCAGTTGCCGCGAAATAAAGGGCGGCACGTTGGGATGATTGAAGATGATGTCGAGCGCCTGTTCCAGATCGGCATCTGCGCCTTGTCCCGCCGGCAGGCCCTGACCAAACAGGGTTTTCGGCCCGAAATCATGCTCGTCATTGAAGACATCCATATCGGCATGGAACAGGGCCGGATTGCGCAAGGACGGCAAAAAGCCCGGCGGCGTGGGATAGACCCAGCCCGTCAGGGCGCGCGACAATTCCAGCACGTCGGCCTCGGTATAGGCGGGCATGGCCCGGCCTTCCCCATCCAGAACCGGCGTGCCATCGCGGTTCAGCCGGACCTCACCGAGGGCAAACAACTGCAACAGTTCGCGCGGGAAGTTTTCGTTCGGCGCGACAGCGCGGGAATTAACCGTGTCCAGATACACGCCCATGGTGGGAGAGCGGGAGACTTCCTCCAGAATGTCGCGATAATTCCCGAACGCATTATCCAGAAGCGCCTGCTGATAACGCGAGAGGGCATAGTTCAGCGGAATCCCGTTTTCTGAGACGACCAGAATTTGCGACAGGGCAAAGGCCACCCGCTGGCGCAGCTGGTCGTCATTGTTCATGGCATTGTCGAAGAACCGCATTTGAAGGCGGAAGGCCGAGAAATGATCCCGGCGGCAAGGCTGGGGCACGCCATCGCAGAAATTCGTCAGGATCGCCTGATTGGCGAGGTCCTGATAGGTCGAGGTGCGCAGATCCAGCTGTTCGTCAATCCAGGCTTCGATCCCTGTGCGGCGGATGCGGTCCACCAGCGTCTGATTGGCACCGAATGTGGCCTGTTGAGCCAGACGCAGCGCATCGCGGGCGGGCACCTGAAAATCCGGGCCGGGCGCGGTGATAGCCGCACTTGCCGCTGCCGCCAGCTGGCCGTCGGCGACAAATTGAACTTCCACACGGTTATTGGCCGGGGACAGGGGAATGGCCGATCCATCCCAGGCCTGGGCAAAGACAGAGAAAGTGCGCACTTCATTGGAGGCGAAGGGGACGGTGAGTTGTGGAACCGGGGCTGCCATGCAGCGGCCCTGATCATCAGACTGGCAGATGGACAGCGTGGCGGGCAAATCGGCATTCTGACCATAAATCCCGACCGGGCCGACGGTCACACTGGCTGCGGCGCCAATATTGATCGCGGCCACCGCCATGGCCTGCCGCCCGCCTTCCGAGGCAATGCGGATGACGCCATCATTGTTCGGCAGGGCAAGGCCAATGGCCAGAATATCCGGCGGGGCGGTATCAGATATCTGCAGTTCAAACGTGTTGATGCCATAGAGCGAATCTGCGGGCGTCCCGGTTGCGCATTCAAAGACCGGCGGGATGACGCCATCAAAGGCTTCATCACCGGTAATCGCCAGCACCAGCGATTGCGAGGCGCGCGGCCCCAGCGAGAACGGCGTGTTCTCACTGCCCGGGATCAGCGCATTGGTGCCCGGGTCGGTCCAGGCGAAATCCAGATCAAACTGGCGGAAGCGGCCGGGCAGTTCGACCTCGCACCCGCCCAGCGCGCCATCTGTCCGGTTGATGACGGTGGCAAAAGTGGTGGCCGTTACCGTGCCGCCGGGGGGCAAGGCGACAGAGCGGGCTGCAGGCGAAACCGCCGCGCCCAGATCTCCCGCCAAGGCGGCACTGCTGACCACTATTAGCAAGCACAGCGCACTGAATATCGCGGACAATCGCAGGTGCATCGGCTCTCCACCTCCCCTCAATCGGCAAGCTGATTCAAGTCTTCAACGTGATACGGTAAACACTTCCGTCGCTCTTGCCCAATGAATTGACGATGACAGGGTTTCCAAGCGGCAAACAGGATGTATCGGATGGTACCGGTCTGGCCGTTTGAAGCCGGAAGCCGGGCGCGGCGCTCGATTGCCGCTTTTCTGGCTGCGCCGGACCGGCTAAGAGCCATAAAGGCGCGCCACGGACTGGCCCCGTAGCTCAGCAGGATAGAGCATCAGATTCCTAATCTGAGGGTCGCAGGTTCGAATCCTGCCGGGGTCACCAGGGTGTGTGGAAGATATTCGCTGGTCTAGCTCGACGTCCCCTAGTCGGGGTCGCAAGGCAATTCGTATCCTTGAGCATATCCTTCCGGATACCGCCTTCCGAGATCGTCCCGCAAATGCGAACAATACTCTTCAACCGAGACATAGCGCCAAGACATGTCATATTCAGCCAAGAGCCCTTGCCAGCCTTCACAACGGCTCTCGAAGATCAGTATTTCGGTATTTCCGGCTATGGAATGAGGCGTCACGCACTCGCCTGTAGACTCCGCCAAATCACTGACAAGTGCCACACGCAATATCGCTTGGTCGCTACTCCTAAAATCAACTGGAATATCTGCTTTCACATAGGCGAGGCTGGAACCATTCAACGCCATTGAAACAATCAGACCCAAAAGCTCCACAATTCGCCTCCCAATTTAAGAGCACTTCCCCGCCATCATAGACCCTGGATCAGGTGCGGGGCAGGCTCCGCGCTTGATGAACCCGTCATCCGTCCACTCGGCGGCGATGTTCAAGGCAAAGGCGGCAGGCCCATCACAATCACGCGGAAAAACATGGCCGCAACCATAAGTATGACCAGCGAGAACGCTCCAATCAATACGGCATAGATCAACACTCTGGTCGTCTCATTGGTAACATGCGCAGATAAAAAATAGTGATAAACATAGAGACTAATTATCGATATTCCCCAAGCAATTACAATCAGTTGCACAATTTCACTCCTGATTATTCTGACTGCGAATTGCTAAGGCGCTGTTTCGGCTCTCCTAGGTGACAAGCTGCGCTTGCCGCTTTTGCAGCGCTAGTCATCATTCATCCACAAATCGACGCCGTCGACGAAGTAGCAAATGAATTCGTCGGTCGGAGGCTCAGTGATCGGAGTTACCGAGATCACCTCGACAATTTCAAACTGCTCGCCGAGGAAGCCGACCAGGCGTATGGGCTGGTCCAGCGACCTTTCCAGACATTCTTCTTGTTGATCGCCGTTCGGCGTCACCAGCAATCGAACAGAATTGTCCCCCGGATCGACGATGTAATATTTACTCTCGAAAACAAAATCGCCGACAATCCAGGCTTCGGTGCCCGGCAAAACTTCGCCATCGACTATTGCTGCCTGCAGGTGTCTTGGGAAACCGAAAAACTGTTCGTTCTCGCTCTCTATCTGAGCGTGACAAGAACTGCCACAGATTGAAGCAATGACCGCAATAGCAAAAGCAAATTCGCGTTTCATGTCAGCAATAATACCTTCTACCATCCTCTGTGCGCCAAAAACGGAGCTGAAAAACCCTCCCACCGAGCGCTTGATAGGCACGATCCACACCGGCATTTTGTGCGGCAAGTCGCCAAAATCGGTTCGAGTTTGGACCAGCTGCAACAACAATCGCATAACGATTCCCGAACCCACCATCGTTTAAAGAACTGTTGCCGCCGTAATCGGTGGCGGGGCCCGCATGGTAAGTGGTGAAGGCAGGCCCGACTCGTTCACGTACAAAAGCCGCTTGCGCAATATTCATGTAGCCCGACGCTAATCTATTCTCGCGGTCATCACCACTAGTGGAAATACCTCCGCGAGCAGTACCTAACCCTCTTCGCGAAGCGGCGCCGTGCGCCGCATCGCTTATTGCTCCTTCTGGGGTATAGTAGTTCCGATTTCGACCGCCATGACTTCTTCTGAAAGGCGACCCTACACCTGATTGCGGCCTGCAAATAGCTTCAAGCGCGGAAGCGCGAACGAATGATCCAATTTTGGCTGACGCGATTGCCAAACCCCGCAACGCCCAATTCCTGAGATCTTCCGCGAATGTATCTCTGAATTGCTGCAAATAGTCATCGCCACAAATGGCTCCGTGCAGGGTGCAGGGGTCTGGCGGAGTAGTGGTAACGAGAATACGATCTCTGGGCCCCTCTTCAGCACTCAGCCCCAGCGGGTCGACATAGTTGACGGGATCGCCGCCGACATAGGCATAGACGTTCAAGCCGCCCGCCTGGCCGATCGGGTCCATCTGCAGGAAGCGGCCAAAGCCGGGATGATAGGCCCGGTTGCGGTTGTGCGTCAGCGTGCCGAAGTCGAGCCGCACCATGCCCGCATAGCCAAAGGTGCCGGAGTTCGCCAGCGCGGGCTCATTACCGTATTCATCATAGCGATTGACGCCGAACACATTGCCGCTGTCATTGGTGCGCGCCATGACAGAGCCGCGCTCATCGGTGAGATACCAGACGCGAAGCGACGTGCCCACGCCGTCATAATCCATCAGCGGGGCCTCGCCACCGTCATAGACCCCGGATCAAGTCCGGGGCAGGCTCCGCGCCGCTTGATGAACCCGTCATGCGTCCAGTCAGCGGCAATGTTCAGGCCATCATATTAAAAGTGGCTGGTGCCATCGAGCACGGCCAGCTGGCCATCCGCGCCATAGTCCAGCGTATCGCCATCCGGTCTGTTATTGCGTGCGGAAGGCGACGCTGGTCGAGCCGACGAGCTGGACACTCTGGGTCCGGAAATTGACAAAAATCCGGTTGCTCGCCGGGGCGGACGGAACCGGCCCGGCAGAGCGGGCAAAGACCGCAAAAGTCGGTGTTGCGCCATTGGCGACATTGAGCGTGACCGAGGCGGCGCGCGGTGTTTCGCACTGGCCGGTCGTGGCATGGGTCCGGCAGATTTCCAGAACGGATAATGGTGCCGCACCGGGGCCGGGTTCCGGTGTGACCGTCAACTGGCCATTGGCCGACAGGTTGACCGCCGCGACCGAAAACGCGCCGGCTCCGCCGCCGGCTGGCAATTCCACAAACCCGTTATTGCTGGTGGTTGCCGCCAGCGCGACCAGATCCGGCAACAGATTATTGGACGTGGTCAGGCGGAATGTATTGACGCCGTTGATGGCCGGGGCCGGTCCGCGATCAGCACAGGAGGCTTCAATGCGAAGGTCGGAATGGATCTCGGCAAAGGGCCGCGTCACCGACACAACAAAGCTTTGTACGCCGCCTGCGGGGATGGTGGCCAGATCACCGGGATTTCCGATCGGCTGATTGGTGGCCGGGTCGGTTTGCTGGAAGCTGAATTCATTCGGTGCAGCGCCATGCAGCTGCAAACCGCACCCCGTCGCAGACCCGCCCGTCGAGGCTGGATTGATGATCGAGACAAAGGCCGTTGCCGGTGTGTTGACTGCCACCGTCCGGCTATAGGGCAGGATGGCGGCACGCACGGTTTGACCTTCGGGCCGGTAATCGCGCACCCGCCAGCCCAGCTCGCGCATGGAGCGCGCATTATCCGAATGCGTGGTGGTATCATCGGCCGCCGAACCGCGGACATGGGGCTGGCCCGGTGCCACGCCGCAGGCCGTTCCCAGGCAGTCGGACTGGGCCGGATTTGAAAAGCGCGGCAACCAGGTTTCGTTCTGGGTTGGCCGGTTACAATTCACGCCAGACCGCGTGGAATCATAGGCCATGATGGTCCGGAAATTACAGTCTATCCGGTGTCCGTAGGAAAACTGGAACACGCCAAATCCGCTGGTGTTTTCAACATTGTGCGTGGACCCCAGATTATGGCCGACTTCGTGCGCGAACGTCAGATCACCACAACTGATGCCCGTATTATTGCCGTCCGGTCCATCGCCGCTGACGGCCACGCCCAGCACCCAGTCTTCGGCCGGATCAATGTCCTGTTCAGCGCCGAACCCCGGAAGGTAGGCAACGCCGCAAAAAGTCTGCTGGGCCCGCCAGTAGCGGCGCAGCATGACCACAATGTCTGCGCCGACCGCGTTTCGCCAGGCCAGCAAGGGCGAGAGATCGCCATTATTGATGCAGCCCGCCGGACCATTCGAGCAATTGCCGGTGACATCACGTTCAGTCCCGGCATGGCCATAGCTGGCCCCGGCCAGAAGATCATCAATGGTCTCGATCGTGGAGGTGAATTCATCCCATGGACCGGGCACCTGACGGAGCCCCACCAGCCGAACCCGCAAACCGGCATCGCTGTCGATCAGCGACTGATCGAGCACATTGACCAGGTGCTGGGCGCGGGTCGTCAGGCCCAGGCCATAATAGTTACGCATGCCCTGGGTGTAGACGATGGCAATATCCACCGTGCCATTGGACCCGATCGGAACGTCTGCGGCGGTCTCTTGCTGCAGGCGCAGGACATCAAGCGCGCGCGTTAGAGAAGGCGCTGCCGGGACCAGAACATCCGCGCCGGGCTCTGCCGGAGGGTGGGACGCGCGAGACCATTCTGCCGGTCCTCCGGGATAGGCCGGTGCCAGCGTCCAGGCTCCGTCTGGCGTTGCGATATAACCAAATAAAGCCGATGGCCCTTGCGTCAGTATCACCCGGTAGGCTAGGCCGGCCTCCGCCAGATGACCAATCCAGAGGCGCTCGCCCAAGGATGTGGTTTCGCTACGGTCATGAATGACGGCCTGGTCGCCGCCCTCAGGTAGGTTTAGCTGCAAGCGTTCACCAGGAGCGAGCCTGAAGGCGTCGTCATGGATACCGGCGAAAGCGGCCTCTTCAACAGGGCCGCTTTGCACGAGGAGATCTTGCGCCAAAGCTGGCGCGACGCTCATCCATACCGCCCAAATGCCAATCCAGACCGTCCGCATCCATGCCTCCCGCTGCTCTCGCGGTAGGCTAGCATGCGGGCAGCCCGCCCATTTTCACTTCTGTGTGAGATTGCGGCCGGACCCGCCGCTGCGAGGGCTCGACATTTCGCCGTTGCGGGGGCCATGGTGCGCATCAAAGGTTCGGGGAGCGGCAGTATGGATTTTGAGAACAAGACCGTCATCATCACCGGCGGAGCCGGCGGTATTGGCGCTGCAGTGGCGCGGGAGTTTCACGCGCGCGGCGCGAAGGTGGCCTGTTGTGATCTGAATGGCGAGGCGGCGGATGCCGTCGCCAAGGAGTGCGGCGGCTTTGGAAAACGCGTGAATGTCGCCGATGAAGGCGAGATGGTGGTGTTCATTGGCGAGGTGGAGCGCGATCTCGGCCCGGTGGATATCTTCTTTGCCAATGCCGGGGTTGGCTTTGGAGACGGCCCGGTGGGCGGAGCCGCTGGCGCGCCCAATGCCAACTGGGAGAAAGCCTGGCAAATAAACGTCATGCACGCGGTTTATGCCGCGCGCCATGTTCTACCCGGCATGGCGGCGCGCGGCAGCGGGGCGTTCATGATCACCGCCTCAGCCGCCGGGTTGCTTGCCCAGATTGGTGATGCCGCCTATTCCGCCACGAAAGCCGCAGCGATCTCGGTAGCGGAATCCATCTCCATCTCGCACGGTGATCGGGGCGTCCAATCGCACGCCATCTGCCCGCAATATGTGAAGACCAAAATGACCAAGGACCTGCCCGAGGTGATGACCGCCGTCGATGGCATGATCACGGCGGAAGACGCGGCGAAAACCATTGTCGATGGCGTGGCCGAAAACCGTTTCCTGATCCTGACCCATCCGGTGGTGGCAGATCACTTTGCCAAGAAAGCCGGGGATCGGGACCGCTGGCTGGGTGGCATGCGCAAGCTGCGCCGGATGCTTCTGGAAATGAATGGCGGCCGCGTGATCTAGACCAGTGCAATCACGCCTGCCTGCCCGCCAAACGGGCCTCCCTTGGCGCGGCGGCATGAGAAGAATCGGTCATCGGCAAAGGTGCAGGCGTCTGACACCCAGATATTGTCAAGCGATAGTCCTGCCTCCAGAAGCTGGCGGTGGACAGCGGCGGTATTGTTCAACCTCGCCCCTCCCTCTGCATCAATCGGTCCGGCCAGCCCGTCCAGCGAACCAAAAACCTCGATGAATTGTTCCAGCACTTCCGGGCCGACGCGATAATTCTCCTGACTGATGGCCGGGCCAATGGCGGCACGGAGATCTGACGGCCGGGAGCCATAGGCCACCAACAAGGCATCAATCGCTTGGCGGGCGATTTCCTTCACCGTGCCGCGCCAACCGGAATGCACCGCGGCAATTGTATTCTGAACCGGATCATGAATGAGGAGCGGCACACAATCGGCTGTCTGTGCGACGAGGCCAATGCCGCGCTGATTGGTGATCAGGGCATCGCCCTTGCCTGCGACGCCATCCTTGCGTGGCCGGTCGATCATCAACACCTGATTGCCATGCACCTGCCGGGCAAAGGCAAGATGCTGGACGCCGAGCGCCTTGGCCACGCGGCGTCGGTTTTCGTCGACATTTTTATCGCTATCGGCCTCACGGCGGGAGAGATTCAGGCTTTCAAACGCGCTGGACGACACCCCGCCTTCACGTGTTGTGAAGCCGTGAACCACTCCCCGGCTCTTCAAGACCGGGGCGGTGATGAGGGGCAGGCTCATGGCAAGAAGCCTATTCGCCCTACTCCCAGATCATAGCCCTCTCGCGCTTCAGCTATATCGCGGAACAGGGTGCGCAGTTCCGACCAGTCATCCTTCTCATGCACCGGCTCCCAGGCACCTTCCATGACCTCAATCGTTATATGCACCGGGTCCGGCCGTTGGAAATAGCTGTGCGACAAGCGCTCCGGCCGGTCGGGTTCATGGGCGTGGAAACTTTCAGCGAATGTCGTGTATTCCGGCCCGGAATAATTGCGCGAGGCCGCTTTGATGCGGACCTCATCGGCGCAGAAATGATCGAAGAACACGGCCTCAAAGGGCAGCTGGCTCTTGTGGAGGAAATCCAGCAGGGCCCTTACCATGGCCTCTGAGTCGTCCTGCTCCTTCACACCCAGCCGTCGGCAGAAAGCGGTCGTCATCTCGGCGGTATAAGTGTCCGGGAAGGTGTTCAGCACCGCCACCAGCGGATCCGTCTCACCGACCTTCAGGAGCGCCGCGGCAAATTGTTGAAGCGCCCAGAACACCGCTTCGGGTTGGCGGGCATAGGCGTACAGCCCGGTCTCATCAAAATAGGCGGCGGTAAAGCCGGTCTGATAAGTCGGCAGGAAGCGCCAGGGGCCATAGTCGAAGCTCTCGCCCGTGACGTTGAGATTATCGGTATTAAGCACGCCATGGACAAAGCCCGCCGCCATCCATTGCGCCGCCAGGCGGGCGCTGGATTTGACAACCGCGCGCAACAACTCGGTCGCCCGGTCTGCGCCATCAAACTCGGTCAGATGCCGATAATAGACCGTAATCGCGTGATCGATCAGGGCGGAGATCCGCTCCGGCGCATCTTCAAACGCATGACGCTGGAAGGTGCCAAAACGAACATGCGAGTGCTGCAGCCGCGTGAGCACCGCGCCCCTCGCTGGCGAGGGTTCATCATTGCGGTGCAGCTGTTCGCCGGTTTCAAACACCGCAAAGGCTTTGGAGGTATAAACGCCCAGCGCTTCGAGCATTTCAGCGGCCAGAATTTCCCGCACCGCCCCTTTCAGCGTCAGCCGTCCATCGCCCGAGCGCGACCAGGGCGTCTGGCCCGAGCCCTTGGTGCCAAAATCCAGCAATCGGTCATGTTGATCCCGGAATTGCGCGAACAGAAAGCCGCGGCCATCGCCGATTTGTGGATTATAATGCCGGAATTGATGGCCGTGATAGCGCATGGAAAGTGGCGTATGCGGATAGCCTTCCAGCGGCGCAAAGCGGGCGAAATGGTCGGCCTTTGCAGCGTCATCCAGATCACCCAGACCGATCTCGTCTGCCCAGCGTTTATTCCACCAGCGCAGGGTCAGGTCCGGGAAGTCCGCCGGTTCGACCGCATCGGCAAAGTCGGGGCCTAGAAGGGCAAAGGCCGATTCCGGTTTGAAACTCATGACGTCAACCCGTCGCGCAGACGTTCAAACGCCGTGTTGGCGTGTTTATCCGCGCCCGGCCAGACGCGCGTCATGTTGAAAAAGCCATGCGGCAGGCCTTTAGCGAGTTCATGCGTGACCGGGATGCCCGCCGCCTGCAGGCGGTCGCGGTACGCCACGCCTTCATCCAGCAAAGGATCCAGCTCGGCCGCGATAATGTGCGCGGGCGGCAAATGGCTGACGTCTTCGGCAAAGAGCGGGGAGATGCGGGGGTCCATCGGGCTCGTGTCGCCGCAATAGGTGTCGCGGATCCAGTCGAGCGCCTGGGTGGACAGCATATGCCCTTCCAGCATTTTCGGCTTCACTTTTCGAGTCTCTGCCAGTTGCAAGAGCGGATAAATCAGAAGCTGGAAATGAATGTGCTCACGACGCGCTTGGGCGACGGCAGCCGCCAGACCACCGCCCGCGCTATCGCCCGCGACAGCCATCTTTTCAGGATCGGTCCCGATATGCTCGCTGCCCTCATTGAGCGCCCAATCAAAGGCTGCCACCGCATCGTCATAGGCGGCGGGAAAGGGATGTTCCGGGGCCAAGCGGTAATCGACCGACAGGACGCGGCTTTGTGAGATGGCGGCCAGGCGCTGGGCAACGCGGTGATGGCTATCCAGATCGCCAAACGCATAGCCGCCACCATGGTAGAAAACGGTGAGCGCATTCGTCGGATCGACGGGTTCGTAAAGCCTCGCGGCCAAATTCCCGTCCGCGCCCTTGATCGTCAGATCATGGATTTCCGCCACGTTTGGCGCCGGTAATTCCATCAGCGGCACCAGCTTGCGCAGAGCGGCCCGGCCATTCTTGCGGGAGGTGCCGGGCGCAAAGGGATCGGACAGCCCGGCGCGGGCCATCAAATCGGACCAGTTAAATGCGTCTGTCATGCCCCGCAGTTAAGCGCGCAAGTGTGGTAAGGCAATGCGGCGAATGCCTTAAGGCCCGTCATCCTCCGATTTAATCGGAGGATCTCAGCTTCGATGACGAGATCATCCGGGCGAGCCGGATGATGACGAAAGATTTGGATTAGTGAACGGTGACGTCCTGATCGCGCTCCAGCCGACCGGCGAGTGCATCTTCAACGACGCTTTTGAGCGCCCGCCAGGCATCGGCCCGAACATCATCCCCGGCGTCTTCCATCTCGCCGACGGCCAGGTCGGCATAACCCAGCGCTTTGGCGCCATGTCGGTCGACCAGAAGGAAGGCCAGAGAGAGCATGTCAGAAGGCGTGATGTGCGGGGCTATGTTCATATCATCCATCCAATGGTGAAACGGTTTGTTTCTGTCCTCGCAAGGCGCGCGCCAAAGCGGGCGGCGTTTCAACCACGTATTTTCAATGACTTGGATGAATGGGGGCTGACCGGTTTTAGGCCAGCTTTGCCGCCGGGGTTATTTTGCCCGGCGTTTTGAGCCGGGTGCATAGCCACCACCAGACAGGTAGGCGCGCTCTTCCGGCGTCGATTTCCGGCCCAGCGCATCATTGCGATAGGGAAAACGGCCGAACTGTTTGATTACATCGCGATGCTTGTGGGCATGAGAGAGATTATTGTTCTCTTCCGGCAGGCGGGAGGCAAACACCTCCAGGCTGAAATCCTGATCGGCCAAGTCTTCGGAATGCATGAAGGGCATGTAGACAAAGCTGCGCCTTTTGGGCGGCAATTCCATGTCCAGACCACGCTCGATCATCGCGCGTGCGATCTGCCGGGCCGTTTGATCGAAGGCAAAAGCCTTGCCAGAGCCGCGCCAGACATTCCGGGTGAATTGATCGAACAACAGGATCAGCGCCAGACCGCCCTCGGCGGTTTCCAGCCAGGGATGGTCACCGTCTTTGACCTGCCGGGCTTGCGTCTCGATGGCTTTGGCAAAGCGCCGGCGCACCTTGGCATCAAACGCCGGCGTGGAAACAAAATGCTGCTTCGGTGTGCATTCCACGAACCAGAAATGGCAGATATCGGAGGAGGTCACAGCGCTCATGCTTTAAGGCTAACGGCAAAACCAAACAGACCCAAGGGTCAGGTTCGCCTTTAAACAATTGACCTTGTGAAGGCCCCCTCGGCCGCGCGCAACGGAAACCTAGATAAAGTGTCCAAGGCCGCGACTGCGGCCCGGGCTTTCGCCCGCCCCGCCGGAGCCGTGAGCGAAGCGAACTGGCGCGAGGCAAAACCAATACCATTCAAGCTGACGGAGGCTGGCTGCCCGCCTTCGCCCTATGGGCTTCGGCGCGGCATTCTTCGCAGACTTCGTCAGCGAAGAATGGTGCCCCTGGCCCGAATCGAACGGGCACTCCCGAAGGAACCGGATTTTGAATCCGGCGCGTCTACCAATTCCGCCACAGGGGCCCTGATTGCGGACGGCGGAAACTGCCTTCAAAGGCTTTGCAATGCAATAGGGTTGGCGGCCCGCTATTCAGTGCGCACCAATCGCTTTATGAAGCGGCCCATGTCTGATGCCAGCGCCTCCCGATCTGACGTGCCCGAAGGCCTTGTGGCGCGCCTCGTCCATATTGGCGAGAGCGCACCGGAGGAAGGCCTAAAGCTCGGCGCGTTCATGGAGGCTTTGGGCGAGCGCGCTTTCGGAGTTTTGCTGTTTGCGCTGGCGATCCCGGTGTGCATCCCCTTTCTCTATGGCATTCCGCAGGTCATCTCCCTGCCCATGGCAGCTTTGGCGTTTCAGATGGCGATGGGCCGGCCGGAACCGTGGATGCCGGAGAAGTTCGCGAGCCGAAACCTCTCCAAGCAGGGCCTGGAGAAAATGGGCCAGCAAGCCAAGCGCTGGTTTGGCTGGATCGAAGCTATTGCCCGCCCGCGCCTGCTTTTCCTGTCCGGCCCAACCGGCGAGCGCGTGGTGGGCGGCATTTTCTGCGTTTTCTGCCTGTCCATCCTGACGCCCTTACCGCTAACGAATTCCACGCCAGGTGTCGCTATCGCAATTGGCTCGCTCGGGCTGATCACGCGGGATGGTTTGCTGATCCTCGCCGGTCTCGTGCTCGGCCTGATCTGGATCGGCATTCTGGTAATTGGTGGTCCGGCCCTCATCTATGCGATGATTGAGTGGGTGCGGGGCGCAATGGGACGCTGATGGGACGCCAATCGGGCCTGCGGCTGAATGCGCGCTTTTCCTGGTCCCGGCTCCGCCCTAATCTTCAGCTTATGAGTTTTATTGCCCCTTACCTGACCGCTCAACGCTGGCCGCTTCTGGCAGCAGTCCTGTCCGCTCTGATCCTCGGCGGGGCCTATGTCTTCGAATACGGGTTTGGCTATGCGCCGTGCCCGCTCTGCTTGGATCAGCGCTATATCCATATGGCGGCAATAGCGGCGGGCCTGATCGGCTTTCTGGCCTTGCGTCTGGAGGCAGTGAAGCCGTTTGCCATGTGGGTCTGCCTGATCATCGGGGCGATCTTTCTTTACTCTGCCGGATTTGCCGGTTGGCATGCCGGCATCGAATATGGCTGGTGGGAAGGCCCGGCGAGCTGTTCCACCGCCGGTCCGTTATCCATCTCAGCCGATGATCTGTTTGCCGTCATGGATGGGACCGCCACAGGCGTCGTGCCGTGTGGCGTGGCCGCCTGGACGCTGTTCGGCATTTCCATGGCGGGCTATAATGCGCTGATGTCGTTTGGACTGGCGATGATCTCTTTCTATTTGGGAGTGTTCCGCAAATGAGCCGTGCCCCTCGCCCGAAAATGCCCGGCAATGTGGCTGATAAACGCCGCACCGAAGAGATGATCCGCGTAGACCATGCCGGTGAATATGGTGCGGTCGCGATCTATGAAGGCCAGTTGGCCGTGTTCGGGAATATTCCGTCCAAGACCCGCATCGCCAATCAGTTGCGCCATATGGCCGAAGACGAGCAATCGCATCTGGATGCCTTTGATGATTTCATCCGCACCCGCGGCGTACGCCCCACGGCGTTGATGCCAATCTGGAAAGTCGCTGGCCGCACACTTGGCGTGGCCACAGCCCTGATGGGCGAGAAAGCCGCCCATGCCTGCACCGAAGCAGTGGAGACCGTGATTGAAGGTCATTACAATGACCAGATCGCCGAGCTGGAAGCCGCAGGCGAAGACGAGCTTCGCACGCGCTTCACGCAGTTCCGCGATGAAGAGGTCGCGCACAAACACCTCGCCGTCGAAGAGGGCGCGAAAGAGGCGTTTGGCTATCCTATTCTTTCCCGCGTCATCGAGGCAGGCTGCCGTGCCGCTATTGCAGTGACGACGAAGGTCTAGGCAAAGCGGGGGCGCTTAACGCTCCAGCTCGGCATCCCAGTAGAGATAATCCATCCAGCTAGCATGCAGGTATTTCGGCGGAAAGCGGCGGCCCTGTGCCTGTAATTGATGCATGCTGGGCCGGTATGCGCGAGGGTCATTCATGCCAGCCTGTTTGGGCGTGCGTCCGCCTTTTTTGAGATTACAGGGCGAACAGGCCGCGACGATATTGTTCCACGAGGTTTCACCGCCGTGAGAGCGCGGAAGAATGTGATCGAACGTCAGATCTTCCACCTTGTCCCAGCCGCAATACGCACATTTGAACCCGTCGCGCAGCCAGACATTATACCGCGTAAAGGCCGGAGCCCGGTTCTGCTGGACGTATTCATGCAGCGCCACAACCGACGGGGCCGGAAACTCCGTAGACGGCGAGCGGATCTTGTCTTCATAGCTCGAGACAACCGTCACGCGCTCCAGGAAGACATTCTTGATGGCTTCCTGCCAGCTCCACACTGAAAGCGGCCAGTATGACAAGGGCTGGTAATCGGCGTTCAAAACGAGGCAGGGCCACCCGGAGGGGGCTTTATCAAGCACTTGCATGGCACCCTCCCCCTATCCGGTCGGGTCCGGCCATTCCGTTATGCTCAACACGCGTCCTGAACACGCACCTCCCTGATTGGAGGACGGCGGGATTCACAGCGAATCACGCCGGTCTCCGTCTTGGCGAATTTATAACCTTAAACCCATAACGCGGCTATGACGATGTCGTTTACGAGTTGGAAGGAATTGGCGCGGCGTATGCGCCGGAGAAGGCTTTCTTCAAAAACCGCCCGCCGATCTCCAGTCCATCGGGGCCAATGCCGTGCGGAATGCCCGGCGAAATATGCCACTGGCACGACGCCCCGGCCTCCGCCAGACCTTCAGCCGCATCAAACATCATGCCCAGCGGCAGAACATCATCGCGGTCACCATGGATCAGCTGAATGGCCGGCTTGCTCGTGATTTCATCTTTCAGGGTCACACGGCTGGGCATCGCCCCGGAAAACCCAAGGATCGCCACCGGGCCGGGTGAGCGGCGCAAGCCGACATGTAAGGACATCATCGTGCCTTGAGAAAAGCCGACCAGCGCCAGGTCCTGATCGGTGAGGCCGTAGCGGGTGAGTTCCTGGTCGATGAAAGCGTTCAGCGTCGGGGCGGCGGATATCACGCCGCGATTACCCTCTTCCGGGTCCAGCCGTGTGATCGGAAACCATTGATACCCGTTGGGCGCGCCCGGCACGGGCTGAGGCGCATTCGGGGCGACAAACTGCACATCCGGCAGATCCCGCGTCCACTGACCGGCCAGGCCGATCAGGTCTTCGCCATTAGCCCCATAGCCATGCACCAGAATGACCAGCTTGCGGGGTTTCTGGCCATTGGCCGGCGGCTGTCGGGGTCCATCAATCATCATGAGGCGGGACTAACCAACAAGCCAAAGCGCGTCCACTCCAAACCGCAATTGGCGGACCTTCTGCTTTTTGATTAATCTAGTGGTTGTATTGCTGGGAGGAAGCCTTGGAAACAGTATTAATCGTCATTGGCTCATTGATTGCCGTATTTGTTGCATATCAATTGTTAAAAACTGTCATAGGCGCATTCGCTCCGCTCAAGCTGCGCGCTGCTTCTGCGATAATTCATTTCCTCAAGGCCTATGGCTACACGTCTGAGGGGCTCGGTGAAGCGGCTTTGGACGAGTTTGCAGATCATGTGGTCAACATGGCGCGCGGGGGGAAAGTGATGAGGCGTTATTCAAACCTAGCAGAAGGCGTGATGGTTTCTGCAGAGGACTGCGTAATTCTGATCCATCACACCATACAGAAACTCCGCGGCAATCCTCATTTCGAGGACTGGTATGATGACGGCTGGGCATATGAAGTATTAAAAAGAAACAAGTCCATGCTGTTGCCTCAGCATGAGTCCTAGAACACCATTTACAACCCGCTTTGCGCCCTCGCCCACCGGCCTGCTCCATAAAGGGCATGCGTTCTCGGCGCTGAAGGCGTTCGAGGCGGCGCGGCAGGCGGGCGGACGATTTCTGCTGCGGATAGAAGATATCGATATCACCCGCTGCAAGCCGGAGTTCGTCGACGCGATCTATGAAGATTTGCACTGGCTCGGCCTGGAGTGGGAAGAGCCGGTCAGGCGGCAATCCGAGCACTTTCCAGACTATCATGCCGCACTCAATCAGCTGGCCGAGCGAGGCCATATCTATCGCTGTTTTAAAACCCGCAAGGAAATCATGGAGGATATCGCCCGCGCCCCGCACCATCCGGGCGAAGGCCCGGATGGCGTGATCTATCCCGGCCCAGCCAAACCGATGAGCCCGGACGACGAAGCTTCCCGATTAGACCGAGGAGACGCGTTTGCCTGGCGGTTATCGATCAGCGCGGTGAAAGCTGAGCTGGGCGATATTTCGCGGCTTTCTTTTGTTGAGGAAGGCGAAGGCCCCGGGGGCGAAAGCGGCACTCTGGCGATTCAACCGGACTTGATCGGTGATGTTATTCTGGGCCGGAAGGATGTGGGCACCAGCTATCACCTTGCCGTCACGCTGGATGATTCGCTGCAGGGCATTACCCATGTCATCCGCGGACAGGATCTATTTTTTGCCACTTCGGTGCATCGGATTTTACAAGCGCTATTGAACCTGCCGGCACCCCTTTACCGGCATCACAAATTGCTGACCGGTAAGGATGGAAAGCGCTTTGCCAAGCGAAATAAATCGCAAACTTTGCAGGCCATTCGCCAAAGCGGTGTCTCGGCAAAAACCCTTCGGATGCAACTTGGTTTCAATTGGTGATTTCCCTTTCCGCTCAAGGGGTATATGCGGGCAGATAAGGGGGATGAATGAGCCAGACGTCGGATAAATCCGTTCTGATCGGTCTGATCATGCTGATTGCCGGCGCGGTGGCCATTGGCATGGCCGCGCCGCTGGTGAAACTATCCGAGCTTGGCCCGCAAACCGTCGGCTTCTGGCGCATGGCTTTGGCCATCCCGCTCGCCTTTCTGTGGATGCTGTTCGATAAAAACCCGCCGGTCCGGGAGGACACGCCCTCCGGGGTCAGGAAATGGATTTATCTTGCTTTGCCCGGCATGCTGTTCGCCGGGGACCTCGCCTTCTGGCATGCCGGCATCAAGATCACGACGGTCGCCAATGCGACCTTCCTTGCCAATCTGCAGCCGGTCTTTGTTGTGCTCGCTGCCTGGCTGATTTTCAAGGAAAACATAACGCGGCAATTCCTGATGGCCGCGGCCCTCGCTGTATTCGGAGCGGCGCTTCTATCGGTCAGTAATCTGACCGTCGCGCCGGAACGCTGGCCGGGAGACCTGCTCTCCATGGGAACCGCGGTCTGGTATGCCGCCTATATTCTCGCTGTGCGCCAGGCGCGGAGATTTGCCTCCACCGGCACGGTAATTTTCTGGACGGTGCTGGTGTCGTCGCCCATCCTGTGTCTGGCCGCGCTGGGATTTGGCGAAGAAATTTGGCCGAACACCCAAACCGATTGGCTCGTCCTGATCGGGTTGGCGGTGGGTGTGCAAATCATCGGACAGGGCGGCGTCGCCTTCGGGCTCGGCCGGGTACCGGCGCCGGTGGCCTCCATCATCATCCTGATCCAGCCCGTTGTCGCCTCGATGGCAGGTTGGCTGATGTTCAACGAAGCCTTTACCACGCTGCAGTTTGGCGGGGCGGCGTTGGTGCTGGCCGGGGTCTACTGGGTGCAACGCAAGTCGCGCACTTCGGCATCTCGAGACTTGGCGAAGCCGCCCGCGAAAGGTTAGAGACGGGGCCATGGCTAAAGACACCGCCCAAGACGACGTTTTCCTGCGCGATCTCTGGTATTTCGGGATCGTCGGGGATGAGATCAAACCCGGCCAGATGATCCAGCAAGAGCGTCTGGGCGAGCTGATCCTGTTTGGCCGCACGCATGAGGGTGAAGCCTTTGCGATGACGGATATCTGCCCGCATCGCGCCATTCTGCTATCCGGCGGTGAGATGGTGCGCGGGGAAACCGGCACCGAAGTGCAATGCCCCTATCATGGCTGGCGCTTCAAACCGGATGGCCAGTGCGCCTTCATCCCCTCGCTGACGGAAGATCAGACCAAGGCGATGGAGATCGACAAGATCAGGGCCAAGACATACCGGGTGCATGAGAGCTACGGGATTGTCTGGATCTGGTTTGGTTACGATCACGACGCCGAGCCCTGCCTGCCACCGCCGACGCTGGATATTCCCGAGGACTCAAAAGTCCGCATCTTCGATGAGTGCGATTTTCATTGCGATATGGATGCAGCGGTGATCAGCTTGATGGATCCGGCGCACATCCCCTACATCCATAACCAGTCCTGGTGGCGCACCCCCAAGACCATGCATGAGAAGCAAAAGACGTTCGGACCTATCGAGCGCGGCTTTTCCATGCTGCCGCACAAGCCGTCGTCAAATTCCTTCATCTACAAGCTGTTTGGCAATGACATTACGACCGAGATCCAGCTGGAACTGCCCGGATTGCGCCCGGAATATATGAAGGCGGGCGATAAACACGTCACCACGGTGACGATTGTGACGCCGGTGACCGCCGACAAAACGATTATCTCGATCATCATCTACTGGAATCATTTTGCGGTGAATTTCGTGCCGAAATTTCTTATCCGGCGCGCAATCCGCATCTTTATGGGGCAGGATTCAGCGGCTGTCGATTCCCAGGCGATTGGCCTGTCTTATGATCCGCCGCAAATGTTCATCCATGACAGCGATATACCCGCGAAATGGTATCTGGCCTTGCGCCGGGGATGGGAAAAGCATCGCCGCGACGGCGTGGAATTTAAAAACCCGCTGAAAGAACCGAAAACGCTGCGCTGGCGCAGCTAGGTGCGACAAAGCGTGATTGGACGGCAAGGACTGTCCGGACTAGTTAAGCGCTCATGTTGATCTTTTTGAATATCCTGATCGTCGTTTCGATGCTGGCCGTGCTCGGCACGCTGATCTTCGGCTTTGTGAATATGGTGCGCGGCGGCGAAGGCTCGGCCGCGCGGTCTAATATTCTGATGCGTTATCGCGTCGGCATTCAGTTTGTCGCCGTCGTACTGATGCTGATTGCGGTCATGGTACGGCAGAACATTGCCGGCTAATCCGGCGAGAGTTCGGAAACCACGTCGCGGATTTCAGGCACGACTACAGATATCCGCCCTTCATTGACGCCCGCCACAGCCATGCGATTGGCCTCCGGCCAGATGACCGCTTGCACAAACCACATCGTATTCGACCCGGCATGGCGAAGCGAGCCATCTTCTCCCACGCCCCACCCCATGGCGTAATCTGCGCCTGCGGGCGGCGTTAGAAGGGCCTGCCAGCTTTCAGCGGAGAGGTATTCGGTCTCCTCACCGCGTGCGCCTGCGATCACCAAACGCAGGAAAACAGCATAATCGGGCATGGACATGTGCACCCGGCCGGCCGGATTAACCGCTGGCGGGTTATCAGCACCGGCCCCGGTCCCCGCCGGGATCAGGCGCTCGCCGCGCTCATTATGACCTTGCGGTTGTTCGCCCTGAGGCGGGCCAAAGCCCGCGCTCTCGAGTCCCAGCGGGTCAAACAGCTCACGCTGGATCAACGCCTCCCAGGTCTCGCCGGTCGCCTGCTCCATCATCAGAGCTGCGG
Organism: Hyphobacterium sp.; assembly: GCF_965228115.1. Lineage (GTDB taxonomy): Bacteria > Pseudomonadota > Alphaproteobacteria > Caulobacterales > Maricaulaceae > Hyphobacterium. The sequence continues at coordinate 2,424,974 of NZ_OZ245794.1, read as the reverse complement.
CAACATAACCCGCATTGGAATATAGATATGTGCCGCGCTGTCCGGCCGGGTCGCGCAGTAATTCACGAAGATAGGGGATGCGGTCACGCGCGGCATCCCGCTCGCCAAACAGGCCGGAGATCGCAATCGAGGTCAGGCGGCCCGCATTCGGGACCATCCCCGAGCGATGTTGCAAAAGCTCGGCAAGTGTGGCGTCCGCCAGAACGGGATCGATCCGGTTGAACCGCTCGCCCAAGCTTTCGCCCAGCGTAGTATCCCAACCCATAGCCCCCTGCTCGACCAGGCGTGCGGCCAGCATGGCGGTCATTGCTTTGGTGTTGGACCCTAGATGCCATTGATCTTCCAACTCGATAGGCGAAGGCAAAGACGATCGCCGGTCTCCGGCGACGGAAATGAGCTGCGTATCGCCATCGATCAGCATGACCACCGCCCCCGGTGAGCCGTTTTCAATCAGACCGTCCGCCAGGGCCTGAACGTCTTGACGGGCTGCCACAGCCGATGACGTGATGACGGCGAGTAATACCGCGATGCGAAGCATGATCATTCCCCTGCTCATCTTGCCAGCGCAGTGTGCCGCGATTAGGTCTCGCGTCTAGCGGAACAGATGAAACGGGAATCCCATGGTTCGCCTGACAAAAATCTACACCAAGACCGGCGATAGAGGCCGGACGCGGCTCGGCGATATGTCGGAGGTCGACAAGACGGATATCCGCGTCGAGGCCTATGGAGCGGTAGACGAGACCAATGCCGCCATCGGTCTAGCGCGCTGCGCGGTTGAAGATGCTGAAATGAGCACGCTTCTGGAACGGGTACAGAATGATCTGTTCGATCTGGGTGCCGATCTGTGTGTGCCGGATACGGGTGAAGACCCGGGTTACGAACCCCTACGGGTCACCGAAGGCCAAGTCACGGCCCTGGAGACTGCCATTGACAAGTGGAATGCCCTGCTGGAGCCGCTGGACAGCTTTGTGTTGCCGGCAGGTAGCGAAGCTGCCTCAAGGCTTCATGTCGCCCGCACCGTCTGCCGGCGCGCCGAGCGGCGTACGGTCAATCTATCCCGGCTGGATGAGCGCCTGAATGCAGAAACGGTCCGTTATCTCAACCGGCTCTCCGATCTTCTTTTTGTGCTGGCCCGCATTGCCAATGAAAACGGGCAAGCTGATGTAAAATGGGTGCCGGGGAAGGACCGCTGATTAATTCCAGACCGGAAACGATAATGTGATCACGACGCCCTTTTGCTCCACAAGGTGCGTGACCTATATCCGGAACTGCGGCGAGCTGCCGCAGGCTGTTCAACCCCTGAAACGGGAGTCCTTCCCTATGAAATTTCTCACTGCTTCAGCGTTTGCCGCGCTGACCGCCACCGCTGCCCTGGCTGATCCGATCGCATATGAGTTCGACCGCACGCACACCGAGATCAACGCTAGCTGGATCCATCTGGGCCTGTCGCGCCAGTCTATCCAATTCACCGATTATGAAGGTACGCTGTTGCTGGACATGGGAACCCCATCCAACTCCACAGTGGATGTCACCTTCAACCTGATCGACGGATTCTGGGTCGGCGCCCATCATGAGCGCTTTATCGCCCACCTCAATTCCGAAGACCTGTTCAACACGGCTGAATTTCCAACGGCCCATTTTGTTGCGACCAGCTTTGAAACCGAAGATGGCCAGACCGGCACGATGACCGGTGATCTGACACTGTTGGGCAATACCGGCCCGGTAACGCTGGATGTGACGTTGAATGGCGTCAACGAAGAGCGCGGCCTCGCCGGCTTTACTGCAACGACCACGATCCTGCGGTCTGAATGGGGTTTGGGATATGCAGTCCCGGCAATTTCCGACGAAATCATCATCACGATCAATACCGAGCTGGAATTGATCACCGGTGACGCCGAATAACTGACGTAGACGTCACTTTGAACAAGGCCGGATGCCCTGCGTCCGGCCTTTTTCTATGCGGCAATTCGCATGCGGTGCATGCGTTGACTTCCGGTCGGCTGGATTGCAATTTCGCGCCCTGATTTTCATCCAGAGGATTGAGGCGGGCTGACCTATGCCCGCACAGACCGGGGAATTTCCATGAAGATACTCGTGCCCGTGAAACGGGTGGTCGATTATAACGTCAAGGTCCGGGTCAAACCCGATCAGACCGGCGTGGATCTGGCCAATGTGAAAATGTCGATGAACCCTTTCTGCGAAATCGCTGTCGAAGAAGCAGTACGCATGAAGGAAAAGGGCGGCGTCGATGAAATCGTTGTGGTGTCCATCGGACCGCAACAGGCCCAGGAAACCATCCGCACCGCGCTCGCCATGGGCGCCGATCGCGGCATTCTGATCCAGACGGACGACACCGTTGAACCGCTGGGCGTTGCCAAACTTCTGGAAAAAGTCGTCGGTGAGGAAAGCCCGGATCTGGTGATCCTCGGCAAGCAGGCCATTGATGATGACAGCAACCAGACCGGCCAGATGCTGGCCGCGCTGCTGGACTGGCCGCAAGCCACTTTTGCATCGGAAGTCGAGCTGTCTGAGGGCAAGGCGCAAGTCACCCGCGAGATTGATGGCGGCCTGCAGACCATTTCGGTCCAAACCCCGGCGATCATCACTACCGACCTCCGCCTGAACGAACCGCGCTATGCGTCCCTGCCAAACATTATGAAGGCCAAGCGCAAGCCGATCGACGCCAAATCGCCCGGTGATTATGGCGTTGATATCGCGCCGCGTCTTTCCGTTCTGAAAGTCACCGAACCGCCCAAGCGCGAAGCCGGTATCAAGGTCGAGAGCGTGGCCGAGCTGGTCGACAAGCTGAAAAACCAGGAAGGAGTAATCTGATGAGCATCCTTCTCGTTGCTGAACATGACAATGCGGCCCTGAATGACGCCACGCGAGCGGCGGTCACCGCGGCCAAGGCCATTGGTGGAGACATCCATGTGCTCGTCGCTGGATCGGGCGCGGGCGATGTTGCGTCTGCCGCTGCCGGCCTCGACGGCGTTGCAAAAGTGCTGCACGCCGATGCAGACGTTTTTGCCAAACCGACAGCGGAAGCGCTGGAAGCGCTCATCCTGCCTTTGATGGACGGTTATGATGTGATGATGGCCGTCGCGTCCACGACGGGCAAGAACTTTGCCCCGCGCATTGCCGCCAAGCTGGATGTGATGCAGATCTCCGAGATCGTCTCGGTTGAAGCCCCGGACACCTTCGTGCGTCCGATCTATGCGGGCAATGCGATGATGACGGTTAAATCTGCTGACGCGAAAAAGGTCATCACGGTGCGTCCAACGACATTCGAGAAAATCGGTGATGGCGGCTCTGCGAGCGTTGAGACCATCGACGCGCCAGGCGGTCCGTTCAAATCCGAATTCGTTTCCGAAGAGCTCTCCAAGTCGGATCGTCCGGAGCTGGGCGCCGCCAAGATCGTCATCTCCGGTGGCCGCGGCATGCAATCGGGCGATAATTTTGTCCTGTTGGACAAGATTGCCGACAAGCTCAATGCGGCTGTGGGCGCTTCGCGCGCCGCTGTTGATGCGGGCTATGTGCCGAATGATTATCAGGTCGGTCAGACCGGCAAGGTCGTTGCCCCGGAACTTTATGTCGCCGTGGGCATTTCCGGTGCCATCCAGCACCTGGCCGGCATGAAAGACTCAAAGATCATCGTCGCCATCAACAAGGATGAAGAAGCGCCGATTTTCTCGGTTGCCGATTATGGTCTGGTGGCTGACCTGTTCAAGGCGCTGCCGGAACTGGAAGAAGAGCTGACCAAGGCCGGTCTCTAGACCCGGTTTTCAGCTCTGATTTAAAGCCCCGGTCATCACGCCGGGGCTTTTTTATTGGGCCTGCTCGATGGCCGCGCGGGCCTGTGCGATCGTCGACAGGGCAGCTTCTTCCGTGCTGATGATCGAGCCGTAGAAATAGACAAAACCGGACAAGTATCGAACGCCATCATTATAGCGCACCTGGGCATTGCGCTCGGCCAGCGAAATGCTGACCCGATCGACCTGGCCGATACGCTGATAGGCCAGGGAAATGGCGATCAGCGCGTCAGTCGGCGCGCGTTCGAGAGCGCCTGTGTTGACCGCCATGGAATAAGCAGCTGTGGACAAGACCGGCGCGTTTGCAAACCGGATCTCGCCGGGACCAGGGAAATCTCCACCGTTGGCCAGCGCTTCCACCTGTTCCACCACGATCGGCAGGCTTTCGCGGTGAAAAGGAAGCGTTTGTTCTATTTCGGCTGCGTTTGATTGAAGTTCGTGACTTATCACCGCCAGAGCCTCCTGCATCTGACGGATCTCCCGCCGGTCATCGCGCCATTCCTCGACGAAGAAGGCGAGCAGCACCGACAGGAAAATGGCAACGGACTCAACAGTGAGCAAAAGCAGGCTTTGGCGGGAAATCGACATGTGTCTCTCCTTGGCAAAAGAGACATAAGTCAATTCCCGTATTCGCCATAGGGATTCTTCGCGGCGTTATCCCGCGCCGCCGATACGGATCGCCGCCTCGATCAGCGCATGGGCATCCTCGGAATGCCAATCAGCCTCCCGCGGCATGCGGCCCATTTCCACGCCGCGCGCGGAATAGATGATCGACATGGGCAGGCCACGCGCACCAACCGCAGTCGGCCCGGCGAAGGAATTGTCGTGATAAATCGGCAGGTTCGGAAGGTCGTTTTCCTCAAAGAAGCGCTGCGCATCTTCAATGCGGCGGTCGGCACTGATCGTCACAACAGCGAAATCATCTCCACCATACAGCACCTGCAACTCATCCAGCGCGGGCATTTCCACGATACAGGGGGCGCACCAGGTGGCCCAGTAATTCACCAGAATGACCCGGCCTTCATAATCGGCCAAAGTCCGCTCAACGCCGTCAGGATCTATAAAGCCATAAGGCGGGCGCGGCGGTGCATCTTCCAGCGTTTCAAAAAGGGCCATCTCACCGCGCGCATAGCTGGCAAGTCCGCTTGGAGCGGGTCCCTGCATGCCGGAAAACAACACATAGGCGATTGCGGCAAACAAGAGGACCGTGCAAGTGATGATACCGGCTTTCAAAGGCGAGACTTGCATCGCTGCAACCTTTCGAACTGGGACCCGGCCATGACGGACGGAAAAAAACAAACCAATGCGCTCTGGGGTGGCCGCTTTTCCGGCTCCCCGTCGGAAGTCATGGAAACCATCAATGCCTCGATTGAAATCGACCAGCGAATGGCGCTGGAGGACATTGCGGGTTCCCTCGCTCATGCGGAAATGTTGGCCGCCACGGACATTATTTCAAGCCAGGATGCAGCGGAAATTGCGCGCGGGCTGGAACAGATCCGCGCTGAGGTTCTGGCCGGTGAGATGAAATGGTCGGCGGCGCTGGAAGATGTTCACATGAACATCGAAGCACGCCTCAAGGAGATTGTTGGTGAAGCAGCCGGTCGTTTGCATACAGCCCGATCGCGCAATGATCAGGTCGCGACCGATTTCCGGCTCTGGCTGCGGGCTGCGTGTGAGCGCATGGAAAACCTGCTGTCCGGCTATCAGGCCGCACTGGTCAAACGGGCTGAGGAACACGCGGGCACGGTGATGCCCGGTTTTACGCATCTCCAGACCGCCCAGCCGGTCAGCCTCGGTCATCATTTACTATGCTGGGTCGAAGCCGCCGAGCGCGATAGAGGCCGGTTTGCCGATGCGCGAGCAAGGCTGAACGAGTCCCCGCTGGGCTGCGCCGCCCTTGCCGGCACTGCCTTCCCGATTGATCGCGACAAGACAGCTACGACGCTCGGGTTTTCCCGGCCCATGGCAAATTCGCTGGACGGTGTGTCCAGCCGCGATTTTGCGCTGGAAGTCCTGGCAGCCGCGTCCATCTGCGCAGTAAACCTTTCGCGGTTTGCCGAAGAGATCGTCTTGTGGACGTCCAAGCGCTTTGATTTTGCCAGCCTGTCGGATGAATGGTCGACCGGTTCCTCCATAATGCCGCAAAAGCGAAACCCGGATGCCGCCGAGCTGGTCCGCGCCAAGCCGGGCCGGATTGCCGGCGCGTTACAAACCCTGATCATCGTCGTCAAAGGGCTACCGCTCGCCTATTCCAAAGATTTGCAGGAAGACAAGCCCCCTGTGTTTCAGGCCATGGATGATCTGGAACTCGCTTTGATGGCGATGACCGGCATGGCCGGGGATCTGACGTTCAATTCCGAGGCGATGGAAGTGGCCGCTGGCGAAGCCTATTCCGATGCCACGGACCTTGCCGACTACGTTGTGCGCGAACTTGGCAAGCCCTTCCGGGACGCGCATCACATCGCCGGGTCGATTGTAAAACTGGCAGAAATCAAGGGCGTGCCCCTATCCGGCCTGTCTTTGGCTGACATGCAAAGCGTGGAAGCAGCGCTCAGACAGGACGTCTTTAAGGTCCTGTCGGCACGCGCCTCCATGGAAAGCCGGACCAGCTATGGCGGAACCGCACCAATCCGCGTAAGAGAACAGGTTCAGGCGTGGCAGGCACGCCTTGCAGAAAGGCAAAGCGGATGAGAAAGCTGGTCGCTCTGGTGGTGATTATCGGTGGTCTGGCAGTAGCAGGCTGTGGCCTGCGCGGCGATCTGGAACGGCCTCCGCCGGCCTGGGGCGGCCCGGATCGTGCAGAGCCGTCCGAGTAGATCAACAAATCGTAATGCAGGCGCGCCTAGGCGCGCTTCTCTGACATGCTAGTTTGAGTGCAATGAGATTTTGGCCTCTGATCCAGGCGCGTCTTGCGCTGTTATGGGAACGCCTTGCACCGGTGTTGTGGCCGGCGGCATTGCTGATCGGTGCCTTTTCCGTCGTTTCCGTCTTTGGATTATGGGATCAGATCGGCGACCCTTGGCGGGCGCTGGTCTATGCCGGCGTGGTCGGCCTGGCGGGCTGGCTCGGCTGGCGGCAATGGCGTCAGACCCAATGGCCGGATGACGAAGAAGCCGCGCGCCGTGTTGAAGAAGATTCTGGCATCCCGGCGCGACCCCATGAAGCGCTGATCGACAAACCGGCGGACACATCCGGTGAGGCCGCCGAGGTCTGGGCCGCTCACCAGCACCGCATGGCAGAACGCCTGAAAGGCGCGCGCGCACGGCGTCCTTTTGCCGCCTGGGCCCGGATCGATGGCTGGGGTCTGCGGGGGTTGATTGGCGTCCTTCTGGTGTCGGGCTGGGTCCTGGCCGGGGATCTCGCCTGGCAACGCCTGTCGGACAGTTTCGGTTTTGCCCCGGTCTATAGCGGCGTTGAAACCGCCCAGGTCGATGTCTGGCTGAATCCGCCCGAATACACCCGCATGGCCCCGGTCTTCTTCCAGGACGGACAGACAAGCGCGTCGGTTCCCGCCGGTTCGGAACTTGTGATCCGTACCGCCGGGGTGCGGAGGGCGCCCAATGTCCGCAATGGCCGCGAGCGGGCCGAGAACCGGTCTATCGGTGATGGCGTCTGGCAGAGCCATCTTGTGATCGAGAGCGATGCGGTGGTGACCTTACGGGCTGGACGCGAACGCGCCGCCTATCGCATTGAAGCCGTGGCAGATACCCCGCCGGATGTTCGAATTACCGCCGCCCCGGAAGCAACGGTTGAGGGTGAGCTGATCCTGATCTTCGAAGTTGAAGACGATTATGGCGCCGACGAATTCCGCGTCGAATTCCGGCCGGAAGATGACGGTGAAGCTGATTGGTCGGTTATCGAGATCGACGGCGCGGATCTCAGCCAGGGTGAAGACGGCTATCGCGCCAGCGTTTCAACGGCCCAGAATGCGCTTGCCGGATCGCGAGTGGATCTGCGTGTCGCTGCAACCGATGGCGGTGGGAATACTGGCACGTCACCGGAAATCTCTTTGACCCTGCCGGAACGCGTCTTCCTGGACCCGCTGGCCCGAGCCGTCTCCGAACAGCGCCGTATCGTCCTGGCCTCGCCGCGCGATTATGCCCCGCTGCCGCAGCGCGAGCCCCTTCTTCAAGAGGATGTTGCGGCCTTGCCGCCTTTCCAGGGTGAAGAGCCTGAGCGCCGCATTGAGCGCGCGCCGGAAGATTTGCAATTCGTCGCGACCGCGCTGGATGCGATAACGGATGCGCCGGAATTCTATTTTGAAGATCCAATTGTCTATCTTGGCCTCCGCCATGAACTCCATCGTCTACGCCGGGCGCGGGAATTCGAAGAAATCGGGCCGCTCGAGGCCAATCTCTGGCAAATTGCGCTCCGGGCAGAGCTGGGCTCGCTGGCAGATGCGGAACGCGCTTTGCGTGCTGCCGAACGGGCGCTGATGGAGGCTCTGGCGCGCGGGGCCGATGAAACCGAGCTCGCACCCCTGTTCGAGGCCTATGAACAGGCCATGGAAAACTATCTGGCAGCGCTGGCCCGTGAAGCGGCGGAAGAAGGCCGCGTCGCCGAAGGCCAGGGCGGCGGCGGTCAGCAAATGATGACCGATGAATTGCAGGCGCTTCTGGACGCGCTGCGGGATGCCGCCGAGCTGGGCGATACGGCGGATGCCCGCGAAGCCCTGCAAACGCTTGGCGAAATCCTGCGCAATATGGAAATGACGCTCCAGGCCGGTCAAGGACAAGGCGAAGGCAATGACGAGATCAGCGAAGCCATGCGCGAAGCGCTGGAGGAGTTGGGCGACGTCATCGGTGAACAACGCCAGTTGCAGGAAGATACGTTTGACCAAGCCGAGGGCGGCCAGTCCGGCGAAAACCAGGGCCAGAATCAAGGCGCCCAACAAGGCCAGCCGCAGGCGGGTCAACCTGGCGAACAGCAAGGCTGGCAATCCGGTCAGAGTGACGGGCAGGCGGGCCAACCTGGATCGCAATCGGGCGGTACTGACGCGCTGGCCGAACAGCAAGGCCAGCTGGCAGATCGCCTCAGTGGTTTGGCTCAAGCCCTGCCGGGTGAATCCGGTGAAAGTTTTGGCGATGCCGCCGAGGCCATGCGCCGCGCGCAAGAAGCGCTGGAGGGTGGCGATGCCGAGGGTGCATTGCAGGATCAGGATGCGGCGCTGCAAGCGCTCCGCGAGGGCGCAGAAGAGCTGGCACAGGGCCTGTTAGAACGCACTCAAGCCGCACAGCAAGCCGGTCAGGATGGCCAGAATGATCCGCTGGGACGCCCCGAGGAAAGCGGCGGCGGTGCCGCCGATGGCGGGGGTGTGGACATTCCCGACGAGGCTGAACGCTTGCGGGCACGTGAAATTCTGGAGGAATTGCGTGAGCGCGCGGCAGAGCGCGGGTTGGATCAGGATGAGTTGGATTATATCGAGCGGCTGCTCGACCGGTTCGGGTCTTGATCGCTAGTGCGGGTTAGTGTTTTCCGGCGCCGATGCGTAAACATCTTCAACAGGTGCAGAAAAATCAGCCAGCGTGATTTCCACATCGACGGCGTTTTCCGGCGGGTCAGTCACAATCGTGGAAAAGCTGCGGCGTTCGCCCGGCGCCAACTCGCCGCCTTCGACGAGAACCGTCCATTCCAGCACCGCCTCGTCATTAGCACCGATCAGGCGGGCCTGAAGGGCCGGTGCGGCGCGGACCTGCCGGTCGATATTGCGCACTTCGCCGGTCAGCGTCACCGTGGGAATGCTATGTTCTTCCCCGCGCGCCACCTCCAGCGTTTCGATGGTCATACCATGGATATTGGCTTCCAGGCCGACCGCGGCATAGGCGCTGGACGCTTGCGGCCAGACGCTGACCACATCCATCCGGAACAACACACCCACGACGATCACACCGGCAGTCGCCACGGCGAGCCCGCTCCACGCTCCCGCGGCGGCTTTTTTCAGCTGCGACTGACGGCGTTGCTCCGCGCGCTCACGGAAGGCGCGATGCGGCGCTTTTGGTGTTTCCGGCTCGGTTTTGGCCGCCGGTTTGATAATGTCGTCGATCGGGTCAAGCGGCTCCAGAACCGGCTCGTCCTCATTGCGGGCTGTCCAGATATGGCCGCACGCCGCGCATTTCACCCGGCGGCCATTGACACCAATAGCCGTGGGATTTGCACGATATCGCGTTTCACAACTGGGACAGCTGAGTATCATGAGTGCCCGATTCACCTGTATCGCCGCGAGGGCGGGTTGGAATTCCGTTGACCGAAATTGCCGTGAACCCCTTTCCACAAAGTGAATCCGAAGCGATTGTCCGCTTCGAGACGGTCGGCATGCGGTATGGCCGGGGTCCGGAAATTCTCAAGGATGTCAGTTTTCAGCTCTCCCGGGGGAGTTTTACTTTCCTGACAGGGCCGTCCGGGGCAGGCAAAACCTCGCTTTTGCGGCTCATCTACATGGCGCACAAAGCCTCGCGCGGCGTCATCGAGCATTTTGGCCATGATACCGCCGCCTTGCGCCGCAAAGAATTGCCGGATTTGCGCCGCCGGATCGGCGTGGTGTTTCAGGAATTCCGGATGCTCGATCATCTCAGCGTGTTTGAAAATGTTGCCCTGCCTTTGCGCGTGGCGGGTCAGAAGCGCGCGGACTATGCCGAAGATGTCGCCGAACTGATCAACTGGGTGGGTCTCGCCCACCATATGGAATCGCGGCCCGCCACCCTGTCTGGCGGGGAACAACAGCGCGTGGCGATTGCCCGGGCTGTTGTGAACCAACCCGAATTGCTGATCGCAGATGAACCGACCGGCAATGTGGATCCGGACATGGCGCGGCGTTTATTGCGCCTGTTTGCCGAACTGAACCGGCTGGGCACGACCGTGCTGATCGCCACCCACGATATCGCGCTGGTACGGGCACTGGATGCGCCGGTCATGTCGCTGGCCGATGGCCGCCTTACCTATCGGGACCGCGCCGCATGACCGAGATCGAAGCAACAAAGCCGGCCTTACCCAAACCGCCACCGGGCGGGAATGCGAAGCTGTTGCCGCCGGATGAAGGCCGCGACCGGCCCTTGTTCGCTGTGGCCGCCATTCTGGTGTTTCTGGCGTGTCTGGCTGCGTTGGGCGCGCGGGGAGCCTGGACTTCGAGTGAGCGCTGGATGGCAGATCTGGATCAAAGTCTGACGGTTCAGATCCGCCCGGTAGAAAATCGCGATGCCAACGCCGATGCACAAACGGCCGCTACACTTATTGCCGGCCTGCCGGGCATAGAAGCGGCGACGGCGCGGGACCGGGCAGCTTCGGAAGCTTTGCTGGAGCCCTGGTTCGGGCCCGGTGGCTTGCCGCGAGACCTTCCCGTCCCCTTGCTGATTGATGTCGAGGTGTCCGATCCGGACCGCATTGATCTGGACGGTCTTGCAGCAGAGCTTCGTGCAGCAGGCATTCAGGCCGAAATTGACGATCATGGACGCTGGAGCGATGCCATCGCCAGAGCCAGTCAGCTGGCCAGATTGCTGGCACTTGGACTTTTGGCGCTGATCGTCGGTGCGGCTGCCGCGGTCATCGCCTTTGCCGCCCGGGCTTCGCTCGCTGCGCGGCGGGATGTCGCCGATGCCTTGCACGTGGTCGGCGCGACCGACCGCTATATCGCTGGCCTGTTTGAACGGCGATTTTTCAGTCTCGGCCTGAAGGCGGGCGCCACTGGCGCCGTGTTTGCGGCAGCGATCGCAATTCTGGTTGCGGTAGGCGGCAGAAATGAAGATGCATTGACTTTCCTGCCTGCCATATTGTTTGCCCCTTACGAGATCGCCGCGCTGCTGGCTGCGCCCGTAATTGCCGGTGTGATTGCTGCGCTCTCGGCCAGGCTGGCGGTCGAAGAAGAATTGCGGAATAGATGGTAGCGCTATGAGCCGTTCACGCCGAAATTCCTCGACGAGCGCCATGACGCTACGTGGGCTTGCCTTTTTGATCGTGGCGGCCCTGCTGGCGGGCTTTGCGGCCTATTCCGGTCATGTCTCGGCGATGGACCCGCCGGAAGAAACCTCAGCCGATGGCATTATCGTTCTGACCGGCGGCGAAGGCCGTCTCTCGATGGCTGTCAGCCTGCTGGAAGAGGGTGTCGCAGACCGCCTGTTGATTTCCGGTGTAAACCCGGATGTCAGTGAAGCCGCTATCCGGTCATCGGCCAACATTGATCCGGCCCTGTTTGAGTGTTGTGTTGAACTGGGCCGAGAGGCGGCCGATACGATCGGAAATGCACGCGAGGCTGTGACCTGGGCCGAGGCCAACGCATTTGACCGGCTGATCATTGTGACATCTGATTTTCATATGCCGCGTGCCATTCTGGAATTAAAAGCCCTGATGCCGGACAAGGAACTGGTCGCCTGGCCGGTGCGTTCTCCACGGCCCTGGGAAAGCGCGACCGCCGCGCGCCGGTGGGCCACAGAATATCTGAAATACTCGGCCGTTTTCCTGCGGGAGATGGCCCGCGGCAGCTTCAATGGAGACGAAGGATGACGCCTGCCGGACCGCTCACCGTCATCCGGTCCGTGATTTTTGTGATCTGGATGTATGGCTCGATGGTCATTCTCGGCCTGACCCTGATCTGGATGCTGCTGTTCCCACGAAGCTTCGCCCGTGCCGCCTTCCGCTTCTGGCTGAAGCTTGTTTTTGGCGGCCTGTGGATCATCTGTGGCCAGCGCTATGAAGTGCGCGGTCGGGAGAATTTGCCCGAAGGGGGCGCGCTTATCGCTTCGCGCCATGAAAGCATGCTGGAAACCCAGGCCTTCTGGCAAATTCTGGACGATCCAGCGATCATCCTGAAAAAGGAGCTGTCCTACCTGCCCTTCTTTGGCTGGTTTGCCGTGAAACTGGAAAATATTGTGGTGGACCGGGGCGCAGCGGCAAAAGCCTTGCGAAAAATGCTGCGGGATGCGCGCGATCGCGCCGAGGAAGGCCGCCAGATCCTGATTTTCCCGGAAGGGACCCGGATGAAACCCGGCGAATTTACCGAGCTGAAGCCAGGTGTTGCCGGATTGTATGCGGCCATGAAGGTACCTTGTGTGCCTGTGGCCTTGAATAGCGGGTCCTACTGGGCCGGGCGGGGCATTATCCGCAAGCCGGGCACGGCTGTGATCGAGTTTCTCGAACCCATTGCACCGGGAATGTCACGTGATGACTTCATGACGGCACTGCAATCGCGTATTGAAACCGGAACGCGGGCTTTGCACCACCAGCCCGACTGCTGATCTCTACGAAAGACACCTTCCATGCCCAAGCGTTTTGCGTTTCCCGTTTTTGCGATCCTCATCGTGCTGCTGGCCTATACCGGCTATTGGTTCTATGCGCGCGGTCAGATTGCGCAGTCTGTTGCTGAGTGGGAAGCTGTGCAGGTTGCGGCCGGGTACGAAATCAGCCATTCGCCGGTCGAAATCGGCGGCTTTCCCTATCGTTTTTCGGTGGCCACCGATGCGGTTGTGATCCAGGCCCCCGCGCGCGAAGGCGGATGGACGATCGAGCTGGAATCCTTTCGCGCCAACGCGCTGCCCTATGATTTTTCGCACTGGATCATTTCCCTCGGAAACACGGCGCGCCTCGAACAGGGCGGACAGGCGCTGGATTTCATGTTCGGGGATGCCCGTTTCAGCGTGTCCGGTAATGGCGGCGTCACCCAGCGCATTGGAGCCGAAGTCAGCGCAATGACGATTCAGGCCGACGGGCCGGCTTCCAGTGTCGTTACCGGCGTGTCGGATTTACGCCTGAGCGCCGCCACCAGCGAAACCGGTGAAATGGCAGTGCGCGTACAGCTTGATGAAGTGGGTCTGGCAGAAGAGGGGATCGATCCCGTCCTGTTTGCCGCCTTTGGAGACGAAATCACGCGTTTGCAGGCGGATTTCGTGATTTCGCAATGGAATGAACTGGCTCGGTCAGCAGATCTGGCAGCCTGGTCGCAAGCCGACGGGCAGTACACGCTTCGCGAGTTCCATATCGACTGGGGCCGGCTCGACATGGATGCCGAAGGCCAGATGACGCTGGACGAGGCCTTGCGCCCGCAGGGCCGGATCAGCCTGAATCTTCTGGATCCGGAAGCAGTTGTAGATGCCTTGATTGAAACCGGGTCTATCTCGCAGGAAAATGCCGGAGCCATGCGGCTGGTGGCCCAATCCGCCCCGCGGGGCGAGAACGGCACTGCCGTGCCGCTCGCTTTCCGCAATGGCGGGGTCTATTTCGGGCCGGTCCGGCTCGGCGCTGTAGGCCCGGTGATCGACTAGGCGGCCAGAAACTCGCGGAGCGCGTCGGCAATCTGCCGATTCTGGTCCTCAAGACCGATGGTGATCCGCAACGCATCCGGCAAGCCATAGGCGGCAACAGGGCGCACGATCAGCCCACGCTTGGTCAGGAAGGCATCGGCGTCAACAGCGGTCTTTCCGGGCGTTTGTGAGAAGTGAACCAGCACAAAATTCCCCACGCTCGGCGTGACCTCCAGACCCATCCCCGCAAGTTGCTGACGCAAATAGGCGAGGCCTTGACGGTTCTCATCCGCCGAGCGCTGCTGGAACCCGACATCATTAATCGCCGCGATTCCCGCCTCAATAGCTGGCAGATTGACGTTGAAGGGTCCACGAACGCGGTTGAGCACGTCGATAATGGCGGCATCAGCATAGGCCCAGCCCAGCCGGACGGCGGCCAGACCATGAATTTTCGAGAAAGTGCGGGTCACGACCAGATTGTCGTATTCATCCGCCAGATCAAACGCCGTCTGATAATCCGGTTCGTCGACATATTCGGCATAGGCTTCATCCACGACCAGCATGGTGGTTGCGTGCAGGCCTTCGCGCAGCCGCCGGATTTCATCGTGCGAGATATAGGTGCCGGTGGGGTTGTTCGGATTGGCCAGGAAGACAATCCGGGCATCGTCGCCGGCCGCTTCGAGAATGGCATCCACATTGGCGGTGTAATCGGTTTCCGGGGCGCTGATGAATTCCGCCCCTGATTGCATAGCCACAAGCCGGTAAACGAGGAAGCCGTACTGGGATTGCACGACCTTGTCGCCTGGCGCGAGATAGGCCCGGCCCAGAAGCTGCAGCAATTCGTCCGATCCGGTGCCGCAGACGATCCGGCTGGCGTCCAGATCATTGGCCTTGGCAATGGCTTCGCGCAACTTTGTGGCACCGCCATCGGGATAAAGATTCAGCTTGGCCGACGCTGACTTGAAAGCCTCAGCCGCTTTGGGCGAGCAGCCGAGCGGGTTTTCATTCGAGGACAGCTTGACCGGGTTGGCAATGCCGGGGGCATCGGCTGCGCCGGGCTTGTAGGGTTTGATGTCCAGAATTCCGGGGCGCGGCTGCAAGCTCATCTCATTTATCCTCAATCGGTTCCCGGCGAGGAGATAGCGCGGGGGCCGGTCGTCCTTCAAGGGCAGGAAGCCGCACACGTACAGGCCTGGCCCGCCGGGGGGTCAGAGCGCCTGTCTGCTTGATGGCTTCGGCCATGATCAATCCGCCAAGCCGGGACCAGAATTTCTCGCCGGCCCGCTCCCACCCCAAAGCTCGGTCATCCTTGCACGCCCATTTCCAGGGCGGGGCGTAGAGCGCGCGCGACCAGGCTGTTGGGGTGAACGCTGCATCGACAAGCAGGCGTGAGAGCTGGCCCTTGGAAAAGGGACGTCCATGACCAAAAGGCGTGGCCTCTACCCGCGCCCAGAGACCGGTCCGGTTTGGCGCTATAAGCGCGATCCGGCCTTGCGGCGCCGTAACCCTCCAGAGTTCGCGCAGGAGATGGGCCGGAGAGGCGCTCTCCTCCAGCGCGTGAATCAGAATGATCCGGTCGAACATGGAATCCGGGAAAGGCAGATGGGCTTCCTCGCCAAGAACGGTCAGGGAGGGATGGTCGCCGGGCCAGCGGATCGCGCCCTGCTCGGCCGGCATGAACGCCACTTTTCGCCGGGCGCCTTCCCCGAGATTTGACAGAAGCGGCGGACCATATCCCATCGCCAGAAGGTCATAGTCTTTCAGATTCGGCCAAAGCGCCGCTATCCGCCGCAGGATCATGGCCTGTGCGGCCATGCCCTGATCGGTGGTATAAAAGCGGTCGATTTCGACGGCGTCCGAACGCATTGCGGCTTTCCTTGAACTGGCGGTGTGTGCCAGTCTTCCTGTCTTAGGCTAACAATGCCTTGGCGAAAAAGAGTGAAATGAATGTCAAAGCTGGAAATACGGCAATTTTCCTGCCTGTCTGACAATTACGGCTTTCTGGTCCGCGATCCGGCCAGCGGTGAAACCGCCGCTATCGACACGCCCGATGCCGACGCCTATCTGGCCGCGGCGAATGAAGCCGGTTGGACGATTACGCAGATCTGGAACACGCATCACCATTTCGATCATGCTGGCGGCAATGCAGCGCTGAAAGCCGCGACCGGGGCCGTAATTTATGCCCCGAAATATGATCAGCACCGGATCGAGCCCGCTGATCATTGGATCGGCGATGGCGATCAAGTGCGTCTGGGCGACCATATCGCCGACGTGATCTACACACCCGGCCATACGATGGGGCATATCGTCTATCATTTTGCAGGCCAGAAAATTGCCTTTGTCGGCGACACGCTGTTTGCCCTCGGCTGCGGGCGGTTATTTGAAGGCACGCCGCAGAACATGTGGGACAGCCTCTCTAAGCTGAGAGCCTGGCCAGACGAGACGGTGCTTTATTGCGCCCATGAATACACGCAGGCCAATGCCGCCTTTGCCCTGAGTGTCGATCCGGACAATCCCGAATTGCGGTCCTATGCAATAGACATTGATCAGAGACGCGCGAAGGGGCTGGCGACCGTGCCCACAACGCTGGAACGCGAAAAAGCTGCAAATCCCTTTTTGCGACCGGATACGTCAGAGCTGGCGAAGTCGGTGGGATTGTCTGATGCCGGCCCGGTTGAGGTGTTTGCCGAAGTGCGGGCGCGGAAGGACCGGTTTTGACGGCCGACGAAATTATCGCCGAACTTGGCCTTGAACGGCATCCAGAAGGCGGCTGGTTCAAGGAGGTTTTCCGAGATGAGGCGACTTCAGGCCGCGCTCATTCCACCGCGATCTATTTCTTGCTGACCAAGGGCGAGATTTCGCACTGGCACCGGGTTGATGCCGCGGAAGTCTGGCATTGGTACGCGGGCGCGCCGCTTTCGCTGAAAATCGCCGCCGACAAAGACGATATAGACACACTCACACTGTCTTCCGATCTGTCAGCGGGACACAGGCCACAAGCCGTTGTTCCGGCACATGCCTGGCAAAGTGCAACAAGTCTTGGCGATTGGACGCTGGTGGGTTGTACGGTCGCGCCCGGCTTTGATTTCAGCGGATTTGAGCTGGCTCCGCCCGGCTGGAAACCGTCAGGCGGGGATTGAGCCCGCGGCCAGGGCCCGCGCCATGCGAATGGAAGACGGACGCCCTGCATAACCGGTCAGCGGATTGATGCGGACCAGAAACTGATCTGCGGCAAATTCCATCGAGGGTGCGTCCGCTGTCGCAACTTTCACGCGGTTCAGTGCTTGCAGATTGGCCCCCTCGTCCAAAGCCAACTCCATGGCTTCGACCAGGCGGTCAAATGTTTCCACCATCATGCCCAAACCGTCGCGCGGGGCCGCGCCATATTCGACCTGTATCGGGCGGCCAAACAGATCTGCCAGTTCAAGCGCGGCTTCTGTGACCCGATTGCGCAGAGCGTCAACACCGGCATCGGGGATCTCGATCGGGCGCGCGGGCTCCCATTCCTCGGCGATCACCCCATTTGGCTGATCTTCCGGGTAATACGTCACCGCTCCGATAGACGACACCCGGATGATCTCCTGCCCCCAATCTGTCTGGAAGCTCGTATCACCGCCGGGAGCTCTCTGCGGCGCAAGCGCGAGGACTTCTCCACCGTTCAACGGCTGTAGAAGCCAGACATCGCCGGAGCGGTCGAGAACGAAACCGGCGCGGCCATCCTGGCGATGGAATTCCGCGACCGGCTCGACTTCTTCACGCCGGTTCCGGCGGTTGCGCAAAGGGCTGTCAGCGCCTGCCGCAAGGACAGGCACCCCCATCACCACAGCGGGAAGCGTTGCGGCAAGGAAAAGTCTGCGCGTAATCATCAGCCCCTCACTGCCCTCCTAGATGGGCAAAATTAGGGCGCTCAGATTAACCGGAGACGTATTGTCCGCCATTTGCTGCCAGTGTGGCACCCGTGACGAAACCGGCCTCATCGCCGCAGAGATAAACGACCGCCGCGCCAATCTCGTCTGCCTTACCGAGGCGATTAACCGGAATGCCGCCGATAATGCTCTGCAGCACATTTTCCGGCACGGCCGCAACCATGTCCGTATCGATATAACCCGGCGCGACGCAGTTGACGGTAATGCCCTTGCGCGCGGTTTCCTGCGCCAGTGCTTTGGTGAAACCGATCACGCCGGCCTTGGCCGCCGAATAGTTGACCTGACCCATCTGACCTTTCTGGCCATTGATCGAGGAGATATTCACAACGCGGCCAAACCCGCCTTCGCGCATGCCATCAATGACCGGGCGGGTCATGTTGAACAGTGAGGTCAGATCCACGCGGATCACATCATTCCACTGCTCAGGCGTCATTTTGTGGAACATGCCATCCCGCGTAATCCCGGCATTATTCACCAGCACTTCCAGCGGACCGCCCTGGGCGTCTGCGACTTGCGCCAGACCCGTGACACAGGCGTCATAGTCGCCGACATCCCATTTGAAGGCCGGAATGCCGGTTTCGTCGCTGAAAGCCTTTGCGGCTTCGTCATTGCCCCCGTAATTGGCAGCTACATCGTATCCAGCGTCTTTCAGCTTCACCGCGATGGCGGCGCCGATGCCGCGTGTTCCACCCGTGACCAGTGCTCTGCGTCCCATGATCTCACCCAGTGTTGTGCCGACCTTGCCTTTTGGCTGCAGTTGCGAAACGCGCTTGCAGCATGCAGCAAGGAAAGCGATGATTGTTGCGAAAACAGCCTCGCGCCTTTTCGCGTAACGGGCGTATAGCAGCGCAAACGCGCTTGGAAAAGGAATTCGCAGACCATGGCCGATAAACAGGATTCTGGCGACGCCGTTGTCATCAAGAAATATGCGAACCGGCGCCTCTATGACACGACCTCCAGCCAGTATGTCACGTTGGATTATGTGCGCGAGCTGGTGAAGGAAGGCCGCGATTTCACCGTGGTTGACGCAAAATCCGGAGAAGACCTGACCCATAGCGTTTTGAGCCAGATCATTTTCGAGGAGGAAGCGCGCGGCGCAAACCTTTTACCGCTACCCTTCCTGCGCCAGCTGATCCAGTATTATGACGATAGCCTGCGCTCGGTCGTACCCAGCTATCTGGAGGCGACCATGACCGCCTTTACCCAGCAGCAGGAAGAGATGCGTGAGCAGATGGCAAATTCCATGACCTCACCGCAGGCGATGATGGAGGCTTTCCAGGAGCAAACCCGCCGCAATATGGAAATGTTCGGCCAGGCGATGCAGATGTTCAGCCCCTATACGGCAGGCAGCCCGCAAGACGAGCCGGAAACCCCCGCCGAAGCGGCCGTTTCCAACGACAGCGAAGAGCTGAAAGCCATGCGCGCCGAATTGGATGCCATGCAGGCCAAGATCGACCGGTTGTCGAAAAAGTAGCTGTCTCAATTCGTAACGAAAATCTTAACGAGCCGGGCGTTTCGCCCGCCAAATGACCTGTTTCCGGCCTAAATCAGGGTTAATTTCCGCTTAAGACCTGGCATCAGCCTTGCGGAAGTAATCCCCATGACAACGATCCGTGGCCTCCTGACCTACGTCCCGACCCGCAACGTGTCCCGCGTTGCGCCGGTCAGCGATGTGACGGATTTTAACGACCGCCCGCCACGGCGCGACCTCCCATCCCGCTCTGCCTTCCCGTCAGAGACACGTCACACATCCGGGATGCTGGTTGCCGCGGCGGTCGCGGTTGATCTTGCCAGCGCACCTCGCCGCCGGGGCCTGCGCGCCGATATGAGCGAGCGCCAGCGCTTTCACCGCGCCTATGCGCAACCCGCACACGCAAATGACGCAACGCCCGTCATGGAGCGTTGCGCATGATCCGTCTTGATTTCCTGAAACACCGCCTGGCCATTACGCTGGATGCTATAATCGCCGGCGGCCTGCTTTTCCTGTTGGCCTGATCCGGACACCACGCCGGACCAGGCCCACAAGACTTTCAGCGATTATTCACCGACCGCGAGGTCGCGGCGCGCTGCCACCACGGTGATGATAAAGCCGGCCAGCGTATCAATCAGCGTCATCATCATCAGGATGAAGAAAACCGACGTCGCAAATGCGCCAACCAACAAGAACAGCGCCAGGCAGACAACAAAGACCAGCATGGACAAGCCATGGTTCATAATGGTCGCCGTGCCGGAGCCGGCCGCCTTCACAGTTTCAATGAACAGGAAGATCAGGCTGAAGACCAACAGCAGATCGCCCAGGCTGAGCGCCCATTCCTGGCCCGAGACCATAGTCACCGTGAACAGAACCGATGTGATCGCTTCGGGTCCTCCGATGAGCGCCACAGCCGAATAGATGATGACCGGAATGATCATCAGCGGAAAAATATTGAACATGTTACCACCCCCTCTGGATTGGCCTTCGTCACCAGCCGCACGGCGTTCGCGCGCGCGGCGGCTGGCCATCATTCCGAGGAAAAACCCCTGATCGCCGCCATTGGCCATGACTCTACTCCCTTTACACTTCGTCCGAACCGCCGGGATTTCGCGCCCGCGAGTTCAGCCACATTATCCCTAGCATGTCTGACAATGAGGCGAAAAGCCGACCAAAGTTCGTATATTTCGATTTTCCCGCGCCGCGTGGCCGGTGTCCCACATCCTGAAACTCCGCCGAAAAGCCCTCTCGCTTGAACAGCGCATAGAGAAATCGGTGCTGATGATCGAAATAGGGCAGGCGCAGATACGCGTCGTGATAAAAGGCTTTCAACCCGCATCCGGTGTCATCAGCGTCATCGCGCAAGAGAGCCTTGCGCACGCCATTGCCCAGACGCGATGCGAATTTTTTCCAGGCCGAGTCCTGCCGTTTCGCCCGGCGCCCGCCCACAACCGCCAGGGTTTCCGGTGCATCCTCGCGGATCAAGGTGTCGATCAGGATTGGCAGATCAGCCGGCGGGTTTTGCCCGTCACCATCCATTGTGCCGATAATCCGGCCCCGGGCCGCCATTATGCCGGTCCGCAAGGATCGCGATTGTCCCGCATTTTGGCGATGTGAGAGCACCCGCAGCGTTGGAAACTCGGCCTTTGCCGCGATGAGCTCGGCTTTCGTGTCGTCCGTCGAACAGTCATCGACGAAGATCATCTCGTAATTGCGGCCCTCCAGCGCGGTGGCGATTTCGCGCGCCAGATTGGTCACATTGCCCGCTTCATTATGGGCGGGAACCACCACCGAGATGTCGGGAACCGAATTATTCATTTCCGCTGTCTGTCCTGCCCTGTCTAACTTGCGGACCTGTCCTTGGCGTTTCATACCTGAAAACACAGAGGGTGCGAGGCGTTTCTCCACCCCCAAGCTCAGATCGTGATGATGGCGGACTGGATCGGCGGACACAAAGCCTGGTGGATTATCGGCGCGCTGGCAGCAATTGCCGCGCTGTCGGGCATCTTCACCGTGCAACCGCTGGACCGCGATGAGTCCCGCTACGCGCAAGCAACCACGCAAATGCTGGAAACCGGTGATTTCGTGGAAATCCGCTATCAGGATGATGACCGCAACAAAAAGCCGGTCGGCATTTACTGGCTACAAGCCTTGAGCGTCGCCATCGTTTCAGACGCCGAGTCTCGCCAGATCTGGGCCTATCGGCTGCCTTCCGTACTCGGTGCGATCCTGGCCGCGATGGGGTGTTTCTGGGCTGGGGTGCGATTAATGCCCCGCGAAGCCGCCTTTGCAGGCGCAAGCCTGTTTGCCGTCTCCGTTCTGTTGGGATCAGAAGGCAGTATCGCCAAAACCGATGCCATGCTTGCGGGCGTGACGACGCTGGCGATGGCAGCGCTGGTCGCGTTGCGGACCGGCGGCGGGCGCCGCGAGGCCTTGATCTTCTGGGCAATGCTCGGCCTGGGCATCCTGATCAAAGGCCCGGTCACACCCATGGTGGCGGGCCTCACCGGACTGGCGCTTTTGATCTGGGAACGCAAATGGAGCTGGATCAAACCGCTATTTTTCTGGCCTGGCCCTGTGTCGGGGGCGCTGATCGTGCTGCCTTGGTTGATCGCTGTGCAGATTGCCACAGACGGCGAATTCCTGCGCGAAGCGATCGGGGTTGATCTCGCCCCCCGCCTGGCGTCCGGGATAGAGTCGCATGGCGGATTGCCGGGCTATCATCTACTGGCGCTTTCTCTTTTAAGCCTTCCAGTGATCTTTTTTCTGGTGCCGGGCTTATGGAAAACGGTCAAGGACGCGCAAGCCGAGGACGATCAGACTGCCTCGGCCGCGCGCTTCCTCATTGCCTGGATCCTCCCAAGCTGGCTGGTCTTCGAATTGATGCCCACCAAGCTGCCGCATTACCCGCTGCCGGTATATCCCGCCCTTGCGCTGATCGCCGGATCGGGTTGGTCCATATGGCGGACCAGCCCCGCCTGGACGCGCCTGATGTCGGTTTTTCTCGGCCTGTTCGGCGCGCTGGCTTTCTGCGTGCTTTTGATCGCCGGGCCGCTGGAATACGGAGCCTCGGACCTGCCCGGATATGTGGGCGCGGGGATATTCGTGGTTCTCGTTTTTGGTGTCGCGGTGACGCTTGTTCGCAATCGTCCCGCACCGGCTCTCATGCTGGCGCTGATCGCGGCTTTGGGCGGGCATTTTTTACTCAAGGGGGTCAGCATTCCCACCGCGCGCGATCTCGACCTCTCTCGTCAGGCCGCCAACGCGGTTGACCAGTTGAGCGAGGCGAACGACCTCGATGCCCTGCCCGTCATTTCCAGCTATACCGAGCCAAGTTTCGTGTTTCTCACCGCAACGGGCACACGGCTCGTGGCCTTCGAAGAGATGGGTGAAGCCATTTCTGCCATGTCCGGCCCGTTCGCCTCTGTCGAGGATACGGCCCGTTCGGGTAGCGATCTGGATGTGCTAGAGCAGATCGAAACCGGCGTTTGTGCGCGAGCAGAAGTGCCGGGATTTAATTATTCCCGCGGCCTGGAGACCGTCCTGATCGTTCGGCTGCACAATTGCGAAGAGGCGCGTTGAGCCATGCCACGGCGCATCGAAATCGTTGAAGTCGGCCCGCGTGACGGGCTCCAGAATGACCCGGTGCTGATGCCCACGGAGGTCAAGATCGAGTTTGTCGAGCGGTTGATCGCGGCGGGCGTAACGCGGATGGAAGCCGCAAGCTTTGTGCACCCGAAACTGGTGCCGGCGATGGCGGATTCCGACGAGGTCATGCAGCGCGTACCGCGCCGGGACGGAGTTAAATATATTGGCCTCGCGCTCAATGAGCGTGGCATGCGCCGGGCTCTCGATGCGGGATGCGACGAGGTCAACTTCGTCATGGTCGCCTCGGAAGGATTCGGCAAACGCAATCAAAATGCGACGCCGGAAGAAACCGCAGACCTGTTCGACAAAATCGCTGTGCTGGCGCAAGACGATGGCGTGCCGGTCTCGGTGACGATCTCGGTGGCGTTTGGAGATCCCTTCGATGGCGAGGTTCCGGTGGACACCATCGCGATGCTGGCGGAACGCGCCGCGAAAGCCGGGGCGATGGAATTGGCGCTGGGCGATACGATTGGTGTAGCCACGCCGTGGGATGTCCGCGAACGTATCGATGCCGTTCGCGCGGTGGTGCCGGACATCCGCCTGCGCATGCATTTTCACAATACGCGCAATACCGCGCTGGCGAATGCCTACGCTGCGGTCGAGTCGGGTGTGGACGTGATTGATGCCTCCGTCGGCGGAATAGGCGGCTGCCCCTTTGCGCCGGCGGCGACCGGCAATGTGGCCACGGAGGACATTGTCTACATGTTCGAACGCGGCGGGTTCGAGACCGGGCTGGATCTGGGCAAGTTGATCGAAACCGCAAAATGGCTGGAAACCGAAGGGCTCAAACACCCGGTTGAAAGCATGCTGTCGAAAGCGGGCGGATTTCCAGGCTAATTTTTCAAAACCGCTCGGGCGAGAATGGCCAGCGTAAGGAATGGCGCGACGATTATGGTTGCCGCCCGGCCCAACAGGGTTTCATCGAACTTCCAGAAATAGCGCACGAAGCTTTGTGCTTTCGCCCATTCAACCGCCATGGGGCTAGCTGCGCTGGTGGCCCCGACATGATGCACAATCGCTTCGGGCACAAACCAGACGCGTTCCGCCCGGCGACACAGATCAATATCCTCGACATGAAGGAAATAGGCTTCATCAAAGCCGCCCAGCGCATCGAAACCGGCTTTCTGGATCGCAAACCCGGCACCAGAAATGGCGTCGACCTGTACAGGAGCAGCGGGCACCGAATCCTTTTCGCGGCCGAAAGGCTTGGCAAGACCCAGCGCAGCCAACCCGGTGAAGGTCGCAATTGCACGCCAGAGGGTCAGCTCGCGGCGGCGCGAACCGCTTTGTTCTTTGCCATTGGCATCGAGAATACGTGCGCCCGCAATGGCCGTTTGCGGCTGGTCCTTGAGCGCCGCTAACAACGCATTGACGGCACCGGATTCGGGCCGGGCATCAGGATTGATGAAGAACAAATGCGCGCTGCTTGCTTGCACCGCTCCCAGATTACAGCCTTTGGCGAAACCGAGATTTTCATTTGTCCGGATTACGGTCAGCTTGTCATGAGTCCCGGCCAGCTGATCTATCTTTGCCCGCAAGCCCTCCGGGTTTTCGTGATCGACCAGAATGATTTCGGCGATATCGGGGTCGGCGATCAATGAATTGAGACCGTCCAGCAAGACCGGCCCGGTCTGCCAGCTGACCATGATGGCGCTGACAGAGGCCGCGGTCATGCCTTGTCCGGTCTGGCGGAAAGGAAGGTCGTGCCGGCAATCGCCACGGCGAGCGCGGCATTGTGCCATTCCTGCCAGATGCCATAGCTGAAGAAGACGAAGCTGAAATAGGCAACAGCGACCCAGGCGATCGCGGCGGCTTGAACCCGGGACAGATAGCGGGCTCCGGCGATCCGCCCGCCCACCATCACAAGGGCAAAAGCCAGAAGAATGGACCCGAAAGCGCCGGTCTCAAGCCAGACATGGATCGGCGCATTATGCGGATGCAACGGCAAGAGCTGGTGTTCCAGCCCGCGCATAATTTCGACCCCGTCCAGGACACGTGAGGCATCCAGCCCCCAACCCAGCCAGGGCCGCTCTGCAAGCCGGTCACCCGCAAACTGCCAGACGTTCAAACGCGCCTCCCAGGAAAAGGGGAGAGCATCCATCACGCCCTGGGGCAGGATTTGCGCCAGCGAGGGCAGGATAAGGGGTGTCACTACAAAGGCGCCCGCAATGCAGCCAAAGACGGCTGACAAAACGCCGCGCGGCCAGAAATAAGCCAGCGCCGCAATGCCAGCCGCCAATGCAAAGGCCAGCGTGTTTACATAAAAGCCGAAACCAAGGGTCGTCATTCCAACGATTGCCAGTAAAAGCAGACCAATTAGTGGGCCGCCTTCCCGCCAGGCGAGCGCAGCCGCGGGTCCGGCAAACAAGACCAGTGGCAAGACGCCATGGCCTAGTGTGCGCATGGCCTCAAACTGGACTTCCGGTGTGGTCGGGTCCTTGTTTTCCGCGCCGGTTTTATAGGCAATTGTGGAATCCATATTGTTGACGAACTCCGAAAACAGGTAGAGCGCCGCAGTGAAGGTCATAAACAGGAAGGCCGCTTCGGCGCGCGACTTCCACTTCCCTGTCAGGTTCGACAGGGCAAACGCAAAAGCGGCATAGATCGGGACTCCGACCAGGAGTTTTATCGCCTGATCGGGGCGTTCATAAGGCGACCAGGTCCAGCTCAAGGCCGCCCAGAGCAGGAAAAGCACACCCAGCAGAACTTCCCAGGGTGGATCTTTCTTCAATGCCAAAATCTGCCGCCAGGGCATGGCGATGATCCCGGCGAGCGCGACGATCGGCGGTATGGGCAGGCCGCCGGACCCCGCGCCCAGCCCACACAGGAAAAGGAAGATAACCGCCGCAATTCCGGCCCGGGCCTGGCCCTTATCGGATGCGGCAGTTACCATGTCCTCATCAGCCCCGTTTGAGATCTGGCGGCGTGGCCTCATCGGCCAGCTGGGCAGCGGCCACATCCAGATCGAGGATTTCCTGTTGCTTGTTACCCTCGCCCAGGAAGCGGAGGGCCACCTTGCGGTTCTCGGCTTCGCGGGCGCCGACAACGGCAATCACCGGCACTTTGCCGACCGAATGTTCGCGGACTTTGTAATTGATCTTCTCATTGCGCGTATCCGCTTCGACGCGAAGTCCCGCCTTCTTGAACACCGCGGCAACCTCTTCGGCATATTCATCGGCCTCGGATGTGATCGTCGCGACCACGACCTGAAGCGGGGCCAGCCAGAGCGGGAATTTGCCCGCATAATGCTCGATCAGAATGCCCGTGAAACGCTCCAGCGAGCCAAACAAGGCCCGGTGTAACATGACCGGCTGATGCTTGGATCCGTCTTCACCTGTATAGGCAATATCAAAGCGGGCGGGCAGGTTATAATCCACCTGCAACGTACCGCACTGCCAGTCGCGGCCAATCGCATCGCGCAGCACAAATTCCAGCTTCGGACCATAAAACGCGCCCTCACCCGGATTATAGGAAAACGGCAAGCCCGTCGCTTCCAAAGCGGCTTTCAAGGCCGCTTCGGACTTGTCCCAGGCCGCATCATCGCCGACCCGCTGTTCAGGACGATCCGAGAATTTGATGGCGACGTCATCAAAGCCGAAATCCCGATAAATATCGAGAATAAGATCCACCACACGGATGCACTCTTCCTGCAGCTGCTCCGGCGTGCAGTAGATATGCGCATCATCTTGCGTGAAGTGGCGAACACGCATCAGGCCATGCAGAGCCCCTGATGGCTCATAGCGATGCACCTTGCCAAACTCGGCCACCCGCATCGGCAAGTCGCGATAGGATTTCTGGCCATGCGCGAACACCTGAATGCCGCCCGGGCAATTCATAGGTTTAAGCGCATATTTGCGCTCGTCAGCCGCCAGCAGCGAATACATGTTCTCGCCGAATTTGGCGGCGTGGCCCGAGGTTTCCCACAAGCCGTAATCGAGCATGTCCGGCGTATTGATTTCCGTATAGCCAGCGGCTTCCTGACGACGCCGCATATAGTTGATCAGTGACTGGAAGAGCCGCCAGCCCTTGTCATGCCAAAAGACGGCACCGGGCCCCTCTTCCTGCATATGGAACAGGTCCATATCGCGACCAAGATTACGGTGGTCGCGCTTGGCAGCCTCTTCCAGGCGATGCAGATGGGCTTTCAGCTGTTTGTCATCCGCCCAGGCCGTCCCGTAAATGCGTTGCAGCATGGCGTTGCGATGATCGCCGCGCCAATAGGCACCGGCCACCTTCATCAGCTTAAAGGCTTTGCCGATCTTGCCCGTTGAGGGCAGGTGCGGTCCGCGGCACAAGTCAATCCACTCGCCCTGGCGATAGATCGTGATGACCTCATCTTCCGGCAGATCGCTGATCAGCTCGGCTTTGTAGTCCTCGCCAATGCTCTTAAAGTGGGCAATCGCGTCATCGCGATCCCAGACTTCGCGCACGAAGGGCAGATCGCGATCGACGATCTCGGCCATGCGCTTTTCGATCGCTTCGAAATCCTCCGTCGAGAAGGGCTCTTCGCGGGCAAAGTCATAATAGAAGCCATCTTCAATGGCCGGGCCGATTGTGACCTGCGTGCCGGGGAAGAGCTCCTGCACGGCTTGCGCCAGTACATGGGCGGCATCATGCCGGATCACTTCAAGCGCTTCGTCCATGTCGCGGGTGATCAGCTCGACCTTTGCGTCGCCTTCCAGCGGGCGTGTTAAGTCCCATTCCTCGCCATCGACTTTGGCAATGATCGCCTTTTTGGCGAGCGATTTCGAAATGCCCTCTGCGAGGTCCATCGGGCTTGCGCCTTCGGGGAGTTCCCGGACCGCGCCATCGGGCAGCGTTACATTGATCATATTTCTTCGTCCTGTTGTTCGGACCGGCCGTTTGAAGGCTTCCTAGCCGCTTCGCGCGGCAGGCGAAAGCGGTTAAGTGCCCACCAGGGCACGTCATTCAGTTTTTCCGGTGCTGGATCAAAGCCATGCGTGCCCCCCGGGCGGCATCTTGCAATGCGTCCCAGCGTTAACCAGATACCCCGCCAGGCCCCCTGCTTGCGCACGCAATCTGCACCATAGGCCGAACAGGTCGGCTCATGACGGCAGCGCACGCCCAGCGCATAAAATACCGGCGAGAGCGTCCATTGATAAACACGCACCGCCGCGATCAATATCGCGCTGAAGGGTCTGAACGAGGCTTCGCTCATGGGTTTGTTGATCCTGATCACCGGGTTTTCGACCGGCTGTGTATAAAACTTTGTTCGGTTTGGGAATTTCCGGACCGGCGGGCTGGTGTCTGCTGGCTTGGCAGACGCCACCGGCCCTAGCCGGTTGCGGTGGTCAGGGTTGTGGTATCAAGCGCTTGTTTAAACGCCTCTTCGGCGGCCTCAAAGGCCAGCCGGATGGACGCATGGCGCGCGGGATAATCACGCGCGCTTTCCAGAGCCGACAAGCCGGCAAACCGGCCTTCCGGGGCGGGGGCGCCTTTCAGCATGGCGGCCAGCGCCTCGCGGGCGTCGCGAATATCGTCGACGGATGCGCCGATGGCATTCGCGCCCAGCAGGGACGCGGAAGCCTGCCCCAAGGCGCAGGCTTTGACCTCGAGGCCGATTTCAGCAATCCGGTCGTTTTCCAGACGCAGGCTGACTTCCACCGCGGACCCGCAAAGGCGGGACACACGGCGCGCGGAACCGTCGGGCCGGTCGAGCCGTCCGATATGCGGAATCTCCGCGGCGAGCCTCAAAATCTCGCTGGAATAGAGCGCGTCTTTCATCGCGGGGCAGGATATAAGCCAATTGTGGCGGAAGTGCTAGCTTCTTACCCCAACCGCCAGGTAGACCCTTCCGGCGCATCCTCGACCTGGATTTTGCGGGCGACCAGCTCATCGCGCAGGGCATCGGCCTTGGCGAAGTCTTTGGCCTTGCGAGCCTCGGCGCGATCGGCAATCAGCTGATCGATTTCGGCGCGTTCAGCTTCCGACAGGCTATCAATTCCAAACCACGCATCCGGAGACTCATTCAACAGCCCCAGAGCCTGACCGCCAGCAAGCAGAGCCCCCGCGGCTTTGGCCCGATCCGCCTCACCTTCAGCGCGGTTGGCGTCTCCCGCCAGAGCAAACAAAGCCGCTAGCGCTTTGGGCGTGTTGAGATCATCATCCAGAGCTGCCTCGACCGTTTCCGGCACGTTGCCGGGCTCAGCTTTGATGCGGCGCAAGACGCCATAAAGCCGGTCAAGCGATTTTTGCGAGCGTTCCAGCAACGCATCCGTCCAGTCGAGCGGCGCGCGGTAATGCCCTGTCAGTAGCGCATAGCGGAGCACCTCGCCGGGCCAGTGCTCGATCAACTCATGCACCAGTTTCACATTGCCCAGCGATTTGGACATTTTGGTGGAGTCCATCGATAAAAAGCCATTGTGCAGCCAATAGCGCGCCATCGGCCTGCCGCCATGGGAGCAAACCGATTGCGCGATCTCGTTTTCATGATGCGGGAAGGTGAGATCGATCCCGCCGCCATGAATGTCGATGGTTTCGCCCAGATGCTTTTCTGCCATGGCCGAGCATTCGATATGCCAGCCCGGACGGCCACGGCCCCACGGGCTGTCCCAGCCGGGTTCATCATCCTTGGCGGGTTTCCACAAGACAAAGTCGGTCGGGTCTTTCTTGTATGGCGCGACTTCAACGCGCGCCCCGGCCATCATATCGTCCAGATCGCGTTTGGAGAGCGCGCCATAATCGTCAAAGCTTTTCACCGAGAAGAGAACATGGCCTTCCGCCACATAGGCATGGCCGCCCTCGATCAGCCTGGCGATCATGGCGATCATCTCGCCAATATGGTCCGTGGCATGGGGCTCGATCGAAGGCAGCGAGACGCCCAGCGCGTCCATATCCGCGCGGTAGATATCGGCGTATTTGTCCGTGATCTCTTTCATGGAGGCCCCGGTCGCCTTCATCGTCTCGATGATCTTGTCCTCAACATCGGTGATATTGCGCGCATAGACGACCCGATCCGCGCCAAAACGGCGCTGGAGTGCGCGGAACAATACATCGAAAACCACTGCCGGGCGGGCATTGCCGATATGGGCGTAGGAATAAACCGTCGGGCCACAGACATACATCGTCACCCGCTCCGGATTGCCCGGTTCGAACACCCTTTTGGTGCCGGTCAGCGTATCGTGAAGATGTAATTCGGCCATAACAGCCCGTCCTATCGTTTTGATCAAAAAGCGTATAAACTGGAGCCAGCCCTATGGACGGCGCGATTTCACGCCCTACATAGCGGTCTCGCAATGATTGCGAAACCGGAAGAACAACGGGCGGCTGCTTAAACCCATGCGTCCAGTACTTCGGTCCGGAAACCGGAACTAGACCGGCTGCGTATACAGCCGTAACCCGAAAACGGAAGGATCATGGATAACATGGACGCCAAAACCCCAGCCGAATTGCGCCCTGAAACGCAAACGCCTGTCCGCCCCAGCCGCGAGGAAGCCGAAGCCGCTGTCCGCACACTGCTGGCCTGGGCCGGCGATAACCCCAATCGCGAAGGCCTGATCGATACGCCCAAGCGCGTGGTCAAAGCCTATGAAGAATGGTTCTCGGGCTATAAGGCCGATCCGGCCAAGGAACTCGCCCGCACCTTTGAAGACGTGCAGGGCTATGACGATATGGTGATGCTCACCAATATCGATGTGGAGAGCCATTGCGAACACCACCTCGCCCCCATCATGGGCGTCGCGCATGTGGCCTATCTGCCGCGCAAGGCCGTGGTCGGCATCTCCAAGATTGCCCGCGTAGTGGAGATCTACTCCAAGCGGATGCAGACCCAGGAAACCATGACGGCGCAAATCGCTGACACGCTGATGGAAGCGATGGATGCGCGCGGTGTGGCCGTGCTGATCGATGCCAAGCACCAGTGCATGACCACGCGCGGCGTGCATCACCCGAACGTCTCGACGGTGACGACCACTTTCGCCGGTGAGTTCAAATCCGACGATGATCTGCGCGGCCGCTTTATGAAGATGGTCGAGCGCGCGTCTTAAGCTCCGGATCTTTGATCTACGAAAATGCGGAGCGGTCCACTGGACCGCTCCGTTTTTTTGTTCCGGCTAGATCAACAATCGTTTCCAGAAGACGACTTTGTCGTCGCCTTCTAACCAAAAGTCACTAATCCGGGCCTCTTCTTTGTAGCCGTTCTTTTTGTAGAATTCGCGTGTTGGCGCGAAGGTTTCCATGCCCGACGTGTCCACGATCAAGAGCCGTTGACCGGATTCGGAGAGATGTCTCTCAAGCATAGCCACTAGATGGCTGCCGATGCCTTGGCCTTGCAATTTCGGGCTAATGGCGATTGCTCGCATATTCCAAACCCGGTCTGTATGGGGCTCGGGTTCAGCGAAGCAAAACCCAACGATCTCATGATCTAGTTCCACGCTTAGCCAATGTTCCTGGACATGCGTATCCGAAAGAAATCCGGACAACATGCCGGCCAGAAATTCGCCTGGAAACAATTCCGTTTCATCCAGTACGGTTTGCAGCGCTGGAATATCTCCAGCGCTGGTAGGTCTGATATTCAATGTTCTATACCTTTTTGGCCCCGAAGGGCGGAGAGGCTGACGGAGTGCGAAAGCTGCAGGCAGCCAAAAAACGCAGCGAACGAAATTTCAATCGCTGCGAACCTTTTCAAAGACCCATGCTATGGGGTCAGCGGTTTCCCGCAATGGTGAACATAAAATCTCCACACCCGCCGGAATAGCGGGCATGGGATGATTAAGCTGGATGCTTGATGTACGCAATACGGGCACCTAGTCGCTGTATCAGTCGACGTCCTCCTACCCTGAGAGCGTGACGGGGCGGACAAGTTCAGCTAACCCGCTGACATGACCGCCCCGATCACCCTCATTGCCGAACAAAAAGGCCTGCGGCTGGACCGCTGGCTGGCAGACGAGATTGACGAGTATTCGCGCTCGCGCCTGAAGGCGTTGATCGAGGGTGAAAACCTCACCTGCAATGGTGAGGTAATGTCCAATCCGGCGCACAAGACCATTCTCGGTGCAGAATATGTACTGACCGTTCCGGCGCCCGTTGCGGCTGACCCAACCCCTGAAGACATTCCTCTGGATGTGGTGTTCGAGGATGATCATCTGATCATCGTCAACAAGCCGCACGCCATGGCGGTGCACCCGGCCGCCGGCAACTGGACCGGCACACTGGTGCATGCCCTGCTGCATCATTGCGCGGGCTCGCTGTCGGGTATTGGCGGGGTGGAGCGCCCCGGTATTGTCCACCGGCTGGACAAGGATACGTCCGGGCTGCTGGTCGCCGCCAAGGATGATCAGACGCATAATGGCCTCGCCGAACAGTTTGCCGAGCACTCCGTTGAACGCGCCTATATCGCCTTTACCCGCTCGTCTCCGGAACCGCGCGAAGGCCGGATCAAGACCCGCATTGCCCGGTCGGATCAGGACCGCAAGAAAATGGCGGTGGTGAACGATCCGCACAGCCTGGCCGGCAAGCTGGCGATCACCAATTACAAGACGCTGGCGACCTATGGCCGTGAGGGCGGGGCGATGCTCGGCCGGTCGCTGGCCTCCAAGGTGGAATGCCGTCTGGAAACCGGCCGCACCCACCAGATCCGCGTGCATATGGCGCATATCGCAGCTCCGCTGCTGGGTGACCCCACCTATGGGCGCGGGCGGGCGCAGAAGCTCAAAGAGCTGGATGATGGCCGCGCCTTCAAGGACTTCCGGCGTCAGGCGCTTCATGCCTATGAGCTGGGCTTCAAACACCCGATCACCGGCGAGGCCCTGCATTTTACCTCGGACTTGCCCACGGACATGCAGCGTCTGGAGAAGTTTCTGGAGACGCTCTAACGCGTGAGAGGTTTTCTGTCCCCTCACTTTCCAAAAACCTAGGCTGCCTCGCGCCGGAGAAATGCCCAGAAATTATCATTCGTTGGCAGGTTGGCAGACCCCGGAAAATCAGACGCAAAACCCGCCTTTGCCGCCATGTTGGCCAGCGATTGCGGTGTAAAATAATTCACATGATCAGGCAGACGGATGCCGCACCAGCCAGACTTCATGACCGCCGCATTCCAGGAGCCGAAATTGGGCACTTTGATAATCGCAACACCGGATGGCTTCATGACACGGGCCAGCGCTTCCAGGACCGGCAGAGGCTTGGCCTCATGCTCGAGGTAGGAGTTCAACATCGCGCCATCGAACAGGTTGGGCTCGAACTGACCCAAGCCTTCTGCCGACGGCGCGTGGACGCAAAACCCGCCGCGCTTTCTAAATTCCGCGTCAGCTTCAGCGGCCAGAGACTTAGAAATTTCAACGCCATAGGGCGTGTACCGGTCCGGCAGCGCCAGCCCGACCTTGCCATTGCCGCATCCGATATCGACGATATTGCCCCCTGGAACGAGTTTTTCCAGGAAGGTCTTGGTCTCCGGACGCGGAAACATGTGCAGACGCCATCGCGTTTTCTGATCCAGCCATTGCACGATGGGCTGTTTTTGCTTGCGGCGCTTGGCTTCGGCGACGATGGCTTTTTCCCAGGAATACAGCTCCGAGAGGTCTTCGTAGGACGCCGCTGCCGTCAGATAGGCAAAACCGCACTGGCCACACTCGCCGATCACCCAGGGATCCCGTCCAAGGCCGAGATCTTTCGGCTGATCCGCTCCGCAATTCGGGCAATTGCGCGCAATCGGGGTCAGTTCCGCATCCATGCTTGGCCTCAATGCCTCCGCCGCGTAGTGTCAGCCTGTCGCTAGGGGGTCGGTCTGCGGGTGTCAAGCGGCACCGCCCGGCGGAAGGGGCAGGGTAAAGCATGGATATTGCCGAACGGCCGACCGGGGCCGTCAAGAAGCCGGGCGGCACCGCCGCCATGGCTTTCATAATCGCCACGGTGCTGATTGATGCTCTGGCCTTCGCCCTGATCATTCCGGTGCTGCCCGCCCTTTTGATGGAGCTGACCGGACAAGGCCTCGGCCCGGCCGCCGCCTGGGGTGGGTTGGCGACCTTTATTTTCGCGATGGCTCAGTTCTTCTGCTCACCCGTGCTGGGCGGATTGTCAGACCGGTTTGGCCGGCGCCCCGTTCTGCTGATGTCACTGGCCGCGCTTGCGGCGGATTTCCTGCTGATGGGGCTGGCCCATGCCCTTTGGGTGTTTTTCGGCGCGCGTCTGCTGTCGGGCATTTTTGCGGCGACTTACGCCACGGCGACCGCTTATGTCACTGACATCACCCCCTCCGAGAACCGCGCCCAGCGCTTTGGCTGGATTGGTGCGGCGATGGGGGTTGGCTTCGTCATTGGCCCGGCCATCGGCGGCTTGCTGGGAGAGCTGAGCCCGCGGGCGCCGTTTTTCGCCGCTGCCGCTTTTGCCGGCATCAATGCGGTGTTCGGCTATTTTGCCATGCGGGAATCCCTGACCGATGAAAACCGGCGGGCTTTTTCCTGGCGGCGTGCCAACCCGTTTGGAACCCTCTTGCGCCTGTTCCGGATCGAGGGGTTGGGCACCACGGTTGTTATCTTCTTCTTCGTCAATCTGGCGGGCTTTGTGTATCCGGCGATCTGGACCTATGCGCTGATGGCAAAATTTGGCTGGACCGAAAGCCAGGTGGGGATATCCCTCGCCTATTACGGTGTCATCTTCGCGGTCAGTCAGATCGTGATGGTGCCTTTCCTGCTAAAACACCTCGGCGAACGACGCGCCATCTGGGTGTCCATCGCGTGCCAGATCACCACGCTGACCGTCGTTGCCACCGCAACGGCGGGCTGGCAGATCTATCTCATTCTCAACCTGGCCCTTATCAGCAGCATTTTCGGACCTGCGATGCAGAAAATCATGACCGAGCGGGTGGCCTCTAACGCGCAGGGCGAGCTGCAGGGCGGGCTGGCGGCCTTGAACGGCACGATCCTGGTGATCAGCCCGCTCATCTACACTCAGCTGTTTTCCGTGTTCGAAAGCGGTGAGTTGGGCGTGCGTTTTGCGGGTGCGCCTTTTGTGATGGCAGCTGTGTTCAGCCTGACCGGGCTTGTCTTGTTTTTATCGCGGCGACAGATCGAAAAGTCTTGAGGCGGTCAATCCAACTCGACAAAGCCGGACGGGGGCGCTTTCATACTGCGAGGTAAAACCAGTCGAGATGTCCATGTTGCGTCTTTTTCTTCCTTTCTTCCTGCTCGTTTTTTCCGCACATGCCGATGACAATCATCCACGCCCGTTCTCCGATGAGGCTGACGCGCGCGCTGAGGTCAACGCGGCGCTCGCGCGCGCAGCCGTGAACAACATCCGCACCTTGATCGTTTTCGGTGCCAACTGGTGTCATGACAGCCGCGGGCTGGCGAACCATTTCGCTCAGGAAGACATGCAGACCCTCCTCACAGAGAACTATGAGCTGGTCTGGGTTGATGTCGGCTGGCGGCACCGGCATCTGCCGCTTTTGCGGGATATGGGCGCTTACACCATTTATGGCACGCCCACTGTCTTGATCATTGATCCGGACATTGGCCTGGTGAACCGCGATACCATGCACACATGGCACACCGCCTATTCACGCGATCATGCTGATGTTGTCCGCTACTTCCAGCGCATGGCCTTTACGCGGCCCGCCGGCGGCGTGGTTGAAAACTCCAGGACCTATGCCCGCCTGGTCGATCAGATCAATGAGTGGGAGGCGCGCGAGGGGGCGCGTTTGTCTCTCGCCTATCTCGAAATGCAGAATTGGCGCGAAGCAATGGATGAGCACTATGACCGCGCCGGTCAGGACGACGAGTCAACGCGTCTTGTGACCGAATTCCAGACCGTCGAGGCCGCTATTGATGCCCAGCGAAACCGCATGCGCCAGGACCGGTCAAATCTGTATACGCAAGCGCGCGAAACTGTCCGCGATGCCTTGTTCGAACTCGGCTCGAACCTGACACCGGAACTGGCCGAACAGCTGGACGCCAGCGCTCCGGAAATCGAACTGGATTATCCCGATTACAGTGCCCGGACCTGGCCCTGGGAAGAAGAAGGCTGGGCGTTTTGATCCGCTGGATTGTCACCCTTCTCCTCGGTGCGGTCACCGGTTTGACCTCCGCACTCTGGCTGTCCGGCTGGACGCCGCTGGACCCACCCGGTCTTTTTCAGGCCATCGAAGTTGACGATTGGCGCAGCGATGCGGCAATCGGTTCAGACGCTGCTGATCCTTACACCCGCGCCTATGTTGCCCGGCGGGGATTGCTGGGACTGCGGCGCGAAGAAGCGACCTATTATCTGCGGAATGTTGATGATGACGGCGCGCAGCTGAGTGAAAACTGCGCCTATGTCATCGAAGGCGAAGCCCCGGCGGCTCGCTGGTGGTCGGTGACGCTTTATGCCAGCGATTATTTTCTCGCCCAGAACACCGATGACGCCCATTCTGCTGATGCCTCCCGCCTGCCCGTCGACGAGGACGGCCTGTGGCGCGCGACCATTCAGGCGGAGAATCCGGGGGATGGTTCTTTCTGGATTTCCAGCCGCTATGCCGGTGAGTTTGATCTCCTCTTCCGTCTCTACAATGCCAGCGAAGACGTGCTGAACACCCCAGAAGATATTCTGGTAGCGCCGAATATTGTCCGGCTGGGATGCCAGGAGGGCGGCGCATGATCCGGTATCTCCTTGCCTTCCTTGTTGCTGCCGCAGCGGTTCACGCCGCCACCGTCTGGTATCTGCCACGGCTTGCCATGAACACCGCCATGGATCGGCTTGCGAGTATCGGGGCTGCGACCAACCAGATCGCGCACGTGCCCCCAACCGATGAAAACAGCCGGCGTGTCGTAAGGCCTTCGCCAGACCTATTATATTCCATTTGCCTGTTAGACGTTTCCAATGGTCCGGTGCGCGTCCGGGCTGCCGATTGGGGCGGCTACATGTCGCTCGCAGTCTTCAGCGGCAACACTGATAATGTATTCACCCGCAATGACACCGAGATCGACGGTGATATCGAAATCACCATCGGGGACGGCGGTGATGTCGATCTGGGCAGTGCCACGGGGATTGCGCTGATCCGCCGGCTGGCCCCGGATGAGGACACGATTGCCGAAGCGGATGCCGTTCGCCGGTCCCGCGACCTCTGCGACGAGGTCTGATCGTGGCGGATCCGGCCGATATTGCGGTCTTTGCCTATGGTACACTTCAGTTGGAACGCGTTCAGACCGAGCTCTTCGGGCGTCTTCTCGACGGCCATGCCGACAAATTGGCGGGTTATCGTCTGGAGCCTTTTCAGATTACCGATCCGGATGTAATCGCCACCAGCGGCAAGGCGGTTCACACCATTGCCGTTAGGTCGGACGATCCAACTGATACGATTGACGGCCATGTTTATTTCTTGACCCGGGCCGAGTTCGAGACAGCCGACGCCTATGAAGTCGACCCCGATCGGAGCGAGGTCGAATTAGCTTCGGGCCAAACCGCCATTATTTATATCAAACCGGAATAATTAGACCGATGACTACCCTTCCCTACGCTGAAGTTCACGCCTTTTCCGATGGAGAAACACCTTTTACCGGCAATCCGGCAGGCGTTTGTATGCTCGATAAATTTCTGCCTGATGATCAGCTTCTAGGGGTCGCTGCTTCGAACAATCTCTCGGAGACAGCGTTTTTGGTTGCCGATGGCCACGATCACTGGCAGCTGCGCTGGTTCACCCCCGCTGTGGAAGTCGATCTGTGCGGGCATGCCACTTTTGCCTCCGGGGCCTGGGTGTTCGCGCAAGAATTGGTTCAGGGCGAAACCGCCCGTTTTTCAACTCGCTCCGGCGAATTGCGAGTCTCACACTCTGGCAGTGACCAATTCAAAATGGACCTACCGAAAGTCGGTTTTGAGCCGGCAATCGCGAATCCTGCGGTGGTCGACGCCCTCGGCGCGGGATCGCCCGTGGAAGCTCTGAATGTCGAGCGCGTTCACGGCGCCGGGTATCAGATGCTGGTGTTTGAAGACGAAAACGCCATTGCCGGCATGACACCGGATTTCGGTCTGATTGCCAGAGCCAATATCAATGTGATTGCTACGGCGCGCGGCGAGACCGCAGATTTCGTCTCGCGGTTTTTTGCCCCCGCGTCAGGCGTTGCGGAAGACCCTGTCACCGGCTCAGCCCATTGTACACTTACGCCGTATTGGGCGGATAAGTTCGGGCGGAAACGGCTGACAGCCCGCCAGATCGGGCCGCGCCCCGGGGCCCTCACGGTTGAATCAAGGGACAGCCGCGTCCAGTTAAGCGGACGGGCTGCCCTTTATCTTCAAGGCGAAATTCGCCTCTAGTAGCGGTAGTGGCGCGGGCGCGACCCGTAGCGGTATCCGCGTCCCCGATGCGGACGGTCATACCAGCCATGTCCGCGACCGTAGTGAACAACTACATCAATCGGGATCTGCCGGCCGCGGCGGTTCACGCGGAAAAAGTCGCCATAACGATTGGTGTAGACAATACCGGGTGTTCCGCGGCGCGCGCCGGAACCCCGCTCAAAGCCGCGATGACGTTCCCAACGGTCAGGAACATAGGTCCAGGAACGCGGTGGACATTCGATGACGCGGCGGTCACGGCGGTCTTCGCGGCGGTCCCACCGGCCTTCATTGTACCGGGAATCGCGCCGGTCTTCCCGCAGATCCGGGCAGGAGGCGGCATTCAGATGCCAGGTCCCTGCACTGGCTTCGGGTGCAGCAAAAGCAGCGAGCGACAGGAACCCCGCAGCGGACAGAATTTTCGCAATGTTGTTCATCTTCGAATCTCCAGATGCGACGTCCCATTCGCAGGTCGGGGCTTAGCGGAGTTAAGCTGTATCGAAGTTGAACGGCCGGTTCAGGAAACCTGCAAAGACATACGCTCGCCGTTTTTGGGTCATAGACCGGTGTCGATTGGGCCGTTAGGCTCAAGCCGTGCAGGGACAGGCAAGATCAGGGGATATTCGATGCGCATCTTTGCGATGATAGCCTTTCTTTTCATTCCGTTCAGCGCAACGGGGTTGGCGGATGAGGCGGACCCACACCTGTCGTCCGATGAAATTAGCCGCTGGCTCCGGATTGTTCAGGTAAAGCCCGGTATGGGCGGTCAAACCACCCAGCCCGTTCCCGCAGAATTCCGGGGCGATGACAGCTGCCGGTGGGCCAATGACAATGAATGCGATGATCCGCGCTATGGCACCGGAGCCTGCCGCGAGAACACCGATTATTCCGACTGCTGGCGCATTCTGACGGGCGCAGAGGACGATAGCTGCCGTTGGGCGAACGACAATGAATGCGATGAACCCGGCCTGGGCACAGGCGCATGTGTGCAAGGCACCGACTCGACAGATTGCGGCGATATTGTTGCGCTCCGCTTCCAGACGGATAGCTGTGAGACGGCCTTCGATGGTGTTTGCCAGGAGCGCGCGCATGGTGGCAATGGCAGCTGTGCCCGGCGCACGGACCGGGCGGATTGCCTGGGCCGCGAACGCCCGCTGACGATATTCGACCATTATTTCGGGTTCGACGATCGCGTTTTCATGGACACGTCGATCTTTCCCTGGGTCGTGGTGGGCCAAATCCACCTCGACAGCGGTGGAGCCTGTACCGCAACCCTGATTGGACCGGACGTGCTGGTCACCGCGGGCCACTGCATAGCCGGGAGCAACGGCGTGAACCATTCCGGCCGATTTGAAACCGGCTATGGTTTGCCCGGCGGGCCCCGAACGGCGCGGATCACGGACCATTTCATGTCGCCGGGCTGGAATGCGGAACGCTATGCTTCGACGGATGAAATTGATGGAACGGACTGGGCGCTGCTCCGCATCGATCGCCGGCTAGGAGACGAGCTGGGCTTTGTCGGAATACGCGCGCTGGTCAATGAAGCAGGCAATCGTGCTGCGCTGAATGCCGACATCTACCAGGCCGGCTATAGCCACGATACGGGTGAGCATCTGTCTGGCAATGAACGCTGCCGTATGATCACGATCTATCCCGATAATACGATGGCACATGAATGCGATACAACACGCGGGGATAGCGGTTCGCCCTTTATGATCCGCGAGGGCAATGAGTATTTCATCGTTGCCACCGACTCCAATTTCCGGCGCAACCCGAACGGCCCCTACATATACATTGCCGCCCGCTCGGACGAATGGGTTCCCTATTATGAGGACTTCCTGTCTGGCCGTTTGGGCCAGACGAGGCGGCCCTCCGGTGGACCCGGTCCGGTCAAGCCGGGTATAGGTGGCGATCCAGGCAGTGGCCTTGCCGGTGGCGGCACCAACCCCTTTGCTCCGGCCGGACCCAAGGCGGAATAATGCATGCAGGCTGACGGGCGGGGATATCTATTTCTGGGCGGGGCCGCAGTGTTGGCCCTCGGCTATTTGCTGACGCAGTTCGGATTGCCGGTTGAGGGCTATCCGCGGGTGGCTCTAAAAGCCTCCGGGATTGTCTTTCTGGCCATCTATGCGGCCCGTCGGCAAGCCTTTCTGCTGGCGCTGGCGCTGGCAGCCTCAGCGGTCGGCGATGCCATGCTCGCACTAGAACCTGCCCGAATGACGCTGGGTATTCTCGCCTTTGGGGCGGCGCACATCCTTTATGGCTGGATTTTCCTGCGGGTGATCCGGATGCGGGGCCTTCGTGGCCTGACCGGCTATGTCCTTGCCGCAATCATTGCCATTGCCGGGGTGGTCATCCTGTTATGGATGCAGCCCGGCATGGGCGACCTGGCTATCCCGGCCACCGCCTATAACGGCATCATCGTCGTCATGGCCGTGCTGGCTGCGCTCTCAAAAGCGCGTTGGTTGGCGGTGATCGGTGCCTTGCTGTTTGTCGGTTCTGATACGCTGATCGCGCTTAATCTGTTCCAGAATTACGATCCCGCCTGGCGCGGGCCAGCCGTCTGGATCAGCTATGTCGCCGCACAGTTCTGCCTTTTGTTCGGGCTGATCCACGAAAAGCCGGAATAGGCGTAGCTAGAACTCCCGGACAATCGAAATATCAAAGCGCGAATCGCCCTCCTCAAAACCGGGGAGCGGTTCAAATTCGTGGATGTAGCGCCAAGAGGCTTCCACTGCCCAGGCTTCGCTGAGCGCCGTGATGAAGGCGAAGGTCTGTTCAGCGCGAGCCGATTCCGCAATCAACACGGTTGTATCTGACGTAAAACGGCTGGTTTCGGTGATCTGCCAACCGAATTCTGATCCCAGATCCAGCGCAAACTGGCTTTCCGATTGACCCACCACCGGCACCAGATAGCGGATACCCGGACCGGCGCGGAGGACCCATTCCTTGTCTTCCGGCAAGGCCGGCCGGTAGGCCGCGCCAGCGCTCAGGAAAGCGGTATAGTCAAAGCTGGAAAGCTGATCCTGATCAAACTCTCCGCCGAGGAAAAGACTCCAGCGATCGCCCAGAGAGCGTTCGCCGCGCGCATCAATTCCCAGCTGATCGCGGGAGGTGGCGCCACCGGATTCGGAATAGGCATAATCAATGCTGCCGGTGAAACCCCATTCGGCGAGATCGCGCTCAACATCGAGCCCCAGCGAATAATCCTGTTGATCGGAATTGCCGGAGTCCACCCGCAAGCCCGCAGACACCCGGCCTGACCAACCGGAAATGGGTGGCAGGAAGGCAAAGCCATTGTCTGCCTCCGCCTCGGGCATAATAGGGACGTCGTCCTCGCTGGCCGGCGCAGGCGGTAATTCCAGATCGACCATCTGTTGCACGCCGATATCCGCCGCGATGAAACGATTTTCTGCCAGTACCAGTCGCTGTGGGTTGATTTCTGCCAGAGCGTCCAGCACCGAGGCCGCACCACCCGGGGCAACGCGTGCCATCAGATCAACAGTTTCGGCAAACGCTTCATCGCTCTGGCTTTCCGCCGCAGCCGCGAGCAAGCGGCGATAATCCTCAGACAACGCCTGACCGAAGGCCGGGCTGGTGATGGCAAAGGCCAGTCCAACAAGAATTACGCGCAAAAACATAGGTCCCGCTCCATATCTGGGGCGAGACCTAGTTTGAACGTCTTGAGTTGTCGAGGGAGGCTTACGCCTCTTCGGCCATCAGGCCTTGCTCGGCGGCCGCCTTTTTCATGGCGATCTGCAGCTTTTCAAAGGCGCGCACTTCGATCTGACGGATACGTTCGCGGCTGACGCCGTAAACCTCCGCCAGTTCTTCGAGCGTTTTGGGCTCATCGGTAAGCTTGCGCTCCTGAATGATGTGACGCTCGCGATCATTGAGATCAGACATCGCATCCTGCAGCAGCGTCATGCGCTGATCGAACTCATCGGTTTCCGCCAGCTCGGCTTCCTGATTGACGGCGTCATCATCTTCCAGCCAATCCTGCCATTCGGCATCACCTTCAGCCGCCTTCAGAGGCGCGTTCAGCGACGCATCCGGGCCGGACAGGCGGCGGTTCATCGAGATGACATCATCATCCGTTACGCCCAGCTTGGTTGCGATGTCTTCCACCTGATCCGGGGTCAGATCGCCATCATCCAGCGCCTGCATTTTCGACTTCATGCGGCGAAGGTTGAAGAACAGCTTTTTCTGAGCAGCGGTGGTGCCCATTTTCACCAGCGACCAGGATCGCAACACATATTCCTGGATCGAGGCGCGGATCCACCACATGGCATAGGTCGCCAGGCGGAAGCCCTTGTCCGGGTCGAATTTCTTGACCGCCTGCATCAGGCCGACATTACCTTCGGAAATCACTTCCGCGATCGGCAGGCCATAGCCGCGATAGCCCATGGCGATCTTCGCCACGAGACGCAGGTGCGAGGTGACCAGCTTTTCAGCCGCGCCGGTATCGTCATGCTCCTGCCAGCGCCGGGCGAGCATGAACTCCTCTTCCTTTTCAAGCATGGGAAATTTCCGGATCTCCGAGAGATACCGGTTCAGCCCGTCTTCGGGAGAAAGCGACAATGTCATGGCGTTCGCCATATCCGTCCCCTTAAATCTAACCTTGGCCCTAGTTAGTGAGCGGGTTTGGGAAATACTAGGGTTTCACGGCGTTGTGATGCTAGGGGAATATACGCCGCGCACATCCCCCTTGTTCCGATGATTGTTTTGGGAGGGGTCTTGCGGCAAGGTTTTGCCATGCCGCGTAAAGCCCGCCAGTCCCGGAATGCTGCCGCCTCCCGATCTGCTTTGATGGAGGCCGGGGCGCGATTGTTTGCCGAGAGGGGCTTTGCCGCCACCTCTCTGGATATGATCGCCGAGGCGACCGGTCTGAACAAGGCAATGGTCTCCTATTATTTCGGCTCCAAGACCGGGCTTTATCAATCCATCCTCGATGAAGGCGTGACCCGCCTTTTGGCGCGGGTGGATGTCGAGGCCATCGAAGCGCGCCCGCCTGAGCGCCGCCTGCCGGCCTTTGCCCGGGCGCTGGCACGCGGATTTGAAGCGGCCCCCTATCTGCCCGGCCTGTTGGTGCAGGATTATCTGTCCGGTGAGCAACAGATGCGGCCGGAAGCGGCGGCCAGCCTGTCGCGTACCTTTCAGACCACGCGGATGATCCTGGAACGCGGCCAGCTGGCGGGTGTTTTTCGCGAGGCCGACCCGCATCAAGTGCATCTGGCCCTGATCGGATCGCTGGTGTTCTTCCGGATCACCAAACCCTTCCGGGATGGATTGCAGGCCGATGGACGGTTGCCTTATTCCAACCCGGATCCAGAGGAATTTGCTGAATTCATGGGTGAAATCCTGTCGCGGGGCCTCAAGCCCGATTGATCGGGTAAACCCTGTTTGATGCGCGTGCACTCGGTTTTGGATGCAATTTCGTTCATCAATTTTATGTTATAAAATAAAGACTTGCCATTCCCACCTGTTTTTAATTAAACAATCGGTTAGTTAGCGCTTGGGGGCGCTTGAAACCAAAAAGGAGGATCTCATGAATTCCTCAAACCTTTTCTCGGGCCCATGTCTGGCCGCCGCCGTCTTCGCCGGCCTGATATCCACCAGCGCGTTGGCGCAGAGTGATCCCGTTCGTGACCTGCTTCAGGATTTCGTCGCCGATTATGCGATGGACCCTTACGTCGCCGAGGCGCAGTCCTTTGGTATCCGCATTGATGACCGTTGGTTTACCGTCACCGCAGAACCGGGCCAGGCGGCCCTGCGCGACGGTATGCCAGAAACGCCGACCTATTATTTCTTCGGCGATGCGGCTGCCGTCGAAGCCGTTCACTCCGGGCAATGGTCGGGCCTGACCTCGATGGTCAAGGAGTTTTCTACTGATCCGGCACCGCTGGATATGGATGTAATGGAAGGCTTTCAACCGACCGAAACCTTCCTCAATGATCTGTTGGGCACCGCCTTTCATTTCTGGAATCGCGGTCAGCCGGAAATCATTCCCTTCGGACGTGATCACACCCGGATGACGCATGGCGCCAATGCCGGCGTGTTTTACTATCAACCGGGCTTTCGCAGCGGCTTTTTCAACATCCGGCCGGGCCAGCATGTGAATGAAAACCCGGATTCCCAGACCAATCCTTTTCCGTCGCTCTTTATCGTGACCGAAGGATGGGCCTATGGCCGCATCAATGGCCGCGATGTCCGGATTGAGGCCGGCAATGCCTATTTCGTACCCGCCGGACAGGACCACCAGTTCTGGCTGCCGGAAGATGTGGAACACGAAGTCAACGGCTTCCTCTTCATGTTCG
The DNA here is from genome assembly GCF_965228115.1 of Hyphobacterium sp. Taxonomy (GTDB): domain Bacteria; phylum Pseudomonadota; class Alphaproteobacteria; order Caulobacterales; family Maricaulaceae; genus Hyphobacterium. The sequence goes on along the minus strand of NZ_OZ245794.1, from coordinate 2,380,319 downwards.
GAGATGGGGCTTAGAGTCCTTTGATCTTCTGGGTCCCTCGGGCTCGACCCGAGGGTCCATTCAATTTGAAAAGGTGAACCCGTTCCCCCTTTCGTCATCGTCCGGCTTGACCGGACGATCTCGTCGTTGAGACCCTCCGGTCAAGCCGGAGGGTGACGAGTAGATTTGTTACGAACCAGGCCAATTACCCCCGCCGGTTTTCACCGCGAGGTTTGAAACAGAAGAAGCAGCGCGCGGGAGGGATCTCGCAAGCCGAAAACTTTGTATGTGGGTGGCTTATGAGGCCTCCCGCGCGGGATGTCTTATCGCCTGTCCGGGCTCCGCTTATGGCACAGTCGACTGCCGCCAGCCCGCCGAACCGTCTGGAACTTGCGCTCCACATAATGGCCGGTTCCGGAGGTCCCCGGACTTGCCTGTCCTCGACGCCGATCGGGGGATCCGGGGATCCATCTATCTGACTTTAGGTATCGTGCTTTCGAACTGCAAAACCGGTGCCCACTTTTGCTGAAAGCACTCGGGGCAGTTGTTTTCTTTGCCATCTTGCCCCGAGGCTCCGCAGGATTGCCTCCCCAAAAGCGCGCCAGAATACTAACAAGATTTGGGCGCCCGCAGCGTGGCGGGCTTGCCCCGCCTAAGCGAGGAGTGACGGGCCGGATGGCCCGGAGCAACAAGAAAGAAGTTCCGTTACACCGCCCCCCACTCGAGGCATCCCCCTCTCACCCAAGTCTCCAGACGGCCTGCAGCCTGCTGCTCCATGAAGGTGTGAGGTGGAGGCATTGTAGGTGGGAATTAGAGCGTGGGGATAAGTTTGAGTTATCCGAGTTTCCCAACCCTCTTCGCTAAGAAGAAGGGGAAGGTTACATATGTTCTGCTCGATCGGGCTCAAACGCGGCTAAATCGCGTGCCATTGGACTCAGAAACAAAATTCTCACGATAGGTCTCGTTGCGGATCATTTCGTCCTTTCCGGTCATCCTGATATCAAATGCCCGGTTATGATCGGTTTTCGGATCTGGAAGGTTTCGTGCAGATACAAACTCGAAGACAAGCGCCCCTTGATTGTCCCGGCCTTTCAGCTCCAGCAGAGGCTGGTTGCCGATAGGGCAATAATGCCGAGCCTGAAGCGTATCTTCATCAAGGCTGTAAACGGTCAGCGCCGTCATCCCATTATGAAATGTCCAGTCTTCAACAACAGCGCTCCCGTTGGCGGTCACAGAGAAGGCGACCTCTACGGGATCCCCTTCCTCGTTGGTTCCTTTCCAGGAACCAACGAGATTTTTTAGCTCGGCGAAAGCGGCGTTATGATCCATCAGTTTTGATCCTTTTCACTCAGATAAATCTGCCCACCTTTTTCGTTAAACTCTTCCGCCTTGGCTTTCAGGCCCAGCTCGATCTCTGCGTCCTCGGTCAGGTTCGGCGCCCGCGCTGAGCCAAATTCGTCCCGGATTTCCTGTGTGATTTTCATCGAGCAAAACTTTGGCCCGCACATGGAGCAGAAATGCGCGACCTTGTGCGCCTCTTTCGGCAGGGTCTGGTCATGGAAATCGCGGGCGGTTTCCGGGTCGAGCCCCAGATTGAACTGATCTTCCCAGCGGAACTCAAAGCGGGCGCGGCTGAGCGCATCATCGCGTAGCTTGGCCGCCGGATGACCCTTGGCGAGGTCAGCGGCATGGGCAGCGATTTTGTACGTCACCACGCCGACTTTTACGTCATCCCGATCGGGAAGGCCGAGATGTTCCTTAGGCGTGACATAGCAAAGCATGGCCGTGCCGAACCAGCCGATCATGGCCGCGCCAATGCCGGAGGTTATGTGGTCATAGCCCGGCGCGATATCCGTGGTGAGCGGCCCGAGCGTGTAGAAGGGCGCTTCGCCACAGGTTTCGAGCTGTTTATCCATATTCGCCTTGATCTTGTGCATGGCGACATGGCCGGGGCCTTCAATCATCACCTGACAGCCCTTGTCCCAGGCCACCTTGGTGAGTTCGCCCAGGGTTTCCAATTCTGCAAATTGCGCGCGATCATTGGCATCGGCGATAGAGCCGGGGCGCAAGCCATCGCCCAGCGAGAAGGAAACATCATAGGCGCGCATGATCTCGCAGATCTCGTCAAAGCGCTCGTAAAGGAAGCTCTCCTTGTGATGCGCGAGGCACCATTTCGCCATGATGGACCCGCCGCGCGAGACGATGCCCGTCACACGATCCGCCGTCAGCGGCACGTAAGGCAGGCGCACGCCGGCATGGATAGTGAAATAATCGACGCCCTGTTCGGCCTGTTCGATCAGCGTGTCGGCGAAAATCTCGAAGGTGAGGTCTTCGGCAATGCCACCAACTTTTTCCAGCGCCTGATAGATTGGCACGGTGCCGATGGGTACGGGCGAATTGCGCAAAATCCATTCGCGCGTGTTGTGAATGTTCTTACCCGTGGACAGGTCCATCACCGTATCGCCGCCCCAGCGGATGGCCCAGACCATCTTGTCCACCTCTTCCTCCACCGAAGAGGCAACAGCGGAATTACCGATATTGGCGTTGATCTTCACCAGGAAATTCCGGCCGATCACCATCGGCTCCAGCTCCGGATGGTTGATATTGGCGGGAATGATCGCCCGGCCGCGCGCAATCTCGTCACGCACAAATTCCGGCGTCACAAATTCCGGGATGGACGCGCCAAAGCTTTCGGCCTCGGCGATGGTTTCCGCAGCGTTTTCCGATGCCTGCCGGCGGCCGACATTCTCGCGCTCGGCAGCGTAGACCATTTCGTCGGTAACAATGCCGGCACGGGCAAATTCAATCTGGGTGACAGGGGCCGAACCATTGGCTTTCAGCGGGCGATGGCGGACGGGAAATTCGCGCGCCAGATATTTGCCCGTCGCGCCGCCATTATCCAGCGCGGTCGGCTCGCGGCTTTCATAAGCCTCCACCCTGCCGCGCGCTTCGATCAGCGCTGTGCGCCAGCGCGGCAGGCCTTGTTCCACGTCAATGCTGGCCTCTGGATCGGAGTACGGCCCGGACGTGTCGTAGACCCGCACCGGCGGCTCCATCGCCGTGGGGTGCAAATCAATCTCGCGATGCGGGACAGACAGGTGCGGCGCAGCTTGCGGGTTTGTATACACCCGGCGCGATCCCGGCAGCGGCCCGGTGGTGACTTCCGGTGTTTCAAAAGCGTTCTGGTGGGTGGGCTTGTTCATTGATTTTCTTTCTTTGAGTTATTCCGCATCCCGCACCGCCCAGCGCACGGCCGGGTCGAGCAGGGTGAAGGTGCCGTCTTCATTGTCGCGGACATTAAACCGGAACAGCGCTTCGACATCGCGGCGCTCATCCTCGTCGGCATCATAATTGGGGGCCCGCAAAGTCAGCGTGCAGTCATAGGTGTTCACCTCGTCCAGCGCGGTACAGTCCGATGTGGCGATGATGTCATCCAGCGTGGGCGGCACATGCCAGAAGGCCAGCGCGGTTTCCGGGGCGGGCTCTCCGGTCTGCCAGATCGAAGGCACGATAGTGTCCGCTTCTTCGATAAGCACCGCGTGGAGACCGTCCGGATCGAGCGAGACGGGCTCGGCTGGTGGTGGAGCGTTGGTTTCGTCTGGCGCAGTGCAGGCGGCAAGGCCAACCAGCGCCGCACCCAAAACAATGCCAAAGAAAGGTTTGGATGCTGTCATTTCCGATCCCACTTCGTCCCGGAGTTTCGAGGGTCTGACCAGTTTTCAAAGGCGGCACGGGTTTCTGCAAGCGCGGGCGCATAACGTCTGTTTGCGGCCTCCAGCGCCACCGGATCGGCTATATCCGGATGGCCCGAATTGAATGGCGGGGCGGGATTGTATTCCAGTCCAAGCTGAACTGTCTTGGCAAGATCCGGACCGGCGACTTCCGCCAGAATGGTCAGGGCAAAATCAATGCCCGCCGTCACACCGCCGCCGGTGAACACGTTGCCATCGCGAACAACACGTGCCTTCACTGGCTCAGCGCCAAATAGAGGTAGAAGGTCGTGATAGGCCCAATGGGTCGTGGCTTTTTTGCCTCTCAGCAGGCCCGCTGCTCCGAGAATGAGTGCGCCTGTACAGACAGAAGTGACATAGCGGGCATGAAGAGCCTGTCGGCGGATGAATTCAATCGAGATTTGACTTTTCGCCACGCTTGCAATTCCAAACCCGCCGGGCACACAGATCAAATCGAGATCCGGCGCGGTGTTGATATCGTGAGTAGGTAAAACGGTCAGGGCACCGTCCGTGCCCACAGGATCCAGTGTTCTCGCAATTACGCAAACTTCGGAGGCTGGCATTCGCCCCAATACCTGCAGCGGGCCGGTGAAATCCAGCTGGGTCATACCCTCGAAAATGAAAAACCCGATCTTCAAGTCAGCCCCAGTTCTTTCCGAAGCTTTTTGGTGAGACCGGTACCGACAATGCGATAGCTCTCGGCGAGGTAGGTTTTCAGATCCTCATCCGAGAGTGTTTCCTCGCCCGTGCGCTGGATCCATTTCATGCCGCGTGAGGCGAGATAAGGCGCCGGGCGGCAGCCGGGCTGTTCGGACAGGATTTCGAACGAGATGTCGGAGGTTTTGAACGAAACGCAAAAGGCGTCTTCTGTCTTGTTCCAGCCGCCGACCGTGAAGATTTTCCCGCCGATCTTCCAGACGCTGGCATCGCCCCATTGCACGACATGGGTCGTATGGGCGAGCGAGCCGCAAAAGTCGTCAAATTCCTCACGCGTCATCGCGCTCTCCATCCCGCCGCCGGCATGACCCGGATCCGGTTGTTAAGGGTAAAGTCTCAGCCCGGACCCCAATGATCCGGACACCCCTTGGATGGTTGTAAGCCTAGGCGGCCCGGCGGTGGCCGGCAAGCCTTTTGCGCGAAGCCAAAACAGGTCAGCTCGACTCTGCTGGTTACAGCTTGCGCCGTGTCAATTGAATACCAACGGCGCCCGTAAAAAGCGCATGCATTCCGTAGATCAGAAACGCGCCTTGAATGTCCAACTGAAGCCAGCCAAACAGCAGCGCGGTTACTGGCAGGACCCCTGCAACAAGGCCCAGGCCAGCCAGAACGATTTGGCGGGGCAAGCGGATCAACAAATCAATCGACCAGAAAAGGAATGCGATTGAAGCCGCCACAATCGCGGCTTCCGCGAGGACGCGATTGGTCACCATTGTGAGCGCGAAAAGATCGCGTGAGTCTGCAGGGGCGACGACTGTCGCGAGGCGTTCGGTGAGAAAGCCACTAATCAGCGCTGCTCCTAGATGACCGAGCACGCTTAACGCGTAAGCGATGATCGCGACGAGGTTCAGATAGGTCAGACCGCGCCTCACGGTAAAAGCCGTCCAACCTGCGAGCATCACAACAACAAATATCATCATGCCGGCATGAATCGTATTGTTCAGGTTGATACCAGGCCCGCCAATGCCGGTTGGATGATGCGCCATGAAAAGGATCGATAGGCCGGACGCAATCGCCATCACGAGCCCGGCGGCGCGAGTCATTTCAGCGAATCCGGCTGGGGAGCGGGTCGTCTGGATAGCCATAAGCGTTCCTTTCCATGGCGCGAGGGCAATTCCTGACAGGAAAAAGAAACGCCCTTGGAAGTGAACAGAAACCGGCTATAAAAAGTCCGAAAGCAGACGAATTGATACAATTGTCCGATAAATCGACCGCTCCTGACCGACGCGTGCGGCGCACACGACACGCCCTCTTACGCGCATTTTCGCAACTCGCTCTGTCGCGGCCATATGAACAAATCCGGGTCGCTGATATTGTCGAAATCGCCGATGTCGGTCGATCAACCTTCTACGAACATTTCAATGGCCGAGACGCCATTTTCGTCGAAGCCCTGAAGGGGCCGCTTCAGCTTCTTGCAGACACGGTGCGCGAAGAGTCTGACACCGGTAATCTTCAACACCTCATGCAACACTACTGGGACTACCGGGCCCTGGCGCGAAATACTTTTTCTGGCCCGATGCGGTCGCGGGTAATGAGTCTTCTTACCGAAATGATTGCAACTGAATTGCCTGATACGTTGCCGCGAGCGCCACTGGTTGCCCGGCAGATTGCTGAAGCCCATGCCGGATTAATACGGGCCTGGGTTGGCGGAGACCTCTCAGCCAGCGTTGCGGAGATAACAACGCAAATCCGTGCCGCCAACTTTGCGTTGATTTCAGCGACAAGAACGGGCTGAACGATACCATTCCGCAGCCCATTTTTGCTCCGGCCGTCTTAATCCGCTGTCTCGTCCGATTTAGCCGGGGTCGCATGGTGAGTGGGTCAACACCCATCAAAAACCGCTACATCAACTTTTGACCGCCGAAGCGCCCGAAAAACAAGGTTGAAGCAATCTGCGGGCTCCAAGCGCCCGTTAACTGGCAAGCAAGCGATTTAGGCAAAACCCAGATAAAGCAACCCGGCCCCGACGATCACGATGACAAGCGCGTAGATCCGCATGACGTTGGTATTTGACGCAACAGCCTTCATCAAACCCAATGAGATGGACGGCAGAACAAACAGGACAACGCCTTTCAGTAAAGATAGCCAACCGAAGGCGGTCACCAGCGTCGAGGTCCAGCCTTGGGCTGGCTGGTGGATGGCCAGCACTATGACGCCCGTTACAAACGCAAGAAAGCCGGTGATGAAGCGCAGCATGGCGCTGTTTTCCATCTCGGTTCTGATTGTGTTCATGGAACCGGGATTGATGACAGTACCTGCCCCGGCGGCGACGAAGTAGAGACCGAAAATCCGCAGAAACAACTCAGTGGTGGAGGCCGTGTCGAACATGGTGTTCTCCTGATCCGAAGCGTTCAAGGCGAGCATACTATCACAAAATGCTGGGTTTCGTGCCACAGGCGCACGGCCCTCTTATTGCGCTGCTCCCTCCGTTAAGCCGGAGGCGGCGCTATGAGCGTGTCAAAACTGAGCAAATACCTGTTTACAGGCGAACATGGGCGGCTGGAGTCGCGTGAGAATAACTTCACCGCGATCCGCACGGCCTTTGCGCTGCTGGTGCTTGGCGGTCACGCCATCATGTTGCCCATGGGCCTGCCCATTCATGGGGTCTTCCCGGAGTTTCTCGACGGGGTGGTGCAGTTTGCATTGGACGGGTTTTTCATCCTGTCCGGCTATATGATCGCCGCCAGCGTGATGCGCGGGAATGACATGCTGAATTACGCGCTGTCGCGCTTTTTGCGCATCTTACCGGGCTTGATCGCCGCCATGCTGATCCTGTGGCTATTGGTCGGACCGACCTTCACGTCGCTGTCGCTGCAGGATTATTTCGCGCATGGCGAAACCTGGCTGTTTCCAGTCTTGATTTTGTCCCAAGCCGATCCGCAAGCCACCCTGCCCGGCGTGTTCTCCGGTCATCCGATACCGGAAATGGACGGGCCTTTATGGACCATCCGATATGAGCTGCTGGCTTATCTGGCCGCTGGCGTGTTTGCGGTGGCGGGTATTTTCCGCAGCCGCTGGGGTATTCTGGCGGTGTTTATCGGTGCAGCACTTCTATCCATCACTGAATTGATCTGGCCCTATGAAGGCGTGGGCAGCGGCACGGTGTTTGCGGCGGCGCGCTTTGGTGGGGCCTTCATGGTGGGCGCGGCCATGTATGCCTGGCGCGATTATATTCCGCTGGCCCCCGGCTGGGCGCTGATGCTAGCCGCGTGGGCATTTATCCTGAGGGATTTACCCTCCAGCATGGTCGCCGGTCAGGTCGCCATGGCCTATGCCACGCTTTGGGCAGGTTATGTGTTCATCCCCGGAAGAACCGGCCAGGTCGTGCGCGAGGTCGAGGATATTTCCTACGGCATTTACATCCTTCACTGGCCGATCGGGCAGATGGCGCTGGCGATGATCCCGGCGATCGGGTCAGGCCAGCTGTTCCTGATCATGCTGCCACTGTCAGTGCTCGCCGGCTGGCTGTTGCGCGTCCTTGTCGAACGCCCGGCGCTGGCGATGAAGCCCGCTTTGCTGGCCGCTATCCGCGGCCAGCAGGCCCGGCCCGCTCGCTAATCCATTCGCGAAAACGTCTGATTATTCCAGGTGAAGGACACCACCTCACCGGCTTCATTGCGCTGAAAATCAAACCGGTCGGCGGCGTCAAAGGGATGGTTCTGCCCTCCGAAGAGATCAAGCCGCGCCGGACGAAGCCGCGAATGATAGCCGCCCATCCGGAAGAGAAGGCCGCCATCTTCTACCGACACTTCCACAGGTGCATCGAGGCCCTCAGGCCGGTAGTCACCCGCATAGACCAAAAGCTCGTCTGCTGACGGGCTCCAGGCCCAACCTTCCCAATAGTCCTGCGCATTGCGTTCGGCGATCTGCTGCTGACGGCGATCCAGCAGAGCCGCGGTGCGTTCGCGGTAGAAGTGTTCGCGGTGGGCCATCATGCGGTCCGCATTTTCATCGTCTGCCAGAAACTGGAAGAACATACGGACAGCCGTTTGCGTCCACCAACCCGTCATGTTGTCTGAATTTCCAAAGGCGGCGATGCCCACGCCGGCATCGGGCGAATAGGCCATCATGGTGCGCGCGCCGGTATAGCCGCCGCCATGAATGTGGATTTCATAGCCCTGAAATTCGCAGATATTCCAGCCCAGCGAATAGTCATGGCAGGGCATTTCATAGGCATTGCGGCCATCCAGCTGGTTGGTATCCGCATAGGCGGTCTGGGCGATTGTCAGCATGGAGGCGGTCAAACCCGCCTCCGGAGCTTCGCCGCGCAGCTGTAATTGCAGCCAGGTGATCATGTCATCGGGAGAGGTCACCAGACCGCCCGCTGATTGCATCATGCCATCGGTTTTCGGGCGCACCTCATGCCAACCCAGCTCTTCACCCTGCCAGATATGGCTCCAGGCGTGGTCCTCCAGGGGAAAGTCCGAAGTCCGGGCCGAGGTCTGATCCATTTCAAGCGGATCAAACAGGATCTCATCCAGCCAATCTTGCCAGGTCCGGCCCGTCACAGTTTCCAGAATGGCCCCATAAACATTGTAGCCGATATTGCCGTACTGAAAGCCCGGCTCGCGCGGTTCGGAATGCGCCTCGATAAGGGCGGGATAATCCTCCGGCTCGACGCGCATGACATAGGCTTCCAGGAAGGTGATCGCGCCATTGCTGAAGGGCACTTCATGGGTCAGCAGATCGCGCAACTTATTGGCCGACCCGTCCACACCCTCCGGCCAGGTCAGATCCGGCCAATAGGCATTAAGCTGCGTGTCCAACGGCAGTATTCCGCGTTCATCCAGCGCAGCGGCCACAAGGCCCATATAGGCCTTGGTCTGCGAGGCGATATAGATCGGCGTCTCTGCGGTGAGCGGCGCACCTGTAGAGGCACGGCGCAGGCCCTCGACCCGGTTCATCAACACGTCGTCTTGCGTCACGACCACAACAGCAAAGCCGGGCCCGACCAGATCGGAAAACTGATCCAGATAGGCATTCATGCGCGAGGTCGCGGTTTCAATGTCTTGCGCCATTGCCGATGGCATCATCGCGATGCTGGCCAGTCCGGCTGCCAGAATATTCTTCATTGTCTTTACTCCAATCCGAAGCCCGGACGCCGGTTTAGCCGCGTTCAGCAGCCGACAGATTGAACGCGTTTAACCTCAGGCCGCGAGAAGACGGGTCAGCTGTTTCGGCGTGAAGCCGGTTTCACGTTTAAGCGTGCGGATCAGATGACTCTGATCGGCAAATCCGGCATCCAGCGCCGCATCCGCAGCCGCCTCACCCGCCGCAAGCGCCTCCACGGCGCGGCTCATCCGGCAACGCAGCGCATAAAGGCTGGGTGGAGCCCCGAACCATTTGCGAAAGCCGCGCGAAATGTGAGCGGGGTGCAGGCCAAAGTTCTGGCCGGCCCGATTGAGATCGACCGGTACCCCCGCCTCGATCTGATCGCGCAGTTGACGCGACCAGCCAGGGGCAATCGCCTCCGTGTTCTGATGTGATAACGCACTGGCCGCCAGGTCCAGCGCGAACTGGCGGCGCTCTGTTTCCGGGACTGTCTCCGCGGCAATCTGACGGGCCAGCGTGATTTCCTCACGGCTCGCCGCCTGCCAGTTCCAGCCGCGCGAGGCCGGACAATTTTGATCAGGAAAGTTCAGGGACAGGATGAGCGCGCCCGCTTCGCCATAGACATTGGCGTGCGACAGGCCGGACGGCTTGAAGCCGATATAGGCCGTCGAGCTGTCGGCCCGGTGGTTTCTGGCAATTTCGCGCAACCGGCCCGCCAGCAGAATTGATACCTGACCCAGATCATGGGCGTGTTCGGTCATCACCGCTCCGGGCTGATACCAGGACAGGCGAACCGACAAATCGGCATTATCCAGCAGGCAGGTGGTCTTACTCGTCATCATGCAGCCTCGCGATTAGCAAAGAGATGCACGCCGCGAGACTTCCGGATGATTAAATTCAAGTCAGGTGCAGCTAGCCCCGGAAGGGATCTGTGACGAGGATGACATCCTCGCGTTCCGGGCTGGTCGAGAGCATCGCCACCGGAACCCCGATCAACTCTTCCAGACGGCGCACATATTTCACCGCAGCAGCCGGTAATTGCCCCCATTCGCGTGCACCAAAAGTGGACTCGCTCCAGCCCTCAATGGTCTCATAAACCGGTTTGGCGCGGGCCTGCAGGCCCCGTTCGGGCGGCAGGCGGTCATAACGCTCGCCATCAATGTCATAGGCGATGCAGATATTGAGCTCATCAAACCCGTCGAGCACGTCCAGCTTGGTCAGGACAATGCCATCAATCCCGCCGAGCACCATGGCCTGACGGACCAGTACCGCATCAAACCAGCCACAGCGGCGCTGGCGCCCGGTCACCACGCCAAATTCGCGGCCTTTCTCGCCCAGCTTCTGACCCGTCTCGTCTTTTAGTTCGGTCGGAAACGGCCCTTCACCGACTCGCGTCGTATAGGCCTTCACAATACCCAGCCCATAGCCGGCATGACGTGGCCCGACCCCCGTTCCGGCCGCGGCCTGTCCGGCGACTGTGTTGGACGAGGTGACATAAGGGTAGGTGCCGTGATCGACATCCAGCATCGTGCCCTGTGCGCCTTCAAACAGGATTTTCTTGTCATCCAGCAAGGCGGCTTCCAAATCCCTCCAGACGGGCGCCATGTAAGGCAGGATATGCGGAGCAATGTCGTTGAGCTCTGCGATCAGGCTCGCGGAATCGGCTTCCGGCTGACCGAGGCCGCGGCGGATGGCGTTATGATGATGGAGGAGGTCTTTGATCTTGGCTTCCAGGCTGGCTGGGTCTGCCAGGTCGCAAACCCGGATGGCACGGCGTCCAACCTTGTCTTCATAGGCCGGACCGATGCCTCGCCGTGTGGTGCCAATGGCCATTCCATCATCGCGGTTTTCGCGCAGCGCATCCAGCTCGCGGTGGACGGGCAGGATCAGGCTGGCGGTTTCTGCGACCTTCACCAGATCCGGCGTGATCGCCACGCCCTGATCTTCCAGCCGTTTCTTTTCGTCGCGAAACGCCCAGGGGTCGATCACCACGCCATTGCCGATGACGGAGAGCTTGCCACGCACCACGCCGGAGGGGAAAAGCGACAGCTTGTAGACCTGATCGCCCACGACCAGGGTGTGACCTGCATTATGACCGCCTTGAAAGCGCGCCACGACATCGGCCCGGTGCGACAGCCAGTCGACAATCTTGCCTTTGCCTTCATCGCCCCATTGTGCGCCGACGACAGTAACATTGGCCATTTTGCTCTCCCAGGACCGGCGGAGACTCACGCGATTGTGAGACGCCAATCGCGGTCTATCAGCCTAGTCTGAGATTGACAAAGGGCCATGTGTGCAGGGGAAAACCATGATCCGCAAACTTGTAATGACCGGCGCCTTTGCTGGCGCTTTGACGGCTGCGGCTGGCGCGCAGACACCGCCCTCCTGCAACGGGATGGCGCATCGCGGCGATTTCGATTTCTGGGTCGGCGAATGGAATGTCTACTCGCCAGACGGGACATTGGCCGGGACCAATTCCATCCGGAAAACCCAAGGCGGCTGCCTGATTGAAGAACATTGGTCCGGTGCCAGCGGATCCGAAGGCTTTTCAATGAATTTCTATGACCCGCTGACCGGTCAATGGCGGCAGGTCTGGATGAGCTCAGGAATCTTCATTGACTATTCCGGTGGTCTGGATGCCGACGGCGCTATGGCTCTGGAAGGCGAAATCCATTACCATGCCAATGATCAACGCTTTGGGTTCCGGGGCGTCTGGACTTTGAATGAGGATGGCAGCGTGACACAGCATTTCACGCAATTTGACGCTGCTGAAGAGGTCTGGACCGACTGGTTCATCGGACGTTATGTGCATCAGGAAGACGATCCGAATACGCAATCCGGGGAGTAGGACTCCCGGTCCCTTTGTCTGTCCTCCCGGATTGCGTCGCGCCGCTGGTCCTCCCCCGGATCAGCGGCGCACCCAAACTCCAGAAACACAGATTTGAAGGCTATCCGCCGAAGCGGATACCAAAGCGGATACCCGCATTATCGAGCGCCTGATTGCGGCCGCTGCCCAGAATCTGGCCGTGCGAGATATGCTCGTAAAAAGCCGCCACAGTCATTTGCTCTGACAGCTCCCAGTTCAGGGCGAATGTGGAATGAAACAGCACATGTTCGCCCAGAAGAGCGCGTGTGGTCGCCAGCCGGATACGATTTGGATCCCCGGGCGGCGCATTCGGATCGATGTCGTTGACGCCATCATGATAGGCAATGCCAAAAGCGGGCTGAAAAGAAATCACATCCGAGAGCGGAAAATCCCATTCCAGGCCGACACCGCCAAAATTGGTCAGGCCTACCGTGTTGACCGAAATATGGGCATAAGGCCGCGGCGACCAGATGAAGCTCAACGGTTCTATCTCAGGACCAACAATACCGAAGGTGACATTCGGCCCGTCCTCAATGCTGCGGGCCAGATCATGGGCGGTCACGCCGAGACGGACTTCAAAGTCATGATCATCGGCGAGCGCCGGCGCCGAAACAGCCAACAGGCCCGCGAGAACAAGAACACTGGATTTCATATTATTACCCCTCACTAACGCCCCTGCAGCGCGCATTTGTTTACCCTAATGTGCGCCGCCGCAAAGCGCAAAACTAGATATCCTGTCTAGCCATTGCATAGGCCCAATCGAGCCACGGGCCCAACGCGGTGATATCATCAGCTTCCATGGTCGGGCCGCACCAGATGCGCAGCCCAGCGGGTGCGGACGGGTGCGGATTAACGTCCAGCGCCGCGTTTTCGCGTTCCAGCAGTGAAACCATTCTGCGCGTTAGCAACCATTGGGTGTCCTGATCCAAAGACGCCACGCCGGGTTCAACGAATTTCAACGTCACCGAAACCGGCGAGCGTGTGGATTCATCAAAGCAGAGAAAGTCGATCCATCCGGTGCGGTTCACCCATTCGGCCAAGGCCGCATAATTGTGATCGACCCGCGCGATCAGAGCCGAGAGCCCGCCTTCCTTTGCGGCCCATTTCAGCGCGAGCAGATAATCCTCGAAACACATCAGCGAGGGTGTGTTGAGTGTCTTGCCGTCAAAGATCACATCATTCACGCCGGTGCGTTCCGCATTGTGGAGCTGAAGGATACGCGGCACGGGCCATGCGGGGACATGAGTGGCCAGGCGTTCCAGCGCACGCGGACCGAGAATAATCATACCGTGCTGGGCTTCGCCGCCCATGGATTTTTGCCAGGAATAGGTCAGCACATCGATTTTCGACCAGTCCAGTTCCATCGCAAAAGCGGCCGAGGTGGCATCCACGATCGTCAGGCCCTTGCGGTCGGTCTTGATCCAGTCCGTGTTCGGGATGCGCGCGCCGGCTGCGGTCGCATTCCAGGTAAAAATTGTGTCGCGATCCGTATCGGCCTGGCTGAAATCGGGCGTTTCGCCACCCGACGCTTCAAAAATCCGCAGATCTTCGAGCTTCAACTCGTCACGGGCATCCTTGGTCCAGCGCCCGCCGAATACATCCCAGGCAAAGACGTCCACGCCGCGCGGGCCGAGCAGAGACCACATGGCGGCTTCCATCGCGCCGGTATCGGAGCCGGCGACCATGGATACTTTATAGTCCGGCGGACATTCCAGCAGGGCGGCGGTGCGTTCATAGGCTTCGACAATGCGCTGGCGCGGTCCGGAGGCCCTGTGGCTGCGGCCCAACATGCCATTGGCCAGTTGATCGGCTGACCAGCCGGGATGTTTCTTGGTGGGGCCGCAGGAAAAGCGTGGATCAAAGGGGCGAAGCTGGGGTTTTGTAAGTTCGGTCATGGCCGGATCCGGTTTTTTTCCGGCCTAACGCCGGAGGATGGACGGCGTCAATTCGCAAACTGTTTCGGTTCAAACCGCAAGCGTGAATTGACCTGACGGCCGCGCCGCGCCATGTGCCCGCCTCATGATCACTTCCGAGATCCGCCCGCTCTTCGATTTGCCACGCGATCTGGCATATCTGAACTGTGCATATATGGGGCCCATGCCCAAGCACGCCGCGCTTGAAGGCCAAAATGCCTATGATCTTCGCCAGCGCCCGTGGGAGCTGAATATTCAGGAGAACTTTTTTGATCTGCCCGAAGCGCTGCGGGGCGAGGCCGCTAAGCCCTTCAGAACCGAGGCCAAGAATATCGCCCTGATCCCGGCCGCCAGTTACGGCTTGGCGGTTGCTGCCCGGAATTTACCGCTTGCGGCCGGTCAGGAAATACTGGTGCTGGACGCGCAATTTCCCTCGAATGTCTATGTCTGGCGCGACAAGGCCGCCGCGAGCAATGCTGTGGTGAAAACCGTTCGCCGCTCAGCCAATGAAAGCTGGACCGAGGCTGTGCTGGGCGCATTGAGCGCCCAATCGGGCATAGTCGCCATTCCTCAGGTGCATTGGGCCGATGGTGGAACGGTTGATCTTAAAGCCGTCCGCGAAGCTGCAGATGAACACGGTGCACGGCTTGTCCTGGATATTACCCAGTCTCTAGGGGCTTTGCCGTTTCCGATGGCAGAGGTGCGGCCGGATTATGCCGTTGCTGCAGGGTATAAATGGCTGCTGGGCCCCTACACGCTCGGCTATCTTTACGTCGCACCGGAGCATCAAGGCGGACAGCCGCTAGAGGCGGGCTGGATTGTCCGCGAGGGCGCAGAAGATCTGACTCGGTTGGCAGACTATGCTGACCACTATAAGGAGGGCGCGCGCCGCTTCGACATGGGCGAGCGCTCGGCCTTTCAACTAGTCAGGCCGGCATTGACCTCGCTGCGCTGGTTAAACGGTCTGGGCGATGATCTGCTGGCCGGATTGTCCGCGCGGACCCACGCGATTGAAGAGGCGGTGCGTTCTCTTGGTGCCCGGTGCGACACACCGGATCGGGCCCCGCACTATCTTTGCCTGGCTCTGCCGGATGACGCGCCCGCGGATCTTGCCGGCCGCCTGGCAGCACGCGGCGTTTCTGTTTCACAGCGCGGCGACCGGCTGCGGGTGACGCCACATCTTTACAATGACCAGGCCGATATCGACCGATTTGCCGACGCTCTAAGGGCCGAGCTCGCATGAGCCCGCCCTCAACCCCCGGCACGCGCGACTGGGCGATCTTGCTGTCACTTGCCGTGCTATGGGGAACGGCTTTTATTTTCATCGAGTGGTCGCTGGACAGCCTGCCACCTGCCGCCCTGTCCTTCACCCGGCTGACGATTGCCGCGGTCATTGTCACCGCTTTTGCGTATGCACGCGGTTACCGTCTGCCGCCTTTGAGTGACCGGCGATGGATCAGCTTTGTCCTGCTGGGATTTTTCGGCAATGCCCTGCCGTTTTTCCTGATTCCGTTGGGCCAGACGCAGATACCGTCGGCGCTGGCGGGTATCCTGTTGGCCGTCATGCCGCTGACGACAGTGGCGCTGGCGCATTTCTTCACTGAAGAGAAAATGACCGGCTGGAAGCTGGCAGGGTTTTTTGTTGGCTTCGCCGGCGCGGTGGTGTTGATCGGGCCAGCGGCACTGGCCGGGCTTGGGGGGCCGACATTTCTGGCCCAGCTTGCCGTTCTGGCCGCCGCTTTTCCTATGCGCTGAACGTCATTCTGACGCGCAAGACCCCGCAGACGCATCCTCTGGTACTGGCGTCCGGCGCGCTGATTTGTTCGTCCATTCTCGGCGCGCCTTTTGGCCTGTGGCAACTTTCGGTGAACGACTTACCGGCGACGCTTGCCGGATGGAGCGCACTGGCCTGGCTGAGCCTCGGACCGACCGCGCTGGCCACGGTGATTTATGTCGGCCTGATTGCCCGCGCCGGGGCGGGGTTCATGGCCCTGGTGAATTATCTGGTGCCGATTGTTGCGCTGTTTACCGGGCTGGCCTTTGGGGAAGTGATTTCGTGGAATGCGTATCTGGGGCTGGTGATCATCCTGGCCGGGATCGCCCTGTCGCGAAAACGCTAACCGCCTGACCGCCAGGCGTGGTTGACCGGCCCGTGGCCGGAACCCAGACCCGGTGCCGTGCGGATCGCTTCAGACAGATAGCGGCTGGCGCGATCGACGGCGTCCGGCAGACCGATCCCGTTTGCCAACCCGGCGGCAATTCCTGAGGCCAGCGTGCAGCCGGTGCCATGCGTGTTACGCGTGTCCTGCCGTTCGCTTTCAAACACGGTGATTGTGTCAGCCGTCACCAGCACGTCGTGGATGGTTTGACCGTCCAGATGCCCGCCCTTGACCAGAGCGGCCTCTGCACCGGTTTCCAGCAGGGCCCGACCGGCCCGTTTCTGATCTTCCAGCGAGGCGTTTGGAAGGCCCGTCAGCTTTTCGGCTTCGGGCGCGTTGGGGGTCACCAGGGCCGCGCGCGGGACAAGCTGATCGCGGATCGCCGTGAAGGCCGTGTCATCGACCAGCACATCCCCCGAGGTTGCCACCATGACCGGATCGAGCACCAGCGGAATATCCGGATAATCGTTCAGCAGACGCACGATCAGCCCGGCCAGTTCTGCATCGCCCAGCATGCCGGTCTTGATGACGTCAGCGCCGATATCCGCCAGCACGGCGCGCGCCTGCGCTTCGATGATGTCCAGCGGGATGGGATGAATTCCGGTCACGCCCTTTGTGTTCTGAACCGTGATCGCGGTGACAGCCGTAGCTGCATAACCGCCCAGCGCGGTGACGGTTTTGATATCGGCCTGAATGCCGGCTCCGCCGCCGGAATCTGATCCGGCAATAATCAACACACGTCCCTTGGCTTCGCCCATTTCTGTGTCTTTCTCCCCACTCGCAGTGTGACATTGATGCCGCGCTTTCGTCCTCAAGGCGACCCGGCAGGACATTTTTCTGTGGCCCTCACCCGATAGGAGATGTAAGAGCCGCCTCCCGAAAACAAGTGGAGCATCCAGGACCCATGCATAAGATTCGACTATAAAGGCGGCTGATCGATCGCCTTTTCCCGGCCTATTTCCTCATTGCCAGGCAATGCGGACCACCGGTGACCCCTCGCGATCCACCCCTTCTGTGACATTCGAATCTGTATGAGGCGGGCGGCTTTGCGCCCGTAAGTCCGATGACCCATTCCGCACCCCGCGCTCCTCGCGTTTTATCCAATCTTTCCGTGGTCCGCTTTTTGATCAAGCAATGGCGGCGGCGTCCCTGGTTTTTTGCCGCCCTCGTTGGTTTTACCATGTTGGCCACGATTGCCGACGTGTTCGTTCCTATTGCTGCGGGCGCGCTGATCGATGCCTTGAATACGGGTGAAGGCGGCCACTGGTCGACCTATGCCGTGTTTCTGGGCCTGGCGATCACCGTCAATATCCTCCGGCAAATCGCGGTGCGGTTTGAGATCCGGTTTTCCTCCTCGAACATGAAAGACATGGTCGCGGAGAGCTTTGCCAAGGTTCAGCGCTTCTCGCTCGACTGGCATGCCAACACGTTTGCCGGTTCCGTCGTTCGCAAAGTGACGCGCGGCATGTGGGCCTATGACACGATTACGGCGACCACCTGGTTTGGCCTGATCCCGTCCATCGCCGTGATGTACGGGCTGGGCTTTTACATGTTGAGTCAGTGGTGGATGGTCGGCCTGTTCTCGTTGTCGGTCACGACCTTGTTTGTGGCGGCCACCGTGTGGGCCGCCAACAGCTACATCCGGCCCCAGAACATCCGCTCCAACGCGGTCGATTCCGAGCTGGGCGGCGCCGTGGCGGATTCCATTGGCGGTATCGCCACGGTGAAAAGCTTTGGCGCAGAATCCCGCGAGGATGGCCGCTTCACCGATCTGGCGGAAAACTGGCGGCGGGAAACCCGCAAGACCTGGTTTCGTTTTGTGAACACATGGCTGATCCAGATTATCGCCATTCTGGCGTTGCAGGCCGGCCTGACCGGCTTGCTGATCCAGATGTGGATGGCGGGTCAGGCCACGCCGGGCGATGTGGTCTTCGCCATCACGGCGTTTCTGACCATGGCCGGCTATATGCGCCGATTTGGCGAGGAGGTGCAGAACGTGCAGCGCGGGCTGGACGAGATCCAGGACATTGCCGGGTATGACGCCCAGCCGGTCCAGATCTCCGATGCGAAAGATGCGCCAGACTTTGTCCGCGGTGCGGGCGAGATCGTGTTTGATGGGGTCGGCTTTGCCTATGAAAACCAGGCCAAGCGGCTTTACGAAGACTTTTCGCTGCGCATAGACCCGGGCGAGCAGGTGGCTCTGGTGGGGCCCACGGGTTCTGGCAAATCGACCTTCGTGAAGCTGGTGCAACGTCTGTACGATGTGCAGGACGGGGCCGTGCGGCTGGACGGGCAGGATGTCCGCGAGGTCACCCAGGCCTCCTTGCGTAGCGCGGTGGCGCTGGTGCCGCAGGACCCGGCCCTGTTTCACCGAACGATTGCCGAGAACATCGCTTACGCCAAACCAGATGCCTCACAAGAGGCGATCGCGGCCGCGGCTAAACGGGCGAATGCGCATGACTTCATCACGCGTCTGCCACAGGGCTATCAAACCCTGGTCGGCGAGCGCGGTGTGAAACTGTCCGGCGGAGAACGTCAGCGCGTGGCGATTGCCCGGGCAATCCTGTCGGATGCCCCGGTCCTGATCTTTGACGAGGCGACCTCCAGCCTCGACAATGAGACCGAGCGGGATGTGCAACAGGCACTGGAAAGCGCCACAGCAGGCAAGACGACCATTGTCATCGCCCACCGCCTGTCGACGATCCGCAATGCCGACCGAATCCTCGTCTTTGACCGTGGCCGGATTGTGGAACAGGGCACGCATGACGAACTCGCCGCTCAGGGTGATGGGCTCTATGCGCGCCTGGCGGCGCTCGCGGCGGCTTAATCGGATTGGGTGGAGGCGGGAAACCGCCTCCGCCTTTTCCCGGTAAAGCCCTGCCCCTATTCCCCTTTCCTTTTTTGCGCAGGCCCTGCTAGCGTCGGAGATGGGGAGTTATGGGGACATGATCTTAAATCGCATCAGCACCGCTATCCGCGAACAGGACTGGTTCGCAGTCATCGTGGAATTTTTCATCGTCATCGCCGGTGTGGTGATTGGTTTCCAGATCACGGCGTGGAATGGCGAGCGGCAGGAACGCGCGGAAGCCGCTGATCTCATGGCCCGCCTACACGATGAAATCCTTGATGTTGAAATGGTCCGCGAAGACTGGCGGGAATTGGTTCAGCCTATTGAAATGCTGGACACTTTGCGCGCGCTGTCGCCGCTTCTGCTGGACACGGACGCTGCGGACCGACCCCTGACCCGAGAGGAGTGCAGTGCGCTGGTCAGGTCTCACATTCTTGCCCTGCCACCACAGGTTCTGCCTATGCTCGATGAGTTGGAGGCGACGGGTGCAATCCGCCTGATCGACGATGCCGCGGTGCGGATTGCGCTCACAAATCAACTGCAGCGGTTCGAAAGGACGGCCGACCTTGTCGATCAGATGACCCGTGGATTCCACAGCCTCCCGGCCCTGTCCGCGGAGGCCATCACGTATGTGGCGGCGGACGTGCCTGAAAACTGGAACCCGATGTTTGACAATTCTGCGCGGTGCAATCTCGACGCCATGCGCTCGGACCTGGCCTTCCTCAACCAGTATGCCGACAATACCTCGCGTTATTATTTCTACGTTGAAACGGCGGTTCATGCGACGGATCAGCGCTTGGCCGAACTTCATGCGGCTGTGGACGCGGCGCTGGGGATAGATCACGGCGAGGCCGCCGAATGATCCTCGCCCGACTCTCCAAGGCCATCCGCGAACAGAACTGGTTCGCCGTTGTGCTGGAATTTTTCGTTGTTGTTTCCGGCGTGGTGATTGGATTCGCCATCACGGGATGGGCGGAAAATCGCGCCGAAACAGCGCGCGCAGAACTTTATCTCGATCGGCTGGCAGCAGATCTTGAAACCAACGAGACGCGGTTCCTGGAAGCACGCGACTTCAGGGCCTCGGTGCGGGCTCTGGGTGAGGAAGCCTTGCGCTATGCCAGCGGGCAGGAGATGCCGCCCAGCGATTGGCACGTCATTGTCGCCTACTTCAACGCCAGCCAGGCGGGTGGCGCCGAGCCCGTGGATGCGACCTATCGTGAAATGGTGGCAA
Organism: Hyphobacterium sp.; assembly: GCF_965228115.1. Taxonomy (GTDB): domain Bacteria; phylum Pseudomonadota; class Alphaproteobacteria; order Caulobacterales; family Maricaulaceae; genus Hyphobacterium. The sequence continues at coordinate 2,359,823 of NZ_OZ245794.1, read as the reverse complement.
CAGGCGATCTTCGCCTGTTGCGAGATCTGGAATTGCGCGGCGAGCTTTCTGCCTATTACAGCAATACAGGTTTTGCGCGCATCTTGAATGAGTTGCCAGCCTATCGTGAGACGGTTCGCGGCGTCATCCCCATGGATATCCAAACCTATATCTGGGAGACGTGCTATGCGTCCGAAGCAGGCCGCTACCAGCGTCTTATCGACTGTGAGCCACCCGCTACCGAGGCTGAAATTCTCGCGGAGCTGTCTATCGCGCTAATGCGGGACGAGGCCCTGAACCGCCAACTGCGTTTCTGGGTCTCTAACCAGTATGCAGCTCTGGCGATCCACGAGTCTCAAGTCGTCACGACCGAAGCTGTGCTGGCCCAGCTTCGTGCTTCGCGGGGAGCGGACCAATGATCCTCGCCCGCCTCTCGACCGCTATCCGCGAACAAAACTGGTTCGCGGTGACTCTCGAATTCGTCATCGTCATCGCGGGTGTGGTGATCGGCTTTCAGATCACCAATTGGGCGCAGCAACAACGAGAAATCGAGCTGGGCGAAAGTTTTGCAGAGGATCTGTTGGACGATCTGCATGGCGAGGCGTTTCGCGGGCGTTTTCAGGTTGAGTATTATGGCGCCGTCCACCATCACGCACTGCGTGCCATAGATCTGTTCGATTCCGAAGACCCACAACAGGATTCAGACTTCATCGTCGCGATTTATAATGCCACCCAACATGTGGGGAGAGCCCAACTCAGGGCGGCCTATGACGAACTGGTCGCAACCGGAAATCTCCGGCTGATTCCGGATCGGGAATTAGCCAACCGCGCCGTTGCGAATTACATGTTCGATTATCGCGCTTTCATTGCAGGTTATGTTCGCGGCTCGGCTTTGCGTGATAGTATTCGCCGAACCGTGCCATACCGCATTCAAACGGCTATCAATGAGCAATGCGGTGATACCCTCGATGCGACCGGGCAAATCGATGGGTTGCGACGGGATTGCGAGCTTGACTTACCCGCTGACGATATCCGGCTTACCGCTCAGTTGATCCGGTCTCATCCCACTCTCAGAGGAGACCTGCAAGTCTATGTCGGGGAGCTAGGTGTTCGCTATTCCAACCTTCAAGCCAGTGTGTCGTTGTTGATTGAAAATCTGTGCGACTATCAAAGCGATCTGGAGATATGCATAGCGGCTGCCTCATAGAGCCCGCGACTTTGCACGCTTAACCCCGTTTTCATGCCCGCCCGGCATAATCCCCTAACGGAAATATGGTTTATGGGGGTTGGCGATGCCTGACTCAGCTCAGAGCGCGATAAAGCGGGATACGGCTCACGCGCGATGTGTAAAGGTGGACGCACCTGAAACACTGGCGTCTCAGCTGCGCCAGTCGCGGGATGTCGTGCACGCCGCCCACGCCGCGCTTTCGCCCTATCAGCTTTCATTGAAGGCCGTGTCTCAAGGGGTAGAAATCCATGGCGATGCACCCGCCGTTCTGGTGATGCAGCGCTGGTTGGAACAAATCGTTGATCACTGGCGAGCTTCAGGTACGCATGAGGGTCTGGATGCCAGCTCGCTGAAAGCCGTGATCAACGATGCGCTTAAGCGCGACCTGGTCTTGCGCCTGCCCGGCTTACCCAAACCTGTGCGCCCTCTTTCGGTGTTGCAACACGCCTATATCGAAGCCCTGCTCGAAGGGACTGAACCCATCATCATCGCCTCCGGGCCGACCGGTACCGGCAAAACCCATCTGGCGCTGGCGGCCGGGTTGAGCCTGCTCGATACCGGGAAAATCCGGCACATGATTGTCGCCCGGCCCAATGTGATCGAAGAAGGCCAGACCATGACGCCGGAACTCCGGCTGGACCGGGTCTATGATGAAGGTTTTGCCGGCATAGAAGATGAGCTGAATGATCTTATCGGGCCGGAAGAAGTCCGCCGTCTCCAACAACGGCGCCGGCTGGAAGTCACCCCGGTGGGCCGTTTGCAAGGACGAAATTTTGCGGATGCCTTCCTCATCATAGATGAAGCGCAGAACATGAATGTGCGCCGCACACGGATGGCGGTGTCGCGCCTGGGGGAAAATTCACGCATGGTGTTGATCGGCGATCCGAACCATTGCGAACTGCGCAATGATGGCCAGTCCGGCTTTGAACATCTCCTCAAGATGGTCGAGCGCGAGGACTTCGCCCGCATCATTCATTTCACCGTGCCCGACATCATCCGCAACCCGGTGGTGGCAAAGCTTGAAGCGCTCTATGTGCAGGACGCTTCCTCAAGCTGAGACGGGCTGAAACGCGGCAGTATCGCCGCGACACAAAACACGCTATCCAACCCGGGCAGTCTTGAAGCGGGCGGACATGCAGTCTGGCAAACTCTCCATCGTGATTCCGGTTCACAATGAAGCGGGCAATATCGACTCGGTCATCGCCGAGGCGGTGGAAGTGTTTTCCTCAGCGTTTGAAGCCTTCCACATAATCGCGGTGGAGGATGGCTCGACCGACGAAACCTGGGAAAAACTGGCCGCGCTGGATGCGCAATATCCGCAGCTGACGGCGATTCAACATCCTGATCGCGCGGGTAAAAGCGCGGCCTTACGCACCGGATTTCTGGCTGCGGATACGCTGTGGGTGGCGACCATGGATGGCGATGGCCAGGATGATCCGCGCTCGGTCGTGGATATGGCCGCCGAGATTGATCTGACGTCTTTGGAGGCCCCGGCGCTGGTCTGCGGGTGCCGCACCAACCGCACCGATGGGGCCAACCGCAAATGGGCCTCGAAGATTGGCAATGGCATACGCCGCGCCATGTTGCGCGATGAGTGCCCGGATACGGCCTGCGGGCTAAAAACCCTTCCGCGCGATCTGTTTCTGGCCCTGCCCTTCTTTGACTCTCTACATCGCTATTTGCCGCCGCTGACGCGGCATCTGGGCTTCGATCAGATCTATGTGGATGTGGTGAACCGCGCGCGGATATCGGGCGAAACGAAATACACCAATCTGGGCCGCGGCGTGGCCGGGTTTTTTGATCTTATGGGCGTGAACTGGCTGATGCGGCGCACGCATATTCCTTCACGGGATTTGCTGTTTACTCCCAAGGGTGATGAGTGATGCAAAAGCTGACCGATTGGTTGTTTGCGGGCGAAACCCGTTGGGGTATGACGCCGCGGGCCTGGATCGCGCTGGCCGTGCTGGCCGTCATCACGCTGGGGTCCGGCATTTCCTCCATGCCGGTCATGGACCGGGATGAAGCGCGTTATTCGCAAGCCGCCACCCAGATGATGGAAACCGGCGATTATGTCGATATCCGCTTTCAGGATGCGCCCCGGCATGTGAAACCCGCCGGCATTTACTGGATGCAGGTGATCACCACTTCCCCCTTTGGCGGGCCTGAGGCCGGCATCTGGGCCTTTCGAATTCCGTCCTTGCTGGGCGCGCTCATTGCGGTCTTCGGTACGGCCTGGCTGGGTGCCCGTTTTTTCGGACCGCAGGCCGGGCTGGCTGCGGGGGTCATGATGGCCGCAGCGATCATGCTGCAGGTCGAGGCCCGCACCGCCAAGACCGACGCCATGTTGCTGGCGACCGGTGTGCTCGCGCAAATCGGCCTGATGATGATGCTGTTGCGGGCAGAAGCCGGTGAGCGCCTGAAATTCATCGGTTGGCCCTTGCTGTTCTGGGCGGCCAGCGGCGCAGCGATCATGATCAAGGGACCGATCATCACCCTGGTTTCGGCCCTGACGATCATCGGCTATTTTATCCTGAAACACTATGCCCGCTATTTCTGGGGGCTGATCGCAGTCGCGACCGTGCTGGAACTCCTTAATCTGGCCGGCGTGACTTTCCTTCCCGGTGGCATTCCGGCGCTGATGGGTGGCCTCGCAGGCGCCTTCGTTTTTGATCTGATCCGCAATGCGGACACACGGTCCGTGCTGGCAAAGTTCCACTGGATCAAGGGCCTGATCGCTTTGTCCGCCCTGGCCCTGCCCTGGCTGATCGCCATCAATCTAGCAACGGATTGGGGCTTCCTGCAGGAATCGGTGGGCCATGCGCTGTTCGGAAAGGTCGGCGAGGCCGATGACAGCCATGGCGGACCCTTCCTGTATCATTCTCTTCTATCGCCGGCGATGTTCTGGCCGGGTTCGGCCCTGATCGGCCTGGCCATTCTGGCCGCCTGGGCTTTGCGGGCAAAGCCGGAAGTGCGTTACCTGATCGTCTGGATTGTCCCGACTTTCGTGGTTTTCGAAATGGTGCAGACCAAGCTGCCACATTATGTGCTGCCGGTTTATCCGGCCATCGCCCTTCTGGCGGCCGCCGGTTTGATGCAGATCGGGGATATCCTGAAGGGCGGGAAAGCCAAGGCCCTGCATTTTGCATGGATCGGGCTGGCCGTGATTGCCGGGCTGGCGATCGCCGCGGTCCCCCTCTATGGCGCGATGGAGCTGGGATCGGATGATCTCACCCTGCCGATTGCCGCCGGGATCGCTGGCTTGGTGACGATCGCCGCACTTATCTGGTTTGCCCTTAAGCCCCGTCTTGATCGGCTTCTGCCCGTGGCGGGGTTGGCGGCACTGCAATATGCGCTGGCTTTCGGATTTGCGATCCCGAGCGTGAATGAAGCCTGGCCCTCTGATCGCATGGCGCGCCTGGTGGCACAGCTCGACGGATGCGAGATATATCCCGCCGCCACAGCCGGCTACCGCGAGCCCAGCAATGTCTTTCATCTGGGAACCACTGTCGCGCTTACCGATGGTGCGGGCGCTGCTGCGCATTTGATGTTTAACCCCGACTGCGGAATTGCTGCGGTCGATGCTGCGGAACAGGCGGCCTTTCTCGAAGCGATGGACGGGCTCGCCCTGCGTGAGCTGGGTCAGGTCGACGGCGTCAATCTTGTCAAAGGCGACGAGCTGTCCTTGCGGCTTGTGACGCTGGAGACGTCAAACGTCACCCTGCCGCGTTAACCGCCGCCATCACTTTTAACGCTTGAACCGTTTCTCGGACATCATGAACACGTAAGCATGCTGCGCTTTGCTGCGCAGCATAAAGCGCAGCAAAAAGCGACCCGCCCAGACGGTCGCCCGCCTGTGAGCCCGCATCAATCATCTCGATGAATCGTTTGCGGGAAGCTCCGACCAGCAAGGGAAATCCAAGCTTTGTGAGGCCCTTTATGCTGCGCAATAATTGCAAATTGTGTTGCAGCATTTTTCCAAACCCGATGCCTGGATCCAGCCAGATATTTGAGCGATCCACACCAGCCTGAATGACCGCTTCCGCCCGGCGCGAAAGCCAGGTTCCAACCTCTGCCACGACGTCCTGATATTGCGGGTTTTGCTGCATGGTTCGCGGCTCGCCCTGCATGTGCATCAGGATCACGCCACAGCCCAGCTCAGCGGCTAGCGCCTTGGCACCGGGCGCGCGCAGCGCATTTACATCATTCCATATGCTCGCGCCGGCTTCGATGGCGGCGGCGGCGACAACCGGCTTCATTGTATCAATGGAGATGGCGGCATCGGTATGACGTCGCACGCCCTTGATGACGGGAATGACGCGCGCCAGCTCGTCCGCTTCTTCTACCCGGTTGGCCCCGGGGCGTGTCGACTCGCCGCCAATATCCAGAATGTCGGCACCTTCGCGCGCCAGCTTCAGCGCGTGATCAATCGCGGCATCCGTCTCGTTGAACCGCCCGCCATCAGAGAAGCTGTCGGGCGTCACGTTGACGATGCCCATGACACAAGGCCAACCGCGTTGGCGGCTGGCCTCGGTCAGGTCAGACAAAGGGCTCAGGACTTACGCCCCTTGAGGCGCTGGGCCTCCGGAGGGTTCAGCGCCCTTGTCATCCGCCTCGTCTTCGTCATCCGTAACGGGAACGGCACCCGAAGGCGGTTCGTCGGAGGGCGGCGGTTCGTGCGGCGTGCGGTCCGGCGGATTGCCTTTCAGCAATTCGAGGATTTCAGCACCGCTGAGCGTTTCATATTCCAGCAGACCTTCGGACAGGGCTTCCCAGTCCTTCTTGTGCTTGGTGAGGATCTTGCGGGCCTCATCCATGCCGGTCTGAACCAGGGTTTTCACTTCTTCCTCGATCTTGCGAGCCGTCTGACCCGAGACCGATTTGGATTGCACCAATTGCTGACCCAGGAACACCTCGCCCTGATCATCGCCATAATCGACAGGGCCGAGATCTTCAGAGAAGCCCCAGCGTGTGACCATGGCGCGCGCCAGGCGTGTCGCCTGTTGAATGTCAGACGCGGCCCCTGAAGTGACTTTCTCCTTACCGAACTTCATTTCCTCGGCAACGCGGCCCCCCATCATAATGGCGAGGCGGGACGTCATTTCCTCATGCGTCATCGACAGCTTGTCGTTTTCCGGCAGCTGCATGACCATGCCCAGCGCCCGTCCGCGCGGAATAATCGTCGCCTTGTGAACGGGGTCTGCCGCGGGCACGTTCAGCGCGACAATGGCGTGGCCGGACTCGTGATAGGCGGTCAGCTCTTTTTCCTTGTCTGACATGACCATGGAGCGGCGCTCCGGACCCATCATTACCTTGTCTTTGGCGTCCTCGAACTCCTGCATGGAAACCATGCGCTTGTTACGGCGGGCGGCCAGCAAGGCGGCTTCATTTACAAGATTGGCGAGGTCCGCACCTGAAAAGCCCGGCGTCCCGCGCGCGATGACTTTAGCGTCCACATTGTCGGCAATCGGCACATTGCGCATGTGCACTTTAAGGATTTTCTCGCGGCCGATGATGTCCGGATTGGGCACCACGACTTGCCGGTCGAAACGCCCGGGACGCAACAGCGCCGGGTCCAGCACGTCGGGACGGTTGGTCGCGGCAATCAGGATAATGCCTTCATTGGCTTCAAACCCGTCCATTTCCACCAGTAGCTGGTTGAGTGTCTGCTCGCGCTCGTCATTCCCGCCGCCCAGACCAGCGCCACGCGAGCGACCGACTGCATCGATCTCATCAATGAAGATGATGCACGGTGCGTTCTTCTTGGCCTGTTCGAACATGTCACGGACGCGGGATGCACCCACACCAACGAACATTTCCACAAAGTCCGAACCGGAGATGGTGAAGAAGGGCACATTGGCTTCACCCGCCACGGCACGCGCGGTCAGGGTTTTACCGGTTCCCGGCGGGCCGATCAGCAGCGCACCTTTGGGGATTTTGCCGCCCAGGCGCTGAAACTTCGACGGATCTTTCAGGAATTCCACGATTTCCTGAAGCTCTTCCTTGGCTTCATCAATGCCGGCGACATCGTCAAAGGTCACACGGCCCTGTTTCTCGGTCAGAAGGCGCGCCTTGGATTTACCAAAGCCCATCGCGCCACCACGGCCACCGCCCTGCATCTGACGCATGAAATAAATCCACACACCGATCAGCAGCAGGAAAGGGAACCAGCCCAGCAGAATGCTGAAGAAGTTAAAGCCGCTTTCTGCGGGTGCATTGGTGACGTCGACTTCATTGGCCCGGAGGATTTCATAAAGCTCGGAATCGTTTTCCGGGAAGTTGGCCCGGACGGTTCCGCCGCCATCCTGACGGTCGCCGACGATCACGCTGCCATCAATGGTTACGCGGTTGATCTGATCGGCTTCGACCTGTTGCAGGAAGTTTGAATAACTGACCTCGCGCGCGCTGGTCGCGGGCTGCGAAGGCTGCAGGAGGTTAAAAAGCGCCACCAGGAGGAGGATCATGATGGCCCAGATCATCAAATTGCGAATATTCATCTTCGATTCCGTCGTTTGAACGCGGTTGAACCCCTGATATGGGGTATATTGCAAGCTAATGCGAGCCTTGGGCCAAATCGCCGCGCAGTTTGATCTGCAGCGCTCCGGGCCCGGTGGCACCGAAGAGATTGCGGACAATCAACTCCCTCGCCAGCCAGTGACCCTCAGCGGATTGCGCGGTCAAACCTGCAACCCCTTCAAAACGGGACGCTTTCCATACCGTCGGCAAGCCAGGCCGGGCCAGTGCCGGAATGCCGGTCATTAATTCCGCACCCGGAATTTCGGATCCGGACAAAGCAAGCGGACGGATATCTTGTGAAAGATTGTGAACCAGAAACCGGCCATCCCAGACGGCTTGCGTGCCGATTTGAACCCGTGCGGGGGGAGAGGCGGTCCCATCCGCACGGCCTGACACCGCACCCGGATCGCGGATCAGCCAGGCGATTCCCTTGAAAAAGGTCAGGGCCGCACCTCCCGCAGTGGCCGCCTGCCGGGCTTGCAGGGCTGAACACAGGAGTTGCGCGGCAGGCCTGTCGCTGGCGGGCCAGCCTGTGACCGCAGATCGCATGGCGTCCATCGCCTCTACAGGCGGGCTGGTACTGGAATCAATGCGAATGCCGCCCCAGCCATGAAACGCACACCCTGTTTCGATCCAGCGCAGAGCCTGTTTGGCGATTGTCGTCTGACGGGATTGAAGTTGCGCAGCCAGCGCGCACAGCCGGCGGCGGTCGAATCCGGCAGATTCCAGCCGGGATAGCGTCAGCCGGTCCCGCACACGGGCAAAAGCCGTGTTTTCATTGGTCGGGTCGTCGATCCATGTTTCCCCTCTCGCTTCAAGCCAACTGCGAAGCGCCGCTCGCCGCAAGCCCAGCAAGGGCCGGATGATGGTCAATCCCCTTCCCTCTGGCCAAACTGGCAGAGGCGCTGTTTCCGTCATTCCCGCGAGGGCATGCCAACCGCCGCCGGAAAGTATACGCCGCCAAACCGTCTCGGCCTGATCCTCCAGCGTATGGCCCAGAAGGACGGTTGCGGCCCCAAGCTCGCGGGCCAGCCGGGCAAAGGTCTTCAAACGGAAATCCCGGGCTGCTGCCTGCACGCCCGCTGATGGTTTTCCGCCCGTCCATTTTACGATAAGCGGCTCAAGTCCCAGATTTTTGGCGCGGGCGGCTGCCCATCGGGCCTCTTCGCCGCTTTCGGGCCGCAAGGCGTGATCAATGATTACGGGCCGGACCGCGGACCCGGACTTTTGGGCCCAATCAGCAGATAAACACAGCAAAGCGAGCGAATCGCCTCCGCCAGAAAAACCCAGCAGAAAGATTTCGCCCTCGCTATTCTTCAGGCGGTGATGAATGAGTTCCGGATGAAAACCCGAGCCGGTTATCGGCAACCTGCCCGCAAGGATTCCCGCTCTGCCCGGGCGCGGGCATTGGGCCCTGCAGACGGAAACTCGCGGGAAAACCGTGCAAGGGTCGAGCAGGCCTCGTCATTCCGGCCCAGCGCTCCGAGCGAGGAGGCCAGACGCACCAGCGCGTCGGGTGCAACCGGTCCGTCGCGCTGCTCACGAAGCGAGGCGATATAAGCTTCGGCGGCAGAGGAATATTCGCCCTGCACGAAATGCGTCTCGCCCAGCCAGAACCAGGCTTCGTCTATCAACCCGTCTTCCGGATAGTCGGAAATGAAATTGGCAAAATCTTCCTGTGCGCCGGCGAAATCGCCATCGAGCAATTTGGCGCGCGCCTGGCCATAGGCCTGATTGGCGCTCATCACCGGGGCGCGATCTGAAGCGGAGGCCGTGGCGGCCCCGAGCGGACGGGTCGCATTGGCGCGTTCCTCGGCGAAGGGATCATCGGCATCGGTCACTGCGAATTCGCGACCGGTGAGATTACGCGGGCCGGCATCGCCACTGCCGGTGCCCGGCTCTCCCGACGCGCCGGTCATGCCAGGCGAGGCGCTATCCAGGCCGGATGCCTCCATGTCCGGCATTGCGCTGCGGCGGCGCAAATCGGCCAGCTCCCGGCGCAGACGGTCAATTTCGTCCTCGTTTTCCGAGACCTCTTCGGTCAGTTGCCGGTTGGAAAATTCAAGGCGTTCAACTCGCCCCGTCGATTCCTGAAGCTGGAATTCAAGATCAGCGATCCGCTGCAAAAATTGATCGGTCTGGGCGATGCGCTGCGCTTCCATTTCCGCCAGGCGCGCTTCAACAGCATCCAGCCTGCGGCCGAGTTCACGGCGCGACTGCGCATCGGCGGGCATGGCGAAGGCAACAACAAGAATGAGGGGCACAAGATAGCGGATCATGGGTCGGATTATCCCTTTTCGGCCAGTTATCCAGCGGGCCTAGCGTGTCGAGGCGGCAAAAATACGGCGCGGCGATTAACAAAGAAAAACGCCCGCAGCCAGCTTGCTACGGGCGTTTTCCAGAACCTGCGGCCGGAACTAACCCGTCGCGCCGCCGGTTATCATAGTCGTCGCATTGCGGTTCAAAGACCAGCAACGCTCATTCGACTCGCGGCAGGTCGGACGCTCGCGGCCATAGGACACGGTGTCGATCCGCGAAGGCGAGACTCCGAGGCTGACCAGATAATCGCGTGCCGCATTCGCGCGCCGTGCGCCCAGTGCGAGATTGTACTCCCGCGTGCCGCGTTCATCGCAATTACCGGCGATAAGAATGCGGACGCCCGGATAGGCGTTCAGCCAATCCGCCTGGCGGCGCAGCGTCTCGCGGCCCGCCGCGGTCAGTGTCGACCGGTCAAGATCGTAGAAAACCCGGTCGCCAGCGGTCGCCACAAAATGAGCTTCCGTGCCGGGCACGGGACCTTGATCCACGACCGGCGGCGGCGTTGTCCGCGTCGTGCGCGGCGGCTCGTTCGGCGTCTGTGTCGTTGTCGTTTCCGGCGGCGTTGAGGCGCAGGCTGCCAAAACGGCAGACAGGCCGGCCATCACAAGAATTCTGAGTTTCATTGGTGTGCTATCCCTTCTTCCCCGGGTCTATCCAGCCCCCGGAACCTCCACCTAAGTACACACAATTACGCCGCTTTCGTGACTGCTGGGCACGTTTTAAAGCGCAAAAGCATCCCACAAGTCTCACACGCTAGTCCTGAAACCCCTATTCAATCAAGGGCGACCATGCCGGATCGGAGGACTGACCCGTGATTGGCATACGCCGAAGATTGAACCCGGCCAGGTCAATACTCCAGATTTCATACTGGGTGCCATCGCGTCCGCGATCGCCCCGTGTGAACAGAATGACCCGGCCATTTGGCGACCAGGCGGGCGTGTCAACATAATAGCCCTGATACAGAATTCGTTCTTCCCCCGACCCGTCCGCATCGACGACGCCGAGCGAGAACTGCCCCTGATGCTGTTTGACAAATGCAATCAAATCGCCGCGCGGAGACCAGACCGGCGCAGTATAGCGTCCCTCTCCGAAGGAAATCCGCTGCACATTGCCCCCATTGGCGTCCATCACATAAAGCTGCGACCCGCCGCTGCGGCCGGACGAAAACACGATCCGGTTGCCGTCCGGTGAGAAGCTGGGTTCGACATCGTCGGCGGGATGTTCGGTCAAGCGGCGCAGGCTGCGCGAGCGCAGATCAAACAGGTGAATGTCATGTCCGGCCTGCAATTCGATCGAGACAGCCAGCTGATCCCCGTCGGGCGAAAATCGCGCCGAAAGGGACTGACCATCCGGATCGATCCGCGCCAGACCGGCTCCACCGGAGGCAAATAGCGCTTCCTGGCGTCCACTCTCCAGATCGTAGACATAAGTTGTGGCCTGACCGTCGAGGAAGGAGACATAGGTGATCTGCTGTGCGCTGGGGGAATAGTTGGGCAGGAGCGACCAGTAGGACCGGTCGGTCAGAAAGGACGGGTTGGCCCCGTCCTGATCCATGACCGCGAGGCGGCGCATGGGTTCTCCGCGCGGGCCCGTGCCTTCAGACACATAGATGACGCGGGTGTCGAAATATCCGCTTTCACCGGTCAGACGCTCATACACCGCATCCGCAACCCGATGGGCAACACGCCGCCAGTTTTCCGGCGCGCTGACAAATTGCAATCCGACCATTTGTTCTTGCAGGCGTGTGTCCCACAAGCGGAATCCGACCAGAAGACGGCCATCCGATTGACGGGTAACCTGCCCGATCAACAGCGCGTCGACATTGATCACCCGCCAGTCCTGAAAGCGCGGTCTCAGATTGAAATCGGAAATGTCTTCAATAAAGGCGCGTTCATCGACAGTCGAAAACAGGCCGGAGCTTTCCAGATCCGCTGCGACGACAGCCGCGATATCTGCCCCCCGCGTGCCACCCACCGTTTCAATGAAGTCCGGTATGGCAATGGGCGTCGGGTCCAGATGGCCACGGGATATGTCCACCTGCAAGGGCTCCTGTGCCCAGGCGGCGGACGGCAGGACGAACAGGATCAGGGCGGCGAAAAGTCGGATCGGCTGGGTCATGAAAACAAGTATACTCCAGGAATTCCGGATGGGTTCAAATCAGTTATCACTTCGAAACGTGACATCTATGCGGCGCCAAATTGAAAAGTATTCGGCAGGCAGGCGATAAGGGGCACAATCGATGATCGCGGCGACCGACCGGTCTCTCGCCACACGCCAGAATCGGTTGCCCGAACCTTCGATCGTGTCACGATTCAAAACATCAGGCTGGCCATCCAGCGTACCATCTCTGTTGAGGCGGACCCGCACCAGCACAATTAACTGTTCCGGATTGGGGGCATCTACCGAGCTGCGATAGCAGCGCTGAGCTTGTGAGCGGATGGAGTCCGCCAGAGTAATACCAAGGGCTTCATAGGATGCCTGGGCTGGACGGTCATCGCGGCTGGAAGAAGACCCCCGTTCTTCCTCGACCGTGCTGGCAAGATCGGCCAGCAGGGAGTCGAGAGAATCTTCCCGGCGAGAGCGAACCGGGCGTTGAGGGGTTTCTTCCTCTGGCTGCGCCGTTTCGGAGGGCGCAGGTGTCGCCTCGGGCTCTGCCTCGTCAACAGGAGCAACATCCGGTTCAGCGTCGAGTTCGACCTCGGGTTCGGGATCGGGCGGTGGCGGCGTCTCTTCCGGTTCCGGCTCGGGCGGAGCTTCCTCCAGAACAGGCTCTTCTTCCACCTCTTCCTCAGGAAGATTTGTAATTTCCTGGATTTCGGTAATCAGCTCAAGAGGCACAATCTGGCTGGTAGCAAACTGGCGCGTCGATTCGGGAAAATACAGCAATCCGGCCACAACCAGCCCGGCGTGGCCCAGAAGCGAAACCAGAAAGACGAGAAACGCGCGCATCCGGCCAGCTAGTCGTTCAGCGGCTGATGTACGAGGCCAAGATTTGTGTAACCGGCGTTGGACACCCGCGCCATCACCCGCGCAACGGTTCCGTAATTCGCGTTTTCATCGGCGCGGATAAAGATACGGCCCTCATAGCCAGCACCGGCGATCGCCTCGAGCCGCGGAATCAATTGCTCGATCTCGATTTCCGTTTCCTGCAGGAAAATCTCGCCATTCAGGCCCACCGTAATCGTCAGCGGTTCCTCGTCTGCGGGCAATGAGCTGGCCTCTGTTTCCGGTAACTCGACTTCCACACCCACTGTCAGCAGCGGCGCGGTGATCATGAAAACGATGAGCAGAACCAGCATCACATCCACAAAGGGGGTAACATTGATTTCGGCTTGCGGCTTCCAGCGGCCGCGCGTTCCTTTATTGGCGACGGACCCGGCCATATCCTACCCCTCTTCCCGGTCAGCGAGGGCGGACAATTCGTCCACGAAAGCTTCCAGCTTTGCGGCATAACCTGACAGGTTGGCGGTTAGTGCGTTGAAGAACATCACAGCCGGGATGGCGGCGAGCAGCCCCAGCGCGGTCGCGAACAGCGCTTCGGCGATACCCGGTGCGACAACGGCCAGGCTGGTGTCCTGCTGGGCGGCAATGGCGCGGAAGGCATTCATGATTCCCCAGACCGTGCCGAACAGGCCGATAAAGGGTGCCGAGGAGCCAATCGTGGCCAGCATTCCAAGCCCGCCTTCCATCTTGGACAGCTCCCGCGCGGATTCGGCGCTGGCGGCTTTGGCTACGCGGTCGCCCGCATTTCGGCCTTTCCATTCGCGCAAGCCCGCCGCAAATACGCGGCTGAATGCGTCACGCGGACGCTTGCCATATTCATTAGCAAGCGAGTCCAGATCGCGGCCAGACCAGAAGGCCTCTTCGAAATGCTTGCCCTTGGACCGTGCCGACCGGAAGCTGAGCCATTTGTCGACCGCGATGGCCCAGGACCAGATGGACATCAGAACCAGCACAATCATCACGCTTTTCACGACCCAATCGGCGAGCAGGAATAAATCAACGAAACTGAATTCCTGAACCACTGGGGCCACATCGATCATGCCGGTTTCCATACTCGGGTCCTTTCCGTCGGGGGCGGGCAGTGCCGCCCGTTCTCGCCGATAAGCGTTAATCGGATGCTTCCAATCGAAGTGGCACGGCTGCGTCAAGCCAATGCACGCGAGACGCGCGTTAAATAACCGTCAGAATGAGGCAGATTTTGGGGCTTGCTGCTATTCAGATGCCGGCTGCAGCACGGGCGTCCAGACGTCGATCATCCATTTCGGCGGGCGGCGCGGCCGGCCGGCCGGGTCGATGATGACGGCCTCGACCGTCGCCTTGCACAGGGTTTCTTCACCGCGATGAATGGATTGTTCCATGTTCAGCCGTGGACCTTTGTGGGGCCGATAGATGGTCTGAACGATCAAGCTCTCATCCACTCTGGCAGGGCGCAGCCAGTGAATGTCCATATGTCTCACAGCGAACGCCACCGGGTCTTCGCTTTCGATAAGTTCGGAATGATGCACGCCCAGAGCCCGCAGGCTTTCCGTGCGGCCACGCTCGAAAAAATGCAGATAGCGGGCGTGATAGACGATGCCGGAAAAGTCCGTGTCTTCGTAATAGACGCGGACGGGCAGGCGATGGACCTTGTCCTCGCCCCAGGCACCGCAGGTCGGGCTGTGCTCCATCATCCCGGTTAACTCCCTCGTAGCAGACAAACTCATACGCTGATGTCTTCGAATCAAGCCGGATCATGCCGCATGCGCCTGTCGAACCTATATGAAATTTTCTGGCCGCGTGGCCATGAGGACGACGTTTTATTTGTCGCACGGAAGCGCTTGCTGGTTGCACTGGCGATGACGACGGGTCTGTTGGGCACCGCTTCGGCCTTGATTTCCTTTCAGGACATGATCAATGACTTCCCGCTGCAGACCTGGGTGGGATTGATCGGTCCGGCGCTGTGTGTCGCTGCGCCTTTTCTTCTTCATTCGACCGGGCGGCTCAATACCATTTCCGCCGGTGTGATCGCCCTCATTTATGTGCTGATTCTGGTCCCGGCCCTTTCGCTTGGTGGAGCGGCCAATCCGGTGATGCTCTACATGGCAGGCTTGCCGGTGCTGGCGACATTCCTGATCGGCTACCGGGCGGGGATCGTTACCGCCGCTGTCACGATAGTTTCCATCGTCAGCCTGTTTGCCTTCCGCGATGTTTTGCCCACCCTGCCCGCCGGATTTGATGCAGCAGAGGCAGCGCGTTGGAATACGATCACGCTCTCCTTCTTGATCATTGCCATCGCCGCTTTTGCCGCCGTGTTTCAGGCGGAAATGGAAGCAGTGAATAAAAGGCTGGATGCGGCCCGCAAGGCCGCCAATGCCGGCAATGAAGCGAAATCGCAATTCCTGGCCACGATGAGCCATGAAATCCGTACGCCGATGAATGGCGTGCTGGGCATGACCTCCTTGCTGCAAATGTCCGAGTTGACCGGCCCGCAACGCCAGCAGGTCGAGATCATTCACGAATCCGGCGAGATGCTGATGCGCTTGCTCAACGAGATACTCGACATGTCGAAAATCGAGGCTGGGATGCTGGAGCTGGAATCCATTGCCTTTGACCTGCGCGATGTGGTCGAACAGGTTACTGAGTTGCATCAACCCAATGCCGCCAGGAAGGGCCTGCATTTGAGCGCGGAGATCGAAGACGGCCTCACGCTTGACTTTGAGGGCGACCCGATGCGGATCGGTCAGGTCCTGAACAATCTGATCTCCAACGCGGTGAAGTTTACAGCGGCCGGAACGGTTACACTCACAGTTCGAGATGAAGACGGACGGATCGCATTTGATGTTTCAGACACCGGTGTTGGTATTCAGGCAGACAAGCTGCACAAGCTGTTCGAACCCTTCACCCAGGCGGATGCGTCCACCACGCGGCAATATGGCGGGACGGGGCTGGGCCTGTCGATCAGCCGTCATCTCTGCGATCTGATGGGCGGAGATTTACGAGCGGTCAGCGCGCCCGGACAGGGCTCAACCTTTACCGCGGTTTTGCCACTGACGCGGCTCTCTGAAGCAATTGACGATCAGGCAGCCGACACCCGCGCCGCCTGATTACTTGCCCTCATCAAACAGACCCGTTTGCGCAGTTTGGGGGGCATCTAATCCCAAATGCGACCAGGCCCGCGCCGCTGCGACGCGGCCTCTGGGTGTGCGCTGGATAAAGCCTTGTTGGATGAGGAAGGGTTCGACCACATCTTCCAGCGCATCGCGCGCTTCTGCGAGCGCAGCGGCCAGCGTATCCAAGCCCACCGGTCCACCGGCAAAATGCCCGGTCAGCGCGGTCAGGTAGCGCCGGTCGAGACTATCAAGGCCGATCTCATCGACCTCCAGACGTTTCAGCGCGATATCGGCCGAGCTGGCGTCGATTTCATTCTTGCCATCAGCTTCGACAAAATCGCGGACCCGGCGCAACAGGCGGGAGGCGACACGCGGGGTTCCCCGCGCCCGGCGCGCAATCTCACGCGCACCATCTTCGGTCATGGAAAGGCCCAGCTTGCCGCCTGCGCGGGCGACAATCCCGGCAAGCTCATCCGTATCGTAAAATTCCAGCCGAACCGGTACGCCAAAGCGATCTCTCAGAGGCGTGGCCAAGAGACCTGCGCGCGTCGTGGCGCCCACCAGCGTGAAGGGCGGCAGATCGATCCGCACCGTGCGGGCCGACGGCCCCTCCCCGATCACCAGATCCAGGCAATAATCCTCCATCGCCGGGTAGAGGATTTCCTCGACCGCCGGAGCGAGCCGGTGGATCTCGTCAATGAAGAGCACATCGCGCGGTTCCAGATTGGTCAGGATGGCGGCCAGATCCCCCGCCTTGGCAATCACTGGCCCTGAAGTGGCTCGGAAATTCACCGACAATTCGCGCGCAACGATTTGCGCCAGCGTGGTTTTGCCCAGCCCCGGAGGGCCGGAAAGAAGCACATGATCCAGCGCCTCCTCGCGTCGGCTGGCCGCTTCGACAAATACTTTCAGATTGGCGATGGCCGCGGGCTGACCCACGAATTCCGCAAAAGACAAAGGCCTCAGCGCTTTATCGCGGACGTCTTCGGGCCGCGCTTCAGGCGAGATATCGCGATCATCCATCATGGCGTTTCGATCACCACTTCCTGGCCTTCCTGGAAGAAGTATTCCCGGTCGCCCAGCCCGGCCCGGATGGTCAGAGGCGTGGCGATGGCGGGAATATGAAAGGCGATGGCGCGGGATTCGGGCCGCGACTCCAGAAAGGCCTGTCCCGGCGGCATTTGTGCAAACCAGTAGGGATAAAGGATGACATCAAACTCGGTATCATCCCAGACCGAAAAATCGGCGATTTGTGGCTGGGTATCGCCGAGATGAAGGATGGAAATGCCGTCGAGCTCGACATGCCAGGTGATATTATCAACGCCCTCGCGGTGAAATATCCAAGCCCCTTCGATGAAATCAAATATCGGATGGTGCCAGGGTCCCGGTGCGTCCGCCGTCAGCTCCACTGGAAAGATGCGCTGGATGTCCTGTGGGGATAATTCGATCTGTCCATTCAACATGGCATTTGTGATCTGCGGCGAGGCCGCGACCGTGCCGTCAGACTGGGCGAGGAGATATTCTGCCGCCCCTTCCGGATCAAAATGATCCCCATGAATATGGGTGAATAAAAGCGCGACCACATTCTCATAGACCGGATCACCGGCAATCATGGCGACGCGAGCTTCATCCGATGCGAGCGCATAGCGCCCGTCATAGGAATTCCAGGCCAGTGCATCGATCAAGACAGCCGTCTCGCCATTGGTGATGTAAACGCCCTCATTAGCGATGAAGCGGATGGTCACGTCCGCCTTGACGGCAGGCACGGCGAAGAGCGCCAGGATCAGGACCCACACCCTCACTTCGCCAGCTCTTTTAACGCCAGACGGATCAGCTCGCTGGCTTCGGCCTCTGGATTAGCGCGGGCGGCTGCGGCGGCTGCGCGGCGGGCGTCCGTTTCCGCATAGCCGAGATTTAGAAGCGCCGAGACGGCATCTTCGCGGGCCTGATTGTTGGCGGCAGGTGCGTCTTCTGCCGGGGCCGATGCGATCCCCGCACTGGCGGCGACCGCAAAGCCCGGCGAAAACGCCCGGCCCGTAGGCGGCGGCTTGTCTTTCAATTCAGATGAGATGCGTCCAGCCAGTTTTGGCCCGACGCCTTTGGCCTTTCCAAAGGCGGAGGCATCACCGAGCGCCGCAGCGCTTTCCAGCTCGTCCACGCCCAGCGCGTCCAACAAGGCCAGAGCGGCCTTGGCACCGACGCCCTGGACCGTTTGCAACTGGGCAAACCAGGCGCGTTCACGTTCCGAGAGGAAGCCCCAGAGTTTAAACGCATCTTCGCGGACATAGGTTTCGATATGGACCTCGACCTCCTGGCCCTGTTGCAGACGGGCGAGCGTCTGCCCGGCCATTCCGACCAGATAGCCCACGCCGTTCACATCAATGACGGCTTCGCTTTCGCCAATGGCGTCGACCTTACCGCGCAGCTTGCCGATCATGCCGCACCCCCCAGAGACTGGCTCTTGCGATGATGGGCATGGCAAATGGCGACCGCCAAGGCATCCGCAGCATCGTCTTTTGCCTTACATCCGGGCAGGAGTACGCCGATCATGGCTGAGACTTGCGCCTTGTCCGCGCCGCCCGTGCCGACGACAGATTTCTTCACCAGCCGCGCGGCATATTCCGCCACCGGCAGTCCCGCCCGGGCCGGCGCCAGCAGCGCGGCCGCCCGTGCATGGCCAAGCTTCAACGCGCTGGCAGCATTACTGGCCATGAAGGTTTCCTCTGCCGCCGCTTCGTTGGGGCGATACTGCGAGATCAAGGTTTCCAGCGCGGCATGGATATCCATCAAGCGCTCTGACAAGGCTTGATCGGTTTTGGGGGAAATCCGCCCCTCTGCCACGAGGCCGAGCCGGGAGCCGTCCACGGAAATGACGCCCCAGCCGGTATGGCGGAGGCCGGGATCAATCCCGAGAATGCGAATCGGCGCGCTCATTGTCGCCAGTCTAGACGCGATTGCGCGCATGCCCACTCCCCGGCTGCGCCGGTTTTCTGAGAATGATTATCATTACTTCACCTTTACCGCGCCTTTCCCGCCTTCTGCGATCAATTCTGTGAGAATGATTATCAGTTAAAGTAAAGTCGGCGCATTTTGCCTGTTTTCTTTGCAAATTCTTGGATTTGCATTTGACGCGTGCGGTCGGAATTGCCACAGTTTCGGTGAGGGAGTTTACCGGCGTTATGCCGGATGGCAGTTCAGGGGAGATGAACTCATGGCCAAAAAAGGCAAACTAAGCCGCCGTTCCTTTCTGACCCGCGTCGCGGGTGCAGGCATGGCAGCCGGTGCGGCTGGCGTGGTGACGGGCGGCGCTCAGGCGCAGAATTATACCGGCAATACGGATTCTGATACCGGCCGCTATGCGGACCGGGTCGGTTACGGACGTACAGGCCGCACGGATAGCGATGGCGGCAGCAATGCTGACCGCGCTGGATATGGCCGGGGTAGCCGCAGCGGCGTGACCGACAGTGATCCGAACGATCCTGTAGGCAACGGCCGAGGCCGCAGCGGTGTGACCGACAGCGACACCGGATCCTATGCGGACCCGGTCGGCAATGGCCGCGGCGGCCGTCGTTGCACGGATTCCGATGGGGGCACCTATGCTGACCCGGCGGGCCGTGGCCGGCGCTGTTAGGCGAAGGATATCTGAAACGCGAGGGATTTTCATTCCTGGAGGCATGGCATGGCCAAGAAGGGCAAACTTAGCCGGCGTTCATTTCTGACCAAGGTGGCAGGCGTCGGCCTGACAGGCACGGCGGCTGCTGCCGTTACCGGCTGCACCACCACGGGCGCCTATACCGGCGTTACGGATTCGGACGTCGGATCTTATGCGGATCCAGCCGGATATGGCCGCGGAGGCGGCGGATACCGAAGCGGCATTACCGACAGTGACACCGGCTCTTACGCAGACCCGGTCGGCAATGGCCGCGGTGGCCGCCGGGGTGGCGGCTCCGGCATCACGGACCGCGATAGCGGGTCCTATGCCGATCCGGTTGGAAACGGCCGGGGCGGACGTCGGGGTGGACGAAATTCCGGTATAACGGACAGTGATACGGGCGCTTATGCGGACCCGGTCGGCAATGGCCGCGGCGGACGGCGGCGGCGCAATTGCACCGATAGTGATGGCGGCAGTTATGCCGATCCGGTCGGTCGCGGACGGCGCTGCTAGTCCGGCGGAACGGAGTAGAATAACAAGATGAGCGCTTTTGCGTGGGGTGAGGATGTGCTCGATTTCATAATCGGGCCATCACTCAAGCCGGATTTTTTCGAACGGTATTTCGAGCAGAAAGCGCTGATCGTTCACCGCGATGAGCCAGACCGTTACAGCGATCTGCTCTCGATCACGAAGATCGACGATTTGCTTTCCGGGCGGGACCTGCACGGCGACAACCTGGATATGGCGCGGGCAGATCCGCCACTGAACAGGGATGATTTCATTCTGGAATCAGGTTTTGCGGACCGCGGCGCCGTCGGCAAGCTCTATCAGGAAGGTGCAACCCTGATCCTGCCGCAACTGCACCAGCATGAAAGCGGGTTGAAAACATTCTGCCGCGCGCTCGAAGCAGAACTCAGCGTGCACGTTCAGACCAACATCTATCTGACACCGCCGAACAATCAGGGTTTCCGGACGCATTATGACGATCACGATGTCTTCGTATTGCAAATCGAAGGCGAAAAGCTGTGGCGGCTGTATGACCAGACGGTCGACAAGCCCTATCGCGGCGAAGGCTTTAACAGCCAACGCGACATCCCCGGCGAGCTGGTGGAAGAATTTGTCCTGAAAGCCGGCGAAATGGCTTATGTGCCGCGCGGTCTGATGCATGATGCGCGAACACAGGGGACAGGGGACAGCCTGCACATCACGGTGGGGCTGATCGTCAAAACCTGGGCCGATCTGATGCTGGAGGCGGTTTCTGAAGTGGCGCTGAGCCACAAGGAATTCCGTGAAACCCTGCCGGTCGGCTTTGCACGGGCCGACTATGACCGGGGTGCCGCCAAAGCCCATTTTGCCAAGCTGATCAGCAAGATTTCAGATCATGCCAGCCTCGATAATGCGCTGGACATCTATATCGACAATTTCATCCGGTCCCGGCCCGCATATTCAGAGGGCGCGATCACCAAGCGCGCGGCGCGCTATGATGCCAAGGCGAAATTCAAGCTGCGGCCCTTCATTCCCTGGCGATTGGCCGGGGATGGGGATCAGCTGGTGATGATCACTGCCGGAGGAGAGTTGACCTTCCCGGCTGCGCTGGAACCGGGTCTCGACAAAATCCTTGATGGAGGGGTCTTCGACCGGTCGGTATTCAACACCGATGACGAGACCGCACAGAAAGCGATAGATCAATTATTCGGATTCGGAATTGTGGAAATAGCGGGCTAGACCCGCGCTTTCACAGCCTCAATCACCGCTTCGACGGTTATGCCGAAATGCTCATAGAGCGCTTCGGCGGGCGCTGAAGCACCGAATCCGGTCATGCCGATAAAGCCGCCTTCGCGCCCGATAATCGCGTCCCATCCTTGCCGGATTCCGGCTTCGACTGCGATCCGCGGCAGGCCTTCGGGCAGAACCTCATCAAGATAGGCTTTGTCCTCCTCCAGAAAGAGATCGAGACAGGGCACCGAGACGACCCGGACCGGAATGCGCATCTCTGCCAGCCGGTCGAAAGCCTCCACCGCCAGGCTGACTTCTGACCCGGTGGCAAGAATAACGGCTTTTGCCTCCGGCGCATCGCGGAGCACATAGCCGCCCCATTCCGACTTGTTATCGCGGCCATCATCCTGGCGCACAAAGGGCAGTTTCTGACGCGACAGAGCAAGCAGGCTCGGCCCGGTTTTGTGCGCCAGTGCCATCTCCCAGCATTCCGCAACTTCCAGGGCATCGCCCGGACGGAAAACCCGCAAATTCGGCATCGCGCGCAAGGACGCCAGATGTTCAACCGGCTGGTGGGTCGGGCCGTCCTCTCCGAGCCCGATGGAATCGTGCGTGAAGACGTAAGTGACCGGCTGATTCATCAGCGCGGCCAGGCGAATCGAAGGCCGGCAATAATCGGCAAACACTAAAAAGGTGCCGATATAGGGCCGCACCCCGCCATGCAAGGACAATCCATTGGCACAGGCCGCCATGCCATGTTCACGAACGCCATAATGGATGTACTGACCGGAATAGGCATCGGCCTGGATAACGCCCTGATTTGGGGTTTTTGTGTTATTGGAGCCGGACAAATCGGCCGATCCGCCCACCAGCTCGCGCATCACCGGCACGATATGTTCCAGTGTTTTGCCGGAAGCCGCCCGACTGGCAAGGTCAGGCTTTTCCGCCGCGACCTCATAACGCCAATCGGACAAGGCTTTGGCCGCCTCGACTGGCAATCCGCCTTCAAAGGCCTGATCAAACTCTTTCCGCCGGGACGAGCTTTCATAGCGCGCCGTCCAGTCTTTCCGGGCGGCTTTGCCGGCCTCGGTGGCGGCAAGCCAGTTCGTGCGGATATCTTCCGGCACTTCAAAGGCCCCATGGGGCCAATCGAGGGCCTTTTTGGCGCCGATCAATTCATCGCGGCCCAAGGGCGCTCCATGACTTGAGGCAGATCCCGACTTTGTCGGCGCGCCAAAGCCGATAATGGTTTTACACGCGATCAGGACCGGTTTTGCGGATGACTTGGCGTTGCTCAGGGCCGCATCCACCGCCTCCATATCATGACCATCAACCGTGTCCGTCGTCCAACCTGCGGCCTCAAAGCGTTTGAGCGTATGGCTGCTCTCTGCAAGGTCGGTATCCCCGTCAATCTGGATGGAATTGTCATCCCAGAGGACAATCAGCCGGTTGAGTTTCAAATGCCCCGCCAGCGAAATCGCTTCGTGTGAAATGCCTTCCTGAAGATCGCCATCGGACGCAATCACCCAGGTGTGGTGATCCACCAGATCATCGCCGAAACGCGCGTTCAACAAGCGTTCGGCCAACGCCATGCCGACCGCCGTCGAGATTCCCTGCCCCAGCGGGCCGGTCGTCGTCTCTACGCCCGGCGTGTGACCAAACTCGGGATGGCCCGGCGTGGTGGAGCCCAGCTGGCGGAAATCGCGGATCTGATCGAGAGTCATCCCCGGATAGCCGGCCAGATGCAGAAGCGAATAGATCAGCATGGAGCCGTGCCCTGCGGACAAAACGAAACGGTCGCGGTCGTGCCAGTCGGGGTCTGCAGGGTCGTGTTTCAGATGCCGGGACCACAACACGGTCGCCGTATCCGCCATGCCCATCGGCATGCCGGGATGGCCGGATTTAGCCTGTTCGACGGAGTCCATGGACAGCGCCCGAATGGCATTCGCCATGGGTTTCAACGTGTTGAGGTCCAGCGGCGTCATGGCGGCCCTTTCCAGGCTGGGAATTTGATGTCGGCTTTCTATCAGATTCGCCGGATGCGCCGACTCATCCCTGCACGATTTCCCACAATAATGCGTGGCTTCCTTGGCGTGGCGCTTCGCGCTAGCGTTTGACGCAAGGGAGGGATGTCATGCGGGTTTTATTCTGGATTGGCGGCTTTATCGCCGCGCTGTTTGTTATCTGGTGGGCCTGGCCCGCACAAATCAACCCGGCCTATTGGGATGAACCCGAACCGCCCGCAATGACCGGCGTGCTGGAGCCGCGGGGCCGTCTGGCCGAGGCTGAACTGATCCGGCACCCCTTATTGGAAACGTCCGAAGATGTTGCGATTGGGCCAGACGGAGCGGTCTATTCTGGCCAGCATGATGGCTCTCTGGTGCGGCTGCGCCGGACCCAAAACGGCTGGGAGGGAGAAACCGTCGCCCAGATCACCGACAATCGCTCAGTGCTGGGCCTGCAATGGGATGCGCAAGGCCGGCTCATCGCCGCGGCCATTGATGGCGTTTATGCGGTGGATGTCGCCACAGGCGAGGTGACGCTGCTTTCAACCGGAGAGACGCCCTACCGGCTGGCTTTTGCCGATGATCTGGATATTGGTCCGGACGGGACGATCTATTTCACCGAAGCGAGCTGGAAATGGGGCGCCGGTGAAGGCGCACCATCCTATCTTTATGACCTTGCGGAAAACCGGCCCTACGGGATTTTCTACGCACTGGACCCTGACACCGGCGAGATGGAGGTGCTGGCTGACGAATTATACTTCGCCAATGGCGTGGCGATGGCGGCAGACGGGCAATCAGTCTTTGTACTGGAGACCTTCCGATATCGGCTGTCGCGCTACTGGATTGAAGGCCCTCGCGCGGGAGAATTTGAAACCGTGGCTGAAAACCTGCCCGGCAGCCCTGACGGGCTGTTGGGGGATGGGCAAGGCCAGCTTTACATCGCGATGAATACCCAGCGCGTCCCGCTGGTTCGATTCCTGCACCGCAATCCGTTTATCACGCAGATGATCACCAAGCTGCCGCAATCCATCTGGGCGCGGCCCGGACCAACAACCGCCTTTGTGCTGGTGATGGATGAAGAGGGCAATTTCCTCGACAGCTATCACGATCCGGATGAGCGCTTCGGGTTTTTGGCCAACGCTGTACCGGATGAAAACGGGGATATCTGGCTAGGCTCGCTCACCGAGGGCGTCATCGGGCGGTTTACGCCGCCGGACTAACGGATCTCAACCAACAGCGCGCAGGCATCGTCAGACGTTTTCAAACGGCCCATGGCCGCATCTTCTTCCGGGTTCTGTTCGCGGTTGCGCAAGTCTGCGATCAAGTCCGCGAGACCGTCGGGCTCCAATGCCGCGTCCAGAAGATCGGGCGCGGAATAGGTCTGATAGGGCTCGACCAACCGGAAGAAGCCGTCTGACATCAACAAGACCAGTGTTTCTCCGCGCAGCTGCACCTGCTCCAGCGTGGCATGCGCTGCGCCTTCAGGGTGCACGGAAAATACCCAGTGATGGCCCGCCGTGTTCATAGCATTGCGAACGTCGCGTGCCTTTGCGAAACCGGCCTCGCGGCTTTGCGCGCGCATGGCCTCGCCCCAGTTTTCATATTCGGCGCGAATGCCCTCTAGATCGCCAATGATTTGCGTGTGGCCACCGGTGCGGACGATCGCCATGCAATCGCCCAGCATGGCAAAGTCCAGCGTGTTGTTCTGGCGGCGCATCCAGATGCCGCCGGCACTTGGCAGGTTATGGCGGGGCTGACTGTCAAGTGGCACCCGCGCTTCCTCGCGCGCCTTGCGATCCATGTCCGAAATCACGCGTTTCAGATACGCCCGTGTGCTTTCCTGCCGCTGAGGGGGATCAACAAAGCGCTCGGATAATCGGTCCGCATACCAGGCCGCGTCACTTTCCCAGCCAATGGGGCTGTTGCCCGATGGCAGGAATTCCGGAAACAGCCGCATCGTGCCGACATCGGTCGCGCCATCCACGACCCAGGCCGTGCCATGGCTTTCGTCAAAGCCGTAGCGGTCGTCGCCCGTGCCGGAACCGGACGGCGCATTGATCGCGTCCAGAAAACTCAGCCCGGGCAGCATCAATTAGTCCGGGAAATCGGCGTTGGCGTAGACATTTTGGACATCATCCAGATCGTCCAGAACTTCCAGAAGTCTGATTACATTCTCGGTTTTGTCGGACTCAACCGGCGTCAAGGTCTGCGGCTTCCAGATGATGTTGACAGATTTCGGCTCACCCAGAGCGGCTTGCAGATTACCGGCGACTTCGGCGAGATCATCACGGGCACAGAACACAATGCGTTCGCCCGGCTCGTCCTCTTCAGCATCGCCCTCTTCATAGGTGACATCTTCGGCCCCGGCCTCGATGGCGGCTTCAAACATGGCCTCTTCGTCCGCAACATCTTCGGAATAACGGATCTCGCCGACCTGATCGAACATGAACGCAACTGCGCCGGTTTCGCCCAGATTGCCGCCATTCTTGGAGAAGGCCGTGCGCACGTCAGACGCCGCGCGATTGCGGTTATCCGTCGACACTTCCACGATGATGCCGACCCCGCCCGGGCCGAAGCCCTCATAGCGGATTTCCTCATAGGCTTCGACATCATTACCAGAAGCCTTGTCGATGGCGCGCTGGATGTTGTCCTTGGGCATGGACTGGCCCTTGGCATTGGCCACCGCCAGACGCAGGCGCGGATTCATGTCCGGGTCCGGGCCACCAATTTTTGCCGCAATCGTGATCTCCTTGGAGAGTTTGGAAAACAGCTTGCCGCGGGCCTTGTCCTGTCGGCCTTTACGGTGCTGGATGTTTGCCCATTTTGAGTGTCCGGCCATGTCCGGCGCCTCCATTTTTTCATGCGCTGCGCATCTGTCCGGGTGCATAGCGCAAAGGGGCTGCATCGTCCAAGCGTCTCGTCACGTTTCCTTCACCGGCTTGGCGTAAGCGGGACCAAAACAAGGGAGCCAAGCCCATGATGATCTTTCTGGACACCGCCGAAGCCGATGTCATTGCCGCACGCGCCGACACAGGTCTGGTGGACGGCGTCACCACCAACCCGTCTCTGATCGCCAAGGCGGGCGCTGATATCAAGGAGCGGATCGCGGATATTTGCGGGCTCATTCCCGGACCGGTGAGCGCTGAAGTGGTCGCGACCGAAGCCTCCGCCATGATTGCCGAGGGCCAGACGCTGGCCGCGCTTGCCGATAATGTGGTGGTCAAACTGCCGCTGACGATGGAAGGCTTGAAGGCCTGCCGCGCGCTCACTGATAATGGCATCGCCACCAATGTGACGCTTTGCTTTTCAATCAATCAGGCACTGCTGGCCGCCAAGGCAGGCGCGACTTTCGTCTCACCCTTCATCGGACGTCTGGATGATCGCGGTGAAGACGGGCTGGGCCTGATTGAAGACATTCGTCACATTTATGATGAGCATGGCTTTGCCACGCGTATTCTGGCGGCCTCTATCCGCTCGGTTGAACATGTCGAAGGCTCGGCGATGGCGGGCGCAGACGCGTGTACCATTCCGCCGAACATATTCGATGCGCTGGTCCAGCACGAACTGACCGATAAGGGCCTGGAAGCCTTCCTAAAAGACTGGGCGGATGCAGGTAAAGGCGCTATCTAGCGCTTTATGGATGAGCTGGTCTTTGGTTGGCGCACGGCGCTTTTACTGCTGGTCTTCGGCCAGTTGGTTTTGGCGGCCATTCTCCTGATGTTGCGTAAGTTTGACCGGCTCGCCAACTGGATTCTCGCCGCCTTACTGTTGGTGATCGGGTTCGCGCTGATCCCGCAAATTATTGGCTTTGCCGGTTTTTATGATTCCTTTCCCTGGCTGTCCTTTGCGCCATTTCAAGTCGAGCTGCTCGCAGGACCTTTGATCTGGCTTTATGCTACGGCATTGACCAGAGGCCGACTGCCGCATTGGGTCTGGCTGGTGCTGGTGCCCGGGGCGGTTGATTTCCTCTACCAGTCTTACTGGTTTCTTCAGCCATTCGAGACTCGATGGGAGCGGATCGGGGCGTTTCATTCAGGCTTTTACTGGCCGGCGCGGACCTGGCTGGCGATTGGTCTCACCTATGCCGGCCTGTTTGCCGCCTGGCGCGCCTATCAAAGCCATCGTCAGTTCATCAATGATTACTCCTCAGCCGCTGCAGAGTTTGATCCGCGCTGGCTGCCGGTTTTCCTGGGCATATGCGGCGTGGTCCTGGCGGCCTGGAGCGCCACGGAATTCACCAATTCATTCATCACGCGGCTCAATTATTTTGACTCCTATCCCTTACATGTCCTGGTCGCCCTGTCTTTCTGGGGGATGGGGCAGGCGGCGCTGATCCTGCAGCGCGAAGCTTTTCCGAAGATCACGGATGTGGTGGATAAGAATAATCCACGTGAACCCGGTCGCGACTGGGGGCGTGAAGCGGACATCTTGCGCCAGCGCATCCGGGACGAAAACTGGCATCTCGAACCGCGCCTGTCGGCTCCGGATCTCGCGCGGCGGATCGGAACGAATGAAAGCTATCTCTCACGGACCGTCAATCAGGGCGCCGGCGTGAATTTCAATCGCTTTGTGAACGAGATTCGGGTCGAAGCCGTCAAATCCTCGTTGCAAGAAGGTACCAATGATGTGCTGGCCGCTGCGTTAGACAGCGGTTTCAATTCCAAGGCCACTTTCAATCGTGTTTTCAAAGAAATAGCGGGTCAAACACCGGCCGCTTTCAGGGCTGAAAACGCCGTTTGAGACGTCTCAAATCCTGTAAATCGTGACTTTTCCGGAAGCCGGGACGCCAGCCTCGCTGCGATCCGCCATGTCTGCCTCATCGAAACAAGCGGGCTTCCCCGCCCCGCATGGAGACAAGACATGGAACACGCAATTTTAATCGCCGGCAGCCTTGCCCTTTTCACCTCAACCGCCTTTGCCCAGGACATGGATCAGTTCCGTAGTGAATTGGCCGGGCTGGATGGCCAATGGGCTGGCGTCCTCGAATATCGCGACTTCCGAACAGACCAGCACGTTCAAATTCCACATGCCAGAACAATCCAGACTGCTCCCGATGGCTCCTATCAGCTGACCCAGATGGAATTCACTGATCCGGGTTATCGCGTCTATTCGGCCGAGCTCGCGACCTTTGATGGAAACACCATCGCGCTGGCCTATGCCGGGAATGGTGAAGCAAGCGTCTCCGAACTTACGCTGATTGATTTCGAATTGACCGACGCTGGCTGGCGCGCGGAATTGCGCGGCGAAGGCGTCGATGCCGGCGAGGCCGTAGACGTCCGCTTTATCTACGAACTCGACGGCGATGAACTGACCGCGGACAAGTCCGTCCGCAGCTCTGACGCCGATCCTTTTCTATTCCGCAATGGCATTCGCGTTTCGCCCAATGACTAAGCAGGAGCCTTGATCATGATTATTTCGACCCTTCTTTCCGTCGGCGCGCTGGCCTCGGCTCAAGCATTGAACATGTCCCCGGACACCGCTCTGGCAGATATCGAACTCGCCCGAGACGCGCTGGAACGCGTGCATCCTGGCTATGACCGTTATATCGAGCGTGATCAGCTGGATGCCGGCTGGTCCCGGCTGGAAGCCCGCGCACGTGCCGGTGTGAGCCGCGAACAGCTTTATCTCGACCTGTCCTTGCTGCTCTCGGACATTCGGTGCGATCATACCAAGGCGGAGCTGCCGCGTGATCTAGCGGAGTTGCGCGATAGCGAACCCGTCTATCTGCCGTTCCGCTTTCGCGTCTTTGAGGGCCGCATGTATGTCGAGGAGCCCGGCACGACAGGTCTTCAGCGCGGCGATGAAATTCTGACCGTTGATGGCGATGCAGCTTCCGATCGTCTGGCGGCGATCTATCCGCTGATCCCGGTCGATGGGTTTACCGACTCTGTCCGGACCCGGGTGATTGAATCGACCAGCGAATTTCTCGGCTCCGGTTTTGATCATTTTGATCCGCTGATGAATGAGGTAAGCGCTCAGGTGCAACTGACCGCGCACCGCGATGGCGAAACCCTCGCAGTCCTTGCAGATCGCCTGACCTATCCAGAGTTCCGCGCTCTGACCGGTGAGGCGCGTTGGCGGAATTTCTCCGACGAGGGCAATGTGACGGTGGAATATCCGCAAGAAGGCGTCGCTATTTTGCGCCAGGGCACGTTCGTCAACTACCGCACGCCGGTCGATCCCCTAACGGTCTATGGCCCGGTGTTTGAAGACATCGCCGCCAACAACACCGAAACCTTGATCCTGGATATGCGCGAGAATGGCGGTGGCTCGACGGATGCCCAGCGGGGCCTAATGGCGCATTTACTGAGCGCCCCCCATGCGCCGGTGCGCGAAGTCCGCGTGGCGACCTATGACCTTGATGGCCTGCGCGAGCATTTGCAAACCTGGGAGCAGGCGGCCCTGAACCCGGATCCGGCCTGGTTCACCCAGGCTGAAGATGGCAATGGCTTCATCCTGAACCCGGCCATTTCCGGTGCAGGCCAAGAGGTGCAACCAGCTGAGAACGCGTTTACTGGCGAGCTGATCATCCTGACGGGTCCGCTGAACTCATCCGGTGCAACGCAAATCATCGGCGCGCTGCGCGATCAGCGTGATGCCCTGCTGGTCGGTGAAGCCACAGGCGGATCACAGGAAGGCCCGACGGCGAACCTTATCTTTTTCCTGGAATTGCCGAATAGCGGCATTCGCGTACGGGTCCCGGCCCAGCGCAATTATCAGAACATCTCTGATCCGGAGATCGGCCTGGGCTATACGCCGGATCTCCAGGCACCTGAAACGCTGGAAAGCTGGCTGAATGGCGCTGACCCGGCAATGGACGCCGCGCTGGCAGCGGCAGCTGATTAAAAGTCAGGCTCGGCGTTTCCGAGCAGGCCGCCGACCCGCACCGGCTGGATATGTTTCGCCAGCCCGGTGCGGTTATCGGTCTCGATGATCACACCACACAGCGTGGCTTCGCCGTCTGCCGGTGAAAAGCGGCCCGAGCGCATCCGCGTGGTAAAGCGGCGCATGGGTTCTTCTTTGTCCATGCCGATGATGGAATCATAATCGCCCGTCATGCCCAGATCGGTGATGTAGGCGGTGCCTTGCGGCAGGACGCGATAATCCGCAGTCGGCACATGAGTATGAGTGCCGACCACCAGGCTAGCCCGGCCATCACAGAAATAGCCCATCGCATTCTTTTCCGATGTCGCCTCGCCATGGAAATCCACCAAAGCGGCATCGCAGACCTCGCCCAAAGGCGCAGCGGACAATTCCCGTTCCACGGCGACAAAGGGATCGTCCAGCGGATCCATGAACAACCGGCCCATCACATTCATCACGAAGACCATGGCACCATTCTGGGCCGCGAAAACACCCGCGCCCTTTCCGGGCGCAGTACCGGGCGGATAATTCGCCGGACGTAACAGGCGCGGCTCACGCTCGATATAGGATAGGGCTTCAGACTGGTCCCAAGCGTGATTGCCGAGGGTCAAAACATCGGCACCGGCCTCGAACAGTTCATTGGCGGTGCGTTCGGTGATGCCAAAGCCGCCTGCCGCGTTCTCGGCATTGATGGCAATGAAATCCAGAGACAGGGTTTCGCGCATGCCGGGCAGGTGTTCAGTCACGGCTTTCCGGCCGGTCTTGCCCATCACATCACCAAAAAACGCTATCCGCATCTCGTCCACCTATTTGCTGGCGAAGCGATATGCCCTTTTTTCGGTGACAATCCAATCCAGTGGCTGATCATGGCGTTGGGTGGGAAGTTTTTTGACCCCCTGAACCTCAAAAGCGATGCCAACGGCCATGACCGATTTCTTCGCGCGCAAGGCCGCCAGCGTGCGGTCATAATATCCGCCACCATAGCCCAGCCGCATACCGCGCTGATCAAAGGCGACCAGCGGCACTAGCAATAATTCCGGCTCCAGAACCGGCGCGCCGGACTTTGGCGCGGCAATGCCGTGGGCACCGATCTCCAGCTCATCACCCGGCTGCCATTGATGGAAAGTCAAAGGCTGGTCCGGCCCGTCCACGCGCGGCAGGGCAATCCGCGCCTGTTCGCAGTGAAAGGTTTCCATCAGGCGGATCGGGTCGATTTCGGAATGCGTCGCGCAATAAGCCGCAACGACCTTGCCGACGCCCGGCCAGATCTCGTCCGGGAAATGCTCAACCAGTGCGGCGGCTGCATCCGGTAAAGCCGCATGGGCCGCCTTGCGGCGGGCCAGTGCCGCTTTTCGCGCGCGTTGCTTACGCCATTTAGAAAACATGCAGCGGCCCCACAGTCACCGTTGGCCTTTGTAAATTCCCATCGAACCCACAGACGTAGGTGGGCGCCGCGTATCAGGGACCACGATCCCAATCAGAGGCAGCTCCCGCGATGAGATGTAAGGTCGCGGGGAATTAAAGTCCTGACGCATGCCGCAGGGACCGCCGCTTGTGTATGTGGACCGCGAGGGCCTCATCCTCAAGGGGTCTCGTCTGCAGCCAGTGCTTCCAGCCGCGCTGAAATCCCGTTGAGCGCCTCGACCAGACCATCATCACTGGCAGGTTCTGCCGGGCCGCCGCCTTCTGATTTCAACCGGTTGAGGTGGCCTTCGAGTGCTTCGAGGCGGTTTTCTGCGGTCTTGAGTTCATCGACCACAACCAGCGACGCCATGAGCAAAAGACGCAAATCCCCGATCTGGCCCACCTGTTTGGAGAGACCGGACACATGCGTATCGAGATGGCGGGCCAGCTCGCGCAGATAGCTTTCCTGCCCATCTTCGCAGCCAATGGTGAAAGCGCGGCCATTCAGGGTGACGGAAACCTTACCCATTTTGCGCCTCCGCTTCAGCGGCTTGTGCTGCGGCACGCAATTCCTCAATCGCTTCGCCAAGCGCCTTGGAGGCATCTTCAGCCGCTTCCGCCATGGCGGCCTCGGACGCGCGGGATTTATCAAGGGCTTCAGCCAGGCGTGCCCGATCGTTATCCGAGTTGTCAGAAGTCTGGGCAGCGGCCTGCAAGGTATGCAGGCGGGATTCCACCTGGGTCAGCGCCTTATCGAGGC
The DNA here is from genome assembly GCF_965228115.1 of Hyphobacterium sp. GTDB lineage: Bacteria > Pseudomonadota > Alphaproteobacteria > Caulobacterales > Maricaulaceae > Hyphobacterium. Next base: position 2,327,290 of record NZ_OZ245794.1, on the reverse strand, counting down.
GCGCAATCGCTTGAGCGAGCGGATCCTTTGTCTTGGACATGCGCTATTAAAATCGGCTCAAACGCGAAAAACTTCAAGCAGGACTCGAAGTTTGTTGCTCAGCTGAGCTCGTCGCGGCCCTTTTCCTTGAGTGTGCCAAGGATTTTCTTGACGTCATGGGCCTTGTCTTTCGGGGCCACGAACACCGCGTCTTTGGTGGCGACAATAACCAGATTATCCACGCCCAACGCGGTAACGGTGATGCCCTCTCCGCGCACATAGCTGCCTGTGGTGTCGAGTGCGGTGACATCGCCGGCAAGCACATTGCCCTCTTCATCAGCCTCGACCGCATCCATCAAGGACGGCCAGGTGCCGACATCCGACCAGTCAAAGCGGGCGGGAACGACCGCGGCGTATTTGGTGCGCTCCATGACGGCAATATCGATGGGGATGGACGGGCCGGTTGAAAACAGATCTGCGTCGATCGAGTCATCCTCGCTCAAGGCCAGATTGATGGTCGCGAGCACGTCGGGTTCGTAAAGACCCAGCTCGCCCAGAAGCACATCGGCGCGGAACAGGAAGATCCCGGCATTCCAGAGCATATTGCCCGCTGCGAGATAGTCCTTGGCGGTGTCTACGTTCGGCTTTTCTTCGAATTTCTCGACGGCAAAGCCTTCACCTAACGCCTCGCCCTGACGGATATAGCCATAGCCGGTTTCCGGCCGGGTTGGCGGAATACCGAACACCACGATCTTTCCGTCAGCGGCCAGAGGCGCGGCAGCGGCAATCGTCTCACGGAATTTCGAGACGGGGGCGATGTGATGATCAGATGGCACCAAAAGCACCAAGGCCTCCGGTCCATCCTGTTTCTGGGCCAGCAGCGCTGCGATACCCGCAGCGGGGGCTGTGTTCTTGCCCATGGGCTCGAACGCCATCGAGGCCGCGGTGATCCCGGCGCTTTTCAGCGCGTCGCGCACCGGTTGTTCAATCGCTTGTCCTGCGATGATCAACGGATCGGAAAAGGAAACGCCTTCGCCCTCGCCCGTGCAACGCAGCAGCGTGTCTTCAAACAGGGTCCGATCAGACAATAGCGTGTGAAAAGGCTTCGGGGCGGATTTGCGCGAGAGCGGCCAGAGCCGCTCGCCCGAACCGCCGCAAAGGATGGCGGGGCGAATTCGGGTCATCCCACCACCTTGCGCAGGGGCTGGGCCTTGCGTCCAAGAACACGATCAGCTTCCACCGCAGCCACCAACAAATGATAGAGCGTCGACGCGGTAATGTGCGTAACTGCCGGATTACCCGCTGCGCCATAGGCATCAATCCAGCAACCGGTCGGCGCGGGTTTGAGGAATTTGGTAAAAAGTTGATGCAGCGCGTCTTGCGCACTGCCCCAGCCGCCGGAGCGTCCGGTTTGTCCTTGCACAAGGGCAGCTTTGAGGTGCTCGGTCTGTTGCCAGGTGCGTGCCGAGCCATCCAGCACTACGCCGTCATCGCTGACCGTGGCGACAATCAAGCCTGTTGTTGGTGAACGGCCATAGGCTTTGGCAAAGGCATAGAGCCCGGCGGATTCCGGTCCAGGCTCATTGCCGGATAATTCCGCATAGCGGTCGAGCAGCCAGACCCATTCAAACTGGTGACCCGGCTCGGTCTTGCGGCCCTCAGGACCGTCGAGCGGCGACCAGTCGGCGTTGAATACTTCGCGCAATCCGCCAGACGGGAAGAGCCAGTGATCGCGCATCAGGCGCAGAATATTGCCCGCTCGGGCCAGATGGCTTTGCCCGCCAAAGGCTTCGTGCAGGGCGAGGCTGGCTTCAAACATGTGCATGTGCGGGTTCTGGCGGCGCGGCAGGCGATCCGGCTCGGCCTCGCGCCAACCGCCAGAGGTCGCGCCCATTACATCGTCAATGAAAGCCAGCGTCTCATTGGCGAGCGTTTTGACCTGCGCATCGCCGGTGAGTCGGTAAACATGCGACAATGCAAGAAGCGCAAAGGCCTGTTCATAAAGATCGCGGGTTGGATCGGCGACGCTGCCATCACGATTGAGCTTCATCACCCAGCCCGGCGCACCATCGGGCGACCAGGCTTTGTCGACCAGATAGTCGAAGCCTTGCAGCGCGAGCTTACGGCCTTCATACCAACCAAGCTCGTGCGCATGGGCATAGACATAAACCTGGCGGGCCTGTGACCGCACGCGGCGCACGGCGTCGGCATCAGGCGAGCCATCGAGGTTCAAACGCTCAAAAAACCCGCCCCGTTCGGCATCCCATCCAGCGTCCGCCCAGACCGGCAAAGCCGCATCGCGCATCCAGTCGCAAAAACGTGCAGCGGTGTCGATGAGAGTTTTCGGCGCCGTCATGAAAATTCCAAGCCCGCTATTGAGCCAACAGGCCTACACCAAATTCATGTGTGAAAGGTAAGCATGGGCGGCTTTTTCACTGGCAAATGCGATGAAGCCGGCATGCGCAAACGGGTCTTCGATTGCGGCTTTGCCATAGCGGATGGGTTGGCCTAGCAAATCCATGATCTGCCCGCCTGCCGCGCGTAATATGGCGTCGCCGGCGGCGGTATCCCATTCCATGATGCGCCCATAGCGCGGGTAAAGGTCCGCCCCACCTTCAGCCAGAATGGTGAATTTCAACGAGGAGCCGACACCCACCGTATCCTGAACCTTGAGGGCCTTGAGGAGGCTGTCTGTCTGCCAATCACGATGCGACCGGCTGGCTACAGCGATCATGCTGGACGGATTACATTCACGACCGATCAGGACATGCCGATTGCCCGCTTCCATTCGCCAGGCCTTACCGCTATCGGCGGCAAACATACGCCCGGTTGCCGGTGCCAGCACAACACCGGCGGTGGGAACGCCTTTGACGATCAAGCCGATATTGACGGTAAACTCATCTCGTCCTGCGATGAATTCCTTGGTGCCATCGAGAGGATCGACAAGGAAAAACGTGTCGTCCGTTTTCGGTGCATGACCGGCGGTAAAGGCCTCCTCCGCAATCACCGGCACACCCGGCGCGATCTTTGCCAGATGTTCCAGAATAACGGCTTCAGCCGCGCGATCGGCCTCGGTCACAGGTGAAGCATCAGATTTTCGCTCGGCCTTGAAGCCGCGTTTGCGGACAGCGAGAATTTTCTCGCCTGCTTCATGGCAGGCGTCTTCGAGCGCTGAAAGGAAGGCGAGATCGGGTTTCAAAGGCGGAAGTTCCGGTCGACATAATCGAGCAATTGCTCGACGCAGGTCTCGATGGGCTGGCTCCCGGCATCGACCACAAGCTCCGGCTTGTCGGGCTCCTCATAAGGCGCTGAGATGCCGGTGAACTCCTTGATTTGACCGTCCCGGGCCTTTTTGTAGAGACCTTTCGGATCGCGCATTTCGCAGACTTCCAAAGAGGTTGCGACATGAATCTCGTGAAAGCCTTCTCCCGCCGCAGCCCGCGCCTGATCCCGGTCAGTACGGTAGGGCGAGATGAAAGCGGAAATGGCGATCAGGCCGGATTGCGCAAACAGCGCAGCGACTTCGCCCACACGGCGGATATTCTCCGTCCGGTCATCCGGTGAAAAGCCGAGATCGGCATTGAGGCCATGGCGCAGATTATCACCGTCCAGAATGGTGGAGGACCAGCCGCGCCGGTGAAGCGCCAGTTCCAGCGCATTGGCGAGGGTGGACTTGCCTGAGCCTGAAAGTCCGGTCAGCCAGATCACCCCGCCCTTATGGCCCGTGCGCTCTTCCCGGTCGGCGCGGTTCACGGTGGAGGCGAAATAATGAATGTGGCTGGCCTTGGCCCGGCGCGCCGCGCTGTCGTCCTGATAGCCTTCCAGCGACACACGGCCGCCGCCGCAGATAATGCCTTTGTCGATCAACACGAAGCGGCCTGTCTTCGGATCATCGCGATAATCATCCAGCGCCAATGTCCGCCGCAAGCGGACCGACACATCGGCGATGGCACCGGCCGGAACTTCGCCGTCCTCCGGTTTGCCTTCGCGGCCTGCATCGCTGATGTGATGAATTTTGGTGATCTCGCCCTGCGCCTCTGCCGTACCGAGCCGCAGCGTGATGCCGTCTCCTGCACGCAGGGGATGATCGGCCAGCCAGAACAAGCGTGCATCGAAAGCGCTGGCTTCACGAGAGGGAGCAGAGAGCGCTGTCACCATCTCGCCGCGATCAATGAAATGACGGGATTCGGTCAGGAAGCCGGCAGCCTCGCCGGGGCCGAACGCGGTTGCGGTATCATCCGGCCAGGAGACCAGCTTGGCGATTTTCGCTGTCTGGCCCGAGGGCGAAAGCAGAACGGTTTCGCCTTCGGACAGCCTCCCGGATTCAACACGCCCGATGATTATGCGGCTGTCTGCGTCCTTGAGCACGTCCTGGACCGGCATGCGTAAAGGACGGTCAATGGCTTCGGGTTCTCCGGGAAGTTTTTCCAGTGCCTCCAACAGACTTGGCCCGGACCACCAGGACAGGATAGAGCCCTTGTCACCCTCGCGCTTTGCAACCATTTCCCCGGACCGCGCAATGGCAGGAATCACCGCCTCGGTTTCAAGACCGGCATCAGACATGAGCGAGTTCAATTCGGCGGAAATCTGGTCAAAGGCGCGTTGGGTTTCGCTGACCCGGTCCATCTTGTTGACCACAATGATGATGCGCGACACGCCGAGCAGACCCAGCAACATGGAATGGCGGCGGGTCTGTTCGCGGACGCCTTCAGCGGCATCAATCACCAGCACCGCCGCGCTGGCCTCCGCGGCGCCGGAAACCATGTGACGCAAAAAGCTCTCATGGCCGGGCGCATCAATAATGCGGAAATGGCGCTGGCGCGACTTTAACAGTATCCGCGCGGCATCAATGGTGACACCCTGATCGCGCTCGGCCTGCATGGCATCCATTAGGAAGGCGGGTTCGAAATCGACCCCGCGGCGCTCGCAGCTGGCTTTAACCTCTTCCAGACGGCCATCCGGCAAAGACCCCGTATCCGCCAGCAAGCGGCCGATCAGAGTGGATTTACCATGATCAACATGGCCGGCGAAGACTACAGGGGTGAGAGGTTGGCTCATCGCAACGCCCCCTACAGATACCCGTCCGAGCGCAAACGCTCGAACGTGTCTTCAGCTTCATGGCCCATAGCCCGGCCTGCGCGTTCTGCGATCCTGGAGTGCTCTAGCTCGGCGATGATCTTATCGACCGTGTCGGCTTCGGATGGCACCGGGTTCGTAATGTCCTGATCGCCCAGTGAGCGAAAGCGCTGGCCGTCCCTGGCAAAATAAAGATCAATCACCGGGATGTTTTCCCGCTTGGTGTAGAGCCAGATATCGCGCTCGGTCCAATCGAGCAGCGGGTGAATGCGCATATGCCCACCCTGGGGCAGATGCGTGGAAAACTGATCCCAGAATTCCGGTGGATGGTGACGGGCTGACCAAGCGCCTGACGCATCACGGGGCGAGAAAACCCGTTCCTTGGCGCGGATCGCCTGTTCATCCCGGCGGATACCGGCCACCAGCGCCTTGAAGCCAAATTCCTTGAGGACGTTTTTGAGACCCGCTGTTTTTCGGGCCGCGGACCGGCCTGCCGGCGGCAGAGATTCATCGGTTGCGGCCACGGGCGGGCAATCGCGGACAATCAGGTCGAGATCCCACTTTTTCCCGTACTCTGCCCGGAAGGCATACATCTCCGGAAACTTCTTTCCGGTATCGACATGGATGGCTGGAAACGGCACGCGGCCGCCAAAGGCTTTACGCGCGAGGTGCAGCATGACGTTGGAGTCCTTGCCCAGCGACCATAAAAGGCCCATGGGTGAAAACGCCCGCCTTGCTTCCCGCAGGATATAGATGCTGCGGTTCTCCAAACGTGTTAGGGGATCCATGATTATATTCCCGCCTCGTCCCGGAGCCTGTTTCTAGCCGCCATGCTGTTGCGATCCAACGACTATATCTTCTATCCGCTGATCCTCATTGCGGCAGCCGCCATGATCGCCATTCCGCTGGTGACCACTTCGGCCGATCGCGTCGGCGTGGCGGAAGATATCCGCGATAACGGGATCGAAATTTCCGGCGACCGGCTGCACGCAATGGCAATCGCGGAAGGCCTGACCCTTGCACCGTTGCAGGACGAAAACGGAACACTTTTCTCGCGCATAACGGCCAATCTTGATCGATTGGGCCCGACAACGCCGCGCTCCGCTGGCGTGTTTGATGCGCTACGCCCTTATGAAATTGAAGCCATCGCCGGCTATAATCTGCTTATTACTTACAGGATGCAGGCCGCCAGGGAGAACGGTGCGGACGCTGTGGATCTCGCCTTTTTTCAGGACGGAATCGGTCAATCCGCCTGGCAGAATTTCGAACTTGTGGCAGGCGTACAGGATTATGAATACAGGGTCAGCGTGCCCTATTGTAATCCGACCTTTGCCTATGCCGGGCTGTGGCCAAGTGCAGCCTCCGCAGGCAATGCGGTTGATCTTTATGGCATTCGCATAGAAACAACCGGCGAGGCTGACTGCACGGACTTGCCCCGCTGATCTCATGAAAATCTTCCTCACAGGCTCCGCCGGTTTTATCGGCTTCCATTCAGCGCAAGCCCTGCTGGCCCGCGGGCACCGGGTGTTGGGGATTGATAATCTCAATGATTATTATGATCCGGCGCTAAAAACTGCGCGGCTGGATCAGTTTGCCGGGCAGTCCGGATTCGCATTTGAGAAGATGGATCTTGCTGACGCCGATCGTGTGGCGAGCGTTCTTAAGTCCTTTGCACCGGACCGGGTGGTCCATCTGGGCGCCCAGGCCGGTGTGCGGTACTCGCTGGAAAATCCACTGGCCTATGCGCGGTCTAACCTGATGGGACATCTATCCGTGCTGGAAGCCGTCCGCCATGCAGGCGGGATTGATCATCTGGTCTATGCCTCGTCCAGCTCGGTCTATGGCGAGCGGAACCAGGCCCCGTTCAGCGAGCGCGATCCGGTCGAGCATCCGGCTTCGCTCTATGCCGCCACCAAGCGCGCCGACGAATTGATGAGCGCCACCTATTCCAATCTGTACGGGCTGACCCAGACCGGCTTGCGGTTTTTTACCGTCTATGGCCCCTGGGGCCGGCCGGATATGGCATATTGGTTGTTTACAGAGGCTATTTTGAAGGGCCAGCCCATCAAGGTCTTCAATGAAGGCCGGATGGAGCGGGACTTTACCTATATCGACGACGTCGTGGAGACGCTTGTCCGTATCGCCGAGGACGCGCCGCAATCTGGACAGCACCGGGTTTATAATATTGGCGGTTCGGACCCCCGGCCGCTGAGCGCGTTTATCGCCGCCATTGAAACCGCCACAGGCAAATCCGCGGAAAAACTGATGTTCCCGATGCAACCCGGCGATGTCACCAAGACCTGTGCCGATGTCTCGGCGCTTGAACGCGATTACGGCTATGCCCCGACAACCCGCATCGAGACCGGCATTCAGGCATTCGTCGACTGGTATCGCGCCTATTACCGCGTTTGATCCGGCTTCAAGGGCCGGACATCCGGCAAACGCCCCGCCAGTTTGAAAAGCGACCAGGTCATGGCGCGCGCCAGCGTAAAGCTTCCGCGACTTCGCGTCCGGGCCAGATGTTTTCTTTCTGATGCAATCCAGCTCCAACCTCTGAATCCATCGCGTGTGGCTTCCCAGGTGATACCGAGGCGCTGGTGCCGGAGGGAACGGATCAGAAAAGCGATATTCACCAAAACATGCAGCGGCCACATGGCGACGAACAAGACCGGCGGTGTGTTCTTCAGGAAGGTCCAGACCCGGTTTCGGGTGCCATGATAAATGACGAAGGGCGAAGCCCGGCCGGAACTCGCGGATCCGACATGCTGTACGACGGCTTCCTTGCACTGGACGCCGAACCCGCCGCGCATGCGGATTCGATAGGCGATATCAACATCTTCCATGTAGCAAAAGAAGCGTTCGTCAAATCCGCCGACATCCTTGAAAACATTGCGGCGGTAAATCGAGGCCGCAGCGCAGGGGCTGAAACAATAACCCGTTGGCGGTGCGATTTCCGCGCGCTTTTCAAATCCGCCCCGCCAGGCTACGCCGAAGGGGGCATAGGCATCGCCCGCGCCATCCAACCGCGTAGGATCATTGGTCATCAACTGGGTGGATCCGGCCATGTCAGCGCCGGTGTCGTCCATGCAGTTTAACAGCCGCGCCAGCCAGTCGGGCTCAGGTGCTGCATCCGGATTCAGCATCGCCAGAAACGGGGCCGAGCCTTGTCCTGCGCCAAGATTGCAGCCCGCCGCAAATCCCAAATTGTCCTTTTGCGGTAGAATTTCGAACCGGCCGTCGAGCCCTATGAGGGCATCAACCTCGCCTGTCTCGGGGCTATTATCGACCAGAAACACGCGGAATGCTGTTTCCGTCTGAGCCAACAGTCCGTCAATGCAGGCCTGGAGATACTCGCCGGACCGATAATTGACGACGACAATGTCGGCCTTGACGACATCGGCGTTTGCGGGATCGGCTTTTTCAGGCGGGCTCATAGGGGCGGTTTTCACCAAGCCTTACAACCGGTCAATGGGCTTAACCCATATGGGGGCTGTCCTGATCGACTTCCTCTACAATCGTCAGGACACCCTCGCGCTCTTCATATTGCTCGCCGGTGCGCGGGCATTTCAGGTCTTTGCCCAACACTTCACCGGCCCGGCTGACCCAACCAATGCGTTTGGCAGGCACGCCTGCCATCAGCGCGAAGGCCGGCACGTCCTTGGTCACAACCGCGCCAGCGGCGACAAAGCAGTACTCGCCAAGCTCTGTTTTGCCGTTCGGGTCGCCGCACACAATTGTCGAGTTTGCGCCAATCGTGGCACCCCGGCGCACAATGGTTTCGCCAAATTCGCTTTTGCGCTCGACAAAACCGCGCGGCGTCAGGACGTTAGTGAAGACACAAGACGGGCCACAGAACACGCCGTCTTCCAGATGCACGCCCTTATAGAGCGAGACATTGTTCTGGACCTTGACCTTGTCGCCGAGCGTGACATTCGGGCCTGCCATCACATTCTGGCCCAAAGAGCAATTGCGGCCGATCTTCGTGTTCGGCAACACATGGCTGAAATGCCAGATCTTCGTGCCTTCACCGATCTCGGTGCCATCATCGACCACGGCAGTTTCGTGTGCCCAATAGCTCATTGTCTTTCCCCGTTCCGTTTCGGTGACTTATCTGCCGGAAGTGATAGGCCAGCAAGCGCTATTTCTGCGCTGCAAACCAGTCCTTGATCACGGCCACGGTTTTCGCTCCGGCATCACCATCTCCGCAATCTGTGATGTCCACTCGCGGCGATTTCCAGTCGTCCATCGTCCAAAGCCGGTTCCAGCCCGCCCCGACTGTTTCGGTCCATTCGGTTTCATCGCGCAGCGTGATGCAGGGCTTGCGGTGGAAATAGGCTTCCTTTTGCAAGCCTCCAGAATCAGTCAGCACCAGGGACGAATCGGCCAACAAGCGATGGAGGTCGAAATAGCCCAGCGGGTCGATCTGAACGACACCTTCCGGCTTGATGCCGCGTTCGGCCATCACTTTGCGGGTGCGCGGATGGACCGGAAAGATGACAGGTCGGGTCTTCGCTTGATCCTCGATAAAGGCAATGACCCGGGCAAAGCGGTCCACATCATCGGTATTTTCCGCGCGGTGCAGGGTGCACACTGCATAGTCTTTTCCGTCGAGTTCCAGATCCGACATGACCGTCGAACGCGTCTTCGATTGCTCGATGGCATAAAGCGTCGCGTCGTGCATGACGTCGCCGACGGCATGAACGCCCTTGGTCAGGCCTTCTGTCTTGAGGTTGTCGACGCCAGTTTGCGTCGGGCTCAACAACAGGACCGAGAGGTGATCAGCGACCACGCGATTGATCTCTTCGGGCATTTTCCGGTTGAAGGACCGCAGACCCGCTTCAACATGCACAATCGGGATGTGAAGCTTGGAGGCCGCTAACGCGCCGGCCAGCGTGGAATTGGTGTCTCCATAGACCAGAACCGCATCCGGCCTGTCTTCCATCATCGCCGCTTCCAGCGATTCCAGCATTTTTCCGGTCATGGCCCCGTGCGAACCGCCGCCAATCCCAAGATGGCGAGCCGGCGCAGGTATGCCGAGCTCGTCAAAGAAGATGTCGGACATGTTCGCGTCATAGTGCTGGCCGGTATGGATGATTGCCTCATCAATGCCACCGGCTTCGGCGACCGCCCGGCTTACGGCGGCGGCTTTGATGAATTGCGGGCGCGCGCCCACAATCGTGAAGAGTTTCATGGCAAATCCCCCTGCCTAATTCTTACAGCGACCCGGCGGGTGCCGGCCGGTCGGTGATCTCTTGGGCTACCCGGTCAGCCAAATCAAGCGAGGCTGTGAGCCCCGGCGATTCGATGCCGAACATGTGCACGACGCCGTCTACTCCGTGTACGGACGGGCCATCAATGCGAAAATCTGCGGCTGGTTCGCCCCTGGCAGATATTTTGGGACGGATGCCGGAATAGTCCGGCGTCAGCGCGCCATCGGGCAGGCCTGGCCAGTAATCCCGGATCCGGGCATAGAAATGCTCGGCCCGATCGGGGTCCACATCATAATTGATACCCTCCACCCATTCGACATCCGGACCGAACCGCACCCGGCCCGCCAGATCGATCGTGGCGTGAACGCCGAGCCCGCCCGGCTCCGGGACGGGATAGATCAGGGTTGAGAAGGGTGGCTTGGTCGCCAATCCAAAATAACTGCCCTTGGCATAATGGGCTTGCGGCGCCTGCGAGGCGAAGGGCTCGCCCATTTGGCGGGCAATGTCCGGGGCAAACAGGCCTGCCGCATTGATGAAGATTTTCGCTTCGAAGGCTGAACCATCAGTTAGCTCCAGCACCGTGCCGGTTGCGCTTTTGCAGACCGAGGCAATTTCGGTGTTGAGGATGGTCATTGCGCCATGCGTCGCCGCTTCCCCTTCGAGCGCCAGCATGAAGGCGTGACTATCGACAATGCCAGTGGAAGGTGACCAGAGTGCCGAATAGGCATTCAACTGTGGCTCACGTTCGAGGACGGCTTCCCGCGGCAAGTGTTCAAGGTCCGGCACACCATTGTCCGCCGCGCGCTGGCGGATGTCTTTCAGCCGCTCGTGCTGCTCGGCATTGGTCGCGACGATCAGCTTGCCGCAATTCCTATAAGGAACACCGCGTTCTTCGCTGAATTTGTACAAGCGGTGCTTGCCGGCCACGCAAGCGCGCGCTTTCAGCGACCCCTTGGGATAGTAAATGCCCGCATGAATAACCTCGCTGTTTCGCGAGGAGGTTTCCGATCCGATAATCGGACCCCGATCCAGGATGGCGACTTCATATCCGCGCAGAGCCATCGCCCGCGCAGCCGCCAGGCCGACAACGCCCGCCCCGAGTACCACACATTCCAGCGTGTCCATTCAAAAGTCCCCAAAGCTTGCGCCTGAACAGCATTCCCACACCCCGATGGCAAGTCCTCTTGGATGCGACATGCAGTCCACCGGTGTGGTGTCTTGCAGATGACATGCAAACCCGCTAAGCGAAGCCCGCTTAAGCGAGAATTATTCTTTTTTCGGGGGTTTACCATGGATATTCGCGGCAAAAAGGCGGTCGTGATCGGCGGCGCCGGACTGATCGGTTCGCACTGCGTCGACAAGCTGGTCAAGGAAGACGTTGAAGAAATCCTGATCTACGACAATTTCGTGCGCGGCCGGACGGAAAACCTTTCCGATGCGCTCAAAGATCCCCGCGTGAAAATCTATGATGTCGGCGGCGATATCACCCAGCCGGATATCCTGAACTCCGCCCTGAAAGGCGCAGACTGCGTCTTCCATTTTGCCGCGCTGTGGCTGTTGCAGTGTCACGAGTATCCCCGTTCGGCCTTCAAAGTGAATGTCGAGGGGACGTTCAACGTGCTGGATGCCTGCGTCCAACAGCAGGTCCAACGCCTGGTCTATTCTTCTTCGGCCTCGGTCTATGGCGATGCCGTGATGGATCCGATGCCGGAAGATCACCCCTTCAATAACAAGAACTTCTATGGCGCCACCAAGATTGCCGGCGAAGCGATGGCCACGGCCTATCATTACCGCTATGGCCTGCCGGTCGTCGGCATGCGCTATATGAATGTGTATGGCCCGCGCCAGGATTATAACGGCGCCTATATCGCCGTGATCATGAAAATGCTGGATGCCATCGATAAGGGCGAAGGCCCGACCATTATGGGCGATGGCTCGGAAGCGTTTGACTTCGTCGCGGTGGAAGATTGCGCCTATGCCAATATCTGCGCCATGAAGGCCGATACGGTGGCTGAATACTACAATGTCGGCACCGGCATCCGTACCTCCCTGAAAGAGCTGGCGGAAATGCTGCTCAATCTGACGGGCTCCAATCAGCCGATTAATTATGTCGAGCGCAGCCAGGCCACCCTTGTGCGCAACCGGATCGGCTGCCCGAAGAAAGCCTCCGAGCAAATCGGCTTTGATGCCCAGATTGATCTGGAAGAAGGCCTCCGCCGGTTGATAGACTGGCGCGCCAATCATAAAGCTGAAGTCGAAGCGCGCCGCGAAGGCTCGCGCGTCGTCAAGGAAGGCTAGACCTTTGGCTCGTGTCCTCGTTACCGGCGGAACAGGGTTTCTCGGGAAATCTCTGTTGCCCCAATTGCGGGGACATGAGGTCTTCGCCCTGCGGCGGTCCGGAAGCGGCGAGAGCGACGGGATCAACTGGATTTCAGCGGATCTCTCCGAACCGCTGAAGCCGGAGACACTGCCGGAAAAAATCGACGCGGTGATCCATCTGGCGCAATCGCCGGAATACCGGAACCTGCCCGATGGCGCGCCGCATGTCTTCCGGGTGAATACGGCGTCGACTGCCGAGCTGCTGGAATACGCCCGCAAGGCCAGCGCAGAACATTTCCTCTATGCCTCCACGGGGAGCGTCTATGAGCCCTTCACTGGCTCGATGCTGGAAGACCAGCTGGTTTCACCGAAAAACTTCTACCCAGCCAGCAAGTTGGCGGGCGAAGCGGTATGCCGCGGCTATAACGACCATTTCGCCGTGGCATTGGCGCGGATTTTCTTCCTTTACGGGCCGGGTCAGGAACAGATGCTGATCGCGCGCCTGGTTGAAGGCGTGCTGAATGGTGTGCCTGCGACGTTGCCGGAAGACGGTCCGGGGATTTCCCTCACGCCGACTTATGTCGATGATTGTGGACGATTTTTTGTTGAAGCGTTGGCGCAGAAAACCGATGGCATTGTCAATGTCGCCGGGCCGCAGCCCGCGACCATTGAGGACATCATCCGCACGGTCGAATCGGCGGCGGGAAAACAAGCCGTAATTCAGCGCTCCGGAAAGCAGCCGGGTCTGGAAATGACGCCGCCGGCGGATAAATTTCATGCCATGTGCCGCAAGGACTCGCTTGTCACGCTGTCTGAGGGTATCCGGCGGACTGTGGATGCTGCGCGTCAGGCTTGAAGCCATGGCCGCGCCGTAAAGTAAGAGGTCGCTTATGTGCGGGATAGCCGGTTTTCTCAATCTCGACGGCCGCCCGGCATCGACCAAACTCCTGAAGAAAATGACCGATGCCATCGTGCATCGTGGTCCCGATGGCGAAGGCCAGTGGACGCATGATTGTCTTGCGCTCGGCCATCGCCGCCTGTCGATCATTGATCTGTCGACGGCTGGCTTGCAGCCGATGCAGACGCCGGATGGCCGGCTGACCATCGTCTTCAATGGCGAGATTTATAACTATCTGGATCTGCGCGCAGAACTGCAGGCGGAAGGCGTCCGTTTCCAATCCCGGACCGATACCGAGGTCATCCTCCATGCGGTGGATCACTGGGGGTTGGAAGCCGCTCTCAAACGATTCAACGGCATGTTCGGGATCGCGCTTTATGACAGGAAGACCGGCCACCTGACGCTGGCCCGCGACCGTTTTGGCGTGAAGCCAATGTATTATTGGCAGAATGACTCGGTTCTGCTGTTTGGTTCCGAAATAAAGGCGATGCTGGCCCATCCCGCGCTGGATGCCCGCCTCGATCCGTCGGCTTTTCGTGAATACCTGACCTTCCAGAATTACTTTACCGACCGCACCCTGTTTGCGGGCGTGAAAACCCTGCCACATGGCTGTTACGCCCAGATCGGCGTGGATGACCCCGGCAAGCCGGACTTCAAGATCACGCGCTATTGGGATTTCGATTTCCAGGAACCGGAAGGCGATACCGGGTCCGAAGAAGATTATCAGCGCGAATTGCGCCACCTGTTCGAACAAGCCGTGACCCGGCAACTGGTGTCAGATGTGGATGTCGGTGCCTACCTGTCAGGGGGCATGGATTCGGGCTCGATCACAGCGGTGGCCGCGCAGCAGCTTGATTCCATGCGGACCTTTACCTGCGGCTTTGATCTGTCCTCGGCCTCGGGCATGGAATTGCAGTTCGACGAACGCCGAGACGCCGAGCACATGTCTTATCTGTTCCAGACGGAGCAGTATGAAATGGTTCTGAAATCCGGCGATATGGAACGTATTATGCCGGCGCTCGCCTATACGCTTGAAGAGCCGCGCGTGGGGCAATCCTATCCCAACATGTATGTCGCCCAGCTGGCGGGCAAGTTTAACAAGGTGGTGCTGGCGGGCACAGGTGGCGATGAATTGTTTGCCGGTTATCCCTGGCGATACTACAGCGCCGTCTCGAACACGGATTTTGACCAGTATATCGACAAATACCTTCAATTCTGGCGGCGGCTTTTGCCCGCCGATGCCGCGCCGGACGTGTTTGCCCCGATCTGGGAAGAGGCAGGCGATTTTGATCCGCGCGCAGTGTTCAAAGACGTCTTCAAGGGCCGCGATGTCTCGGGCTCTCGCCCGGAAGACTATGTGAACCACTCGCTCTATTTCGAGGCGAAGACCTTCCTGCAGGGCCTCCTCGCGATTGAAGACAAGATCGCCATGGCGCATTCGCTGGAAACGCGGGTGCCGTTCCTGGACAATGACCTGGTTGATTTCGCCATGAAAATTCCGGCGCGCTTGAAACTGGGCCGGCTGGACGAAGTGGCCGCGCTTGGCCCCCATGCCTCGGCAGAGGACATTGCGAAATTCAAGACCAAAACCACGGACGGCAAGCTGATCCTTCGCAAGGTGATGAAGGGTTTGTTACCAGATGAAATCTCGCACCGGATCAAGCAGGGTTTCTCCGCCCCAGATGCCAGCTGGTTCAAAGGGGAAAGCATTGATTATGTTCGGGAAACGCTGATGACGCCGAAGGCCCATCTGTATGATTTACTGGATTATTCTACTGTCAAAGGCCTGCTGAACGAGCATCTGGAAGGCAAGGCAAACCGCCGGCTTCTTGTCTGGTCGCTGCTGAACCTTGAAGAGATGTTCAACGCTTACAAATTCAAATAAAAAGACCGGCAGCACACGCTGCCGGTCTTTCCCTGCCTGGAAAAAAAGAGCCTACTCAGCCGTCGTCGAACCTGCAGCAACGGCATTGATCGCGTCGGCATAGCCCTCGGTCGGGATATCGTAGATATAGCGGCGGTTTTCGCGCAACAGAGCAAAACGGACCCGCTGCCCATCTTCAAGCGCCGCGAGATAACCCTGATCGCGTGTATCACCGTGATTGCTGGCATACCGCGTAGCGTCATAGCTATTCGACCGGAACTGACGTCCGCGAATATCTTCGATCACCCAGCCAAATGGCCCTTCAATGGGACCGAGTTCGGCGGTTGAAAACCGGAAATAATACCCTTCCGCATCCGCCGTGCGGCCGATCGCAAAGAGCATGCGGTTCTCATTGTTTCGAACGAATGTCGCTGTCTCGCAGGTGTTCTCTTCATTACAGGCGACGAACCAGTCACCATAGATTTGCGGCTCTGCCACACCAAGAAGCGCCACCGTTCTCGGAAGAGGCTGCGCCTCCGGCTCCATGCTGCTCTCACCGTCCATCTGTTCGTCGCCAGCGTCCGAATCAGTGCCATTGTCGACCACATCAATGGTGGGCGTCATGTCAGCGGGCTCGGGTTCCTGCATACAGGCAGTCAGAACCAAAGATCCGGTAGTCAGAACAGCGAGCAGTCGTAATTCGGCTTTCATACAAGGTCCCTTTTTGTACACGGTTTCCTAAGCAGCTGAATGCAATCAGCGTCAGGACCGGACTATAGCGACATTTATGGCAGCTTCGAGACACAAGCACATGATCCAGACGGTATTTCATCAAGTTGACATGACCCGCCATGGCGATGAAATGACACGGGCATGAGCCGCTCCCTTAAAATCCTTCATGGTCCGTCGAATGTGGGCGATCAGGCGTGGCGTCTTTCGCAGGCGGAACGGGCACTCGGCCATGACAGCCAGGTCTGGCTGGCATCCCCGGAAAGTTTTTATCCGCATCACGCTGATAAGATCATTCTCGATGACCAACGTCCGGGCTGGCGCAATCTGGCGTCGGTCGGGCAGACCATGTTCGATATCGCCACCCGGTTCGACGTAGTTCACTTCTATTTCGGGCGCAGCTTTACCCATCTCAATAATTTTGCATGGGGCCGGTTTTCCTTTGCCGATCTGAAGCTGGCAAAGGCCATGGGCAAGACCGTTTATATTACCCTGCAAGGCTGTGATCTGAGGCTCGCCTCGGTTTCAAACCAGCTGCATGAGATATCCGCCTGCAAGGCCGGGGCTTGCCGACATTTCGCCAGCTGCATCGATACCCGCGATGGGTTCCGGCAACGGTTGATGGATGAAATTCTTCCCTTGGCAGACCGGGTCTTCGTCTTGAACCCGGATTTGCTGACTTACTATCCCAATGCCGAGTTTTTGCCCTATGCCGCGCCTGATCCTGCACTGACGGACGCTGCGCCCGAAACGGAGGGCGACCGCATAAAAATCGTCCACGCCCCCTCTGATACCGGAATCAAGGGCACGACTCAGGTGCTTCAGGCACTGCAAGCGATGAAGGATCGCGGCTGGCCGATCGATATCGATGTGGTCAGCGGGCTTACCTATCCCGATGCGCTTGAACGATACCGGGCTGCGGATTTGTGCATCGATCAGGTGTTGGCCGGCTGGTATGGCGCTGTAGCTGTGGAATGCATGGCGCTGGGCAAGCCGGTGGCGTGCTATATCCGGCCGGAAGATCTGGCGAATGTCCGCAATCAATTTACGGCGGCCTTGCCGATCTATCCTTTGAGCCTGGCTTCGCTGGAGGAAGATCTGCAGCGCCTGCTGGAAGATAAAGAAAACTGGCCAGCGCGAGGCCGCGCCAGCCAGTCCTTCATTCAACAGCACCACAATGCGGAAGCTCTGGCAAAGCGGCTCCTGGAAACGCTCTAGCAGCCGTTTGATTCACACCAGAAATCGCTGATGTGCGGGCGTACGCCCTGAGCCCATTCAAAGAAGCGCCGGTCCTTCATGATATTGGCCAGCGTCATCAGGTTTGACCACATCACCCATTGATACTGATGCGGCATCTGCTCGACATAGGCAGCAAACAAGAGGCGTCCGTCCTCCTGCTCATAGAGGCTGAGATTCATGGCAAGGCTGGCCCCCTGACGGAAGAACTGCCGCATCATCTCGCTGTCTTCTAGCAAACGCGCCGCATTGTAGAGCGACACAACCGCGATCATTTCACCATCGATCACGCGCGTATTCGGCACACCATGAACCGGGTAGTAATACTCCATGTTGAAGTGGAATCCGGAGACTTCGTATTCGGCCCCGCCTTCATCCAGCGGCGTGGTGACGAAAGCCATCGCATCACGCGCAAGCTGGGCATAGCGCTCCTCGCCGGTCAGGCGATACATCAGCGCGGCCGCTTCGCCGAAACGGGCATTCGCATAAGCGGAATACCAGGGCACATCGAGGCGGACGCCCCAATTCATATTCCACGGAAATTCGTACGGCCAGGAAATGATGCCCGGGGCCAGCTCGTCTGCCTCAGGAAACACATAATTGTCGAAGAAGGCTTCGGCGGCCTGCAGAATACGGGCACGCTGCTCTTCCGACGTTTCTGGTTCGAGATAATGCGCAAGGACACCCTGTAGCGAGTTAGCCGCGAACACCGGGTGGACGCCGGCATTCTGACCGCCGCCGAGAACAGCAACTTGTTGCGAAGGGTCTTCGAATGCTTGCAGCGTCTGCTCGATCACATTGCGGTCGACGGGCAGCTGGATGGCATAGATCCGCATCCCTTCCAATTCGACGATGGATGCCGCAAACAAGCGATCCAGGTCGATTGCTTCCCAGAGCTGGTCGCCAACAACCTCGGTTTCCGCCAGCAAGGTTTCCAGCGGCATAAACCCTTCAAGATCGTTGGTGAGGTTGTGTATGCGGACATAGTAAGCATTCACACCAAAATCGTAGATGTAATTATCTAGCAAAACCAATTCATTGCCGGGGAAAATGCCCCACAATCCCGGGCCGCCTTCATTACTGGTTTGCCAGGGCAGCATGACCCGGCCTTCGCGATCCATCGGAATATACATCATGTCCGGCTGGAAGCTGGAAAGGGTCGGCGTGGTATAGCGGACGCGCAATCCTTCGCGTTCGGCATAGTAAGGCCGGATCAGGTCATTATTGACCCGGCGCACCAGCATGGGCACGTCATAAAAGCTGTCATCATGGGTCGTGATTTCCGGCAGCGGCGCAGGAGGAACAAATTCGCCGCTCGGCGCCAGATTGGCACGGCGCATAGGCGCCGGTTCAGCCGGAGCGGCGTCTGCGTTTCCCGCTTCATCAGTCGGGCCGTCACTATCCTGCGCTGCGGAAACTTCACCGGTCTCGGCCATTTCTGGCTCGGCGACCGGAGTCGCCTCAATCGCCCGGTTGACCGCGCGCGAGTTGGTGGCGGGCGGGCCATCGGCCAGGTCGAAAGTTAGCTTGACCATCAACAGGAAGGTCACCAGCGTGAGCGCGGCGGTTACGGCGATCAGCCAGAATGACCACTTATCGCGATCCAGATCGGGCTTGTTCTCATTGTCCGACATCAATTACTCCGGCTTTCAAACTCTAGATGGGGGCCTTGAAGGCAACGAACATTTTTAGACGTAGCTTGCGAACACCGCGCGCCAGCTTTTTGCCTGTAGCACGCGCCTTGCCGTTACCTAACGCACGGCCCAGAGACTGCAATCCCGCTGCGGCAAAATAAAGATCATCCATCTGGAAATCCGCACCGACGCGATCATTCCGGATCAGCTGTCCGGGATTGTACTTCTTCAGGCGGCGGACCATGTCGCCGACGGCCTCGCGGACTTTCTCGATCATGTCGTCGCGGCCCCGGATCAGCGCATATTCATAAAGCGCGCAGGCAGCCTGGACCTGACAGGCCAGCCGCAACGGATCGCGGGCATTATGCCCGTCCGCAAAGCAGCTGCCTGCATTGCCTTTGAACCAAGCGCCGCCCTGTCCGATGGGACGGACAAGCGCGTCGGCCATGGCATCGGCGGCCTCGGCCATGCCCTCCAGCCCCAGTCTCTCGCCGCGCAGGAAAACGGGTAATGCCATGGCGCGGGTCGCAACGATGCGGCTCGGCGTTTCATACATGGCGTCAATTTCCGGCGTCTTATAGCCGTCGAGTCGCGCGGCGCTGGTTTCGGTGGCCGGTGTGACCACAGAAGCCATCCATTTGGCCGAGGCGTCAAACCGTTCCCGGTGCCTCGCGATATGAGTTTCGCGCAGCGACATCTGCCAGGACGCCATGGCCATTTGCGCACTTGCCGCGGGATGGACGATTTCATCGCCGGGGATTTTGACCCGGAAATTCAGGCTGGAATCAAAGACCGGCAGGCCATAAAGCCCCCATTCAAACCGGTCGATTTCATAGGCCGGATCCGTCCAGACCGGAAATTCAGCGAGATCCTTGCGGTTCAGGCCTCTGCCAGGCCGCGCGCGCAAATCTCCCCGTTTCAGGTCTTTCAGCTTGTTTGAAATCAGAGACCAGAATTTCCCGTTTTTCCAGACGCCCTCGTGAAGTTCGCGATAGGGCTGTTCGCAGCCCTCATAAGACCAGTAGCGCTCGACGTATTTGCGCCCGGCCCGGCCCAGTTCTTCGCGCTTGTTCGGATTTTCCAGGAGGTCGATCAGCACGCCTTCCATCGTGTCCGGTGTCACCGATATCGGTGTCCAGCCCGGCACATGCGAGAGATAATGCGGCTCATTGCGGACATTGGTCAGCACCGGCTTACCCGCGGCCATACCTTCAATCTCGGTAAAGCCCGGCCAACCGAGAATGCATTGTGCGAAGATGATATCAGCCGCCGCATAGCGCTGCTTGGCGACATCATTGGGCAGGCCCTCAATGATGTCGAGTTCGACATTATAGCCCTGCTCTTTCAAGCGCTCGATACAGGCCTGGATGAAGCGTGTGCCTTTGAAATGGCGGTGATTGGGCGAGTGGGCAATGATTACCGGGCGTGTGGGGTCAGGCTTGGCACCGACATAGGGCACGGATTTCACATCGATCGGCCAGTAGGCAAAGGCGACATCCGAGCCATAGATGTAATCATGCATATCGCCCATGGCGAGAATGCGGTTGCACCAGTCGCGGTGATATTTCCCGCTCTTCATGCCCTCGATATCATCACACAGGCATTGGGTGCCGGGTTCTGGGCATTCCACGCACAAATTCCAGGGCCGCCACATCTCGTTCCGCTTGCGGGTGCGGACATCGGCACCATAGGCGGTCACGATGATACGCTTGCCGGCGAGGCGCAGCATGGGCGCTTCCAGCCAGCGCGCCCAGGGCACGATCTTCATGCCCGACCACAGCCCGCCATCATAATAGAAATGGTAGATGTCGTATTTCAGCATCGACCAGAGGAAGAGCACGCTGGTGAACCACCAGTTCACCGCTGCATTCTCCAGCGTGGGTTTCATATTGTAAGTGAATTTGCTGGTGATGAAGTAGGACGTGAACACCAGCGTATCGCTCTTATAGCCCATATCCTGAAGCAGCTGGGAGCTCTCGGCGATATTCAGGATCGGCGTCGGCGTCCAGACGATGGACGGCTTATAGCCAAGCAGTTTCTTAAACCCGATGCGCAACCAGGAAATCAACGCGAAAAACGGGAAGAGCAGTATGACGGTCACAAAGGCGATCGGCCGCAGCTTGTGAACCTTATTGATAATCCGGGTCCACTTTTCGCCGCCGATTTCGATCTTCTTGGAGTGCGCGTTGATCGCCTCAGGGATCACTTCTGGCTCTCCGCCTCAAGCCGGTCGTATTCGCCGATCATCAGTTTCATGGCTTCTTCCCAATTGTAGGTGGAAAGAATGGAGGCGCGGCCGCGCTGGCCCATTTCATAAGCCGCCTGACGATCTGCTGCCATTTCGCGGATGGCGCGGGCCGCATCGACCGGATCGGACGGATCAAATGTCATGCCACTTTGTTCGCGTTCGACATGTTCGGTGACATCCGGGAAGTTGGAGACCAGAACCGGCAGTCCGCCCAGCTGATACTCGAAGAATTTGTTCGGATAATACCAGTAGAAATTCTTGCAGAGATTCTTGAGCATAACGACGCCGGCATTAGCGCCTTTCATGCCCGCAATTACCTCATCCCGGCCCACGCCTGGCAACACCTTGATGCGGTGTTCAATGCCCAGATCGCGGGCCTGTTCCAGGTGCGGTTCGCCCCATTTTTCCGCTTCCGGACCACGGATGACGAAGACAAAATCATCATCGAGATGCGCATGGGCTTCGACGATGGTTTCGATATTCCGGGCTGGCCCCAGACCGCCGATATAGATGGTGACGAACTTGTCTTCGGGGATATTCGCCATCTCGCGCACGGATGGATAATCCGTCGTGTCGATGTCCATATTGGTGACATCGGGGAAGTTCGCGAGCAGGAGCGGTTTTTTTCCGTAGCGGCGCTCATATTCCAAATTGATGGAGTTGGAGACCGAGAAGAAGCTGTCGGTATATTTCAGGATAAAGCCTTCATACCAACGGCCGAAGAGCCGGTCCTTGAGCGGCATTTCGACGTATTTCTCGCCGTCGAAAAAGACGTTCTCCGACCACATTTCATGCGCGTCATAGATAAGCGGAACACCCTTGGCACGCGCGCCCATCCAGCCCACGGCTGCGGCGGTCAGATCATTTACATGGATATAATCATAGTGCAGCTCTTCGAGCGCATGCGCGTAGATGTCCTGATACCAGTTCCAGAAGCGGATATAATCCGGCTTCCACTTCACGCGGACCCAGCGCACGCCCGGATAGACATCCTCGAAGGTGATGTCTTCGTCCACGATATTGGGCTGCTGGCACATTATATCGACTTCATAACCCGCCTGCGCCAGCGTCCGGGCAGCCTTGTTGATACGCGGATCGATCTCGATCTGGCTGATCGTGATCATCATGATGCGCTTGCCGAGATTTTTTCGTCTCGGCGCGGGACGGAACAGCGCCCTCAGCACCCGCATACGCAAGCGCGCATGGGTCTTGCCAAAGAAGATGCTCCAGAGCTTCAACCCCGCACGGGCAATCTTGCGGAACGGCCACAAGATCAGCCAGACCAGTTTGAACAACATCACAAACGGCCAGGCAATGACGTTGAAAACGCCTTCAAAGAACCGGCGCGCCGGGCTCTTGTAAGCCAGCGTGGCCTCGATGCGGGCGATGCCGGCATTTGCGGTATTGGCCGCTTCGGTCGCGCCACCGATCAGCGATTCAAAATAGGTGCCCTGATCCAACATGGTGACGCGGACGGAATCGACCTTCGGCTCGACACGGTTTGTCACCGCCTCTTCCAGACGTTGAGCAAGATCCGCCTCCGCTCGGCTGAGGCGCTCATCGACCATGCGATTGATTTGTGCGGGCAGTTCACCGATCAAGCGCCCGAGCGCATTCTCGGCCGTTTCGAGGCTCGCCTTGGAGGCCGTGATCGACGCTTCCAGATGTTGGTCGATCTTGCTGGATAGGCCCGTCTCGGCGCTGGTCTGCGCGGATTTGAGCGCGGACTCGGCAGCTTCAATCTGACCTTTGAGCTCGGTGACGTGCCGGGCAAATGCCGCCTGAGTCGCCGATATATCCTTGCCCAGCGCGTCGGACCGTTCGGAGACGAGCGCATCGAGGGACTCACGGGTTGTTTTGAGATTATCTTCCAGTCGACGGGCCCGCCGGTCCGCCAGCTCGCGGGCTGACTTTACATCATGCGCGACGGTTTCAATGTCCGAACGCTTGGCCGCATCCCTGGTGAATTCCGTAAGCGGTTTCAGATCGTCTTTGGTCGGGCCTTTCTCAGAAAGTGCCTTGAGGTCGTCTTTGGTTGCGGCCTTGTTGGCGCGGTCGAGAATCGGCTTCAGATCGTCCTTGGTCGCGGCCTTGTCAGCCCGGTCAAGCAGAGGTTTGAGGTCGTCCCTGGTCGCACCTTTATCAGCCCGATCCAAAAGCGGCTTGAGGTCGTCCCTGGTCGGGGCTTTGTCGGCGCGGTCGAGCAGGGATTTCAGATCATCGCGTGTAGCGGCTTTCCCTGCCTGATCCAGAAGCGTGTCGAGATCAGCCTTGCGGACACCTTCCTGGGCAAAATCCTTCAGGCGGGAAATGTCTCCGGGCGAAAGCGCAGAGGCTTGTAAAGCGTCGAAACGCTCGTTCAACGCGCCAAGGCTCTGGGCCAGCGTCGAGAAACCGGTTTCAACGCTTTCCCCCATGGCACCGAAGCCGTCTTCAACGGTCTTGGCCCCTGCCAGCGGCTGAAGACCCTGGGAAATCGTTTGCTTTAAGGCCTCGAGATCTTCGGGCGAAACATTGCCGGCCATGGCGGCTTTGAGCTCATCGGCCAGCCCTGCCATCTGGCTCTGCAACCCGCCCAGCCCCTGTTCGAGCTCCGCGGCGCTGACATTGGACGTGACGGCGGCGTGGAGGGAATGCGAGATCTCGTCGAATTTCGCGGTGATCTCGTCCGTCCGGTCCTGCGGCAAGGACCCGCTGAGCCCGCTCATGTCCTCGCGCAGCTGGGCAATCACCATATCGACGGTTTTTATTTGCTCGGCGAGGGCGGCGTCCTGGGCCGTCGCTTTCTGGACGACTTCGCGGCCATTTTCCTCGATAGCAAGTTCAATCGCCCGCAAGGCGGTGTTCAAAGCAGCAGGCGCCTGAACGCCGCGATCCGGCACGGCTTTCAGATTGCCTTTCAGATCGCCAATCAGACCCTTGATCTCATTTGAACTGACCAGATTGCTTTCGACAGACCGGGCCACCAGCGCATCAATCATATCGGCAAGGTTCTTAAACCGGCTATCAATCTCCGGATTAACGCCAGCTTCGCCCGCATTCCCGATGTTTTCGCGAACAGATTCCAAAGCCGCGTTGAGCTCGTTCAGCTTGACCTGTGTCGCCTCGGCTTGCGTTTTCGCGGTTGCTTCAAATGCTTCCGGGATGGCGCGGATCAGGTTGAGCGTTTGCAATTCGGGCGGCCCAGCGACAACGCGGTCGGCCACCTTTTTGATCACCAGGAAATTGTTCTGTCCGCCGCTGGGATAGGTCACCGGCTTGTCGGCGATAATCTCGAGACCTGAATTGGCCAGGCTTTGCACCCAGTCGTCCTTGCCGAGATGGTGAAGATGGTATTTGTCGACCATCAGCCTGGAGAAGGGTTTCGGGTTTTTGTCCACCTTCTTCATGAAGGTGTTCAGTTCTTTTTCTGCCGTCTGCCAGGCTTCATAGTCCTTCGTCTGGCCTGCGGATTTGGCGAACTTCTCGCGCGGCATACGCTGAAAGGGCGTCGGCTGGCGCAAGAGTTTCGGATCGGCCGCATACTCAATCCAGACGAAGATCGCGCCGCCGGGTTTCAGCACACGGGCGCATTCTCGCAAGCCATTTTCGATATCGATCAGATGGTCTGCCGAGGTGATGATGGTGACGGCATCGAAAGACCCGTCCACAAAGGGCGTATATTCCGCGATCCCGCCGACCAGGTTGAGGTCGGGCTTGCTCTCGGGGATCATCGGGTCGAGGCCAATGATATTGGCGGCACCCGCTTCGGTCAGATATTCCGGCGGTGCATAAACGCCGGACCCGATATCCAGCACTTTCATGCCATAGACTTCGAGATAGCGGATGACCTGCTGGACGTCATCGCGCGCGGCCTTGGACACCGAATGCGCGGAATCGGTCTTGTATTCTTCCAACGAATTATTCTGTGAGACCCGCCAGGCACCTAGTAATTCCGGGTCCATGCGCAGCAAGGCCCGGTTGTCAATCATGTGCGGCGCGCCGTGATGGATCGGATAGACCGCGCCACAGGACGCGCAATTGAGGAATTCCTTCTGGCCTTTTTTCAGATAGCGCAAATCCTGCGAGACACAGCTGGGACACGCCAGACCGTCTTCGATCAAGGTCTTGATCGGTGCCGGCATCGCGGTTTTGCGCGCGGTGGTTTTGCGCGCTGGCGCCCTCTTTGCGGCGGTCTTTTTCGCCGACGTTTTCGCCGGTGATTTCTTGGCGGCGGCTTTCGCCCGCGGCTTGGAATTTGCCTTCGTGGCCATCTTAAAAACGCGTCCTTAGGGTCCCTGAACGCCGCCCCTTAGCGGCGGAATGTGACAGTTTAAAGCATATCGCCGTAGACCGGCTCCATCTTCCGGAACAGCCAATAGCCGAAGTGGAAGAAAAACAGCGCCATCAACGGAAAAACGATCCAGGCGATGGGGTGTTCGAATTTTCCGTAACCCAAAGCGTCTTGGTAGGTATAGATGATGTAGGAAAACGGATTGTATTTGATAATCGGTTCGAACACGCCCGGAACATTCCCCGGCGGCCATATCACAGGCATGATGTAAAGATTCACGAGGAAGAAGGTGTTCAATAGCTCGCTAATGTCACGAAAAAACACCGTGAGCGCAGCGAGAATCCAGCCCAGCCCGATGATGAAAAGAATCTGGAAAAACAGAAGCGGGATAACCAATAACGCGGTTAGATGAATTATGCCTGCATCAAGGAATCCCAGAACGATTCCAAAAACGATCCCGATAACTTGAGCGATAATCGCGGTGACGATGATTTTCACCACCAACACCGGTGAGGGAAAATCGATCTGTTTAAGCAGGCCGGCATTGCTGGTCAGCGCAAGCGTGGCAGCCGACAAGCCCATCATGATGCTCATCCAGCTTTGGTACCCCATGATGAGGAATGTGCCGAAGCCGAACGGGATATCGACTTCCGGGGTTTGATCAAAACGCACGTTGAAAACAATCGTGAAGATGAAGGCGAAGACAAGCATCAGGGCGAGTGGCTGAATGATCACCCAGGCCCCGCCCAGCACCGCATTGCCATAGCGATCAAACAACTCCCGGCGCACCAGCTCATAGGCCAGCACGCGATGTTGGTAGATCAGCTTGTAAGGTGCCAGCATGATGTCCCCCGGACGAAAACACAGATGTTTCCGTAAATCGGGGCGCTTATAGAACGCTGATTCCTGTGGTGCAACGGCAATCGTGGCCTTGTCACAGTGCTTTACGGACCCGACATGTTCTGCCTATAAGCTGCGGCAGGGATTGGGGATTTCCCAAATTGTGCGCGTGCAGCGTCAAGAGGGCAGTATGAGTGATCTGATTCAGACCGGCGCGACAGCGATTGAGGTCAAAAACCTCATCAAAAGCTATCGCATCTACAAGAAGCCGGGTGATGTGCTGAAAGAATTCGTCACCATGAAGCAACAGCACATGAAAGTGCCGGCGCTTTATGATGTCACCTTCACCGTTGGCCGGGGTGAGGTTGTCGGCGTGCTGGGCCGCAATGGCGCCGGCAAGTCGACCTTGTTGAAAGTGCTGACCGGCGTGCTGGATTATGACTCAGGGACGATTACCAGCCACGGCAAGATAGCCGCGATCCTGGAGCTGGGCGTGGGTCTGAACCCGACCGCTTCGGGCCGCGAGAACGCCATCTTTGGCGGAATTTGCCGCGGCGAGACGCGTCAGGCCATGGAAGAGAAGCTGGACGATATTGTTGCGTTCGCCGGGCTTGAGGCCGTCATAGACCGCCCGTTCAAAACCTATTCCTCGGGTATGCAGGCGCGGCTATTGTTCTCGACCGCGATCCACGTTGATTCCGACATTCTGATCATTGATGAAGCGCTGGCCGCCGGTGACGCGCTGTTCCAGGAAAAATCCAACGAGAAAATGAAAGAGATCGCGGCCAGCGGCCGGACGGTGTTTTTTGTCTCCCATAGCCCGGCTGCGGTCCAGCAGCTCTGCACGCGTGGTCTCGTCCTGCATGAGGGCCGGCTGGTGTTTGATGGCGATACCGAAGCGGCGTCGAACAAGTATCATGAGATCCTGGCCAATGCCCGCGACAACACGAAACAGGTCGAGACGGGCAGTTCGGCTGAATATGTGAATGTGCCGGATGAACAAACCGCTCAGGAGATGAAGGCCTATTTCTCTGATTGCGAATTGTTCGACGAAGAAGGCGCGCCAGTGCATGTGTTGAATGTTGGTCAGCGTTATCGTTTGACCATGACCATTCAGGTGAACCAGCCGAGTGACTATCTGCTCGTCTCTGCCAATTTCCGCCTGGCCTCCGGTTTTATCGTGCACTCTTTCCATAATGCCTTGCAGGATTACCCGATCGAAGTGCAGGCCGGACAAACGGTGAAAGTGCATTACGATTTCATCTGCCGGTGCGGCGGCGGTGACTACATCATCGCGCTGGGGCTGGGCGAGCGGTATGAGGACCGAACCCCGCCGGTCAACACGCAGATCCAGGCGGCTAATTCCATGGGCACCTTCCATGTTGCCCAGACCGAGGAGTTTGGCGGGCTGTGCGGGATGGATGGCATGATGAGCCATGACATTGTCGAGGCTGATGTCATTCCGATGGAAACACAGGCCGTCGAAGTCGAAACGGTCGAATAGCCAAGCGAAAAAAGCCGGGCACTGCCGCCCGGCTTTTCCGTTCATATGTCTGGCTTGGCCTAGGCCAGCGATTTACGGATGACGCGAACCGCATCGGCCACCATCTCTGCCGACACGCGTTCGCCCGCATTGGACTGGTTTTCAATCCAGGCAGCAACGACCCCGGCGGTCGCCTGAATGGCCAGCATTTCCTGCTGGTCTGCCGTTGAAACATCTGCCGTTTCCGGCAATGCAAAACTGGTATTCGCCATGCTGTCCCCCTGTTGTTGATTGGCGGCACGGGTTTTACGAGAAAATCGAACGGATGGCCACCGCCCGTCCGCTTTGACACAAAAGGTTCAAACCATTGGAATTTTCCCGCGAAAACGCTGAGCCTAGGTCATTGTTATTGTTGCGGCGCAGTGATACACCCCGCGGCGACCTTCCGGGGGCCATTGTTTTATTGGGAGTAGGGTCATGTCTGACGCGTTGCGCGTGCTGCACGGACCGGTGAATATCGGCAATCAGCCATGGGCGATGTCGCGCGCCGAGCGCAAGCTTGGCCTCAAGAGCGATCTGGCGATCACCTATAATACCTGGATCAATTATCCCAACGATATCTGCCTGTCGGAAGAATATGGCGACAAGTCCGAGGAAACGCTGCGCCGGCGTCAGGATTTCCTCGATGATCTGCCGCACGATTACGACGTTTTCCATTATTATTTCGGCCGTACTTTCAGCTGCTGGGATGATTATGGCCCGCGCGATGAGAGCTGGTTTACCGATCTCGACCGGGTCCGGTTCCTCGGCAAAAAAGCGGTAATGACACTGCAAGGCTGTGACATCCGCATGGCCGGCAAGTCAGATCAGCGCAATGCCTTTACCGCCTGCCGTCAGGGCGAGTGCGGTGCCTTTGAAGCGTGTGTGTCGACCTATGATGCGGAACGGCAATGGCTGGCGGATAATGTCCTGCCCAAGCTGAGCACGTATTTCTATCTCAATCCGGAACTCGGCTTTTATTCGCAGGGCGGGCACTTCCTGCCCTATTCCAGTGTCGATTGGCGCGATTTCGAACCCAAGCCACCGCAGAAAACCGGCCGGATGAAAATCCTGCACGGGCCCAGCGATCCGGCCATGAAAGGCACGCGCTATATCACCGAGGCGCTGGATCAGCTGAAGGACGAGTTTGATTTCGAACTGATCCTGGTGACCGGCAAACCCTATGACGAAGCCATGGCGCTTTATGGTCAGGCCGATGTGGTAATCGATCAGGTGCTGCACGGCTGGTATGGCGGCTTTGCCGTGGAGCTGATGTCCATGGGCAAGCCGGTGATGTGTTATCTGCGCGAAGAGGATTTCGATCATCTGCCCGGCAATATGCGCCATGAGATCGGCACGCTGCAGGCACGCCCTGATCACCTTGTTGAGGATTTGCGCGCCGTTCTGGGCCAGCGCGAAAAATGGCCGGACTGGTCCGATCAGGCGCTGGAATACGCCAAGACCTGGCATGACCCGCAGATTATCGCCAAAGCCATGATCGAGTGCTACACGACGCCCGATTCTGTTTTTGACCTGCCCAAGCATGTCGAGGCCGCCAAGGCCGACCGTGCGCTGAAAACCGCCTGAGCCTGAGGACACAAATTGGACCATCGCATTCTCATTCTCGGCAATCGCGCCCTTGGCATTCATGCGCTGCATCACCTGCTGGAACAGGGCGAGCGCGATATTCTTGTTGTCTTGAACCCGGATGATACCGGCGTGGATGATACGGGCGGGTTGTCGCTGAAGCGGCGCGTGCTGGCCTGGGGTGTGGATCATATCCAGCCCAGGGGCCTTCGCGACGAAGAGACCCAAGCGCTCTTGCGGGGTTTCAAGCCGACTTTCGGGCTGTCGTGTTCCTACGCCAAGATTATTCCGCCGGACGTCATCGAGATGCCGACCCATGGTTTTCTCAATGTCCATTTCGCGGATTTGCCGATCAATCGCGGCTGTTTGCCCGTCGTCTGGACGATCGCCGGAGGTGACAGCAAGCTGACCGCAACGCTGCACGAGGTCACCGAAGGTCTCGATGAAGGGGCGATCCTGTCAAAGGGCTCGGTCCCGATGACGCCGGGCACGACTGCCGGCGAAGGCTATGCGGCTTGCGTGGATATCGGCAACACGCTGTTCCGTGAATTCTGGGCGGGCTATGCACCAACGGGCAGCTTCAAATCTGTGGCGCAGGATGATGATGCCGCGACCTATCACAAGATGCGCCATCCTTATGAGCGCTGGATCCCCTGGCATCTGGATGCCCGCCACGTCGCCGACGTGATCAACGCCCTCACCTATTTCCCGCACCCGTCCGGCCGCACACAGCTGCCGGATGGCGAGGAGATCGGCATTCTCGGTTCCGCCCTGGCGCGCGCCGATCTGACCGGTCAGCCGGGTGAGGTGGTGTTTCAGGACAATGAATGGGCCGTAATCTGCGGGTCCGGTGGCGGGGTGACGCTGGGCGGGCTGCGCCTCGGCGAGGATATTGCATTGTGCGACGCAAAGCTGGCCGCGGGCCAGATTCTGACCAGTCCCGAGAAAGAGATTTACACAGAATGATCTGCCTGACTTTTGATACCGACCATATGACGCCGGACTGGATGGACCAATTCTTTGAGGAAACGCCCCTGCCCGGCCGCGGCACGTTTTTTATGTGGGCGCCCTTCCCCGGCATGGACTGGCGGGGGCATGTGAATGAACCCCACCCGCATTTCGAGCATCTGCCGGATGCGCCGGGCCAGCTGACCGAGTTCTTCAAGACGCTGGATCACACCAACCCACGCGGTTTCCGGGCGCATTCCTGTGTGACCTCCCACATGATCTGTCTGGCGGCGAAACAGGTCGGCGTGGAATATGTCTCCATGGCTTCCCCGACCGAGCATCTGGGCCTGAAGCCCTACCGTCATCCCTGGGGTGTGTGGGAAATGCCGATCTATTACATGGACAATATGGATTTCTGCACGCCGGAAAACTGGCCGGACCTGAACCACAAACCCTTCCGAAAAGGCATCATCGAGGATTCGCTCAATGAGGACGGGTTATTTGTCTACGACTTCCACCCGCTGCATATCGCGCTGAACACACCGAATTTCAGCTATTACCAGTCGATCAAGGGCGAGCTCCTGTCGCGCCAGAAAAGCCCGTTTGAGCTGCGCTCAAGCGAGTATGGCACCGCCAATTTCTACGAAGACCTGTGCGAAGCTATGGACAAGAAGGGCGTAAAGAGCGTTTCGCTATGTGAAGCGCTGGATGCCTATAAAACCGGTGGTGACAACGCGCTGTCGCGCGCAGCCTAAAAAGACAATCAGGGGGCAATCATGTGTGGCATTGCAGGGATCGTCGGACGCGCGCCGGACACTGAACAGCTAAAAGCCATGGCAGATGCCATGATCCATCGCGGTCCGGATGATGAGGGCTATTACACCGGTGATGGCGTCGGCTTTGCTTTCCGCCGCCTGTCCATCATCGACCTGGATCACGGCCACCAGCCCATGGTCTCGCAGGATGGCCGCATTGCAGTCGTCTTCAATGGCGAAATCTACAATCACCGCGAGTTACGCCAGGAACTCGAAGCCAAAGGCCATGTCTTCTTCACCGATCACTCGGACACAGAAGTCTTCGTGCATGGCTTCCGCGAATGGGGCACGGACCTCTTTCCCAAGCTGAACGGCATGTTCGGCGTGGCCATCTGGGATAATGATAACCGCACTCTTGTCCTGGCGCGCGACCGCTATGGCGTGAAGCCGGTCTATTACGCACCCCTGCATGATGACGCCTTCGCCTTTGGCTCGGAAATCCGCACGATTCTCGCCGCCAATGTGACCGAGAAAAAGCCCAATCCGCTGGGTGTCATGGAATATATGAACTTCCAGAATCTCTGGGGTGACCGGACCATGTTCCATGGCATCAATCAGCTGCCGGCGGGCACCTATCTGGTCTACAAGGCCGGCCGCTATTCCATGCGGAAGTTCTGGGACCTGTCCTTCACGCGCTCGCGGACCGGCACAATGGACGAGCTGGCCGAAGAGCACCGCGCGATTGTCCGCCGCGGCGTGAAACGCCAGATCGCAGCAGACGTGCCGGTGATGAGCTATCTTTCGGGCGGCATTGATTCCACCTCGATCACGATTGCGGCCTATGAAGAGGACCCGTCCGTTCGGGCCTATTCGTGCATTTTCAATCTCGACAATGTCGGCACGGACCGCGCCTCCGATGAACGGGAGTTTTCCCGCCTAGTGGCCGAGGAATACAATCTCGACCGCGTCGAGATGGAAGTCTCTGAAGACGCGCTCATGTCCTGCATGGATCATTATACCGAGTCGCTGGAAGACCTGCGAATGGGCATGGGTTATGTGAATTATCTCATCGCCCAGCGCGTGGCGCAGGATGCGAAAGTCGTGCTCTCCGGCACGGGCGGCGATGAATACCACGCCGGCTATGTGGCGCGGTATTCCATCCTGAAACTGACCGAAGAACAGCCTTACAAAGGCTATTCGCTGGCCTTCAATGAAGACCTCGGCCTGATGTCCTCGGCCGACCGCCAGCGCACCTACAAGAATGTGCTGAACGCGATCTTCCAGCCGCAGCAATACGCCTCCGTCTTCACGCCGGAGTTCTGCGAGGAGACGAAGGAGTTCGACGCCGAGGGGCAGATGAATGACTTCCTCGCAAAAGTACCCAGCCAGGATTGGCGCGACATTGTCTGGTATGTCGATGCCAAGACCTATCTTGCTGGCCTGTTTGCCTTTGAAGACAAGGTCTCCATGGCGCATTCGCTGGAAACGCGCGTGCCGCTGATGGACAATGAGCTGATCGACTTTGTGCTGGACGTGCCGTTCGAAAGGCTGGCGCAAGGCGATAAAGGCAAGATGCTGTTCCGGGAATCGGTCCGGCCCTTCGTGCCGGAAGCGATCTATAACAAGCCGAAAATGGGCTTCGGCCCGCCGGATAAATCCTGGTATCGCAACAAGCTGGCGCCGTGGATCAAGGATCAGTTGTCCGAGAAAAACATCAAGAAACAAGGCGTGTTCAAACCGGAATACGTGCAGTGGATTCTCGATAGCCATTTCTCGGGCGCCTCGGACTACACTTATCTGATCTGGACCATGCTCAACTTCATGAGCTGGAGCCGTAATTACGGCTATTACGCGCCCTAGGAGCCCACGCCGGGATGAGCTGGTTCGTTATCATCGCTTTTGCCGCCGCTGTGATCGGATTTTGCCTCGGCGTGGGCGGATTGATCTCGCCGAAATGGCGGATGGGGCTGACACGGCTGATGCCGGCGAAACCAGAAGGCGCTGCAGAATTCCGGGCAACCTTCGGCGGGTTTTTCCTTGGCGCGCATGCGGCTGCCATGCTGGGCATCCTGTTTGATCGCGGTGTGGTTGGCGCCAGTTTCGTGCTCGCTGCGGCATGGGGCGCTTCGGCCTCTGGCAGGCTGGTTGCCCTCGCACTGGAAGACGGCACGCGGCATAAGTCGAATTATATCATGCTTGTGATCGAGTTGGCTCTGGCGGTCGCGCTTATTCTGCCAGCGGCGGAGTTCTTCCTGACCTAGCGTGTGTCACGGTAATCCAGCGTGTGGGTATGCTCTACCCAATCAGTATACGCCACTGGCATAACCACGTTTTCCTTGTCGGAATAATACCTGACCTGTCCGCCCGGTTCGACGAATATAACCCTCGCACGAATATGCAGGTCCAGCCGGTCTGCGCTCAGATCCCGGGTGGAGTCCAGATGCTCGGACAGGCGGACCCA
The DNA here is from genome assembly GCF_965228115.1 of Hyphobacterium sp. GTDB lineage: Bacteria > Pseudomonadota > Alphaproteobacteria > Caulobacterales > Maricaulaceae > Hyphobacterium. Next base: position 2,293,711 of record NZ_OZ245794.1, on the reverse strand, counting down.
GCTTACGCCAAACGCGTCTTCATCCGGGATTCGGGTCATCGGCGTGTTGGAGATCCGATTGCCAACAGGATCAAGATAGGAGCGGTAGCGGAACACCTCATCCAGTGTAACAGTTTGGCCAATGCCCGGCATGTCCACCGGCAGGGAATAAAGCTCGACGTCTGTGGCCGGACTTTCGCCAAGCTCCGCACTGGAAATGCCCGGCAAGAACACATCATAGAACGGGTCGAAATAGGACCAGCCGCTTTCCGGCAGGTAGATTTCCATCGCGCCGTGATTGCCACCGGGGCGCAGGGTCCGGGCCACCGGATTTGTCCCCCCAACCACCCGTGCAGGCAGGCCCGCCATCTCGGCATAAACTCCGGCCAACCCGTTGATATGGGAACAGGAGCCGGTGCCGCTAACGAAAACATCAATGGGCATGCGGCTGCTCGGGGCTGTGCCCCACGGATAGCCGTATTGCAGATAGCGGTAGAGATCGCTGATGTAGGCGGAAGGATCTTCATATAGACCAGCAGCATGCGCCGCATGGCTGATCAGCACATCCGCATCAAGCGCGTCCCAACCCGGTAAAACCATCAGCCGCGGGTCGAAAGGAAATTCGAGATCTGGTGAACGGGCCGATGCGCTTCGCGACACTGACCGTATCACGCTTAACAGCATGCCGTTCTGATTCAGGTCTTCGTCATCGGCAAATGCGGCCGTGTTGTATAAAGGCGGATACATCCAGAAATTCGGGCTGTTGAACCCGTCTGCTGTATCGACCTCAAAATAAAAGAGCGGATCAAGATCCGCAGGCAAATCTGCGGGGTCAAACCTGATATGAATGACCGGCCTTTCGGCAGGCCCGGAGACCTCTATTTCAATGTTGAAGCCATCCCGGACGTCCGCGTGCGCCAGATCGAAATAGCGGCGCTGCGGGGCAGAGATGCGAGCTTCATCTATATCGCTGCGAATGTTCCGCCAGAAATTCGGGGGTGCGGTTGCGGGGGTAATTGGCGTGGTGTCCAGCTCCCGAGGCTGCATCAGGACCAACTCGAACGGTTCAAAGGCAAACCGGTCCAGCCAGGGGTCAATGACGGCCTCGTCAAACGGAGCCAGGCCGGAATAATCGATCTGGGAGAGCGCGCCAATCGGCGTGTACCGGCGATCTGCGATAAATTCGGTGGAGTTCAGCTGGCGTGGTTCCGCGGCAGCCGCGCCCCTCTCTTGCGCCCTCAGGTCTCCAGCAAAAGCGGCCAACCCAATCAGGCAAATAACGAGACTTCGGAATTTCACAATGCGCCCCGGCGTTCTCTATCCCTACGCTCCCGATGCTAGGATGTGCCAAGCGTCCTCACAATCATATTATCCGATGTCATGCGGTTTCGCTTGAATCCAACCGGGAGCGGTGCCATCTAGACGCGCGACCGGTCATTACAGGTGAATGTCATGCTCACAAGCCTTCTAGCGGGTGTTGTTGCTTTTTCGGCTGCGCAAGAAGACGCCGTGCCGGAATTTGAAATCGTGGCACCGGCGCGTGGCGAGATTGTGCGTGAGCTCCGCCCTGTTATTGCCACAACACCTGTTGCCGACGATCAGGTCGTTTATATCGAGATTTCGCCCGAGCCGCAGTTCGCCAACAATAATACGATGATTTTTGTCGGCGGTCCCGACGAGCAAACCGTCAGCCTCGCCGTGGGTCGGTCGGGCTGGCTATATGAAGACATTTTGCGTGGCATGAATGCTTATGAGCGTTCCAATCGCTATCGCGAAGGCGACTGGAATGAATGGCGGGTCAACTACAATCTGACGGCGGTTCTTTTGCCGCCCTATGGCTATCGTCAGGTCGGCTGCCGCGAATTCCTGCGCGCGTTTACCGACCGCGTGACCGAGGGTCATGAAGATCCGGCCGATGCGATTTTCGAATTTGTCAGCGCCTATGTCGTGAATGAGGGTACGAATGTCGCCTTTTACGATGCCTACGAGATCCTCAGCCGCTCCATGGGTGTGTGCGGGCATACGGCTGAATTGATGAGCGCAATGAGCGTCGCGGCAGGTCTGGAGTCCCGCATTCTGAGCATCCGCGGCACTACAGGGCATATCATTTCAGAAGTTCAGACCGCTGACGGCTGGGAAGCGTTTGATCCGCTCTATCATATCGCGTTCAACCGCTCTGCTGATGAAATCGTCGAAGAGGTCAATAGCGACGAGGATGCGCTGAATTACACCATCTATCCCAACGCCCCCTTTGTTTATCGCGACATGTTCTCAAGCTATCTGGCGAGCCCGTCTCTGCAAACGACAATCCCGGGCACCGTCTATACCACCGACCCGCAGATTATTGGCACGACCTTTGACGATCTGGCCTTTTCCTGCTCGGCCGAGCAATTGGCTTTCGCCGAACAGGTGGAAACCACCGTTTTCCGGAATGTCTGGTTTGTCCGGGCGGCCGTTGGCGATGAGTAAGGCCTGGGCGAGTTCACCTATAGCTATTTCATTCATAATCCGCGCCTCGAGCGCGGCGAGGAACTGGTCGATAACTGGCGCGTGATCTGGAATGAAGGCGTGAATATTCCGGCGCAATTCCTGGAATAAGACCCCGCGCGGTATCGTCACACAGTCTTCGCTTTACCGTCACACTCAGCCTGCTATAAGCCGCGCCAGCTTTGGTGCGGTGCACCATCACGATTCGACAGGACTTCCGGGGGACCTTCATGAGTGTGAAAGTAGCAGTCATTGGCTGCGGCCATTGGGGCAAGAACCATGTCCGCAATTTCGCTGAGTTAGGTGCGCTGGGCGCGGTCGTGGACCCGCACGCGCCGACCGCTGAGAAATTCGCTCAGGAATATGGCGTTCCAGCACTGAGCTTCGAACAAGCCATTGCCTCTGATGACATAGATGGCGTGGTTATCGCCGCTCCAGCCGAACTACACGCGAATCTGGCGATTGCGGCTTATAACAATGGCAAGCACGTCTTCGTTGAAAAGCCGATTGCGCTGACAATGGAAGATGGCGAGCGCATGAAAACCGCCGCCGACGCCGCTGGTAAGGCGCTGATGGTCGGTCACCTCCTGCAATATCACCCGGCCTTCGTGGCGCTGCGTGAATTCGTCAAAGGCGGCGGCCTCGGCAAGCTGCGCTATGCCTATTCCCACCGCTGTTCGCTGGGGAAGTTCCGCGTGGAAGAAAACGCGTTGTGGAGCTTTGCACCGCACGATGTGTCCATGTTGCTCGCCCTGTTTGGCGAAGCGCCGGAAAGCGTGCGCGGCATGGGCGGGGCTTATGTCACTGAAGGCATTGAAGACGAATGCCGGCTGGACATGACGTTTGCCGATGGCGGCCGCGCCCATGTGATGGCGACCTGGCTGCACCCGTTCAAGGAACATCGCCTGATCGTGGTGGGTGAAACTGGCATGGCGGTGTTTGAAGATTCTGCCCACGGCGAGGAAAAACTTCGCCTATACCGCCACCAGATTGATACGTCTGGCCCGGTTCCTGCACCCGCGAAGGCGGACTGGGAAGCACTGCCTTACGGGGATGACGAACCGCTAAAAACCGAATGCCAGCATTTCCTCGATGCCTGCGCCGGCAAGCATGCGCCTTTGACCGATGCAGATGAGGCGCTGCGGGTGCTGGATGTGCTCATCAAGGGAAAAGCGGGCTAAGCGCAACGCAAAGTGAGTTGAATTCTGCGGGTTTAGACGTCACAAGGCCCGCGCAATCAGGACGAAACAGGTACAGGGGCGAAACGCCATGCAATTCATCGACCTTCAAGCCCAGCGCGCGCGCATTTCTGACAAGATCAATGCCGCCGTCGCCAAGGTGATCGAAGAGGGCAAGTATATTATGGGCCCGGAAGTGAAGCTGTTCGAACAACAGCTCGCAGAGTTCTCCAACACCAAGCACGCCATTGGCTGCGCCAACGGCACGGAAGCCATCGCTCTGCCTTTGATGGCCTGGGATATCCGCCCCGGCCATGCTGTCTTCTGCCCGTCCTTCACCTTTGCCGCGACGGGCGAAGTGGTGCCATGGCTGGGAGCCGCGCCGGTCTTCGTCGATATCGATCCGAAGACCTACAATATGGATCCGGCCCATCTGGAAGCCTCGATCGAGATGGTGAAGGCCGAAGGCAAGCTGGAGCCGAAAGTCATTATCGCGGTCGATCTGTTCGGTCAGCCGGCAAATTATCCGGAAATCTCCGCCATTGCGAAAAAGCATGGCCTGAAGCTGATTGCGGATAGCGCTCAAGGCTTTGGCTGTACCATCAATGGCAATCATCCCGGTCACTGGGCGGATGCGGTCACCACCTCCTTCTTCCCGGCCAAGCCGCTGGGGTGTTATGGCGATGGCGGTGCCGTTCTGACCAATGATGATGCGCTGGCTGAAATCCTCGACTCCCTGCGCGTCCACGGCAAAGCCACCAAGTCAGACGTCGAAGGCCGGTCCTTCGATCACGACCCGAAATATCTCAACATGCGGATCGGCATGAATTCGCGTCTGGATACAATCCAGGCCGCGATCCTGATCGAAAAGCTGGCCATTTTCGGTGATGAGATCGAAGCCCGGAACCGCGTGGCTGCGCGTTACAACGAACATCTGGCCGACCATGTCGCCAGCGTGCCTTTCGTCATCGATGGTGGAATCTCCACCTGGGCGCAGTACACGCTGGAGCATGACAATCGTTCGGGCCTGCAAGCGCACCTCAAAGAAAAAGGCGTGCCGACGGCTGTCTATTATCCGATCCCGATCCACAAGCAGGATATCTACTCGCGCTGGCCGCTGGGCCCGGGCGGCCTGCCGGTATCGGAAGAGAAAGCCGAGCGCGTCATGTCGCTGCCAATGCACCCTTATCTTGATGAAGCCACCCAGGACCAGATCATTGATGCGGTCCGTAGTTATAACGGCTAAGGAAACCAGTCATGAACGCTGAGACCGGGACGGAGTTTGCCTCCATGGATATGATTGCCACTGAATGGGAAAAGAAAGCCGAGACGCGCGAGCTGATCATCGGCGTGATCGGCCTGGGCTATGTCGGCCTGCCGCTGGCACAGGCCTATTGCCGCCAGGGCTTCCGCGTGGTCGGTTTTGATGTGTCGCCTGAAAAGGTAAAGCTGTTGGGGGACGGCAAATCCTTTATCAAGCACATCTCCGATGAGTCGGTAAAAGTGATGCGCGATACGGGCCGCTTCGAAGCGACCACGGATTTCGATCGCCTGAACGAGCCGGATGCGTTGCTGATCTGCGTGCCGACGCCGCTGAATGCGCATCGTGACCCGGATCTGGCTTATGTCGAATCTGCAACGCGCGAGATTTCAACGCGCCTGCGCAAGGGCCAGATGGTGGTACTGGAATCGACGACCTATCCGGGAACGTCCGATGAGGTCATGAAGCCGATCCTGGAACAGGAATCCGGCCTGAAGGCCGGCGTTGATTTTGCCATCGCCTATTCGCCGGAACGCGAAGATCCGGGCAATCCGAAATTTGAGACCTCGACCATTCCGAAAGTCGTGGGTGCGGATACCGACGCTGAAAAGCGCATGGCGATCGCTGTTTACCAGGCCATCGTCCCGCAGGTGGTGCCGGTCTCTGACGTCCGCACAGCCGAAGCCGTGAAGCTGACCGAGAACATCTATCGCGCGGTCAATATCGCGCTCGTGAACGAGTTGAAGTCGGTTTACTCGGTGATGGGAATTGATGTCTGGGAAGTCATTAACGCCGCGGCCACCAAGCCGTTCGGCTTCCAGGCTTTCTATCCGGGCCCGGGTCTGGGCGGTCACTGCATTCCGATCGACCCGTTCTATCTGTCCTGGAAAGCCCGCGAATACGGTCTGACCACGCGCTTCATCGAGCTGTCGGGTGAGATCAACGCCAACATGCCGGGAATTGTCGTACAGACAGTGGCCGAAGAACTGTCTGCGCGCCTGCAGAAATCGATCAAGGGCGCCAACATCCTGCTGGTTGGCCTCGCGTACAAGAAGAATGTCGATGATATGCGCGAGAGCCCGTCGCTGACGCTGATCGAAATGCTCGAAGCCCGCGGCGCCAAGGTCGATTATTACGACCCGTATATCCCGGTGGTGCCATATGATCGCGACCATGCCGAGTTCGAAGGCCGCAAGTCGGTCGATTGGACGCCGGAGGCATTGGCGAAATATGACGCCGCCTTGATCGCCACTGATCATGACAATGTGGATTATGATCTTCTGTTGAAGAACATTCCGTTCGCGGTTGATACGCGCAACGCCACACACATGATTTCCGGTCAGCTGCGCGAGAAAATCGTCAAAGCCTAACCGGCCATCTTGATCTGATTTGGAGACGCGCCGCGACAGCGGCGCGTTTTCGTTTTATGGGTTGGTGCCATGAAGATTCTGGTCCTTTCCCGGCACTTTCCGCCCGCCGTTTCCGGCGGTGCGCGGCGTCCTTATCTTTGGGCAAAAGGACTGATGGAAGCGGGCAATGAGGTGTTTGTCATTGCGCCGGACATGCTGGAGGGCGTCGATGGCAAGGCGGTACCACATCCTTTCCGGGATCCACCGACAGGCGTCCCGGGTCCCAAGACCCTGCGGGATCATGCCCGCGATCTTTTGCTCTGGCCGGATCCGGATATCCGCTGGACACGGCGCGCGTTGGCCGTTGCGAAAGCTGAATGTCCGTTTCAACCCGATTGGATACTGACCACCAGTCCGCCGGAATCGATCCATGCCGCAGGAAAAGCGCTTAAAGCCCATTGGCAGGGGGCGAAATGGGCCATTGATGCGCGGGATCACTGGCTGATCCGGCCCTTTCGTGAACAACGCCAGTCTGTTACCCGAAAAACCATCGAAGCCTCATTGGCCAAACGCATGCTGGCCTCTGCCGACGCGGTCTTTGCCGTCAATGATCCGATCCGGGATGAGTTCAGGGATTATGCCCCGAATGCAGAATTTCACACGCTTGCGCATTTCGTAAGGCGGCCTGCGGAACCATTCGAATTCGAAGGTCCCGGCCCGCACCTGGTTCATACCGGCAGTTTCAATCTATCCGACCCCTATGTCTCGATCGATCCGCTATTGCGCGCATTTGAACAGGCATTGGACCGGTCACCCTCACTTCAGCTGCATCTGGCGGGCCGGTTGCGCGACGATGAATCGCAGGCTGTACAAAATTCAACGGCTTGCGATTCCATCCAGCTACACGGGATTGTGCCACTCGACACCGCGTTATCTTTGCAAGCGGGCGCGGATGCGTTGATCGTGGTGGCAGCGCCGAACTCGCCTGTTCCACCGGGCAAGCTGCAGGAATACCGCGCGACCGGGAGGCCAGTCATTCCTGTTGGCGAGGGGGAATGGCGCAAGCTGGTCGATGATCTACCCGGCTCAGATGCTGAACAGCTGGCAGCGGTTAAACCCTTCTCAGGCTCAGCCTGCCCTGAAGGCGTCGTGTTTTATGATGATGCGATGAAACAGGTCTCGGATACGCTGCGTCGGCTTTAATCCAACATGCTTTTCAGCAATGCGCGGGCTGCAGTGCCATTTTCTTCATCGGCCAATGCGTGAGCCAATGTGGCTTCCAGATAGCCGATCTTGGAGCCGCAATCATAGCTCTTGCCATCATACACAACGGCGTGGAAATCCTGATTGTCCATCAGCGTGGCCATTGCATCTGTGAGCTGGATTTCACCTCCTGCGCCGGCGGCCTGACCGGCCAGAAGCTCGAAGATCTCAGGCTGCAGAACATACCGGCCCGTGATGGCGAGGTTTGACGGCGCGGTTTCGCGCGGGGGTTTTTCGACCATGCCCTTCATGCGCACCATCGCGCCATCGCGCTCGACCGGATCGATTACGCCATAGCTGGACACGCGCTCTTCGGGAACTTCCTCAACCGCAATGACATTGCCGCCGACCTGATCATAAACATGGATCATCTGAGCCAGACAGCTCGGTGCCGCCTTTACGATAACGTCCGGCAAGAGAATGGCGAAGGGTTCATGTCCGATCACATCCCGTGCACACCAGATCGCATGGCCGAGGCCTTTCGGCGCCTGCTGGCGCACAAAACTCATTGAGCCCGGCTCCGGCAAAGTCGCTTCCAGTTCTTCCAGCACGCCTTTCTTGTTTTTATTGGCGAGCGTCGTTTCAAGCTCATAGGCCCGATCGAAATAATCCTCGATCGCGCCCTTATTGCGGCCCGTCACAAACACAAAGTGATCAATGCCCGCTTCGATCGCTTCATCGACCACATACTGAATGGCCGGACGATCGAACACCGGAAGCATTTCCTTGGGGATGGACTTCGTCGCAGGCAAAACCCGCGTGCCGAGGCCTGCAACCGGAAGAACGGCTTTTCTGACGCGAGCCATTATTCCACCGTCACCGATTTGGCGAGATTGCGCGGTTGATCCACATCCGTGCCCATCAGGACCGCCGTATGATAGGCGAGCAACTGGATCGGGATCGCCGCCACAATCGCCTGCGCAATCGGGTCGCATTCGGGGATAATAATCGTATCCACACTGTCTCCTGCCAGCGCGGCGCCTTTCGGGTCGGTAAACAGGGTCACATCCGCGCCGCGAGCCGCCACTTCCTGCACATTCGAGATTGTTTTCTCAAACAACTCATCCCACGGCGCCACAACAATAACCGGTGTGCCATCCTCAATCAGGGCAATCGGACCATGCTTGAGCTCGCCGGCGGCATAGCCCTCGGCATGAATGTAAGCGATTTCCTTGAGCTTCAGCGCGCCCTCCAACGCCAGCGGGTAAAACTGCCCCCGTCCCAGATAAAGCACGTCATTGTGGTAGGTCAGAGACCGCGCGAGCTCTTCGATCTTCGGCTCGACATGCATGACCTCGTTGATAAGGCGCGGGATTTCCAGAAGCGCACGGACTTTTTCCGCGGTTTCATCTGCGCTCATCTTGCCGCGGCTGGATGCAGCGGCGAGCGCAATACAGGCCAAGGCGGAAAGCTGGGCGGTATAGGCCTTGGTCGAAGCCACACCGATTTCCGGACCTGCCAGCGTGCGTAAATGCAAGTCGGCTTCCCGCGCAATCGAGCTTTCCGGAACATTCACGACACCGATGGTGCGCACGCCGTTTTTCTTGCAATGACGCAAGGCTGCCAGCGTGTCGGCCGTTTCTCCGGATTGGGAAATAAACAGCGCCGCACCATTTTCCGGCAAGGCCGGATGGCGATAGCGGAATTCCGAGGCGATATCGGCTTCTACCGCAAGCCCGGCATAGCGCTCGAACCAGTATTTTGCCGTGGCACCCGCATAATAGGCCGTGCCACAGGCCACAGAAATCAGCCGATCGGCATTGGACAGGCCCAGCTCGCCGGGCTGAAACGCAAAGCTCTCATCCACCGCGCTGATATATTGCGAAAGCGTCCGGCCCACAGATTCCGGCTGCTCATGGATTTCCTTCTCCATGAAATGGCGGCGCCCGCCCTTATCCACCAGTTCGGCGGCTGCGGTGGAGATGGTCACTTCGCGATTGGCCGGATTGCCAGCGGAATCAAAAATCCGGACATCGCCCGGCGTGGCAACACACCAATCCCCTTCTTCAAGATAGACGATCTGGCGGGTAAACGGGGCCAGCGCCATGGAATCGGACCCGATAAAAGTCTCTTCATCGGCCAAACCAACGGCCAGCGGGCTGCCCTCACGGGCGGCCATAACCGTATCCGGCCGGTCAGCGAAAATTGCAGCGACGCCGAATGCGCCGCGCAGCTTTCCAATGGCCGCGCTGAACGCATCCTGATGATCCATTCCGCTGCGGATATTGCTATCGATCAGGTGCGCAATGACCTCGGAATCCGTCTCTGTCTGAAAGACATGGCCCGCACGCTCCAGCGACTCACGTAATTCCTTGAAATTCTCAATAATCCCGTTGTGGACAATCGCTACATTGCCCGATGTATGCGGGTGAGCATTGTCCGTGGTCGGACGGCCATGCGTTGCCCAACGGGTATGCGCAATCCCGGTTACCCCTTCAATCGGGTTCTTGATCAGCTCATTGTCCAGATTCCGGATTTTGCCTTCCGCGCGCCGGCGCGCGATTGTGCCATCCTGAACCACCGCGATCCCGGCGGAGTCATAGCCGCGATATTCCAGCCGCCTCAGGCCATCGACCAGCCGTTCCGACGTCGGAGAATTGCCTGCAATTCCAACAATTCCACACATGGTCCCTAACTACTCCCCGATATGAAAAACCGCGCTCCGGAATGGACGCCGCGACGTAAGCGATGTAAACGATACATCTGGAAAAAGCCATGGTTTGCATGCCATTTGCATGGCGCGTTCCATATGCTTTTCCTGACCTGTACCGGGGGGTGTAATGAAGACGTATTTCGGGACCGACGGAGTTCGGGGCCGCGCAAACAGTTTTCCGATGACGCCAGACGTCGCGTTGAAGCTGGGCCGCGCTGCCGGACAATATTTCCGCCGTGGCAGCCATCGCCATTCTGTGGTGATTGGCAAGGATACACGGCTGTCCTGTTACATGATTGAAGCGGCGCTGACCGCTGGCTTCACGTCCTCAGGCATGGATGTTTCGGGCATTGGACCAGCCCCGACGCCAGCTGTGGGCATCCTGACGCGGTCCATGCGCGCCGATCTGGGCGTCATGATCACCGCCTCCCACAATGGTTTTGAAGACAATGGCATCAAGCTGTTTGGCCCGGACGGGTTCAAACTGCCTGATGAAGCCGAGCTTGAAATTGAAACCATGATGGACGAGCTGGATGATTCCACGCTGGCCCATCCCGGACAAATCGGACAGGTGCGTCATTTCCCAGACGCCAAGGGCCGTTATGCGGAAATCGTGAAGTCGTCCTTCCCGCGTGGCTTGCGCCTGGATGGCGTTAAAATCGTCATCGATTGTGCCAATGGCGCGGCCTATCGCGTCGCCCCGCAAACGCTCTGGGAGCTGGGCGCGGATATCACGGTGATCGGCGCCAACCCGAACGGGCTCAACATCAATATGGATTGTGGCTCCACCAAGCCAGAAGCCCTGTCCGCGAAGGTCAAGGAAGTTGGCGCGGATATCGGCATCGCCCTGGACGGCGATGGAGACCGGGTGATCCTGTCGGATGAAAACGGTCAGATCGTCGATGGCGACAAGATCATGGCGCGAGTTGTCAAGGACCAGATGGAGAGTTCTGCGCTTCGCGGCGGCGGGGTTGTCGGAACCGTGATGTCCAATCTGGGCTTCGAGCGCTTTATCAATGATCTGGGGCTGACCCTGCATCGCGCGCCCGTCGGTGACCGCTATGTGGTCGAACGCATGCGGTCTACGGGCATCAATATCGGCGGCGAGCCTTCCGGCCATATTGTCTTGACCGATCACGCAACGACCGGTGATGGCATGATCGCCGCGCTTCAGGTGCTGGCGGCTTGCGTGCGCTATAGCAAGCCGGTCAGCGAGCTTTGCGATCTTTTCGAGAAAGCCCCGCAAATCCTGAAGAACGTGCGGTACGAAAACGAATCTCCGCTCAACCTGCCGCCCGTCAAACAGGCGATTGAAGATGCCATGATGAAGCTGAATGGCCGGGGCCGGTTGCTCGTCCGGGCATCAGGGACAGAACCGCTGATCCGGGTCATGGCAGAGGGCGATGATCTGGGCCTGGTTGAATCCGTCGTGGATTCTGTTGCCAATTCAGTGGCCGACGCCTCGGCACCGGACATCCCCAACGCCGCCAAATAGATTTTATGCGGCCCGCTCTGGCCAAGCGGTCCAAGCACACTAGGGTCTGCGCTGAGACGCTGGAGCGGTAATGAGCCTGCCCGATCACTACTCCTTTGACGCCGGAAACCGGCAAGATGTTTCGCGCGCCTTGCAGGACCTTGGCCGCGGCGTCGCGCTCTGGCGGCTATGGTTCGAACTGGCCGAGGATGATTTGCGGCAGCGCTACCGCCGGACCGTTTTCGGGGCCCTCTGGGTTGGCATTTCCTATTTGATCTTCTCGATCGCGATCGCCTTTATCAGCTCGGAGATGTCGGGCACCGCGCTGACGCCGCTCATGGTCTATGTCGCGACCGGCTTTCTCGCCTGGAACTTCATGAATGCCTCGGTAACGGATGGCTGTTCGGTTTTCATCAATACAGAAAACTGGATCAGCGGTATGCGATTGCCCTTTTCGCTTTACGTTTTTCAGAGCATTGCACGCGAAGTCATTATTTTCGGATATTGCAGCCTTATTGCGCTGGGAATCATTCTCCTCGCCGGGCACAGCCTGTCGCTGGCGGCACTCGGCGCTCTTCCGGCTCTTGCCCTTTTCCTGCTCAACGCCGTCGCCGTTCATCTTTTACTGGGCGTTATCGTGACGCGTTATCGCGACATCTCACAGATCGTGCAGACGGCCATGCGGGTACTCTTTTTCCTGACACCCCTTTTGTGGACACCTGAACAGGCGACAGGTTTGCGCGACTGGTTGTGGTGGAACCCGTTCACCTATTTCATCGACATCTTCCGCGCGCCTATTCTGGACGGCGCTTTCCCTGTGCAAAGCTGGTTGGTCTGTCTTGCGATCTCTGCCGGTCTCTGGGTCGCCGCCTTGTTGCTGTTTGCGCACTTCCGGCGCCGCATCGCATTCTGGTTCTGACGAGATGGTTTCAATCACCCTCGACAAGGTCTCGATGACCTATCCGATTTTTGACAACCGGACGGCGGAAACCACGCCCGACGGCGCAGGGAATATTGAAACGCGATCCGGTGGAGCGCTGGGGCTCAAGGCCATCGATCAACTCAGCCTTACGGTCAAACAGGGCGACCGGCTGGGCATTATCGGGCGCAACGGATCGGGCAAGTCGACCTTGTTGCGCGTGATTGCGGGGATTTACGCGCCGGATTCCGGCCGGATCGAGGTGAAGGGCCGCACGGCCGGGCTTTTTGAGCTGGGTCTGGGTATGCGGATCGAGGCGACCGGCCGCCGCAACATCATCCTTCGGGCTCTGCTGGAGGGCGATACCCGGAAACAGGCCGAGGCGCGGATTGATGAAATCGCCGGGTTTGTCGGCCTGCATGACTTTCTTGATTTGCCCGTGCGAACTTATTCGCAAGGCATGATGATGCGGCTGGCCTTTGCGTTGACGACGTTTTTCGGTGCGGATATCGCGCTGCTCGATGAATGGATCGGAGCCGGCGACAAGGACTTCAGAACCAAGGCCGAAGCCCGGATGCAGAAAATCGTCGATGAGGCGGGGATTGTCCTTTTGGCTAGCCATAATCCGGATCTGATCCTGCGCCATTGCGATCAGGCGATCTGGCTTGATCAGGGACGCTTGCACATGACCGGACCAGCGCGTGACGTTGTCGAGGCTTATGAGGGACTGGACGGATAAAGCTGCATTTCCTGCAGTGTCAGCCAACGTCCGGCCATCGCGACACGGAAGGCTGTATCTCCCGGCGTTCTTCTTTCCGCCATTCGCGCGTGTTCGTTCTGGATCCAATCGGGGTTGAGCAGCGGGCCCAACTTCTCGATCGCTTCTGCCAAATGCAGATCGACCCATTGGCCCAGCCGTCCACGCATCCAGGCCCGCTGCGGCGTTACAAAGCCGAGCTTTTTTCGCCGCCAGGCAATTTCCGGCGGCAGCCGATCTTCGAATGCCTTGCGGAGAATGTATTTGGTGAAACCGTTTTTTACTTTGAGATCACCTGGGATCTGAAAGGCCAGATCAGCAACGGCCTTTGACAGGAAAGGCAAGCGCGTTTCCACCGCAAAAGCCATGGCATTGCGGTCTTCGTATCGAAGCAGGCCGGGCAGGCTGTCACGCAGTACAAGGGTCTGGATCAAGGTATCCAGACGGGACTCTCCTGGTGCCGGCGAAAAGGGTGCTGGAAGAGCCGGTTCGGTGACCGGGCCACCCTTGGGCGGATATCGGCCGATGGCCTTGAACACCGCTCGCCGCGCGCGTTCCGAGACCAGCGCGCGCCACATTCCCCGAAGCAATGTGCTTGTATTCAGATCCGACGGGGATTCGACCAGTTTTTCGAACTCGCCAATAACCGCCGGGTCCAGCCGCGCCAGCCGGTCGGCCATGGCATAGCCTGTCATGGGCGCGTAACCGGCGAACAATTCATCTGCGCCCTGCCCGTCCAGCATGACCTTGATACCGGCCTTTCGTGCGGCCTCAAACACGAAGAATTGCGCGCAGATTGAGGTTCCTGGAAAGGGCTCTCCCTGTGTCAGGATAATCTCGTCCAGCCGGTCGACAACTTCATCTTCTGTGGGGTGAACTTCGATCAGTTCGACATTTTTGCCTTTGATGACAGCGTCGACAAATGGGCGCTCTGACAGCGAATTTCCGGCGTCATCCTCGGCATCAAATATCGCCGACACACAAATGAAGGGATCGCTTTGATCGCCGCGGAGCTGATCCACGGTGCCCAGAATAATGGAGCTATCCAGGCCGCCAGAAAGACAACCGCCGACCGGAACATCGGCGACAAGCTGGCGCCCAATGGCCTCATCCATGGCCGCGCGCAGCGCCTTGATCGCGGCCTCTTCGTCCATTTGCGCGGGCTTTGGTGGTTGCCAGAATTGGACGGCCTGATAATCAATTTCGGTATCGACTGGCAGTTTATGTTTCGACAGATCGATCTCGATCCAATGGGCTGCGGGAAATGTGCGTGCTGTGTCGACAAAGCTGCCATCGCCCCGTTCGACAAGACCCGATTCCAGAAAACGGAAGAGTGCCCGGCGGCGGGCAAGAGGCGGTTCATGCAATCCGGCCGGCAGTTGCGGCAATTCGGACGCAAAGACCAGCCGATTGCCGGTGCGGCATTCCACAAAGAGGGGCTTTTCGCCAAACCGGTCTCTTGCCGCCGTCAGCTCCTGGCGGTCAGCATCGTAAAAGACCGCCGCAAACATGCCGTCGATTTTGGCAAAACAAGCGGGACCCCATTCGACAAACGCGTTGAGGAAAACTTCTGCGTCCCCTGTCGTCTGGAAATTATATCCTTTGGCGGCCAATTCTTCGCGAAGCTCGCGATAATTGTAGAGCGCGCCGTTGAAGATCAGCGTATAGCGCTTATCCGCCGTCTGGATGGGTTGGGAGCTGTCCGGGGTCGGATCATAAATGGCCAGGCGCTTATGGCCCATTTCAAGGCGGCCTGCGGGGGTGTCAAAACGCGCCCATCCCTCTCCATCAGGACCGCGATGGGCTGCGGCATCCAGCCCTGATACTGCATCTGGTGCATTGATGGACGCCCAAATCCCGCACATATCCTTAGCCGCCTCTTACCCCTTCTGGTAACAACCCCTATTCGTCCCAGAGCCAACCGGCAAGGATCATCGCCATGCCTAACGCCCTTCTTCTCGCTCAGCGCTTCGACAAGCGCGATGGCCGGCAGTTGCGGGTTCGCGCGGCGCTGCGCGAGGCGGGTTATTCCGTGACCTCACTGGCCTTCAATTCCGGCGGAGAAGACCGGCGCGATCCAGAGACAAGGGATTTGCGTCCGCGGGCCACAGGCCTGCTCATGCTGGGCAGTCAGCTGGTCGTGGCGGGTGTAATTGCGGGATATTTCCTGACCTTCTACCCGCTGGCGATGACAATCACCTTCTGGACGCTGGTTGTCGGTGCCATCTATTTTGTTAGCCCCTGGGGCTTGACGGTCCGGAATGTCGTACTGGCGCGCCTGTCAGAACGGATAGGCGATTTCCTCAGCGCAAAAACCCGCTTTGACGTCATCTGGGCGGCCGATCCGGAAAGTCTGCGGCTCGCGACGCGCATTGCCAAACGCGATGGCGCAAGGCTGATTTATGACGCGCATGAATTCCATCGCGAAGAGGCACCCGAGGATGAAGCCCGCCGGCAATGGGTGATCCGTGAGGAAGAAGCTGCGGCCCCCCTCCTGACTCATCTGGTGACGATCAACCCCTCGATAGGAGATCTATACAAAAGCGCCCTGCCCGGTATCGACCCGGTGATCATCCGCAATGTGGTCGATGCCCGTGCTGGAGATCGCGATGTCTCGCCCTTGCGAGTGGCGGCAGGCGCGTCGCCGGACACAAAAATCCTGCTTTATCATGGTGCGCTCCGGTCCTTGCGGAATCTGCGCGAACTCACGCAATCTGCCGCCCTCCTACCCGAGCCGTGGAAGCTGGTCATCCTCGGGGACGGTCCGCTAAAAGCGGAACTGGCAGAGCTCGGCGGTCCCGCAATACTGATGGACATGGTGCCCTATGAAGACATGCCGCTCTGGCTCGCCGGAGCCGATCTCGGCGCGGTGCTTTATGAGGATGTCGGCCTGAACCAGCACCATTGCAGCCCGAACAAGCTTTACGAATATATCGCCTATGGCGTGCCGTTTCTCGCCAGCGACTTGCCCGAGTTGCGATACTTCGCGCAGGATGCCGGGTGTGGCCGGGTCATGACCGATGAAATTTCACCGGAAACGATTGCCCGAATGGTGTCGAGTCTCTCCGATGAGGATATGGCACGGATGCGGGAAAACTGTGCAAAAACGGCCAGCACGCTTTCCTGGAGCGAGGAAAAGCAGCGCCTGTTTGGTTTGCTGAACGCCAGCTAGAGCGACTGATCGAACTCGCCGACTTCGGGATGTTTGGCCAGTTCTTCCTGGATGTCCCGGAAGATCGCTTTCATATCATCCGCTGAATTCGGGCTTTCCACCACGATCACCAGGTTCGGCGTATTTGACGACGCACGGACCAATCCCCAAGCGCCATCTTCCAACGTGAAGCGCACGCCATTCACCGTCAGCACATCGCGCACTTTGCGGCCCAGGATCTCCGGGCGCGCCTGATAGGCCGCCGCGATTTTATCGACGACCTCGTATTTGATTTCATCAGCACAAGACGGCGACATGGTCGGCGAAGAGAAGCTGACCGGCAGATCCCGGCGCAGATCCGCCATCGTCTTGTCCGGATTGCGGTCGAGCATATCCAGCACGGCGCGCGCCGCGACAATGCCGTCATCAAAGCCCCGGCCCAATGGCGGCTGGAAGAAGAAGTGTCCGGATTTTTCAAAGCCCACCAGTGCGCCGGTCTTTTTCGAATATCGCTTGATGTAGGAATGGCCGGTCTTCCAGTATTCGGTCGTCGCGCCGTTTTTCTTCAACACCGGATCGGTGATGAAGAGGCCGGTGGATTTGACGTCCACCACGAATTTTGCGTCCTCGAAGCGGCCGGAGAGATCCCGTGCCAGCATCAGACCGACCTTGTCGGCGAAAATCTCTTCGCCCTCATTGTCGACCACGCCGCAACGATCCCCATCACCATCAAAGGCGAGGCCGACATCTGCGCCATGTTCCAGCACCGCATCGCGCAAGGCGTGGAGCATCTTCATGTCTTCCGGATTGGGATTGTAACGCGGGAAGGTGTGGTCCAGCTCGCAATCCATCGGGATGACCTCAACGCCCATGGCGGCCAGCGCTTTGGGCGCAAACGCCCCCGCAGTGCCATTGCCGCAAGCGGCGACGACTTTCAGCGGACGCTTAATCGCAACGCCGTCTGACAGATCAGCGAGATAGCGCTCAGCGACACCTTCCTGACGGACATAGCCGCCTCCAGACCGGGCCACGCCGTCACCGTTCAAGACGATCTCTTTCAGGCGGGCCATTTCATCCGGGCCGAAGGTCAAGGCTTTTTCAACGCCCATTTTCACGCCTGTCCAGCCATTGGCATTGTGACTGGCGGTGACCATGGCGACACAATCAATGTCGAGATCAAATTGCGCATAGTAAGCGGTCGGTGAGAGCGCGAGACCAATATCATGGACCTCGATGCCGGCATTCATCAGGCCCACGGTGAGGGCCTGTTTCACGCCCAGTGAGTAGCCACGAAAGTCATGACCGGTGACGATTTTCGGGGGCACCCCCAGCTCATGGATCAATGTGCCCAGACCCAGACCCAACGCCTGGATGCCATAAAGATTGATCTCGGGTGCCTTGTCGGAAGCTGGATGGCCAAACCACCAGCGCGCATCGTATTCGCGGAAACCTGTCGGCTTGATCAGGGCGGAGGTCTCAAACTCCCAACTATTGGGCACAAGATCGGCGCGCGGCGTCTGGCTCATGAAATGTCTCCGGTTTTGAGCGACCTAACGGCCGACGCTCGTGTATTTAAAGCCACGTTGGATCATGTCTTCCGGGCTGTAGATATTGCGCAGATCCACCACCACATCGCCGGCCATCGCCTCTTTCAGACGGTCGGTGTCCAGCGCGCGGAATTCATTCCACTCGGTGATGATGACCAGCGCGTCCGCACCTTCGGCACACAAATAGGGGCCAGAGGTGAACTCGACATTTTTGAGGAGTTTTTCTGCTTCCACGATGCCGGCCGGGTCATAGGCCCGCACGGTCGCGCCAGCGGTTTGCAGGGCCGGGATGATGTCCAGAGACGGCGCTTCGCGCATGTCGTCCGTATTGGGTTTGAAAGTCAGGCC
This sequence comes from Hyphobacterium sp., assembly GCF_965228115.1. Classification (GTDB taxonomy): domain Bacteria; phylum Pseudomonadota; class Alphaproteobacteria; order Caulobacterales; family Maricaulaceae; genus Hyphobacterium. The sequence continues at coordinate 2,275,345 of NZ_OZ245794.1, read as the reverse complement.
CAGAACGGCGATGGTCTTGCCGGTGACGTTTCCGCCCATCGCTTTGACGACTTTCTTGGCCATGTCCTGCTTGCGGCGATCATTGATGCGCACGGTGGATTCGATCAACTCAAGCGGCGTGCCAGCTTCCTGTGCGGTGCGGGTTAGCGCCAGCGTGTCCTTGGGGAAGCAGGAGCCACCATAGCCGGGACCGGCATGAAGGAATTTTCCGCCAATCCGGTTATCCAGACCCACACCGCGTGCCACTTCCTGCACATTCGCGCCGACCGCTTCGCACAGATCGGCCATCTCGTTGATGAAGGTGATCTTCATCGCCAGGAAGCCGTTCGCCGCGTATTTGATCAGCTCGGACGTCCGGCGGGCGGTAAACAAGATCGGCGTTTCATTGAGATAAAGTGGGCGATAAAGCTCCCGCATGACTTCACGGGCACGCTCCTCTTCTGTGCCGACGACGACGCGATCCGGGCGCTTGAAATCATCAATCGCGGCACCCTCGCGCAGAAATTCCGGGTTCGACACCACGGCAAACTCACCATCCGGACGGGTTTCGCGAATGATCTTTTCGACCTCATCGCCGGTTCCAACCGGAACCGTGGATTTAGTGACAACCACAGTATATCCGTCCATGACTTGGGCGATTTCCTTCGCCGCTGCGTGGACATAGGACAGATCGGCAAAGCCATCGCCGCGCCGTGAAGGCGTACCCACCGCGATAAACACCGCATCGGCCTCGCGCACGGCTTGCGTTAGATCGGTATCAAAGCTGAGCCGTTCTTCACGGACATTGCGCTGCACCAGCTGATCAAGGCCCGGCTCATAGATCGGGATGCCGCCAGAGCGCAGCATATCGACCTTGGCCTGATCCTTATCGATACAGGTGACGTGGTGGCCGAAATCGGCAAAACAGGCGCCGGAGACAAGCCCGACATATCCAGTCCCAATCATCGCAACGCGCATGGGGCGATCCTTTTATTTGAGTGTTGCGGTCCCTCTAGCGATAAGGGGGCCGGGCGGTCAATGCGCAAGGGCTATTTTACCCCGGCGCGCAACAGATCGTGAATGTGTAGTAGTCCCGCCGGTTTGCCGTCCCTGACCGCGAAGAGCTGGGTGATTTTAACGCTTCCGGCTGTCATTTCACGCAAAGCATCGGCCGCCAAAGTCTCCGGCGAAATCGTCTTGGGTTGGCGTGTCATGACTTCAGAGACCGGTTGATCCAGCAAGTCCGGACCCATATGCCGGCGCAAATCACCATCCGTGATCATGCCGGCCAGCTTTCCATCTTCGGTGGTCACGCCCACACATCCCAGTCCTTTGGCAGATATCTCGATCAAGGCGTCGCTCATTTGGGTTTCAATGCCGATCAGCGGCATGGCATCGCCACCGTGCATAAGATCGCCAACGGTGGCTAAAGCCGCACCGAGAGCGCCGCCCGGATGGTAGGTTTTAAAATCCTGAGCGGTAAATCCACGTGCTTCCAGCAAGGCGACCGCCAACGCATCGCCCAGCGCCATCATCAGCGTTGTCGAGGTCGTCGGGGCCCGCGTTTCAGCGCACGCCTCGGGTGCATCCGGTACCCGCAGTAAATGATCGCTGGCTTTTGCCAGTTGCGAGTCCAAGCCACAGGTCATGCCGATCAGCGGCGTGCCGAACCGTCGGCAATACGCCATCAGGTCGCCCAGCTCCCGGGTTTCGCCGGACTTGGAGAGTGCCAATACGGCATCATCGGGCGTAATCATGCCCAGATCGCCATGGCTGGCTTCAGTCGGATGAACGAATTGGGCAGGCGTTCCGGTTGACGCGAGTGTCGCAGCAATCTTGCGGGCGACATGCCCGGACTTGCCCACGCCGGCACAGATGACGCGGCCCTTCAAGCCGGTCAGCTTCCCGACCGCCCCGGCAAAGCTGTCATCCAGGCTGTCTGCCAGCTGGCCAAGCCCGTCCTGTTCGAGCTGAATCACGCGGCGGGCCGCCGCCAAAGCATCAGATTGCGTCATGTCACGCCAGACCTTGTTCCTGACGCGGCATAGCAGATGCGCGCCCCCTGCGGGAAGGGGGCGCGGCATTATGAATGCTTGGCAATCAGGCTATGGAATTGTTGCCGACCAGGCTGATACATCCCCGCTTTCAAAGCCGTCCGTAAAAATGCCCTGCAAGGCTTCTACATCATTAGAATCATCGTCGTCGGCGCCGACCACAAAGAAACCGGTGAAATCCCCGGTGGCCCATGACGGCGCACCGGGCGGGCAATTACTGGTCGTGTAACTGACCTGGAAGGCAAGTTGAGTTCCAAAGGTGTCTGAAATGGAACCATATCGCATCCCCGTCCCGGTCAAATCGCAATCGCGATATGTCCCCGAGAATTGGAACTGACCATCGACCAGCGTCATGGTCGCGGTGCCATAATTGTCGGATTCATCAATCGGGTTGGTAATTGTCCAATTGACCAGTGGCGGGTCCATGCCGTCGTCTTCAGCGAGACCGACATAGCCTCCGAAAAAGACACCTGACGAACCGCCAGGGTCGATCATCGGTGCGTCTACTCCAGCGCCTGCCTGAGGAGGGCAAGAATCAAGGCTATTGGAGTCATAGGTTCCGCGCAGGAAGTGCCGTGGTTCGAACCGGATGTTTACACCGGGGTGGGCAGCATCGTTGTTTCCCGTGTCCAGAAAACGCATGCAGCCGATAAACCGATCGGCATTATAGTCACCTTGCAGAACCACGGGCTGAATATATTGGCCCCCGGGTCCATCGCGAACGATTCCGCCAGTCGGCACTCCTCCGTCGGGTGGAAAGAATAGCCGGCCGACACGGGTAAACCTGCCTCCTGGATCGGAATCATCCCGTACAAACAAGTCCCAATACCCATGTGGCAGGGATTCCTGATGCGCCGGGGTATCGGATCGCGGAGCAACGCTTGTCGCACCGACCAAATTGCCATTGGAGTCCCGGAACTCGACACGCAGGCGATATTCGCCCGGAAAGAAAGGCACGCCAATATTTGCCAGTTGTTGAAGCGCCACGTTGAAAGTGACGGGTGCGTCTCCGATCTGAAGTTGGATCGATTCCGCAAATGGTGTCTGGCAAACTGCAACTGCATTTGTCTGACAAATCGTCAGTGAATGCTGAGCGCCATCAGTGAAGTTGGTGAAACTCATCGAAACAGAGATATCGGCCTCGTTCGCATTCGGTGCACTGATATCACCCGCCTGTGCTGTTGCGGTGCCGAAATTCACCGCTGAAATGGCAATAAGTGCCCGTCCATTTACATTGGTCGCCATGATGCCGTCACCGCTCAGCGTCGATGCTATCGTGATAATATCTGGGCCGGCGGCGGTCGTGGCGCGCAACGCCAAATCGTTCAATCCCGTTGCCGAGATAGCCTGGCCATTGTCACAAACATAGGCGAGCGGAACACTTCCCGAGAAAGGTGTTGCTGCCGTCACGGCAACAACAAACTGCTGGGTTGCACCGATCCCGATTGCCACCGGAGTATCGACCGGGCCATTGATCACGCCGCCGCCATCGGCCGGTGCATAACTAACGGCTAAATTTGGGTCAGCCCCGAAACCGAGTGCCACCCGGCAATTGGTCGCCACTTCATCGCCGGAGTTAATGACGCTGGCAAATGTTGTAGCGGGTGCCCCAACAGCGACTGCGCGCGAATTCGGCAGTGTTGCTGCATTCAAAACCGGGGCCGCGCTGGCGACGCCGGCAAGCAAGCAAACGCTCGCAGCAACCAACATTGACTTCCTCATGGAACCTCCCCTTGCCACATTTTCATTGGGGTTATTTACCATGTTTTGATGACGAGGTTGAGTCTGCGGCCAAGCCAGCTTGCCCCCCGGCGTCAGCCACGTTATTCGCATCACGAACCGCAAGGAGAGGCGACATGGCCAAGCTGGTCTTGATCCGTCACGGACAAAGCGAATGGAATCTGCAAAACCGGTTTACCGGCTGGGTGGATGTTAATCTGACCGATGAAGGGGTGGCGCAGGCCCGCAAGGCGGGTCGGTTGCTGGCCGCGACCGACTTTGCTCCCAACCGCGCTTTTACCTCCGTACTCACGCGCGCCATCCGGACGCTCTGGCTGACATTGGAAGAAATGAACCGGGTCTGGATTCCTGTCGAAAAAGCCTGGCGGCTGAACGAGCGGCATTATGGCGGCCTCTCTGGTCTGAATAAGGATGAAACCCGCGCCAAGCACGGCGAGGATCAAGTGAAGATCTGGCGGCGGAGTTTTGATATCCCCCCGCCAGCGCTCGCGCTGGATGATGAGCGTCACCCCTCGCACGATCCGCGTTATGCGGGCCTCGAGCCAGATCAGCTCCCGGTCGGAGAATCTCTGAAACTCACATTGGAGCGGGTCCAGCCCTATTGGGAGGAGCAAATTGCGCCACTGCTCGAAGCAAGTGAGGACGTCATTGTGGTGGCCCACGGCAATTCCTTGCGGGCTATCGTGAAGCTTTTGTTTGATGTCAGTGACGAAGACATTATCGGCATCGAAATTCCCACCGGCAATCCGCTGGAAATTGGCATGGACGGCGCCGGGAAACTGCCGGCAACCGCGCGATATCTGGATGCGGATCGGGCCCAACGCCTGCCAGAAATTCCTTGAGCCTTTTCAAAGATCTGAGATTCATGGATGCCGCACTGGCACTCGCCCGATCCGGGTTGGGCCGAACCGCGCCCAATCCCAGCGTTGGCTGTATTATTGTAAATTCGGGAGAGATCGTCGGGGCCGCCCGAACCGCTGACCGTGGCCGGCCACATGCCGAGACACAGGCGCTGGCGATAGCAGGTCAGGCCGCAAGCGGGGCCTGCGCTTATGTGACACTGGAACCTTGCGCCCATGTCGGGCAGACGCCGCCTTGCTCGGAGGCCCTGATCGCCGCCGGCATTGCCCGATGTGTCGTTGCGCTGGTTGATCCGGATCCGCGGACGTCCGGACAGGGTCTTGCCAGATTGGAAGCTGCTGGGGTCGAGGTCGTGAGTGGCATTCGCGAAACCGAAGCCAGGGCCATTAATTCCGGTTTCCTTTACCGTCTGAAAACCGGTCAGGCCCTGGCTATAATCGACGACAATCCTGTAGGCTATGATCTCGCGGTAGAGACCTTTGAGCAGGATGACCCAGCGGCGGCGTTGAAAACCCTGGCGGAGGCGGGAGTGCTGCGCGTTCGGCTGGTCCCGAATTCTCCGGCTGCAAAAGCCGCGCAGGCCGCAGGCCTCACCGCCCCTCACTACCCATAGCCAGACACCGGGCGTTAACTCTGTTTTTGCATTGTTTTTCCTGACGCAGGAAAATGATTCGCCATGTCCGGCCCGGGAGTTCAATACCGCACGCTTGACCAGGCGCAGGTCGACGAGATCTGCCGCCGGCACGAGCTGTTGTGGAGCGGCAAGCCCGGCGGCGCCCGCGCCTCCATGACTTATTGTGTTCTTGACGGGCTGGATCTCTCTAACCGCGATCTATCAGACGCGGATTTGACCGGATCGACTTTGGTGGGGACCGACCTTTCCGGCACGGTTTTCAACTCTGCCAGCCTGTATGGCGCTGATCTGCGCCGCGCCAACCTTGCCGGGGCGTCCATGCGTCGTGCTGATATGCGGGGTGCGGCCCTGCGCGGGGCCAATCTGCAGGGTGCGGACCTGTCTGAAACCGATCTGCGTGAGGGCATGATCGCCCAGGTTGATCGCGACCGTGGTCTGTCAGTGCTGAAGCATCAGACGAGACCAGGCGAAATGACCATGGCGAATTTTCAGGGCGCCAACCTTTCCCGGTCCAAGATGTCGGGATCCACAGCCCAGAAGGCTGATTTTACCGACGCCGTTATGCTGGGTGCGCGCATGGTGCGCGCCAATCTCCGTTCTGCCTGCTTTTCAGGTGCCAATCTGGAAGGCGCGGACTTGTCCGGTGCCGATCTGACCGATGCGGATATGACCGACACGGTGTTGATCGATACGACGTTGACCATGGCACGTCTGGACAATTGTGACCGGACCGGTGCGCTGACCGACGACCCCATCGGCAAAAATATGCGTGAGCTGGACCGGCCGGTTGAGGACATGATTGCTGATCACATGAAATGGTGCGCGACCGGTGGCAAGGAAGGCAAGCCGTCTTCGTTTGACGAGACCGATCTGCGGCCGCTGAAATCGTTGGCCGGAAAAACGCTGACGGCTTTCCATGCCCGTGGGGCCACGCTCTACGGGCTGGATCTTGAAGGCGCGCAGTTGCAGGGTGCGAAACTGGAACGCGCGGATTTGCGAATGGCTGGCCTGCGCGGCGCGGATTTACGTGGTGCGGATCTGACCGGTGCCAAGCTGAACAATGCCGATTTACGCGACTGCAAGCTGGGCCCTCTCCTGCTCGAAGGTGACCGCCTGCTGCCGGCCTCGCTGGCGGCCGCGAAAGTCCGCTACAGTGATCTCACCGGGGCGGATCTGCGCCATCTAAAGGGGACCGGCGCTGACTTTTCCTATTCGACACTGTTCGGGGCCGATGTCCGACATGGCCTGTTTACTGGCTCTTGCTTTACCGGCGCACGGCTGGGCGACTCTTTTCTTGATGACGTTGAAGATGCCAGAGGCGCCATCGATATGGATGCCGCCTGAACACAAAAGCGCGCGCCTGAAGGGAAAGGCGCGCGCTCGTGCTGTGTACTCGAATTTCGGTTCATGAGGCTTAAGCCGCTTTCGACTTTTTGCCTTCAATTACCTTGCGGGCCGGGCCGCCATTCGCAATGTCGATCCGGCGCGGCTTGGCGCTTTCCGGAATTTCACGCCGCAGCGTCACCGCCAGCAGGCCGTTTCTCAGCTCTGCATTATCGACCACGACGTGGTCAGCCAGATGGAAGCGGCGCTCGAAGGCGCGCTCGGCAATGCCGCGATAGAGATAGTTTGGCGTTTCGTCCTCGGACCGGGTGTCCTTGCGGCCAGAAATCGTCAATACGTTCTCCTGAACCTCTACCGTCAGGTCCTCATCGCCAAAGCCCGCTACGGCCAGTTCGATGCGGTAATCATGCTCGCCAAGCTGTTCGATATTATAGGGCGGAAATCCCGCGGACGGATCGGTCTTCGAGGCCGAATCAATCATATTGGCCAGGCGGTCAAAACCGACTATGGACCGGTAAAGCGGGGAATAATCAAGGCTTCTCATAGTCTTATCCTCCTTCAGAAGCGACAAGTTGTGTCACCGGCCAAAGCCTGAGGCCGGATCGGATTGCGCGGGCCTGGAACCGCCATTGCGGCCGGTTTTGCCATACGCACAGGCCCCGTTGTGGCGGCCTGCAAAATACCAGTTAGGAAGCGACCAATTTGCTTGCAAGGGGGTGGCTGGATGTTTAGCCGTCACATCCTATATCGAGCCCAAACGGGAGAGGGTTTTATGAAGAAATCAATCTGGCTGACCGGACTTGCCAGTCTCGCGCTCGCGGCATGCGGCAATTCAACAACCGAATCGGAGGCGTCTGCCGATGAGGATGTGGCCGATCTGGCGACGGAAACAGCGGGTGACGCAGACAGTGAAACCTCCGGAATGGAGGCCGCAGTAGCGGGACCGGACACCGGTACGCTGGCCTGGGCCATCGCCGGTGACTGGCGCGGTGAAAACGCCGCACGGGACGGTTTCCGGAATCCTGAAGGAACGCTTGAGTTCTTCGGAGTGGATCCAAGCTCAACTGTGATCGAGATTTCGCCGGGTGGCGGCTGGTATGCCGAAATTCTGGCGCCCTGGATCTCAGCGAATGGCGGCACATATGTGGCCGCTCATTTTGACGCGGATTCCTCCAGTGAGTTTCGCCGTATTTCCCGGGCAAATTTCGAAGAGCGCTTTTTGAACAATGATGTGTTTGGCAACATCGTTATGGGTGAATTCACCCCGGAGAGCAGCGATATGGGCGCGCCGGGATCAGCAGATTTTGTCCTGACGTTCCGCAACACGCATGGCTGGATGCGGGGCGGCTATGCCGAGCGCGCCTTTACCGATTTCTTCGAGGTGCTGGCACCCGGCGGACATCTGGGCGTGGTACAACACCGCCTGCCCGATACGCGCGAACAGGATCCGCGCGCGATGAGCGGCTATGTGCAACAGGCCTATGTGATCGCCCTGGCGGAAGAAGCCGGATTTGAATTGGTCGGAAGCAGCGAGGTCAATGCCAACCCTGCGGACACAGCCGACCACCCTAACGGGGTCTGGACCCTTCAACCCGTCGGAAATGGCTGGGATGAAGAGGGCTTTGATTCTGCGCCCTACGAAGCCATTGGCGAGAGCGATCGGATGACCTTGCTGTTCCGCAAACCGGAAACCAGCCCGGTCCCGTCTGACGGCGGCTAGGCCTCTAATAATGCCAGGACCTCGGCCTGTAAGGCCGGGGTCGCAGCCGCCAGCAGGTTTCCGCTCCTGAAATCCTCACCGCCCTTCCAGTCCGAGATCACGCCGCCGGAGGCTTTCACAACGGGGATCAGGGCATGGAGATCATGTAGATCGAGACCGGATTCAACCACAACATCTACGCCACCGGCCGCCAGCAGGCCATAAGCATAGGCATCCATGCCATAGCGGGTCAGGCGGGCACCCCGTCTGACACGTGCGAAGGCTTCCGCCTGATCCTTTTCAAAGAGATAAGGGTCGGTTGTCGCCAGAATGGCGTCGGCAAGCGTTGCAATCGACGAAGCCGCCAGCGGGTTGCGTCCGGCGCGCGTTCGCAAAAAACCCTCGGCGCCCAGACCGGAAAACCGCTCGCCGGTATGGGGTTGATCAATCAGGCCAAGCACCGGCTTGCCCTCAAATGCGAGGGCGATCAGCACGCACCAGGTCGGGGTGCCGGCGATAAATCCGCGGGTGCCATCAATCGGATCGAGCGTCCATGACCAGCCCGTCTGACTGGTTTTTTCCGGAAACTCTTCGCCACGGATACCATCCTCGGGCCGCTCAATGTCGATCAACTCACGGATCGCTGTTTCGGCGGCCTTGTCAGCAATAGTAACAGGGTCGAAGCCTTCCGTAGCCTTATTGGCCACGGTCTGAAGGTTGCGAAAGTGCGGTAAAATGGCGGCACCGGCGGCATCAGCCAACCGGTGCGCAAAAGCCAGATCAGAGTTTAAATCACGTGCGGTCATATCGTCCGGTTATCAGGCCGGGCCGCACTTGTCAGCCTGCAGGTCAGGCGGCGTCGTTGGCTGGCTCTGAGGGTTCTAACGACTTTGCGAGTTCCAGCAGCCGCTTGCGGGGCCGTTCACCCAGCCGATAATAGGCCCGGACCAGATCCATGGTTTCTTTTTGCGACAGGATGTCGGCCGCCATAGCGTCTTCATTTTCGCCAGCCTCTTCATCATCCGGTACCAGACCGTCATAGAAATACTGCGCAGGCACATCGAGCGATCGAGAGAGCTCGAACAGCCGGCTGGCGCTGACACGATTAGCGCCACACTCGTATTTCTGAATCTGCTGGAAGCGAATCCCGACGGATTCCGCCAGCTGTTGTTGCGTCATGCCCAAAAGGCGGCGGCGGCGGCGCAGCCTCTTGCCAATGTGAAAATCGATCTCGTTCGTCATCTTCCCGGCTCCGATCCCTGCTTTGCTCGAATAGCGCAAACTGCGCGTTCGCCTGAGAGGAGAGCAAAGCCCGTGCCGGACCCTATTTGGCACTTTTTACGCCGTTATTTCAGTGATTTATTGATTTGATGATGCCCAGTCAGCATCGGCGAGCTGTTGCAAGACGCCTTCCAGAACCGACTTTAACTGGTCAAATGTCCCGGAACGGGTCACCCGGTCCTCATCCAGATAAAGACCGCGATTGATCTCGATCTGGAGGGCATGGCGATGCTGGGCCGGTTTCCCGTAAAAGGACGTCGTATAGCCGCCGGCATAGGGCCGGTTGCGGCGCACGCGCAGCCCGGCTTGCTCGAAGCGGTGTTCAACCTCGTTGATAATCTCCGGCGCGCACGCCTCGCCATACCGGTCGCCCAGCACAATGTCTGCGCCGGCAGCCGCTGCGGCGGGCATGGAATGGAAATCCAGCAAGATGGCCAGGCCGTGAATATCGCGCGCGGCCTTGAGTTCGATATCCAGAGCGCCGTGATAAGGCCGGTAGAAGTCTGCGATTCGCCGCCGTCCTTCGGCAAGCGGTAATGGGTCGGGATAAAGATCGCGGCCATTTGCAGAGATGCGCGGGATAATGCCGAGACCGGCCTGCACATGGGCGGTCATTGCACCGTCCGGCGACGTGAAGTCGGCAAACAGGGCGGGGTCGAGCTCCCGCGTAGAGCGGTTCGGGTCGATGAAGACGCGCGGGAAAGCTGCGGTCACCGTGGTCAGCCCGATCTCGCTAGCGCCGGAAATCAGGATATCCACATAGGCATCTTCCGACCGCCGCAGCAATTCGAGCGGAATCACGGTCTGGGATATCAGATCCGGCGGATAGGTGCGGCCGCTATGCGGGGAGGCCAGCACGAGCGGTGAACGGCGGCTTTCTGGCCGCCGGACATGCACCGGGGTTTCGATCCGCGCAATTACCGCTGGATGCGTATCCATGGGCAGGGGTTTATGCGCTGTCTTCCGCGTCATGAGTGCAGTGTGTTCCAGCGAGGTGAATCGGGTCAAGCGATTGCGGCGGCGTTCAGCGGAATTTTACCTTAATGGGCTAGAGACATGTGCTGAACAGGTCGGGTGGAGAGTTCAACAATGGCAAAAATTCTGCTTGCGGAAGATGATGGGTCGATGCGCGATTTTCTTGCCAAGGCGCTGAAGCGCGCCGGGCACGAAGTGGTTGCGTGTTCAGACGGCGATGAAGGCCTGTCGGTTTTCGAAGCCAATAAGGACGGTTTTGACTTGTTGCTGACCGATATTGTCATGCCGGGCATTGACGGCATCGAGCTGGCGCGCCGCGCCGCCGAGCTGACGCCTTCGGTCAAGATCATGTTTATCACCGGATTTGCGGCCGTTGCGCTCAATCCGGGCTCCAGCGCGCCAACAAATGCCAAAGTGCTGTCCAAGCCTTTCCATTTGCGTGAGTTGGTCGATGAGGTTGACCGAGTGATGGCGGCCTGACGGTTCAGCAAACCGCAGTCAAGCAAAAGGCCCGCTCAACCGAGCGGGCCTTTCTTGTAAGAGTTATTATGCCACTCCTAGTTTGGACCGGAACCCTGCCGTGGCGGGTTTTGATCAGTCGGCATCCCGCACTCATTCGCAAGGAAGCTGGTCAGCTCGGTAAAGAGTGTCAGCTGATTGTCGAAATTCAAGGTGATGCCAAAGTGATCCGCATCGGGGAGCCGCACGAATCTGTGCGGAACCCGATTGCGTTCAAGTGCCCGAACCATGAACTCACTCTGATAGATCGGCACGCGCTGATCGTTCTCAGGGTGGATAATCAAGAGGGGCATCCGAATGTCTTCGGCAAACTCGTTCGGAGACATGCCCTGATAGCCATCCTCAATCAGCTCGCGCCGGATCGGCGATCCTCCAAAGTCTCGCTGGATGATATCAATGTTGGATACGCCTGCGCCGGCAATCGCACAATTATAGGCTGGCGGTTGTCGCACAGCGGCCGCAAAGGCCGCATAGCCGCCATAACTCCAACCGAACATGGCAATCCTGTTGGGATCGGCAATGCCTTGTTCAACCAGATACCGGGCGCCATCGTCCTTGTCGTCCTGCATGGTGATACCCCACTGGCCCCAGCTGAGCAGCCAATGACGCAAACCATAGCCCGTGGTTCCACGGAATTGAGGCTGCATGACCGCATATCCGCGATTGGTCAAAACAGTGACCCATTCATCATAGGAGCGGAGATCGGCTGACCATGGCCCACCATGAGGCACGACAACCAGCGGGTACGGCGCTTCGCCAAAGGGCGGCAAGGTTAGCAGTGACGGGATGACCAGCCCGTCGCGGGCCGTATATTCAAAATACTGCTCTTCACCGAATGCGGCGTCCAGCAATTGCGGGTACTGCCGCCCAATAACTGTGGGCTGACCGTTTTCGATGTAATAATAGACGCCGGGTTCCTGCTCTGACTGAGCAAACACCGTCATTTGAGCGCAATCATTGACGCAGGACACCTGATTATTGGTGTCGGGGAAGGCCGCATCGACCATGCCCTGAATTTCAGCCGCGCGGCGATTGATGAATGCACGCTGGAATTCGCCATCTGCATAGAAGATGAATCCCGCAAGCTCCGGTTCGCGGTCCCGATCCGGTTCGAAAATAGCGCCGAGCAGATCGACCTGATCATGCCGGTAAATTTCCCTGACGAATTCGCCTGTGTCGAGATCGAGAATGTAGGCCCCGCGGGTATCGTGGCCATTATAAGCTATTGCGTATGCGCGGCTTTGGTCATCCGGATCAAAACCGACGACCGAGACACCCTCTTCGCCGTAAACATCATATTCGGTCAGAGACCAGGTCAGCACTTCCTGCCAGTCAGACTCGTCCGGATCGGGTCTCCAGAAATACGTCACAGTCTGATCGCCGCGGTTCAACTCCTCTGCAAAACGCGGATTGCCTTCCTGGTCGAGCACATAATTGCCGAAACGCTGGCTAGCGCGAAGAATACGGGTCTGCCGGCCGGTCCGGACATTGTAGCGATAGAAGTCCGGGGTGAACATTTCGGAGAAGGCCCGGCCTTCTGTGTTGTCGTTATAGTTCCGGCCGGAGGTCCGGATAATGATGTTGTCGGGATCAGCACGGTTGAACCGGACGACCTGAACATCGTCGTCCAGTTCGCGGAAACCGCCCTCGCCGGTGTAGTGAACGATGGCCTGTTTGAATTCGTAGACGCCTTGGTTCACGCCCTCGATTGAATCGCGGACCTGTTGCCGGAAGCGGATACGAAGGTATTCGGGCGACACCCATTGCACGCTTTCTATCTGCATGCGCTCCGCGCCGAGGCGGATTGGGTCGCCGGTCAAATCGTCGGTCGAGCGGACCTCAATAATGTAGTCGCCGTCACGCGCAGTCAGGCGCCGCATTGCAATGTTTTCGCCATCCGGAGATAGCGCAACCTGATCAATCGCCGAGAATGTGGCAAAATATTCGAGCGGCACGACTTCGCCCTGTGCGAAAGCGCCGGAAGCCGCCGTCAGAGACGCTGCAGCGGCAAGCGATAGAACACGATTCATCGTTTGTCTCCATCCGATCCTGATTGGAGTGTAGAAGAATTATTCTGCGAAGATCAAAGGCAAAAAGCGCAAAAACTGCGCTTTGAATGAAAAACGGCGGCTCCGTGTGGAGCCGCCGCCTTCCTTATGCGTATGCGTTCGCTGGATTAGAAGCGCTTGGTGACGCCCACGAACCAACGGCGGCCCGGGATGTCGTAACCAACACCCAGTGGGAAGTTCCGGATCGAGAAGACACCGGCCGGGTCAACCAGCGGAGGCTCTTCGTCGAACACGTTTTCCAGACCGACATTGATGATCCAGTCATTCGGCGTCCAGGTAATGGACGCGTTATGGACATAGTACTCCGGCGTGTAGAAGACCGGCGTACAGTCGTTGGTGTTACAGGTTACGCCGTTCGAACCCGGATTGTTCTCTTCGCCACCGCCGATGTAGCGGGTGAACCAGGAGAAGCGCCAGTCATTGCGGTCCACAGAGGCCCGCAGGTTACCGGTCCAGTTCGGAGCTTCGGTTTCGCCAGCATTGTCATCAATCGCGCCGAGCACGTTGAAAATCTGCTCGTTCAGGCGCGTGGCCCGCACATCGAGCGTCACACCGAAGGCGGCTCCAAAGATCGACCAGTCATCCTGGAAGACCATGTTGAAGTCGGCACCCTTGGCCGTGATCGTACCGATGTTGATGAAGGATGCATCAACCAGCGAGATGAAGCCCTGAGCGTTCCGTGTAATCCGGTTACAGAAGCCGGAAGACAGACCCGGGTTGTCGTTATAGCAGTCGTTGATGATGAAGGCCGAAGACGGCTCTTCGATCGAGTCAGAGACCACGATATCGAAATAGGTCGCGGCGAAGCGCAGGTCGAAGGAGTCGAACCAGGGCTGCTCGGTCACAATCCCGAAGGTTTGCGAGATCGAGGTTTCCGGGTTCAGCGAGCCTGCGGCACCACCGGTCAGCTGCTCGGTCGAGACACCCAGAGATGTCCGGCCGTTCGGCTGAAGACCCAGGGACAGCGGGTCCAGGCCAGCGGCACGACAGTTGTCGAGCGTGATCTGGGTCCGCGGATCCGGTTGGGTCGGATCGATGATTTCACGGGTCGGGTCGTTCGGGTCGGTCTGACGCATGCTGTTCGGAACGATACAGGGGTCAGCGACGGTGACGAAGCCCGTTGCACCAGCCAGGAATTGCTCCCGGGCGTTCGGCGCACGATAGGACGTACCGTAGGAACCACGGAAGGACAGCCAATCATTCGGACGGTAGACACCTTTCACCGAGTAGGTGAAGTCCGAACCATAATTGCTTTCATCCGTGAAACGGCCCGACAGGTTGAAGGTCAGTTCTTCGGCGAAGCGGCGGCCGGAAATCGGCGTCAGCTCGGTCTCGAAGAAGTATTCCCACAGATGGCGGCGGCCCGTTGCGCCGCGGTCGGAAGCCCGGTGCTGGATCAGGCCGCGGGCGCGGACATCATCAGCGTTGGACTCGAGGGCATCTTCACGCCACTCGAAACCGAAGATGAGCGGAACTTCCATGCCGAACATGGTGCCCAGACCGCCGGTGAAGATACCGGTGACCATGGTCTGCTCGACAACCGTCATGTTGGTGGCCGGCGAGAACAGGTAGGCTGCCTCATCCGCCTGCAGGTAACCGCCGCCTTCTTGATAGAGCTGCGGGTTGAACAGGTTAACCGGCACACAGGTCACGCCCGTGGAATACGGAGCGCCACACGAATAGGTGTTGGTTACCGGGTTGTAGACCGTGGTGTTCAGCGATTCAGCCAGACGCTGCTCGTGAATACCCTGGAAGCTCTGGAAGCCGCGTGAACGGGCGTAAGAACCGCCAATGTCATAATCCCAGCCGCGGAAGAGCGGCAGGTCACCGCGGACACCGCCGACGAAGCGGAACTGGTCCAGATCGGTCGATTGCTCGTCCCGGTCACCACGCACACGCAAGATCGGCTGCGCGTTGATGTCACCAAGGTTGGCACCGAAGTTGATCACACAGTTCACACCGACATCGCCGTCCTGCACCGTGCTGTTACACGGGTTGAACGGGTTGGCACCCGGCACGACCGGGAAGAAGAACGGTGTTTGCGACCGGATGTAAGACTGACGGTTGGCAAACAGCGCTTCATAGTAAACCGCCGTGTTGGAACCCCAATCAATATCGTGCTCACCATAGGTGTAGATATTGTAGGTCTGGGCTTCCGGAATGAAGTCCGCTTCACGCGCAGCTTGCGAGGCGTTGTAGTTCCAGAACGGATCGTAGAAGTCGAAATCCGCCAGGCCATCGCCGTCACGGTCGGCCACCTGGCCGCCACGCGAGCTTTCAGACCAGCCCGGGATACCGTGCGCACGCGGGTCGCCCACCGGATAGGTGATCAGGCCCGGAACATTGTTGATGTTGGTTTGACCCGGCGTCCAATAGACCGAACCAAAGCCCAGAATGGACATCCGGTTGATCAGCGACAGGGTACAATCACCGAAGTTCAGACCCATGCCCGGCAGAGCCGTGACGTCCTGGCTCAGGATGCGGCCATCAGCCTGGACTTCGAAGTTACGCTGACACCGTGCGGTGAACGGGCGATCCTGATACTGGATCCGCTCACGCGTGGTGTATTCGAAGGCAAAACCAGCGAAACCACGGTCGGAGTTGATACCCCAAGCGCCCGAATAGCTGTTTTCCGTACCGAAGCCGTCCGGCTGTTCACGGCGGTACTGGAACTCAAACCCTTCGAAGTCGCTGCGGAGGATGACGTTCGCCACGCCGGCCACGGCGTCAGAACCGTAGACCGAAGACGCGCCGTCGAGCAGAAGGTCGAAGCGGTCAACGATGATGCCCGGAATAACCGTGAGGTCGGGCGTGGTCGGCGCACCGCCGATACCCGCCGGCGACATCCGGCGACCATTGACGAGAACCAGCGTCCGCTCCGGGTTCAGACCACGGAGGTTGACCTGGACAGAACCCGGTCCGTTATCGAGCACGAAGCCGATGAATGACTGGTCGATCTGCGTACCCGTCGACTGTGACTGCGCCAGCAGAATTTCTGCGGCATTCACAAGACCGACTTCGCGGGCCTGTTCACCCGAGACCGTTTGAATTGGCGAAATGGACGAGAATTCAGAACGCTGAATCCGCGAACCCGTCACAATGATCAGGTCCTCGTCTTCTTCAGCTTCTTCTGTTTCTTCGTCTTCATCGACGGCATCCTGAGCGAATGCCGGCGTTACGGTCAGGCCCGCCGCAGCGAAACCTGCCAGAATGGTGGAGCGCAGAAGACGCTCGCGATCCCAGAAACTGCTCACTGTCATACCCCTTCATGACTTTTTCAAAATGCATCTCCCGCTACCGACGGCAGTTGGACATGCGCACACAGCCGGAAAGACGATACTTTCCTGAGCGCACTATCGCGGCCCACCCCCGTCACGTAAAGCACGCGCCCCATCTTCGCCGCATTTCAGCCCCGAATGTTGCATAAAAGTCATACACGCCGCGAGCGCCGGTCTTTTTCAGCTGGCGTGCAGCTCCGGCTTGCGCTCTGCGTGTCCCGGCGCTAATCACTCGCGTCCCTTAGATGGACGGGCGCGTAGCTCAGCGGGAGAGCACTACGTTGACATCGTAGGGGTCGCTGGTTCAATCCCAGCCGCGCCCACCATTTCCTCATTTTATCAATGGCTTCGTAACTTGTTACCGTCGACGGCTTCCGTTGCGGCGTCGTGGCTTCTATCTACAGGGCTGAACCAAATGGAGCCGCGCTCATGTCGGACGCCTTGTTGGCCTGCCTGAATACCATTCCGGATCCCGAAACCGGCAAGGGACTGGACGATGCCGATCGGCTGGACGGGGCCGTGATCGACAAAGGCATTGCCACAATTGTCCTGAAAGTCACACAAGGCTCGGACCCGGCAAAGCTTAAGGCCAGGATCGAATCGGAAGCGGCCAAGCTCGACGGTGTTGAACGCGTCCGGGTCATCACGACGCTGCAGCGTGAAAGCAGCAGCCCACCTCCCGCTGCGCCTCAACCCGCCAAAGCGGCAGAGTCCCCGGCCGCCAAGCGCGCGGCAGGGCTGATTATTGCTGTTGCCGCTGGCAAGGGCGGGGTAGGCAAATCCACGGTCGCGGCGAATCTCGCGGCGGCCATGATCAAGGCGGGCATGAGTGTCGGTGTTCTGGATGCCGATATTTATGGTCCGTCCATTCCGCGCCTGTTCGGGCTGCGCGAAGTTCAGGGCCTACGCAAAAACGAAGACGGGATCGAACCAGCTGGAGCGCATGGTGCGAAAATTGTTTCCATGGGCTTTCTGACGAAGCCGGATCAACCCGTCGTCTGGCGCGGGCCGATGGTCCAGGGCGCAATCCAGCAATTCCTGAACGACACCGCCTGGGGCAATCCGGATGTGTTAATCATCGACATGCCGCCCGGCACCGGGGATGCGCAGCTGGCCATTGCCCAGACCGTATCTCTGGATGGAGCGGTGATCGCTTGCACCCCACAAGACCTGGCTCTGGATGATGCCCGCAAGGCGATGGCCATGTTTGAAAAGACGCATACACCCATCCTCGGCATCGTCGAGAATATGAGCGTCTTTTTATGCCCGCATTGCGGCGAGCCGAGCGAGATCTTCGGTCATGGCGGTGCGCGCGAGGAAGCCGCCGCCATTGGCGTGCCTTTCCTGGGCGAGATTCCGCTGACCATGGAATTGCGGGAACGGTCCGATACCGGCAAACCGGTGGCCTTCGACAAAGGGCCGGTGGCGGATGCTTTTGCCAACACCGCTTCAGCCGTGCTGGAATCGGCTGGCGAAGCGCGCAAGCCGGCACCGAAAATCACCTTCTCGGCCTAGGCCAGGTCCCAGCGCTGAGACTGGATACCGTCGGGCGCCGACAATCCGAATACGTCTTTGAGGGTTTCTGGGCTGAGCGCCTGCTCGGCAGTTCCATCCGCGACGGTCTTACCGTCCTCCAAGACCAAAACCCGGTCCGCAAACCGATGAACCAGTTCCAGGCTGTGCCCGGCAAAAACGACGCATCGCCCCGCCTTGGCCTCGGCGACCAGCATCTCCATCACCGCCAGCTGGTGACGCGGGTCGAGCGCCGCCCCGGGTTCATCCAGCAAAAGGGCGTCCGCCTGTGTCGCGAGCGCGCGGGCCAGCAGGATGCGGGCTTTCTCCCCCGAAGATAGCTGATCGAAAGGCCGATGGGACAGCGCGGCGGTTCCGGTGCGATCCATCGCGTCGCGCACCGCGTCTTCATCGGCCTTTGTCAATTCGCTCAGCGGTTTCAGGAAGGGATGACGGCCGAGCTCGACAATGCACTGAGCCAGCATCGGCCAGGCCATCCGCGAATCCGCTGGCAAATAGGCAATCCGCCGGGCGCGTTCACGATCCGCGAACCGGTCCAGGGAGACACCTTCAAGATAAACCTCGCCAGATGCTGGTATCAGCAATCCTGCAAGAGTCCGGATCAGTGTGGACTTGCCAGCACCATTCGGCCCGACAATTGCGGTCAGTTTTCCGGCTTTTATCTCCAGCGCGGGAACCGAGAGCACCTCCCGTTCGCCATACCGGCAGACAATCTCTTCAAGACGGAAATGCGCGCTCATGGGGCCAGTCTCGCGCTAGTGCGGATCAGATGGAAAAAGAAGGGCACACCAATCAGCGCAGTCATAACGCCCAGATAAAGCGGGACACCGTCTCCGGACACGATCCGGGTCATTGCATCTGCCAGCATCAAGAGCGCACCGCCGCCAAGCGCAGACGGGAAAAGCAATTGCGACGGCTGATAGCGCACATAACGCCTTAAAATATGAGGCACGACGAGGCCGACAAACCCGATCGCACCTGCCACAGCTGCACTGGCGCCGACCGCCAGAGCGGTCCCCGCGACCAACCGAATTTGAACACTGCGCAAACTCACGCCAACCGCGCGGGCGCCTTCTTCGCCCATGGCCAGCGCATCCAGTGCGGGCCGCGTGGTCAAAAGGATCAACCCGCCGATCACAACCATTGGCAACGCGAACTGAACCTCCGTCCAGCTGGTATTGCGCAGCGATCCCATCAGCCAATAGGCAATTTCAGACAAAGCCCAGGGGTTGGACGAGAAATTCATCGCCAGAGCGACAAGTGAATTGGCCAGCGCGCCAACGGCAACGCCCGACAGGATCAGGGTCGTCGCATTGGCCCCGCGGCCAGCGATCAAAAGCAAGGCGAACGCACCTAGCGCCGCGCCGGCCATGGCTGCGATGGGCAGCACCCAGACCGCCAGTGCGGACAGCCCGAAATATAGCGTGGCGACGGCGCCAAAGCCCGCACTTGCGGTCACCCCCACAACGCCGGGATCGGCCAGCGGGTTTCGGAAATATCCCTGCAAGGCCGCGCCCGAAAGCCCGAGGGCTGCGCCCACTAGAAATCCGAGCCCCATTCGGGGAAAGCGGAGCTCCATCAGAATCAATCCCGCCGCCTCATCGCCCGCGAGCCAGCTGGCCAGGGGAAATCCGCCGGCGACAAGATTGAGCACAGCGGACAGAAGCACCGCCACCAGGAGAACGAGGAGCACAACCGGCCTCATCCGTTCGGCCCCGCAATCTGATCGAGCGCATCGGCGATTTGCTCGGCCGCATCCATAAGCGCCGGACCTGCACAGGACCAGGCGGATGCGGGAACATCAATACGCGGGCGGCCCTCCAGGAGGCGCTGAAAAGCGGCGTGGCGCGCGCCGATATTGGAGCGCGTGGCATAACCGTCGACGAAGTAGCTGGTCACAATTAAATCCGGATTCACGCGGAACGCCCATTCGGCATTCGCGGGCA
Organism: Hyphobacterium sp.; assembly: GCF_965228115.1. GTDB lineage: Bacteria > Pseudomonadota > Alphaproteobacteria > Caulobacterales > Maricaulaceae > Hyphobacterium. The sequence goes on along the minus strand of NZ_OZ245794.1, from coordinate 2,255,433 downwards.
GCCAACCCTCCCCTCCCGCATCTGTGGCCGCATTCCGGCCGCCTGCCAGCCGGATCGCTTCATCCACAAGGGTACCGGCGCCGGCAGCCCCGCCAGTAACGCTGAGATAGAAGACGGAGGGTGACATGCCTCGCGCTTCTGCTCTCGCCGACAGGGCGTCCCGGCGGTTTTCGAGAGTCTCGATCCGGTTTTGCACGTCCGCTTCACGCCCTAACGCCTCACCAAGCAGGGTCAGATTGCCCGTCACGCTATGGAGGGTTTCGCCCCATTGCAGGGACAGGTGAGCCAGACCCGCCCGGTCGAGCAGGCTCGCCGCATCGCCAGCTCCGGCAGGCCCGAAAACAATAAGGTCAGCCCCCAAACCGATCAGGCGCTCCGCATCCCCGCTGGCGCGCGGTAATTCCAGCGCCCACTCAGGAGCGCTGGATACCGTTTGTCCGGCCTGCCAGGACACCGCACGCACATGCTCGGCCTCGGCCAGCGCGAAGACATAGGCATCCGCACACAAATCTGCTGAAGCAATGCGTGTGGGAGACTGCGCGGCACTAACGGCCGAAACGCACACCCACAAACACAGCCCGGCCTTCAGATGCATAACCGAAGACATCAGTGGTCTCCTCGTCAGTGAGATTGGTGCTCCGGACAAACAGCTGAACATCGTCTGTCACCTGCCAGCCGAAACGCGCCGACACAAGGGTGTAGGCCGGAAGCGTCACCTGCGTGAACGTGCCGAAATCCGTGTCGCGTTGTTCACCGGTATGATCAGCGGCAATCCCGGCCGCAAACCGGTTGTTCGCTGATCGCCAGTTGAGCGATACGCTTCCTAGCATCTCAGGCCTGCGGATCTCTGGCTGACCGTTTTCCTCGGAGTCGATAAAGCTGGCAGAGGCTGCGAGCGTGAGGTGAGGCGTCAGATGCACCTCGCCTTCCAACTCGAAGCCAGACCGGTCCGACGGGGTGGAGCGATTACGCGCAGTGGAAGGAAAAACACTGAAATCAGTGAAAATCTCGTCTTTCAGTTCGGACTCAAACCACGTCACGGACAGACGGGCCGTGTCTCCGAAGCTCTGGTCCCAACCGATCTCCCAACCGCGCGAGCGTTCCGGCTGAAGGTTCGGATTGCCGGCAAAGAAATTCGGGAAGAAGCCGAAAAGTTCAAACACGCCGGGATTCTTGATGCCTTCGCCAAAACTGGCGCGCGCGCGGCCATCAATGCCTTCGAACAGGTACGCCCCGCCGATGCGCCAGGTTGCGGCATCCTCAAACCGGTCATTCCAGTTCTGACGGACGGAGGCTGAAATCCGGGCAGGACCCCGCGACAGGCGATAATCAAAGGCTGCGGCGGTGTTATCGATCGCCTGTGACTGGTTTGACCCGGCGCCGGCCCCGGCGAAGCTGTCAAACGTCTCGCGTTCGAACTCGACCAACCCGCTCAGCTGATGGGCGAATGCCCCCGTCTGCCAGCTCAGCGTGGGTTGATAGAAGGCCTGTAAGCGCTGGGCTTCGGTTTCGCTGGAAAAGGCGGCATCGGCGTAATTTTCCAACCGGTCGGTCGTGTGATTGAGCGCCAGCGCATGGCCAAAGCCGCCGCGATAAAGTTCAACTCGTACGCCCGCGGCCAGCTGCTGGCCATTGCTGACACGATTATTGTCGTCCAACCGCCCGTCGAAATCAGAATCGGAATCAAATTCGCTTTCAAAATCAGCGAAACGCCCAGTCCATTGAATTGACTCGTTTTCTCCCAATGAAAAGCGGCCCGTTAAACTGGCTGAAAAGCGCTGATAACCATCTTCTTCTCCACCCAGGCCGGAAACATCAATGCCGTCTGTCTGCAGCCGGGAGGCGCTGATACCGCTCGAAAGGCGGCCGTGTTCATCAGCGAAGCGTGCCCCGGCCTGCCAGGTACCGAAAGAGCCGCCCTCGACCTGAATCTGGCGGGTTTCCCGACCGGACGCACCGGTCGATTGAATATTGATGACGCCGCCAATGGCATCCGAACCCCAGAGCGCAGATTGCTCACCGCGCAGCACTTCCACGCTCTCCACGCCAAAACCCGGCGCATGCGCAAAATCATACCCACCGGTCATCGGCACCGATGCTTCAATTCCGTCGATCAGAACCAGCACATGATTGGTTTCTGATCCCCTCACCCGCAAATCGGTGAGATTTCCACGTCCGCCTTGGCGGGACACGGCGACGCCTGGAACGGCGCGCAGCGTGTCCGTCAGGCTAAACGTGCCGCGCAATTCGATGTCGTCTTCGTTGACGAGGGTGACGGCTGAGGTGAGATCGGATTCCGGGACAGGGATACGGCCGCCGATGACGATTATCGTCTCTTCGGTTTCAACGGCCTCTTGGGCCAGAGCAGCCGAAGGGAGCAACGCAATGAGCGCGCAACTTCCCCAGAGACGATATTTCCTGAACATATTTCACAACTCCATTTGGCCGGGCGCAGACCCGGCCGGGTTTCAAAGGAGTCGCTGCAAACGGAAGCTTCCGTGCCGGTCCTGTGTTTTCCCGCACAGGCGGACGAGCGACGGCACAGGCAAGTCTTCCGGCTTACGGGTCAAAGCGAACCTCACGCCTTCCCGGCTTTCGCCAGTGGCTTGGATGTGAGGCCGCTCGCCGCTTACGGCTGCGGGAACAGCGGGGGACTTTCACCCCTCTTCCAGATTAATCCCTTGCGGGCACCTGTACTGTGTTCGGGATAGCGCGGCTTTGGCGCTTTGCCTAGAGCCCAGCTTCGGCGAGGCGCTTTTCAAAGTCGCGAAGCTTGGCGCGGGCCTTACGCCATTCCCACCAAAGGAAGGCGATTTTCGGTCCATCAACCAGGTAGCGCTTCCACATGCGCTTGGGTTCCTGAGCGAGGCGATGCAACCATTCCAGCCGGGCATTCTGCATCCATTTCGGTGCGCGTTCGGCCTTGCCGCCCAGAAAGTCCAGCGCGGCGCCAACACACAGGCCCACGCCTGTGCAATCGCCCCGGTCCAGACAGGCCTCGGCGATCATCTCCTGCTGGGGCGAGCCCACACAAAGGAAAATAAAGCGCGCGGGATTGTCCGCTACGAATTGCGCACATTCGGCGATCGCCTCGGGATTATTGCGCAAGCCCATGGGCGGTTCGTGCCAGCGCACATTCTGCAAGCCATAGCGGGCTTTGACGTTTTCAACGACTTCCTCGTTGCCGCCGATAATCGTCACCGGCTCATGCTGGGTGATCACGTTTTCAAACAGGGTCTCGGTGAGGTCAGAACCCGGCGTCACATCAACGTCGGTTCCCGAAAGCGAGGCGATGAGTTCAAGAACGCGGCTGTCGCAAACGGTCAGCCATGCCTGGGCATAAAGCGGGGCGAGCACATTATCACGGCGCAAGCGGACCAGATGATCGACATTCGGCGTCACTACAAACTGGAATGACGCTTTCGGGTCACGTTCAGCCAGACGCAAGACCGTGGTCGGGAAATCGATATTGTCGAACGCCGAGTTCAAAAACCAGATATGGCGCGGTTTGGTACGGCGCTCTGTCTCGGTCAGGATCGGCGTGTGGATCGTCATCATAAATGTCCCGTTTCGCGCCATCGCGGCGCAGTCGAGACAGTTAACTGCAAACCCCTTGCCTTCTTGTGCCAGGCGGCTGGAAAGCTGGTTTCAGGGTTAATTCGCGGTTAAATCTCTCCGCGTTTGAGGCGGCGGAACTCAAACCGGGACGGATGCAGGGTTTCGCGGCCGGATTTTTCCAGCGGCGACGGCTCACCACACAGGTCGGATGCCAACGCTTCGGCCAATAAAGGCGCATGCGCAAAACCGCGTGACCCAAAACCGGACAGGATGAGGCGGGGGCTGGATTCTGTGCTGTCGTCTGCACGATCCGTCAAGGGCCCACCCCGCGCAGAACTGCCCCAAACTGCGGCAAAGTCATGGGGCGGCAGGGGACCAAAGACAGGCAAGCGATCCGGCGTAGTAGCTCGCACGCCAGCCCAACTTTCCGGCTCCCCGGAAAAGCCGGCCGCAATGTCAGGGCAGCGCGTTTTCAGATCGGCGAGCAGCTTGTCCGAGGCCGCTCGTGGAAGGCCGGCCTCCGCGCCTAATTCATGGGTCGCCCCGACCAGAACACGGCCATCGTCGGTTGCTGAAACATAGCCGCCCCAGACGATGGGGTATTCTGGAGGCGTGCCGTACCAGACCGAGACCCGGCCCGCGCCGGGCGATAAATCCGACATCGCTGCGACCGGGCCCCGGCAATCAATGATGAGGGAGGCCTCCATAACCCGTTCGGTGTCGGTGATGACGCGCGTGCCTTCGGCAAGCGTTTCTACGACTTCCATCGGATTGAAACGGCCTGCCCGTTCCATCCAGAGACCATTGTCCCGGATATCATATCCGTCTCCCATTGCCTCGGCGATTGCGGCATAGCGCGAGCGTTCGCCCTCATCCTTGAACAGGCGGAGCGCGCCTTCTTCGCGAAGCAGTCCCAAATCTGAATAGAGCTGCCGGGCATATTCAAAGGCGGCCAGCGTCGCGCGGACATGCGGCCGGTCAGCGTTTTCGAGCCGGGGTGTCAGCAAGCCCGAAGGGGCACCCGAGGCCCCGCCCGCCAATCCATTGGGATCAAGGAGAGTCACCTTGCGACCGCGTTTTTGTAGCGCATAGGCGAGGCTGGCTCCGGCGATGCCGCCGCCGCGAATAATGGCAGTCTCATCATTGGGCCGCACGCGGGGAAAGGGCGTTGGTGGAGCGAGTGTGCTTTGCGCCTTAAAAACCGCTTCAAGACGTTCGCGCTTTCGCCCGAAGCCGGGTTCTTTTTCAACTTCGAAGCCCGCGGATTGCAGCCCGCGCCGGACAGCGCCCGCGACCGTAAAAGTCGCCGCTCTCGCGCCCGGCTTGGACAGACGCGCCAGCTCCGGCCAGACAGCGTCCGCCCACATGGCCTCATTGTTCGCTGGTGAAAAGCCATCAAGGAACCAGGCGTCCACATCTGCTTCAATTTGTGGCAAGGCCGAAGCGATGTCGTCGTGAAACACGGTGAGCGTAACGCGATCTTCATCGAAGCGAAGCCGGTGTGGGCCTTTAAGCGGTTGCGGCCATTTCGCGATCAGTTGCCATGATAGACCCGCCAACTGGGGAAATGCCGCAAAAGCCTGCTCGGCCATATCCCGGCGCAGTGGAAATTTTTCGATTGAGATGAAGTGCAACCAGCCCTTCGCGGGTCCGGTCTCTTTCCAGAGCTGCCAGGCAGCAAGGAAATTGAGCCCCGTGCCAAAGCCCAGCTCACCAATGACGAATTGATCCTTACCCTGCCAGGCTTCCGGTAGGCCACAGCCCGCCAGAAACACGGCGCGCGTTTCCGCCAACCCGTCTTCTACAGAGAAGTAAATATCACCGAATTCACGCGCGACCGGCCCGGTCTCGCGCCAGTCCAGGTCCGGCGGGTCGCAATAAAGCTTCATGGCGAGGTGTATAGCGCGGCTGGGCTAGCGGAACAGGCTACGGGCTTCACGCGGTCCGATGAAAAGCCAGACCAGGAATCCAATGACCGGTACCAGCAGGATAAACGCAATCCACAATACGCGGAGAACAGGCGCGGCGGGCGAGCGGGCGACATGCAGTATCGCATAGATGCTGAAGACCAGCACCAGAAGTCCTATCGGTCCGGCAATCTCGAAGCCCAAAAGAAAACTCCCTCATCCGGTGGGGCGGATGAGGGAGCGTAACAAGCCACGCGTGCTGCGTCAGCTTTCCAATTGTTTAGGCTGTATTCGGAATATCCGAGAGCGCCTCTTCCAGCTCTGCAAAAGACGGCTGAGACTTGGTCGGCACATTGCCGCGTCCGATCTCGACGGAGATTTGCGCCGCATTGCCATGCAGGTGCGCCACCAGCACCGACTGGATAATCAGATAGAACGCGTGCTCTTCATCATAGATTTCCTTCATCCGGGCTGCGATCGGACCCACAAATCCATAGGCCAGGAACACGCCGAGGAAGGTTCCCACAAGCGCAGAACCGATTTTCGCACCCAGCACGGTCGGCGGGCTGTCAATGGCCCCCATCGTCTTGATGATCCCCAGAACCGCCGCGACAATCCCCAGCGCCGGAAGCGCGTCAGCCATGTTCTGCAAGGCATGAGCGGGACCAGCCACTTCGTGATGGTGCTTTTCCAGCTGTTTTTCCATCGCGTCCTCGACCTGGTGCGGATCTTCCAGATTCATCGTCATCATGCGGAGCGTGTCGCAGATGAAATCGGTTGCGAAGTGATCCTTCAGGATGCGCGGATAATTCTGGAAGATTGCCGAGTCCTTTGGATTCTCGATATGGGTTTCCAGCGCGATGACGCCCTTGGTCTTCATCGTCTTGGTCAGCTGGAATAAAAGCGCGAGGAGATCGCGGTAATCCTGCGTCTTCCATTTCGGTCCAGAAACAATCTTCCCGAAATCGCCAAGCGTCTTCATGACCGTTTTGCCGGAGTTGCCGATGAGGAAGGCGCCCATTGCAGCGCCACCAATCATCATGAACTCAAAAGGCAACGCCTTGACGATAATGTCGAAATGACCGCCCGCGAGCGCGAAGCCCCCGAACACCATGACCATAACGACCACCATACCAATGATCTGAAACATGATACGTCCACCACCCGTTGTTTATCCGGCGTCCTCTTTTTGACGGGACTGTCCGGTTTCGAGACGCACTATGGCGGATTAAGTTTAATGCCCGGTGTAACGCGCATTAGGACGTGATTCATGCCCCTTGCCGCGGCGTTAAAGACCGTCATGAAACCGTTATTGTAGAATCCGCAAAAATATGGCTAGAAACCCCGCGATCAGGCGTTGCGGGGAAATTTATGACCATATTTGGTTATGAAGTGTTTGCGATCATCGGATTTATGATCGCGGCATATGCCATTGTCGCGAATGATGCGATCCAGACATTGGGAACTTTCCTGGCGTCAAACTCGAAGCGATCCTGGGTAACGCTCTGGTGCTTTGCCTGCGCGATCATCCTTGCGGTCATGGCCTATGGCTGGTTTGCCTATGATGGCGATATCGCTTTCGATCGATTGAACCAGATCCCCTACCCCGAAAACGGCATTCAATGGTGGCACGCCCTGCCACCTCTGGCCTTGCTGGTATTGACCCGTTTTGGTGTACCGGTGTCGACAACCTTCCTGGTGTTGACGATTTTTGCTCTGACAGGCGGTGCAGCCACCGAAGGCGTGATGGAAAGCATGCTGATCAAATCAGCTCTGGGCTATCTTGTGGCTTTCGGCGCCGGCTTTCTGGTCTGGCTGATTATCTCGCGCATGTTCGAGCGATGGATTTCTAAAACAACCGCTGCAGATCACGGTTCTGGATTCTGGGGCATCCCAGCCGTCGTCGCTGTGATCTCGGTCATCATCTATCTGCTGGTCAACGGACCCGTCTTCCCGGACATTGCGAATGCCAACTGGATCTGGGTTGGCGCCACGCTGGCATTCAGCTTTGCCGTGGCGTACCTGACACGGAATCTGAATACCTGGGTCATCCTGCAATGGGTGTCGACCGGCTTTTTGTGGTCGCAATGGCTGATCCAGGATCTGGCCAATATTTTCGTCTTCCTGCCGCGCGAAACGGTTGTAGATGCGAACGGGGATATTCAGGTCACCTTCTCATTGACCATGCTGATCTTCGCGACGCTGTTGATGATCGTGCTTCACGCCATCATCTTCCGCGCCCGTGGTGGTGAGATACAGAAAATCGTGCTGTCCAAGACCAATACAACGGACATTCGCGCGGCGACGATTGTCGACTTCATCTACGCCATCGTGCTGATGTACTTCAAAGAGCTAAACGACATTCCGATGTCTACAACCTGGGCCTTCCTGGGCCTGATTGCCGGGCGCGAACTGGCTATCGCCTTTGTGGCCGCCTTGCGCGACAAGATCAAAGCGCTTTGGGATGTCGCAACGGATGCGATCCGCGCGCTGATTGGTCTGGCCGTGAGTGTCATCCTCGCGATTGCCTTGCCAGCCGTTGCACAAGGCCAGGTTCCTGGCTTCATGGCGGGGCTGCTGCCTTAGGTCCGAATGCAAAAGCATTACTATGTTTATCTGATGGCCAACCGGCCGCGCGGAGCCCTTTATCTCGGCGTAACCAATGATCTCGTTCGTAGGATTTGGGAACATCGCGAGCAGATAACCGCCGGGCACACCAAACGATACAATATCAAACAACTCGTCTGGTATGAGGTCTTTCCAGACCCTGATAGCGCAATCGCAACAGAAAAGCGGATCAAGAAATGGCGAAGAGCTTGGAAAATCGAGCTCATCGAAAACATGAATCCGACCTGGAAGGATCTCTATTTCGAGATCATCAAATAATGTCATTGCGGACGGCAGCTGGTCTGCCGATCCGCAACCTATCTTCATTGCAACAGCCTCGCCCTAAATAGGTTCCGCATCTCGTTTCACTCGTGCGGAATGACATGTTTTGTGAACGGCGCGCTATTTACGATAAGCCGCAAGCAAAATAGGTCATCCGGATGCCGCCAAGCTATGATCCCTCCAACCCGTCCACCCCTTCAGACCGGCGGCGGGCCTTTCGGCTTTTATTCATCTGCTTGATGGTCACGGGCATCGGCAATTCCATGCTGTTTGCCATTTTGCCGCCACTGGCACGCGATCTGGGCGTCGCTGAAGCCTGGATTGGTGGGATCTATACGATTTCAGCGCTGCTCTTCTTGATCATGAGCCCGATCTGGGGCGCGCTGTCCGATCAATATGGCCGGCGGCCAATCCTGATCTTTGGTCTTGCCGCATTTGCGCTTTCGACCCTGGTTTTTGCCGCTGCCGCTCTTGCCGGTCAAATGGGCTGGGCGCCGCCGCTGATTGCCATTTTCGGCATGGCAGCTGCGCGAACCCTGTTCGGCGGTTTTGGGTCCGCCACCAACCCGTCGGCTCAAGCCTATGTGGCGGACCGGACGACGCCGGAGGAGCGCACGGAAGCACTGGCAAATTTGACCGCGGCTTTCGGGCTCGGTGGTGTGGTAGGACCGGCCCTTGCCGCCGCTTTTGTCGAGCGCGTGGGCATTGCGCCCTTCATGGTCGGCACCTCCGTTCTGGTTGCCTGTGCGGCGATTGCCGTGCGCCTGATGTTGCCGGAGAAGACCCCGCCTAAGCGTCAGATGCGGCCGATCAACCCGGTCGCCCAGCTCGGCTTTGCACTGGATAAGCGGATTGCGCCCTTCTTTGCCTATGGCTGCGGCCTTTGGCTGGTGCAAGCCATCAGCCTTCAGGCCATTGGCTTTTACGTCATGGACCGGATGAACCTGACGCCGGCTGAAGGCTTACAGCTGGCTGGCGTTGCTTTGACCGCCGGGGCCGGTGCGCTGATCTTTGCGCAGCTGGTTGTGATCCCGGCGATGAAAGCCAGTCCGCGTGCGCTGATGTGGACCGGTGCGGCGCTGACCGTAGTAGCCAGCATCGAAATGGTCTTCGCGGCCAATTATGCCGCCATTGTTTTTGGCTACATGCTGAATTCTTTTGCCTTCGGGCTCGCACGGTCCGGCTTTGTGGGCGGCGCCTCGCTGTCTGTGACGCCAGAAGAGCAGGGCCGCGCCGCCGGATCAACCACGGCCACGGCCGGACTTGGCTTCTTAGTCGCCCCTGTCGCGGGGCTTTGGCTATATCAGGCGGTCGGTCCGGCCACGCCCTACATGCTGAATGCGGTTCTGGCGGCTGGCTGTACAGCGCTGGCCTTTCTGCATCCGGGCATCCGGTCCGTCACGCTGATCGCAAAACCCCATGCGGAACCCCGCGGGCCGATCTGACATCTACTTTCTGATGACAGGCCAGGCCAGTTCCCCGGCCGCGCTGCGATCTTCAAGGTTTTCGATGCCATAGGTTTCCGGATAGCGCCGGGTGATCAAAGCAGTGCCGAACACTACGTCCCAGAAGAAAAGCAGGTTGCCGTAATTGCCCTTGTAATGGGTCACACCGTCATCCTTGTGTAGGCCATGGTGGGCAAAATGGGTGGCCGGCGTCGAGATCGTCCGCTCTACCACCCACATGACGGGCGATAGCCACTTGATCCGATAAAGCGGTTCATCCCAGCGCAATGACGAGTGCGCGCCGAAAATCACGGTCATTTTGACCACTAGATAGATCGCATAGACCGGCCCAAAACCCAGATGCACCAGCGCCGCTGCGATCCAGAGCCCTGGCATGAAAATATAATAGGCGATGGCATTCCGGTAGACGATCCGGATATTGAGATACGCTCCGGAATGATGGGCGCGATGCAGGTTATAGAGCCACGGAAAGGTGTGCGCCGCGCGGTGCCACCAGTACTGGGTCATGTCATCGCCGATCAACAGGATCAGCACCATTGCCCACCACGGCCAATCCGCCCACGCTCCTTCGCTCCCGGGCCATGCTGCTTCCATCAGCACAGGCACAGCAAAGAAAATTGCCGGCACTGTTATCAGAATAAAGATCGGCGTACCGACCGCTTCGATCCAGACGTCGCGCGCCGATCCCCTGGCGGGCTGGAAGAACCGCCGTGTCAGGATTTCGGCCAATGCAAAGCCGGCAAAGATGACCGGAACCAGAAGGCGTGTATCCACGCCTTATTCGCTTTCTGATGCGGAAAGCGCACCCATCACGGCATCAAATATCTGCCGGCCGCCATATCCATCAACAACCAGATTATTCTGGCGCTGGAAGGCCATCAGAGCCCGCCGGGTATTGGGACCGAACATGCCGTCTGGAGCACCGGGATCAAATCCCAGCTCGATCAGGCCTTGTTGCATGGCCAGTGTTTGCGAGCGGCTGATCGGTGGATCGTCTTCCGGCCATTCGCCTTCGATCGCATAGCGGCCCGAGAACCGCTCGGACAACAGCCAGACACCAATGCCGTATGAGGTCGAATTGTTATAGCGCATCAAGGCACGGAAATTCGAAAACGTCAGGAAAGCCGGGCCCCGGCGGCCCGCCGGCAGGATCAATCGCGAGCCCTGCATGAGCTGATCAGCGGCCCAGCTCTCACCATCCGCGCGCGTCACCCGGCGCACCGACCATTCGGCCGTCATGCGTGCATCGCGCGGGTTCCAGCTGGTCAGGTCGAAATCCACTGGCAGCACCACTTCCACAACGACCGGCTGACCGCGCTGCCAACCGGCCTCACTCAGGAGGTTGGCAGACGAGGCCAACGCATCGCCGACATTATTCCAGATATCGATGCGGCCATCGCCGTCAAAATCATCGGCGCGGCGCAAATAGGTCTCCGGGATAAATTGCGTCTGGCCCATCGCGCCGGCCCAGGAGCCCCGCAAGTCTTCCCGGCGGGCATAACCATTATCGATCATGCGAGCGACAGCGATCAATTGCGCTTCCGCCCAGCTGCGGCGGCGCCCCTCCCAGGCAAGGGTTGCCAGCGAACGGACGACATCATCATCGCCCTGGATCGCGCCATAAGAACTCTCCAGCCCCCAGATCGCCACCAGAATTGGGTAGTCAACGCCATAGCGGCTCTCGATGACCTGCAGCATGCCCTGGCGTGCCGCGATCTGGTCTGCGCCATTGCGCACGCGGAGATCCGAAGCAGCAATCTCCAAATATTCCCACAAGGGACGGACAAATTCAGGCTGGCTGCGATCACGCTCGATAATCCGCAAATCCGGTTCCAGCTCATCGAGCATGGAGGCCACCGTCGCCGGATCAGCGCCGCTGCCGGCCAGTCTTGGCCTGAAATCATTCAGCCAGGTGTCGAAGCTTTCTTCCTGGGCCATGGCGCCGACCGGGGTCAACGCAAGCACCAACGCAAAAATTAAACGTGTCATCCCTTATCCGTCAGTTCGGCCGGCCAGAGCCCGGCAATCTCGATGATAAGCTTTCTGCGCAGCGCATCCACAAAATCTTCGTGAGTGCGGCTGGGCATAACGAAAGAGCGTGGCCCGACTATGACATGTTCCTCGAAATACCGGCTGACATCGATATTAACGGGCGGGCGGAAAGGATGCTGACGGTCGCTCTGCATGGAAATGCCATTGATCGTGACACCCGCCGCCAACGCTGCATCCCGTGCCGCTTGAAGGCTGGGTCCGGCATTTTGCGGTCCATCCCCGGACAGGTCGATGATCCGGCGTTCGCCATGGAAGGCATTGGTTTCAATCAACGTCACCGAATTGGACAGCGCCGCGCCGATGGCGGTCCGGCGGCCGGAAACAAAGTCAGCATTGGCCAATGTCGCCGCAAATGCCAGCGCGTCAGCCTCTGTTTCAATCACCGCCCAGGGGGCCACAACCCGCTGAAAGCCAGCATCCGCCCATTCCAGATACATGACCGCAATGCGTCCATGCGGGCCGGCCTGTATGGAGGAAATCACGTCGGGGTCAGCCAACGCTTCAACATGGCCACGGCGTTGTTGCAGGGCTTCCATCTCGTCAATTGACGCCGAGACATCCACGGCAAAGACCAGTTCAAGATCAACGACGAGACGGCCATCCTCGGTATAGAGCCGTTCCCGGTTAAGATAGTTCTCGCTGGAATAATCCGACGGATCGCCAAACTCTTGCGCGCTCGCCAGAGGCGCTATGCTCATCATCAATAGCAGGAAACCGAAACGAATCACGGTGCGGCCCGGATCAACTCAATGCGGGACGGGGCAGCGCCGGCAATTTCCAGAGTCATCTTGCGCAAAATTGCGGTCCGGAACTCCTCGGGCGCGCGGGCCGGCAGAACGAAGGCCCCCGGTCCTGTCACCACATTCTCATCAAAATACGCATCTAGGTTGACCTCGACCGGCCTGACCCAGCGATTAGGCTGTTCGGTTATGACCGGCAGGCCATTGATCACAATGCTGGCCGCACTCGCCATCTCGCGTGCCTCGGCCAGATCCAGGCCCTGATTCTGGGGCCCATCGCCGGAAATATCGATCATGCGCCGGAACCCGTCATAATCGTTTTCTTCAATCCGCCGGACCGAATCAGCAATTGCAGATCCGATGGCGGTATAATGTCCCCGCTCCAGCGGAGCGGCGGCCACGGTTGCGGCAAAAGCAAGCGCATCCTCTTCAGAGGCGATCACGGTCCAGTCTGCTGCGGCGCGCTGGAAGTTGGCGTCGGCCCATTCCACATAGGTGACGGCAATCCGGCCCAAAGGGCCGCCTTCAATCGCGGAAATCACGTCCGGATGGGCCAGGGCTGCGACATAGCCTTCGCGTTGGCGGACCGCCTCGTCCTCATCGACAGAATAGGAAATATCAACGGCCAGAACGAGTTCGAGATCAACCTCGATCCGGTCCTGAGCGGCGGCCTGTCCGGCAAGCACCAGAGCGTTAAGCGAGAAAAGCAGATTGCGCATGGAGCGGGAAGCTAGAGTTGCTTTGATGACAGGGCAACTAACCGGTCTGTAAGACGGTGTATTTTCGCGTTGGCCGGAGTTGACATTGACCCCTGCCCCCCGTAGATACCGCGCCTCTCCGGCGCTTGCCGTTTTTTGTTGAAGTTACAGGGTCGGTCCGATGAAAGTCCGCAGCTCGATCAAATCGCTGAAAAATCGCCACGCTGCCTGCCAGGTGGTGCGTCGCCGTGGCCGTGTCTTCGTGATCAACAAGAAAGACCCGCGCTTCAAGGCCCGCGCCGGCTAAGCTGGCAGCGTCTTTCACGAGCGATTCTCGCCCCGGTCCAGGCCGGGGCGTTTTTGATTCCGGCGCCATTAAACTTCCGTGAGGCACAGCCAAGGCGGGTGGACGTGCGGACCGTTCAGCGTATCTTCGTCCGCTATGAAAGCCGTATTGATTGCCCTTCTACTGCAGGCTGCTTCGGTCGATCTGACGCCTGCCGATGATTTCCAGACGCCAGAGCAGCGTCTGACGGAGCGGCTGGACGCCTTGCAAGGCGCCAGCCCGAATGAAGCTACGCCGCTGGTCGATGAAATTCTGGCACTCTGGGCCACTTCGGGCAGCGATACGATTGATCTGCTGATGGATCGCGGCGAGGTCGCCATGGCCGCTGAAAACCCGGATATTGCGGCCCGGATGTTCAATCATGTCACCCAGCTGGAACCGGACTATGCCGAGGGCTGGTTGAGATCTGCGCAGGTCGCCTTTGCTCAGGATGACTGGGCGTATGCGTTGGAAGCACTGAATCAAACGCTGGCGCTCGAGCCGCGACGGTTTGATGCCTATTACCTGCTGGGATCGACACTGGAAGCCGCAGAACAGCCCGAGGCCGCGCTGGATGCCTATCAGGAAGCTCTTGTGATCTATCCGGCCTATGAGCTGGCGGGGCGGGCCGCAGCGCGCATCCGGGCCGAATTGCAGGGCCGCGCTCTGTGAGTTTCACCCGGTTTCTCCTGGCCGCTCTTATCGCCCTTCTGGCCGCTTCTCATGGAAAGGCTGACGATATGCCTCCTGCCGGTAACTTTCTGGAAATTGACGGCGCACAGATCCGCTATGTCGAAGAGGGTGAAGGGCCGGCGGTGCTTTTGCTGCATGGGGCTTCTTCCAATGCCGAGGATATGCGTCTGGCGCTTGGCGGCCACTTGCAGGGCTATCGCGCCATTTATGTCGACCGGCCCGGGCTGGGTTGGAGCGAGCGGCCAGGCGGGGCCTGGACGCCGGAACGTGAAGCAGCCCTTCTGGCCTCACTCGTGAACCAGCTGAATCTGGATGATCCGGTCGTGGTCGGCCATTCCTGGGGCGGCGCGATCTCCATGCGGCTGGCGATTGATCATGGTGAAGCGCTATCCGGTGTGGTTCTGGTCGGCGCCCCGCTTTATGCCGGCGTCGGGGAAGCCGCCTGGTATAATCGCGCCTCGCGCTGGTTTGGCATCGGGCCGCTGATAACGCGGGTGATCATCCCGCTGGTCGGGCCCTCACGGATAGAGGCGGGTCTGGAAGAAACTTTCCATCCGGCCCCGGTACCGGAAGGGTATGGCGAAGCCGTGAGCGTAACCCGCGTCTTCCGCACCGATATCTTCAAGGCGAATGCCTCGGATATGGCACAGGTGAATGATCATCTGGCAGCGCAGGATGATCTCTATGCGGGTGTGAGCCTGCCCGTCATCATGCTGGGTGGGGAGAGCGACCGTGTCGTTTTCACAAACCGCCATGCTGTTCCCGCAGCCGAAGTGATGCCGAATGCCCAGACCGTCATCCGCGAGGATTGGGGTCATATGCTGCACCACCAATCGCCGGAAGCTGTGCGCGCGGCCGTCGATGAACTGCATGGGGCTGGGGAGAACTCCCGCTAGTACCGCCCTCTCCGGTTGAGGAATCGCTTGACCGCTTCTAGCTTCCGGCCAACTGTTTCAATTCCAGCACAAGGATCCATCCCATGGATGATGCATCGCAATCAGCCGTTTCCGATACGTCCCATTCCATGGGAGGGGCCGCGCGCGATCAGCTGAAAGCTTTCGTGGCCCGCATTGAACGGCTGGAAGAAGACAAACAGCAAGTGATGACCGACATGAAGGAGGTCTATGCCGAAGCCAAGGCCATGGGCTATGACACCAAAATCCTTCGCCGCGTGATCGCGCTGCGCAAGATCGACCGCAATGAGCGGCAGGAAACTGAAGCCCTGCTCGAGCTCTATATGGGCGCGGTCGAGGGCTGATCCCGGCTTGGCGCGCGAGGTCGATCCGAAAAAGACCCGCAAGGCGTTACGCCGCTTAAAGCGCGCCCGCAAGAAAATCGAAGACAGCGAAAAGTCCGACACGCTTTCTGACTGGGAAGATGAGTTTCTTGGCTCGGTTGAAGACCGGCTGGAAACCTTCGGGTCAGCCTTTAATGACCCCGAGAAGGGTCATCTGGATGAAGCCCTGTCTGGCCTGCAAACCGCCAAGCTGCGCGAAATAGAACGCAAGGCGGCGGGAAAGGCGCGTAAGCCCATGTCGCGCGGCAAAGGCTTCAAATCCTCCTTTAAACGTAAGGGTTCCGGCCCGCGTGTGCGGGATATCAATGAGGATATCGAAGAAGAAACACCAGAGGCGGATGAGATACCGGAGGCTGCCGCCGAACCATCCCGTCCAAGCGGTCCACCCAAGCTGCGGGTGGTGAAGGGCGACAAGGGTGACACCTGAACAGCGCGCGTTCTGGGACCGGTTTTGTGCCGAGACCGGCCATTCCGGTGAGCCCTTTGATGTCGATCAGTTCGGTGACAGCGAGGCGATGGCGGACGAGCTGTTAGAGCTGGTTCTGATTGGCCAGAAGCAAGCGACCTGCGCGCTGGCGCGCTGGTATGAGCCGCCCGGTGCGCGCTATCCAAAAGCGGGCGATTATTCTCTTATCGTCGATGGACGGGGTAAGCCCGCTTGCGTGATCCGGACGACGTCCGTTGAGGTCAAACCGGTGCGCGAGGCTGACGCCCAATTTGCCTGGGATGAGGGCGAAGGCGACCGGTCGTTTGAATACTGGTGGCGCGAGCATATCGCCTATTGGACGCGCGAGGCCAAACGGGAAGGCTTCGAATTTGCCGAAGACCTTCCCGCCTGTTTTGAACGATTTGAATTGGCCTGGGTACCCGATCAGGCCGAGCGGGCCTGATCCACATCCAGATCGTATTCGCGGACCTTGCGATAGAGCGTTGAGCGGCCCAAACCCAGACGGCGGGCCACTTCGGCCATCCGTCCGGCATAGGTCTCGATCGCAAACTCAATTAGATCGCGTTCAATGGATTCCAACGGGCGCAAATGCCCCCCCTCATCCATGATCGGCACTGGCGGCAATTCCACATCAGACGCTTGCGTTTCAAACGCCTGGTCCGGCAGAGGCGGTGGCGGAAGATCGCCCAGATCCCCGACCAGGCCGGAAATCTGCGGGAAGTCTTCCGGCTGCAAAAAATCGCCTTCGCACAGCACGACCGCGCGGAAGACGGAGTTTTCCAACTGGCGGACATTGCCCGGCCAATCGAATGCCGTCAGCATCGCCATGGTTTCCGGCGACGCATCGACCACAGCCCGGTTTTCCTGAGCGTTGAAGCGCGTGATGAAGTGGCGCACCAGAGCGGCCACATCTTCCTTGCGCGAACGCAAGGACGGCACTTCGATTGGGAAGACGTTCAGACGATAGAACAGGTCTTCGCGGAAACGCCCGGCTTCGACTTCTGTGGTCAGATCGCGGTTGGTGGCCGAGATAATGCGGACATCCACCTTCACCGGAGCTTTGGAACCAACCGGATCGACCTCACCTTCCTGAAGCGCACGCAGCAGTTTCACCTGCATGTCGAGCGGCAATTCGCCGATCTCATCGAGGAAGAGCGTGCCGCCATCAGCCTCCTGAAATTTACCCATATGCTTGCCGGTCGCGCCCGTGAACGAGCCTTTCTCGTGACCGAACAGGGTCGATTCCACCAGGTTTTCTGGAATGGCGCCGCAGTTGACCGCCACAAAAGGCTTGTCGGCGCGTTCGGAGGCTGCGCGGATCGCACCTGCGACTAATTCCTTACCAACACCGCTTTCGCCCGTGATGAGGATCGGAATGGAAGATGTTGCCGCGCGTTGTCCCAGACGCACCACCTGGCGCATGGCTGGCGCGCCAGCGATCATGTCTTCAAAGCCGAGCGAGCCATCCGAGCGGGTTTTCTTCAGACGCTTCACCTCACCGGTGAGGGTTTGCATCTTCAAGACATTACGGACGGAGACCGTGATCCGTTCCGGGCTGGCGGGCTTGATGAAGAAGTCCGCCGCGCCGGCACGCATCGCCGCCACAACGGTTTCAATGCCGCCATGCGCCGTCAGCACGATGACCGGGGTTTCGATGCCCTTGCGCTGGCAGGCTTCCAGCACGTCCATCCCATCCATGCCCGGCATCACCAGATCGAGCAGCATGACATCGACCCCGCCTTTTACGAGACGTTCCAGCGCTGCTTCCCCGCCATCGGCAGAGGCCACGTCAAAACCCTGTTTTTCGAGAACCGCCTGCAGCAGGCGGCGTTGAGTCGGATCGTCATCGACGATCAGCACGGTCTTCGCCATCACACCCAAGCCCTTTCGGCTACCCAATGTTTTCATTGCCGGGTCTTTTGACCTCGCCCTCCCCGGCCTTTTGACCGATCAAGGGGGCAATCCATCCATGCGCCGTTATGGGACAGGTCTGGTAAAATTCACGTGTATACGCTGGTGACACAGTATTAAGCATAATCCTGATGGGCGGTTATGAATGGACATGACTCGCTTTTTGGTTGCATTAAATACTTAGAGTTGTAATGTCTCTCTGTCAGACTGGGAGGGAAGACATGAAACTAACCAAAGCCATATTTGGCGGTGTAATTGCCGCGCTGGCCTCATCATCCATGGCGATTGCGAGCTGTACCAGCTATTGCAATCAACAATGCGAAGGCCTTGTGGGCGGGGAATTCATCCTCTGCATCAATAAGTGTTTTGCCGATAATGATGATTGCCCGCCACCCGGGCCTTGATCAGCTTTGACCAGTTGTGAGGGCGGCGGCAAAGCCGCCCCCTTACAACTCCCTTGCTTACTAAAGGTTGACTTTTACGCGACAACGGATTCTGCTCTGGCGGGGTTGCGGTGAAGACATGGAGGCCGTTGATGGCCATCGAATTGATCGCGTTGGCGTTCTGGCAATCAGCCGCTACATCCGCAGAATCGTGCACCGCACTCGCGAATGTCGCGCCCCCGCGATCCGGTGAACTCTTTCTCTACGCGACCGATATCAATGGCGAAGATATGGGCATGGTCATGGGCGTGCAGATCGTTACCTCCACGGGTCTTGCCACGTCTTTCCGCCAGGGTGCCGGATTGACCGCAGATTCGATTGAAATGAGTAATGGAACGCCGGTCCGGTCCTATGCTGGCGCGGCCTTCCCTCGCTCTGCTGGTAGCGGAAACCGCCGCCGCGAATGGTCTTACAGCCCGTCCCCTGACGAGGTTCTGGCGCGGCTCGGCCCCGGAGAGACAGAAGAGATTTTTATCAGCGAACGTTCCGCCGGCGCGGGCGAGCGTTATACGGCTACGCTCGCGTTTGATCGCTGTGATACGCTGGACGTGGATGGTGATCCGGTCCCGGCGAATGTTTACAGCATCGCCCGCGAGATCGATAGAGAAACGGAAGTCCGCGAAATCTGGCTGTCCAGTGAAACCGGGTGGTGGCTTATGGAGCATCAACCGGCACAGTCCATGACCACGCGGCTGATCGGCATGGGTGGCGAGTGACGTCCAAGCGTAAAGCCCAACGCGCACGCCGCCTGGGTTTCGCTTTTAACTTGCATGAAAGGCTCCGGCGACTACAGTGCTGCGGGACAGGATACGGGTGATGACTTGCGACTAGCAGCGCCCATACTCGCTTTTTCTTGCTATGCCCTGGCGTCTTGCGGCCCTTCGGCAGGGGCCAGCCACGCGCGCTACGTGACAGAACCCGTTAGCTTCGGCGATATCCGCGATATTGTGCCGGCCATTGGTGAAATCCGGCCGGCTGGACAGGTGGAAGTTGGCGCCGAGATCACCGGCCGGATCATCGAGGTGTTTGTCGATTTCGATGAGGAAGTTGAAGAAGGCCAGCTGCTTGCCCGGATCGACCCCGCGCCCTATGAGGCCGGGCTGGCTCAGGCCGAGGCCAGCCTGCGCACGGCCAATGCCCGCGTCCGAGCGGCCACAGCAGAGCGCGACAATATCGCCCGGGAATTGGCCCGGGCACAGGCACTCCGCACGCGGGGCACGGCGCCGGCCAGCCTGGTGGAGGATTTTGAGTTTGATCTGATCGCTCAGGAGGCCCGTGTGGCGCAGGCCCGGGCCGAAGCCGAGCTGGCAATCAGCCGGGTCGAACAGGCCCGGATTGATCTTTCGCTGACCGAGATCCGCTCACCCATTGATGGCTTTATTCAGGACCGTCTGATTGAAGAAGGCCAGACTGTCTCGGCCGCCCAATCCACACCGACGCTTTTCATCGTATCCTCTGATCTCTCCAATGTGGTGATCGAGGCCCTAGTGGCGGAAAATGATATTGGCCGCGTTCGCGAAGGCCTCGAGGTGAGGTTTACTGTTGAAGCCTATCCAGGCGAAGAATTTTACGGCGTCTCCGGCCCCGTGCGGCGATCCCCGCGCGAGCAGGGCCGCTTTGTCTCCTATCCGGTTCTTATTGAGGCCAGCGACCCGGAACAACGGCTTCTGCCGGGAATGACGGCCGCGGTTGAATTCGTGCACGACGAAGCGCGGGCAGTCACACGCATCCGGATCGAGGCGCTCTCAACCTTCCCGGTCGGTTGGTGCCCGGATGAAATCACCAATGAGGACATAGATAGTACACCCGGCCCCCGAACATCCGACATGTCCGCTTCGATGAGGTGCGCGGCAGCAATCGGCACTCTGGCAGGGCGCATGTATCGCACTGGCCAGCGCAGGGTCTTCGTCATGCAAGATGGTCACCCGGTCATGCATCGTGTCCGGGTCGGGGCCGAAGATGACCGCTATGTCGAGATTATCGATGGCGATCTGCGCATTGGTGATGAAGTTCTGATCCGGGATCGGGAGCGTTTCTAATGGCAGACGCCACCGCCACGACCGATTGGACGCTGGAGCTGGATCAGCTTTGCCACTTCTACGGCAAGCAGCGCGAAACGCCGTCGGTCAAATTTCCGGAACGCCATGTTTTCAGGCCCGGCGAAATCACCGTCCTTGTCGGCGAGTCCGGCTCGGGAAAATCGACCCTGTTAAAAATGATTGGCGGATTGGATTTCCCGCGTGATGGCAGTGTCGTTGTCCGATGGGACATCTGCCTGGATCCAAACGATCAGCGGGATAAAGCCATCACCAAGCGATTGCCTCGCCGGCATGACTGGCTTGCGCATTACCGCAGGCACCGCGTGGCCTTCCTGTTTCAAGATGGCGGATTGCTAGAGGAATTCAGCGTTCTCCAGAACGTTATGTTACCGCTTCGATACGCAGAAATCCCGAGATCCGAACGGCTAAAGCGATGCCGGGACGCGCTTATTCGCGTGGGGCTTGGAGACAAAATCGAACGGCAGCTGCATCAGCTGTCCGGTGGAGAACGCCACCGGGTGGCGATGGCGCGCACCATTGCCCGGGAAGCGGCTATTGTTGTGTGCGATGAACCCACCGCTGCACTCGACAAGGAAAACGCCTTGCTGGTTCGCGACATTCTCAAGGACGAAGCGAAACGCGGCGCCTGTGTGTTTATTGCGACCCATGACGCGCGCCTGATGAAACCAGGATTTGTTGATCACACGATTACAGTCACGGAGGGCGCGGCCTCTTTAACGTCACACCGGCGAAAACTCAGCAAGAGGGCCAGGCGCTGACGCAGTCATTGCTCAATTTTGCGATCGCCATCCAACGGTGGGTCAGGGCTTACGCCACTGAATTACCGCACAAACTCCGCTACAGGCTTGGCGACAACATCCATATTGCATTGCTGGCGGTTCTCGCCCGGCCAATCCGGACAGGGTTGATGATCATAACCCTGGGTGCCGGCGTGGGTGTCGTTACGCTTTCAAGCGCTGTGATCACCGGCTTTAGCGGTGAAATCGAGCGAATGTCCTTCGGGGCCTATGCACGTTCTCTGGTGATTACACCCAACTATCTCGCCGCTGACCAGGCCCGGATCAGCCGCCTGCCGGATCTCGACCGGCTGATGGAAGTTCTGGGTCCGGACCAGGTCGAAGGCGCCGCGGCCTGGCGGATCGCCCGTCAGGTGCCCGCCGCCTATCTGGGCGAAAGAGCCGATCTGACGGTTTACGGCGTGTTGGGCGATTACACCTTCGAAGCCGATATGGCGCTGGCGCAAGGGCGGCCTTTCGAGGTTTCGGACATTGATTCCTCACGCCGCATCTGCCTTCTGGGCGCTGATGCGGCTTATCGCCTGTTTTCCGGTGGCGCAGCCGCCGGACGTACAATCCGCGTCAACGGGCTGAGCTGTTATGTTCAAGGCGTCTTTGAACACGGCGATACGGTGATCGCATCACGCTATTCTAACGCGATCATCGCCCCGTTTCACACGGTTGCGCGCTATTTTACGCCCACCAATCATCTGGCACCGAACGAAGCTGACCGGTTGACCATTGTGCTGCGCGACCGGGAGATGCTGTATGATGCTCGTCATGCCGCCGAACGGATCTTGCGGCGTCAGCACGGCGTTCCGCAATCGCAAGCCGCCCCCTTTCTGTTTGCCGACCCCAGCGCCCCGACAGCCGCGATGGAACAACAGCGGGATTTGATGGCCAGGCTCCTGATATCGGTTGCAAGCGTGGCCATGCTGGCCGCCATTCTGGCATTTGCCGGAGCCAGTTGGACCCTCACCGAGTTGCGGCGGCGAAGTATCGCGATCCAGGCCATTCATGGCGCGTCCTATCTGGACATTGTGATCCAGTTCAATTCCGAGAGCCTGACGCTCGGCGTGCTCGGGGGTCTGTTTGGAGTGGGGGCCGCGCTGTTATTGGCGCCCTTCATGGAGGCCTGGTTAGGCTGGCCGGCCCAATTTGATCCTGTCATCCTTCTGGGTTCGGTTGCTCTTGGAATGTTTTCCGGCATGATTGCCGGATCGGCCTCCGCGCAGCGCGCCGGCATGACCATGCCCGGAGACGCGATCGTCAATTGACGCCTACGGTCTGGCGCGGCAACACAAGACCAATGAGCACGCCACCCCCGCCTTTCGGGTTTCATTCCAACGCCTGGCCGTTCGAGCCGCAAGACATGATGAACCGGATGCCTGCTGAGCTGCGGCCTCAGGCACGCGGGGTTCTTTTCTGGATGGTCAGCTGGCCACTGATTATTCTGGGATCAACCGTCATCGCCAGCCTGCTCGCAGATCTTCTGGCGGGCGGCAGCACGGAAAACATGATCCGCGCCTATTATGTCATGATCGTCGTCACTTATCTCGGCGTTTTGTGGCTCTTTGCGCGTTGGCTGAAGCCACAAGGACTGGCTGGCGCCGTGCTTGATTTCAGACCCGAACGGCCGGGCCTCGAGAGCGGTTATGCGTTTGTGCTGCTGATCCTCAGCCTGATCTTCAGCCTGACAGCAGTTTATATCTTTCAAAACCTGGCACCAGCGCCCTTGCCGATGATGCGTCCACCTGTTCCCGGACAGGATCCGCTGTCGATCTGGTATCTCGTACCCGCAATCGTGATTCTTGCGCCCTATATCGAGGAAGTCGTCATGCGGGGCTGGATCCTTCCGGCCCTGGTTGTGCGAATGGGCGGATGGATCCTCCCCATTGTGATCAGCGCCGCCTTTTTTGGCCTGCTTCATTTTTTCGCTGGCTGGCCGAGCGTTGTTTACACAACCGTTCTCGGTATTTGTGCCGGGATAGCGCGGCGTGTCACCGGGCGCATGTGGGCCCCGATCACGCTGCACATGGCGAATAATGCACTGGCGGTGTCCAATCTTTGACGTTGGCGTCAAGGGGAATTGCGAATTGACCTTCCGAAAAAGAGACTCTAGCCGAATGGCATGAGCACCGCTTCCAACGCCTTGCGCGACATCCGCCCGCCTCTGGAGTCCTTCAAAGGCAAAAAACCGCCCTATCCGGCCTGGCTGAAGACAGCGCTGGCCGCCGAGTGCGAGACCGGTTCCGTCGCGGTTGAGGGTGCCACCATCAGCTGGAAAGCCTGGGGTGAGCGCGGCCTGCCGGGCGTCATGCTGGTCCATGGCGGGGTGGCGCATAAACAATGGTGGGACGCCATTGCTCCCTTCCTGCCCGGCCTGCGTGTGGTCGCGATTGATCTTTCAGGCATGGGTGATAGCGGCCATCGAGATGTGTACCGGATGCCGCTCTACGCCGAGGAGGTAAAGGCTGTCGGCGCTGCAGCAGGCCTGTTCGAAGCCGGAAAACCGTTCTTGGCCGGGCATTCTTTCGGCGGCTTTGTCACCCTGATGGCGGCGATGACCTTCGGCGAGCAACTGGCTGGCGCAATCATTCTGGATTCACCGGTGCGTCCGCCCGATGAGCAGCGGCGCTCGTCCCCGCCGCAACGGGGCGGCAAGGTCTATGATGACATGGAAACGCCGATTGCGCGCTTCCGGCTCTTGCCGCCTCAACCCTGCGAACAGGTGGCTGTGGTCGATCATATCGCACGCAACTCCCTGAAATCGGTTGAGGGCGGCTTTTCCTGGAAGTTTGACGTCAATCTGTGGGCGAAGCTGGAATATCAACGCCGCGACCCGGACGTCCTGCGCGATACAGCCCAATGCCCGTTGGCTTTTTTCCGGGGTGCCGATACCTCCCTGGTGACCGACGAGATCTGGGACTTCATGGCGGCTACTTTCGGCCCGGACACCCCGATGATCTCCATTCCTGATGCGCAGCACCATCTTATTCTGGATCAGCCGCTGGCCGTAGCCGCCTCACTCCAAACCTTGATGGAATCAGGTTGGGGCCAAGGACGTTCTGCGCGCTGAGCAAGCCTGCCGGAAAGGGCTTGGCGCAGTGAAACACGCGTGATAATCGCTTTGTCATCCTAACGACAAGCCGGGGGCAGAACATGGCGGATTACGAGCGCGGTACGATGGAGATCGGCGAGCAGAGCCGCACCTTTTCCAACTTCATGCGTTTGTCCATCTGGTTTGGCGGGCTGACCGCGCTGACCGTGCTGTTCCTGTCGCTGACCTTTGCCGCGGGCACAAGCTGGATGGTCGCGCTTCTGATCACGGTGATCGTGGGCCTGGCAGTTGGCGTTGCTCTCGACCGCAGGGCCCGCTGGTACGCAACGGTCATCGGCCTGGCCGTCGTGATCTTCCTGTCAGCCGTAACCGCCAATCTGGTCGGGATGCTGCTCTAGGGCTTGAAGCTTCAAGCCAATTGAACACAGCCCGTTGCAGATCAATTAATCGCCCAGCCCCGGATTTCCAGAAGGCGGCGCCAGGTCGAATTCATAGGTTCGCGAGGGTGAGGCCGGATCGGTTGGATCGACATCAACTGTCACCACAATTGTCATAACCGTCCCCGTTTCATTGGCCGGATAGTGAATTCCGCGGAATTCCTGAATGTAGCGTGGATCAACAAACTGGCCGCCATCCCGGACAATCTCGACAGTCGGCGTGCCGGGTGGACAGCTGCCATTATCCGTCACTGCAAAGGCGCCTTCCACCGAGTAGTCCGATACCTCACCGAGGCGGGTGCGGCGATCGCTCAGGCCTACCCCCACCGCGCAGCCATTCCCTGTGAACTGAAATGAGACCCCGAACGTGTTGGGAAAGTTTTCGATTTGAAAGGACGGGACCGACTGGGACCGAACCGCTGTTACAAGCAGGTTCGAAAAAGAATTACTCAACATATTCTGGTAGGTCGGCAATCGATTGGGCGTTGAGTCCATCGTCAGATCCAGCGTGAAGGCTTCGCCCGCGTCGAATATTCCGGCTTCCCCGGAAATTTGTTCGCCAGGGCTGTCCCCGATCCGGCAGCGACCGCCTATGCCGGGCATGAGCGAACAATTGATCTGGCCTTCTTCAACCAGAAAATGATCGCCCGGACGTGTCGCGTCGCCTTCCCTATTGGCGGGCTCAAACAGGGACGCAATTGAGACTTCGAAAAAGTCGCCGCGATCTACACCGTCTGATTGAGCGATACGGCGCAGCGCGGAATCTGCCGGACATAAATCCAGATTTTTGGGCACCCTCAGAACCGCGAGATGTTGTGTCGTCGATAAAAACAGGTTGACGATGGCAGAAGACAGGCCCTGGCTAACAATCTGCAACTGCACGGGACATCCGCCGCATTGTCGCGGAATTGGGCATGACAGCTTTTGGCATCGCTACCGCCGGAGTTGAGAATGGTGAAATACGCGGTTGCTGTCGCATCACGCGCCACGACGCGGGCATCCGGCATAGTGGTTCCGTGCAAAACGGGACGGCCCCGGCCAGTGAGCTGGTCGCAAAGACCAATGTTACTCCCAGGGTTCGAAGCATGGCAGCCTCGCCTGATGACCTGCGTTAAGGTTGAAAGTCGCCAGCTGCGCGAGTCTCGTGCGGCCACCCTCTTTTTCTTTGGTTGGAATTGGCGCATGTTCGCGCTATCTATCGCCGCCGCAACCAAGAGCGGGTCCGCATGAAAATTGCCATTCTGAAAGAACGTCATGCGGGGGAGACCCGCGTTGCTGCCACGCCCGACACCGTTAAAAAGCTTGTCGGGGCTGGTCATGAAATCCAGATCGAAAAAGGCGCGGGCGCGTCTGCCAGCCTGCCGGATGAGCTTTATGAAGCCGCCGGCGCCAAGCTCGGCACGCTGGCCGCGACCTTAAAAGGCGCAGATGCAGTCTATGCCGTGAAATCGCCGGATGAAGCGACGCTGGCCAAGCTGCCCAAGGGCTGTGTGCTGGTCGCTCTACTCGAACCCCATGGCGACAAGGCGCAAGCCAAGGCGTTGGCTGCGGCGGGCATTGATGCGCTCGCCATGGAATTTACGCCGCGGATCACCCGTGCACAGGCCATGGATGCGCTCTCCAGCCAATCCAACCTGGCTGGATACCGCGCCGTTATCGAAGCTTCGCAGATCTATCACCGTGCCTTTCCCATGATGATGACGGCGGCCGGAACGGTTGCTGCCGCCAAGGCGTTTGTGATGGGCGCAGGCGTGGCCGGCCTTCAGGCGATTGCCACGGCACGACGTCTGGGCGCGGTTGTGACCGCGACAGACGTGCGGCCCGCGGCCAAGGAACAGGTCGCGTCGCTGGGCGCAAAATTCATCGCTGTTGAAGATGACGAGTTTAAAGAGGCCGAGACCTCGGGCGGTTATGCCAAGGAAATGTCAAAGGCATACCAGGCCAAGCAGGCCGAGTTGGTCGCCAATCACATCGCCAAGCAGGATGTGGTGGTCACCACCGCGCTGATTCCCGGGCGGCCTGCCCCCAAACTCATTACCAAAGAGATGGTCGAGCGCATGAAGCCAGGCGCCGTGATCGTGGATCTGGCCGCCCCGGCTGGCGGCAATTGCGAGCTGACCAAGGCCGATGAGATTGTCGAGCATAATGGCGTGTCGATCGCCGGGTTCTCCAATCTTCCGGGCCGTTTGGCCGCAGATGCGTCCTCACTTTACGCCCGAAACCTCGTCAATCTGACGCCTTTGCTGGTTGATGACGAGGGCAAGAAAGCCCCGCACTGGGACGATGAAATCATTGTGGGCATGGCCCTGACGCGCGACGGCAAGGTCGTGCATGAAACGCTGAAATAGGAAGGATGAGGACATGGATGCTGTCGATCCGGTAACACTCCGCCTCGCCATTTTCGTACTGGCTGTTTTCGTCGGATATTATGTTGTCTGGTCGGTGACGCCCGCCCTGCACACACCTTTGATGGCGGTCACCAACGCTATTTCGTCGGTCATCATCGTCGGTGCGTTGATTGCGGCAGCCGCGCCCGCCCTTGTGGGTGAAAGCGATGCCGGATCCAACTTCGCGCGCGGCGCCGGCATGGTGGGTGTGGTCCTGGCAAGCGTGAACATTTTCGGGGGCTTCCTTGTCACCCAGCGGATGCTGGCCATGTACAAAAAGAAGGATAAGCCGCAGCCGAAAGGCGACGGGTCCTGATGCGGTATCTGATCGCTCTTATTCTTATGTTCGCGGGCATGTTTGCCCTGGCAGACGCACAGCAGCGCGCCATGCGCGGCGCGCAGTCTGAGCGGCCCGGACCGGGCTCTACGCAATGCCTGATCCGCGAAACTGTCTTTACACGCGGCGGCGCCGGTTTTGTGTGTGATCAGGGATCAGACGGGCGCGTGCTGATGGCGACCGATGGCGGAACGCGCCCTGGTGGCGTTTCGGCTTTTGTGACCTGGCTGATTGAAGCTGACAACAAT
This sequence comes from Hyphobacterium sp., assembly GCF_965228115.1. GTDB lineage: Bacteria > Pseudomonadota > Alphaproteobacteria > Caulobacterales > Maricaulaceae > Hyphobacterium. The sequence goes on along the minus strand of NZ_OZ245794.1, from coordinate 2,227,700 downwards.
CAGGTAACGACGGTTGATTTCATCACGGTGAATTACGAAGCGGCCGATGCCGCCACGCAGGCCATTTGCGATGCTTCCGGCCTTCGTGGTGCCAGCAATCGCTCGCCCATTCCCTGCTACAAAATCCTCGCGGTTATCGACTAACCCGGAACGGACATTCTTATGAACGCTGATCTCGCTGCCATTCTTTACCTCGTTTCCGCGGTCTTCTTCATTCTCGCGCTACGCGGGCTGTCGCATCCGGAAACCTCCCGCCAGGGCAATTATTTCGGAATGGCGGGGATGGTCATCGCCGTGCTCGTCACCCTGTTGGTGTCGGGCGTCGGGTTTGGCGGGCTGTTTCTGATTATCGTCCTTATGGCGATTGGTGGCGGCATTGGGGCCGTGGTTGCCCAGCGTATTCCGATGACGGCGATGCCGCAGTTGGTCGCAGCCTTTCACTCACTCGTCGGAATGTCAGCCGTACTGGTGGCCGCTGCCGCCTTTTACCGCCCGGACATTTTCAATATTGGCGAGGCTGGCAATATCAAGGCGCTCAGCTTGCTGGAGCTGGCGCTGGGTTCGGCGATTGGCGCGATCACTTTCTCGGGCTCCATTATTGCCTTCATGAAATTGCAGGGTCTGGTGTCTGGCGCACCCGTCGTCTTCAAGGGCCAGCACTGGCTCAATCTTGGCTTTGGTATCTTCATCGGGTTGATGATCATTTTCCTGATGGCCTCTGGTGGCGATTTGGACGTCGCTTTCTGGGCTCTGACCATGGTCGCTTTCGTATTGGGCGTCACGCTGATTATCCCGATTGGCGGCGCGGACATGCCCGTCGTGGTTTCGATGCTGAATTCCTATTCGGGATGGGCCGCGGCGGCGCTTGGCTTTACACTGGAAAACACCGCCCTGCTGGTCACTGGCGCGCTGGTGGGGTCGTCCGGTGCAATCCTGTCCTACATCATGTGTAAGGGCATGAACCGGTCCTTCATCTCGGTCATTCTGGGCGGTTTTGGCGGCGAAAGCGCCGGCCCGGCGGGCGATGGTCCGCAAGGCACGGTCAAGCAAGGCTCGGCCGATGATGCGGCCTTTATCCTGAAGAATGCCCGCAAGGTCATCATCGTGCCGGGATACGGCATGGCGGTCGCGCAGGCACAACACGCGCTGAAAGAAATGGGCGATGTGATGAAGGAGGAAGGCGTGGATGTGTCTTACGCCATTCACCCCGTCGCCGGCCGCATGCCGGGCCATATGAATGTGCTTCTGGCCGAAGCGAACGTGCCCTATGACGAGGTTTTCGAACTGGAAGACATCAATTCGGAATTTTCCAACGCCGATGTGGCGTTCGTGATCGGGGCGAATGACGTCACCAATCCGGCCGCGGAGGATGATCCGTCTTCACCGATCTATGGCATGCCGGTTTTGCAGGTCTGGAAAGCGGGCACGGTCTTCTTCATCAAGCGCTCGCTGGGCTCGGGCTATGCCGGTGTCGAAAACCCGCTCTTCTTCCGGGACAACACGATGATGCTGTTGGGCGATGCCAAGAAGATGACGGAGCAGATCGTCAAGGCGATGGACTAGCGCCCGGCGCGTACCAACCGTCCCGGCTTCTCGCCGGTAAACTTATCATCCATCACAATCGGAACGCCATTGACCAGCGTGGCCTTATAGCCGCGCGCGCCTTGTAACAACCGCTGACCGCCAGCGGGGAGATCCTTCACCATGTGAGGCGGTTCCAGCTGTAGCGCGTCATGGTCGATGACATTGAGATCGGCGCGCAGACCTTCGCGGACATAGCCGCGGTCATTCAGCGAAAGAAACTCCGCGATATCGCCCGACATCATCTGGACCGCGCGTTCGACCGCGAGTTTCGGCCCGCGGGTGCGGTCCCGCGTCCAGTGTGACAAGAGATAGGTCGGCATGGAGGCGTCACAGATCGTGCCGACATGTGCGCCACCATCGCCCAACCCCTGCAGGGCTTGAGGGTGCGTCATCATTTTCATGACGTTGTTATAATCGCCCTCGGTATAGTTATAGATCGGGAAGTAGATCAGCTCCTTCCCGTTGCGTTCCAGCACGGTGTCATAGAGTTTTTCCATCAGCGGCACGCCTTCAGCTTCGGCCTTTGCGGCGAGCGCGTTTTCCGGCGGCTGTTCGTAGTCCGGCGGATCGCCCAGCTGGAACAGCTTGGTGGCGACAAAATCAATATGCGCCATCAAGAGGTCCGCCAGCGGCGGAATGGACGACCCCGGCCCGGAAAGCTGGTCGGTTTTCTCTGACAGGATCTGCGCTTTGAACTCCGGCGTCTTCATGATCGCCACGCGTTCTTCGAACGGCTTGTCGGCGATTTTCTTGTAGCTGGGATAACCCATGAAGAAGTGGAAGGTGCATTGCAGGCCGAGGAAAACGCCAATGCCGCGCGGTGCGGTCTGCACCCGCATATCCACGCCTTCAGCCTTCATTTGTTCGGCTTTTTCCAGAATGCGCGTCCACTGGTCCGGTGCGAAATCGCGCTGCATCAATGACATGGAGAAAGGCCGGTTTCCGGCGGCTTTGGCGTAGGCTTCCAGCACTTTCCATTCCGCTTCAAACCGGTCGCCCTCGCGCTCCAGATCAAAGTCTGACACGGCCTGCACGACGCCATAATCAAGGCCCTCGAATGCTTTAGCGATCCCGGCGAGTTCCTTCGCGGTGGCTTCGGATGAGGGCGTCCAGTCGCCATCGGCGGTCTTGTGAACATCAGAGCGACCAGTCGAAAATCCGATGGCTCCAGCCTGCATGGCTTCGCGGACCAGATCACGCATTTTCGCGACATCATCTTCAGTCGCTTCTTCTTCCGCGATTGCGCGATCGCCCATCACAAAAACCCGCAACGGATCATGGCCGATATGCACAGCGATATCGATGGTGCGGGGCTGGACCTCCAGCGCGTCCATATAATCGGGGAAGCTCTCCCAATTCCATTTGAGGCCTTCTGCCAGAGCGGTGCCGGGAATGTCCTCCACACCCTCCATCAACTTGATCAGCCGCTCATGGTCAGTGGATTTGACGGGTGCAAAGCCGACGCCGCAATTTCCCATCACCGTGGTCGTAACGCCATGCCGCGAAGACGGCTCCAACTGATCATCCCAGGTGGCCTGACCATCATAATGGGAGTGCAGATCGAGAAAGCCGGGCGTGACGATACAGCCGGACGCATCAATCTCGCGGGTTGCGGCTTCCGGCGCGTCACCCACAGCGACAATCACGCCATCCTTGATGCCGATATCCGCGACGCGGCCCTCCGCGCCGGAACCGTCATGGACGATGCCGCCGGAAATCTTGATGTCATAGCTCATGTCTTCACCCCGTCAGTCTTTCGAAGATGATCATAAAAGCGGAAAGCAAGGGCAAGCCCGATGCCCGCAAAGAGATGCCAGATTGACCAGAAGCCTGTGACCGCAGCGGCCCCGCCCAATGTCGGAAACTGCGTCAGCAGGATCACCAGGCCGAGGCCGGCATTTTGTATCCCGATCTCGAAAGTCAGAGCCCGGCGCGATTTGGATTCCAACCGCAAGGCCAGTCCGGCGACTGCGCCCAGCGCGAAGGCGAGCGCATTGTGCAGAATCGCCACTGGCGCGATTACATCGCCACTGTTCATAATCAGCTCCCAGTTAGAGATCAGACCGATGGTGACCAGCCCCACCAGAATGGCGATGGCCAACACATAAAAGATCGGCTGGATGCGCTTGGCGATGCCGGGCTGGAAGGTCGAGAGCAGCATGCCAATGGCCAAAGGCACGCCCAGCGCCATGGCGGTCTGCAGAATGAACGGCAAAGTCTCGATCTCAATCGCGCGAATCAGATCAGCCGTCGGCGGATAAAGCGCGGCCCAGCCTAATATCGCAAACGGCGTGATAATGAAGGCCAGCGCATTGGACGCCGCCGTCAGCGACACCGAATAGGCGGCATTACCGCGCGACATCAACACCATCAGATTCGAGACATTCCCGCCCGGACAACAGGCCACGACGATCATGCCAAAGGCCACCGAAGCCGGTGGCGAAATGAGATGCGCCAAACCCAGCGTCATCAAGGGCAGGCCAAGGATTTGCGTGGCCAGCCCACCGAAGAACATTTTCGGACGCTTGGCGAGAAAGACGAAGTCGTCCGGCTTCAAGGTTAGCGCCACCGAGAAGATCATGATCGCCAGGCCCAACGTCAGCCCGATGCGCGATCCGGCGCTCAACGTCACCTCAATGGAATCGAGTGCCTCGACGCCGGTCATGAAGTCTCCCGAACGAGGGACGTGACGAAGCGCCCCTTCTTTGATTACAGTGAACACGGTTCACTGATCGAGGGGAAGGTCATGACAACATTTAAGACAGGGCTTGTGTTGGTTTTATCGGCTGTGCTGGTGGCCTGCGGCGGCGGCAATGAAGGCCGCGACATCTCTGATGCCAATGCCGATTATCAAACCACGCTGATGGAGCAACTCATCGACGCCCAGCCGGGCGATGTGATCGAGATACCCGCTGGCGTGTTTTCCTTCGACCGTTCGTTGTCGCTCACCGTAGATGGCGTCACAATACGCGGGGCCGGCATGGATGAAACGATCCTGTCCTTTGCCAATCAGACATCCGGCGCGGAAGGCCTGCTGGTCACTGCCAGTGATTTCACGATTGAAGATCTGGCCATTGAAGATACGCGCGGCGATGCCTTGAAGGTCAATGAGGGCGAGAACATTATTATCCGCCGGGTGCGCACTGAATGGACGAATGGCCCGGATACCAATAATGGCGCCTATGGGATTTATCCGGTTCAGACCCGCAATACGCTGGTGGAAGGGGTCATCGCCATCGGAGCGTCCGATGCCGGGATTTATGTCGGCCAGTCGGAAAATGTTATCGTCCGCGACTCCATTGCCGAATACAATGTGGCGGGGATCGAGATCGAAAATACGATTGGTGCGGACGTTTATGGCAATATCGCGCGTCACAATACGGGCGGCATTCTGGTCTTCAACATGCCGAACCTGCCCCAGCCGGGTCATTCCACGCGCGTCTACCGAAATGATGTGCAGGAAAACAACACGAATAATTTCGGCCATCCGGGAACGCCGGTCGCCAGTGTTCCGGCAGGTTCCGGCATCGTCATCAACTCGAATGACCGCGTGGAAATTTTTGACAATGTGATCGCGGATCATCGCACCGCCAACATCATCATCTCGTCTGTTTATTCGACCGGCTATGCCGATATTTCGGTGCAGGAGAATTTTGATCCTTATCCCGAAACCATCCTGATCATGAATAATGCGCTTGGTGAGGGCGGCGGCAATCCGGATGTGGCCGCGCTGCAGGCCCTGCGCGTCATGATGTTTGGCCTGACCGGCAATATCCCTGACGTATTGTGGGATGGCTATGTCAATTCAGACCTGTTGGTCGATGGGATGATGCCCGCCGACTACCGCATCTGTATCGATAATGGCGATGCGCAAATGCTCAATGTGGACAATCCCAACGACAATGCGGACCCGCATATTGTCGAGGATACGTCCTGCACCCATGAGCGCCTGCCAGAAGTGGTGTTGCCCTTCTGATGCGTTTTTTTCTTCCGGCCCTGGGCCTCTTGCTTGCCGCGTGTGGGGCCCAGCCGCCCACACCGACCTATCATGCGGAAGGCCGTCCGGCGCTTCTGTCAGAGTGGGGCATGATGTCAGTGGAGGGCGGACATCTGACATTGGCCGAGGCCGTTGAACCCTATGATCTCAACTCCGCGCTCTTTACCGATTATGCGGGCAAACTCCGCACGATCTGGATGCCGGACGGCACCAGCGCAGAATACCGCGAGGGCGAAGTCTGGGATTTCCCCGTTGGCACGGTCATCACCAAAACCTTCTATTATCCGGTTGATGAAGCCAGGAATATGCTGCGCGGCGATGAAGGCCTCATCGTTGCCGACAACCCGGAAACGCTCGATCTGGATCGGGTCCGCCTGATTGAAACGCGGCTGCTCATCCGCCGGGAGGCGGGCTGGGTTGCTCTGCCTTATGTCTGGAATGAAGAGGAAAGCGAAGCCCGGCTGATGCGCGCGGGTTATTCCGAGACGCTTACTTTGGCCGAAGCGGGCGGGACGACACAAACGATCAATTATCTGGTGCCGAACGTAAACCAGTGCGCGGGCTGTCATGCCACGAACAATACAACGCGCGAGCTTTCACCCATCGGCCCGGCGACCCGTCACATAAATCGCGATTTTGACTATGCGGAAGGCCGCCAGAACCAGATCGCCCATTTCATTGCCGCGGGCTATCTGGACAATGTGCTGGACCGCGCTCTGCCTCGTGCCGCGGTCTGGAATGATCCGGATGTGCCGCTCAATGCCCGCGCACGGGCCTATCTCGATATCAACTGCGCGCATTGCCACAATCCGGTCGGTCCGGCTGATACGTCTGGTCTGCATCTCAATATTGATGCCCCGGAGGACCCCAATCTGGGCCTGTGCAAGCCGCCGATTGCTGCCGGGCCCGGTTCAGGCGGGTTGCGGTTCGGGATTGTGCCCGGCGATCCGGAAAACTCGATCTTTATCTACCGCATGGATTCCCGGCAAGGCGACATCATGATGCCGGAGCTGGGCCGCTCACTCATACATGCTGAAGGTGTGGACCTGATCTCTGACTGGATTTCCGGCCTTGAAGGCAGCTGCACCTAATCTTCCGCGCTAAGCGCGCGATAGCAGGAACAGGCGGACAGCTCCGTCTCGCCCAGATGGGTGAGCCAACTATCGACGGCTTCCGATAACAACTGCTCGCGCGTTGTATCCAGCTTGGCAGCCGCCAGGCGCAAGCGCCGGTCCTGTTGATCACTTAGCTCGAAACCCATCTCTGCGCCTTCGTCTGCGGCGGCATGATGCGCGTCGCACGACCCCGGATGCGGATGGTGTGGGGGGGCGTTATCCGCATCCGAGGCGTCGCGGCGTGCGATCGAGAAAGGATCAAAGGACGTCTCCGGTGCGGTGCGTGTGCCCGCAGGCGATGGAACGGCGGCGCCCTTACGGACAAGCAGGCCGGAATGGAGAGCGGCGTAAGGGGTTCCCGTCATGGCTCAGCCCTGTCCTGCAACACGGTGAACGAAGGCGGTTCGGCGTCCAAAGACGGCGCGCGCGGGTTGGCGGCGATCTGGCTGGCCTTTGGGCGGGCCGACATCCTTCTTGCGGCGGTCGATGCCGTCCCAACCGGAGGCCCCATCGGCGCTCTTTTCAGGTTTGGGCAGTTCAGCCTCATCCCAGCCGGGAAGAACCAGCTCGCCGAGGCCAGGAAGGTTTTCTTCCTCATCCTCTTCACCGAAGAGGTCTGGCGCACCACCGCCCGGCGTCAGCGCAGCCACGGCGAGGTCATTCATCTGATCCTTGCCATTCATCGCAATGCCATTTCGGACAAAGCGCGCGCGTAAATACCGCCAAAGCTTGGCAACTTCATCGGCGGACTTTGAACCTTCATTGATCTCGCCGACGGTGCGGCCATCAATCATTGAAGCGGCAAAATCGGTCCGGTGATGAATGGTGACGGGCGCGACAACGCCATGTTGGGAAAGGGCCACCGCCGTCTCTCCCGTTATTCGGGCGCGCGCTGTGGCCGAGTTGACGACAAAGACCAAGGGCTTGGCAAAGCTCTCGACGATATCAACCGTGGGTCCAACAGCGCGCAGGTCATGAGGGCTGGGCCGGGTCGGGACGACGACCAGATCCGCATGACGCACAACTCCTGCAATGGAATCAGTAACAGCCGGGGGGGTATCAATGATGATCATCTTGAAGCCGGAGTTTTCGAGATGCTTGATCCCGGCCTCCAGATCTTCAATGGAAACCCGCGCATAGGCGGGCGTCGCACTGGATCGCGCGTTCCACCATTTCGCGAGCGAGCCCTGCGGATCTGTATCGATCAAGGCGACCGGGCCATCGCCATTGCGTTCGGCTTCCACAGCGATATGCCCCGACAGGGTGGTCTTGCCGGACCCGCCCTTTTGAGACGCAAACACAACGACATTTGCCTGGTTGGCCATGGCCGCCCTCACACCCTGTTCGCCGGACTTCCGGCTGTCTGACGCGTAAAGGATCACGAGGGCGCATAAGGTGCGCTTAAACGCTTTGTTCAAATTCGAACAATCGCTGCACTTGCGAAATCAGGGTGAACAGAGCGGTAAGAAAGAAATTCAATTTTCCCTCCGGGTTCTGACTTTACAGAGGGCAGGCTTCCGGCCACTATGCTGCATTGCAACATAATCGGGGGGTTAAATGTTCGCGCTTGCAGCACAGATTACAGGGGCTGTAGCGACCCCTGAACAGCCAGATGTCATGGCGTTCGTCGCCGATAGCATGTTGTTGATGATCTCCGGCATGGTCGTCGTCTTTATGGCCGCTGGATTCTGCATGCTGGAAAGCGGGCTGGTCCGGGCCAAAAATGCAGCCACGATCTCGCTGAAGAACATCACCCTCTTCTCGATTGCCGGTCTCACCTATTACATCGTCGGCTACCGCCTGATGTATGATGGCGTCGATGGCGGCTGGTTCGGAACGATTGGTGTCTGGTCGCCCGACCCACTGGATGAACCGGATGGTTCGCTGGCCTCTGCCGCCGACTGGTTTTTCCAGATGGCCTTTGTCGCCACAGCCGCTTCGATTGTGTCCGGCACGCTGGCCGAGCGCATCAAGCTGGGGCCATTCCTCCTCTTCATTGTCGTGCTGACGGCTGTGATCTACCCCATCACCGGTGCCTGGAAATGGGGCGAAGGCTGGTTGCATGTGATGGGCTTTCAGGATTTTGCCGGCTCCACCCTGGTCCACTCGGTCGGCGGGTGGGCCGCTCTGATGGGCGCGATCATCCTCGGGCCCCGCTATGGCAAATACGCTCCTGATGGCCGAATTCAAAAACCGATGCCCGGCTCCAACCTTCCACTGGCGGCGCTTGGCACTTTTATTCTCTGGTTTGGCTGGTTTGGCTTTAATGGCGGGTCCCAACTCGCCGCTGGGACGATTGAAGATGTCAGTGCGGTTGGCAAAATTCTCGCCAATACCAGCCTCGCGGCCGCTGCCGGTGTGCTCGCCGCCTTCGTGATGTCTTATGTCATCTTCAAGAAGCCGGACCTGACGCTGGTGCTTAATGGCGCGATTGGTGGCCTCGTCGCCATCACGGCGGGGCCGCTCGATCCGGCGCTCTGGCAAGGCATACTGGTCGGGGCTGTGGGTGGCGTGCTGGTTGTCGTCACAGTGCCCCTCCTGGACAAGTTCCAGATTGACGATGTCGTGGGGGCCATCCCGGCGCATCTGGTCTGTGGGATCTGGGGTACTTTGATTGCGGCGGCGACCACGCAAGCCGACGGCTTGTCGATCATCTCGCAGTTCGGCGTTCAAGCGCTCGGCATTCTCGTGATTGGCGCCTTTGTGGCGATCCTGAGTGCAGCGGCCTGGTATGCGCTCAAGCTAACGATTGGCCTTCGCCCCAGCGTGGATGATGAAATTGCCGGGCTGGATAAGACCGAACTGGGCATGGAAGCCTATCCGGACTTCTACAAAGGCTAGGCTTCAACTCGCAGGCTAGGCTGCGTCGCAACAGAAATGGGGCGCGGCAGGCCTGGATTGCGAGGAGCCTGCCGCGCCCTTTGCCTCCCGGTCACCGGTTGGCAAACAGGAGATGGGTTTAGTCGAATTCGGTCAGACGCATCGACACCTGTAAGCCATCTGTCAGATGGTCATAGGCCTTGAGCGTCAGGAACTCGGCGAAGTCATCGGACAGGACAAGATCACGCAGCAATTGCGCCGCCTTTGTCACCTCATCCTGGCCCGACAAGCGATGGTCCGGATCCTTCAGGATTGTGGCCTCTGCCGTGTCGATCGCCGCTTCCAGCCAGGCGGCATCGATCAGCGTGCCCTCTGCCGTGCTGGAGCCGGCAACCCGCCATTGCCAGAGCTGCGCCCGGGCAATCTCTGCGGTCGCTGCATCTTCCATCATGTTGCGGATCGGAGCCGCGCCGCGACCTGCGAGCCAGCCCGCAATGTAGCGGATAGCGACATCGACATTCTCGCGTGCGCCTGCGTCTGTGATCGTGCCTTCCGGTGCTTCGATGAGCGCTTTGGAAGATCCGGCCAGCGACACCTGATTGTCGATCTGGTTCGGACCGGGCATCACATCGTCGAACGCCGCCTTGGCAATCGGCACGAGATCCGGATGCGCCACCCAGCAGCCATCATGGCCGTCCTGGGCTTCGCGGGTTTTATCTGCCTTCACTTGTTCAAAGGCCCGGGCATTGGCGTCTTCATCGCCCTTGACCGGGATGAAGGCCGACATGCCGCCCATAGCGTGCGCGCCGCGCCGGTGACAGACGCCAATCACGCGCTTGGAATAGGCCGCCATGAAGGGCGTTGTCATCGTTACCTGGGAGCGATCCGGCAGGATGCGATCCTTATGACCGCGCAGACGTTTGATGTAGGAGAAGATGTAATCCCAGCGACCGCAATTGAGGCCGACGCAATAATCGCGCAACTCATAAAGGATTTCATCGAGCTCGAACGTGGCTGGCAGCGTTTCGATCAGGACTGTGCAGCGAATGGTGCCGCGTTCCAGACCGAGCACTTCTTCGGCATGGCTGAAGACCAGCGCCCAGAAGCGCGCTTCAAACCGGCTTTCCAGCTTGGGCAGGTAGAAGTATGGGCCCGAGCCGCGCACGCCTAGCGCATCCCAGTTGTGATAGAGATACAGGCCGAAATCGAACAGCGAGGCCGAGATCGACTGGCCGTTCACCTTCATATGGCGCTCGTCCAGGTGCAGGCCGCGCGGACGCACCAGCAAGGTCGCCGCATCGGATGAGACTCGATAGCGCTTGCCGTTCTTTTCGTCGGTGAAATCAATCTGACGGCGAATGGCTTCGCGCAGATTGATCTGCCCTTCGATCATGTTGTGCCATTTGGGCGAGGACGCATCCTCGAAATCCGCCATGAAGCAGCGCGCGCCGGAATTAAGCGCATTGACGACCATTTTCCGGTCGACAGGCCCGGTGATCTCCACCCGGCGATCCCGAAGATCGGCCGGCGCAGGACGCACCGTCCATTCCGAAGCACGGATATCCGCAGTGTCTTCCGGAAACTCCGGCAACGCACCGGCATCATATTCAGCCTGGCGTTTCTGACGATCTTCGAGGAGCGCCTGACGGCGGTTTTCGAAGCGGCGATGCAGGCCGACCAGGAAGGCCAGCGCATGCGGGGCGAGGATGCCGCGATAGCCGGGCTCTAATGTCCCGAGCAGATCCACGCCATTGGGATTGGCTTTGTTCATGAGCTTGCTCCTGTCCGCCGATTATTCAGCAGCGAACTGAGCGGTTTCGGTGGACTCGCCCATGGCCGTTGTGGAGGCCTGACCGCCCGAAAGGGTCTGGTTGACCAGATCGAAATAGCCGGTGCCAACTTCGCGCTGGTGGCGCGTGGCGGTGTAACCATCGACTTCGGAGGCAAACTCGGCCTGTTGCAGCTCGGAGTAGGCACCCATGCCGCGATCCTTGTAACCAAGTGCCAGGTTGAACATGCCGTAATTGAGCTGGTGGAAACCAGCCAGGGTCACAAACTGGAATTTATAGCCCATCGCGCCCAACTCACGCTGGAAGGTTTCGATGGTGGCCTTGTCCAGATTAGCTTCCCAGTTGAAGGATGGCGAACAGTTGTACGCCATCATCTTGCCGGGGAATTCGCGCTGAATGGCTTCGGCAAAGCGGCGCGCCTCATCCAGATTCGGCTTGGACGTTTCCCACCACAAGAGGTCAGCATATTTGGCATAGGCCAAACCGCGCTTGATGCAGTGATCCACGCCCATGCCCTGTTTCAGACGATAGAAGCCTTCTGCCGTGCGGCCGGCGTCATAATCGATGAATTCATGATCACGCTCATCAATGTCGGAATTGATTAGCGTCGCGGATTCGGCATCCGTCCGGGCCACGGTCAAAGCCGGAACGCCCATCACGTCTGCCGCCAGCCGCGCCGCGTTCAGATTGCGCTGATGCGCCTTGGTCGGGATCAGAACCTTGCCGCCCAGATGGCCGCATTTCTTTTCCGCTGCGACCTGATCTTCAAAGTGAACGCCTGCCGCGCCCGCTTCGATATAGGCGCGCATGATCTCATAGCAGTTGAGCGGGCCGCCAAAGCCAGCCTCGGCGTCGGCGACAATCGGCGCGAACCAGTCACGCGTGACATTGCCTTCGGACACTTCAATCTGATCGGCACGTTGAAGCGTGCGGTTGATCTTCTTGGCCAGTTCCGGGCCGGAGTCGGCCGGGTAAAGCGATTGGTCGGGATACATGGCGCCGGCTTCATTGGCGTCGGCTGCGACCTGCCAGCCTGACAGGTAGATGGCCTTGAGGCCGGCCCGGACCATTTGCATGGCCTGACCGCCGGTCAGAGCGCCCAGCGCGTTGACGTAAGGCTCTTCTTTCAGCAGCGTCCACAGCTTGGCCGCGCCACGCTCGGCAAGCGTGTGTTGAATCTGGACCGAGCCGCGAAGCTTGAGAACATCTTCGGGTGAATAATCGCGTTCAATACCGTTGAAGCGATCTGCCGTGGCCGCAGGGACCAGGTCGGTAAAAGTCGTCATGGTGCAATCCTTTTATCTGTAAAGGCGTGTGAACGCCTGTCTTCGATGCAAGGGTGAAACCAGGACTTTCTCTTGTCTATATCAACGAAAGTCGAAAGAAGCGAAGCTGTATCACGACTTCACTTGCTGTTTTGTCATATTGTGAATAATTTACATAAATGGCGATTGACGAGAAAATCTTTGCCGGCGCCCGCCTGCGGCGGTTGCGCCGGGAACGCGGCCTGACCCAGGCTGATGCTGCCGACATGCTGGGGCTTTCGCCCAGCTATCTCAACCTGCTGGAACGTAATCAGCGCCCGCTGACGGCGCGGGTTTTATTGGCGCTTGCAGATGCGTTCGAGATTGATGTCCGGGCACTGGCGGAAGGCTCTGACCGGCAACTCATCACAGACCTTGAGGCGGCGGCCAGCGACCCGTCCCTCGCCAGCTTGCAGCTGGAGCGTAGTGAGCTGACCGAACTGGCCGAATCGCAACCGCGCGCCGCCGAGGCAGTGACCCGTCTGCATCAGGCCTATCGCAATGCTGCTGATTCGACGGCGGATCTAGCGGCTCAGCTAGCAGGCGGACCGGAAACCGGCCAGTTGCCGGAAACGGAAGCCGTCCGCAATGCCATCGACAAGCATCACAACCACTTCCCGGAGCTGGAGCGCGCTGCGGAGGCGCTAAGTGCCGAGCTAAAACTCACACCGGATAATCGCATTGGCCTTCTGGAAGCCCGACTGAAGGACGGGCACGGGATTATTGTCCGGACTTTCGAAGATGATGTGATGGGCGGGGCGCGCCAGCGGATGGACTTTCATACAAGGCGGCTGATGCTGTCTGATCGCCTGCCGCCACACGCGCGTCCCATGCAAATCGCGACCACGCTGGTGATGCTGGAATATGGCGATTTGCTGGACCGGGAGACGGCGGCTGCCGGACTGAACAGCAAGGCCGGGCAGATGCTCTATCGGACCGGGCTGGCGCGCTATCTCGCCGGGGCATTGCTGGCCCCTTATGGCGCCTTTCTCAAGCAGGCAGAAAAGAGCCGCTATGACATTGAGCGCCTGCAAAGGCGGTTTCAATTGGGCTTTGAAGCGGTCTGTCATCGCCTGACGACGCTGCACCGGCCAGATGCAAGTGGCATTCCCTTCTTCATGGTCCGGACCGATCCAGCCGGAAATATCTCCAAGCGCTTTGGCGGGGGCGTTCTGCCGTTTGCCCGTTCGGGCGGATCTTGCCCGAAATGGTCGCTTTTTGAGGCGTTCCGGGCACCGGAGAAACTTCATACGCAACGCTTCATCCTGCCGGATGGCAGCGAATACCTCTCGATCGCCCGGGCCGTTTCGCACGCCTCGACGGATAATGATCTGCCGGTCTTGCATGCCATCGCTGTGGGATGTGAGTGGGAACGCGCCGGCGAAACCGTTTACAGTGAACGCTTGGCGGGTGCGGCAACCGAAACCGGCCTGTCCTGCCGGATATGTGAACGCGAAGCGTGTGCCCACCGCGCCTTTCCGTCCATGTATGCGAAGATGAACACCAATCCCTGGCGGCAGGCCGCCGGACCCTATGCGAGCGATGAGCATTAGGCACAAAAAAGGGGCGGGAGAGCCCGCCCCTTCCTTGCCCGGCGGGATCAGGAATTACCGAACGAGGTCAAATCGGTCGAGTTCCATCACCTTGGTCCAGGCAGAAACAAAATCACTGACGAATTTCGCTTCGGCATCATCTGCGCCATAGACCTCAGCGATAGCGCGAAGCTGGGAGTTCGAGCCGAACACCAGATCCGCGCGGCTGGCCGTCCAGGTTTTAGCGCCGGAAGACCGGTCGCGGCCTTCGAACGCCGTGGCGCTGTCATCGGTCGGCGTCCACTCGGTGCGCATGTCCAGCAGGTTGACGAAGAAATCATTCGTCAGCTGGCCCTTGCGCTCCGTGAAGACACCGTGATCACTGTCACCATGATTGGCCCCGATGACCCGCAGACCACCCACGAGCACCGACATTTCCGGTGCAGACAGCGTTAGCAGCTGGGCGCGGTCGAGCAGCCATTCCTCTGCCGGGCGGTCATAGGTCTGACCCTCAAAATTGCGGAAGCCATCCGATTTCGGCTCAAGGTAAGCGACCGAATCCACTTCTGTCATTTCCTGGCTGGCATCCGTCCGGCCCGGGGCAAACGGCACGGTGATGTCATGCCCGGCAGCTTTCGCCGCCGCTTCCACCCCGGCATTACCTGCCAGCACAATCAGATCCGCGAGCGAGACTTTCTTCGAGCCTGAGCCTGAATTGAAGTCCGCCTGGATGCCTTCCAGCACCGGCAGCACCTTTGCGAGTTCTTCCGGCTCGTTGACGGCCCAGTCTTTTTGCGGAGCAAGGCGAATACGCGCGCCATTGGCTCCGCCGCGCTTGTCCGATCCGCGGAAGGTCGAGGCCGAGGCCCAGGCGGTTTTCACCAGCTGGCCTACGGTCAAGCCCGACGACAGAACCTTGTCTTTCAGCGCCGCGATATCGGTCTCATCGATCAGGTCATGATCGACCGCCGGAACCGGGTCCTGCCAGATCAGTTCTTCGCTTGGCACTTCTTTACCCAGATAGCGGGATACGGGCCCCATATCGCGGTGGGTCAGCTTGAACCAGGCTCGCGCGAACGCATCAGCGAATTGATCCGGGTTTTCATGGAAACGGCGCGAAATTTTCTCATAAGCCGGGTCCATGCGCATCGCCATGTCAGCGGTCGACATCACCGGCGCGTGGCGCTTGGTGGCGTCATGGGCATCGGGAACCGCATCGGCGGAAGCGCCACCTTGCGGCACCCACTGATTGGCACCTGCGGGGCTCTTGGTCAGCTCCCACTCGTGTCCGAACAGCGTGTCAAAATAGCTGTTGTCCCAACTGATCGGTGTGGGCGTCCACGCGCCTTCGAGACCAGAAGTGATGGTGTGTGCGCCGCGGCCGCTTTCAAATGAGTTTGCCCAACCGAACCCCATGGCTTCGATCGTTGAGCCTTCAGGTTCAGCGCCAACATGTTTGGCATCGCCTGCGCCGTGCATTTTGCCGAAGGTGTGCCCGCCCGCGACAAGGGCGACAGTTTCCTCGTCATTCATGGCCATGCGGCCAAAGGTGTCGCGGATGTCATAGGCCGAGGCGAGCGGATCGGGTTTTCCGTTCGGGCCTTCCGGATTGACGTAGATCAAGCCCATCTGAACGGCCCCCAGCGGGTTTGCTAGCTCGCGATCCCCGGAGTAGCGCTCATCGCCGAGCCATTCGGTTTCCGGCCCCCAATAGATATCGCCTTCCGGCTCGAACACATCTTCACGGCCCCCAGCGAAGCCGAAGGTTTTAAAGCCCATGGATTCCAGCGCGACATTGCCGGTCAGGACCATCAGGTCGGCCCAGGAAATCTTGTCGCCATACTTGGCCTTGACCGGCCAGAGCAGGCGGCGCGCCTTGTCGAGATTTCCATTATCCGGCCAACTATTGAGCGGCGCGAAACGGATCGTGCCCGAGGAGGCCCCGCCACGGCCATCCTGTACGCGATAGGTGCCGGCGCTGTGCCAGGCCATCCGGATAAAGAAAGGGCCATAGTGACCATAGTCCGCCGGCCACCAATCCTGACTGTCTGTCATGAGTGCTGTCAGGTCTGCCTTCACCGCATCCAGATCGAGGCCATTAAACGCCTCTGCATAGTCGAAGGCTTCGCCCAGCGGGTTGGTCGCCGGAGCGTTCTGATGAAGTATCTTCAGGTTAAGCTGATTGGGCCACCAGTTGGCATTGGAATAGGCGCCGCTCGCCGTATGGCGCTGTTGCGGAGCGGCGAAAGGACATCCGCTGGAACCGTCCATAATGTGTCTCCCATCTAGAGCCGGTGCGTCCGGCGCTTTTTTGATGGGAGCAGAATGGGTGAGAATAAAATATTTATCCAATCAATAATATTCGTTGATTGGATTAATTATATTGATTGATCTCCTAGCAACCGGTCAATGGACGTAGTTGGGCTTCATCATCGAAATATCGCCCCTCCATCGAGGTCACGAGATCACACATTTGGGTCTCGTCAAGGCGCAGATCGTTCGACATGGCCTCGGCCAGCGCCGCTTTCGTCATTTCGCCAGCCTCCATGCGCGACCCGCCACCGGCTGCCGTATCAAAGACCATACGCGCCGGGCCTTCGCTCCAGGCCTGCCAGCTGTCGCCCGGATCCCCCGCGCGGGCGAAGCGCGCCCAGTAGGCACCCATTTCCTGCGCCAGAGCCACCCGGCTGTCGCGATTCTCATTGTTAAAGGCAATGGGATCAAGCCGCGAGCCGAAGAACGCAAAATGATTGAAGACGAATGGGATCTCCATGGAGTGCATGGCCCCCAGCAATTCCGAGGAATCCAGAAAAATATTCGAACCGCCTTCATCCCAGTCGAACCGGTAGGCCCAGACATCCTCATGACCGCCTGCGGTCATGGCCGCCGCTACTTCATCAACGGCGTTGATCGCCCAGATATCGCTTTGATACTGATTGATCGCGTCATAGAGATCCTCGTCGCGAATACGGAAGAATACGCCAAGCCGGCGCGAAACGAGATCCGGATTGAAGGCGTTGTAAAGCTTGACCTCGTCGCGATTGGTGCCGGTGATGACGGGAACCGCGTTAAAGCTGTCCGGACTGGTGAAGGCGGCCATGATCCCGTCTGCCGGAACGGTTACACCATCTGCAATCATGGTCGGCATTTCCAGACGGCCATCTTGAAGTTCATAGGCGGCAAATACGTCCTCGACCGGGACAGCACGTAAATTCTCACCACGGGTTTCATTGCCGACGAGACGTTGTGCAATATCGAGAGAGGCATTGACCTCACTGCCGTCAGAGCCTTCCGCTTCAGCGAGCGGCAAGGCATTGGCCGACCCCGATTGCATGATCGCCCGATGGAACAGCCCTTCGGCCATCGGCGAAGCCAGCAAGGCCGCGATATTGGTGCCGCCGGCGCTCTCTCCGAAAACGGTCACACTGTCCGGGTTGCCGCCATAGGTCGGAATTGTGTCGCGGATCCATTCCAGCGCCGCGATGTGATCCAGCGTGGCAAAATTGGCCGCGCGGCCAGCCTCGGTTTCGGCTTCGGCGCGCAAGGCCGGGTGGGCAAAGAAGCCAAGCGGCCCGAGGCGATACTGCACCACCACGACAACCACATTCTGATCCATCGCCAGTTGCGCGCCATTATACTGATCCGCCCAGCCCCAGGTGTTCGATCCGCCATGGATCCACATCATGACTGGCAGGTTTTCCGCATTCGGCGGCGCATAGACATCGAGATACAGACAATCCTCAGACCCGGCGAGCGTGCCAGCCTCAGCTCCCAGGGCATCAGCGTTGAAAAACCCGGCGAGCTGCGAGCATGGCGTGGGGGCGTGGATCGAGAGACGCTCCTGAGTCCAGCCAGGAGCCGTAGCAGGTGGTGACCAACGCAGATCCCCCACTGGCGGGGCCGCAAAGGGAATGGCGCGCCAGACATGGGCACCGCTCTCCGCCACATAGCCGATGACATCGCCCTGAGGCGTGGTCAGGCGCGTCGCCGCGTCCGGTTCAACCGGCGCTTCCCGTTGCGCGCAAGCCGCCAGAACAAGTGCCAATCCGATAATCGCTACGCGCATGATGCATCCTCCCCCGAGTTCAGCTTCTCAAGATGATGTGAAATTCGCTGCCGTCAAACCCCGGCGAGCGTTTGATCGACGGCCTGCTGCCAGCCGGTGCGCTGCGCGGCGCGGGTTTCAGCCTCTATCGACGGCGAGAAGCCTTGATCGGCTGACCATAATTTACGGCCTTCTTCCAGCGATCCGAATATGCCTTTTCCCAGCCCGGCCAGGAATGCCGCGCCCCAGGCCGTGGTTTCGGTATTGGCCGGACGCACCACCGGAACATCACAAAAATCCGAGAGGCGCTGCAGGAAGCGGTTATTATTCGCCATGCCGCCATCGACGCGAAGTTGGGCTGTACTGACACCGTCCCGCCCCATCGCTTCGAGAAGATCGGCTGTCTGGTGCGCTGCAGCATCCAGAGCGGCCTGAGCAATCTCGGCCCGGCCAGAGCCCCGGGTCAGGCCCACAATGGTTCCACGCGCCTCTGCTGCCCAATGCGGTGCCCCCAAACCGGCAAAGGCCGGGACCAGATAAACGCCGCTGTCGGGATCAGCGGCGGCTGCCAGGGCTTCGATCTCGGGGGCTTTGGCAATCAGGCCCAGCCCGTCGCGCAGCCATTGAACGGTTGCCCCCGCCGATAGGATGGAGCCTTCCAGCGCGAAGGTCGTTTCGCCCTGCAAGCGCCAGCCGATGGTGGACAAAAGCCGGTTATCGGAAATCGCCATCTCCCCACCGGTATTCATGATTAAAAAAGCACCAGTGCCATAGGTGGATTTGACCTCGCCCGGTTTGAAACAGGCCTGACCAATAGCGGCCGATTGCTGATCGCCCGCCATGCCGGTGACGGGCAGCGCGTCACCAATGGTGGATTTCAGGCTGGTGCCAAAATCGGCGGCGTTGTCTGCGACGTCCGGCAAGCCCGCCATCGGCACATCGAACAGATCACAGAGCTGATCGTCCCATTGCCCGGCTCTCAGATCAAACAGGGATGTCCGGCTGGCATTGCTGGCGTCAGTGCGATGTGATGCCCCGCCGGTCAGCCGCCAGAGCAGGAAGCTGTCGACGGTGCCGAAGGCCAACTCGCCGCGTTCTGTCCGGTCTCTTGCGCCGTCCACGGCATCCAGGATGAAGGCAAACTTGGTGGCCGAGAAGTACGGATCGAGGACCAGCCCGGTCTTTGTGCGGATTAAACTTTCATGGCCGGCTTTCGCCAGTTGCTCGCAGGTTTTCGCGGTGCGGCGGTCCTGCCAGACAATGGCATTGTGAATGGGCTCTCCCGTTGCGCGATCCCAGACAATCGCCGTTTCGCGTTGATTGGTGATGCCGATACAGGCCGGCGTCCAGCCTTTCGATTTGGCCTCTTTCAGGGCCTTTCGGGCAGTGGCGATCACGGTGGCCCAGATGACCTCCGGATCATGCTCGACCCAGCCAGGCCTGGGGTAGATTTGCGCAAATTCCTGTTGGGCAAGCGCGATCACCTCGCCCGTCGTGGAGAACACAATCGCCCGCGACGACGTTGTGCCCTGATCAATCGCCAGAATCGCTGTCTTGTCCATAAAAGTCCTGCCCCGGAATTGTCAGCGCATCGACTATAGCCGTGCTGGCGAAGAGGAACAGGCCGCGCTAGCCTGTTCATAGCAGGGAGGCCCGAATGGCATTTGACGAAGGTATTATTTCCAGCCCGACGGGTGCAGAGCTCACCACATACTGGCAACCGGCCGACGGTGAAACGAAGGGGGTCCTTCAGATCAATCACGGCCTGGCTGAGCATGGAGCCCGCTATGAACGCTTCGCCACCTTTCTGAGCCAGCGGGGTTGGGCGACGGTGGTGCATGACCATCGCGGGCACGGCAAGACCATCGCCGCTGACGGCGCCTCGCGTCTCTATGCTTATGAGGGTGGCTGGAACAAGCTGATGGCGGATGTCGACGCTGTGCATGACAGCCTGACCAGAAATGCGCCGGGCGTCCGAGTGGTCGTTTTCGGCCATTCCATGGGCGGTACGATCGCCATGAATTATGCCATGCGCCAACCGCAGAAGATTGCCGGCTGCGCCATCTGGAATGCGAACATCGACAAAGGCGCGGCGGGATTACTTGGTTTCGTCGCCGGTCTTGGCAAAACATTCTCCAAACCCGACGCGCCAGCCCGGCTGATCGATACGCTGACCTTCAAGGCCTGGGACAAGCGCTTCAAGGCAGATCGGCCGGAATCCGCCTGGCTATCCCGTGATCTGGACGAGGTTGATAAATATGTTGCCGACCCTTTGTGCGGTTGGACGGCGACCTGGTCACTCTGGAAGGATTTTGCCAGCGGCATAGCTTATGCGGCGGACGACCGGAATCTCAAAAACATACCGAAAAGCCTGCCCTTTCACCTCGTGGGCGGCACGGACGACCCGGCGACAAATAATGCCAAGGCCGTTCAGAAGCTCGGCGAAAGACTTCGCCGGCAAGGTTATGGCGCGACGCAGGAGATTCTGGAGGGCTTTCGCCATG
The DNA here is from genome assembly GCF_965228115.1 of Hyphobacterium sp. Lineage (GTDB taxonomy): Bacteria > Pseudomonadota > Alphaproteobacteria > Caulobacterales > Maricaulaceae > Hyphobacterium. The sequence goes on along the minus strand of NZ_OZ245794.1, from coordinate 2,207,009 downwards.
AAACCCTCAATGAAACAGGCCGCGAAGCGGTGATGGAACGCTTCGCGGCCTGGCTTTCAAAGATAGCCGATCCGTAAGACTTTACTCCCAGAAGTAAGCGCCTCTGACGCGATCCCCCGTCACCGTCTCATTGAGCGTATCGGCGTCATAGAGGCGGCCATTGAGCATGATCATATCGACCTGATCGGAGGTATAGATATCTTCCAGGATATCCCCCTCGAGGATCACAAGGTCCGCCAGCTTGCCAACTTCGATCGAGCCAATGTCATGGTCAAAGCCCAGGTGAATGGCCGGATCAATCGTCGTCGCACGCAGGATTTCAATCGGCGTGCCGCCACCGCGCGCCAGTGACCACATCTCCCAGTGGGCGCCGAGGCCCTCCTGCTGACCATGTGCGCCGATCGCCATCAACACGCCTCGCCGTGCCAGCATTAGCGCCACCAGCGCTGCATCATCATCAACATAGTCATGCTCTGGTGCCCAGGGACGGCGGATGGAGCCCCGCAGATATGCCGGTGGGGCATGACGCGACAGGATCGGGTGTTCCCAGACATTCATGCGGGACCGCCAATAGGGGTCGCCGGCCAGCCCGCCATAAGTGACCACCAGAGTCGGATTGTTTGCGACTTCTGTCTGCGAGAACATCTGCAGCACGTCTTCATAGACCATCTCGACCGGCAGGTTGTGCTCCATTGAGGTGTTGCCATCGGCAATCATCGACATGTCCATATGATAGTTGGACCCGCCTTCTGCTGCGACGATGACATCGGCCTCGATCGAGGCGGCAACAACTTGCTGACGCTGATCCCGGCGTGGCTGGTTATAGTTCTTGATGCCATGCGCGCCTTGCGCCGCGAGGCGGAAGACATGTTCATCCGCATCCGAGGCATCATCGATCCGCGCAAAGAAACCGGGGGCCCGGGCACCGTAGACCACCTCGCCTGTTGAATAGGTGCGCGGCTGCAATTGCAGGCCTGCGCGCTGGTATTCAGCGGCGGCGAAAATCTGGGTCGCAGAGTTGGACGGATCAAAAACCGTCGTCACACCCAGTGCGAGATGCGCCATGGTCGACCAGTTTTCTTCCGGAATGATCTGATCTGTGCCTTGGGGGCCGTGGGCGTGCGCATCGATCAGACCCGGAATAATCATCCGTCCTGTTGCATCCACAATTTCCGCACCGGCGGGGATCTCGACGTCGTCGCCAGCGCCCACCGCAATGATACGGTTGCGTTCGACCACAATGGTGCCGTTCTCGATGATCCCGCCTTCTGCGTCCGCCATGGTGATGATGCGGGCATTGGTGAAGGCCACGGTAGTGGACGGAATCTCGGTTTCCACAGTGATGGAAAGCGAGCGTCCGGTTTCAGGCGGAGAGAACGGCTCGCGCTCTTCATCCTCACCGGCCGGGCTGTCCGGAATCACCTCGTCGATACGGGCAGAATACAAAACAGGCCCCATCGTCCAGTGCACGGCGTCACTGCCGCCCGACCAGGACGGATAGGTGCCGCCATTGAGCGAGACTTCCACCACCGGCAGGGCATTGGCCGACATTCCCGTCGCCACTTCCTGCGGGCCCGGCGTCAACGGGGTGACATAGACATCATAATTCTCGCGGAAAGCCAGATAGCGGCCATCCGGCGAGACCAGATAGTTAGACAGCATGGTCGACTGGGCGTGCATCCGCCGGTCCTGGCCATTCATATCGACACTGATCAGCTGACGCTGGTTGTTTTCGAATACGGTCAGGAAGAGCCGGTCACTGGCCGCCCCGAATTGCGGTTCTGAACCGGATGAAGAAATCCGGCGCATTTCCCCGCCGGAGGCCGGAACAGCGAAAATGCCATTGGTTTCCGACCAGCGCCGCGAGGTGAGGAACCCGCCCCGGTCTTTTTCAAACACAATGGTGCGGCCATCCGGGGAAAAGACCGGCCGGCGGTAATGTCCCGGCTCATTCGTTACGACGCGTTCGCCGCGGCCATTGGCATTCACCACACGCACCGAGCCCAGCTCATCATCATCCCAAGTCACAAAAACGATGGACCGCCCATCGCGCGACCAGGACGGGAAAAACTCCCGGTAGCTGCCATCATTGCCCGTCAGGGGGCGCGGCGTACCGCCGGACATGCCGGCAATGTAAAGCCGGCCCAGCGTTTCGAATACGACCCGGGACCCATCGGGTGACACGCTGGCAAAGCGGGCCATGCGCGTATCGAACGTCTCCGGAGCGACATCAATTCGAGGACGCGGCGGGTCAATGATTTCCCGCGAGTCATCAACCTGGAAGGGGATAACCGCGCTTTCACCGCTGCTCACATCCACCCGGCGGATCTGGCCACGCGCCCAGAACACGATGGAGTTGCCATCCGGCATCCAGTCCATGTTGGGATACATGCCGTAGACGCCCCAGGTTTCCTGATTGTCGCGATCAAGATCGCCATAGACCATGCGCTCTTCACCAGAGGTGAGGTCCTTGATCCAGAGCTGGGATTGCAACCGGTCCCGGCGCACGAAAGCCATCGTGTTGCCATCGGGCGAGATCGCCGGGCGTACGGAGCCGCCGGCTCCGGATACAGCCGTTGTGGTTTCACCGGTTTCGATGTCGTAGCGGCGGATGTTGAACAGGTCCGTATTGGAATCCTGACCATAAATGAAGGTGTTCCCGGACGTTATGTTGATGGTGTAATAAACATAGCGGCCGTCAGGGGAAAAGATCGGCTCGCCCAACTCTTTCTGGAAGGCCTCATTCGGCCGCTCGACCAGGCGGACGCCGCTGCCCCCGGAGAGGTGATACATCCAGACTTCGCCCGTGCCCGCAGAGCGGGAGGTGGTGAAGTGCTTGCGCGCAGCGATAAATTCGCCGGACGGGTGCCAGGTCGGGTTGTTGAGCAGCCGGAAGGTCTCATTTGTAACCTGACGGCGGTCCTCGCCATCGGCATTCATGATCCAGATATTATCACCGCCCCCACGATCGGAGGTGAAGGCGATCATCGAGCCATCCGGTGAGAAGCGCGGCTGGATTTCCCAGGGCAGGCCGGAGGAAATATTCGTCGCCATGCCGCCCGTGATCGGGAGGGTGTAGATATCTCCCAGCATATCGAACGCGATGGTTTGTCCGTCCGGGCTGACATCGAGGCTCATCCAGGTGCCTTCTTCGACCCGGATCGGGATGAAACGTGTCGGCAGGGGCGGAGCGGCGACATCCCACGGTCCATCCTCAGCGGCTTCCTCGGCGGAGGCTTCGGGCTCGGCTTCTTGTGCAAATGCGAGTGAAACGGCGAGCGCGCTGGCTGTCAGCGCGGCAATCGAACGATACATGGAACCTCCCCGGCTCATCCTGAATTCCTGAAGCCGGGACCCTAGTGCCGGGGCGTTGACGCGACAAGTGACAGGACTGTCAGGCGGTACGGATAACCGCCTGACAGCGTTACGCGATCAAAACTCTAGCGCGGCGGTCTCTGTCTCGCCTTCAGACGGCTCCGCTTCTGCCTCGCCCTCATTTTCGCCGTCCTGTCTCACCCGGTCCGTGCCCGCCAGATTGTCGTCGGAATTCCGGTCGATCAACTTGTTGTAGGGATCAATCCCGACAACGGTCGGTTCAACATCTGTGACGATGGTGAAGGTCATCTGGGCCTGGTCGATCCGGACCCGCTCGAAATGAAGGATATGATCGGTTCCTTCGTTCACGCTATCCGGTGAGTCTGTGAAGACACCGATATCGATATCATAGGCAATTGGCTCTTCGGTCTCATTGCCTTCGCCATCGGCCTCGAAGAGGCGTGCATTCACGGTGAAGGTGGTTTCCCAACGGCCACCTTCCAGCTCGCGGCGCTGAGGCGCCAGATCGGCATCATCGGTTTCCACTGACAGATCAAATATCATGATCCGCTCGAAGAAATCGGTGATCAGTTGATCATGTTCGGGACCGGCTTCTTCACGCAGAAGGCGGAGAAAATCGAGCGTCGTGGGATAGGGCGCATGCTGATACTGGAATTCCTGTATCAGCCGGCGCATGGCCCGGTTTACCGTCTCCTCGCCGATATAATCCTGCAAGGCGTACATGATGACGGCGCCTTTGCGATAATGGATATATCCCTGGTTTTCGACACGATAGAGCGGCAGCTCGGCGCGGGTTTCATTGCCCCGGCCCTGCAGATATTGATCCAGCTCATATTTCAGGAACCGGCGCATATGGTCCTCGCCATATTCCTGCTTCATCACCATTAATGCAGCGTACTGCGCGAAGGTTTCCACCAGCATCGCGCCGCCCTGCACATTTGGCCCCATGACCTGGTGGGCCCACCATTGGTGCGCGGCCTCGTGAGCCGTGATGTAGTAGACATAATCAATATTGTCCGGATCGCTCAGATTGGCCGTAAAGCCGATATTCTCTGAATAGGCGATCGTGTTCGGGAAGGACTGCGCAAACCCTCCATAGGGAAATTGCAGGGTCCGGTACTGACGATACTGGTAGGGGCTGAAGGCCTCTGAGAAATAGGTGATGGAATCCTGTGAGGCTTCCAGCATCCGCTGGACATTCCACTCATGAGGTTCGTGATAGAAGACCTGATAATTCACGCCATCGACTTCTTCTTCCGCCAGCTCGTAGTCCGCCGACATGAAGTTGAAGAAGTTGAGGCTGCGATCCTCCATCACATACTCGAAATAGGTCCGGCCGTTTTCCGACCACATGCTTTGCAGATAGCCCGGTGCCACCACGGTCTGACCTTCGACCGTCGAAACAACCGTCCGGAAGGTCACATAATCGCTGTCCTGGCGAATATAGTTTTCGCTCCAGCGGCTCTCATCTTCCAGAGGAAAGGCGCGTTCCAGCTCCGGCAAATCCAGGCGGCGGCGGGTCGGCGGATCCTGGATCAGCACATTCCGGGAAAAGCCGATAATCGGCGCGAACTCGCCATTATTGAAGAAGGTCCCATTATAGCGAACCGATGAATTATTGCCGCTATTTCGGAAGCCGGGATTGGTGACTTCCACCTGGAAGCTAAGCTCCCGCCGCTCGCCCGGAGCCAACGGTGTTTGCAGCTCGAACGCATAGAGCTCGGCGAACTCGCTGCGCATTTCTGCCGTATCGCCCTCAAGCGACTGTTCGATCACATCGGCCGAGCCATAGGAAACCCAGATGACCGGAATATCGGTATCAGTCCGGTTTTCCAGCATGTTGGTGCCGGAAACAGTGTATCGCCGCTCATTGGGAAAAATGTCGATTGTGTATTCGACATCAGTGATAGTGGGTTGCGGCAGGTCCTCCAGCTGACCACGCCATTCACGCTCGAAGTCCGCGGCCAGCCGCTCTCCATCTCGGCTGGACTGATACTCGTTCAGCACTGTTGTGTTGTAGAAAATCCAGCTGCCTGACCCGATCGCAATCGCCAGCGCCAGGCCGGCCATTGCTGCGGTCGGGGCATTGAATGCGCGCGGCAAAGCCAGAAGGCGTTGCCACAGCGGCGCCAGCGCCCCGCGATTGAACATCACGGCCGCAATCAGGAAGAGGAAAAGCGTCACCCCGCCCCAATAGAGGTGATACCAGGCCTGAATACCCAGGAAGTGGCCGTATTCGTTCATATCCGAATACGGACCGATCGCGACGAAGGGGAATTGGTAGAGATTGTGGTTGAGGCCGATATTGTTCAGCACAAAGGCGGTGAATATGAACACCACGCCAATGGCCGCAATGCCCAACCACTTATTGTTGGTGATGACCTGCAGGAAGATGGCGAGCATCGACAGCAGCATCAGCGGATAGACGATCTCGAAAAGCGAGCGGATCAGATACTGGTCCAGCTCGACATCGGTATAACCCCGCACCAGCTGCGATCCGATTGCGATCAGAAGCGCGACCGACATCAGGCCGACAATCACCACGAACATGCCGACCAGCTTCGCGGTCATGAAGACCCAGCTGGGGGTGGGTGTCGCATCGACAATATCCGAGAACCGCACCGAGCGCTCACGCCAGATCAGCTCGGAGGCGTAGTAGATCACAATGATGATGGGAACGAGAAGGAAGCTGCCCGCCATACTCTGATAAACGAGGCGTGTCAGCGGAAAGTTTGGTGTGCCGTAGAAGGGCTGGATCAGGAAAACCGAGAAACCCACCAGCGCCACACCCAGGAATAACAGAACCCAGAATGCGATGTTGAAGACGACGCCCTTCACCTCGAATCCGATGCGCGCAAGGAATTGCTTCATCACCGCTTTTTCCGGCGTCGGTTGAGTTTTCGGCAATTCGATCCGCGCCGGAACAAATGGCGCCAGTGCACGCTGGGCCTTTTTGGTGCCAAAGCGTGCATTGCCTTGCCGGAAGCTGAAAATCAGCACGTTGATGATGAACAGAACAATGGCAATGCCGATCCAGATCAGACGGTTCTGTAAAAAGACACCGTCCATTGGAACCAGCTGGGTATTTTGCTCAGCGGCGGTCCAGTATTGCGTCATAAAAGCCAGCGCAACGCTGCCAAACGGGTCCGTAAGCGCCGAGATTTCCCGCCACTCGATCACCTCCTCGTACAGGACGCCCGCAATTGTGTTGAGCACAAACAGGCCCAACAGGGAGACCCAAGTAATCAAAAGCGACCGCGAAAGGTTGGCCACGGTGAACACAATCATGCCGATAATCAGCATGTTGGCGATCCCCAGGACCAGGTAGGGATAGGCATAATAGACGATATTGAACGGCCCGATGGATTCGGGATCGACCCACGGCATGGCAGACCCGATCGCATTGCCGATCGGCACCATGGCGATGACGAGGCAGGTAATGATGAACCCGCCGATAAACCGCCCGACCAAATAAGCGCGTTCATTCACAGGGGTCGTATAGAAGAGCTCGTGCGTGCCGAAATTCCTGTCCCGCAGGATACCGCTGGCCAGAAACACCACTGGAAAGACCATGCCGAAGAATGAGAAAATCATCAGATTCATTGAAATCGCCTGAGGCGAGTTCGCATGAACGGCATTGGAGCTGCCCAGCTGGATCTGATCCGAGGCGGCTATCCCGAAAGTGAAGAGCAACAGGATCGCGGAAATCCAGATGAAGGGCGGGGACAACAGATGATAACGAAATTCGAAGCTGGCGATTTTACCGAGCATGACAGATCTCCTTGATGCTCGGGCTTACGCCGCGGCGGCGTCGGATTGATTGGCCGTGATCGTCGAGAAATAGACATCCTCCAGATCCGGGGCGATAGCTTCGAACCCGTCGCCCGGATTCTCGGCCGCTTCGACGTGGATCAGCACCTCACCCTGTGTCAGGCGCGTGGAGATGACGCGATACCGGGTGCGGTGTTCTGGCAATTCTTCCTTGCTGATGCGCTTCATCCAGACCTTGCCGTCCAGTTGTGCGATCAGGTCTGAAGGAACCCCCTCTGCCACGATGCGGCCCTGGTTGAGGATCGCCATGCGCGGACAGAGATCGGCCACATCCTCCACAATATGCGTGGAGAGGATAACCACGACATTCTCGCCAATTTCGGACAACAGGTTGTGAAAGCGGTTGCGTTCTTCCGGGTCGAGGCCGGCTGTGGGTTCATCGACAATGATCAGCTGCGGGTCGCCGATCAGCGCTTGTGCAATACCGAAACGCTGGCGCATACCGCCGGAATAGGAGGCGACCGATTTCTTGGCGACCTTTTTCAGATTGGTCTGTTCCAGGAGGCCTTCAACCACACGCTTGCGCTCCTTGTTGTCGGACAGGCCTTTCAATATCGCGAGATGATCCAGCATGGCGCGCGCCGACATGCGCGGATAAACCCCGAAATCCTGCGGCAGATAGCCCAGCTGGGCGCGTAGCTTGGCCGGTTCTTTCAGAACGTCAATTCCGTTGAAATCAATCGAACCCTGATCGGCATTCTGCAAGGTGGCGATGGTCCGCATCAACGTGGATTTTCCTGCTCCATTGGGTCCGAGCAGGCCATACATGCCCTTGGGAATGTTCAGCGACACATTGTCGAGCGCGCGCACACCATTGCCATAGGTTTTCGAAAGGTTCTTGATTTCCAACATGATTTTATCACCGCGGCTGCTGCGCGGAGTCCCTCGCCTGTCCCTGTACAATCGACCCTAGGGTTTGTCCCTGGTTGAGCGCAATTGAAGACGCAGTCAGGTTTTGAGGAAAGGGGGAAGGTTTTCCGCAACGTCCCCCCTCGCACGGATCAATGAAAATCCCGGCTTTTGGGGATAATGCGGACATTACGCGGATGGCGCGGGGCGGGCACGCGGTGGTCATCGATCGGGCGGCGCACCTCATCGGCATGGGCCAGCGCATTATCCATCGCCCGGCGGGCATCTTCCGAAAGCAGCGTCAGATCATGGGTACGGTCGATGAGTTCATCGGCGACCAGATGCACCACGCCTTCCGCGGATTGCACCCGGCCCTTCACCAGCAATAACCGCGCGCCCATGACGACGGGGCGGTAGCGCTCCATGACGCGCGGCCAGACGACCAGGTTGGCCACGCCCGTTTCATCCTCAATGGTGATGAAACATACGCCTTTGGCTGAACCCGGGCGCTGGCGCACCAGCACCACGCCGGCCAGAGACGCCCGTGATCCATTACGCAAATTATTGATGACATTGGTGGTTTTCACGCCCATCTCGCCATAGGCCTGACGCAAGAAGCGCATCGGGTGATCCTTCAGGGAAAGCCGCACCGTCTGATAATCCTGCAGCACATGTTCAGACCGGGGCATGTCTGGCAGTTCGACCGGGGCATCGGCGCCCTGTTCCTTCGTGTCCGCAGCAGTAAAGAGCGGCAGCGCCAGATCCTTGGTTTCGCCGCGCACCGCCCACAAGGCCTCGCGGCGGTCCATGCCGACCGAGCGGAAGGCATCGGCAGCAGCCAGAGCCTCCAGCGGCTGACGGCGCAGGCCCGCGCGACGGCGCAGGGCGGCCGGATCTTCATATCCTGCCCCGCGCGCGGCCATCAGGCGATCGGCATCTTCCTGTTTGAGGCTGTCCACTAGACGCATGCCCAGCCGCACGGCACAGGGCCAGGGGCCGCCCTCTGCCGGTTCCAGCGTGCAGTCCCAATCGGAATGATTGACGTCCACGCCGCGCACTTCCACGTCATGTTCGCGGGCATCGCGGACCAGCTGGGCGGGGGCGTAAAACCCCATGGGTTGGGAATTGAGGATGGCGGCGCAGAACGCATCGGGCCGGTGGCATTTCATCCAGGAAGACACATAAACCAGCAGCGCAAAGCTGGCGGCGTGGCTTTCGGGGAAACCATACTCGCCAAAGCCCTTCACCTGATCAAAACAGCGGCGCGCAAACTCGGCATCATAGCCGCGCGTCACCATGCCGTTCACCATCTTCTCTTCATAATGCTGGATCGTGCCGACCTTGCGGAAAGTGGCCATGGCCCGGCGTAACCCGTTCGCCTCGTCCGGGGTGAATTTGGCGGCATCAATCGCGATCTGCATGGCCTGTTCCTGAAACAGGGGCACACCCTTGGTGCGGCCCAAAATTTGTTCCAGCTCGTCTGCCGGGCCATGTTCCGGTGAAGGCGAGGGATATTCTACCGGCTCGATTCCCTTCCGGCGGCGCAAATAAGGATGAACCATATCGCCCTGGATGGGCCCCGGCCGGACAATCGCCACCTCGATCACCAGATCATAGAATTTGCGGGGTCTTAAACGCGGCAGCATGTTCATCTGCGCCCGGCTTTCGACCTGAAACACGCCCACCGAATCGGCCTCACACAACATGTCGTACGTCGCCGGGTCTTCCGAGGGCAGACTGGCGAGATCATAGCGCGGCCCGCCATGCAGGGCGATGAGATCAAAGCCCTTGCGCAGGCAGGTCAGCATGCCCAGTGCCAGCACATCCACCTTCATAATGCCGAGCGCATCAATATCGTCCTTGTCCCACTCGATAAAAGTACGATCCTCCATCGCCGCATTGCCAATCGGGACCGTCTCAATCAACGGACCCTGAGTGAGCACAAACCCGCCGACATGCTGGGAGAGGTGCCGCGGAAAACCGATCAGCTCGGTGGTCAGCCGAATCGCGCGTTTGATCATCGGATTGGCGGGATCGAGCCCGGCTTCGGCGATCCGCGTGTCATTCACCTCCTTGCCCCAGCTGCCCCAGACGGTGCCGGCCATGGCCGCGCCGACATCCTCTGACAGACCCAGCGCCTTGGTGACTTCGCGCACAGCAGAACGCGGCCGATAGGAGATAACGGTGGCGGTCAGGGCCGCCCGATGACGGCCATAGCGTTGATAGACATATTGAATGACTTCCTCGCGGCGCTCGTGTTCGAAATCTACATCAATGTCGGGCGGTTCGCGGCGCTCCTTGGACATGAAACGCTCAAACAGAAGGCTGGATTGATCCGGGTCCACGCTGGTGATCCCGAGGCAGAAACAAACGGCCGAGTTCGCCGCTGATCCGCGTCCCTGACAGAGAATGTCTTGCTGGCGCGCCCAGGCGACGATGTCGTGGACGGTCAGGAAGTATTGCGGATAGCCAAGGGCCTCGATCAGGCCGAGCTCTTTTTCGATCGCGGTTTTAACCCGCTTTGGCACACCTTCAGGATAGCGATCCTTGGCCCCTTCCCAGGTCAGGTCAGTCAAGTGTTGCTGGGGTGTCTTTCCCGGCGGCACCGGCTCGTCGGGATAGTGATAGGCCAGCTCATCCAGGGAAAAATTACACCGGTCCGCGATCTCCATCGTGCGCTGGAGTGCCGCTGCATGTCCGGCAAACAGCCGCGCCATTTCTTCAGGCGGTTTGATGAAGCGCTCGGCATTGACCTGCAGGCGGAAACCGGCGGTTTCGATGGTGACGCCCTCGCGGATACAAGTCAGCACGTCCTGCAAGGGCCGCCGATGCGGGATGTGATAGAGCACATCATTCGTCGCGACGATGGGAGTGCCGGTGCGCTGGCCCAAAGCTGCCAGCCTGGTCAGATGTTCGCGATTGCGCCCGGCATGGCGGAAGGTCGCCGCCAGATAAAACCGGCCCGGCCACAGGGCGGCGAGTTCGGTCAGCTGGTTTTCAAATGCCTCATCGGGATCCTCCGGCGGCACCGCGATGAAAATCTGGCCCTCGGCACGGGCTTTCACATCGTCAAGCGAGATATGGCATTCGCCCTTGAGCACCTCGCCCATCTTGCCTTCCGACAACAGGGTGGAGAGGCGGCCATAAGCGGCCCGGTCGGTGGGATAACAGAGCAGGCTGAGCCCGCAGAGAAGGTCGAGGCGGCAGCCGACCAGTAGTTTGAGCTTGTGTTCCTTCGCCGCCAGATGCGCCCGGACCACGCCGGCCAGCGTGTTGCGGTCACAGATGCCGATTGCCGAAAGGCCGGAGGCGCGCGCTTGCAAAACCAGTTCTTCTGCGTGGGACGCCCCGCGCAGGAAAGAAAAATTACTGGTGACCTGAAGTTCAGCATAGGGGATCATGCGAGCAGCCCCTGCACAAACCAGCGCGGCGCACCCCCGCGTCCATCCTGATAAAGGCCCTCCCGAAAGACCCAGTAACGGCGGCCCTCTTCATCCTCGATGCGGTAATAATCGCGCGCCCGCGCCTCGGCATTGAAGGTGCGCCACCATTCCGGTGCGATGCGTTCCGGCCCGTCCGCGCGTTTCACCCGGCGCGGCACCCGCCGCCAGATAAAGCGCACCGGCGGACCATCGGGTACTTCAGCCAGCACATCGACCGCTTCCGGCCGGTCAAACAGGCGGATCGGCCGATCGCCACGCGGTGCGGCCAAAGCTTCGCCCCACGCCTGCGGCTCACCCTCGAACTCCACCAGTGTCTCGGCCCGTTGCGGGTCATGGCTGTCGACGGGCCTGACCAGCCGGACTGCGCCCGCCCCCAACCTGGCCGTCAGACGGTCCGCGAGTGCCGACAACGCACTCATATCGACCGGGCCGGGAGAGAGTTCTCCGGACAAATGCCGGGCTTCCACTTCCAGACTGTCCGGGCGGGCGGCGGTAAAGGAGAGGAGATCAATGCCGAAACCGGGATCGATCTTCTCAATCCGGTCGCGGAAGAGGCGCTGGATATGCGCCGGGTCCCGCACCGGGCGGGCGGTGGAGAGCGCCACAAAGCTGGCCGTGCCATTGGACCGGAACGCCGTCAGGGTGAAATCGCGCGCGCCCTTGCCATGCTTTTCCAGCTGGGCGCACAGCTCTTCGGACAGGGTTTGAAGGCCTGCCGTAATGCCTTCGCCGGAGATCAGCGGTTCGACATAGCTTTGCCGGGCGACATAGTCCGGCGGTGGACGTAGGGGCGTCAAAGGCTCCGACATCAGGCCCAGCGCCTGATCGAGCCGCAGGCGGACCGCATCGGCCTTTTCCCGCGAGGCAAAGCGGCGGACCAGGGCCGTGCGATCAATAGTGTAGAGCTGGCCAATCCGCGTCAGGCCAAAGCGGCGCAAGAGACGTTCCGCGTCCTCCGACAAACGCAAGGCCTGCACCGATAAATCCTTCAACGCGGCATCGACGCGTTCTTCGGCGCGGCAGACATTGACCCGGCCCTCGCCATGACGCGCCAGCGCCCAGGCCGCGCCCGGTGACGGCCCCGCGCCCAGCCGGCAGGACACGCCCTCCTCGGCAAAGCGCTCGCCGATCTCGGTCAACAGCGCGCCCTCGCCTCCGAAAAAGCGGGCGCAGCCAGTGATATCCAGCCGCAAGCCATCCAGGCCATCGACAGCCGACAAGGGCGTCCAGCGCGTCGCCCACAGGCCGAGTGCTTCCAGCGCGGCAGCATCCGCCTTGCGGTCAATCGGTTCGGCCTGCAGGTGCGGCGCACGGCTCTTGGCATCGGCAAAGCGCAGACCCGGACCAATGCCCAGATGGTTGGCCGTGCGGTTGGCGGCTGCCACGCGCAAGCCCGTGACGCCCTGCTCGGTCAGAATGAAGGGCGGCTCATCCGGCTTTCCGGAAAGGCAGGATGTGTCCCGGCCGCGCCGGGCGCGGCGTAGACGGTCGATCGGCCAATCCGGAAACCAGACGCAGGCATAGCGTCTCATCATCAAACTCCAGATCAAAGGCACGGCCCGCCTGCCCCGGCGCCAGCCGGGATCGTTCCAGTGTCGCGCGCCAGCGGGGGGCACCCGGCGCACGTGGATCAAACCGGTTGGGGGAGGAGGACGCCGGGGCAATGCGCCAGCGGGCATGGGCAGCAGTCGCGCCTTCGCGATTGTGCGGCAAAAGTAAGAGGGCGGGCGTATGACCGGTTTCGGCCGCCAGGATGAGGCGGCGGCTGGCGGTGAAGTCTGCGTCCCTCACCTCGGTGACAACGGCAGCCACCGCACCAGAGCGCAAGCCTTCCTCGGTCGCCATCAGGGCTTCGAGTGTGGAGCCGACTTCGACAAAAAGGAAACGTGCCGGGTCCAGTCCGAAGGCGGCAGCGCCCAGCCCCGTCAGACGGCCCTGATCAAGGGTGAGCACGCGCTCGCGGATCCATAGCCAGATGCCCGGCCGGGATTTGGTGAGCGCCGCAAGCGCAAAGCCTGCGGCTGCGCCGGCATCGCCATAGGAGGCTTCGGCGATTTCATGCACGCCCTCGCGCGCCAATCCGAAAGGAAAAGCGGCGGTCGCGTCTTCATCGCGCAAGCCGCTGGCCGGCTGCACGAGGCGCTGAAACCCCATCTGCTCGATCATATGTTCTATTTTTGTTCCAAGCGTGGTAAGAGTCAATCGGCAGGATGGAAGATGTTCAAGATGTACCGGAGAGCGGAACAAATTAATTGACAAATGTACCGCTGATCGATACATGAGAGGCAGGAATGATCAGGAGCTTTGCCGACAAAACCACAGAACGCGTTTTCTACGGCGACATTCCGAAAGGCTTTCCGGCAGAGCTGGCCTCACGGACGCGGCGGCTTCTAACCCGGATCGCCGCTGCGAACACCGTGGAGGATTTACGTGTGCCGCCCTCCCACAGGCTGCACAAGCTATCCGGGGATCAGGCCGGGCGATGGTCCGTATCGGTCAATATGCAATATCGCATCACCTTCCGATTTTCAGACGGCGATGCCCATGAAGTCCGGTTCGAGGACTATCACTGAGGAACACGATGGAACCGCAAAAATTCAAACAGCCCACCGCCACTGTTGGCGAGCACCTCGCTGACTTTATGGAGGATTACGGCATCAAGGCGCCCACTCTGGCCAAGCGGTTGGATGTCGGGCGCTCGCGGCTGCAAAGATTGATGGAAGGTGCGCGCTGCGATGGTGATATGGCGCTTCGCCTGGCGCGCGCTTTTGAAACTACGCCCGAATACTGGCTGAACCTGCAAGCCTTGCGGGATTTGTCGGAAGCCATGGTCACAAAGGGCCAGACGATTTCTCAAACCGTCCAGCCCTTGCGAGAGGCCAGCTAGGCCGCCAGACCTTGCACGGCTTGCTTGGCAGCAGCATCGGCGGTGACGGCATCCGTGCCCGCCAGGCTGCTGTCGATCACGGTGACATCGGTGATGCCGACGAATTTCAGCGCCTGACGCAGATAAGGCGTGGCGAAATCAATCTCGCCGTCGATCGGCGTGCCGCCAGAGACCACGACGACATAGGCCTTCTTGCCGCTCAAAAGTCCTTCCGGGCCATTGGGCGTGTAACGGAAAGTGACGCGGGCGCGGGCGATCATATCGACCCAGGCTTTCAGTGCAGCGGGAACCCCGAAATTATAGATCGGCGTGGCGATCACCAGCGTGTCGGCATCCATCAACTCGCTGACCATCGCATCGGAATGGGCGAGCGCCGCACGCTGTTCCTCGGTGCGTTGCGCCGGGTCGGTGAAATTGGCATTGATCCAGGCTTCATCGACAAAGGGCATGCCGTCTGTAAGGTCCCGCTCGATGACGCGATCAAACGTCTGCCCAAGGGATAGTTTTTCGACCAGCTGGTCGGCAATCAGGCGGCTCCGCGAGCCGGTCTTGCGCATGCTGGCATCGACGCGAAGAAGGGTGTTGGACATATTTGTCTCTCCTCAAACTCACCAGCTCGCTGGCTGTTAACGGCAGAGATAATTTCCCCTACGCGGAATAAAACCGGAGGTATGGAAAGTTATTGCTTCCGTTTTGGAACAATTGGACCACAAAACCCGGCGAACATGTCCGGCGGCACCGCTTGGCTTCAAATGTCAGATGATCCGACACGCCGGGACGGTCTCACCAGGGCTCGTCATACCGCGTGAACTGAACTTCACCGGAGGGAAGCAACTCGAACAGCAATTGTTCCAACTCGTCGATTGGCAGGTTTGAAAAGTTGGAAACGCCACAAAAGTTCTCCGGAGCGCCTCTATGCCTCAGAAAACCAACCGTCTTTCCGCGAAAATCCAAAATCAGAATATCAAAGTAATCCAGATTATCACAGCCGGTATCGACCTCTAGATTCAGCCGCTGAGCGATTGCAATAGGGGTTAGGTTCAACGCTCCGACAGTGGTCTCATACAGAACACGGTCTTCAGTATATGGAACTTTCCGTATCTCAGGCATGACGGGCTCGCTCCCAACAAGGTCGCAGAAAATACCCGGCCAGCCTAAGATTGCGAGTCTCACCTGTGACAGCCCGCCCCCGTGCAATTCACCAAGAGGCAGAGTAAGAGACGCGCAATATTTCTTCCCGCCGGATTTTCCTGCCCATGTTCGACAATATCCTGACCGACAATTACACCCCGCCGAAGACCTGTACGGTGGAGCGGGTGACCGCCGTCAAGCACTGGACGGACACGCTGTTTTCTTTCCGGATCACGCGGCCTGCGGCGTTCCGCTTCCGCGCCGGCGAGTTCATCATGATCGGGCTGATGATTGGTGGTAAGCCGGTCTTGCGCGCCTATTCCATCTGCAGCCCGACCTGGGATGAAGAGTTGGAATTTTATTCCATCAAAGCTCCCGGCGGTCAGCTGACCACCGAGCTGCAACACATTCAGATCGGCGATGGCGTATTGCTGGGTAAGAAACCCACCGGCACGTTGGTGCATGACGCGCTGGTGCCGGGCGAGCATCTCTATCTTTTCTCCACCGGGACGGGACTGGCACCCTTTGCCAGCATCATCCGCGAGCCGGAGACCTATGAGAAGTTCAAGGAAGTCATCCTGACCCATACCTGCCGCACCGGTGCCGAACTGGAATATGGCCGACAGCTGGTCGAAGACATCCGCAAGGACCCGCTGGTCGGAGAGCTGGTCGGCGACCGGTTGATCCACTTTACGTCCTGCACGCGCGATGAAAATGAGTCCCAGCGCGGCCGGATTACCGACCTCATTGAAAACGGCGAGCTCGCTTCTGTGATCGGACGGCCGGACCTGGACCCGGCGACAGACCGGGTGATGATCTGTGGATCGGACGCCATGCTGCGGGATCTGAAGGATATGATGATCGCGCGCGGGTTCGAGGAAGGCTCCAACGCCGCCCCGGCGCAATTTGTCATCGAAAAAGCCTTCGCCGGAGACGGCGTCACCAGCTGATGGCCACGCCCCCGCTTCTGACATTGCAGAATATGGCGCTAACCTTCGGGGTCACGCCGCTTTTGCGCGAGGCCAGCCTGACGGTCTCGGAAGGCGACCGGATCTGCCTCGTCGGACGCAACGGGTCTGGCAAGTCAACCTTCTTGAAGATTGCCGCAGACCTGGTTGAAGCCGATAGTGGCGAGCGGTTTCTGCACCCCGGTGCAACCGTGCGCTATCTGGATCAGGACCCGGATCTGACGGCTTTTACAACCGTGTTTGATTACGTTCGCGACGGCCTCGCCCCGGGCGATGATGAACATCGCGCGCTTTATTATCTCAATGCGCTCGGCCTGACGGGGGATGAAACCACCGGACAGCTCTCTGGCGGAGAGCGCCGCCGCGCGGCGCTGGCGCGGACGCTGGCCCCAGCGCCGGACCTGCTTTTGCTGGATGAGCCCACCAACCATCTCGACCTGCCCGCCATTGAATGGCTGGAGGAGGAGCTGAAATCCTGTGGCTCGGCACTCGTCCTGATCTCTCACGACCGGCGCTTTTTATCCAACCTGTCGCGCCAGACCGTCTGGCTGGATCGCGGTGTGACGCAGGAGCTCAACAAGGGCTTTGCCGCGTTCGAGGACTGGCGCGATGAGCTCTTGGAAAAAGAAGCGGACGAACAGCACAAGCTGGACCGGCAGATTGCGCGCGAGGAACACTGGGTGCGCTATGGCGTGACCGCGCGGCGCAAGCGCAATGTCCGGCGGATGCGGGAATTATCCGACCTGAAGGACAAGCGCCGCAATTATGAGAAAACCACCGGGCTGGCCTCTATCGAGCAGTCCGAAGCCGGCAAGACCGGCAAGCGCGTTGTAGAAGCGCGAAACCTTTCCAAATCCTATGACGAGCTGGCTCTGGTCCGGGATTTTTCGATCCGTATCGAGCGAGGAGAGCGCATCGGCCTGATTGGCCAGAATGGCGCCGGCAAGACCACGCTGTTGAACATGCTGATCGGAAAGCTGAACCCCGATGATGGCAGCATCGAACACGGCACCAATCTGGAAATCGCCACGCTGGATCAGCATCGTGCGGCGCTAAAACCGGATTGGACGGTCAAGGATGCGCTCTCGCCTGGCGGCGACATGGTCGAAGTTGGCGGTCAGACCAAGCATGTCATGTCCTACATGAAGGACTTCCTGTTCCGCCCCGAACAGGCAGGCACGCCGGTGGAAACCTTATCCGGCGGGGAAAAAGCGCGGCTCTTGCTGGCCCGCGCGCTGGCCCGGCCGTCGAATGTGCTGGTGCTGGATGAACCGACCAATGATCTGGATCTGGAAACGCTGGATCTGCTGGAAGACTTCATCGCGAATTATGCTGGCACGGTGATCCTGATCACGCACGACCGGGACTTTCTGGACCGCATCGCCGGACGGGTCATCGCCTCTGAAGGCGAAGGCAGATGGCAGATCTATGCGGGCGGTTATTCCGATATGATTGCCCATCGCGGCAAAGACCTGGCGGCCCGCAAGGCGGTGAAATCCGGCAGCGCTGTAAAAACCGCCGCCCCTTCCGCGCCCAAAGCAGAAAAACGCAAAATGGCCAATAAGGACCGCTATGCGCTGGAGAAACTGCCGGGTGAGATTGAAAACCTGATGGAAGAGATCACCGAGCTCGAAAACGAGCTGGCGGCACCGGATCTGTTCACCAAAAACCCGGTCCGTTTCAACGCCACGTCGAAGCGTTTGGCGGCGGCTCAGGACGAGCTCGATGATAAGGAAACGCGCTGGCTGGAACTGGAAGCGCTGCGCGAGGAAATCGAAGCGGAGAATGCCGGGAAGTAAATGGGGCGACTGACGGGGTTTGAACCCGCGACCGCTCGGATCACAACCGAGTGCTCTACCAGCTGAGCTACAGCCGCCACACAATGAGGACGCGGGTTATAGAAGCCCTAGAAGCCGCGTCAAGCATGCCAAGGAGTGGACAGACAGGCCCTTCCAAGGCTATCGCCTCAACAAAATAATGCCTGAAGAGCCCGGTTAAAAGTGTCTGATAAAGCCAAGCCCATCGCCAAAGCCCGCGCCATCAGCGGATTTCCCGAATATACGCCCGAGCTGCGCCGGGCTGAATTGCGCTGGATCGATACGATCCGCGGCGTCTTCGAGCGCCATGGATATGTGAATATCGAAACCCCTTCCGTAGAAGAGGTGGAGACGCTGGCCGCCAAGGGCGGAGATGTCGACAAGGAAATCTACGGGCTGCAAAGGCTGAATGCCGAGGGTGACGATAAGGGTGCGCGCCTGGCACTGCACTTTGACCTCACCGTGCCGACGGCGCGCTATGTCGCCCAGCATTTCAATGCGCTGACCTTCCCCTTCAAGCGCTATCAGATCCAGCGGGTCTGGCGCGGCGAACGCCCGCAGGAAGGCCGCTTCCGCGAATTTCTGCAATGCGATGTGGATGTCATCGATCAGGATCAGATTTCGTACGATTTCGATGCCGAGATCGCGCTGGTCGCCATGCAGGCGCTGAATGCGATTGGGGCCGGGCCGATCCGCTTCATGCTGAACAACCGGAAAATCCTGATCGGCTTCTATGAAGGCCTCGGCATCGAGAACGCTGCCGATGTGATCCGCGTCGTGGACAAGATCGACAAGCTGCCGCCCGCCGAGATCGAACGGATTCTGACCGGCGAACTCGGCCTTTCGACGGACACGGCGCAATCCTGTCTGGCGCTGGCGCAGATCCGCACGACGGATCACGGGTTTGCCGACGAGGCCCGCAAGCTGGGCGTGTCCAGCGAGCTCTTTGAAGAAGGCCTGGCCGAGCTGGGAAACGTAATGAACCGCCTGAATGCAGCGGATAAGGGCGAATGCGTCGTGGAGGCCAATTTGGGGATTGCGCGCGGCCTCGATTATTATACCGGCGTTGTCTATGAGGCGCAACTCATTGATTATCCGGAATATTCCACGATCTGCGCGGGCGGCCGCTATGCTGATCTGGTCGGCGCTTATATCAAGCGCGACCTGCCGGGCGTCGGCATTTCCATCGGGCTGACGCGCCTCTTTGCCAAGTTGGTGAAGGAAGGCGTGATCACAGGAGAGCGCGCCTCGCCGACCGATGTTCTGCTTGCACGCTTCCCGGAGAGCGATGTTCTGGAACTCGATAGGCTGGCCAATCAGTTGCGGGATCGCGGTGTTAATGTCGAAGTCTATCACGAGGCGGCGAAACTGAAGAACCAGTTCCGCTATGCCGAACGCAAATCCATCCCGTATTTCTGGTTTGCCGGCGAGCCGCATGAGGTGAAAGACCTCGGCGCCGGCGAACAGGCCGAGGCCGATCCATCAAACTGGCTTCCCGCGCGGCTGAAAAGCTGATGAAAGACCTGGCCATCATCGGGCCGGGTAAGGTCGGGCGCACACTCGCCTTGCTGTTTCATGAAAAGCAGGTTTTCAAGATTGGTGCGCTGATTGCGGAACGCGAAGCGACGGCAAAAGAGGCAGCGGGATTCATTGGCGCGGGTGAGCCCGGCGGAACGCTTTCCGATGCCGATGTTATTCTGATCGCGGTGCCAGACCCGGTTCTGGAAACGGTGATTTCAGGGTTGATCGATACCGATCTGAAGCCTGGAGCCATTCTCGCGCACACCTCCGGTGCGCTCGGGCTGGAGATGTTTGCGCCGCTGCAAGGCCGTGAAGTTCGGACCGTTTGTGCCCATCCGGTCAAAGCGTTTTCCGAGACCGCGCGTTCCGTGGACACTTTCACGGGAACGATGACCACCCTGTCGGGTGACGCGTCAGCCTGTTCGGACCTGGCCGCTGCGTTTCGGGCGATTGGCGGGCAGACGCTGGAGATTCCCGCCAATACAGACCGCACGCTCTATCATGCCGGTATTGTCTTCATGGCCAACCATCTGCCGACACTGGTCGAGGCAGGTTTGAAGACGTTCGAACAGGCAGGTGTCTCGCGCAAAGACGGGCTGGCCATCACCGGTCCCATCCTGCGCGACACGCTGGAAGCTGTACTGGAAAATGGCCCGGCCGCCGCCCTCACCGGCCCGGTTGCGCGCGGGGATGCCAACACGGTGGCGCGTCATCTAGAAAAGATCAGCCGTGCCGATACGGATCTGGCGGCGCTTTATGCGGCGCTGGCCCATGCGACGGCGGATGTGTCTAAAGAGAAGGGTGAGGCAAGCGCGGATGGGTTGGCCGCGATCCGAGCGTTGACGAAGCCGGTCGGTTGACCCCCTCACCCTGACCGCTTATCGCTTTGCGAATTCGCGCTCCTCCCTCTCCCTCAAGGGAGAGGGAAAGAATGCGAGCCTTCTCAAAGGCGAGTATTCGAGGGTGAGGGGTTAGGCCTTCGCCACGGAAAGCTTCACCGTCTTGCCGGTGAGTTTGGCGTCACAGGTAAAGCCATTTCCGACTTCGGTGCTTAAGGAGACAGCAAGCGTTTCCGCCTGGATCATCTCGCCGTGGGCGGAGATGGCGGCGGCGACATCTGCATCACCCTCCGCGCCGATCGTGATGCGGTCAGATACGTCGAAATCGGCATCTTTGCGGGCATTCTGGATGGCGCGGATGAGGTCCCGCGCGAGGCCCTCGCGCTCCTGATCTTCATCGACGGAAACATCCAGCACCGCTGCGCCAACCTTGTCGAACGGTTCCGCCGCCGTGCCTTCTGCGCTTTCCAGACGCATCTCGAAATCCTCTGCGCCCAGCGTCTCGCCTGCGACGACGGCGGTGCCATCATCATTGAGGGTAAAATCGCCCTGACGCGACGCCGCCATGACCTCCTTCATCTTGGCGCCCAGGCGGCGGCCGATGACCGGGTTCACCTTCATCTGAAGCTCGCCATATTTGGAAAGATCATCGGCGAAGACCACCTCGCGGACATTTACCTCATCGGCGATCAGCCCGGCGAAATCGGTCAGGCTGTCAGCTTCCGGATGGGCGACAACCAGCGATTTGAGCGGCAGACGCACGCGCAGACGGAAGCGTTCACGCACGGCCAGCGTCGCCGAACAGGCCTCGCGGACGCGGTCCATGGCCGCGACCAGATCATGATCCTGAGGAAAGATGTCCGCCGTGGGCCAGGTCGTCAGATGCACGGAGCGCTCGCCGGTCAGGCTCTTGTAGAGCTTCTCAGCCAGCAGCGGCATCAGCGGAGCCACGACCTGCGAGACCCGCACCAGAACGGTGTAAAGCGTATCAAACGCGGCTGGATCAGCGGCCTCACCCTCACTGCCCCAGAAGCGGGCGCGCGAGCGGCGGATATACCAGTTGGTCAGCGCATCCATGAAGGCCTTGGTTTCACGGCACGCGCCAGGCACATCATAGGCTTCCAGCCGTTCTTCAACTGTCGCAGCCAGCTCACCCGTCTTGGTGAGGATGTATTTATCCAGCGGATCGGACGCTTGCGTCACCAGTTCCGGACGCCGGTCTTCAAGGTTCGCGTACAGCGAAAAGAAGGTATAGGCGTTGATCAGCGGCGAGATCGCCTCGCGCTGCACTGCGGCCACATCGCGGCCCTCCTTGGGCACCAGAAGATCCCCGCCGGTCAGAACCGGAGAAGAGATCAGGAACCAGCGCATCACATCCGAGCCATAGCCGTCGAAAAATTCGAGCGGATCAGGATAATTGCGCAGACGCTTGGAGAGCTTTTGCCGGTTTTCATCCAGCACCACGCCGTGACAGATCGCCGATTTAAACGGCGGGCTATCGAATAGCATCGTGCCCAGCACCATCAGCGTATAGAACCAGCCGCGTGTCTGGGCGACATATTCCACGATGAAATCGGCCGGGAAGTTGGCTTCAAACCAGTCCTTGTTCTCGAACGGGTAATGCACTGCTGCATAGGGCATGGACCCGGATTCAAACCAGCAATCGAAGACGTCTTCGACCCGGCGCATCATGGATTTACCAGTCGGATCATCCGGGTTCGGGCGGACGAGCTCGTCGACATAAGGCCGGTGCAGGTCGGTGACCTCGACGCCGAAATCGGCTTTCAGCTCTTCCAGCGAACCATAGACATCGACGCGCGGATAATTCGGATCATCCGACGCCCAGACCGGGATCGGCGTGCCCCAGAAGCGAGAGCGCGAGATGTTCCAGTCCTGCGCATTGGCCAGCCAGTTTCCGAACAGCCCGTCTTTGACGTGCGATGGCGTCCAGTCGATCTGCTGGTTTAATTCAACCATCCGCTCGCGGAATTTGGAGACTTCCAGATACCAGCTCTCGACCGCTTTGTAGATCAGCGGCTCGTCGGTGCGCCAGCAATGCGGATAATTGTGGTCGATCGTATCGTGGCGGATGAGTTTGCCCTCATCCTTCAGGCGCTGGATGATCGGCTTGTTGGCATCAAACACCAGCATGCCGTGATAATCCGAAACGGCACTTGTGTATTTGCCGGTGTGGTCAACAGGCACGACAACGCCGATGCCGGCTTCACGGCAGGCTTTCAGGTCATCCTCACCGAAACCGGGCGCCATGTGCACGATGGCGGTGCCGTCTTCATCCTCGACGAAATCGCCGGAGAGAACCTGGAAGGCGTTTTCCTGATTGATGAAATAATCAAAGGGCGGGGTGTAGTGCAGGCCTTTCAGGTCCACACCTTTCACCTCACCCAGCTTTTCATAGCCTTCGAGTTCTTTTTTGTATTTTTCCAGCCCTTTGACCGACAGGATCAGCTTGTCATCGCCCTTGCCCATGACAGCGTAGGTGATGTCCTCGCCGACCGCGACCGCCAGGTTGGACGGCAAGGTCCAGGGCGTCGTCGTCCAGATCAGGATGCGCGCGCCTTCCAGC
This sequence comes from Hyphobacterium sp., assembly GCF_965228115.1. Lineage (GTDB taxonomy): Bacteria > Pseudomonadota > Alphaproteobacteria > Caulobacterales > Maricaulaceae > Hyphobacterium. The sequence continues at coordinate 2,183,803 of NZ_OZ245794.1, read as the reverse complement.
AAGCCAGTTCCATCGGTTAGCGGGAAGCCAACCGTCACCGCCGGATCGGTGCGCGTGCGATAGGAATTATCCAGCCGCGTTTCGAAATTCGACAGCGGCGATTCCACTGCCCAGCTGTAAGGCACAACGCGGTAATCCTTATAGACCAGGCCTTTGTCATAGAGCTGCTTGAACGCCCAGATACAGCTTTCCATGAAGGACGTATCGAGCGTCTTGTACGCGTTCTTGGTGTCCACCCAGCGGGCCGAGCGGCGGATATATTCTTCCCACTCATCGGTATAGCGCAGCACGGCGGTGCGGCAGGCCGAATTGAATTTATCGATGCCCAGATCGAGCACGGCTTTGCGGCCGGACACGCCGATTTCTTTTTCTGCTGCCAGCTCTGCGGGCAGGCCATGCGTGTCCCAGCCAAAGCGGCGCTCGACGCGCTTGCCTTTCATGGTTTGAAAGCGCGGGATCACATCCTTCACGAAACCGGTCAGCAAATGCCCGTAATGCGGCAGGCCATTGGCGAAGGGCGGGCCATCATAAAAGACGAAATGATTATCTTCCGGGCGCTCTTCGACCGAGGCTTCGAAGGTTTTATCGGCATCCCAGAATTCCAGAATTTCCCGCTCGATCTCTGGCAGAGAGACGGGCGAAGAGAGCGTTGGAAAAGACTGGGTCATGATCGTTACCGGTTGGAGGCATCAGGAAGAGCCGCTTGAAACCACTCTTTGTGGTTCCAGGCAAGCGGGGGCCGCCGATATAGGCAGCCCGATACGAAATTTCCAATCAGGCTTTAGCGGCTTCCGGACGAATACCGAAAAACAAGGCATACAACACCGGTACGGCAACCATTGTGAGAATGGTGGCAAAGGTCAGCCCTCCGATAATGGTCACGGCCATCGCCTGGAAGAAGGCATCAAACAGAAGCGGCGCCATGCCCAGCACGGTCGTGACCGCCGCCAGCAGAACGGGCCGCAGGCGGCTGATCGCACCATCGCGAACCGCCGCGAATTTCTCGTCGCCGCGATCAATGCGTTGATCGATCTCATCGACGAGCACGATGGCGTTCTTGATCAGCATGCCAGACAGAGAGAGCATGCCAAGCAATGCTGTAAAGCTGAACGCAATATTGGTGACAAGAAGCCCTATGACAACGCCGTTCACCGCCATCGGGACGATGGCCCAGATGATCAGGGGCTGGCGCACTTTCGCGAACAGGAGGAACGAGATCGTCAGCATAATGATGAAGGTGAAAGGCAGCTGGCTGCCAAGCGCCGCGTTGGCATCGGACGAGCTTTCAAACTCCCCCCCCCACTCCATGGAATAACCGGGCGGCAACTGGATATTTTCCAGGACGGGCCGGAAACGTACAAAGCCTTCAGCGGCTGTCTCACCCGGTTGCGGATTGGCTTGAACCGCGATGGTTCGAACCCGATCCCGCCGCTGGATGAGCGCCTCTTCGGACTGCAATTCGAAACCGGACACAATCTGGGTGATCGGCACATAGGTGCGCTGGGTTGGGCTCCAGGCCAGCCGGTCTTCCAGATCACTGGCCCCTTCGCGTTCATTGGCCGGTGCCCGGGCAATAATGGGGATCAGGGACTCCCCTTCGCGATACGTGCCGATGCGGCCTCCTTCGGTGGCGAAGATCATCATGTCAGCGATGTTTTCGCGAGTGATGCCCGTGGTTTCAGCGCGAGAGTCGATAATCATCGGGCGCAAAACCGGCGTCTGATTTCGCCAGTCGGTCCGGATGTCGATAACATCCCCGTTGAGATATAGCTCAGTTACCGCCCGATCTGCCAAGGCCCGCAGCACCTGAATGTCCGGTCCGGCAAAGCGGGATTCCAACTGGGCGCCCGCTGGCGGCCCAAATATGATGCGATCTGCGCGCACTTCAATGTCCGGGAAATTGCCGCGCACATGATCCAGAATGCGCGCGGACAAGGCGGGGATATCATCGATCTTTTCGGTGCGGATTATCAGCTGGGCATAGGCCGTCGAGGGTTGTTCGGCCGTGTAGGTCAGCATGAAGCGGGTCGCACCCGACCCGACAAACGTATCGTGCTGCACAGTCTCGGCCTGAACCCCAACGAACTCACCGACTTCCAGCGCGGCAGCATTCGTGGTGAGGATGTCCGTGCCCTCCGGGAAGAGCAGGTTCACAAAAAAGATCGGCGTATTGGTTTCCGGGAAGAAGGACTGGCGCACCTGCCCGAACCCCATATAGCAGACCATCGTCACGGCAATCAGCAATAACAGGAAGAGCCAGCGGACCCGCAGGGCCAGGCCCAGGATGGGGCGGTATATTGCAAACAGCGGGCCGGAATAGATGGACGCCTCATCCTGTTCGCCGCTGGCTCGGGCTTTTTTCCGCTCTGCTTCGAACAGGGCGTAACCGATCATTGGCACGACCGTGACGGCCAGTACCCAGCTTAAAAGCAGCGATATCGCAATCACGGCAAAAAGCGAAAAGAGAAACTCGCCTGTTGCATCTGGCGACAGCCCAATTCCTGCAAAGGCCATAATTCCAATTATGGTCGCGCCCAAGAGCGGCCATTGGGTGTTCTTGACGGCGTCTTCAGCCGCTTCCAGCCGTTTCTTGCCGCGCTGCACTCCCAGCAGCATGCCCTCAGTCACGACGATGGCGTTATCGACCAACATGCCCATGGCGATGATCAACGCGCCGAGTGAAATGCGCTCCATCTCGATGGCAAACATGTTCATGAAGAAGAGCGTGCCCGAAACCGTCAGGAACAAGACCGATCCAACTGTCAGCCCGGCGCGCCAGCCCATGAACAGCATCAGCACCGTGACGACGATACCGACAGACATCGCCAGATTTATCAGAAAATCGTTGATCGATTGATCGACGACAGTGTGCTGCTCATAGACCGGATTGAGTTCGAAACCGAGCGGGATCTGGGGCGCAAGCTCTTGCAATCGCGCTTCAACAGCGCGGCCCACATCAACGATATTTGCGTCTGATTGACCGGCCACACCCAGCGTGAAGGCGCGTTGATTGTCATGATAGATCAGGGTGGTGGGCCGTTCATTGGAAACGCGGGTAACCGTTGCGAAATCCGACACGCGGATCGGAGCCCCATTGGCCGGTGTGATCAGCAGATTCTCAATCGCCTCAACGCCAGAAAGGGTCTGGGGAATGTCGAGCCGGACATATCGCCCGCCCATGGGCGTATCGCCAGCGTCCACAACCGTGTTCTCGCTGCCTATGGCCTGAAGGAGCTGTTCATAGGAGACGCCGATGCTGGCAAGCTCCTCCTGGGGTATCTCAACATAAATCCGTTCTTCCGGTTCGCCGCTGATCGACACCTGCGCCACACCGTCAACAACAAGCAGTTCACGGCGCAACATCCGCGCAACTTCGCGAACCAGATCATCCGAATAGCCTTCCGACGTGATCGCGTAGAATATCCCATAGGTGTCGCCGAAATCATCCAACACGCGGGGCTCGGCAACGCCTGGAGGCAGGCCGGAACGAGTGTCCCGTACCCGCGCCCTCACGCGTGTCCAGACATCCTGCAAAAGCGCGCCATCAATGGTGTCGTCGATAATGACGCGGATCTCCGACATGCCCGGCGAGGATTCGGACCGGATCTCGCTGACCTCGGCCAACTGTTGTAACGCTGTTTCCAACTGCTCGGTGACTTCCTCTTCAACCTCCATGGCGGTCGCGCCCGGATAGGCCGTGAAGATCACGGCTTCCTTGATCGTGAAGGCCGGGTCTTCCAGGCGGCCGACGTTGAAGAAGCCGTTGATGCCGCCCAACAGGCAAAACAGGACGATAATCCAGGTGAGGACCGGGCGCTCAATGGACAGGCGCGCCAGCGAAAGGGCTGGTGTGGCGGAAGCCGTGCTCATTTCTGGCTCACTGATCGCCGTAAACTTCAGAAAGCGGGCGGACGGCCATACCATCCTGCAAGCGCGAAACACCGGCGGTGACGATCTGCTCTCCCGCAGCCAACCCGCTCGTTACTGCGATCTCGTCATCGACGATGTCGGCTGTTTCAACCGGTCGCCGAGAAACAATCCCACTGCCTGAGTCATAAACAAAAACCACCGGTTCTCCGGCCGAATCAAATCCCAGCGCATTGACCGGCACATGAACCGTATCCGGCAATTCCGCCAGAGATGAGAATTCGGCAAAAACGGTCGTGGACATGCCAGGCAATATATTGGCCGGGATGTCCTGTGGCAGAGCCAGTATGCCGCGATAGGTTTGTGATGCGGTGTCTGCTTCCGCGACCAGCTCCCGAGGTTCAAGTTCGAACCGCTGACCCGGCAGGAAAGCAAAGCTGGCTTCGATCCGCACGAGTTCATCAGCGTTAAAGGTCGCAACCAGATCCTCACCAATCGGTATGGAGACACGCAGCTCGCTGAGATCCTGCAAGCGCGCCACAGGCTGCCCGGCCGACACAACCGTGAAATTCTCAACCAGAACACGGCTGATCAACCCGCTGAACGGCGCTTCCAAGGTCGCGTTCTGCAGGGCTTGACGGGCATTGTCCCGCGCAACCAGGCGCAAATTGTATTGCGTCTGCGCATTGTCGCGGGCGGCTTCCGATGCAATGCCGCGATCAAACAGGGTTTGCTGGCGTTCCAGATCCGTCTGGGCCTGCTCCAATTGAACACGGGCCTCTCTTTCGGCGCGCCGGAAGTCCTCAAGATCAAGCCGCGCTACCAGCTCACCTTGTGTTATCGCCAGCCCGTCTGTGGCAGGCAGCTCGGCCAGCTGACCGCCGACCTGGAACGACAAATCCACAGACTGAATCGCTTCGATCCGGCCCACGAACTCATAATTTCGTTGAGGTCCAACACCTTCAACACTCGCGATCTGAACCAGGCGTGGCTGGCTTGGCGCTGGCGGCTCGCCTTCTGCGCAGGAAATCAACACGCCTGAAAGCGCAGTTATGAAAATCGATTGAATTGGCCGCATGTTCCCCGCCCGCTTGATGCTCAAGCCCATATTGGTTGGGCATTCAGTCGCCCAGTACCGAAAGCTGTCATTGGCATTCTGCGGCCATAGTGCGGATGCAGCAAGGCAACATCAATCCCGACTGGAAAAATTGGCAGCTGCGGCACATCTTTCCGGGATTAACAGACAGGGACCGCCATGACGCTCATCACCATTCCCAAACGACCAGGTCTGCGCCTGCGCAATCATTTTGCGCGCAATATGGCCCGCAAGGCCGGGCTGGCGCTGAGCCCGAATGTGGAGATGGAGGTCGGGCGCAAGATGCTGGCCGCAGCGGGCGACCGCATTCCACTGGAAAAGTCGGTCGTGAAAGCCGATGTCGAACTGGCCGGCCGGGATGCGCTGGTGTTTGGCCCGAAAACGCCGCGTCCCGGCCAGATGCTTTACATTCATGGCGGTGGCTATTGCCGGGGCTCGCCCCATGGCCACAGCCCGTTTGTTTCGAGACTGTCTGCCGCGTTGAATATCAAGATCCGCTCAAATACGTATCGCCTGGCACCAGAGCATCCTTTTCCCGCCGGGCTGGAAGATTGTGAAGCCGCTTATGACGCCCTGCGGGAGGGCATGGACGGTCCGCTGATTGTGGCGGGGGATTCTGCCGGAGGCGGTCTGGCGCTTGCGCTGACGACGCGGCTGAAAGCCAAGGGTCGGCCTCTGCCAGATGCGCTGATCCTGTTTTCGCCCTGGTGTGATCTGACGGTCACCGGAACAAGCACTCAGACCAAGAATGAGGTCGATCCAATGCTGCAGGGGCATTGGCTGCCAGAAGCGGTCAAGCTGTACGCGCCAGACATGGCCCCGGCCCAGCCGGAAATTTCACCGCTCTTTGCCGATTTTGCGGGCTTTCCCCCGACGTTGATCCAGACCGGCTCGGATGAAGTCTTGCTAGATGACAGTGTGCGCCTGGAATCGCGCATGAGCGAAGCGGGCGTCGATGCGACCTGCGAGATCTGGGAAGGCATGTGGCATGACTTTGCCATGTTCCAGCCCTTGCTGCCTGAAGGCCGGATGGCCGGAAAGCGCGCACGCGCCTGGCTGGATGAGCGGTTTCCCGCCTAGCTATTCCAGCTCCACCCTGACCGGCAGGTGTTTGATGCCGCCGACAAAGTGGGAGTGATTGAACTCCGGTTCGCCCGTCAGCTCTATGGACTTTACCTGTTCTGCCATCTTGGAGAGGAAGGCCGCGTTTTCCTGCCGCGCCAGGTGCATGCCCAGACAGATATGCGCGCCATGCCCGAAGGAGGCATGACGGGTCGACATATCCCGATGCGGGTTGAACGTGTTGGCATCTTCAAAAACCGCCTCATCCCGGCTGCCCGACGGGAACCAGAGCATCAGCGTGTCACCCTTTTTAAAGTCATGACCGCCAATCGTGATGTCTTCGGTTGCCGTCCGCAGGAAATGGCGCACGGGAGACGCCAGCCTGATTGATTCCTCGACGATCTTCGGTGCCATACCGGCCGGGTCGGCTTTCAATTCAGCGAAGACGTCCTGGTTCTGCGCCAGATGCCAGATAGCTTCTGACAAGGAGAAACTCGTCGTGTCATGCCCAGCCGTCGCGGTGATGATGTAATATCCCAGTTGCTCTGCCTCGCCGATGGGTTCGCCATCAATCCGGGCGTTGGCAATGACGCTGGCAAGGTCATCACGCGGATTGGCTTTGCGGTCTGCGGTTAGCGCCGTGAAATACGCGTAGAACTCCATGAAAGTGTTGATAATGCCCTGGGTAATCTCATCCTGGGATTTCTCATCGGCAGCGACATCCGGGTCTTCGGGTGAAAACAGCTCCTGCGTCAGCTGGAGCATTTTCGGATAATCCCCGGACGGGATGCCCATGGCTGCCATGATGACGCGGAGTGGATATTCCAGCGCAATGTCCTGAGCGAAGTCACACGCTCCCTGCGAAGCGGCCAATTTTTCCAGCGCGGTCTCGGCGGAGGCTTCCATTGCGCCTTTAAGCCGGGCGAGGTTTTTGGGCATGAACCAGCCTTGCGTCAGCATGCGCAAGGGCGGATGTTCGGGCGGATCAATCGAAACCAGGCTTTTGATAATGTGCACCGTACCGCCGGTGAAACCTTTCAGGGTTTCTTCGCGCTCGGTCGGCATCAACACCATGCGTGGTTCGACGATGAAGCTACCCGTGCTTTTTTCGACTTCGAAAATGTCAGCGTGGCGGGTGACATGCCAAAGATCGATATAGCCTTCTTTCCGGTGGAAATGGACCGGGCTGTTGGCGCGTAGCTCGGCCAGAATGCCAAGCTGGGCCGCACGATCGCCCCAGGATTTGGCCTCATACAAACGATCCAGTTCCGCCACGGTACTCTCCCCAATCGAACCTGAGGCGAGATTAGAGTGAACGCTGTTCAAGGCCAGCCCTTCTTGCGGCTGGCCACGAGATAAACGCCAGCTGAACGCGCATGTCAGCTTTGCCTCAGATGCCGGGAATTAAGGTCAACTTCAATCGATCACCCGCAACGCAAAAAGGAGTGCGGCCCATGTCTAACATTGCTCTTAAATCCCTGCTTTCCGCAGCAGCCCTGGCCGCCATCAGCGTCGGCGCCGCCGAAGCGCGCTATGATCCCGGCCTTTGCCAGCTCACGGTTTCAAACTCCCGCGATGGCAGTGGATTGATGACCGCGACCGCGGCACCGGGTTTTTCGGGCTTTTATGAGCTTGAAGCCTATCAAATCCGCCCGACCGGCACGCTGGACCTGTCGCAAGCCGGTCCTTTCCGGTCACGGGGCTGGGGCCCGACCCTGTTGAGTCAGGCCTCGCTGTCGACCAGCTATGCCGGCGCACCGGCCTTTGGACCGGAACGCCCGCGCGGTGTCCGCATCGCCAATGAAGGCTGGAATGACGGCGTCTATGGCCGCGATGTCAGCCTGCAAGCGACCTTGCGCGTCTATGACCAGTCCGGCCGGCTTGTTTGCAGCGATACCTATCGCAATCTGGCACCGGCGCGATCGCGCTTCGGCTATTAAGCCCTTTCTCCCTCCTGACCCTTCACGCGCCCGGGCTTGCCCGGGCGTTTTTTTCGCTAACCAATTCATCTACCTGAATTCATTGTGAATAACGCGATCAGGAATGGCTCAGCCGCAGGGCGCTAGATCTCTCCTCATGCCGGTCAAGCAATTCCGCCCCGGCCGTTTGACAGGAGAAACAAAATGAAACTTCGTATGCTTATCGCCAGCAGCCTCGCCGCTGCTTCGATTGTTGGTCTGGCCGGTGCGGCTGACGCGCAATCCCGCCGCAATCACGTGTCGGTAAATCAGTACGGCATCCAGAATGAAGTCGCAGGCCGGCAATACGGTACGCGCAACCGGGCTGTACTGTCCCAGGACGGATACCGCCAGCACATCCTCATCATGCAGGATGGCGCGCGCAACGGAACGACGGTGGCTCAGCAAGGCCGGTATAATGACGCCTATGTCGATCAATACGGTCAGCGCAATGATGCGGTGATTGGCCAGCGGGGTTTTAACAATGGTGCCACCGCTGTTCAGACGGGCCGGAACAATCTGTCGGGCATCTATCAGATGGGTTCGAACAATTCGGCCCTGACCGATCAGGCCGGCTCCAATAATGCCGGCGCGGTCATCCAGGTCGGCAATGGCAATAATGCCCATCTGCGTCAGCGCGGAAACGGCAATGTGACGCTGATCATCCAGGGCGATCACTAAACCACCATCAATCCAAGCGTATCAAAGAGCGCGCCGGGTCCGCCCGGCGCGCTTTCTTGTTATTTCTGTTAAGCGGCAATTTTGGTCTGTACACGATCCGGTCATGATGTTTAATTCCGCGATCAACTTGAAGGGTCGATTATATGTACAAGTATCTTTTGATTGGTGGTGCCAGCCTTCTGCTCGCCGCATGCCAGACCACCAGCGACAGCGCCAATGCCATGCCGCAACAAACGGCAAGCGCGACCATGAGTTCGGAAGACGGAGCAACCGAAGGCGTCGATCCGGATGCCGAAATCTGCCGCCGGGTTCAGCAAACCGGTACCCGCTTCCAGACCCGCGTCTGCATGACGCAGGCGGAATGGGATGCGCAACAAGAAGACGCATCGGAAGCGGCTCGTGTGATGCAACGCAATATCGAACCAAATTGCGGCGTGTCAGGCTCCTGCTAACGATCAATTCAATTCTCTCGGAAAAGCCACTGGCAGCCGCTGGTGGCTTTTTTGATTCAGCTAACACCTGACTGTCGCACCAGCTTTGTGTTGGGTGAAAACCAGCTTCAAGGGTCAGCGTCCGACCCCCGTCACGCAGGCGTGAATAGACACAATAAGGCCGGACCGGCATATTCCTCTCTGGTTGGGAGGAAAAAAGATGGACAGATTTTTATTGATTGCGGTTGCTGGCCTGTTTCTTACAGCTTGCGCAACCACCAGTGAGGAAAGCGCCAGCGCTGTTCCGCAACAAACCGCCAGCGCGGCCATGCCCACATCCGAGATGCAAGACGGAGCGACCGAGGCTGTTGATCCGGACGCAGAAGTCTGCCGCCGGGTTCGGCAAACCGGAACCCGCTTCCATACCCGCATTTGCATGACTCAGGCGGAGTGGGACAATCAACACGCAGACGCTCAGGAAGCTACCCGGCATATGCAACGGACGATTGAACCGCCCTGTCAGGTCTCTGGTACCTGCTAGCCGTTGAACGGGGATGAAAACAGGTCATCGGCACTCGCCGGTGGCCTTTTTCTATGCGGAAATGACAAGCCCGTCGCGGGCCATGGCGTCCCCGGCAATGAGCTTGTTGTAGATATCGAGGCAGGCGTCCGCACCGTTGAACTCGCGGAAAGTCAGCCAGGATTTTGCACGACCAGCAAAGTCGAGCCAGGACTGACCATAGGCGGATTGAAATCCACCAGCGCCGAGCTCGGCAATCACCCTTTGCACATGGTCCGGTGCGAAAAAGAAGCTGGGCTTTGGTCCGGGCAGGTCTGGTGCGGGCGTGCTGTCTTCCCAATGGGCTCCGCCGACGCGGATATTCACCGTGAGATCTCGTGCCAAGCGTTGGTGAAGCGCACGATTGATGTCCGCATTGCCCGCAAAATCGACAATGGCGGACGCTGTCCCTAGGGAAAGCTCCGGAATATCCGCATACGTCACGACGCGGTCATAGAGGCCCAGCCTCTCCACGAAATCCCGGGAGCCTTGCGAGGTCAGCCCCACGACCTCAACGCCGGCCGGGTTTTCATCGCGCAGGCATTTCGCCATTCCGATCGCGGTTTTACTCGACGCGCTCGTCAGGAAGACTTGCTCGGCACCAAAGCCCTTTTCCGCGTTGAGATATCGCGCCAGAAGCCATCCCGTCAGAAAGAGGGGCTGCAACACCATTTGTTCGGCTTCGTGGCTGGCCGAATATGCGGCGTCCCCCGCACATCGAACATAGCGATTATACGGCGCCGCCAATTCGGCACGATGAGCACTTACGTCAATGAAACCTGCCGGCGTGATTTTATCCGCTTGAACCACCAGTTCAGATGCCGCTGGAAAATAACCATACACGCGTTCGCCGACCCCCAGCGCCGGATGCCGGCTCTCGGTGATTTCGGCAAACCCCCATACGGGTAACCGGCCTTTGTTCGATGCGCTGGCCGGGAAAAAGTCCCAATACCGCATCACCTCGCCAAAAGCGGCATAGGTGATGTTATTGGCCGTCAAGGCAAACCGGTCGAGCTTGAGCCGGACTTCGCCCTCTCCCAGCGTTTCGGGATGCACTTCAATGATCTCGGCCTTGCGGATATCTGCCTTGTCGATTTCCAATGCCCATGCCGGCATGACTGCCCCTCCGGAGTTTATTTGGCCCAAAGCTAATGATGGTTGGGTTCAGCGCAAGCTTGCCGCGCCGTCGCTTTGACGCATAACTCCCGACATGACAGATTTTGCTTCTGATTTTGATAGCTGGCGCAACCACGCGCAATGGATGGACGGCCCGCACGGGCGGATTGCCTATTGGACAGCCGGTAGCGGAAAGCCGCTTGTCCTGATTCATGGTTTTCCAACGGCCAGTTGGGACTGGTCGCGGATGTGGGCGCCTCTACTGGACAGCGGGCGGAAATTGATCGCGCTGGACATGCTGGGATTTGGCCTGTCCGACAAGCCGCGCGACCATACCTATGATCTGATGCAACAAGCCGATCTGCATTCGCAGCTGCTCGGGCAACTTGGCATTCATGCCTATGACATTCTGGCTCATGACTATGGTGTGTCCGTCGCGCAAGAATTGCTGGCCCGGCAGGAAGAGGGGCTAGCGGGGCCGGTTATCAACTCGGTGGTCTACCTCAATGGCGGGCTGATCCCGGGCGAACACCGCCCCCGGCTGATCCAGCATTTGCTGGAAGGTCCATTAGGGCCGCTGATCTCACAGCTGCTCTCCCGACGTCGGTTCGGAAAATCCTTCAGCGCGGTTTTCGGGCCGGACACCCAGCCCGACAAGGACGAGCTCGATCAGTTCTGGCAATTGATGACCCATAAGAACGGCCATCGGCTGGGCCACAAGCTGATCCGCTACATGCAGGATCGGCGCGATTACAAGGACCGCTGGGTGGGCGTGCTGGAACGTGCGATCGTGCCCCAGCGCCTGATCAATGGCGTGCTGGACCCGGTTTCCGGCGGGCATTTGGCAGATGCCTATGCGGCGCTTGTTCCGGACGCAGATATCATCCGGCTGAACGATGTCGGGCACTACCCGCAATGGGAAGCCCCCGACCGCGTTCTGGCTGCCACGCTCGAATTCCTCGAGCGTTAAGCAGCGTGCCAGCTTTCACCCCTTAGAAGGGTGACAGATCCCAGACGAAGGCAAAGACCATCAGCGAAACAGCGGCCAGCCCGGTCAGCGCCACCCCTGTCAGCGTGCCGATCCGCACGGAGCCACTCGCTCTTGACCGGAAGATCTGGATCAAGGCCAACAGGCCGAGCACACCGGACGCGAGACCGAGCCACGCCCCCAGCATTGCCGGTCCCTTTGACAGGCCCGCGACAATCGCGAATTCGGAAATGTCGAAAGCCTTGTAGCCAGCCAACCCCATTAGCGCCGGGAAGGCGAGGCCGGTCAGCGCTGCGCCCCAGGCCAGCCAGCGGGCTCCGCCGGTGGCCGCATGCATCTCGCCTGCAGGACGCCGGCCGATCAATCGGGCGAGGAAGGCAAGCGGATAGATGAAGGCCGAAAGCAGAAGCACAAAGAGCGAGACGCCCGCCCACGCTCCGGCAGGAGCCAGGTTGGCTGGATCGTCGACCGCAATCAGCCCGGCGCGGATAATCGCATCAGTCTGATAGAGCGAAACAAATTCCGGTTCCGGGACGACGGTTTCAAAACAACTGGCATCTGCTGCCTGCGGATCGGGATTGTCGAAGAAGGCATTCAGGAAGGGTCCGGCGCATTCCGGCTCCGAGCGGGTCGGACCATGACCGGCAAAAGGCACCTCGATATACCGTGCATTGGTAAGGCCCGGCATGATCTGATGCGCCATTTCCGGAGGCGTGACCGGGTCCCAGGCCCCATTGACGACCAGCACGGGCCGGTCGCTTTGCGTCATCCCGTAATTGGCAGGCGACAGGCCTTCGTCCACGCAAACCTGGGCGACATAAGCCGAACTTTCGATAAAGCCGGTGCCGGCAAATTCGGGGTTTTCCGCCAGATCGTCGGCGGCCACTTCTGCCGCGGACGCATGGAAACCGTCATTACAGCGAATGGCATTTGCCATGCCGGCAGAAAATCCCGTTCCTCCGCCCAGATCCCCATTGGCGATCAGCTCAAAGACCCGCTGATCCTGATTCTCGACAGCCCTGACCATGAATTCGGTGACGGCCGGGATCGCCGGATGCGCGCTCTGCTCATACATCATCGAAAAAGCCGGAAAGAGCAGCAATTCCGGACCAAACCGCACCTGGCCATCCGGATAGACTTCCGGATTGTCCACTTCCACCACGACCGGGTTTTCCTGCATCTGGGCAATGGCCGCATCGAGACGCGGACGCAAACCGTCGCAGACCGCGTCATCCGCGCAGCTTTCAAAAATCTTGTCGAGCGCCACATTCACCCAGCGCCCGATGCGCATCAGCTCGAGCATATCCAGCGGCGCAATGGCATCAATGACCATGGCGCGAGTGCCCTCGGCATCCTCCCGCAGCACCATCTGGCCCAGGGTAGAGCCATAGGAAATGCCCCAGACATTCCAGTCTTCATATCCCAGCGCCTGCCGCAGGGAACGTACATCGCGGGCGTTTTCAACGGTGCTATACGCGGCGAGATCGACGCCCGCAGCGGCAGCGGTCCGGAAGCATTCCCGCATGCGTTCCGCCTGATTGCGCGCCGCTTCATCAATGGTGTCCCCCCACGCCAGATCGCGGCGGACGGTATCGAAATACTCGCAGAAATCGCCGGAGTTACCGATGCCGCGGTGTTCGAGGATATAAAGATCCCGCTGTTCCAGAATGTCATGTTCGCGCAGACGATCGGCATAGGTTTCGAGCATGACACCCGGCCCGCCGGTCAGATAAATGGCGGGATCAGCGCGCACCTCCGCCTCGTCTTCTGCCGTCGAGGCAATCCGCACATAAAGCAACTGGATAAAGCGCGTGTCCGGGTTGGTCCGGTTTTCCGGCACTTCAATGAACCCGCAAGTCATATCGCCCGGCTCGTAATCGAACGAGAAGGGACAGACGACATCGGTGACGTCCGAGACCGGCCAATCGAGGACGACCGGTTCGAGGGGGGCCGCGTCTGCCACCACCTCTTCGATGGAAACTGCTTCAGCGGCCTCATTGGCCACCTCTGCGGATTCCTGGGCCTGGACAACCTCTTCCTGAGCCCAGCCAGAAGCTGCGCTCAGCAGCAACGCCGATACCGCAATAACACCCGATTTCATTTTTAAACTCTCCCCACGCACCCGGCGAAAAACCGGTTTGCCCTCAAGATTACCCGCAAAGCCTAGAAGCGCAAATGATGGCGGCGGAGGGCGCCCTATGGATGCGCAGACCAAGCCGCCGGTTGTCAGGTGTTTATCCTCTCTTCACGCTCTTCAGCCGGCGCTTTAATGCGGACACCCCGGCACCCAGATCGGCGTGTCAGGCCTAGTCGACACCCAGCGTCAGTACCGGAACATTACTGCCGGTGACGGATTTCAGCCGGATCAGATAGCTGACCAGGTTGAACGTGGTTTTCGAGCTGAGATCCGCGTCATCAATCCAGAACCAGTATCCGCGATGTTCGACCGCGACGAAGGCCTGATCCGGGCGGTCGGGGCCGCTGTGCACCCGGAAAATGCCGTCCAGGAAGGTGTTCCAGTCCGGTGTTTCGCTGGAGACCGGCTGGGCATTGGTGGTCAGGCCCGCCGCATTATGAGAGGCTGGCACGTCAATATTGTGCGAAAGCAGATAAAGCGTGCCGAGGATGGACCGGGTTTGAAGCTGGATGCCTTCGCGGTCAGTTTCGGCCAGCAGGCGAAGCGGCAAGCGGTTGCCATCAAACGCAGCGCCAAAGCGCGAGGCGATCGCCGGCAAGTCGTCCCTGGCCTGCCCGAAGAACAGCAAGGACGCATCCTCGCCCGTATGGAGCAGCGTCAGGTTTTCATCGCGCTGATAGGCCCGGAGCTCTTCGGTAAAGTGTCTAAAGGCACTATTGTCCGGGACAATGTCGGGTGTTGGCCCGGATGCGCGCGGCGAATTGGTGAGGTCGCCAAATCGCTCGACACAGCACAGCAGGATGCGTTCAATCGACCAGCCCGAGCGCGCCAGCAGATATAGATCGGACGTGCTGAGCGGGGTCAACATGGCCGTCGCAAACTGGGCATCATCCATGGGCGACATGGAAATCACCGGGCTGCGCGAATAACTCGCCGAGCCGCCCACGCCGAAATCATTCAGAAAATTGCCCATGGGCGAAAACGCGGTTTCTGCCGATGCCCCGGTGGCAAATTCCTGAACTTCGGCCACGCTGGTGATCTGCAAAAACTGGGTCGTGTCGCGATAGCGCAATCGCACCATGTTGAGCAGTAATTGCTCATCGCTGCTCTGTGACAGCGCATAGTTGAAATCGACGGCTGTGCCCGGCGCTGCCTGAGATCCGTTGGGGACCGAAACGCAGGCGCTTAAACCCAGGGTAACGAGAAAAATCACAACCGTTCGGAACATTGGGGCCCTTAGCGCTAAATCGAAACTCTGGCGCAAGAGTGGTTAAATCCCGAGCCAGGTTGAAATCTATCCAAAGACGAAATGGGGACAAGCTGAATGTGACAGACAGCAGAGGGCCGTCCGATTGATTACAGGTGCTTGGCGTGCGGGCTGACAGGTCTGGTCGTGCAAACAAAGTGGCGGAGAGAGAGGGATTCGAACCCTCGGAACGCTTGCGCGCTCAACGGTTTTCGAGACCGCCCCGTTCGACCACTCCGGCACCTCTCCGCGGGGACCCGCGTTAAACAGGAGTGGTCGAACAAAATCAAGCGTTACGCGCTGGGCAAGCCCAGTGCGGGGCGACCCCTCCGGCACTCCTACTCTTTTGACCTAAAGGCCGCGCTGTGTGGTCAGATAGGTCGCGAAACTGCCGAGCCAGTGGCTGCCGGAATAATGCGCGTCAGAAACCGAAGCGATACCGGCTTCAGCATGGATGACCGCGCTGGCCAGAATGGCCGCCCGGCGCGGATCCTCGTCTGGCAGGGCCGACGCAATGCCTTCGAGGGCCCAGGCCCGCGACAGGTTAAGTCCATCAAGATGCACCAGCTTGCCATCGGTCGCATCGAGCACCACCGCCACATCCAGCCAGTCTGAACTTCCATCCTGCGGGATTTGCGGCAGGAACTCGCCTAGCCAGGCCGAATAAACCTCGGGAGCCATTACGCGCCGCATCAGATCGGCAACCATCAAGCAGGGGGAGAGAAAATCCTCGCCCGAGGGCTCATAGGCGAGCGGGCAGTTGATATCGGCTTCATGGAAGGCGAGCGATTTCTCAACCAGCAAGTCCTCCAGCGGCTCATTGCCGACGGTACGCGCATAATCGATCATCAACCCAAAGGCGAAGGCTGTCTGGGCATGGGTGCCCAAGCGGATCGGATAGACCAGATTGGGCAGCCAGGCTTCAATCTGCGCGACAATTTCATCTTCCAGCGGCCGCAAGGTTTCGCGCCATTCCGTTTGCAGCGGATCGCCGCTTTCTTCCAGTTCGGCCACGAGTTGGAGGAACCAGGCGAGCCCGTAAGGCCGCTCGAAGGAGGCCCGGCCTGCTTGCGTGTAATAGGCCACCTCTCCGGCAATATTACTTTCGGTGAAGCTGCGCGCCAGAGCGGTCTCGATCGCCGGGCGCATCGGAGTCTCAGGATCGGTCGCCAGAATACGGGTGAGCAGCCAATGTCCATGCACCGACGAGTGCCAGTCAAAACAGCCATAGAAGGCGGGATAAAGCTCGCTTGGGGTTCTGGCATCTTCTGCGCTTTGCAGAACATGGCTGATCTTGTTGGGGAATTCCTGATGCACACAGCTGAGCGCCAGATTGGCGAACCGGTCCTCCACCACGCCGGGCCGGGGGTCTGGCCAGCTGAGGGGCGGATGCGCCTCGTCCTCTATGGCCGGGCTGCAGGCCATCAAAAATACCACAGCGCCCAGGCTCATCCCTGCCCGATTGATCATGATCTCCCCCTTTGTGGTCTTGCCCCAATTGCTCTTGACCATAACGCCGGAACATTCCGCGTAAACACAGGCGGCACCCTGGCCCGATTGCGCTTTTGGCGTTGACTTTTCCGCATCATTAAGGGTATGTCCCGCGCTCCTTCGGGCAAAAGCCCGGTTCACAACGCCCGCCGGGACAGGTGGGGAAGAAAAAGAGCAGGCGTAAAGTCCTGTTGCAGAAAGGAAATTATCATGTTCGCAGTCATCCAGACTGGCGGCAAGCAGTATACCGTCGCCCCGGGCGACGAGATCTCCGTCGAAAAACTCGAAGGCAAGGCCGGCGATAACATCGTTATCGAAGAGGTTTTGATGCTGGGCGGTGACAAGGGCGTCACCGTGGGTTCGCCGCGTGTTGAAGGCGCCTCGGTAGTTGCCGAGCTTGTCGAAAATGCGCGCGACAAGAAAGTCATCGTCTTTAAAAAGCGCCGCCGTCAGAACTACCGCCGCAAGGCTGGTCACCGCCAGTGGTTCTCGAAGCTGAAAATCGCCGAGATCATCGAGCCGGGCGCCAAGAAGAAAGCGCCGGCGAAAAAGGCTGAGGGCGAGACAAAAGCACCGGCCAAGAAAGCCGCTGCAAAGAAACCTGCTGCGAAGAAAGCAGCCCCGAAAAAAGCTGCGGCCAAAAAGCCCGCCGCGAAGAAGTCAGAGGACTAATCCATGGCACATAAAAAAGCAGGCGGTTCATCCCGTAACGGGCGCGACTCAGAAGGCCGGCGCCTTGGCGTGAAGAAATTCGGTGGCCAGGAAGTGGTTCCGGGCAACATCATCGTGCGTCAGCGCGGCACCAAATTCTATCCGGGCGACAATGTCGGCATGGGCAAGGATCACACCCTCTTTGCGCTGACCGGCGGCCGTGTGGCATTCGCCAAGAAATCCGGCGGCAAGATGTTTGCCTCCGTCGTCCCGATGGACGAGGCCAAATAGGGCAGCCGGACAGACCCGGACCGCCCCACCCATGGGCGGAACCGGCGTAAAAGATTTCAAGGGGAGGCGGGTTCCGCCTCCCCTTTTTCTTTGCCCCTCCGGAGCCATCCAATGCGAGACCGGATTGAAACTGACAGGTTGATCCTGCGGCCGCTGGAATTTCGCGATGCCGCCGATATTCATCGGCATTGCCAGGACAGTGAGATCACCCGCAATACGGCGCGCCTGCCGCAGACCTACTCCCAGCATGATGCCGAGATGTTTGTGCTGATGAGCCGGGCGGCGCACGGAAAAACACCGGCCCGCAACTATGCGATTGCCGACAAGGGCTCTGATCGCTTGATCGGCTGTTGCGGGCTGTTCCAGCGATATGGCGAAGGCTCTGACTGGGAAATCGGTTATTGGATGGGCGCAGATCATCGCCGCCAGGGGCTGACCACGGAGGCCGTGTCTGCGCTTTGCCGCGCGGCGACCGCTGATCTGAGCGCAAAACGCCTCATGGCTGGTCACTTCCGTGATAACCCGGTATCGGGGCACGTTCTGGAAAAACTCGGCTTCATATATACCGGTGAAACAACGCGGCTATTCTGCATGGGCCGGATGGATTATGCCGAGAGCTTGGACATGGAGAGAAACCTCGGATAAGTCACCGCCATGAAATTCCTTGATCAGGCAAAAATCTTTATCCGCTCGGGCGATGGCGGCAACGGGGCCGTCGGCTTCCGGCGGGAGAAATATGTCGAATTTGGCGGCCCGGATGGCGGCGATGGCGGTAAGGGCGGTGATGTCTGGGCCGAGACCGTCGAGGGCCTGAATACGCTGATCGATTATCGCTACCAGCAGCACTTCAAGGCCGCCAAGGGCGATGGCGGGGCTGGGTCCAACCGCACCGGTGCCGCTGGCAAGGATGTGGTTTTGAAACTGCCCGTCGGCACGCAGATCCTCGATGAAGATCGCGAATCCGTTTTGCTGGATCTCACCGAGCCGGGCGAGCGCGTCCTTTTGATGGAGGGCGGGCGCGGCGGCAAGGGCAATGCGTTCTTCAAATCTGCCACCAATCAGGCCCCGCGCCATGCTCAGAAAGGCGAACCCGGCGTGGAACGCTGGATCTGGCTGCGCCTGAAACTGATTGCGGATGCGGGTCTGGTCGGTCTGCCCAACGCCGGGAAGTCGACCTTCCTGTCGGCCGTCAGCCGCGCGCATCCGAAAATCGCTGCCTACCCGTTCACGACGCTGCATCCGCATCTGGGCGCGGTTGATCTGGCCGCAGATGCACGCTTTGTGATCGCGGACATTCCGGGCCTGATTGAAGGCGCGCATGAAGGCGCCGGTATTGGTGACCGCTTCCTGGGACATATCGAACGCTGCGCGACACTGCTTCACCTCGTGGACGGCACGCAGGAGGATGTGGCGGAGGCTTATGTCACCGTGCGCAAGGAGTTGGAAGCCTATGGAGCGGGACTGGCTGGCAAGCCGGAGATTGTCGCGCTGAACAAGATTGATGCAGTGCCCGAAGACGAGCTGCCGGAAAAACGAGACGCACTGGAAGCCGCCTGTGGAAGGCCGGTCCTGACAGTGTCTGGGGCGAGCAGCGACGGTGTCCGCGACGCTCTGTTTGCTGTCTGGGACAACATCAAGTCCAAGCGGGAGGCTGAGGCCCGGCCGGATCCGGAAGACGAAGACGGCGAAGGAAGCTGGACGCCGTGACACGCCATAAACCTCCGGTCCGGTTCGCCGCCGCCATCCGGCGCGGCCGCCGCGCCCCGCCCCTGAAAGGCGAAGCGCTAACACCAGGAATGACGGTGGGCCTGTTCGGCGGCAGTTTTGACCCGGTTCATGCCGGCCACTTGCATGTTGCCCATACCGCCCTGCGGCATTTGTCGCTGGATCGTGTGTGGTGGATCGTCTCGCCGCAAAACCCGTTGAAACACCGGAAAGCCGGGGACTTCCTGCGCCGCTATATCGCCGTGCGGGAAGCCGCCAGCGCGCCCCGCATGGTCATTTCGGATATCGAGCATCGGGCGGGCATCTACACAACAGCCGAGCTGGTCGCAGTGCTGTCGCAGCGCTATCCGCGTGTCCGCTTCGTGTGGATCATGGGCGCCGATAATTTAAGGCAGTTTCATCGTTGGCACCGCTGGCGCGATATCGCGAAAGCCATGCCAATCGCGATCATTGCCCGCCCGCAAGACCCGATCCGGGCCAGGCTGGCGCCCGCTGCCCGGCAAATGGCCCGCCACCGCGTGAAAGAAGGCCATGCGGCAGTGCTTGCGCACCAGGATGCGCCGGGGTGGACCTATCTGACAGAACCCTTACATACGGAATCGTCGACGCTGCTTCGCAGCAAACCGCCCGCCTGAGCCGTCAGCCAATGCCGAGTAATTCCATGACAGAGCCGAGCCCGAAGGGCACGCTGTCTTTCTTCAAGGACCTTCATCCGCCAAAATCCAGGTTTCTGGATGATGTGCTGGACGGCTTGTCGAAGCCCCAGAAATCCATCCCGCCCAAGCATTTCTATGATGCGCGCGGGTCAGCCCTTTTTGACGATATTACGGATACCGAAGACTATTACGTCACCCGGACCGAGTTGGGCATTCTTGATGCCATTGCCGGTGAAATTGCGGAACGGGCCGGTCCCGGCGCAGTGGTGATCGAGCCCGGATCCGGTTCCAGCGTCAAGATCGACAAGCTTTTGAACGCGTTGGATAATCCGGCAGGATATGTCGGTCTGGATATCTCGAAAACACATCTGATTGCGGCCTGTGAAGATCTCGCCTCGCGCTTTCCGGGGCTGTCCGTCGGCGCGATCTGTGCGGACTTCACGCAACCGGTCCCGCTGGATGACTACCCGGTACCCGACGGCAAACGTCTGGTGTTTTTTCCGGGCTCTACGATTGGCAATTTCGAACCGGATGAAGCGCAGGCGCTGTTGGAAACCTACCGCAGCTGGCTGCGGCCGGGCGATGCGCTGTTGATCGGTGCCGACCGGGTGAAATCGGCACAGATACTTGAAAACGCTTATGACGATACAGGCGGCATTACCGCCGATTTCAATCTCAACCTCTTATCGCGGATCAATCGCGAGCTTGACGGCGACATTGATGTCGAAGCCTTCGCCCACAAGGCACTCTGGAATGAGGAAAAGGCCCGGGTGGAAATGCATCTGGTCGCGCGGCGTAGTCTGACTTTTTCGGTGGATGGGCGAAGGTTTTCGATGGAGGCCGGTGAAAGCTTGCACACTGAAAACTCTCACAAGTTCACGATCGACCGCTTTCATGCCCTGGCAAAGGCTGCGGGCCTGTCGGTTTCGGCGCAATGGAGTGATGATCGGGAGTATTTCACACTCTACTGGCTCGAACGTGCGGAAACTGTGTGATAGAGTCCATTGCAGCTGATTTGAAACAGGAGCAGACCACTGAACACGCAAACCGACCGGCCGGCCAAGGCCGCCGATACCGCCCCCGTCATTATCAAGGATGACGGCGCTTCGAGTGAAGCCCTTCAAGACCTGATCCTGAAAGTGCTTGAAGACGACAAGGCGGAAGAGATCCTTTCCATTGATTTGCGTGGGAAATCCTCGGTCACCGATTACATGATCATCGCCTCCGGGCGCTCGCACCGGCATGTCGGCGCAGTCGCTGACCATGTTCTGCGAGCTTTGAAAGAGTCCGGTCAAGGCCGGGCCCGTGCGGAGGGCTTGTCAGCGGCCGACTGGGTGCTGATTGATGCCGGCGATGTGGTTTTGCACCTCTTCCGCCCGGAAGTGCGCACCTTCTACAATCTTGAACGGCTCTGGTCTGTCGATCCGGATCAGGCCGCGACCTGATTTTCCATGCAGTTCCGGATCATCGCTTCAGGGCAGCTGAAATCCGGCCCGGAACGTGATCTGATTGACCAGTATTCCGAGCGTATCCGCGCAGGCGGCGCTTCGCTCGCTTTGGGCCCGCTCACTGAAACCCAAATCGATGCCCGGAATTTCCGCGATAAAGCCTCGGAGTCTGCTGCGCTGGCTTCCAAAGTCCCGGACGGCGCAGCGCTGTGCCTGCTCGATGAACGTGGCAAGGCGCTGACGTCCCGCGAATTTGCCTTCACACTGGCCCGCTGGCGTGATGACGGCATCCGCGATGCGGCCTTCGTGATTGGCGGGGCCGATGGCCTTGATCGCACGGCCTTTCGATCGCCCGATTTGGTTCTATCCTTTGGGAAGCTGGTCTGGCCGCACATGCTGGTGCGGGCCATGCTGGCGGAACAGCTTTACCGGGCGGTCTCGATTCTATCGGGCGCGCCCTATCACCGGGATTAGGCAATATGTGGCCAATCGCTCTTGTTCTGGCGCTGCAAAGCGCCGCTGATCCGCCTCCCGAGGCGGCCGATGCTGCGCGGCTGGAACAAGAAGCCGAGGAGGCCAGCGAGCAAGCCGCTGCCGCCCAACGCGAAGCCGATGAGCTGGCCGCCGAAATCGCCGCGCTGCAGGACCGGCTGGTCAACGCGGCCAGCCAGGTCACAGCCAGCGAACAAACGGCCCTAGAGATCGAAGACCGGATAACTGAGCTGCGGCGTGAGGAAACAGAGATCCTTGACCGCCTGCTGGCAGATCGGGACGTACTCATCGATGTCCTGGCGGCTCTGCAGCGCATCGAACGTGGCACGCCGCCGGCGCTCGCGACCGCGCCGGGCGAAGCCGAAGAAGCGGCGCGCGCCGCCAGCTTGTTGGCCAGCATTACGCCCGAGCTACAGTTCCGTGCCGAAGCCCTGTCCCGGGAGCTGGAAAGTTTGCGCAGCGTGCGAGACGCGCTGGAAGTGCAGCGCGGTGAGTTGGGCGAAGCCGAACAAACGCTTGGCCGGCAACAAGCCGACATTCGCCGTCTGCTGGAAGCACGCCGTCAGCTGGAAGCCCAACGCCGCGGTGAAGCGGAACGCCTGGCAGATGTGGCCGCCACCGCCGGGGCGCAAGCCCGTTCCTTGCGGCAATTGCTCGCCACATTGCGGGGCATGACGGAAATTTCACCCCGCTTTAATCCGCGCCGGTTGATCCGCAGTGATGATATTCCGGCCCCGGCCTTGCGCCCTGAAGACGGGCTGGTCGTGGCACGGGCCCCTATGGCGCCGATTGAAACCCTGCGCTTTGCCGATAGCCGTGGACAGCTGCGGCCGCCTGTCGAAGGGCCTATTGTGCTGCGCTTCGGGCAGGCAGATGAAAACGGAGACCCGATAGAAGGTTTGCGCCTGCGGACCCGCGCGGGCGGGCAAGTTGTCGCGCCTTTTGATGCGCGCGTGGAATTTGCCGGAGACTTTAATACATATAACGGACTATTGATCCTAAGCGCGGGCGATGACTACTATATCGTTCTGGCAGGCTTGGGCTCTATCTATGCCCAGGCCGGTCAATCGGTTCTCGCCGGCGAACCGATCGGCGAAATGCCGCCGGCAGGAGAAACGGCACCGGATTTGTATCTGGAAATCCGGCGTGGTGAATCTGCGATCGATCCCGAGCCCTGGTTGAGGGTAAGATCGCGGTCCGGATAGGCAGGCGAACAGGTAAGGAAAACCGATTATGCGTTTGAATTTCATTGCAGCAGCTATCGCTTTCGCGCTCGGCGCGGGCGCGCTTGCCGTTTCTGCCGAAGGTTTTCAGGACAATCGCGAAGACACCTACCGCCAGCTGGAATTGTTTGGCGATGTCGTGTCCCGGATTGAGGCAGATTACGTCACCGATATTGACGACGCGGCGCTGATCGAGGCCGCAATCGAGGGCATGCTGGAAAGCCTGGATCCGCATTCAGGTTATCTGACGCCGGACAGCTTCCAGGATATGCAGGTGACCACGCGCGGCGAGTATGGCGGTCTGGGAATGGAGATCACGCTGCGTAATGAGCGCATCACGGTCGTTTCTCCCTACGAAGACACGCCGGCCGGCCGCGCCGGAATCCGCCCCGGTGATCAAATCATCGCTGTGGATGGCGAATCCATTGTCGGCTTCTCTACCGATGAAGCCGTTGATCTGATGCGCGGCCCGGTGGGCGAACCGGTGACCATCACCATTGCCCGCGAAGGCGAGGAGGATTTCGACCTTGATCTGGTGCGCGATACGATTCCGCTGCGCACCGTGGCCTGGCGTCAGGAAGACGGGTTCGGCTATCTGCGCATCGCTGGATTCAACGAACACACGACCGAAACTCTGCACGAAGCCATTGCCGAGATGCGCGAGGAATTTGGCGGCGAGATCCCCGGTGTCGTGGTCGATATGCGGTATAATCCCGGCGGACTTCTGGAACAGGCGATCGGCGTAACCGACACCTTCCTGGATGGCGGAGAGGTCGTGACGACCCGTTATCGCAATCCGGGCGAAAACCAGCGCTATAACGCCCGTCCGGGCGACATGCTGGCCGGGGCGCCGATTGTGATTCTGATCAATGAAGGATCGGCCAGCGCCTCGGAGATTGTGGCCGGAGCGCTGCAGGACCGGGAGCGGGCCACGCTGGTGGGCATGACCAGTTTCGGTAAAGGCTCGGTACAGACCATTATTCCGCTGCGCGGAGGCCGGGATGGCGCGCTGCGCCTGACCACAGGCCGGTATTACACGCCGTCGGGCCGCTCCATCCAGGCGACCGGCATTGTTCCGGACTGGCTGGTTTCGCATCGGATCATCGAAGCGGATGAAGAGCGTTATAGCGAAGCGACGCTGGACGGGGCCCTGGAAAATGATACCGGCTCCAGCCGCGAAGATGAAAACCTCGCTGCGATCGAGATGCCGCCGGAAGATTATGAAGGCGATTATCAGCTGACGCGGGCGCTGGAAATTCTGGCCGGTATTTCCGAACGCGAGGCCGCCGCGCTGCAATAAGCGCAGGACGTTACGCCGGGTTTTAACGCTTTCTTACCCGCCTGACGGCAGCAATCAGGACAGAGCCGGGTGCGGTGATTCGCACCCGGATTTGCGGACCTGAAACGTTGCCAGTGATGAGCTCACACACGCTAAGCCCTGCTTCCGTCCTCAAAGCCCCGGCGCTGGCCGGGCTGGGTGCCATGCTATTATTTGCCGCTGGCGCCGCGCTGATCACCTTTATGGGCGATCCGGATGGCAATCCGCCTGTGGTACGTCAGGCTCTGGGCCCTGCCCCGGAAGCCGCGTCAGAAGATGTTCAATCGCCGGGTCTGCGTCCGATCGAGTTTTCCCAGCCCGATGACACCGGCGAGCCCACGCTGACAGGCGCGCCGGAATCCTTTGAAGCGACGCCCTCTCTGGACGGCGCGACCCCGGCGACCGCTGAAGATCATCTGGCCCAGACGATCAACCCGGAGGCCCTGGTGCCAGCGCCTGTCTCCGGATTGACGACGCCGGGCCCCTCCGGACCCTTGCCGGCGATCGGCACGGATGGCACGCGCCCGGACCAGGCCTATGCGCGGCCCTGGCAGGGCGATCCCAATGCGCCCATGGTGGCGATTGTCATTGGCGGGATGGGCCTGAACCGGGCGGTCACCGAGGCTGCCATCGAGCAATTGCCGCCGGAGGTCGCGCTCAGCTTTGCGCCATACTCCCGCGATTTGCAGGGCTGGATCGACCGCGCCCGCGCCGCCGGACATGAAGTGTTGATCGAAATTCCTATGGAGCCCTTCGATTATCCCAATAACGATCCTGGCCCGCACACCCTGCTGGCGGATGCGCCGGACACAGAAAACGCCAGGCGGCTTTACTGGCTGATGAGTCAGGCCACCGGCTATTTTGCGATGACGAATTATCTCGGCGCCCGCTTTTCAACTTCCGAGCCGGCCCTGGAATCGGTGATGCGGGCGCTGGAAGAACGGGGCGTTTCTTTCCTGCATGACGGGACAGGCCGCATCTCCACCATTGAGGCGGCCGGCAATGATGCCGGTGCGCGCTGGGGCATTGCTGACCGGGTGCTGGACGAGGACCCGTCACCCAATGCGGTCGACAACCAGCTGTTGGAGCTGGAGGCGCGCGCGCTGCAGAATGGCTCGTCTATCGGGGCGGGCTTTGCCTATCGGTCCACCGTCGATCAGATCACTGAATGGGCCGAGCAAATTGAAGCGCGAGGCTATATTCTGGCTCCGCCGTCTGCCGTTATGGCGCGGCAACAGGCCGAACGCGGCCTGACCATCGGTCCGGCCCGCAGCGAGCCCTGATGGATGATCCTTTCCCAAAACACCGGCCAAATGCCGGTGTCGTTCTGTTCAACCGCCAAGGCCTTGTCTGGATTGGCCGGCGCGCGGATGTAAACGGTCCGTATATCTGGCAGTTTCCGCAGGGCGGGCTGGATGCCGGCGAGGATGCCGAATCGGCCGCGCGGCGCGAAGCCTATGAAGAAACCGGCGCGAGATCAGACCAGTTGGAACTTCTCGGCCAGATTGACCGCTGGCTGGCGTATGACTTTCCGGCCGACCTGCCGGCTCGGCCGGATCAGAAGAAATACAAGTGGAAGGGCCAGAAGCAGCGCTGGTTTGCCTATCGCTATACTGGCCGGGATCAGGACTTTGACCTGACCGCCGTGCCGCCGCAGGAATTTGCTGAATGGCGTTGGGAACGACTTGAAAATGTCCCGCCGCTGATCATCGACTGGAAGCGTTCGGTCTATGATGTGGTCGCGGACGAGTTTTCGCGTTTTGCCCGCTGACGCGCCCGCAAGGCACGTACTAATCCAATAATACTGATCCCGAACCAGCAAAATTCGATCAGGATCGACGCCGGATTGGGCTTGTAGATCAGCGAAATCAGAAGCAGGACCGCGCCGACACCATTGATGACCGGATGGCGCCAGTCATCCTCGCGCACGCCCCTGGTCTGTTGCCAGAAATAGGCAAAGAGCACGCAGCCCACACCGGCAAAGCCGATGAGGTCGGTCAGTCCGATTGTCGAGAGAAAGTCGATTAGCTGTCGAGCGCTGTGGTCAGCGCTTCCAGCTTGGCGACACGGGCTTCCGCCGCGGCGCGTTCATGATCATCACGCGCAAGGCCGATGTCCTCGCGGGCATCTGACAAATCCTTCGCGAGCTGCTCGCGATCGACGCCGGTCAGGTCGATGGCTTCTTCAGCCAGAACGGTCAGACCCGCCGGGGTCACTTCAGCAAAACCCCCATGGATAAAGGTGCGCTTTACATCTTCGCCATGATGGACGGAAATCGCGCCGGAACGGATCGCGCTCATCATCGGCGCATGGCCTGGCAGAACGCCGAAATCACCTTCTTCACCCGGCACAACGACCATATCCACATCGCCCTGGAACAGGCGGCGTTCGGGAGAAACGAGATCAAAGTGAAGCTTGTCAGCCATGGGAGATTCCTCGTGGTTCGCGGCGGCTTTTAGCAGGCCTTTTGCCGCTTGTGGAGGGGGGATGTCACCCCGTGCCCCGCGTGCAAACTTCGCCAGCGATCACGCCGTTTAGTCCCGCAGATCAGCCAGGCAGGCATTCGCCGGGCCGGTCAGAGCGTCGAGCAATGTCCGCATTGATCCGGCGCCATTGCTTTCCAGGGTCACCGTGACATCGAGATCGGGAAAATAGCCCGCCGGAACCGTGAGCGTCTGGGTGTTTCCGGAGGGTGGATCGGGTGGCGGGGGCGGGGGCGTGCCGGCTGGCGGACCGTAGGGTGAAAGCGGCAAGGCGATCTCTGCGATCACCTCCACACCGTCACGCACGCCGGGACAGGCATCCTCACGGACATCGCGGGTCACAATCATGCCATCGAGACGTTCATGCACGATATTGGCGAGGCCAAAATCGCTGACGAAGTTCCGGGATATCGCATCTGGCGTGATACCGCGGGCGTGCAGGTTTGCGGCAAAAGCCGCACCGTCAAAGGTCTCAAAGACTATGGCGTGAATATCCTCGGCACTGGCCGAAAAGGACGCCGAGCGATACCGCCAGAGGCATCCTTCCGGATCGCGATAACCTGCGCTGACCGGGCAGATCTCCTCAAAGGCAAACAAGATCCCGTAGGGAATCCACCAGCTGACAGACACATAGGACGGCCCGTCGAGTTCTGTCCGCCACGCTGCAGGATCATCGCTATAGCCCGGCAGGCGAAGCGCCTCGAAGGCGGCGGTGCGCCGTGCCGCCGTCTCGCCCCGGACATAAGTCATATACGCATACCAAAGCTGCTCGGTGGAATAGCCGTCATAGCTGGCGGGCAAATTCGTTGGCGGGGGCGGCGGAGGGGGCGGCACGCTGGCCTTGGCGGGCAGGTTGACCGCAAATCCCAATATCAGCGCTGCGAGCCAAAATCGTTTCATGATCATCCCCCGGTCTGGTTCCGAGTTTGGCTGGCAGAACTGGACTTGGGAAGTCCATAAGGACGAGAGTAAAGTTTGGGGTCCCCGGACTTGATCCGGGGATCCATCCATTGTGAAAAGATAGACCCTCGGGTCCCCCGATCAGGGTCGAGGGCAGGCGAGCCCAAGGGACCCGGGATTTTTTGCATTCATGTTACCCCGCCACGGCAGGCTCAAACGCCTTTATCGCAACGGGAACTTGCTGCTGGAGTATGGATCGAAAACTAGAAGTAGCTAAAGTCCCAATTGAAATGAGCATCTCGAACAGATCCATAAAACTCCTGTGGTCCGCGGCGGCGGGCCGATGTTCATTTCCTGATTGTTGGGAAAAGCTCACATTCCCCAAAGCATCAAACCAAGCGCCGTTCACATTGGGCGAAATGGCTCATATCTGTGGCAACAAACCCGGTGCAAATCGCTTCGATGCTAAACAGACGCAAGAAGAAAGGGACGACTATGAGAATCTGATTTTGTTATGCCCAACCCATCACAGCCTAATCGACAAAAAAGAGAATGAGCAGACCTTCACGGTGGAATGGTTGCTTGAAAGCAAATCCGCTCACGAAGCTAGGGTGGAGCGAAGCTTAGAAACTGATCCAACAAGGCCATTTTTGGTTGTTTTAAGACAAATGTTGGGGCTTCTAGCTGAGAACGAGCAAGCTTGGACTCAGTATGGTCCCAAGTCTGAATTAGCCCGTAAGCAACCAAATAGCGATGAGGCGCACGCTGTTTGGTTGTCTGAAAGACTTTCAACGATTGTTCCTAACAATCGGCGACTGGCCGCCTTGACGGAAGAGCACCGCTGTAAATTCGATTTATCCCATCAATCAAGCATTGCCGCCTTTTTGTTGCACGTCAAAAGCTACGAGCGTTGGGTTGCAGATGAGCTCCCTTACAGTGCCGTAAGAAGGTTTCCTGCAGAGTTTCCTGCGATGATTAAAGAAGTTATCGATGCCAGCTCATAGCGAAGACTTTCCTTGGCCTAGCTATTACGGCCACTTCAATTTTTTTGAGTCGCGAATGATCAGCCACAGTTGCGTTGATAGCATCGATAAGCTGGCTAACGGCCTATATTTATTATCGCTTTCGGACGCTCGAATTATTCGGGTCTTTATTTGTGAATGCTATTCGTTTGGTGTTGCTGAGTACATGGAGACAGCTGAGAAATTAGGCGATCTTGACGCGGTTGTCATAAGCTCAAACTGGTGCGGATATACCTATGAAGCAAAAAAGCATTGCCGAGACAGCAAGGTTGGATTGTACGACATAGCTGGCTTCATGGCAGCCTTAAATCGGCCTGACCTTTGGGCATATCTGACCGATGGTGAAAAAGAGATATTTAAAGAGAGAGGTTGGCTATAGTTGAAGAACTGAGGGCTTATGTGTTCGGCTCTGCTTTTTCGCAATGCGAGAACGCTAGAGATATTGATCTGTTGCTAATTCACCAAAATATCTCGGAATCATCTTGCCAGATGGCGATTATTTGCAAGAGCCGATTATCTAGGATGATTTCCAACGCACACATCACCATTCTGTCCCAATCTGAAGAGTCACAATTGGGTTTTATCTCTACCGCTGGCGCAATCGAGGCCGGTCAAGTTAGAAGCGAACATTTCACTCCCGACCTAGACAAGTTGGTCAGTAAAATAGGCCGATTGCTAACGAAAAAATAAGAGCGAAAGCCAAAACAAGTTACTCCGCAAGCGCCGCCGCAAATCCCTTTGTCGCCGCTTCAAACTTGTCGCGGCAACCCGGATTGCAGAAGCCAACCACAACCGTCTCGCCCGTAGGCGTCGTCCATCGGGTCAGCGAATCAGCGCTGACCGGATCACCCGACCAGGGGCAGGTGTCGTTGACACAATCTTCAAGGCGCAGATCCATGTTTTAACTCCCGTACTGGCCGGAGCGTTCCTGAATTTGGCGCAAAAGAAAAGGCCGGTCGCATGGACCGACCTTCCCAAACTGTTTTGAACGTGCTGCCTAGGCGGCTTCAGCGGCCAGCGCTTCGGCTTTCTTGACGGCGTCTTCAATGGTGCCGACCATGTAGAAAGCCGGTTCCGGCAGGTGGTCGTACTCACCGCTCACAATGGCTTTGAAGCCTTTCACGGTGTCTGCGACCGGCACCTGAATGCCCGGGAAGCCGGTGAAGATTTCAGCCACGTCGAACGGCTGCGACAGGAAGCGTTCCACTTTCCGCGCGCGGGCCACGACCAGCTTGTCTTCTTCCGATAGCTCGTCCATGCCGAGGATGGCGATAATGTCCTGCAAGCTCTTGTATTTCTGCAGAATTTCCTGAACCTGACGCGCCACTTCATAGTGTTCTTCGCCGACCACGCGCGGGTCGAGGATCCGCGAGGTGGAGTCGAGCGGGTCCACAGCCGGGTAGATACCCTTTTCCGAGATCGCCCGGTTCAGAACCGTAGTGGCGTCCAGGTGAGCAAAGGTCGTGGCCGGGGCCGGGTCGGTCAGGTCATCGGCCGGCACGTAAACGGCCTGCACCGAGGTGATCGAACCCTTTTTGGTCGAGGTAATCCGCTCCTGCAGGGCCCCCATGTCGGTGGCCAGCGTCGGCTGATAACCCACGGCGGACGGGATCCGGCCCAGAAGGGCGGACACTTCCGAACCCGCCTGGGTAAAGCGGAAGATGTTATCGACGAAGAAGAGCACGTCCTTGCCTTCTTCATCGCGGAAATATTCAGCCTGAGCGAGACCGGACAGGGCCACACGGGCACGCGCGCCGGGCGGCTCGTTCATCTGGCCGAAAACCAGCGCACAACGCGAGCCTTCCGTCGAGCCTTTGGCCGGGTCCTTGTTCACGCCGGATTCGATCATTTCCCAGTAGAGATCGTTCCCTTCGCGGGTGCGTTCACCCACACCGGCAAAAACCGAATAACCGCCGAACATCTTGGCGATGTTGTTGATCAGTTCCTGGATAAGCACCGTTTTGCCCACGCCGGCACCGCCGAACAGGCCGATCTTACCGCCTTTGGCGTAGGGGCAGAGCAGGTCAATGACCTTGATACCGGTCGGCAGGATTTCCGCTTCCGTGGCCTGATCTTCAAAGGCCGGAGCCGGACGGTGGATCGGGGCGCGCTGGTCATAGGACACATCGCCCGCCTCATCGATCGCATCGCCCGTGACGTTCAGGATGCGGCCAAGCACGCCGGGACCAACCGGAACCGTAATCGGCTCACCCAGGTCAACCACTTCGGCCCCGCGTTGCAGGCCTTCTGTGGCGTCCATGGCGATGGTCCGCACGGCGTTTTCACCGAGGTGCTGGGCGACTTCCAGAACCAGCTTCTGGTCGCCATTCTTGGTTTCGAGCGCGTTCAGAATATCCGGCAGGCCGCCGTCGAATTCGACGTCGACAACAGCGCCCGTGATCTGAGCAACGCGTCCTTTGAGCTGTGCCATCTCGATCTTTCCTTCCGGGACGTAACTTACAAGGCCTCAGCGCCGGAGATGATCTCAGTCAGCTCCGTCGTGATCTTGGCCTGGCGTGTGCGGTTATAAACAAGGTTCAGTTTGTCGATCAGTTCACCGGCATTGCGCGTGGCATTATCCATCGCGGCCATGCGGGCGCCCATCTCACCAGCGGCGTTTTCCAGCAGCGCAGAGAGAATGATCGTATTGACGTAACGGGGCAGGAGCACGTTGAGGATTTCCTCCTCTTCGGGCTCGTATTCATAAACGGCGCCGCCAAGATCGGGACGCTCGGCATCCTCATCAATGGCATTGACCGCCGGGATCAGCGTCTGGGCGCGCGGTTTCTGCGAGATCACGGAGACAAACTCCGAGGAAATCAGCTCGCAAACATCGAACTCGCCCGCTTCAAACATCTCACGGATGATGGAGCCGAATTCCGCCGCCGCGTCCTTGCCGACATTCTTGCCGCCCGCAAGGTCATAGCGCTTGACGATCAGCTTGGCGTAAAGCCGGTTCAGCTGCTCGGCGCCCTTCTTGCCGATGGTGATGATTTTCACCGTCTTTTCCTGGCGTTGCAGGTCGGTGATACGCTCGCGCGCCTTGCGGACGATATTGGTATTGAACCCGCCGCACAGACCCCGATCGGCTGTCATCACGACCAGCAAATGCGTATCGGATTTGCCGGTGCCGACGAGGAGCGGCGAGGCACCCGGCGAGTCCTTCATCGAGGTCGACAGGTTTGCCATGACCGACGCCATGCGCTCGGCATAGGGGCCCGCAGCTTCGGACGCATCCTGCGCTTTGCGCAGCTTGGCGGCAGCCACCATCTGCATTGCTTTCGTGATCTTCTGCGTGGATTTCACGCTTGAGATCCGATTGCGGAGGTCTTTGAGCGACGCCATGCGGCTCTCCTAACCCGTGCCCTTACGCGAAGTTCTTCGTGAAGGTCTCGACGACCGATTTCAGCTTGCCTTCGGTTTCGTCAGACAGCTTCTTGTCGGTGCGGATGGTCTTCAGAAGATCCTTGTGATCGGCGTGCAGGTGACGCAGCAACTCTTCTTCATACTGACGCACATCGCCGACCGGCACATTATCGAGATAGCCCCGCGTACCGGCGAAGATCACGCAGACCTGCTCTTCCATCGTCAGCGGCGAGAATTGCGGCTGTTTCAAGAGCTCGGTCAGGCGCTGACCCCGGTTCAGGAGGCGCTGTGTTGCGGCATCCAGGTCGGAACCGAACTGGGCAAAGGCGGCCATCTCACGATACTGGGCCAACTCACCCTTCATCTTGCCGGCCACCTGCTTCATCGCTTTGGTCTGGGCGGCAGAGCCTACACGGGACACCGACAGGCCGACGTTCACGGCCGGGCGGATACCCTGATAGAAGAGGTCGGTTTCCAGGAAGATCTGGCCATCAGTGATCGAGATCACATTGGTCGGGATATAGGCCGACACGTCGTTGGCCTGGGTTTCGATGACCGGCAGAGCGGTCAGCGAACCCGCGCCCTGATCGTCATTCATCTTGGCCGCACGTTCCAGCAGGCGGGAGTGCAGGTAGAAGACGTCACCCGGATAGGCTTCACGGCCCGGCGGACGGCGAAGCAGCAGGGACATCTGGCGGTAGGCCACGGCCTGCTTGGACAAGTCATCATAAACGATGAGGGCGTGCATGCCATTGTCGCGATAGTATTCGCCAATGGTGCAGGCGGTGAACGGCGCCAGGAACTGCATCGGTGCCGGATCAGACGCGGTAGCGGCTACGACGGTGGTGTATTCCATCGCGCCGTTTTCCTCGAGCGTTTTCACGATCTGGGCAACGGTGGAGCGCTTCTGGCCGACGGCGACATAGACGCAGTAGAGCTTCTGGCTCTCATCATCGGTGTCGTTGACGGATTTCTGGTTCAGGATGGTATCGACAGCAATAGCGGTCTTACCGGTCTGACGGTCACCAATGATCAGCTCGCGCTGGCCCCGGCCGACCGGGATCATGCCATCGATGGACTTGATGCCCGTTGCCATCGGCTCGTGAACGGATTTACGCGGGATGATGCCCGGTGCTTTCACGTCGACGCGGCGGCGCTCGGTTTCTTCAATCGGGCCCTTGCCGTCGATTGGCTCACCCAGCGCGTTCACGACGCGGCCGAGATAGCCTTTACCAACACCGGTATCCACGATGGCGCCGAGACGCTTGACCGTGTCGCCCTCTTTCAGGCCGCGGTCATCGCCGAAGATCACGCAACCGACATTGTCGCGTTCCAGGTTCAGGGCCATGCCCTTCACCCCGCCCGGGAATTCCACGAGCTCACCGGCGCGCACCTCGTCGAGGCCGTAGACGCGGGCAATACCGTCACCGACGGACAAAACCTGGCCCACATCCGAAACCTTCGCTTCGGCGCCGTAATTCTTGATCTGGTCTTTCAGGATTGCGGAAATTTCCGCGGCACGGATGTCCATGGCGTTACCCTAAGCCTCTTTCATCGCTGTCCGGAGTCCTTCGAGCTGGGTCCGAAGGGAGGAATCATACATGCGCGAACCGACCTGAACGATCAGCCCGCCGAGAATATCCGGGTCCTCTTGGGTCCGGACGTCAACTTCGCGCCCGAGGGCACGTTTCAAGGACGCTTTAAGCGCGTCGATTTCTTTTGCAGTCAGCTTTGCAGCCGTTGTCACATTGGCGGATGCTACACCGCGCGCTTCGGCGGCCAGCACGGCATAAGCCGCGGCAATCGCGCCGAGCTCTCCGGCGCGGCCATTTTCTGCCGCCACCATCAGCGTGTTTTTCGTCAGCGGATCAAAACCGGCCTTGTCCGCCAGGGCGGCGATGACACCGGTTTTGGCGTCGCCTTCTACCAGCGGGCTTTTCAGCGCGGTGGCGAGTTCGTCACTGTCTGCGAGCCCCGTCGCGAGGGCCGCCATGTCCGGCTCGATCTTGTCCGCCGTTTTAGCGTCTGCGGCCAGCTCGAACAGGGCGCTGGCATAACGTCCGGCTGCGCCGGTGATTGTCGCGGTATCGCCACTCATCGGATCGTTCTGTCGCCTGCCTTTGCCGAATGTGCTGGCGAGTCGCATACACTAGCCGCCAAGCACTTGAGAACATTGCGAAAATTGGAGCACGCTTTCGCCCTCAAGACGCGCGCTTCTCCGTTGCGGGCTGCGCTTAGCACAGGGGCTGAAAAGCGGCAACCCGCTTGCGGCAGGACAAGCCCCCAGACTGTATAAGGTTGATCGGTTCACGGAAGGCCTCAGACTGGACTTCAGGAGGGGTGATTTGCACGAGATCGGGATCATCGGATTAGGCGCGATGGGGCTGGCCAGTGCCTGGGCCGCCAACCGCAAGGGCGTGTCCGTGATCGGGTTTGATCAGTTCGCGCGTGGCCATGCCTCTGGCTCCAGCCATGGCGAAACCCGCATGATCCGCCGGATCTATTCAGAAGGTGCGCTTTATTTGCCCCTGCTGGACCGGGCCTATCAGCTTTGGCCGGACGTTGAGACAGAAGCGGGCGAAACGCTATTCATCGAAACAGGCGGGCTGGATATCGGCGTTGCTGGTAGCGCTTTTGTGACTGATGCCCTCGCTTGCGCCGAAGCATCCGGACAGGACTTTGATGTGCTGGATGCCGGTGCGCTGAGATCCCGCTATCCGGCTCTGGCGGTTTCTGACGATATGATGGCGCTTTTCGCGCCGGGCAGCGGTTATTTGTTGAGCGATGCGGCCAATACCGCCTTTGGGCGATTGGCAGAAGCCAAGGGCGCCTCCCTGAATTGGGACTGCGCGGTGGACCGGGTCGAAATTCTGGACGATGGCTATCGCCTGCACACCGTCAATGGGACATACGATGTTGAACGCCTGATCAATGCCGCCGGGCCGTGGGGCGGGCTGTTTCATGCCGGGCTGGATCAGGCGCTTACCGTTGAACGCCAGGTGATTGGCTGGTTTGACGGACCAGCTGACACACCGCCCTTCCAGCGTGCTTTTACCGGCGGCGATCGCGTTTACGCCCTGCCCGGCGCCACGCCCGGGCGCTGGAAGCTGGCGCTTTATCACCATCGCAAGGAAACAGGCCAAGCGTATCGAGAGACCGTGCCGGTCGATGCAATAGATCGCGCTCTAATCGCCAATCAGCTGCAAGCCATATTGCCGGAGTGTTCGCCCCCGGATGATTTCGGCGTTTGCCGCTTCACCAACACAAGGGATGGCCGCTTCATCCTCGACCGATCCGAAACGGGAGAAGTCCTGATCGCAGCCTGTTCCGGGCATGGCTACAAATTTGCGCCGGCGATTGGCGAGGCCGCGGTAGCGCTGGCGCTTAACGAAACACCGCATCTAGATCTGTCAGAGTTCACAATGGCGCGTCAGACAAAGCTGTAGGGCTCAATATCAATCGTCACCCGCACGGACGACACCGGTTTCATCCGCTTGCGCCAGGCAGCGACATAGGCCGAGACGTCCACGTCCCGGTCCGCGCGGATCAGGAGCCGCCGCCGGTGCCAGCCCCGCACCATGCCATAGCGCGGCTCAGCTGGTCCCCAGATGGTCACGCCATCCGCATCCGGCGCTGCGGCGGCCCATTGTTTCGCAATTACGTCAATCTGATGCGCATCCTTGGATGAAAGGATGATCGCCGCGAGCCGTCCGAAAGGCGGCAAGCCCAGAACTTCGCGGGCCATGGTCTCGGTTTCCATGAACCGATCCCGGTCGCCCGCCACCAGCGCGGCGATGGCGTCATGATCCGGGTCATGGGTCTGTAACAGAGCCCGGCCCGGCCGTTCAGCGCGGCCCGCGCGCCCAGCCACTTGCACCAAGGTTTGATAGGTCCGCTCGCCGGCGCGCGGATCGCCCCCTGCCAGGCCGAGATCCGCGTCAACGACGCCAATCAGGGTGAGGTTGGGGAAGTTATGGCCCTTCGCGGCGATTTGAGTGCCCACGAGAATGTCGATCTCGCCGCGCTCCATCCGATCAATCAATGAGAGCAACGCTTCGGCGGAATGGGCGGTGTCCGAGGACAGGATTTCGACCTTCGCATTGGGAAAGCGCGCCTTGGCCTCTTCGGCCACACGTTCCACGCCCGGCCCCACACTGGTCAGCGAATCTTCCGCCCCGCATTCCGGGCATTTGCCCGGACGCGGCATGGAAAAGCCGGTGAGATGGCAGATCAAGCGTCCGGTATAGCGATGCTCGGTGAGGTAGGTTTCTGCCTCGGGTGATTTCATCTTGTGGCCACAGGCATTGCAAATGACCAATGGCGCATAGCCGCGCCGGTTAAGATAAAGCAGGGATTGCTCGCCGCGCTCCAGCGTTTCGGCCATCGCCTCGACCAGCGGATCAGACAGCCAGAGCCCGCGTTGCGGCTTGTGCTCGCGCAGATCAATCGTCGCGACGTCCGGCAGGACGGCTTTGCCGATCCGGTCCGGCAGCTGGATATAGGCATAACGCCCGGCACGCGCATTCGCGAGGCTTTCAATCGAGGGCGTCGCCGAGGCCAAAACAATCGCTGCTTTGGAGGCACGGGCGCGCACCACCGCCAAATCGCGCGCCTGATAATGCAGACCATCGCCTTGTTTATAGGTTGCG
Source organism: Hyphobacterium sp. (assembly GCF_965228115.1). Lineage (GTDB taxonomy): Bacteria > Pseudomonadota > Alphaproteobacteria > Caulobacterales > Maricaulaceae > Hyphobacterium. The sequence continues at coordinate 2,146,947 of NZ_OZ245794.1, read as the reverse complement.
TCATGTTCCTCATCGACGACGATGAGGTGCAAATTCTGGAACGGCAGAAAGAGCGCTGAGCGGGCCCCAATAACAATGCGCGCGCGGTTCTCATTCACCTCCCGCCAGATGCGGCGACGTTCCTTATGGCCCTGATCGGAATGCCAGACGGCCGGTTCTGCCGCGAAGCGCTGAACAAAGCGGGTCGTCACCGCCCGTGTCAGCGCGATTTCCGGCAGCATGACGAGGACTTGTGCATCCGGGTCTTCCTTTAGCGCATGGGCGATGGCTTCGAAATAAACCTCGGTCTTGCCAGAGCCGGTGACGCCATCCAGCAAAGCCGCCTGAAATCCGCCGGCGGTGATCATGCGTTTCAGCTGGTCGGCCGCCGCCGCCTGTTGCGGCACCAGTTCCACGCCTTGCCGCTTCGGATCAGGCGGATCGAAGGGCGGATCGGCCGGACGCTCAATCCGGTTCAGCCCGCCTGCTTTCACCAGCCCGGAGACGACACCCGGTGTAACGCCTGCCAGCCGGGCCAGCTCTGCGGCGCAGTCCGGGCCATGGTCTGCGATGACATCCAGAACCTTCTGGCGGGACTCCGTCATGCGGGCGGGCGCTTCGCCTGAGGGCTCGAACAGGATTTCGGTCGGCGAAGGCAACAATGTGTCTTCGCTGCGCAACACATTTCTCAGCATGATGCCCGGCAGCTGGACCAGATATTTCGCCGACCAGTCGATAAATTCCCGCATGGCCTCGGATAAAGGCGGGGCGTTATAAACGCTCTCGACCGATTTGAGATTGCGCGAGCCATCATCGGCTGACAGCGCCCAGACCACACCGCGCGCAGATCGCGGGCCCAGTGGTGCGCGAACATGATCGCCGAGGCGCAGCTCCATCCCCTCCGGCACCGCATAATCAAACGGCTCCGGCAGCGGCATCGCAAACAGGATCGAGGCTTTCACCTTGAGGGCGGGCGGGCGAGTCATCTCCGCCAGTATAGGCGCGAGGCCCGACCCGCCTGCAACGGGTTTTGGCGGCGTTTACCGAACACCAACCCGTTTCTGTTATCCCTGACCTCAACATAAATCCGAAAACGGATGGTGGGACAGTGACAGATATTCTTGAAAAGCCGGGCGCGGAGCCCGGCGCAATGGATCGCGCCATGGTGCGCCAGATGCTCATAGAAAACCCGGACTGGGTCCGCCGCGATGCGGAATTGCTCTCGCATTTAGCCGGCGCACCGGACGGCGTGGCTGATCTTGGCCGTGTGGTGCGCGACCGCCTCTTGGGCGAGGTTCGCGACTTAAAAGAACAACATCGCACGCTCGCCTATCATGCGCGGGAGAATCTGGCGCTGCTGGCGCGGGCGCAAAGCTATGTCCTGTCACTGATGAGCTGTGCGGATCTGGATGAGCTGGATTATTCGCTCGCCTGGGAAGCGCCCTCTGCGCTCGGCGTTCAAACAGCCCGGCTCTATCTGGAGGGTGCCACGCCGATGATCGTCTCGGAAGCCATCCATCCCTGCGGACATGGCCTGGTCGACGAATTGCTCGGCGATGAGAATGATTTCACCGGCGCGTGTGCACCGCGCACGGGCCGTACGCTATATGGCGAAGAGATGGGCAGTCATGCCCTTTGCCGTATTGAGGCGAGTGGCCGCACGGCCATGCTGGCGCTGGCTTCGCAGGAAGCGGATCAGTTTCATTCCGGCCAGGGCACGGAAATTCTCAATTTTGTGGCCCGCGCCGTGGAGCGCTTGATCACCCCATGGCTGAAGGAAAGCTAGGTAGCTCCGCCGAGCAGGCGCTCAATGACTGGCTGGAGCATCTGGCCGGGGAAAAGCGCTACAGCGAAAAGACCATTGAAAGCTATTGCCGGGATGTCTCCGGTTTTCTGGACTTTCAGGGCGGTCATCGAGGCGAACGCCTGACGCTGGATATGCTCGCCGGGCTGAAGGCGACGGATTTCCGCGCCTGGTTGGCCGACCGGCGGCGCGATGGCGTGTCTGCGCGATCTCTGGCGCGGTTCCTGTCTTCGGTGCGCAGCTTTTATAAGTATCTGGAACAAAGACGCGGCCTGACCTGCCCGGCGCTTGGCCTGGTGGAATCGCCGAAAGTGCCGCGCAGCCTGCCCAAGCCAGTCAGTGCGGAAGCGGCGCGGCAGATGGTGGCGGAGACAGGCGCGCGCGAAAAACCGGACTGGATCGCGGCGCGCGATGAAGCCGTGCTGCTGCTTTTATATGGCTGCGGCTTGCGGATCAGTGAGGCCTTAGCGCTGACCGGGACCGATCTGCCGCTAGGCGATGTGCTGCGTGTGACAGGTAAGGGCAACAAGACGCGGCTGGTGCCGGTCCTGCCCGCCGTGCGAGAAGCCGTCTCGCGATATGCCGCGCTCTGCCCGTTTGATCTGGACAATGACGCCGCTTTGTTCCGCGCCGTGAGGGGCGGACCGTTGGGCGCGCGCGCCGTGCAACACCTCACGCAAGACCTGCGGAGCCGACTGGGTTTACCGTCGACAGCGACACCGCATGCTTTGCGGCACAGTTTTGCCACGCACCTCTTGGCCGGCGGCGGGGATCTGCGGACCATCCAAGAATTGCTGGGTCATGCCAGCCTGTCAACGACGCAAGTCTATGCCGCCGTGGAAGGCGATCATCTGACCGAGGTCCATGCCGCCGCCCATCCACGCGCCCGTCGGCGCTGAAGCGGCCTGCCTGTACTGTTTTATCGGTCTCAAAGCCGGCCTCGCCGCAGACCGCCCTGACCGATCCGGTTTGTTCCTGGCGCTGAATACCGCGCCCCAAGCCTCTACGAGCCTTGTGTCCAACGCATTCCGGTCAGCACGCCTCGACAAGTCAGATCCCGCCCCAGCACTGCCCCTGCCCACCTTGATGATCCCTATTCAATCCCGTTACGCCACCCCAACATCGCTCTTGCACTTCCCTAAAATTATGATACTTTATTTTTCAAAGTTATTTGGAGATAGCAATGAACGACTCCTCCCAATCCGATCTGGACTATTTGCGCAGTGTGGCCGAGTCCGGACAAAACGCCCCCCTGATTGGCGGACGCTTTCTGATCAGCTGGGGTGGGCTGGCCATGCTGGCCTGTGTTGCCCATTGGGCAATTTCCTCCGGACTGACGGGGATTGAACCGCAATTCGTTGGCGCCGTCTGGATGGTGTTCGGCATCGTCGGGGTTTTGATGCAGACGATCATCTCACGCGGGCTGGCCAGCAAGCCGGGGCTGGGCTCCATTGGCAACCGGGTGTCCGGGACCATCTGGCGCTTTGTCGGGATTGGCACCGCGCTTTATGTGGCCGGAATTCTGATATCTGTCACCGCACTCGATGCTAACCCGGTGATGTTTGATTCCATCCTTACCATTGCGATGTTTGGCTATGCTATGGCGTTCTCGGTCACAGCGGCCCTGTCCGGCGAAAAATGGCTCTATGGCCCGGCCTGGATGTCGATGGCTGGCGCGGCGCTGTCTCCGGCCTTTTACGGACGCCCCGAGCTTTATCTGTTGATTGCCGCGATCATCCTGTTTTCGGCCATAATTCCGGGCTTGCGCATGGTGAGTAAGGAACCGGGTGCCGCCAATGAGTGAGACCGATTTCGACGCCAACGCGCTCGATGACGTCATTCATGGCAAGTTGCGGCTCGGCATCATGGCGTATCTGTCGTCGGTCTCTGCGGCGGCCTTCACAGAGCTGAAGGAGAAGACAGACGCCTCGGACGGCAATCTGTCAGTCCACATGCGCAAGCTGGAAGAAGCAGGCTATATCAAGGTGGAGAAGACATTTGTCGGACGGCGGCCACGAACCACGCTTTCTTTAACGCCAAAGGGCCGAAAAGCCTGGATTGCCTATCTCGATAATTTACGGCAGCTGACTGGCAGCTAGGCCGCCGCTTTTTCCCGGCGCATCGCAAAGCGGACGATTTTCAGCCCCTCGTCTTCGCGGGCGCCCGTCTCAACAAAACCTGTCTTTTCCAGAACACGCTGCGATGCGATCAGGTGTGGCAGGGTTTCCGCCACGACTTCACTGACCTGCCCGGACTCAAATGCCCAGCCAACGAGCGCTTCGACGGCTTCGGTCGCCAGACCCTGTTCGCGGAAGGAGACAAGCATCGAATAACCGATTTCGACCTGACCATGATCATTGGGCGGGCCTTTGAACCCTCCGCCGCCGACCAGACGGTCCATACCCCCCGCGAAGCCCGGCCAGACAAAAGCCCAGAAATGCCAGCCCAGTTGATCCGGGTGGCGCTTCAGCTCCTCTTCGGTCAGATCCATCGCGGACTGGTCCATCAATTCCGGCGGCCAACTGGCCTCGGACTGGACATTCAGCGCTTCGAAAAAAGCAGCAGGCGCGCGCGACTGGAGCCCGGAAAGCCGGGCATCCAATGCGATCAGTTTGAGCCTGTCTGCCTTGATTTCCAGCATGCCTCTATCCGTTCACAAGGGGCCCGCGGCAAAGGCCGGCCCGTTCAAGCCCCTCATTGTCCGATCACAGACAAATTCGCCCCGCAAACGAATGCCTGATCCGATTCTTATAGCACGAAAGTATGAGTTGCGCGTTGAACTTTTTGTCAAAAAAGGGAAATTTTCCGTTTTCCGCACCGGTTCAATGCACCTCGATCAGGCTTGCACCAACCGGGTTCAAGCCTGCATTGTCCAGCCTTCCACACCCATTGCCGCCTGACGGACGGCTTCCGTCATGGTCGGGTGCGGGTGAGAGGTGCGGGCGATGTCTTCAGACGCCGCGCGGAATTCCAGCGCCAGGCATAGTTCGGCGATCATTTCTCCGACGCCCTTGCCGATCATGTGTGCGCCCAGCAATTCGTCAGTTTCGGCATCGGCGAGCAGTTTCACCATACCGTCGGTTTCATGGTTTGCGCGGGCGCGGGAATTGGCCATGAAGGAAAACTTCCCGGTCTTGTAAGCCCGGCCTTGTTCTTTCAGCTCGTCCTCGGTTGCGCCGACGCTGGCAATCTCGGGATTGGTGTAAACGACACCCGGAATAGCGCCATAGTTGACGTGGCCTGCCTTTCCGGCGATGCGCTCGGCACAGGCGGTGCCTTCATCCTCGGCCTTGTGCGCCAGCATGGGGCCATGCGTGCAATCGCCAACCACCCAGACGCCCTCTGCGGAGGTCTGGAAATGATCATTGGGGATGAAGCCGCGCTGGTCGGTTTCAATGCCGACGCTCTCCAGTCCCAGTCCTTCCGTGTAGGGGCGCCTGCCAATGCAGACGAGGGCATAATCGGCCTCGAACGCCTTTTCCTTGCCGCCCTCAGCGGCTTCGGTCTGAACCGTGACGCCGGTCTTGGTTTTGTCGATGCCGGTAACTTTGCGGGAGAGCTCGAATTTCAGGCCCTGCTTTTTGAAGATGCGTTGCGCTTGTTTGGCGATCTCGGAATCCATCCCCGGCAGAATACGATCCAGATATTCGATGACGGTGACTTCCGCACCCAGACGCCGCCAGACAGAACCCAGCTCCAGCCCGATTACGCCCGCACCGATGAGGACGAGTTTCTTTGGCACGTCATTCAGATCCAGCGCGCCGGTGGACGAGACAATCCGGTCTTCATCAATCTCGACTCCGGGCAAGGGCGTCACTTCAGACCCTGTCGCGATAACGATGTGTTTGGCATTCAGCGTTTCAGCGCCGTCCGGCCCGTCCACCTCGACCTTGCCGGGACCGGCGATTTTGCCCTTGCCCCGAATGTGATCGACCTTGTTCTTCTTTAAAAGGAAGGCCACGCCATCGGTCAGGCCTTTAACCGCGTCCGTCTTGCCTTCCATCATTTTGGGCAGGTCAATTTCTAGCCCGGTGGTCTTGATGCCATAGCCTTCGAAATGCTTGTCCGCGGCCTCGTAAAGCTCGGAGGCGTGAAGGAGCGCTTTGGATGGGATACAACCCACATTCAGGCAGGTGCCACCCAGCGTGTCGCGCATCTCAATGCAGGCGGTTTTCAGGCCCAGCTGACCGGCGCGAATGGCGCAATTATAGCCGCCAGGACCGCCACCGATAATGACGACATCATAGGATTTGGACATGGGGGCGGCCTTTCATCTGGCAGGGATGTGTTGTCTCTACCTAAAACCGCCCCTTGCAGGTTTCAACCGGCTCAGGCCGCTTTTGCGCCAAACACTTTGACAGCTAAGAAGGCGGCGATTGCGATGGCCAATGGCCCCGCCGCGATCATCCAGATCGGATGCGGGATCAAGACCAGGTTGAGTGCAGTCATGGCCAGAACCAGGCCGGCAACTGCCCAGGCCGTCCAGTTGGCTTTGGAGATCAGCATGGCAACCGTCCCACCAACGAATGTCCCCAGACCCCAGGCGACAATCACTGCCAACAGCGCGCCAACGGGCAGGCTATCCATCATCGCGGCGACTTGCTCGGGATCCATCGGATCCAGCCCCTCCGGTACCGGATAGATCATATGCCCGATCATCTGGACCAGCATAATGGTGACGAAGGAGGCGACAGCCCCGGCCACCAGCCCCAAAATGACTTTCAACATAGCCCTGCCCTATTTCAGAATTCCGCGCAGGCTGGCCCAGCGCGCAAGCCAGAAAAAGACCAGCAAGCTGATCACAATGGCGGCTGAGAAAATCAGCGCGCCGGCCCCACCCATAACCTCCATGCCATTGGTGAAACCAATGCTGTAGATCGCAGAGATGACATAGGTCACCAGGCTGATCAGGAATAATAGCGAGGCCAGCTTCATCCGGAGCAATAACAGAATAGCCCCGACAAAGGCGCTCCAGACCGAGATGGCCCACAGGGCCACGAACCAGGTCGGGAAACCATAGAAGTAAGCGAGTTGTTCTTCGGTGAAGCTGCTCATATAGAAATCAAGCTGCAGCTTGGTGGCGGTGTAATCGAACGCCCCCCCGGCGAACCAGAGCACGCCGATCACCGCCAGAATCCAGTACCAGAAAGGTGTCTTGGTTTGTGATAATTGCATGAATGTCCTCCCCTGTTAGGGGGAGATTAGCGGTAAGTGTCCGATTTGGGGAGGGGTGTTTTATCACCCCACCGGTCTATCAAATATCAAACAGAAGCCGTTGCGGGTCTTCCAGCGCTTCCTTGACGCGCACAAGGAAGGTCACAGCCTCTTTGCCATCGACGATGCGGTGGTCATAGGACAGCGCCAGATACATCATCGGCCGGATGACGACCTCGCCGTTTTCAGCGACCGGGCGCTCCTGGATTTTGTGCATGCCCAGAATGCCCGATTGCGGCGCATTCAGGATCGGCGTCGACAGGAGGGAACCGAAAATGCCGCCATTGGAGAGCGTGAAGGTCGCGCCCTGCATTTCCTCAATAGAAAGCTTGCCATCGCGGGCCTTGGTGCCCAGCTCGATGATTTTCTTTTCGATATCAGCCAGCGACATCTGATCGGCATCGCGCACAACGGGAACCACAAGGCCGCGCTCCGTCGAAACGGCCACGCCCATGTCATAGTAATTCTTGTAGACGATCTCCTCGCCATCAATCTCGGCATTGACGTTTGGAATTTCCTTCAGCGCATTGACGCAGGCCTTCACGAAGAAGCTCATAAAGCCGAGCTTCACGCCATGCTTGGCCACAAACGCTTCCTGATGGGTTTTGCGGGCCTGCATGATCGCCGTCATGTCCGCCTCGTTAAACGTGGTCAGCATGGCGGCGGTGTTCTGCGCATCCTTCAAACGCCGCGCGATGGTCTGGCGCAGGCGGGTCATTTTCACCCGCTCTTCGCGCGGATCATCGCTGCGCGGCGCGGGCGCCTTCACCGGTTCGGATTTGGGGGCCGCCGTGCCGCTTTCAACGGCTTTCAGGGCGTCTCCCTTGGTGACGCGGCCATCTTTGCCGGTGCCTTCCACTTTCGAGAGGTCCAGATTGTTTTCTTCCGCAATGCGTGCCGCAGACGGCATGGCTTTGACGTCAGACGCAGGATTGTTTTTCGCGTCGGATTCCGGCTTGGCCTCCGTGGGTTGGCTGCCGCTGGACGACGTACCGCCCGCACTGATTTTGGCAATCGGCGCGCCGGGCGTGACCACATCGCCTTCTTCAACAAGGCGTTCTGCCAACACGCCATCGGCCGGGCACGGCACCTCGACCGCCACCTTGTCGGTTTCGATCTCGACCAGCGCCTGATCTTTCTTCACGGCCGCGCCCTGATCGACCAGCCAAGCCCCGACCGTGCCTTCCGAGACGCTTTCGCCCATCTCGGGAACAACGGCCTCGATCAGATCGCCGCCATCCTCTTCACCGCCATCGTCTTCGCCGGCCTCTTCGTTGTTGTCTTCCGGCTCATCGCCTGCCGCGTCCATTTCGGCAGTGTCGTCCTCGTCGGCAGATGACCCGCCGCCGCCTTCACCGATTACCGCGAGCTGAGCCCCGATTTCGACCGTCTCGCCTTCCGAGGCGATGATTTTCGACAGCGTGCCGTCTTCTTCCGCGCGCACCTCGATGGAGACCTTGTCGGTTTCCAGTTCGACCAGGATGTCGTCCTTCTTCACCGCATCGCCTTCAGCAAAATTCCAGCTGCCGACCGTGGCTTCGGATACGGATTCGCCCAGCTCGGGCACTTTGATGTCGGTCATATCGGTCTCGTCCTTGTCCTGTCTCTAGTCGGCCAGCGCATCATTGATCAGCGCGTCCTGTTCGGCTTTGTGGGCGGCGGCTGTGCCGGCCGCTGTGGAAGCTGCAGCAGAGCGCCCGGCATAAAGCGGGCGGGATTGTGCAGCACCGGTTTGCGCCAGCACCCAGTCCAGCGAGGGCTGAATGAAGGTCCAGGCGCCCATATTCTGAGGCTCTTCCTGGCACCACATCAATTCGGCGTTCTGGAAACGCTGGAATTCCTGCAACATGGAGCGCGCCGGGATGGGATAGAATTGCTCCACTCGGAGGAGATAGACATCCTCAATGCCCTTCTCCTCGCGCGCTTCCAGAAGGTCGTAATAGACCTTGCCAGAGCACATCACCACACGGCGGATCTTGTCATCTTCAACCAGCCGGGTTGGCGTCACCTCCGACGCGCCCTCCGGGCGATGAGCCGGATCAGCATCATCCCAGAGCACACGGTGGAAGGACGAGCCCTCGCCCATCGCCTTGAGGGTCGAGATACAGCGCTTGTGACGCAAAAGGGATTTTGGCGTCATCAAGATCAATGGCTTACGGAAGCTGCGGTGAATCTGACGGCGGAGGATGTGGAAATAATTTGCCGGCGTCGAACAGTTTGCCACCTGCATATTGTCCTGGGCACATAGCTGCAGGAAGCGCTCCAGCCGGGCCGAGGAGTGTTCCGGGCCCTGTCCCTCATAGCCATGCGGAAGAAGCATAACCAGGCCGGACATACGCAGCCATTTGCGTTCACCGGCGGCCAGAAATTGATCGATAATCACCTGCGCGCCGTTCACGAAATCACCGAACTGGGCTTCCCACATGACCAGCGTGTTCGGAGCGGACAGCGAGTAGCCATACTCAAACCCAAGCACCGCCTCTTCGGACAACATGGAGTCGATGACTTCATAGCGGACCGGATCTGTGCCCAGCTGGTTCAATAACGTATGGCGTTCTTCGGATTCCTGATCGATGATGTGGGAATGGCGCTGGCTGAACGTGCCGCGGCCGGAATCCTGACCGGACAGGCGCACCGGAAATCCTTCATCCAATAGCGTGCCGAAAGCGAGGCTTTCTGCGGTTGCCCAGTCAATGCCCTCGCCTGCCTCTATCGCCGAGCGGCGGCCATTCAGCACGCGCTTCAGCGTCTTGTGGATCGCGATATCATCGGGATATCCGGTCAGCTTTTCGCCAACCTCCTTGAGCTTTTCAACCGGCACGGAGGTTTCCCCCCGGCGATCATCATCTTCCGGCAGCCCTAAACCAGACCAGACGCCGTCCAGCCAGTCCGCATCCTTGGATTTGAAATCGCGGCCTTTTTCGAACTCGGCTTCCAGGAAGTCATCAAATTCGCGTGCCATCGCCTCAGCGTCGTCATCGCTCAGCACGCCTTCGGCTACCAGCCGTTGCTGATAGAGCTCGCGCGTGGTCGGATGCGAGCGGATCGCCTTGTACATGATGGGCTGGGTAAAGGACGGATCATCTCCTTCATTGTGCCCGTACCGGCGATAGCAGAACATGTCGATGATGGCGTCTTTGCCAAAGAGCTGGCGGTATTCGGTTGCCATTTTAGCAGCAAATACGACCGCTTCAGGATCATCGCCATTCACATGGAAAATCGGAGCCTGAACCATCAGCGCCACATCTGAGGGGTAGGGCGAGGAACGGGAGTCGCGCGGATTCGTCGTAAAGCCGATCTGGTTATTGACGATGAAATGGATCGCCCCGCCCGTACGATGACCTTTCAGGCCCGATAGACCGAAACATTCTGCGACAATGCCCTGGCCTGCAAAGGCGGCGTCGCCATGCAAAAGCAGGGGCAGGACTTGTTCGGCCGTATTGACCTCATCACCCTGTTCGCGGCGGAATTTGGCCTGCTTGGCGCGCGCCTTGCCCAGCACGACCGGATCGACCGCTTCGAGGTGAGACGGGTTGGCGGTCAGCGAGAGATGCACTTTTTCGCCGTCGAACTGGCGATCAGACGACGCGCCGAGATGGTATTTCACATCGCCGGAGCCAAATTCGCCGCCACCTTGCGTCGAGCCGCCCTGAAATTCATGGAAAATCTGGTGATAAGGCTTGCCCATCACCGCGGCCAGCACATTCAAACGGCCCCGGTGAGGCATGCCGAGAATAACATCGGACACACTCATCTGGCTGCCGCGCTTGATGATCTGTTCCAGCGCGGGAACCATGGATTCCCCGCCATCAATACCGAACCGTTTGGTGCCGGGATAGCGCTTGTGCAGGAAGCGTTCGAAGGCTTCGGTTTCGATCAGGCGCGAGAAAATCGCCTTCTTGCCCTCGGTGGTGAAATGAATGCCCTTATCCGGGCCTTCAAACCGCTCCTGTAGCCAGGCTTTTTCCGCCGGATTGGAGATGTGCATGAATTCCACGCCCAGCGTGGAACAATAGGTCCGGCGCAAAATATCCAGCATCATGCGCGGCGTGGCGGTTTCCAGCCCCAGATATCCGTCGATGAAAATCTCGCGGTCCATATCTGCGCGCTCGAAACCATAGGAGTCCGGCTGTAATTCCGGCTGCGCGCCAAAGTTGGAAAGCGATAGCGGGTCCAGATTGGCCGCCAGATGCCCCCGCATCCGATAGGCGCGGATCATCATGATGGCGCGAATGGAGTCCTGCGTCGCACGGCGCACCTCGGCCGGATCGGCGTCCGGCAAGCGTTCGGCGACTTTTTGAATCAGGGCCGGTTCGGCAGCGGCATCAATCGCGCCCAAAGCCGAGGTCAGATCGCCATTGGCGTCTTGCGGCCAGCCCTTGCGTTTCCAGCTGGCCCCGCGAGCGGCCCGGCCAGATGCGGCCGGATCAACGCCATTGTCTTCAAAGAAGGCGCGCCATTCAGCGGGAACCGAGGTCGGGTCTTCCGCCCAGGCAGCGGCCATCTGTTCAACATATTGGGCGTTGCCGCCATAGAGGAAGGAGGTGTCGAGGAAAGTCTGGTTTGCGTCAGTGCGCTTGGTCTCGGACATGTCAGGTCCCTGTTGGGCCGGTTGAGTCTCCGGCCGGTGAATTCACTGTTCCGGCGGGCTCCCCCCTTGTAAAGCCTTTATCCGGAGTTCCGGCGCATATTGTGATCCTTGCTGCGCCGGTTCGGTTCAATAGGTGTGTACGGCTTCTAGCCTTTCAACACCTCGACCATGGTGGTGCCCAGACGGGCCGGGCTATCAGATACCGTGATTCCCGCCGAACGCATGGCTTCCATCTTGTCGTCTGCGCCGCCCTTGCCGCCCGAAACCACCGCGCCCGCATGGCCCATCGTACGTCCCGGAGGTGCGGTCCGGCCCGCGATAAAGCCCACGACCGGCTTGGAGCGGCCTTTTTTGGCTTCCGATTTCAGGAAGTCTGCGGCTTCTTCTTCAGCCGAGCCGCCAATTTCACCGATCATGACGATGGATTGGGTTTCGTCATCGCCCAGGAACATGTCCAGGCAATCAATGAAGTTGGTGCCATTCACCGGATCGCCGCCAATGCCGATACAGGTCGATTGGCCCAGGCCGACATCAGAGGTCTGCTTGACCGCCTCATAGGTCAGCGTACCGGAGCGAGAGACCACGCCGACCGTGCCGCGCTGATGGATATGTCCCGGCATGATACCGATCTTGCACTCGCCCGGCGTGATAACGCCCGGGCAGTTGGGCCCGACAAGGCGGGAATTGGAACCCGTCAGGGCGCGCTTCACCTTCACCATGTCAGAAACCGGAACGCCCTCCGTGATCGTGACGATCAGCTCGATCCCGGCATCAATGGCTTCCAGAATGGCGTCGCCGGCAAAGGGCGGTGGTACATAGATGACCGAAGCGTTCGCGCCGGTGGCCTCACGCGCCTCGCCAACTGTATCGAAGATCGGCAGGGAGAGACTGGAATTTTCCTCGCCTGTCCAGGTCTGGCCACCCTTGCCCGGCGTGACACCGCCGACCATTTGCGTGCCATATTCCATGGCCTGTTCGGTGTGGAAGGTACCGTTGCGGCCGGTCAGGCCCTGGCAGATCACCTTGGTATTCTTATCGACGAGTACGGCCATTGTTATAAGACCTCAGGCAGCTTGTTTGGTTTCAATCGGGTGTTTTTCAAAGGCGAGAATGCAGGAGGTGTAATCCTCCGGCAGCGGTTTCGGACGGCGCGTTTCCACGTCGGCGCAGACATAGGTCATTGTGCCATCAGCGAGCAATTCCTCACCCCTGAAAATGCCAAAGGCATAATCCACCGATGAGGTGCCGAAGCGTTTGCAGCGGAAGCCGATCTGGATCAGTTCATCCAGCCTGGCCGGGCTGCGGAAATTACAATTGGCGTTGACCGTGAAGAAGTCATAGCCGCGCTCCAGCGTGCGTTCCCACATCAGATCATTGGCGCGGAAATATTCGGTCACGGCGTGATCGACGAAAACGAAATAGTTCGCATTGAACACAATGGCCTGCGGGTCCACTTCGGCCCAGCGCACGCGGTGTTCATGGAAGAAGGTGAAGTCCGAGCGCTGCGTCATGCATTATTCCCGGAAAAGCGGAACATCAGCGCGCCCCCCAGCCAGCCTGTACCCGCGGCCACGCCCGCCATCATAGGGGCGGCCAGCGCCATGGCATTCTCGACATTGCTGATCATCGCTTGCGCGACCAGCAATCCGATCAGGATGGGGGTTAACAATCCCAGCATCAAAACCGCCGCATAGACATTCCATCGCAGACCTGCCAGCCAACGGCGGACATACCAGGCCGCCACGCCGCCCACAGCGATGGGCAGGACAATAATCGCCAGGATCTGGAGGAGGTTGCCCAAACGCTTCTAGCCCTTCACCGCCTTGACGATTTTCTGGGCCGCATCATCGAGATCATCGGCGGCGATCACATCCAGATCGCTCTCATTGATGATGCGCTTGCCTTCTTCGACATTCGTGCCTTCCAGGCGCACGACCAGCGGCACTTGCAGGCCGACTTCCTTCACGGCGGCGATCACGCCGCGCGCGATGACGTCACACTTCATGATGCCGCCGAAGATGTTGACCAGAATGCCTTTAACATTCGGGTCCGCCGTGATGATCTTGAACGCGGCGGTCACTTTTTCTTCCGAGGCGCCGCCGCCCACATCAAGGAAGTTGGCCGGTTCTGCGCCATAAAGCTTGATGATGTCCATGGTCGACATGGCCAGCCCCGCGCCATTGACCATGCAGCCGATATCACCTTCCAGCGCGATATAGGCGAGGTCGTATTTGGAGGCCTCGATCTCTTTTTCGTCTTCTTCGGTCAGGTCGCGCAGGTCCTGAATATCCGGATGGCGATAGAGCGCGTTGTTATCAAACCCGACCTTGGCATCGAGCACATGCAGATTACCCTCGCCGGTGACGATCAACGGGTTAATTTCAAGCAGCGCCATGTCCTTTTCGACAAAGGCTTTATAGAGCTGACCCATCAGCTTGACGCACTGCTTGACCTGCGCGCCTTCCAGCTCCAGCGCGGCGGCGATCTTCCGGCCGACATAAGGCGCATAACCGGCCGCCGGATCGACATGCACGGTGTGGATTTTTTCCGGCGTTTCTTCGGCCACGGCTTCGATGTCCATGCCGCCCTCGGTGGAGCAGACGAACGCGACACGGCTGGTGGCACGATCGACCAGCAGGGAGAGATAAAGCTCGCGGTCGATATCTGCGCCATCTTCGACATAGATCCGGTTGACCTGTTTGCCTGCTGGACCGGTCTGTTTGGTGACCAGGGTGGAGCCCAGCATCTGCTTGGCGAACTCGCGAACCTCATCGACGGATTTGGCCAGGCGCACGCCGCCTTGTTCGCCGGCGCTGTCTTCCTTGAACTTGCCTTTGCCGCGTCCGCCCGCATGGATTTGCGATTTCACCACCCAGAGCGGGCCGGGCAGGTTTTTTGCCGCTGCTTCGGCTTCTGCCGGGGTCATGGCGACCCCGCCATCTGCGACCGGTGCACCAAAGGATTTGAGCAGGGATTTGGCCTGGTATTCGTGGATATTCATCTGGATAGAGCCTCGCGTGAGAATCGGCGGTCAGGCGGAAGGTATACCGCGCTTATAACACTGGCTTGATGCCACGCAATGCAAGGAAGGCCGTATATCTGCAGGCTTTAAAGTGTGGTTTCGTCCTCGCCCGTCTCGGCCAGTGCCGAGGAGGTCGCCTGCAGGTTCACATAGTCCTCGCGCTCGGCGTCCGGTGCGCGTTCCCGGCTGCGGCGGCGCAGGAACATCGCCCCCGCCATGGCCACGCCCATCACAGCTGAAAACAGGAAGACTCCGCGCATCTCGATGGCGCTGGCATAAAGCGCACCGGTGATCAGCGGGCCAATAATGGAGCCCACTGCCCAGACCAGCAGAAGTCCCGCCGCCATGGCCGGTAACTGACCGGCGTCTGCGCGGTCAGCAGCGTGTGCCACAGCGATGCCATAGTGCGCCAGCGAAGTCGCGCCCCAAAGCCCGATCAGGATCAGGCCCGAGACAAAGCCAGGATCGACAAAAGCCGTCAGGATAAGTGAGATCACCGCCCAGGCGACAGCCAGACCTGCCATCACATAGCGGCGATCATAATGGTCCGAGATCTTGCCCGCCGGCCATTGACTGGCCATGGACCCGGCAAAGATCACGCCCATCACCAGAGCGGCTGCCGCTGTGGTGTTGGCATCTTCGGTCGGCGTGCCCAAATCTCCGGCCCAGATCGGTATGAAGGTCAGCACGCCCGCATTTACCGCCCCGGCGGTAAACACGGCAATAGCCGCAGCGGGTGCGACTTTCATCACATCCAGTGGAGAACCTGGCAGGCGGTCCGGGATGATGGGTTGAGCCTTTCCTGTGGCCGCAACGGGCGAGATGGCCAATGCCAGAAAC
Source organism: Hyphobacterium sp. (assembly GCF_965228115.1). Lineage (GTDB taxonomy): Bacteria > Pseudomonadota > Alphaproteobacteria > Caulobacterales > Maricaulaceae > Hyphobacterium. Next base: position 2,131,497 of record NZ_OZ245794.1, on the reverse strand, counting down.
GCTCCGGCCACCAGCAAGGCCGCGCCAATGCCTTCCTGTCCTGCCCCGATCAGGAAAGGCCCGATCACAATGCCGGCGCGTCCGCAAATCTGATAAGCGGAGATCACCCCGCCGCGCGCGCGGGCGGGGGTCGCATCCGCGATCCAGCTTTCGGCGACCGCAAACAAGACCGCCGCACTGGCCCCGAAAATCAGGCGCAGGGCAAACCAGAGATAAGCATTAGTATCAGCCCCCAAGAACAGTGTCGCCGCGGCGGCCAGCCCGCCGGCGGCGGCAAAGGCGCGAATATGACCAATGCGGGAGATCAGCTGCGGGGCGTAAAATGCGCCGGCCATGAACCCCATCGCATAGGCCGAGGCGATGGCACCAATGGCGATCCCGGACCATTGCGCGTTTGCCATGGTGAGCGGCAGAGCCACGTTCAAAAGTCCATTGGCAACTTGCCAGATCCCAATGGCCAGCATGACCGAGGCGACATTTCTGTAGAATTTCACGGGCGGCGTCCTAATTTGCGGCTCAAGGCTGACGCCAAGCAATAGGAGAAGCGCGACATGATCAAGACACGGATTGCAATCTTTTGTGCCGTTTTCCTCGCTGCCTGTTCACAAAGCACGCCGGTGACCGGCAGCAATTGGCAGCTGAATGGCGACGCCTCCGACATTACCTTCGTCAGCTATAAAAATGTGGACGTTGCCGAGGTCAGCCGGTTTGAGGCGCTGTCCGGCGCGGTTTCCAGCGAGGGCGCAGCCCGCGTCGCAGTCGAAGCGGCCAGCGTGGAAAGCTATGTCGATATCCGCAATGAGCGCTTGCGCGACATGTTCTTCAATGTCGCGGATTATCCGGTGATTGAGCTGACGGCTCAGCTGGACCCCGCCGACTATGGCGCGCTGGAAATAGGCGACAATCTGCAAACGGAACTCACCCTGTCCATCACTATGAATGGCGAGGTCCGCACCAATTGGGCCAATGTCCGCGTGGTGCGCAATGGCGAAGACAGCCTTCTGGTGATGACCAGCGAGCCGGTGCTGATTGATGCGCGCGAATACGGGATGGAAGCGGGCATTGAAGCCCTGCGCGACATTGTCGGCCTGTCTAGTATTTCACCGGTCTTCCCGGTTTCAGCCTATCTGGTCTTTGAACGCGGCTAGGCCGGTTTTTTACACAGATAGATGACGTCCTGTTTGAACAGGCCGTATTTGGGTTCGTCCTGAGGCTCGAGCCGCCATTCGGTTACGTCAAAACCGGCTTCGCGGACCCGGTCCACGAAATCGCGGCCATAATAGCGGACATGTGACGCATCATCATAATGGGCATATTTGTCCGCTGCCGTGACGACGTCCGGGTTTTCGTAGGTGTCCGCCCGGGCCCAATTCTGCGGCACGGTATAGATTGCCAGACCGCCGGGCTTGAGCACGCGGAAGCTTTCGCGCATGGCCTTTTTGTCGTCCTCGACATGTTCGAGCACGTGATTGGCGATGACCACATCCACGCTATTGTCCTCGAACGTCATGTCGGACATGTCCATAGCATGGCGCGCCTTGCCCGGCACGACGTCCGCCGTGTGATAATCGGGTGCATCGCCCATCATCTTCTTGAAATAGCCTTCCGGCGCAAAATGCAGAATGGAGCGGCCATCCTTGAGATCAATGCCTTCGCTTTCGAGGCAGAGATGCAGGAGCCGGTGACGTTCCCGCGAACCGCAATTGGGGCAGCGGCCATCCCAGCGCGGCGGCGTTCCCAGCGACAAAAACCGGCCTTCATAACCGCAGATCGGGCACAGCCGGTCCGGAGACTCAACCGAAAACTGGCGTGGATCGCGCAAACGCGCTTGCAGGGTTTTGAAAAAGACTTTCATGGCGGGCCTATTCATCAAACCGGGCGGTGACGCGTCCTAAACGGTTTGTGGCCAAACGCCAAATAAAGAGCGCCGCTGCCAGCCAGTTGGGGGACAGGGCCAGCAGCGGCGCGACAGCGTCCAATTCGCGGCGGGGATCAGCGGGCGAATTGACGCGACAGGACGTAGTCCAGTGACAGCGCACCAGACCCCCGGCCCACCAGATAGAAGAGCGGGACAAACCAGAGAGCGATCGAGCCCCAGAAGTGCGCATTGGTCGGGAAGACGAAAATCTGGATGACCAGCGCCATCACGATCAGGCCGGTGGCCGCAAAGCGGGTCAGAAGCCCCAGCACCAGCAGAATCGGCAGAATGCCTTCTCCCATCGTCGCCATCACAGCGGCGAGATCACCCGGCAAGAAGGGGATATGGTTCGAGCCGCCTTCAGAGAAATTTGTGAAAACGCGCTCGCGAATCTCGATCGGAAAGGCCGGAATTTTCAGCAAGGACCGCTCGATCTCGAAATCGTTGATGACTTCCACATAATCAAACAGGCCATTGGTTTCGACCTTGTTGAGGAAGGATCGCCAGAACACGCCGGCAATCGCCAGCCGTGCAAACAGCGATAAGAGATTATGGCTGATCAGGCTTTGTGCTGTGCCATAGACTTGTTGATACAGACGCCCAAGCGCGCCGAAGACGGGCGCATTGCCGTCGAATGGTTGAGTGCTCATCGTGAGTAGCCCCTTTTACTCCAGACCGTTGAAAACGCCCTCTTTGAGGAGGGCTATGAAGACCGGAACCGGATCGGCTCCGGGGAAATGATCCGAGACCGCGCTGGAGGCGGTTTCGAAGGTTTGCCCGGCTTTGATCCGGGTCAGAAACAGAATCTCCGCAGGTGAAAGGCGGCGATAGCGCACTTCCATCTGCGGGCGGTGAAAGAGCGCGGTTTCTGCGCCCGATTCCAGCGAGACTTTCTTGACCTGCAGGTCTTCCCGATTGGTTTTCCAGATCGAAAAGGCTGGAAGCTCCGAGGCGATCAGGTGAACCGATGGATGCAGGCCGGGTGCAATCGCAGCCAGTTTCTGCGGTGGCAGGCTTTTGACATCGGCCAGCGCCAGTGGCTTGGCGTCGGGCGCGTGATGCGCTTCCAGCCAGGCACGCTCCATACGCGCGACATCGGGGAGATAAATCAGCTGGGCGGCGGGCTCGAATTGATCGATGAAATCGGAGAAATGCTCACCGAACAGCGTCAGCGTGCGGCTGGCGGGCGGGTGTTTCGCCCAGTAGGCGCGCGCCATGCCGTGAAAAAACTCTTCACCCACCAGGCGTTTGATCACCGGATAGGCATCACCCAGCGTGTCGGCCGCGCCCTTGACCACGTTATTGCGATAGACCTTGAATTTGGTCTCCGGGGACCCTTCAGTAAAGGCGGCCAAGGCTGCGCTATCCCCGGTTTTCAGGGCGCGCGCGAACTGGTCATGAAACTCAGACATGAGCCACCTCCTTGCCGGAGGCGTCGAGGATGGCTTGAGCCTGATCGCGCTCGGCCATGACCTCGTCAAAGGTCGGCAGATTGCTGTCGCGTTCAATCAGGGTCGGCTTCGCGCCGATCTTTTTGATCGTGTATTCGTAAAGCTCCCAGACTTCATTGCGCACAGGCGCGCCATGCGTGTCGATCAAAAGCTGATCGCCGAGATTTTCGTCCTGCTCATGACCGGCCAGGTGAATCTCACCCACTGCGTCACCGGGCACAAGGTCGATATATTCATACGGGTCCTGACCGAGATTCCAGCTGGTGACGAAGACATTATTGACGTCCAGGAGGAGGCCGCAGCCAGTCCGCTCCACCGCCGCGCCTAAGAAGTCCTGTTCTGTCATTTCGCTTTTCAGTGGCAGATAAATAGATGGATTTTCAACGAGAATCTTCCGGCCCAGCGCTTCTTGAGTCTCATCAATATGGGCGCAAAAGCGCTCCAGCTGGTCACGCGTATAGGGCGTGGGAAGCAGGTCACCAAAATAGGTGCCGTCATGGGCGCACCAGGCCAGGTGTTCACTCATCATGGCAGGCTGATAACGGTCTGCCAGCGCGCGAAGACGCTTGAGATGATCCGCATCGGGGCGGTCTGCACCGCCCAGCGATAGCGCCACCCCGTGCAGCGAGAGCGGATGATCGCGGCGAATCGCCTCAAGCCAGGCATGGCGCGGCCCGCCTTCGGTCATGTAGTTTTCCGGATGGACTTCCGCCCACAGGCCCTGCGCCTTGCTCTCCAACACGCTGCGATAGTGCTGCGGTTTGAGGCCAAGCCCGGCACCCATTTCGGGTGCCGGAGACAGGGCGGGGTGGGCGGAGGTCATACCGGTCTCCCGCGGGTCCGCTTACGGACGCTCGATCGGCTCAAGCGAACCGTTGCCATAAGGCGTTTCAACGGTTTCGCAGGTGCCTTCCGGGACATAGGTCCAGGCATTGCCCTGATAATCGACGGTGGACGTGCCTTCACAGGATGTGCCCGGGCCAGCGGCGCAGTCATTCTCGCCAGCCAGCGAGATGCCATAACAGCGCTCTTGTGCGTCACTGGACGCCATATTGTCGTCGTCGGCGGAAGCAGCCGCGCTCAGCGACAGAGCCAGAGCAGATGCGGCAAGCGTGGCGAATTTGGTTTGCGTATTCATGGTTTAAGACCTCCAGTAGGGTTTCGTTTTTGACCCGACCGGGAAGGTCCCGACCGGCGAGATGAAACCTGTCTGAACGCCGGCCGGATATCTATTCACGACTGATGGACAGCGCTAACGACGACGTTACCACGCCATTAGAATTTTCGTGAACACCGTGAGCTTCCGCCGACGTCACACCAGCGCTACGGGTTAACGAGATCGTCCATTGAGACCACGACCTCCCTTACGATACGCCCTTCGAGGTCCCGTATCTGCAAGCTCACGGAACGCGCCACCCAGTTCACATCCATGACGCCGTAATTCACGGGCGCGTACATTTCGCCGATGCGATAGGGGCCCGCTTCATTGTTTTCATCACGGAAAGAGCGGTTCAAAGAGGAGGAAGTAATCTCAAAAAGCGGATAGCCGATCACGTCTTCGCGAACATAAAGACCCGAGGAATGACGATCGCCTGACACGATGATCACGTGTTCGGCACCGGATTCGCCGATCACATCGTAAAATCGCTGGCGTTCAATCGGCAAAGTCCGCCACGCTTCCCAGCCATGACCATCGGCATGCACCTGAATGGAGCTGATAATGATCCTTAGATCCGCGGGTTCCTGCAATTGCGCTTCAAACCACGCCCATTGGGCTTCGCCCAGCATGTTCTGGTCCGGATCTTCCGACGGGATGTAACGCTCCATACCTTCCCATCCCCGATTGGGAGTCTGGGTCAACTCGGTGCGGAAATAGCGGGTATCGAGCATGATGATCTGCGTTCGCTGGCCCTCCGGGCCATAAATCGCGGCATCATAAATGCCTTCTCGTGTCCGGCGGATGTCGTTCGCTGGCGCCCCCCAGAAATCGAGGAAGAGCGATTCCGCGTACTCCTTATATGGAAACAACCGGCCCAGATCATTCATGCCGAAATCATGATCATCCCAGGTCGCCAGCAAGGGGGTGGATTCGCGCAAGGCGGTGAAATGCGGATCGTCCGCGAGGATTTGATATTGCTCGCGCAACTCCCACAGCGTGGCATCCCAGGACCAGGCATCACCATAGACGTTATCGCCGGTATAAATGAACACATCCGGCTCATCTGCAGCGACGCGGCTCATGATCTCCATGCCCGGCTCTGCCGGGTCATGGCAGGACCCGAAAGCGATGCGGGTGAGCGGCTGGCCGGAATCCAGCGGCAGGATCGGCCCGGCGACCGGGCTTTCATAATCCAGATTGGCATAATAAGGCCGAAGCGCTTCCTGCACGGTTTCCGGCGCCCAGGCAGCCGACGGGTCCGGCTGTTCCGCCTCCGGTCCTGGAACCATGTATTGCGGCGTTGCACACGCCGTTGCCAGAAATGCCAAACCTATAATCGCGCGCATGCCGCCCTCCCCTGTGTTGGGATCAGGCGTACACAAGGATTGTGAAACTGGGAAGACGGGCGCGGCGTTTAGCGCGGTCTAGTCGCGCGGCACATAGGCCTGATATCGCGACACACCCCGGTTGAACCGGACGCGTTGCGCCGCCGCTGCTACAGGGGCCTCAGCTGGGCATTGTTCAGCATTGACGAGCGCCTGCCGGCTGTCTTGGGCTGTAAAAGCCCCGCGCGAGACGCAAAGCCGGGCTTCGCGGGTGAAGGCTTCCGTGTCCTGTCCTGCCCGCCGGCTCACAAACCAGACTTCGCCATTCATGGGGAAGCCGCGATAGACGATCTGGCACAGGCGCGGCGGGATGGTTTCCCAACCCGTGCTTTCAAACCCGCCAAACTCCACGCCAGCGCCGATTGCGATTTCTGCGGCCACCGGCCAGGCATTGCAAACCTCAAGACTGCGAACCGGGACGGCCAGCCCGTCCGGCCCTTCCTGCGTCTGCTGGCACAGGGCGGCCTCCTCGCCTTCGAAATCCTCGCAGGAAAAGCGCACCCTGGCGCGGTCCCATCCGGCTTGAAAAGGCTCCAGCGCAACGCGCTCGAAGCCTGTCAGCCGTTCGTTGTCAGAACAATCGCCCAGCCGGGCCTGTTCAAAAAAAGATTGCGCCGGCGTGCAAAAGGCCTGTTCAGGTTCGTCTGTGGCCGGCCAGCGCCATTCGCCAGACACCGCGCCGATCCAGACGTCTTCGCCTACAACATCTCCAAGACCGCCTTCCAGGCATTCTCCGGCTGGGATCTGGAACCAACCGCGTATCATGTAGCGGTCAGCTGGCGTATCGCGAAAGGCCGCAGCCACGCCGATCCCGAAGGGGGCGTCATTGCAGGCCTGGAGGAGCACCGGGCCAGGCGCTTGTGCCGCCACCCGGGGGGCCGCAATAAAAACAAGTGCAAGCAGAAGAAAAACACGCATGGGGCGAGTGTAACGGGGCCGGGGAGAACTGCCCAGCCCTTTTGCCACGCGTCAGGATTACCCACCGAAAAACATTTGCCACATCAACCGGCCGGGCATGAATGCAAACAGTCCCGGCACGATCAGAGCACCAATGAAAAGCGAGAAGACAGCATTGCGATGTTTGGCGGTTTCCATCTTCCGGGCATTGGAAATCACACCGAACAGCCCCATCAGGGTGAGCGGCACGAAAATATGGATGAAGCTGAAATTCCCATTATTGGCTTCGCGGATGAAGACCGCGGTAAACGCCGTAACCAGCATCAGGATTGCCCAGCTATAGCCCAGCGTGCGGTGTGGAACGGTGCCTTTCGGGGCGAACAACTGGACCAAACCAATCGCCACGGCGGACAGGGCCGCGCCCGCATGCACCTGGATCAACAGGGGCGCGCGCGCAAAAGCGCCGAAATCCGGACGGAAACCCGACGCCATGGACCCGAACGCGTTGCCCATGGCTGAGAGATATTCACCTTCCAGTGCGCCCCCCTGGATAAGGGCAAACCCGACGACCAGAACAAAAATTCCGATTCCGTAAGCAAAGTGGCGGACAATATTCATGGCTAAAACTCCTGCATGGCTGCGATGAGCCGGTCATGACAGGGCCGCGCCGGGTGGTGTAGCGGTACTTCGCAAAGAGGCTGTTTTGGCTCGCGAATGGCGCTAGGCTGCCGTTCGCGATACGTGAGCGGTGGAGGGATTTTCGTGCCAGGCTGGGTAAATCAGCTGTTCGACCGGGCCGGTGGCCCGCTTTTCCTTTTGGGGGTCGGTACGTTTCTGGCCTTTCTTGGACCGTATAATACGTCGGGCCTGGGCTGGCCCTGGGTCTGGTTGTACTGGACCGGACTTTTGATTCTGGGCGGCATGACCGGAAATCTGACCGCCGCAGTGTTTAATCGCTTTTTCCCGAATTTGCCGGTCTGGACCTCCTATTCGCTCATCGCCGTCATCATCTCCATTCCCGTAACGGCCGCGGTTATCGGAATCCAGGCAGCCCTTGGCCCGATGCCGCCTCCCGGCGCCTGGCCCGTCATTTTCTTTTTTGTGCTGCTGATATCCGGCGCCGTAACAGCGCTGACCTATATGCTCGACCGGCCGGATTCAGAGGCAACCGAGCCTGTTGCGGGCCGCGCGCTGACCGACAAGCTGCCTGTCCGCCTGCGCACGGCGGAAATTCTCGCCCTCGAATCCGAAGATCACTATTTGCGGGTTCACACCAGCCGTGGAGATGATCTGATTCTGATGCGTTTAAGCGATGCCATGGCGGCGCTCGAGGGGCTGGATGGTATGCAAACCCACCGCTCCTGGTGGGTGGCGCGAGCGGCGATCGCAGACGCCGAGAAATCCGGCGGGCGGGCCGAGCTGACCCTCAGCAATGGCATCAAAGCGCCGGTCAGCCGCAGCTTTTATCCGCGCTGGCGGGAAAAGGGCTGGATCTAGAGGCCTGTCACCTCTGGCGCGCCAGCCAGTCGGCTTTGGTCTGACCCCATTGATCCGCCATGACTCCGAAACCCGCGACTTCAACCGGCTTGCCAAGATTCCGGGATCCGATTTTCCGCGCCACGCCTTGCGAGCCCCGATTGTTTTCATCAATCAGGTGAATCACCGAGTCCCAGGCCAGATCCTCGAACACAAAAGCCAGGCAACGCTCCGCAGCCTCTGAGGCAATCCCCTTGCCCCAAGCCTCTCGCTTGACGGTCCAGCCGATTTCTTCCTGCGGCCAGCCATAGGGGTACCATGGACCGACGCGGCCCAACCATTCGCCCGTGGTTTTGTCTTCGACCGAGAAAAACCCGTAGCCGCGGATCGCCCAATGCCCGATAATGCCGGCCAGCCCGCGCCAGACATGAGGCGATGTCTGGACGCCACCAATAAACTCAGCCGTTTGCTCATCCGCCATTACCGGGATGAGATGTTCAATGTCGGCCTCGACCGGCACCCGAAGAATCAGACGCTCGGTTTCCAGTCTTGGTCCAAAGCTTGAGATATCCACCGCCATTACGCCCTCCCGTCGCAATCGGGCGCCGGGCATACGCCCGGTCGCTGCATCTCGCAAGCAATAAACCGTATAGCGGCGATGATTGGCGTGAAAATTGCGCTTAAAGCCGGTTGATGAAGTTTGGAGCGGCCTGTCCGAATAATGGAAACGCAAAACCGTCCCACAATAATACGCCTCATCGTCTATTGGATGATGGCGGCCGGTATGACGGGCCTCGTGTCAGGCCTGGCCTTCGCCACAGGCGTGGTGGAATGGGTATATGACGAGTTGGAAACGCCCTTTTTCCTGCCGCCACTCATGATTCTAACCTGGCTGTGGATTGCCAAGACCATGATCATGGCGCTGGCGCTTTGGACCGTCGACCGGTTCGGAACAGGCCTTTCCCGCTGGATCGCCATGATCGGTATTACGCTCCTATTCCTGGCCTCGGCGGGATGGCTGACCGGATTTGTTATCTTGCGTGATGTTTCCGTCGGGTTCTACGCCATCCTTGTCAGCTTCATCCTGACCGTTTTGACAATGTTGGTGGTCGGCCGGGCCAACAAGGCAGCGGGGGTCATGATGTGGCCCGTTTTTGGGTGGACCACATTCATGCTCGTCGTTTCATTCGAGTTGATGCGGTTAAACACCGGCCTGCAGCTCGCCGGGCTCTAGCCCTCGGACAGAGACATCAGGACATCTGCCACTGAAATGCGTTCCGCATAGCCGCGCATCTCTCCATAGCCGGGCTCGTGCCAGTATTTGGCCGTGATGATGCCATCGGTATTGATCACGAAGGTGATCGGATACGGCACGCCATACGCGTAGTGTTCCGGATCGGTATAGTTCGGATCCCGAATATCAAAGGCATCAACCAGCGCTGATTGCGGATCAGAGAGCAGCGGCAGGGAGACGCGCCGGCGCTCGGCGAAGGCCGCCAGCTCGTCCACCTCATCATAGGTGATCACCGCAACGCCATAGCCGCGCTCGTCGAAATAGCGCGCAAACGTGTCGATCTCCATCGTCTGAACCTGACAAAACGGGCACCAATCCACCGAGCGGTTGAAATAGATCACCGTGCCTCTTTCCCCGGCGAGGTCTGCCAGGGTGACCGTTTCGCCCGCGGCGTTCGTCAGGGAAATGTCCGGAGCGGCAGAACCGACCTCCAGACCGAACTGCGCGGCGGCTTCGGTAGCCGCTTCAACCGCTTCGGCATTAACGGTATCGGTCTCTTCTGCGTCGCCGGCACAGGCCATCAGGCCCAGCGCAATGACAGGCGTAATCAGACGTAACATGTAAAGCCCCTTCCAACTGGCTGGCCGGGGAGATGGCGCAAGCCGCGCGAGGCTTCAAGGGGTCTCGCGCGATTCTGACGGTGATGTTATCCGGCGTTATCCCCTCGCAAGACTAGGCGAGGCTGGAATCGAGACCCTTGCACGCTTCCAGCAGCTCTTTGACCGCATCGACGCTGACCTGAAGATTGGTTTTCTCTTCTGCAGAAAGCTCGATCTCGACAACCTCTTCCGTGCCGCCTGCCCCGATGACGGTTGGTACGCCGACATAAAGCCCGTCGAGGCCATACTTGCCCTCAACATAAGAGGCGCACGGCAGGATGCGTTTCTGGTCGCCCAGATAGGCTTCGGCCATGGAGATCGCGCTGGTCGCCGGGGCATAATAGGCCGAGCCATTGCCCAGAAGGCCGACAATCTCGCCCCCGCCCTTACGAGTGCGATCGACGATTTCATCCAGACGGCTTTCCGGCACACCTTTGATCTTGGCCATATCGGCCACCGGGATGCCGTTGATGGTGGAATAGGACAGGACCGGCACCATGGTGTCGCCATGACCGCCCAGCACGAAGGCGTTGACGTCCTTGACCGAAACATCGAATTCCCAGGCCAAGAAGGTGGCGAAGCGGGCGCTATCCAGCACGCCGGCCATGCCGACCACCTTGTTGTGCGGCAGGCCGGAAAACTCGCGCAGCGCCCAGACCATGGCGTCCAGCGGGTTGGTGATGCAGATGACGAAGGCGTCCGGGCAGTTGTTCTTGATGCCCTCACCCACTGCTTTCATAACTTTCAGATTGATGCCCAGAAGATCATCGCGGCTCATGCCCGGCTTGCGCGGCACACCCGCGGTGACGATCACGACATCGGCGCCTGCGATATCGGCATAATCATTCGAGCCGGTGATTTTCGCGTCAAAGCCTTCAATCGGACCACATTGGGAGAGATCCAACGCCTTGCCCTGCGGCATGCCTTCGGCAATGTCGAACAGGACGATATCGCCTATTTCTTTCTTGGCAGCGAGGTGGGCCAGCGTGCCCCCGATCATTCCAGAACCAATGAGGGCAATTTTTTTGCGGGCCATGGGGCGCTCCTTCGCAAGTGCGGAAAATTTGCGGTTTGTGTAACGCCGGGCAGGAAACAGGGCAAGCGACAGACCTGCGCAATTGCGTTAGACTTCTGGCGAAGGAGGCCAGACGATGAGATGGATAATCGGATTAGCCGCCGGGCTTGTTTTGACAGGAGCCGCAGCGGCAGACGATCCAGACGTCGCGGAACGCCGGGCCTGGATGGAGGAACAGGGATCACTGGCCTGGATTGAAGGCCATTGGCGCCGTGAAAGCGAGGGCCGGGTGTCGGAAGAAATCTGGACCAATGGCGAGGGCGGCCTCTATCTGGGTGTGAACCGTTCAATCCGGGACGGGCAGGCACGCGCATTTGAGTATATGCGCATCGTGAACACGGATGAGGGAATGCAATACTGCGCCCAGCCGGGAGGCGGTGAAGCGGTGTGTTTCCGTTATTGGGGCGGAGAGGCCGGATTCAATATGGAGACACGCGAGCCCTTCACCGGGCAGGCGGTGTTCGTCAATCCGGACCATGATTTTCCACAACGGATCGTCTATGCGCGCGATGGAAATGAATTGGCCGCGATCATCAGCGATATGGACGGCGAAAACGCCATCACCTTCCGCTGGACGCGGGTTGAGAATTGAGGCCGTTTTATCCCAGCTCGTGCTGGCCAATCAGGGCACATGTCATATCAGGGGAATCCGCTCGCCTCAGAAGCCCCGTTCCGCGATTAAAGTGAAGCGTCTGAATCCACTCACCTGATGAACCGGGTGACATTCTAAGTGTGAAAACTTGCGCGGTTTCTGGTGTGACTTCACACCGGTTTGCGCCAAGGAGACCGGTGTCTTCGCCAGGAACCGTGCACCGGAAGCTCGATATGCTTCCCGTTGCTCTCAGTTCAATGCTCGAAGTCTGGCTTTCGATTATCTCAATCGTATGATTGTCGCGGTCGTTGCACGCGTATTGAGACAGGGTGGCCGCGCTCGAACCATCGTTACACGCCGCGACGAGCCCGGACGCCACGGCAATCATGGGCAAGTTGAACAGGCGGCTCTGCATCTAGCGCTTCATCGCGATCAGCAGGCCATCGCCGATCGCCGTGAAAGCGTTGTGAACACGGGCATCGGCATTGATGGTTGAGGCGATATCACGCAAGGCGGCCGTGTCGGCATCGGCGGCGACCTTGTCATCGTCCGTGACCGAGCCATTCCACAACACATTGTCAAACAACATCACCCCGCCGGGGCGAAGCAGTGTCAGGCCGGAGGTGTAGTAATCCGGATAACCGGTCTTATCGGCATCAATGAACATCATGTCGACGCGTTCCGAATAGCCATCATTGATGAGGCCGATCAGGCTCTGGCGCGCATCGCCGATAACAGGATGGATCACATCGGCAACGCCGCCTTCCTTCCAGTAATTCTCGGCAATGCCGATAAAATCATGCGAGACATCACAGGCCATCAGACGCGCTTGCGGGCCATGCAGCTCTTTCAGGGTTTCTGCCGTCGCCAGCGCGGAATAACCGGTAAACACCCCCACCTCGACGGCCGTTTTGGCGTTCAGCATGCGGGCGATCATTTTCATGAAAGCGCCCTGTTCCGGGCTGACCTGCATGACCGCATCTTCGCGCGCATCCGTCTCCGTGCGGCAGCGCTTCAGGGCCGGGGACTCGTCCGGATTGGCGTTGCGGATGTAATCAGTCAGCGTGGCATCAAGGCCGATGGAACGGGACATCTTTTCTCCTCTTCCCCCTCACCCTGAGGGCTGACGCCCTCTTCCCTCTCCCTCGAGGGAGAGGGAGGGACCCGGCGCTGAATTGCGATAGCATTTCAGCGTTGGGAGGGTGAGGGGGTATCTTCAGTGGCCATCGCGTCTTCATGGGCGGCAGCGAGATAATCTTCCGTCCGCATTTCCATCAGGCGCGAGGCCGTGCGTTCAAATTCAAATGCGCCATCGCCAGCCGGGTAAAGCTGGTCCGGTTCGGCGGCAGCGCTCATTACAAGTTTGGTCTTCGCCTCGTAAAGCGCATCAATCAAGGTCACAAAGCGTTTGGCTTCATTACGCTTATCGACGGACAATTGCGGCACGCCCTCAATCAACAGTGTATGAAAGCGCGAGGCCAGCGCCAGATAATCGGCCGGGCCCAGCGGACGGGCGCATAATTCCTCGAAGGTAAATCGCGCCACGCCGGACGCTTCGCGCGGCACCTGCACCTGCCGGCCTTGCACCGTGACCCAGCAGGATTGCGGGGTTGCGCCTTGCGTCAGACGTTGCCACGCCGCGTCCAGCGCGACGCCAGCCGTTTCGCCCAACGGGGTGTAATAAACCGGCGCGGCCGTCAGCTGACGCAGCCGGTGATCTTCACCCGCGCCGATTTCCATGACCTCCAGCTGGTCTTTCAACATGTCGATGAAGGGCTCGAAGAGCTGCCGGTTGATGCCATTCTTGTAAAGATCATCCGGCACCCGGTTGGACGTGGCGAAGACCACGACGCCGATTTTGAACAGGTGTTCGAACAGTCGACCCAGCAACATGGCATCGGCAATATCGGTGACCTGAAACTCGTCAAAACATAGCAAGCGTGCCTGGCTGGCAATCGCTTTCGCCGTCGGCGGAATCGGGTCGGCCTGACCCTTCTTGTTATGGGTCCGCTTGCGCCATTCGCCGATGCGGGCGTGGGTTTCCTGCATGAATTCATGAAAATGCACGCGCCGCCTGGCCTTCACCGGGGCGTTTTCGAAAAACAGATCCATCAGCATGGATTTGCCGCGGCCGACCCCGCCCCAGAGATACAAGCCCTTGGGCGGTTTGGTCTTGTGCCGGACCCAGCCATCCTTGATGCGCCAACCGGCGAGTTTTTCGTGCAGATCGGTCAGCGCTTCGGCCGCAGAAACCTGCGCAGGGTCGCGGTTGAGCTGACCCGCTTCAATCCGCCGGTTCAGCGCCTCGATCGGTGTCATAAGCTTAAAATCGCAGCCGCGCCCAACAGGCCAAAGGCGATGAGGGCGGCGATTATTAGAAAGACCGGGCGTTTGATCTCACGCATGAAGGCGTCTTGGCAGTGGAGCATCCGAATGACAAGACTTGCGGTAAGTTGAGCAGGGCGAAAAGAATGCGGCGCAGCCGGTACATAAAACACAGAGCATTGAGAGCAGACCGACGACTGAATGCTGCTGAGTTGAGAAGGCGCGAACGTCAGGCTGATGCAATGCGTGCGCTTGAGGCCGCAGATGTTGGCTTTGGTTTGCACGCCGCCGCATTTTTGATGAACGAAGGCATCAGCAGGCGTGTCGTTCAGTGGATCGCTCGATTGCCTGCCCCCAATCCATTTTTTGATCCACCACGGCGAGTTTTTCATGGACTCGCGATTTGCCTGGCAATGGGCCTCTACTTCCTACTCTTCGGAGTAACCCTCCTGGGGTTGGACCGACGAATGCTGGAAATTTGCCCGGAAAACGCTGGGCTATTTTCGGTAACGGGTGTGTTAGGAACATTCACCATAATGGGCGCCGCTCTTGGCGGCCTATGGATGTTGATGATTCCAAAGGATTTCTATGTCCTGCAAGGCGCGAAGCGAATACGCGAAATCGCCAACTCTAACGACGCCAACCGGCAAGCCAGATGGACGCAGGTTTTTAATAACAACTCGCCTGAAACCGCGCGCGCGTGGTTGATAGCAGTGGGCGAACGCGACAACTCTTACGGGATTGCCGTGATGATCGCCGCAATGGCGGCAGCATTTGTGTTGCTCAGCATATCAGTAATGATCTGCCGGTAACCGACCTAGCGCCGTATCGACACCAACACCGCACGGAACGCGTCCGGCAGGGGTTTGGGGCGGCGCGTTTCAGCGTCCACATAGACATGAACAAAAAATGCTTCGGCGGCAGCGGTATCAGCTCCCTTTGCAAAGGCACCGACCTCGTAACGAACTGATGAGTTGCCGATATGGGCGACACGCAGGCCGACATCGACATTTTCCGGATAAGCCAGCGAGGCGAAATACTTGCAGCCGGATTCCACCACGAGGCCGATCTGATCACTGGTTTCCGGGTCGAGCACGCCCGCTTCGATCAGATGCCGGTTCACCACCGTATCCAGCAGCTCGTAGTAAACGACATTGTTCAGATGGCCGTAGACATCATTGTCCTGCCAGCGGGTCGCGATCTCGAAAAAGACCGGATAATCGGCGCGATTGGCAAGGCCGTCACTCATACAATTTCCTCGTAGAGTTTGACGATGTCGTCATAGGTCAGCTCGCGCGGATTGTTCGGCAGGAGCCGGTCGTTCGCGGCGACATCCTCGGCCATGCGCGGAATATCATTATGCGAGATGCCCAGCTGGGAGAGGCGCGTTTCGATGCCGGTCGCATCAGCGATGCGCTCCATCTCAGTGATCAGGCCGGACGAGCTTGCCTCCAGCCCCATATGTGCGGCCATCTCGGAATAGAGATGTTCAGCAGCAGCCGCATTGAATTTCAGAACCGGTGGCAGCACGACCGAATTGGAGAGCCCATGCGGGACATGGAAAATCCCGCCCAGCGGATAGGCCATGGCATGAACCGCACCTACGGGAGAATTGGAAAACGCCTGGCCAGCCAGCATGGCGCCCAGCAACATATCGCCGCGCGCTTCGAGATTTCCGGGATCCTCGCAGGCGGTCAGGATAGCGCCTTGCAATTTTTTCAAGGCCGCCAGCGCCAGCGAATCGGAGATCGGGTTTTTCGAGCGCTTGTTGGTGAAGGCTTCGATGGCATGCACCATGGCATCAATTCCGGTTGCCGCCGTAGCATGGCGCGGCAGGCCCAGCGTCAGCTCCGGATCCAGGATCGCCATATCCGCATAAAGCGGCCCGGCGGCAATACCGCGCTTGGACGTTGCCCCGGTGGTCAGTACAGCCACATTGGTAACTTCCGAACCGGTGCCCGCCGTGGTCGGGATCATGATGGACGGCAGGCCGGTCACGCGCACCTGTTCGACGCCATACATTTCAGACAAAGGTTGATCGCCCCCCGCCAGCAGACCGACGACCTTGGCGGTATCCATGGGAGACCCGCCGCCAAAGGCAATGATGGCTTCAGCGCCGAAGGCGCGCGCTTTCTCCGCGGCATCAAGCACGACCGCTTCGGGCGGGTCCGCGACGACCTCGTCGAAAACAAACACCTCAAAGCCGTCGGCTTCCAGCGCGGCGAGCGCGTCATCGATCAGCCCGGCTCCGCGCACGCCCTTGTCAGTGACAAAGAAGAGGCGTTTTGCGCCCTTCAGAACCGGGGCGGCAAGGCTGGAAAGGCGCTTGGAGGCACCGGGCTCAAAGATAATGTGCGGAACCGTGCGGAAGGAAAAGTTGTGCATGGCGGGGAAGAGTAATCAGAGGGCACCGGCTGGCAAGCCTCAACCCCTCACCCGAATGCTTATCGCTTCGTGAACGCGCATTCTTCCCTCTCCCCTTTGAAAGGGGAGGGGGAGAGAAAGTCGGTCATGTTAATGGACGGCTTTCAAGGGTGAGGGGTTGGGCCCCTATTGCATTGTCGGGATCACAAAGGCCTGATCGCCGATATCGCCGGTGGGCCAGCGCTGTGTGACGGTTTTGATCTTGGTGAAGAAGCGCACGCCTTCAGTGCCGTACTGATTGGTATCGGTGAAGGCCGAGCGCTTCCAGCCGCCGAAGGAGTGATAGGCCACCGGCACCGGGATGGGCACATTGATGCCGACCATGCCCACCTGGACCTTGGAGGCAAATTCGCGCGCCGCCAGACCATTGCGGGTAAAGATCGCCACGCCATTTCCGTATTGGTGATTGGAGGGCAGGGCGGCCGCATCTTCCAGATTATCCGCGCGCACGACCTGCAGGACCGGTCCGAAGATTTCCTCGTCATAGGACTTCATGCCGGGTTTGACATTATCAAACAGGGTCGGACCGATGAAGAAGCCGTTTTCATGCCCTTGCAGGGAAAAGCCGCGGCCATCCAGCAGCATGTCGGCGCCTTCTTCCGCGCCCAGGCCGATATAGCGCTCGACATTGGCTTTGTGTGCGGCAGAGACGACCGGGCCGTAATGGGCCTCCGGATCGGTGGAGACACCCACACGCAGTTTCTGCGCTTCTTCCTTCATGCGCCCGACAAATTCCTCGGCAGTGTCGCGGCCCACCGGAACGGCGACCGGAAGCGCCATGCAACGCTCGCCAGCTGAGCCATAAGCGGCACCCAGGAAGTCATTGACCACCTGATCCATGTCGGCATCCGGCATGATGATGCCGTGGTTCTTGGCTCCGCCCATGGCCTGGAAACGCTTGCCCTGCTCGGTGCAGGTGCGCGCGATGTAATGGGCAATGTCAGACGAGCCGACAAAGGAAACGGCCTTGATGTCCTCATGGGTCAACAAGGCATCGACGGCCTGCTTGTCGCCATGCACGACTTGCAGAACGCCTTCCGGCAGGCCCGCTTCCATCCACAATTCCGCCAGACGGACCGGCACGGACGGATCTTTTTCGGACGGTTTCAGGACCAGCGCATTGCCAGTCGACAGCGCCATGCCCATGAACCACATCGGGATCATGGCCGGGAAGTTGAACGGGGAAATGCCCGCCACCACGCCCAGCGGCTGGCGCATGGAATAAACGTCAATGCCGGTGCCAGCGCTTTCGGTGTATTCGCCCTTCAACAGGTGCGGCACGCCGCAGGCAAATTCGATGACTTCCAGACCGCGAATAATGTCGCCCTTGGCATCGGCAATGACCTTGCCATGCTCTGAGGAGAGAAGCTCGGCCAGCGACTCCATCTCGTCTTCAACCAGCGTCTTGTATTTCATCAGAATACGGGCGCGGCGCTGCGGGTTCATGGCGGCCCAATCCCGCTGGCCCTTCTTGGCGCCTTCGATGGCGCGGGCGACTTCGGCCTCATCGGCAAACTGGACGCGCGCCTGAACCTCACCCGTATTCGGGTTGAACACATCGCCGAACTTGCCCGTCCCGCCGGTAAAGCTCTTGCCATCAATAAAATGATTGATCTCGCGCATCACATAACTCCCTCGCCATCCAAGAGGCGTTGATCTCTTGGCCGCTCATATCGCGCGGGAGGGGGAAGAGGTCAAATGACGTGTCAGGAAACTCCCCCCTCCCCACGGAATCGCGAAGCGGGTAGAGTGGTGATTCGTTTTGTGGGGTGGCGCAATCCGCCCACGACAGATCATGGGGGATCTGCCCGGCATGCAAGCCGCCGGACCGGACATAACGCAAATCGTTTCGATCTCCGTCACGCTGGCGGCTGTGATCTTCGCGCTTGGCGCGGGGTTCTGGGCCTATCGGCTGACCGCAGGCGCGCGGGCGGCACAAGCCCTGTGGCGCAAACGCACGCGTGAATTGGAAGATAAGATCGCGCGTGGCGATGGCGTATTTGGCGCCTTTCCCGGCCTGGTTCTGGTGTGGGATGAAGCCCCGGAGCTGGAGGATGGCAAGCTAGAGGGTTGGGGCAAGCCGCGCATATTTGGCTCGCCCAGCGCGCTGGCCAGCTTGCTCAAATTCGCCGAGGCGAGCGAAGGCCCGGATCCGGCAGGTCTGCTGCTGGAAGGTGTGGCTGACTATGAAGCCCGCTCGGCTGCGGGTGATGACACCACGCTGCGCCGCCGCTTTGCCGAGCTGATTGGTGATGGCCGTCCGTTTTCCCTGACCATTATCGGCCCGGAAGGCCGCTTTCTGGAAGCCGATGCCCGCGCCGCCGGGACCCAGATTGTCGTCTGGCTGTCGGATGCCACCATTCGGGGTCTCGAAGAATCCGAAGCCCGGGGCCGGGTGGAAGAAGTCCGCCGCCAGCTGGAAGCCGACCCGATCGCCATTCTCGATACGCTGGAACGCGCACCCTACCCCGCCTGGCGGATGAATGCGTCCGGCCGGATCGTCTGGGCGAATGCGGCCTATGCCAAAGCGGTCGAGGCCGATGGCCCGGCAGCCGTGCTGGAAAAACAGGTGGCACTGGAACCGGTGATCAAAGAGTTGGCTGCCGAGGCCGCGAAATCCGGCGAGGCGGTGTCAGTTCTGAAACCCGTCGTTGTTGACGGTTCGCGCCGGGCGCTGGATCTGGTCAGCTTCCCGATTTCCGGCGGCGCGGCCGGCTTTGCGCTGGATGTCACCGATGGGGAAGAAGCCAAGACCGCGCTGATACGCTTCCGCCGGGCGTTTGACGATACGTTGAACCAGCTGGCTGAAGCCGTTGCCGTGTTCGATCGCGGGCAAAACCTTGTCTTCCGCAACACGGCCTTTGACGAATTGTTCGGGCTAGACCGGCAATTACTCGACCAGCGCCCCGGCCACGGCGAAATGCTGGACCGGATGCGCGAAGGCCGGAAAATCCCGGAACAGGCTGATTACGCCGCCTGGAAGAAAAACGAGCTGGCGCGCTATGACGATGCGCCGGATGCCGAGATCGCCGACGAGCTGTGGAATTTGCCGGATGGCCGTACCTTGCGCGTCGCGCGGCAGCGCAACCCGCTGGGTGGCTTGCTGCTGGTGTTTGAAGACAAGACGGACGAGCTCTCGCTTCGCGCCCGCTATAACACGCTGATCAATGTGCAACGCGCCACGCTGGACAAGCTGCACGAGGCGGTAGCCGTGTTTGGTTCGGACGGGCGGCTGCGCCTTCATAATTCCGAGTTCGAGACCCTTTGGAATCTGGAAAGCGCCGAGCTGGACGGCAATCCGGAGCTGGAACTGGTGGCCGAAAAGTGCGCTGCCCTGTTCGATGCGCCGGAGGTCTGGAGCGACATGAAAGCGCGGGTCACCGACCCGAGCCCGGAAGCGCGCCGCCATGTGACCGGCGAGATGCAGCGCGAAGACGGCAAGTCGCTGGTCTGGCTGTCGCGTCCACTGCCGGATGGCGCAACGCTGATTGCCTGGCAGGACGTGACCGATAGCCGGCGCATCGAGGGCGCGCTGCGCGAACGCGCCGAAGCGCTGGAAGAATCCGAGCGGATCAAGGGCGAGTTCGTCGAGCATGTCAGCTATCAGCTGCGCACGCCTCTGACGACGATTACCGGCTATTCCGACATGATCCTGCAGGGCATTGCTGGAGAGCTGAATGACCAGCAACAAAACTATCTCGGCTATGTGCGGACCGCTGCCGACGAGTTGGAAAAGATGGTCACCGACATTCTTGATGTCGCCGCCATTGATGCAGGACAGCTGGAGCTCGATCCGACGGATGTCGATCTGAAAGAAGTCGTCCAGGATGCGGTCGAATTGCTCGCTTCAAAAGCTGAACATGCCGGAGTGCGTCTGGCGGTGAACGCGCCATCGGGCGAAGCGCTGATCAATGGTGACCCGAAGCGCCTCCGGCAGATCACCGTCAATCTCTTGTCCAACGCGTTGAAGCACACGCCCAAGAATGGCCGGATTACGCTCACCGTGAAACACGATGAGGATCAGGCCTCGCTGACCGTCGCCGACACCGGCGAAGGTATTGATCCGGATCGTCAGGCCACCGTGTTTGAGCGTTTCGAGCGCGGCTCACGCGGGGGGGCTGGTCTGGGCCTGGCACTCGTGAAAGAAATCATTGAGATGCATGGCGGCTGGGTCGATCTTGCGTCGACGCCAGAGGAAGGCACCACGGTTGTGTGCCACTTGCCGATCATCGCGAAACTCGAAGGCGCGCCGGAACTGGATCTCACCGGCCTGTTGCGCCCGGACGGTGAGAAAGCCGCCGCTGACGGCTAACCCTGATATTCCGGCATGCGCACGACAAGACCGTCGAGCTCGGCAGAGACCTTGATCTGGCAGGACAGGCGAGAGCCTTCCTGAACATCGGTGGCAAAATCCAGCATGGACTCTTCCACGCCCGTCTTCTCCCCGGTTTTACCCAGCCAGGCGTCGTCGACATAGACATGGCAGGTTGCACAGGCACACGCGCCACCGCAATCGGCATCAATGCCCGGCACCATGTTTCGGATCGCGCCTTCCATGACGGTCAGACCGTCGGCGACGTCAATCTCGTGCTGGGTGCCGTCATGTTCGATATAGGTGATCTTGGCCATGCGAACTGTCTCCAAAAGGGGGAACGGGGGCGAATTGGCGTTTGAACCGGTGAAAGTCAAGACGAGGGTGCTTGCCGCGTGCCGCTGGCTTCACTAATCCGGGGGCATGAGTGCTTCGTCCCTCACATTCAAGCTGCCTGATGCCGCCGCCACACATGAGCTGGGTGCCCGGCTGGCGCGCGCGTTGAAGCCCGCTGATGTGGTGTTGCTGCACGGCGATTTGGGCATGGGGAAAACCACGCTGGCGCGCGGTGTGATCGAGGCCTTAACCGGTGTGACCGATGCCCCCAGCCCGACCTATACGCTGATCCAGTCCTATGACACCGAGAATGGTGACTGGCTGGCCCATGCAGACCTCTACCGCATCGAGGATGACGCCGAGCTGGACGAGCTCGGTCTGGACGATGCGTTCGAGCAAGCGATCTGCCTGATTGAATGGCCGGGCAGGCTTGGACGATGGTTGCCAGAGCGGCGGCTCGATCTTCACCTGAAGCAGGACGGCGCGGCTCGAATCGCAGAGATTATTCTCAGCGGCGATTGGGGAGACCGGCTGGATCATGTCTGAGCGCGAAAGCCAGATCGAGGCGTTTCTAACAAACGCCGGCTGGGCCAGCGCCGAGCAACAGCGTTTCCCGGGCGATGCCTCGACGCGCAGCTATCGGCGGTTGGTTCATGGCGATCAAACGGCGGTGCTGATGGACGCCCCGGCAGGTGCCGAAGCTCCGGCCTGTCCGCCGGATGCCACGCCGGACGAGCGGGCGGCGCTCGGCTATAATGCGCTGGCGCGTCTGGCCGGCCCGAACCTCGCGGCGTTCGCCGGTCTGACCGAAGAGCTGACCATGCGCGGGTTTTCTGCGCCTCGCATTCTGGCGGCAGATTTGCCGGGCGGCTTCCTGCTACTGGAAGATCTTGGCGATGATCTGTTTGCAAGGGCAATCCCGGCAGGAGCGGACGAAAAAAACCTCTATCAACACGCCATCGATGCGCTGGCGGCGATTTACCGGTCCAGCTTCCCGGCCCAGCTCTCTGCGCATGGCGGTGAGTGGCACATCACGGACTATGACGGCCCGGCCCTGCTGGCGGAAACGGAACTCCTGCTTGACTGGTTTATCGGCAAGCATTTGGGGCGTGCGGTTTCCGACGGCCTGCGCAGCGACTGGCGCAGGGTCTGGAGCTCCGCATTCGCCGCGCTGGACACGCAAGCGCCCGGCCTCGCGCTTCGGGATTACCACGCTGAAAACCTGATCTGGTTGCCGGATCGGCAAGGCCCGGCCCGCACCGGTCTGATTGACTATCAGGACGCGCTTTTTGTGCACCCGGCCTATGATCTCGTCTCGCTGCTGGAAGACGCTCGGCGGGATGTTCCTGCGGACCTGGCGCAAGCCATGAAAACCCGCTTCCTGAAGGTCGCCCATATTTCAGACGCTGACGCGTTTGACGCCGCCTATGCCGTACTGGGCGCGCAACGGAATGCGAAGATTCTCGGGATCTTTGTGCGGCTGGCGGTTCGGGATGGAAAGCCGAAATATCTCGACCTCCTGCCCCGCGTCGCCCGGCATTTCCTCACAGATATCTCGCATCCCGCCCTTTCAGAGGTGAGGGCGCTGATTCATGATCTCGCTCCTGAGCTGGATGAGGTGGCGCGTAAATGACCCGGATCACTACCGGCATGGCGATGGCCGCCGGCCTGGGCACGCGGATGCGGCCATTGACGCTCGACCGGCCCAAAGCCTTGGTCGAAGTGGGCGGCAAAGCCCTGCTGGATCATGCGCTGGACCGGTTTGCGGCAGCGGGTCTTTCACGTGCGGTGGTCAACATCCATCATTTCGCGGACTTGATGCGCGCGCACCTGTCAGCGCGGTCTGGAGCGCCGGAAATTCATATCTCCGATGAAACGGATGCCTTGCTGGAAACCGGAGGTGGCCTGGTGAAAGCGCAACCTCTGCTGGGTGAGGCGCCCGTTATTATCTCCAACATTGATGCCATCTGGCAGGAAGGCGGCACGCCAGAGCTCGACCGCCTGAAAGCCGCGTGGAAGGGCGAAAGGATGGACGCTCTGCTCCTGCTCGCCCCCATGAATGCGGCATTAGGTTTTGACGGGGCGGGCGACTTTTTCCTTGAGGACACCGGTCAAATCCGCCGCAGGGGTGACGCCAAAACGGCCCCCTTCGCTTATGCCGGTACCCAGATCCTTAATCCGGCGGTTTTGGCGGATTACAAGGCAGAGCCGTTTTCGACCAATCAGATCTGGGATGATCTGCTGGCAAAAGGGCGGGTCTATGGGCTGGCGATGGACGCTTTCTGGATGCATGTCGGCGATCCGACAGCGCGGGATGAGGCCGAGGCCCGGCTGGGATGAGCGCGCTTTTTGCTCCCGCCAATCCGCGTGTGTTCACGACACCGCCTCAGACCGACTTCCTGAAATTGCTGGCTGAAACGCTGAAGGCCGAATTTGGCGAAACACCGGAATCGCTGGCGCGCGTGACTGTGCTCACACCTACCCGGCGCGCCGGGCGGGCCCTGGCTGCCGCCTTCACCGGGTTGGAAGACGGGCATCAGGCGACGCTCTTGCCGCTGATCCGTCCGATTGGTGATGTGGATGCCGATGACCCGCCCTTTGAGCCCGGAGAGCTGGCCCGGATCGCGCCGCCCGCAATCTCGCCTGTCCGCCGCAGCTTTGAGCTGGCCCGGCTGATCCTGGAAAAAGATGCCTCACAGGGCGGAGATATGAGCCCGCCCGGCGCGATTGCTCTGGCCGGGCCGTTGGCGGCGTTGATTGATGATCTCTGGACGGAAGAAACCGGCGACGTCTCCGCTCTGGGCGAGCGCATTCGCGCGCTCTTGCCGGATCATTTAAAAGAGTCCGCGGATTTCGTCTCCATCGTTTTGTCCTATTGGCCAAAACGTCTGGCGGAGTTGAAACTGAGCGATCCCGCACAAAGGCGCTCGGCGCTTCTGGCCGCGCTGGCGGATCGGTGGCGGGAGATGCCGCCGGACGCCCCGATCATCGTGGCAGGCTCCACAGGCTCCATTCCCGCCGCGGCCGATTTGATGGCCGCAGTCGCGCACCTGCCGCAAGGCGCGGTCGTACTGCCCGGCCTAGACCGGAATATGGATGACAAGGCTTGGGCGGCTCTGAAAGATGATGACCAGCATCCGCAACAGGCGATGCAGGCCTTTCTGGCGCGGATTGGCCTGGCACGGGAGGATGTTTGCGACTGGCCCGGCGCGGCTGCCAATACGCGCGGGCAGGCCCGGCAGCGGATTCTGGCGGAAGCCTTGCGGCCGGCAGAAGAAACCAGTGATTGGCTGTCGCGAATTGATGAGATTGAAAGCGGGTGGGGTGAAGGCTTTCTTGCCCAGGGATTTGACGGTCTCTCTGTAATCGAAGCGCCCGGCCCCGATATGGAAGCCCGCGTCATAGCGCTCGCCCTGCGGGAGACGCTGGAAACGCCGAATAAGACCGCCATGGTGGTCACCCCTGACCGCGGCCTCGCCGACCGGGTGCTTTCTGCGATGCGCGGATATGGGGTGCGGCTGGACGATTCCGCAGGCCGGCCCTTGTCTCAAACGCCCGCTGGCAGCTTTCTCTCCCTGATTCTGGAAGCTGCGTCTGACCCCGGCGCCGCTACGCCTCTGGTGGCGCTCTGGTCTTCACCCTTGTTTGCGCTCGGGCAAAACCGGGGATCGATCAAGCGGCATTTGGACGAGATTGATTTAGCGCTTCGCGGCGCCCGGCCCGGACGGTCTTTCCGCGATGTGACCCACCGGTTGAAGCATAAATCCGACCAAACCATTGCTGATCAATTGGCCGATCAGCTTGAATCCCTTTCCGGCGACGCCCGCCCGGTTTCAGAATGGGCGCGCGCCCATGCGCTCGCCGCTGAGGCGCTCGCAGCAACCGATCAGAAACCGGGCGCAGACGTGCTGTGGGCAAAGGAAGAGGGCAGCGCGGCAGCGGATCTTATCCGTGAGCTGATCACAGAATCGGACATGCTGCCGGATATGCGCCTTAAGGATTATGCCGGTCTCTTTGAGACGTTGGCGAAGTCCCAGCCGGTCCGCCCTCGCGGAAAGGTGCACCCAAGACTGCGGCTGCTAGGACCGATCGAAGCGCGGCTTCTGACCGCCGATCGGGTGATCCTGGCCGGACTGAATGAAGGCATCTGGCCTGCCGGGCTGGGGATTGATCCCTGGATGTCGCGCGGAATGCGTACAGAAGCGGGGCTGCCGCCGCGAGAAAAACGTCTGGGCCTGGCTGCCCATGATTTTGCCCAGCTGGCCAGCGCGCCGGAAGCGATCCTGACCCGGTCTGAACGGCAGGAGGGCGCACCGGCTGTGGCCTCGCGCTGGCTGTGGCGGCTACAAACGCTGGCTCAGGGGGCGTTGGGAAAGGAAGGGGCCAAAAAGGCGCTGAAGGCCGACACTGACTATCTCGCTTTGGCGAGCCGGCTGGATCATACACCCGATCCGCGCCCAATCGAGGAACCCTTGCCGTACCCGCCAGTGGAGGCCCGGCCGGATATCCTGCGTGTGACCGAGATTCGCAACTGGATCCGCGATCCCTATTCCATCTATGCCAGCCGCATTCTCGGCCTGGAGGCGCTTGATGATCTCGACCGGGACGCACAGCCGGCTGTGCGTGGTTCGGCCATTCACAAAGCGATTGAACGCTTTCTGGAGCCCCTCAATGACCAGCCCTTGCCCAAGGACTCACTTGAACAGCTGAGCGCCCTTTATCGCGAAGAAGCAGCACGCGCTGGCATGGATGAGGCCGATCTTGTGGCCGAGATGATCCGGTTTGAACGCCTGGCGATCTGGTTCCTTGACTGGGAGGCCCAGCGCCGCGCTTCCGGATTTACACCGATCGATCATGAAAGCTCTGGCACCTGGCGGGTGCCGGATATGGACTTTACCCTGACGGGAACGGCTGACCGGCTGGACCAACGCCCCGATGGCCTTGTGGACATTCTCGATTACAAGACCGGGGGCTCTCCAACACCGGCTGCCACAAAAGCCGGATTCGAACCACAAACACCGCTGGAAGCCGCCATGCTGCGCGCGGGTGCATTTAAGGCGGCTGGAATCGCCGAGCCGGGCAATCTGACTTATGTGAAACTCTCCGGCGGACGTGAGGCCGGACAGCTGATCCAGATCAATGACACGAAGAAAGACCCGGTCTCGACCGCAGAACTGGCGGATCAGTATGAAGGCATTCTGACGGCCCTGATCAAACGCTATCGCGATCGGCAAACGCCCTATCGCGCGCAGATCTTTGCGCAGTATGAGAATGAATGGGGCGCGTATGACCGGCTAAGCCGCCGAGCAGAATGGGCGTCTGCGGATGAAAATGATGGAGGCGCACGATGAGCGCCATCATCGACCAGGCCAGCGCCCAGCAGGGCCTCGCCGCGCGGCCGGATCATCACATCCATGTGGAGGCCAATGCCGGGTCCGGCAAGACGCGTGTTCTGGTCAATCGGGTGGCACGTCTACTGCTCTCCGGTTCGGCGCCCGATAAAATTCTCTGCCTGACCTATACCAAGGCAGCCGCTGGCGAGATGAAATCGCGCCTGTTTGCGACGCTAGGGAGCTGGTCGATCGCCGATGATGACGATCTGACCACCCGGCTCAATGAGCTCTACAATCAGGAGAGCGGGGCTTTCAGCGCGGATGAGCTGGCACAAGCGCGCAAGCTGTTTGCCCGCGCGCTGGAAACGCCCGGCGGGCTGGCGGTTCAAACCATCCACGCCTTTTGCCAGTCGCTCTTGCAGCGCTTCCCGTTGGAAGCCGGCCTGCCGCCGGGCTTCGAGGTCGCGGATGATGCCGATCAGCGTGAGATTTCCAGCGACGCACGACGCGGACTGCTCTTGGCCGCACAGGAAGATGCAAAGCTGAATACCGCGCTGCGACTTCTGGCGGCGCGAAGCGTGGATGCGCTGGATCTGATCTTGCGCATGGCAGCCGTCAAACGGCTTGAATTCAGCGAAATGCTGGACCGGCAGGATGCCGGCGAGCTGGATCGCGGTTTGCGGGAAACGCTAGGCCTAAGCGCGGATGCCACGCTGGAAAGCGTTGTGCAAGCCGGTTGGACCGGAACACCGATAGAGGCGCTGAAATCTGCGGCCGAGACCATGCAAACCGGGTCGGTCACCGATCAGAAGAACGCCGGTTTTCTACTGGAAGCGCTGGAATCGGCAGACCGGCAAGCCGCTTTCGAGTTAATGGGACAGGCGTATTTCACTCAAAAGGGCAAAATCCGGTCCAGCCTCGTAACGAAGGCTATCCGGGACGCCTTTCCCGCGATACCGGATTTACTCGCTTCGGAGGCTGAACGCGTATTGGCGCTGCGCGAAACGCTCGCTTGTGTCGATCTTGTGGAGGCCTCTCACGCCGCCACGCTGATCAGCGCGGAATACCTGCGGCGCTATGAGGCCGGGCTGCGATCAAGGCACCGGCTGGATTATGCCGATTTGATCGCCCGCGCGGTTCAGCTCTTGCGGGATTCCGGTGCGCGAGACTGGGTCCGCTACAAGCTGGATGCCGGGATCGATCATGTATTGGTTGATGAGGCGCAGGATAACGCGCCGGAGCAATGGCAGGTCATCGGGGCTCTGGTTGAGGAGTATTTCGCCGGCAGCGGCATTGAACGCGAGCGTACGCGCACAGTTTTTACCGTCGGCGACGAGAAGCAATCCATCTATTCCTTCCAGGGCGCAGAACCGAAACAATTCCTCGCCTGGGGTGAACAGGTGGCGGCTGACTCGGCGGCCAGCGGGCAATTGTTTGAACAACCCGCCTTGTCGGTGTCCTTCCGGTCGTCTCCGGTAATTCTTGAGGCGGTGGATGCGGCCTTTGAGCCAGAACGTCAGCTGGGTGAGATCAAATCACTGGCCCAAGCCCCGGAAGTCAAATTCCTGCCAGAAGAGGCTGAAACCGGCGTCTTTGCCCCCGCACCGGAAGCCTTCGAGCGCTATCAAACCCATCATGCCGCCTGGACCGGCCGTCCCGGCCTGGTCGAGCTATGGCCTTCCCTGCCGCGCATACCCGATAAGACAGATCCGGATCCGACCGCGCCGGTTGATCGGGAAAGCGCTGCCAGCGCCCCGCATCGGCTGGCCGGGCTGGTCGCGGACGAAATACGCCGCATCCTCGATGACGGCGATGGCGTGCATGATGAAGAAACCGGAGGGCGACGACCGGCCCGGCCCAAGGATATTCTGGTGCTGGTGGCCCGGCGCAGCGGGTTTTTCCGTGAGCTGATCCGGCAGCTCAAGCTGCGTGCTGTGCCCGTGGCCGGGGCAGACCGCATGGTCTTGATGGATGAACTGGCCGTGCAGGACCTGATCAACCTGGCCGAAGTCGCGCTAAACCCGCTCGATGATTTGAAGCTGGCAGAGCTGTTAAAGACGCCTTTCTTTGATCCCGTCGATGGCCCGCGACCGATTGATGAAGACGAGCTTTTCACGCTGGCGTACAATCGCGGAGAGCGCAAACAGCGCATACCTTTGTGGTCGCGCCTGCAGGACAGCCAGCGCGAGGCGCTGCAAGAGGCCAAAACCGCTATTGAACGCGCGCGCAACCGGATCGAGACCGC
The DNA here is from genome assembly GCF_965228115.1 of Hyphobacterium sp. GTDB lineage: Bacteria > Pseudomonadota > Alphaproteobacteria > Caulobacterales > Maricaulaceae > Hyphobacterium. The sequence continues at coordinate 2,102,676 of NZ_OZ245794.1, read as the reverse complement.
CGGTGTCTTTGGCTTTTTCGCAGATTTCCTGAATGAGCGCTCGGCCACGGGAGAAACCCGGCAGAAGCGCCTGTTTGCCCGGCTGGGCGAGGAGGCGCGCGATCCGGTCGAGGAGTTTCTGGCCCGCGCGATTGTGTTTGAACAACAAAATCACGCGTCACTGCATGGCTTTGTGGCGGCAATGAAGGCCGGCTCGGGCGAGATCAAGCGGGAAATGGATGAAGGCCGGGGCGAGGTTCGCGTCATGACAGTGCACGGCTCGAAAGGGCTGAAGCGCCGATTGTTATCCTGCCTGATACCACCCATGCGCCGATGGTGCGCGGTGACCGGCGGCTTTATTTCACCGCGGAGCACGGCATTGTCTGGGCCCCGGGTGGCGCGGTGACGCCAGAACTCTTTGAAAACTTGTTGGAGGCCGACAAAGCGCGCGCAGAAGGCGAGCATGCGCGCCTCTTATATGTGGCGCTGACACGCGCCAGCGACCGCTTGCTGGTCTGCGGCTGGAATCGCGGGCGGGGAGAGGGCAGCGTGGCCGAGCGCAGCTGGTATGGGCGGCTTGCAGCGCTATGGAATGGCGAAGCCTGGTCCGAGATGGACACGCCTGTCTCGAGTGCAGAAGGCGAGACGTTGACGGGGCGGTTTTTCGGTCAGAGGCCGGAGAGGCTGGGGCGGTCTGAAGACGTTGAGCGCTCTATCACCCCTCCAGAGTGGGCTCTGACGGAAGCTGAAGACGAGGTGCGGACGGCCCGCACGGTTGCGCCCTCACATTTTGCGGAAGACGCTGAGCCACCGGTTTTATCTCCGCTGGTTCTGGATGATGGAAAGCGATTCCGGCGTGGGTCGCTGATCCACAAACTGCTGGAAACGCTGCCCGACCTGGCAGAGGACCGGCGCGCGGAAGCGGCGCGCGCCTATCTGGAGGCGCAAGCCGATCTGACGCCGGAAACGATTGACCAGATCGCCGAGGAAACGCTGGCGGTGCTCAGCCATCCCGATTTCAGTGCCGTTTTCGGGCCGGGCAGCCTGGCGGAAGTCTCCCTGACAGGCTCCGCGCCGGGATTGCCGGAAGATATGGTGCTCAATGGTCAGGTCGACCGGCTGGTGGTCACCGATCACGATGTTCTGATCGTGGATTATAAAACCAATCGCCCGCCGCCCACCGACGCGAAAGACGTGCCACGCCTTTATCTGGCCCAGATGGCCGCCTATCAGGCGCTTCTGAAGGCTATTCACCCGGATAAGAATGTCCGCTGCCTGTTGTTATGGACGGATGGTCTGCGCCTGATGGAATTGAGTGACGAATCGATGGCGCGGGCGCTCGTCTCAGGTGTCAATGCTTGACGTTCCGCGTCCGGCTTCCTAGGTGACGCCTCGATGAGAATTCCGATTTCCCGGGATTCGCAAAAGACAAGGAGAGTTGCGATGTCGACCATAGCGGTCAGTGACGACTCGTTCGAAGCCGATGTTCTAAATTCCGACAAGCCGGTCCTGGTGGACTTCTGGGCGGAATGGTGCGGCCCGTGTAAGCAGATCGGCCCGGCGCTGGAAGACCTCGCTTCTGAAATGTCTGACGAGATCACGATTGCCAAGGTCAATATCGACGAAAATACGATGACGCCCGGCAAATATGGCGTGCGGGGCATCCCGACGCTGATGATTTTCCGTGGCGGTGAAGTGACTTCCACGAAGATTGGCGCCATGGCCAAGGGTAAGATCGAAGAATGGATCAAAGAGTCGCTGGTCTCCGCAGCGGCCTAAGCCGATCCAAATTCTGAAATTGAAGGGGCTCGCCAGATCGGCGGGCCCTTTTTCTATTCCCGGTTCACCGTGCGGAAGGTCAGCGAAATCCTGCGGGAGCGCGGGATGCGCTCGCCATCGATCACATCGATCTTGCGGGCCGGAATTTCATGCGTCCAATCATAGCGCGCTGAGCCGGTCAGAATGAGCAGGCTGCGGGGTTCGAGAATAGCGGCGCGGCGCTCTCCAGTCACCCGATGCCGGAATACCATTTCTGCTGCACTGCCAAGGCTGAGCGAGGCAATGACGCGTCCGAAACAGGGTTCGCAATCCACATGCGCCGAGATGCCCTGACCCGGCAGATATTCATTGCTGATGATCTGGTCCGGCGTCCGGCCGAAGGCCGCTTCGAGCGCTGGCAAAGAGAGAAGCGGCTCAAAGATATCAGGGAGGGGACCAAGATAGTCTGCCGCGTTCACGCTTCTCGCGCGATAATCATACCGCCAGCCATAATGTTGGGTCCGGCGTTTCAGATCGGTTCGCCAGGGTTGGGCATCGATCCAGTCGTTGAGCCCCTCAGCCTTGCGGGTTGAGATGATCTCCGAGGATAGCGATGCGCCGGGTGGAAGGGTTTCCTGCGCCATGAGGCGCAAAACTAACCACTGGTTGAATGCGGTGTCACGCCCTGGGTGAGGCCCAAAACCTCTCCCGCCAGATAGAGCGACCCACAAATGAGGATGCGCGGCACTGGTTCATCGCGGATGGCATCGGCAATAGCGGAGAAAAGATCGGCATTGGCTTCGGCGACGAGGCCCGCCTTGCGGGCGGCTGCAGCAAGGTCTTCCGGCTTCAGGGAACCGCCGCGACCTCCATCAAACCCAATCGTCTGCACCCGGCGCGCAAGCCCGGCGAAATGGGAGAGGAAGGCTGTGCCATCCTTGTTCGGTGACATGGCGCAGATCAGCATGAGCGGGCGCGGCGCGCGGGCTTCCAGATCGGCCATGGCACGGGCCAGAGCCTGCCCGGCGGCTTCATTATGCCCGCCATCGAGCCAGATTTCGGCGTCTCCTGCCGCTTCTACGACCGGGCCCTCAGAGAGGCGCTGTAAGCGCGCTGGCCAGGTGACGGATTTCAACCCCTTACGGACGACGTCTTCCTCATATCCCGCAGCACGCGCCACTGCGACGGCGATGCCCGCATTGATGATCTGATGTTCGCCAACCAAAGCCGGTCGCGGTAGATCCCAGAGCAGGTTTTCTTCTTCAAAGACCAGCCGCCCCTGCTCACTCCAGGCGCGATAATCGCGACCCCAGTGTTGTAAGGGCGCTCCAATCGCATTCCCAATCGCGGCAATCCGGCCTTCCGCCTCCGGGCGCTGCGGGCCAATGATGGCCGGTACGCCTTTCTTGAGGATGCCGGCTTTTTCGCCAGCTATTCCGGCAATGTCCGAGCCGAGAAATTCGGCATGGTCCAGGCTGACCGGCGTAATCGCTGTGACCTGCGGTTTGGGCAGGACATTGGTGGCATCCAGCCGCCCGCCAAGGCCCACTTCCAGGATCAGGCGATCGGCGGGTGATTCTGCAAACAAGAGGAAAGCGGCAGCCGTTGTAATCTCGAAGAAGGTGATGGGTTCATTGCCATTCGCCGCTTCGCAGCGGTCGAAGGCATCCTTCAGGCGGGCGTCGTCCACCGCTTCTCCCGCGAGCACGATGCGTTCATTAAAGCGCACCAGGTGTGGCGAGGTGTAGAGATGCGCCCGCTCGCCAGACGCTTCGGCGATGGCGCGCAGATAGGCGCAGGCCGAGCCTTTACCGTTCGTTCCGGCAACATGGATGACCGGCGGCAAGCGGTCCTGCGGATTGCCGAGCTTGTCCAGCAAGGCCGTCATCCGGCCCAGCGAGAGGTCGATCTTCTTTGGGTGCAGCGCAGCGAGCCGGTCGAGGACCGGCTGCAACGCGTCAGGCGCTGGCATTGTCTCCAGCGACGTCCACCGGCGGTGTGTCCTGACGAATGACCGGTGTATTGGAGCCGCCCCGCTTCATCAGCGTACGCAGCATGCGGCCCAGCACGTCGCGCAATTCGCGGCGATGGACGACGCGGTCGATCATGCCTTTTTCGAGGACATATTCGGCGGTCTGGAAATCTTCCGGCAGTTTTTCGCGGATCGTTTGCTCGATCACCCGGCGGCCAGCAAAGCCGATCATCGCGCCGGGTTCGGCGATATGAACATCACCCAGCATGGCATAAGACGCGGTCACACCGCCCGTGGTCGGGTCGGTGAGGACGACGATATAGGGCAGGCCCGCCTCATTCAGATCCTGAATGGCCAGAGTGGTACGCGGCATCTGCATCAGGGAGAGACACCCTTCCTGCATGCGCGCACCGCCGGCTGCGGTAAACGCAATCAGAGGCGTGCGATCTTTCAGCGCGGCTTCTGCGGCGGTGATGAAGGCTTCGCCTGCCGCCATGCCCAGCGAGCCGCCCATGAAAGCAAAATCCTGCACCAGCACCGTCGTGGGCACGCCGCCAATGGAGCCCTGGCCAATCGCCATGGCATCTTCGCGCCCGGTCTTCTTGCGGGCGGCTGACAGACGTGACGTATAGGCCTTGTCGTCCTTGAATTTCAGCGGGTCCTTCGGAACTTCCGGTGTGTCCAGTGTTTTCCAATCGCCATCAAAGGTGAACTTGAAACGATGATCCGGGCCGATGCGCATGTGGTGGCCCGCAGGCGTCACAAACTGCCCCGCTTCCAGATCTTTGTGAAAGACCATCTCGCCGGAGATCGGGCATTTCACCCAGAGGTTTTCCGGCGTGTCGCGCTTGGCGAACATTCTTGAGACACCCGGGGGCGTGATGCGTTCCAGCCAGCTCATGGCAATCCTGTTTACGGCGCAGCGCGTACGGCTGCTGATAATGTCCGGACGGTTTCTAGCGCATTTTCCGTGCCGCCGTCATGGTTTGCGCTCACAATCGCACTGCCAACGACCACGGCATCGGCACCACCAGAGGCAATTTCCGCCGCCTGTTCAGGCGTTTTCACGCCAAACCCCACCGCCACAGGCAGGCCAGAAGCCGACTGTACGCGCTTGACGGCTTCTGCCACATCGGTGGCGGCCCCGCGTCCCATCCCGGTCACACCCGTGGTGGAGACATAATAGACAAAGCCGGACGAGCTTTCGGTCACGGCCTTCAAGCGATCCTCATTCGTGGTGGGCGTGGCCAGCCGGATGATGGAGATGTTCTCCGCCGCCAGAGCTTCGCGCAATTCGGTGTCTTCCTCCGGCGGCAAATCCACACAGATCAACCCGTCCACACCGGCGTCAGACGCGGCCAGGGCAAAAGCTTTAAAGCCCATATGATGGATCGGATTGGCATAACCCATCAGCACCAAAGGCGTATCCGGGTGTTTGGCGCGAAACTGTTTGGCCAGCGCCAGCGTGCCGTTCAGCGTCATGCCGTTTTCCAGCGACCGCAAAGCGGCCGCCTGAATCGCCGGGCCATCGGCCATCGGATCGGTAAAGGGCATGCCCAGCTCGATCACATCGGCGCCAGCCGCGGGCATCTGGTCGAGCAAATCGGCCGTCTCGCCATCGCCCGCCATAATATAGGCGACAAACCCGGCCCGGTTTTCGGTTTTCAACGCGGCAAATGTCGTAGTGAGGCGGTTCATTGGGCGGCTTCGATATATCGTTCTAGGAACTCGGATTCGATACGTGGCCACCCTTCGTCCCGCAACGCCTCAATGGCTGTTGCAACGCTTTCAGCCATGAGATCGAGAGTTGCCATGCTCCCACGAACCTCGACCGTATGTTCGAAAGGAAATGTATTCTCGACAATGCCATTGCGTTCTACTTCGAATAAAATTTCTACATTAGCCACAATCAACCGGTTGCGGTTGACCGTTGCCAATCCAACGAATGGTAAGTTCTCAGCCGGGTTGCGGAGCTGATAAACAGTGCCGTCTCGCACCGTTGCTCTAATAAGTACTCCATCCTCGGACCCATTCAGGTGTTCCGCCAGAATGGCAGTCAGATCTTGCTCGATGACAGCAAAAAATGACGGTTGCAGATCAATCTGAACTGGTTGAATCTCGTTGTACACACTGGGCCTGCGCCGTTCCGTCATTGGTGTTGCGGTTACGATGACGTTAAAGCTGGCAGCACGAGGGGCACCTGTACTTTCGGGGCTATATGCCGCGATCGGAAGTGAGGTTGTTGTTGCGCAAGCTGAGAGCATAGCTACCAACAACAAGAAAATGAGAAATTTCAAACGGTTCATACCTCCACCCCCAGCATCCGTGCGACTTGCGGCACATCCTTATCGCCGCGGCCGCACATATTCATCAGAATCACACCGTCGGGATCCAGCTCTTTGGCGAGATCGCGGACGCGGGCGAGCGCATGAGCGGGTTCCAGAGCCGGGATGATGCCTTCCAGTTTCGAGCAGAGCTGGAACATTTCCAGCGCTTCCTCGTCGGTGGCCGAGACATATTCGGCGCGTTTTACATCATGCAGGAAGGCGTGCTCCGGGCCGATGCCGGGATAATCCAACCCGGCGGAAATGGAATGGCCTTCAATGATCTGGCCGTCCACGTCCTGTAACAGATAGGTCTTGTTGCCATGCAGAATGCCCGGCTCGCCGCCATTCAGGCTGGCGGCATGATCGGGCGTATCCAGGCCCTTGCCGGCGGCTTCCACGCCAATCAGGCGCACACCTTCGTCTTCCAGGAAGGGGTGGAATAAGCCCATCGCATTGGATCCGCCCCCGATGCAGGCGATGGCAGCATCGGGCAGTCTTCCGATCCGCTCCAGCATCTGTTCCCGCGCTTCACGGCCGATGACAGACTGGAAATCGCGGACCATGGCCGGATAGGGGTGCGGACCGGCCACCGTACCGATGACGTAGAAGGTCTCATCGGGATAGGTGACCCAGTCACGCAGGGCTTCATTCATCGCGTCTTTCAACGTGCCGCGTCCGGACGAAACGGCGTGAACCTTTGCGCCCAGCAGTTTCATGCGGAAGACGTTCGGCGCCTGACGCTCCACATCGGTTGCGCCCATGAAGACTTCACAGGGCAAACCAAAGCGCGCCGCGACGGTGGCTGTTGCCACGCCATGCTGACCCGCGCCGGTTTCGGCAATGATGCGCGTCTTGCCCATGCGACGCGCCAGCAGGACCTGACCCAGGCAATTATTGATCTTGTGCGCGCCGGTATGGTTCAGCTCGTCGCGCTTGAGCCAGATTTGCGCGCCACCGAATGCTTCGGTCAGGCGCTCGGCGAAATAAAGCGGGCTGGGCCGGCCGACATAGTGTTTCGAAAAATCCTCGAACTCGGCGGCAAAAGCCGGATCGGCCTTGGCTTCCTCATAGGCTTTTTCCAGTGCCAGAATGTTCGGCATCAGGGTTTCAGCCACATAGCGCCCGCCAAATTCGCCAAAACGGCCATTGGCATCGGGGTATTGGGAAAAGGCGTTTGGTTTTGCGGTCATAGCAGCGATCCTTGTCCTCCCCCGTTCACGGGGGAGGTGGCAGCGAAGCTGACGGAGGGGGCTAGCGCAGTATTCGCCCCCCTCGTCCCTTCGGGACACTCCCCCCGCAAACAGGGGGAGACATCTGCGCGTTCGTATCTCGTCACTCTAATCTCTCAACGCTGCGGCGAAGGCCGCCATTTTTGTCGCTGACTTTACACCCGGCGCGCGTTCAATGCCGGAGGAAACATCCACCGCCATTGCGCCCGAGGCTTTCACAGCGGCGCGGACATTGTGCGCGTGCAGCCCGCCAGACAAGAGCCAGGGCGTGGAAATTCTCAGCGATTTCAGCAGGCCATAATCATAGCCCTCACCCCAGCCGCCGGGACGGTCTGCGCCTTGGGGCGGTTTGGCATCAAACAAGATCATATCCGCGATGCCGTCAAATGCCTTGGCAGCGTCCATATCCGCGGCTTCGGCAACCGGCAGCGCTTTGATCACCCGCAATCCAGTCCGTGCTTTCACTTCGGCGACGCGATCCGGTGTTTCCTGGCCGTGCAGCTGTAGCCAGTCATGCCCGGCGGCATTTGCGGCGTCGATCAACGCGTCATCGGGATCGACCAGAACAGCGACACTCTCTGCTTCGCCCTTCAACGCAATCAGGTGGTCCACCTTTGACGGCTTAATATGGCGGGGGCTTGGCGGAAAATGCACCAGGCCCACCCAGCGCGCGCCGAGACGAACCGCTTCAGACACATCTTGAGGCGTCCGCAGGCCGCAGAATTTGATATCCGTCATGTCAGGGCAGTTAGACTATTTGGCCGAGGCGTCGACCCGCTCGCGCAATTCCTTACCCGTCTTAAAGAAGGGCACGAATTTGTCTTTCACCGAAACCGACTCGCCCGTGCGCGGATTGCGGCCATCGCGCGCCTTGCGATGACGCACGGAGAATGCGCCAAAGCCGCGCAGTTCCACCCGGTCACCGCCGGCCAGGGCATCACCAATCTCATCAAAGACGGCGTTAACGACGCGTTCAACATCCCGCTGGAACAGGTTCGGATTTTCCTCTGCCAGTTTGGCAATGAGTTCCGACTTGATCATGGGCATATCCCCTCGCGCGCAGCCGGGGCGTAACGTGCGCCAGCGAAGGCCATAGAGTCAATGCGGTTAAATAGAAAAAGGGCCGAACCTTTGCAGGTCCGGCCCCGATTTCTGCAGAATCGCAGCGAATTTACTTCGCGGCGCCTGCTTTTACGGCTTCGCGAACCTCAGCCACCTTGGCCGACTTCACGATTTCGATGTCATTGGCTTCAGCGTATTCGACCAGCTGAGCTTTCGTCATCTTGTCGAAGTCCGGAGCGTCGTCAGAGGCTTCCTCTGCTTTTGCTTCGGCTTTTTTGGCCGCCGGCTTTTTGGTTTCAGCCGGGGTATCGCCTTGCTCTTTCAGAGCGGCACCCAGAATGTCACCGAGCGATGCACCGGAGTCAGAGGAACCATACTGTTCCACGGCCTCTTTCTCTTCGGCAATCTGCAGCGCCTTGATCGACAGCGACACGCGGCGCGAACCCTTGTCGATATTGGTGACTTTGGCGTCGATCTTGTCGCCCACCGCAAAGCGTTCCGGACGCTGCTCGTCGCGATCTCGGGACAGGTCGGATTTGCGGATGAAGGACTTCATCGCGCCGTCATCGCCGAAGGTCACTTCGATGCCACCCGAGGTGATTTCGCTGACGGTGACGGTGATCGTCTGGCCACGGCCAACGCCGCTGGAGTCCATCGGGTCGCCATCGAGCTGTTTGATGCCGAGCGAGACCCGCTCTTTTTCAACATCGATGTCGAGGACCTTCGCCTTGACCACATCGCCCTTGTTGAAGTCAGCCACAGCGGCTTCACCGGACTTGTTCCAGTCGATGTCAGACAGGTGGACCATGCCGTCAATGTCATCATCGATGCCGACGAACAGGCCAAATTCGGTGATGTTTTTGACTTCACCTTCAATCGTCGAGCCGATCGGGTGCTTTTCGGCCAGCAGATCCCACGGATTGCCCTGGGTTTGCTTGATGCCCAGAGAGATGCGGCGTTTGTCGGCGTCCACGTCCAGAACCATGACGTCCACTTCTTCAGAGGTGGAGACGATCTTGCCCGGATGAGCGTTTTTCTTGGTCCAGGACATTTCGGACACGTGAACCAGGCCTTCCACGCCCGGCTCCAGTTCCACGAAGGCACCGTATTCGGCGATATTCGTGACGCGGCCTTTGAAGGTGGCGTTGACCGGGTATTTCGCGGCAATGCCTTCCCACGGGTCGGACATCAGCTGCTTCATGCCAAGCGAAATACGCTGGGTTTCCGGATTGATGCGGATGATCTGGACGTTGACCGTCTGGCCGACTTCCACAACTTCCGACGGATGGCCAACACGGCTCCAGGACATGTCCGTGACGTGCAGGAGGCCGTCAATGCCGCCCAGATCCACGAAGGCACCATAATCGGTGATATTCTTGACCACGCCTTCGCGGGCTTCACCCTCGGCCAGCTGACCGACGAGCTCGGCGCGCTGCTCGGCGCGCGATTCTTCCAGAACGGCGCGGCGCGACACTACGATATTGCCGCGCGGGCGGTCCATTTTCAGGATGGCGAAAGGCTGTTCGATATTCATCAGCGGGCCGACATCGCGAACCGGACGGATATCCACCTGAGAGCCCGGCAGGAAGGCGGATGCGCCGCCCAGATCCACCGTGAAACCGCCTTTGACGCGGCCAACAATGGCGCCATTGGTCGGTTCTTTTTTCTCGAAGGCTTTCTCGAGGCGGTCCCAGCTTTCCTCGCGGCGGGCTTTATCGCGCGAGATCACGGCATCGCCGAGCGCGTTTTCAATGCGCTCCAGATAAACTTCTACATCATCGCCAATGGACGGGGCCGTCGAGCCCGGACCGGTGAACTCGCGAAGCGGGATCCGGCCTTCGGTCTTGAGACCGACATCAACGGTGACGAAATCGTTTTCGACCGCGGTCACGCGGCCTTTGACCACCGTACCTTCGGCGAGATCCTGACCGGCGAAGCTGGCTTCCAGCATGGCCGCAAAATCATCGCGGGACGGGGATTGGGTTTGTACTTCAGACATGGGTTGGAGAAACTCCGGTATGAAATGTATTCGGGCCAGCCGGTTGTCTCCGGCGGTCTTGCCTTGGGGCCAATTTCATACGCGCTATGCCGCATAAAGCGGCGGGTTGAACAATGGAAATTCCAATTGAAAGGCGCCAAAGAGAGGGATGTCCCTCTCCAGCGGGCCTGACAATTTGAATGTCCGGCTAGCTGCCCGGCGTGGCGCCCGTCTTGTTCTTTACGATGCGGACGGCCTCAGCGAGCGTCGCGTCTATACTCAAATGAGTCGTATCGAGCAAGATGGCGTCGTCTGCGCGCATCAGCGGGGCGGTTTCGCGCGAAGCATCCCGCTTGTCGCGTTCGGCCAGCTGGCGCTCGATTTCTTCCAGCTGAATTTCATCCCCGCTGGCGACCAGTTCGCGCCAGCGCCGTTCCGCCCTGACTTGGGGGTCGGCATCGATGAAAAGTTTTACATCGGCATCCGGGCACACGACGGTTCCAATGTCCCGGCCATCAAGAATGGCCCCGCCTTCCTGTTCCGCAAAACGGCGCTGAAGCTCGAACAGGGCCTGGCGCACGCGCGGCTGGGCGGCAACAACCGACGCTGCAGCTCCGGCGGCGGCCGTGCGGATGGCGTGTTGATCTATGTTTGCGGGATCCAGCGTTTTAGCGGCGTGTTCTGCCAACGCTTCGTCGGCGGGGTCGTCGCCAGCAGAGAGAACCGCCACAGCCACTGCCCGGTAGAGCGCGCCGGTATCCAGATGCGGCAAGCCAAAGTGCGCCGCAAGGCCGCGCGCTATCGTGCCCTTCCCGGAGGCCAGTGTGCCGTCTACCGCAATGATCATGTGTGCGTCTCTATCACAGCGCCCAGCGCTGTCATGTCGGCAATGAAGCCGGGATAGCTTGTCGCGATCATTGAGATATCGTCGACCCGAACCGTATTCCGGGCGGCCAGCCCCAGAACCAGACCCGACATCGCGATGCGATGATCATGATGCGTCTCGACAAGACGGCCGCCAGACGGTTGGCCGCCTTCAATGATAAGATCATCGCCTTCAATGCGGGTTTCAACGCCATTCCCGGCAAGCAAGGCATGAGTAGCCGCCAGCCGGTCGCTTTCCTTGGCCCGCAGCTCGGCCAGACCCCGCAGCCGGGACGTACCATTCGCAAACGCGCAGGCCACGGCCAGAATCGGGTATTCATCGATCATGTCGGGCGCAATGTCGGGTTCAAGGTCAATTGCAGAAAGTCTCGAAGCGCGAACTTCGACATCAGCAATCTCTTCGCCGCCGGACGCGCGTTTTGAGGTCAGGTGGATGTCCGCGCCCATCCGTTTCAGAACGCGGATTAGCCCGGTCCGCAGCGGATTCATCATCACGCCTGTAATCGTTACCTCTGAGCCGGGAACGACCAGCGCGGCAATCAGTGCAAATGCGATCGACGAGGGATCACCTGGCACCGTCACATCGCAAGCTGTCAGGGATTGAGGCCCGGTGAGGCGGATGATGCCTCCTGAACCGTCTTCTTCAACGCTCAGGTCGGCCCCGAAAGCTTTGAGCATGGTTTCGGTATGGTCGCGCGTCGCGCGGGACTCCCGAACAATCGTCTCGCCCTGTGCGCCGAGCCCGGCCAGCAATATCGCTGATTTAACCTGCGCGGACGCAATCGGCGGCGCATACTCCATCCCGGATAATGCAGAGGCTTTGAACGATACCGGTAATCGGCCTTCCGTCGATGACGCCTCAAGACCCATCTGGCCCAGCGGATCGAGAATGCGCTTCATGGGCCGGGCTGACAGGCTTTCGTCGCCAATGAACGTCGCCTCGAGACCAGCACCCGCGACCAATCCCATGGTCAGGCGAACGCCGGTACCGGCATTGCCAAAATCGAGCGGCGTAGACGGTGTGGTCAGGCGGCGGGCACTGCCTTTAACCGTATAGCTGCCCGCACCGGTTTTGGTGATCTCGGCCCCCAGCGCCTGCATGGCGGTAAGCGTGGCCAGCACATCTGCGGATTCCAACAAGCCTGTGATCTTGGTTTCGCCATCAGCAAGAGCCCCCAGCATCAGGGCGCGATGCGACACGGATTTATCACCCGGTGCCGTCAGTGCTCCGGCCAGGCGGCGGCCCGGCATGGCGGCGGCTGGTTTATGGGCAGATTTTTCAGCGTTCATCGGGATCAGATATTCACAAAATGCCGGTTAGCAGACATAGGCTTTTGACAGGACGCATTGATCGTGGCAACGACGCGCGCCAAAACCACTGCTTATCGGCCCAAACAACCATCCAAGGGGATCGTCATGGCCAAAACCGATCTCGGCACAAAACGTATCTGCCCGGAAACCGGCAAGAAATTCTACGATCTGGGTAAAGACCCGATCGTTTCGCCGTACACCGGCGAATCCTATCCGCTGTCTTTCTTTGAAGCTGAGGAGGTGGCTCCGCCAAAAGCCTCCAAATCGAAACTCAAGGATGAGGACGAGAAAGCCAAGGCCGAAAATGCCGAGGCCGATGACGGCGAAGAAGACGACGAAGACGGGGATGATGTCGCCGAGCTCGACGATGCGGAAGTGCCCGCATTGGACGATGATGATGATAGCGACGATGACGATGAGTCAGATGAAGACCTTCCGGAAGGCTTCAATGATGATGATGACGAGCTCGATATCGACGATGATAGCGATGATGACGTCCTCCTGGATGATGATGAAGACGATGATGATTTCGGCATTTCCGGCGAGGATGACGAGGACGACACCTAGGAGCGTTCAAACCGCTTGAAAGCGGTGCGGGCTTTGACTAGGTTCCGCGCCTCTCCCGCCGGCCCAAGGGCGGGACACACATTTCGGGGCTATAGCTCAGTTGGGAGAGCGCTTGAATGGCATTCAAGAGGTCGGCGGTTCGATTCCGCCTAGCTCCACCAGCCTTCGCTCGCTCGCGCGAGCTTCGGCTCGGCAAGCAAGCCTTTAAAACGAGCGAAGGTTGTCGCGCCGAAGCCTGAAAGGCGAAGGCGGGCAGCCAGCTTCCGTCTGCTTGAATGGTTTTTTTGGCCTCGCGCTAGTTCGCTGCGCTCACAGCTCCGGCGGGACGGGCGAAAGCCCGGGCCACGGTCGTGGCCTTTTATGCCCCATCTTCGTCAGTAGAGCAGTCAGCCCTCAATCGAGCCAAGGCTGTCGCGCCGTAGCTTCAGCGAAGGCGGACAATAAGACGTAAACGCCGCGCTGTTCAGTGCGGCTTTTTTCGTTGGAGCCATTTAGTCTTGCGCGTCGGGTCGCATGCGGGCCTGGCCAAGATTTCGACGACGCGGCTCATGCTCAAAGCCCAAAGAATACCAGTTGAAGACGCCCAGCTTATGGGCCTTACTGGCAGTGAGTCGTCTCTTTTTATCGTCAAAATAATGGAAACGAAATGCGTATCAAAGGTTTGGATAGTTTCGCTAAAAAAATGAAAAACCTAGAAAAAACGGTGGCTGCGCTCGATGGAGACCTGGCAAAAGTAAGCTTCGACCCTTTTGATCCCCAGAGCATTGAATTGGCGATCAAAGAAATGGAGGCAGAGATCGATGCTCGGGTGAGCGGTGGACACCAAGACAAGTTGACTGAAAATGTTGTTTCCGCACTTAAAGAGCAAGGCCGAACGGCAATTTTGGAGAGAGCCGCTAAAGCTCGGTTAGAGGCAGAAAGCAGCGATGACGAATAAAACTGCGCTCGATGCGGTGAATAACGCTGTGCTCGACCTGCAGAGCGCCGATTTCAATACCTATGAGCGACCGCTTCAACGCCTGAATGCCCTGCTAAATGCCGAGCCGTTAAAGCCCTTCGCCGATGACCTAAAGGCAGGTGCTGATTTTGATGAATTCGTCGGCAATGATCGCCGGGAAGGCGGCATGGTCGGCAGCTCTCGACTGGACTGGCCGACAGATGCGCAAGAAACGATGGGCCTTACGCTGCACTTAATTGAACGTGGTGCGGAAAATCCACGCTGGTTTTTGGATTTTGCTCATAAGTACTATTATGCGTCGGGTAAGATCGCCGCAAACATCAGAAAAGTTGTTTCCGCTGCGATAATTCCATTTAGCCGCGACTTCAGAGACTACGTTCTTTCAAACGAGATGAGTTTGCCTCGAAAAGTTGATCCGCCCTTAGATTCTGAATCAGTATTCATAGTACACGGACATGACGAAGGCGCACGGGAGTCGGTAGCAAGACTTCTTTCGGAAGCCGGCTTGAAACCCATTATCCTGCACGAACAACCTAACAAAGGTCGGACGATACAAGAAAAATTGGTCGATGAGGCGAATGTCGGTTTTGCCGTTGTCCTATTGACTCCTGACGATGTTGGTAGGGCAGTAAGCGAAGAGACCGACAAACCTCGAGCACGTCAAAACGTCGTTTTGGAGCTCGGATATTTTATAGGACGTTTGGGGCGAGAGCGGGTTTGCGCATTACGTCGCAATGACGTCGAAATACCGTCTGACTATCTCGGTGTGGCATATATCGACTATGATGACGCTGGCGCCTGGAAGGTCAACTTGGCTAGAGAGTTGAAGGCCGCTGGTTACCGTATCGATTGGGATAAGGTAATCCGTTAGGCGTTCCCGTTTCAAACAACGCAAAAAGCTTGACCATCTTTTTACTCTAAGCTGTCGCGTAGGGTCATGCCCTTTCTAACGCCCGCGCCGGGTGCATGCCATCGACATAGCCCATGAAGGGCGCATGGATGGAATATCCCAGCAATTCCTGGATACGGCGCGGATAGCGCGCAGCGACAGCTGGCGGGACAGCCGCCAACATGCTTTCCAGCGGGCGCGCCCAGCCGGCACAATATTGCGGCGTGATTATCAGGCGTGGCTGGCCAGACCGGTTGGCTCCGCCGCGATGCCAGAGTCCGCCCTTTGCAATCATCAAGGAGCCCGCGGGCATGGTCGCTTTTAACGCATCTGCGCGATAACCCGGATCGTCTTCGGCGCTGCGAACTTTGGTATTCGCGAAATCTTCGGCTGAAACGGCTTTGGGAATCCGGTCTTCGCCCCAGAGATGGCTGCCGGGCAGGATCTCGGTCGCGCCATTTTCTTCGGTCGTTTCATCAATCGACCAGAAAGTGCTGATGCCCATACCGATATGCGGATATGGCAGATGAATATGGGAATCATCCGTATGCCAGGGCTGAACGCTTTCTTCCGGATGCAGATTGATCGCCAGGCAGGCTGATAACAGCATTGATTCACCCAGATCAGCCTCGGCAAAGGCCAGCGAGAGCGGGTGTGAAATCAGATTCGCGAAAACCGGCGATTTTGCCAGCAGGGCATAGACGCGGTTTGTTTTCAGGCCTTCAAAATCATTCCGCCCCGTATGGCCGCCATCAATATAGGGCGCCAAAGCCTCGTGGACGGCGGTAACTTTGTCTTCGCCGAGAATGCCCGGAAAGATGAGATAACCCGTCTCATCGAATTCCTGCTTCATTTCAGCGAAGGACTTTCCGCCTAGCCACTCACTCAAGTCCGGCTTCGCCTGTGACATCATCGCGTTCATTCCCTTATCTTGCGTATTCGCTGTATTTCTGGCCGCTTCTTCCCTTATTCTATCCAGCATACCGCTGCCCCCAGGGCTATTTACACCGTATTTGAGTTGAGCTCAATTTAAAAATTGACAACGCGCCTGTCCAGCCCGTCTATGAGGGCATGCCTCGAAAGCCTGCCTCCGGACCGATTCTCGCTGCCGCAACTCAGTGCCTGATTGCCGGTGAAGGTGATTTCGAAATGAGCGAGGTGGCGCGTCGGGCGGGCGTGTCAGAAGGCCTCGCCTATCATTATTTCAAGTCCAAGGCGGGGCTCTTGAGCGCCGTAGTGGATGGATTTTTCGAGCGTTTCAACGCGATCACCAATCAACGCTATGATGGCGATATTCCCTGGCCGGAGCGCGAACGCGCGCGTCTTTCCGCGATCATCGCGTTTTTGTACGAAGAGCCGCTCGCGCCAGTCATCTACGGCCCGATGAGCCGGTCACTGGAGGTCGCGGCAGCTGAACTTCGGGGTCAGCGCGAGCTGATCGAGCGCTCGGCTTACAATATCGAAGATGGCATTCGCCGGGGCTTCATTCCCAAGAGCGTTGACCCGCATATCGCCGGGGCTGCCATTATGGGGGCGGTCAATGCCGTTTTTGCGCAGGCCATGCGTCAGGATCCACGTCCGGATCCGGACTGGCTAGCGAACAAGATGTGGGCGTTTATCGCTGCGGCCGTGGAGCTCAAAGAGAGCTAGAAGCGCCGTCCCAGGCCGAGGCCAACGAAATACTGCATTTCATCACCGCGCTGGGTGACGATCGGGCTGTCGGCATAATCGCCCTGCAGGCGGTTCGCGCCGAGAATACCGGTCAGTGACCAGTTATCCGTTACGCGCTGATCAAGCAGCAAGGTGACGCCAATGTCCTGAATACCACTGTCCGCATTGTAGACCGGCAAACCACTGGCCAGAGAGCCGGCAGGTGTTACCGAGAACAAGGCATCCGCATACTCATCAGGCGAACCCGACACCGAGAAATTGGCAATCAGCAGGGTCGAACGCGAGAGCGGGGTGGCATAGGCCAGCGAGCCCGCCCAATAGACGCCGCTATATTCGCCCGTGACATCCATGCCCAAGCGGCCACCGATAAAGACACGGTCGAATTGATTGAGCACGCCCCGGGCGACCTGTACCCGGACAAATCCGCCCGTCACAATGGCATTGTCGGCTTCCGGCAAGAGATCAACGATCACATCGCCATTGTCGTCATCGCGTCCGCCGAAATAGCGCACATAGGCCCCGGCCTCGACACCGCCCTGATTATAGAGGCTGGCGGACACGCCCGGCCCTTCCACCTGCAGGACGACATCACCGACCGATACACGGCCCGCTGCAAAGGGGATCAGGCGATAGCTGTCACCGCCAGCGGTTTCCGGAATGGCCGCGACACCGCCTGCGATGAAATTATCGGGCGGGCCGTCCTGGCTAATGGCGGGAGCCGACAACAGCACAGCAGAGCAGGCAGCAAGCAGGACAGGTGAACGCAACATCGAAGTCTCCGGAACCAAAAGGGTCTTTTGATAGGCTTACGTTGCCTAATGAAAAATGGATTGTGGACGAACGCTTCTTTTACCGCTTTTGCGTAAGCCCTTGAGCATGACACGCTTGTTTCTCTGCCTGGCTGTTCTGTCGATGGTCTTCGCGCCACCCGTTTTCGCAGGAGGTGGCGGCGGTCCGGATGGCGCAGCTCCTCCACCGCAGGAATCCGGTGGACGCCGGCATCGCTCGCTGACCTCGTCGGACGGTTATGTGCCCCTGGATCCGCTAACCGCTTCGGTGCATGCCGATTTCCGGCTGCGGGGTATTTTGCATATCGAAGCCGGGCTGGAGATTCCCAATGGCCGCGACCGCTCACGCGCTGAACGGCTGATGCCGCGCCTGCGCGACCGCTATGTCTCGGCGCTCGCCATGTATACGGGCGCGAATTATCGCTTTGGCGATGTGCCGGATGCGGACCGCATTTCCTATCTCTTGCAGGAAGCCACCGATGAAGTGCTAGGCGAGGATGTCGCGGACATTCTACTCGGCATGGTGATCATTCACGAAAATTGATCTGCGCGAGTTAGTGCGCGATGGAATCCATGAAGCGGGCCAATTCCAGGTCCAGCGTGGTGACGCCGTCCGCATCATGGGTGGCGAGAAGAACCTTCACCTTGTTGTAAACATTGAACCATTCCGGGTGGTGATCCATCTGATCCGCGCGCAAGGCGACCCGGGTCATAAAGCCGAACGCCTCGTTGAAATCGGCAAAATGATATTCGCGGTGGATGGCATCACGGCCTTCGACCACCGACCATTTCTTCAGCTCTTCTGCCGCTTTTGCCGCGCCAATCTTCTCGGCCATGATCTCACCTCCCGTTTTGTGGATGCGGTTTAGCGTTCTTTAAGCGGCCCTGTCAGCCGAAAATTAACGCGTCTGTGCTTGATTTAGGCCTTCAAGTGGATGGAAAGGAGACGGAAATGACCCGTTTTCTAAAGTCAGACAGCAATCCGGATGGCCGCAAGCTGGAAGATATTTTGCTGGAGCTGCGGGCCGATGTGCTCGTGCGCTGCACCAAGATTTCCGAGGATCACCGCCCGGAAGCGCTGCGCGTGCTCGCCAATAATATGAAGGTGCTGGAACACCTCACCCAGGCGATCGAGCTGGCGCAGGATTCCACCAATGTGCTGGACCGCGCCTTTGGCCCGTCCGAGGTGGAAGACGGTGGCGCCCCGCGGATTGGCGTGGCGTAATTTTTCTGACGCGCTCTAGGCGGCCAGCGTTTCGCCGCGCAGTAATTTCGGCAAATCCCCGGTTTCGCCGCCGGCTTCGCGCATGAAGAACTGACGGGCGGGCGGAATGCGATCCACAAGCGACAGGCCCAGTCCGCGTACCATGCGTAAGGGGCCGACATCGTTTGAAAACAGCCGGTTGAACATGTCCGTGGCGGCCACCAGCCCCATGGAATCCAGCTTGCGCCATTTGGCATAGCGCTGCAGCGTCACGGCGGCGCCCAGTTCCAAGCCCAAGGATTTGGCCTCGACCAGCACTTCGGCCAGCGCGGCGGCATCACGAATGCCCAGATTAAAGCCCTGCCCGGCCAGCGGATGGATGCCGCGTGCGGCATCGCCGACATAGGCAATCCGGTCTTCGTAAAACCGTTCCGCAAGGCGCACAGACAGCGGATACCCCCAGCGCGGGCCGCTTTCCTTTATCGCGCCGAGAAAATCGCCAAAGCGTTTGTCCAGTTCGGCCTGAAAGCGGTCAGCATCGAGTTTCAAAATGGCGTTGGCGAGATCTGTGCGCTCGGTCCAGACCAGCGAGGAGCGATTGCCCGGCAGGGGCAGAATGGCGAACGGTCCGCCCGGCATGAAATACTCATAGGCCACGCCCTCATGCGGCTGTTCATGCTCGACCGTGGCGACAATGCCGGTCTGGTCATAGCCCCAGCCTGCCGTGCGCGTGCCGGCCTGACGGCGGGAGCGGGAAAACTTGCCATCACTGGCGCACAAAAGGCGTCCAGACAGCGTGCGGCCATCTTCCAGATGAAGCTCGATCCCGCCGGGGATATGTTCCCAGCGATCGGCCTTGGCCGGGGCGATGACGTTCACCCCGCTTGTCCGCAGGCATTGCGTCAGCGCATGGCGCGTATGGCGGTTCTCGGCCATATAGCCCAGCGGTTCGCCGTCATCTTCGGGATGGATTTCGCGCCGATCGAAATGCAGCGTGTTCTGACCCGGCCCGCCGGGCAGAGGCCCGCCATAGGGTCGGCCATCACACACCAGAATATGTTCAATGCGTTGGACGTGCTCGCCCAGTTTTCCGGCCACCCCCATCGTTTCGAGCATGCGGAAGGAGGTGTAGGCCAGCGCCGAGGCGCGGCCATCAAATTCCGGCGCCAGCATGTCATCCAGCGGGGCCGCATCGACGAGGGTCACGGAAACACCGGCAGAGTCGAGCGCCAGCGCCAGGGTCTGCCCGGCCAGTCCGCCGCCCAGAACGATCACATCGCTATCAAAGTCGCGTTTCATGGGGCGGACTTTAGGCGTTTGCTCGCTGGAGAAAAGAGGCGGCGCTGTCGCATGGATTGGAGTGCGTGCATAATTGGCAGCCAGTGGTTACATTTGGCCTGTAAGTTCGCCATCTTTCTGTCCACAAATTGAGAGCCGCTATGAGTGTCGAGAACTGGGAGAATAACGTTGCGGCGATCTTGCTGCTTTTCGACAAGGAGGCCCAAGAGGAAATTGGCGCGCTCCTTGCCGAGAAGGCCAAAACGAATGGGTATTACGGCGCTCTTATTCAGATTTCGAAATATCTAAGCGACAAGCGGTCTGATCGCCTAGATTATGCATTCCAATTCACAAAGAACGCAGATTTATCAGTTGAGAACCGAAGTGCCTTGTACCTGCTTATCCTGGAGCTCTACAAAAGACATGAAGGCCAGTTGCCGGATACTCAAAAACTCCAGGAAATGGAGAAGCTCTGGATTGATTGGACTAAGACCAATCCCAATATTTTGTATTGTATAGAAATTCTTTTGCCCGACGAGTTTGAACGACTGAAGAATTTGCGCACTTGATGCGCTTCTTCACATCCATGCCTTTAGTTTGGCTTTCAGGCATTCGATCGTTGCCCGTGTGAATTAGGGCAGGCTGGGAACGCCGCCGATATCGGTCATGTCCCGCGGGCAATCGAGGTCGGGCCGCACCGGCTCTGACCCGGCGTCGATCAGGACCAGGTAGACCTCCCCGCGGTCAACACAGATATGGATCGCCTTCTGGCCCTTCTCGAACACCACGACATCGCCAAGGCTCTTGTATTCGGGCTTACCAAAGAGGCGGGGCTTGTGAGTCTTCTGCCTGAAACCGCCGCGCTTGAGGACAGGCGCGAGCGCCTTCACCGTGGCGGCGATATCGTAATACCTGGCCATTCAACCTCCACCGCCTTTTCTTAACCGCCGTTTACCCTCGACTCACGCTTTGCCGCTTGAATATGGGGATGGCAGGCTATGATGCAGCATCCGAGGATATTTCCGGCAATGTCCGGCGCAAGAGCGCAGGCTGGGCCGCGCGCATTGGCGCGTGGAGTTATGGCGGCGTTCTGGTCCTCGTCGGAGGCCTGATCGGCTTTGCCCTGATTGACCATAATCCACTGGATGCCAGCTGGAATACGGCATCCTCTGCGACCGTCACCCATACGCTGGGCGCGTTCGGCGCCAACCTGTCTGATTTTCTTCTTCAAAGCCTCGGCTGGGCGGCCGGCGGCTTTGCACTGGTCATCGCCGGTTGGGGCGTGATGAAAGCCGTTCGTGCGCCGCAGGAACGCTCTTTGGGCTTCAAACTCTTGCGCGGCCTGGCCGCTGGGTTCGCCTTGCTTGGCTTTGCGATGGCGGTATCCGCCCTGCCCATCCCCGAAACCTGGCCCTTTGCGACCGGTCTGGGCGGCGTGCTGGGCGATGGCATGCTGTTCACCCTCACCGGGCCGCTGGAAAGCCTGGGTGTGCCCGCCTCTGCCGGAATCGCCGCCGGGATTGGCCTGATCATCGCCGTTTTGGGCATGTTCTTCACCTTCGGCCTGCGCCCGTCTGACATTGTGGCCGCCGCCGATGCCGGAAGCCTCGCCTGGGCGACGGTTCGGGTCTGGATCGACTCTCTGGCCGGACGCATCCCCTGGCGCAATGGTGATGAGATTGTCGAGGACGCCCCCGTTGAGGACGCGCCCGCGCCACGTCGCCGGAAACCTGCCGCGACCGCGGCTGCGCCCGCGGTAAAAGTCGCACCAACGCGTAAAACCAGAAAATCCGGCCGGGAGGCTCGTGAAGCCCAGGGCGCGCTGCCGTTTGCTGAAAGCGGGGGCTTCAAACTGCCGCGCCTGGATCTGCTAACCCGCCCGAAAGCGCGCACCGATGCCGTCGATGCGGACGCGCTGCAACAGAATGCCGAGCTGCTTCAGGGCGTGCTGGAAGACTTCGGTGTGCGCGGCGAGATCGGCAAGGTCCGCCCTGGTCCTGTGGTCACGCTCTATGAATTCGAGCCCGCGCCGGGCGTGAAATCTTCCCGCGTGATCAATCTGGCCGATGACATCGCCCGCTCTATGAGCGCGACCGCTGCGCGCGTCGCGGTGGTGCCGGGCAAGAATGCCATCGGCATTGAATTGCCCAATCCGGGCCGCGAGACGGTCTTCCTGCGCGGGCTATTTAATGCCACCTCGTTTGAAACGACGAAGGCCGAATTGCCTCTGGCGCTGGGCGAAACCATTGGCGGAGAGCCCTTCGTGGCCGACCTGGCCCGCATGCCGCACCTGTTGATCGCCGGGACCACCGGTTCGGGTAAATCGGTCGGCATCAATGCGATGATCCTGTCCCTGCTTTACCGGCTGCCACCGGAAGAATGCCGCCTGATCATGATTGATCCGAAAATGCTGGAACTTTCCGTTTATGACGGCATTCCGCATTTGCTCTCGCCTGTCGTGACCGACCCGAAGAAAGCCGTGGCCGCCCTGAAATGGACGGTACGCGAAATGGAAAGCCGGTATTTGCGCATGTCCAAGATCGGCGTGCGCAATGTGGCCGGTTTTAATGAGCGGGTCGAAGACTCACTTGCCAATGAAGAGCCGCTCGAGCGCACGGTGCAGGTTGGCTATGACCGCGAGACCGGCGAGCCGATGTATGAGACCGAGACGATTGAGGCCGTGAAGATGCCCTACATCGTCGTTGTCATCGACGAGATGGCCGATCTGATGATGGTGGCCGGCAAGGAAATTGAAGGCGCGGTGCAGCGCCTGGCGCAGATGGCGCGGGCTGCCGGCATTCATATGATCACCGCCACACAGCGGCCGTCTGTGGACGTCATCACCGGGACGATCAAGGCGAACTTCCCGACGCGGATTTCCTATCAAGTCACCTCCAAGATCGACTCGCGCACCATTCTGGGAGAGCAGGGCGCCGAACAACTGCTGGGCATGGGCGATCTGCTTTACATGGCCGGGGGCGGGCGTATCCGCCGCCTGCATGGCCCCTTCGTGTCCGATCGCGAAGTGGAAGACGTTGCGGCCTATCTCAAAAAACAAGGCACGCCGGAATATCTCGAAGAAGTCACCGAAGAGAGTGATGACGGGCCTTCGCCCTTTGAAGCCGCTGGCGGCGGGTCCGGGGATGATCTTTTCGATCAAGCGGTGGCCGTGGTCGCGCGCGACCGCAAAGCCTCGACCAGCTATATCCAGCGGCGCCTGCAGATTGGCTATAACCGTGCGGCGACGCTGATCGAGCGCATGGAAGAGGAAGGCATGATCGGTCCTGCCGACCATGCCGGAAAGCGCGAGATTTTCCTGCCCGAACATGACGCGGCCTGACGCTCTCGGCACCTTCACGCACAATTGAGGTTCTTTCTTCTCCGTCCTCGGGCAGAACAGAGCTGTGAACACATCAATGCTTGCGGCCCTTGTGCCGCTGTCGGCTGCATTCTGCTTGTCCTGTTCGGCAGGTGCGCCCTCCGACATTGCCCGTGTAGAACTGGTGGAAGCCTGGCGGTTGGACGGTTTTTCCTCGCCAGAGAGTGTGCTGCTCGATCCAGCTACCGGCTTGCTGTTCGTTTCGAACGTCAATGGTGAGGGCGGGTTTCGCGATGGAAACGGCTTTATTTCGCGGATCACGCTGGATGGCGAGATCGAAACCCTGGAATGGGCAACCGGGCTGGACGCGCCGAAGGGGATGGCGCTGGTGGGCGACCGCCTCTATGTGACCGACATTGCCCAGATTGTCTGTATTGACCGGACTACCGGCGAGATCACGGACCGCTGGCCAGCGCCTGGCGCGGGCTTTTTGAACGATGCCGTCGCCGGACCGGACGGTCGGGTTTACGTGTCCGACAGCCGAACGGCGCGGATCTATGTTCTGGAAGACGGCATGGTCCATGTCTGGGCCGAACACGACACCCTGTCGGCCATTAACGGCCTTTGGATTGAGGAAGACCGCATGCTGACGGTCACCATGGAGGGTGTCTTCGCCAGCCTTTCCCTGTCTGATCAGAGCCTCACCCCTCTTGGGACAGGATTGGGCAGCGCCGATGCGCTCGTGTCCGACGGGCAAGGCGCCTATCTGGCCAGTGAATGGCCCGGGCAAATCTACCATTTGCGTGGCGATGGCTCTTTTGATGTCCTGGCTGATACCCGCGATCAGGACATTTATATGAATGATTTCATTCGTGTGGACGACATGTTGATCGTGCCGCACTGGTCACCTGGTGCGGTCTCTGCCTGGCAGATCCGCTATCACCACTGACACGCTGCGGTTTGGCCATGACGCCGCCGTATTTTCACGGGCAGAATGCGCCTCATGATTACGACCTTGTTTCTTTCTGTGGCCCTGTTTGCTCAGGACGCCGCTCCTTCACCAGAAGAGGCCAGCCCGCCGGCCGAGGCGGCGATCGAGGCCCCTGCTTTCGATACCGAGGCCGCGATTGCCGGCGTGAATGGCTGGTTAAACGGGATCGAGACCTATCAGGCCCGGTTTGACCAGATAGCCCCGGACGGATCCGCCTCAGGCGGCACGCTTTACATCCGCAGGCCCGGCCGGTTGCGGTTTGATTATGACGCGCCCTCGCCGCTCCTCGTGGTCGCGGATGGCACGACCGTCGCGATTGAAGATTCAGCGCTGAACACGGTGGACCGGGTCCCGTTGAGATCAACCCCGCTCTGGTGGCTTTTGAAACCTGATGCGGATTTGTCAGAAGATGCCCGGGTAACAGACGTCTGGACGGAAGATGGCCGGCTTTATGTGGGTCTGGCAGATGCCAATGATGAAATGGATGGTCAGGCCCTCTTCGTCTTTCATCCGGAAAGCTATGCTCTGGAAGAATGGTTCGTCTCTGATTCGCTGGGCTATACGACGCGGGTCATTTTGTCAGAGGTCGAAACCGGAATGTCCTTGAATCCCAGGCTTTTTATACTGGATGAACCCGAAGAAGATCGCCGGACCCGGCGGCAATAGCCTTGAAACAATTTGTTGCATTTATCACACATTCAATACCTTTCTGTTTTTTCATTTGAGTTTTTCTGCACGCCGTGTCTTTAATGTAACGGCTGATCGGGGCGCTGGATTGGCGTCGTCCCCCCGCTGACGGATCTTTCGTCCCGATCGTGCCGGAACCCCCTCCCGGCACATGCGCACGAGTTTTTATCCAGCGCACAGCAAGCGCCCGGCCACATCCCCTCGTGGCCGGGCGTTTTTGCATTTAAGGCTCTGGTGAGAGATTCCGGTGCAAAGGGGTGTTCATGCCATTGACGCAACTCATCCTGCTAGCGCTTGTTCAGGGCCTGACCGAATTCCTTCCGGTCTCGTCCTCCGCGCATTTAATCCTCGCGCCCATCGCGGCAGGCCTGGAGGATCAAAGCCCGCTGATTGATGTGATGGCGCATGCCGGCAGTCTGATCGCCGTGCTGGTCTATTTCTGGCGGGATCTCTGGGACATCGCCAAGGGCAAACTCGCCTGGCTGTCGGGCAAGATGACGCCGGGCGGGCGGCTGGCCCTGCTCGTCGGCGCCGCCACGCCGCCTATACTGATTGCCGGCGGCGCGCTTTATCTGACCGGCCATACCGACCTCTTCCGTTCGCCGCTGATCATCGGAATTGCCACCCTGGTGTTCGCCCTCCCGCTCTGGGCCGCCGACCGCTTTGCCCGATCTGCAAAAACAACCGCCGAGCTGGGCTATGGCGGCGCTTTCCTGATCGGCCTGTCTCAGGTTTTCGCGCTGATCCCGGGGGCCAGCCGCTCTGGTGTTACCATGACCGCCGGCCGTGCGCTGGGACTTTCCCGCAGCGAAGCGGCCCGTTTTTCCATGCTGATGGCCATTCCGGTCATAATTGTCTTTGGCCTGGTGGCCGGGCTGGACCTGGCCCAGGGCGGCGAGGCAGGCGCCTCGCTGGGAGACGGGCTGATCGTTGCCGGACTGTCATTCCTGTCAGCCTGGGCGGCGATCGCTGTGATGATGCGGTTCGTCGAGCGCGTCGGGTTTTTGCCCTTCGTGCTCTATCGCATCGCGCTGGCCGCAGTGATTTTCTGGTTTTTGGTATAGCGAGAAACGAGCGAATTAGGCCGTTTCATGAAACTGCCCGTAACGGCGATAGCGTTCCAGATAGCCCGGAACGATGGACTCAACTGTTTCCGGCACAACGCCCAGATCTTCCAGCCCGCGCATGTCGGGGGACACCACATTGTCTATCTTGAGCATGGTGACCTGATCCCGCGTCAGGAAGGGCTCTACAAAAGGCAAAGCCCCGGATATTTCGCCACCCAGCCCCATCAACCACATGCCCATCATCGGCACCGGCATCAGCAAGCGCTTGCGGTCAATCGTCTTGAGGATGAATTCCATCAGCTCGCGATAGGTATAGGTGCGCGGCCCGCCCAGCTCATAAATGCCGGAGGTCGACGGATCGGCAATCGCATGGGCGACGCTGTCGGCCACATCGCCTACAAAGACCGGCTGCATCTTCACCTTGCCACCGCCCGGCAAAGGCAGGCCCGGCGCAAAACGCGCCATGTCGGCAAAGCGGTTGAAGAAACCATCCTCGGTGCCAAACACAATCGAGGGACGAAGAATGACGGCGCCTGGAATATGCGCCTGAACCGCAGCCTCACCTTCTGCCTTTGTCCGGGCATAATCGGCCTTAGAGGCCGCATCGGCTCCGATTGCAGAAAGTTGGACAAACCGCGCGACGCCTGCGGTGGCAGCGGCTTCAGCAATGTTTCTCGCGCCTTCAGCCTGCAAGCTGTCAAATTTCTGGCGGCCGCTTTCAAACAGAATGCCGACCAGATTGACCACGCCATGCGCCCCTTCGACGGCCCGGGCCACAGAGTCCTTGTTGCGGACATTGGACTGGATCAGCTCGACTTGCCCCACCACGCCGGTCACTTTCAGGTCCAGCGCCAGATGCGGGCGCCGGGTGGCGACGCGAACGCGATAGCCTTGCTTGACCAGTGCGCGCACAACATAGCGGCCAATAAAACCGGAGCCGCCAAAAACGGTGATCATTTCGTTGCGCAGCATGGGAAAAAGCCTCCGGGCTGAGTTCGACTGTCACTTGCGCATAGACCAGAATTCAACCCGCCTGTCCATGCGGCACTGCGGCGCGACTTCGCTTGGCGCGCGAACCGACTCCTCTTGTCAGGAATACATGGTTAGGCTTTGAATTAACCACGATAAAAACCGGGTGTTGAGGGGGATAATACGCGATGACCGCAGAAGTCGCCTTGCTGAACAAGCAGGCCGTGGCCCTGGCTGCGGACTCCAAGGCGACCTTTGGCTCCGGCATGAACATCAAGACCTATGACAGTGTCGACAAGCTGTTCCAGCTGTCGCGGTCTCATCCGGTCGGCGTGATGATTTATGGCAATGCCGAGTTTATGCGTGTGCCCTGGGAAGTCATCATCAAGGAATTCCGCGAGCGGCATGGCGATGAGGCTCACGCGACGGCCGAGGATTGGGGCCACCGGTTTTTCGAATTCGCGGGTCAGTTCCACAGATTCTCGATGCGCGACAGCGAGCTGGCGGTCTTTACCAAAACCGCCTCATTCCTGCGGGCCATTGAGGCCAGCGCGCTGGTCAATCGATCGCTGGAACCGCTGATTGCCGATGTCGAGGCGCGGCGCGTTCATCCCGCCCTCGAGGACCTTGAGGAAAATGAGTTCCGGAAGAATTTTCCCGAACTCCTGGCGAAGTATGATGACCTGCTGCACTCGCGCATTGGCGACCGGATGACCAAGGATATCCGTGAACAACTGCCCAGACTTCTACACCGGTTGGCGGTTGCGGATGTCGAAACCGTGGCCCGGTCCGGCATTGTGGTGGCCGGCTTTGGCGGGGACGAAACCTTCCCGGCCCTGATCAATCTTGAAAGCGATGGGGTCATTGCAGGGCGGCTGGCGGTCTCGACCCGGTCAGACAGTCAAATCACCGTTGACCACCCGGCCGATGTCTTACCCTTTGCCGTCCGCAACGTGATGATCTCCATGGTGCATGGCGTGGATCCGTCGTTTCTGGATTACTCGCTCACCGTTTTCCGGGATCTGATCCGGGCCAATGGGGACCGGCTGATCAATGAGTTTGCAAAGAATGAGGAAGACCGCGCGCGGCTGAATTTGGAAAACGCAGCCATGTCGGACGATTTTATCCGGGTGTTCCTTGATTATCTGCGCGATTACATTCAGGACATGCATCTCGGCCCGTTTGCATCAACCTTGCAAGGGATGCCTCCGGACGAGATGGCCTGGCTGGCTGAGTCGCTTGTTCACCTGACCTCTGTTAAGATGCGCATGTCGCTGGGACCGGAGGGGGTTGGAGGACCTGTCGACACGGCCGTCATCACCAAGCGTGAAGGCTTTAAATGGGTCAAGCGAAAGGCGCCGATCGAAGCCTTGACGACGGAACCGGGAAGTGGCCCGGGGAATGGAATGGGGGACTAGAATGAAACGCTACCGTTACCGGCGGCTGAGCAAGACGCCAATGCCGGAGCCGCCAATCGGCGAGTCACCGGAAAATCTGCTTAAGGACAGAGCGCCGCAAGCCCTGTTTGAAGACGATGTGGCATCGCAACGCCTTTTCAATCGGGCCGCTCTGGACCAGATGGGCGATTATTCCAACGTCATTCTCGCGTCTGATTCCTTGCGGCCAGCCTGGGCAGAGCCCGGCGATCTGGTGCATGTCCGCCGCGGCGCGGAAGACGCGCAAGCCATCAGCGAAGCGGTTGCGAAAGCAAAAGGCTGATAGCCGAATTGACAGACGCGCGAGAGGTTCGTAAATCCCGCGCCCTGTTACCTGCCCAGGTGGCGGAATTGGTAGACGCGCTAGCTTCAGGTGCTAGTGCCCGTATGGGCGTGGAAGTTCGAGTCTTCTCCTGGGCACCATTTTCCAACGCTAAAGCGTTGTAAAATAATGCCCATCGGGAACTGGCAACCCCCTCCAACCATCATCGCGACCATCAATTGAGCTTGATCTCGCTCTTTGACACCGCCAAAACAACCTGAACGGTTGTTTCTAGCGGGAACCAAACATGGCGCGAGAAAATACTCTTATCCTTGGCGCATTGAACGTCGCCGCCCATCCGCATCCGACTGGCATCTATCGGGATGTTTTTTCCAGATCGGCTGATGTCGAGATAGACTACTGGGGCCAGCAAAAGGCCAAGTTGACCAAGCCACAGGACCGTGGAGAAGGTTTTTTTCAAGGTCGAATTCTAATCTGGACGGAAATTGATAGGACCAAACCCGGCATAAAGAAATCCAGCAACACTGAAGTCTCTTATGACGAGTTGGACGTAAGTATCCCGCGCGATGTCGGCTTCAACCTTCACGCCCATGTGTATACCTTCCGAGAAAGCGACCATACCTTCTTCTTCGAAGTGAAAAACGAGCGCGGCGACTCTTTATCGCCTTCAAGGGCGAAACGCATTCTGGACCGGGTGTTTGCGAAAGTGCTGTTGGAGAGCGAAACGCAGGTCGACTGCACTGTCGTTCCACGTCGCGGTGCAGTCGAACACGTTCTGGCTCTGCCGGTTATATGGGAATTGGAACTTCAGATAGTTCGGCCAAATAACGATGTTGGTGAATATCAAGACTTGCTTGATGATCTGGATGGGCAAGGGGTTTCGCGGCAGAAATTGGTATACAAGGCCGCAGACAGAAAGACCGGTATTAAGCCCAACGACAAGACAAAGGGTCTTGCTGCAGTAGCGGCCATGAACGGAAAAGTTACAACAAAAGGCAAGGCTGATGGAGAGAAAGACCAACGATCTACTGAAGCGTTGCCAGCAACTTTCCCAACTATTGTGGAAGAAGATCAAAGCTTTGTGGAGCGCGCTCTCAGCTTGGCTCGTAACATCATTCTCTGACAGAAATTTTGTTCAGGGATATAAATCATATTGGCGGCTATATGGTGGACTTCGGTCGCTCTTGTTTTCTCCTTATGCGATTATTTCGCTGGGCCTGACCCTTCTAATGAGCCGTGCCGCTGCCCAGCGGGATCAAAGCGGGTCGTTTCTATGGCCTGACATAGGCCTTGCCATCCTGCCTAGCCTCCTCGGATTTACGCTCGGCGGTATGGCGATCTTGTTGGCCGTTGCGGGCACGGAACAATTCAAACGGATATTTGGCGAGGGCAAAGATGACTCCTTGTTTGTAAAGGAGCTGGCATCAATGTTTCATTTCGTTTTTATACAGTCGGTCGCAATTATAGTATTCATTGTAGTGAAATATAGCGACATGATTTTCATATCGTATATTGGGTTTTTCTTATTGATCTACAGTCTTTCCATGGCGATATCCCTAGGGATGCGATTGTTCATGCTGGGCCGTGTGCTAAATGCGCTGGCTCGTCAGCGGCCGCGCGCCCATGTTCCTTTCAAGGACCGCATCAATCGCCAATGAACGCCCTTTTCACGAAACACCATGCCCACTATTTGGCCCACCACATCACGCTGGCGGGTCTGGATAAGGATGCGTTTGCGAAATCGCTTTCGTCAGCACGCGTGGATATGAACCCGCATCAGGTTGAAGCTGCCCTGTTCGCATTGAAGTCACCATTGGCGAAGGGTGTGGTGATCGCGGACGAAGTCGGTCTGGGTAAGACCATCGAAGCCGGAATGGTGATCGCCCAACGATGGGCTGAACAACAAAGACGAATTCTTCTGATTGCCCCGGCGTCTTTGCGAAAGCAGTGGGAACAGGAATTGGCGGAGAAGTTCTCAATCCCCAGCACGATCATCGACGCAAAGGTCTATCGGGATTTGCTCAAGAAGGGCATCAAACGTCCTTTCCATGATACGCAGGGCGTGATCATCGCCTCATACGAATTCGCAGCTGGAAAAGAAGAAGAAATTCGTCCGGTTCCGTGGAATCTGGTCGTGTTCGATGAAGCCCACCGGCTTCGGAACGTATACAAGAAAGGCGCTTCAAAGCGAGCGACCGCCCTGCGGGATGCCCTGAAGAACCCTTTCAAGATATTGCTGACCGCCACGCCGTTGCAGAATTCACTGATGGAATTGTTCGGCTTAGTTTCCGTCATTGATGAGACCCACTTTGGCGGCCCGAATTCCTTCCGGGTTCAGTTTACGGGCGTGGGGACAAAGCCAGAGAACCTTGAACGGCTGAAAGCCAGACTGGCACCGATCTGTCACCGCACGCTTCGACGACAGGTTCAGGAAGCAGGTCACATCAATTATACGGCCCGTAACGCCATCACATTCAATTTCGACCCGAATGATGATGAACGGGAACTCTACAACAAGGTGTCGACATTCCTGAAAAGGAACGACACGGTCGCATACGGAGACCGGGCGAATGCACTTGTTGTCTTGCAGGTCAGAAAGATACTCGGGTCATCAACCTTTGCCGTTACCCATTATTTGCGGCGCCTGATTCAACGATTGGAGCAGCGTCAGGAAGTCAATACGTCGATCATTGATGATCTCGATGATTTTGATGACATCATTGAAGAATATGGCGGTGAATTCGACTCCTTCGATGATGGGCTTGAGTCGTTGCAGCCAGATGATGATGACCAACCAGAATATGTTGATCCGGAACGACTGCAGGCAGAAATCGATCTTCTGAAAGGCTTTCTTGAACTTGCTGAAAGCATTGGCCGCAACGCGAAAGGCGACGTTCTGAAATCACGTTTGCCTTCGGCCCTTGATGAAATTGTGCAGAAGGGTGGTCAACGCAAAGCCGTGATCTTCACCGAAAGCGTTCGGACTCAACACTATCTTGCGAAACTTCTCGAACAGAATGGTTTCAACGACCAGATTGTCCTTCTGAACGGGTCGAACAGCGACCCTGATAGCCGCGCGATTTACGCTGCGTGGAAGGAACAGCACAAAGGCACAGACAAGATTTCCGGATCGAAAACCGCTGACATGAAGCAGGCACTGGTTGAAGCCTTCAAAAGCGATGAGAAGTCCATATTCATTGCAACAGAAAGCGGTGCTGAAGGTATCAACCTGCAATTCTGTTCAATGGTGGTGAATTTCGATCTCCCATGGAACCCGCAACGGGTCGAGCAGCGGATCGGCCGTTGTCATCGATATGGCCAAAAGATCGATGTGACTGTGGTCAACATGTTGAACCTGTCGAACGCGGCCGAGAAACGGATTCATGAATTGTTGGATGAGAAGTTCCGGCTGTTTGACGGTGTGTTCGGGTCCAGCGATGAAATCCTTGGTTCGATAGAAAGTGGGGTCGACTTCGAGAAAGCTGTTCTGGACATTGTCCAGAATGCCCGGGACGATGCGCAGATTCAGCTGGAATTCGACCTGCTGAAAGAGAAAATCCAAGATCAGATCGATGCAGAGATGCAAGCCGCACGGGCGAAGGTCCTTGAAGAACTTGATCAGGCCGTTGTTTCCCGCCTGAAGGACAGCGAACTGGACATCAATCAATCACTTAATGACTTCACACGGCGCTTGTTGACCGTCGCCAAAGCGGAATTACCCGATGCCGTTTTCCCTGATCCCGGGGGCCAACGGTTTGAATATAACAACAAGGTCTATACGACCCAGTGGCCAATCGCCGACGAGAATGACTGGCAGTTCTTCCGTTTATCCGACGGCAATCTCGCGTCCGAAGTTGTGGACAGGGCGAAGGGCTATGACCTTACCAATCAGCCTGCCCACATAACATTCCTGCCTGATCAATACCCCTTCGCGGGTCAGATTGTTGACGTGAAGAATTTGAAGGGGCGTTCCGGGTGGATGCTGGCGGCCAAGGCCCGTATTGATACGCCAAATGCGGTGCGGGAAGAGATGATTACCGCATGCATCACCGACGATGGTGAAGAGGTTCAGGCTGACACAGCTGACCGCATGTTCTGGGTGCCAGCAAAGGGTTCAAAGCCTGCAGAGGGGGCACGACCCATGCAGCTTTTACAGTCGGTTCGCGATCAACAGTTCCAGAAGTTTTCCGATCAGGTGAATGCCGAAAACGCCGTCTGGCTGGAAGAAGAAGAAATGCGGCTCGATGAATATGCGCAGGATTTGGAAACCGAATTCAAAGCCCGCATCAAGGATGTCGAGGAAGAAATCAAGGAACTGAAGAAACAACGCCGGGCGGCAGGCCTGCCCATGGAAGAGAAGCTGGCCTTGGGGAAACAGATCAAGAAGAAGGAAGGCGAAAGGGATGATCTCGTTCTCAGCCAATATGATCAGCGACGTAAAATCCGTCAGCAGGTCGAAGAAATGCTCGATGACGTAGCAGATGGATTGAATCGGAAGCCGATCATGCAGGATTTGTTCGTAATCCGCTGGTCAGTGGGATAAACAATCCTATGCAGTCACAACCGGATAATAGGGCCGCCCCCAATCTTCACCGGCATTGTCCATCATCAAATCAATGAAGACCGGCACCAGCCATCCAAGTATCCGAACCCCGTCGCCAACCTGATCCCGGTTCACCGAACTGCGACATGTGGAACCGCCGTGCACAAGCTGGTTTCGAAGCACGTAAAGGCGGTCGAAGACAATCTCCAATACGATCTGGGCATCCCCCTTTTCGATTGCCGTGCGGGCTCTGTTTGCCGCTAAGTCGAAACGCGGCTTCCAGCTGTTCTTGTCTGCCGACCGCTGCGATTTCCAGAATGGTGAGAAGACATATGGATTATCCAGCAGCACCCGGATCGGCCCGCTGAACTTCTGCCAGATTGCCCCATATATTCGCCGATTTGAATCAGCCAACAGAAGCGCTGAAAAGTAATCCCGCAATAGCTCCCTTTCGCTCAACGAAACATCTGCATCTTCCGGTAATTCACCGGCATAGGCGGCATTGAACGCAATCCAGTAAAAAATGAATGCGCCATCAAGGTCGTCCTGATCTACGGCTTCTTCAGCACGGCCAACCCAACTAAGTGCCCGGTGAACCCGCAGGCCAAGTTCGTCGGAAAAACCTTCACGAATAGCTTTCTGCTTTTCTCTCAGAAATATGTATCGTGCTTCAACTGCGTCCATGATCGCCACCCAATTGCTAATTGGCAGACTATGAGCCTTCTGCAATTTGAACATTGCAGATTGGAAGACACAAAATGGATATCACATTTTTCGAAGATGAATTGTTTCGTCGATGGAATGAACGGAACCGGCAAAATGGGGAAAGACATATCGTCAAAGACGGCGTCATTTCTCCACCCGACTATAATGCTTCAGCGCTGAAAGTGGTCTTTGCACTAAAAGAGTTCAACGACCCCTTAGGTGATGGCGAGGCCATCGATTATACCTACGAGGAAAGTGATATCCGTCAGTTTGTTGGCGAAGACGGAGGGCGTCCAGCAACGTGGGACAATCTGGCTAGGTGGGCAATCGCCTTAAGAAGCCTGATTGAAGGCAAGCCTGTTCCATTTGACGAATTGCCACCTTCTTCATCCGAGATGCGGAGATCGAATTTGAAATCGGTAGCCGCAGTCAACGTGAAGAAAATCGCGGGCCGCTCTAAATCCGATTATAAGACTATCGTGGACGCCGCAAAATACGATGCTGGTCTGCTATTGGAACAGCTACGAGCATACCAACCAGACATCATCGTTTGCTGTGGAGAGGGCGTTTATGACGGGCTCAAGGGCTTTGTATTCGCCAACGAACGCATAACGAACTTGCCGATCATGCCGGGAAACTTCCACTCGTTCATCGTGAATGACCGGACAACTGTTGTTGATTTCTGGCACCCCCAGTATCCGGCGATTGAAGATCAAGACATGTATCAAAAGTTTGTCGAAGTCGCGCGGATTGCGTTGGCCAAGTAAGCCAATCTATCTGCCCCGAGTCTGCCACAATTATTCCGATTGTCGCGACTCATGGCCAAATACAATTTCGCCGAAGATGATTGGTTTGATGATTCTGAATCCGTGTCGCCGCGGGTTTCAAGCAGTCTTGAACTTGTTGCAGGCGACTGGGCTACTCGCCTCGCGATGGCTGACCCCTTCCCCCATCGGGAAGCACTTTCAATGTCAGCCGCCTGCCTTCATACCATGGTCATTGATGCCATTGATCAGGGCGATTTCTCACGAATTCAGATTGGTGCAGCGTCAACATCATGGAGGTGCCGGGTCCGGAGTTGGTCAGACCGTTTCCCGCTGCTTTCACCGCAATTCATCAAGAAGATGGTTTTACCGATGTGGTCGGAAGCAGGGTATCAGTCACTTTTGACAATCAGCTCCTGCGAAGTGTCTGCGAAGCTACTCAGACACAGGCCAAGAATTGACGAAGATCGGGTGATTTGTGTTGCAGGGCTTCCCGTAGGATTGCGCCTGACAGAGATAGTCGAGTTAGCGCCTGAACCATCGCTAACAAGGCTCATGGGGCGATTGTATAACGACTGTTCCGACAAATACGGATTCATGGAAAAGTTGATTAAAGCACGAGATGTGGAAGACCTCTGGGATAAGGCACGCGATCACATAATAGATAACAAGATCGTCTTACCTAAAGGTCCAGACTTATTGTCTCTAGGCCTTAAACAGCTCAGAACCATGACCGATTTTCATGTCGCTGGCATGGAGATGAATAACTGTCTTTCAATGCGTTATGATCCGGCCGCTGTTGGAAAAGAGGCCTTCTACACTGGGTTGGTAGATGGCTGTCAGATCGCTATTGCGGTCAGTCGCGATCTTAGCGGCCAACTGATAGCGACCGAAATCGAAACCCATGACAATGTAGAAGTTCCAGAGAAGATCATAAATAAACTGTCAGCCATGCTTTTTCGAAAAGGCATTACTGTAAAACTTCAAGAGCAATGCCCCGAAATAATTGAAGTAGATAAACATATGGCCGACATAAGAAAATGCAGCCGAGATGTTGAGGATTCTATTTCAGCTTTATTGGCATTATCCGATGATCGATAGCCAAGTTGGCGACAAACTACAGTTGATTCACAAACGCGACCAACCGCCTGCAGCCATCTTTGTCAGGCAAGCCATTGTTACCCATGGTGCAGACAACGCCCTTTGATACTGCCTCGTCTCGACCATGCACCCACGAAACCGTCGGACCATTGGCGTTTTCTTTGATGGCAATGATCTCCAGCGTTCCTGACACCCCTATCACCGACATCATTTCCTTGACCCATGGCGTCGCTCTCGGGTCTCTGCCACAGCCGCTTATACCAAGCACCGCTGTGGACAGTGACAGAACACCTGACAGCTTGATTCCGTATTCGGAAAGCGTGGGATCAACTTTCATCAGCTTCAGGGCAGTCGCTTTGTTTAAAGCTGCGCTGTGCCAAGGTATCATTTCAATCTGCCGGACGCCGGAGAAGCCCGCATCCTTGGCAATCGAAACCATTTTCTGAATTCGCGCGCCCGCCGGATGTCCTGCCAACAGTTCAACATACTTCTGCGACAATGACTGTTGCGCCGCATGATAGGTTTCCGCAGTGTCGCGAAGCCCAACCTTGATCGCTTCCCGGGTTTGAATGTCCATGGGACCACCGGGATTGGTCGTCAAAACGATCAAGGGATCAGTTTGCGATCCGAATTCCAGATACGGTTCCGGGCAATGGTCTGGCGAAAAGGTCTTCCATAGCGATGGAACGCCGGGTGGATCGCCATTCAACCACCGCCGGAACAGCGTTTCGCAGTAGTCTTGGTAATCTTTCCACCCTGATGCCATGTCAGCAATCCATTGCGGGCGAATAACCACACTGCATTGCTTTGACAATGGCCCGGGGCGTTAGAACCGTGACGCTCTCGGCAATACGGCCTTCGAATTCAGAATAACCTTCGAATGACCACAGCAAATATCCGCCTTGCGTGATCAGGACTGGCTTTCCCGGCTCGGGTTCGATGAAAGTCCCGAACGGCAGTTCGTTAATGTCCGCCTTGTGCGTAACCTGTTCTTTTGAAAACGAATTCACGCGATCCCGATGGAGAACTTTATTCATCTGGTCGGGTTTCGGTCTTTCGCCGAATTCAGGAAAGGCTTTCGCAAATGCGATTTGGAATTCCTTATAAGCTCGGTGCCGACAGGTGCCGCACGGCCGGTGCCCAGCGGCAAGGGCAACAGCTTCATCGGTGAAGAAAAGCTCGGTGTAGTAGGTCGGCGTCATCAGTTCGCGCTTCCAACCCTTGAATTCAAGCTGACAGGACACCCACGCCTGATGCGCCCAACGCTTTGCGGTTAGTTGCCCCTGATCATCATGAATGCAGCCACGGTTGCCCATAAGACTGCCTCGCGCGGGGTTCGCGACAATTTCACCATATGGCGTAACCCGGTTCTGTCTTGGCATGCCTAGTCCTCGGCGATATCTGCATCTGTGTATTTGGCGACCGCCCAGATGAAGCTTTGGACATCGACATTATCGGCAGGTTTCAATGCTGATATTTCTGCCTTCGTCTCATTCGTCAGATCGATAAGGCCTTCATACACGTCAGCCCCGATATCGGACGAATAATCATGGGCAAACCTGTTTCCGACCCTGTCAGCAAATCCCGTGGCGACCGTTGGCTTCAGGAACATGTGTTCATCTGGTTTCCAAAGGAAAGGCAGATAGGTAACCAGCGGCCATGACTTGCGATCAATATCGATTGCTATCGCTGTCATCTTTGATAATCCGGCAGCAACATCACCTGCGGTCATTGCCGCTGCAGCAGAGATGAAATCTCGCCCCCGTTTGCTGCGAAGAATGTCCCGCAGGGTTATGGACTCCGATTTGAATAGCAGATTGGTGTGAACGGCTTTCAGGACGGCTTCCGGATCGACATCGCCTGACAATGCCTTTTCAAGGGGTGCGACAGACTTCAGTTTTTCCATTGCGGCGATCTTGTAGTCGCGCTCCTTTGACTGATATCGGGGGTCCGCAAAGCCTTGAGGGAAGATTTCCCGGAACCGGTTGATGGCGCCATTGTAGCCGAAATACTCAGCTGATTGTTTGCCGGTCTCGACGACCAGACGTTCCCACAATTCATCGACATCATCGCCGGACAAAATGGCGGAGCGGGTCTTGGCATCAATGAAAGCGATGCCCTGCAAGCCCTTGGCTGTCTCAACGATCCGCAGGGTGTATTTTCCCAGACGTCCTTCCTTGATTGTTTTCACCATCTAATCGTTTCCTCCGCCCTCTGAAATCCAACCCACGTAAAGCGGAATGCCGTGTTTGGCCGGAACCTGAAACAGTTCATCGGGGCGAACATCATTGACGCCCAGCCAACGGAAGAACTCGGAAAAGTCATTGAAGCCTGCATCTTGATTCGAGAATGACTGAACAACCATGACTGCAGCAGCGGCGTTGAACCGTTCGGCTTCGATGCACGCCGCTGCTGTGCGGTGAACCAATTGATATCGCAAATGGTGAGGTAGAGACTCTGTTGCGCCGATGATCTGAAGCAGGTCATCCAGTCTTTTGCCCCCTGCTGCTGAAGTTTCCTGTAACCATTGACCTATGAGCTTTCCGAAGGGTTCTCGGACCTTCGCTTCAACGCAAAGCGCGATGACACCGCTTTCACAGCGGACAAGGGCGAATACGTCGGTCTGTGTCGGCTTATAACCATCAGGAAGGCTGGTTTTCCATTCGGGCACGGCGAGAAGAAGCTCTGGGTCATCGAATCCATTCGCCGCCAGAATGGCGGAGACACTGTCAGGCAGTCCGGCATGAGACTCCCATTGTTCCGCAACCATCATCGCAGAACGGCCCGGTTTCCAGTGAAGATCGGGTTTTCCCAGCAATCGCTTCCAGCTTTCGGGATCGAGTGTGGGAACAAGAATCCTCTTTTGCGTTTCGGCAGGCATCAAGCACCACCGGAGAAACGCTGACGAATGAATTCCTGAGCTTCGCGGCCGGATAGTTCGGCTGTTGCAGCACCGGTTCGCACGTAGAAACGATGTTCCTTGCCATCTTTCACATAGACCGGCGAACGGCCCGGATCGCAATCGACGCACAAGACGCGCGTGTCTTCGTAATCATCGAACCGGGGGTGGATGTAGAGCATGTAATCCGCCCCGATCCGGTCTCGGATCAGGTTGATCAAATGGAGATACATCTTGTCTTCATTCGGGAACTTGTCGGCATCAATTCCTACTGGCGAGCCATCATCGGCAACGCCGATCACAAGAGAACCCCCACCCCGGGAATTGATGAACCCGGCAATGGTTTTCAAAACCCCCAATTCCATCCGCTGATCATTCTCGTTGGTGTGAAGGTTCACCCGCAGAGTGGATTTGAATTCGGTGGTTGATGTTTCCCCGTCGCTGATCAGTTCAGCCAGTTCTTCGGTTGTCCGTGTTTCGTCCGATAACGATTCACCGCCCCGAAGCTTGTTGAAGGCGTCTCGTATAACTTCGGCGATCAGCTCCCGGCGCTTCTGCAAGAAGCTTTGATAGTCCATCCGGAACCAGCCATCCGGCAGGGCATGCCAGTAATACATCTGCTGAAGCTTCTTCGACTCGATGCTGTCTTCAAACTTTGGCGCATAGTCAGATGGTGCCTTGTTTCCCATGCCGGAATTGTCATGCCATTCGACGATGGCAAAGTTGGCGATCTGGTTCTTTTCCCGGTTATCGGTAATGCCGATGGAGTCGAGATAGTCCTTCGGAAACAGATGATGCAGTTCGGAAGCCGCACGCGGTGCCTTCACGCCCGCATCGAAAAGGTCAGACGTTTTCTGGTCTGAATAGAGTGCCGTCGCATCGAGGATGTTCAGCGAAGCGAAATAGGCATATTGCGACGGGCTGCGGGAAGACGAAGTGGCAAGATCGGACGGCAAGTTCGTGGTGAAGAAGTCACCGGTAAGCGTCACACGGAATACGCTTTCCACGAATGCTGCGAACTGTTCCGCTGTCTCGACCTGACGAAGCCGTGCCAGATCAGATTCCATCTGGGATTCCGGCGAACTGGAATACCGCGCGGTCAACGAACTCATGAAGAACCACGCGGCAATCAACTTGCGCAGTTCGCGTTCATCGACACGGAATTCGGTCTTGCCGATCAGGTAGAGAATGTATGCGAAGATCAGGCTGTTCTTTGACGTGATCATCTTCGCGCTTCTGAACCCGGCTTCGCGCACAGCTTTCAGAAAGTCGTGCCAGTATTGCAGGTTCAGGACCTTGGCCTGCGCTTCCTTGAGAATGTCGAATTGCTGTTCAGACGCATCCCTGTCGAATTCATCTGTCGCTACGTTCTTGCCACGGAGAAGCGAATAGACCGACTTCAAACGTGCACGACGAAAGGCGACACCAACACAAACACGAAGAAGCTGATCCGGGTCAGGTTCGATAAAGGCATTATACGGTGATGGTCCGCTCGTGCTTGGCTGGCGGGCCGCTGCACAGAACTTCTCCAGTTCAGCCCGGCCTTTATCCCAGAAGACCGACATCAGGGTCAGAATGAAGTCAGCCTGATTGAGCTTCTTACCTTCTGAGTTGATGCGAACAAAAACATCGGAAACCGCTTCTTCGTCAACGGATGCTGACAATTCCAAGGCGGTAAAGGGATACTTATCCAGCTGACTCAACCGCATGATCGAGTCTTGAATTCTCTTCTTTTCAACAGGAGATAGCTCCTGAACGGAATTCAACTTTTCGATATGATCGCCAGCCAGTTCAAAGATGTTCGCATCGGGTGCCCACAGAATGGAAATGTTAGGGATGTAACGAGGATCACGGCGGATTGCGGCATCGGCGACTTCAAACTTCTCGTTCAGCGGGTCAAAGGCGATCTCGATATTCTCCGCCTTATAGTTCTTCCGGATAACGGATGTTCCGGTCATGACGGCATAAAGCGATGTCAGTCTTTGTTGCCCGTCGACGATCAATAATCGGGCTGGTCGTTGCTTGGCATCTTCGCCAATAGCCTTTGACGATGTGACTTCAGCAGGCTCCCAGAAAAGAAGGTATCCAACCGGGAAGCCTCGATACATGGAGTCGAACAAGTTCCGGACTTTCACATTCGGCCAGACAAAGGGCCGCTGAAGGTCAGGAAGGCCAATGTCCCCAGATTCGATCTGGTCGATCAGCCCCCGAAGTGTTGGATCGACCTTCCGGTATACCGTGCTCATTGAATATCTCCCCGCAATACACCGTCAGGTTAGACCGCTATTCGCATGTAAGGGAAGGGCAATCGGGAATATTGCCTATTTCGGTTTAGCTGGCGAATTCCACCTGATCGTGTAATCGTTGCAGCATGACGTTCAGGGAATGCAACAGTTTCTCATTTGACCCAACATACGGACCGCACCATGCGGGCTGCCGGACCAACTAGGGCTGTCTTTCATGTTGACCGAG
Source organism: Hyphobacterium sp. (assembly GCF_965228115.1). Classification (GTDB taxonomy): domain Bacteria; phylum Pseudomonadota; class Alphaproteobacteria; order Caulobacterales; family Maricaulaceae; genus Hyphobacterium. Next base: position 2,061,584 of record NZ_OZ245794.1, on the reverse strand, counting down.
GGGAAGCTGGAACACGGATATCCATTCGCCTTGGACCTGTTCATCGACGGATACGAAGGTCCAAGAAGGTTCCGAAGGTTTTTCCTTCGCCAATCCGGATGGCTGAAAGCCGTCAGGGTCCGGCTGGATACACCGGTGCAGTCATGGTCCGAAACCCTGTTCGCTTGCATCACGGATGACGGGTTCACGCTGAAAAGCTTCCCGTCTTCATTCCTGACAGCGATGCCAACATCCGCGCCGATGGAAGTGGAACACCTGCCCCCGGAAGATGATCTCGATGAACTGATTGACGGGTATTACTGGGATTTTCTTGGCCGGTGCGACCGCTATTGCCAACAAATTCTGGATCAAGCCCATGCCGATGCAGATCAGATTGTCCGGCAACACGAGAAGGCGCTGGACCGGTTGAACCGGCAGATAGATGGTAAGTTGAAGGTCATTCGCCGCCAGCTGCGTGATCAATTGCGCCGGGCTGACTGGCCTAATCTGGAAAACAAGAAAGCCCGGCTGAAGCACATGGCGGAACAATTGCCGCCGATATTCTTGGAAAGAATGCGTAAGGCCCGTCGAACGGTTGATGAAGTGGAAGAGCTGGCCTTGTCGTCCATGGGTTATGAAGGCGAACTGGAAGAGCTGTTTACCGTCTACTTCCGGGTTCGGAATCATCGGTCGAGGAGATTCCGTGATTTTGTCCCGCGACACTTAATTCCACCGGTTGAGGTAAATCCGACAAGTATTGATGGTCACATTTACCGGGCCGCGTGTCTTAAGGCGTCTAATGAGACCGTTTATTGGCCAATGGTGGATTTGGAACACTACCTAAACGAAGCCAACTCGACAGAACTGAAAGCTACCGCTTTCACAGTGCCGACCGAAATTGACCATATTGCCGGGCATTCAGTTGAACCATCACGTGACAAAGTAATCCGGATTTACGGCGACTTTGATTACTCAAAGATGTATCGGTCTATTACTCAAATATTGAATGAGTTGCGGGCACCCGAACATGATTTCTTCTGGAAGTATGGCGCTTGGACAGAAGATATAGTTTTATGGACCACCTGTGTAACGGGCCCCCACCTTGCAATCGAAGCCGCGATTGGATTCGCAAACTATTGTTTGGGCCTTAATGTTGATCCACAGTCTTTTCGCGGCTATTTTCTTCGAAAGCGGTTGATAGACCGTCTATACTTACCAGATCGCGACATTCTTCAGGATGCTCGAGTCCCAACACCTTCTTACATAATTGATCGAGTCTCGAACGTGGTGGATGGCAATCCAAGAAGCGGTGAGGACGCAGAATTCATAAAACCATTGATAGATGTGATTTTAAATTATTGCATCAACAATGCAGTGAACCCCAAAAAACTGTATGGTGGGACGTATTCGGTTACTTATGATGTGATCGATCCTATTCATTTCGAAAAAATATCAGATCGCGCCGGAATAATTCCTGTCGGTGATGAAATCATTCGTTTGGCAAAAACGGTCCTCGAAGGGTCTGCTTGTTATGGTGGGGAAGACCAGCTGGACCAAGATATGTTGTTCTCAGCCAATGATGGCGACCAAGGGGCGCCAGCAGAAACGACGACGATCATTGAAGAAACAGAATTTCACCGGCTGCAGGAAGTCGATGCCAAACGGGAGCTGGAGGCATCTAGGCGTTCCAATACCGAAACCGCAAAGATTCCAGACACCGATGAATTCGATGAAGAAGAATTCCAACGGATTCTCGAACGGGATGCCGCACGTGAACTGAAAGCACTCGCGGAGAAGAAGGCAAGGGCTGCTGGTAATGAAATTGTTGGCCCATTTTCACTCCAAGATAAGCGGGAATTGGCCGCGGCAAAGGCTGCGTTTGAGCTTTGCCGCATGATGGAGAAGAGTCCTGATGAACTTTTATCATTCAGGATCGATAAAGATGGTCGTTTCTACCGGCCCGGTGACGCCCGCATTCCCACTGACACTGTTGAAATCGACCCGCTGATCATTGCCTTCGTGAAAGACATGATGAAGCTGCGGCCGCAACGCATGGTATAGGCATGTGATCAGGGCGGATCACGGGAAGAGACAAGACGCATGGCGGAGAAGACGAAGCTGGAACTGACATGGATCGGGAAGAATGACCGGCCGAAGCTGGAACCCCGCATCCTGATCGAGGACCCGGAGAAGTCATATCACGCCAGTGAACGCCAATCCGATTCCGACATTTTCGATAATGTCCTGATCCATGGAGACAATCTTCTCGCCCTGAAAGCGCTGGAACAGGAATACGCGGGCAAGGTGAAATGCATATACATCGATCCTCCTTTCAATACCGGTCAGGCCTTTGAACACTACGATGATGGGCTGGAAAGCTCTATCTGGCTTTCGCTAATGCGTGATCGCCTTTTGCTCCTGAAGAGCCTGTTGAATGATGAAGGCGTTATCTGGGTCCATCTTGATGACAACGAAGTGCACTACCTTAAAGTATTGATGGACGAAATATTTGGGCGTAATTGCTTCGTAGCTTCGGTGTGTTGGAGGTCGGCAGATTCGTCAAATAATGACGCAAAACAATTTTCAATAGACCACAATACTATACTTGTTTATTCGGCATCGGAAGGTTGGCGTTCCCGCGAACTAGCTCGAACTGAAGCCGCAAACGCACACTACAAGAACCCCGACAACGACCCGCGGGGGCCTTGGTTTCAAGGCAATTTGTCATCACCCAATCCGCGAGCAAATCTTCGTTACGAGATCACATCGCCACAAGGGCACATTGTTGAACCACCGGCCAATGGATGGCGTTGGGGAAAAGAACGAATGACGGAAATGATCGAAAGCGGAGAAATCGTATTTGTCGATGATGGAAAACGCATCATGCGAAAGACCTATCTAGCTGATCAGAAAGGTTTGTCACCATCCTCGCTTTGGCACGACATCGAAGACACAGGACACAACCGACAGGCAAAATACGAGCTAAAAAAGTTATTTCCGGGAACGCCTACGTCAGAACTTTTTAGGACACCTAAGCCGGAAAGGCTCATACAGAAAATTCTCAATGTCTCCACTGACCCCGGCGATCTGGTTCTGGACTCGTTTGCCGGTTCAGGAACAACCGGTGCTGTTGCCCACAAGATGGGCCGCAAATGGATCATGGTTGAACTGCATGACCATTGTCATACCCACATCGTTCCACGAATGAAGAAGGTGATCGACAGTGATGATCCCGGCGGCATCACGGATGCGGTGAACTGGAAAGGCGGTGGTGGCTTCCGTTACTTCAATCTGGCGCCATCTCTGCTGGAACAGGACAAGTATGGAAACTGGGTGATCTCCAAGGAATACCGGCCTGAAATGCTGGCCGAAGCCATGTGCAAGCATATGGGCTTTACCTATGCTCCCAGCGATAATCCGGAAGAATACTGGAAGCACGGGCATTCAACGGAAACGGACTTCATCTACGTTACTACCCAGTCCCTGACCCATGCTGCCCTGACCAAGATATCTGATGATGTCGGTCCAGACCGGTCCCTGTTGATCTGCTGCAAGGCGTTCAAGGCCGAAGCCGACAAGTTCGACAATCTGACCATTGTGAAAATCCCGCAGACCATTCTTCGCAAGTGCGAATGGGGCCGCGATGATTACAGCCTGAATGTCTCCAACCTGCCCATGGCGGAACCGGATGACCCCGATGCCGACCTTCCCCTGTTCTCGGAACCGGAGAATGCGGGATGACCATCAAGACGAAACTGGAACTGACATGGATCGGGAAGAATGACCGGCCGAAGCTGGAACCCCGCATCCTGATCGAGGACCCGGAGAAGTCATATCACGCCAGTGAACGCCAATCCGATTCCGACATTTTCGATAATGTCCTGATCCATGGAGACAATCTTCTCGCCCTGAAAGCGCTGGAACAGGAATACGCGGGCAAAGTGAAATGCATCTTCATTGACCCGCCTTACAATACCGGGAGCGCTTTCTCCCATTACGACGACGGCTTGGAACACTCAATTTGGCTGGACCTGCTTTACGAGCGGCTTGCTGTCATGAAGCGGCTGCTACGAGATGACGGTTCAATTTGGATTACCATCGACGATAACGAAGCACACTATCTGAAGGTTTTATGTGATGAATTATTTGGTCGGCAAAACTTCCTTTCCGACATCACTTGGCAAAAACGGTATGCGCCGTCGAACGACGCTCTTTATATAAGTCAAAATCACGATCACATTCTTTTGTATTCGAAGAATAAAGAGCTGTTCAGGGCAAACCCAATTCCAAGAAATGAAAAATCGAATAAATCATATAAAAACATTGATAATGACCCGCGCGGCCCATGGATGTCAGATAATTATACCTGCAACAAGAGCGCCGATGAGCGCCCAAATCTTTACTATCCTATAAAAAATCCGCATACGGGCGAGGTGATTTGGCCCAAAAAAACCCGTGTATGGGGTTATGGCGAAGATGCATTCAAACAGCATGTTGCTGATGGACTCATTTGGTGGGGCAAGGATGGGCAGAACTCGGTTCCACGCTTCAAAAGGTTTTTGAAGGATAAGGGACGTAAGCCAGATTCTGTCTGGCTATGGGAAGAAGTCGGCCACAATCAGGACGCTAAGCGCGAGCAACTTAGATTGTTTCCGGAGAACCCTTTCTCCACGCCAAAGCCGGAGAAGCTAATAGAGCGCGCCCTTACTATCGCGACCAACCCCGGTGATCTGGTTTTGGATTCCTTTGCCGGTTCAGGAACAACGGGTGCCGTTGCCCATAAGATGGGCCGCAAATGGATCATGGTTGAACTACATGATCATTGTCACACCCATATCGTTCCGCGGATGAAGAAGGTGATCGACGGGGACGATCCCGGCGGCATCACTGAAGCCGTTCAATGGAAAGGCGGCGGTGGTTTCCGCTACTTCAATCTGGCCCCATCCCTGCTGGAACAGGACAAGTATGGAAACTGGGTAATTTCGAAGGAATATCACCCAGAAATGCTGACCGAAGCCATGTGCAAGCATATGGGCTTCACTTATGCGCCCAGCGATAATCCGGAAGAATACTGGAAGCACGGGCATTCAACGGAAACGGACTTCATCTACGTTACTACCCAGTCCCTGACCCATGCTGCCCTGACCAAGATATCTGATGATGTCGGTCCAGACCGGTCCCTGTTGATCTGCTGCAAGGCGTTCAAGGCCGAAGCCGACAAGTTCGACAATCTGACCATTGTGAAAATCCCGCAGACCATTCTTCGCAAGTGCGAATGGGGCCGCGATGATTACAGCCTGAATGTCTCCAACCTGCCCATGGCGGAACCGGATGATCCCGATGCCGACCTGCCGTTGTTCGCTGATGCTGAAGGAGCCCCCGAATGATTTCCGACGACAAACTGCTCCGCCAGATCAGCCAGCGCTTGTCCTTGCGCAAACCACAGGAAAGGTCGCTTGAAATCCTGTGTGATGTCGTGAACCGGATTGAATTGGCCAAGGATGTTGATCTGGATGCCGCGCTTGCCGCCATTCAGGCCGAATATGAAACCGTGCATGACTTTGAACGGAACTTCCCGTCGCTTTGTTTCGCCCTTGCAACCGGCGTTGGAAAGACCCGGCTTATGGGCGCGATGTGCGCCTTCCTGTTCCTAAGTGGGCGATCAAAGAACTTCTTCATTCTGGCCCCCAACACGACGATATATGAGAAGCTGATCGATGACTTCTCGAACCCGTCATCCCCGAAATACGTGTTCAAGGGCATTTCCCAATTCGCCCAACAGCCGCCGATCATTGTGACCGGTGATACATGGCAGGAAGGCCGCGGCGTGAAGATGCATGACCTGTTCGGGGGGGATGCCGTCATCAACATCTTCAATGTCGACAAGATCAACAAGGACAAGGGGAAGGTTAAGCGTCTGCACGAATATATCGGTCAGTCATATTTCGATTATCTGGCTGAACTGCCCGATCTGGTCCTGATGATGGATGAAGCCCATCGTTACCGGGCGAAGGCTGGGATGAATGCCGTTGCTGAACTGAAACCGGTTCTCGGCATTGAAATGACGGCAACCCCGAAGACAGTAGGTGCCAGATCAACCCCCTTCCAGAATGTGATCTTTGATTATGGCCTCGGGAACGCGATGGCCGATGGCTATGTGAAAGAACCAGCCGTCGCAACACGGGCAGATTTCCGGAAAGAAGACTTCTCGGCCGACCAGATCGAACAGATGATGCTGGAAGATGCCGTGCACGTTCACGAGAACCTGAAGGCCCAGCTGGATGTCTATCACCGGGAATCCGGAAGACCCTTGGTCCATCCCTTCATCCTTGTTGTGGCACAGGACACCACACATGCATCAGAACTGCGGCAGAAGATCGAAAGCGATGACTTCTTTGCAGGCCGATACAAGGACCGCGTGGCCGAAGTGCATTCCAACACGAAGGGTGAGGAAAGCGATGAAGCCGTTGAACGTCTGGTAGGGCTGGAAACGGACAATCGCACCGAGATCGTGATTCACGTCAACAAGCTGAAAGAAGGCTGGGACGTGACCAATCTCTACACCATCGTGCCCTTACGGGCGTCTGCATCGGATATCCTGACGGAACAAACCTTGGGCCGCGGCCTCCGTTTGCCATATGGGGAAAGAACCGGGGATGAAGCCGTCGATACGCTGACGGTGATTGCCCATGACCGTTTTGACGAGGTCATCCAAAAGGCCCGCGAGGACCAGTCCGTCGTTCAGCTGAAGCAGATAAAGATCAACCGGGATGATGTCGGCAACCGGAAGGCACGCGTGGTTGAAGCCCCCAGCAAGGCTGAAAGCATTATCTTCGGCACGGCCCCGGGAATCGATGAAGCGGAAGGTGTCGAGGAACCGAAGCAAACACCCCTGTTCACGACAGATGCCGAACAACAGGCTGCACGAGCGGCGATAAGGGCCATTCAACGGCAGGAAAGCAAAGTCCAGTCGATCAAGGACCTTTGCGACCCTGAACGGAAGATGGAAATCCAGCACGAGGTTGAACGCCATATCCGCAGTTCACGCGATCTGGTGGACCAGATGGATGATGAGCCCGATGCGAGAAAGATCACGGATGCTGTTCTTGAAGCCATCATCAAACACACCATCGAGATTCCGGAAATTGTTGTCATCCCCACACGGGATGTGACTTTCGGCTTCAACGATTTCGATCTATCCGGTCTGGCTGACAAAAGATGGCAGCCCATCGGTGACAGTATTCTGATCAGGAATATCAGGACTGAAACCCAGCGGTCCCTTGCCCGCAACATTGATGGTCCGACCGAGGAACGGCTTGAGAATTATCTGGTCCGGTATCTGATCGAACATGACGAGGTCGATTACGACACGCAGGCTGACCTGCTTTACAAGCTGGCGGGGCAGATGATCGACCATCTCCGGTCCTATCTGGATGATGAAGATGATGTCGAGAATGTCGCGCTGGGTCATGGCAAGGCCATTGCAGACCTGATCTTCCAGCAAATGAAAGAACATTACTGGGAAACGCCAACCGATTATCGGGCCCGTGTGACGAAAGGTTTCCGGTCATTGGAAGCACAGGCCTTCAATGCCACCCAGCAGGACCGCAAGAAGGATTTCAGGAAACCGATCACGCCGAAGTCAGACACCAAGAAGTATCTGTTCGGGGGCTTCAAGAAGTGCGGTTATCCGATCCAGAAGTTTGATTCCGATGCTGAACGGCGCTTTGCCGTTTTAATCGATTCCGACCACGAACCATCGGTGATCAGCTGGATCAAACCCGCCGCAAAACAGTTCCAGATCGAATACCTGTCCGGCCGGGGATATGAACCCGACTTTGTCATTGAGACCGACACGGAGAAACTGATCGTTGAAGTGAAGGCCCGGAATGAACTGGATGACGAATTGGTTCAGGCCAAGGCCCGTGCCGCACAGAAATGGGTCGAATACGCCAATGATCACGCAGACGACGTAGATGGAAAGCGATGGGCTTATCTGATGATCGCCGATGACGAGATCAAAGAGAATTCAACGTTGGCTGGGCTGAAGGGAATAGTTCGCTAAATTATTGATATTGAACATATTTCTGACACATTTACCGTATATGGGAAGATGTCGGCGAAGAGGACACCTTGACCGACATCATTCATCAAAATTCAAGTTCAACTAAGAAACCTGTTCGGGTTTCCCATGCATTGGCATTGCTGGCTGGCGATCTCGCTTGTGAAATTGCCGTGCATTGGCCTTTCCCGCATACCGGCTTTCTGGAACGGTCTTCGCCGTGGATGCACATAGCGGGCATGGTGATCGCCAACGTGATAGCCAGCAACCGTAACGCACGCGTGGCATTCGATACGACGTATTGCTGGAAGGCCGGGGCCGAATTTGCTGATCCCCGCTTCGACGCGAATAATCGCAGCGTTCTGAAATCACTATCGCTGCCAATGTGGACGAAGCGCCAATACAGGCTTCTTTCAGACATCCTTGAATGCCCGAACAGCCTGAAGGTGATGAAGCATCAGGCGGTGATTTCACCGCGGTTGGTGACCATCCTGCATGCCTTGCCACAGCCTTTCAGGGTCGAAGCCATCATCCGACACGTTCACAACGAAGATGATGCCAACATTCTGGCCCGGATTGCTTCGGCCGACGGTGAGAAGGCTTCTGCTTTGTTGTCGAAGTTGTCTTCAGCAAGCAGCGAGAAGGACTTCTGGAGCAAGGCGTCATCATTCTTTCTGGACAGGTGTGTTCAGTTTCCCATTCCGCCGCAGATTGATGACCCCCGGATTGCAGCCATTCATTCTATCGATGAACTGCGGTCCTTCGGAATTGAAATGCGTTTGTGCCTTCGGAACCTTCTTGGCGAAGCGCTTTCTGGTGAACAGGCCTTCTATCTTTTCAATGGCAGCGAAAAGGTTGTGGTATCGATTTCACCACGCATCGGATGCAATCCAGTAATCGACCATATGAGTGCGCAAGATAACAATCCGGTTCCGGAATGTGACCGGGATGAAATTGTAGCCGTTTTCAAGAAGGCTGGAATTCGCGACGAAAGCAGGTTCGTCGATGACTGGCCATCGGAACTGGACCGCCGTCTTAACCGGCTGGGATATACCCGTGGGTCAGAACCGGATGAGAACCTTTATTCAAAGATCAATGACCTGATTGATGTTGGCTTGCGGGGGCCTGACGCAACCGCCATCAGCCGATCAGACGAACAGCATGTTGCAGATGGGAAGCCAGCATCGGCTTGATACGCATGAAATGTTCAATTGTCCTCGCATGGAAGGTTTCACTGGATACTGATTCAAAGCCCTTCACGGGTGAAACATGATCTGGCTGGATCAGCTCGATAACATGATTGCCTTCCGGTCCAATGTGGTATCGGGTCACCATGAACCCTTGGTATCGGGCACAGAATTGACCTTTCCCATAGGGGATAATCTTGCAGCATTTCTCACTGAAAAACTGATGTAGATGATTGCCTACATCTGTGTCTATTTCGAACAGATCAGGATGAAGGGTAAAGGGAGGAAACATGATCTATTTCCTTTCTTCCATAGGAAACAAACTTCACGGGCTCGGCGCGTGAAGAGAAACGGAGGATTCCAATGGCTGACGCGTGCTATCCTTACAGACCCGCACGCACGCTTCCTGCGCCGGAAGCTATCAGCCGTCCGGAATAACCTAACTTTTGCAATAAGTTAGGGCTTTACCCTATAGCCATAGGGTCGATTGCACCGCTGCAGACGGTGCGATTGGACACACTACATGGCCGTGCAGCGCGCCAATCCGGGAGGGTTTCTATGGCCTTAGAAAAGCCCCTCCCGGAAACTGGTGGTGGCATACGCGCCGGGTTCCTTCGTCGCGTAATTGACCGCTTTTTTCCGGTCAGATTCAGCCGGAAGATGACAAACATCCACGTTCACGTTTGACCAGATTTTCCTGAACATCCGTGTCAGTTTTTGCTCGGCATCGGTCTTGGTTTTTTGCGGCTGGATTTGCCGGGTTCCGTTCGCAAAGAATACGCCGTGAATGTGCGGACCGACATATCGCTGGCCGTCCTTTGAGCGGGTTTCAATGCAGAACAACCCCCTGCCTAGGCCCGCCTTGCTTCCTGCGTATTTATGGAAGGATCGCTTGCCAAGAACGGTCTCGTTCACGGCGTTCCAGCAGTGGTCCAATGAATTATGTATAAGCGGATGGAGCGTTTCTCGCACCGCTTGGCCTTTTTCATATGCAAGGCCTTTGTGAAATCCGATGGAAACCAGAAACGCATGATCGGACTTAACATTCGAATTGAATGTCTTTTCCGCATGCGCGCGATGATCCGACCATTGCTTCAGATCGTGGCGCGCATCTCTTCGCTTCAGGAATTCTCGCCCCTTCATGATCGCACCCCTTTACGTGCTTCGATGAACGCCGTGATCTCGTCGGGGTAGAAGCGGATCGTTCGTTCTGTGATGTAAACGGGCTCAGGGAAGCCGGGCTCCTTGCGGAGCCGTTGCAGGGTCGACCTGCTGACATCCATCATTTTTTCCACTTCCCGCGGGGAGAGCAGATAGGTGATCGGCATGCGAAGGCTATCATTGATGGACATCCCTTACCCCCTGTTCCCTACGGGGCCGAAATCCATTGGATTCGGAAGAGTAGTTGATTTGCCCAACCCATAATCGGTCAGCTGATCAATGAAGGCTGACCATCGGTTCATCATTGACCTGCGGCCGTCAAGATAGCGGGCTCGATTGTATGCTCCGCGAACGGAATTGTTTGGCTCGTGCGACAACTGGATTTCTATCCAGTCCCAGTTCCAATTCATCTCGTTCAGCAAGGTGGACGCAGTTGACCTGAATCCGTGTGCGGTCATCACGCCTTTGTATCCGAGCCGCCAAAGCGCTTGGTTCATTCCATTCTCGGAAATCGGGCGATCAGGATCACTCCAAGCCGGAAACATCCATTCGCTGTCAGTCTTGGCCCGATGTGTTTCAAGTAGCGCATAAACGGATACGGAAAGCGGCACTACATGGTCACGTTTCATTTTCATGCGTGCAGCTGGAATTACCCATTCAGCATTCGCGAAGTCTACTTCATCCCATCGCCCCTTACGAAGTTCCGAGGGTCGAAGGAAAGCGTGCGGTTGAACAGTAAGCGCCATGCTTATGGATTCCGAACCAGACCGACGCGCCACCGACGCCAGTAGGTCTGGAAGGGCCGCATGATCGATGATCGCCGGATGATGAACGTGCTCTGCCTTTGGTAGAATTAATCCCAATTCTGCGGCGGCGTTGGTCGGAACTTCGCCTTCAAGGACAGCAATCCTGCAGGACCGTTTCAAAAGCCCCGCCGCGCGACGGGCCTTGTCCCGGTGTCCCTTGGCAATGAATTTCTTTATCTGGGCGACAAATTGCTTCGGTTCGATGTTCTTGATCGGTTCAGCCAGCAGGGCCTGATCAAATTCGTCTTTCAACCACTGGCGCTTCTTGATCGTGTTGGCTGACATTCCGTCCTGCTTGGCCAGCTCGATTTCATCATCGATATATTCGGCCAGCGTCTTTCCTGCACTCTGAACCTTATGCCCGGCGGAAACCGTTCGTGGATCAACACCTCGCTGAAGGGCAATGCGCAAGCCCGCGACGATTTGCCGGGCTTCAGCCAGAGAAATCGCAGGGTATTGGCCAATCGTTATCGAATACTGCCTGCCATTTCTTCTATAGTTCCACTTAAAAGTCTTTCGTCCGGAACGATAGACAACAACGACAAGGCCGTCGCGGTCCGAATACTTTATAAAGTCCTTTTCCGTCGGAACCGATAAAGATCGTATCTTGGATTCTGTAAGCATCAACGCCTCCGTTGACGCTCAATTAGTTACGGCTAGACTTCGCGTCAAGCCCATTTGTATAATTTTTTCAATTATTTATTGCAAGTATATTTGTCTTTATTATTCATTGCTACACTTAAGGAATACTGTTGACTTGAAGGTTATATTTCCAATGAAAGTATTGACGCGTGCTCTTTATCTATCGGACGCAAATGTTGCGGTGTTAACACTGACTGCTATTGCATCCGTATTCTCTGACATTTACTGCGGACTCGGCGGCCGGATTCAGCGCAGCGAACCTGCCGTTACCAACGCGCGACCATCATTGCGACCAGCAGATGCGTGGGCAAGCATGAACATGTGTGATACGATCTGACTTTCGAATTTACGGCTTTTTCAATGCACTGCGGTCTAATTGAACCGATTGGAACCGGATTGACACAAGACTGGTGCGGCCTCTCCTGGGCACCAAACCTTGGAACCTAAGTAACGGTAACACCAAGGCCTTCTACGACGCTTTGAACCGCTCTCGGTACACACACGGTACACGAGGGCGACGGTGTCACTCAAAATATCCTACCTACATTCGCGCGCTGGGCGGCTTTATTTTCGTCGGCGCATTCCTGATGAACTTCACGCGCTAGCGGGTCAGCGAGAGTGGAAACTGTCTCTAGGCCTAAACGTGGGCCAAGAGCGTGAAGCGAGCAACAGAGTACTGGAACTGGTCGCACAGACTGACGCGGCGCTGGACAGGCTCGTCTCAGGCATTCCAACAACGCTGACGCTAAGACGAACAGCCCAAGCCAATGCTCATAGCCTGATGACGTTCACAGAGGCTTTTGAGCTTTACGTTCGCCACAAGCCTGAAGGCGAACTAGGGAAGGCCGAAGAAACGGCGTTCCAACAATTTCTGGAGTGCATCGGCGACCGGCCTTTGGCGGAGATTGATCGCCTGTCGGTTCGTCAATGGATGGCTTGGCTTGAAACTGAGCGCGGTCAAAGCGCAGCGACAATCCGGAGGCGGCTTACGTCTGCAAAGGCGGTATTCAATTTTGCGCTGGATACCCTTGACCTTCCATATCGGAATCCGTTCGCTCGCCAGAAGGTGAAACAACAGGCTCCACTAAGGCGGCTGCCATTCCATACGTCTCACCTTGCTCTAATCGACAAGTGGGTTGCTCGTGTCAGACCGGACAACGCGACAGGCCTGATTCTTAGATTGCTGAAGGGTACAGGCTGTCGACCATTGGAGATTGGCGGCCTTCAGGCGGCTGACGTGGATTTGAATTCAGAAACTCCGCTGATCCGTATCCGGCCGAACCCTCGAAGACGGCTCAAGACCAACAGCAGCGAGCGGATTATTCCGATAGTGGGCGACACGCGGGACGCGGCCAAATTGGCACTGGAGGCCAGCTCTGGTGATTGGTTGTTTCCCGCTAAATGCGCCCAAACAGAGTTGCTCTCAGCAAGATTGAACAAGGCTATTCGGGCGTCGGGCGTGCCCCATAGTCCAGCGCTTACCGCTTATTCCTTTAGGCATACTTTTGTGGAGGCAATGAGAAGAGCATCGATCAGGCCTGAAATCGTACGCCTTATCATTGGACATCAACGATTGAGCATCACGGAAAAATATGGAGCAAACTTCTACGAGTTAAGTGAGCTTGCAGAGGCAGTCGAGATGTCCACCCCGGAGTTAGGGCGCGTTTCTGAATCAAATTTCTGAGCAATTTCAGGCTGTTTTTCTGGCGGTCTGATTAAAGTCAATTGGTACGACTCAATCTGCCTGAGTTTGGAAAATAAGTTTTAGGCTAGGCCTCTGCGTCACCCCTACTCTTCGTCTTGTTAGCAGCGCTAAGTCCGCGCTTCGAGGATCACCTTCTCTTCGCTCGGCTGACACATTGACCAAGCCCTCGCCAAACCGGACGAACTCAAGGTTGGCAAAGCAAGCTTTTTCCAGAAGTCTCATTTCACCAGCAGGGGAGAAACCCGCAAATACGTGGAGATCATTGATCGTGAAAAGGTAGCCCGAAGGTTGGGCCTCCACATGATTAATTTCCACTCCTTCAGGTATATTGTTCTCCCTCCAAGAAAGTTCTGTCAGCCAGCGTGGGTTACCTTGGCTTGGGATGAGTAAGTAGTAGTCGGCTGTTGTGCGATCATTTTCTTGGGAGAAATCCGAAATCGCACGCCACAAATCCGATGGATTATCGACCGATACGTTTTCAAATTCCAACTCGCGACAAACTTGGCCCACAATTGGACGCGCAAGGTGTTCAGGTAATGGCTGGGCCCACCAATCCGCATCATTTCCAATCATGTTTGGTGAGAGATTTGGCACAGAAAGCGCGCCAAAATCGAACCCATTCAAATTTAGAGTGAATGGGGTATGCCGCATCTCATCGTCAACAAGCTCCGAATCGACAATCAAGAATTCATCGAAAGCTGAGAATGGAAATCGATCGGCATTCTCCGGAGACAGTTTGGAACCAGACCAAATACTGATTTGATCTAACTTCTCTTGATCGAACGCGGCCTCCAAATACGCTCTATCGCTGTCAGAGTTTAGACGTTGCTCAATGGAGGTAATGTGGTCGATCAAGTTCCGCTTCTGAGTGGCGACAATGTCAGCGTTCGTAGTGCCTAATACTGTTTGAACTACTTCATTGATGGCGTCTGTTTGCTGATCAATTGCGTTTCTCAAAGTCTCAAGAGTACGGACCAGCTGATCCCTGGATACTTGTGAATCAAGAGTTGCAAGCTGATCAGATGTATCCATGCCGATCAGCGAAGCGCTTCCCGTCGAACATGCAGACAGGATGAGTAGAAGCGCTTGCTCTTGTACTAGTGAAGGCAAGCCGTCACCTCCCCAGCCTGAGTACCCACGCATTGAGACTCGAGGAGGTTCGTCTATCTGATTTAACGAGCGGCCCAGCTTGGATAGTAACGCATGGTAGGAGGTTCCTTCTCCTTCCCAAGTCATTCCGATCCGCAGAATGCTCTCGAACCAGTCTGAGACTGAAGCTGCGCCTCTGGTTGATCCACCACGTGAGCCAGGGTCGATGGAATCATTTCGTAGTAGGTCCCGTATCGAAGCCGCCAGCGCATCGGTCGTGTGCCCTAATCGTGCTCGCTTTATGAGATGGAGCATCAACATTAGCGCGCCGTCGTTGGCATAGTTCTCAAGTGCCTTTTGGTACAATTCTTCCTCCGGCACGGGAGTGTCGATATCGAATGAATGCCTCACGATGCTTGCATCCACATCGGCAAGGAACTCACTAATCGTAAGTGTTGAGGGCGTTCGGATCAGGATATGGGAATGTCGGATATTAAAGTCTTCGACTGCACCCATCCACTTGATGACACCGTCGGCTGTCCATCTGGCAGAATCTATGTGGCCCGTCAGAGCGCCTTTGAGGCCGAGAGAAACTGTCTGACCGTAGTGTTCGTCAAACCCTGCAAATGCTTCGTTGTGGCTCACCCTCGCTGATCGGCAATGGTCAGCCCATAGCTGAATCTGGCTTTCCCAAGCGCCATAAAAATCTGCCCACAGATGCCCTACTGTCTCGCCATCAATTGTTTCCGCGCGGCTTGCGACTTCGACCCGTTTTTTTATCGTCCGCGCCAGCTGGCTTCCAAGGAAGCTGGAGATCCAAAGCGCGTCAGTGAAGGTATCACGCCTGATGTCTGCTGGAATGCGCGCAACGAGTCGGTATCCGAAATAGCAGGCGTGGTGAAATACGCGCGGACGTTCGACGGCGGTTTCTGTAATGCGGACAAGCAAGCGGCGAAGTGTTTCGATCCAAATAAATGAGTACTTTCTCGCACTGAAGAATCCCGATTGAGGGGCGCCTTCTAGCGCCGAGGACCTACCGATAGCGAGCGCAAAAGTAATTAGATCAATTGCTTCATCCGCTGTTTCTTCGAATAGCCCCTCGTCATCCGCATTAATGTGTACAAGAATATCGCTGATATACTCTCGCAAGAGCGCTTCAATCTCGTCGCTAGGCCTATCGAGTTCATCGACCAGCACGAAGCTCTGAGTCACCATTTTCTGTTGGCGCGTCGATATTTCTAAACCGGGAAACGATGATGCCAGTTTTGTTTTGGGCCTGACTATATCTCCCGGAGCGATCCAGAAAGCGTTTCGGAACCGCTCAGCTGGATGTTTCTTGACCGCTTGTTTGTGAATTTGGTGAAGAACTGACTTTAGCCTTCTGGGTTTAACGTCCACGACATTCGCATCTAGGACGTTTTCAGTGAAAATCTGCCTCGTACCCTCTGTTCGATTAAAATCGAACACCGAAAAATCGTCGTCTAAACCGCCCGGCAGGCTTTTTTCCAATTCGACGAATAATCTTCTTGTCTCAATTGTAGTGAGAATGTTGCGCCATGCAGTATTAGCTACATAGCGATTGATCATCATTCGGCGGTTTGACGGTTGAAGATACTTTATCGCCTGAGCAAGAAACCTAACGATAAGGGCTAAGTTCAATGCCGCCCAGATCAGATTTATTGATGTCAATGCTGCGTTCACTCGATCAGGGAAAAGTGAGATCGGAAGCGCTTGGATCAAAATCACAATAAGCAGCAGAACACAGGAGAATGCCGTTCCGGAAGCTTCGGTTTCGCGCAGAAAAATGCTTATCCGCCCGGAGAGACCAACCCTTCCACGGGACAAGCTGTCTGCGAGCGCAATTACAATCGGGAACACTAAGCCAATAAACGTTGCCTGGGCACCGAGGATAGCCAAATTCAATGATTGCAGGTCTCGAAAATAGTCGGTGACATTTGCCGGAGTCGACGGCCCCCAAGACAATTCAGAGACAACCAATGAGATTGCAGCGGTTAATCCATAAGCAAGTGCGACTAAGAGAAGGAAAGTGACCCTGTAGTTGTCGATCCAATGTACAAGCGCTCTGTCGGGGCCGTACCGATATCGGCGCCAGAGCGTATTTGATTGAAGTATTTTTCTGGAACGACCCAATGCTTCGCGGCGAAGACTGCCGGGAGCGATCATGGCCGCTATTCTGTTCAGAAATTCCAACGCTAATGCCTCAGTCTTACCAATGCTGAAGCGATCACTCTATAGCTGATTCTACGACTACAACCACAGCGCGGTATCGGAGACACCGTCGCCCTCGTGTACCGTGTGTGTACCGAGAGCGGTTCAAAGCGTCGTAGAAGGCCTTGGTGTTACCGTTACTTAGGTTCCAAGGTTTGGTGCCCAGGAGAAGTCAAAAGGCTCTCTACGGGCTTCTATTTCGCTCCTAGCGCCAACGGCAGCGCAGTCTCGGTATCAGTTTCAGTTCTACCGCTGTGTACCGTAGGGGTACCATGATTTATTCCGGTTGCACTAGCCGTGCTGGCGTCACTGTTACCGGTCGGAACTTTGTAAAATTTTGGAGTGAAGTGAGGTGCTTCTTGTCATCGCTCCGAAGGAGATATGGCTGAGAGCGGCTTTGGCTTATATAGTTGCGGCTCGGCTTGAAGGTGAACAATGCGAGTTCTTCTATTTTTGCTTTTTGGGTTAGCGGGCTGTGCAACAACAGATCAACATGCGGAACCAGTTCAAGCTTCCGATTTTGTGCTTCGCGGCTTTGCAGCTTTGGAAGGCGACCCGGATGAGGAAGAGGCTCAGCCGCGAGATTGGCGCGAGCAACAACGAGAACTGAGAATAGCAGAGATTGAGCTTGCATGCGGTCAGCATGCGACTTTGGCATTGGCTGAGATACCAGCCATCGGAATGACTCGTTCCTGCCTACTGGCAGCTTTCGACTACCCGGATGACATCAATCGAACCGTTACTGCTAGGGCACAACGGGAACAATGGGTCTATCGCGATTTGGAAATGTATATCTATCTGACCGATGGGATTGTGACAGCATTTCAAGATTAATTTCGTTTGCGATCAAACAGGGCCAAGAAGCGCCTTTTAGGGTGAAGCGGTCGAAAAAATGGGTTCAATGATGTTCAAAAACCCGCAGTTATACCAACCAGTGCGTGTAAAGCACTATGAAAGTGTCCGGATTTCGCAAAAACCGGACACTTTTGCTACCCAACTCTAGTTTCATTAATATATTTATTTAATTAGTAGGTAATTAAAAAAGCCAGTAAATGAAAGAGAATAAAAATTCAAAAGTGTCCGGATTTCGCAAAAACCGGACACTTTCACCCCCTATTACACGCTGTGGTATATATAAAATCGAAATAGCGTGACATTTTTACCACACTCTTTTTAGTGCTTGTGGGTGAATACTGAACTATATTGAATGAAAACACCCGCGCCTGGCCATCAATACGATGCTCCTTTCACATATTACCCACTGTGGGAACAAGAAGCACCTCACTTCACTCCAAAATTTTACAAAGTTCCGACCGGTAACAGTGACGCCAGCACGGCTAGTGCAACCGGAATAAATCATGGTACCCCTACGGTACACAGCGGTAGAACTGAAACTGATACCGAGACTGCGCTGCCGTTGGCGCTAGGAGCGAAATAGAAGCCCGTAGAGAGCCTTTTGACTTCTCCTGGGCACCATTCATCGACGCCCGCCAAAGGCGGGAAATTTGATCCGGGGGATCAAATTTGGTCGATGAATTCAGCTTTTATGTTGTTTCCGTTGCGCGCGGCCCATTTGCCAAGCAAGAACGCGACTGCTGTGGGCCGTGCTCACATGAAACGTGCTCAAGGCTGGAGCGTATAGCGGATGTCGCCTTCAGCTTCCATCTGCCTAGGCGATCCGGGGGATCGATTTGCGCAAATGAATGCCCCGGCAGGGGACTCCCCTTAAATCGACAAGCGATGACCCGGGCCCGCCAAAGGCGGGAAATTTGATCCGGGGGATCAAATTTGGTCGATGAATACAGCTTTTATGTTGTTTCCGTTGCGCGCGGCCCCGTTGCCAAACAGAGACGTTGCTGCTGTGGGCCGTGCTCACATGAAACGTGCTCAAGGCTGGGGCAATGGGTGCGTGCAGCCCCTGACTGCAAAGGCGCGGGGTTTTCCCACGCAAACACGTCAGCGGGGCCATTTTCCAAGATATTTGAGTCTTTTAGGCGGGGCCATCACACAATTTGCCCTTGTATGTCTTTCTGGCGCGTTTAAGGTTTCATTCACAAAAGTTTACCGCTGTTAATTGAGTGACAGCGAGGTGGGACTGGGGGTCTTGACATGATGCGTGTGTTTTCGAGCGGTGCGCTGCGGCGGGGCCTGATGGCTGCCAGCGCGGCTGGATTTATGGCGGTGTCGGTGTTGGGCGCAGCTCCGGCTATAGCGGCTGACAACGCAGCGGTTCAAGGCGTCTCAGCTTTCCCGCCGGGTGATGGATTATGCACAGCGGCAAACCCTACCATCGTCGGTCTGCGATTCAGAATTGACGGCACGGTTGACGATACAGGCACGGGCAATGATCGCATCGAAACCTATATTCTGGACTCCACGAACGCCGTGGTCTGGAATAATTCTGGTAACATCTCAGCCACATTAGGGGTCACATCTAGCTTCAATGCTTTTCAGCTTCAGGTTGGCACCCCGGTGGATGCGCCTTTCACCGCTATCGTTGTAGACAGCACCGTCACTGGCAAAATTTTTGCGCCCGGCGAAGTCGTGAATTTGAGCGATGCGCGAATTTTGGCGTCGGGCAATGTCGATATGAACTCCGTCGATTCTGACTGCCCCGGTGGGCAGCCTCCAGACACCACCCCGCCAACGGTGGCCACCGTCCTTCGCAACAATCCGGCTGTCGAGACGACCGATGCCGACACGCTGACCTGGCGCGTGACGTTCTCGGAAACCGTCCAGAATGTGAATGCCGCCGATTTCACAGCCAATGGGACATCCGGCACGGTTTCCAACGTCAACACTCTGTCAGGCGCGGCATATGATGTCACCGTCTCGGGCGGCGACTTGGCTGGCCTCGTAAACACCGTTGTTTCGCTCGGGTTCGCGGGCGGTCAGAATATTCAGGATGCGGCCGGCAATGCGCTCGTCAACACGACGCCCGGCACCAATCAGACCTATACAGTCAATAATGTCGTCGACACGACGCCCCCAACAGTCGCGCTCACAACCGCTACACCCTCACCGACCAACGCGCCGTTCACCGTGACGGCGACCTTCTCTGAGGATGTGACCGGGTTTGATGTCAGTGACCTGAATGTGGGGAATGGGGCAGCGTCGAATTTCCAGACGACCAGTGCCAGCGTCTACACCGCAACAATTACACCCGCGGCCGATGGAGCGGTCACCGTCGATGTGGCCGCCAGTGCGGCTCAAGATGGCGCCAATAATGCCAGCACGGCTGCGACACAGCTTTCGGTCAACTTTGATGGAACCGCACCGACCGCCACCATCAGTTCCACGGCAAGCGGAACTGTGGGCGGTGCCTTTGATATAACTGTTACCTTCTCTGAGGACGTCGCCGGATTCACCCAGGGCGAGATCGCCGTCGGGAATGGTGCGGTTTCGAATTTCCAGCAGACCAGCGGGAGCACCTATACTGCAACCATCACGCCTGCCGCGGACGGCCAAGTGACGGTTGATGTCGCAGCAGCGGTCGCGACCGATGCGGCGGGCAATGACAATACAGCGGCCACTCAGTTCACCATCACCAAGGTTTCCGATGCGACACCGCCGAGTGTGACGCTGAGCACCTCTGCCACGTCTCCCGTCAATGGTCCGTTTGACGTCACGGCGACGTTCTCGGAAGACGTCACCGGGTTTGATGGAAGCGATCTTCAAGTCACCAATGGCACGGCGTCTAACCTGCAGATGACGAGTGCCAGCGTGTACACAGCGACCATCACACCGACGGCTGATGGCAATGTTGTGGTCAACATCCCGGCGGGCGCGGCGCAGGATGCGGCGTCGAACGCAAGTCTGGCTGCAACGCCTGTTACAATTGCGTTCGACGGAACAGCCCCGACCGTCACCTTGACTTCCGGCTCGACCGATCCGGTGTCTGGCACCTTCACGATCACGGCAACCTTTTCGGAAGACGTGACAGGATTTGAAGTGGGCGAGTTCACAATCGGGAACGGTGCGGCGTCGAACTTCAATGCTGTCAGCGCAACGGTCTATACGGCCACGATTACGCCTGCAGGCGATGGCCAGGTGACGGTCGATGTGGCCCCCGGGGTTGCAGCGGATGCCGCCGGCAACGCCAATACAGCAGCCACCCAGTTTACCATTACGAATGATCAGACCGCACCCGTGCCGACCCTCACCCTGCCCGGTGCGACCACTGAGGGCCCATTCACCGCAACATTCGCCTTTTCAGAGGATGTGACCGGTTTTGATCTGTCCGACATCTCTGTCGCGAATGGCGCGGCATCCGGATTTGTGATGGCAAATGCCCGGTCTTATTCGGCAACCATTACGCCCGACACTGTTGGTCAGCTTACTGTCTCTCTTGCGGCGAATGCGGCTCAGGACGGGGCGGGGAACGCCTCAACAGCGGCCAGTGAAAGCCTGAATGTCGTCTTCCCGAGCACAAACAGCAATCTGAACCTGGCTGGCAATGTAATTGATCCGACGAGCGTGAACGCTTCGGTAAACCTGACAAACCCGGGCAGCCAGGCGATCGGTTATTCGGCGGCCTCTGATGTGGCGTGGGCCACAGCTACACCTGCAAGCGGAACCATTCCTGGCAGCGGGGCGCTGAATCTCAGCATTGGCCTGACGGCCGCAGCAGACCAGCTCTCGCCAGGTGTCCACAACGGCACGATTACCGTATCCAGCACGGCGCCTGCCGCGACGATAGCCACGATTCCGGTTCAGGTGACGGTCGCGCCGCGGTTTGGAACCATCCAGATCGTGGCCACCACACCCGGCGGCTTGCAAGGCGATAACACTTTTACCTATGCCTCCGCAGACGCGGACCTTGGCGGGCTGTCGCTGACCACGTCAGGCGGAACAGCCTCCTCGGCGAGCTTCCGCAAGACCTTCGGTACTTATGACATCACACAGAGCCTGCCGGTTGGCTGGGAACTCGATAGCCTGACCTGTGCCGGCGATACTGACGGAGGGTCGGTCATCAACGCCACGACGGGCCGGGCCGATATTGATCTGGATGCCAATGAGACGATTGTCTGCACCTTCGTCAACTCGCGCGATGATGCGGCTGTACGGTTGGCCACCTCGCGCGCCATCAACAACTACCTTGTTCGCCGCGGCGACCGCATCCTGAGTGCTCAACCCGACATCGCCAGCCGTTTGCGGGCCCGCAACGAGATGCGTCCGGGCAACTTTACGGCCGATGCGTCGCGAGGCGAAATTCGTGTGGCCATGAATGGCAGCCTGTCTGGCCTGATCAACCATGCTCAGTCCAACCGCGCCCAGATGCCAGGGGACGCTGCCCAGCAAGCCTCGCGTTTTGATGCCTGGTTTGCAGCTGATTATTCCAGCCTGTCAGATGACCGGGCTGGCGATAGCGCAGAGAGTGAGTTTGGCATTCTGCAGTTTGGCTTCGACTTTGCGCTTGATGACCAAACAGTGCTGGGCGTCATGATCCAGCGAGACTGGATGGATGAAACTCAGGAGACGATCGCAACAGCCGCTGGCGGCATTGCCCCGGCACAGATCGATGGCGCGGGCTGGATGGCGGGCCCCTATCTTGCTCACCAGATGGACAATGGTGTTATCGTCGATGTCCTGGCACTCTTCGGGCAGTCGGATAACGACATCAACCCGCTGGGTTTTTACACCGATAGCTTCGAGACCAACCGCTACCTGCTACGCGCCAACATCTCTGGTGAATGGGTCGATGGCCCCTGGCGGGTGCGCCCCAGCGCCTCGATCAGCCATTTCGAGGAAACCCAGGAGACTTACACCGATAGCCTGGGCATCGTTATCCCCGAGCAATCCGTCTCCATTGGCCGCTTCACAGCCGGTCCAGAGGTGGCCTATCGCACGGAACTGGAACAAGGAGGTTATTGGGAAGTTCATGGTCAGCTGAACGCCAATTTCGACTATAATCCGGCGAGCCTGATGGACCAGAATGGCCGCGTCTTCGACACTGGCCAGTTCCGCGCTGACGCAGCGCTCGGTGTTCGCAGCCAGTTCAATGGTGGGGCTGTGGCCAGCTTCGAGGTTAATCTTTCCGGCTTCGGGGAAGATGATTTCGAGGCGACTGGCGCGCGCTTTGAAATCCGTGTTCCATTCGGGGGGTAAGGGCCACGCCAATCAACCCATAGCGTCTGTAAATCGTCGATCCTCAATCGTCCCGTACGTTGACCTGCCCCCACCCCTAAAAGGGGGGGCATGGCTTGCGAACAGGGCCACAAGACGCAAGGTCTGCACCTCCGTCTCGCTCATTACGCCTGTAATAGCCCGCCTGCAGATGAATGAAGCGCAGTTTGAAGCCGGCGTGTTCGGCTGCAAAGGCGTGCTCTATTATCACTGGTCGCTGGCAGACTGCACCAGCCAGTTGAATCCTTTCATACATGATTTCAGAAAATTAAGCCCGATCGGCGCGCTGCCTATTGAGCAAAGCGAACTCAGCCGGATGAAAATCTGGGTCGTAATGGAGGCGGTCAATCGCTACCGGATGCTGAAACAGATCCTCATTGAGTATGATGCGACGTTCGCGACTTTTGTTGAAACCCGCGACCCCACGCGCTTCCGCGATTTTCTCATCAAGGCGCCGGCCATCTTCCAGCGGATCGGCCAGCATATTTCTTCCATCAACCATGTCTGCACGTATTGGAAATTCCACACTAAGGGCGAGCCTTTCTCACTGAGCGGGACGGAGGCCTATGATGTGTTGCGGAATTTCAAGACCAGCCTGACCTATCGCAGCGAAAACGAAACCGGTGAGGCGCTGGCGGTTTAGCCCGCTTCCTTCAGCCACTTCCTTGCCTCGCTCATATCAGAGAAGAATTTTACATCGATGCCGTCATTGAACGCGGCGGCTTCGATCAACATGAAGTGCCTGGCAAACATGTCTTCCGGCGCGAGATAGGCAAATCGGGCTGACTTTCCCGCCGCGCGGCCAATCCGGCGCACTTCATCCATCAAGACGACCGGCGAGAACACAGGAATGGCTTCGCCAAGGTTATACAAAAGGCGGCGGGCGCCGGATTCGATATATTCAATAATATAGTCAGCAGACTCGATAGCAAAATCGAGATCTATTTCGCCGCTGAATTGTGCAATCAGTATGTCGTTTTCAAGATTGTCGAAAACGACTCGTCCGTTTGTTTTGCTTGCATGATACACTTTCGCCATTTTTAAAACTATAGGTTATTTCGACCGCAATTTCCACATAAACATTAATTCGTCTTCTGGATTGGAATAAAATATTGGCTCGAACCCGCACCGTGCCGGCAACTTGTTGCCAGGCGCCAAGCGGGTTAGACGGAGCAAAAGACACAAGGACTCGAGAATGAGCGTTCATTTTCACAAGGGCGATTTGGCCGACGGCATAGATTTTGGCGAAGCCGTCGCGGTGGACACCGAAACCCAGGGGCTTTCGCTGGTGCGCGACCAGTTGTGTGTCGTGCAGCTTTCCGCCGGAGACGGCGAAGCCCATGTCGTGCAAATGAATCGCGGCAGCTATGAATGCCCAAATCTGAAACGCCTTCTGGCAGATCCCGGCATTGAGAAAATTCTGCATTTTGCGCGGTTTGATGTGGCGATGATCAGAAAATATCTCGGCATCACTTTGGCCCCTGTCTTTTGCACCAAGATCGCTTCAAAGCTCACCCGGACATACACCGATCGCCACGGGCTGAAAGACGTTACGCGCGAACTGCTGGGCGTTGAATTGTCGAAACAACAGCAGAGCTCTGACTGGGGGGCGCCGGAGCTAAGTGACGCCCAGCTGGCATATGCGGCGTCGGATGTCCTTCATCTGCATGCGTTACGCGCAAAGCAAACGGAAACACTGATCCGTGAAGGCCGGCTCGATCTTGCGCGCGCCTGTTTTGATTTTCTTCCCGTTCGCGCCGAGCTTGATTTGCTCGGCTGGGACGAGACCGATATTTTCGCACACAGCTAGGTGCGCCTGCCGTAAACCTGCCACTTCAGCCGGCCAGAACCTGATTGATGACCAGCACAACCGCCGATCTGTCCCCCTTACAACCGACTGCCCATGCGGTCTGGGAACCGCGGCGCGCCACCACGCTGGCCGCCGCCCGCAAACGCACAGCGTTCGTGCGGGCCTTGCGCTATGGCCTGGTTGGACTGGCCGGACTGATCGTAGCCGGGCTGGTCGTGCAAATCCTGATGCGCGCCTTTGGCGGGGAGACGCTGGAACCGGTGACGGTCAGCGAGGATGCCCGGATGATCAATCCGCGCTTTACCGGGCGGGATGAAAGCGGCGCGCCCTATATTGTGACGGCCGATGCCGCGGTTCGCCGCCGCGGAGGTGAAGCGCACATTACCGAGCTGGAATCGCCTCAGCTGGATTATGATCTCATCGCAGCGGACCAGGAAGCCGAGGGTGTTCTGGCGCGCTCGGGGCTGTTTGATTCCGAGGCCCGGACGCTGGACCTGATGGCCAATGTTCAGTTCACCACGCGCTCGGGATACGAGTTTCTGGCCGAGCATGCCCGTGTCTTCTTGTCGGAGGACCGGGTCCTCGGCGAAAGCGCTGTTGAAGGGGATGGTCCGATGGGCACAATCCGCGCCGATGGGTATGAAATACTGGACGGCGGCGACCGGGTCGTGTTCACAGGGAATGTGCGCACGCATATCCGCAATGAAGCCGGCTCGGGAGGCCAGCCATGACACTACGACTGATCCTTTCCTTTTTTGCCGCGCTCCTTCTAGGCGGGCCCGCGCTGGCGCAAATCGGCAGTCAGGGCGGACCATTGGATATTTCTGCTGAACGGCTGGAAACATTTGACCAGGAACGCCGCGCGGTCTTCACGGGGAATGTGGACGCCGCGCAGGGAGATGCCAATCTGCGCTCGGACCGGCTGGAAGTGTTTTTTGCCAACCGGGCCGGTGGGAATGAGGCTGGCGCCAGCTGGGGCGAGGTCGAACGGGTTATTGCCACCGGCGAAGTTTTCTATGTGACGCCGGACGAGGTCGCCCGCGGCGAAAGAGCGGTCTATCAATTGACCGACGAAACCATTGTCATGACCGGAAATGTTGTGCTCCGGCGCGGTGAGAATGTCATTACAGGGGCCTGTCTGGTTGTCGATCTGACGACGAATAACTCCCAGATCAATGCGCCGTCCTGCACAGGCGAAGCGGTGGCAAGCTCGAACGGCAATGATGGCCGTGTTCGCGCCATTCTCAATCCCGAGCGGAATAATGATCCTGATGATGAGGATGCAGAAGGGTGAGCCTTGCAGAAGACATGACCGCAGGCGAAGCCCGGCCGGTTTCGCAACCGGCAGAAGGGCTGGTTGTCGACAAAATCGGCAAGTCCTACCGCAAACGTCCGGTCGTCAAAGGCGTCTCGTTACGCTTGAAGCGGGGCGAGGTGGCCGGCTTGCTGGGACCGAACGGCGCGGGCAAGACCACCTGTTTTTATATGATCACCGGGCTCGTCGAGGCCGATTACGGCCAGATCCTGCTGGATGGCGAGGATATCACCCGGCTGCCCATGTATCAGCGCGCCAGGCTGGGTATTGGTTACTTGCCGCAGGAAGCGTCCATTTTCCGCGGACTTTCCGTGAAAGACAACATCATGGCGGTGGCCGAGATTGTTGAACGCGATAAGGCCAAGCGCAAGGAAACCGTCGGCCAGCTTCTTGAAGAGCTCCGGATCTCGCACCTGGCCGATGCCAGCGCCCTGTCCTTGTCAGGCGGAGAGCGGCGCCGGGTGGAAATTGCCCGGGCCCTGGCCACCCGGCCGTCCTTCATGTTGCTGGACGAACCCTTTGCCGGGATTGACCCGCTGGCCATCACCGACATTCGCGATCTCATCTGGTTCCTGAAAAACAGGGGCATCGGCATTCTGATCACCGATCATAATGTTCGGGAAACGCTGGAGATCACCGACCGCGCCACCATCATTCACGAGGGCGAGGTTCTGTTCGAAGGCTCGCCGGCGGAAATCCGCGCTGATCCCGATGTCCGCCGCGTTTATCTCGGTGAAAGCTTTGGCTGATTAACTCCGCTCTGAAGATATCAGAGTGGAGGCGCCCCTTTGGCGGGACTTCATCAAAAACTGGAAATGCGGCAGGGCCAGTCACTGGTCATGACCCCGCAATTGCAGCAGGCTATCAAGCTGCTGCAGCTCTCCAATATCGAGCTGACCGCATTCGTTGAGGAAGAGCTCGAGAAAAATCCGTTACTTGAACGCGATGAACGTGCAGAAGAACCGGAAACCGTCCAGCTGAAAGAAGAAGGCTCCCGCAAAGAATTGGAGCTGGATGGATCCGCGCATGCAGAAGCGGCTGATGCCGTGGATGCAGACGCCGATGTGCTGAATACGTCGGATTCCAAAGCCGATATGGCCGGAACCGATCCGGGCATGAGCGCCAACTGGACCAGCGCAAGCCGGGGCGGGTCGTTTGACGACGGCGATTATGACGCTGCCGCCAATGCGAGCCGGGAAAAATCCCTGCCGGAACACTTGCACGACCAGCTAACCCTGGCCGGTCTGGAGCCTGTCGCGCGGATGATCGCGGCGCATCTGATCGATCTGGCCGATGACGATGGCTATATGCGCGCCGATCTTGATGAGGTCGCGGCACGCTTGGGCGTTGAACGCGGCGCGGTTGAGTCCGCGCTGGCCACACTGCATGGCTTTGAGCCCGCAGGCATTCTCGCGCGGGATCTGCCGGAGTGCCTGGCGCTCCAACTAAAAGACCGCGACCGGCTGGATCCGGCCATGGCAAAATTGCTCGACCATCTCGATCGGTTGGCCAAGCATGATTATGCCGCTTTGCAATCTATCTGCGGTGTCGATGCGGACGATCTCGACGATATGATTGCCGAGCTACGCGCACTGACACCCAAGCCGGGCCTGGCGTATGGAGTGGATAACAGCCGCGCCATCGAACCGGATGTTTTCGTTCGCGAGAATCCCGATGGCAGCTGGCGGATTGAACTGAATACAGACACGCTGCCTCGCGTGCTGGTCAACCAGTCCTATGCTGCGGAAATCAGCGCGGTGGCCCGCAGTGAGGCGGACAAGACCTTTGTGACCGAATGCGCCCAGAATGCGAGTTGGTTGGTGAAATCATTGGACCAACGGGCGCGGACTATTCTGAAAGTCGCCTCGGAGATCGTGCGTCAGCAGGATTTGTTCATGGCGAAGGGTGTAGCCTTCCTTAGGCCATTGAATCTGAAAACGGTGGCCGATGCGATCGAAATGCACGAATCCACCGTCAGCCGGGTGACCTCGAACAAATATGTCGCGACACCGCGCGGCTTGTTCGAACTGAAGTACTTCTTTACGTCAGCTATTCCGTCAGCTGGCGGAGGAGAGGCACATTCCGCTGAAGCTGTGCGGTTCCGGGTCAAGGCGCTGATCGATTGTGAAACGCTCGACGACATTATGTCCGACGATGCGTTGGTCGAGCGGTTGCGGGCGGAAGGCATCGATATCGCCCGCCGAACGGTCGCGAAATATCGTGAGGCCATGAATATTCCGTCTTCAATTCAGCGCCGGCGGATGCTGAAGCGCGCCAGCTGATACCCACAATTGCGCCGAGATTGACATTTCCCTTCACGTCAATAGTTTCCGCCCGCTGTTTTTCGAGGTCGCCAGTCGCGCAATCCAAATCCATGTGCTAAACTAGAGCAAGAGATGCAAATACAGTTTGTTTCCAAAGGTATAGATGTTTCGGACGCACTCCGCGAGGAGATGACGGGCCGGGTCGAAGATGCCGTCGCCAAGTATTTCAGCCGTCCGTGCGAAGCCTATGTGGCTGTCTCACGCGAGGGGGTTGGCTTTCGGGTCATGCTCTCCCTGCACCTGCCGTCGGGTGTGATGCTTCAGGCGCAGGGCGATGATGGCGATGCCTACAAAGCCGCCGACAAGGCCTCCGAGCACCTTGAGAAGCGGTTGCGCCGATACAAGCGGAAGCTGAAAAATCATCACAATGAGAACAAATCGGAATTGCCGGCAGAAACAACACCGATCACGGTATTTCAGGGTCGGCCCGAGGCTGATCTCGATGATGAAACCGAAGGCGCTGGCGATGAACCCGTTATTGTGGCGGAAACGCCGGGCGAAATGCGGGCGATGACGGCAGGGATGGCGGTTCTGGAACTGGAAGCCGCTGGCGCTCCATTCCTCATTTTCCGTAATATCGCGCACAACGGGGTAAATATTGTGTACCGGCGCCCGGATGGGCATGTCGGCTGGATTGACCCCGACCGCGACAAATAAAGCTGGCAGACAACTGCTTTTCAGGTTAAGGCGCGCCGCGCTTTGAGCCGAGATGATCTGGACCTTTTTGATATGGCCCTTTCCGATTTAATTCCGCCCGAGTCCGTTCTCGGGATGCTGAACGCCTCCAACCGGAAGCAGGCGCTGCAAATGTTGAGCGAAGCAGCGGCCGCCAAACTTGGAATGGATTCCCGGATCATTTTTGATGCGGTGATGGACCGGGAGCGCCTTGGGTCCACTGGCGTGGGTGATGGCGTGGCCATTCCGCATGCGCGGCTTGAAGGCTTACCGCACGTCTTTGGATTGTTCGCCCGGCTAAAAAGCCCGGTTGATTTCGATTCGATTGATGGCCGTCCGATCGATCTGGTTTTCCTGCTCCTGGCCCCGCAGGATTCCAGCGCAGAGCATCTAAAAGCGCTGGCTCGCGTTTCGCGGGTTTTTCGGCGGGAAGATATCCGCGAAGGCCTGCGTACAACGGAAACCCGTGACGGCATGGCGGCCCTGCTCACACGTGAAATGGATTCTAACGCGGCCTAGCCGAGCGCTCGCGGAATACGCGGCAGGCCGAGCTCACACTCCAGATTTTTCCGGTCCCAATTACCCAGATTGGCGGCCCCTTCGTATGTCTCATGAAGGAAGGTGAGCAGTGTTCCTTCTGGGTCGTCCGTTGTCCGAACGGCTTCGTATGGCAGAATGAATTCGCCAAGCGCCTCGTGAAAATATGCGCCGTCCACACTCATGGGCGTGTCAGAAAAGCCGTCTGGCGACGGATAGGCGTAGGAATAGAAAGCCGCTTCCTCGATCCCATTTCCACCCGGCCAGAAGCCCGCTGAAGACACCTCATGAGAATACGCTTCGCGCGTAACAGCGTCGGGCAGGGCCGGAAATCCTCCGGGATGCAAGGGCGCATCTCGGCCAGAAAATCGTGTGACCGCGAGATCGCTCGCGCCCCAGAAAAAGTGCACCGGGCTGGCTTTGCCCAGAAACCCGGTCCGGAAGTGTTTGAACACGGCATCAATCGACACCATGGCCCGCCAGAAATCAGCCGCTGCCTCGGCGTTGTAGGGCGAGATTTCCTTTTGTTGGTCGAAGGGTACCGGATCGGGCACCTCATTCGGCGCACCGTGAAAATCCGTTGGCGCATCGAGGGCCTCTAGCAGGCCAATGAAACGGGCATGAAAGTCCGCCACCGGCATGGCTTCCAGCTTCATGCTGGCGGAGCGCCCATCGGCCGATTGCACAATCAATTGATGGTCGACGAAATCAAACACCACTTCAAAACTGCCCTCGGGGGCATGCACGATGGACGTCGTGAGCCCGCGCGCGTTCACATAGTAAGTCGCTTGCCAGGAGTGGTTCTGCCAGGGCGTCTGCGCAAGGCGAAACTTGCCCACAATCTGGAACCACATGTGAAGCGTCGCACCCGTCGGGGCGAAACGCGCATAGGGAATATCAGGCCACAAGGTCATGCAGACACCCTATGCCGCGCGGGCCGGCCCCGGAAGCGTTCGGACCGGAGAAGTCTCTTTCTAGTCCGGCAATAATGCGCCCGGCAGGCGGTATCCATTGACATCATTGGCGATCAGCAGAACCGGCACCTGCCTGTCATTGGCAGGCGGATCAATCAGTCCGGTATAGAGGCCCGCGTCGATACAGCCTGTCAGGCTGATTTCGAACGGTGTCCCCATCGCGTCTGCCTGCCCGTAAATCTGACAATTTCCGATCTGCCCGCTGAACCGACCGGAGGATGAAAGCGAAATCGTTTCCCCGAAGCGGTGGTCTGTCAGGTCGAGGGCACGTGCGGGCGCGGCGCGGCTATCGCGTACACCCCAGAAGCTTCCGGGCTCTTCTGAAAGCGCATCGCCCAGCCAGATCGATCCCGCCGATGTCGCCAGCCCTGGCGCACCCGAGAGCGAGAACTGCATATCGCCGGACCCGCCCGGTAGTGCGGTCAGTGTGACCCGGTGAACGCCGCTGCCGGTATCCAGAAGGGCGCGCCCATCGGACAGGATGTGCAACGCCCCACGGCGCAGGGGCGGCCAATCTGACGCCTCCTGGCGGACGAGGACGCTCCACCGTCCGGTCAGGAGAGCAGGTGTGCCTGTTCCCGCCGGTTGAGGCGCTGAAATTGCAGCACTGGTGACCGACCGGACCGCACCCGTGGCGTCCTCAAATCTGAGGAACACGCGGGAATTGGCCGGATCAAAGGGTATAAATTCACCCGCATTGGCGCGGACAAAGACGGCAAAGAATTTATTGACGCCCTGGTCAAACACGCTGGTGGTGCTCGTTTCCCCGCGCGGCGTGATACAGCCCCCTGTCGAGGCGGTCTCACACACTTCGAGCGTCACCGGCAATACGGTCCCGCCGGTATCGACCGAAGCCGTCACGGTGGCCTGATTTGCGCCTGCGGACCCATCTCCCGTCCCGATATTCAGGGCCGCCGCAGACAGGAAGCTGATCCGGTTGCCGCTATCAGGAATGCGGACAACGCCGTCCGCCGATGGCGTGGTGCCGATGGAAAGAATATCGGGAACCGGCGCGGCCCCGATGGACACCAGAACCGAATTGATCCCTTCAAGGGGGGTCAAAGTGGCGTTTTCGCAGACGATTTGCGGCAAGAAGGTATAGCCTTCCTGCGGCGTTGTTGTGTTGGGTTGAAGGGCAATCACGAAGCTTATTGCCCCGCCATTTCCAAGATCGAAGGTTGGATTCAGCACGCCGATCGGCTGTCCGGCACCGTCCAGTTGTTGGTAGGACAGTGTGAAGGGCGGCGTGCCGGGCGCTGAGATCTGGCACGCCTGCGCCGGGGTCGTCTGCCGGCTGAGTACTGACATAAACACCGTGATTGGCGGCCCGCCCACAAATCCTGAACGCGCACCGGGCAGCGTTGCCGCCACAATCCGGCCATCCGGCGGATTATCAATCGCAAAGCGGGCCGAGACGTTTCGCGCAGCGGTCATCGACACCACACAAAGTGCCGCAGAATTGTCGAGGCAATCACCGCTCCAGCCCTCGAAAGCTGTCCCCGGCGCGACATTTGCGGTCAGAGCCACCTCGGTGTTCTGAGTGAACAGGGCGGCGCATCCACCGCCGCCACCGCAATTGATACCCAGCGGCAGGCTGGTCACGGCGCCCGACCCCAGACCCGTCGTGGTGACCGTCAAGGCATATCCGCTGAACCCCTGAATGGTGACGGTGACTGTGGCCGTATCGGAAACGCCTTGCGGGTCCGTTACGGTATAGCTGAAGCTGTCTTGGGCGGTCTGACCGGCGATCAGATTATTAAAGGCGCCATTGGGGTCATAGGTGACAACGCCGTTCGTGAGCGTGACCTCACCCTGTGCGCCGGCGGAATCAATGGCGGTGATGACAAGTTGTGCCGTTTCCCCGGAATCCGGATCATTGTCATTGGCCAGCAGGGCGGAAGTGACATCCGTTGCAGCGCTTTCTTCGTTGATATTGATCGCATCATCGGCGGCATCCGGCGCATCATTCGCCCCGGTTATCGTGATAGTCATCGTGCCGCTCGCTTGCAGACCGCCCGGGTCGGAAACTGAATATCCGAAGCTGTCATTTCCGGTCTGACCGGTCGCGAGACTGTCAAAGCCGCTGCCGGGCGTATAGGTGACTTGCCCGCCATTGAGGGCGGCTGTGCCCGTGGTCGACCCGACATTGATCTGCGAAATCGACAGCAATGCGCTTTCGCCGGTATCCGGATCGGAATCGCCATCAAGCAGGGTTGCGGTCAGATTTACGTCCGTATCGTCTTCGCCAATGGTTGCCGCATCATCGTCGGCAATCGGGGCGTCATTCACGCCAACCAGATTTATGGTCACTTCCGCTGTGTCCGTCAGATCTCCATCGCTGATAGTGTAAGGGAAAGTATCATTTCCCGTCACGCCCGCCGGCAAGGCGATTGCAAACCCGGCGGGCCGGCCATCATAGCTCAAATCCTCGCCATTCAGCGAGACGACGGCGCCAGAAGGCAAGGTCACTGGCCCCGACAGGGTTGACCCCAGCATGGGCTCATATCGCGATGCAGCAGAACTGATCGCTTCACCATTGACCTGGGTGATGGTCAGTGCATCGTTTTCGGGGTCGGAATCGTTGATAAGAACATCAATCGAATGCGCTTGGTTCGCTGCGAGCGAATAAGATATTCGGGTAAGTTCCACCGATGATTGGTCCGTAACAAATGCCGCACCGGCTGCATCACTCGCCATTGCGACAATCGGTGAGGATGTCACCAGAATGTCAGGTCCCAGAACATCATATCTGGAATCGGTAATAATCAAGAAGTCGCGAGGACCAGATGAGTAAGTAAAGAAAAAATGGTTTCCGATAACTAGAAACTCAGAAATATTTCTGGGAATACCATCCTCGACAAAATCAACAGGCCCCTGGATATCGCAAGAATCACTTCGGCATTCGACCAAATTTTCATCGCGCAATGACCGCCAAGCCAGAGCGTATCCGCCATCCACCTCGGAGATAAAATATTCGCCGTCTAGAACTTGGTTCTGCACCAATGTCTCCGACGAACCAAAAGATGAAAAGCCTGCGTCAGCTTCTCGCACCATAAGATGATCGTCGTGCACCGTGTCTGCCCGATAGATTATTGCAATTCTACCATCCGGCAGCGCGGCCAATTTCGCATCATAGTTCGTATCAATAGGAAATTCTCGAAATGAATTGCTGGCAACCAGTTGCAATCGATCTCGGCTGTAGGAACTCAAAATCAGGTCATTGGCATCTTGGCCCGCAATAGCGAGCTCACCGGTGCTGAGTAGAACAATGTCGAAGATTTTGTCGAAATCGAGAGACAAAAAACGAAGCCGATTGCCGTTGGCATCAAAGATAGCGATGCCATCAAAATAAGGGGCAACCGCGAACCCGCCGCCCGGCAATGCAATTACATTAAGATCATCAGTGCTGGAACCGACTGATCCTAAAGACAAAACTTCACTATATTGACCATTCCTCTCTCGTATTCTCGCTTGTACATCCGAACCGTTTTTCCAAACGATTACGTGCCGACCGTTTTCCAGTTCGGCAACATCGCTTGATCCTTGGGATTGCCCACCCGCGTTAAATATACTTTCGCTGTTCAGCGTATATTCGGCCGGATAATTGGCGACAAATTGATCATCGCGAGCGTCGGGTGGATTGTTACCCGTTTGATTGATCGTGACTGTCGCCGTGTTTGACGCACCCAGAGAATCCGCAATCGAGTACGTAAAACTATCCGTGTCGACTGCTCCTGGATCAAGCGCTGGCGAGATATAGTTGAAACTACCGCTCGCATTGACCGTGAGCACCGCTCCAGATGGAAGAGTGATTTCACTGCCTACCGCACCTGATTGGCCGTTCACTGCAGTCACTGAAAAGCTGTCGCCATTGTCCGGATCGCGGTCTGCGCCAGCTCCATTATCTCCGAAAAGTGAGCCGCTTAATGGTCTTCCAGCGATAATATCGAAGGTGTCGTTGCGAGCTTCCGGGTCATCATTCTCACCAGATATTGATACCGTTACTATGGCGCTGGCACGCGCACCTTGCGGGTCTTCGATAGAGTATGCAAAAGAATCAGTCGTGATCTCGCCCGCGGCCAGCGCCTCAAACGCGCCATTGGGCCCATAGGTGACAGCCCCGGCATTCAGCAAGGCTTCGCCCAGCGTGCCCGCCGTATTCAGCGACACGACGGCCAGCTGAGCGGTTTCTCCGGTATCGGGGTCACTATCGCCCGACAGAAGACCGGCCGTAACATCGCTAGCCGCATCGTCCTCGCCGGTGGCCAGCCCGTCATCGACGGCGGTGGGCGCATCATTCACCCCCGTCAGCGTGACGGTGGCTGTGGCCTGGTCTTCCAGCATGCGGTCGCTGGCGCGATAGGTGAAGGCGTCATTGCCGGTGACGCCGGCCGGCAGGGCGATCGCAAAGGCCGCAGTCGAGGCCTCATAGATCAGCTTGTTGTCGATCTGCTCGATAATGGCGCCGGAGGCCAGCGTGATCTGATTGGCTTGTGGCGCGTCGCCCGCACCGTTGAACTGTTCGAAAATAATCTGACCATCGACCGTCGCCACGATCAGGCCCTGACCATCGGGTTCGATATCATTGGCCAGGACGTCGAGGGTGTGCGCGGTGTTTGGGGGAAGCGAAACCGGATCGCCAAAGACACGCCCGACAATCTCGTCTCCAACCGGAAGCGTTGGTTGTAGAGTGCCATCGCGCCAGATCACGACCAGGTCTTCATTGGTCAGCTGAGCAATGTCGGGCTGACGCTGTTGCTGGCTTGATTCGATATTCACAACGACTTCAGGAGAGGTCGGCGCACCGAGCAGTGAGAACCGGCGCATGAAAACGCCCTGACCGCCTGAATTTGCCGAATCGGTCCAGGTCGCGGCGAACCCGCCGCCTATCGTCGGTGCAATCCGTACATCCCGCTGATCGCCCGGAATGCTCTCATTCACAAGAAAATCATCGCCTTGCGGCACGCCGTCCCGGTTAAAGATGCGGGCCCGGACATCAATTGATGGCGGAACGAGCGTATTGCTGGAATCTTCCCACGCCACGACAAAGAAGCCATTGGTCAGTCCTTCGACGGTAGGCTTTAATTGTTCGCCAACGCGCAAGGTCGGAACGATGAACTCATCGGTTTCGAACAATCCCGTTGACGTCAGAATCCGGGCTCTAATGGATCCAAATGGATCTTCGGGCACGTTGTCGCCATTGCGCCAGGCCACAACATAGTCGCCATTCTGCAACCCGGTGATATCAGGCGCGCTGGGCGGATTGGTGTCATTCCCGGCGACCGCAATGATCGGGCTGACCTGACCGCCATCATCGCCAAAGGCCTGGAAAAATACGTTTGAGCCAACGCCATCGCGGAATCCCCGCCAGACCACTGCGAAGGCCCCGCCCTCCTGCGCTGCCAGCGCCGGTTCTTGCGGTGATCTAACGCCGTCATCGCCGACTGTGAGGTCCGCAATGACGGTGGTGAGGTCAGAAGATCTCACCTGTACACGAATGATCATCCGATCCGGTTCCAGATCGGGACGGATAAACGTATCCCAGAGAAAGACGATCCGCCCCCCTGCGAGCTGAACGACGTCAACATGGGTGTCGGCAATGCCTTCGGCCTGAGACAGGATCAGCTCGTCACCGACAGGATTGCCATCGGCATCAAATCGTTGGGCTCGCGTCGCAAAATATCGCAAGGGCGCAAAATTCACGTCATCCTCTTCCGACCAGATCGCGATGAAACCGCCATCCAGAAGCGCTTCGACACGCGCATTCCGTTGTTGACCCGCAGCGTTCTGATTGATCGCAAATGTCCTGCCGCCATCGCCGGCCGTGGCGCCGAAGGTATCGTTAAAGGCTATCGGCACATCATCCACCGGTGTGATGTTGATCGTCACGCTGGCATCGTCTTCACCGCCATTGCCATCATTCGTAGCGATGGAAATCGAACTTTGCCCATTGGCGTTCAGCGTGGGCGTATACGTCAGCGTCGCCAGCGCCGCATTCACATCGGCCAGCGCGCCGGAAAACGCCATAACGGCATCGTCCGTGCCATTGCCCTGCGTGAAGGTGAGGCCGGCGGTCGTGCCCAGCGAAACGGTTGAGCCTGCCGTGATCGTGACGGTTTGCGCATCGCCATCCGGATCAGCGATCGAGACGCCGGCAATCGCACTGTCGGTGGCGTCTTCGTCAATCGTGATGGGCGCTGGCACCGTGACCGTTGGCGCGTCGTTCACCCCGGTCAACGTCACCGTCACCGTAGCAGTATCCGTAGAAGCGCCGTCGCTTACCGTGTAAGTGAAGTTGTCATTACCCGTCGCGCCCTCGGTCAGCGCCAGCGCAAACGCCGCGGCTGTTGGGTCATAATTCACCCCGCCTGCGGCCAAAGTCACCACCGCGCCGGACGGCAGGGTGATTGAGGCGTTTGCCGGTGCATCCGGCCCCGGCAGGCCCGCAGGCGTTATGGCTTGCCCGTTGATCTCCGTGATGGTCAGCGCGTCGTCATCCGCATCGCTATCATTGGCGAGGAGGGGGAGTGTATTCAACTGATTGGCGCGCCACGGTCCCGTGTTGAAGGGTCTGACAAGTGAACTCCGGTCATTGCCCGAACCACTATTAAAATACTCCATCCAGAGCGCGATCGTGTCTCCTGCAGCATTGGCGCGGACGATCGGATTATCCGTGGCGGTCGGAGATCGGTCTCCTTTGGCGTCGAATGCCGCTGATATGATTTCGCCAGCCGAATTAAAAGCCATGACCAACGCTAGAACATCATCAGGGCTGTTTTCCTGGCGCGCGGAAACAACAAACTGCCCTGATCCCGCAGAATCGAGGTTTACGGCAGACACTAGCGTATCTGCAGAGTGCACAAGGAACGGTCCGGAAACGATTGCACCGGCCTCGGTCAGCACGACAGCCCGCAATTCGAATTGCCGCGGGTTTACTGTCTGGTTTTGTGCAACCCAGGCAACTGCGTACTGGCGATCAGGGCTGCTCGCGAGATCAATATCTGAAGTGAACGATCCACCTGCAGCTAAGTTGAGATTTGCTATTGTTGCACCAGCGAGGTCGCGTAATGCAAAGGAGGGCGCACGAGATTCTGCCGTGGTCCCGGTTATTGCGGCGCTGGCCACCCGATTATCGGCTTCATGAAGTGCCGGGCCGTAAACCTCCAGCGCAAGCGGATAGTCGCTTGTATCGAATTGGCCATTACCGATGAGCGCGCCGCCAGCATTGAAGATTGCATAGTACTGCGTCCACAAAGCCCCTTGCCCAAACGGACGATGATGCCAGGACACAATAAATCCACCGTCATGAGTTGGCACGACGCGGCGATTTCGTATTTCTTCGCCTTCTGCGGTGCGTGAGCCATCCTCGGCAAAAACGCTGGGCGCAACCGCAGCGCCACTCCTGTCAAAAACCTGCGCGCTGACAAATGGCCCATTTCCGTTTTGGAGATACCATCCCCATGTCAATGCGGCATTGCCATTCGGCAAGGCAGCGACATCAATATCGAGCAAATCGCGCGCAGGCTGGCCAGTTGAGAATGCCGGTAAGATCGGCGAACCGTCAGCAGAAAAGAACGCAATCAGTACATCACACGTCTCATCATAATGAGCGACAACGTAATCCCCGTTTTCGAAGATATCTATTGCGGGAGTTTGGCGCGAACAACTTGCATTGAGATCATTGATTTCAATCGTTACTCCGGGCACCAGTCCGCTGGCTGCATTCGTTGAAAAAGCATCATCCACCGCATTGGGTGGATTAACAGCACTTACCGGAGCCGCCGCAAACAAGCTAGTGGCTGCCAAGCCTGCCAGCCATCCTAACCGCGTGTACTTGATCATATTTTGAGCCCCGGACCGATATTTGCGGAAAGCCTAACACAACCTTTTCGGGCGTTCGACTCGAATCCTTAAACGCCCGCAGACCGCCCTATCGGAGGCGTGAGCGAAGATGTGACAGGCTCCCACGCCCCGGCCTTGCCTACCTCCGCGAAGGCGGGGGAGCGCGATTCATGTGAGCGCAGCCCGAGGTGCGGCATTGGAAAGGGGAAATTCCCAAAAGCGCGACTGCGCGCCCGCAGCGAGACCGGCTTGCCCGGTCGCAGCGAGGAGCGAAGGCCCGGAGGGGCCTGAGCATCGGGAAAAAATGGCGCACCCGAGAGGATTCGAACCTCTGACCTCTGCCTTCGGAGGGCAGCGCTCTATCCAGCTGAGCTACGGGTGCGTTGGGCGAGGTATCTAACCGAGCCAGCCCGGCTTCGCAATGCCCCTAACGCCGTGCCGACAGGGCTTGCGCACGCAGGGCCAGCTTCAAAAGGAGATCACCCGCCAGAAGGTCCGGCACGGCCCCGCTTCGCTTCATCGCCCGTTCGGCGTCAAACGCCGCCTGCCGGGCCTGAACCAGCGCCCGCTCCGGCCAGAGCGAGGATTGATGCTTGAACGCGTTCGCCGGCGGGCCAAAACGCGGAGCGCCCAGCCGCATGGCGGCATCGGGCCCACCGGCCTTGGCTTCCAGAAGTTGATCGATCCGGCGCTGAATGGCCCGGATCAGGCCGACCCCGCTAGCCCCGGCGGCAGAAGCCCGCGACCAGCTGCCATCGGCCAGTTTGACATCACCCGACAGGGCGGTTTCCACCACCCGGTCCAGAGCTGTATCTCCACCGGACGCCGCACAGACTTCCACATCCGCCAGCGTGATTTCCTCCTCACCAGATGCGCGAGTGTCTTTCGGCCCTTTATAGAGGATCAGCTTGTCGATCTCGGAGCGGGCAATGCCGCGATCCCCTTCGATTTGCGGCAAAAGCCGCGCGCGCGCGTCCGGCGTGATCGTCAAGCCTTCAGCCGCCAGGGCCTCATCCACAAAGCTGGCCAGATCGCGACCCGTTTCAGCATAGCAGGGGGCAGCAAGCGCCTGTTTGGCCGGTTCAAACCCCTTGCGTAGCTTGCCGGCCGGTTTGAGATCGCCGGCCTCAACCACCAGCCAGGCTTCGGCGGGGGCGGTTCCGGCTTCGAAATCCTTGAGCCAGGCGGCAATCGGCGCCCCGCCGGCTTCTGTCGAGATCTGGACCCGCACCAGCCGGTCCCCGCCCATCATGGACAGCGCCGACATGGCATCGGCCAGGGCCGCCGGATCGGCCTTCATGTCCTCATCGGTCAGCTTGGTGACGTTGAAGGGATCATCCGGATCGGCCACCAGCGCCTTTACCAGCGCATTGGCGCGCTCGCGGACCAGGCCCCGGTCAGGGCCATAAATCAACCAGGCGGTGAGGTTCTTGTCGGGTTGAGCCAGCCGGTTGGCGACGTCACGGGCAGTTGCCTTCACGGCGGCGGCCTTACCGGCCTGTGCGATGAATATGGCGGGCGACCCGCACGGCGATCCGGTCCGCGGCATCCCGTGCCGCGCGCTCTTCCGCATCGCGGCGCGCGCTGATCGCGGCGAACGGTTCGGCAGGAATATCGAAGGTTGCCTCGGTGTTAACCGTTTCGGTCAATTCCGGTGTTCCCGACCGCGTATCGACCAGGGAAAAGTCAACGGACAGGCGCAAGACAGCCCGCGAAGCGATATCATCCGCCCCCACGCCGAGCCCCGACGTGTTGGTGTCTGTTTCGGTCACCAGGCGAAAGCGGCCACCGGCCGGCGTGCCGAAACGATCATTCAGCGCTTCGGCCAGCATCTGATCAACGCGCTCCTGGCCATCCACGGCGATGGTGACCGAGCGAATCGCGCTGACCTGTCCTGCGTCCCCATACAGCGGCTGGAAAGCACAGGCCGACAGCGCCAGCGAGGCGGCACCCAGAAGCGAAATCAGCGCTGTGCGTTTCATTTGTCAGCCCGCGACTATGTTGACGATCCGGTCCGGCACCACGATCACTTTGCGTACATTAAGCCCTTCCAGCGAACGCGCCACCCCTGCATCTGCCAGAGCCGCGGCTTCGGCCGTGTCCTTGCCGGCCCCTTTCGCCAGTTCGATCTCGCCCCGGCGCTTGCCGTTGACCTGAACCGCAATCGTCACGGTGTTATCGACCAGAAGGGCCGGATCGGCTTCAGGCCAGCTTGCTTCCGCCAGGCAGCCTTGGCCCCCCAGACGCTCCCAGCAGGCTTCCGCCAGGTGCGGCATGAAGGGCGATATCAATTGCGCCAGAAGGCCCAGCGCTTCGGCCTCTGCCGCGTGGTCCTGCTCGCTGTGGGCATCGAATTTCCTTACCGCATTGACGAAGTCATGGACTTTGGCGACGGCGGAATTGAAACGGAAACTCTCGATCGCGTCCGTCACATCCCGGATGGCGCGGTGTGCGGTCTTTCGCAGCTCCAGAGCGGCTCCGTCCGCCGGCGTGGGGACCGTTGCCGGGCCCAGCGCCGGATCCGCGCGTTCATCGACAACCGCCCAAAGCCGCTGGATGAAGCGCCAAACGCCATCCACGCCGCCATCGGTGTATTCGACATCGCGTTCCGGCGGGCTGTCAGACAGGACGAACCAGCGCGCGGCATCGGCGCCATAAGTCTCAATGAAATCATCCAGATCGACGACATTTTTCTTCGACTTGGACATTTTCTCGATCGCACCGACCGTCACCGGTTTGCCGCTCTCGATCTCGATGGTCTGACCTTCGCGTTCGTCCACATCTTTCGGGAAAAGCCAGCGCCCGTCCTCGGACTTATAGGTCTCATGCGTGACCATGCCTTGCGTGAACAGGCCGGCAAAGGGCTCGCCTGATGGCAGATCAATCAACCCGCAATCGTGCAGGGCCCGCGTGAAGAAGCGCGCATACAAAAGGTGCAGAATGGCATGCTCAATGCCGCCAACATATTGATCGACCGGCATCCAGCGCTGGGCTTCTTCGGCGTCAAACGGCTTGTCCTCCGGCCAGGGTGAGGCGAAACGCAGAAAATACCAGGAGGAGCACACGAAGGTATCCAGCGTGTCGGTCTCTCGCTTGGCCTGTTTGCCGCATTTCGGACAGGGCGTATTCCGCCAGGCCTCATGGCGATCGAGCGGATTGCCCGGCTTGTCGAAGGTGACGTCGCTGGGCAGCTCGATCGGCAGCTGATCTTCCGGTACCGGCACGGTTCCGCAATCTTCGCAGTGAACGACGGGAATCGGACATCCCCAATAGCGCTGGCGGGAGACCAGCCAGTCGCGAAGGCGATAGGTCGTGGCGCCCTCGCCCAGCTTGCGGCTTTCCAACTCTTCAATCGCGCGCTCAATCGCCGTTTCAGTATCCAGGCCGTCGAGGAAGCGCGAATTATAAATCGTGCCCTTGTCGGTGTAAGCCTCGGTGCCGATGACATGCGTTCCGGCATCGGCATCCGGCGGCAGAACAACAGGCGTGACCGGCAGATCATATTTGCGGGCAAAGTCCAGATCGCGCTGGTCACCCGCGGGTGAGCCAAAGATCGCGCCGGTGCCATAGGTCGACAGCACGAAATTCGCGCTCCAGACCGGAATTTCCCAGCTCTCATCGAAGGGATGCAAGACCTTGATGCCCAGGTCGACGCCCTTCTTGGGCGCTTTTTCGATCTCTTCTTCGCTTGTTCCTGCGGCTTCGCACTCGCGCGCGAAAGCGTCCAGCTTCGAATTTCCGGCCCGGAGCGAGTTTGTGATCTCATGATCAGGCGCAAGCGCCAGAAAGCTGGCCCCGAACAGCGTGTCCGGACGGGTGGTAAACACCGTCAGGCCTTCACAGCCATATCGGTCCTTGTCGGCCTGGTCCGCAAACGGAAAGGTGACATGCGCCCCGCGGGACCGGCCAATCCAGTTGGCCTGCATCAGGCGGACTTTTTCCGGCCAGCGGTCGAGCGTTTCCAAACCGTCCAGCAAGGCATCGGAATAATCCGTGATTTTCAGGAAGTACTGGTCCAGCTCGCGCTGTTCGACCGGCGCGCCAGAGCGCCAGCCCTTGCCATCAATGACCTGCTCATTGGCCAGCACGGTGTGGTCGACCGGGTCCCAATTGACCTTGGCCTTGCGGCGTTCCACCAGACCCTTTTCATAGAGTTTGAGGAAGATCGCCTGTTGATGGCGATAATAATCCGGCTCACAAGTCGCGATCTCGCGATCCCAGTCCAGCGCCAGGCCAAGGCGCTGCAATTGCCCGCGCATCACCTCGATATTCTTCAGCGTCCAGTCGCGCGGGTGCACCTTGCGTTCGCGTGCGGCATTTTCCGCTGGAAGGCCGAACGCGTCCCATCCCATCGGGTGGAGCACGTCAAAGCCCTTGGCGCGTTTATAGCGCGCGACGACATCGCCCATCGCGTAGTTGCGCGAATGACCGACATGGATTTTCCCTGACGGGTAGGGAAACATTTCCAAGACATAGTATTTCGGGCGGCCCGATGGTTCGCGCGGGGCACGATCCACGGCTTTCTCCGCCCAGAGGCTTTGCCATTTCGGCTCGGCTTCCTGGGGATTATATCGGCTCATGAAATTGTCCTGATCCCGCGTGATATGCGGGGCGTGGGGTTAGTCCCCGGCCGCAATGCGCAATTGGCGCGCCCGGGTCAAAATAGCGTTCTCGATATCTATCGCGGTTTGCGGATTGACGGTGGCGTCATTCCACTCACCGGGTGCGCTGCGCTCCTGACGGAAGACGCGCACGGACAAAGCATCACCGCGAAGCCGTGTATCAAGAATGTAGACGGTGACCTGAAACCGCTCATCCGGCAGTTCCGGATTGGCATACCAGTCCGTCACAATAACGCCTCCGAACGGATCCACCTCGTCCAGCGGCATGAAGCTGATCGTATCCAGGCTTGCACGCCACAAGAAGCTATTGACGCCAATGCCGGCCGGACGATCGTCGCTCGAGCTCCCTGGCAGGCTTGGCAGACGCAGGCCGCCCCGCTCCTGGCCGGGGTCTGATGGACGCGATGACGCGCAAGCCGCGAGTGCTAGCGCGGAAACAAGGATTACCGGCAAAGCAAAAAGGCGGCTGGACATCATCTCTCGGTCTCCATGAGAAGAAGGCTGGTGCATCCGGCAGGACGCCTTGATGCGTGCTGATCTATACCATGCGATTTCGACATGGCCAGCCATTACGGGCACCTGATTCAGCCGCTTTTTCCGAACACGGAACGTGGCATTCCGGCCACAGCAGCCTTTTTCTTGCCACAATTGCCG
This sequence comes from Hyphobacterium sp., assembly GCF_965228115.1. GTDB lineage: Bacteria > Pseudomonadota > Alphaproteobacteria > Caulobacterales > Maricaulaceae > Hyphobacterium. The sequence goes on along the minus strand of NZ_OZ245794.1, from coordinate 2,017,845 downwards.
CTTGGCGCGCTTGACCGGACCGGCCCACGCGGTGTGGATTAGCGCCTCGTCCGGGGGGACGGGGCCGACCGGCGAGGCCGCGAGAGGCGCAATGACGCAGATAAAAAGCGCGATCCTATTCGGCGCTCTATCTGCCGCCCTCGCGGCCGCGCCGGCGCATACTTTCCAGACATCTGATCAACAATTTCCGCCTCTGGAGGCCATTACACTCCAATTCGAGACCGATGCGGCTCTTGTTGTGTCGGCTGCCGAGTTCGGCGGGGCTCTGCTCGCAGACCTGCAGACACGGTTTGAATGGGAAGGCATTTCCGGCAATGGTTGGCGATGGGGCGTAGAACTGGGCCTGCACGCTCAAAAAGACAGCGCAAGAGAAGGTTTTGCGAACCGGGTGGGGCGCGGTCTTGTGGCTGACCGCTCGCTGGCGACCGGGCGCTATACGGGTGGAAACCCGGAAAGCCATGACCGGGCTTTTGCGGCCAGTGCCGCCAACCTGTTTCTGAAAACCGGATGGGGAGACTGGCGTCTTGGCCTGACACCGGGCGCCGCCGCTTTCGAGACCCGGATCATGCCAACCGCCTCCGCCTATATGCGGCTTGATGGTGGACCTTTGACGCCCAATTACGGCGCTGCCATCCGGACCTTGAATGCGGGATCCGGGCTGGGGCCAACGCTTGTGTACTCCACACCCCGGATCATTGGCCTTCGCGCATCAGCGTCCTTTACAGCTGAAACCAGCTATTGCGGCATTGATCTTTGCCGCACCCAGGAAGGCGGGGCCGGCGTCCCGTCCGGCGAATTAAACAGTGTGTTCGAAGCCGGAATCAGCTTTGACCGGACGCTTCGCGAATGGGGACAGATCCAGCTGGGCGTAAACGCTCTGCGGGCTGACCCCGCTGCCACTCGCTTTACGAGGGACTATACAGCGATTGGCCTGCAGGCGCGCTGGTCCGGTGATCAACTTTCGGCCGGCGTCTCAACCCTGTGGGCGGATAATGCCGTTTCCAATGGTGCCTACACCGCGATCATGATGGCCATTCGTTATGATGAAGGCCCCTGGAGTTTCGGGGCTGAATGGGCGCGAAGCGACGATGATCTTGTTCTGGAGCGCCAGACCGCAGCGCAATTGACCGCTTCGCGTTTCCTCGGCGATCAATTCAGTGTGACTTTTGGATTACAGAATATCGCGACCGAATTTTTCGACCTTGGAATGTTAGTAACTGATAATTCAGCAAGAAATGGCACCGGCGCTTTCCTTGAATTGGCTTTCCGGAACTGACGCATCCGGAATTTGATGTTAAATTGACGTTAGAGTGAGATTCAAAGCTTCGCTTAACCCCTATCTGTGACTATATTGGGGATCAGTTGAGGGGCGTATTGGCATGAGCCACGCGTTTAAATCCGGTCTGATCGCAAGTGCGGTCGCTGTCGGCATGACTGCCGCAGCGCCGTCGGTTGCGGCTCAGGATGCCGTTAGCGCGGCCAGCAATGCGGATGCCAATGCGTGGTACGAAACCTACACGCTCAGCGCCGACATGGCGCCTGGCGTCAATCTGGATTTTCCGGAAAACGAAGTTGAATTCAGCTCTGGCGATGGCTGGGGGTTCACTCTGGGCTTTGATCGCAATGACGATCAGCGCCGCGAATTTGATTCTATCGAGTTTGGTGTCGATGTCGACCTGAATCGCCGTTTCCGGTTTGGCGGTTCGATCCGGTTTTCCAACCCGGACAATCTGGTCACCGGTCCGGAATTTGAAGAGCGGACGCCGGAAGTCAAATTCGAAACCGGTTGGCGCTTCTAGCCTTTAAAACCGTCGATCGACGCAATTCCTGAAAACCCGATTCCGGCCAGATGCCCTGCGGTTTCTGCTGTGATGCCACCCAACGCATAAACCGGAACGCCGGCATGCGGCACAAGCGTGCGCGCCCGCAAAGTGCCGATGGCAGGCCCGCTATTCGGACTTTTCGTCGGAAAAATAGGCGATAATAGCGCGGCATCGGCCTTGATATTTTTCGCCAGCGCCAATTCTTCGCGATTGTGGGCTGACAGGGTCATAACCTGGTCCGGGTTTTCCTTGCGCCATTGCCGCGCGAGATGCAGCATCCGCACCGGCCAGTGTATGCCTGCAGCGCCGACATCATCCGCCAATTCCGGGTCCGCCGAAACCAGCAGCAAAAATCCTCTGTCTTTCGCTATTGCGGCGAGCTTGGCCCCGTCGTCAAACCGCTCGGGCCGGCCGAAATGCCGATAGATCAGAGCGCAGCCTTTCGGAAGAATCTGCGCAAAGTCCATGACATCCGGCGTGCGTGCCGGATCGGTCAACGCGATCAAACCGGGAAGGCGGCCGGGCACTCCAGGGAAGCTACGCGAAGCACTTGCCAGAGCGGCAGTGCCGGAATAGGGGCTTGTGGTCATGACTGACCTTTTAGACGAGTTTTCTACCCGCCGGAATGAAATCCTTTCCAGCATCGCCAAGTCGGCACAGGACGCGGGACGTCCAGCAGGCGCCATTCAACTGGTCGGCATATCAAAAAAACAACCCGAAGCGCGCATCGAGGCCGCCCTCTCCGCCGGCCACCGCATCTTCGGTGAAAACCGGGTTCAGGAGGCCGAACAGCGCTGGATTGAAAGACGCGCAATGTATCCGGACCTTGAATTACGGCTCGTGGGTCCGTTGCAAACCAATAAGGCCGACCAGGCCGTGGCGCTGTTCGACGTCATCGAAACTGTTGACCGGATCAAGCTCGCCAGAGCCCTTAAAAAAGCCATGGACAAGCTGGGCCGCTCTCCGCGTCTTTATGTGCAGGTGAACACCGGCGAGGAAGACCAGAAAGCGGGCGTCGCGCCGCGGGATGCCGCTGCCTTTCTCAAACAAGTTCGAGAAGCGTTCGGCTTTCAGATCGAAGGGCTTATGTGCATCCCCCCCGCTGAGGAACCCGCGGGTCCTCACTTTGCCCTACTGGCGGATCTTGCCGCGGCGAATGGCGTTGAAAAACTCTCCATGGGCATGAGCGGCGATTATGAGACGGCGGTGAAATTTGGTGCCACATCTGTGCGTGTGGGCTCCGCGCTTTTTGGTGAACGCCCTAGCGCCTGATCTCCAGCGTATCGCCGGGTTGGACGATCTTCAACACCGCTTCCAGGTCAGATCGTTTCAAGGCCACACAGCCTAAAGTCGGCGGATAACCCGGCTTGGCACAATGAAAGAAAATCGCTGAGCCTAAACCCGGCACGGGTGGCGCATCATTGTGCGAGAGAATGACGATGATGTCGTAGAGCTCGTCTTCGCGCGTCAATTCCTCGCAAGAGGCCGGATAGGGTAGCCGCACAGGCCGGTTATAGGCCGCATCGTCCGGAGCATCACACCAGCCATCGTCTGATCGAAGCGCTCTGACCGGCAGGTCCGTTTCTACCTTGTCGAGACGATCCGCCCGAAATAGGACCCGGCGCAGCGTGTAGGTTCCGAGCGGCGTCGCCCCATCGCCTTCGCGCTTGTCAGCTTCAGCAACCACGCCGCCTTTTCCCAGCGCCGCCCGGTATGTTGCTTCTGGTGCAATGAAGCGCCCGTCGGCGTGAACAGTGAAAACAGTCATGGCGGTGATTTGCCTGCAAGGCGGTGTAAATGACAAGTGGTCGGCGCGGGACGCCAGACTTCAGGCCAAGCCCGGCGCGGCGCCCCGATCGCCTCCCCCACCACGGAGGTTTCACGCCTTCAGGCCCCGGCCCGGACGTGCCGGACATTAACCATGCAATTTTTTTGCCATTTTTCACGGGATGATGACGCTCCGCTCACGCCTTTGTGGCCTTGACCGTGATCCCGGACCCGGTCATTTCTGCCGCGAAATTTCTGCCGGTCGGCAGGAATTGCCTCTCGTACAAAAAATGGCATGATCACACTATGAGCGCGAAAAAGACGATTCTCTGCGTCGATGATGACGACGATCTGCGTGAAACCCTCATCGAGCAATTCGGGTTCCATGACGAGTTTGATGTGCGCGACGCATCGACTGCCACACAAGGCATCAAGACAGCCCGAGACGAACGGATAGATATCGTCCTCCTGGATGTTGAACTGCCGGACATGGATGGCCGCGAAGCGTGCCGTCTGATGCGCAAGAATGGTGTCACGGCGCCAATCGTCATGCTGACGGGTCAGGATACCGATGCCGACCAGATCCTCGGTCTGGAATCGGGCGCGAATGACTATGTCACCAAGCCCTTCAAGTTCTCGGTTCTGCTGGCGCGCGTCCGCGCGCATCTGCGCAGCCATGAGCAAAGCGAGGACGCGGTCTTCCAGATCGGGCCGTATGAATTCAAGCCGTCCATGAAGCTGCTGGTGACGGCGGACGACAAGAAAATCCGCCTGACGGAGAAAGAAACCAACATTCTCAAATATCTCTACCGCGCCGGCGGCAAGCCGGTGTCGCGGGACGAGCTGTTACATGAGGTCTGGGGCTATAATCCCAACGTCACCACGCACACGCTGGAAACCCATATCTACCGCTTGCGGCAAAAGGTAGAGCCGGATCCTGCCCGATCGCGTCTTCTGGTTACCGAAAGCGGCGGCTATCGTTTGCAGAATTGATGTTTCGCGCTTTTGTCATACTGGCGTCGCTGTGCACCCTTTTCTCCCCATTGGCGCAAGCCCAGAACGTGCTGACCCTCAATGTCACCTCGGCAGAAAATAATTGGGAGATAGAAGGCCGGACCGAAGACGAATTGATCGATTATATGAATTCCAATTTCGTGATGCGGTCATTCTATTCTTTCGAGATGCAGGCCTATCCCTTTTATGATCAACGCGTCGGGGAGGGCTGCTGGATGTGCATACGACGGTCCTGATGCCCGTCTGGATAGACTATGAGCGCGCACGCCGCGGCCTTCAACGCCGTTAGGATCGCTATATCGAAGGCGTACGTCTGTATGGCGAAGGGTATCTCGAAATTTCCCGGCAGGGCGTCGCAATTATTGCCCAGCACCTTGAAGCCTTTCCCGCTCAGGACAATTGTGCCCGCTTGCAGGCCGAGGTTGACGCCTTGTTGACTGATCTGATGGACGCGCTGCAGGTCTCCCATCGCAACTATGAACGTCAATCAGGTGGCATGCCCCACATCTCTGCCCCATTGCGCGCGCGCAACTAGTTCAACTGTCACGATTCCAGGCATGACAGACTCTGATCCCTTGCCTAGGGTTCGGGCTCGATGAGGGGCGGGACATGTTCGTTGCAGCAATTGTTTTGACTTTGGCGTTGAACAACAGCGCCACGGTGCCGGTTCCGGTCACGCGGACAGAAACGCTGGATGTGAACCATTATGAGGTGACAGGGTTGTCACCGGAACACCTGATCCTGTCCTTTCGCAGCCGGCCCAACCCGGCGGTCATGGCCACCACGCGCGCGGGTGTTTCGACCCGCTATGACTTTGCTTTCGGAAATGGCGAGTGCCGGCTCATGCAGGTAGAGCTGATGCTGGATATCGACATCACCTATCCGCGCTGGCGCGAGGAAGGCCGGGGTTCGGAAGTCATGCGCTCGGAATGGACCCGCTTTATCCAAGCGGTGGAAATTCACGAGCAGGGTCATGTTGACCGGTTCCGTGATGCTGCAGACCGGCTTTCGGAGCGCTTATCTGCCATCCCCCCGGCTGCGAGCTGCCAGACCATTCGCCGCCGCGTCGCAGAGGAAGAAGAGCGGTTTGATCATGAGGTGTCGGTCGTCCAGGCCGCTTATGAACGCCAGACCGGATTTGGCCGCACACAGGGCGCGCGGCTGCGTTTCCGTTAAAGCACCAGATCCACAACGACCGGCACATGGTCGGACGGTTTTTCGCGGCCGCGTTCCGGTTCGTAGATCCGGAAGCCGTCCCGGCCCCTGGCCAGAGCGGCCTCCTTCAAGGGGGGTGTTACCCAGATATGATCGAGACGCCGGCCGCGGTTGGAGGCTTTATAGTCGCGCGCACGATAGCTCCACCAGGTGTAGATTTTTTCCGGCTCCGGGATGACCTCGCGGGCAATGTCGAGAAAATCGCCGGCGGCCTGAACCGCATTCAGCTTTTCCACCTCAACCGGCGTGTGTGACACGACTTTCTGAAGTTGCTTGTGGGACCAGACATCGTTTTCCGTCGGGGCAATGTTAAAATCGCCCAGGATCAGGATTTTGTCTTTTTGCGTGTCACGCGCCCCGAAATAATCAGTCATGCGATCCACGAATTCCAGCTTGTGCGCAAAGCGCGGATTGGCCTCCGGGTCGGGTTCATCTCCGCCCGCCGGGACATAGAAATTATGCAGCTCCAGCCCCGCGACGCCCACGCGCTGATGGCGGGCTTCCTCGCGCGGGCAAATGCCTTCATCGCCCAGATCATCCAGCGGCAATTTCGAGGCAATGGCCACCCCGTGCATGCCTTTCTGGCCGCGAATATGGAAGTGCTCATAGCCCATTTTTTCAAAAGCCTTGAACGGAAACTGTTCTTCCAGGCATTTGATTTCCTGCAGGCAAAGCACATCCGGTTGATGCGCCGAGACAAACGGCGCGATCAGCGGTTCCGCACGCAAGCGCACCGAATTGATATTCCAGCTGGCGATGGAAATCTGGCTCATGAAAGCTCCTTATCGGTGTCGCGGACGGCGCGCATGAAAGCGTGCAGCAATTCAGGATCAAGGCGGCCAGAAGTGCGGATTCCAGAGCAGAGATCAAGGCCGAAGGGCCGCACAGAGCTCATTGCACGGGCGACATTGTCGGGATTCAGGCCCCCGGCCAGAAAGACCGGAACCGGTGAGCGGCGAACAAATTCCGCGCTGATCGACCAGTCATGGGCCCGTCCGGTTCCGCCGAGTTCGGCTGCAGAGGGCCGCCCGGAATCCAGCAGGAAGGCCTGCGCGTGGGGGGTATAGGCCTCTATCAGGTCCACAGCGGTTTCATCTTCCACATGGATCACCTGAACCCGTCGCAAGGCCGGATCAATTTCGGCCAGCCGCGCCAATTCGTCCGGGTCAACATGGCGGACAATCTGAACCGTTTCGGCTCCGGCGCGTCGGGCCTCATCGCGCAAGCCTTCTGCGGTTTCCTGCGATGACAGGAAAAACCGGGCCACGCATGGACCAACGTCTTTGGCAATTTGTGCCGACTCCTCGACGCTGATCACGCCCGGCCCCGTCGGCATGGGCCCGACCAGACCCAAAGCATCCGCACCCGCCTGAATGGCCAAACGGGCTTCCTGGGGGCTGGAGATACAGCAGATTTTAACGCGGGTCCGGACCATCCCGGTCAGAGAATATTATAGGTCGAACCTGCCAGTCCGACCGGCCAGCGCCCGCGCACAAACAAGCGCCAACGCGCCAGAAAGGCATGCGGCGGATCTTCATCCTCGGCCTCGGCCATGATCACCAGGGCCGCCCCATTGGCCGCTTGAACGAGCGAACCGGCGGCGGCATTCAACACGGCCTCATCGCGCATATCGCCGAGCGAAGCGGAATATGCGACGGCATCCTGTGCGGCCTCACCGGCTTTCAGGCCGACATATTCCAGCGCCGTCTGAATCGCGGTTTCATCCAGTCTTTCTGCGGCCTGGGCGACCAGTCCGGCGCGCAGCATTTCTTCCGCCTCCCAGCCTTCCGGGTTGAAATCCAGCGCTTCAGCCGCTTCAGCGGCCTCGTCCCAACTGGTCATCAGGCCGGGCTCGGCATAAGGAAATCCCAGCGCATCCAGATAGGTGCGTGACAAATCGCGTTCTCGATCATCCAGCGGATCGCCCAGCCGCATAAACAGGCGGCCATCGGCAATGCCATCGGCGAAGGCGCGGACCTTGTACAAGAGCGGGATTTCATCCAGCAGGCGGACGATATCGTCTTCGGCCATCTAACTATCTTACTCTCACATTTCCATTGCGGAACTCGAACAGAACCGCGCAATTGGAAAGCGCTTGCCCGCCGGGCAATTGCTCGAACCGCCAGTCTTCAACCGAGTTTTCTGCGGCGCTTTCAAAGAAGCCGGCCGGGACGCTTTCTTCCACCCGCACGCGATGCGTACGGCCCGTGTCGTAGACATGAAACCGCACAATCGCCCAGCCCTGAATCCCGCGCACCCAGGCCCGGGCCGGATAATCCGGAAGGGAGAACTCACGCGCGGCCAGCTGTGCGCCCTGACAATCCTCAGGACCGATTAACCGCTCGACATTGGCAGGGGTAGGAAAGGGCTGGGTCGGGAAGAAAGGCTCGTCGCGCGGATCCAGGCGTCCACCGCCCGGCACGGCGGTGACGGCGGCGCACGCCGATACGGCGAAGGCCAGAAGCAAAGGAATGGCGCGGAAAATCATTCCTGCAAGCTAACGGCTTTGCCTGAAAAGAAAACGCCCCGGATCAGCGATCCGGGGCGCGTTGAATGCACGGAAAGACGGACCTAGTAGCGGTAGTGCTCGGCCTTGAACGGGCCGTCTTGCCCGACACCGATATATTCGGCCTGCTCAGATGACAGCTCGGTCAGTTTCGCGCCGAGCTTGGGCAGGTGCAGGGCCGCGACTTTTTCATCGAGATGTTTCGGCAGAATGTAGACCTCATTCTTGTAATTGTCCCCCCGCAGCCAGAGCTCGATCTGAGCGAGCACCTGATTGGTGAAGGAGGCGGACATCACGAAGGAGGGGTGACCATTGGCATTGCCCAGATTGACCAGCCGCCCTTCCGAAAGAAGGATGATGCGGTTACCATCGGGGAATTGAACCAGATCGACCTGCGGCTTCACATTGGTCCAGTTGAAATTGCGCAGCGCCTCGACCTGAATTTCATTGTCGAAATGGCCGATATTGCAGACGATCGCCATGTCTTTCATGGCGCGCATATGATCGACCGTCAGCACGTCCTTATTGCCGGTTGCGGTCACGAAGATATCGCAATCATTGACAACATCCTCGACCGTCACAACGGCAAATCCGTCCATTGAGGCCTGCAGCGCGCAAATCGGATCCACCTCAGTCACAGCCACGCGGGCACCGGCTTGCGCCAGCGATTCCGCCGAGCCTTTGCCGACATCGCCATAGCCACAGACCAGGGCGGTCTTGCCCGCCATCATCACATCGGTGCCGCGGCGGATGGCATCCACCAGGCTCTCGCGGCAGCCATAACGGTTGTCGAATTTCGACTTGGTCACCGAGTCATTCACATTGATGGCCGGGAAGGGCAGCTCGCCGCGCTTTTGCATCTGGTACAGACGCATTACGCCGGTCGTGGTTTCTTCCGAGACGCCCTGAATGGCGGCTTTTGCCTTGGCGAACCAGCCCGGTGCTTGCTCGATCCGTTTGCGGATCTGGGCAAACAGGAATTGTTCTTCTTCAGACTTTGGCTCGCCCAGAATGGACGGATCGTTTTCAGCCTTTTCGCCGAGGATCAGATAGAGCGTCGCATCGCCCCCATCGTCGAGGATCATGTTGGCCACTTCACCGTCCGGCCAATGGAAGATTCGGTCGGCAAAGTCCCAGTATTCTTCCAGTGTCTCACCCTTGTGGGCAAACACCGGAATGCCCTGATCGGCGATCGCTGCAGCGGCATGATCCTGTGTGGAGAAGATGTTGCAGGAGGCCCAGCGGACTTCCGCGCCCAGCTCGACCAGTGTTTCAATCAGAACAGCAGTCTGGATCGTCATATGCAATGAACCGGCGATGCGCGCGCCTTTCAACGGCTTTTCTGCGCCATATTCCTCACGCAGCGCCATCAGCCCCGGCATTTCAATTTCGGCCATTTCGATCTCGGTGCGGCCCCATTGGGCCAGCGAGAGGTCTTTTACGGCATAATCTGACATTTTGAGGGTCCTTCCTTGTTGGAATTACTGGAAAAACGACCCTCCGGGGCGGGGACTCCCGGCCGGAAAGCGGTTGAATGGCGCGCCGGTTAACATGGGCGAGGCCGGGACACAATGTGGGGCGCTGACGCCTATATGGCAAAGATTCCGTAACAGCACTGACAGGTCCGGCCCAATTCTTGTATAAATGTCTGGAAACGCCAGAACGGGCGGAGCGCACGCGCGGAGCAGTATCCGTTGCGAGCGGCAATCGAGGGGTGGATTATGTCGAGTATTCCAGGGGCGCACGCCAGCCTAGGCTTTGGCCGAAAACAGATCGAATTCTACGCCGCGCCGGGCGTCACCGCCGGCGAGGGGTCACGCCGCGGCGAGCACGAGATCCGCGATGCCGATGGCCAGATTCAGTCCTTCCGCCTGTCGCGGCCAGATACACCGCTCGATTCCGGTGAGACAGTCACCGTGCTTCGGGCTCAAAGCGGGCCCGAACACGGCTCCCGGCCGGTGGCCGTGATCAACCATGACCGCAATGCCTGGACGCGGACAGTCCCGGAAGCCACGACGGTTTTGTCGCGGAGTGGCGTCATCCGGGCGCTGAACTGGTGGTTGGCCATGATGGTTTTTCTTCTGGCTGCGCTGGTTTTTGCCTGGCCGGATCTTCGCCTCTTCATGCTGGAAGTCGACCCGGCCCTGTTTGCCTCACTGCCTGATTTCAATGTGTTTTCGCTGCTGCTGGCTCAGATGCCATCGCTGGCAGGGTTTGACCTTGCGGCGGCCATTCCCGGATTTGCAGGTCTGGCAGAACAATCGGGACTGACGGGCTTCCTGTCGGCGCAGGCGCTGGCTTTTGTTGTTCTGCTCACGCCGCTGGCCATCCTGACCTATGCCAACAGATCCTGGCGGATCGTGCTTGTGCCGGTCTATGTTTTCGGCGCGCTGGTCACTGGCCTGGCGTTGAATGCAACCGCCCCTGTCGCCCCCGCGACTTTTGCCTTGGCGGGGATTGCTGCCTTGTTTGCGATTGCAGGCTTTATCAATCGCACCCGGGATTCCGCGCGCTTTGAAGGGCGCGTGGCGCGGTTGTCGGAAAACATTCTTCGCCATCCGCCGGCGGAATCCGTGTCTGCGCCTGCTGCAACCGTTCTCGCGGCCACATCCGCTGCCGCCGTAGCGACCGAGCTTGATGCACCGGATGACGCAGACGCGCCATCTGGTCCGGAGGCGGCGGATGACACTGAAATTACCGACGCTGAATTTGAAGACGTTGAGCTTTCCGAGGCCGATGTGGAGGCGGATGATGATCTGCCCAGCGATGAAGCCCTGGCCGCAGCGCAGGCCGATGATTCGGGTGACGGGACTGCTGGCGACGAAGATATCCTACCCGTGGAGACCCGTCAGAACACTGACCCGTCCTTTAACGCGGTGTCGGAAGAACCGCCGGCAGATCGCGACATGATCTTGCCGCCTCCGCCGCCCATGGCAAACCGGTCTATGAGCGAAGGCGGTGGCTCGGGCGAAGTCCGTGCCTCGCGTCCAGAGCTGGTGACAGCTGACGACGACGCCGTAGCGGAGCCCCAACAAATAGAGACCGCGCAAAGCGAACCGGTGGACGCAGGCGATGCCACACCCGCGCCCGACGCCCCGGAAGCGGCCGAGGCCGGGGAGATCGGCGCTGCGCCGGAGATTTCGCCAGACGCGGTCATCCCGGCAGAGGATTCGGATACGGCAAGCGGCGACACGCAAGCGGCCGAAAGTGAAGATCCCGAAACCCCGCAGGAACCCTCGGCCAGCGATGATGAAGCTGACCCCTTCCTGTCTTCGGGCCAGGAAACGCCACGTCCGGATGGAGAGGGCCGCTAGGCGGCCTCGTCAAACTTGTTGGCGATAAGTTCAGACAGCGCCTCGAGCGCTTCTTCAGCCTGAGACCCTTCTGCGTGCAGGATGACGTCTGTACCCGGGCCCGCGGCCAACATCAGCAGGTCCATGATGGAGGACGCCTCGACGCGCTCCTCGCCACGCTGCACTTCTATGCAGGCGTCAAAATTCGCTGCCAGCTCGACAAATTTGGCCGAAGCGCGGGCATGAAGCCCTCTTTCATTAATAATAGTGACCGCTTTTGACAGCGGCATCAGCTTGCGTTTTCCAGCACTTTAACAGCGCGCGCCACATAGCGTTGTCCAGCCGCCTCGCCGGCCTCGGCCAACGAACCGACGTCCATCAATTCGCGTGACTCTGCCAGCTTGATCATCATTGGCAGATTGATCCCCGCCAGCACTTCGATTTTTCCGCGGACCATCTGGGAGATGGCAAGGTTGGACGGCGTGCCGCCAAACATATCCGTCAAAATCAAAACGCCGGAACCACTATCCAGTGCGGCGATCCTGTCACGGATATCATTGCGGCGTTGAGCCAGATCATCGTCCGGGCCAATGCAAATGGCCTCGCAGTTTTCGAGCGGTCCCACGACATGTTCCGTCGCCGCGATGAATTCGCGTGCGAGATCTCCGTGTGTCACGATCAAAAAGCCGATCATCTTTCACCCCAAGGTGCCATTATTAAATCTCGGAGAGGAGGTATCGAAAAGCTCTTTCTTCACGCACGCGTCACAAAAGCGCAGCCTGGGAAAGTGTCGCGACAAAGCGGGCACCCATCACCCGCCCGTCTTCGGCGGTCCGGTTTTCCGCGCGCAGCGTGCCGCCGTGAACGCCCACAATCTGGCGGGCAATCGCCAGGCCCAGGCCGGAATGGGCTCCAAAGGCCGTGCCTTCCGGGCGTTCGGTATAGAACCGCTTGAAGATCGTTTCGAGATTGTCCGGCGGGATGCCCGGACCGTCATCCTCAACCCGCAGCGTGAACCGGTCTTTCGGCCCAGTTTCGAGGTATATCCGGATATGGCCGTCGGCGGGAGAGAAGGTGAGCGCATTATCGATCAGATTTCGCAACACCTGACCCAGCGGAGCCGCCCGGCCCTCCACAAGCGCCTGTTCCAGCGGGGTTTCAAACGTAATTCCGGGGCCTTCGTCGCGGGCCGTCCGGTAAGCGGCAACAGAATCGCGGATCAGGGCGACCAGATCGACCTGTCCGACTCCTTCCCTGGCCAGCTCTGCATCCAGCCGCGAGGCGCGTGAGATATCGGTGATGAGCCGATCCATTCGCCGGACATCCGAAGCGATCACGGCCAGAAGCCTTTCGCGCTGCTCCTCATTTTTCGCTTTTGGCAGAATTTCGGCAGCCGACCGGATCGAGGTCAGTGGATTTTTAAGCTCATGCGCAACATCGGCAGCGAATTGTTCGATGGCATCCATGCGATCATAGAGGCCCGCTGTCATCTCCCGCAGCGCTTCTCCCAACTCGCCAATTTCGTCCCGCCGGCCGGCAAGCGAAGGCATTTCCACGCGTTGCCCCTTGGCATGACGGACGCGGCGGGCGGCCTTGGCAAGCCGGCGAATGGGCCGGGCAATAAAGGTGGTCAGGGTCAAGGAGCTGAGAATGCTCACAATCACCGCCATCAGAATGAAGGGGAAAAGCGCCTGACGCTCCTCGGCAATGACCGCGTCGAGATCATAGGATTCGAGCGTGACCACGCCAACCACGGCGCGGACCGGCTGGATCGGGACCGTCACCGACACCACCCGTGAGCCATCCGGCTGACGGCGCACACCGGCGACGGGCTCTCCTCCGATGGCGGTTTGCACCTCATCTTCCAGGGTGCGCTCCAATGCAGCGCGTTCTTCCTCGGTCCGGAACCAGTTGCCAAACCCGTCCAGGACGCGGGTCAGCAGGCTGCGGGCATCTTCTGCCAAATCTGTCGGAAGGCTTTCGCCAGGTGGGGGCAGCTCAATAACATCGACCCGATCTGCCAGAAGATGGCTATCTGCCACCAATTGCCCGGCCTTGTTGAAGATGCGGGCCCGCACCTCTCGCGGCATATAAAGATCGCGCAGTAACAGGCGCGCATCGCCCTCGATCAGGCGGGGGCTTTCTTCGGTAATGGCGGCCCCTTCCGCCATCACATTGGCGATCAGCTCGCTTTCAACCCGCAAAGCTTCGATTTTGGCATTCACCAGGCCGCGCCGCGTTTCGGAAACCGCGAGCATGCCGACTACCAGAATCAGCAGGGCCAGACCATTCGCGCCAAGAATAATCCACGCCAGACGCGGCGAAAAAGGAACCCGGCGAACCGGAGCCAGCGCGCGGTTAGCTTTCCTTGTAACGGTATCCAACACCATAAAGGGTCTCGATGGCGTCGAACGTCTTGTCGACTTCTCTGAATTTCTTTCGAATGCGTTTGATGTGGCTGTCGATTGTCCGGTCATCGACATAAATCTGATCGTCATAGGCCGCATCCATCAGCGCATCGCGGCTCTTCACATAGCCGGGGCGCTGAGCGAGCGATTGCAGGATCAGGAACTCGGTCACGGTCAGGCGGACTGGTTCACCTTCCCAGGAACAGGAATGCCGGTTCGGATCCAGAGACAGACGTCCGCGCAGTATCGGTTTGGAATCGCCGGAAGATCCGCCCGGCTCGCCGGCCGGATCCGGACGGGCGCGGCGAAGCACAGCCTTGACCCGCTCACCCAACAGCCTTTGGGAAAACGGCTTGGTAATATAATCATCCGCGCCAAGATTGAGCCCCAGCGCCTCGTCGAATTCGTCATCTTTCGAGGTCAGGAAAATCACGGGCATGTTGGAGGTCTGACGCAGACGCCGCAGCAATTCGAGCCCGTCCATGCGCGGCATCTTGATGTCAAAAACGCCAAGATCTGCCGGATTGGCTGTCAGCTCTTCCAGCGCCGTTGCGCCTTCATTGAAGGTGCGCACATTATAGCCCTCACCCTCCAGGAATATCGACACCGAGGTGATGATGTTCTCGTCGTCATCGACCAGTGCGATTGTGGCCATTCTGCCGTTCCTCCAAGCTTGTCCCCGACTGACCTTAACCACACTCCCAGTGAAGGCAAAGCGTTAGGGTTCACCACGCCTTAAATGTTTCAGTGGCATTTTTGCGGCCTGATTTCGACCGGAGTGCGCCATATGGCGTCAGCGAATATCCATTACGAAGTCTTCGTCAAGAAGCATCGCAAAGCCGGCTGGAGCCTCGCCGAGGCGCGCTCGGACAAGGAAGATGCGATTGAATTCGCCCGGACATTGCTGACAACCCTGCCGTCCGGATCGGTTCGTGTTTCCAAGGAGCGTTTTGACGAGGATAGCCGGACTTTCCGGTCAACGACCATTCTGGAGGAAGGCGCCGAGCGCTTTGCGCTGGACGATGACAAGGATGGCGACGGGTCGCTGCCTTGTGTCTCGCCGGAAGATCTCGCCAATGCCTCCGCCCGCGATACGATGAGCCGGGTGATGCAGGAATGGTTCGTGCGCAAGCAGGTCTCGCCCATGGAGCTTCTGCATTCGCCTGATCATGCCGAGGATCTGGAAAGCGGCGGCACGGAGTTACAGCACGCCATACAGAAAGTGGCCGTCGCCAGCGCCAAGGACGGGGATTCCACCGTTCATGCCTATGTCAAACAGCTCAACGAGCTGACCCAGAAGGCGTTTGACCGGATATATCGCGATAACAAGGCGAAAAAGCTGCCACGCTTTTCCAAGTATAGAAGCTATGCGGCACTGGTCAGCGCCTTTGCTCAGAAAAATGCGCTTTACAAAATCCGCGCCGGGATCGCCGACCGTCTAGCCGATGAGCGCAGCTATGGCGACAAGCTGGCAGTGCTGATCGGCTTCACAAATGACCTGCCTGAGGCCGATGATGCGCGGGCCATTGCCCTGGAGCAACTGGACCTCTTCATCGCGGAGATCCTGGGTTTCGAGACGGGCTTGATGACCGTTCTCGGCCCGGTAACTGAGCTGGGTGATGAGGTTCAAATCCTGGCCGACATGTTTGATGGCTCCGGAGAGACCGAGGCGCTCGCGGGCGCCCCGTGTTCCGCGCGTACGCTGACCGGCCTGATATCGGCTGGCGATTTGCCGTCTTGCAAGACGATGATCGCGATTTCGCTGCTGGAGCGCCTGCGCCGGCCGCGCCGCCTGATTCCGGACAATGTGATGGAAGAGGTGAAGCTCTCCCGGCGCCTGGCGCAAAAACTGGTCATGGCGCAGGGCCCGGACCTGTCGGCCGATGCCTTGCAGGATGCGTTCGCCAAACGGTCTGCCCGGCTTTTGACACCGGAAACGATTGGCGAATTCCTTCAAACCTGCAGCGATCCGGACCAGGAGATCGATCAGCTTCTGGCGCTGGAAGAAAATATTGTCGGGGCTCAGAACAAGCGAAAGCTGGCAGGCTATATTCGCGCGGCATTGGGCGCGCATAAAGCTGAAAGCTGGTTTGTCACCGGTGAGGGCCGGCCGATTGACCGTCTGCACCGGCTGACCGCGCTGCAGTCGAAAGCGCTGAAAGGGAGTTATCCCGGCGATGACCGCCAGAGCCTGTCGTCTGCTTTTGATCAGATCGGTCAAAAACTGCTGGAACGCTCCAGGATTCTCGATTCGATAGCCGCCAGCGATCAACCCGCGCTCGACCGTGCGGCCTCCCTGCTGAAACTGGTCACCTGCCATGCCATTCCAGCCGGCAAATGTTCGGCCGAGGCGCAACAAAAAGCCATTCGGCTGATCCGCTCGGAAGGCGGTTTGGCAGAAGCCAAGGCCGATACGGACCGGACTAAATTGGCGGCGATTGAAGGCTTGCTGAAAACGCTGAGCGAAGAAAAAGCCGCCTAGCTGGCCGCGGTCCCATAGAAGCCCAGCTTGAACGGACCACCCCAGAACACCTTACCCAGGCCGCGCGCCGCCTTGTCCAGCATATGGGCGCGGTTCGGGGCACGAACCAGCCACAACACACCGGCCAGCGCGCCATAGACCACCGCCTGCCCCGCTCCGATCACCATCCAGAAAACAATGCCCGGCAGATTGACCGGCCGGTTGGAGGCACAAGCCGCACTCGGCCCCTGGCCATAGGCGAAGGCGCGCTTCAGCGTGTAATCCAGCGTGGTGCGCTGTTCCAGCGGGTCTTCCCAGACCCAGGCTTCTGCCGACCAGGCAAAGACAGCCCCGGCAGACTGCATTTGAGCAAACAAAAGGTCGTCTTCGCCGCCAATTGTATTCCGGGAGGTATCAAAAGGCTGCGCCGACGGTAAGGCCGCCCGCCGGATCAGCGAGTTTCCACATCCGAAATAGTGATCAATGTGACCGCTTTCTTCCGGCCCCGAGCGGGCGAAGAATTCGCGGTAATAGTCACGATGATGGGTCAAGGAGTCCGGTAAGCGGGTCCGGACAGGTCCGAAAACCGCATCGGCTTCGTAAAAGCGGAGCGTGCCGACCAGTTCGCACAGCCAGGTTGCCGGCGCTTCCTCATCATCATCGAGGAAAGCGATCAGTTCGCCTGAGGCGGCCTCCAGCCCGGCATTGCGCGCATTGGCCACGCCGGGTTCGGGCATGGGGACGATCTTGACTGGAAACGCCGCTGATTTCGCCACCGCCTGGGCGGTGGTCAGTCCGGAACCGGCGGGATCATTATCGACAATCACCAGCTCGACTTTGAGGCCGCAAGGATTGGCCTGCGCCAACACGCTCTCAGCCGCGAGTCGCAAACCGTCCGGCCGCCGGAAGGTCGGAATAATTACAGAAACGTCCATGGCCCGTTGGCCCCTTCGACTGATCTCAGGAAGGGTCAGGCTGGCATAAAAGCGCCAAAATTCAGTTAAATGCCGGGTTAGACCGCTTCGAACTCATCGCCACACGCCGAATCCCGCAAGATCTGGGCGAGAGAATTCGGGCCCGCCACACGTCCGCATAGATGCCGGTTTTTATCCAACTGCGTAATTTCCTCCGGCAACATGCCGCTATCCACCCGCACGGACCCGGACAACACAACGATGGGAGTCACGGGGCACATGTTTTTCACGCTGTCGAATGTATCCCGCGGGTCGAGCGAGTCCGGCAATCGCAAATCGAGAAGCACCAGATCATAGCATTTTTGTTTCAGCTTGCGCCTGGCGTCGCCCAGATTGCGAGCCACTTCGAAACCAATTTCATAGTCGCCAGCTTCAAAGACCGTGTTCTGCACCAGCAACGCATCGGCAAAATCATCTTCGACGTGCAACACATTCAAAGCAGACATACTCAGCCCTTCTTCCCAGCAATGACAATGTGCTGCCGATTTCGTTAAACGAGCGTTTACACGTAGCGCAAAATCACGCTGAAGCTGTCAGGGTAAAGCCGTCTGTGTCAGGCCATTTCGGGCGGCTGCGGCTGAAATCGTATTGCGCAGCAACATGGCGATCGTCATCGGCCCGATTCCTCCGGGAACCGGGGTAATCCACCCGGCTTTCGCGGCGGCGCTGTCAAACGCCACATCACCAACCAGCCGGGTCTTGTCTTCGCCCTTTTCCGGAGCCTCCACCCGGTTGATGCCAACATCGAGCACGCAGGCGCCTGGCTTGATCCAGTCGCCGGGGATCATTTCCGGCCGGCCCACTGCCGCCACCAGGATGTCTGCCTGCCGGCAAAGACCGGGCAGGTCTTTTGTTCGCGAATGCGCAATCGTCACCGTGCAGTTTTTCTCAAGAAACAAGAGCGCCGCCGGCTTTCCCACCAGAATAGAGCGGCCAATGACCAGCACGTTCTTGCCCGTCAGATCTCCCATGGCCTGCTCGGCCAGCAAGACACACCCGGCAGGCGTGCACGGCCGCAAGCCCGGCTCTCCGCCCAGCAAGCGTCCGGCGCTAATGGCCGTTAACCCGTCGACATCCTTGTCCGGATCAATCGTGTTGATGACCGCGCCCGCGTCGATGTGGCCGGGAAGCGGCATCTGCACCAATATGCCGTCCACGGTCGGGTCCTCATTCAATCGCCGGACCAGCGAGATGGCGTCTTCTTGTGTGATATCCGCAGGTTTACGGATTTCCGTAGACGCCATTCCCGCGGCTGTTGCCCGCCGGACCTTGTTGCGCACATAGACCTGGCTGGCCGGATCCTCGCCGATCAGCACGACCGCCAGGCCGGGCTTGCGGTCGATCACCTTGGCAATCTGGGCGGCCGCCTGGCCGACTTTTTCGTCAATCGCCTGGGCGATGGCTTTTCCGTCGATGAGGCTTGCGGTCATGTCCGGTCCCGCGGCTAGAGAACCGCTGTCAGCTGGGGCAAGAGCCAGCCGCGGATGAACTGAACCACCAGGATGGCGATCAAGGGCGAGAAGTCGAGCCCGCCCAGATTAGGCAGGATCGACCGGATCGGGCGCAGGATGGGCTCGGTCAATGTGGACGTCATCCGGTAGAGCGATCCGACTACCGGATTATAGGGATTGACGATCTGAAAACTGATCAGCCAGCTCAATATGATCGAAACGATCAACAAGATCAGGAAAAGCAACAGGATCGGATCGATGAAGTAGACAATCAGGGCATCAAAAAAAGACATGAAATTGGCCGCCAACCTCGCTTGGATAATGCCTGCTCTGCTCTAGCCCCTGTCGGGGCCGGGCGGCAAGCCGTCAGGCTGATATGCGCAGGCTGGCGACGGGATGCAATGGCTTGACGGTTTTTCCGCCCGGTTCTATTGAACCGCCTCCCAATCGGTCGGGGCTATAGCTCAGTTGGGAGAGCGCGTCGTTCGCAATGACGAGGTCGGCGGTTCGATTCCGCCTAGCTCCACCATTCTTCGCTGACGCCGTCAGCGAAGAATGCCGCGCCGAAGCCCGAAGGGCGAAGGCGGGCAGCCTGCTTCCGTCAGCTTGAATGCTTCACTTTTTGCCTCGCGCCAGCTCGCTGCGCTCACGGCTCCGGCGGGGCGGGCGAAAGCCCGGACCGATGAGCGCGGCTCTGTGGTGGCGTATTATGACGACACCGGCGCGCGCCAGGGCGACATCAACACCTTTGACCCCCAATCAAGTTGAGGGCAGGTGAATATGGCGAACAGGGCGCAAACAATCACGGCCTGTTCCGCTATGCCGGGCGGCCCTGGCTGCCTGTCCCGGACTTGATCCGGGACCTGATGGAGTGCGCGTCAGATCCCCGCTTCTTGTGCCCGCGAAAGCGGGTATCGCGGGGACAGGCAACCGCAACCGGGCCTATCATCCCGGCTTTGGGCGCTTTTTACAGCGCGACCCGATTGGTCAGGCCGGGGGTTTGAATATCTATAATTATACCGGCAACGCTGGTTTATGCCTTCGATCTGGATGGAGGCCCCACAGCTGATCCCGGCGATTGATCCGGAAAAACACGCCTTGTCATCCCGATCTGCATTCCCGCAGCGGTGCGACTCAGCTATCTTACAGGTTGAGCAGCGGGAAAGGACAAGGCGTGTTGCGGTTACTAATGGTTCTGGCAGCGGCAATCAGTCTGGCTGCCTGTTCGGCGGATCCGGACTTTGCCGAAGGGGGCGATCTGGTCACCATTCATGGCGCGATCGGAACGGTTGACCGGGGCGCTGTCGACCCGGAAACCGAGCCGCTCTTCCGGGCCTATGGCATTCAGTTCGAAACGGCCTGCGTGATGCCCTTTGCCAGCCTGGCGGATATGGATCAGCACACGGTGCGCGTGGCGTATCCGCAAGGCGGGGAGACCCGGACGTTTTCAGGACCGCTTCTGCGCGATGTGCTCGCCGTGGCAAACCCGCAAGGCACATCGATCACGGTCACCGCGCTTGACGGGTATCAGCGCGATATTCCGCTGAGCGCCATCAATGATCATGATGTGATCCTCGCCATCCGCATGGACGGCGATGCGCTCAATCTCGGCGGGTTTGGCCCGGCCATGCTTGTCTGGCCGCGCGATACCGATTCAGCACTGGCTGAAACAGATGATAGCGACTGGGTGTGGGGGGTGTTCTCGATCGAGGTGCGCTAGGCCCGGCCCGGTCACAAGACTGTCATTTCCTGCCAGAAAAACATTTCCATTTCCCCGCGAGGCTTCTAGCTTCCCCGCAGGGTAAGTCTTGGGGAGTGGTATGGACGCCTTTTTCAACGCAGCAACAACCTTCAGTGATTTTCTCTGGGGCGGCAATTGGGGCGATACGCGCATCCTGCCCGTCGGGATTATCACCATCGCCCTGTTGGGCACCGGCCTGATTTTCATGGTCCTCTTGCGCGGACGGCCCTTGCGCCGGCTGGTCCCGGCGGTTGGCGAACTCTGGAGCGGCCGCAAAGGCACGGGCGAGGGTGAGATTTCACCCTGGAATGCCTTGTCTACAGCGTTGTCCGGACAGGTCGGCACGGGTAATCTCGCTGGCGTAGCAACCGCCATCACGCTGGGCGGACCCGGCGCGATCTTCTGGATGTGGGTGACGGCCCTGTTCGGCATGGCCGCCGCCTATGCCGAATCCAGCCTGGCTGTGCGGTTCCGGGAGAAACACCCGGACGGCCACTTCCATGGCGGACCCATGTATTACATCAAGAATGGCCTGGGTAAGGGCTGGTCCTGGCTGGCCATCCTGTTCTGCCTCGGCTGTATCCTATCGGCGGTTGCCACGGGCGGTGCCATTCAGGCCAACTCCGTCACCCAGTCTGCCGTTGAAGCCGGATCGACCCTGGGTCTTGATATTCCCAATTGGGCGGTCGGCCTGGTGCTCGCAGCTCTCGTCTTCATCGTCATCATCGGTGGTATCAAGTCGATCGGGAATGTCGCGGGCAAGATCATTCCCTTCATGGCAGCGGCCTACATCCTCGCCGCGCTTTATGTGCTGGTCACTCATGCCGGGCACATTCCAATGGCCTTCATGCAGATCATTGGCGGGGCGTTTGGCTGGGAACAAGCGGGCGGCGGTCTGGCCGGTTATGGCGTTCTGGCGGCCATCCGCGCCGGTGTGGCGCGTGGCCTGTTCTCGAACGAGGCCGGTCAGGGCTCGGCCCCGATTGCCCACGCGGCGGCGCAGACCAAAAACCCGGTCAAGCAGGGCGAGATCGCCATGTTGGGCGTGTTCATCGATACGATGATCATCTGCACCATGACGGCGCTGGTCATCCTTGTGGTGGAAGGCGCCTACCCGTCTGCGGGCGGTGTGGTGTCCTATGCCTGGCAATCGGCGGATCTGGAAGCCTCGGCGATTACCACCGCGGCCTATGCGGAGGGCATGCCGGGCGGGGCCTGGGTCATCCTGGCGGCGCAAGGCCTGTTCGCCTTCACGACAATTATCGGCTGGTCCTATTATGCGGAACAATGCGCGACCTATGTGGTCGGCGACTGGGCCGCGCGCCCCTTCCGCTTTCTTTGGGTGGGTGTGGCCTTTGGCGGCACGCTGATCACCAATGTGGCCGGGCTCTGGCGCTTCGGGGACATCGCCAATGCAACCATGTTGCTGCCCAATGTTGTGGCCCTTCTGCTATTGTCGGGTGTTGTGGTGGCCTATACCAAGCGCTTCGACAAAACCGGCGAATTGCCGCCAAACTGGAATGGCGATGTCTGGGGATCAGAGCCGCCGGGGCCGGGTGAACCCGACCCGTCGGACCCGAACGATCCCAGCTATAAGGGCTAGTCTGGTCCGCAGCGATTGGATCAAGGCCCCGTCTTCCGGCGGGGCCTTTTTCTATGCGGTTTGCAGGGCCGCCAGGGCCGCTTCGACATGAGCGTTGAATTGCCCCCAGCGCTTATAGGCCAGCGCATCGTCGGACGCGGCGCGCCAGTTTTTGGCGAACGCGTCTCTGTCTTCCGGCGCGGCCAAAGCCTCGCGCAGCGGATCAAGGCAAACCCGGATGCAGAACAGGATCGCATTGGTTTTTTCAAGGCGAATGAGGGTTTGGCGTTCCACGCGAAGGGTCAGAACATTGATCGCCTGATCCAGCGGCAGGTTGGAAAGTTGATCCCGCATCGCGCTGCCATGGGGCCACCAGCGTTCTTCGCCCAGCTGGACCGTCCAGTTAAAGCGCTCGAACACTTCTCCTGCCGGCATCCGGTCAAAAACGCGGGTGATCTTGCCCGCCAGATCAGGAGATCCGCCCGGTACGGGCGCATGAAGCTGATGCAGCTCGCGATCAAAACTGTCGCCCAGCGAAAAGAAAGTGGGCTGGGTCAGCAAAAGGCTGGTCGCAACCCAACCCGCCCCATGATTTTCCATCACCACCAGATCATCGGACACCAGACGGCCGGCGGCGATCAGGGCAGGCTCAACCCGGTCAGACCGCGTGTTCCCCATAGCAGATTCAATGCGTTCCAGTGTTTCCAATTCAGCCTCGGCCGCGTCTTCCCGCGCGCGGTAATAAAGAGACGGGTCGGCATCCAGCCGCTCTGATTTCAACGCCAGCCAGTGTTCTTCCGGGTCGGGGGATAACCAGAGCTCCGGCGCGATCCGGCGCAGGCCAACCTCAAAGCGCGGCGGACCGTGATAAAAGGGGGTGTAGGGCGGGCGCGTCATCGGCGGCGCAGCCCCAGAAACCAGATCAGCATCAGCGCCAGCGCAATGCCCACCGCATTCGCGGCGAGATCCGCAAAAGAGGTCGTGCGCTGCAGGATGGGGGAGCCCTGGACCAGCTCGATCACGGCCCCGTGGGTGAACAGGGCGAGGGCGACAAACCAGAGCGGCAATCCCCGCCAGCCAAAGGCGGCAAGAAAGCTCAACACGCCAAATGCGGCGGCATGTTCGATCTTGTCCGTGCCCAGCAGGCGCGGCGGCGCGGCAGGCCCCGGCAGAAGCGCAATCACCGTGATGGCTGCAAAGAGCAGCCAGAACAGGCCTTTTGCGGCTTGCCGCAGGATCAGGCTCTTCCTAGGCTCTGCGTCAGACGACATTGGATGAGGCACCATGCCGGCACACCCCCTCGATATTGCAACCCTGTCGACGCCACGTTTCGACTGGACCCATCAGGACGCCGCAGAGATTTACCGCGCGCCCTTTAATGATCTCGTGTTTGCCGCACAAAGCGTGCATCGCCAACACCATGCCGCCAATCAGGTGCAAAAATCCCAACTCTTGTCGATCAAGACCGGGGGTTGTGCGGAAGACTGCGGCTATTGCAGCCAATCGGCCTTCCACGAAACCGGGTTGAAAGCCTCCAAGCTGATGCCGGTCGAGGATGTGCTGGCGAAAGCCCGTCAGGCCAAGGCGGGCGGGGCGACCCGGTTTTGCATGGGCGCGGCCTGGCGTTCGTTGAAGGATCGCGATGTGGACGCTGTTTGCACCATGATTGAGGGCGTAAAGGCGGAAGGGTTGGAAACCTGCGTCACGCTGGGCATGCTGGAAGACGGTCAGGCGGAACGCCTGAAATCTGCCGGGCTCGATTATTACAACCATAATCTTGATACCAGCCGCGAATATTATGGCTCGGTCATCACAACGCGCACCTATGAGGACCGGTTGGATACGCTGGGCAAAGTCCGCGAGGCGGGGATCAACATTTGCTGTGGCGGTATTATCGGCATGGGCGAGGGCGAGGACGACCGGATCGGTCTTCTGGTAGAGCTGGCCTCGCTGGATCCGCATCCGGAAAGCGTGCCGATCAATCATCTCGTCGCCGTGGGCGGCACACCGCTGGGCGGATCGGAACCGCTGGACGGTTTTGATTTTGTCCGCGCGATTGCCACCGCGCGCCTGATGATGCCGCTGTCGGTCGTGCGTCTGTCTGCGGGACGGGAAGGTATGAGCCGCGAGCTTCAGGCCTTGTGTTTCCTGGCCGGCGCGAACTCGATCTTTGTTGGAGAAGAATTGCTCACCACGCCCAATCCGGATCTCGAAAAAGATGGCGCTTTAATGCGTGATCTGGGTCTGGAACCGATGGCGGCGCCATCCTCTCCGGCGGACCGGGCGGCGGAGTAGCGCCCTAATCCAACCCCGCCAGATCGCGCAAATAATCCCAGGTGAAAAGCCCGGTATCGTGGCCATCATCAAACACGATCTGGACAGCATAGCGTCCGACCGGGTTGGCGGCTGTGATGCCGACATTCTCCTTGCCCAGAACGATTTTCTTCTGGGCGGGAGAGTGACCCTGCACCTCTGCACTGGGGGATTCCACGCGTAGCGTTTCAAATGCAATCTCGCCTGTCTGGCCATCGTCGAACTCGATGGTCAGCACTTTGCGGGATTTCGAAAAATCCAGCTTTGTGGGCCAGGGCCGGGTCATCTTGTCTCCGCGTCGCTTAATTCGCGCGCCTCGTCCGCCAGCATGATCGGTACCCCTTCGCGGATGGGGTAGGCCAGACCCGCCTGTTTTGAAATCAGCTCGTTTTTTTCGCGGTTATAATCCAGCGGTCCACGCGAAACCGGGCAGACCAGAACTTCCAGCAGTTTCGGATCGACATCTTTGGGCGGGGTTTGGCTTGGCTCTGTCATAGGTCTCACATAGGCGCGGCAACGCGCTCAGGCTAGTCATCTTCCACATCGAGATCGGACGGATCCGGATCATAGTCGAGAATATCACCGGGGCGGCACTCCAGCATCAAGCAAAGCTTGGAAAGCGTATCAAACCGCACGCCTTTGACTTTGCCATTGCGGAGCAGGCTGAGCTGGGTTTCGGAAATGCCGATCTCTTCTGCCAATCCCCGCGCGCGGATTTTTCGTCTGGCCAGCATGACATCCAGTGTGACGACAACCGGCATCAGACGATGGCATCCAGCTGAGCGCGAAGCTGCCGGCCTCGCTGGGCCAGCAAAACCAGGATGAGACCGGTAAAGGCCAGCACCAGGTTGGACAATGACAGTTCGGTCTGCAGCCCTGTCAGGCTGGTGAAACCGTTTTCAGTCAGGTGCCGGAAGGCCGGTTCACCCAGAATCGCAAACCACGCCCCCAGCATCAGGCCCGCGCCCATTTGGTTCAAGCCATCCACGAGCGCCGGGCCGAATTCGGTTTTCCGGGTGGTTCGGGTGAACACAGCCGATCCGGCCCAGAAGGCCCAGAGATAGAAAACTGGCGCGATCAGGCCAATCCAGCCCGCACGTTCCGCCTCTGTCGGCAGAACGCCCAGCTGATGAAGCAAGGTCAGGGCAAAGGCCAACAGAATAATACCGCGGAGGACGAGTGTTGGCATCGCAGGAGAAGAAGGGGTCATGGAGCTTATCTTTCAGATATAAATATTTATCTGAAAGCACTATTATTTTAACTAAAACATAAAGTCAATGCTTCAGTTCAACGCGCCGCCCGCGCCTTCGGCCAGCTTCTTTTCGAGCATCGCCAGCATCAGGTCGTGGCGTGCCTTGATGTCGGCGGATTCCAGCAGTGCCTGTTTTTCCTTGGCCGCAAAGGGTGCGGCCATGGCGATCTGGTCGATCACCCGCACCAGGGGCGCGGCCTCGACGGTCGGCCAGTCGCACTGGACCTGTTCCTGGGTAAACCAATCCCGCAAGAGGCGGGTGAAACGGTCACGATCAGCTTCAATGAGGGCTTCGGGCGCGCGGCGATCGGCTTCGAAGACCGACCAGTCGACCGATGCGCGCCGATAGGGTGTTTTTTCGTCCAGCTCGTCCTTGATTACAAAACGGGACAGGCCCTGCAGGACGATCAGATAGCGGCCGTCCTCGGTTTCTTCATGCTGAACAATCTTTCCCGCACCACCGACCGCTTCGAGATAGGGCTTGTCCTGTGGTCCGCCCGCGCGCGTCTGGATGATGCCGATCAGCTTGTCTGCCGCCATCGCGTCGTCGGTCATGTTGAGATAGCGCGGCTCAAACACGTTCAAGGGCAAAATCTCTCCCGGAAGAAGGATTGCGCCTCCAAGCGGGAAGAGTGGCAGGTGATCGGGCAAACGGCTCATACCCTATCAACTAGGGCTGCAGACCCGCCAATCCAAGGGTGGCGCTTACGCAAACAGCATGGCCGAGAGGCGGCGGCGGCCGGACTTGGCAACGTCGGAGGCAAAGCCGGCCGCTTCGAAAATCTCCAGCAGCCGGGCTTTTGCCTTGCCTTCTTCCCAGTCCTGATCGGCTTGGAGGATGGCAAAAAGCTGATCACTCGCGCCTTGCAGATCGCCTGAGCCTGCCAACGCATTGGCCAGCTCGAAACGGGCGTCGAAATCGTCCGGATTTTCTGCCACGCGCTGTTCCAGCTCGGAGGCTTCACCGGCATCGCCGGCTTCGTCTTTAAGCTTGAGCGCCGTTAAAACCGCCTGGACAGACGGATCCGACATCTTGTCTTCTGGCACGTGCTGTAACACTTCACGCGCCTTGTCGTCCTCGCCACCGGCCAGGAAAACACGCGCCATGCCCGCAATCGGCGCCGGATTTTCAGGGTCCGACTGTGCGGCCAGTGAGAAATCCTGCGCTGCACCGCCCAGATCGCCATTGTTCAGGCTTTCTTCAGCGCGCGCGAGGATCGCCGCGATCTCTTCTGGATCGGGGCCATCGCCGGAAATCCGCTTGATGAAATCCTTGATCTGGCTTTCCGGCAGGGCTCCCATGAAACCGTCAACCGGCTGGCCATCCTTGAACGCAAACACGGCCGGGATGGACTGCACCCGCAGCTGACCGGCAATGCCGGGGTTTTCGTCGATATTGATCTTGACCAGGCGCACCTTCCCGCCTGCGCTGCGCACCGCGTTTTCAATCGCCGGGCCGAGCTGGCGGCAGGGGCCACACCAGGGTGCCCAGAAATCGACGATCACCGGAACCTGTTTCGACGGTTCGATCACATCGGCCATGAAGCCCTGATCGGTGCCGTCCTTGACCAGTCCGGCCTCGGGCTGAGGCTCGCTGGCCGGGGCGGGGCCGGTGTTCAGGGTGATGTTGTATTGATCGCTCATGGCGGCGTCTTTCCTGCAGATTTCGTATTGGCGCTTTACTTGGCGCGGCGGGCCCGCCTTTACAAGCCTATGGGTCTTTAGCGAGCGCCGAAAAATCCACAATCAACGGATCATGGCCGGTCGCCTTGGCGAATTTTAACAGATTGTCGCGCGAAATGGCTGTCGTGGCATCATTGATCAAGGGATGAAAATTGACCGGATTGGTCGCCAACAGGGCCGCATCCAGCACAAAAGTCACATCCCCGGCTTTGTCATTGATCAGCGCAAACGCCGTCACCGAGCCGGGCCGGACCCCCAGCGCGTCATACAAAATCTCTTCCTTGGCGAATGAGAGGCGCTGGCAGCCGATCAAATTGTGCAGGCGATTAACCCGCACCGCCGTCTCACCCAGTGCAGAGACCAGGACCAGCCGCCCTTTCTTGTCCTTTAAGAACAGGTTCTTGGTATGCCCGCCGGGCAGGTTGGCCTTGATGTCCTGACCTTCTTCCACCGTAAACACCGGAGCGTGATCCAGCGTGGAATGGGCAATCCCCAATTCATCGAGATAAGCGAAGAGGTCGGTTTTGGTAGCAGGCATGAGCGGCGTTATGCGCGATCAGCGCGGTGGATCAAGCGCGAAATTGCGCTAGCTTGGCGCAGATCAGTGGAGTGGTGTCATGGATCAGCCGGTTTGTTTTTTCGCCTTCCGCAGCCCGTATTCGCGGATCGGCCTTGCCAAGCTGAAGGCGGCCAGCGTTGAACCCGCCGCCATTCCCTTCACCGGACCGCCGGACGGGGTGCCGTTTTTCAACCCCACCGACTCCAAGCCGAAGCTGGACTACTATCTGGAAGACATTCCCCGCATGACCGCGCGCGCCGGTCTGGACCTGGCCTTTCCGGATCCGTTCGAGATCAAAGGCGATCTGCCGCAACGCGCTTTTCATTGGGCAGACCGGCAGGAGCAGGGCTTTGCGTTCGCGCAGGAAGCGTCTGAAGCGCGATGGGGATTGGGCAAGGATCTGGCCGATCACGGCGTTCTGGCGGAGATCGCCAACGGGTTGGATCTGGACCTGCCCGACGAAAAAGCGCTCGCTTGTGACAAAACCCTTGATGCGGAGATGCTGAAAGCCCGGGAGGCGGTCGCGGCACATGGCGTGTTCGGGGTGCCTTTCCTGATTGCGGACGGCCAGAAATACTGGGGTCAGGACCGGTTCGATCTTTATCTGGAAACCCTCTCGAGCTAGCTGAAACTCACCGCTTGCCTTCCACGCCAGTTTGCGCGATATACCCCGCCTCCCGGCGAACAGCCGGTACCCCATGTTGAGCGGGCGTAGCTCAGGGGTAGAGCGTCACCTTGCCAAGGTGAATGTCGTGAGTTCGAATCTCATCGCCCGCTCCATTCTCCTGTTTCTCCAAAAGAAAAGAGCCGGAGGCGATGCTCCGGCTCAGTTTGGTCGGGGAGAATTGGGTTAGGGGAAGGCTGCGTGCCTAGCGGCGACGCTCATACGACCCGGCAAATTCCCATTCGCCATTGGCATTGCGGCACATATCGAACGTGCCCCGGTCATAATCGCCATAGCCTGACCAGCTTTCCGATTCAAAGCTGGCGCAGGCGCGCCCGCTGCTTCGGTAGTAGTCGCGGGGATGGACCGCGCCGCGAGCCCCCGTATTGGGATTTTCCCAATAGGCCGTCTCGCGATATTCTGCGGACCAACCACTGGCATAGGCATATTGGCGATGGTCGCAGTCATTGAAGCGGCCGCCGAGTTGCACATCGACGCTGAGGATCGGGGTGGATCCAATCACTGCGCCGAGGCCGAGACCGCCCGAGCGGCGCGTTTCACAGGCCGTCCGGTGATAGCGATAGCTGTACCGGTCATAACCGCCCTCATAATAGCTGGAATGATAGCTAAAGCTGGTGGAATGGCGCGATTGCGCCTCCGCCGGAGCCATGGCCATCACGCCCAGGGGCGCAACAAGGGCGATAAGAAAACAAGGTTTCGGCATGACATCCTCCTTTGCAAATGACGTCTTGCAGGGAGGACAACGGCCGGGCCGGCGGTTTTATTCCATCCAGTCTGCAGAAAGGGCAGAAACAATATCATCCGGGGACAGGGGATCGCCCTCGATCCGCGCATCAATCGCCGCGGTCAGCTCTTCTGGCAGGGCCGATCCGGCCAGCTGAAACCCGCCCGCCGCGCTGTCGGGTGACCGGGTGAGCAACTCCACAGCCCAGCCTTCACCGGTCCGGCAGGCGAGCCCGCTTGTCCGGGTTTCGGCGCCCTGGAAGACCCGGCAATAGCGGCCCGCCTCGTCGCGGAAAGTGATCGGCAGGGTCCAATCCGCATTGCCCGTTTCGGAACTGAGCGCCCGCGCCAGCTGTGCGCCCGCGAGATTATTCTCTCCTGTGATGCCGGGCTCTGGTCCCAGGACTTGTGCACCAAAGAAAAGTCCCAGCGCGAGGCTGGCAAACGCCGAGGCCGCCGGAGCCACCAGAGGCCGGGCGAAGACGGCCTTTAGCTGCTGCGAGGCGGATTGTTTCTGCGGCGCCTCTTCGACGCCGAGCAAATCTGCAAACCGCTCGGGAACAGGCTCGTTTGCAATCGGTGCATAGCGGGCATGGATTTTCCGGGCCAGTTTATGTTGCCGGTCAATCCGGGCGGCCAGATCCGGATCGTTCGCAGCCGCCGCCTCCAGAGCCGCGATTTCATCGGCCGGCATTTCGCCATCGACATAAGCCAGAATGTCTTC
The DNA here is from genome assembly GCF_965228115.1 of Hyphobacterium sp. Taxonomy (GTDB): domain Bacteria; phylum Pseudomonadota; class Alphaproteobacteria; order Caulobacterales; family Maricaulaceae; genus Hyphobacterium. The sequence goes on along the minus strand of NZ_OZ245794.1, from coordinate 1,987,671 downwards.
ATCGCTATAGGTCATGATCCAGCCTCTGATACGTCTGATAGCTGCGCTTCCAGCGCCGAACGTCCTCTCGCCAGCCGACTGGTCAAGGTTCCTATCGGTACATCCAGCACGCTGGCGGCTTCCTTGTAGGACAGGCCTTCGACCAGAACGAGCGAGACCGCGACGCGCTGCTCGTCCGGCAGGGTGGTCATCGCCTGCTCGAGGGACATGGTCCGGGTGCGTTTCTCGAATTGTGGATCTTCCGCCCCGACACCCAGGCCGGCTTCTTCCGGAGCGAAGGTGTCCCCCCGGCGATCGCGGGCCCGGACTTCATCGATCCAGACATTTTTGATGATCCGGTACATCCAGCTATCCAATCGCGTGCCCGGCTCATACTGGTCCGAGCGCTTCAGCGCGCGTTCAAGTGCGCTTTGCAAAACATCATCGCCGTCCGCAGGATGCCGGGTCAGGGAATGCGCGAACCGCCGCAATCGCGGCAGATAATGCATTAACTCGGCCCGGAAATCGGCATCTTTTCGGGACATGCGTGTGCTCTGACAACGGATGGAAGAAATGATTTCTTCCACACGTTATAAAGAAAGACCGGAAATTGACAGGATTGAGCGGAGGTGGCCGATGCGCCGGCTTGCGACATTGATCTCGATTATGATCCTCACCCTATCCTCGCCCTCGATGGCGCAGGTGGATCTGCCTGTTGATCTGCCGGATTTGCCGGACACTCCGCTCACACGCCCGGATTCGCTTCTTGAGCGGGCAGACTTGCGCGCACTCGAGGAGATTGAAAACCTGCGTCAGGAAACACTGGACGACTTGCTGCGCGCCAATCGCGACGTTCTGGAACGCGGACCGCAACGCTCTGTCGTGTTACGCGGTGAGGTCATTGCGATTGATCCGGACGAGACTGTTCTGGCTGCGATATTGGCGCGCGGCTTTACAATTATCGAGGATCGCACCGAAGGCGCGCTGGGCTTGCGCTATCTGCGCTTACGCGCGCCGGGCCGGATGAATGCGCAGCGGGCGTTGAGGATATTGCGGCAGATTGATCCGGATGGGTTTTTTGATCTCAATCATATCTACTCCCCATCTGGCCGGGCGATCACACAGGCATTTTCTCCACCTGCACAGCTAACCGGCCATGCGCCGGTCGGGATGATAGATGCCGGCGTGCCCGCGGATTCCGAAGTGTTCCTGCCGGGCCAGGTCGTGACGCGCGCGTTTCGCGGCGATGTGGTCGTGCCACATGATCATGGCCTGCAAGTCGCCGCGATCATGGTGTCCGGCAATGGCGTCATTCCCGGCAACCGGCTTTTTGCCGCCGACCTTTATGCCGGCCAGTCGACCGGCGGTGCGACCGACAGTCTGATCCGGGCCCTGGGCTGGATGGCCGAGAACGAGGTCCGGCTCGTCAATATCAGCATTGTCGGACCGGAAAACATCGCCCTGGAGGCTGCGGTGCGGCGCTTTATTGCCGGTGGCCGCTTGATTGTTGCCGCTGTCGGCAATGACGGGGCCAATGCGCGACCGCTTTTTCCGGCCGCCTATGATCCGGTCATCGCGGTGACCGGCGTGGATGGCCGCCAACGTGTTCTGCCGGAGGCCATCCAGGGCCATCATGTCGATTTTGCCGCGCGTGGCATGGATATGATCTGGCCGTCCGTGTCCGGAACAGCCCTTCCGGTGCGCGGGACCTCCTTCGCCGCACCGATTGTGACCGGTTATCTGTCGCAACTCCTGACCCAACAGCCAAACCCGGACGCCGCGTTGGATGCGTTGACCGGCCTCGCACAGGATCTCGGGCGGCGCGGAAAAGACCGAGTCTATGGTCATGGATTAATTGGAGAAAGCTGGCTGAGAACCGTGAGCGCACGGGACTAGCTGATTTTTCTCCGCGCGGAATGGAATAAACACGCACCCGCCTTCGTTGTCTGATTGAACGGCCTGTCAAAACGGCGGACCGGACAAACAGCAAAGGGAGGTTCCCATGCGTATGCTTTTTTCTTCCGCGGCCTTCGCTCTGATGGTTGCCGCAAATACATCGGCTCAGGTGGGATCGGTCACCGGTACGGTGGACGACACCACCCGCATCCAGTCTGAACGTCTAGATCTGAACAGCACGACGCAGATCGGATCAACCTTGCGCCCCGGCGCACCGGTCTCACGGATCGACCAGATGCGCGAGCGCCGCGCATTGCGTGAAGCCCGCCGCACGGCGGCTGACGCCCGCGAGATTGAATCACCGGGCCTGCCGCCGATTGAAGCGCAAGGCGCGGCCGAAGCCGCCAGTGAGGCGACTGTCCAGGCTGAACGCATCGGTGAGGCGCGCAGCGTTTCGCAAACAGCCGCCCGTGTTTCTGAAAGCCGTGTTTCTGAAGGCCGGATTTCTGGACAAGGTTCGGCAGAAGCCAGCGCAGCGGCCGCAAACCGCATCGAGCGCAATGCGTCGGCGGACATATCCGCCACCGCCGAACCCGCCGGGGCTGTGAGCCGCATTCTGACCCGTGCCGAAACGACGACGGCGCGTATCGACGCTGCGGTAGAGACGCCTGCGGCGGTGGATGTGTCTGTTCCGGCTCCGTCCGCCACGGTGGTGGCACCGTCTTCCACAGTGGTCACCGGCGGATCGTCCCGGACCGTCTATACCGGCCCGCGCGAAACCGTCATCGTCCGCGACCGGACGACCCGGTATGAGCCATCGGCGCTGACCCCTGCTGCCGATCAGCCGATGGCCTCCACAAGCCGGGCACAACCGGCTCCGAATATTGCGCCGTCGCGCATCACCTGGATCGACCGGGATCAGGTCGTGGAAAATGCCTTTCCGCTGAGCTGTGCGCTGCTGCTGATCCTGGCGTTGCTGATGGCAGCCTGGGCTCTGCAATCACGCCGCCGGGCTGCGTAGCCAAAGTCTGCCTGCGGTGTGAGAGGGGGTGGCGGCTTGCCACCCCCTTTTTCATTCGGGCCACCGCCATTGCCGCTTGCGCATGCGCGCCGGTTGCCGCCAACATGGCGGTTGCGAGGGGAGTTTTCTCTGGATCTTTGCATCCGGGGATTGGGCAGGCAGACGCGTATGACCAGGGATCAACGTCTGACAGGCGTGATGATATGTGGCGCCGGGCATTCCGGTTCGACCTTGCTCGGCATGATTATGGGCCGCACCAAGGGCGGATTTTACATGGGGGAAGGGGCCAAAGCCCGCTACCTGCATGATGATAAAAAGCCCTTGCGCAAGCGCGCCTGCAAGGTGTGCGGAGAGGCCTGCCCGATCTGGTCAACATTCAACTGGGACCCGGACGGAAAGCCGCTTTACTGGCAAGTCGCGGATCATGTCGATGCCAGCGTGATCGTCGATTCCACCAAGAATCTGGCCTGGATCAAAGCCCGTTCTGCCGAGCTGATCGAGGGCGGCGATACCGCCGTACTGATCTTCTTACAGCGCGATGGCCGGGCGGTGCTGAACTCCCGCTTCCGGAAATATCCGGAACGCGATGCAGCGGAACAGATTGACGCCTGGAAGGCGCAGATCAGGGCAAGCCGGGACGTGTTCGAGGACTTTCCCGGACCCAAGATCGCCATTCAATATGAGCAACTGGCCACAGATCCGGCGGGTGTGATTTCAGGTGTCTGCGAGGTGGCGGGCCTGCCCTACTCAGACGATATGCTGAACTTCACCGAAGACGAGGTGCATCCGCTGGGCGGCAATACCGGCACGCAATTTGTTGCTGCGCGGGATCAGATCAAAGCCAATCCGGACCCGATTTTGAAGCTGACACCGCGCACGGAAAATTATTACGCCAAGCATTCCGGCGATATCCGTCTGGATATGCGCTGGAAAACCGAAATGTCCGCGCCCAATCTGGCGCTGTTCAATGAACTGGCTGGCGAATTTAACGCCGGCATGGCCTGGGGGGATTAGGCCGATGACCAAGATTGATCTTGTTTTCCGGCAGATTGACGAGCGCACGCGCGACGTTTCTCTGGAGCTCGCCAAGCGGCATATCCGGCCCGACAATATCCACATCATTGATGATGTGCGGCCCTTTACCGAGTGCGTGAACCAGATGCTGCGCATCGAGCATGAGTGCGACTATGTGGTTTATCTGGATGCGGACTGTCTGATCCTGGAAGATATGCGCGGCTTCATCGAGCAGACCGATGCCGCCTATATCGACTCTTATGTCTCAGACCGGTTTCGGGGCCGGTTGCATTGCGGGGTGCACATCACGCGGATTGATCTGGTGCGGGCCATGGCGGCCATAGAGCCGCCACTGGATGATATGAAATATGTGCTGCGTCCGGAGTCGCGCCTGCGCAATCTGGCGATGAAGCCTTTGCGGATGAGCAAGCAATTCCGCAATTTCGACATCCTGCACGATTATTTCCAATACTACCGCCACGTCTTCATGAAGTATGCGCTGCGTGAATTGCGCAGCCGCACGCATGTTCAGCTCAAACGCCTGTCGTCCGCGATGAAGCACTGGCCGGATAGGTCAGGCCCGGTCGATGATTTCGTCATTGCCCAGCACGCGGTGCAATATGCGCGTGAGCATGTGTCCAAGGACGCCTCACCGGCTGAAACCCACGCCTTCATTGAAGCCCTGCCGGAGATCGCCGAGCGCGAGCTGGCGCGGCTGGGCGTGGACGAAAAGTCGGATTTCACAATGGCGGATCTCGACCAGTGGCTGGCCGAGAATGATCAACGCCATGTCTATGGCGCGACCCAGGACAAGCCGATGGTGTTTGGTCTGGGCCTGTCGCGCACCGGCACGCGTTCACTAACCGCTGGTTTGCAGATGCTGGGCTGGGATACTTCGCACTATCCCATCGACGAGGACACCTACACCGAGCTGGCCTATGGCCAGTATGATCTGACGCTGCTGAAATATTATGACGGGCTGACCGATATCACGACCGCGCCCTATTATCAGCAGTTCGACAAGCAATATCCGGGCTCGAAATTCATACTGACGGTGCGCGATCGGGACGGCTGGCTTCGCTCCTGTCAGAATCACTGGTTTAACCGGCCGGCCTTCAAACAGACCGATGATCCAGATGAGGAGACCCATTTGTTGATGCGGCAGCTGCTCAGATCAGCCGTCTATGGCTGTTACAATTTCCAGCCGGAGCGCTTTGTCTGGGTTTATGAAAAACACGTCGCTGAGGTGAAAGAATACTTCAAGGACCGGCCGGACGATCTGTTGATCCTGAATGTCTGTAATGGCGAAGGCTTTGAAAAGCTGGCGCCTTTCATGGGCGTGCCTGCGCCCGCCGAACCTTTCCCGCACAAGGGCAATATCATGTCCCAGCGCGTGGAAGCGGCCCGCGCCGCCAAGCAGGTAGCGGAGTAAGCGCCCAAACTCATGACCCAGGCCGACCCGTCCCTTGCGCATGTGGAAGCCCCCGGCTTTCGCGAAGCGCTGGGCTATGCCGCGCGGACATTGGCGATGGTCTGGAGAACCACGCCCGGCTTGACCGCGCTGATCGCGGCTTTGACCATAGCGCTCGCATTGGTGCCGGCGGCAGCGGCCTATATTGCTAAGCTGTTGGTCGATGCGGTGGTGTTGGCCATCGAAACGCAATCCGCCGCCGACCGTCAGCAAGCCTTGATCTGGGTGGCGGCCGAAGCCGGCGTGCTGGGCGCAGGAATGGCCATCCGTCGCGTGCTGGTTTTTCTCAAACGCATGCTGCATGCGCGGTTGGGTTTTGCCGTAACGACGCAAATTCTGGACAAGGCTGCCGGATTTGATCTGGAAACCATTGAGCGCGCGGATATCCAGCAACAGGTTCTGCTGGCGCGCCAGCATGCCAGCGCACGGCCCTATAATCTGGCCAATCGGCTGATCGAAAGCGGCCAGCATCTCGTCACCTTGCTGTCGCTCGCCGTGATCCTCTTCACCTTCTCGCCACTCGCGGTCCTGATCATTCTGGCGGGCGGTTTGCCGCTGTTCGTTGCCGAGCTGCGCTTTTCAGAATCGGCCTTCCGCTTTTACACCGGGCGCACGCCGGAAATGCGCCAGCGCAATTATTGGGAATCGTTGGTGACTGCGGAAAAACCCGCGGTAGAGCGCCTGCACGCCGATGCGGAACCGGCCATCCGCGAGCGGCATTCTGCGCTGTATGACTGGCTATTTGGCGAGGATCGTAAACTGCAAGCGCGCCAGACCGGCATTGGTGTGGCGTTGCTGGTAATTTCCTCGACCTTCTTCCTGGGCGGCAAGGCCTGGGTGGCCTGGGTGACGGTGTTGGGCACGATCACGCTGGGCCAGATGACCATGTATGCCGCGGCTCTGAAGCAGGGCCAGAACTCGGTCACCAATCTGCTCGCCACGCTCAGCGGCGGGTTCGAGGATTTGCTCTACGTCTCCAATCTCTACGCCCTGCTGGAAACCGAAGACGCTCACAGAAGGGGCATCGCCAAGGCCGGACCAGAACCGGGCAAGGGCTTCGAGCTGGAAGCCGTCACCTACACTTATCCGGGTTCAAAACGGGCGGCCTTGCAGAATGTCTCGCTGAATATTCCGGCAGGCGCGCGGCTCGGGATTGTCGGGGCGAACGGGTCCGGAAAGACGACTTTGGTGAAGCTTTTGACCGGGCTTTATGCGCCGCAGGTCGGGCGGGTGGCGCTGGACGGCCTGGACGCCTCAGAGTGGTCGCCCGAAGCTTGGCTCGCGCGAACCTCTGCCGTTTTCCAGCCCTCGCAGCGTTATAGCCTGACCGCTGGCGAAAACATCGCCATGGGCGAGGGTCTGCGCGAAACGGATCGCGCTAAATGGCTGGCGGCTGCAAGGGCTGGTCTCGCCGAGCCCGTGCTGGAGGATCTGCCCGACGGGCTGGACACCAAGCTTTCAAAGCTCTTCGTTGATGGACGCGAGCTGTCTGGCGGGCAATGGCAAAGGCTGGCTCTGGCGCGTGCCATGCTACGCACCGGGGCGGACATTCTTATCCTGGATGAACCCACTGCCGCACTCGATCCCGCTGCCGAAGCGGAATTCGTGCAATCCCTGGCCGACAAGGATGTGACGCTGATCGTGATCAGCCACCGGCTGTCCACGCTGCGCCTGTGCGATGAGATTGTGGTGCTGGAAAAAGGCGAGATCGTTCAGCAGGGCAGCCCGTCCGCGCTGGCCGGCGCGGAGGGAGTCTACCGTTCACTCTTTAAAGAACAATCCGATTTCTATCGGACGCGCGATTAGCCCTTTTTGGGTTGATCGACATAGCGCAGATAGGGTTTCACGCGGTCAAACTGACCAAACGCTGCTTGCGCATCCTCGTCGGAAACCGCCGGCACCACGATGACTTTCTCGCCCGGCGCCCATTGGGCGGGCGTGGCAACTTTGTGCTCAGCGGTCAGCTGCATGGAATCAATGACGCGGAGGATTTCATCGAAATTCCGGCCCGTCGTCATCGGATAGGTCAGTGACAGCTTGATGCGCTTGTCCGGCCCGATCACGAAGACCGAGCGTACCGTGGCATTGTCAACGGCCGTCCGGCCAGAAGCACCGCCGGAAATATCCGCTGGCAGCATGTCGTAAAGCTTGGCGACGGCCAGATCCGGATCCCCAATCAGCGGATAATCCACCGGATGGCCGGTCACATCCTGAATGTCGGACTTCCAGCGATTGTGATCCTCGACGGTATCCACCGAAATGCCGATGACCTTCGTATTGCGCTTGGCGAACTCGCTTAAGAGACCCGCGACATAGCCCAGTTCGGTGGTGCAGACCGGGGTAAAATCCTTGGGATGAGAGAACAATACCGCCCAGCCCTCTCCAATCCAGTCATGGAAAGAGATCGGGCCGTGCGTGGTTTCGGCTTGAAAATCGGGGGCAAGATCATTGATGCGCAGCGTCATGGGGGACTCCTCAGGATTTGTCTTTCCTCTCCCATATGGAGGCCAAGTGCCGATATAGAAGGTATCCGCTCTTGGAATTTTCGTGATCTCCTGGCGCGCTCGCTTACCAGAGCCGGACGCGGTCTTCCGGAGGCAGGTAAAGCGCATCGTCTTCGGTGACCTCGAAAGCCTGATACCACTCATCGAGATTCTGCATGATGCCGTTAATGCGGAAACGCGCAGGCGGGTGAGACGCGTGCAAGGCTTCGCTTCTCAACGCCTGTTCGTTGGAAATGGTTCGCGAAATCTGCGCGGCGGACAGGAAAAAGCGTTGCGCGCCGGTGAAACCATCCAGTACGGGCGGTTCGCCGCCATAATGGTCTTCGGCATATAATTCATAGGCCCGATACCCGATTGAGGCGCCAACCAGGTCGCCGACAATTTCGCCGATCATCTGGCGGGAAGCGAGGCTGGCCCCCGGCAGGACCTCGAAAGCGCCGAACTGTTCGATCAAACGGCTGGTGCGCGCCTCATAGGCTTCGCGGGACCAGTCCGACCACCAGTTGCGCAAGGCGCCATCGGAATCAAACCGCGATCCCTGATCGTCCAGCGCGTGGCCGAATTCGTGTCCAATGGTGGCTCCGATAGACCCGAAATTGACGGCTGCGTCGGCATGGGGGTCGAAGAAGGGCGGCTCCAGCCCGCCTGCCGTGATGAAAATCTTGTTGTATTGCTGGTGGTATCCCAACCCGACCCGGTGTGGCCCCATATTCCAGTCCCCATATCGGGAGATGGGCTGACCGATGCGGGCGCGTTGGGCCGCCCATTCGTATTCGGCAATGCGCCGCACATTGCCGATCAGATCGCCGGGATCCGTCTCCAGGCCGGACCAGTTGATACCGGTTTCCGGTTCGCCGACCTCGAAGATGATGGCATCCAGCTTCTCCATGGCCTCGGCCCTTGTGGCATCATCCATCCACTCGGTAGCCAGCAGCCTCTCTTGAAAGGCGAGACGGACATAGTGTTCGATTTGCTGGATCGAGGCCCGGTTTGACGGCGGAAAGTGCCGGTCCACATAAAGCGCGCCTACATCGTCATCGAGGCGGTATTGAACGAATTCAATCGCGCGCTCTTCCAGCGAGGGCCGCTCTGTCACGCCATAGAGATTGCCGCGATAAAAAGCGAATTCTGCCGCATCAAACGCCTCGGGCAGCAAGGCGGCGTGGTTGTCAATCCAGTGAAAGGCCAGCCAGGCCCGCCAGGTGTCGACGGGGAAGCGCTCAAACGCAGCTGCGGTTTCGATAATCGCGCCCACGCTGATATTCAGCGTCTCCACCCCGTCAAGGCCGCGGGCCTGCATATAGGTTTCCCAGGGAAAGCCGGGCGCATAGTCGGCGAGCGTCTCCATCGGGATCAGATTAAAGGCCGCCCCGGCATCGCGGAGCTGGGCAAAATCCCACATCAGATGGGCTAGCTCCGTCTCCATTGCCAGCACCGCATCGGCCCGGCCTTCGGCATCTGCCAGCCCGGCGCGGGTCAGCGTCGCGGCGATATAATCCCGGTAGTTCGACCGGATTTGCGGATAGCGGTCCTCATCACTTTCAAAATACACCTGACCCGGCAAACCCAGCCCGGTGACGCGGTATTGCGCCAGCGCCAGAACATATCCGCCCTGCATATCCACGGGTGGCTGGATCAGGAGATGAAAGATCGAGCTGGAGCGTGGATCGGCCATCCAGCGGGCAATGTCCTCATATGTCTCGATCGCTTCGATGTCCACCAGATCCGCCTGAATAGGTTCGAGGCCGAGGTTTTCGATGCGCTCCCGGTCGAGATAGCTGCGATAAACGTCGGAAACCCGATGGCCCGCTGCATCGTCTCCGGGATTGTCGGCAAGATCGCGGATCAGCGTGTTCACCCGATCGAGAATATCGAGCTGATTGACCCAGGGTTCGCTGAAAGATGAAAAGCCGGGCGGCAATTCGGTCGTGTTGATCCAGCCGTCATTCACATAGGCGTAGAAATCATCACCGGGATCGATGGTGTCGCTGATATGGCGGATTTCCACCCCCCAATCGCCGTGTTCCGGGCCGGCGTCCCCGGACTGTGCGGTCCAGGCTGCCGGATTCGTGACTGTCAAGAGGCCGCCCAGAATGCACAGGCGGAGTGTTGATGTTGCGGATGTCATTCCTGATCCCCGTTCCTGCCCCTTCACCGGATGCGGTCAGAGCCACAATTCCGGATCGCCCAGAGCAAGCTTTGATCAGATAACAGCGCTTTTCGACTTAAATTCTGGCAAGGTTGCCTAGCGCACCACCCGCACACCGACGCTGACCGCGCGTTCTTCACCGGGGAAGTAGCGGTCGCTGCCAAAGGCAAAATCAGCCCGTTCCGCATAGCGTTCATCGGTGACATTGCGGATCGTGCCAAAGAACTCGACCTGATGCGTGACGGCCCAGCGCGCACGCAGATTCAACAGATCATGTCCGCCATAGTTTCGCGTATTGGCAGCATTGGTGAAGTAGTCTCCGACATGCACCCATTCCAGCGCGCCCGAGAGGGTATCGGTGGCCTGCCAGCGCAGCCGCGCATTCCAGAGCCATTCCGGTGCGGTATCGATGCGGTTGCCTTCGGTGATCACCTCGCTGGCATTGCCGACATTGCGGGTGAAATCATATTCATGCTCCGCCCAGGTGCCGGTCAGCTGCACATCCAGCCGGTCGGTCAGCGGCCAGGCGAGGTCGAACTCAATCCCGTGATGCCGGGTCGCGCCATTAGTGACATTGATCCCATCCGCATCACGGAAGAAGACGTTGGTTTTGCGCATCACAAAACCGACCAGCTCGATCCGTCCGCCGCCGGCAAACTGACGCCGATAGCCCAGCTCGGCACTGTCGAGGACTTCCGGCTCGATCTCATCAATGATCTGCCCGGCCTGCAGGCGGTAAAGCTCGGCGGTTTGCGGCGCACGGCTGCCGCGGGCGAGACGGCCGAAGAGAACGGCGTTTTCATCGACCTGCCAAACCAGACCGATATGCGGCGTCAGCACGGTGAAGTCATCGCTGCGGTCGGGCAGGCGCAAAAACCGCCCCACCGTGTTGGCGGGCAGGAAATTGTCATACTCAAACCGTGTGGTTTCCAGCCGCGCCCCTGCTTGCAGCGTCAGCCGGTCTGACAGGGTCTGGCGGGTCTGGGCATAAAGCGCCGCGACCGTGGCGGTGACCTCATAATCATAGTGATCGCCCTGCACGAAGGAGAAAATGGTCGGGCGTTCCTGGGTCTCGATAAGATAGCCTTGCGTCCGCTCGATATCCGCGCCCAGCGTGATCCGGCCCGCAGCCGTTTCGCGAACCAAAGCTGATTGCACGCCAATGCTGGCATGACCGCTTTCTTCCAGCGCTTCGGACGGGACGAAATGCATCCGGAAATCCATCGCATTGGCCCGCGCATAGGGCGTCAGCGTCCAGCGCCACGGGGCGTCCAGCGCGCCTTCCAGGCGCAGAGACCCGCGCACGGCATAGGCATCGCGGAAAGCTTCCGGATCGGGATTGCTGCGGGCGACCGCCAGATCTTCGAACGCATTGGCCCCGCGAATAAAGCTGGCGGTTTCCTGATTGAGCGAGATGGCGGCCAGGGTGAATCGCCAGTCGATCTCTCCCGCACGGCCATCGGCGCGGATCAGACCTTCCAGCCGGTCCAGCCCGGCGTCAGCGCGCCAGCCGTCTTCATGCTGACCGGCGAGGCCGATCAGCGTGTCGGCCTGTTGGCCGCGAATAACGCCCATCGCGCTGCTGCGCACCCGGCCAAAGAAGCCGGCTTCCAGTTCCAGATAGTCCGGTGCACTTCCCGGATCCGGCGTGCGGAAATGGATGAGGCCATGCAGGGCGTTGGAGCCGTAAAGCGCCGGTCCCGGCCCGCGCACCACTTCCACCCCGCCTGCCAGCCCCGAAAGGGCCTCAAACAGGCCGTTGACATTGGAAAATCCGGCCGCGCGCAGGGCAATGCCATCTTCGAGATAGAGAAACGAGCCCGCGCCTGCCCCGCCCGTTAGAACCGGGGAGCGGATCGCGGTCAGATGTTCGGCGCCATTGCCGCGATGCAGAAAAGCGCCCGGCGCCTGATTGATCAGTTCAGCCGGGTGCTGGGCGCCGGTTTCCACCAGCTCGGTCGCATCGAACACGGTCACCGGTAGGGCGGTTTCGTTCAGCGTCTCTCCGCTCCGGTCGCCGGTGACGGTGATCACGTCTTCGGCGAAGGCGGGGGCGGAAAGGCAAATAAGAAGAAACAAAAGAATGGTGCGCATGAGCGCCAAGTTAGGTGCCAGCTCGCCCCAGACAATCGGCGGGCTGCTGAAACCGCCAGCGCGATGACTCGACGGACGATCAGCCGGTGATAGATTTGCACCTCGCTGATCAGGATCGAAAACTTATGTTCCGGATATTTTGGTTCGCGTTGAGTCTGATGTCAGGCAGCTTTGCGCCAGCCATAGCGCAAGATACGCGCGTGGACCCGCCGGAACGCCTCACGATAGAAGCCGATTATTCCGCCTCGGTTCTGGTCTTCCGGGTCGGCCGGGTGGCGCTGAATGCCGAGATTGGTGAGTTGGACTATCGCGCAGACGCCCATGTGAGGGCGGCCGGGCTGGCGGCGCTCTTTACAGATTTCACCATTGAGTCTGAAGTTGCCGGCCGGTTCACCGAGACAGGTCCCGCGCCGGCCACTTACGGCCATGTCGAGCGCACGGGAGACAAAACGCGGATCATTGATGTCGCATTCGAAAGCGGGATCGCGCATTCAACGGCCACGCCGGAGTTTTCCACCTGGGGTGATCCGCCGGCCAGTGAGCTTGACCGCACGGGCGTTGTCGATCCGATGACGGCAACCTTGCTGTTGTCGGAAATGATCTCGGCGACCGGGGGCGCGCCTTGTGAGGGCTCAATTCCCGTCTTTGATGGCAAGCAGCGCTATAACCTCAACCTCACCTCCCGGGGCACAGAGACGATCCGCACGCGCGGCTGGCGCGGCGACGCGCAGGTCTGTGACGCCTATTATGAACCCATCTCCGGCTATGATCCGGAAGACTGGCCGGAACCGGGCGAGACCCGTCATCCCTTGCGGATGTGGATTGCACCGATCGCCGAGGGCACGGCCTTCCTGCCTGTGCGGCTTTATACGCGTGCCGGATTTGGCGGCGTGACGGTGGAGTTAAGATCACTTTCCCTGAATTGATCGCTTGACCCTGCCGACGCCCGCGCGATCTATGAGATCAAAGCGAGGGGGTTTTCATGAGTGATCGCACCTATGACATCGTGGTTTATGGCGCGACCGGATTCACCGGTCGTCTGGTCGCGGAATATCTGAACACGACCTATGGCGTGGGCGGGGAGTTGAGCTGGGCCATGGCCGGGCGCTCGGAAAGCAAGCTGGCATCTGTGCGCGATGAAATGGGCATTCCTGCCGAGGTGCCATTTGTGGTCGCCGATGCCGGCAAGCCGGAAACGCTGAAAGCGATGGCGGAAAGCGCCAAAGTCATTCTGACCACGGTGGGGCCCTACCAGCTTTATGGCGAGCCCTTGCTGGCGGCCTGTGCCGAAGCCGGCACCGATTATGTCGATCTGTGCGGAGAGCCCGCCTGGATGGCGCAGATGATCGTCAAATATCAGGATCAGGCTGAAAAATCCGGCGCGCGCCTGGTGTTTTCCTGCGGGTTTGATTCCGTGCCCTTTGATCTGGGCGTCTGGTATTTGCAACGCGAAGCGAATGCCCGGCTGGGTCATTCCCTGCCCCGCGTACGCGGCCGGGTAAGGCGCATGAAGGGCGAATTTTCCGGCGGGACCGCTGCCAGCCTGACCGCGACATTGGAAGCGGCGGGCAAGGACAAGTCCGTTATCAAATTGCTGACCAACCCGTTCTCGCTGGTGCCGGGTTCTCGGGGGCCCAAACAGCCCCATTCGGTTAAAGCTGAATATGATGAGAAGGCCCAATCCTGGACCGCGCCTTTCGTGATGGCCCCGATCAACACCAAGAACGTCCACCGCACCAATGCGCTGGCTGGCCATCCTTATGGCGAAGCCTTCCTTTATGATGAGCGCATGATGACAGGCGATGGCCCCAAGGGTGAAAAGCGCGCCAAGTCGGCGGCCAGCCGCGAGAAGATGCAGAATGTAATGCTGGCCATCGCGCCAACGCGCTGGCTTTTAAAGCAATTTGTCCTGCCCAAGCCCGGCGAAGGCCCGGACAAGGAAGCGCGCGAGACCGGCTTCTATGATGTACTTTTTATCGGTTCGGATGATGCCGGTAATGAGATGCGCGCCTCTGTGCAGGGCGACAAAGACCCCGGCTATGGCTCAACCTCGAAACTGATTTCAGAATGCGCCGCAGCTTTGGTTCAGGATATCGACCGCCAAACCACCGGCGGCGGCGTGTGGACGCCAGGGGCCGCGATGGGCGACCGGTTGATCGAGCGCCTGCAAGCAAAAGCCGGGCTGACGTTTAAAATAGAAGAGTGATCGCATGACCGATATCCCTGCAGCGCTTGATCACATGATGGCCGCCTGGAATGAAACGGATCCAGACAAGGTGCGTGGTCATCTGGACAAGGCGCTGGCACCCGAAGTCGTGTTTGCGGATCCAGATAATTACATCGTCGGGATCGATGAGTTCGAGGCGATGGTTCATGCCTTCCGCAAGCGGATTCCCGATGCCAGAGCGAAACGTACCACCGGGTTCAATGAGCAGAATCGCCGCTACCGCTATGAATGGCTGGTGTCCTCGGGCGACACGCCCTTAATGCCCGGCATGGATGTGACGGAATTGAATGCGGACGGAAAAGTCGTGCGGGTCGACGGATTTTTTGGTCCGATCCCGGCTCTGGATTAATCCGCCATCAGCGCCTTGCGGCGGAAGCTGGTCGGAGCCTCGCCCGTGGCCTCGCGGAAGGCACGGTTGAAGCTGGCAATCGAGCCATAGCCGAGATCAAGCGCGACCTGCAGGATCTGCAAGCGCGCCTGTTCCGGGTCGGCGAGGATTTCCTTGGCGTCCTCGACCCGGTGTGCATTGATATAGCTCGAGAAATTCCGATAGCCGAGACCCTGATTGATCAACTTGCGCAAGCGGTGTTCCGGCGCGCCCAACTGATCGGCCAGCTTGCCGACCGTCAGACCCGTTTCGCGATAGAGGCCCTCCTCCATCGCCGTGTTCAAACGCGCCAAGAGCGGCTTGTCTGCCGGTTCGATGCGCTGTTCTGTGGCAACCGGGTCGTGGCGATATTCCCGCGCCGGCCGCTCGATGAACATGTTTGGGCTGGCGCGAAGCGCCCACATGGCAAAGGCAAAAGACAGAACCAGCAGCCAGATCGCCGAGGAGACCTGGTAGATCTCTTCGCCGCGCGGGCCGAAATCCATCATGTCCAACCCCATCAGGATGATCGCCGAGGCGCCCACCGAGACGGCGATACCAACCCGGAAATAGCGGCGGCTATTGACCAGATCGTCTTTCAGGCTGAGCAGGGCGAAGTAGGTGGCATGCATGAAGAGAAGGATCGAAATGAGTTGTTTGATCGCGGTTATCACATCAAGCGTCACGCCCTCTCCGACCATAAAGCGCAATGGTGTGAGTATGATGATCGGAATCGCTGGCCAGATATGGAAAACGCGGAATTGATACCGGTCGCAGAAAAGCGCCAGGCAGAACCACCAGAAAAACACGCCGTCGAGCCAGGAAAACGGGACCAGCGGGATTTGCCAGACGCCGAACAGCTCCACCAGGGCAGGCGAGGTGCAGATCATGTAGGCAAAGGCGCCAAATCCGAACAACGCGCCCAGCCGCGCGGCCAGGGATTGCCGCGCATTCACAAGCAAGATCGTGCAGGTCAAAAGACACAGCACGGCCGCCGACATACGGGCGATAATCTCGATCAGGGCGACGTCACTCATATCATCAGTATGCCCTCAAGTTGAAAAAGCCGCCAGCCTGCGCGCGATCACGTTTGGGTGCGGACATCGCGGCAGGCCGGCTGGCAGGGGCGGCTAGCTGCCATTGGCAGCCAGCACCACGCGGGACCCGCCATCTGGGGAGATGCTCCGGGAGGCGTGGATTTCGGTGAGTTGCGGCGCGGCGATCTGCTCGACCGTGCGGGCGACCGTATCCTGAACACACAGGCGGGTGGCAGTCGCCGACATGGCGCTGTGGCGGTTTTCCGCTTCGCAGACGCGCTGGGCGGTATCGACCACGCGGTTATAGACCGATTGTGCGCCGTCCTGTGTGGTCAGTTCGGCCGGGGAGAAGGTAAGCTCTGCGCTGGCGGGAGCACCGGAAAGGGCCTGAGCGCCAAGGACAAGAGCGGGGAGAAGAGCGTTCAACATGATCAACCTCGTTAGTTTTTGGCCGCGATGTGCGGCTGACGAGATTGACTATGGCGAGGCGCCCGTCTCCCTGCTTTGCGATTTTGAAAAACGCGCGATCATTTTCAGAAATAAGCGGCGTTTTTCAAAAACGATCAGGATTTGCCTCTAGCGCAGCCGTGTTGACCGCGCCGGTGCCAGAATCACCGCATTCAAGAGCGCCAGATCCAGACCCGCCTGATAGGCGCGGGCGGTGGGATCTTGCGTAAAGGCGATGACAAAGCCCGCCCCGCTGCGGCGCGAAACGAGGAAGGGTTTAAAGGCGATTTGCGCCTGATTTTCCTCCCAGAGATGACCCGAAGCGACCAGCTCGTCCGGTCCGGCAAAGCGCAACACCGTGTCGGCTTCATCCAGCGGAACAGCGGTATAGATGTCCGAGCCCGTCACCATGGCGGCCGCGCCATCTGTATAGCCCGCTGACAGAAAGCTGTCGGCATTCGCTGTGACATTCAACAGGGCCCCCGGCGAGGAATCCGGGCGGGCATTGCGCGGTTCCAGTGCTTGCGCCAGCGCGTCTTCATCCCCGATCACCGAGCCGGCAACGCTGTCGCCTTCGCCCGAACCGCCTGTCGGCGTCCCCGCCGCCATTTCCCGGCGGACCGGCAGAAGGTTGATATCGCTGTCCGCGACAAAGCGCGTGGCATCGCCCAGCGCGATCAGCGTACCGCCGCCTTGGGCGAAGCGGGACAGGTTCTGCGCGCCGCTTTCGCCGATTTCGCGGGAATAACCCCTGCCGCGTTGTTCAGGCAGGATCAGAACGTCAAACTGGGAGAGATCGGCAAAAGACAGGCGGGAGGCCCGGATCACCGAAACCGGCAGACCATAGCGCTGTTCCAGCACATAGCGGACCCCGCCAGCTGAATTCGCGTCTGTGCCCTCGCCCCAGGCCATGGCAATGCGCGGCGCGACGATAGTGGCAAACTGGGACGAGCCCCAGTTAGGCCCGCTGTCTGTCCAGCTGGTTTCCAGCCCGGCATAGACCGCCCCAATCGTGCGCGCGTGAAGCCGCATCAGGCTGTCCAGATTGGCCGGAGCGCGGCGGCGCGGAATGACCACCGAACCGGCCGGATAGGTCGTACCCTCAATCGTGAAGGCCGATCCCGCCGTGCGCAGGGGCACGCCTTCTTCCGCGAGACGCGCCACAAATTGTGCCTGCCCGGCATCCGTCCAGGGAATGACATAACCAAAGGCCGCCGAATTGCCGACTTGCGACGGAATGGGATCATCCGCGCCGACCGACTCACCTGTGACATTGGGGCGGGAATTACATTCCGTGGCGTAGACGTTGAACATGATGGGCAGGGACCAGGCCGTGACATCGTAAAGCTCATGACCGAGGCCGCGATCGCGCCGCGCTTCCTGTTCGGCCAGGAAGTCTTCCGGCAGGGGCGTTTCGGTTTCTAACAGCGTGCGGGCCAGCAAGCCTGCCGGCTGGTTCAGCTGGACCAGGAAGCCACCGTCATCGAGCGTCGTCCCGCAAAGGGACACCCCGGCATCCAGACGGGAAATTTCAATTCCGTTGCGGGCGATGACGCGGGCGAGATATTCCGCGCCCCAGCGATTATTTCCGCGCGACAGAACAATGGCGGCCGGACCGTCATTATTGCCAGAGGCATCCGCGCGGTTCTCGACAAAAGCCCGGACGAAGCGTTCGCGATTTAGCGCGGCAGCTTCCGCGGTCGACAGGCTGGCGATGAAGTTATTCCGCACGCCATCGGCATAGGTCAGGTCGGACCCATCGCGGCGGGTCCAGGCCAGACCCCGCGCCGAGCCTTGCTCATAGGTGAAGGCGACTCCGCCCTGCAGCATGGGCCACATATCGCCATAGCCGGGATAAAAGGCATCGAAGATTTCCCGGGTGAAATAATCCTCGCCGATAATGTCGAACCAGCGCGCATTATTCAGGCCAATAACATCCTGACCTTCCAGCTGGCGCTCGGTCAGAACCGGATTGACCGGGTCGGCGACCGGCGGGAAGAAGAAGGGCAGATCGCCGCCCATTTCGTGCAAATCGACCGCAACCATTGGGCTCCATTGGCGCATCGCCGCCGTGCGGCCCCGCGTTTCGGGATGGGCCTGAATGAACCAGTCGCGATTCAAGTCGAACAGGTAATGATTGACGCGCCCTCCGGGCCAGGGCTGGTCATGCTCAGCTGACCAGCGATAACCATCGGGCTCGATGCCGCGGGTGTTCTCGAACGAGTTTACAAAGCGGTTGCGGCCATCCGGGTTCTGCGTGGGATCAATAATGACCAGTGCGTTTTCCAGAATGGTATCGGCAACCGGGTCATTCTGCGCCGCCAGAAGGTGATAGGCGGTTCTCAAGGCGGCATCGACCGGGGAAATTTCGTCGCCATGAACGCCATGCGCCAGCCAGACGACAACCGGCACCCGGTCAATCAGCACGTTCCGGTCTGCCGTGCTGAGATTTCGGGGATCGGCCAGTGCCTGAAGGTCGGCCTGGACGTCTTCCAGACGGCTCATTACTTCTTCATTGCCGATCACGGCATAGACCAGCTCCCGCCCCTGCCAGCTGGTAGCGTAGTCATAGACCCGCATGCGCTGCGGTGCCGTTTCCGCCAACAGCCGGATATAGGAAACCGCGTCTTCCGGCGGGGTGACTTCTTCGCCGAAATCATGACCCAGCGCGGTTGTCAGATCCGGAATCGCGGGATCGTAGCGGGCCTCAAGCGGCGTTTGCGCGGTTTGCGCGACGGCCGCAAAGGAAAGGCCGGCGGAGACACAAAAGGCGGAAAAGAGACGTATCAGCATGATGAGGCTCCAGACACAAAAACAGCCTTGAAAAATAAACGGCCCGGAGATTTACGCTCCGGGCCGCAGGATTGATAGCGAAAACTCAGTCCTCGCCGGGCACCGGAAAGCCCCGGTCGCGCATCAAGGGGGCGATATCGGCATCGCGGCCCCGGAAATCGCGATAGGCCTGAGCCGGGTCGACCGAATTGCGGGGCGCAAACAGATGTTCGACCATGCGGGCCGCAAGGTCCTGATCATAGAAACCGCCCGGCGCTTCCGCGAAGGCTTCCGCCGCATCGGACGTCAGGACATCTGCCCACATATAGCCATAGTATTGGGCGGAATACCCTTCGCCTGAAAAGATATGACCGAAATGCGTGGACCGGTGCCGCATCGGCAGCTCGTCCGGCATGCCCAGCCGTTCAAGTGTTTCGGCCTCGAACTGTTGTACCGGTGTCCCGGCCTCGTACTGGGTGTGGAAGTACATGTCGACCAGTCCCGAGGCGAGATATTCGGTCGTCGCGAAGCCCTGGTTGAAGGTCGCGGCGGCCTGGATGCGTTCGACCAGTGCGTCCGGCATCGGCTCGCCGGTTTCGACATGGACGAAATAGTTTTCCACGACCGGTTCGGTGAACAGCCAGCGCTCCAGCAATTGCGACTGGAATTCGGTGTAATCGCGGACACCGCCATTGAGCGTCGGGTAAACGACATTGGACGACAGGGTGTGCAAGGCGTGGCCGAACTCATGGAAGAAGGTGTTGGCATCATCCCAGGAAATCAGCACCGGTTCGCCCGGCCCGGGCTCGACAAAATTCGAATTGTTTGTCGACAGCGGCCGTTCCTGCCCGTCAAACGTGGTGTGCCCGCGGAAGGACGACGCCCAGGCGCCCGAGCGTTTGCCCTGACGTGCGAAGGGGTCAAGATACCAGAGGCCGACATGCCCGCCGCTCTCGCGGTCGGTGACCTCATACACGGTGACATCTTCCTGCCAGACCGGAACCGAGCCATCGGTAATCTGCGTGAACTCGTAATGGAAAAGCTCACCCGCCACATAGAACATGGCGTCCAGGAGGTTATCCAGTTGCAGATACTGGCGGACCTCCGTTGAATCCAGCTGGTAGCGGTCCTGACGGATCTTCTCCATATAATAACGGTAATCCCAGGGTTCGATCGTAATGCCATCGCCGCGCTGATCCGCCAGGGCCTGCATGTCCGCGACTTCTTCCTCGACCCGTGCAACGGCGGCGGGCCAGACAGCTTCCATCAGCTCCAGCGCCCGTTCCGGCGTGCCCGCCATACGGTTCTGCAGCCGCCATTGAGCGTAATTGTCGTAGCCCAGCAGGCCGACCCGCTCATCCCGCAACTCCAGAATTTCCGCGATAATGGCGTTGTTATCGTACTCATCGCCATTATTGCCGCGATTATAGTAGGTCCGCCAAACCGTCTCACGCAGATCGCGCTCGTCAGCGAAGGTCAGGAATGGATCCATGGACGAACGCGTATTGGTAACAGCGTATTCACCGGGACGGTCCAGAGCTTCCGCGGCGGCTGCCGCCGAGGCGACATAGCTTTCCGGCAGGCCGGAGAGCTGTTCTTCGGTGAAGAAGGTCGGATAGTTTTCCTCGTCATGCAGCACATTATTGGCGAACTGGGTATGCAATTCAGCCAGGCGCGCATTGATCTCGGCATAGCGGGTGGCCTCCTCGCCCTCGAGTTCGGCGCCATTCAGTGAAAAGCCTTCATAGACGATCGTGACCAGGCGCTGCTGATCCGGGCGCAATGTATCCATCTGTTCGTCATGAACCGTCCGGATGCGGTCGAAGAGGGCGCGGTTCTGCGTGATCTGAGAGCTGTATTGGGACAATTCGGGCGATAATTCACGCTGCAGTGCCCGGAACTCCGGGCTCGACATATTGGAGGCCCAGATACCCCAATAGTTGAACACGCGCCCGAGCGCATCGCCTGACCGTTCCATTTCAACGATGGTATTCTCGAAGGTCGGAGGCTCGGGATTGCTGGCAATCGCGTCGATCTCGACAAGGTGCGCTGCCATGCCTGCACGCGCCGCTGAGGCCAGCTGATCAAGGCTGACATCATCAAACTGCGGAACCCCTCCATAAGGCCCGGACAGTTCGGCCAATAGCGGATTGGTTTCCAGCTCGGCCTGCCAATCAGGCGAAGCCTCCGCCATCTCTTCTTCCGCCTGGTCGGCCGCGGTATCCGATGTTGTCTCCATGCCGTCCATTTCTGAGGCGGCGGCTTCGGTTTCTGTGGTGTCAGACATGTCGTCATCGCCACCGGGCTCGGCGCACCCACCCAGTGCAAGTGCGATGAGGCTGGTCGTCGTGATCAGAACACGTTTCATCGGGCATCTCCCCCATTTGATTACAAACTGGCGGGGACCCTAGCCCTACCGGGCAGAGCCGCAAATGGCAGAGGGGCAGAAATTGCAGAGAGTTAATTTTTGGTTGGCTGCGACTCTCTGCCGTGTGGCAGAACGCCACATTCTTTTTGTGGGTATCACATGGATAACCTCAATTTGCGTGCGGTCTTCGTGCGCGGGGACAGATCGTTCGAAAGTCGGGGGGCAATCCATGTCTGACGCCAATGCGCTGCCAGTTAGATCAAAAGGCCTTGATGGCCTCATCATTGGCGCGATTCTGATTTGCGGAGCCCTCTGGAGCCTGCTCGCTGCGGCCAAGGGCGTAGACCCGCAAATGGTGGCTCATGGCTGGCTCATGTTGGCCGGCTTTGTCATTGGCCTGTTCGTGCTGATCAATGCCTATGCCGGCAATGGCCGGATCGAGGAAACGGGCCTTTATCATGACAATGTCATCAAGGCTGGCGCGATTGCGACCGTTTTCTGGTCGATCGCCGGGCTACTGGTCGGGCTGATCCTGGCCCTGCAACTGGCCTGGCCAACAATTTTCAATTTCGAGGCCTTCGGTTTTCTCAATTTCGGCCGCTTGCGTCCCTTGCATACATCCGCCGTCGTTTTTGCCTTTGGCGGGAATGCACTGATCTGTACGTCTTTCTATGTGGTACAGCGCACCTGCCGGGCGCGTCTGGCAGGCGGCTTGTGGCCCTGGTTCGTGTTCTGGGGCTATCAATTCTTCATCGTGATCGCCGCGACCGGCTATCTGATGGGCGTCACACAAGGTCAGGAATATGCCGAGCCGGAATGGTATGCTGATATCTGGCTGACCATCGTCTGGGTGGCCTATCTTCTGGTCTTTATGGGCACGCTGTGGAAGCGCAAGGAGCCGCACATCTATGTGGCCAACTGGTTCTTCCTGGCGATGATTGTGACCATCGCGGTCCTTCATCTCGTCAATAATCTTGCCATCCCGGTCGATCCGTTCGGCTCGTTCAGTTATTCGGTTTTTGCCGGGGTGCAAAACGCGCTGACGCAATGGTGGTATGGCCATAATGCGGTGGGCTTCTTCCTGACAGCCGGCTTCCTCGGGATCATGTATTATTTCATCCCGAAAAGGGTGGAGCGGCCGGTCTATTCCTACCGCTTGTCCATCGTGCACTTCTGGACGCTGATCTTCATCTATATCTGGGCGGGTCCACACCACCTGCATTATACCGCGCTGCCGGAATGGGCGCAGACGCTGGGCATGACGTTCTCGGTGATGCTGTGGATGCCGTCCTGGGGCGGGATGATCAATGGTCTGATGACCCTGTCCGGTGCCTGGGACAAGCTGCGCACTGACCCGGTGGTCAGGATGATGGTTGTCTCGGTCGCGTTTTACGGCATGTCGACCTTTGAAGGCCCGCTGATGAGTGTGCGGGCGGTCAACGCGCTGTCGCACTATACCGACTGGACGATTGGCCATGTGCATTCCGGTGCGCTGGGCTGGGTGGGCATGATCTCCTTCGGGGCCGTCTATTGCCTCATTCCCTGGCTGTGGAAGCGCAAAGGCATGTGGAGCCGGGCGCTGATCGAGTGGCATTTCTGGCTCGCGACGCTGGGTATCCTTCTTTACATCGCAGCGATGTGGCCGTCGGGCATTACGCAAGGCCTGATGTGGCGCGCCTATAATGATCTGGGTTTCCTGGAGTATTCCTTCATTGAAACCGTCGAGGCGATGCACCCCTACTATGTCATCCGGGCCGCAGGCGGATTGCTTTACCTGCTCGGCGCGATCCTGATGGCCTTCAACATGTACAAGACGATCACGGGCGATGTGGCAGAGACCGAAGATGTGGTCACGCCGCAGCCGCGCGCGATCCCGGCAGAATAGGAGCGCGGACGATGGCTGATATCACGCAACGCCCGCAGGAAGAGCCGAAAGAGGGCTTCCACAAGAAATTCATGGAGAAAAACTCCCTGCTTCTGACCGTGGGGATTATCCTGACGATCTCGATTGGCGGACTGATTGAAATCGCGCCGCTTTTCTACCTCAACTCCACCATTGAAGAGGTGGACGGGGTGCGGCCTTACTCCCCGCTCGAGCTGGCCGGCCGGCAAATCTATCTGCGCGAGGGCTGCTATAATTGCCACTCGCAGATGATCCGCCCGCTGCGCGATGAGGTGGAACGCTACGGGCATTATTCGCTGGCCGCCGAAAGCATGTATGACCGGCCCTTTCAGTGGGGGTCGAAACGCACAGGTCCGGATCTGGCGCGGGTGGGTGGACGCTATTCAGATGAATGGCACCGCGACCATCTGATCAATCCGCAATCGGTTGTGCCGGAATCGATCATGCCGCCCTATGCTTTCCTGCAGGATGCCGTGCTGGATTATTCCAACATCCAGGCGCATTTGCGGGTCAATCAATTCCTCGGCGTGCCCTATTCGGACGAAGCGGTAGAAAACGCGGCCGCGGATCTGGAAGCACAGGTCGATGAGTTTTCCTCCGGCTATGGCGATCTGATCGCCCGCTATCCGGGCGCGCAGGTGCGCAATTTCGACGGCAATCCGGATGTCATCACCGAGATGGATGCCCTGATCGCTTACTTACAGGTGCTCGGGACCATGGTGGATTTTTCCACCTATGAACCCGAAGCCGACGGAAACCAGCGTTAGGAGGGCGTAGCATGTATGAGGCATTGGCCAGTTTCGCGCAGACCTGGGGGCTCTTGTTCTTTTTCGCCGTCTTTATCGGCGTCCTCATCTATGCGCTCTGGCCGAAGAACCGCGCCAAGTTCGATGCGGCCTCCCGCATGCCGCTGAATGATGAAGACGCCGTCATTAAAGGCGGCAAGAGGGACGACTGATATGGCGGACAAAGATATTGACGAACTTTCCGGCATTGAGACCACGGGTCATGAATGGGACGGAATCAAGGAGTTGGATAATCCGTTGCCGCGCTGGTGGCTGTGGATTTTCTACGCCACGATCGTCTGGTCGATTGTCTACATGGTGTTGATGCCGGCCTGGCCGGCGCCGCCCGGGGTTGAAGGCTATACGACCGGCCTCACCAATAATTCCGAACGGGTGAATGTGGCGCGTGACATGGAAACCCTGCAGGCCTCGCGCTCGGACTTCTATGCGCGTCTGGAAAGTGCGGGAAGCTATGAAGCGATTGAAGCGGATCCGGCGCTGTTCCGGTTTGCGCTCGCTGCGGGCGATTCCGCCTTCGGAAATTTCTGTTCCACCTGCCATGGCGCAGGCGCGCAAGGCTTTGTCGGCTATCCCAATCTCAATGATGATGACTGGCTCTGGGGTGGTTCGTTTGACGACATTCGGCATACGCTGGTGGTCGGGATCCGCGCGGACCATCCGGACACCCGCCTTTCCATCATGCCGGCCTATGGCCGCGACGGATTGCTCTCGAACGAGCAGATCGAGGACGTTACAGACTTCCTGTTGCGGATCTCGGGCGGTGAAGGATTTGACAGTGCGGCGGCATCGCGCGGCGCGGAGCTGTTTGGTCAGCAATGCGCCTCCTGCCATATGCTGGATGGGCGCGGCGATCCCTCACAGGGAGCTCCGAACCTGACGGACAATATCTGGCTCTATGGCGGTTCTGCCGAACAGATTGCCGCGACGATCTGGCGCGGGCCTTACGGGGTGATGCCGGCCTGGGAAGGGCGTCTGGATGATCCCACGATCACCGCGCTGGCGACCTATGTCTATTCACTGGGCGGCGGACAGCCCCCGGTGCAGACGGATGGGGCTGCTGGCGAATAAGCCGCATCGCGGACGCCGGTCAGAGAAGGCATTGTCGGCATTATGAGTGCGGCCAATACATCCACGCCAACCAGTCCGGGGCAATCTGCGCCCGGCGCCCATCGGCATGATGTGACGGCGGTCAATGATGCCCAGCAAAGAAAGCTCTATAAAAAGCGCGAGCAGATCTATCCCAAGCTGGTACAAGGCAAGTTCCGCCTGGCCAAATGGGTGTTCATGGCCGTCGCGCTGGGGATTTATTACTTCATCCCGTTTTTACGCTGGGACCGGGGCCCCTCTGCGCCGGATCAGGCCGTTCTGGTCGATTTTGAAGGCCGGCGGTTCTATTTCTTCTTTATCGAGATCTGGCCGCAGGAGATTTATTACGTCTCCGGGCTTTTAATCCTCGCGGCGCTGGCACTGTTTCTGGTGTCGGCCCTGTTTGGCCGGGTCTGGTGTGGCTATGCCTGCCCGCAAACCGTGTGGACCGACCTGTTCATTGCGGTTGAGCGCCTGTTTGAGGGCGATCGGAACAAGCGCATCCGGCTGGATAAAGCCCCCTGGTCGTTCAACAAGGCCTGGCGGAAAACCGGCAAGCACGCCGTCTGGCTGATCATCGCGGCGGCCACGGGCGGGGCGTGGATCCTTTATTTCCATGATGCGTATGAGACGATCGGGAATTTCTTCACCGGTCAGGCCGCCATTTCCTCCTATATTTTCTTCGGGATTCTCACCTTCACCACCTATTCATTGGCCGGCACGATGCGCGAGCAGGTCTGCACCTATATGTGCCCCTGGCCGCGCATTCAGGCGGCGATGACGGATCGCGATGCCCTGAATGTGGCCTACCGGGTCGATCGGGGCGAACCGCGCGGCGCGCACAAGAAGAATGAAAGCTGGGACGGGCGCGGCGATTGCATTGATTGCAAGGCCTGTATCGCGGCCTGCCCGATGGGAATTGATATCCGCGAAGGCTCGCAACTGGAATGTATCCATTGTGCGCTGTGCATTGATGCTTGCGATGACATCATGAAGAAGGTCGACCGGCCCACCGGGCTGATTGCCTATGATACGGATGTGAATATCGACCGGCGGCAGGAGGGGCTGCAGCCGGTCTACCGCTTCTTGCGCCCGCGCGTTCTGGTCTATGCGGTGTCCTTTGCGATTGTCGCGGCAATCATGCTGTTTGCACAGACGACGCGCGCCACGCTGGATGTAAATGTCACGCGTGACCGCAATCCAAATTTTGTGGCCCTGTCCGATGGGTCGGTGCGCAATGGCTATACGCTCAAAGTCATCAACCGCACGCATACCGACAGTGATTACACGATCGAGATTGACGGGCCCGAGGCGCTGCAATGGCGCATTCTGGGGCAAAGCGAAGCGCAGGGGCTGGTCGTGAATGTCCCGGCCAGCCGGACGCAGGATTTCCGCATCTATCTGACCTTGCCGCCTGAGGCTTTGGCGCAAGCCAACCTTCCGGTACGCTTTACGATATCGCCGGAGGGGTCCGATGAGACGCGCTCGGCCCATTCGGTGTTCCTGACGGGAGGCTCGCAATGATCAAGGAAATCAAGGGCTATCACGTGCTGATCGGCCTTTTGATCTTTTTCGGCGTGATCATTGCCGTGAATGCCGTCTTCCTGACCCAGGCCTTGACCACTTTCCGCGGGGAAGATGAGCGCCGCTCCTACATGCAGGGCAATAATTATAACGCCGTGCTGGACCGGCGGGCGGCGCAGGCCGAGCTGGGCTGGACCGCCACCAGCGAGGTGCGTTCTGACGGGGTCACGCTGGATATTGATCAGGCCGGCGGCCAGCCGGTTTCCGGCCTTGTCATGGAGGCGCGCTTGCGTCACCCGGCGGACTCCAATCTGGATATCGAATTGTCGCTGACCGAAACCGATGCGGGGATTTACCGCGCGGTGACTGCTATCCCGCAAGGCCGCTGGACGCTGGCCGTGGGCACTGCGGAGGGTCCGCCCTTCGAACTGGAGCAGGATGTATGGCTGCAATAGACGCCAACATTATCGACCCGGAAGCTTTTGTTCGTGAACGCAAAGGCCATCAGGAAATAGATCTTCTGGTTCAGGGCGCGCATTGCGCCATCTGCATCCAGAAAATCGAGACCGCCATGCGCGACTTTCCCGGCGTTTCCCTTGCCCGGCTGAACCTGTCGACAGGACGTCTGGCCCTCGCCTGGGACGGCCCCACAGGGCAATCGCGCGACATGGTGGACCGGCTGGAGGAAATTGGCTTTCCTGCCACGCCCTATCGGCCGGAAAGCGGCGCGCAGGCGGTTGATCAGGAAGAAAAACAACTCCTGCGGGCGCTGGCCGTGGCCGGATTTGCGACCGCCAATGTGATGTTGTTCTCCGTTTCGGTCTGGGCTGGCACGGATATGAGCGCGGAAAATGTCGCCTTCTTTCACTGGCTCTCGGCACTGATCGCTTTGCCAGCCGTGGCGTATTCCGGGCGGCCGTTTTTCATCAGTGGCTGGAAGAGTCTGAAAGCGCGCAACGTCAATATGGATGTGCCGATTTCGCTGGCCGTGCTGCTGGCGTGCGGGCTCTCCATCTATGAGACCGTGCTGGGTCATGGCGCGGCCTATTTTGATGCCGCCATCATGCTGCTCTTCTTTCTCTTGATCGGCCGGTTCCTTGATAGCCGCTTGCGGGCGCGAGCGGGGCAAGCCGCACGCGATCTGGCGGCGCTGCAGGCGACGATTGCCCACCGCCTGTTGCCAGACGGCACGATGAAAGCCGCCCCGGCAGCGGATATTGCGCCGGGCGATACGATCATCATCCCGCCGGGCGAGCGCGTGCCGGTGGATGGTCAGATCATTGACGGAGAGGGCGAGGTGGATGCCTCTCTGGTGACCGGGGAAACTGTGCCGCAAGCCCTGAAAGCCGGGGATGAGGCCTGGTCCGGCATGGTCAATCTGGACCGGCCGTTGACG
Organism: Hyphobacterium sp.; assembly: GCF_965228115.1. Classification (GTDB taxonomy): domain Bacteria; phylum Pseudomonadota; class Alphaproteobacteria; order Caulobacterales; family Maricaulaceae; genus Hyphobacterium. The sequence goes on along the minus strand of NZ_OZ245794.1, from coordinate 1,959,610 downwards.
ATGACCGCTACCGCCGCCAGCCAGGATTCCCTGCTGGCCGAAATTGCGCGTCTGGTGGAAGCCGGCGAGCAATCGCGCTCGCGCTATGTGCGCTATGCGGACCGCGCAGCGCGTGCCTATGTCCCGGCGGTGTTTGCCATGACGGCGGTGACGCTGGCCGGATGGCTGGCCGTGGGCGCGACCTTTCATGATTCCATGATGAATGCGATTGCCGTGTTGATTATCACCTGCCCCTGCGCGATGGCGCTGGTGGTTCCGGCGGTTCAGGTCGTCGCAACCGGGCGTCTCTTTAAAGATGGCGTGCTGGTGAAGTCCGGCGATGCGCTGGAACGTCTCGCCACCGCCCGGACGGCTGTTTTCGATAAGACCGGGACGCTGACCAAACGCCGGGCAAAGTTGCTCAACGCCGATGACATATCCGAAGCCTCGCTGGAAACCGCCGCCCAGCTGGCCCGGCTTTCGCGTCACCCGCTGTCGCGCGCGGTGGCAGAGGCCGCTGGCGATGGCCCGGTGTGTGAGGATTTCGAAGATCATGCCGGAGGCGGGCTCTCCGGTGTTGTGAAAGGCAAGCCGGTTCGCTATGGGTCTGCGGACTGGTTGGGCCTGCCGCCCAGCGCAGGCGATGCGGCACAGGAAGCCTGGCTGGTTGTCGAAGGTGAAACGCCGGTGCGCTTTATCTTCGCCGATACGCTGCGCAATGATGCGGCTGACGCCGTCTCGGATCTCAAAGCCCTCGGCTTTGAGGCCGAGCTTTTGTCCGGCGACCGGAAAGGGCCGGTAAAAGCGGCTGCCCAAGCCCTCGGACTGGATCGCTGGCGCGCGGCCCTGAAACCGCAGGACAAGATCGCCCGGATTGAAGCGCTTAAAGCCGATGGCGCATATCCGCTGATGGTCGGGGACGGGATTAATGACGCGCCTGCCTTGGCCGCAGCGCATGTCTCGGTCTCGATGGGGTCAGCGGCAGAAATCTCCCGCTCGGCGGCTGATCTGGTGATTCAGGGTGATAAACTCTCCGCCCTGCCGCGCGCCTATTCGGTCGCCCGGCAAGCGAAATCCCGCGTGATGGAGAATTTCGCGCTGGCGAACATTTACAACGTCGTGGCCGTACCGCTGGCGGTGTTCGGCTTTGTCACGCCGCTGGTGGCGGCGCTTTGCATGTCGATCAGCTCTGTCGTGGTGATGCTCAACGCGCTTCGACTGGCCCGCTGATGGAGATGCTGGTCTTCCTCATCCCGATCGCGCTCGGCCTGGGTCTGGCAGGGCTGGGGGCGTTTCTCTGGTCGCTCAAATCCGGCCAGTATGAAGATCTGGACGGGGCCGCCCAGCGCATCCTCATTGATGACGAGGATGCACCGCTAATGGATAACCCGGAGAAAAATCGGACAGATCAGGCCGGGACGGCTGACGGTTCGGACTCTCCCGCCAATTCCCGGTAGGCGCGCCAGCTGGCATGGCCCAGCCAGGGGAAGACCACAGCAAGCCCGACAATCAGCAAGCCAGTCCCGAGTATCGTCCAGAAGGCGATCAGCCAGGCCCAGGTCAGCATGGCAAACGGGTTGCGGCGCACCGCCTTGACCGAGGCGATCATCGCCGTTGCGGCATCGATCTCACGGTCAATCAGCATGGGGAAGGAAATCGCCGAAATCGCAAAGGCGGCGAGCGCGAGGCCCGCGCCAATGATTGTGCCCACGACCGCCATCATCAGACCGGCCGGATCACCCAGCACCCAGGAGGTGAACTCGGCGATCGAGGCATAATTCTGCGTCGCAAAATAGGCGTAGAGGAATTGCGCGATGCGGGCCCAGCCAAGCAGCAGAATGATCAAAAGCAGGCCAAGGAAGGCCACCTGGCTGATTTTCTCGCCGGAGATCAGCCAGACATCCCCGAACGTCACCGATTTGCCCTCATCCAGGTGCTTGGACACCTGATAAAAACCGACCGCGAACAGGGGCGCCACCAGCGCAAAGCTGGACAGCGCGACCGGGATCCAGGCAGCCGCCCCGATCTTCCAGAGCCCGCCTGTCAGCGCGACGCCGATCGCCACAAAAATCAAGCCATATCCAATAGAGACCATGGGCGCGCGGCGCAAATCATTCGCGCCGGCTTTCAGCCAGCGCATCGGCGCGCCGGGCCGGATGGTGTTGATTTTTACTGATGGCATGAGCTCGCCCTCCCCGCAAAACCACACTGACTATATGGCCTTTTTATTTGCCTTGCCTAGCGGCGTTACGCCGCGCCCCTGGCCGGTTCAACCCCAACAAAATTGCGGGCATTCTGCAGGGCATGGAAGCCTTGGCCCAAGTCAGCTTTCTGGGGGGTCTGATTGCGGGCCTTGCCAGCAGCCTGCATTGCGCAGGCATGTGCGGCGGCATTGCCTCCGGGCTGATGTTTTCCCTGTCCCCCGATCAAAGCGGGACCGCCCGGCTGGGCACGTTGATGACGGCGCAGACCGGGCGGATGTTGTCCTATGTCGTGGCAGGTGCCGCCGTCGGCGTCGCCGGGACCGGGCTTTATTCCATGATCGACCTCTCAGCCGCCCATGCGTTCTTCCGCTGGGGCGCAGCGATGATGCTGGTCTGGATCGGGCTATCATTGACCGGGCAATTGCCGGCGCCTTTGGTGCTGGATCGCGTTCTGGCGCCAGTCACCCGCTTTGTGATGCGCCCGGTCATGGCGGCTGGGTCCGCCTCGCCCTGGCTGGCGGGCGTCGCCTGGGGCGCTCTGCCCTGTGCGATGGTTTATGCCGCCCTCCTATATGCCATGCTGGCGGGCAGCGCCCTGCAAGGCGCGTTGGTGATGCTGGGCTTCGGCCTTGGCACTTTGCCGACCGTGACCGGAACCGCGATGGGCATTGGCGCACTGGAACATGCGGGGCGAAAAGCCCCTCTCCGCCTCATTGCAGGAGGTGTCATCGCCTTGCTGGGACTGGCCATGCTGCTGGTTCCGGTCGAGGTGATCGCCGCGCTCTGCAGGGTGCCGGTTTAGCCTAGCTCTCCGTTGGCCGGACGATATTCGGGCCCAGATTGCGCAGGACTTCTGACGCGGTGAAGTCGTCTGCGCCATTGCCTGAGCCCCGGCGGCCCATGACGATCTCGGCGCTGGCTTCATAGCGTGTGGTCTCGCGATAGCGCACATCATCCCAGAACGGGTCCCGCCAGCCATACCAGCCCCAGCGCGGATGGTAATAGCGGTAGTTCACGTAAAAGCTGGAATAGAAGGGATCGCCCACATAGCTGCCAAAGGTGCGGGTGTCTTCATCCGTGGCGCGCTGTACAACAGTGAAATGCTGATAGCCGCGCTGTTGGGTGAGCTCGGCGGCGCGGTAGAGCAGATAGGTCTCGACGGTTTCGCGATCGGTCAGCGAATTGCCGGAAAAGGTGATGCGATAGCGGTCGCGCTCGATCGCCTGTTCCGAATAGCCATAATTACCGGCGCCCGTTCCCGAGGCCTGATAGGGGGTCGCGGTCGCGCAAGCCCCCAGCACAAAGGCCGAAGCCAGCAGAATTGCGGTGGTCCGCATGATGTTGCTCCCGTATTGGGCGTCCTCGCGCTTCAGAGTATGGGCCGATCACCTGCAGAATTCCAGTGCGGCTCATTTGAGGTTCATCCCAAACGTGTCAGGGTGGCCGCCCAATTCGAAAATCAGGGGTATTCCATGTTGAAATTTGTGACCGGCGGCGCTGTGGCCGTTGTAATGGCGGGCGCGAGCCTGGCGCTGACACCGGCCGAAGAGATCGCCGATCGCTGTGTGGAGCAGGGCAATGAGCGCGCGCAATGCGAATGTGCGGCCGATTTCATGGTCGAAACGCTGGAAGACAATGAAGTCAGCTTCATGATGGCCGTGATGGACAGTGACAGTGCCCAGCAGGATCCGAATGCGATGATGACGCTGGCCGCCGAGCACGGGCTGGACATGGCCGGCATGGTCGAGATTGGTCAGAAAATGGCCGCTGCCGAGCCGGAAATGCGCGAAACCTGCGGAATTGAAGCCGATCAGTAGGCGGTTTTTCGCCTATTGAAGCCGCAGATCGAGATCGACGCCGCGCCAGTCGGCCGGGGTGATCAGGCCCGCATGGGCCACTCGCACGGAGTGGATGACGGCTTCGATCTCGCGCTTCCAGAAGTCCAGGAATTTGATGAGGCGCGGATAGTCCGGCGCGACATCCAGCGTCTGCCATAGAAAGCTTTGAAGCAGGCCGGGATGATCCGGCATGTGATAGTAAATCTCCGCCGTGGTCAGCCGCGCGCCGGCCAGTTGCTGGATAAACCCGTCATCGCTTTTCATGTTGGCCTCCTTGTCGAAACGGCTCTCCGTTTGCTGCGAAGGTCAAACTGTGCGTGATAAAGTCTGAATGATTTCTGAAAGATAGGCTGTCAGCACTCGGAGACGGGCGCTGCCAGAGCGGGCCAGCCTAGTCGAGATCGATCTCCAAAACTGTCACCGGCGGGACGGGTGAAGTCGGGCCGCCGCCCTCTTCCGGCCACAACGCCCAGGGCGCATTGGCAATAAAAAACACCCGGTCATCCTGCACATCCACCAGGGTCGGTTCGCCAAAGTCGGCATGGCCGCGCAACAGGATTTCCGTGCTCTCAACGCTGAGCCCATCGCGCGCCAGATCAATCGCGATCACCGCATGGGGCATCACGCCATTGCGTACCGCAATCAGCCGGCCTTCGCGCGTGGCGGACAGGCCATCAATGCCGAGCAGGCTTTCCTCGCCGGGGCGGACCAGCTGGGCTTCACCATCGGCGAGATCAACCCGCCACAGGCCCAGCGCATAATCGGCGACATAGAGCGCGCCATCGGCCAAGGCTGCGCCTTGCAGGCTGGCAAAACGATTGTCATCGGACAGGAGCCGCAGCGAGCCTGACAGCGAGGTGAGTTGGTAGATGCGGTTAGCCCCGCTATCGATGGCGTAGACCATGCCATCGCGGGTGACGAGATCGGCAAAGCGTTCCGCGCCCTCGGCCTCATAGCGGCGATAGAGATCTCCCGTCACCAGATCCAGCGCGATCAGGGCCGTGGAGGCTTCCTCGCCCTCTTCCAAAGGCGTTTGCGGAACGGCGCCCGAGGCCACCCAGATAACCCGGTTCACATCATCGGACACAATCCCGAAGGGCGATTGCAGCCCGTCTTCGGCATCGGCGAAAACCTCGAAGCTGGAACGGTCAAACGCTTCAACCACCAAGACCTGCCGCCCAACAACGTCCGAGAGGAAGATCCGGTCGGTCTCGATTTCCTTGGCGACGCCTTCGATCAGGCTGTCCGGGATGGAAACGCGGGCCAGACGCTCGGCCTGACCATGAGAGCCGCTGTTGCGGGTCAGCTCAGCATCCAGCGCGGCATAGCGGTCGGGATAGCTCTCCCGCAATTGGGCATCGGCGACGCCCAGGCGGGCCAGATCAAACGCAATGCCGGCGGCGGCGGCGCGCTCCAGCGCGGAGAAAACCAGCTCGGCATCACCAGCCTGAAGGCCCAGTTGTGCCAGACCCAGCAGCGCGGTGGGACTGCCGGGTTGCAATCCACTGGCCGCTTCCAGCGCCCGGCGCGCGGTTTCATAATCCTCGGCCTCAGCGGCGCGTTGAGCTTCCAGCCGCAACTCGCGGACTGTGTCGAACGGCGCAAGGGCCGCAGCTTCATCCTGTGCGAAGCTGGTTCCTACAAACGCCATGATGCAGGCTGTGATGGCCAAAGCTTTGAACATGAAACTCTCCCCTTATACCGCCGGGCCCAGCCTAGCGGGCTGCCCTACTAAGACGATTGACATTGCCGTGAGGTCTAATCGTTTTCGCCCAAGCGTTTCTTGCGCGCCGCCATCAGCTGTAAACGCAGTGCATTTAACCGGATAAAGCCCTGCGCGTCTTTTTGATCATAGACATCGTCTTCTTCAAATGTGACGTGCTCAAGGCTGTAAAGTGACGCGGGTGAATGGCGGCCCACCACATTGACCGAACCTTTAAAGAGGCGCAGGCGCACATCGCCGGAGACATATTTCTGGGAAAGATCAATCGCCGCCTGAAGCATTTCGCGCTCAGGCGAGAACCAGAATCCTTCATAGAGGATTTTGGCGTATTTCGGCATCAGCTCATCTTTCAGATGCATCGCCCCGCGATCCAGCGTGACCTGTTCAATGCCGCGATGGGCCGCCATCAGGATCGCCCCGCCCGGCGTTTCATAAATGCCGCGCGATTTCATGCCGACAAAGCGGTTCTCGACCAGATCCAACCGGCCAATGCCATGACCATGACCGATCTGGTTCAGCTTCTCGATCAGGGCGGCGGGCGACATCGCCTCGCCATTGATCGCGACCGCATCGCCTTTTTCGAATGTAATGACGAGGTATTCGGCCTCGTCCGGGGCCAGTTGCGGCGCCAGCGTGCGCTGGAACGTGTCCTCGAAGGCTTCCGCGGACGGGTCTTCCAGGTTTTTGCCCTCGGACGAGGTGTGCCAGAGATTGGCATCCACCGAAAACGGCGCTTCGCCCCGCTTGTCCTTGGGAATGTCCAGACCCCGGCTTTCGGCATAGGCGATCAGCTTGGTCCGGGAGGTTAGGTCCCATTCCCGCCAGGGCGCGATGACATGGAGGGACGGATCGAGCGCGGCGAAGGCCAGCTCGAACCGGACCTGATCATTGCCCTTGCCGGTCGCTCCATGGGCCACGGCATCGGCACCGGTTTCGTGGGCGATCTCGACCAGGCGTTTAGAAATCAAAGGCCGGGCAATAGACGTTCCGAGCAGGTACAGCCCTTCATAGATCGCATTGGCCCGGACCATGGGATAGATGTAGTCGCGGGCAAATTCCTCGCGCAGATCTTCGATGAAGACGTGTTCGGGTTTCACACCCGCCGCGAGCGCTTTTTCCCGCGCCGGTTCGATCTCCTCACCCTGGCCGAGATCGGCGGTGAAGGTGACCACTTCGGCGTCATAGGCTTCCTGCAGCCATTTGACCGCAATGGATGTGTCCAGTCCGCCAGAATAGGCCAGCACGACCCGATTGATCTCGCGCGCCATGATGCGCCTCCCGCACTTCAGTTGCGGCGGACGTTAGCCGTTGCGCCTAAAGGCGCAAGCGCGCTGTCAGTTCAGTCCGTGTCGGCATCCTCAGGAGTCAGCGTTTCGCGCGCCGGATCATTTTTCCAGACCCACCAAGAATAGATCACGAGGCCCAGCGTGACCGTCATCAGCGCAGCGAACATGGCAATCATCATTATCTGGCCGGGTACCAGAAAAGCCGCGATCAGACCTGACAAGCCCACGATCAGAAACAACCGGCTGGCCCAGCGATGGGTTTTATCCCAGCTGAGATCAGAGGACAGGGTCCAGGGCGTACGGAAGCCTGCAAAGAAATTCGGGCGCGCCTTGGCGATAAACAGGCCCAGCACTATCATCAGAACGGGCAGAAACAACGAAAGCCCACGTGAGAAAGCAGCTTCGGGAATGTCATTGCCCAGGGCCAACCAGGTCACCATGCCTTGTCCGGCCATGATGGCCACCATACCAATGACCCAGGCGGCCATGTAAAGCGAGCGTGAGCGGCGAATATTCTGCCCGCGAGGGTCTATGGCTGGCGCAATGGATAGTAAGAAAGTGATGCCCGCAAGAATGGCGGGGAGGAAGAGAAAGGCTTCGGCTTTCGAGCCATAGTTTGTCGGCTGGCCGTTTGGTCCAACCTGCGTAACAACCAGTTGTCCCTCTGGAACGGAATACCACCCGATCGCCGAGAAGGTGACGGTGATCAGGAAACAGACGAATGAGATCGCAAGACCAAGGCGGATCATTTACTCTAACTCCTTCTTGCCCATCAGGCTCATTAACAAGGCGATAGCTTCTTCGGCGGCGCCGGCATTCAGCCGGTAGCGGATTGTGGTGCCATGACGTTCCGCCAGGATCAGCCCGGCCTCTTTCAGCGCGGTGAAATGACCGGACATGGTGGGTTTGGACACCGGAAAGGCATCCGCCAGGTCGCCGGCCGTCATCGGACCGTCCCGCAATTTCTTCAGCACCTGACGCCGCACCGGATGGGCCAGCGCCTTGAACACATCGCTCATGGAAACTGATTGACACGGACCTTATTTAGCGTCAAGGCTAATTAGCAAAATTGCTAATTATGGAGAGCTCCATGCGCCATGCCGCCCTGTTTCTGGCTCCGTTTTGTTTGCTTGCGTCTGCCTGTGGCGGGGCCGGCGAAACTACATCTGTTGAGATGACAGAGGTATCGCAAGAGGCCGTTTTGGATCGCTATGAAGGCGATTGGACGGGCGTGCTGGATACGGGCGGACCGCAACTGACCCTGACGCTGGAAGTGCGGGGAGAAGACGCGGTGTTGATCAGTGTGGATCAGGGCGGGGCGCGCCTGCCGATTGAGGTGACCCAGCGCGATGAGGCCGGGTTTGCCGGCACGATTGCCGCCGTGGGAGCCGCACTAGGACTGGATTTGACAACCCCTGACACACTGGCAGGCACGTTTTCGCAAGGCGGCGGCACGTTGCCGCTTACCTTGACGCGGGGCACGCGCGAGGGAAGCGCGGAATTGCCGCCGAATGATGATTTTCTGGTATTGTCAGGAGATGTCCAGCTGGCCGGCACGCTGCAATTGCCGGATACGGAAGGGCCGGCCCCGGCCATCCTGATGCTCAACGGATCCGGACCGCAAGACCGGGATGCCACGGTGATGGGCCAGCCGGTTTTTGCGGTGCTGGCAGATGCCCTGGCGGCGCGCGGGATTGCCACGCTGCGCCTTGATGATCGCGGTGTGGGCGGCTCGGATACCGTCGCGCCCGCCTCTCCTTTCGATCTGGCCTCGGATGCCACCGCGGCCCTCGCCGCCTTGCGGGAAGCAGGCGGGGTTCTGGCCAGCTGCACCGGGATTCTGGGTCATTCGGAGGGCGGGTTGATCGCCTTCCTCGCCGCCGAGGAAGCCAACCCGTCGTTCCTCATCCCACTGGCCGGCATGCATATGACCATGGCCGAAACACTCTATGATCAATCAGAAGCGTTGTTTATGGCCTCCGGGGCCGGGCAGGCCGCCGTCGATCAGAACCGCGCCCTGCAAACCGCCATGTTTGAGGTGATGCGCGACGAGAGCGTCGAAGATTACGCCGCCGCCCTGATCGAAGCGCTGACCGCGCGCGGCTTCCCACGTCAGGCCGCCGAACAACAGGCCGCGATCTGGGGTCAGCCTTATTCGATTGCCTCCCTGGATCTGGATTCGCGACAGCAAATGGCCGCCTATGACGGGCCGGTGCATGCCTTTTTCGGCGGGCTAGACCTACAGGTTCTGGCCGGACCGCAATCAGAACGCCTGTTAGAGGCGCGCGGCGGTCAACCCACCGAAATCACCGTGCTGGACGGGCTCAACCACCTCTTCCAGGAAGCGGAAACCGGCCTGATACAGGAATATGCCACTGCGCCTCACGCCATGGCCCCGCAAGCGCTGGACGCCATTGCCGATGCGGCAGAGGCCCTGATCGCTCAGGCGTGTGAGTAGGGCGGGCGGGGACATCCGGCGAGGAACCTTCAAGCTTGAGTCCGCTTCATTGCTGATTGCTTGTCCGCGCTGACGGGGTTGCGCCTATACTGGCCCTCTGCGGGCGCGATTGAATGTCCAATCGTAGTCGTAGTAGTAGGAGACGAAATTAAAAATCGTAGGAGAGTTTATCCACACTCTCCCCACCAAAGGAGCCAAAATGGCCCGCAAACTTGTTCTTATAACTGGCGCCTCCTCCGGCATTGGCGAGGCCATGGCCCGCCAGCTCGCCCAAAAGGGCTGGGATCTGGCGCTGGCCGCCCGCCGCGAAGACCGGCTGATAGCCTTGGCCGAAGAAATGAAGGCGCAAAACGGCGTCGACAGTCTGATTATCCCCGCCGACCTTTCCAAACCCGGCGAGCCCGAGCGCATTGTCTCTGAAATCGAAAAAGCCGGACGGCAAATCGACGGCTTGGTCAATAATGCTGGGGCCGGCCAGCCTGGCTATTTCACTGAAACGGAATGGGACGATCAGGCGCGTTTCCTGGAACTCATGGTCACCAGCTATCTCAAGCTGATCCACCTTGTTTTGCCGGGCATGGAAGAACGCCGTTTTGGCCGCATTATCAATGTATCATCTGTCTCCGCGCTTCTGCCAATTGCGACCGGCCACACACGGTTTTCCGGGACGATTTATCCCGGCGCGAAAGGCCTTTTGATCAAGGTTTCGCAATCCTTAAAAGCGGAAATGACCGGCAAGAATGTGCACGCCACCGCCGTTTGCCCCGGCTATACCTGGTCGGAATTCCACGATGTGAACGGCGCTCGTCAATCCATCTCGCAATTGCCGGACTACTGGATGCTGACCGCCGAAGACGTCGCCCTCTCGGCCTATGACGCCGTGGAGCGCAACAAGGCGGTTTGCGTGCCCGGGGCCTGGTATAAATTCCTGGTCGGCTTGATGCGGGTTTTGCCCGATCCGGCGGGAGACTGGCTGATCTCCCGCCAGTCCAAACGCGCCATGAAGCAGGCCCAGGCCAATAAAGCTGCTGCAGAATGAACGCTGAGATCGATCGCGTGCGGGATCAGCTGATTGTCGCGCTGGATTATCCGAATATCGAGCTGGCCGAGACGGTCACCTCCAACTGCGGTGATGCGGTGTCTTTTTATAAAATCGGCCTTCAACTTTTGCCGGTTAGTGGCATGACGCTGAGCGGGGCCTTGCGTCAACAGGGGCGAAAAGTCTTCCTGGATTTCAAACTGCACGACATTCCAGCCACGGTTGAAAAAGCGACCCGTTCCATCGTCAGCCAAGGCGGCGACATGCTGACCGTTCACGCCGAACCGCCGGTCATGAAAGCCGCGGTTGCCGGGCGCGGCGATGATCCGGACCTGAAGCTGCTCGGCGTGACAGTTTTGACATCCTATGATGATGAAATGCTGGCGGAAATGGGCTATGCCTATGGTGCGCGCGACCTGGTTCTGCGCCGCGTCGATCAGGCGCTGGAATGCGGCATGGATGGCATCGTGGCCAGCGCGCTGGAAGCGCGGGAAATCCGCGAGCGGTTTGGGCAAGGCTTTCTGATCGTCACGCCCGGCATCCGCCCGGCCGGGTCTGATGCCGGGGATCAAAAACGGGTTGCCACACCGGCAGATGCTTTGCGGGATGGGGCCACGCATCTGGTCGTGGGCCGGCCGGTCAACGCCGCTGAAGACCCTGAGAAAGCCGCTGTGGCTATTCTGGAAGAAATGGCCTCGGCCTAGTACCCCCCGCCGCGATAGCCTCCGCCACCGTAACCGGCACCTCCACGATTGCCGCCATAGCCGCCTCCGCCATAGCCGCCGCCTCCATAACCGTGGCCACCGCCACCGTAATGACCGCCTCCGCCATGACCTCCGCCACCGTGACCACCCCCGCCACGGCCTCCACCACCGCCCCCGCGGAAGTTGAAGTTGACGCCGGTATTGACGTTTACATTGCTGTTGAAGTTGACGTTGCTGGTCGCTGTTGCAGTTGCTGATGAAGACGAGTTGGCATTGCCGCCCCCGCCGCCACCGCCGAAGCCGCCCCCAAATCCGCCGCCGCGTCCGCCGCCAACGATGATGGTGCCCCCTCCGCCGCCGCCAGAGAAAATGATGGGCGAACGCCCGCCAACACCGGGAAAGATCACGCCGTCATAACTGGCATAGCGCCGGTCGTGTCCACATCCCTGATGATGGTAATGCCCGTGCCCGCAACTGCAGCCATCATGATAACCGCCACCGGAATAGCTGCCACCTTCCCGCCAATAGCGGCCATCCTGACCGTACCATTCGCGCGCATAGCGCGTGCGCGTGTATTCAGTCTCCCGGCGATAGGAGCGATCCTCATATTCAACATAACGCGGTGGCGGATCATGCCGGGGCGGTTGATAATGAGGCGGTTGGTATCGCGGAGGCTCATAGTGCGGTGGCCGGTGTGGAATATCGACCAATCGGCACGGCCCGCCTCTAGCGTTCCATTCAGCCTCGGTCGGCACCGGGTCAAGGATGACGCAAGGGTGTCCAGGCACTCTGCGGCCCGTCTCACCATGCGTAATTTCACCGCCGCCGCCTGTTGAATAGGTGGTTGGATGCGACACCGATCCGCCAGAATATGATCCTCGGTATGACCCACCCGTATTGACGAAATGGGCGTCCGGGACGTTTGAATAGCGATTACCTACGGTGAATTCCACACCGCTGGCGCTGCGCCGCTGAATCACAGACCCGCCTGAATAGCTGCCAGAATACTGGCTGCTGCCGGAGCCATGAAATGCCTCTGAACCGTCGACGACACAAATCGGGTCGGCTCCTGGTTCGGGTGTCTGGCGGCTTGTACCGGGTGGGCATTCGGCAAACCGAATCTGCGCGTCAGTTGGAAGATTCCGGCCGCCAAGCAACTGGTCATAGCCTTGCCCCAGCGCAGGGCTGGCCAACAAAACTGTGAGCGATATGGCAAAGAGCTTGTTCATTAACGAAACGCTAATGCCAAAGCCGTGCCAGTTGATAGCAGATTCACTTGGCGGGCGAACGCCTAAAAGTCCGAGATCACGCCTTTACGCTCCCAATCCCCATAGCGTGTGGGCTCCGGACCCTTCGGCCCGTTTATTTCTTTGGCGGCATCAGCCTGGGTTTTCGCGGCAGCCTCGCGCCGGGCCGCTGCTTCTTCAAGCGCACGCCGAGCCGCATCGGATAAAGGTTTTCCGGGCGCAGCGCCCTTTGGAGATCTGTTCTTTTTGCTCATGGAAAGGGAGATAGCGCGGACGTGACTGCTATGCTAGGGCGCGCGCATGTCATCTGGTCTTCCTGCCCGTCGCGCAGCCATTCGCGCGCTGAATTTTGTCCTGAAAAGCCGCACCGCTCTGGATACCGCCCTGGCACAGTCTCCGGGCTTTGCCGGTATGGAGCCGCGCGATCGTGCCTTTTCGAGACTCCTCGCCGCCACAACGCTGCGCCGCAGGGGCCAGATTGATGCCGTCCTGTCAACCTTCCTGAAGCATGATCTCCCGGATAGTGCGCTGGATGCCCGTCTGATCCTCGAAACCGGTGTGGCCCAGCTCCTGTTTCTCGAGGTGAAACCGCATGCAGCGGTGTCGGCTGCCGTCGACCTTGCTAAGGCAGATACCGCAACCGTCCGTTATGCGGCCATGATCAATGCGATCTTGCGGCGTGTCACCCGCGAAGGGACAGATATCGCCGCGAACACGCCGCTGTCGCTCAATCTTCCGCTCTGGCTTCGGGAAAGCTGGATCGAGGCTTACGGCACCGCCATAACCGAGCAAATCGCGACGGCCTTTGCTGCAAGCCCGCCCCTGGATTTGAGCGTGCAGTCAGCAGATGAAAAGGAAAGCTGGGCCGCAACCCTTGGCGCAAAAGTTTTGCCTACGGGGACGCTTCGCAAAGACAGCATCGGGGACATCACAGCTTTGCCAGGCTTCGCGGATGGAGGCTGGTGGGCACAGGATGCCGGTGCAGCCTTGCCTGCAAAACTGCTGAGCGCGGCAACGGGAATGGAAGTGTTGGACCTCTGCGCTGCTCCCGGAGGAAAGACCATGCAGCTGGCAGCAAGCGGCGCGCGAGTAACAGCGCTTGACGCTTCGCCCAAGCGCCTTCGCCGGGTTGAGGCGAATTTGGCACGCACCGGACTCGCTGCCAAGCTTGCCGCCGCTGATGGACGCGAATGGGGAGAAGACGCCAGCTTTGATGCCATCTTGCTGGATGCGCCCTGTTCGGCGACGGGCACGCTGCGGCGGCGGCCGGATGCCGCCTGGATGAAGGCTACAGAGGATGTACAATCCCTGATGCCGATTCAGGACGCGTTGTTCGCCAATGCGGTTCGACTGTTAAATCCGGGCGGCAGGCTGGTAATCTGCACATGTTCGCTTCAGCCAGAAGAGGGCGAAGGCTGGCTGGCGCGAAACCTGCCGCAACACGAAGACCTGACCCTTGATCCAGTGCTGCCGGAAGAGCTGCCCGCCCTTGAAGCGGCGTTGCGCCCGGATGGGACTGTTCGACTGACACCCGCCCTGTGGGCCGATCGCGGCGGAATTGACGGATTTTTTATTGCTCGACTGCGGAAATCCAGCCACGGTTAACCCTGCGCTTGCACGCTGCGGAAGGCGCTGTTAAGCGGGTTTCATGGCTAAACCGGTGATCATCGCGCCTTCGATTCTTTCTGCGGATTTTTCCCGTTTGGGAGAAGAAGTCCGGGCGATTGATGCTGCCGGCGCCGACTGGATTCATGTCGATGTCATGGATGGTCATTTCGTCCCAAATCTGACGATTGGTCCGGGCGTGGTGAAGAATCTCCGTCCGCACTCCGAAAAAACATTTGATTGCCATTTAATGGTGACACCAGTGGACGCCTATATCGAAGGCTTTGCCCAAGCGGGGGCGGATATCATAACGGCCCACCCCGAAGCAGGACCACATTTTCACCGCACAGTTCAGGCGATTAAAGCCACAGGCTGCAAAGCCGGGGCGGCGCTCAATCCATACACGCCGGAAAGCGCGATCGACTATGTTCTTGAGGAACTCGATCTGGTTCTGGTTATGAGTGTAAATCCGGGATTTGGCGGACAGAGCTTTATTTCTTCCCAGCTTCGCAAAATAGAAAGGCTGGCAGAGACAATCCTCCAGCGTGGCCTGGATGTAATCCTTGAGGTTGATGGCGGCGTGAGTGAGAAGACCGCCAAGCAATGTATCTCCGCCGGAGCCTCAGCGCTGGTCGCCGGAACCGCGGTATTTAGGGGCGGACCCGAATCCTATGCCGGAAATATCCGCGCCCTGCGCGGGCTCTGAACATGCCAAAGGCGGTTCGCCTTGCAGATTATATGACCGCTGCCGGCCGGATTGCGCGGCGTGAGGTTTTCGATACGCTCAACTCGCTAGGCCGAGCCCGGCTCCTGTCGGCCGGGACTGTCCCCGAAACCGGATTCGAACACCCGCTGAAAGACTTCCGGTCGGCCGATGCCGCAAAAGGTGCCAGCATACTGGATGGCCGCTATCTTTTCGCCGGGCAGTTGCTGGAATCCGAAAACCCGTTTCCAGAACCTGCGCCTTCGCTTCGCTTCGCAGAAACCCTTCATGGTTTTGACTGGCTACGTGATCTTCTGGCTTGCCGCGATGAATCGGCCGAGGCGCGAGCCGGACAGCTGGTGGATTCATGGTGGGCAAGCTTTAGCAAATGGAGCAGTTTTGCCTGGGCCCCCGAGCTTGCGGCAAAGCGCCTGATAAACTGGGCGTTGGCCCCCGGCCTTTTCCGAGCCGATCTGAACCGCCAATCTGCCTTTCTGCAACAGGCGCGCCACCTGAAGTCTTCCGCCCGGCATGCCCGACCTGGACTGGATGAAATCCGTTGCGGCACGGCTTTGATGCTCAGCGGCGCGCTCTTTGATGACTCGAAATTGCGCGACGCCGGACTTGCCATTCTACAACGGACGCTTCCCCGCCAGGTTTGGACCGATGGCGGACATTACAGCCGGACGCCCTCTGCCGCATCAGAAATTCTGGGCTTGTTGATCCTGATCGACATTGCCGAGGCGCATCACAATCGAGACACACCGGATGTCATCTCCCGTGCCATCGACCGGATCACACCGATTTTGCGATTTTTCCGTCTTGGCGATGGGGGCCTGGTTGAGTTCCATGGCGGGGGCGAGGGCGACATACGTGCCATCGATCACCTGCTGGGCGCACGCGATACCGGAACGAAGTCCTTCGGCTTTGCGCCAAACAGCGGCTATCAGCGCATCGAAGCTGGCGGAGCTGTTATCGTCATGGATGTCGGCAAACCCGCGGCCAGTTCCAGCGCCCACGCCAGCGCTCTGGCGATGGAGATGTCGGCAGGCGGTCAAAGGCTTGTCGTCAATTGCGGCTGGACCGACAAACAGCCCGATAACTGGCGCGAAGCTGTGCGGGCGACCGCCGCACATTCGACCCTGACGATTGAAGAAACCTCTTCGGCGCGACTTCTGGCGGAAGGCTGGAAGCGGCGTCTCCTTGGTTCCCGTTTCGAGGAAATTGCGGAACACGTTTTTGCCCGGCGGAATGAAGAAGATATCGGCACATGGGTCGAGGCTGGCCATGATGGTTATGCCGGCCAGTTCGGTCTTCACCATCGCCGGCGCCTCTTTCTGGCCGCAGATGGAGGAGATCTGCGTGGCGAAGATGGCCTGTTCCGTCCTGTAGATTATGGTCCACCGGATGATGTTGACCGGCGCTGGCGATTTGCGATCCGGTTCCATCTACACCCCTCGATCCGGGCCTCGCTGGCGCGAGATGGAATGAGCGCTCTGCTCGTCCTGGCCAATGGAGACGGGTGGCGTTTCCGGTCGGATGGTGGCCCGGTGCGGATCGAACCATCCGTCTATCTGGCAGTCGGAGAGAGCCCGAAGCGCACTTCGCAAATCGTCATCCAGGGCGATGCGGAGCCGTTCGGGGCGGGGGAGCGCCCGCCTAACCGGATCCGCTGGGCTTTTCAGCGGCTGGGGCGCGTAGGCGGGACGTGAGCGTTCACGTCTTTGCCTATGCAAATCCTCATGATAAGCGACGCCGGACGAGCAATGAGCTGACATAATGAGCCAAACCGATCTGATGCTGATCCGCAGAGCACTGATTTCGCTTTCTGACAAATCCGGTCTTGAGGAACGAGCGCGCCGGCTGATTGCGCATGGCGTGGAAATCCTTTCAACAGGCGGCACGCTGAGGGCGTTGAAAGCCGCTGGTATTCCGGCGCAGGATGTGGCCGAAATGACCGGGTTTCCGGAAATGATGGATGGACGGCTGAAAACGCTGCATCCACGCGTTCATGGCGGATTGCTGGGCCGGCGCAATCTCGACAATGACCGGGCCTCCATGCGCACGCATGACATTCCTGAAATCGACTTGCTTTTCGTCAATCTCTACCCGTTCGAATCCACGGTCTCGGCTGGCGAAGATTTTGATACCTGCATCGAAAATATCGACATTGGCGGGCCGGCCATGTTGCGCGCGGCGGCCAAGAATCACCCTTTTGTGGCGGTTTGCGTTGATAATGTTGATGCAGACGCCGTTCTGGACGTGATGGATGAAAACGGCGGCTCTACGCCGCTAGACCTGCGCAAGACTTTGGCGGCCAAGGCCTATGCACGTACCGCGGCCTATGACGCCGCCGTGTCCAGCTGGTTTGCGAACGAAATCGGCGACTCCGCGCCGGGATTCAGAGCCTTTGGCGGACACAGGCTGTCCACCTTGCGCTATGGCGAGAACCCGCATCAATCGGCAGCTTTTTATTCAACGAGCGAAGCGCGACCGGGCGTTGCCACCGCGAGGGTCGTTCAGGGCAAGGCGCTGTCCTACAACAATCTGGCGGATGCTGATGCGGCCTTTGAGCTGGCAGCAGAGTTTGCCGACGAGCCGGTCTGCGTCATCGTCAAACACGCCAATCCCTGCGGCGTCGCTCTCGGGAAATCGATTGCTGATGCCTGGGACCGGGCTCTCATGGCCGATCCGGTTTCCGCCTTTGGCGGGATAGTCGCATTTAACCGGCCGATCGACGCTGAAACGGCTGACCAGCTCACCAATCTATTTCTTGAGGTCATTATTGCGCCGGACGCAGATGAAGCGGCGCTCGATATTCTTTCCCAGAAGCAAAATCTTCGCGTGATGCTGACCGGCGCCATGCCCGATCCGTCGCAGAATAACTGGACCGCCAAAACCGTTTCGGGCGGGCTACTCGTTCAGGAACGGGACAAGGGAAGAACCCGCGCAGAAGACTTGAAGGCCGTAACGGAAAATTCTGCAAGCGAAGACCAGATACGTGACCTCCTGTTTGCCTGGACGGTCTGCAAGCATGTAAAATCCAATGCGATTGTCTATGCCAAGAATGGCATGACAGCAGGAATTGGCATGGGTCAGACAAGCCGCGTAGAGGCGGCTCGTTTGGCCGCTCGCAAAGCCCGGGAAACCGCACAGGAAAACGGATGGGACGAACCGGCTACGCACGGGGCCGCTTGCGCATCAGACGCCTTCTTTCCCTTCGCTGACGGTTTGTTGGCGGCCATCGAAGCCGGAGCGACCAGTGTCATCCAGCCGGGTGGGTCCGTGCGGGATGAGGATGTTATTGCAGCGGCAAATGAAGCTGGCATCGCCATGGTTTTCACTGGCATGCGGCATTTCAGGCATTAAGCTATGCGGCGCTGGCTCTTTCGCCTGGGGATCGCCCTGGTAACGGGGTTGCTGCTTTATGGCGCGGCGGCGGCGCAGAATCTGACCCACGCTTTTGTGCCACAGCGCTCCCTTGAAGAGCAGATCGCGCTGATCCAGCCGGGAATAGCGATCCATTTGCCCTCTGACGCGGATGGTCCCGTTCCGGCAATACTCTTGTTTCATGGGTGCGGCGGAGAGCGCCCCATGCACACCTCCTATGCCGAGTTGATCACCAGTGCCGGCTATGCGGTTATTATCGTCGATTCTTTTGAACCTCGTGGCATTGGCCGGTTTGCCGCAATGACGCAAGTTTGCGCTGCGCTGCGATTGCTCGGGCAGGAACGGTCTGCGGATGTCTTTGCAGCCCTGGAGATTGCCCGCCAGACAGATGGCATCGACCCGGACCGATTGGTTTTGGCGGGATGGAGTCATGGTGGTTGGACGCTGCTGGAAGCGATGCGATTCGTCAGCGAAGAGACGCGACCGGTGGCCCTGACCGACGGAGCTCTGTCTTTTGACGGGGTTCAGACCATCGTACCGATCTATCCCTATTGCAGCTTCCCGTCTCGAGCTTCGGGGCGGATCGGGCCGGGCTTGCCGGCCGTTGTCATGATCCTGTCCGGGCGGGACCGGGTCGCCCCTGTCGGCGCTTGTCAACGCCTCGCGGCGAATGCAAGAAACGCCGGTGCGGTCTTCCACGATGAAGTTTGGGAGGGCCTGACGCATGCTTTTGACGATCCCGACACTCCCGTCCTTGATCCGCGCATGTCCTATGATGCCGATGCCGCAGGGCGATTACAGTCCCGATTGATCGAAATTCTGCAAGAGACGCAAGGCTGACTTTACCGCAGCTCATTCCTCGCCCATCAAGGCAGGATGGGCTGGTTTTCCTTATTCGCGCTTTTGATTGCGATCGCCACTGGCGGTTTCGTGCTGTTTCGTCTTTATCGGCGTGGATTGCTGACCCCGGTTCCGCATAAGCCGTTGGCGGAGATGATGGACGCGATCAGACCCTTCACGACAGCCTACGAACCGAAAGGCACCGGGCCTTTCCCTGTAGTAGTTCTGTTGCATGGGTGCGGCGGTGTCAGGCCGAATATGGCGACCTATGGGCGGATTGCTGCAGACTTGGGCGTTCTCGCGTTGGTGCCGGATTCCAACGCAATGCGGGACATTGGTTATGAAGAGGCGCTGGAAACGGTTTGCACCGGGGCCAAGCTACGGGCACATGAGCGGACGGGCGACCTGCATGCACTGCTGGAAATGATACGGCAGGACCCCCGAGCGGACGCGAGCCGCATCGCACTTGCGGGCTGGAGCCATGGAGCATGGACCGCGCTTGAAGCGCTTGCGCTGGAAAAGGCCGGCCGTCCCCCGGCTTCACTCACCGCCTTGCCCAAGCACGGTCTTGAAGGCGTGAAAGCGATATTCGCCATGTATCCCTATAACGGGTTTCCGGCCCGATCGCGCCGTATGCCCTGGGGTAACGATGTGCCGGTGGAAAGTCTGCTTGTGCATGGCGATACGATTTGTAGCGAAACCGATTCCGTGGACGTCTTCAACAGGCAGATTGAATGGGGCGCGGATGTGAAATGGCGCTTCATCGAGAATGCAACACACGCCTTTGATGAGCCGGATCACCACCCCACCTCAACGCTGATGTTCGATCCCGAGCGGGCCGAGTTGGCCTATGCCGCATTCCGTGATTTTCTGACGCGGCACCTGCTTGAAAATCAAGGCTCTGCAGATTGAGCCAGTTCGCGTAGCTGTGTGGACGCGATGGCCAGCTTGGACAAGGTCCAGCCACCAGACGAGGATAACTCCTCCAGCGCGCCGTCAAACCGGCCGGCTTCGACATCATTCTGTACACACCACGCACCCAGCAAATCGTCCGCCCACTCCCGGCCGGGTGATTCCACACCCGCCTGAAGGGTTCCACCGGCTGATTTGGCGAACCGCATCATGGACGCGGCTATGGTCTGCTGGCTGGCGTAGAGGTCTTCGATCAAGCGCCGGACGGCCAGGCGATCCCAGTGCAAATCCGACGAGACCTCCGAGCCCAGACCGCGCAGCTTGTCAACCGAGAAGCGCGCGCCAGCAGCGTGGTATGCATAGCCCGCAGATTCCAGCGGCCAATCTTCCCGCAGCGCAAGATCAACAACATCCGAAGAGGATGTCAGCGGGCGCAGAACGGCGATTTCGGCGGCCAAATCCTTTGGAGCACCGGCCTCAACATAGGCGGCCGTACGGCGCTCCACATGTTCCCGCTCATGCGTAGAGATGAAGTCGATTGCGTTTTCCCTAAGCCGGTCCACTCCGGGGCGGTAGGCATCGATCAATTCGCGGATCGGCGTCGCCGTTCCTGCCTCCTGCGCCCGGGCACGCCGCGCCAGCCAATAGGTCTGGCGCCTCAAGAGCCGGATGATCTCCCGGTGCAGGGTGATCTGGACGCCAGCCGGGGCCCGGTTATCGAGCTTGTTGATGCGATCAGTCAGCTCGGAAAATCGGAAGATACGCCGCCCTGCCTCAAACGCGCGGGCAATCTGTTGGGCTTCAGCGCCGGTCGATTCAATCGCCCGGTGTACAAAAGTCGGACCCCCAAGATTGATCATGTCATTTGCGAGAATGGTCGCAATAATCTCGCGGCGTAGCCGGTGGCCAGCCATCCGGTCTTCGAATTTGGCAAGATCATCCGGGAAATAGCTCTTCAGCGTCGCTTCAAAATGCGGGTCATCCGGTACGTTCGAGGCAACCAGGCTGTCGAAGGTTGTGATTTTCGCATAGGAAATGAGGACAGCGAGTTCCGGACGCGTCAGAGCAAGGCCCTGCTCCTTGATGGCGCGCATGGCGTCGCCCGAAGGCAAATTTTCAACAGCACGGTCCAGCCGGCCTTTGCGTTCTAACGCAACCATAAACCGTTCATGCGCATCTACATCGGCAGACGCATCGTGCTCGGCCAGGGTGAGCGCCAGCGTTTGGTCATAATTGTGCTTCAGGACGTGATCAGCGACGTCATCGGTCATGCCACCCAGTAGTTTGTCGCGATCTGCACGTGTCATTTCTTCAGCGCGCAGCATCGGGCTCAGGAGGATCTTGATATTGACCTCATGGTCCGACGTGTCGACGCCAGCTGAATTGTCGACAAAGTCCGCATTCACTCTGCCACCAGCACGATCGAACTCGATCCGTGCCGATTGTGTAAAGCCAAGATTGGCACCCTCACCGATGACTTTAGCACCTACGTCTGCCGCGTTGATCCGGATAGCATCATTGGCTTTGTCGCCGACTTGCCATTGCTGCTCACTGGCGGCCTTCACATAGGTGCCGATACCACCAAACCAAAGCAGCTCGACCGGCGCTTTCAGGATTGCCGTCATCAGTTCCTGAGGTGACAGCGCAGCCTCTTCAATGTTCAGTACTTTACGTACTTCTTTAGAAAGCTTGATGGATTTTTCTGAACGGGAGAAGACACCGCCGCCCTTGGAAATGAGGGACTTATCATAGTCCTGCCAGCTGGACCGAGGCAGGTCGAACAGGCGCTTGCGTTCCTCCCAAGCCGCCTCGCAATCCACTGGATCCGGATCAATGAATATGTCCCGATGATCGAAGGCGGCAACCAGCTTTGTCTTGCGTGATAGCAACATGCCATTGCCGAAAACATCGCCGGACATGTCTCCCACGCCCGCCACAGTGAAGGGCTCGTTCTGGATATCCTTGCCAAGCTCACGAAAGTGACGCTTGACCGATTCCCAGGCGCCCCGCGCTGTAATTCCCATTTTCTTGTGATCATAGCCAGCCGAACCGCCCGATGCGAAAGCATCGCCAAGCCAGAAATCATACTCATCGGTGGCAACGCTATTGGCGATATCCGAAAACGTAGCCGTACCCTTATCGGCGGCGACCACCAGATAGGGGTCTTCATCATCCCAGCTCACAACATTTTCCGGGCCGACGACGCGGTCGTCTTCAATATTGTCGGTAATATCGAGCAGACCGCGAATGAAGGTGCGATAGGCGTTTTGACCTTCGGCCAACCATTCATCTCGAGAGCCTGAACGCGGCAGTTGTTTGGGATAGAAACCGCCTTTTGAGCCAACAGGCACGATCACCGCATTCTTGACCTGCTGGGCCTTGACCAAGCCAAGCACTTCGGTCCGGAAATCATCCCGCCGGTCCGACCAGCGCAGCCCGCCCCGGGCGACCGGACCGAAGCGCAGATGTATGCCTTCAACATTCGGGCCCCAGACAAATATTTCGCGATACGGTTTGGGCAGGGGCAGGTGCTCGAGCTTGCCGCTGGCAATCTTGAACGAAATATGGGCTTTCGGCAGATCATTGTCGCCGGTTTGAAAGTAATTGGTGCGAAGTATCGCCTCGAGCAGACGGAGCAAGCGCCGCAGAACGCGGTCATGATCGATACTCGCAACGCTCTCCAGAAGGGTGCGGGTGGCTCTTGCCAGATTGGCCGACGCTTCTTTCCGGGCTTCCATGTCCTGGTCGCCTTTCGGATTGAACCGGAGATCAAACAGGTCGAGCAGGTTGCGCGTGATTTCCGGGTTGTCTGCAAGCGCCTCTTCCTGGATGGCCTGGGACGGGTCGAGCCCGGTTTGCTGACGATAGCGGGACAACGCCCGCAACACGGCCGCTTCACGCCAGCTGACGCCCAGTTTCAGGATAAGCTTGTTGAAGCCGTCATTCTCGGCGCGATTGTCCATGATCGCGAGCAGCGCTTCTTCAAAAGCGCCGCGAAACTCGCTCAGCTCCCGGTCCGCCAATGATTCCGCGTGCATTTCGAAATCATGGATGTGGACAACGACTTCAGACCCGTTGTCGGACTTGCGCTGAACCTCAAATGCGGACTCCTGAATTACGTCGAGGCCCATATTCTCCAGCATCGGCATGATGTCCGACAATGGCGTGGGTTCGTGACAGCGATAGATTTTGAGCCGCAGAACGGGGCCCACATCGCCTTCTGCGCGATACAGGCGCGCGCCAGCGAGAACATCGTCATCCAGCGCTTCGATGCGCTGCATGTCCGCAATACCTTCGGAGGGCGGAAATTGCTCGCGATAACCGGCAGAGAACGCATCATCGTAAGCGTTGAGACGATAGCGGACATTGACCGGCAAGGAGCGGCGGCCTTCAGCAACGAATTCATCTTCCCAGGTTCGCGCCAGGAAAATGATCCGGCGCTCCAGTTCCTGAAGGTCGGGCTCTGGATGGTCGTTAGGATTAAGCCCGATAATGTAGTGAACGCGGGCGAGCGGCCCGTCTCCAAAATGCGGATAAAAAGCCGACATCCGCCCATCGAAGGCCTCACGGATCATCTCTCCGGCCTGCTCGCGAATACGGGAATTATACCGGTCGCGCGGTACGAAAAGCAGGCAGGAAACAAACCGGTCAAACCGGTCACGCCGGACCAGAAGCTTGGTTCGCGGACGATCCTGAAGGTGCAGGATGCCCAGGCTGATCTGCAGGAGATCATCTTCCTCGGTCTGGAATAGCTCATCGCGGGGGAAAGTCTCGACAATGCTGCGGAGCTTTTTTTCTGAGTGGGTTCCGGGAATCTTCCCGGCGCGTTCGATCACCCTGCGGACCTTGCGCCGGATGAGCGGCACCTCCCGCGCCATGCGGTGATAGGCCTCAGCGGTGAACAGGCCGACGAAACGCGCCTCGCCGACAACCGCACCATCCGCCCGATAGCGTTTGACGCCGATATAATCCATGTAAACGCGGCGATGTACGCGCGACTGAATATTCGCTTTAGCAACGATGATCGGCGTGGGTTCATTGAGGAAAGATTCAATCGCTGGGGTCAGTAGAGCCGGTTCATTTCCTTTCCGAAGAACCTGCCGATCCGGATCCCTCAAAATGCCGAGGCCGGAGTTCGGTTGAACCGTGGGTTCATGGTTGAGCATCTTGCCGTCCGGATCGACGTCGAATTGATAGACGCGGCTACCGAGAAAGGCGAAGTGATCATCGCGCAGCCAACGCAGGAATTCGAGCGCTTCAGCTTTCTCTTCAGGGCCCGCTGTGGTGTTGGCATCTTCAACGTGGGCAATCGCCATATTCATGGCAGCCCGCATGCTTTTAAAGTCGTCGGTGGCGACACTGACATCATCGAGGGCGCCACGAACAGCGTTGGCAAGCGCATCCCGTGTCAAATCATCCAGCGCTTCGACATGTACCTGGATCAAGCTGACGGGCCAGCGGCCGCCCATTTCGGTCAGTACCGGTTCCCCCGGCTGTTCCAGCGCGACAATTGGATGGAACATGGCCAACACGTCCAGTCCCTGGGCGCCAATCTCCCCCATCACAGAATCCACCAGGAAGGGCCGGTCGGGGCCGACGACTTCTATGATGTCCCTGTCAATCGACTTGGCGTCACCTGATTCCGAAGACCGGGTCCTGACGCTGACATCGCCGGATTTAATGCCGGAAGCCCAGGCCCAGAATTCTGCCGCCTGTTCGGCAAGGCGTTCGGCGGAAATTCCTTCCAGATCTTCTGCCAGCGCATCGCCGAGAATCTCTTTCAAGAAGGTTTGCGCCGCATCGTCTGGCCGGGCCCCGAATCGGGCCTCCCAAACCTTGTTCGCAGCTTTGGTGAAGGTTCCGGAAGTGTAGGCTTGCGCGGTGGCGACAACAGCGGTCATGGAACGGCTCTTCTTGCGCACAAAAGGATGCGCCAACCGTCCAGGCGGCCGAGCCGCCAGGTCACCCAGCGCTTAACCGTTAGTCATGCAATCGGAAGGGTTAATCAAGCCGTAATGGCGTTGCGTTGCCGATTAATGTCAGAAGATTCGGCACCGCCGGGCGGGGACAGGGGAGTGCCCGGCGGTGCCTGCAGGCCTCCAAGGCAGGCTGGGGGGACGCACAAAAGAGGCCTGTTTTTCGTCAGAAGCGCTTTTTTGGCTCCTAAACTATGTAAAGTCCGGATCTTCCGCTGCTGGCCCAAACCAGCACGACGCCTATCAGAAACGTCACGGCCAATCCCAATGCTGCTGCGCGGTACATGGGGGCACTCCCTCATTCGTTCAAGCGCGATATGGGGATAGATACGTGCTGCGTCATCGGGTGGATCTTCACAACGGCGTGAAAATCTCTGTTTCCCGGATGGAAACAAAACGCCCGGCTAAAATGCCGGGCGCTGATCATTATTTTTCTTTTCTGGTGAGCGTTCAGGCGGCCAGCGCCTCTGCGAACACTTCTATTGCCTCTCCGGCCGTCTCGCCGGATGTAGCAGCGAACACCCGGCCATTGATCACCAGAACAGCAGAGGCTCCCGAGATGTCATTCGTCTCAAGCGATTCAGCAAGCAGGTTGACATCCTCAGCGACCGCAATGACCGGCTTGCCTTCCGCAACGAATTTATCAAGCGCGGCTCTGGCGCTGTCTTCAATCCGATGCGAGCTGCCTGGAAGAATTAACGCGCAATAATCGCCGAACTCCATATCGCCGACCGTGGATGCGGGCACCAGATTAACATCCTGACCCTTCTCGGTCCTCCCGGTAAGCATACCCGCCTTGCTGGAGACGACAGCAATGGCGAAGCCTTTGTGCTCCAGCGGTTGGGTGGCCTCGGCCATTCCCTCGGCGCTGAACTCGGGCGCGGTTACGGCCGCGATACGGCCAAGAATGGTTTTGGGGCGACGCTTGAATCGATTCACAAAAACTCCTTTCGCATTCGGGTCAAAAAAACCGATGCATGGCTAAAAATGAGAGTAGAGCGGATATAAATAAGGCCAGGCGCGGACGTTTCAAGCCCACCCGATACAAACTTATCATATAATAAAGGCCATGAATATTTAGTTATTATTTATGTCGACTGTTAATATACTCAATTATAACTATTATGCTTATTTGATATGAGTGGTATCATTATCATGTATTTATCATAGATTTATAGAATACACTCGGTTTTAAAGCAGCCCGTAGCTGCTCGATGGCGACGGAATATAAACTTTCGTCCGTTAATTGGTTGGGGACGGCGCTTTTGGACAACAAAAGCGAGGACAGGCGCGTATGAAATTTCTTCCGACAGCGGCCCTGACGGCCGCATCCCTTTTTTCCGTTCCGGTTGCAGAAGCCCAGTCGGGTCTGGTTGCGGCCGTCTTGCCCGGAAGCCGTGCGATCGAAGTTGGCGACACGGCAACGGCGTTTGCTACCCTTATCAATAGTATCGGCAGCGAGGCTGAAAATTGCCGCATCGCGCTAGGCGGTGAAGCACCCGCAGGTGCTTTCACCTACCAGACAACGAACCCAGACAATTCTCTGTCCGGCACGCCCAACACACCGGTCGATATTGCCGCTGGGACGGCGCAGAGCTTTGTCTTCGGCTTTACGCCCACCGCTCCCTATAACGGTGGTGATCTTCCGCTTTCTTTCCTGTGCGACAATCGGAACCCGGCACCGGTAACAGCAGGCGTCAACTCGTTCTGGCTCAGTGCCTCCAACACGGCCGGTCCGGATATTATCGCCATTGCCAATACCGGGTCGGACGTCGGCCTCAATAGTCTGCCAGGTGTTGTGGAAACCACCGACCGGCAACAAAATGGCGCCTTTGTCGTAGCGATCAGCAATGTCGGAGCAGGCGCCACCCTGACAGCACGGCCTGTGCTCAGTGATATTGGGCTATCTGTTACGCCCCGGATTTGCGAGACCAACCCAACGACGGGGGCCTGCCTTGCCCCGGCGGCGGCCAGCGTTGACTTCTCCATCGACGCGAATGGCACGGCGAGTTTTGCAATCTTTGTTCTCGATGGATTGCCGGTCGCGTTTGATCCGGCGAATAACCGGATCTCTGTCGTTTTCGAACAATCGGGTGAATTGCGGGGCTCGACCTCGGTGGCGGTTCGCACCCTGATGAGCGAGCCTGTCTTGCCGGCCATTCCGTTTCTCTATGCCGATGCAGATGTTGATCTGCCGAACTATTACCGGAATGGGCCTGTTGCGGGTGCCGACAATACGCCGATTGATAATCATATCACGAATCCTGGCGCCGCTCTTGGCCGGGTGCTGTTCTATGACCGTCGGTTGTCACTCAATAACACTGTGTCGTGCGCCACCTGTCACATCCAGTCTGTAGGGTTTTCCGATACATTAGCGCTTTCGCGCGGATTTGACGGTGAGTTTACAACCCGCCATTCACCGGGGCTGACCAATGCGCGCTACTATGCCAATGGACATTTTTTCTGGGACGAGCGGGCGGAAACGCTGGAAGACCAGACGCTTGCACCGATCGTCAGCCCGGTTGAAATGGGCCTGACGCTCGAACAGGCCGTATCGCGCATAGCTGCGGAAGGTTTTTATGGCGACCTGTTCACGGACGCCTTCGGAGACCCGGAGATCACAACGGACAGAATGGCCCGGGCGATGGCGCAATTCATGCGATCCATGGTCAGCTTTAATTCCCCCTTTGATCAGGCGCTGGCGGCAGGACCCGTCGGGTCAGGGGCGTTTCAGGCCGAGCTGACAGACGAACAATATCTGGGGCTTCAGCTTTTCATGCCGGTGCCCGGATCGCAGATCAACGATCTGGGATGCGCCGCGTGTCACGGCACGCTCGCCCATATCAGCGATGATGTTCACAATATCGGGTTGAATGCGGGCAATGATCCGGACGCCGATCCCGGAAACGGATTGGGTGAATTCAAGGCCCCTTCATTGCGCAATATCGGCGTGCGTACGCATTTCATGCATGATGGCCGATTCTCAACGCTGGCTGAGGTTATCGAGCATTACAATTCGGGTGTCATCGGCAGCCCCAATTTGGACCCACGTCTTCGCGCTGGCCGCGGCCAACCGCTACGATTGAATCTCACTTCGGAAGAAGCGGCCGCGCTGGAGGCCTTCCTGCACACGCTGACCGACAATGATTTTCTGACTGATCCGCGTTTTTCGGACCCGTTTGAGGATTAGCGTCCGCCAAAAAGCCCGCCTGCCCATTCGGGCGAGCGGGCACTGGCTGCGCCAACCTGACTTTTGCCGTCAGGGTGTTGGACGCTCGTCCAGGTCCGGTCTTTCATGGTCGCCGGACATGATCGCAGTCGCATACTCGAACTGCCGCGAAAACTCATGATGAACATCTTCTGGCAAATCCGCAGCTGCTTGCGCCTGCTCGCGGACGTGATCCGGGCACACAGCCGCCAGAGTGATGACGAGGGCAGCGAACCCCGCACCGATAAATGCTTTCATGTTTGCCCCCTCCCCAGACGGCAGAAACATTACAAACATGTTAGTTTTATTCGTCAAGGGCTGGCGGCTGGCCACCGGAGTCGGGTCTGATAGACTTACATCCAAACGGGAGTTTGCTCTTCATGGCCCATCCGGCACTGGCCTACCGCCCCCATATGGACGACCGTGCAACCTGCCGGGCACGATTCAATGGCGTTCGCGCCCAAACGCTTTCGCTTACCGACGGTCTTGCACCGGAAGACATGCAAATCCAGACCATGCCGGACGTCAGCCCGACCAAATGGCATCTGGCACATGTGACCTGGTTTTTCGAAACCTTCATCGCAAAACCGTATCTTGATAATTATCAAGAGTTTGACCCGCGGTTCGGTTATCTTTTCAATTCTTATTACGAGCAGGTCGGTGCGCAATGGTCGCGATCGGACAGAGGTCTGTTATCGCGCCCTCTGCATGCGGAAATTCTGAATTACCGGCACCATGTCGAAAATGCGATTGGCACGCTGATCGACACGGCAAGCGGGTCAGACTGGGCGCTCATTGCTCCGCTGGTGGAGCTGGGATGTCACCATGAACGCCAGCATCAGGAATTGCTGCTGACCGATATCAAGCACGTCCTGTCGCAAGCGCCCGATCCCCATGCGCCGTTCGGGAAAATCGAATCAGCACCGGATGCCGGCGGTGAATTGGCATATTTGACTTTCGGCGAATCGCTGATCGAAATGGGGGCGAGCCCGGACGGGTTCGTCTTTGACAATGAATTGCCGCGTCACCGGCGTTGGCTGGACGCGTTTGAAATTTCCGCTCGCCCGGTTTCCAACGCCGAGTATCTGCAGTTTCTGGACGATGGGGGCTATCAGAATTTCAGGCTCTGGCTGTCGGATGGCTGGGCCTGGTTGAAAGAGAATGACGTCCAGCACCCGCTATACTGGCGGAAAACGCAAACCGGTTGGCAGGAGTATACATTGCATGGACTGGCGCCCTTGCAACCGGGCCATCCGGTTTGCCATATCAGCGCCTATGAAGCTGCTGCCTTCGCCGAATGGGCGGGCGGGCGCCTGCCAACCGAGCCCGAGCTGGAGCAGCTTGCGATCCACCATCCGGCAGAGGGCCAGTTGCTCGGGGCCAATGAGCGCTATCATCCCGGACGCTTGATCGGAACCGGAAAGCCGGAAGCCGTCATCGGCGGGGTCTGGGAATGGTCGTCCAGCGGCTATGAAGCCTATCCGGGGTATCGCGCGCCGGACGGTGCCGTTGGCGAATACAACGGAAAATTCATGTCAGGCCAGCAAGTGCTCCGGGGCGGATCCTGCGCGACAGGCCGCGACCATATCCGTCCGACCTACCGGAACTTCTTCCCGGCAAACGCGCAATGGCAGTTTTCCGGAATCCGGCTCGCAAAGCGCTGAACGAAAAAAGGCCGCACCCGACAGGCACGGCCTTTCCAATGAAAATAGCTTGCCAATTATTTCGGCGGCATACGGGCGCCCGCGTCCAGCCGAACACACTCGGCATTGATATAACCGTTCATGACCATGAAGGCGACCAGATCGGCGTATTCTTCCGGCGTGCCGAAGCGTTGCGGGAATTGAAGATGCGAGGCCAGATTGGTTTTCACTTCCGGTGGCATTTGCTGATAGATCGGGGTTTCAAAGAAGCCCGGGAGGATAGTGTTCACCCGGACACCCTCGCGTGCCAAATCGCGCGCCATGGGCAGGGTCATGCCGTAAATACCGCCCTTCGAGGCGGAATAGGCAACCTGGCCGATCTGGCCATCCTGTGCGGCAACTGACGCTGTATTGACGATAATGCCACGTTCGCCGCCATCATCCGGATCACCGTGAAGCATGCCTTCTGCAGCAATCGCCGCACAGTTGAACGATCCAATGAGGTTGATGTTCACCACAAGAGCGAACTTGTCGAGCTGGTGGCGGACAATGTCGCCTTTGGAAGACCGGCGGGCTGTTTTTTCCGCCCAACCAATGCCGGCGCAATTGATCAGGATGCGTTCCTGACCATGAGCGTCTCGCGCCTTGGCGAAGCCAGCCTCAACGCTGGCCACATCGGCGACATTGACTTGACAGAAGACGCCACCGATCTCGGCAGCAACCGCCTCTCCACGCTCGGCATTCAGGTCAAACAGAGCAACCTTTGCGCCTTCGGCGGCCAGCCGGCGGGCCGTGCCTTCGCCGAGACCTGACGCGCCACCCGTGACTATTGCGGCTGTATCATTGGTGATTTTCATGAAACTCCCCGTTGGTCGAACTTGTGCTGCAGCCGACATAGCGCGCCGGACAAGCGAAGTGAACGGTGTTCAACGGTTTTCCTGATCTTCAATGCGGTGATAGAGCAGAGAGACCATTTAACTGATCAGGATTGCAAGCATGGCCGATAACCCGATTGCGATGGTGTTGCATGGCGGCGCCGGTGTTCTGGCAAACCGGTCATACGATCCAGAGGTCGCGCACATGCATGAATTGGCCGGGCAAGCCAAAGTCATGCTGGAGAAAGGTCAAGCGGCGCTCGATGTCGTAGAATCGATCGTCTACGAACTGGAAATCAGCGGACTTTACGTGGCGGGGAAAGGGTCGTCGCCCAATACAGATAATCGCTACGAGCTGGACGCCGCGATCATGGACGGCACAACCCGGGAAGCCGGGGCAGTGGCCGCCATGGAGGGGTATGTCTCCCCGATCCATGCCGCCCGTAAAGTAATGGAAGAAACGCCGCACGTCATGCTGGCGGGCTGGGGTGCCAACAAGCTGGCCGACAAGTACAGGCTCGAGAAGGTGGACAACCCGGCAAGCTATTACAAACCGGCCGCAGTCCCCGATAACCGCCCTATCGCGACCGGTACCGTGGGCTGTGTCGCTTTGGACGACAAGGGGCGCCTGGCGGCGGCGACATCGACGGGCGGCACATTGAAGAAGACGCCGGGCCGTGTCGGCGATTGCCCGCTGATCGGGTCGGGAACCTGGGCCGATACAGAGGTCGCCATCTCCTGTACCGGGCAAGGTGAGTATTTCATCCGCTCGCTGGCGGCGGGCACCGCAGCTGCGCGCATCCGCTATCTGCATGAAACGCCCGACGAGGCCTGCCGTTGGGCGTTAAAGGACGTGAAACGCCTGGGCGGCGATGGCGGTATTATTGCTGTGGGCCGCGGCGGACAGATCGCTTTTCCGTATAATTCCGAAGGCATGAAATGCGCCGTGCTATATCCCGATGGCCGGATTACGGCGGGTGTGCAGGATCACTCATGATCAAACCCGTCCGGCCATTGAAAGGATATTTCGGGATCGGGGCGGAGGAAATTTCCAAACCAATGAATCTCGGCGCAATCCTGCGCACCGCCCATGCCTTCGGAGCGAGTTTTGCTTTTACCGTGAATGCCCATCACCGCGCCCGCGATGTGTTTGAGTCCGACACGTCAAGATCGCAGAAGAATGTGCCCTATTATGGTTGGGAATCGCTTGCCGACATGCGGCTGCCAACGGGGTGCTCGCTTGTCGGAATCGAATTGACCGATGAGGCGGTCGATCTGCCCAGTTTCCGTCATCCGCGGGCTGCGGCTTATGTGCTGGGACGCGAGCGGGGATCCCTTTCCGGCGAGATGCAGAACCTTTGCGATCACATCGTGAAGATACCGACCAAGTTTTGCGTCAATGTCTCGGTGGCAGCGGCGATTACACTGTATGACCGGACGCTGGCCATGGGCGGGTATCCGGAACGCCCCTTAATGCCAGGCGGGCCCGGTCTCGATGAAATTGAAGCGTGGGATAGAGCGGGGTCGCGTTAGCCGCCAAAAAGGCGCTGTACCGCACCGAGCGGACCGGTGAATTTCAACGATCCATCGGTGACCGCCAAGGCGAAGCAGGTTTCACCCGGCTCGGCGATTGGACGGTGCGTGGTATCACCATCAACAGCGCACAGATCACCTTTGGCGTAGCGGCCAATACCGTCCGAAAACGCCCCGGCGAGCACGAGGGTAAATTCATTGCCTTCATGAGTGTGGCTCGGTGAGCCATGGCCAGGTTCGATACGCAACAATTCAGCCTTCGCATCGCCTTCGCTGATCAGCTCGATCCTGCGAACACCTGGTGCTGCGAAACGCCAACCCGCCCCGGCTTCAAGCGCGCGTTCCCGAACAGGCTCTGGCAGATCCATCAGCTCTGCGAAAGCCGCATCCACTGCTTTAACTGCAGCCCGGGCTGCAACCGGTTTCAATCCGGCTGCCTCTCCGGCACCTGTTTCGATGGCCTCGATCGCCGCCAGGGCAATATCCAACGCATTTTCTGCCATCTCGGCGGGTGGCTCTTCCTTAAGAAGAGCCGCCGCGGAAGCCTCTGCCGTTCTAACCGCTTCGGCTATTTGGATATTCATAGCGGCGTGCGTGTCGACGAGCATGCGCATAGGCGCGCTCAGGCTGCCTGCAGCCCGCGCGATCAGCAACTCTTCGTTAATGGAAATGCGTGTCATTGGTAACGTCTATA
The DNA here is from genome assembly GCF_965228115.1 of Hyphobacterium sp. Classification (GTDB taxonomy): domain Bacteria; phylum Pseudomonadota; class Alphaproteobacteria; order Caulobacterales; family Maricaulaceae; genus Hyphobacterium. Next base: position 1,926,753 of record NZ_OZ245794.1, on the reverse strand, counting down.
AGTCTTCTAGTTTTTTTCGATATGACCCGAATGCCGGAAGCGTCAAGCCTTGCCCGGCAATTAAATATCACCCGGGTCTAATTGACCCCTTAACTTCCCAAAGGCGAGGCGGATCCGGGACTTGACCGTGCCCAGTGGCACGCCCTCCTTCTCGGCGATTTCCGAATGGGACAGGCCATCAAAAAAAGCAAGGCGAAGCAGCTGGACCTGATCGTCTGGCAGCGATGCAAGAGCGGCACGCACCCGGTCTTCCCGGTCGCGGGCATGAGCGGCATCGTCCGGCGCTTCTGTTTCATTCGGCTGCAATAGCGGCTCTTCAGCATCAAGGTCCGGCTTGGCATGGCGGCGGGCCATATCAATCCGGCGGTTCCGGGCAATGCGGAAAATCCAGGTTGAGGCAGAGGCTTGCCGGCTGTCGAATTGGCCCGCCTTGCGCCAGACCGTCAGCATCACCTCCTGGGTGAGCTCTTCGGCCGCAGCATCATCTGTCGCCAGGCGTTTTAGATAGCCTTTCACACGCGGCGCATAGTATTCAAACATGGCCTTGAAGGCGGTGCGGTTCTTCTGCGCACAACCTTCCACCCACGCGTCCAATTGCTCCCGCGTCGGGCCTGTTTTGTCCTGACCTTGTGAATCCGGCACGCTCATAATTCCTGCTGATCTAGGGTTGGGCCTATCAGATAAAACCGGACAATGAAAAGGGTTTCCGCCATTAACGGCCCATAAAGCGCCATAATGCAGGGATCAGTTGGACGCTTCGTCAAGAAACCAGAGTTCCACCATGCGTTTTATCCCTCTGCTTGCCGGCCTTTTGTTCACCCTGACAGCGCCAAGCCTGGCGCAGGAAGCGCAGAACCGGGGCGCTTATGGCGACTGGATCGCTTTCACGGTTGAAACCGAAAACGGACAGGTCTGCTACGCGGCCAGCCGGCCGATCGAGATGACTCCGTCCAATGTCGATCATGGTGAGGTGTTTTTTGTGATTTCCACCTGGGCCAATGGGGCCGCTGAGGAACAACCGCGTTTTGTCGCCGGCTATTCATTGCGTCCGGAAACACCGCCGCGGGTCCGGGTCGGATCCAGCCGATTCCAGATGTTTGCCGCCGGGCAAGACGGGTTTGTCGAAGATCTGGAAGATGAAGGCGATCTGGTGCGCGATATGCGGCGTGGCGCTGAAATGCGGATTGAAGCCACCAGCCAGCGCGGGACCGCCACGGCTTACCTGTTTTCGCTGCAAGGCGTGACAGCGGCTCTGCAACGCGTGGGCGATCTTTGCTGAATTATTTTCCGGCCGGGGTGAACGGTTTCACGCGCAGCTTCATTTTTTTAATCTTTCCCGCCGTCAGAGCCATCCGGTCGAAGCCCACAATAATAGGTTTTCTGCCACTTTTCTTTGACCGCTGTCTTTTCTAAAGCCGCTAACCTTTGGACGAAATCTGCCCGGCTTTCGCGCCAAGCCAAAAAGTCGTTTTCGGTCTGCGGGTTGCTGGCAGGGTCGTCAAAGACGGGCTCGGCCTGGTCAAAAAAGATTGCGGCGGACCGGAAGGACAGGCAGCTTTTTGTCAGCGGATAGATTGTCAGCTTCATAGGGCGCGTTCTAACGCGCCGTAGAGGGCTCCGGAACCGATTGCGGCAGGCGCGGCATGAAGCGATCCGGCAAATGCTTGATCAGCGGATTAAGATGACAAGCCAGGGCCGGCAGCGGATCATCCGGGCTGAACACGCCATGCACCGCCCCGATAGAATTCCACATGGATTGACCAAAGCGGGAGGCCAGATTGCTGTAGCGCTTTTCGCGGATTAGTTTTTTATAGGTCTGGTTCTCGCCTTTCAGCCAAACAAAGCGCTGACCACGCTTATACGCCCACGGATTGGCGCGCTCCGGCAGCGGCGTGCCTTCGACCAGATCCACAAACCAGCTGACATAGGGCAGAACGGATTCCACCAGTTTGGAGTTTGCACCCAGACGCGGATTGATTTCCAGGAAGGTGATCTCGCCGGTTCGGTCATCCAAGAGGAATTGCGCGGAACCGGTGCCGTGATAACCGAGGGCCTCAACCAGACGCGTGGCATAATCGGCGAGCTCAGGGATGGGTTCGATGGTTTCGGCAAACGTGCCATAGCCGGAAGCATCGCCGGCCGTGGTGAGGCCAACCTTTACGTTCACACCCGCATAAAGACGGCCGTTTTCGGCGGTCCAATAAAGATTGTGGCGACCTCCGGCATTATAGCGCTGGACCATCAATTGCTGATGACCCTCGGTCGGCCAATCGATGCAGGTACGGTCGAAATCCGCTTGTGTATGGCAAATCAAGACTTTTACACCATAGACGTCGTGATTGCATTCGACCGCGCGCACGACGAGCGGATAGCCGATCTCGGCGGCCGCGGATTTAAGGTCGGCATAATTGTCGACTGTGATGCGCGGCGCGACCGGAATATCACAATCCGCCGCAAGCTTGGCCGCCAGGGATTTATCGGTCACCCGGCGCACGGTTTCTTCCGCGACCACATATTGCGTGACGTGATCGGGAAGCTTGTTGCCGTGCTCCGTTAAAAAGCGGACGCCTGTTTCATCGACCGGGAAGAGGCCGGTGATCTCCGGAAAGGCGCGGAAGATTCGATCCAGATCGTTTAACGCTTGAACCGGTGTGTCCACCAGGTCCGCCATGGCGATGGACTCCGTTACAAAGCGGGACAGGTTGACGTAGTCGCAGGGGCCATTGATCCCGGCAAATACGTCGCGGCCGCGTCCGGATAACGCGCGGGCGACGGCCAGGCTGCAGCGATTATGGTCAATCAAGAGAATTCCCGACATGGGCCAAGGCTCCACGAGTTAGCAAAGTCCTAACGGCCCTCGCAAACCTTGTGCCGGTTGCCCCTCTCGCTTTTTGGTCCGGGATGTTATATGTCCGCGCGCCCATGAGCACTGCGCTGAATATCTATGATCCGTCTGCCAAGGCGGAGGCCGGACCATCATCCCTGGCCGGGCTGACGCGTGCGCAAATGCGTGACGCGATGATCTCGGCTGGCGTGGAGGATCGCAAAGCCAAAATGCGCGCCGAACAGGCCTGGCGCTGGATCTATCATCATGGCGCGCGCGATTTCGACATGATGACGAATATCGCCAAGGACCAACGCAGCGTTCTGGCCGAGCAATTCACGCTGGACCGCCCGGAAATCGTCGAGCGGCTGGTCTCGGTCGATGGCACGCGCAAATACCTCATCCGGCTAGCCCCGGGCGTGGAATGCGAGACGGTGTTTATTCCCGATGTCGGACGGGCCGGTGCGCTCTGTGTCTCCAGCCAGGTGGGCTGCACGCTCAATTGCACCTTTTGTCATACCGGCACCCAGCCTCTGGTGCGCAATCTGACGGCTCAGGAAATTGCCGCTCAGGTCATGGCCGCGCGCGATGATCTGGAAGAATGGCCGACTTCCAACGAGAATCGCCAGATTACAAATATCGTCTTCATGGGCATGGGCGAGCCGCTTTATAATCTCGATGCGGTTTCCGACGCGATCGACATCATTTCCGACGGCGATGGCATGGCGATTGGCCGCCGCCGGATGACGGTCTCGACCTCTGGCGTGGTGCCGAAGATCAAGGAGTTGGGCGAGCGCACGAATGCCATGTTGGCGATCAGCCTGCACGCGACGAATGACGATCTGCGCGATGTATTGGTGCCGTTGAATAAAAAATACCCGATTGTCGAGCTGATGGAGGCGATCAAGAGCTATCCAAGCCTGGGTAATTCGAACCGCGTGACGTTTGAATATGTGATGCTGAAAGGCGTCAATGACACGCCCGCCGAAGCACGCGCACTGGTGAAGTTGCTCAAAGGCATTCCGTCAAAGATCAACCTGATCCCGTTCAATCCCTGGCCGAATTCGCCTTATGAATGCTCGGACTGGGAAACCATCGAGACCTTCGCAGAAATCGTGAACCGCGCCGGTTATGCCTCGCCCATCCGGACCCCGCGTGGCCGGGATATTTTCGCCGCCTGCGGCCAGCTGCGGTCGGAGTCCAAAAAACTGAAGGCGAGTGAGCGGCGGGCGCTTCAGAATAACGGATGACCTCCGCCGTCCTTTATCACTGGAAACTCAAACCGGGCATGGAAGAGGCCTTCCGGGACGCCTGGATAGAGGGCACACAGCTGATCCATAAAAAATGCGCGAGCTATGGCGCGCGCCTGCATGAAGGCGCGGATGGCCTCTTCTGGTCCTATGCGCGATGGCCGTCCGAAGAGGCGCGGCAGACTTGTTTTGAAACCCATGATTTCTTCTCTATGGAGTGCTTCAAGACCATGCAGGCCTGCATTGAAGAGCGCTTCCCGGAAATTGTTCTGACCCTAACGGCTGACGAGTTGGTGGAGCGCAAAACCGGCCATCAGGTGCCGGAGTATGAAACCGACCGCCTCATCCTGCGCCCAATGACGCTGGAGGATGCCGAACCACTCGCGCCGGCGCTTATGGATGCAAAAAACCTGACCTGGTGGTCGCGCGGTGCGCTGGGAGATGTTTCCGCGGTGCGGGATTATCTGCGCTGGAACATTGAGGGTGAAGGCGTTCAGTGTTGGGTCTTTGCGTTGAAAAGCGCGCCCGAGGACGCGCTTGGCTGGGTGATCCTGATGGACCGGAATGAGGGTCAGGCCGAAATAGGCTTCATGCAGCGCCCGGGTGCGCAAGGTCAGGGCTATGCCTTTGAAGCGGCACAAAAAATGTTAAACCACGCCTTTAAAATGCGCGGGTTCCGCAGGATCTGGGCCGATGTGGATCCGGATAATGCAGCTTCGATCAAGCTGATTGAGAAGCTGGGTCTGACCTATGAGGGCCGGTTGAAAGCCAATTGGGAAACCCATATTGGCGTGCGCGATAGTTTGATCTATGGGGTCGTTGCGCCCGAAAAAGGCCGCAAAGACCCGCTTTAGAAGCCGTTGTGATGTCTGATCCGCGTCAAAACCCTTCCCGTCACAAGGAGCCAAGCTGGGCCGGGTGGCCCATGTCGGTTCACATCGCGCTGCGCGGGGCGATCATCATGTTCGCCATGCTAGGCGTGCTGGGCGTGTTTTATTTCATTGAATCCATGCCGGACGGGGCGAGCGCCTGGGGCGAAGCCGATCTTGAAGAACCGATCCTGCCTTTCACCAGCGAGCAAATCCGCGCGCTGCGCGAAGACCCGCAAGCCTGTATGGCGGCACTGGATCAGTCCAATATGAGCTATGCGCAAGTCGAGGCGCAATCCTCCACCCCTCAATGCCGCTGGCAGGCGGGCGTTTCGATCGCCGCCTCCAATCTGGATTATGCCGATCCAGAACCGCCGGTGGCCACCTGCGCATTGGCAGCCGCGCTTTATGTCTGGGAAAGAGAGATTGTTGCCCCGGCGGCCGCCCGGCATTTGGACACGGAAGTCGCGGAAATCCTGCACTACGGCACATATAACTGCCGCCGGGAAAACTTCTCCCAGGCAGGCCGCTGGTCACAGCACGCCGATGCCAACGCCATTGATATTTCCGGATTCCGTCTCGCCGATGGCCGCATTGTCGGCGTGCATCGCTGGGATAATGGCGGCGCAGAGGCCGATTTTCTTGTCGAGGTGCGCGACCGGTCGTGTGGGATATTCACCGCTGTCCTGGGTCCAGAATACAATGACGCCCATGCCGATCATTTTCATCTCGATATGGGCCCGTGGGAAATTTGCTCCTAACCCGGTTCAGTTGAAGCCGCCTCACCTTCGCCGCCGATATCACGAGCTGGACACCCTTCGTTTTCTCGACGCTCCACCATGCGGTTCGCCTGATCAACAAACCCCGAGCGCCCATAACTCACTTCGGCTTGGGCGAGATAGGTGCAGCCTTGCTCGGTCTCGCCCAACTGAAACGCCAATGACCCCAGCCGCAATTGTTGTTCGGCCATTTTCGGCACATCACCCGTTTGCTCGTAAAAGCTCAGCGCCAGACCGGCATGCTCCTGTGCGCGCTGGAATTCCTCCGCAAAATAAGCCGACAGGGCGAGCGCATCATGGATATAGGCAAAAGCACCTGGCTCGACATCGCGGGTCTCAATAATGGCGATGGCTCGTGCGGCATGATCCCGTGCCAGGACATCATCCTGGGTTGAGGCTGCGACCCCCAGCGAAAGCAGAAGCGCATCCGCCTCCATGGCCGGGTCCGGCGTTTGCTCGGCTGCTGCCAAGGCTTCATCCGCATAAGAGCGCGCCGTCGCCATGTCATTCCGTCGGAAGGCGAGCCACCCCGCATCCCGGGCCGCTCGCTCTATCGCGCGCAAATACTGGTGCTGGCGGGCGCGTTCTAGGGCGCGCTGATAAAACCGCGCCGCCGCGTCAAAGTCTCCGCGCGCTTCGGCGACCCGGCCCAAATTGCTTAAGGTCATCGCCGTACGCTGCGGCTGATTTTCGGCTTCAAAAGTCGCCTGGGCCTGGCGATAGAGGTCCTCAGCCCGGTCAAGCTCGCCTCGACTACGATATATGCCCGCCAAGTTGTTTTGTGCCAGAGCAATGCCGATTGGGTCATTTGCTTGTTCCATCAAGGCGATGGCTCGCTCATAGAATCGTTCGGCCGATTCATCATCGCCATTGGCCTCTGCCATCAGCCCGCTATTTCCCAGATGCCGAGCGGCAGCGAACAGATCGCCATTAAGGTCCGCCAATTCGAGCGCCAACGCATAGTATTGCTCGGCCTGCTCGAAGTCGCCGCGCAACCAGAATAATCCCCCGAGGCTGCCATAGACACGCGATTGTTCGCGCTCATCTTCATTTTCCAGCGCGAGGTCCAGCGCCTGGCGGTGGAGCGTTTCGGCCCGAACATCATTGCCCAACTCGGCCAACACGTTTCCAAGCCGGTCCATCGCCCGCCCATTCGTGGCATTAAGGTCAAGCGCGGCCTCATAGGCCGAGATGGCACGTTGCGGATCGACGGACTCCGCCACCACCCCCACAGCAAACCAGCGCTCGGACGCAGCGCCCGCGTCACGCCGGGCTAACCTGTGTGCTGAGTCTTCGAGCGCCTCGAAGGCCGTTTCATAGTCGCGAGCCTCCAAGGCTGTTAGCGCCGAGACGACACGGCGGTCTGATGCCCTGGACAGGCCCTCAAGTACACGTTCAAGATCGGAATTGCTGCCATAATCTCCACCGCGCGCGACCGAAGACGCCTCGAGATGGGTCGCGACGCTTGCTGCCAGAGTGGCCGCTTCAGCCTGCGATAGGCTACGGCCCCCGGTCAGCAAATTGTCGACATCGGTGATAAAGCCCAGGGTCGTGGCCAACACGGCAGCCCCCGCCGCCGCCGGTGCCCAGTGGCGTTTCAGCCATGCTTTTGAGTTGGCTGCGCCTGATTTGATATTTGTCCAAACCCCCATCAGGTCACTTTACCCTTCCCGCGACAGGCGAGCCAGCTTCCGTCGTACTCACGACACGTGTTAACTATAATCTGTCCGCGCTTTGGGGGCAGGTCATGTATCTGATGTATGTGGATGAATCCGGTGATACCGGGCGGGAGGCCAGCTCCAGCCCTGTTTTTGCGCTCGCCGGGCTGATCGCGCCATCGGAAAAATGGAATGAAATCGAAGCGGACCTGACCAAGCTGAGAAAGTCTTTGGGTGCGCAGTACGGGCTCAAACCTTCTGACGAATTGCGGGGGTCGGCCATCATGCGCAAGGGGCCGGGCAATCATGACCGGCGTGTGGCGCTGATAGAATCGGCGCTGAAAGGGATTGCCGCGATCAAGTCCGTTCGAATCTTGCTGACCGTGGTTCGCAAGAAAAACCTGGCCCCGGAAACCGATGTATTCCGGGCTGGGTGGTCTGCGCAACTGGGCCGCTTTGATGGATTTCTGGCCCGTTCGGGGGCGCGGGGTGGCGCTCAGGGGTTTGTGGTGGCGGACAAAACCCAGAGTGCGCAACTGGACAAGCTGGTGCGGGGATTACGCCGAGAACGGCCCGTAGCGGAAACCTATGGCTGGCTGGTCAAGCGCAAGCGCATCATCAACAAGCCGCTGAAACACGTAATAGAATTGCCGCAGCATCAGGACTCCAAGCGCAGCCTTCTGATTCAGGCTGCCGATTTGTGCGCCTATGCGGTTTACCAGACCGAAGCGCCGTCCATGGCGGTAAAAAGCAATAAGGGCCATGAGCGCTTTATAAAGGCATTGCAGCCGGCCATTATCAAAAGTCCGCTTGCCCATCCGCACGGCACGCATGTGATTGAAAACGCCTGAGGGTTTTCCGGAAAAGCAAACGGGCGGCCCGTGCGCATAGCGACAGCCGCCCGCTCTATGCCTAACCGTTTCTGGCCGCCCGGAAGATTCCGTCCAGCCGTCTACAGCTCGCAAATAGAAGATATCAGAAACCCGGTCGCGATCAATCGGGCTTCCGGAACAGAAGAACAAACCGATCCGTCTGTCCTCTGATTGTCTCATCAAATACCGAGATATCCCGCGGGTCCTCCGGGTTGGCGAGGAGGTCGGATGTCGCCTCCAGAACAAAACCGGCTATTTCCACTTCTTCCCGGACGAACGCCTCCTCGATGCGGTGATAGGCGTCAACATCGGTATCAGCCGCCCCTTCTATGGCATGGTGGTCCACAACCAGAAAAACGCCGCCGGGCCGAAGCGCGTCATATATCGAACGATTCATCGCCAACCGGTCTTCGCGAGTGGGCGTGTGAAACCCGTCCTGCTGCCAAGCCTGGTCGTGATAGATCAATACCATGAATGCGGCATCCAGCTCGCTGTCATAGCCATCGAGGATACCGGCGATTGGCGACACCAGCCGGGTGACATTGTCGCGTTCCTCTGCAAAGGCGGTGATTGCATCGTCAGCGGCCGGGAACCGATCCACAATCCAGTCCATATTCTCGGCAATAACCTCTCCATCAGACCCGACAGCTGTGGATAGAATCCGGCTATAATATCCCGAACCCGCGCCGAGGTCGGCAACCCTCCAGCCCGGCTGTACGCCCGCGAAAGCCAGCATTTCTGCTGGGTGCCGGCCGGCATCGCGCACAAGATCGGCCTCCGGGCGGCCCCGATCATTCACCGCCTCAATGATATAGCTGGCGGGCGCGGCCGCGGGGTCCAGCGGTGTTTGTTGTTCCGGCGCTTCCTGAGAACAGGCCGCCAGAAAAACGAATGCAGACACAACAAGCACGCGACTCATGGCGTTCCCCTTCTTCGTCTTGATGGCATCCTCGCTGAATGCCGGGCGATCACAAGTCTATTCTTAAGGACCGTCTCAAGATCGCTGGACCAGCCTTGGACGAGTGACCTAAAGTTTAGGCGTTCAGGTCTGGGGAGGCTTCGATGCACATCATTCTTGGCTTGCTTGGTCTGCTCGCTGCAATCGGCGCGATCGCCTGGCGCATCAACATGGCCCGGCAAGGGGCCGAGGTTGTAAAGGACGTTGCGGAAACAGCGATCAATTTACCGCGCAAGATGCGGTTTCAGTCCAAAGCGAAACGCAAGCGCCTCTCATCGGTTGAAGACCCGCGTGAGGCCGCGGCCATCCTTTTGCTGGGCATGGCAAGAGCCGGCGGCGAAGTGACTACAGAACACAAGAAGACCATACGGGCTGAGATGGAGCGGGCGTTCGACGTCGATGCGGCCGCGAGTGAAGAATTGCTGGCCCGCGCTTCGTGGTATTCCAGCAATGTTGCGGATCCGGATGACCTGATTCCCCGGATGACTGATTTTGTCGCAAAAACTGCCGGATCTGAAGCACTTGCCAGCCTTTCGTCCATGCTCGGCTCCATAGGCGCGGTCGAAGGCGATGCCAGTGCCGATCAGGTGGCGTATCTCCGCCGGTATCAACAGCGTGCCGGGTTGAGCTGAGACACAAGTGCGCCTTGCCAATTTGTGCCTTCAAGCGTAGCGGTGGGCTCCCTTCCTGAAGGAGTCCGGCATGCTTTTACATCAATCTACCTGGCAAGAGGTCGAAGCCTATCTCGAGCGCTCGAAGGGGATAATCATCCCGATCGGCTCGACAGAGCAGCACGGGCCGAACGGGCTTTTGGGTACGGACGCGCTCTGCCCGGAGATCATCGCGCACGAAGCCAGCAAGGCGTCGGGGCTTTTGGTTGCGCCAACTTTTAATGTGGGCATCGCGCAGCATCATATGGCGTTTGCAGGCACGATCACACTCCGCCCGTCCACAATGCTGGCCGCCATGCAGGACTGGATCGACAGCCTGGTGCGTCACGGGTTTGAGCGCCTGTACTTTCTGAATGGTCATGGCGGGAATGTCGCCACCATTCAGGCCGCGTTCGCTGAAAGCTATTCCGACTGGTCACTTTCCGGCGAAAGCTGTCCTCATCGCCTGAAGGGCCGGAATTGGTGGGAGCTTCCCGGCATCATGCAGATTTGCCGCGACACTTTTCCGGTTGGAGATGGGTCTCACGCCACGGCTTCAGAAGTCGCGGTGACCTATTATGGCTATCCAGACTCCATCAAAGACGTGAAGATGACACCGAAAATCGCACCGGACGGCGATTTTGCCGACGCTGCGGATTATCGCGCGACCTTCCCTGATGGCAGGATCGGATCTGATCCGAGCCAGGCGACGCCTGAAAAAGGCGAGGCGATTACTTTAGCCGCGCGAGATGCGCTGATTGCCGAAGCGACGGCCTTCTTCAATTCGGATGACTAGCCGGCGACTTGTAATCATTGCCGCGATTTTGCTGCTGACAGGGTGCAGCAGCGATGATGTCGTGCCCAGTTCTGGCGAAATCGCCCAGCTTCCGCATCCTGTAAGCAATAATGCGGTCGCCGGCGTCGAGGTGGATGGGCGGTTTATGGCCTATTCATTTGCCGGTCTACTCGCGGGAAAAACCTGGGAAGATGTTACGGCCAATGCCTATGCCTGCGATCTGGCGGCGGGTGACTGCCGCTCAATCGCGCCGCTCCCGGACAGGGTTGGCCGGCTGGCCTCGATCGCCGCGACCGTGGGAGACCAGATCTATATCTTCGGCGGTTACACCGTTGCAGCAGATAATTCCGAACGCTCAACGCCGGAAGCCTGGCGGTTTGATCCTGTCAACGAGGAATATGCCCGCCTGGCGGACATCCGCGTGCCGGTCGATGACAGCGTCGCGCTGGTCTATCAGGAGCGCTATGTCTATCTCGTTTCTGGCTGGCATGATCACGACAATGTGGCGAATGTTCAGGTCTATGATGTTGCCGAAAACGAATGGTTCGATGCCACGGATTGGCCTGGCTCTCCGGTATTTGGCCATGCGGCCGGCGTCATCGGCAATGTCATGCTGGTGTGTGGCGGTGTAGAAGTCGTCCCACCAGCGGCAGAAGGCGCCCGCCGGACATTCGAACTTTACGACGCCTGTTGGCGCGGCGAGATCAATCCAGGCAACCTGGCCGAGATTGATTGGACGCAAGTCGAACTTGAGGGCGGCCCGCGCTATCGTGCGGCCATGGTGGGGTCTCAGCGGCTGGACCGATTCATGATCCTGGGCGGAACCGACAACCCCTACAATTACAATGGCGTAGGCTATAATGGTGTGCCGTCTGAGCCAGACCCTTCAATCCTGCAGATTGATGCCGACGGAACTGAGGCTGTCCAATCCGATACCGAAGTCAGGGCGATGATGGATCATCGCGGATTGATCGAGTGGAATAATGGCTTCGTGACGCTGGGCGGCATGGAGGCGGGTCAAGAGGTCAGTGCGGCCGTGATTTACAGCCGGTTTGAAGATTAGGCCGCAATAATCGCGCCATTGACCACTTTGATGTCGACGCCTGTCAGCGGATCGCCGGCAGGTCCGCCCGTACATTTACCGCTCAAGACATTAAAGGTCGCGCCATGGACCGGGCAGATCACGTCTTCTCCCTTGTGGACGAAAACACGGCCATCCGGCAGCGAGAGCGCCCGACCGGCATGCGGACAGATATTGAGATAGCACCGGATGTCTTCGCCTTTGCGAACGAGCAAGAGGGGAGAACCTTCCCATTCCGCAACCCGTCCGCCGGGGTCGGGCAGATCCTCGACCCGGCCAAGCGCCGTTCCTGTTGGAGGCAGCTCCATCTAATCGCCCTCGACCGTAAACGGGCGAGACAGCAGTTCTTCCATGGCCGCATCGACGCTCATCGTCCCGGAAAGGATGGCGTGCATGGCCTGACAGATCGGCATGTCGATGCCGGCTTTTTCCGCCAGAGCCGCAATGGCGGGGGCGGAAGATACGCCTTCGGTGACGGCTTTACGCTCGGCGAGAACGCTTTCCAGATTTTCTCCACGCCCCAGCGCCATGCCGCAGGACATGTTGCGGGACTGCGGCGAAGAGCAGGTGAGGACCAGATCTCCTAACCCACACAGGCCGGACAAAGTCTCCCTCTGCCCGCCGAGGGCGACCGCCAGCCGGGTCATCTCCGCAAATCCCCGCGCAATCAGCGCCGCATGGGCGGATTTGCCCAACTGCCGGCCTTCCACAATCCCGCAGGCAATTGCCAGCACATTCTTGACCGCGCCGCCGATCTCCGCACCGACAAGGTCGCCCGACCAGTAGGGGCGGAAGCGCGGCGTGCCAATCGCCCCCATCAGGGCGTGCCCGAGCGACTGATACTTGGTCGCCAGCGTGACAGCGGTGGGCAGGCCGCGCGCAACATCGATCGCGAAGCTCGGTCCTGAAAGGACAGCGGGAATGGCGGATGGAATTTCCTCGTCGAGGACTTCCGTCATCATCTTGAGCGAGGACTGCTCGATACCTTTCGCACACAAGAGGATGGGCAGAGCTTCCGGCGCATAAGGCGCAAATGCCCGAAGGACGTTTCGCAAATGCTGGGCGGGAGCAACCGCGAGAACGGCCCCGCAGGACGAAAGGTCCGAAAGATCGGTTGTCGCCCGGATCGCGTCACTCAAGGGGGCGTCCGGCAGATAGACTGTGTTGATATGGTCGGCATTAATCGCCCTCGCGACCTCGGCTTCATGCGCCCAGAGCGTGACGTCGCGTCCGGCCAGCGCGGCAGTTTGCGCCAGTGCTGTCCCCCAGGCGCCCGCCCCGATAACACCGATCGATTGATAATCACTCATGCCTTGGGTCCTTTGCGGCCCGAACCGATGACAGGCTGAAGCTTGGCCGAGGCTTCATCCAATGGCCAGCGGGCACGCGCAGGCGCGTTCAAACCATCCGTTTCGCCGCGGCGTAGATGTTCGGCTCCGGCCAAGGCAATCATCGCCGCATTGTCCGTGCACCATTTCAAGGGCGGCGCGATAAGGCGAAAACCATGATCCGTCGCCACTGTTTCAATTGTCTTCCGGATTTCCTGATTTGCAGCGACACCGCCCGCAACGACAAAGGTGGGCGATGCAGTGTCAGGAAATGTCTCTATGAAATAATTCATGGCGTTAGAGGAGCGATTTGCCAGCGATTGAGCAATTCTATGCTGAAGACCTGCGGACAGATCGGATATGTCAGCAGGCGTCGGGTTGTCGAATTCCTCCCAAATCTGGCGCGCCGCCGTTTTCAATCCGGCGAAGGAAAATTCATAGCCAGGACGGTTACTCAGTGGCACGGGCAGATCAAAGCGATCCCGATCTCCGTTTCGGGCTGCTCGCTCCAGAGCCGGACCGCCGGGAAACCCCAACCCCATGATTTTCGCCGTCTTGTCAAACGCTTCACCGGCTGCATCATCCAGAGTTGAGCCCAGGCGGTGATAACAGCCGACATCCTCTGCGATCAGCAATTGAGTATGACCGCCAGAGACCAGCAAAAGCAAATAGGGAAATTCAACAGGCTCGCTCAGTCGCGGTGAAAGGGCGTGGCCCTCCAGATGATTGACTGCGAGAAGCGGTTTTCCCGTTCCCAACGCCAGACCTTTCGCTGTCATCAGGGCCGCCATGACCCCACCAATCAGGCCGGGACCCGACGTGGCCGCAATTCCATCCATGTCGGGTAGACCCAAGCCCGCCTCGGCCAACACCCGTTCGACCAGCGTGTCCATAATTTCGGCATGGGCGCGCGCGGCTATTTCCGGGACCACGCCGCCAAAAGGCGCATGGATGTCATCCTGGCTGCGGACCGTCTCGGCGAGGACGCTAGGGCGACCGGCCCCGTCCAGCCGGACAATGGCCGCCGCTGATTCATCGCAACTGGACTCCAGACCCAGCACGGTGAGCGCGCCTGCTTGCCTTGGGCTATCAGAGGTGTCTAACTGCATGAAATATTCGATACTCTGCCTTGATGGACCAACGCAACGTGACTTTGCGCTTACCCCTGCCGATCGCCACCCGGAAATCGCCACTCGCTTTAGCCCAAGCCTATCACGTGCAGACGCTGATGATGGCGGCCCATGAGCTGGCGGAGGCTGACCTGCCCATACTTTCAATGGTCTCGACCGGCGACAAGCTGACCGACCGCACCCTTCTGGAGGCCGGTGGAAAAGGCCTCTTCACCAAGGAAATCGACGAAGCCTTGTTGAACAAGGACGCAAGGCTGGCCGTGCACTCCATGAAAGATGTGCCGACGGAATTGCCGCCTGGTCTGACCCTGGCTGCAATCCTCGAGCGCGAGGATCCGCGCGATGTGTTGTTGACCGCCAGCGGAAGCGCTCAACTGGCGGATCTTCCGCAGGGCGCCACGTTGGGAACTGCCAGCCTGCGCCGTCAGGCACAGTCGCTGGCGCAACGCCCAGATCTCAATGTTGTGACGCTACGGGGCAATGTGGATACGCGCCTTGGCAAGCTGGCCTCCGGGGAGATTGACGCCACCTTCCTGGCGCGGGCCGGATTGCGGCGGCTGGGCCGGGAGCAGGCCAAGCTGGCTCCGTGCGAAACGTACAGCATGTTGCCAGCCGTGGGTCAGGGCGCGATTGGCGTCATGATCCGCGAGGATGATGAAGAAGCGGCAAAAGCAATCGCCGCGATCAATCATGCAGCCAGCCAGATTGCTGTAACGGCGGAACGCGCTTTTCTCAGAGCGCTCGACGGGTCCTGCCGTACGCCACTGGCCGCTCATGCCACGATAAAGGACGGCCAGCTGTCCATCCGCGGGGAGGCCCTGACGCCGGACGGCAAGCATCGCTGGGCAGGCCGCCAGGAGGGCTCGATCGATGATGCTTATGAAACGGGCCTGACGCTCGGTGTACAGATCCGGTCCGACGCGGGCGATCTGTTGGAACAGGTCATCGCCGCTTCATGAAAGTGTTGGTGACCCGGTCTGAGCCCGGCGCCGGCCGTACGGTCGAGAAGCTGAAAAAGCGAGGCGCAAAGCCCATTCTGGCTCCGTTGCTCCGCATTGAATTCCCGGATGAAATCGAGGTTGGCCTGAACCGGACCAATGCGCTTGTATTCACCAGTCCGAATGCCGTCCGATCCTGGCTGTCCAGCCGCAGCGAGACCGAATTGCCCGCTTTTTGTGTCGGCGACGCCACTGCAGCCGAGGCGGAGGCGTCGGGCTTTACAAAAGTCCGTTCCGCAGGAGGAGATGTCGGCGATCTCATCGCGCTTTGTCAGGCCCAGTTGATACCTGGCCGGCATCGCCTTCTCCACCTGCGTGGCGCGCACACTGCAGGCGATCTGGCGGGCAGCCTCCGGGCGAGCGGATTTGAAGTGGATGAAGCGGTTATATACGAGGCGGTCGCGGCAAAAGCGCTTCCCAAGCCCGCTGAAGAGGTCATTCGCAAACGTGAGCTGGCCGTCGCTCTCTTCCACTCACCGCGTGCTGCAATCGCCTTTACCGCTCTGGTCGAAGATGCCGATCTCAGCGATTATCTCAATACCGTCATTGCCGTCGCGATCAGCGAGGCCGCCGCGAAAGGGCTGGTGAGCTCAGATTGGGCCGCAGTCAGAATAGCCGAAGCGCCCACCGAAGAGGACATGCTGAACCGTCTTGGCTTTGACGTGTAGAAAAGTGCGGGCCAACATGGATTCGTTAAGAAGAATCAGCCACGGGCTGAAACGGTATGAGCGACACAGAAGATCCCGAACCGGTTGATGCCGAATTTGAACCTGCTGATGACAGCAGCGAGGATGACCGCCCGCAAAAGCGGGGCGGCATTTCGGTCTATATAATTATCTTTCTGATCGCCGTGATTGTCGGGGTGGCGGGCGGGGCCTGGTTGTTCTGGCAATATGGCCCGCAGCAGTCTGCAAGTGTTGATCTGTCGCCCTTAGAAGCAAGATTAGCCGCGCTGGAGGACACGGAGCCACCTGCGGCTTTTGATGCCTCGGATCTGGAAAGCCGCTTAGCGACTCTGGAATCTGCCCCGGTATCCGATTCCGTTTCGGTAGATCTATCAGCCATAGAGGAGCGCCTTGCCGCTCTGGAAGCGGGTGGCATCGAGGCCGGCGGTGATCCAACCGTTCCGGTGCGTGTGATCGCGCTGGAAGCAGGTCTAACCCGGCTGGAAGAGGAAATCGCTGCGCTGGATGAGGCAGATGATGACAGCGAATCCGGTAGGAGCCATGAAGCGCTGGCCGCTCTTGAGGCCCGCATAATTGCACTGGAATCCGGGCCATTGGCAGACAGCGGATCGGTTGATCTGACGGGCATCGAAGCCCGGCTGGAGGCGCTTGAAACCCGGGCTGATCCGGACTTATTTTACCCCAGCCTGCTCGAGGAAAGGCTGTTGGCACTTGAAACGGCAGAAACACCCGCGCCTGATCTGTCCGCGATTGAAGCTCGGATGGCTGCCCTTGAAGCATCGCTTTCTCAGGGGCTTACCCAGCAAGCCGCCAGCGGCAGTGAGGGCCGCGAGCTGGCCGCCCGATCCCTCGCTTTAGTGGCTCTGGTGGAGGCCGCTGGTACAAGCCAGTCCTTTGAAGCGGAACGTGCGGCTCTTTCCCGGTTGTGGCGCAACCACCCGGCGCTCACAGCGCTGGCCAACCATGCCCGCTCCGGCATCCCTACGAAAGACAATCTGGCCCAATCCTATCCGCGCGATGCGATCGAGAATGCCATCGGTACCAATCGGGTGTTCTTTGGCCTGATCGAAGTGCGTCCGAGTGAGGGCAGTGAAACGAGCCCGCTGGCAATTGTGGCACTGGCGACCGAGCAGCTGGACGAGGGCGATCTGGCTTCAGCGGTGCAGCTCACTGAACAGCTGGACGGTGAGGCTTTAGCGGCTGCGCAGGCCTGGCTGGTTCAGGCGCAGGCCCGGCTTGCGGTAAATGGTGCGCTCGCAGAGCTCCGCAATGCTCTGACCGAAGAGGCCGCGGCACAAGGAGCTGATCCAACATGATCCGCCTCATCTTCGTTGTTGCCGCAATCATTGCCGCTTGTGCGCTTACATGGTTTCTGACCTTGAATCCGGGCTCCGTTGAAATTGACTTTCTAGGCGCTCAATGGCGAATGCACTTTGCGCTCGCGCTAGCCGTTTTGTTGTTGGGAACTTTCTTTTTGTTCGTTGTGGTCTGGGGAATTTTTATTCTTTGGACAGCCCCCGACCGTTTCACGAGGTTCCAGACACGGCGCCGCAAGGAAAAAGGCTTTGATGCGCTGGAAAATGCGCTGATCGCCGCCGCTGCCGGAGAGGGCGAGGTGGCTGTCCGGCAAGCCGCAAGAGCTGATGCCCTGCTTGACCGGCCTGCCCTGTCGCGCCTGCTGGCAGCAAGAGCAGCAGAGGCCGCGGGAAATTTACCGGGCGCAGAAGCCCACTATGAAGCGATGCTGGAGGATCCCAAATCCCGCCTCGTCGCGCAACGTGGCCTGGCCCAGATTGCTTATGGCCGCGGCGCCCATGGCGAGGCCGCCGAACACGCCAAGGCGGCCTTTGAAGCCTCTCGCTCTGCGGGTTGGGCCTTTGATGCGCTGTTTGATGCGCAGGTGGCCCAGGGTGACTGGCAAGCCGCTCTGGAAACCCTGTCCGAAGGGGAAAAGCGGCGGCGCATCCCGACGGATCAGGCCAGCCGGAGGCGGGCGGTTCTGCTGACGGCCCAGGCTCAGGAAAAAGAATCCAGCGAACCGGCCGAAGCGCGGGCTCTGGCGGAGAAAGCCGTTACGGCCTCGCGGGGGTTTGCCCCCGCAGTCGTGCTGGCTGCGCGCCTGCTCGCCCCGGCCCGCAAGCACAAAAAAGCCGAAGACATGATCAAGGCGGCCTGGCTGCAGGTGCCTCATCCTGCATTGGCGCGTGCGCTGGGCGATTTGCGCAAATCCGACACCAAGGCCAAACGCGCCGAGCGCTTGCGCCAGCTGGTGACGCTGCGCCCCGATCATCGGGAATCGAAGCTTCTTCTGGCAGAAACGGCACTGGATGAATCCCAGGCCGGGGCGGCACGATCAGCGCTAGAGCCCTTGTTGAACATGGGCACGCCGTCTGCGCGGCTTTGTGCGCTGGCCGCCCGGCTGGCCCGGCAAGAAGATAATGACGCAGAAGCCCGCCGCTGGATGACGCGCGCCTCTCATGCGCCTGGCGAGGCCGACTGGTCGGACATTGACGGGGATGGCCGCGCTTTTGCCTACTCGCCGGAAGACTGGAAGCGTATGGTCTATGTTTATGGCGATGAAGGACGGTTGACCCATCCGCGCTATGAGCGGTTTGAGCTGGCAGCTGGCGCCGTACCGGAGAACGCCTTGCTGGAAGCGCCAAAACCCGCCCGGAAAGCCGGTGAGTCTCCGGACTTTTACGACGCGCCGCGGCCTCCCGATGACCCCGGCGTTGGTGAGGATGAGAAATGAGCTCCATCATTGTTGGCATCACCGGCGGGTCCGCCTCCGGTAAAACGACCTATGCCGATGCGCTGCGCCGCCTGTTGCAGCCTTATGAAACCCGGCTGATCGCGGAAGATGAGTATTATGGCGATCATGCGGATGAACCGGGCTTTGATCCAGCGCGCTTTAATTTTGATGATGTTACGGCGCACGATCATGAATTGATGGCGAAACAACTGCAAACGCTGAAATCCGGCAAGGCGATAAAGGCCCCCATGTATGATTTCGTCACTCACCGCCGATTGGAAACGACCCGCGATATCAAGCCGGCCGATATCATAATCGTCGAGGGCATTCACGTGCTCGCCGATCCGGACCTACGCGATCTCTATGACTTTTCGATCTATGTCGACGCGCCCTCGGATATCCGTCTCGCCCGGCGGCTGTTGCGGGATGTACGCGAGCGGGGTCGCAGCCTGGAATCGGTGGTGACACAATATCTACGCACGGTGCGGCCCATGCATCTGGCCCATACCGAACCAGGCAAGGCGTCGGCTGATCTGGTGGTGACCAATGACGCGGCTGCCGCCAGTCCGGAGCTGGAAGCCCTTTCGCCATCTTTTGAGAAACTGGCCGCCCCGGCGGCAACCAAAATCAAAGCGATTCTGGCGGATCCGACCTAGCCTTCAGAAAGGCGCAATTGGGATATTGCGGATTTTGAAGCTTGCGGTTAGGTTCCGCCGCCTTAAATCCGGCGCCGCTTTAGCTCAGCTGGTAGAGCAACGCATTCGTAATGCGTAGGTCACGTGTTCGAGTCACGTAAGCGGCACCACTTCCCTAAAGTTTCCGTTGAGCCCTTCAATTACGTGGGCGTCTGCTCCCATGTTCGCATAAAGCGCGCTCAGTGCTGCGCTCGTATGAAATGTGCTCAAGGCTGTCTCACCGACACTCGAAATTGACGGAACCGAACACTTCTAAGGACGAGTCTGCCCGTTGCCACCCTGCGGAATGACAAGATTGACCAAGCCGACCGCTGTCAGCGGCGCCCTTACCGCATCGCGGTCGGGCGTATCGACCGTTTGGATACAATCTTCCGGCAAGTCCGCTGCCCGCAGCCCTTCGGCAAGGCATTCTACAATCACGCGCGTTGAGTTCAGGCTCACTGACCCACCTCTCTGAATCACAGTACTGCAGGATCTCAGGCCAAGCGCACCAGCGTCCGCACCAACATTCGGAAGGCTTTCATAGATCATGCCGATGACACCCAGCGGTGGTGCCGCTGAAGACATTCCAAATCACGTTGTTCGTACATCAAGCAGATCGCCGGATTCACGGTAGTCCCAATTGCGAGCTTCAAAACAGGTTCTTCGCTGCCCAAGGGAGTCACCTGGCATTCTTTTCACCAAGGACTGACTACGCCGCTGCGTCCTGGGTTGGCGGGCTCGCGCAAGAGTGCATGGGCCTGCTCTGCTGATTCTATTGCACCTTCCAGAAATCCGCCAAACTGGTTTCCCATTTCGCTCGCACCGAATATGAGCCGACCGTCGAAAAGGTCCCTTAGACTGTAGGGATAGCCATAGGTCGGATGATGACCGGGGCCATTGCGATCGGCCAATGTAGCAATTGTCGAGACCTGAGCCCAGTCTTGCAGCGCTACTTCCAAGGGATGGCTCAATTCTTCGCCGAACAAATCGACAAGTTGCCCCTTAGCCATTTCCACTAGTCGCGCACGATTGGCTGCGCGGACATTTGCAGGCACGTCGACAAATCCAAACAATGCATATGGACCGTTTTCCGCTGGAGACGCGTCGTGAATCTCTACCAGTGGACCGCGTTGGCTCAGGGCGTCCCCAGAATATCCGGCCTCGCGCCAGAACGGCCTGTCGAAGGCAGCTATAAATTTTGCTTGCCCAGCCATCCAGGTTGCAGTCGCGGCCATTGCCTTGGTTGCCGCTTCAGGCAGTGCTGGTTCAAATTTGAGTGTGCTTGCTGCAAGACGCGGCGGAATGGCAAGAACCGCTTGATTGGCTTGGATCGAGCCATGTTCGAAGCGAGCAACAATCCCGTTGGCGGATTTTGTGAGTTGGCTGACGGGGTGATCCCGATGGATTCTGTCTACCGGAAGCATGCCTGCGAGCGCCTCAATAAGGCTTACCATCCCTCCGCCTAAACGCATTGACCCCTGCATCGGCGAAAATCCTTGATGCGACCGAACCTCTCCACTGCGATCCTGGATCTGGATTGCGCCACTGGAGTATTGCTCGAATGGCTTGAGTCCAACTCTCTCAATCATTTGAGCGATACGGGGTTGGCCATGCCAGAACCAAGCTGGCCCCAAGTCAAATTTTTGACCCTGAATATCAAGGGAGTATATGCGTCCACCGAGACGATCACTTGCTTCGAGCAATTGCCAGTCGCGACCATCGCGTTCGAGGCGGTCAGCGAGGGAAAGGCCAGACAGGCCTCCGCCGACGATGAGAACATCAGTTTGCATCAGAAATTCTCCCCCATCGGTCGCAGATCGGTTTCGAACGACCAAGCCGACCGCGGTTGGGTTGCGATATAAAGATAGGCTAGGGCGACATCTTTCAGTTGGAGCACGCGCTCGACTTCTAGGCCGTGAAGCTTGCGGCTCGCCCGCGTATCGAGGATGCCATCGAGCACTACGTGAGCGACATGGACACCTTGAGGACCATACTCCTTGGCCAGAGACTGCATTAGAGTGCGAAGGGCTGACTTGGCAGAAGCAAAGGCGCTGAAGTTCTTCCCGCCGCGCAATGATGCAGTAGCACCAGTAGCGACGAACGTGCCGCCACCCATCTCAGCCATGGTGGGCAACGTCGCTCGCGCCACATGCACTGCCGACAGCACCATTGAGCGCCATACCTTCTCAAACTCGCCTGGGCTGGTTTCAGCGAACGGTGCAATCAGCAAAGACGCTGGATTGTGAATGACCAGTCTGGGTACGCCCGCCGCACAGTGGATGTCTCGAACTGCCGCCTTCACGCGCCTTTCGTCAGCCAGGTCAACTACGACCGTCTGATGAAAGTTCGCCCGAACGCTGCGGTTGAAGCCAAATGCGTTGTAGCCATGCTCAGACAGAAAGCGGAGCAAATATTGACCTAAACCCGGCCCAGCACCGGCGACAAGAGCGACAGGTTTGTGGGTCATGACCTGTCCTTTGAGGCCAATTGCGGGCCGGCCAAGTGATCCGATTTGATCAGCAGCCGTGCTCCATCAGGTCCTGATTTTGCCGCAAAGTTATCGCCCGGTGGGAGTCTGAGCCATGAGTGCTTTTCGAATGCTTCGCCATCGAAAGTGAAACTGCCTTCAAGGACCAGTAATTCAAGCCCAAGATGGTCATCGTTTTTGATCGGAGTTTGCGGGTTCCAGATTTCAATCCGAACATTCTCGCGATTGTCTTCGTAGAGCTTGATTTCAGAAACACCCCGGGCGATGCAAACAGGAGTTTGTGTGGTGGAATCAACCGACATTTGATGCCGATCTGCGAGATCAAACTGCCACAGCTTGACCCAAATCGTCGCGCCATTGTCCGAGCGGGGTGAGTGCGATGAAGTCGGCGGATTGCGAACATAGGTGCCCGCTGGAAAATCTCCATGCTCGTCCTGAAACACGCCATCAAGCACGAAGTACTCTTCGCCCCCTGTGTGGGTGTGAGAGGAAAAGGAGCTACCGGGGGCATAACGCACGATACTCGTAGCGCGCGCCACTTCATCTCCGATCCGGTCGAGCATTCGGCGATCGACGCCTTGCATCGGTGACGCGATCCAGGGTTCCTGAGCCACATGAACTATCGCGCGGCTGTCTAAATTGGCATTGATCAACAACTTTTCGGCTCCTTCAACATTCTTGTTTGGTACTTCCGGAAGGCGCCAGCACTTGCGGCCGTGTCACCCGGATTCGTTATGATTTCCCAGAGATCAGGTGGCGGCGATGCGTTACGGCCCCACCTGCGCGGTGAGTGGCTGCGACGAAGGTGACTTTAGCGAGTTGTTCCTCGCTCACGCCTGCATTTTGCGAGGCAGTACTGTGGATCTGGATGCAATACGGTCGCTGAGCGTTAAGTGTTGCGGCCACGGCGATCCGCTCTTTGCGCTTTTTTGTGATCGCATGATCAGCGAGCGCCGCCTGATCGAAAGCCTTAAAGCTCTTGCAGGGGTTGCCGCAGCATTCCCTCCGAGAATATCAACACGCTGTGCAGCGTCTATCAACATGACAAGGGCCCTTTTTCGAACTCCGGACTGGAAGCGCCGTGAGGCGCTCCCAGTTCCAAGCTTGGCTTAGCCAGCCAGCGTATCGCGCAGTGCTTCAGCAAGAGGGGGTGCCGAAGCTGGACTTTGACCAGTCATCAGAGCGCCATCGACAACCACGTTTGGCTCCCAGTTGGCTTTCTTGATGAAGTTGGCGCCGCGGCCGACAAGTTCGTCTTCGAGCGAGAAGAGCAGGTGGTGAAGCAGCTCAACCTCGGTGTCTTCGTCGTTCTTGAAGCCGGTAAGGCTCTTGCCGTTGACGAGATATTCGCCGGTCGACAGTTTCACATCGCGCAGAATAGCAGGTGCGTGGCAGACCATTGCAACCGGACGATCGCTTTCATAGGAATCGCGGATCAGCTTAATTAGGTGGCTATCTGAAGCGAGGTCCCAGATGAGGCCATAACCACCCGGGATGAACACCGCATCAAAGGTCGAATAGTCGATGTCGCGCAGGCGGCGAGTGTTGCGAGCGGCATAAAGAGCTACGTCGTCCTCTGCAAAACGCTCGGTGTACTCAGTTGTGTATGGCGCCTTCATCGAAAGCAGATCGATCGGCGCTTCGCCGCCATCGGGAGAAGCGAAGACGACTTCAAACCCAGCCTCGGTGAGGATGTAATAGGGTGCAGCAAGCTCAGTAAACCAGGTGCCGGTTTGCTTGCCGGAAATGCCCATCGTGTCGAGCGATGACATCACGAGCAGGACGCGTTTTTGGATGTTTTGGTAGGCCATTTTCTATTCCTTTCATTTTCTAAGATGGCTTCCATCGAATTTCTATCTACCGGTAGATAGGTGTCGCGCTATTTATGTCTTGCTTTCTGGGTCGTCAACCCCCTATCTAGTGATAGGTAAAGAGTCGTGAGAAAGATGATGAGTAAGACAACCGGAATGCGAGAGCAGTTGCTTCGGGCTGCTGAAAAACGTGTGAGAGCTTTCGGATTCGCCGAGATGAGCTTTCGCGAATTGGCAAATGACGTCGGCGTGAAAAGCGCGAGCGTGCACTACCATTTCCCCAAAAAAGCTGACTTGGGCGAAGCACTAATCGACGCTTACACGGAACGGTTTAAGGCGGCGCTTGATGAAATTGAAACGGACGACCCGGCAGCTGCGATTGACGCTTACATTGGCCTTTACGATCAAGCGCTGGTCCTGGACGAGTCGATCTGCCTTTGTGGTATACTTGGTGCAGAGTCGATTGGCCTGCCACCTACCATGACGCAAAAGACCAGTGCGTTCTTCGCGATGAACCACGAGTGGCTGGCCGAGCTCTTTGCCAAACATTACCCCGGGCTAGACAAGAGCTTTGCCGGTTTCACCGTAGCTGCCCTGGAAGGGGCGATAATTATCGCTTCAACATCCAAGGATCGCGAGTTGTTTGCGCAGGCCGGTCGAAATTTATCGCGGGTAATCGCGTCATGCGGGCAAGCGCAGTGTTGAGGCGGTCGTAAGTCCCGGCTCGTAGGCTTTGATCCCCACCTTGGGCCACTAAACTTCGGCTTGATCGCTAATTATTGCGTGGGCACTTTAGCCTGATTGGGGCTTTAAATCCTAGAGCGAAAAAGCGTACGAAGCGGGCCAGTCACTTGTGCTGCGTTTTGCGTTACGAGATGGCCCAGCTCGGCAGGGCGAAGTAAGGGCGACAATTCAGCTGGGCAAGCATGTCTTTGACCCGCTGATTGCGGATTTCGCCGTCGGCCAGATCCTCCGGAAACTCTAGCTTGCGCCCGAAGAGCCGCTTTAGATCGACGACGCTGCCAACGCGGAGGAGGAGCGGTTAGCCTCAGCCTTTTGCCGCTCAAGCCATCGCAGAAAAAAGCCGCCCATGGCAACCGACCTGATCGGATTGGCCTGGGTAAACCAAAACGGTATCCTGCAAAACTATCTCGTCGATGGCGAATTTGACGGCGAGACCATCTTCATTGTGCTGTCGCAAATTCTCTTCAACCCGTTTATCGGTGGCTTCCTGCTGGCAGCGATCCTCGCCGCCATCATGTCGACGATCTCGTCTCATCCAGCTCGTTGACCGAAGATTTCTACAAAATTTTCCTGCGCCGGGGGGCGAGCCAGAAGGAACTGGTAATGGTGGGGCGTACCGCCGTCATTGCCGTGGCTCTGGTCGCAATTGCCCTCGCCTGGAACCCTGACAGCAATGTGCTGACACTGGTATCCAATGCCTGGGCCGGTTTTGGTGCCGCCTTCGGACCGATTGTGATTCTTTCCTTGTTCTGGAAAAAGATGACGCGTTGGGGCGCTCTGGCCGGCATGGTGACCGGAACGGCAACCGTTCTGATCTGGACCTATGTGCCGCTGATGCCGACCGAGGCGGGCCTCACGCCGCTGAATGACTGGCTATATTCGATCGTGCCGGGCTTCATCGTCTGCTTTGTTGCGATTGTCGTTGTCAGCCTACTCTCGCCGGGACCAGAAAAGTCCGTTGAGGACACTCATGATGAAGTTGAAGCGGAAATGGCCAATTAGGTAGGGGCAGCTGGACTAAAGCGTCGCCCGAACCCGCACGATTTGTGCATTGAGTTCATCGACCGGCGTAGGTACTGAGTCCGCGCGCGGGCCGGTTTCCGGCCAGAGCCCGGTGAGGGCTTCCAGTTCGGCGATCAG
This sequence comes from Hyphobacterium sp., assembly GCF_965228115.1. Taxonomy (GTDB): domain Bacteria; phylum Pseudomonadota; class Alphaproteobacteria; order Caulobacterales; family Maricaulaceae; genus Hyphobacterium. The sequence continues at coordinate 1,901,262 of NZ_OZ245794.1, read as the reverse complement.
GGCCTCATTGCCAAGCGAATGCGCTATATTCAGCGCGACGACGCTGAATCCATAAGCGTCCTGATATTCCCCAGGATCTGTCACGGCACCATCTGTCACACCGATCGCATATTCTACTTCGGTAACGTCCATCAAATAGGAAAGAATAGCGCGTTGATCTCCGCCTGCATTGTCCCGCATAAGCGCCAGGTTGGCTTCGGCGGCGTCCAATAGAGGTTCAATCTCGGAGGCGGGCCGGCCGCTTTCCTGCGCCTCGGACACCTGCTCGAAAACCTCCGCCCGAAATCCAAGGGCATCTATGCCATCCCGTTCAGCGGCGTGGGTCTCAGAGACCGGGTGCAAGAGGTGGGGCGCGGCCTGGTCCGGTGCGCCGGCGCGATAGAGCGCCAGACCGGCTTCCACATGACCAGACATGAACGCGACCCGGTATTCTACCGGAAGCGTCATTGTGTCGGCAGGTTGTGGTCCGCCGGTCTCTACAGTATTTGCCCCTCCGCAAGCCACGAGGCCAAGACCCGCCGCCGCAAAGAGAGGCAACAGTACAGGCTTTGCAAAATTCAACATGCCGGTCCCCTTGTCATCGGTCCCACTCTATCTTTGTGGAGCCGATGCGCTAGGGGCGTTTGGCGCGTTAGTCTGTCGCGAGGGTCAGCATGAGATAGAAGGCGACCGGAACCGCCAACATGGCTGGAATCACAAGGGCGACAAATCCGAAAATCCAGACAAAAACGGCTGTCCCAAGGGCCAGGTTAGCCAGCACGAAAGGTGCGGCGCGGTGAGGATTCCGGTCAATCTCGCGCAAAAGCGCCCCGACCAGTGGCAGACGCAAGGTGCCCGATTTGATGCTATTGGCGGTCGCATTGCCGGCCGCCGCTAGTGTGGCATGGACATTCAGCGCGCCCTTGCCGCCTTCTGCCTTGATCAGACCGAAGGTGATGACGAAGCCACACACACCAATAAGGGCGGTATAAACGGCGCCGATTTCCTGGCTGGGAAGCCAGAACACAGCCGCCAGCGTGATGAGTATCGTCAGGGGCGCCATCGCCGCCTGGAACCAGCGTGCCGGTGCCCATCTTGGCCGGACTTCACCGGTGTGCTTTTCCATGGAGTTGGCAACAAAGGCCAAGCCGGCCACATAATGATACAGAACGAGCGGAATAGAAATCGCGATCAGCGAAGCGATCAGGGGCGCGTCCGTAATGCCCGGTTTCGGGCCCGGAAAGGCCATCCACAGCCCGGCCCAGATGAAGAGGGGCGAGAGCATGAAAACGCCGATCAGATAAGGAATGAAGCGCATAGCGCAGGTCTCCAGAAGTAAATCTGGCGTTTCCCTACACATAAGCCCTGAAAACGCCAGCAAAACCGCTTGCGGCGCTAACGCACACAGGAATTCTGGGGTTTTTCCCTAGGTCGATGGCCGGTTCGCAATCAGGTCATCGACCACGCCGGGCTCGGCCAGGGTCGAGGTGTCTCCCAGCGAGCCGAAATCATTCTCCGCGATCTTGCGGAGGATGCGCCGCATGATCTTGCCTGAGCGGGTTTTCGGCAAGGACGGCGCAAACTGAATAATATCAGGGGTCGCCACGGGCCCGATCTCCTTGCGGACATGGGCTTTCAATTCCTTGTCCGTCTCTTCGGTCGGCTCAAGCCAGGCATTCAGCGTGACATAGCAATAGACGCCCTGGCCCTTGATATCGTGCGGATAGCCCACGACAGCAGCTTCAGCGACATCAGGGTGTGCCACGAGCGCACTTTCGATCTCGGCCGTTCCGAGCCTGTGGCCAGACACATTCAGCACATCATCGACGCGGCCCGTGATCCACCAGTAATCATCCTCATCCCGGCGCGCGCCGTCGCCGGTGAAATAAAGCCCGCGGTAAGTTGAAAAATAAGTCTCGGCAAAACGCTGATGATCGCCATAGACGGTCCGCATCTGGCCCGGCCAGGAGCGCTTGAGCACAAGGTTTCCTGAAATCTCGCCCTCGCCTTCAGTGAAGTTTCCCTCATTATCGACCAGCGCCGGCTCGATCCCATACATGGGCTTGGAGGCTGCGCCGGGTTTCAGATCGTGCGCCCCGGGCAAGGCCGTAATCATGCAGCCGCCGGTTTCCGTCTGCCACCAGGTATCGACGATCGGGCAGCGCCCACCGCCAACAACGCGGTGATACCAGGACCAGGCTTCTGGATTAATAGGTTCACCAACCGTCCCGAGCAGGCGCAGGCTGGAGAGATCATGCCCTTCAACCCACGCATCGCCTTCACGCATCAGAGCGCGCAAAGCGGTCGGGGCGGTATAAAGCACATTGACCTGATGCTTGGCGCAAACCCGCCAGAAACGGTCGGCGGCGGGATAGGTCGGGATGCCTTCAAACACCAGCGTTGTCACGCCATTCACCAACGGCCCGTAGGTCAGATAGGTATGACCCGTCACCCAGCCGATATCGGCCGTGCACCAGAAGACTTCACCTCGCTTCACCTCAAAGACGGTGTCAAAGGTCAGCGCCGCCCAGAGCAGATAACCGCCCGTCGTGTGCATGACGCCTTTGGGTTTTCCGGTGGAGCCGGACGTGTAGAGAATAAAGAGCGGGTCTTCGGCTTCCATCGGCTCGGGCGGGCAATCAGAGCTGACCTCCAGGGCCAGCTCATGGTGCCAGAAATCGCGGCCTTCGACCCAGTTGATATCGGTGCCTGTATGCCGCACGCAAAGCACCGCCTTTACGCCGCCCGCAATCTCGATGGCTTTATCGACATTGTCTTTTAGCGGGATCGGCTTGGCGCCGCGTACGCCCTGATCCGCGGTGATGACGAATTCGGACTCGCAATCGCTGATCCGCCCAGCCAATGCGTCAGGTGAAAAACCACCAAACACAACCGAATGGACTGCCCCGATCCGCGTACAGGCGAGCATGGCGTAGATCGCTTCGGGGATCATCGGCATGTAAAGCGTCACCCGATCACCCTTTTTGACACCGATGTGTTTCAGCTCATTCGCCATGCGGCAGACATGATTGTGAAGCTGGCGATAGGTGATGGCGCTGTGGAGGCCGGGATTATCGCCTTCCCAGATCAGGGCGACGTCATTCCCACGCTTCTCAAGATGCCGGTCGATACAATTATAAGAGACATTCAGAACGCCATCGGCGAACCATTTGATCGACAGCTTGTCCGGGTCCCAATTGACGTCGGAAATTTCCGTTGGCGTCTTGACCCAGTCGAGCCTGCGGAGTTCCTCCATCCAGAAAGCGTCCGGTTCCTCTATCGATCGGCGATAGCGCTCTTCGTATTGGGCGCGGCTGGTTTGCGAATGCGGCTCGTAATGGTCTGGAACCGGCACAAGCGCTGGTGCGGTTCCGGAATGTCCCCGTTCTGACATGACGTTCTCCCTGCTCGCCGCTATCGGGCATTTACGGGAGTGAACGCCATTCGCGGCAGGGCTTCAAGATGGCTTGTCGGTAGAGTTGGGGGAATGATACAGGCGCACGAGCAACAGCCACAAAGATGGACTTTCAAACGGCATCAAAATAGGACGGGGCTCAACTATGCCCTCAGCGCCGGGAGCCCTACATGCGCGTTTATCCCAACATTATTGACGCCATCGGCAATACGCCCTTGGTGAAGTTGAACAAGGTGGTTCCCGAAGGCGCGGCGACCATTCTGGCCAAATGCGAATACATGAACCCATCAGGCTCCATCAAGGACCGGATGGGGCCTTACATCATCGAACAGGCTGAGAAGGAAGGCCTGTTGAAGCCGGGTGGGGTGATTGTCGAAAACACATCCGGCAATACCGGTCAGTCTCTGGCGATGGCAGCTGCGGTGAAGGGCTATAAGTGCATTTTCACCCTGCCGGACAAGATGAGCCGGGAAAAAATTGACTCCATGAAGGCTTATGGTGCCGAGGTGGTGATTACGCCTACAGATGTGCCCGGCGATAGCCCGGATCACTATGTGAACACAGCCAAGCGGATTGCCGAGGAAACACCGGGCGCTTTTTATGTGAACCAGTATCACACCGCCTGGAACATCGACGCGCATTACCACTCGACGGGGCGAGAGATTTTCGAGCAAACCGACGGAGGTAAATTTGACGTCTTCATGGGCGCAACCGGAACCGGTGGAACGGTCTCAGGCGTTGGGCGATATCTGAAAGAACACGCGCCGAATGTGAAAGTGGTCGGCGTGGATATTCTGGGCTCTGTTCACTATCACTTGTTCAAAACCGGCAAATTACCGACCGCCTATGTCTATGCGGTTGAAGGCATTGGCGAGGATATTCCCTGCGATGCGATGGATTTCTCGGCCGTTGATGACATGGTTCAGGTCAATGACAAGGAATCCTTTGACATGGCCCGCCGGCTGGTCCGCGAAGAGGGCCTTTTTGCCGGGGGGTCTTCAGGGTCCATTGTCGCGGCCGCGGTGAAGCTGGCCAAGGAACTGGGTCCGGACAAGACGATAGTCGTCACCTTGTGCGACTCGGGCTCGCGTTACATCTCGAAGTTTTTCTCGGACGAATGGATGGAGCAGCATGGCTTCATGGGCGATGCGCCGGACCTTGGCCTGGTTGAGGATGTGCTGAAAGAGAAAAATCTTGCACCGATTACCGCAGAAGCCGGCGAGAAAATCTCCGAAATCATTAGCCTTATGCGGACACATGGCGTCTCGCAGATCCCCATAATTGATGGAGGCAGCCTGACCTCTATTGTACATGAATCCGACATTCTCGCCGGATTGCGCGATGGCGATCTGAAGCTCTCCTCGCCCGCAAAGCAAGCCGCCCAGCGGATTTCGGGTCTGATCTATCCGAAAGCGCGGCTGGAAGAGTTGTTCTACCTGTTTGAAAAAGACGAGGTCGCGGTTGTCATCGATAATGGCAAGGTCGCCGGCATCATTTCGCCCATTGACCTGATCGAACACATGGCCTCGAAAGGCCAGTAAGCAAAAAAGAGAAATCTCATGTCCAATCACGGTTTTGCGACACGCGCGATCCACGCCGGACAGGCCCCCGACCCGTCGACCGGCGCCATCATGACGCCGATCTACCAGACCTCGACCTATGTGCAGACGAGCCCGGGCGAGTTCATCCAGAATTATGACTATTCCCGGTCCGCAAACCCGACCCGGACCGCGCTTGAGGCCAATATTGCCAGCCTGGAAGGCGGCAAGCATGGCATTGCGTTTGCCTCTGGCGTGGCCTCCCTGGCGGCCTGTATTCACCTGCTAAAAACGGGCGATCATGTGTTGCTGTGCGATGATGTTTATGGCGGCACCTTCCGCATGTTCAACAATGTCTTCAATCAGCTGGGCATAGAGTTTTCGCGCGTCGACATGACCAATCTGGACGCCACCCGCGCGGCCATGACGAACAAGACCAAGCTGGTCTGGCTGGAAACGCCAACGAACCCGACGCTGAAAGTCATAGACATCGCTGCGGTGGCGCAGATCGCCCATGATGGCGGGGCTTTGTGCGTGGCGGATAATACGTTTGCTTCGCCCTATTTGCAGAACCCGCTGGCGCTCGGGGCTGATATCGTTTCGCATTCCTGCACCAAATATCTGGGCGGGCATTCCGATTTGGTCGGCGGAATTTTGGTAGTTAAAAATCGCGAGCTGGCAGACCGTCTTTATTATGTCCAGAACGCTGTCGGCGCGGTTCCGGCGCCGATGGATTGCTTCCTGCTTTTACGCTCAACGAAGACCTTGCATGTGCGCATGGATCGGCATTGCTCCAATGCTGAAACCATTGCCGACTGGCTGACCCAGCGCAGTGAAATCGATCGCGTCATCTATCCGGGGCTGGAAAGCCATCCGCAGCACAATATTGCCGCCAAGCAGATGCGCGGTTTTGGCGGGATGATCACGATGACCCTCAAGGGCGGCCTTCCCGCCTCCCGGAAATTCCTGGAATCCCTGAAAATCTTTTCGCTCGCCGAAAGTTTGGGCGGAGTGGAATCGCTGGTCGAACACCCGGCGATCATGACCCACGCCTCGGTCGATGCGGACAAGCGCGCCGCGCTTGGCATTGATGACGGGCTGGTGCGGTTGTCCTGCGGTATTGAAGATGGCAGCGATCTGATTGCCGATCTCGAACAAGCGCTGGATGCGGCCGCCAAGGCCTAAGACAACGCTTCTATCTGCCTTTGAATCGTATCGGCCAGACCCGTAATCACAGCCGGATCCGGCAAGCTGCCGGCGCGCGATCGGGCTTCTTCGGCTTGCCTGAAGCCCGCAGCTTTGTCGCCGTTCTTGGCGGTTGCGAACGCGCGCTGGCAGGCAGCCATCAGCGCCAGAACAGGATCGTTTCGTCCATATGCCGCCAGAGAGCCGGCCGGCGGATCGGCAGGTGACAGCGCGATTTCGGCGTCACCCCATTTTTCCTGCATCATGCAGACCATGCCGAGATTAAAGCGGGCTTGTGAATAGATGTGGCCAAGCTCGCTCCACCAGAGTGGGTCGTCGTGCTGAAATTTTTCGCAGAGTGAAATCTGCGCCTGCAAGCCAAGACGCGCGGCCGCAAGATCCCGGTCGGGACCCAAAAAATCAACCATAGCCAAATAGAACGGCAAAAGCGGTGCGAAATACGGGAGTGCCGTCAATGATTGGTCGCCACCCCCCTCCAATATCTTGTCCGCCAGGCTCTTTGCATCTGAAAACTCGAGGCTGAATTCTTTCTTCAATCGCCGCTTGAGACGCGAGGTCAGGCTCGCCGCCCTGTCCCATTGACCGTGAGCCACGGCGTTCTGCAACCGCCGATAAAGATTGCCCCGCTCGAAAGCCGGCAGGCCCGAAAAGGGCTGAGCGAGATAGGCCGGCAATTTTGACTCCGGTGGCCCGCCAAGTGAGAATTTTTCCCGGGAGGCAAAAGCAATAAGGCTGTGGCCCTCAGAAAAGACTTCAGAATACGCGAATCCTGCCTTTGTTAAGGCTGCTTCCAATCCGGGTTTGGAATGGCAGACATGGTGAATGTCCGGCCAGGCGATCGCGAGCGTGGTCAACGCATCAAGGCCCGGTTCCACACAAGCGGCATCAGGCGTGGTTATAACCACCATGCCGCCAGGCGACACCATAGCGGCAAGCCTGTTCAGGAAGTCTTGCGGATCTTCGGCGTGTTCGACCACTTCGCTGGCAAAGACCAGGTCGAATGTCCGATTTGCCAGAACGTCATCGCCCAGATGTCCCTGCAGGACAGAAACCCCGAGGGCTTCACCGCCTTCACGGGCATATTCTGATGGGTCGAGCGCCTGCACGTCGAGCCCGAATGCCTGCTGAAGATAACCGGCCATAACCGGCACGCCGCATCCGACATCAAGAAAGGATTTCGGCCTCACTGCCGTCAGCACGCGTTCCAGCGGAGCCGCCATGGCTTCAAACCCCGCGCCGAGTTCCAGATAGTAACGGAGATAGTCGGAAACACCGTAGTCCTCGCCATAGTCCGGATAGGCGAACGGGTCAGCAAACAGGCCGCCGCAGGACTCACAGTTGAAATAGTCTGCCAAAATATCGAGGCGGGGCTTCGATACGGTCAGCCTGTGGGGATGAGGGCCTTCAGCGCTGCAGAGGGGGCAATCGCGATGGGATAATGTGCCATCGGCCCAATGAATTGTCAGGCTGGCCTGCATAGCGCTAGCCCGGCTTGCGCAAAGGATCCAGGCGCGATTGGAGGAGGGCCCAGTATCGCGTCGGCAACACGCGCTCCATCCACATCAGCGCGTGAGCATCACGGCCAACAAAGACGCGGGGCTTGCGCCGCTCTACCCCCCGCAGGATGATTTCGGCAGCTTTTGGCGGGGGCATAACCAAAGATTGATCCGCAACCTTCTTGCCGATCTCGAACTCTTCATCAGACACGCCCACGCCACGGGCTGCGGTTTTGGCGATGTTCGTGGCCACGCCGCCGGGGTGCACGGTTGTCACCCGAATGGAGGTGTCCATCAGCTCATGCCGCAGCGCCATAGAGAAGCCGCGCACCCCGAACTTGGCCGCGCTATAAGCCGTCTGGCCCGCCGGGGCAATCACGCCGAAAATGGAAGAGATATTGGTAATCTGGCCCTCACCGGATGCTTTCATCAAGGGCAGGAAAGCCCGTGTCATCCACACAACGCCATTGAGGTTGATATTGATCACCCGATCGAATTGCTCCGGCGTGACCTGATCGAAGAACCCGCCCAGCGCGACACCGGCATTATTGAACAAGAGCTGGGCTTCGCCATGCGTATTGCGGACCTCTTCGGAAAAGGTACTCACAGCTTCTGCGTCAGACACATCCAGCACCGTGGCGGTCACCCGTCGGTCATTTGAACGCAAGGCTTCCGCGACTGTGTTGAGGCCGTCTTCATTGATATCGGCCAACGCCAGATGGCATCCACGTGCGGCCAGCGCTTTTGCCAGCGCTTCACCGATACCGCTGGCCGCCCCGGTTACCACAGCCGTTTTTCCGGCGAGATCCAGACGGCTCATTCTGCGGCCTCGGGAAGGCGGGTTTCAGATACGTGATCCCGCGCAGTTATGAACTGCATGGCGCCGTCATCAATTTTCCCAAATCGAATGGCCATCATATCCGCGATATAATTCATATGAACCTGCCAGGGCGTTTTTGGTCCCTGCATCGGCAATTGATCGCGGGCACGCTGAAAATAACCGGAATCGAGCAGCTTCAGAGGTTCGCGCGGCATGTCCGGATCCGCGATCGGGACAGCAAAATCTGCCCCAACCTTATCGAGATGATTGATGGTCCGGCATACCCGCTCACAGGTCAGATCGATCTTCAGCGTCCAGGAGGCATTCGTGTAGCCAAACGCCATGGCCAAGTTGGGAATGTCGCTGACCATCATGCCGCGATACACGACATGATCCGGCACATTGACCATCTTTCCATCCACGCGCGTCAGGATACCACCCATCAGCTGAAGGTTCAGACCTGTTGCAGGAATGACGAGGTCGGCCTCTAGATGCTCACCGGTTTTCAGTTGAATACCGGTTTCTGTGAACCGGTCTATTTGCGCGGTGACAACCGAAGCCTGGCCATCGCGAATGGGTGCGAAGAAATCTCCATCCGGAGCCGCGCAAAAACGCTGGTCCCAAGGCTTGTAGGCTGGCGCGAAATGTTGCTCGACATCGATATCGGGACCCAGCGCTTTTTGAGCCTCCTTCATCACAGCCTTTTTCACAAACTCCGGAAAACGCTGTGCCATCTGGAAAATCAGAATGGTCTGGAAAATATTCTTATACCGGGTGATCCCATACGCCCATTTTGCGGGCAGAACCCTGCGTAGGAAATTTGCCGTCCGGTCTACTGTGGGGCGGGCCGCAATATAGGTAGGTGAGCGCTGCAGCATGGTGACATGCGCCGCTCTGCCAGCCATGGCGGGCAAAAGTGTAACTGCCGTGGCCCCGGAACCAATGATGATGACCTTCTTGCCTGTGTAGTCGTAATCCTCATTCCACTCCTGAGGGTGGATAAAATCACCTTTGAAATCCTCAAGGCTCTCAAATTCAGGAAGATAGCCCCGATCATAGGAATAATAGCCAGACGCTAGAAACAGGAATTTCGCGGTATGCTCTTCGTTACCATCAGGGGCCCTGACCTTCACAGTCCACCGGGCGGTACCGGAATCCCAATCGGCAGAAACAACTTTCCTGCCGAATCTGAGATGCGGCATCATGCCGGCATCTTCAGCCGTCTCGGTTAGATAATTCCGGATGGCGGGACCGTCGGCAAACACCTTGCCATCCACCCAGGGCTTGAAGGCATAACCGAACGTGTACATGTCACTGTCAGACCGGATCCCCGGATAGCGGAAGAGGTCCCAGGTGCCGCCAATCTGATCGCGGGCTTCGAGAATGCGATAGGTTTTACCCGGGCAGCGCTCGGTTAGATGGTGCGCCATGCCAATGCCTGAGACACCCGCTCCGACAATCAAAACATCAACTTCGGATTCCGCCATCTCTCAATCCCCAGCGGTGAACGGTGTTCACTATGCCTGTGCGGGCTCACAGGTCAAATAGGTGTCACCGTAAGTCGGGCATGACCCGGCTTCCTGGCAAAAAGGGGCTTTAAAAACCCTTGCCGACCGTCTTAATCTCATCAGCGGGAAATCTGGGGGAATACCAATGAGTTTGACGAGCCTTCTGATTCTGGCCGCCGTACAATCCTACGGGCCGGTTGATATCAATGGTTGGGAGCTGCGCGGCGCAAGAAATAGTGAAGGTGTCTATGTGTGCTCGGTTTCCATTCCCTATCGCAGCGGGATCGAGCTGGGCTTTGTCCGCTCCCGCGACACTTTCCGGATCGCACTCCAGAATGAAGCCTGGTATCTCAATGAGAATGACCGGTATTCTTTGTCCCTGCGCATCGACAATCGCTTCAGCCAGTCCGTAACTGCGCGGGCGAACGGGACCGAAACGCTGGTGATTGACTATGACTGGGTGCCAAACAGTACGCTGGAAAACGCCCTGATTTATGGAGACGTTCTCTACATCAATGCGCAACAGGCCGATTTCCAGTTTGCGTTGACAAATTCCTCACGAGCTTTGCCTGCGCTGGAGTCCTGTCTGCAGAGCGGAGCCCGGAACCCCTTTGCGGGGCCCAAGTAAGGCCACCTAACCGAACTGATCGCTACCTTGAGAAACTTTGTGCCGGATGAGACGCGAGTCCAGAATGGCTGCCTGACGGTGCGGAACGGCTTCGGCCTGATAAGCCGGATCCGTCACCATTTGTAAAAAGGCATTTGCATCTGGATAGCGCGCAATGAATGCGATATCCCATAGACCCTCCTCTGGTCCGATCAGCATGGTTTGTGGTTTGCCGCGCCAGATAATTTTGCCGCCGACTCGCTGAAAGACCGGGGCGCTCTGCTTTCCATATAGCGCGTAAGCATCTGCTCCGGAGAGATCGCGGCCATCCGGATAATCCGCTTTCTGCCGCAGCCGGATCAGGTTCAGCATATCGATCGGGTGATCACGAGGCAAAGATTTGAAGCCCTCAAATGCCGCTCGGGTGGGATCAATAAAGGCCATTGGGGGTCTCCGATCTATCGTGGATTAATCCAATAAGTGCAATGATGCTAACAGCTTCGCGCCTCACGGGAAGCAGGGACATGCGTGTTTTTGGGTGACGGCGCCGCTCACACCTGTTAACCTATGGTTAAGGGGAAACAGATGCGGCGTTCGACAGAATTCTTCTCTGCGGGATGTGTGGCCATGGCCGGTCTTTTAATCGGTCTGGTCGGGCCTGTCGGCTCAATGGAGCCTGGATGGGATCCGCAAGCCGCTGTTCTGGCGTCTTTTGACACAAGCTCGACTTTTGAAGTTTCCGAGGGAACGGCCCGAACCGCAACCGCAATTATGAGTGTTCGAGATGCCTATGGCAGCGATTTCAGCTCGGGCGCGACGCGGTTTACATTGGCAGACCTGCCCGGGCCGGCCGCGCTGGTGATCGAAGGCGAAACCACCCAGGAAGCCGCCTTTCAGCGTCCCGTATCGGCCGCCAATGAGCCGCGGGTGACAACCAGCGTGCGGCTCGCTGCGCCGGTTGTGGCAGAAGATGCAGATACGATTGTCACGCCCTATGCCGGTGTCGCCGTCACCCCGGAGGGAACCGAGGCGCGGGTCGGCGCCCAGGTGCGGATTGGCGATGGCGAGGGGCCAAACTCGCGCTGGTTCCTGTTCGCAGCCGCCGAACGGCAGGCCCTGATCTATGATGCCGAGGACATGGGCCGGCCGCTTCAAGCGATTGATATCACGCCCTACACCTCAATTGGCGATGCGCAGGCAGGTATTGCTTATCGTCTGAATCCACAATCTGACGTGGCCTTTGCCTATGTCCGCCGGGACTGGGCCTATCGCTATGGCCCGGACAAGTGGGATGAAACGGAGGAGTTTGCCGCCGTTTCCTTTATCGCGCGCTGGTAATCGGCCACCTGCCCGCCTAAATCCTCGTCCAGATTGTAATGGAGCCTGACATGGCGGCCATCTGGTATGGCGGACGTTTTCCGCTGGAAATGGTGAATTTTTCAGACCGTCAAACCATGGCGGATGCTATCGGCATTGAGATCACCGAGGCCGGCGATAACTGGGTCCGGGGCAAAATGCCGGTTGATCACCGCACACACCAGCCCTTTGGTTTGTTGCATGGCGGCGCATCTGTCGCCCTCGCCGAAACGCTGGCTTCGGTCGGGGCATTCTGCACCGTAAACCCGGAAACCCATGCCGCTGTTGGCATGGAGATCAACGCCAATCATGTCCGCCCCGTCCGCGAAGGCTGGGTTTATGGCGAGGCCAAGAATGAGACGATGGGCCGCACCTCTCAGGTCTGGACGATCCGCATTACCAATGAAAAGGGCAAGCTGGTCTGCCTCTCGCGCTGCACGATGGCGATCATCAAACAGGGCAGGGCCTAGTGCGCTTCGCCCCAGTGCGATCCGGCATTCGCATCGACTTCCAGCGGAACCGAAATATCCAGCGCGGGCAAGGCTGCGCCGGACATCACCTCCTTGGCCAGACCAATCAGGTCCTCTGCCTGATGTTCCGGTACTTCAAAGACCAGCTCGTCATGCACCTGTAACAGCATACGCGCGTCCAGACCGGCGCGTTCAATCGCGTCCGGCAAGCGGATCATGGCGCGGCGGATGATGTCGGCGGCCGAGCCCTGGATGGGTGCGTTGATCGCCTGACGCTCGGCGAACTGGCGCATATTCGGGTTCTTATCCTTGATGGAGGGCAGGTGCGCGCGGCGGCCAAAGATCGTCTCGACATAGCCTTTGGCTTTTACCTCCTCGCGCTTGCCATCCATATAGGTTTTGACGCCCGGGAACTTTTCAAAATACTTCTTGATAAAAGCGCTGGCTTCATCGCGTTCGATGCCGAGATTGTTAGCCAGGCCGAAGGCTGAAATACCGTAGATAATCCCGAAATTGATTGCCTTGGCTTGCCGCCGGACCATCGGGTCCATACCCTCAATCGGCACGCCGAACATTTCCGACGCCGTCATGGCGTGAATATCATCGCCGCGTTTGAAGGCGTCTTTGAGGGCGGTGACATCCGCGATATGCGCCAGCAGGCGCAGTTCGATCTGGGAATAATCAGCCGCCACTAGCACATTGCCCGGTTCAGCGATGAAGGCTTCGCGGATCTTGCGGCCTTCCTCGGTGCGGATCGGGATGTTCATCAGGTTCGGATCGGACGACGCCAGCCGACCGGTGGTCGTGGCAGCCAGAGCAAAAGAGGTGTGTACCCGGCCGGTGTCCGGGTTGATGGCTTCGCCCAGCGCATCAGAATAGGTCGATTTCAACTTGGCGGCAGAGCGCCAGCTGAGCACGGCTTTGGGCAGTTCATGCCCTTCATTGGCGAGGCCCTCGAGCACTGAGACATCGGTTTTCCAGGCACCGGTCTTGGTTTTCTTGCCACCGGGCAGCGCCATCTCATCAAAAAGGATTTCGCCCAGCTGTTTGGGGCTGCCGAGATTGAATCTCGACCCGGCCAGCTCGTGTGCGCGGTCTTCATGCTCGGCCATTTTCTGAGCAAAATCAGAGGACAGGCGCGCCAGCTGGGCCTTGTCGACCTTCACACCGGCCAGTTCCATATCGGCCAAGACCTTTGGCATGGGCCGTTCGATGGTTTCATAGAGGGTCGCCTTGCCCTTGCCCGGCACGCTGGGTTTTAAGATTTCCCACAGCCGCAGGGTCACATCGGCATCTTCAGCGGCGTATTCGGTCGCTTTGGGCAGATCCACTTCGGCGAAGCTGATCTGGCTTTTGCCGGTTCCGCAGACTTCTTTGAACGCCATGGGCGCATGGCCGAGATGCAATTCGGACAGCGCATCCATGCCATGGCCATGCAGGCCGCTTTCCAGCACGTAGGACAACAACATGGTGTCGTCATAGGGCGCGACATTGATGCCGGAGCGCGACAGAACGGCGAGATCGTATTTGATGTTCTGGCCGACCTTCAGAACCGCGGGGCTTTCCAGCAGCGGTTTCAGCGTAGCAATCGCCTCATCCATCGGGATCTGGTCCGGGCGCTCGCCTCCGCCCAGCAAATCCCCGGCGGTGCCATGGTCGAGCGGGATGTAGCAGGCCTCTCCCGGCCTGGTGGCCAGGGACACGCCAACCAAATTTGATGCCACGGCGGACAGGCGGTCGGTTTCCGTGTCGACAGCAATAACGCCGGCCGCATAGCTGGCCTCGATCCATTTTTCGAGATCGGCAAGCGTTGTTACGCACGCATATTTCGAGCGATCAATCGGGGCTGTCGCATCGCCGGTTTCATCACCAGCTGGCGCGCCCAGCGCCTCTTCTACGCGGCGAGTGATGGTCCGAAATTCCATGCCCTTGAGGAAGCCGACAAGTGTCTCCGCGTCAGGTTCTTCGGTGCCGAACGCGTCTAGCCCCTCTTCGACCGGCACGTCGGTTTTCAGGGTGACGAGTTCCTTGGAAATGCGGGCGGCATCGGCAAATTCGATCAGGTTTTCGCGGCGCTTGTTCTGCTTGATCTCTTCGGCACGCGATAGCAGCGTTTCCAGATCGCCATATTCCTCGATCAGCTGGCTGGCGGTTTTCGGGCCAATTCCGGGAACACCGGGTACATTGTCGGTTGAGTCCCCCATCAAAGACTGGACTTCGATGACTTTGTCCGGGCCCACACCAAACTTCTCGACCACGCCGTCCGGGTCGATGCGCTTGTTCTTCATTGTGTCGAACATGGTGACGCGATCACCCACCAGCTGCATCAGATCCTTGTCCGAAGAGACAATGGTGACTTTTGCGCCCTTGGCTTCAGCCTGACGGGCATAGGTGGCGATCAGATCATCGGCCTCAAATCCCTCCATCTCGATACAGGGGGTCCCGAAAGCACGCGTGGCATCCCGGATGATGGAAAATTGCGGCACCAGATCTTCCGGCGCGGGCGGGCGATGTGCCTTGTAGTCTGGATAGATATCATTGCGGAAAGACTTGCCGGAATAATCAAAAATGACCGCCAGATGACTGGGCTCATCCTCGCCTTTCAGGTCTTCCAGCAGCTTCCACAGCATGTTGCAGAAGCCTTGCACCGCGCCGACCGGCGTGCCGTCAGAACGCGTCAGCGGTGGCAGCGCGTGATAGGCGCGGAAAATATAGCCCGACCCGTCAATCAGATAGATATGGGAGGTCTCGTCGACGGGGCGGGTAACGGCCATGAAGGGGCTCCGTAATGCAGGATTGGTTCAATCCGGGGAAGGTTAGCCCGCCGCCCATATAAGGGCGAGCCCCGAAGCTGCGGTGAGCAGGGACAACAACCGGATCAACCAGGCAGGCAAACGCTGAGCCCAAAAGTTTGCGTAGGCATGATGCCAGCGTCGAGGGGCAACAATGATGAGGATCGAGCTGAGTACAAGGAAAAGGCCAAAAATGAGAAAAACAGACGGAAATCGCGACGCCTCCGACGCCCCAACCAGTGCCAGACCCGCCAAGCCCCGCAGCGCATGCTCGCCAAAGTGGATTGAAGGCGTAGAGCCCATGGCGGCCAGCCCACGCAGGGCCGTGTGCGGCGCAAACGCCATCAGTGCAGCGACGGCGATGAGCCAAAGGCCGGAGGCATAAACGCCAAGCCTGGCCAGCACGAACAAGAAATCTGGCAACGCGGACGGCCTTTCACTCCATACCGAGGTCAACTCCAGGCAATTATCAGCCGGCTATCCCGGAAACACCACCGGTCCCAGCAGGGCGCCCAAAGCGGCGATGACGACTGCCCCGGCAAGGTTCAAACGGACGCCTGCCTTCATCATTTGGCCCTGCGTGACCGCGCCGGAGGCATAGACAATCGCATTGGGCGCGGTTGCGACAGGCAGCATGAAGGCAAAGCTGGCCGCAATCGCGACGGGCACGATCAGGCGTTCCGCCGGGAAGCCGGCTCCTGCGGCCATGGCAGCCAGTACCGGCAGGAAGGCCGATGTGGTCGCGACGTTGGACGTCAGTTCGGTCAGGAAAATTACCATCAGGACGAGGCAGAAAATTAGCAGGGGCGCCGGGAAGGCGGCGAGGAAGCTCATCTGCGTGCCGAGCCAATCCGCCAAACCGGTAGAAGTGAGCGCGGCGGCCAATGACAGCCCGCCTCCAAACAGCACAATAACATTCCAAGGGAGGCGGGCGGTATCCTCCCAATCCATCAGCATCCGGCCCTTGTCTGCGCCTTGCGCGCCGGCCGGAATGAGGAAGGCGAAAAGGGCGCCCATCATGGCGATTTGCGTGTTGGAGACGCCCAGCTCTATCGAAAGGTCGAGCGTCGTTCCGACCCAGCCGAGCAGCGGATTCCACAGATAGGCCTGTCCCATCCAGAGCGCGGCCACAACGCCGAAGAGCATGGCGACGCGCGCTTCTGGCGCGGTGATCTTGCCCAGCGACTTTAGATCCGTCTGGACGATCCGGCGGGCAGCAGCGCTATCGACATTGCTTTTAAGTTTGAAGGCTATGCGCGTCAGGATGAACCACATGATCGGCAGGAAGAGCATCACTGCCGGCAGGCCAATCAACGACCAGGTGAGCGGATCAATCGTGCGGCCAAACTCTGCTTCCAGAAAGCCGATGGCGATCAGATTGGTTGGCGTGCCGACGAACACACCCACCCCGCCAACCGAGGCCGCATAAGCCACCCCCAGCGCCAGGGCGACGGGAAAGTGCGGGCTGGCATGACCTTCCTTGCCGACTTCCTGTGCCACGCGCAGTGCGATCGGGATCATCATGATGGTGGTGGCCGTGTTGGAAATCCACATGGACAAGAGCGCGGCCGCCGTCATGAAGCCACCGACCAGCAGCGCAGGCCGTCCGCCGAATATCTTCACCACATTCAACGCAATCCGGGTATGTAGATTCCAGCGCTCGACCGCCAAGGCGATGATAAAACCGCCTAGCAGGAGCATCACGATGGGGCTGGCATAGGGGCTGGCCGTATCGCGAATTGATTGAATATCCAGCAGCGGAAACAAAGCGAGCGGGACCAACGCCGTTGCGGCAATCGGAATGGCTTCTGTCGCCCACCAGGTCGCCATCATCAAGGCGAGCGAGGCGAGCAGCCAGGCTTCGCGGCTGACGCCTTCCGGAATGGGTACGAATTGCAGGCCGACGGCGAGAATAACGCCAATGACCAGGCCAATATTTTGCGCGCGGCTTCGGGCCAAAGGCTTATGCGGCTTTGTCAGCCGGACCGTTTTTCAGGACGAAACGCCGGTCACAATATCCACACTCGACATAACCGGTATCGCGGTCGATCTCATAATAAACTTTAGGATGGCCCAACGCCCCACCGCCGCCATCGCAGGAGACGCGATGCTGATCCGTAATGATGGTTTCAGGCGGAAGTGGCGCGCTCATGTCAGGGCTCCGATAGACAGGGGCTGTGGAGGGGCATAGTTATTGGGCTCTCACCTAGCCGTCAATGCAGACTTGTTTATGACCGACCTTCCCGAATATGCCCTTGAAGCCATTGATCTGCGCAAGACCTATGGCGGCACCAAAACGACCCCTCCGAAAGAAGCGCTGAAAGGCGTGACCTTGCGCATAAAGCGGGGATCGATCTTCGGGTTACTAGGGCCGAATGGGGCGGGAAAGTCGACCTTTATCAATATCTTCGCCGGGCTAGTGAATAAAACTTCCGGAACCGGCGTCATCTGGGGCCGGGATATCGACAAGGAACCGCGGGATTCCCGTGCGGCCATCGGAATTGTGCCCCAGGAAATCAATATGGATGTGTTTTTCACACCCTATGAAACGCTGGAGCTGATGGCCGGGTTCTATGGCGTGCCGAAATCCGAGCGGCGTTCCGAGGAAATCCTGGCTGCGGTGGGTCTGACAGATAAGCGCGATGCCTATGTGCGCCAGCTGTCTGGCGGCATGAAGCGCCGCCTGCTGGTGGCCAAGGCGCTGGTGCATAATCCGCCGATCCTGGTACTCGATGAACCGACCGCAGGCGTGGATATCGAGCTTCGCCGTCAGCTCTGGGAATATGTCCGCGAATTGCATGCCGCCGGTACAACGATCGTCCTGACGACTCACTATCTCGAAGAAGCGCAAGAGCTGTGCGACGAGATCGCCATTGTGGATCATGGTGAAGTCGTCGCCTGCGAACCAAAGGATGCGCTCTTGAAGCGGATGGATACCAAGTCATTAGTCATCGATCCGGTCGAACCGCTCGCAGCGGTGCCGAAGTCCTTGGCCGGGTTTGAGGCCGAGATCCGGGATGGGGGCAGCCTCGCCATCTCTTACAAGTTCGGCCAGCAATCGGTTGCCGAAATCATAGAGAAGTACAATGAGTCCGGGGCCCGGATTGCAGATTTGCGAACCGAAGAACCAGATCTGGAAGACGTCTTCATGTCGCTGACTTATCAGGACAAGGGTGACGCCGCATAGTTTTGCCTTGGTTTGGCCGCTTCTTGAAAACATGCTGGCGATCAAAGGGAGATCGACATGCGGATGCTAAAGCGGTTGTTTGCTGGGTTGATATCAGCGGGATTATTCGTTTTCCTGGTGTTTTTCTGCACGCAGTTTCTGGAACCCCAGGGCCAGAATGGCTGGATTGCCGCGATTATACTGTTGGGTGTTTCGGCGATTGGTTGTGTCTTGCTCTATGCGTGGATTCTTGGCCCTAAATCGCTTCGGTCCCGGGAAGCCGGAGACGATAACGATCCTGGCGCGATTGGGCTCGGCCTGACCGGCGTTGGCTTGGCCGGCGACCGGCGCCGGCGTGACGATAGTGAACCGGATGATCTGGGCGGCCGCCGCCGTGACACGAATGATGACACTGATGGTGATCTGGGCGCGATCGGCTGATCAGCTCGCGTTCAAACGTCGGCAAATTTCATCCAGCTGACCGAGTTCAGCATAGCGGATTGTCACCGCACCGCCTTCGGCGTTCGGGCCTTCGCCATGGTTGATCTCCACGGATAGTCCAAGCTTTTCTGATAGATCCCGCTCGAGCGCGCGGGTATCGGCATCTTTTTGCTGTTTCGCGGCCTTGGTCTCTGGTGCCTTTTTTGGTTTTGGCGTCCGTGTCAGTTGCTCAGCTTGGCGAACATTCAGCCCCTGGGCGATAATGGTTTCCGCTAGCTCCGCCGGGTTGTCCGCGGTGGCAATCGCCCGCGCATGACCCGAGCTCAGGCGGCCCGCTTCCAGATGATCCAGAACGCTGGGAGGCAGAACAAGCAATCGCATTGAATTGGCGACATGGCTGCGGCTTTTGCCGACGGCCCGCGCGATCTCATCCTGGGTATGCTCAAACCGGTCAACCAGCTGACGATAGGCGCGTGCTTCCTCAACCGGATTGAGATCCGCGCGCTGGACGTTTTCGACAATTGCAATCTCCAGAGTTTCACGGTCTGTAAACTCTTGAATAAGAACAGGAATATCGTGAAGTTGGGCGCGTTGTGCCGCGCGCCAGCGACGCTCTCCGGCGACCAGCTGATACCCCCCGCCATCAGGCAAGGGCCGAACCAGGACGGGTTGTAACAAGCCTTTTTCAGCGATCGAATTGGCCAGTGAGACCAGGTCCGCCTCATTAAAGCGCCGGCGGGGCTGGTCTGGGTTGGGATGAATGTCTTCGATTGGAAGCGTCTTGATCCCTGCGACGGCCTCAATGTCTGAAGCCGCGACCTCGCCATCGTTTAAGAGGGCCGACAAACCCCGGCCAAGCCCACGTGTTCGTTCGGCGCTCATGCTGGAACCTTATTATTATCAATGGCTTGGCGCTTTTCTTGTTGCACGATTTCTTTGGCCAGCGCGAGATAGGCCTGGCTGCCCGCGCAGTGGAGATCGTACAGTAAAACCGGCTTGCCGAAGGAGGGGGCTTCAGACACACGCACATTGCGCGGAATGAGTGTTTTATAAACCTGATCACCGAAAAACTCGCGCACATCCGCTTCAACCTGACCCGAGAGATTATTGCGGGCATCGAACATGGTCAGGACCACGCCCTGCATGGCGAGCTTGGGGTTGAGATTGGTCCGGACCAGCTCGACCGTCCGCATCAGCTGGGTCAGACCCTCCAGCGCGAAAAACTCACATTGCAGCGGCACTAGAACAGAGTCAGCGGATGTCAAAGCATTGACGGTCAACAGGTTTAATGATGGTGGGCAATCAATCAAAACATAATCGCAATGATGACCCGCATCCGCCAAGCGCTTACGCAATCGATCGATGGCATGGCGCATCCGGTAAGACCTGCGGGGCGCAGAGGCCAATTCCAGTTCGGCTCCAGAGAGGTCCGGATCGGACGGCACGAGGGCAAGCCCCGGAACCAGCGTATCCACGAGCGCGCGCTCAAGCGGCTGTTCGCCCACCAACACGTCGTAAGTCGTGACTTTGCGGTCGGCCGGCGGAACTCCAAGCCCGGTAGACGCATTGCCCTGGGGATCAAGGTCGAGAATGACGACCTGCTTGCCAATAGCGGCAAGCGCCGTTCCCAGATTGATGGTCGTTGTGGTTTTGCCGACGCCGCCTTTCTGGTTGGCGATGGCGATTATTTTTGGCGGCTTGATTGCGGCGGTGTTCGGCACGGTGTCAGCCCTTCCGGGGTTTGATATTGCGAAGCCGAAGTATGACTCCAGCGTCGCTGGTCCGACTTGGGTGAATCTCTTCCTCGAAGGTCCAGTATTTACGGGCATCCGTCAATTCCTGGCGGTAGCGTTCGCCCTTCGGAAACAGGCAAATACCCGCACTTTTCAACAATGGATATGCATAGGTGAGGAGTTTGGGTAGTGCCGCAACCGCCCGCGCCGTAATGACCTCAAATTTGTTTATCTGAGGCAAAGCTTCGACTCGGGCGTTGTGAACCTCAGCCTTCAAGGCCAGCGCATCCACACATTCCGAAATGAATCGGGCTTTCTTGCCGATAGACTCGACAAAAGTCACATGAGCGCCAGCCCATTGACGATCCCGCATGCCGAGCGCAATCGCCAAGCCGGGAATGCCGGCGCCAGCCCCGAAATCCAGCCAGTTTTTGCCGTCACCGGGCGCCAGATCGATCAGTTGAAACCCGTCCAGCGCGTGCCGGCTCCAGAATTCACCGAGCGTGGACCGCCCGACGAGATTAGTATGAGCATTTGCGGCTGACAGGCGAGCATACCAATCCTCGAACGCTGAGAGTGTTTCACGTGAAACACCCGTCGCCTTCTGGAACTCCTGCGCGCTTGTAACCACTCAGCCGGCCTTCCGGCGGGATTTGATGTGCGCCAGAATTGCCGTGATGGCGCTTGGTGTAACACCCTCTAGCCGCCCGGCCTGCCCAAGAGTCTGGGGGCGGGCCATTGTCAGCTTCTCCCGGGCCTCGTTCGACAGGCCCCCAATGGCCGAATAGTCGAGATCGCCGGGGATCCGGATGGCTTCATCCCGGCGGAAGGCCAGAATATCAGCCTCCTGGCGCTGCAAGTAATTCGCGTAGACCGCCTCGGTTTCCAATTGCTTTACGATCTCCGGCTCAACGGACGCCAGCTCATCGGATATCGGCACCAAATCACTCCAGGCCGTGTCCGGATAGCTCAGCAGCTCCATTGCTGACCGGCGGCGGCCATCCTGATTAACCGACAGGCCAAACCTCGCGGCCTCCGGCGGTGTCAGGGAGAGTCGGTTAAGAAGTTCACGGCCTGCGGTGAGCTGAAGATGCTTAGACTCAAAGGCCTCGCTGCGCTGCTTAGAAACACCGCCAAGCGAGATGGCAAGAGGAGTCAAGCGTTGATCCGCATTATCTGCGCGCAGGCTTAGCCGGTATTCGGCCCGGCTGGTAAACATGCGATAAGGCTCACTGACACCTCGAGTCACGAGATCGTCAATCAGCACGCCAATATAGGCTTCAGAGCGGCTGAGGGTGATGGCGTCCGATCCGCCTGCGGCGCGCGCCGCGTTCAATCCGGCCATCAAACCCTGAGCAGCGGCTTCTTCATATCCGGTCGTACCATTGATCTGGCCGGCCAGGTAAAGACCGGGTGCCGCCCTGACTTCAAGCGATGGCGTTAATTCTCGCGGATCGACATAATCATATTCGATGGCATAACCATACCGGCCCACCTCGACACTCTCGAGACCTGGGATGGTTTTCAAGAATGCGAGCTGAACCTCATCGGGCAATGAGGTCGAGATGCCGTTTGGATAAACGAGATCACTGTCGAGACCTTCCGGCTCAAGAAAGATCTGATGGCTGTCCTTCTCGGCAAACCGGTGGATCTTGTCCTCAATGGACGGGCAATAGCGCGGCCCGCGGCCGGATATTCCGCCGCTATAAACAGCCGACTGATCCAGATTCGCGGCAATAATCGCATGAGTTTTCGGCGTGGTGTGGGTAATGCCACACGCGATCTGCGGTACAGTGATTTCGCGTGTCAGGAAGGAAAACGGTGCTGGCGCATCATCAGCAGGTTGCACTTGCAGACCCGCCCAATCAATCGACGCTTTCTTGATCCGGGCGGGGGTTCCCGTCTTGAGACGGCCCATGCGCATTCCCAGACCATAAAGCCGATCCGACAGTCCTATCGCTGGTTTCTCGCCATGCCGGCCTGCCGGAATTCGCTCAAGGCCGCGATGGATGACCCCTTTAAGGAAGGTTCCGGTCGTCAGAACGACCGCAGCGGCAGACCACGCGCGCCCATCTTCGGCCACGACGCCAACGACCCGGCCGGAAGCATCCACCTGAATGTCTTCTATAGATGCGGCTTCGATGGTCAGATTCGGCGTATTCGCCAGCTCGGCCTGCATGGCCTCCCGATAAAGGCGCCGGTCTGATTGAGTCCGCGGTCCACGAACGGCCGGGCCTTTAGAACGGTTGAGCAGACGAAACTGAATGCCCGATGCATCCGCGATGCGGCCCATAATGCCATCCATGGCATCAATCTCACGCACGAGATGGCCTTTTCCGAGCCCGCCAATGGCCGGATTACAGGACATTTCGCCAATCGTGGCCGAGTTGTGGGTCAGCAGAAGCGTCTTTGCGCCCAGGCGCGCGGACGCCGCGGCGGCTTCACAGCCCGCGTGCCCGCCCCCGATAATGATGACATTCCACTTGGCCGTCATTGCAGCGCAAGTCCTTCTGTAATTCCTAAGTTTGGGCGCGCTATGTAAGGCGCACGCAAACGAGAGTCGAGCCTTTTTCGATCCCTTGTTTCACGTGAAACATCTATTTGCCGATACAAAAGCGCGAAAAAACCTCACCCAGCACGTCTTCGACATCGATCCGGCCCGTCAATCCTTCCAGCGCGCGCACCGCGAGCCTCACATCCTCGCCTGCCAGCTCGGGCTCAAACAATTGAGCATTTGCGCGCGTTAGCGCCGCAAAAGCGGCCCCCACTTTCTGGCGATGACGCGCGCGCGACAATGCCGGCATTTCCCGCGCCGTCAACGCCTCCCTGACAATTCGTGTCAGACGCGCTTCTAGCTCAGACACGCCTGCGCCCGTCCGCACCGAAAGCGACAACGCCACTATAGAGTCAGGGAGAGTCAGCGACTGATCTGAATCGGACTTGTTAACCACAATCAGGTCTGATTTACCAAGAATTTCTAAGAATTCCGCTCTCCAGGGCTGAGCACCATCCAGCACGCCAACGACGTAATCAGCAGAGTCAGCACGAGTCAGGGCTCGCTTCACCCCCTCACTTTCGACGACATCCTGCGTGTCGCGGAGCCCTGCTGTATCCGCCACCACCACCGCAAAGCCGCCGAGCACCATGCGCACCTCGACAATGTCCCGCGTCGTGCCGGGAATATCCGTGACAATGGCTGCTTCGCGACCGGCGAGCGCATTCAGCAGGCTGGACTTTCCTGCATTGGGCGGCCCGATGATCGCGATGTTGAATCCCTCCCGGATTCGCTCACCGCGATGATCATCTTTCAGATGCGCTTCCAGCTCGCCGATTAGGCCATCGAGCAGGGGGCTGGCGGTTTGGGCCAAAGCCTCCGGCACGTCGTCTTCATCCGGAAAATCGATCTCACCTTCAATCGAAGCCAAAACGGACAAGAGCTGCTGGCGCCATCCTTCGTAAAGTGAACGGAGCACGCCCGTCATCTGGGCGAAGGCCTGTTCCCGCTGCGCGCTGGTTTCGGCGTCAATCAAATCGGCGAGACCTTCGGCCTCGGTGAGATCGAGCCGTCCGTTCTCGAAGGCACGGCGGGTGAACTCGCCGGCCTCGGCGGCTCTGGCACCCAGCCCGGCCAGCCGGTCGGTCATTGCCTCGATTATGGCTGGACCCCCATGGACCTGAAATTCTGCACAGTCCTCACCCGTAAAGCTATGAGGTCCGGGAAACCAAAGGAGAAGCCCCTCATCAATGGGCCGGCCGCCTTCCTCTCCAAAACGGCGCAGGCTGGCCATGCGGGGGGCGGGCCAACCGCCGGCAACCATTTGCGAGGCGATGGCTATTGTGTCCGGACCGGAAATCCGGATGACAGCCACACCCGACCGGCCCGGCGGTGTGGCCAGGGCGAAGATGGTATCGCGTATCATGGGATCAGTCTTTTTTGGCCTGACCTGCCTGCTGCATCAGCGCCATGAACTGATCCTGCATCTGCCCGCCAAACGACATCCAGTTGCGCATCATCACATCCGGATCCAGCGAGGAAACGTTTTCCTGCATGCGCTTGGTCATTTCCTCGACCATGACATCATTGACCTTGCTGACGTCCGGCAGGCCGAAGAAGGCACGCGCTTCCGCCGGGGTGCAATCAATATCCAGTTTCACCTTCATGGCTGGCCTCTCTTGTTGTCATAATCCATGTTTATATCTTGTCTTGCGAACCAAATGAAACGCAATAACAGGAGACGCCCCATGCCGGCAGAAACGATCACGATCCCGTCGCCTGATGGCGATTTTTCCGCCTATCGCGCGACCCCCGAATCCGGCCAGGGCGCTGTTATTGTCGTGCTGCAGGAGATTTTTGGCGTCAATCAGGTCATGCGGGATATCTGCGATGATCTTGCCGGTCAGGGCTTTGTCGCCATCTGCCCGGACCTCTTCTGGCGCATTGAACCCAATATCGACATCACGGATCAATCCGAGGAAGAGTGGAAAAAAGCCTTTGATCTCTTCGCTAAGTTCGATGTCGAACTGGGTTTAAAGGATATCGCACTTGTCGTGGATCATGCACGCCGGGATAACGCCGGAAATGGCAAGGTCGGCGCCATCGGCTACTGCCTTGGTGGCCTCTTGGCTTATCTCACCGCCTGCCGCACTGATGCGGATGCTTCAGTTGGGTATTATGGCGTCAATATTCCTAATTTCATGAATGAAAATAATAATATAACAGGCCAGCTAATGTTGCATGTTGCCGGCAAGGACCAGTTTGTCGATTCAGAAGCCCAGAAAGCCATGCATGACGGCCTTGATGGGAATTCTCATGTCGTCCTTCACGATTATCCCGGGCAGGATCACGCATTCGCACGCCAGGGCGGGGCGCATTTCGATGCCGAGGCTGCAGATCTCGCCAACACGCGCACGCGCGCCTTCCTTCAAACTCATCTCGGATAAGGGTTTTCCATGCTTCGCAGCTTTCTTGTTACCGCATCTGCTATCGCTCTTAGCGCGTGTTCAGGCGAAGATGCTTCAAATCCGGGCTCTGGTGAGTCAGGTTTCGACAACGTCGATCTTTCCGCTTACCTTGATTGTGCGCGCGAACAGCGCGTTACACTTCTGCAAGCGCATCGCGCCGGCGACAGGCCCGGTGCTGCCGAAAACAGCGTGGCCGCTTTAAACGCCTCGCTGGACGACGGCGCGGTCTTTATCGAACTGGATGTCACGCGGTCCGGCGATGGGGTTCTGTTTTTGATGCATGACGATCTTCTGGACCGGACGACTACCGGGTCCGGGGTCTTCTATAATCGTGCCTTCGATGAGCTTTCCGATCTCGAATTGATAGACCTCAATGGCAATCCAACCGGGGAGGCGATTCCAACACTCGCGGATGCGCTGGCCGCGCTTGATGGGCGTGGGATCGCTCAGATTGACCGGAAGAGCCCGGCAAGCTTTGAAGCGATCGCCGACGTACTCGAAGCTGAAGATGCCGTTGATCGCTCGATCATCATCACCTATTCGCTGGAAGATGCCATAGCGCTTCATCAGAGGTTGTCTGAGGTTATGATCTCGGTCGGAATCCGTTCCCTGGACGATGTCGAGACGCTTCGTGAAGCAGGTGTCGACCTCAGCAGAATAACGGCCTGGTTGGGCTTGGGGGATGGAGACACTACGCTGGACGAAGAACTGACAATGCTTGGGATCGAGACCAGCTATGGCGACTTCCGTGCAGAGCGGGAAGGTCAGGCTGACTACCGCCAGATGGCGGCCAACGGCGCCGAGGTGATCAGCGTAGATGATGTGCCGGCCGCTTCCAGGGCACTCGATGGCAACACAACCGGAACAGATTTGCTTCAAACCTGTCCCGCAGCGGGCGCCTCGAATTGATGCGGGGCCACCGGCTGCCATGCTGAGCGCCTTGATCCTCGCCGGTTGGTTTCAGGTTACAACCGAGCCGCCTTCCATTCCCGCATTGCTCGAATGCGCGCGTGACGCCGATATAACGCTGGTTTCCGTTCACCGCGCAGGGGGCTTTGCGCCGGGTATTCCAGAAAATTCGCTTGCGGCGTTTCATGAGGCGGCGCGGATCGGGGCCGCCTTTGTTGAAGTTGATCTGAGAGAAACCAGAGATGGAGAGATCATTCTCCTCCATGACTTGACGCTGGATCGAACAACCACCGGTTCGGGCCCTGTCGCCAATTCTTCTCTCGTTGAGCTGCGTTCGCTTATTCTTGTTGATGCAGATGGCCGCCGCACGCATCAGCGAATCCCGACTATGAGTGACGCGTTTTCGACGGCCGGTGAGCTGAACCTCTATCTTCACCTGGATCTGAATGGACTCGCGCCGGAACGCATCGCCCGTCTGGTATTGGAAGCGGGAATGGAGCACCGCACCCTCATTCAGGTGGCACAAGAGGACGGTGCCGCAATCGTGCAGAGCTTATCGCGCGATATCGCGATCCTGCTTCCCTTCTCCGACCGCTATGAAGTCCTCAATAGTGAGCTTGATTTCGATACGCTGATCAGCTGGATCGGCTATGGCATCCCCGATGCCCGTACTCAATATTTTCTGGGTGGACAGAGTATTGAAACCGCCATGCACGATCTTCCAGGCGAACAAGGCGGCACGATTGACTATTCATATATCGACGAGCGGAATATCGAGCTGCTGGTTTCCTCGGATCCCGCAGCCGCTCTTTCCGTTTTCGGGCGGTGGGACCGGTATTGCCCGGTGGACTAACGCCTAGTCGGCTGTCGCCCGCTTCCAGCTGTCCAAAGCTGTCACGCGCTTGAAATAGTCCTTCAGCTCATCGGGGACGCCGTCGAACTGTTTTGCAAGTTTCACCAGGAGCAAGATGTAAACCACGGACATATCAGCAAGCGTCAATCTTTCGCCGGCCAGCCATTCACGGCCCTCGAGCCCGCGATTGGTCAATAGTTCAGCTTGCTTGTTGAATTCAGATTTAGCCCATCGGGCGAGCGATTCATTGCGCTTGTCTTCCGGCAATAACATTGTGTGAGCCAACATCAGGCTGTTGGCCATCACCATGGTCGCTTCACCGAAATGCAGCCACTCCAGATATCGGGCATAATCCGGCTCGTCGGGTGACAAGACGAGATCGGTCGGTCCGTACCGGCCGGTCAGATATTGCATCATGGCCAGCGATTCCAGCATCAAAAGATCGCCGTCCCGCATCGCCGGAATTTTCTGCAGCGGGTTGATCGCCTTGAACGCTTCGCCACCAACCCGTCCATGGACGAATTCCGGCCGCTCGAGCTTATAAGGGATCCCCATCTCCTCCATCACCCAGCGGGGCCGGACGCCCCGCGTCAGCGGAGCGTAGTAAAGCGTGATATCGGGCGAGGGCATAATCGATCCCTTACGTATTCATGCTGTCGAAGAAATCCGAATTGGTCTTGGATTCCTTGAGTTTGGACAGAAGGAAGTCGATGGCGTCCTGAGCCCCCATCGGGTTGAGAATCCGGCGGAGCACATAGGTTTTTTGCAGATCCACCTTGTCGACCAGCAATTCTTCTTTCCGCGTACCTGACTTCAATATGTCGATGGCCGGGAAGACGCGCTTGTCCGCCACCTTGCGGTCCAGAACAATTTCCGAGTTACCGGTCCCTTTAAATTCCTCGAAGATAACCTCGTCCATCCGCGATCCAGTATCGATCAACGCCGTTGCGATAATCGACAGCGATCCGCCATTTTCAATATTCCGGGCGGCACCAAAGAAACGCTTCGGACGTTGCAGCGCATTGGCATCCACGCCACCGGTCAACACCTTGCCCGAAGACGGCACAACCGTGTTGTAGGCGCGTCCAAGGCGCGTAATGGAATCGAGCAAGATCACAACATCACGGCCGTGTTCGACGAGGCGCTTCGCTTTTTCGATCACCATATCTGCGACCTGGACGTGGCGGGTGGCCGGCTCATCGAAGGTCGAGGATATGACCTCGCCCTTCACCGTCCGCTGCATATCCGTCACTTCTTCCGGACGCTCATCGATCAGCAGAACGATGAGATAGCAATTCGGGTGATTGGTCTCGATAGCGTGCGCTATATTCTGCAATATCATCGTCTTACCGGTGCGGGGCGGCGCCACAATCAGGGCCCGCTGACCTTTTCCGATCGGTGAGACGATATCGATGACCCGGCCGGTTTTGTCTTTCTTGGTCGGATCCGGCAGCTCGAGCACGAACCGTTCCTCGGGATAGAGCGGCGTCAGATTATCGAAATGGACTTTATGGCGCGCGGCATCTGTATCGGTGAAGTTGATGGCGCTGATTTTCAACAGGGCAAAATAGCGCTCGCCATTGCGCGGCGCGCGGATTTCGCCTTCCACGGTGTCACCTGTGCGCAATCCGAACTTCTTGATCTGGTTTGGCGAAACGTAAATATCGTCCGGCCCTGCCAGATAGTTGGCTTCAGGCGACCGCAGGAAACCGAACCCGTCCTGAAGGATTTCCAGCGTTCCGTTGCCATAAATCTCGACGCCGCGTTCCGCCACTTCTTTCAATATGGCGAACATCATGCCTTGCTTGCGCATGGTGGCAGCGTTCTGGATATCAAGCGCTTCTGCGATCTGGAGCAATTCTGTTGGCTTCTTGGCCTTTAACTCCTGAAGCGTCATGCGCTCCATGCCTGCCAGTTGAGGCGGCAAGGTTTTTGGTTCACTCGAGGATTCTTCGACGTCGTTCTCTGACTCATCGTCGAGATCGTCGTCATCCGTCAGGTTTTCATTATTTGTATCAGACATGGGACTCGCTGGGTTGATCTTGAAATCAGATTTGAAGAACCGGCCTGACTCGCAATCCACCTGCAGGCAGACAAGGGTCAAACGGATTTGTCAGGGTCGCCGGGTTCGCTCGGTTGAAGCGCACACCGGGAGAAGGAATTTCGCGGATACGAAACTTTCCTGACGAGTGACACAGGCCACCGGGTTCGTCAAGATTGACTTAGCGCAAGGCGACCGTGGCAATGAGCACAATAATAATCGCTATCACTGCCGGAATTTCATTATAAATCCGGAATTTGCGATGTGGCCAGTCATTTGTTCCGGCGGCGAAACGCGCCTGCCGGTTGGCAAAGATATGGTGAAGCCCGGTCATCAATACAATGGAGGCGAACTTTACGCCCCAGTCCCAGGCCAGAAAAATCGACCAGCCCCCCGCCCGTTCCGCGTTCGACCAGATCAGTAAAATCCCAAATACCCAGGTCGCGATCATGGCCGGGTCCATGATGAATTTCAGGAGGCGATACTCCTGCAGTTTCAGGGTTTCATCGAGCTCGCCACCGGGCTCGGCCTGGCAGTGATAGATGAAGAGTCGCGGCAGATAGAGCAGACCCGCCATCCAGGCTATGACCGTCAGGATGTGAAAGCCACGCAGCCAGTCGTAAGAGCTCAGGATAAAATCAGACATTCGCCAGAACAGGATTAGGACATTTCCCAAATCCTGACGGACAGATGCGTTTCCCGCAAGGCGGTTTCAGACCTGACTTTCCTTCCAGCGCATCAAGTGTCAGATCCGCCAGGCTGTCGATGAAGGCGCCGGCAAGTCCCAGCGCAGGTACGCGGACATATCGCTCGACGCCTTTTTCTTCTGCAAACTCGGCATATTCCTCGTCCAGTTCAACAAGGGTCTCGATGTGTTCGGACACAAAGGCGATTGGAGTCAGCAAGATATCCTTGCCGTCATCAGCCGCTTTTTCGATGGATTCTTCCGTTGCAGGCCCGATCCATTTCAGCGGGCCCACACGCGATTGATAACAGACTTGCCAGTCCGGGATTTCCGGCAAGTGCGCCATGACTGCTTCACAGGTTTTTTCCACCTGCCATTGATAGGGATCTCCCTGCTCAATCGTCCGTTCGGGCAACCCATGAGCCGATAAAAGCACGCGAACATCCCTGGGCTCGCCCATCTGTTTCCAGCTGTTCCGGATCAATGCTGCATGCGCCTGCAAAAATCCTTCTGCTTGCGGGTAGCAACACACCGTACGGGCTTCACCACCGCCCGCTTTTTTCCATCCGGTCAGGGATGATCCGGTCGTTGAGGTCGAAAACTGCGGATAGAGCGGTAGCAAGACCACCTCATCCGGGCTCCAGGAGGCTACATCGCGGACGGCTTCTTCCACATAGGGGTGCCAATACCGCATGGCGATAAAAGCTTTGAATTCAGTGTCGGGCTGCCGCGCACCAAGCTCGGCAATCAGCGCATCGGCTTGTTTTTCCGTTTCCGGCCGCAAGGGCGATCCACCCCCCATTTTGGCATAGTTTTCAGTTGCTTCTGGTGTCCGAGTTGTAGAAATCAGCCAGGCAAGGAACTCCCGGATCGGGCCAGGGGCACCGATAATCGCAGGATCACGGAACAGGTTTCGCAAGAACGGCTTCACATCGTCCGGGCCGTCTGGACCGCCCAAATTGAACAAAACCACTGCAATTTTGCGTGTCATCTCTTTCCGCCTCGAATCCGCGAGACGAGCCGTTCAACATGTTCAACCGGGACATCCGGCGTAATGCCATGTCCGAGATTGAAGATATGTGGACGCTCGCGGAAAGCGGAGATGATGCGGTCGACTTCCACGTCAAGCGCAGATCCTCCAGCGCGCAGTACTGCCGGGTCCAGCTGACCTTGCAAAGGCATGTCCTTGGGTAGGGCATCCAGCGCCCATTGTGTGTTCAACCCGTAATCAAGCGCCAGCGCATTAGCACCGCTCTCGCGCGCATAGGTCACATAATTTGGTCCAGCACCCTTGGGGAATCCGATAACCGGAACGTTGACGCCATTTTCACGGAGCCCATCAACGATCCGGCGCGTTGGCCGGATGACAACATCTTCAAACATGGGTGGCGGCAAACCCTCCGCCCAGCTGTCAAAGATTTTCAGGACTTCAGCGCCGGCTTTTGCCTGCATGATTAGATATCGGATGGTCGCATCAGCCAGAAGATCAAGCAGGCGCGCCATGGCTTCGGGATTTTCCCAATACATGCGCCGGGCATTCCAGCGGTCCTTCGAACCCCCGCCTTCGATCATATATGTCGCAACGGTCCAGGGCGCACCGGCAAATCCGATCAGCGCGGTTTCATCTGGCAGGCTGACCGAGAGATTCTTGACGGTCTGACCGACCGGACCAAGTAGTCCTTCGACATCGCCAATTTCCATATTTTCGATGTCGGCTGCTGACAAAGGGTCAAGTTGTGGACCTTCGCCCGCCACAAACCAGACCTTTCTTCCCAAAGCCATTGGAATTAATAGGATATCTGCAAACAAGATCGCCGCATCAAAGCCAAATCTCCTGATCGGCTGCAAGGTGACTTCTGTTGCCTTATCGGGAGACAGGCAGAAATCGATGAAGTCTTTTGCGGTGGCACGGACCTCGCGGTATTCCGACAGGTAGCGCCCGGCCTGCCGCATCAGCCATACGGGTGGGGGGCTTACTGGATTGCCGTTCAGGACATCGAGTAAAATCTTGCTCATGTCGAGAGGGTTAGTTGCGAAGCCGTATGATGGCAATGCGGGTTAACCACATGACCTATCATTCTTCTAATTTATTTTTAAAGATTGAGAGAGTCGTTGGCGCTGACGGTAGTGGGGGAAACCGATTCAACCCCAAAACCCACATGAATATGAGCTGTTCTTTAATTTCAGAACTTTATTCTGTTTGTATGTTGGAAAACGTGAAAAATCCAATTTATTCATATGATTAGTGGACATACAACGCCAACAAGTGGGCAATTTCCGGGGGATTAGCGTGAATTGTCTTAACTTTCCGGCCAGTTTTCCACGCTTGAACCGGGCTGTGAAAGATCATTGGACAATCGAGCTGGTAATCCCCGATGATCTGCCCCAATCCGGGCGTCGTGCCCAACCTGTTAACGACGCGCGTAGTTGTTAACACTTCATTAACCCCTGTGCCCCTGTTTGCGATCATGCCTGCAAAAGAGCCCCGGAAGTTTGATGTTCACCTCGTCTCCGACTCGACCGGAGAAACGCTGGGCGAGGTGATGCGCGCCTCTGTGGCGCAGTTCGATGATGTGGATGTCATCGAACATCTCTACGCGCTGGTTCGCTCGCCCCGGCAAATGGACAAAGCGCTTGAGGAGATCGAACGCTCGCCAGGAGTGGTTATGTACACCATTGTCTCGGCTGATATGCGCCAGCGGCTGGAGGAGCATTGTCAACGCATCGGCGTTCCGGCCATCGCTATTCTTGATCCAATTATCGCGACCTTGTCAGGCTATCTCGCTTTGCCGCCTTCCAGCCGGGCCGGCGCGCAACATGAGCTTGATTCCCAGTACTACAAGCGCATTGAGGCCTTGAATTACGCGATCATGCATGATGATGGTCAGGGCGGAAATCTGGAAGGCGCGGATGTCGTCCTGCTGGGTGTGAGCCGGACATCCAAAACCCCGACCTGCATCTATCTGGCCCATCGTGGTGTGAAAGCCGCCAATATCCCTCTTGTGAAAGGTGCTACCCGCCTGGAGGGAATTGAAGCCTTGCAGAACCCTTTGATTGTTGGTCTGACAGCGTCTCCTGAACGCATTGTTCAAATCCGCCGCAACCGGCTGTTATCATTGAATGAAGGTCGGGATACAGAATATGTCGATGATGGTGCCGTTAAGGATGAAATCATTGCCGCGAAGCGGCTCTATGCGCGTCATGGATGGCCAATGATTGATGTGACGCGCCGGTCAGTTGAGGAAACCGCCGCGAAAATCCTGAACCTGATAAATGAGCGGAAGGCGAAAGCTCAATGACAAGGCTGATCCTTGCCTCGGGAAGCGAAATCCGCCAGCAGATTCTCCGAAACGCCGGGATAGGTTTTGACGTGCAAATGTCCGGCGTTGATGAGGATGCCATCAAGCAGAAATGGTCCGGCGGCGATCCGGCGGACCTGGCCCTTCAGCTCGCCGAAGCCAAGGCAGGTGCGGTTTCAAAAGGGAATGAAGGTCTTATTCTGGCAGCCGATCAGATTCTCAGTCTGGAAGGCAGGCTGTATGACAAGGCGAAATCAACCGATGAGGCGCGTGACCGGCTTTTAATGTTGCGCGGCAAACCCCATACCCTGCATTCCGGTCTGGTCGCAGTACGAAATGGCCAGACAATCTGGCGACACAAACAGGACAGCCATCTAAGCGTCAGGGAATTCACAGATTCGTTTCTGGATCAATACCTGACATCTGCGGGCGATGAACTGACAAAAAGTGTCGGTGCATATGCCTATGAAGGATTTGGCGCTCAGCTTTTTGAACATGTTGATGGCGATTATTATGCCATTCTGGGCCTCCCGCTATTGCCGGTTTTGTCGCTGCTGCGGGATGAAGGCGTGATACCGGTATGAAGCTGTCGGGGACGACACGAATAGCCGGTGTCATCGGCTTCCCAATCGCGCACTCTCTTTCGCCCTTCTTGATGAACCGGTGGATCCGGAAAGCCGGGCTGGATGCCGCGTACATCGCCCTGCCCGCCCAACCCGTTTTGGGCATCACAGATATCAAAGCTTTGTCCCGCTCCGGGCTAGCCGGGCTGAATGTAACGCTTCCCTTCAAACCCATGGCCGCAGCTGCAGCAGATTTTCAGAGCGAGGCGGTCAAAAGAACCGGCGCGGCCAATCTACTTAGATTTACCCCGGATGGGATCCATGCCTTCAACACAGATGTGGAAGGGATTCGTTATGCGGTCGATAGTGCCGGTTATACCCTTGAAGGGGCCAAATTGCTGGTCCTGGGTGCCGGCGGCGTCGCGCGTGCAGTATGTGAGGCTGGCCGCCAGGCCCGCGCGGATAAAGTTGTCATTGTCAACCGCACTTTTGAAACTGCTGAAGCACTCGCCAGAACTGACCGGACTTTCGCAGCCGAGCGCTGGGAGGCGAGGCAAAAGCTTGCGGCCAATACTGACATTATCATCAACGCAACGTCTCTGGGGCTTGATGGGATGAGCCAGCCCGAACTCAACTGGGAGCAAATTCCGGAAAAGACCGTTGCGTTTGATACTCTATATACGCCTGCGAACCGGCCTTTTTTAAAGCAGGCTGCGGACTCAGCTCATAGGGTTATTGACGGCTTGCCCATGTTTCTGGGTCAGGCTCGGCCGTCCTTCAAGACGCTGTTTAATTGCCCCGTTCCGGGTGATGAGGACGTCTTGAATGTCCTCCGGCAAGAGCTGGTGGAATGAAAGTGTACAAGCTCGGCCTGACAGGATCGATCGGGATGGGAAAGTCCACGACCGCCTCCATGTTCGCCGATGCCGGCGTGCCGGTTTTTGATTCCGATGCAATTGTCCATGACCTCTATGCAAAGGACGGCGGCGCTGTGGCCCCACTGGAAAGCGTGTTCCCGGAGGCCATCGAGAATGGCGCTGTGTCCCGTCTCCGCCTCTCCGCTCTCTTGGCTCAAGACCCGTCCCGGTTCGAGGTGTTAAACCGCATTGTCCATCCCCTGGTGTCGGAGCGGCGGGAGGCCTTCCTCGAAAAAGCCGCGCAAGCGGGACATGATCTCGTTGTTTTTGATATTCCCCTCTTGTTTGAAACCGGGGGTGATGGCCTGGTCGATGGTGTTCTGGTGGTCACGGCGCCAGAAGGAATCCAACGCGAACGCGTGCTTGCGCGGCCGGGCATGACGGAAAAAAAATTCGATTATATTCTTTCCCAACAAACACCCGATGCGGAAAAACGTGCCCGCGCTGATTTCTTGATCGATACGTCCAAAGGCCTGGAATTTGCGCAGAAAGCTGTGGAAGAACTGATCGGGAAATTGAAGAAATCGGCAAATCAGCCAAGTAAAAATGCCGATGCGTGAAATTGTTTTTGATACCGAAACCACGGGTCTGGACCCGCAAACGGGTGACCGGATCACCGAGCTGGGATGTGTGGAGGTCGAGGATTTTATCCCGACTGGCCGGACCTGGCATTCTTACGTAAACCCACAGCGAAGCGTACCCGAGAAGGTTACCGAGATCACCGGGCTGACCGCTGAATTCCTTGCTGACAAGCCCCTATTTGCCGATGTGGCCGACGATTTTCTGGCCTTTGTCGGTGACGCGAATGTGGTTGCGCACAATGCGCCTTTTGATCGCGGCTTCATCAATATGGAGCTGGAGCGAGTGGGCAAGCCCGTCATTCAAAATGATCGCTGGGTTGATACGGTTGTCATCGCCCGCAAGAAATACCCAGGCGCACACGCGTCTCTTGATGCGCTCTGCAAACGGTTTGGAATTTCACTCGAAACCCGCGACAAGCACGGCGCGATTATCGATGCCTTACTGCTGGCGGATGTTTATCTGGAACTTAATGGCGGACGCGAACGCGCGCTGGACCTGGCAGGGGATGCTGGAGAGGCAGGCGGACCCGTCCAGTTTCCCTCCCGGCCCTCACGAACGAATGCTCTGTTGTCCCGCCTTTCGCCTGAAGAGGATGCTGCGCACCGGGCGTTCATAGAAACGCTGGGCGATAATCCGATCTGGATAAAAAGCGGGCGGCTCTAGGCCGCCCGTTTCGTTTCCGGCGTTATTGTACCGGGGCGTCGCCGTTTGGCGGTTGCTGACCGGCAGCGGCCTGCTGTTTGGCCAGTTGCTGACGGTAGAGCCCGGCAAAATCGATCGGCTCCAGCATCAGCGGCGGGAATCCACCATCGCGGGTCGCGTCAGCAAAAACACGGCGCGCGTAGGGGAAGATAATCCGCGGACATTCAACCAACAGCATGGGCTGGCGTTCCTGATCATTGAAATTCTTCATCTCGAAAAGGCCGCAATAATTCAGCTCGCAGATGAAGACGGTATCCTCGCCACGCTGGGCACGCGCTGACATGATAATGGCAACTTCATACTGGTCATTTTCAAGACCCCGCGCCTGGACGTCGATATTGATATCAATGTTTGGCTGGGCTTGATTAGCCCGAAGGGTTGCCGGCGCACCAGGGTTCTCAAAGGACAGATCCTTGATGTATTGAGCCAGGATTCGCATTTGCGGCAGGTCCTGCGGGTTTCCTTGGGGCGGAACAGCGCCAGTTTCCGGCGTATCGGCCATGTTTTCTCTCCAGCCTGAATTGGGGCGACCGGCATTTAAACCGGTAAAACGTGAAGGCGCGCGCCTAACATGTGCGTGAAGACTGAGCAAGACACAGGCTGCGGGCTGACACTTTCGCCTGATCACCCTATGTTAGGGTCAACGAAAGCTCCGGATATTCCGTAATGGAACTGATCACGCTTCTCATTGCTGCTGGCGCTGCCGCATTCTTTGGCTATCGCCTGTTCACCGTGCTGGGCCGCAAGACCGGTCATACACCGGATTTGCGTCCGGTTTCCCCCGCGAATGAGGATGCGTCTCAAACGGCAGACGCTTCGCCTGCTCTGGCCGAAGGCACCAACACGTCGCGTTGGGTTGTGGATATGGATCCGGCCCAATTTCTGGAGGGTGCCAAGAAAGCCTATGCGCTTGTTGTGGAAGGTTTCGCCAAAGGTGACCGCGCCGGTCTTGAACCGCTGCTGAGTGAAAAAGTCTTTGCCCGCTATGAAAAGGCGATCTCCGATCGTGAAGGGCGGGACGAGACCACGACCACTGAGATCGAACGGATTTCGGAATCCGAGATTGTCGATTCTGTGCGCGACGGCGGTGTGCTGCAGGTAAAAGTCCGCTTCAAAGCGGATATTGCCACCGAAACAAAAAACAAGGATGGCGAGCGTGTATCCGGCGACCTGACGCGCCTGACCACGGTTGAGGAGGTCTGGACCTTTGAAAAATCAGCCGACAGCCAGGACCCGAACTGGCGCCTTGCCGGGGTTCGTACGGCTTAGCGTTTTAGCGCTCGGATTGCTCCTTGCGGCCTGTTCGCCACAAACGGAACCCGACCCGCCTCCCCCGGTAGAAGACCTGTCTGACGGCACACAGGTGTCATCCGATCTCATCTTTGAGGCGCTCGACTGGGCAGATATTGAGACCTGGACGGATCTGGATTTGGGTCCCGCCTACAACGCGTTTGTTCGATCCTGCGTTCAAATCGCCCAATCGCCCGGCGGCCTGCCGCTTTCGCCGCGCACCGAAATTGGCGGAACGCTAGCGGACTGGCAGCCGGTCTGCGCCCAGCGGTCAGGCGATGACATACGAGGCTTCTTTGAAACCCATTTCCAGCCGGTCCGCGTCAGGTCGCTGGAAGCTGAATCGGGACTTTTGACCGGGTACTATGAACCGGAGGTGCTCGTCCGCCGGTTGCCAGAGGGTGAGTACACCCAGCCGATCCGGTCCCGTCCCGTGGATTTGCTGATCGCCGATCTCGGAGCGTTTTCTGAAGAGTTTTCGGGTCAGCGTTTGGTCGGGCGCGCAGAGGGCAGCCGGTTCGTGCCTTATCGTGAGCGCGCCGAGATCGAGGCCAGCAATGCAGGCCAACCTCTGGCCTGGGGCCGGCCGATTGATGTTTTCTTCTTGCAAATCCAGGGATCTGGCCGGCTGGTTTTTAACGATGGCGAAACGGTTCGCGCTGCGTTTGCGGCCCATAATGGCCGGCCCTATGCCAGTATTGGCCGGGAACTAGTCCAGCGCGGAGAGCTGGAACTTCATGCGGCGTCAAAATCCGGCATTGAAGCCTGGTTGAATGAAAACGGACCAGAAGCCACCGCCGAGCTGTTTGCCGTAAATCCACGTTATGTCTTTTTTGGGCTCGAGCCTTTGCCGGACCCGAATCTGGGCCCGCGCGGTGCGGCTAATCTGCCGCTGACGCCAATGGGGTCCATCGCGGTTGATCCGGCTTTTCTGCCCTATGGCGTGCCTGTGATCGTCTCGGCGGATCTACCCGATGAGCCGGGGTGGCAGGGGCTTCTGGTTACCCAGGATACGGGCGGGGCGATCCGCGGGCCAATGCGGGGGGATCTCTTTTATGGCTGGGGCGAAACAGCTGAACGCCGCGCGGGGTCCACGCGCTCGCAATCGGAATGGATTATCCTGTTGCCGCATGCGGTCGCGGCCCGTCTCACTCCGCCCGCATGAATCGCCGGCGCCTCAAGCCGGAAGAACGCGAGATCTGGCGGCAGGTAACAAAATCCGTGACGCCCTTGCACCCGGCGCCCGCTGATGTTGAGGCGGAGCCGGCTTCAATCGCTCCCAAAAAACATCAATCGACGGGCACGGGCGAAAGCCGGGCGGTGCTGAAACCGCTTCCAAAAAAACCCAGCGTCAAACCAGCCCCTGCGGATCGATCTGCCGAACGCCGTTTACGCCGGGGACGGATTGAAATCGATGCACGTATCGACCTGCATGGCATGACCCAGGATCATGCCCGCACAACACTGGGACATTTCCTGCATGGGGCCCGATCAAGAGGCTACCGGTTAGTGCTGGTGATTACGGGAAAAGGCAAAGCCAGCGCCCGTCCCAGGGTGCCAGGGGAATCCGCACCGGGAATTTTAAAACGACGCCTGCCGGATTGGCTGGCAGAGCCGGAACTCCGCCATCTGGTGTCGGGCTATGCGCGGGCGCACCAACGCCATGGCGGTGAGGGGGCCTACTACGTGACGATCCGTAACCCGGGCGCTAAAGAATAAACTTCGACAAATCGGCATTGCCAGCGAGATCGCCCACGGTTTTGCGGACATAATCCTCATCAATGGCAATGCTTTCACCGGCCCGGTCCGAGGCGGTAAACGAGATCTCCTCGACCAGTTTTTCCATCACAGTCTGCAGGCGCCTGGCACCTATATTTTCCACGCTTTCATTGACCTGGGCGGCCAATTCCGCCAGTGCATCAATCGCACCGTCGGAGAATTCGAGCGTGACGTCTTCTGTGCCCATCAGGGCCGTATACTGCTTGATCAGGCTGGCTTCAGGCTCTGTGAGGATGCGTTTGAAATCATCCTTGGTCAGGGCTCGCAGCTCGACCCGGATGGGTAGACGGCCCTGTAATTCCGGCAGCATGTCTGAGGGTTTCGCCACATGAAAGGCACCGGACGCGACGAATAGAATATGATCCGTTTTCACCGGGCCATGCTTAGTGGCGACGGTTGTGCCTTCAATGAGTGGCAGCAAGTCGCGCTGCACGCCTTCCCGTGAGACATCCGCGCCCTTGGTATCAGACCGGGCGGTGATCTTGTCGATTTCGTCCAGAAAAACGATACCATCATTCTCAACCAGCCGGATGGCCTCAGTCGCGATTGCGCTATCATCAATCAGCTTGTCAGCTTCTTCGGCGATCAAGGGCTCATAGGCCTCGCGTACGGTGGTCCGGATCCGCTTGGTGCGGCCGCCAAACCCTTTGCCCAGCATATCGGACAGATTGAGGACGCCAGCCCCGCCCGGCATTCCGGGCATGTCCAATTGCTGGAAAGGCGAGCTGGTATCCGCAAGGTCGACCTCGATTTCCTTGTCATCAAGCTCGCCGTCCCGCAATCGCTTGCGGAAGCTTTCCTTGGTGGCTTCGCTGGCACCGGGGCCGACGAGCGCCTTTAAAACGCGGTCTTCGGCGGTCTTGTGCGCACGCGCTTTGACCGAATCCCGTTTTTCGTCGCGCACCAGGCCAATCGCGACTTCAACCAGGTCGCGGGCTATTTGATCCACATCGCGGCCGACATAGCCGACTTCGGTGAATTTTGTCGCTTCAACCTTCAAGAAGGGCGCTTTTGCCAGCTTGGCCAGCCGCCGGGAGATTTCGGTTTTACCAACGCCAGTTGGGCCAATCATCAAAATATTCTTCGGCGTCACCTCCTCACGCAAACCCGGTTCCAGCCGCCGCCGCCGCCAGCGATTGCGCAGCGCGATGGCAACCGCGCGCTTGGCGTCTTTCTGGCCGATAATGAAGCGGTCGAGCTCGGAAACGATCTCGCGCGGAGAGAAATCAGTCATGGGCAGGTCCGGTGTTCCGGTTTATGTCTGACGCTGATGTAGGCCTTAAGGGCGCAAACCACAAAGCAAGCCGCTGAGTTTTTCCATGAGCACAAAAGACCGCCCCCGATTTCATCTGGCGTTTCCGGTTCATGATCTGGAGGCAGCCCGCACCTTCTATGGGGGTCTTCTTGGCTGTCCGGAGGGGCGGGAAGACCCCGGTCACTGGATCGATTTTGATTTGTTTGGCCATCAGATTGTCGCGCACTACGCGCCGGAGGAATGCGGCGGGGCCATCGCCAATGATGTTGACGGCAAAAAGGTTCCCGTCCGGCATTTCGGCTTGCTTATGGATTGGGAAGACTGGGAGGCGTTGGCTGAAAAACTACAAGCAGGTGGCGCCGATTTTCTGATCGAGCCCTATGTACGCTTTGAGGGTCAACCCGGCGAGCAGGGCACGTTTTTCGTCATCGATCCGAGCGGGAATGCGCTGGAGTTCAAGACATTCCGGAACGAAGCGCAGATTTTTGCGCGCTAGCCCGCTTCCATAACCTCAACGGTGAGGTTTTCGTTTGTGTAAACGCAGATCCGTGCCGCGATCGCCATCGCTTTGCGTGCGAGCACTTCGGCATCGTCTTCATAGTCAACAAGAGCCCGTGCGGCAGCGAGCGCATAGTTTCCGCCTGACCCGACAGCGACGACACCATCTTCGGGTTCCAGAACATCGCCCGACCCGGTCAAAAGGAAAGTCGCATCCTTATCACCGACGATCAGCATGGCTTCCAACCGCCGTAAATAGCGGTCCGTACGCCAGTCCTTGGCGAGCTCTACACAGGCGCGAGCGAGCTGTCCGGAATGTTGATCCAGCTTGGCTTCCAGCCGCTCAAACAGGGCGAATGCATCGGCCGTCGCGCCTGCGAATCCGGCGATCACCTTTCCATCGGACAGTTTGCGCACTTTTCGGGCATTGCCCTTCATGACGGTCGGGCCGACCGAGACCTGCCCGTCACCCGCTAAAACGAATTTGCCGTTCTTCCGAACGCCCAGAATGGTTGTGCCATGCCAGTTGGTGGGGTCGTTGTTGTCGCTCACAAGATCAGCTCCGCGCGGTTTCAAGCGCAGAGTTGGCGGTCAGCTTTGTGAGGTCAAGCTCAGGCGTCAGGCGCTTGCTGCACGAATCTCATCGGCAAGGCTGGCGCGCGCATAGGCTTCGAAGTCCTCGCAGGGCACCGGTTTGGAGAAGAGATAACCTTGCGCCAGCGTGGCGCCCTCTTCACGCAGCGCAGTCAGCTGCTCGGTCGTTTCAACGCCTTCAGCAACGGTTTTCAGCTTCAACGCTTTTGCCAGAGCCAGAATGGTTTCCACCACCGCCCGGGCGTGTGGATCCTGCGCCATCGAGCGCACAAAGCTCTGGTCAATCTTGAAGACGTCGAACGGCATTTTTGTCAGATAAGACAAGGAGGAGTGCCCGGTTCCGAAGTCATCAATCGCGAACTTCACGCCGCGGTCCCGAAGCGGCTGGACCTGATCGATGACGCGTTGCGGATCGCGCATGGCAATGGATTCAGTCAGTTCGATCTCGAGCAGTTCCGGCGGCAAACCGGTCTGTTCCAAAATCTCCATTACACTGTCGGCAAATCCCGGCCGCTCGAACTGAATGGCCGATACATTGACTGCCACCGGCAAGCGCAGACCCTCGCTGGCCCATTCTGCGGCCTGTTGACAGGCTTTACGCATGACCCAGTCACCAATTTCACCAATCAAGCCGGATTCTTCCGCTGCCTCGATAAAGTGACCTGGCGTCAGGAGCCCGGATGTTGGATGGTTCCAGCGGACGAGCGCCTCGGACCCCTCAACAAGCCCATCGCTCATCCGGACTTTCGGCTGATAGTAGACCACCAGCTGGTCATTCTTGACGGCATCGCGGAGCTCATTTTCAAGAACAAGCCGCTCAAAGGCCGACTGGTTCATCGAAGGTTCGAAGAATTTGACGGTGTTACCGCCCGATTGCTTGGCGTGTGCCATGGCGAGATCGGCATGGCGCAGCAGGCTTTCGGGTTCGGCCCCATCCTGCGGGAAAACGGCCGCCCCGACGCTGATACCCAGAAAGACCTGGTGCCCGGAAATATCAAATGGCCGGCTGATCGCGGAAATGATCTGTTGCGCGTAGCGCGCAATATCAGAAACGCTGTCAACCTGCGGCACGAGAATCGTGAACTCATCGCCACCAAGCCGCGCGACCAGAGACGGCTCGCCCCGGCCGCCATGCGCCAGGTCAAATCCGCGGGCGGTTTCACGCAGGCGGCGAGCAACCAGTTCGAGCAACCTGTCGCCCTCTCCCATTCCAAGCGAGTCATTGACGCGCTTGAACCGGTCGAGATCGAGAAACAGAACTGCACCGCTGGATTCGGTTTCTGCCGCCTTGCCGGTTACGCGCTCGACTTCCTTGCGGAACCGCTCCCGGTTTGGAAGCTCGGTCACCAGATCGACATAGGCAAGCCGGTGAATGCGCTTCAGGTTGGAATCGATCCGGGACAGCATGCGGTTAAACGCATTGGCCAGGACCTCAAGCTCGTCCCCGGTTTTGACATTGATGCGCACATCCAGAGACTTGGATGAAGCGGTTCTTGCGGCTTCCGTGAGCTTGGAAATCGGGCGCAACGATGCATAAACCAGACCGGCGGCGACTGGCAGAAGCACCAACAAGGCGAACAATGCGGTAAGCATGTGGCGGCGCATGGCGATATTTGCCTCGGCGCGAAGTCCCAGCATGGAAGATTGTGTGTAGACCACGCCCATCAGACGGTTTGCGGAACTATAGACGGGTGCCGCAACATGAAGCGTTTCGCTGCGGATTTCGTGGCGGGTTTCGCCTGAACCCAGCGCCATAACCACAAGCGGGTCAGCAGCGCGTCCGGAATCGATCAGATTGGCCGGGTCGCTATGGACCAGGATCCGGCGGCGTGCGTCGGTAATAAAGGCCTGCTCTACATCGGCACGTTCAATCAGGCTGGCAATCCTGCTTTGCAGGCGAGTTGTGTCCTCTGCCATGATATCGTCTGAAATATTCAGCGCGAGAATTTGCGCTTTCATGCCGGCGCGCTCGATCAGGACCGCTTCATTCTCGCGCCGATCGCTACTGTTTTCGATCACCATGAGAAGCGCAGCTGTGACGATCATCAACAGCGCCGTCATTACGGTGAATTTCATCACCAGCGAGCGCATGAAGCGGGAAATCAGACTGTGAAGCGGTGCCATGGAGCGCCCTTGATCAGGTGTTCCGGGCCAGGACCGGCTTACA
Organism: Hyphobacterium sp.; assembly: GCF_965228115.1. Taxonomy (GTDB): domain Bacteria; phylum Pseudomonadota; class Alphaproteobacteria; order Caulobacterales; family Maricaulaceae; genus Hyphobacterium. The sequence goes on along the minus strand of NZ_OZ245794.1, from coordinate 1,857,639 downwards.
GAATTTCGGGCACGCCCGATTGTTTGATTTGTAAGCTTTCATCCCCAACCACCCGGGTTATTTGTGTTCTTTTCGGATGGCACACTGGCAGAAAGGGTTTGAAACCCCGTTAAAAAGGGAATCAGTTTTCGTTAACAGGTTGCAAGCAGGTGTTGCTCTGCTGATCTCCCGAGTCAGCTCACTTAATGTGAGATCGGGTCAGAGCTCGATACCAGCTTGCGCCGCGAGCGCTTTCAGGTCCGCCATCGGACGCGCGCCATAGTGTGAGATCACTTCTGCCGCCGCTATAGCACCAAGTTGGCCAGATGATTCCAGGCTCAACCCCTTGGCCAACCCGGTCAGCATGCCGGCTGCAAACAGATCGCCTGCACCTGTCGTGTCGATGACTTTTTCGACGGGAACAGCCGGGACTGAAGCGACATGTCCGCGGTCAATCAGGACCGCCCCTTTTTCGGAGCGCGTCACCGCGGCGATCCGGGTTTCGGCCCTCACGCTTTCCAAAGCCCCATCAAAATTGTCGGCTTCATAAAGCGAGATCAATTCAGCCTCATTGGCGAACAGGATGTCGACATGATTGCGCACCAACTGGCGGAAAGCGGCGCGATGCCGGTCGACGCAAAAGCTGTCTGACAGTGTCAGAGCGGTCAGCCTTCCGGCGGCCTTGGCGACCTCGGCGGCCCGGACGAAAGCCTGTTTGGCTTCGTCGCGATCAAACAGATACCCCTCCAGATACGTAATCTTGGCGGTCGCGATCTTTTCCGCATTGATATCGCTTTCAGAGAAAAAGACCGAGGCTCCCAGAAACGTGGACATCGATCGCTGGGCATCCGGCGTTACATTGATCAGGCAGCGTGCTGTGGCGGCACCACCAACCAGTGGCGTCGTCGTATAGTCTACGCCAGCCGCATTCAGATCATGCCGGAAAATCTCTCCGAGGGCATCGTCTGCGACTTTTCCAATATAGGCTCCGCGGGCCCCGAAAGCAGCAATTCCCGCAAGCGTATTTGCGGCAGATCCACCGGAAACTTCCTGTCCGGGCGCCATCTCATCATAGAGCTGTTTGGCGCGGACCTCATCAATGAGGGTCATCCCGCCTTTCTCGATATTCTGTTCGGTCAGAAAGGCGTCATCGCAAGGCGCAATGACGTCAACGATTGCATTGCCGACGCCCGTGATATCGAATTTTGCATCCGTCATTTCGCCTACCCTTATGATCCGCGCTGTCGGTCGGGCCTTAGCCCGGCCAGCGCGGCGCTGCAAGCTTGCCCGCTGCACGGCATCGCGCTAGGCGCTCCCTTCATGAGACGGATCGCTTTTCTTACTGCCGCCTGCATGATTGAGGGCCTCCCAGAAGCCCGTACGGATGCCTGGGAACACACGCTCGAATTTGCAGCTTTACAACCCGCCTGCCGGTTGCGGGCGATCTCTCTGGAGGCGGTGATCTGGGACGATCCAGGGTTTGACCCGGAAGCCTTCGAAGCCATCATTGTGGGTACGTGTTGGGATTATATGGAAAAGCCGGAAGCGTTTCTGTCTGCCCTTGACCGGTTTGCACGTTTGCGTCCCTTGTTAAATCCGCTGGCTACGATCCGCTGGAACAGTGACAAAGGCTATTTGCGGGATCTCGAAACAGAGGGGGTCCCGACCATCCCCACACTTTGGGCCGACCGGGCAGATGATGACACCTTGCTCGCCGCTTTTGAGGCACTCGACGCCGAGGACATTGTTGCAAAACCTCGCATTGGCGCCAGCGCCTGGCGTCAGGTGCGGCTGCGCAAGGGCGGCCCCCTGCCGCCTGTTGAAGAGCGTCCGCCGGCAGCCTGTCTGATCCAGCCTTTTCTGAAAGCGGCTGAAACCGAGGGCGAGATGACGCTGCTTTTTTTCGATCGGGTCTTTTCGCATGGCCTCGTCAAGCGTCCCAGACACGGTGACTACCGCACGCAATCCATGTACGGCGCCAACGAAACCGCGACCGATCCGCCCGCCGATGCGCTGGAGGTCGCTCAAGCTGCGCTAGATGCTGTCGAAGGTGCGCTTCTCTATGCCCGCGTAGATTTAATGCGCGGCGCAGATCGCGGATGGAAGGTCATGGAGCTCGAGTTGATCGAACCCTATTTCTACCCCGAGCAGGGGCCGTTTCTTGGAGCCCATTTTGCGGCATCGCTTGACCGTTTGTTAGCCGCTTGAAACGAACGTCATGACAAGGCCGCGATTGTGGTGCATGTTGGTGAAAATTGACCGGAGACGTTCTTGATGCGCGCTTTTTTGCTCTCCATTTCATTTTTTGCTCTTGCGGCCTGCGCCACAACGGGCAGGTCATCGGACCGGATTGAAATTTCCGAAGGTGCCTGTTTTGGTTCCTGCCCGATCTATGACCTGACGCTCAGCCCGGATGACCGATATGTTTTGAATGGTCAAAGGTTCACCCGCGTGAACGGCCTAACGGAGGGCGCGCTTTCAGAAGGCTCTTACGCCTATATGGCGCGGCTTCTATCTGATGCGGACTTCTTCAACCTGCCGTCGGACATTACTTTTAATAATCCCGAGCTTTGCCCCGGTCCTGAATTGTCCGATCTGCCACCTTTCACGGTTACCTGGACGACGCGGCGCGGCAGCCATACCGTGGTCTGGTATACGGGGTGCCGGAACCCGGTGATGCGGGACCTGCGCGACGGTTTGCGTGACGGCTTCGGTTATCAATCGATCGTGCAGCCGGGCTAGGCCACCGTTTTATCTTCAAAGCGGCATAAATCGGCAATGGCGCAATTCGGGCAATCCGGCTTGCGTGCCTTGCAAGTGTACCGTCCATGAAGGATGAGCCAGTGATGCGCTCCCTTCAGGAAAGGTTCCGGCGTGATCGCCTCGAGCTTCAACTCGACGTCCAGCGGATTTTTTCCCGGCGCCATTCCGGTCCGGTTTGAAACCCGGAAAATATGCGTATCCACCGCGATGGTGGGTTCGCCGAACGCTTCGTTCATCACCACATTGGCCGTCTTGCGGCCAACACCGGGAAGTTTTTCCAACGCTTCGCGGGTGCGCGGCACCTCGCCGCCAAACTCTTCGAGGATCATTTTCGAGAGTGCATAGACATTCCTGGCCTTGTTGCGGAACAGGCCAATGGTCTTGATATGCTCGCGTATGCCATCCTCGCCCAGGGCGATCATCTTCTCGGGTGTGTCGGCTGCCGCAAACAGGCCTCTTGTTGCTTTGTTCACGCCTACATCGGTTGCCTGTGCTGAAAGGGCGACGGCAACCACAAGCGTGTAGGGGCTTGAGTATTCAAGTTCGGTTCGCGGATCGGGGCGCACTTCCGCCAGCCGGGCATAAAGATCCGCAGCTTCTTCCGTCGTGAAGGGTGGGGGTTTTTTCTTTCGCGGCATGACGAAGCCATAGCGCGGTGCGCGGCAAACTGTCATCCTGCTTTCTGCGGAAATTTATCAGGCTAGTATCTATCGGAATGACGGATGCGATTGAAACCTTTCCGGCTTTTGACGGATTGCCCGAGGAGATGAGGGGCGAGCTTTTTATGGATGCCGTTCTGGCTCCGAACCGGTCTTTGCGAAACCCCGGTTTTATCGCGTTGATGGCGATCATGTGTGCCGTCAGCTTCGCTGCGGGTGTGATCTATTGGCGAATGGGGGCCTGGCCGATCCCGTTTTTCTTCGGCCTTGATGTGATTCTGGTCTGGCTGGCGTTCAAAATCAGCTATCGGGATGGCCGCCGCCGCGAGATCATCCGGATTTCGAGCGATCGGATACTGATCCATCGTCAACACGCGAATGGCGCGGTCCGGCATTATGAACTGCCCATGGCCTGGACGCGGGTTAAAGTTCACAAACCCGGCCTTCATGATGCAGCGATTGAGCTGTCGGTATCGGGAAAGCGGCTGATTGTTGGCACCTTCCTCAGCCCGCCAGAGCGCCCGGAGCTGGGCGTGGCCATACAGAATGCACTTTTCCGGGCCAAACGCGCCCTACCGCAAGAAGCGGGTGGCGCTTGAGGTGATCCCGCGCGACAGTCAGCACATGACGATGACCGAATCCGACACCGCTTATGACCTTTACTCCGCCGAACGCGACTATGACAGGATCAGCGAAGCGCTGAGCTTTCTGGGCAATCATTGGCGCCACCATCCGGACCTGGAAACTGCAGCCAAGGCCGCCGGTCTATCCCCTCATCATTTCCAACGCATATTCACGCGCTGGGTGGGGGTCAGCCCCAAGAAATATGTTGGGGCGCTGGCTCACTCTGCTGCTCGCAATGCGATCGAGGGCGGCGCAAATATTCTTGATGCCAGTTTCGAAGCGGGATTATCCGGACCCGGCCGCCTTCATGATCTTTTCATTGCCCATGAATCGGTGACACCCGGGCAGGCAAAATCGCGCGGCCGGGGCTTGTCCTTTGTCTGGGGCGCAGCGCCAACGCCTTTCGGCGAAGGCGTGTTTCTGATCGCGCCGCGCGGCCTGTCCGCTCTGGCATTTGCCGACCCGGATATTGAAACCGCCATGGCAGACCTCCGGCACCGTTACCCGGCGGCCAGTTATCAGCGGAATGATGACGATGCCCTGGACTGGTCGAACCGCATTTTCGCCAATCGGGGACAATCCTTGCCGCTGGCGCTCTATGGGACGCCCTGGCAGCGGCAAGTCTGGAAAGCATTATTGACCATTCCTTCCGGCCAAACCGTCACCTACCGTGACATCGCGACCGAGGTTTGCACCCCCAAGGCGTCGCGCGCTGTTGGGGCGGCCGTTGGGGCCAATCCTGTAAGCTGGCTTATCCCTTGCCATCGGGTTCTGGCATCTGATGGCCGGCTAACCGGCTATCATTGGGGTGTGAATCGCAAGCGGGCCATGCTGGCATATGAGGCCGTGAGCGCCTAGATTTGGCGCATGATCAACCCGTTCTTGATCGCTGCGATTTTTGCGCTGTTGGCTGCGCTGGCCCTATGCATCCGCTGGATAATTGCGGCTGGCGCTCTGCGTCAGGAGGCCAGGCAGGAATATGCCGGGCGGCAAACCGATCGCGCGCAAACGATCAAGGGCGTCAGCGAAGCCGAGTTCGTCCGCATATATCTGGGCGGATATAGCCCGCGCTGGACACTCTATGCGGCTGCGGCTCTGATCGCTGCTATCCTGATTACAGCGCCTGCGGTCATGGGGCTGGTTTATTTCTGGAATTGGGTCACCGCGGCACTGGGCGCAGGTGATGTTTTCGCGCCCGGGTATTACCCTTGGATGTTTTACATGTTCTTCGGCCTGGTCGCGTCGTGGGCGTTTTGCGGTTTTGTCGCCGCCCGTTTTCACCACGCACGTGCGCCGGAACCCTTCCAGCCCGCCTTGATGCGTGCACGGGGGGAGTCCCTTGATGATGTCGAGATCAAACGTCCGCGGCCAAAATGGGCCAAGCGAGCGAAATTGATCGCAGCGGAACGTAAAAACCAGGAGGCACCCTGATGGAATATCTGCACACAATGATCCGCATCAGCGATGTAGATGAGTCATTGAAATTTTTCTGTGAGGGGCTTGGGCTCGAGGTCATTCGGCGGGTCGATGCCGAGGCCGGGCGGTTTACACTGATCTTTCTGGCAAGCCCAGATGATATGAGGCGCGGCGGATTCAGCGGTGATGAAAGCCCCATTCCGGCCGGTTTGCCGACCATTGAGCTTACGCATAACTGGGATCCCGAGGACTATACGGGCGGGCGCAATTTCGGACACCTGGCGTATCGCGTCGCGGACATTTATGCCTCATGCGCGCGAATGGCATCGCTGGGCTATACGATCCACCGGCCACCCCGGGATGGAAAAATGGCCTTCGTCAAATCACCCGACGATATTTCCGTCGAATTGCTGCAGGCTGGCGAGGCCTTGCCCCCTGAGGAGCCCTGGGTTTCCATGGAAAATGAGGGGAGCTGGTAGCCGCCCCTAACTCCGCAGTGTCAACTTGCGTATCCGCTCAATTCGCAGATGAACCAGCCCGTCAGGAGTTGACAGCGTTAGGATAAATATATCTCCGACGGGGGTTATCGCCATTGGGCGTCCGATATATTCACCATCGCTTTCGTCAAGTTCCACATAGCGAATCCGAATATTATTATCCTGATCAAGGGCGCGCTTCAAAGCATCCATAATCGCCGGCACTGGGCGCAAGTTGTCAGTAAGTGACAAAAGCGCCTGTGACCGGGTGCGGGCGAGTCTTTGTTCGCCCAGGACTTTTTCCAGCCGCGATTGAACAGCGTTGGCATCTAGGGCTGCGTCCTCATCCGCTGTTAACGCCATCAGGCGGGCGCCTCGCCAAAGAAGCTGCGCCTGGCGCCATGTCATGGAAACGGGGGGCGGCCCTTCATCTGGTGCCAGCATGTAGCCCAGCCCGGCCTCCCCTTCGATCGGAATGCCGGAATCGATCAGTTTCGCCATGTCGCGGTAGATTGTACGTTCAGATACGCTGAAACGCTCCGCGATGTGTTGAGCGGTCAAAGATCCGGGTGCGGCTTGTTTTAAAGCACGGACAATCTCTACAAGGCGGCGGGCGCGGCTCATGTCACCTCCTGACGCACCAGACTCTAATGCGCAGCATTGAGGGAAAGGTCAAGCACTCTCTAGGGTTGGCCTCCGATCACGTCTTTCATGGCATACAGCCCGGGTTTCTGGCGTATCAGCCATAGCGTTGCTGTGAGCGCCCCAAGTGCGAAAACCCGCCGGTCCAGCGCGCGATGACCGATCGAAATAACTTCGTTGCTCGAAAGGAAATCCACCACGTGTTCGCCCACGATTCCGCCGCCTCGCTGCGACGAGAATCCAATGGCACCCGGCATGCGCCGTTGATTGGACCCCGAACGGCCCTTTTCTGCCACCATATCAAGAATCTGCTCGCGGCCTTTTGCTACCGCCTCCCCCAGCGCCAGCGCCGTTCCTGAAGGGGCGTCTGTTTTGTCGCGATGGTGGGTTTCGGAAATTTCGGCGTCCCAACGCTCCACCGGGAGGCCGCTGGCGGCCATGGACACAAGCATTTCAACGAGCGTCAGGCCGATGGAGAAGTTTCGCGCGGCGAGAACAGGAAAAACTTTGGACGCCTCGCGCAACGCATCGGTCTGTTCAACGCCAAGCCCCGTCACGCCGCACACCAGAGCCGGTCCACCCATTTCTGTTAAACGGCGGGCGATCGCGCCGCTGGCCTGGGCTGTCGAGGCATCGATGACAACATCGGTACCGTCCAGCGCATCTTCTAGCCTGACGACGGCTGTTTTCCCGACCCAGCCTGCGCCGGCGATCTCTCCAAGATCCTGTTCGGTATAACCTGAATCGGAACGCACCACTCCGCTGGCGAGCTCAAAGCGCTCGTCGAGCAAAACTTCTCTGGCGATGGCGCTGCCGAGACGGCCACCAACACCCGCAATACAGACCTTAATCGTCATCTGCTTTCCTCCCGCACCCGATTCTCGCTCATAGAGCCGGCAGACTCTCCCAAATTAGGGTTAATGCCGCGTACATTTTCGCGCGAGACGTGTCCCCCCTATTACAGAACTAGAATTTGGTTCGAAATTAAGATATGAGCTAATCTACTGAACTTTCGTAACTTAAAAAAGGTTAACGACGAGAACATGAAAGCCTCTGTGGAAAATACTGGGGTCGCGAAAGAGCTGGGCGTGCGGCCCGCTATGCAGGCGCGCAGCCGGGCAACCCGTCAGAGAATTCTCAAAGTTCTCGAGAAATCCGTTCAGGATGGCAGCGTCGACCGCCTTACGGTTGCGGATATTGCGAAGAAGGCAAAGTCGTCCGTTGGCGCTTTCTATGGCCGCTTTTCCGATAAGGCAGCGGCGTTGGATGCGCTGTATTCTGACCGGATCTCGAGCCTGTCGCAAATGTTAATGGAGCTCAATCGCGAGGCCCGCCGCCATCGCGATGTGCACCGCTGGATCGGAAGCGTCGCGCAAACCAGTCAAACGCACGCTTATGACAACCAGACTTTGCTATCGCGATTGGCCGGGCGGCCTGCAGGGCTTGCCCAACTTCCGCCAGAAGTGATCGATGACACAGCCAACACCTTGTCTGTTCTCAAGATTAAGCCGCCGCATTTTGCGCCCCCGGCCGCCGCATTTCTCATGAAAATGGTGATGGGCCTCAGCCGAGATGCGGCACTGTTCCAGGCCAGCAAAAACACGGATGAAGCTGGCCGACGCGTGTTTGTCTCGGATTTGCAGAAAGCGGCGCTCTGGTACCTTACCGCGCCGTCGGCTTGATGCATTCTAGGCGTTGGGACGCCCGTCTTCGCTGGTCAGATCATCCCAGAAACGCTTGGCTTTGCCCATGAAGCCTTCAGATTCGGGATTACAGTTTCCGCCGGATAGATCACAGAATTCCTCGAGCAATTCTTTTTGCCGATCTGTCAGGTTTCGCGGTGTTTCGACATAAAGCTCGACAATCATATCGCCGCGAGGCCCTCCCCGCAGGCGAGGCATGCCCTTGCCTTTCAAGCGCATCCGTTTTCCGGTTTGCGAGGCCGCCGGGATCTTAAGCTCAGCCTTGCCGCCATCGATAACGGGACAGCAGATCGACCCTCCAAGCGCGGCTGTCACCATGGGTACGGTGGCGCGGCAATAAAGGTTGGGGCCGTCGCGCTCGAACAATTCATCATGGCGAATGGAAACAAATATGTACAAATCACCGCGTGGGCCGCCCTTGGCCCCGGCTTCGCCTTCGCCCGCCAGGCGGATCCGCATTCCATCTTCGACGCCGGCCGGAATATCGACATTGAGCGAGCGAACCTTGCGGACTTGCCCTACGCCATCACACGCCTGGCAAGGCGTAGTAACGGTCTTACCCTGACCGCCACACCGCGGGCAGGTTTGGCGAATGCGGAACATGCCGTTTCCAGCCGTGACGACACCCGCGCCCGCGCATTGCGGACAGGTTTCAAGCGACGTGCCTGGCTCCGCCCCGTTGCCGTCACATCGCTCACAGGTGAGGTTTGTTGGGACTTTCAGGGTTTCAGATTTGCCGGCAAAGGCATCCTGGAGATTGACTTCAAGATCATAGCGAAGGTCTGAACCGCGTGCGGGCCCGCCTCGCTGACGGCCACGACCGCCCCCCATACCGCCAAAGGCACCGCCAAACACCTGCTCGAATATGTCGGCGAAATCGGCGGCGCCGGCCTGTCCGCCAAACGGACCCTGTCCGCCGCCCATACCGCCTTCAAAGGCGGCATGTCCCATGCGGTCATAGGCGGCGCGTTTTTCCGGGTCGGACAGGATAGCGTAAGCCTCGCCAACTTCTTTGAAACGGGCCTCGGCCTCCTTGTCGTCCGGATTGCGATCCGGATGATACTGCATGGCAAGTTTCCGGTAAGCGCTTTTCAGCGCCTTTTCATCGACGCTGCGGTCGACGCCCAGAACTTCGTAGTAATCACGCTTGGCCATGGCACTTGTCCCGGAAAGGCCAGCGCTCCGCCCGAGCGGAGCGCTGATACGTGCGCCTAGGCGCTTTCTTTCTTGTCGTTGTCGGTGTCTTCACCGTCGACTTCGGAATATTCGGCGTCTACCACATCCTCGTCTTGAGACGGGGCATCACCCGCGTCATCCGAGCCGCCTTCCGCCTGTTGAGCGGCATACATGGCCTCACCCAGCTTCATGGCCGCTTGAACCAAGGCCTGGGTCTTGGCCTGAATGTCGGCAGCATCTTCACCATCCTTGACGGCTTTCAGCTCGTCAGAGGCTGTGGTGATTTCGGCTTTCACCTCGTCGCTGACCTTGTCGCCAAACTCTTCAAGTTGTTGCTCGGTCTGGTGAAGGAGAGCTTCCGCATTATTGCGGGCCTCGACCAACTCCTTGCGCTTCTTGTCGGCTTCGGCATTGGCCTCGGCGTCCTTGACCATGTTCTCAATGTCATCGTCAGAAAGTCCACCAGACGCCTGAATACGTATCTGTTGTTCCTTGCCGGTTGCCTTGTCCTTGGCTGAGACGTTCACAATGCCATTGGCATCGATATCAAAGGTCACCTCGATTTGCGGCATGCCGCGCGGCGCGGGCGGAATACCGACCAGATCAAACTGACCTAGCAGCTTGTTGTCTGCTGCCATCTGACGCTCGCCTTGCGAAACCTTAATGGTCACGGCCTGCTGATTGTCATCGGCGGTCGAGAAGGTCTGGGACTTCTTCGTCGGGATGGTTGTGTTGCGCTCGATCAGCGGCGTAAACACACCGCCCAGCGTCTCGATACCCAGCGAAAGCGGGGTCACATCCAGCAACAGCACGTCTTTGACATCGCCCTGCAAAACGCCTGCCTGAATGGCAGCACCCATGGCCACCACCTCATCCGGGTTCACACCCTTGTGCGGCTCCTTGCCGAAGAAGCCTTGCACAGCCTCCTGGACTTTCGGCATGCGGGTCATACCGCCGACCAGCACGACATCATCAATGTCGCCTGCCGACAGGCCCGCATCTTTCAGTGCTTTTTTGCACGGATCGATAGTGCGCTTGACCAGATCTTCGACCAGCGCTTCCAATTTCGCGCGGGACAGCTTCATGGTCAGGTGCTTTGGACCGGATGCATCAGCCGTGATGAAAGGCAGGTTCACCTCATAAGAGCTGGCCGAGGACAGCTCTTTCTTGGCTTTCTCGGCCTCTTCCTTCAGGCGCTGAAGGGCCAGCTTGTCCTGACGCAGATCAATCGAGTTTTCTTTTTTGAATTCGTCGGCGAGATAATCGACGATGCGGAGGTCAAAGTCCTCGCCGCCCAGGAAGGTATCACCATTGGTGGCCTTTACCTCGAAGACGCCGTCACCAATTTCCAGAATGGAAACGTCAAACGTACCGCCACCGAGGTCGTAAACCGCGATGGTTTTATTTTCGCCCTTGTCCAGACCATAGGCGAGCGCAGCCGCGGTCGGCTCGTTGATGATACGCAGCACTTCCAGACCGGCAATCTTGCCAGCGTCCTTCGTGGCCTGGCGCTGGGCATCATCGAAATAGGCCGGAACCGTGATGACGGCCTGTTCCACCTTGCTGCCAAGATAGGATTCCGCGGTCTCTTTCATCTTCTGCAAGATGAAGGCAGAGATTTCCGAAGGGGAATACTTCTTGTCGCGGCCCTGAACCCAGGCGTCATTATTTTCCGAAGGCACGATCTTGTAGGGCACCATGTCGGCGTCCTTCTTGACCATGGGGTCGGACATGTTGCGGCCAATCAGGCGCTTGATGGCAAAGAAGGTCTGTTCCGGATTTGTCACGGCCTGGCGCTTGGCCGGCTGTCCGATCAAGCGTTCCCCGTCTTCGGTAAAGGCGACAACAGATGGCGTTGTGCGCGCCCCTTCAGAATTCTCGATCACTTTGGGGTTTCCGCCATCCATGACGGCGACACAGGAGTTTGTGGTCCCCAGGTCGATACCAATCACTTTGCTCATGACGTTTTCGTCTCCGTTTTTCTTGGGCGGGATGTCACAGAGGCGCGGACCAGCCCGAGGCGCTGTCCGGCTTAATGAAATCCCCCTTGCTTCCGGGCCCTGCCGCCCGCTTCATCATTGATCCAATTGCCGGAAACCCGGCTCGCCAGCGGAGATAGGGAGGCAGGCCGCTACCCGCAAGGGCGAGACGCGAATCAATTCAGGCGGTTGATGCAATAATCAGGTGGCCCGAATCCTTCGCTGCGCTAGGTAGATCGAAATGACCCTTCCCCAAGGCTTCCGCTTCCTGCCGGGATATTTTGACCGCGCGCAACAAGCCGGGCTCATTGACGCTGTTATTCGGGCAGCGCAAATAGCCCCCTTCTTTAAACCCCGGATGCCCCGAACCGGTCAGCCATTGAGCGTGGACATGACGAATTTCGGTCCGCTGGGCTGGGTGACGGATAAGGAAAAAGGCTATCGTTACGAGGAAACGCACCCGGAAACCGGTGCGCCCTGGCCCGACCCGCCCGCATTATTGACCCAGCTCTGGCAGGAGGTGTCCAACTACCCTGCCCCCTTCGAGGCCTGTCTTGTCAATCATTACAGCGAAAACGCGAAGATGGGCCTTCATATTGATTGGGATGAAGAGGCCACGGATGCGGCTGTGGTTTCCGTTTCGCTGGGCGATAAGGCGCGTTTCCGGCTGGGCGGGCCGACGCGCAAAGGCAAGACCCATTCGCTGGAGCTCTCCTCAGGCGATGTGGTCGTGCTCGGCGGTGAGTCCCGCCGTTGCTATCACGGCGTGGACCGGATCTACCGAGGCACATCGACGCTGGTGCCCATGGGCGGGCGCTTGAATCTCACCATGCGCCGGGTGACGCTTCCGGGTTAGTCATTATCGGCGACAAAAAAGCCAAGCGCTGTCAGCGGCAAAAGAATAGCCGCTGCAGCGGTTGCAGATTGTTCTAAATGCACGGAGGTCAAAACACCTTCGCTAAACGTCAAGTTTGTCGTTCTTGCACCAAATATATTTCGTGTGATGTCTGTCGTGTAAAATCCGCCGGGCACAACAACATTTACGACCTGAACAGGATTGTTGACCGCTGCAAACTGTTCGAGATTTGCAAGCCGAGTACAATGGGCAGCTGCAGCCGCTTCGAACGATGGAAATGAAACCGAAAATCCGTTGGAAATACGGTTGCACGCGAAATTTGAATGTATTTCCATTGGCGCGGTCACGCGAAAACGAATGCCATTGGATGTTGGTGTGGGCCTGCCACCCCTTGTTAGGTAGGACTGCCTGATCTGTTCGCGCAATGATTGAAATGTCCCGGTGGACGCTAGGTTCATGGTTACGCGACCGATTGCGCGGGTTTCGTTTCTTCTGCCGGAATCGTTACAAGTTCCCTCCGCTAGGAGATTCCCGGGTAAATTCTCAATCGGGTTGGTGCATTCCTGCTGAAACACGGCGGTGGCAAATCCGATTTGGACTGTGCAGACACTCAAGCTGTGGTTCTCGACACTACACGCGGTTTGTGCAGGCCAAAGCTGATAGCCCAATGAGTAAGAAATGCGCCGCTGTTCCGCAAGATAGCTTGCAACGGCTTCGACGGGCTCTGCACTAGTTGATGCAGTCAGTGATTCAATCGTTTGAATTAGATTTCCAAGATTTTCTATGGCCGCTACGGCGTCCGGGGTCGAAGCGTTGTTGGCGGTCGTCAGCAAACCTCCAGCTACGGTAAGCGTAAAATTGTCGCCGAATAGAAGGTGTTCGGTATGATATAAACGATACCAATCATGGACATCCCGACTTGGCCTGTTCGTTGCTGAAACCGTCACCGTCCATGGCCCGTTTTTTACGTTAGCAAAACCGGCACTAATCGCCGTTTCAGGCAGCGCGTAAACTTGAAAGGCTGTTCCCTGCCTATTTGCGCCGATGGATGTTGAATGAATGACAGACCCACAAGCGCTTGTGCAGAACGCAACAAGCACGGAAATAATCGCTCTAAGCATCCCTTCCTCCCGCATTAAGTCAACAATCTATACGGGAAAAACCAGCGACTCAACGTCAATCTGGTAGGCGAAGTTACCGCCGTCTTTTGTGTTTGAGTGCGCCTACGAACCCGGCGGAATGAAATTCAACTGATCCATCGCGATGGAGCGCCCGTCTTCCTGCACGATCCGGACGTGCATGGGTTTTAGTTTTCGTGGCTCTTTTACTCCGCAGGAATGCGCGATCATCTCGACATGTTTTCGGATCGTGTTGGCGTATTCCGCGACTTTTTCAGCCTTGTCCTTTGGTACGAGGCCGCGTTGCAGCGATTTCTTGTGCGTGGTGACGCCGGTCGGGCAGGTATTCTTGTGGCATTTGAGGGCCTGGATACACCCCAGTGAAAACATGAAGCCCCGGCCGCACTGGACAAAATCAGCGCCTGAAGCCAGCGCCCAGGCCACGGACGCCGGAATCAACAGCTTGCCGGAGGCGATGATCCGAATGCGTTGTTTGAGCCCGTGTTTGCGCAGGATTTCCGCCACCATGGGCAAGCTTTCGCGGATCGGCAGGCCGACATTATCCATCAGGGCCATCGGTGCTGCGCCCGTGCCGCCATCGCCGGAATCGATGGTGAAGAAGTCCGGCGCACTATCTTCGCCCCGTGCCAGAATCGCCTCGCACAACTCATCAATCCAGCCATAGGCGCCGACCACGAATTTGATGCCAACCGGCTTGCCGGAAACCTCACGGATATGCGCGACGATATCGAGCAAATCCTCATTGCTGTCGATTTCCGGGTGGCGGTTGGGCGAATGAGAGGCCTGACCTGCCGGAATGCCTCGAATACCGGCGATTTCCTTGCTGACCTTGGCGGCTGGCAATATGCCGCCCTTGCCCGGTTTCGCTCCTTGAGAGAGCTTTACCTCGAACATTTTAACGGCGTCATGCCCAGCCACTTCCGCCAGTTTTTCGTCTGACAAGCGGCCGTCCTCTGTGCGCACGCCGTATTTTGCCGTGCCAATCTGGAAGACGATGTCGCACTTGCCTTCAAGGTGGGCGGGGGCAAGACCGCCTTCGCCAGTGTTTAGCCAGATTCCGGCCTTCCCAGCCCCTTTGGACAGGGCTCGTACGGCCGGTTTCGACAAAGCACCATAGCTCATGCCCGAAATGTTGAAGAAGGAAGGCGCATCATAGGGCTGCCGCGTAAAGGGGCCGATGCGCAAGGGTTGGGTTTTTGCTGTGTCCTCCTCAAGAACCGGGTAAGGGCAGTTCACAAAGATCGCTGTGCCAACAGGGGTCAGGGGCTTAGTCGATCCGAAGGCAATCGTTCCGCCATGACCTTTGGAAGACCGGTAAACCCATTCCCGCTCAGCGCGATTAAAAGGGAGTTCTTCGCGATCAAGTGCGAAAAAATACTGCCGAAAAAATTCACCGAGCGTCGTGAACAGTCCGCGGAACCGGCCGACGACCGGGTAGTTCCTCCGGATGGCATCCCGCTTCTGGCTAACATCGCGGGCATACATGACGAGCACCACCAGCACGCCCAACCCGATCGCGAGAATAAAAAACTGTGTGAGAATGCTCAGCGCATCCATTGCCCAATTTGGAAGCATCTTGCCCTCCCGGCCCTGATTGCCGGCACAATGGCAGGGGGCAGGAGCGCTGGCGAGCAAAAATCCGATCACGGACTCTGACACTTTTGCCAGATCGCGTCAGCAGAAGATCACGTCAATGCGAGGCGGGTGAGCGTTCCGACGACGGCTAGCGTGAAAGGCGGTGCTAAGACTTCTACGACGCGGATCGCCCAGCTCTCCGGCAGGAAGAAAATATCCCGGGCCCAACGACCGTGAAGACCCAAAAGCTTCTGCGCCCGGGTTTGCAGCACACATCGTCCGCCATTCAGAATCAGACCCGTCAAAATCGCGAAGGGCGCGATTAGCGCCCAGACCGCCGCGGATCGCCAAAGACCGCTGACAGCAAAAACAATCAGAACGCCTAACGCTACCAGACAAGCAGCGAAGATTATTGTGTGTATGAGGCGAAGCCAGAAGAGTTCCGCTTCTGGCGACATCGGACCAATTAAGCCTTCACGTCCAGACCGGCCCCCGGCTCGGGCTTCTCGCCATCATTGGCGGGTTCGGCGTTCGCCGGCGCGCCGGCAGAGACCGCGACCATGGCAGCGCGCAGCGTGCGCTCGCCGATCACATAGCCGGGCGCGAACAGGGATGCGACCTTGCCATTGGGATGTTCCGATGGAATTTGCGCGGTTGCCTGATGGCGATTGGGATCAAAGGCGTCTCCGGGTTCCGGGTCAATTTTCTTCACCCCATGGCGCTCGAGCGCCGAGAGAAGCGACTTTTCCGTCAGCGCGACGCCGTCCACGAGGGTCTTGGCCGGGCCCTCCAGATTTTCGCTTTGTGCCACTTCAAGGGCGCGGGAGAGATTATCTGCCACGCCCAGTACATCGCCAGCAAAGGCGGAAATGGCGTAAGCGCGCGCATCCCTGACGTCTTTTTCGGCCCGGCGGCGCGTGTTCTGGGCATCGGCGGCCAGACGCATCATCTGATCTCGGGTTTCGTCCAGCTCGGCCTGAAGGGCGCGGATCGCATCCTCCGGTGTGGGTTCGCTGGCCTCTTCTGATTGCGCGTCAGCGGCTTTAGCCTCTGCCAGAGCCTCCGCCTCGGCTTTCTCGATATCTTCGATGCGGTCCTCGATGGGGAGATCGTCTTTTTCGTCCGACATGTCCTGTCCTCTTGTCCCGGTCAGTTGCCGGGTTTTTCCAATAAGCGCCCAACCACGCGGGCGGTGTAATCGACCATAGGGATGACGCGGGCGTAATTCAGCCGGGTTGGTCCAATCACGCCCAGCGCCCCTATGATGCGGCGTTCGCTGTCCATATAGGGAGCCACAATCACACTTGAACCCGACAGGGAGAAAAGCGGGTTCTCGGCGCCGATAAACAGCCGCACGCCTTCGGCGTCCCGCGCTTTGTCGAGCAGGGAGATCAGGCCTTCCTTGCGCTCCATCTCGTCAAACAGCATACGCACGCGCTCGAGGTCTTCAGCCGCTGCGATGTTGTCGAGCAGCTGAGCCTGTCCGCGAATGATCAAAGCGCGATCTTCGCCGCCTGACCATTCGGCCAGTCCTTTTTCAACGAGTCCGCTGGCCGCTTCGTCCAGCGCGGCCTTGCGCTGGGCAAGTTCTTGGCGAATTTCTTCTGACGCCTGTTTCAGTGTCCGGCCTTTCAGGCGCGCTGAAAGATAATTTCCGGCTTCAATGAGGGTCGAGGCTGGCAGGCCGGCCGGGGCGACCATCATGCGGTTTTCAACCGAGCCATCTTCGCCGACCAGAATGGCCAGGGCTTCATGCGCCGAAACCGGAACAAACTCGACATGTTTGAGAGCAATTTCCCGCGACGGTGAGGTGACCAGCCCGGCCCCGCCCGCCAGCCCGGCCAAAGCGGAAGACGCTTCTGCAAGAACGTCGCGCACTTGGCGCTGACTTCCCGCAATGCTCGATTCAATCGTTTGCCGATCCTGTTCGGCTGGTTCACCTACCTGCAGCAACCCATCCACAAACAGGCGCAGCCCGGCATGGGTTGGCAATCGGCCCGCGCTTTGATGGGGGGCGGTTAGTAACCCAATCGCGGCGAGATCCGACATGGTGTTTCGAATCGAGGCCGGCGACAGCCCCACGCCCTGCCGCTGTGAGAGCGTGCGCGATCCGACCGGATCGCCGGTATCAAGATAGGCCTCGACGATCTCGCGGAAGATCATTCGGGAGCGCTCATCAAGATCACTTAGGTTTGGCGTGGAATGTGAAGGCGTAGCCATGGCGCTTCTCACTTAGGATATGGCAGGCGTGCGTTCAATCGATTGCCGCCGTCATCGCCGGTTTACGGCGCTGGTTTGCCGCGATAGACCCCGGCCCATCGAAGCGGGGATTAAACCAATGAGACCTTATGGACGAGCGCTGGATGCGCTGCGGGATGTCACGATTGAAACCGGGGTCTCGCCCTATGCTGAGGGCTCCTGCCTGATCAAATGCGGAAATACGCATGTGCTTTGCACCGCCTCGGTGGAGGAGAATGTTCCACCCTGGATGCGCAATTCCGGCAAGGGTTGGGTGACGGCTGAATACGGCATGCTGCCCCGCGCCACCCACACGCGCGGGCGCCGGGAAGCCGCAGCAGGCAAACAATCCGGCCGGACCCAGGAAATTCAGCGCCTGATTGGCCGCTCCCTGCGGGCTGTTGTCGATCTCAAAACTCTTGGTGAACGGCAAGTCACGCTCGACTGTGATGTGATCCAGGCGGATGGCGGCACCCGGACGGCAGCGATTACGGGGGCCTGGGTCGCGCTAAAGCTGGCCATGCAATGGTTGGTCGAAGAAGGCGTTCTGGGGAAGGATCCCGTTTATGGGCAGGTTGCGGCCATATCTTGCGGCGTCATCGACGGGACAGCGCGCCTGGATCTCGAATATGAAGAAGACAGCCGGGCCGAGACGGATGCGAATTTCGTCCTGACCGTTGAAGGTGGCATTGTAGAGATTCAGGCGACCGCGGAAGACAAGCCATTGCCCGAGGTTTCCTTCACCGAATTATTCGCTCTGGCGCGCAAAGGCATCGCGGAGCTAGGCGAAATCCAGAATTCTGTATTATAACGGAAAAAGGAAACAACGGGAGCGCGCTGGGGGGCTGGGAACGGCCCGATCGGTGCTCTTGGGAAGGGGCTATATACCAATCAGGCCCGCTCCCGCTGCTTCCTCACCAACCGGCGGGGGACCCGTCCGGGGTGTGCGTTTGACGGCTCAGCTTTCGCCGTCTCCGTCTTCATCCTCATCGAAGCTGAGCAGATCGCCGGGCTGGCAATCCAGCTCCTGACACAATGCTTCCAGCGTCGAAAACCTTACCGCTTTGGCCTTGCCTGTCTTGAGGATGGACAGGTTTGCCATGGTGATGCCGACCCGATCGCACAGCTCTGTCAAAGACATGCGGCGCTCGAGAAGCATCCTGTCGAGGGTGACGCGAATGGGCATGGTGCGCGCCTCCCTAAATCGTCAATTTCTGTTCCTGGCGCATCCGGGCCCCTTCGCGGAGCACTTCGGACAGAACCAGGAGGGCGGCGACAGCAAACCACGACCCGAGATTAAGATCGAACCGGGCCAGTTCGACGCCACCGATTTGATAGCCAAAAACTGCCAGCGAAATAGCGATCAATCCCTGAGCGGCGTATCTGACAGTCTGATAGGCGGCAATCGCAATGGCGATGATCCGCAAATGCCCCGCATTTTCCGGGACGAAAGGATCGCCTGAGATCAGCGTTCTGACAATCAATCTCAGCCGGTGAACGATCACCATCAGAGCCAGGATTTCTGCCACAACGAGCGGCAGCATAATCACCAGATCAATTACACTCCTCAGCGATTCGGCAGCAGATTCAGGAATCCAGCCAAATAGCTGAGCCAGAAAAACAAGGGTGGCACCGAGGAAGCCAACTGCAGTGACAGTCAGCAGGGCCCAGAGCAGGTACCAGACGATATCGAGTAGCCATTTCAGGCCCCCGATCATCGGGCTTGGCTTGACAGCCTCCATGTTATCCCTTGCCCCTTCTCGGCCCCCGGCGATGCTTCCCGCTATCGCCGGGACCGTTCTAGCCTCATGCGATCGCCGGAGTCAGAGCGGCAACGACGCCAGCACCGACAGCGATGATGAGGAACGCATTGATCGTAACCGCGACAAAAGCACGTGCTACACCATTATTGGACCCGACCATTTTATTTTCTCCTTTGTTACGTTTCAATCGACCAGTTGTTTTGTTATTCGGACGATCATCTCGCCGTCCGTGATTTATCGATAAACGGAAAGTTCGAGGCTTGCAAGCAGAAAATATCGTTTTTCGATATTAATTTTTCGAAATCCGATAAAATTAGAGGATGAATCCAGCCATGCCGGAGGCAAATTCATGGGTCCTGGCGTCACATAATACAGGCAAAATCAATGAGATAAGAGGTTTGCTCGCGCCTCAGGGGATAAATTTGCAGTCTGCTGCAGATTTTTCACTTCCTGAACCCGATGAAACGGAATCCACATTTACCGGTAATGCTCTGCTAAAGGCGCGGGCGGCTTGCCGGGCGACAAACCGGCCTGCTCTGGCCGATGATTCTGGCCTTTGCGTTGC
This sequence comes from Hyphobacterium sp., assembly GCF_965228115.1. Classification (GTDB taxonomy): domain Bacteria; phylum Pseudomonadota; class Alphaproteobacteria; order Caulobacterales; family Maricaulaceae; genus Hyphobacterium. The sequence goes on along the minus strand of NZ_OZ245794.1, from coordinate 1,838,086 downwards.
AGCACTGGATGGAAAACCGGGCATTCATTCGGCCCGCTGGGCCGGTGAGCCGCGAGATTTCATGCGCGCGATGCAACGCATTGAGGACGAGCTGGCTGCAAGTGGGGCGAGTGATCGCAGCGCGGCCTTCATTTGTGTTCTGGCTCTGGTTTTCCCGGATGGAAATGAGCGCTTCTACGAAGGGCGAGTGGAGGGCCAGCTTGTCTGGCCGCCTCGCGGTGAGGGCGGATTTGGCTATGATCCGGTTTTCCAACCGCACGGGGATGAACGGGTCTTTTCAGAGATGACCGCGACAGAAAAGGCTGGCCATAGCCATCGTGCGAAAGCCCTGGCGAAACTCATGGCGGCAGAATTTGGCTCAGACTGACACTCCGCTCGGCCTTTATGTCCACTGGCCCTATTGCGCGCGCATCTGCCCGTACTGCGACTTCAACGTCTATAAGTCGCGTGGGGCAGACGACACCCTGTTCGAAGCCATTCTAGACGATCTAAGAGGTTGGGCGCACCGCACGCCAAACCGCCAGCTGGTCTCGCTTCATCTTGGCGGGGGCACACCGTCTTTAATGAAAGCAGACCAGATCGCGCGGTTGATCGACACGGCAGGCGACCTTTTTGGTTTTGTGGAGGGCGCGGAGATCGGCCTTGAAGCCAATCCGAACGACCATGACCGTTTTTTTGACTATGAGACGGCGGGCATCAACCGGCTGTCCCTCGGGGTTCAGAGTTTTCAGGACAAAGCGCTCACATCGCTTGGCCGGGACCATGATGGCGCTGCGGCGCGGGCTGCGCTCGAAATTGCCCGGAACACGTTTGCGTCCGTATCGATTGACCTGATCTACGCCCGGGAAGGGCAATCACCACCTGACTGGGAAAAAGAGCTAAACACGGCATTGGCCTTGGGTCTTGATCATCTGTCGCTCTATCAGTTGACGATCGAGCCAGGTACCGCCTTCGCCAAACGCGCCGAGCGTGGCGATCTGGTGCCGCCCGGCGAAACAAATGCCGAACAGATGTATCGGATCACGCAGGCGCTGTGCGCAGAGGCCGGGTTGGAAGCCTATGAAATCTCAAATCATGGTCGAAAAGGCCATCACTCCCGCCATAACCGGCTTTATTGGGAGGGCGGCGACTGGATCGGCATCGGGCCCGGCGCTCACGGGCGGATCGGTAGCCATACATCTGGCGGGCGGGTTTCGAGCGCTGCGGAGCTCCGCCCATCGGATTATTGCCAGCACGTTTTGACGTTGGGGATTGGCGGATCGGCCGAAACGCTTTCACCGCTGGACGAAGCGCGAGAGCGAATACTGATGGGCATTCGCATATCGGATGGATTGAAGCTCAGCCATCTTGAAGCGTTGACCGGCTGCAATATCGATGAAACGCAAGCCGCCGGATTTATAAATGAAGGTTGGCTCGTCCGGGAGGGGGAACAGATCCGTTTGACTGGCGACGGCAGGTTATTGGCCGATGGTATCGCCAACGCACTTTGCCCCTGACAGCTTAAAAGGCGGCCGGTTCAAACTGACGCGGGGCCGGATCAATGGTCCGGAAGCCGTTGCGGCGCACCTCGAAAACGGCAAGCCCGCGTTCGATCTGGCCATCCGAGCGGAAACGGAACAGCCCGTTTGCTCCATAAAAGCCTTCCGGGTCTTCCAGGGCGCGGCGGCTGACACCGTCATTGTTGGCGAAGAAAACCGCGAGCAGCACACCATCATAGGCATGGCTGGCGATGCCCGAAGGTTCATCACCGAATGCGGCCTCAAAGGCTTGAATGAAAGCGCCGTTCGCTTCGGCATCAGGTCCGGCAAACCAACCGCCATGCAGCACCGGTTCGCGCCGTGATTCCTCATTGTTCCAGAGCCCCGTTCCAAGAAAACGGATCACCAGCGGATCGATCTCATGGTAGGGAAGCAGCGGCCCCAGCGTCCGGAGCCGGGTTCCGCCCTCCGGAAGCATAACGGCCTGAAACGGTGCATCTACCGAAGGCTCCCATTCGCTGGCGCGAAATTCGAGCGCTTCTTCAGCTTCGAGGCTCGTAAAGCCCAGTTCGGCCAATCGCCGGGCGGCCGACGTCATCGCTTCAACCCCGCCGACATAACTTTCTTCGGCCGCCAGATAACCGCCATTCATTTCTGCATTGTCTGATAGCGCATCCCGAACCGTCGATCCATACGCCCCGCCGGGACCTATAAAAGCGAAACGCTCAACGCCGCGAAGCGAAGCATATTGCGTCACGCGCGCAACTTCCTGCTCCGGTGGAAGACTCAAAAGGTAGACACCATCTCCGGCAATGGAGGTGTTGGTCGAAAAAGACAGGACAGGAATGTCATGGCGGCGGGCTACACGACCCGCGGCCTGTGCGGCATCCCCGAACAGCGGGCCGAGGATCAGATCTGCTCCATCATCAATGGCTGCGCGCGTTGCCTCGCGGGCACCTTCAGCTGTTCCGCCCGTATCCTTGGGGATCAGAATCAGCGTTTCGGGTCCGTGCTCGAACAATGCCAACTCTGCGGCCCGCAACAAATTGTTGGCTTCGGTTCGCGCCGCGCTATTGGGATGACTGAACGGTAAGAGCAGCGCAGCCCGGACGACTTCCTGTCCTTCCAGATGGCGCGGCGTGACCCCTCGGGGACGGACAGGTTCAGGTTCCTGCACCGGTGTGGGGTCAATCTCCGGCTCGATGACGACCGCGGGCGGAGGAGAGGGCGGCGGCGCGGGAGGCGGTGCGGCCGTCGTGGCGCAAGCTGTCAGCGAAATCGCCGTACCGCCAACTACCAGCCGCGTGAGAAGCCCTCTTGGGAAATTGCGCAAGGCACGCAAAGATACAGCGATCAACATGAGCAATCCGCCTTTAAACCGTTCCGGCGAAGCTAAACGCCACCTGCCCGCACCGCAACCACCGGAGCCGGGCCTGAACATTGTTTCGACCCCCATAGGCAATCTTCGCGACATCACGCTACGCGCGCTGGATGCGCTGGCGGGCGCGGATCGGATTTATGCCGAGGATACAAGAAACGCCCGCAAGCTGATGCAAGCCTACGGGTTGGCGGGGCGATTGCTGGCCTATCACGACCATAATGGCCCAGCCGTCAGGCCGGAAATTCTGGCGGCGCTGGATGCGGGTGAGGCCATCGTCCTAATCTCCGATGCCGGAACGCCGCTTGTTTCCGACCCTGGATACAAGCTGGTAAAAGAGGCCGTTGAAGCGGGCCATGCGGTCCGGGCCTTGCCGGGGGCCTCCGCGCTTCTGACCGGGCTGGCTGCCGCCGGCCTTCCCAGTGATGCGTTCTTTTTTGGTGGATTTCTGCCCGCCAAAACCGGCGCGCGAAGATCGCGACTGAAGACATTCGAGACAATACCCGGAACCCTAATTGTTTATGAGACAGGCCCCCGGATTACGGCGGCCCTGCAGGATGTTGCAACCGTGCTTGGGGACCGCGACGTGGTGATGGCCCGGGAGTTGACAAAGAAGTTCGAAGAATTCCGCCGTGGAAACGCATCAGAACTTGCAGCCCACTATTTGGAGGCGGGCCCGCCAAAAGGCGAAATAACCCTATTAATCGGACCCGGGGAAGCTGAAACGCTCACGGACGAAGAGATCAATCGCCAGCTTGCACAGCTCATTCCCGATCTTGGTGTAAAGGGCGCAGCAGCCTTGATGGCGGACAGCACAGGGCTGAGCCGGCGGGAGCTTTATCAGCGCGCGCAACGCATGAAGGACACGTCATTTTGAGCCGAGATCGCCGAGCTGCGGAAGCCCGGGGCAGGCGCGCAGAATTCTGGGCGGCGCTTTGGCTCTCGTTGAAAGGTTATCGCATTCTGGTGCAGCGCGCGAAAACGCCGATGGGAGAGCTTGATCTGGTGGCGCGGAAAGGCGAGATTCTGGCTATCATCGAAGTCAAAGCCCGCGCCACACTGGAGGCGGGTCTGGCATCCATTTCCTGGCATCAGCAGCAGCGCCTTGTCCGCGGAGCGGCAAGTTTCGTGGGGCGCAAACCGGAGCTGTCCGGCCTGTTCATCCGATATGATCTGATGATTATGCGGCCCTGGCGGCTTCCGCACCATGAGCGCCAGTTTTTCATCGCAGAGGGCCGCGATGTGATGGACATTAATTGAACGGAATCATTTGGCCGATTAGAGTCGCGGCGGGCTGTCTCCTGGCCGGAGTTTTTAGTAATGATTGTCCGTTTTTTTATTGTCTTTCTCACCCTTGTCCTGGCCGCCTGTGCTGCGGTGCAGCCAGAACGCTCAATCGGACGGGATCTGGACGATACAAACGCTTCCCTTTCCATCAAGGCGGCTATGACGCGGGCCGAGGGCTATGCGTTGCAGGGTGTCGATGTCGAAGTAACAGACGGGCTGGCCTTGTTGACCGGGACGGTGCCGCGCGAGGATGATCGCCGCTATGCAGAATGTCTGGCCTGGTCAGCCCTCGCAGTCCGCGCGGTTGAAAACGAGGTGCTGGTTTCAGACCCTTCGCGGCTGCGCGATGGCGCACGGGATGGCTGGATAACGCAGCAGGTGCGCAGCCGGCTTTTGAGGGACCGCAGTGTACGAAGCGTCAATTTCAATGTCGAAGCTGAAAATGGCCGGGTCTATCTGCTTGGGATCGCACGGACACGCGGCGAACTGGAGCGCGCCGCCCAGCACGCCTCGCTGGTGGAAGGCGTCACGGATGTTGTCGCATTGGTCCGTGTCGTGGGTGAAAGCGCCGCGCCGGTTGCGCGCGGCGAACGCCAGGCCGCGGCCTGCGGGGGCGAACCGGTTCCGGCCAATGCCGATCTGCCTTCTCTTGAGGCCCCGGAAGATGTACGCACTGCGCCTGTCACACCGATAGATTAAGTCAGGACTGCGCGAATGAGCCTTCGTATCGCGGTGCAAACCGACCCGGTTTCGACCTTCAACATCAAGGGTGATACCACTTTTGCGCTCATGGAGGCGGCCCAGGCCAGGGGTCACAGCCTGTGGTCCTATCAACCGCAACACCTGTCCTGGAACGCAGGCAAGGTCACGGCGCGCGCCCGCCCGACAACCGTGCAACGTGTCGAAGGTCAGCCGGGAATCGAGGGAGATCGCGAAACACTCGATCTCGCGGCCGACATCGATGTCGTCCTGATGCGCCAGGATCCACCCTTTGACATGTCCTACATCACGGCCTGTCATATTCTGGAGTTTCTTGAAGGCTCCACACTGGTTCTGAACGACCCCAAATGGGTGCGGTCCAATCCGGAAAAAATTGTCCCGCTCGAATTCCCAGAGCTGATTCCGCCAACACTGATCTCGCGGGATGAGCACGCGATCCGCGCTTTTCGTCAGGAATACACCGACATCATCCTTAAACCGCTCTATGGCAATGGCGGCGTGGGCGTATTCCGCGTGAAACCGGATGACAGCAATTTCGCCTCACTCCTGGAGATGTTTTTCGGGATGAACCGGGAACCGATCATCGCTCAGGCCTTCTTGCCGAATGTTTCGCAAGGTGATCGCCGTGTCATCCTGATCGATGGGGATCCGGTCGGCGTCATCAACCGGGTGCCGCAACCGGGAGAAACGCGGTCCAACATGCATGTGGGTGGAAAAGCCGAGGCGGCCGATCTGAGCGCCGCCGACCAGCATATCTGCGATACTATTGGCCCGATCCTGAAAGAACGCGGCCTCGTCCTGGTTGGAATCGACGTCATCGGTGACCGTTTGACCGAGATCAATGTGACCTCGCCCACCGGGGTTCAGGAGTTGAAACGGTTTTCCGGCGTCGATGCGGCAGCCCTGTTCTGGGATGCGGTCGACCGGCGGTTAGGCGGCTAATTCTCCTACAACCTTGACTCACACGCCATTTTCGTTCCTATAATGTTCTTGTTTTGATCGGGCGTGTTCCGCAAACCGCAGGATACCCCGTGCTGACAGGCGCTTACGATCCGGCAATCAACATTCCGGGTAAGCAGAAGGGGCAAGAATGGCAGCTGGAACCACGAGTATCGCCTTTGAAGGGGCAGAAGCCCGGCGCGTCGATGTGCAGGCCCAGTTTGCCGGTGGACAACCGGCCTTTATGGTCGTGGGGCTGGCCGATAAAGCGGTTGCTGAAAGCCGTGAACGCGTCCGGGCTGCCTTTGCGGCTATTGGTCTGTCGCTGCCTCCCAAGCGGATTATCGTCAATCTTTCTCCCGCGGACCGTCCCAAGGAGGGGGCGCATTTCGACTTGCCGATTGCAATCGCCCTGATGGCAGCGATGGAGGTGATCCCCGCAGATGCGGTAACAGATCACCTCGCCATGGGTGAGCTGGGTCTGGACGGATCGATCAATGCCGCTCCCGGAGCCCTGCCTGCGGCGATGGCGGCCAGCCGGCATGATCTGGGTTTTATCTGCCCGGAGGCCTGTGGGCCCGAGGCGGCCTGGGCCGGGGGTGAATTGTCCATTCTCGCGCCGGCCTCGCTGATCCAGCTGGTCAATCATTTCAAAGGCCGGCAAATGCTTTCGCGCCCCGTGCCGGGAGATCTGATTGATGCCCGGCCAGACCTCGATCTCAAAGACGTCAAAGGGCAGGAAAGCGCCAAGCGGGCGCTCGAGATAGCGGCGGCGGGCGGTCACAATCTTCTTATGGTCGGGCCGCCGGGCTCGGGCAAATCCATGATGGCGGCACGCCTCCCCGGCCTGTTGCCACCGCTGCCTGCGGAAGAATTGCTCGATGTTTCGATGATCCAGTCCGTGGCTGGCCTTCTGGAGCGAGGGCGGCTGACCCGCTCACGGCCGTTTCGCGCGCCGCACCATTCGGCCTCGATGGCGGCGATGGTCGGCGGCGGACAGAAAGCCAAGCCCGGAGAAGCGTCTCTGGCCCATCACGGGGTTTTGTTTCTCGACGAGTTGCCGGAATTTCACCCCCAGGTCCTCGATAGCCTGCGCCAGCCGCTGGAAACCGGGGAAATCGTGGTCGCGCGCGCAAATGCGCATATTACCTATCCGGCGCGGTTTCAGCTGATTGCGGCGATGAATCCTTGCCGTTGCGGTTGGGCAGGCGCGAACGGGGAAACCTGCCGGCGTGGTTCGCGGTGCGCCAGCGATTATCAGGCCCGTGTTTCGGGACCGTTGATGGACCGGATTGATCTGCATGTCGAAGTTCCGCCGGTCACGCCAGCAGATCTCGCCCTGCCGCCACCGGTGGAGGGCACCGCAGAAGCTGCGGCCCGCGTCGGAGCCGCCCGCGACGCTCAGGCCGAGCGTGGCCGGTTGAATGCCCAGCTGACAGCCGATCTGCTCGATCATGTCGCAGAACCCGACCGCGGCGGCCAGACCTTGATCAATCAGGCTGCCGAGCGAATGGGCCTTACCGCGCGTGGATATCACCGTGTTCTTCGAGCGGCCCGGACGATCGCGGATCTGGACGGGTCGGACGGTGTGCGGCGGGTCCATATCGCCGAAGCGCTTTCCTTGCGTCGTGCGGCTCCGAGCTCTGCCGGCAGCGGCCTTTCACAACCGGCGCAAATGGCCCACTAGCCCGGCCTGATGGCAGCGCTTCCTTAACCGGTTTGTGCTTGAACCATCGGTCATGACAGAGACACCGGCCTTCACCCCGCCTGCCGAAGCGGATGCTGCTCTTATCGCCCTCGATGCGGCGGGAGAATTGACGCTGTTGCGGGCGGCTGATGGCCGCGTGCAATTCGTCAACCATGCGTTTTTGTCGGCTTTTGGCGGCAAGCGTTCGGATTGGACCGGGCGCTGGTTTGCTGTGGCGCCTGCAGCGCCGACGGCAAAAGGCACGCGGCGCTTTGAAGCACTCATGCGCACCCGCAATGGCAATCGTTGGGTGGAATGGGAAGAACGTCATGTTGAAACCGGCGGCTCAATCGCCATTGGCCGTGACATCACCGACCAGCGGGATGCCGATGAGGAGCGCCGTCAGGCGGAAGATGCGCGCACGCGGTTTTTTGCTTCGGTCACGCATGAGTTGAGAACCCCTCTGGCAGGTGTAAAGGGCGTCGCTGATCTGTTGGCGATGACAGAGCTCCAACCGGATCAGCGTGAGTATGTCAGGGCTGTGGCCGATAGCGCGATGCACGGGCTTGATTTGATCGACGAGATTCTCGACCTGTCGCGTCTGGAAGCCGGGCATGTCGATCTCAGGCCCGAGCCGATCAAGCCTGCCGAGCTGGCACGGCATGCTGTAGAGCTCCTGGCGCCAAAGGCAGCTGAAAAAGGCCTCGCCATCGCATCCGTGATCGAAGAAAGCGCACCCGAGGAGGTGCTCGCCGATACGGGCCGGCTGCGCCAGATCCTGTTCAACCTTCTCGGGAATGCCGTGAAGTTCACGCAGGAAGGGGGGGCGTGGGTTGAGCTCTCCGGTGATATCGACCGGGAGAACCGTGCCCGTTTGATTATCACGGTCCGGGACACCGGGCCGGGTGTGGATGCCGCGGATCAAACCAAGATTTTCGATCATTTCGAGCGCGGTGCGGGCAAGGCGCAAGCCAGCGAATCCGGGGCGGGCCTTGGCCTCGCCATGGTCAAGAAGCTGGTCGAAGCCATGAATGGCGAAATTGGCCTGGAAAGCCAGCCGGGTGAAGGCGCGACTTTCTGGGCAGCCTTGCCGGTACCGGTTCGCAGAGGCGCCCGGATTGAACGGCCGCTTGCCGGCCATACGGTGACAATAGCCTCACCGTCCGAGGTGACCCGTCAGGCCTTGTCGGCACAGGTGCGAGCGTTGGGAGGCGAGGCGCAATCTGTGGCGCAACCAGACCGGATAAATATGGCTCACGACCACACGCTTTTGCTTGATGCGGCCTGGGCGGACAGGGCCGCGAGCGCGGGCGGCCGGCGCACGCTCATTCTGACCGAACCGGCAAAGAAAGATTCTATCCGGGACAACCCGCCTACCGGTGCAAATGGCTGGCTGGTCATGCCGGTGCGACGCCGCAGCCTGGAGCGCTTTGTCGGCGAAACTCTGCCGCGCGCCAATGACGATAATGGCCGCCTTGAAGGCGAAGGCTGGCCGCTATCGGGATTGCGTGTGCTCATCGCGGAAGATGACCCCGTCAACGCCCTCATTGCAGAGCGCACGCTGACACGGCTTGGCGCCTCAACGGAGCGCGCACACAACGGCGTGGAAGCGCTTGAACGCCTGAAACTTGGTGGCCTAGAGGCCGCGCTGATTGATTTGCGAATGCCGGAGATGGACGGCCCTCAAGTGGCCAAAGCGGCCAGAGACGCGGGCGTGGAATTACCGCTGATTGCATTGACCGCGAATACATCACAGACTGATCGACGGGCCTGTTTGGAGGCCGGTATGAATGCGTTTCTAACCAAGCCGGTGGATCCGGAAACCCTGACAACCACGTTACTTAGCTTGTCGAAAGCGCAAAACCGTTTCAGGGTCGTCTCCGGATAGGCAGGAGACAGGCCGATGACTGACATGACGGTGAATGGCAACGGCCAGCGCAGTTGGCGAGAAACTGTCCTCGTTTATTTTACGCCCGTCATGCTCTCCATGCTCATCCTCGGATTTGCATCAGGCCTGCCGCTCTACATGGTCTTCCAGAAACTTTCCTTCTGGCTGCGAGATGCTGGAATCGAGCGCTCGACGATCGGTTTTTTCTACTGGGTTACACTCTCTTACACGTTCAAATTTCTGTGGGCGCCGATCGTTGATCGAATCAAGGTGCCGATCCTCCACTCCATGTTGGGCCCGAGGCGGTCCTGGATTGTTACCGCTATCACGGGCACTGTGATCGGGTTGACGATCATTTCCCAAACAGACCCGACACAAGGCCTTCTGCCCGTCGCGATCGGTGCGATCCTCTTGTCCTATTCGGGCGCTACACTCGACGTGGCGATTGACGCCTGGCGTATCGAGTCCGCGCCGAACCGAATGCAGGCCAATATGGCAGCCGCCTACTCGCTCGGATATCGCGTTGCCTACATGACCTCAGGTCTGGGTCTGGCAATTTCGGAATGGGCGAACTGGTCGGCCTCATTTCTGGCCATGGCAGCGGCGATGGCGATCTCGGCAGTGCTTGTATTCTTCATGAAAGAACCGGCGGCTGGTGCAGGATCACGCGATCTCGAAGGATCTTTCGGGATGAAAGTCGTCCGTGCCGTCTGGGAACCGTTCAAGCAAATTCTCGGCCGGCTCGGACGATGGTTCATCCCGGTAATCCTTCTGGTCATGATCTATCGCATGTCCGATTTCACAATGGGTGTGATGGCAAGCCCGCTCTATGCGGACATCGGATTTGACCGCGCCATTGTGGGCGGCGTTCAGGGCGGGCCGGGCCTCGCCGCCACCATTTTCGGATTATTTGTCGGCGGTGTGGCCGCCTTTCGGTTTGGCTTGATGCGCGCTCTGGTGATTGGCTTGATCATTACCCTGATCACGAATGGGGCCTATGCATGGCTCGCGGCAACAGCGGGCCCTGAAGATGTCGGGAGGCTAACCATTGCAATTGTGGGCGATAACATTGCTGGCGGATTCGTGACCACCGTCTTTATCGCCTATCTTTCCAGCCTGGTTGATCCAGCAAACGCTGCCACCCAGTATGCGCTGATCAGCTCTTTCTATGCGTTTGTGGCTAAATTTCTGTCCGGCTTTTCGGGCGTGCTGGCCGATGCGGTTGGCTATGTGAACTTCTTCCTGATAACCGCGTCCTGGACGCTACCGGCTGGGCTTCTCCTTGTGTTCATCATGTCTCTGGGGCCGGATGCGGCAACCGGCAAGCACAAATTCGAAGAACGTCAAACAGAGGCGTGAAGCGGCTACTCCGCCGCTTCCGGTGACAGATCGTAGGCGGCAAGAGCCGCCAGGGTGACAATCTCTGTCACAGGTGCGCCCAGCCGGGCGATCTGAACCGATTTTTCAAACCCCAGAAGCATCGGCCCCAGCACATTCGCACCCGCGCCAGCTCCCATCAGGCGGGTTGCAATAGAGGCCGAGTGGATCGCCGGCATCACAAGGACGTTGGCCGGGCCTGTCAGGCGCGAAAACGGGTAGAGCAATTTGTGCGCTGGATCGAGCGCAACATCGGCCGCCATCTCGCCTTCATACTCAAAATCCACCTTGCGCTCATCCAACAAGCGGACCGCCGCCTGTAACTTCTCTGACCGCTGCCCCGCCGGATTTCCGAAAGTTGAATAGGAGAGAAAGGCCACGCGCGGATCAAAGCCGAACCGGCTGGCGGCTTCTGCGGCCTCGCAGGCGATATCTGCCAGCGCGTCAGAATCCGGGAATTCAGTGACATTGGTGTCGGCAATGAAAAGCGTGCGGTTCTTGGCCAGCACGATCGACATGCCAATCACGCGTTCCCCTTCAGCGGGGTCCAGAACGCGGGCCACATCCTTGAGCGCTGCATCATAATTCCGCGTTACGCCGGTGACCATGCCATCCGCATCACCCATTTTGACCATGCAGGCAGAGAAGACATTGCGGTCATTATTGACGAGGCGCTGCACGTCGCGTTTCAGAAAACCGCCCCGCTGCAGACGTTCATAGAGGAATGCCGCATAGTCTGAATTTCGTTCAGACAGGCGTGCATTGACGATGGTAAGTGCATCTTCCGGAACGCCGACCAGGCGCATGTTCGCGCGGGTCTGTTCTTCCCGACCCACCAGAATTGGCTCTCCCAAATCCTGGGTTTTGAAGGCATAGGCAGCGCGGATCACCGACGGCTCTTCGCCCTCGGCAAACACAACGCGCTTACCCTTGCCAACGACGGCGCCCTGAATCCGTTGAAGCAGGGCGGCTGTCGGATCGAGACGCCGCGCCAGCGACTCTCTGTAGAGCTTCATATCTGTGATGGGTTTGCGGGCGACGCCGCTGTCCATGGCCGCTTGTGCGACATAGGGTGGAATATAAGAAATCAGGCGCGGATCGAACGGCGAGGGAATAATATAATCACGACCGAAGGTCGGGCGTTGGCCGTGATAGGCGGCAGCGACTTCATCGGGTACATCTTCCTTAGCCAGATTGGCCAGGGCCCGGGCACAGGCGATTTTCATTTCCTCATTAATCGTCCGGGCGCGGACATCCAGCGCGCCCCGGAAAATGTAAGGGAAGCCCAGAACATTATTGACCTGATTGGGATAATCGGACCGCCCCGTTGCCATGATCGCATCCCGGCGGATTTTGCGGACCACCTCCGGGCGGATCTCCGGTTCTGGATTGGCCATGGCGAAAATGATCGGGTTTTTGGCCATGGACTGGACCATGTCCTCATCCACTGCGCCCGCAACAGATAGCCCAAGGAAGCAATCGGCCCCCTTCAAAGCGTCGGCTAACGACCGGGCCTTGGTCGGCGCGGCATGGGCCGCCTTCCACTGATTCATCCCGTCTTCGCGACCCTGATAGATCGGCCCGCGTGAGTCGCATAGAATGCAGTTCTCGGCTTTGACCCCCATGGCCTTGAGAAGCTCGAGCACGGCGATACCCGCTGCGCCCGCGCCGTTAACCACAACTTTCAGCCTGGACATGTCGCGTTTTGTGATTTCACAGGCATTGATAATACCAGCGGCTGCGATAATGGCTGTGCCGTGCTGGTCGTCATGGAAAACCGGGATGTCCAACCGCTCGCGTAGTTTCTGCTCGATAATAAAACAGTCCGGGCCTTTTATGTCCTCCAGATTGATCCCGCCGAAGGTTTCTCCAAACCGGGCGACGCATTCGATGAATTGCTCGGCGTCCGCCTCATCGATTTCGATGTCCATGCCATCAATATCGGCAAAGCGTTTGAACAGGACGGCTTTGCCCTCCATCACCGGCTTGGACGCCATCGGGCCGAGATTTCCAAGGCCGAGAATGGCGGTTCCATTGGACACGACGGCGACCATATTTCCTTTAGACGTATACTCGTAAACACTGTCCGGATCGTTCGCGATGGCCTTCACCGGTGCGGCCACGCCCGGCGAGTAGGCCAGCGACAAATCCCGCTGGGTGGCCATGGGCTTGGTGGGTTGAAGCGCCAGTTTTCCGGGTGTTGGTTGCTTGTGGAATTTCAGCGCATCTTCGTCGGCAACGGGGCTGGTGCGATCGGACATGAGGGCTTCCTGAAAGGGCGGATTGGACAGGCGCTGGTGAGCCTATCAAGGCCGCCTTTTGACGCAAGCGTCATACGCGCTTGCGAATGCCGCGAATCCCCGTCAATTTCGCCGGTCAAATGACCGAGCCCAGCCTGACAGATCGCACTTTTCCGGATCCGGAGGGTGCCACGCCAATGATGGCGCAATTCCTCGCCTTGCGTGAGGAAACACCCAAGGACGCGTTGTTATTCTACCGTATGGGCGATTTCTACGAGTTGTTTTTCGATGATGCCAAGCGGGCGGCGGATGCACTGGATATTGCGCTGACCCAGCGCGGACAGCATCAGGGCGAACCCATTCCAATGTGCGGTGTGCCTGCCGCCACCGCCGAAGCGTATCTTGCACGTCTGATCAAGGCCGGGTTCAAGGTTGCTGTCGGGGAGCAGCTGGAAGACCCGGCTAGCGCCAAGGCCCGGGGGGCCAAAACGGTCAAGCGCGGGCTCTCGCGGATCGTTACAGCCGGGACACTGACTGAAGACTCCCTGCTGGATGCACGAGCTTCCAACCGGATTGCTGCTCTGGCGCAAACACCGGATGGCGGGTTTGCTTTGTCTTGGGCAGAAGTGTCGACCGGTGATTTTGCCGTGTCGGCCGTATCATCCTCCCAGATTTCTGCGGAGGTCGGCGCGCTCAACCCGGCAGAATTGCTGATCGCCGAGGATTATTTTGGAGAAGCCTCACAATGGATATCGAGCCAGCGCCTGACGCCGCTGGCCCGGGCCAAGTTTGATGCGCGCGCGGGCGTTCGGCGATTGAAGGACCGGTTTGATGTCGATTCCCTGGACGGGTTTGGCGATTTTTCCGCGGCAGAGAACGCCGCTCTCGGAGCGCTTCTGGATTATCTGGAGCTGGCGCAGGCTGGCGCGCCGGCAAAGTTGGCACCTCCACGGCAAATCAAGACCGGCGGCAGCCTTCTGATTGATCCTGCCACTCGTGCCAGCCTCGAAATTGACCGCACGCTCGCCGGAGAGCGCAGGGGTTCACTGTTGGCAGCGATTGATAAAACGGTCACAGCGCCGGGCGCGCGCCTTTTGGCGGCGCGCTTGAACCAGCCCTCTACGGACCTTAATGAGATCAATGATCGGTTGAATTCGGTCAGTCATTTCCTCGACCTGCCGGCCGCCCGTCAGATTCGCGAGGAGCTGAAGGCCGCAGGCGACCCGGAGCGCGCACTTTCGCGCCTTCTGTTGTTGCGTGGCGGTCCGCGGGATCTTGCCGCTCTGAGAGACGCATTGCGACAGGCCGGCGCGCTCGCGGCTGTGCTGGCACCCGCGCACAGCCTGGATCTCCCAGACCGTCTGACCCGCCTTTGTGAAACGCTGTCCAGAAGCACGAAAGGTGACCTGCAGGCGCTGATCGGCGATCTTGAATCCGCGCTGGTAGAAACGCCGGGCCTCTATGTGCGCGATGGGGGATTTATTGCGGCTGGTTGGCTGCCCGCCCTGGATGAAGCGCGATCCTTGCGTGATGAGAGCCGCAAGCTGATCGCCGCGCTGCAAAAGACCTATGCCGAGCAAACAGGCATCAGCAATTTAAAGGTCAAGCACAACAATGTGCTGGGCTATTTCATTGAGGTAACCGCAAAACAGGCCGATGCGCTGATAGCGCATGAGGCTTTCATTCATCGTCAGACCATGGCCAATGCCGTCCGGTTTTCCACTCCCGAACTCGGCGAGCTGGAAGCAAAAATTGCTGGCGCTGCTGATCGCTCTCTTGCGTTGGAAAAGGAGGCTTTTGCCGGGTTCCGGGACCGGGTCGAAGCGGAAGTCGCCCTGATTCGGAAGATTGCCCGCGCGTTATCCGAGGTCGATGTCAGCCAGGCTGCTGGCGAACTGGCCCGGAGTTCGGGCTGGATTAGGCCCGAGCTCAGCGAGGACAGTGATTTCCGGATCGAAAGCGGGCGCCACCCGGTAGTTGAAGCAGCCCTGCGAAAAGATGGCGAAGCCGGGTTCACACCAAATGACTGCGTGCTGGCGGCTCCGGATTCATCGGGAGCGCGGTTGTTGCTGGTGACCGGACCCAACATGGCCGGTAAATCAACCTATCTTCGGCAGAATGCGTTGATGATCATTCTTGCCCAGGCCGGATTGTATGTGCCGGCTTTACGCGCGAGAATTGGTATCGCTGACCGGCTTTTCTCCCGCGTTGGTGCAGCAGATGATCTCGCGCGTGGCCGGTCGACCTTCATGAATGAAATGGTCGAAACAGCGGCCATCCTCAATCAGGCCAGTGACCGCAGTTTTGTGATCCTCGACGAGGTCGGCCGGGGGACCTCGACTTTTGACGGGCTATCGATTGCCTGGGCCGCCGCCGAGCACCTTCATGAGGTCAATCAGTGCCGGGCGCTCTTTGCCACCCATTATCATGAACTGACGCGGCTGGCAGACGATCTGAAGGCGGCCGGAAATGTCAGCCTGAAAGCAAAAGAATGGAAAGGTGAGCTGGTTTTTCTGCACCAGGTCGCCGACGGGCCGGCTGATCGGTCCTACGGGATCGAAGTGGCCCGCCGGGCGGGACTGCCGGATGCGGCCATCGCCCGGGCCCGGACCATTCTCGACCGGCTGGAAAGTGAAGATGCCCCGGCAGCGGCCCTGGCAGAGTTGCCGCTTTTCTCTGCGGCGCCTGTCGTCGAGCGTCCGAAACCTTCCGCAGTCGCCGAGCGAATGAAATTAGTGGACCCGGATGCGCTCAGCCCCCGCGATGCACTTGATTGCCTGTACGAGCTTAAGCGCTTGTCTGACGCGGATGAAGGTGACCGTGAAGGGTAGGTGACGCTTAACGCGGCGCGGTCTAGTTTGCCAGTTCATGTTGGTGTCTGCCCTTCCTGCGCCCCTCGATGGCCTCAAACTTCGTGCCGAACTGGCTGCGGCACTCGGTGATAAGGGCTGGCGTAATCCTCCTGCCCGGCTTGCGGCCATTGCCAAGATCAAATCCGCCATCGACGCGGGCCGCGCGTCAGCTTTTGCCAGGCTGAACAAGCGCTCTGGCGGGCTGGAAGCCGCCCGCTTCCTCTCCGGTGTTATGGACTCGGTTCTGGTTGCCGTTTTTGACTCGCTCGCATCAGAGTCTGGCGATGCTGCGAAGGGCATATCGATGGTGGCCATTGGCGGGTTCGGTGCGGGTGAACTCGCCCCACGGTCCGATATTGACCTGTTGTTCCTCAAGCCTGCAAAGGCAAGGTCATCACAATCCGAATTTCTGGAGCAAATAATCTACGTGCTCTGGGATAGCGGCATAGATGTGGGCGGCGGCGCAGTTAGAACCGTCAAGGAAACCCTCTCGGTTGCCAACGACGACATTGGCGAGCGGACATCGCTCCTGTCGCTGCGCCATTTGGCGGGAGATACCGCGCCGACGGAATCCTTGCGGCAGTCTTTGCGGGCCGAGGCCGAGGCCACCGGGGCAGCTTTTGTGGAAGCCAAACTTCGGGAGCGCGATAGCCGTATTTCGAAAACCGGCCGCTCGCGATATACGGTCGAGCCGAATTTGAAGGAATCCAAAGGCGGGCTGCGCGACCTGCAACTGCTGCGCTGGCTGGCGCAGTTTCTTTATGGGGCGGATGCCTTCGAGCGGTGGGTGTCGGCGGGCCTCCTCACGGTTTCCGATGTCGAAAAATATCTGCGGGCCTCAGATTTCTATTGGACGGTACGGTTTCATATCCATGCCATTGTGGGCGGACGGGATGACCGCCTGACGTTTGATATCCAGCCTGAAATCGCCGAGCGGATGGGATATGACGATGCCGAGGCGGAAAGCGCCGTTGAACGCTTCATGCGGCAGTATTTCCTGACGGCTATGGATGTGGGCAGCCTGACCCGGTTGGTTTGCGCCAAACTGGAGGCGGACCATCGCAAGGCCAAACCGCGCGGGCTTGCCCGGTTCTTACCGGAGATTGAGGGTCTTCAAGCGCCGGTCGATGAGGCCTTCAAGCTGGTTGATGGCCGGCTCGACTTTATCGATCCGTCCGAAATCAATTCCGATCCGGTCCTTTTGCTGCGGCTGTTCAGGGCAGCGTCAGCCATGGGCGTGGATTTGCACCCTGACGCGATTGCCGCAGTGGGACAAAATATCCGCCGGGTTGATGAGGATTTCCGGTCTGACCCGCGGGCTGTACGGGTGTTTTTCTCGATCCTCTTGGATTCGTCGGCACCGCATCTGGTTTTGCGGTTAATGACGGAGGCCGGGCTGTTGGGGGCCTTCTTGCCGGAGTTCGGCGGCATTGTCGCGCGCACTCAATTCAACATGTATCACCGCTTCACGGTTGACGAGCATACGCTCCAACTTCTTGCCTTGCTGCGGGAAATCGAAGAGGGCGAACTCAAGGACGATCATCCAACCGCCAGCGACATCATCCACAAGATCAAGCACCGGCGTGCGCTCTATCTCGCTGCGCTTCTACATGACACCGGCAAGGGCAAGGGTGATCAGTGTGAGGAGGGCGCAATTCAGGCCCGCTCCGCCTGCACCCGTTTGGGGCTTCCCAGAGAAGAAGTTGAGCTTGTGGCCTGGCTGGTGCGTTCGCACCTTCTAATGAGCGATACGGCCCAGCGCCGCGATATAGGCGATCCGCGTACGGTCTATGACTTTGCAAAAGAAGTCGGATCGATCGAGCGTTTGTATCTTCTGACGCTTTTGACTGTCGTTGATATCCGGGCGGTCGGTCCGGGCATCTGGAATGGCTGGAAGGGCCAGCTTCTTCGCGACCTCTATTCGGCCACGATCACTGTTCTTGATGGCCAATCCAGTCAGGAGGGCGAGTCCCAAGTGAGTGATCTGCTACGCACTCAGGCGGATGAAGCCCGGAGCGTTGTTTTTCACAAGCTGGCGCGTGTGGATGCCGATTTCGCGGGCCGCTGGATCCGGGACCTTGATGATAGCTACTGGCTGTCTTTTTCCGAAGCGGACCGATTGCGCCATGCCGCTTTTGTGCGGGCGGCACGCGATCGTGGTGATCTGGTGGCGGCAGCAGCACGGATCGACAAGCGCCGCGCAGCAACGGAAGTGATGCTGATTGCGCCGGACCGCGAACATCTGTTCGCGGATGTTGTGGCTATGCTTGCCAGCCTTGGCGCCAATGTTGTGGGGGCTCAGGTGTCGACCACCGCATCGGGCGAGGCCTTCGATGTTTTCTTTGTTCAGGACGGAGCGGGACAGCCATATGGGCTGGATCGGGAACGTGCCAGAGATGCGCTGGCAGAACGGGTGCGCCGGGCGGCTTCGGGCGCCAAATCGAGGAATGTCGCCAAGCCTTCACGGAGATTGACCCGGCGGGCGGCCGCTTTCTCGGTTGTGCCGTCCGTATCGATCGAGCCGGATGGCGCTCAAAGCGCGACGCTGATCGAAGCGTCCGGGCGGGACCGTCCCGGATTATTGGCAGATCTTTCGGAGGTGTTGTCCACGGCCGGCCTCGCGCTGCAGTCAGCCCGGATTGATGGCTATGGCGAGCGGGCGACGGACGTTTTCTACGTGCTGAAAGACGGCAGGAAGCTGAAGGATGCCGATGACATCAAAACGGTGAAGGCGGGGTTGATGGCTGTGCTAGCTGAAGAGGAGGAGCGTGTTGAAGAAAGTGCGAAGTCTCGCGGCCTTGCACGGGCTCGCGCGAGCGCAGGCCGATAGCTGATGAAACTGCTTCGCTCTACCTTCGTGATTGGCGGTTTTACCGCGATCAGCCGGGTGTTGGGTTTTATTCGGGAAATGCTGCTCGCCGCCGCACTGGGCGCGGGCCCGGTGGCCGAAGCCTTCGTTGTCGCATTCCGCTTCCCCAACCTGTTCCGGCGGTTTTTTGCCGAAGGGGCCTTCAATTCGGCTTACGTTCCGCTCTATTCGCGAACCCTTGAAGGCGATGGCGAAGCGGAGGCCAGAACATTCGCCCGCGATACTTTATCTGTCATGATTGTCGTGCTGGCCGCGCTGACCGTTCTGGCCCAGATTTTCATGCCCTGGATCATGCGGGTTATCGCTCCCGGCTTTCTGGATGATCCGGGCCTTTTTGGCGTGGCGGTTTTGTTTACCCAGATCACCATGCCCTACCTGCTCCTCGTGTCCTTGACGGCGATGATGGGCGGTACGCTAAACGCGCATGACCGGTTCGCCCTGTCCGCTGCCGCGCCGATCGCGCTCAATGTCATTATGGTCGCGGTTCTGCTTTTGGCGCCTGATGATCCGCAAACCACAGGATTGTGGATCACGATTGCCGTGCCGGTCTCCGGCGTTGTTCAGGCTGCGATGCTTTATTGGGGCTGCCGGCGGTCAGGGATTGGGCTTGCATTGCGTGTTCCGCGCCTGACCCCGAAGGTGAAACGCCTGATCTGGTTGGGCGTGCCGGGAGCCATCGCAGGCGGTGTCACCCAAATCAATATCGTCATCAGCCAGCTGATTGCGACCTTGCAGGACGGGGCGGTGGCGCTGCTCTATTTTGCCGACCGGTTGTATCAGCTGCCCCTGGGTGTCATCGGGATTGCCATGGGCGTGGCCTTGCTGCCCATGTTGTCCAAACGGTTGCGCGCTGGAGATGACGCGGGAGCGAAAGATACGCTTAATCGCGCGCTGGAAATTTCCATGGCGCTGACCTTACCGGCCACTGCGGCACTCATCGCCATGCCCGGCCTTTTGGTAGAGGGTCTGTTCCAGCGCGGCGCGTTTACAGCCGAGAATGCCGTGGCGACTAAACTGGCCGTCCAGGCCTTTGCTGTTGGCCTGCCCGCCTTTGTGCTGATCAAGGTGTTTTCGCCGGGATTCTTTGCGCGGGAAGATACCGCCACTCCGATGAAATTTGCTGCCGTGTCGATGGTGTTGAACGTCGTGATCGGGGCTGCAGCGTTTTTCTGGATCAGAGAATTTGCGCCGGATCGGGGCCATGTGGGTTTGGCTGGTGCAACCGCGTTGGCTGGCTGGGTGAACGCGGCGCTTCTGGCTGTCTTCCTGGCGCGCCGGGGCGGATTTTCGCCCGACAAGCGGTTTTTCTCTGCCCTGCCCGGCCTCGTCAATGCCGCCCTTGTGGCCGGCGGAGTGATGGCGGGACTGGAGTTTGCCCGGCCGTTAATCGTCGAGATGGCGTTAGGCTCGCGGCTGTTGGCCGCCATCCTCGCCTCCGCAGCTGGCGGGATCATTTATCTGGTGTTTGCCCTCGCTCTACGGGGTTTGAGAGTATCAGAGTTGCGCAATGCCTTCAGGCGTGGCTAAACCCCGCCACTGTCTGCCCATCAAGAGTTTCCCATGAGCGATCCTGTTTCCTATTCCGGCCCTGAAAGAATCCTGTCTGGCATGCAGCCCACCGGGGGTTTGCACCTCGGCAACTATCTGGGTGCACTTGTAAACTGGGTGGCGCTACAGGATCGCGGCGCGGAGTGCTTTTATTGTGTGGTGGACCTTCATGCGATCACCATGCCGCATGACCCCAAATCATTGCCGGATGCGGTCCGGCGCGCCGCGGCGGCCTATATCGCCTCGGGTGTCGATCCTGAAAAATCGGCTGTGTTTGCGCAATCGGCGGTTCCGGAACATGCCGAGCTGGCCTGGGTGTTCCAATGTGTCGCCCGGCTGGGGTGGCTGGAACGCATGACCCAGTTCAAGGACAAGGCCGGTAAGGACAAGGAGCGCGCCAGCGTTGGCCTTTTCACCTATCCGGTCCTGCAGGCCGCCGATATTCTGGTTTACAAAGCCACCCATGTGCCGGTGGGCGAGGATCAGAAACAGCATCTGGAATTATCCCGGGACATCGCGGCCCGCTTCATGCGGGACTTTAATTGCGACGGTGTGTTCCCGTTGCCAGAGCCGGTTATTCAAGGCGCGGGCACGCGCATCATGTCCTTGAAGGACGGATCGAAGAAAATGTCGAAATCTGATCTTTCTGATCTTTCGCGGATAAATCTGTCGGACGATGCTGAGACGATTGCCCGCAAGGTCAAAAAGGCGAAAACCGATCCAGAACCTTTGCCAGAGTCGGTGGAGGGCCTGACGGGCCGTCCGGAAGCGGCCAATTTGGTCGGGATTTACGCCGCGCTGGAAGGCTCAACCACAGAGACGGTGATCGCGGAATTCGGCGGACAGGGGTTCGGGGTTTTCAAGCCGAAACTGTCTGAGCTGGCCGTCGCGAAACTGGCGCCGGTTGCAGATGAGTATTCACGCTTGATGGATGATCCAGCTGAGCTTGACCGCATTCTCTCCAACGGCGCAGATCGCGCCCGCGCCGTCGCGGCTCCGGTGATGAAGGAAGTGCGCCAGATAATCGGCTATTGGGGCTAGGTCGCCGCCTCGATGCCGGAACGGGATAAAAAGGCTCGAAGATGAGAAAAATGCTTCCGATCACCCTGGCCGCGGGCTTGTTGGCCTGTTCGCCATCGTCAGACGAGATGTCAGCGGAGGCTGAGCTGGCGGCGCAAATTGCACCGCAGGGACCCGTTGCCGAACAGGCAGTGGAGATCATTGTCAGCGACCTCTGGCTGCGGCCACATCTGGGCGGACGTACGGTGACGGCCGCCTATTTTCAGGCGGAGCTGGCTGAAGGAGACGCGGACCTATTGTTGAGTGCCCGGATTGAGGGCGCCGAACGGGTCGAGCTTCACGGCCATTTCATGGATGATGCCGGAGTTATGCAGATGCGGGAGGTTGGCGCGCGGCTAATCGAAGATGATGCGCCTTTGGCCTTTGTCCCGGGCGGATTGCACTTGATGGTCTTCGGTCTCGAAACAGTATCCGAGGGCCAGACCGTTGAAGGCGTGCTGGTCTTTCAGAACGGCGGTGACATTCCGGTCACATTCAATGTCCAGGCGTCAGCGCCACTCTAGCCATTTCCTTTCCCTGCTGGCGTCGGCGTTTCCGGACTAACCGGTTTGTCGGTTGTGTAAAGCTCAGGATCGTAGGGTTGTGGCGCGCGGGGACGGAACATCCAGGCAATATAAAGACCCAGCAGGCCGCCCGGAACGCCGCCTAACCAGATCGGATTTTCTTCAAGCGCGAGATAGGTTGCGAACCCGAAGCCCAGCAAGGCAATCGCCAACCCCATGGCCGACATCGCATAGCCGAACCAGAGCGGTTGTCCTTCGACAAACTCAATGCCGTCCCGGAAGGGCATTAGAGCCTGATGCAGTGCGGTATTGAAGTTGCGGAAGGTGTCGGCCTGATTGTGCCAGACGCCAACGCTTTTCCAGGCTCGAGACCCGAAGACAATTCGGGTGCCATCATGACCAGCAATGCGGCAGACCACCTGACTATCGCGTCCTGCCATCTCGACGCCAAGGCGAATTTGCGTGATTTCGTCGAAACGGATGGCGCGCTTGCGCGTTCCGTTTTCTGCGACACTAATGCGTTCAGCTTCGATGGAAATCGTCTGTTCTGCCGAGGCGGCATTGCGCCTGTCTGTGTAGGTGGCGGAGCTCATGAGCGGCATTCCTAGCTGGACGAATCCATTCTGTCAGGCCAATCCTATGCGTCATGAGCGATCATCGCCGCAAATTTCTGGTTATTGCCGACCAGAGCGAAGAGTGCCGGACCGCGCTCTATTTTGCCGCCAAACGAGCCAAAGCCACCGAGTGTGGCCTGGTTCTTTTGTCTGTGATCGAGCCTTCAAATTTCGATCATTGGATCGGCGTATCCGAGACGATGCGCCGCGAAGCGGAAGAAAACTCGACCGAGTTGCTGGATATGCTGGCCGAGGACGCAGAGGCCGTCATGGGCGAGCGCCCGGAGCTGATCCTGCGAGAAGACGAGATGAGGGATGCTTTGTCGAAGCTGATTGAAGAAGATTGCACGATTTCCATCCTGGTCCTGGGGGCTTCGGAGGCAGGCGAGGGCCCGGGCCCTCTGGTGGCGGCGCTGGGCCGTGGCCGCGGCTTGACCGGGAACCGGTCAATACCGGTGACCGTTGTGCCGGGTGGACTTTCCCGCGACGCGATTGATGACCTTACCTGATCAGGGGTTGCGGTTCGTCCCGGGAAGCGCCATTTGAGGGTCCCGTGTTGACCCGTAGGCGCATCGATAATGTTCATTCAGACAGAACCCACCCCAAACCCGAATACGATCAAGTTTTTGCCCGGACGTGACGTGGCACCGGAAAGCCCCCGGGAGTTCGTGACGCCGGAAGAGGCGGAGGGCTCCGCATTGGCGCGCGAACTGTTTGCCGTGGACGGAGTTACAAACGTATTTTGCGGAGCTGATTACATCTCGGTCTCCAAGGACGAAACAGTCGACTGGCCGCATATAAAGCCGGCCATTCTTGGCGGCATCATGGATGTAATGCAGTCCGGCGCTCCGCTGTTCGAAGCCGATGCCGGCGACACCGAATTTGATGCAGACAGCGGTCCGGCGAAAGAAATCAAGGAAATTATCGATACCCGCGTGCGGCCGGCCGTTGCACGGGATGGGGGCGATATCATCTTCAAAGGGTTTGACGAAAAGACCGGCGTGGTTGCGCTGGTCATGCGTGGTGCGTGTTCAGGCTGTCCCTCCTCAACTTTCACGCTGAAATCCGGCATAGAGAATCTTCTGAAACATTATGTCCCGGAAGTCCGTGAGGTTGTTGCGGTCGGTTAGACACCAGGCTGTGATCGACGCGGCAACTGCAATCCTCTAAAGCCTGTGGCGATGCGATTACTGGTTATGGATACGACGGGCTTCGCCTGTTCGGCAGCTTTGCGCGTGCCGGGGCGGACCGATCTTTGTGTCAGCGAAGATATGGCGCGCGGCCAGGCTGAACGCCTGGCCCCCATGGTTCAGGAGATTCTTGCGGAGGCCGGACTGAAACCCGGCGATCTGGATCGCATCGGGGTTACCACAGGTCCCGGCAGCTTCGCTGGAACGCGCGTGGGTGTGGCCTTCGCAAGGGGGTTGTCGCTGGCGGCGGATGCAGATTGCGTCGGGATTTCCAATCTGCACTGGTGGGCGCAGTCGATTGCTCCGGGGCCGGATGTTCCCATAATTGTTCATCATGATGCCAAACGCGGAGAAATTGTCAGCCAGGTATTTAATCGGACAAGCTCAAGATCGGCAGCGGCGACCCGAACCATCGCCGAGGCCAAGGCGCTTGATGAAAAGGCGAGAAACTCAGTTGGAGATTCGAATGCGGCCGTCCTTGTGGGTACAGGCGCGCATCTTGTCGATGGCGGTCCGGTAAGGCCTCCGCCCGGCCTGAATGTATTGCTCGATATTGCCGAAAACGCAAAACCTCCGTTTGATCGCCCCAAGCCGTTCTATGCCCGCCCGCCAGACGCCAAACTGCCCGGCGGCCGTTCACCAGAATGATCCAGGAGGCCGCAAAATCCGAATGCGGAATATTGGCCGCGATCCATGCGGAATGCTTTCCGCGTGGCTGGTCGGGCATGGAGTTCGCGGCCTTGATCGCACAGCCCGGTGTTTTTGCCCTGAAATGGGGCGATGCCTCTTTAACCGGTTTCATATTGGTGCGCTGCGTCGCCGATGAAGCGGAGATCCTGACATTGGCGGTTGACCCGGCGTCCCGCGGCAATGGGTTGGGCCGTGCGCTGGTCAAACAGGCGGAAGCCGAGAGTTTGTCGCGTGGCTGCACGCGTTTTTTTCTCGAAGTGTCGGATCAGAACGCACCCGCCATTGCGCTTTATGAGCAACTTGGTTTTGAGCCTTCTGGCCGGCGCGCGAATTATTACTCGGACGGATCCGATGCGCGGATCATGGAAAAGGCACTCCCCCGATAGACGAATCCGGATCAAGCGCTTATGTCTTGCAGGGGTATTGAGACAGGGAATGAGCATGCCGGATCGGATCGAGAAGCTCTGCGTCGAAAAAGGGTTACGGATGACGGACCAGCGCCGTGTGATCGCGCGCGTCCTGTCTCTGGCCGAAGACCATCCGGATGCGGAAGAACTGCACCGCTGTGCTTCAGCCGAAGATGATCGCATCTCGCTGGCAACGGTTTACCGGACGGTACGTCTGTTTGAGGAGGCCGGCATCATCGAGCGGCACGACTTCCGCGATGGGCGCGCGCGCTATGAAGAAGCCACTGACGATCACCATGATCATTTGATCGATTTGCGTTCGGGCGAGGTCATCGAGTTTGTGGACGAAGAGATCGAGCGGTTACAGGACGCCGTTGCGAAGCGCTTGGGTTACCGTCTCGTTGATCACCGTCTCGAGCTGTACGCCGTTCCGCTGGACGACAAGAAGTCGGGTTAGTTCTACCGGTTTCCAAGGCCGGGCTTGCGAACCGGGCTCATATCGATCATAACGCGCGGCTCTTTTTCGATTGAACGGATCTGTGATGGCGCCTGCGCGCAAGAAGCTATTTATCAAGACCTATGGCTGTCAGATGAATGTCTATGACAGTGAGCGCATGCGCGATGTGCTCGCTCCGCTCGGCTATGAGCCCTCCGAACAGCCGGATGGGGCCGACATGGTTATTCTGAACACCTGTCATATCCGTGAAAAGGCTGCCGAAAAAGTCTATTCTGAATTGGGCCGGCTGCGGCCTCTCAAGGAAGAAAAAGCCGATAGCGGCGCGCCGATGACGATTGCCGTCGCCGGTTGTGTGGCGCAGGCTCAGGGCGAAGAGATCATGCGCCGGGCTCCGGTCGTTGATCTCGTCGTCGGCCCGCAAACCTATCATAAATTGCCCGAACTGATCGCTCAAACCCATCGGTCCCGCGGTGAACGTCTGGAAACAGAATTCGAACCAGTCGAAAAATTCGATGCGCTGGCGGGTAACCGGAAAGTCGCCGGATATTCGGCGTTTCTGACCGTGCAGGAAGGATGCGACAAGTTTTGCACCTTCTGCGTGGTGCCCTATACGCGTGGTGCAGAATGGTCACGGCCGGTTGATCAGATTGTCGCTGAGGCGCGGCAACTTGCGTCCAAAGGCGTGCGGGAAATCACGTTGCTGGGCCAGAATGTGAACGCCTATCATGGCGAGCCGCCAGCTGGTCACGAGGCTGATGGCGTTTGGGGCCTGGGCCGCCTGTTGCGGCATCTCGCGATGATCGGTGGGCTGGACCGGATCCGCTACACGACCTCGCACCCCAATGACATGGATGATGAGCTCATTGCGGCACATGGCGAGCTAGAGTGTCTGATGCCTTATCTGCACTTACCGGTGCAGTCAGGTTCTGACAAAATTCTCCACGCCATGAACCGCAAGCATACATTCGAATCCTATGCCCGCGTGATCGAGAAAGTCCGAGCAGCGCGGCCTGACATCGCGATTTCCGGCGATTTCATTGTAGGGTTTCCAGGTGAAACCGATGCGGATTTCGAAGCGACGATGCAGGGTGTTCGCGAGATCAATTATGCCTCGGCTTTCTCGTTCAAATATTCCCGCCGCCCAGGCACGCCGGGCGCGTCCTTGCCCATGCAGGTTGATGAAGCGGTGGCTTCTGAACGCCTGACCCGTCTTCAGGCTCTGCTGGAAGATCAGCAGACCGCGTTTAATGGTTCGCAGATTGGACGCCGCATACCGGTCCTGTTCGAACGCAAAGGCCGCGAAGACGGGCAACTTCACGGCCGTTCACCTTATCTGCAGGCTGTTCATTGTGATGCGCCGGATCATCTGATCGGCCGGATTGCCGAGGTGGCAATCACAGGGTCGACCCGCAACTCCCTGACCGGCGAGCTAGACGCAAAGGCCAGTGCGGCTTGACCCAGACGCGATCCGGAAAGTCGAAATCCCGCGCGGTCAAGCCGCGCTCCGCACCTGTCGAGCTTCTGGAGTTCGACGACGATGCGCGCGTGCGCATGATGGCGGGTGCCGGGGATCGGCATTTTCTGCTCATTGAAGAGGAAATCGGCGTACGCCTGTCGGCGCCCGGCGGAGGTCAAATCCAGATTTCCGGGCCGGATCCGAAAACGCGTCTGGAAGCGAAACGGGTTCTGAACCGTCTCTATAACCGGCTTGAAAAGCAGATGTCCTGCGATGAAGCCGATGTCCGCTCGGTTCTCCATCATGATGATGTACAAGCGCGGGAAGCTGACTCAACCGTGATCCGGGTCCCGCGCGGAACCAGTTTTATGGCCCGCACGGCCCGGCAGGCCGATTACATCCGGGCTTTAAATGATCCGTCAGGCAGCGATCTCATTTTCGGGGTCGGGCCTGCCGGGACCGGCAAAACGCTTTTGGCGGTCGCTTACGGGGCGTCACAATTGGCGCTGCGGGCGGTGGATCGTCTGATTATAACACGGCCCGCCGTTGAAGCGGGTGAAAAACTTGGCTTCCTTCCTGGTGACCTGGCCGAAAAAGTCGACCCTTATTTATTGCCTGTCTGGGATGCGTTGAGCGATGCGCTGGGCCGTACACAGATGGAGAAAATGCGTGAGGACAAACGCATCGAGGTTGCGCCTCTCGCCTTCATGCGCGGGCGAACGCTGAATCGGGCGATTGTCATCGTCGATGAGGCCCAGAATGCGACCCGCGCGCAAATGCGCATGGTGTTAACCCGGTTAGGTGAAGGGTCTCGCATGATTGTCACGGGCGATCCGACACAAACCGACCTTGATCACCGCCAGCCGTCAGGCCTGCCGGAGGCGCTTGAGATCCTGAAGGGCGACAAGGCTGTAAAAATCATCCGTTTCGA
The DNA here is from genome assembly GCF_965228115.1 of Hyphobacterium sp. Classification (GTDB taxonomy): domain Bacteria; phylum Pseudomonadota; class Alphaproteobacteria; order Caulobacterales; family Maricaulaceae; genus Hyphobacterium. The sequence continues at coordinate 1,810,495 of NZ_OZ245794.1, read as the reverse complement.
GCGACAGGATGTTGTCCGGCATAATCTTGTTGGACGGATTGTGGATGCCTATGAGCGCCGTGATGCCGAGGATAAGGCCCGAAATGGCTGAGATCGACATTTTGGTTGAGGCCGGCGGCTGGCCAGAGGCGGAAGAGTTAAGGCGGCTGACCTCAGCGTCGATTGTTGCCGCAGAGCAGGAAACGCGGCCAGTGGACAGTGCCCTGAGTGTGGTCTTTGCCGATGATGCGGCCGTGCTGAAGCTGAATTCTGCCTTCAGGCAAAAAGATCAACCGACAAATGTGTTGTCTTTTCCGGCGGCAACGACCATGAGCGGCCAGCTTGGAGATATTGCCCTAGCCCGCGAAACGGTCTTTCGCGAGGCCGAAGAAAAGTCTATTCCGGTATCTCATCATATTTCACATCTGGTGATACATGGTTTCCTGCACCTGCTGGGTCATGATCACCAGACGGAGGTGGAAGCAGAAGAAATGGAAGCTCTGGAGCGCAGGGCGCTCAAGCGACTGAATATTGCCGATCCGTATCAGGAGCGCGGCAATGGGTGACGACAACAGCAGCCGAAGTTGGCGTGCGCGGCTGGCGCGTTTGCTGAACGGTTCGGAAGATTCCCTGCCGGCGGCGGAAGAAACCAACGGGTTTGCCGCAAACGTCCGCGATTTCGACAACTTGCTGGTCGATAATGTGATGGTGCCGCGGGCGGACATTATCGGGATCGATATTTCCACGCCGCTGGGTGAGTTGATTCCGGCCTTCGCCGACGCCGCGCATTCGCGCTTGCCGGTTTATCGGGAGACGTTGGATGACCCGCTGGGCGTGGCCCACATCAAGGATGTCATGGCCCGGCTTGTACCGTTTGTTTCAGACCCGGTGGAGCGTTGGGCGGACCAGCGCATTCTTGACGAAATCAAGCGGCCATTGCTGTTTGCGCCGCCGTCAATGAAGGCGATCGACCTGTTGCTTAGAATGCAGGCCCGCCGCACCCATATGGCATTGGTTGTCGATGAGTATGGCGGCACGGACGGGCTCGTAACGCTTGAAGATTTGCTCGAGCCGATTGTGGGCGACATTGAAGACGAGCATGATGATGAAGCCGCGCCGAATGTCCTGCCAAAAGGCAAGGGGGTTTGGGTGGCAGATGCGCGTGCCGAGATCCGTGAACTGGAACAGATTGCCGGGCGGCCGGTGATTGATCCCGAGATTGACGAAGATGTCGACACGCTGGGTGGGCTGGTATTTACGCTGGCCGGCCGCATCCCGGAGCGTGGAGAGGTTATTCCGCATCCAGTCGGGTTCGATTTCGAGGTGCTGGATGCAGACCCCCGCCGCATCAAGCGGTTGAGAATCCGGAGGCGAAGTACCGCGTCAGAAAGCGAGCCCGGCGGGCTTACTGAATGAGCTGGGCGGATCGCGCGCGCGTTCTGGCAGATCGGCTTAAGCCCTCCCGCCTGCGCGCAGATCTGCTAAACCTCACTCGCCGTCAACGGGCCTTGGCGTTGATCTTTCTCGGGCTCTTTGCGGGTTTGTCTGCGGCTCCGCTATTTTTCTTCCCGGCGCTGGCGCTGGGTCTGACGGCGCTGATCTGGCTGCTCGATGGCTGTCGCGACGAGGAAAAGCCCGCTCGCTCCGCCGCTTGGCGGACGTTTCTGTTTTCATGGGCCTATCTCGGAGCGGGTGTTTTCTGGGTGGCGTTCGCGTTCTGGAATCGCGGCGGCGCGTTTATTTATTTTGGACCTCTTGTTGCGATTGGCGGGGCTGCTTTCCTCGCGGCTTTCTGGGCGGCGGCCGGGGCCATTTATGTTCGCCTTGGCCTGTCAGGTCCTGTCCGGGTTCTGGCTTTCGCGATCCTCTTTCTGGCGGCTGAGTCTGTGAAAGGTTTACCTTTCACGCAATTTCCCTGGAATTTACCGGCGCATGTCTTTGAAGCTGGCGGGGCTGTATCCCAATCAGCAGCGTGGTTCGGCACCTGGGGATTAAGTTTCCTGACCCTGTTGATGTTTGCCAGCCCGGCAGCCCTCGCTGGTCCCGGCAACGAACTCCAGCGGCGGTTGCCATTTCTGATCAGCCTGCTGGTTCTGGCCAGCCTCTATGCGTCAGGCACACACCGCCTGAATTCAGCGGAGGTGGCATATCATGAAGATCTCGTGTTTCGCCTTGTTGATGTTGACATTGACCAGCGTGAAAAATGGGCAGAGGGCGGTGAGGCGCTGGTGCGCACGCGTTATCTGGAGCTTACCGCTGCGGAAGGCATTGACGAGGTTACTCACGTGGTTTGGCCAGAGGGAGCCCTGCCGCTATTCCTTATCGAAGACAGCACGTCCATTGCCGCATTGACGGAAATCCTCACACAGGATCAGGTCCTACTGGCCGGAACGCCCCGCCGGGAGCGGGCAGCGGAGGGTGGGTTTCAGTATTTCAATTCGCTTGTCGCGATACAGTTCACCGGCCAGCGCCCGAGGGTGTTGGGGCTCTATGACAAGGTCAGGCTGGTCCCGTTCGGCGAATATGTCCCTTTGAGCGGGTTGCTTTCCTCATTGGGCATTCAGACCCTGCAGGAGCTTGTCGCGGGCTATTCACCCGGTATTGAGTTTGCAGCCTTGTCTGATGCCAACGCGCCGCCCTTCCTGCCCCTCATTTGCTATGAAGTTGTGTTCAGCGGGATTGTTCCGGGGGGTGAAAGCCGACCGGATTGGCTTTTGAACATCTCCAATGATGCCTGGTTCGGACCAACGGCGGGGCCGGTTCAACATCGTAATATTGCCCAGTACCGGTCCATCGAGACCGGTTTGCCCATGATCCGGGCGGCGTCACGCGGATATTCCGGTGTGATCGATCCTTTTGGCCGTAATGTGATTGACATTGACCGGCGTTATGAAGGGGTAACGGATGTTCGGTTGCCAGAGAGCGGCCCACTGACAATTTATCTGATGACTAAAGGTTTATTTTTCTGGGTGATCTATATTTTAAGTATACTGACGATTTGTGCAGTAGTCGTGCGTAATCAACGTCAGACTTAGGATTTGGCAGCCGAATCTGTAAATATTACTAGTCTTGGGGAATTTTTCGGTTAGTTCAGGTGGGGGGGAATTGTAACAAACTTGACATATCGGGGGAGCGGCCATGAAACGAAACCCGCGTGAAGCCAACCAGATTGATGCGCACGTAGGATCGCGCGTCCGGTTGCGGCGGCAGCTTTTAAAGATGAGCCAGGAAAAACTCGGCGACGAGTTGGGTGTGACCTTTCAGCAAGTCCAGAAATATGAGCGGGGGGCGAACCGGATCGGTGCCAGCCGCTTGTTCAGCCTATCCAAAGTGCTTGATGTGCCGGTGAACTTTTTCTTTGATGGCCTCGCCGGTGTAGATGCTGCGGGTGTTGCCGAAGGCGGCCAAAGCCCGGTCGTCTATGACTTCATTCAAAGTGCGGATGGGGTAGCGCTTGCGGAAGCCTTTTCGCGGATTAAAACACCGAAAGTCCGCCGCCGCGTGCTGGAACTGGTCCGGTCACTTGCTGACGAGGACGAGGCCAAAAACGGCAAGTCCTGATATTACTGCGCGAGACTCACGTGATCGGTTGCGCTTCCGGCTAGAAGCGCGTAAGCGGCACATCATATAAAGACATCTTTATATGAAAGGTGGTGCACTGTGGGCCGCAAATCATTTATTTTCACATCCGAGAGTGTGTCAGAAGGTCATCCAGACAAGGTTTGTGACCGGATTTCGGATGCCGTGGTTGACCTGTATCTGGGTCGGGATCCGGAAGCGCGGGTGGCTTGTGAGACGCTGACGACCACCAACCGTATCGTACTTGCAGGCGAAGTTCGCGCCGGAACGCCGATCAGTTCTGACGAGATCGAATCTGTTGCACGCGCCGCTGTCCGCGACATCGGTTATGAGCAGGACGGGTTTCACTGGCGCACCGCCGAGTTTTCAAACCATCTACACGAGCAGTCTGTAGATATCGCCATGGGCGTGGATGCGTCCGGCAATAAGGATGAAGGCGCGGGCGATCAGGGCATCATGTTCGGCTATGCCACAGATGAAACCGATGTGTTGATGCCTGCGCCCATTCTCTATTCGCACCAGATCCTCAAAGAAATGGCGCGGCAGCGAAAAACCGGTGCCCGGCCCGAGTTTGAGCCAGACGCAAAATCCCAGGTGACGCTGAAGTATGAGAACGGCCAGCCTGTCGGTGTAACTTCGGTCGTTGTCTCGACCCAGCACACGGAAGGCTATTCGCCGGAGGATATCCGGGAGCTGGTCCGCCCGATTGTGCAGGACGTATTGCCGGAGGGTTGGTTCCCGCCGGAAGACGAGTTCTACGTCAACCCGACCGGCAATTTCGTGATTGGCGGACCGGATGGGGATGCAGGCCTGACGGGTCGGAAGATCATTGTCGACACATATGGGGGGGCGGCCCCGCATGGCGGTGGAGCTTTCTCGGGTAAGGATCCAACCAAGGTTGACCGGTCGGCGGCCTATGCCTGCCGCTGGCTGGCAAAAAATGTCGTTGCGGCTGGCCTGGCCAACAAGTGCACGATCCAGGTTTCCTATGCGATCGGCGTCTCAAAGCCGCTTTCGCTTTATGTTGATTTCCATGGAACGGGTCAGGCGGAAGAAGCCAAAGTCGAAGATGCGCTAATGCAGATCGCTGACCTGTCTCCACGGGGCATTCGGGAGCGTCTGGGTCTGTCGCGTCCGATCTATGCGCGTACGGCGGCTTACGGGCATTTCGGCCGTAATCCGGATGACGATGGCGGCTTCTCCTGGGAGAAGCTGGACTTGGTCGATGAGCTCAAATCCCTCGCCTGAGGCCAAACCTCTCCGTACATTTGGCCGGACGAAGTCGCGTAGCTTGTCCGCGCGCCAGCAAAAGCTGGTGGACGAGTTTTTGCCGACTATTGCTATTCCGGCGGACGGCAATGTGAGCCCCGACGATCTGTTACCGGGAAAGTCCCGTTATGTGCTCGAAATCGGCTTTGGCGGCGGCGAGCATTTAAGCGGGCAAGCGGCGCGCAATCCGGAATCAGGCTTTCTCGGCGTTGAACCCTTCATAAACGGGGTGGCCAAGGCGCTGACCCAGATCAACGAGGCTGGGTTGACCAATGTCCGTTTGATGGAGGGCGATGCCCGCGATGTGATGGCGCGGATGCCGGATGCTTGCCTGGACCGGATCTATCTACTCTTCCCGGACCCATGGCCGAAGGCGCGCCATGCGAAGCGCCGGCTTGTCCAGGACGACACGACCGCTGAATTTGCGCGGTTGCTAAGGCCTAGCGGGCAGTTACGTGTGGCAACGGATGTCAAATCCTATGCCGATCACGCGCTTTTCGTGCTGCGTCAGAATGATCAACTCGCCTGGCAGGCGCGAGAGGCTGATGACTGGCGCCAGCCGCCAGCTGATCATCTTACGACGCGGTATGAAACCAAGAATCTCGGAGATTGCATCCCAGTCTTTTTTGAATTCATCCGGTGCTAGTCCGCTGTCACCTCGCCCCTGACATTGCTGAGCGGACGCGCACGATCAGCCGCTGAGAGTGGTTCGTCTGTATCGTTCCAATACGCGACGCCGCGATCAATGAAGTTCTCTGCGTCCTCCAGAAACAACCGGTGGGCGTTCGGGTTCACATTTAAAAAGAGCTGGCCATCGATGATGGTCCAGTTGAGTGGATTGCCGGCTGCCCTTGCACCATGGGCTGCCGCAAAGGCGCAGTGGCCATCATAGGCGGGCCCATATCGTGCCGGATCGGCCAGGAAAGCCGCCCGGTGGGCCTGGGTCGAAAAGAACCACAAGGCGTCATTATAGGTCGCAGAGATATCGGCGCGGCCGGGCGTGGCCTCGCCAAGGGAGTGATAAGCAACCGTATCGTAGCCATGAAGCGCCACGCCGCTCTCGCTGATGTATTGCTCGGCGCGGTTCAGTTGCGTGCCGTCAATCCTGATGGGGGCGTAACTTGCGTCGTTAGCCTGCGCGTTCGCGGCAGATACGAAAATTGCCAGAATGGCCAGTTGCAGGGTCTTCATCATGATCTTGTCCTTCCCGGTCCAGATGTGGCCCGCAAATCGCCGGGATACTGATGACATGCAAGACGGTCGGCGGTCACGTTCGAGTGTTTGACCTGTGAGCGCTGCCTTGCACTCAAAGCCCATCAAGCGTATATGGCTGGCATCACGTTCGATTGATGTTGGATAACATCTGTCGGCGGCTCCGGTTCGGGGCCGCCGTTTTTGTTGGCCGGATGAGAGGCAAGGTCTTGCGGACACGCACGGTTCAGGATGAAGCGATCGATGCTCTGGTGACGCCGGTTGCGGCGGCTCTGGACATGGAAATCGTCCGTATCCGGGTGAAGTCAGGCAAAAAGCAGACCGTCCAGATCATGGCCGAGAATTCCGACGGCACAATGGACGTCGAGCATTGCGCGAAACTGTCCCGCGCGCTGTCCGATGTTCTAGAGGAACAGGACCCGATCTCAGGCGAGTACAATCTGGAAGTTTCCTCGCCCGGTATCGATCGGCCCTTGACCGCGCCGGCGCATTTCGAGCGTTGGGCTGGCTTTAAAGCCAAGCTGGAACTCGACCGTCTGGTCGAGGGCCGCAAGAAATTCACTGGCATGTTGGCCGGCTTCGAGGACAACTCGGTGCTGATTGATCTGCCCAATGAAGACGAGACCGCGCTCATTCCTTTTGAGTGGATTGCGGATGCCAAGCTCGTCATGACCGATGAATTGATCAAGGCTGATCTGGCCACCCGCCAGCCCAGCGACAACAGTGGAGATACGCCATGAATATCGGCGTCAGCGCAAACAAGACCGAAATGCTCGCCATCGCGCGAGCCGTGGCTCAGGAAAAGGCGATTGATGAATCCATCGTCATAGAAGCGATCGAGGAAGCCATCGAAAAGGCCGCCCGCTCTCGCTATGGGGCCGAGCTGGACATTCGCGCCAAGATCGACCCGCAAACCGGTGAGATGTCGCTGACCCGCTGCACGACGGTTGTCGAAGAGGTTGAAAACGAATCCCAGGAAATCAGCCTGGGCGAGGCAAAAAAACTGGAAGCGGATGCCGAGATCGGCACGGTCTTCTCTGAAGAATTGCCGCCGATTGAGTTTGGCCGTGTGGCCTCCATGACGGCCAAGCAAGTCATCACGCAAAAAGTCCGTGATGCCGAGCGTGAGCGTCAATTTGAGGAATACAAGGACCGCGTTGGCGAGATCATCAATGGCATCGTCAAGCGTGTTGAATATGGCAATGTGTTTGTCGATCTGGGCCGCGCCGAAGGTATTGTCCGCCGTAATGATGGCATCCCGCGCGAGAACCTGAAGAATGGCGACCGCGTCCGCGCTTACATCTATGATGTGCGCCGCGAAGTGCGCGGTCCGCAAATTTTCCTGTCGCGTGCTCATCCGGACTTCATGGCCGCGCTGTTCGCGCAGGAAGTACCGGAAGTTTATGAAGGTATTATCGAGATCCCTGCCGTGGCCCGCGATGCGGGTTCGCGCGCGAAAATCGCGGTCATTTCTAATGACGGCTCGATTGACCCTGTGGGCGCTTGTGTCGGTATGCGTGGCTCGCGGGTTCAGGCCGTTGTGTCTGAACTGGCGGGCGAGAAGATCGACATCATTCCTTGGAACCAGGATCCAGCGACTTTCATCGTGAACGCGCTGCAGCCGGCAGAAGTCGCCAAGGTCGTTCTGGACGAAGACGATCAGCGGATTGAAGTCGTGGTGCCGGATGACCAATTGTCACTGGCCATTGGCCGCCGTGGTCAGAATGTCCGTCTGGCTTCGCAACTGACTGGCTGGTCGATTGATATCCTGACCGAGCAGGAAGAATCCGAGCGCCGGCAAAAAGAGTTTGCCGAGCGGACGGCGACCTTCATGGAAGCTTTGGACGTTGATGAAGTCATCGCGCAGCTGTTGGCGACCGAAGGTTTCGAGAGCGTTGAAGAGCTTGCCTATGTCGAGCTGGGCGAGATCGCCATTATCGAAGGCTTCGATGATGATACGGCCGTCGAGATCCAGACGCGGGCGCGTGAGCATTTGGACAAGGTCGCAGCCGAGCAAGACGCGAAGCGTAAAGAGTTGGGCGTTGAAGATGCGCTATTGGAGATTGATGGCGTCGATTTGAAAATAGCGGTCGCACTGGGCGAAAATGACGTGAAAACTGCAGACGACCTTGCCGGGTTCACACCCGATGATCTGCGCGGCTGGTTTGAGACCCGTGATGGCGAGCGCGTGCGCGAGCCGGGTATTCTGGAATCGTTCGAGCTGTCTCAGGACGACGCCGAGCTTTTGATCCTGAAAGCCCGCGTCGCGGCTGGCTGGATTTCCGAAGAAGATCTGCCTCAGCCGGAACCCGAGGAGTCCGAGGGTGAAGAGGGCGGTGAGATTGATATCGCCGATATGGATCTTGACGCTTTGGAGGCCGAGGCCGCCGCGCTGGGCGTTGATTTCGATGCGCCGGCTGAGAGCGGAGAAGGCGAGAACAAGAGCTAGGGCGAGGCTGACATATGCGCGAGCGGCGCGGCCTGATCAGCCGGGACACCCGGCCCGAGACAGAGCTGATCCGGTTTGTGATCGATCCGCAAGGCGGAATTGTTCCTGATCTGGCCTCAAAGCTTCCGGGACGGGGTGCCTGGGTTGAGGCAGACCGACAGAGCGTGGAGACGGCGGTTGGCAAGGGTCATCTGTCGCGGGCGCTCAAAGGCGGGAAGGCGTTGGCGGGTCTGGCAGATCAGGTTGATGCCGGGTTGGCTCAGCGGGCCCTGTCGCTGCTGGGCCTGTTGCGGAGGTCAGGCCAGCTTGCGGTGGGCATGGATGCCGCAAGGCTGGCGATCAAAGCCAACCGTCCGGCCTGGCGGCTAGAGGCCAGCGATGGTGCGGCGGATGGCCGGTCAAAGCTTGACCGGCTGACATTTGCAAAATGGGGCAGTGTTCCTGTTTGCGGATGTTTCGCGGCAGAAGAATTGGGAGCGGCATTGGGGCGCGATCATGTTGTCCATGCCGTTCTGGCCGAAAGTCCGCAAGCGCGGTCGTTCGGATACGTGATGAACAGGCTTGCGGGCTTCCGGGAACTCGATCCGGGCGCGCAAGCGGAGAAGAGTGGTTGAATCAAGGCGGAAGCTGGCTAGGTTAGCGGGCCTTCAAGCCTTGGTGGACTTGGAAGAGGGACACCGGTCGTATGGCCGCCGGTGGTTATTCCGCGTATCAGGCCGTGGTATAAGGGTTCGCATGAGCGACAGTGACGATCGAAATCAGGGTGGATCAGGCCGCCGACCGCTTTCCTTGAGCCGGGGCGGTTCCGGAACCGTGCAGCAAAGCTTTGCGCGCGGACGGTCCAAGTCTGTCGTGGTCGAGAAAAAGCGCAAGCGTGTAGTTACGCCGCAATCCGGCGGCGCGGGTGGTAATACGCCAGGCGCCAAGCCTGCGGCTTCTGGCGCTGCGCCAAAGAAGAACGAGTCCGCTTTGGCGGCTAAGGCACGTGAGCTGGGTCTTTCCGAGGAAGAGCTCGTCGCGCGTCAGCGCGCCATTCAGCGTGCGCGTGCTGAAGCGGCCCAAAAAGAAGAAAAGCGCCAGGCTGAAGAGGTTGAGCGCAAACAGCGGGCGGAAGAAGAACAGCGCCTGCTGGAAGAAAAACAGCGCCGCGAAGCCGAGGAGGCTGAAGAGGCCGAGCGCCGCAAGCGTGAAGCAGAGGTGGAAGCCGAAGCTGCAGCGGCTGCCGCCAAGGCGGATGCCGAGGCCCCTGCTCGCCGTGAAGCGCCGAAACAAAAAGAGTCCAGCCGCGGCCGGGAAGTGCCGCCGTCTCCTGACGACATGCTGGAAAGCATGGGTGGCCGGGTGAAAAAGAAAGGCGCCGGCCCTGGCCGGTCAGCCCCGGACAAGGCACGCGCCAAACCGGACCGCGGCCGTCAGAAAGGCAAGCTGACTATCCAGAACATTCTGGATGGAGATGAAGACCGTCAGCGGTCGCTGGCCTCTGTGCGCCGCGCCCGCGAGCGCGAAAAACAGCGCCGCCAGGAAGGCGGTGAGCGCGAGAAGATCCAGCGCGAAGTCGTGTTGCCGGAAGTGATTACCGTGCAGGAACTTGCCAGCCGGATGGCTGAGCGGGCTGCTGATGTCGTCAAATATCTGATGAAGCAGGGCCAGATGGTCCGTGTGAATGACGTGCTTGATCTCGATACAGCCGAGCTGATCATCGAAGATTTCGGGCATATCGCGAAACGTGTATCGGAATCCGACGTTGAAGAAGGCTTCATCGAGGAAGACGATCCGGAAGACACGAAAAAGCCGCGTCCGCCGGTTGTGACCGTGATGGGCCATGTCGATCACGGCAAAACCTCGCTGCTGGATGCCTTGCGCGAAACCGATGTGGTCGCCGGGGAAGCGGGCGGTATCACCCAGCACATTGGTGCCTATCAGGTGAAGCTGAAATCGGGCGACCGGATTTCCTTCCTGGATACGCCTGGCCATGCGGCCTTCTCCGCGATGCGGTCTCGGGGTGCAATGGCGACCGATATCGTCATTCTTGTGGTTGCTGCGGATGATGGCGTGATGCCGCAAACCGTTGAAGCCATCAAACACGCCCAAGCGGCCGAAGCGCCGATCATTGTGGCCGTCAACAAGATGGACCGCGAAGGCGCGAACCCGCAAAAAGTCCTGACCGACCTTTTGCAACACGAGGTGATCGTCGAAAGCATGGGCGGAGAGACACAAGCGATTGAAGTCTCGGCGCTGAAGAAAACCGGCCTGGACGAGCTGACCGACGCTATTTCGCTGCAGGCGGAATTGCTGGAACTGAAAGCCAATCCGGACCGTCCGGCTGACGGCGTTGTGGTGGAAAGCCAGGTCGAACCGGGCCGGGGCTCTGTGGCCACCGTTCTTGTTAAACGCGGCACACTCAAGCGCGGCGATATCGTTGTCGCCGGGGCTCAATGGGGTCGTGTCAGGGCGCTGATTGATGAGCGGAACCAGCAACTGAAATCCATAGGCCCGTCACAGCCGGCCGAAATTCTGGGTCTCGATGGGGCTCCGGAACCGGGTGAATTATTCGCCGTGGTCGACAATGAAGCGCGCGCGCGTGAGATTGTGGACTACCGCCAACGCCAGAAGCGTCAGTCTGCGGCCGCTGCCGGGACGGGTGGCGCGTCGCTGGAACAGATGCTGGCGCGGTTGAAGACCAGTGATGTGTCGGAAATGCCGCTGGTGGTAAAAGCGGACGTGCAGGGCTCGGCTGAAGCCATCACGCAATCGCTTGAAAAGATCGGGAATGAAGAAGTTCAGGCGCGGGTTATTCACCAGGCCGCTGGTGGTGTGAATGAGTCGGACATCCTGCTGGCGAAAGCCTCGGGCGCTCCGGTGTTTGCGTTCAACGTCCGTGCCAATAAGCAAGCACGCGACCTGGCCGAACAGGAAGGCGTTGAGATCCGCTATTATTCGGTGATCTATGACCTAATCGACGACGTCAAAGGCACGCTGGAAGGCATGCTGGCACCGGAAAAACGCGAGACCTTTATCGGTTACGCCGAAATCCTGGAAGTGTTCAATATTTCCAAGGTTGGCAAGGTGGCGGGTTGTCAGGTGACCGAGGGCGTTGTGAAGCGTGGCTCGGGCGTGCGTCTTCTGCGCGATGACACGGTGATCCATGAGGGCAAGCTGAAGACGCTGAAGCGCTTCAAGGATGAAGTGCCGGAAGTGCGCGCCGGGACAGAGTGCGGTATGGCGTTCGAGAATTATGAAGACATTCAGAAGGGCGACCTGATTGAATGCTTCGAGGTCGAAGAAGTCGAGCGTACGCTCTGATCCATAGCTCCTTTCGCATCAACGTGAAAAGCGGTGCCCTCGGTCCGATCCCGGCGCACTGGAAAGAGATATAAATGACCCGTCACGGCTCTCCCCAAATGGGCGCAAAACTGCCTTCGCAGCGACAATTGCGGGCCGGTGAGCTGGTGCGCCATGCGCTGGTGGAGATTCTTCAACGTGAGGAATTGCGCGACCCTGCCCTGCAGGGCGTGGATGTGACCATCACTGAAGTGCGGGCTGCGCCGGACCTGAAGACCGCACGGGTCTTTGTGGCGCCGCTGGGCGCAGGTGATCGCGAAGCTGTGGCCGGTGGGCTGAACCGGTGTGCGGGATTCCTACGTGGCCGGCTGGGCAAGCAGATCGAGATGAAGTTTACGCCCGAGCTTCGCTTTGTGGCCGACGACCGGTTTGATCAAGCCAGCCGCATTGATGAATTGCTAGCCCAACCTTCCGTCAAACGCGATCTCGACCCGGGTCTGGCGGATGAGGTCGACGACTAGATGGGCCGCCGCAAGAAGGGCCAGGACATTCATGGTTGGGTCTTGCTGGACAAGCCACTGGATGTGACTTCTACGCAGGCGGTGTCGAAAGTCAGGCGTATTTTCGACGCGAAGAAAGCCGGTCATGCCGGTACGCTCGACCCTTTGGCGACAGGGCTGTTGCCTGTCGCGTTGGGGGAAGCGACCAAGACCGTCCCGATCGCACAGGAAGGCGATAAAACCTATCGCTTTACCATTCGCTGGGGCGTGACCACTGATACGCTCGATGCGGAAGGCGAGGTCACCGCGACCTCCGACATCCGGCCGACACGAGATGAGATTGAAGCGATCCTGCCGGATTTCATTGGCGAGATTGATCAGGTGCCACCAAAATTTTCTGCCATCAAGGTGAAGGGCGAGCGGGCCTATGATCTGGCGCGTGACGGTGTCGAGGTCGAGCTTGATCCCCGCCCGGTCCGCATAGAGCGACTGGAGATTGTCGATACGCTATCGGCGGATGAAACCGCCTTTGAAATGGATTGCGGCAAGGGCACGTATGTGCGCTCCCTGGCGCGCGATCTGGCGTTTGAACTCGGCACGGAAGGGCATATCTCGGCCCTGCGAAGAACCCGCGTGGGCGGGTTTGAAGAAACTTCTGCCATATCGCTGGACGAATTGGCGGATTTGGCCCATAAGGGCCGCGCTTTTGAGGGGCTTGCCCCGGTTGAGACCGCGCTGGACGACATCCCGGCGCTGGCCATAACCGAGGATGAAGCCACTCAAATTCGCCAGGGACGTGCCATCGTCCTGCTTCCGCGCATTGCGCAGGAGCTTCGCGCGCTTCGACGCCCCCGAGACATTTCCGGCAAAGACGGGTCTCGAATAGCGGTTGCGATGTGCGGGGAGATGGCGGTCGCTCTTGGCGAGGCCCAGGCCGGCAAGTTTCAGCCGTCCCGGGTGTTTAATCACAACTGACCAATGCCCTAAGCGGGCGAAGAAAGGAAATCCGATGTCGATTACGCAAGAGCGCAAAGGCGCGCTTATCAACGAGTTTGCCCAAGGCAAGGCCGATACCGGTTCTCCGGAAGTTCAGATCGCGATCCTGTCGGAACGTATCTCCAACCTCACGGAACACTTCAAAACCCACAAGAAGGACAATCACTCCCGTCGTGGCCTTCTTAAGATGGTGTCTCAGCGCCGCCGTCTTCTCGACTATCTGAAAGCAAAAGACGAAGCCCGCTATAAAGCGGTCATCGAGAAGTTGGGTCTGCGCCGCTAGATCTTTTTATCCGAGACGGGATGAAAGCACGTACGAGATGTTTGAAATTCACAAAGAAACAATTGAATGGGGCGGCCGTGAGCTGACCCTCGAGACCGGCAAAGTCGCCCGCCAGGCGGACGGCGCTGTCATGGTCACCTATGGCGAAACGACGGTCCTGGCGACCGCCGTTGGCGTCAAAAACGTCAAGCCGGGAGCCGACTTTTTCCCGCTGACCGTCAACTATCAGGAAAAATACTTTGCCGCCGGAAAGATTCCTGGCGGTTTTTTCAAGCGTGAGGGCCGGCCGACTGAAAAGGAAACGCTGACCTCCCGCCTGATCGACCGTCCGATCCGTCCGCTCTTCCCGAAAGGCTTCAAGAATGAAGTCCAGGTGATGCTGACGGTTCTGTCGCACGACATGGAAAATGACCCGGATGTGGTCGCCATGATCGGCGCATCTGCGGCGCTCTGCATTTCCGGTCTGCCCTTCATGGGTCCGATCGGCGCGGCACGCGTGGGCTATATCGATGGCGAATATGTTCTCAACCCGCTGGTTGATGACATGGAAAACAGCGAGCTCGACCTGGTGGTCGCGGGCACGCATGACGCCGTGATGATGGTGGAGTCCGAAGCCAAAGAGCTGGCCGAAGACATCATGCTCGGCGCGGTCATGTTCGGCCAGAAAGAGTTCCAGCCGGTGCTGGACGCAATCATAAAGCTGGCTGAAAAGTCGGCCAAAGAGCCTTGGGAATTTGCGCCGGAAGACCATTCCGACGTCGCAGCCAAGGTTCGCGAGCTGGTCGAAGCCGATCTGGCTGCCGCCTACACCATCACCGACAAGACCGAGCGCTATGCAGCGGTCGGTGCGGCGAAAGACAAGGCCAAGGAAGCTCTGGGCGAAAGCGAAGAAAATCCGGACGGCATTCCGGGCGTGGTCCTCGGTGATGTGCTGAAATCGGTGGAATCCTCCATCGTTCGCGGCGGCATCATCAAGACCGGCAAGCGGATTGATGGCCGCAAGCTGGACGAAGTTCGCGACATCGTCTCTGAAGCCGGCATTCTGCCGCGCACGCACGGGTCTGCGCTGTTTACGCGTGGTGAAACGCAAGGTCTGGTCGTGGCGACTCTGGGCACGGGTGAAGACGAGCAGTTCATCGACGCGCTGACGGGAACCTATAAGGAGCGCTTCATGCTCCATTATAACTTCCCGCCTTACTCGGTGGGTGAAACCAGCTTCCGTCTGGCTCCGGGCCGCCGTGAAATTGGCCATGGCAAGCTGGCCTGGCGTGCGGTTCGCGCCGTTCTGCCGGATGCGGAAAGCTTCCCTTACACCATCCGCCTGGTCTCCGAGATCACCGAATCCAACGGCTCGTCTTCCATGGCGACTGTGTGTGGTGCTTCTCTGGCGATGATGGATGCCGGTGTGCCGATCACGCGCCCGGTTTCGGGTATCGCGATGGGTCTCATCAAGGATCCGGACGGTGTGGCGGTTCTCTCCGATATTCTCGGGGATGAGGATCATCTCGGCGATATGGATTTCAAAGTGGCGGGTACGACCGAAGGCGTCACCTCGCTGCAGATGGACATCAAGATTGCTGGTATCACCGAAGACATCATGAAAACGGCGCTGGATCAGGCCAAGGGCGGCCGCCTGCACATTCTCGACAAGATGAATGAAGCGCTTGGCACGGCCCGTGAAGAAGTCGGCGAGTACGCACCGCGCATCGAAACGATCACCATTCCGACGGACAAAATCCGCGATGTGATCGGGACAGGCGGCAAGGTGATCCGCGAGATCGTGGAAGTCACCGGTGCCAAGGTCGACGTCAATGATGACGGCGTCATCAAAGTGTCCTCGCCGGATGGCAAATCCATCCGCGCGGCACTCGACTGGATCCACAGCCTGACTGCGGAGCCGGAAGTGGGCGAGATCTACAAAGGCAAGGTCGTCAAAGTGATGGACTTCGGTGCCTTCGTGAACTTCTTCGGTCCGAAAGACGGCCTCGTGCACGTTTCTCAAATGAAGAATGAGCGCGTTGGTCATCCCAAAGACGTCGTCGCCGAAGGCGATGAGGTCTACGTCAAGCTGATGGGCTTTGATGATCGCGGCAAGGTTCGCCTGTCGATGAAAGTCGTCGATCAGGAGTCTGGCGAAGAGATCAAAAAAGAAGAAAAAGCCTCTGACGAAGAGGAATAGCCTTTTGTCTCAGTTTTGCTGAAACCAAGAACCCCGCTGGAGCGATCCGGCGGGGTTTTTCTACGCCGCCTTCAAGCGGTCCCGATAGCGGCGGCTGCCGGGAATGCGCGACCCATCTGAGAGGGTCAGCGTTACATCCCCTTCGCCGGTCGGCGAGATTTCGGTAATCGCTGCCTGATTGACCAACCAGGAGCGGTGCACGCGGACCGCATCGACACTCGCTTCAGTCAACTGTTTTTCGAGTTCTGCGAGGGTCATGCGGGCGAGATGTTCGCCCGTCGGCGTGCGCACTTCTACATAGTTACCGGCGGCCTTGGCGCTCATGAAGCCGTTGGCCTCGATATAGATTTGACGGCCGCCACATTTCAGCGTGAGGCGTTGGGTGGAGCGTGCTTCTTGGCGCGCCGCGTCGAGCTCCAGCCGCGCCATTTCAAACTCACGGAAGACATAGATCAGGGCGAGCGGGCCAAAATAGGCCGGCAAGAGTTTACGGTATTCATAGATGAAGACGAGGCCCGGCGTATCATTGAACAGGTCATAGCTTCGCCCGAAGAGCAAGGGCCAGGCGGTTGCGCGAAAAAGCGCCATCCAGGCAATCACAATCGCGGCAAAAACGAGACTCCCGCCAATGTGGATTATCAGCGACCGCTTCCAGACGCTCGGACTGATCGGGCCCTGCTTTTCGATCCAGCGGATCAGAAAAAAGAGCGGAATGATGATAAGCGGGCTAGTGCCTTCGCGTATCCAGGGTTCCAGCCAGGGCGCCTCGATGCCCGCGAGGTCGCGCTCGATCAGGATCGAGGTTGAGCTGATGATCCAGACCATCAACACAATCAATGCCGAAACCAGAAAAGCCTGACGGCCCACCCGGGCTTCGGCTTCCTGTTCGCGCTGAAAGTCCGTATCGCTCATGGCGTCAAGTCTGCCATAGGTCGATTAACTGGCAAGACCAGGCTCTGCCGCTCGCCCCCGCCTGCCGCCTTTCACCCCTTCCACGCAGCTGTTTGACCCCAATAGCCGTCATCAATCCCCGGCTTGTCGCAGCATTTTGCGTTTTCGGCTTCATTCGGCGGGTTGATCGCCGGAGCGCCACATCATGTCCTCGACCCCTCTTAATCCAAGTGCTGTTTTCACCCGCCGTCACGATCTCGATTGGCTGCGGATTCTCGCTTTTGGGCTGCTGATTTTCTATCACATCGGCGTTTTCTACACCGAAGCTGATTGGCACGCAGCGAGTGCCTACCAGACTGATGTCATCGAGCCCTTCATGTGGCTCTCAAGCCCGTGGCGGTTGCCCTTGCTTTTCTTCATTTCCGGCGTGGCGATCCGCTTCCTGTCGGACAAGCTGGGCAGCTTGTCTTTTGGGCGCGACCGGGTCTGGCGGCTCTTCCCGGTCATTCTGTTCGGCATGTATGTGATCGTGGCACCGCAAACTTATGTCGAGGTGACACGAACGGGTCAGTTTTCCGGCGGTTTTCTTGAGTTTTACCGATCTTATGCAGGCGAATGGGGCGGGCCCTGGAGCGTCCACACGCCGACCTGGAATCATCTCTGGTATGTGGTCTATCTCTTTGTTTACTCCCTGCTTCTGGTGCCGTTTTTGCCGGTTCTGAGATGGGTGGCAGATGGCAAGGCCATGGCCGCTCTTGGACGCCTGCTTGCGCGCCCGATTATGGGACCCATCCTGTTGATCGCCCTGCCGGTCGTCCCGCTCCTGATCTATCGCCTTGTGCTGGTCCCGCAGTTTCCAACCACCCATGCCCTGTTTGATGACTGGGCCAATCACGCCAACAGCCTCACCTTCCTGATTTATGGATATCTGATCGCGAAGAACCGGGACATGTGGGCAGGCGTCTATCGCGCCCTTCCCCTGACCGGGGCAGTCACGCTGATCGCGATGGCGGGTCTCTTCTTCAGCTATATGAGTTGGGACCGGGCTGTTGAGAATGAAGCCTGGCTGTGGGCCGCCCGGATTGCGCGTGTGGTCTATTCCTGGACGATCATCCTGACTCTGGCGGCGCTGGCGCATAAATTCCTGAATCGCGATGGGCCGGCCCGCCGTTATCTGACCGAGGCGATTTTTCCCTATTACATTTTGCACCAGACGATCACGGTTGTGGCGGGCCAATGGCTGACCGGCATGGCGTTGGGTGGGCCGCTGGAATTTGCGCTGGTGACCGGGATCACGATTGGTGGTTGCATAATTGGCTTTGAGCTCATCCGCCGGATCCCGCCTCTGCGGCCGGTTTTGGGATTGAAGCTGCGTGCCGACACAAGACCGACACCGCACCCGCAAGCCGCCGAATAGTCCAGCGTTCAATCATTACCGATTTTTCAGGACGCCAGACCCAATCCCCGGTTAAACTGTCGCCGAACGGACTGGCCCGCCCTATTTCTGAGCGGGCCCGTCTTTTTTGGGAGGATTTCATGATCGGTAAGACAGCGCGTTCCATCACGGGCGCTTTGGCAGCTTTTGGTTTGATGCTGGGCAGCGCCGCCATGGCGCAGGACGAAGCCTATCGGTTGCCGCCTCAGGATATCGTCGACATCGTCGATGCGCCGAACGCGCCCTGGACGACGTTTTCGCCGAACCGCCAGCACCTGCTCTTGATCCATCGCGAAAGCCTGCCGCCAGTGTCTGAACTGGCGCGCCCGATGGAACGCCTGGCCGGTATGCGGCTCGATGCGGTGACGAATGGCCGTCATGGGCCGCGCACGGCGATTGGCCTGTCAGTGATTAATGTCACGACGGGTGAAGAGCGCGAGATTGATCTGCCGGAAGATGTCGGCCTATCGAATTTTGATTGGTCGCCGGATGGCCGCTATGCCGCTTTCGTCGTGACGCAAGGCGATACGCTTTCGGTCTGGGTGGCGGATATGGAGCGCGCTCGCGCCCGCGAAGTGATTGCCGAAGGCGTGAATGCCGTCTTCGATCCGATCCGCTGGATGCCGGACAGCGAAACTCTTCTCGTCAATACCATTCCGGCAAATCGCGGCCCCATGCCTGAACGTCCGCTGGTTCCGGCGGGTCCGGTGATTCAGGAAGCCGGCGGCTATGAAGCTCCGGTGCGGACCTATCAGGACCTTCTGGAAGATGCCCATGATGCGGCGCTGTTTGCCTGGCTGGCAGAATCCCAGCTGGTGGCTGTGAATGTCCGCCGCGGCCGTGCGCGCCCTGTGGGTGAGCCGGGCTTTTTCTATTCCGCTGATCCGGCCCCGGGTGGGGAGATGATCCTGATCGGGGAAATGCTCCAGCCCTTCTCCTACGATGTGCCGTGGTCGCGCTTTGCCGACCGCACCTATGTGATTGATCTGGACGGCAATGAGATTGCCGAGATCGCCCAACAGCCGATCGCCGATAATGTACCGATTGGCGGGGTGATTTCCGGCCGTCGTAATGTCGGCTGGCAGGCCTCCCATCCGGCGCGTGTCGTCTGGGCGGAAGCTCTGGACGGTGGCGACCCTCGCGTGGAGGCAGACCAGCGCGACAGTGTCTGGATGCTGGATGCACCCTTTGATGGCGAGCCGGTTGAGGTGGTGCGTACGGAAGATCGTTATTTCGGCGCGCAATTTACCTCGCAAGGCGAAACAGCAATTGCGGTGGAATATGATCGCGATACGCGGATTGTCCGCCGCTGGGTGGTTGATTTCGCCAATCCGGGTGCAGAGCCACGCCTGGCAGAAGAACGCAATCTGCAGGACAGCTATGCCGATCCGGGCTCGCCCCAGACCGTCCGGAATGAGTTTGGCCGGTCTGTTGCTGCAGTTCAGGACGGATTTCTTTACTTTACCGGCACGGGCGCGACCCCGGAGGGCAACCGGCCTTTCCTGAACCGCGTCAGCTTTGAAACCTTCGAGGCGGAAGAGCTGTGGCGCAATTCCGGTGACAATCTTGAGAGCGTGATTGGCCTGGTGGAGCCGGATGGCTCGGCCTTCCTGACGTCCTATCAGGACCCGATCACGCCGCCGAATGTGCGCCTGAATGGCGACGGTGAGGTGCGGGCCATCACGGAGTTTGCCAACCCGCACCCGCAGCTCAACGACATCTATCGCGAGCTGATCACCTATGAGCGGGAAGATGGCGTCTCGCTGTCGGCCACGCTGTATCTGCCCGCCGGCTATGATGTGGAGCGTGACGGTCCGTTGCCGCTTCTGATCTGGGCCTATCCGCTGGAATATAATGATGCCGCCACCGCCGGTCAGGTGCGGGGCTCACCGCATCAATTTACCCGCGTGGCCGGGACCAGCCCGCGCTTTCTGGTGACGCAGGGCTATGCCCTTTTGGAAAACGCCACCATGCCGGTGGTGGGGGATGACCCGGAAACGGTCAATGACACCTTCATCGAGCAGCTGGTGCTGTCGGCGGAAGCCGCAATTGACGAAGCCGTTCGCCGGGGCATCAGTGATGGGGATCGTGTCGCGATTGCCGGTCACTCCTATGGGGCGTTCATGACGGCGCACCTCCTGGCGGCGAGTGACCTCTTCCGTACAGGGATTGCCCGCTCGGGCGCGTATAACCGCACGCTGACGCCGTTTGGTTTCCAGTCAGAACGCCGGACTTTCTGGGCGGCTCCGGATACCTATTTCGAACTGTCGCCCTTCATGCATGCCGATGACATCAATGAGCCGATCCTTCTGATCCATGGTCAGGTGGACAATAATTCCGGCACCTTCCCCATGCAGTCCGAACGCATGTTTGCAGCGGTGAAAGGCAATGCCGGAACGGCGCGGCTTGTGATGCTGCCTCATGAAAGCCATGGCTATCGCGGACGCGAGAGCGTTCTGCATGTGCTGGCGGAATCCATCGACTGGCTAAACACCTGGGTGTTGCCGGAAGATGATCCGCGCACCCGTTCGGAACCGTCAGGTGATGGCGCAGGGCAATAGGCCCAGTCAGCTAACGGCCAAGAAAAACCCCGCTGGAGCGATCCGGCGGGGTTTGTCTTTAGGGCTTGGGCTTACCCCTACTCATCCTCATCCGTGCTGGGCACAGCAACGGCGTGGAAACCTGCATCGACATGCAGGGTTTCGCCGGTACAGGAATGTCCCAAATCAGACAGGAGATAGAGCGCGGCCCCGGCTACACCTTCCATACGGGTGTCTTCCTTCATCATTGACCAGTCGCGACCGGTTTTCATAAGGGATTTACCGCCGGTGATGCCGGCCATGGCCAGCGTGCGCATCGGGCCCGCCGACAGCGCGTTGACGCGAATACCAGACGGGCCGAGATCGCGTGCCATATAGCGCGTGCTGGCTTCCAGCGCCGCCTTGGCCACGCCCATGACATTATACGACGGCACAACACGTTCCGAGCCGAGATAAGTAAGGGTCACCATGGAGCCGCCATCGGGCATCAGTTTCGAGGCGCGTTTACCGGCGTCTACGAATGAGAAGGCCGAAATTTCCATCGCCCGGCGCCAGCCTTCACGTGTGGTATTTTCGGTGAAAGAGCCGACAAGTTCGTCCTTTCCCGCAAAAGCAATGGCGTGAACCAGGAAATCAATCGTGCCCCACTTGTCTTCCAGCGCCTTGAAGCAGGCATCCATGGACGCATCATCGGTGACATCCGCTGAGAGCATGAAAGGCTCACCGCCCAGGCTTTCCACCAGTGGCCGCACGCGCTTTTCCAGTGCCTCACCCTGATAGGAGAAGGCCAGTTCTGCGCCTTGCGCTGAAAGCTGCTGGGCAATGCCCCAGGCAATCGAGTTCTTGTTCGCGACGCCCATGACGAGGCCGCGCTTGCCCTTCATCAGATCGCCCTTGGGGAAAACGGTATCAGACATGAGACAACCTCGTTTAAACTAGACTTTGGAGACGACGACGGTGCCGTTCGTGCCACCAAAGCCGAAGGAATTCGACATGGCGGTATTCAGTGTCGCTTCGCGCGCTTCGGTGACAATCGGCAGGTTCAGAGCCGCGATATCCGGGTCCATATTGAACACGTTGATCGACGGGGCGACAAAGCCGCCTTCCATCATAAGCAGCGTATAGGCCAGCTCATGCGCACCTGCGGCACCTAGCGAGTGACCGGTCATGGACTTGGTCGCTGAAATCATCGGGGCCTTGTCGCCGAAGACCTCTTTGACGGCTTTCATCTCGGCGATATCGCCAACCGGCGTCGCGGTGGCATGCGGGTTGAGATAGTCAATCCCGCCCGAAACGGTTTCCATGGCCAGCTTCATGGAGCGCACCGCGCCTTCACCTGAGGGTGCGACCATGTCATGGCCATCAGACGTGGCGCCATAGCCGGTGATCTCGGCCAGGACCGGCGCGCCACGCTTTTTCGCGCGCTCATACTCTTCCAGAACGAAAACGCCTGCCCCGGCACCGCCCACAAACCCGTCGCGGTCTTTGTCGAAAGCCCGTGAGGCGTGTTCTGGCGTGTCGTTGTATTTGGTCGACATGGCGCCCATGGCGTCAAACAGGTTCGATAGCGCCCAGTGGATTTCCTCACAGCCACCGGCAAACATCACATCCTGCTTGCCCCACTGGATTTGCTCTGCGGCCGCGCCCACGCAGTGCAGCGAGGTCGTGCAGGCCGAGGTGATGGAATAGTTCACGCCCAGAATTTTGAACGGTGTGGCCAGTGTGGCTGAGGCGGTCGAGCTCATCGCCTTGGGCACGGCAAAGGGGCCGATGCGGCGCGGGCCTTTATCGCGGGTGATGTCAGCGGCGCCAACAATCGTACCCGCCGAAGGTCCACCGGAACCCATGATGATGCCGGTGCGGGGGTTGGAGATGTCAGCTTCGGCGATGCCGGAGGCGGCAATGGCCTGTTCCATCGCCATATAACACCAGCCTGCGCCTTCACTCATGAAGCGGTAGACGCGCTTGTCGACATGGTCGGCCGGGTTGATGTCAGGCTTGGCGCCGACCTGGCATTTGAAATTATGGTCGGCAAAATCCTGCATGAAGCGGATGCCGGATTTACCCGCTTTCAGAGAGGCGGAGACTTCTTCGGCATTGTTGCCAATGGGGGAAATGACGCCCAACCCTGTAATCACAACACGGCGCATGAAAAACTCCCTGATGAGTTGACCTAGCCAGCCTGCTGGCGGGCGAGATCCTCGGGTTTGAACAGGCCAACCTTGAGGTCTTTGGCACTATAAATCTCACGGCCATCGGCGAGCAGGCGGGCATCGGCGACGCCCAGCACAAGGCCGCGCTTGATGACTTTGCGGATGTCGATTTCGTAACGAACCAGCCTTACGTCCGGCGTGACCTGACCGGTAAACTTCACCTCGCCACAGCCCAAAGCGCGGCCTTTGCCGGGATTGCCTTCCCAGACCAGCCAGAAGCCGACCATTTGCCACATGGCATCCAGACCAAGGCAGCCCGGCATGACCGGGTCGCCGGGGAAGTGGCATTCAAAGAACCATTTGTCGTCGGTGATATCGAGCTCTGCGATAACCTGGCCCTTGCCATATTTTCCGCCCTCATCAGAGATGTGGGTGATGCGATCCATCATCAACATGGGCGGGGCAGGCAGCTGGCCATTGCCGGGCCCGTAGAGCTCTCCGCTGGCAGAGCGCAGCAAGTCTTCGTACGAAAGCGCGTTCGGACGTTCAGTCATATGTTATCCCGTGCGGTGACGGTCCGCATTATGATTTGGAACGGAAGATCAAGCCGTCAGATATCCACCGCTTTCAGCGCTGAGCGGTATCATGCGGGGGCGGCGCACTCAAGGCAGCGAGGCTGTGTTCTGCACCGTCTTCAAGACCCAGATCGGCCGGCAAAATTCCCCAGATCTGATCGGCTGGCGCCCAACCATGATGCCCCTGCGCTTCCAGACGGCACCACCCTCGGCGCAGCGCTCGAGATCAAGGATTGCGCCCGGCTCAACAATGGCTTCAATATTCGCCTCTTCATCGGGCCGGATCCGCAGCTCGGTCCCGACCGGAATGTAGACCGTCCGGCGGCCCGATAGCAGCGATTGGTGCATCCAGGTCACTTCGCCATCCGGGTCTTCCACCCGCCGCCAGCCGGGCGCTTCAGCTGTGACACGCAAGGGCAGGCCTGCGCGTACATAGCGCCAGGCAATGGGATGGTCCTGACTGGGCCCCGACCGGCCATGTGCCACGCCCACTTTCAGTGAAACAAAGCGCGGAACCGGAAAGCCGGACGGCGTATCGGCCTGCTGTGCCCACAGGGCCGGTGTGGGGCAGGCGATAACCATAATGGCAAGGACGAGGCGATAGATTTTCATGGCTGTCCAGATGCGGCCAACGGGGTGAACACCCGGTAAAAACAGTGAGATTTTCCTGACGCACGCGATAAACCGGCTTATGCTTTAATCTGCCAACAGGGAGGCAGGGACATGAAAGTATGGATTGCGGCTGTTTCAGCGCTGGCCGCCAGTGCAGCTGCGCAGGCGCAGCAAGCACGCGAGTTGAACTTCGAGATCACAGAGTTGCGCGGCGGCGTCGTCATGCTGTCGACGGGTGTTGCCGGAAATCTGGGCCTGCTGGTCGGCGATGATGGCCTCCTGCTCGTTGATGATCAGCTGCCGGGCACCGGGCCGCAGATCGAAGCCGCAATCGAAAGCATTGCCGGGGAGGGCATTCCCCGCTTTGTGCTCAATACGCATT
The DNA here is from genome assembly GCF_965228115.1 of Hyphobacterium sp. Lineage (GTDB taxonomy): Bacteria > Pseudomonadota > Alphaproteobacteria > Caulobacterales > Maricaulaceae > Hyphobacterium. Next base: position 1,786,179 of record NZ_OZ245794.1, on the reverse strand, counting down.
GGCATGGGGATCATATCGGCGCGAACCCTCACTTTCATGACGCAGGTTCGACGATTGCGACCCACCACAATATCCGCACAAGAATCGAAGAATCTGATCTTGAATTCATAGAGGCTGACCGCGAGGGCTTCCTGCCCATTCTGACCTTCGGATCAGACCTGCATTTCCATATGAATGGCGAAACCGTGCGGGCTATTCACCTGCCGGATGCACATACCGATGGTGATGCGATCGTCTTCTTTGAAAACGCCAATGTGCTTCACATGGGCGACATTCTCTTTTCCGGCTGGTTCCCCTTCATCGACCTGCAATCGGGTGGTACGGTCGATGGCTTTATCGCTGCGCTCGAAGCCGCCTATGAGATGACCGATGAAGAGACGCAGGTCATCGCCGGTCATGGCCCGCTATCGACGCGTGACGACATCATGGCGTCGGCTGAGATGATAAGAGAAACGCGTGCCATTATCTCGCCCATGGTCGAGGCGGGAATGAGCTTGCCGGAAGTTCTGGCCGCCGACCCGCTTGCGGATTATCACGACGACTGGACCTGGGGATTTATCTGCACGCCGCGCATGGTGGCGACGCTGTATTTTGACGCTGCCGGGGAAGACGGAAATCCGCGCGCGATACCTTGCAGCCCATAATACCAACACGAATACGGCGCTCAATCTGGCATTGAAAGTGCGGTAATTTTACCTTTAGACTGCCTCCTTGCACGGGGGGCTTTATGCGCTTTTCTTTATTCAATTTTCTGGGGGCGATGCTCTTTATTCAAAGCATGGCCAACGCGCCTGCCGTGGCGCAGGGCTTTGAATCGCGGATGTCCCCGGATCATTTTCTCAGAACCGCAAACCAGACCTCGCCAATTCTGTCACCAAGCGGACGCTATCTTGCTTTCGTTGATTACCGGTCAGCGGGGGCGTCCGGCGGTAATCTTGCGATTTTTGATCTGGATTCCCCCGGCCGGGATCAGGTTTCTTTGACCGACCTCTCGGAGTTCAGCGTCCGGGACATGGTCTGGGCCAATGACCAGCGCTTGCTGATCGTGATCGAAACCATGGGCTATGTCGAATACCGCGGACACAGGGTAAGCGTTCCTGTGTTCCGGACGCTGAGTTTCGATCCATATGACACGTCCCAGCCGGTTGCGATGTTCCAGAATGAGCGGGACAACGTATTCCGGAACGTCAACAACGCCTTCTGGACAGGGATCACCGATCTACTGGAGTCCGACCCGAACCACGTCCTGATGCCGGCTTTCAGGGGCGACAATCTCGATTTATGGCGCGTGAATGTGTTCACTGGCGATGCCGAGAACATAGAACGCGGAAACAATAACACGGGGTATTGGTTCAGCGGGTCTGGTGGTGAAGCTGTGATGCGCGTTGATGTTTTAAGCAATGGGCGCCGCTTCCAGGTCCATACGCGTGCACCCGGCGAGCGCCGATGGCAGCGAACCGCAAGTTATCTCACCAATGAACTTGCCGAAGCTCCGCCGGAGTTCGAGTTTGCCGGCCATGGCGATGACGGCTCGAGCATTTATGTTTTCGGACGCCCGGAAGGTCAGGATGTTGTCGGCGTCTACCCGTTCGATCTCGCCGCAAGCACATTTGGTCAACCCGTCGCAAGTTCCGATGGAATCGACATTACCCGGACCATCGTCGATACGCGATCACGGGCGCTGTTAGGCTATGTCCAAAGCGACAGGACAAATGAGGTCGTGATCCTTGACGAGGATTTGCGGCCACATTTCGAGCGTATTCGAAGTGAGTTCAGCGAGGACACCCTTATCGTGCCGGACGCATTTCGTGGAAACCGAATGATTTTCACCGTATCCGGCCCTGACGAGCCCGGCGCTGTTTACCTGTTCGATGCTTCCAGGAATGAAATAGTTCACCTTCGTTCGCATCGGCCCAGCCTCAGAGACCGGCGGCTCAGCGAAGTCAGGATCATTGAATACACGGCCTCAGACGGGATGCCGCTCTTTGCGTATCTGACGGTGCCTCGCGATGGCCTCGGTCAGGACACCCCCTTGCTTCTCTTGCCGCACGGCGGTCCTGAGGCCCGCGATTATTACGGATTTGATTTGCTTGCCCAGTTTTATGCTGGATCGGGCTATGCCGTCCTGCAGCCCGCTTTCCGGGGGTCCGCCGGGTTCGGGCGGGCCTTTGCAGAAGCTGGCTATGGCGAATGGGGTGGGTTGATGCAGTCGGATTTGATGGACGCCCTCTCGCACATTCTCGACCGGGGATACGCGGATGCAGATCGTGTCTGCATCGGCGGCTTCAGCTATGGCGGATATGCGGCCCTGATGGGTGGCGTTGCAGCTGCCGACCGGTTCCAGTGCGTTTTTGCGGTGGCACCGGTCACAGACTTGCGCGCTTTTGTAGAACATTGGCAGGACGAGGATGACGCTGCGGGTGAATACTGGGAGCAATCGATCGGTCACCCAAGGCGGGACCGTGATCGCCTCGAAGCGACGTCACCAACCGAATTGGCAAGCGCGTTTACGGCGCCGGTTTTCATCGCACATGGGGTAAGGGATGCCATCGTCCCGTTTGGGCAATCCGAGATTATGGCCGACGCGCTGGATCGGGCAGGGATTGTTCATGACTTCGCCATTTATGACCGGGCGGATCATTCATTCTCAAGGCGGGCAGATATGCGCTCGATTCTGCGTCTCACCCGCCAGTTGATGGATCGGACCATCGGCCCGGACCGGGGCGAGTATGAAGACGTTTTCGCGGACAACTGACAGGTCAGATTGGCCATAAACGCACTTCTACTCGGGTTGTCTGGAGCCGCAGCACTCTGCGCGCAGATCTATACACTTCTGTCGCGGCAAGCTTTACAGGCCGGATCTTTTGACAGGCGGATTGTCCGGCTTGCGCCGGATAGTCCGTCATATAGCCATATCCGGTTCGATAGCGGATCGCCCGCGCCGGTGATCAGCTTGATCGCTTCCAGCGCCATCATCGAGCCCACCACCCCGGTAAGAGCCCCGACAACGCCCACGCGTTCACAGGTTTCCGCATCGGGTGGAGCTTCGGAAACATAGCATTGGTAACAGGCGCTTTCGGACGCCTGATTGAAGACGGCCACCTGCCCTGTCCACCGGCCCACTGCGCCGGATACAAGCGGAACCCGCGCTCTAAGGCTGGCGGCATTCACGGCAAAACGGGTCTCGAAATTATCACTACCATCCAGCACCAGATCGACATCGTTCAAAAGCGCGTCAGCCGTGTCCGGCGTGAAGGCCACATCTATGGCCTCGACACGAATATGCGGGTTGAGGGCTGAGAGGCTTGCTGCCGCGCGCGCCACCTTCGGTTCACCGGCATCGCTTGTTGTAAACTGGATCTGGCGTTGCAGATTGTCGAGGCTGACCGTGTCGGGATCGATCAGGCGGATATGGCCCACTCCCGCTGCGGCGAGATAGAGTGCTGCCGGGCCGCCCAGCCCGCCTGCGCCAACAATGGCCACGGAGGCGGCTTTCAGCTTTTGCTGACCTGGGCCGCCAATTTCTTTCAACACCAGATGGCGGGCATAGCGTTCAATTTCATCGTCCTGCATTCCGCCCGGTTAGCATTGCTGGCGTCATGTGCCTATGGCGCTGGGGCAGCAATCAGGTCAGTTTGCGCTCATGACTGTTCCCGCCCCGTCCTCCGACCCAACAACACCGGCATTGCGCCAGCTGAATGAAGGCGGGGCGCATATCTTCCTGACCGGGCGGGCGGGAACCGGCAAAACCACGCTTCTGCGGAGATTTCTGGAGACGCAGGCGGGCCAGGCCGCCGTCGTCGCACCCACCGGTGTGGCCGCGATGAATGCGAGCGGTCAGACCATTCATTCCTTCTTCCGGCTGCCGCCGCGCCTGATCGAGCCACAGGACGTGAAGCGCCTGCGCCATGCGCGCGTTCTGAAAGAGCTGGAAACGCTGGTTATCGATGAAATCTCGATGGTGCGCGCGGATATGATGGCGGCGATCGACCGCTCGCTTCGCATGCACCGCGACAGCGCCGAACCCTTTGGCGGCGTGCGGATGATAGTGGTCGGTGATCTGGCCCAGCTTCCGCCGGTCGTGGATGGCGAAATCGCGCAGTATCTTGATGAGGTTTATGGCGGGCCGTTCTTCTTCAATGCGCCGGGCTTCCGGGAAGCGGGCTTCCTGCGGATCGAACTCGATACCGTCTTCCGGCAATCCGATCCGGACTTCATCGATATTCTGGCGGCAGTCCGCGAAGCGCGTGTCAGTGGCCGGGAGGCCGCCCTGCTTAATGAGCGCGTCACGCAAGCCACCGGCTTCGACGCCAGTGCCAGTCATGTGGTACTGACGCCGACCAATCAGGCGGCGCATGACATCAATACGGCGCGTCTCAATGCCCTGCCGGGCGAGATGAAAGCCTATTCGTCCCGTACGGAAGGTCAGTTTGATCCGCGGCTCTATCCGACGGATGACCCTCTGATCCTGAAGGTGGGTGCGCGTGTGATGATGATCCGAAATGACCCGTCAGGGCGCTGGGTGAATGGTACGATGGGAGAGGTCGCCGCGCTGGAAGATGATGCGGTTCGCGTGCGCACCGGAGCAGATACGCACCGCATCGAACCGGCGGCCTGGGAGCGGTATTCCTATACGTATGATGCAGCGAAGAAATCGATCGACAAATCGGTGGTCGGGGCGTTCAAGCAAATGCCCTTGCGCCTGTCTTGGGCGATGACGGTTCACAAATCCCAAGGGCTGACGCTGGAGAAAGTCTATATCGACTTTTCACGCGGCATGTTCGCCCATGGACAGGCCTATGTGGCGCTGTCCCGGGCGCGGTCTCTGGAAGGCCTTCGCCTGTCGCGGGCTTTGAGCCCACGCGATCTGGTCGTTGATCCACGCATCCATGATGTCAGCGCCTTTTGTCACGACGCACTGATTTAGACGCCGGTTGAGCCAAACCCGCCCGTGCCGCGTGCGGTCTCATCCAGGTGAGCGACGGGTGCCCATTCGATATGTGTGACCGGGGCAACCACCATCTGGGCAATGCGTTCGCCGCGATTGACCACGAAGGGCTCTTTGCCGTGATTGATCAGGTTGACCTTCATCTCACCACGATAATCCGCATCGACCGTGCCGGGCGAATTGACGATGGAAATACCGAATTTGGCCGCCAGGCCTGAGCGGGGGCGGATCTGGGCTTCAAAACCATCGGGCAAGGCAATCGCAAGCCCTGTGGGAATCATACAAAACTCGCCGGGCGGAATCGTAATGGGATCGTCCTCGGGTACTGCCGCGGGCAAGTCGAGCCCGGCGCTCGCGGCCGTTTGATAGCGCGGCAATTCCAGCCCGTTAAAATGTTCCAGCGGTGATACCTGAACAATGATGCTCATGACGCCCTCCCGTGTGCCAATGCCTAGCGGTTGGCAAAGTAAGCGTCTATTGCCGCCGCTAGGTTTTCCGCAATTGATTGCTTGGCGGCGCGTGACCAGCTGATTTCTTCAGCCGTGTTGATCAATGTGGCCGCGTTTTCTGCACCACCCATCACATCGCCAGACACATCATTGGCGACGATCCAGTCACAGCCCTTGCGAAGGCGCTTGGCCCGTGCGCGTTCGATCACATCATGGGTTTCGGCCGCAAAGCCGATGACCAGCGACGGGCGTTGCGTGGCATGGTTGGCAAGACTGTAAAGAATGTCCGGATTTTCAACCAGTTCGAGGGTGGTTCCTTTCGCGGACTTTTCGGCTTTTCTTTCGCTCGTTTCGGCGGGCCGCCAATCGGCAACGGCGGCTACGGCGATAAAGGCGTCCGCCGGTAATTCGGTTTCGACTGCCGCCAGCATTTCGCGCGCGCTTTCAACGTCTATGCGATCAACGCCTTCGGGACAGTCCAGACAGGTCGGGCCGGAAACCAGGCGGACATCTACGCCAAGCTGCGCGAGCGCTGAGGCGATGGCATAGCCTTGCTTTCCGCTGGACCGGTTGGATAGAAAGCGGACCGGGTCTATTGGCTCGATCGTTGGCCCGGCCGTGACTATGATTTTCCGCCCGTCAAGCGATGTCATGCCGACGTCCGGGACAGGAGACCTTCAATGGCGTCGGCGATCTCAGCCGGTTCGGCCATGCGGCCCATACCGTGTTCTCCACACGCCATATCGCCCACTTCCGGGCCAACGAAGTGAATGCCGTCCTTCTTGAGCGTCTCGAAATTGCGCTGAACAGCGGCGTGCTCCCACATGCGCACATTCATCGCGGGTGCCATCAGGACCCGCTTGTCGGTCGCGAGCAAAGCCGTGGACGCCAGATCATCGGCCAGGCCGTTGGCGCATTTGCCGATCAGATTTGCGGTAGCAGGCGCGACCACGACCAGATCAGCGGAGCGGGATAGTTCGATATGGCCCATCTCGACTTCATCGGTCAGGGAAAAAAGATCCGTGTATGTCTTCTCACCCGACAGGGCGCTAAGGCTGAGCGGGGTTACAAATTGCGCTCCGGCAGAGGTCAGAATGCAGCGCGAAGCAATGCCGCGGCGTGAAAGATCGCGGATCAATTCCAGCGATTTATAGGCCGCAATTCCGCCGCCCACGATCAGCAAAACACTTTTATTCGCCATGGCTTGCTCCCTGGAGCGCTTCTCCTAGCGCGTTTTTGCTCGCGATGGGAGGGCAAAGCACGCTAGCGTTCGATCCGGACATAAGGGGAGGCTGATATGCCATCTATTTTACTCGCCGCCGCGGCGCTCGCCGGGCTGACGCTGTTTGTTTATTTTCTGCTGACGATTGTCGGCATAATCGCGAATTCCAAAGGCGATCTATCGCGCGAATACTCGCTGACCAAAACCGGCGCACCGCCACCCGCCTATATCGGCAATATCGGCCGGAACTTCGTCAATCTGCTGGAGATGCCGGTGCTGTTTTATGCGCTGATTGCGTTTCATCTGGCGGGCGAAATCGAAGTGTCCGGCCTGCAGCTCATGCTGGCCTGGGTGTTTGTCGGGCTGCGCTATCTGCACACGGTGATCCATGTGACAATCAATAATATGGGTCTGCGCTTTCTGGCGCACCGTATCTCGGCCATCATTCTCGTCTGGATGTGGGTGAATTTCGCGCTGGCGCTCTGATCAGACGAGCTGGATCAGGCTGGCGCCTGCAGCCCCGGCGGCAAGCGCCAGCAATCCATATCCCAGCCAGCGCCAGGGGCGGCTTTGCCGGTCGCGCCCGGCCAACCGGTCGAGGCTGTTATCATCCAGCCTGACCTCACCGGACCGCAGGCGAGAGCCCGCTTCGGCCCAATCCTCGATCATGCCTGGGATTTTGCGCGCGCTGGAGCGCAGCCGGTTGAAATCTTCGAGCAGGTCCAGAGCGAGACCTTCCGGGCCGAGTTCGCGCTTCATCCACTTTTCGACCACAGGCGCAGAGGCCTGCCACATATCGTGTTGCGGGTTGAGTTGCCGGGCGACACCCTCTGACTGGACCATGGTTTTTTGAAGCATGACCAGCTCGGGACGAAGATGCATGTCGAACAGATCGGTGATCTCGAAGAGCTGAAGCAGCACGCGGCTCATCGGGACTTCATCCGCACTTTTACCAAAGATCGGCTCGCCAACCGCTCGCAGGGCCGAAGCAAAGTCGTCAATGGAATGACGGCCCGGCACATAGCCGGCATCAAAATGCGCTTCGGCGGCGGCCTTGTAATCGCGAGTTAAAAAGCCGTGCAGGATGAGGGCAAGGAAGCGGCGTTCATTGCGCCCGATGCGGCCCATGATGCCGAAATCAACGGCCCACAGATTGCCATCGGTATCAGCAAACAGATTTCCGGCGTGCATGTCGGCGTGAAATACGCCTGCTTCCATTGCGGTTGTCAGGAAGGCGCGGGTCAACGTGTTGGCGAGCGCTTCGCGGTCAATGCCGGCTTCGTCGAGACGGTCCGGGTCGGTTAATGGAATACCCTTGATCCAGCTGGTTGTCAGGATGCGCCTAGACGAGCGCGCCCAATCAATCTCCGGGACCCGGAAATTATCCGCCAGAGCGGCTGCCTCTGCGAGTTCAGATGCCGCTGCCGCTTCCAGGCGGAGATCGGTTTCCAGCTCGGTGGCGCGAGCGACCGTATCCACGAATTTAACCGGCTCCAGCCGTTTGGAGGCGGGCACAAATCGCTGAACAAGTGCAGCGCCCAGCTGCATGGCGCGAATATCGCGTGCCAGCCGACGCTCGATCCCGGGCCGCAAAATCTTTACCGCGACGTCTTCACCTTCGATGGTTGTTGCACGGTGAACCTGCGCGACTGAAGCCGCATTCAGCGGTTTGCCAAACTCAGTGAAATGATCTGCAAGGGCGCCGCCCAGCTCTTTCTCCAGGGTTGCGATCGCAACCTCTTGGTCAAAAGCGGGCATCTGATCCTGTAAGCGCGAAAGCCCGCGCGCAAAACGCTCACCGACAATATCGGACCGTGTGGCCAAAACCTGTCCGAACTTGACGTAAGACGGGCCGAGTTTTTCCAGCGCCCGCGCCAGTCGCTCGCCGGGATTGTCCGCTTCGCCGCGCCGCGAGATCAGGCGCGTAAACCCCGCAAACGCCTTCAGGGCAGGCGGAAACTTCTCCTGATACTCGCGCGGAAAAATGGCGTCATAGCGCGCCAGCGTGAAACCGGCGCGCGCCAGACGGGCGAGGGAGGCAAGGGTATGAAACATCGGAGTGGAGGTTTAGTGCGCACATGACGCGAAGGCGAGCGTGGTATGCGGTCGCAGCCGCCTAAAGCGCGTTGCGGCGATCCATCAGGAAGGCGCGGACGGCGGAATCCGAGGTCAGGCCAATAGCGATCTCATAGGCATCGCGCGCCGGATCGTTATGACCGACCTGTGCCAGCAGATGCGCACGCGTTGCCCAATAGGGCTGGTGTTGTGCAACCCGGTCAGGCGGCAACTCTTCGAGCGCCTTCAGGCCGGCTTCAGCGGACACTGCTTCTCCAATAGCTGAAGCGCGCCCGATCATGGCGCCCAAGGTCGGGCTGATTGCCAGCAGGCGATTATAGATGGCTACGATGGAGACCCAATCTGTTTGTCCGGTCTGTTTTCGCGCATTGTGAGCGGACTGCAGGGCGGCTTCGAGCTGAAACTGGCCCACTCTCCCCATGCGCAAGGCCGTTCCGAGAGTGCGCTCGGCCTCTGCGATCAGTCCGTCGTCCCAGAGCGCGGTGTCCTGCTGATCCAGGGGCACAAACTGCCCTGCGCTATCTCGCCTGGCAGGCCGCCGCGCTTCGCAATGTAGGATGAGCGATAGAAGACCTGCGGCCTCTGCTTCGTAGGGTGCGAGCTGCGCCAGAAGCCGGGCCAGAAACAGCGCTTCGTCGGCCAGTCCTTGCCCGTCGGTTTGATCCCAACCGGCTGTAAAGGCGGCATAGATGGCCCCCATGACAACATCCAGCCGTTCCGGCCATTGGTCCCGATCCGGCTCTTCAAAGGGTATATCGCCGTCTTTCAGACGGGTTTTCAGGCGGACGAGCCGCTGGCTCATCGTGCCGGGCTTCAAAAGGAAGACGCCGGCAATCCGCTCCGCGTTCAATCCCAAAACGGTTTGGAGCATGAGCGGTGTGCGCAAGGCCGGATCAATCTCGGGGTGGGCACACACAAAGAGCAGTTTCAACCGTTCATCGGGAATGGCATCGCATTTCTCCAGAAGGGTTTCCGAGGTTTCCATCAGGGTGATCAGATCGGCTTGTGCACCATCGGCGGTCTGGTGATGTCGATATTCATCGATCAGAATCCGCCGCGCGGTTGTCAGCAGCCAGGCGTCAGGGGTGTCCGGCACACCGCTTTCCGGCCAGCGGGCCAGCGCTCTGGCAAAGGCTTCGGACAGGGCGTCTTCAGCCTTTGCGAGATCGCCGCACCGGCTGGCCAGAAGGGCGAGGATCCGGCCATAGGCATTGCGGGCGGCGGTTTCAGCCGCCCGAGCCGGATCCGTTGCCGTTCTATCCGCCATAGTCCGGAACGGGACGCACCTCGACCTTGCCGGTTTTCGCCGCTGGGCATTTACGCGCCCAGTCCAGCGCTTCTTCCAGCGTGGCCGTCTCGATGACATAGAAGCCACCCAGCTGTTCTTTGGAGTCCGCATAAGGACCGTCTTCAACCGAGCTCGTCGTGACGATTTTCGAGGTCGCGGCGGGGTCGAGCGGTTCGCCGGACACAAAGGCCCCGGATGCTTCGAGGGCTTCCGAATACGCCATATGCTCGCCAACCACGGCTTCCTGTTCGGCGTCGCTCATGGAGAGCCAGCGGGTTTCATCATCATGGAGTAACAGTGTGAATTTCATGGGTTAACCCTCCGAATTGGTCATGGGCAAAACGGGACGGACTTCTACCGCACCCGTGCTGGCGGCCGGGGCGCGAGAGGCGATTTCCATGGCATCTTCCAGGCTATCTGCCTCGATCATGAAGAACCCACCCAGCTGTTCCTTGCTGTCCGCATAAGGCCCGTCATGGACCGTGCCGTCTTTCAACGTTGCGCCGGCCTGAGGTGGTTGCAGGCAGGCACCACTGGCCAGCTTGCCGCTTTGACCGACCGCGCTGGAATAAGCGCTCCAGCCCGGCCAATAGGCGGTGTTCGCCTTGTCGTCGCGCGCTTTGAAGTCCTCCAAGCTTTCATAAAAGAGGATGGCGTATTGCATGTTCGGGTCTCCCGATCTGAAGCGTCCGGAAAAGCCCGGACATCTTCAAGACGGATGAGACTGGCCGATTTCGACAGGCTTGCGAAATTAAATTCGCCACCCTGTGTGCAGAGCGGCGATGCCGCCGGAATAATTCGTCACGCCGACCTGACCGAAACCCGCAACGCGAAGCTCGTCAGCAAACGCGTCCTGATTGGGAAAGCGCCGGATCGATTCCACCAGATATTGATAACTGTCGCGATCCTTGGCGATGGCTTCGCCCAGGCGCGGAATGGCGTTGAAGGACCAGGCATCATAAATGCGTTCCAGCGCCCGCGTGGTCGGGCGGGAAAACTCCAGACATAGGAAACGTCCGGCCGGTTTCAGAACCCGGCGCATCTCGGCCAGCGCCTTGTCGCGATTGGTCACATTGCGAATGCCAAAGGCGATGGTGACGCAATCAGCGCTCTTGTCTTCAAAGGGCAGGTCCTCGGCGTCGCCGACAATCCAGTCGATGCCTTCATCATCACCGCGCTTTTGCCCGGCCAGCAGCATCTGCTCATTTATATCGCAGACAATCGCCGTGGCAGGCTCACCACTGCGGGTCTTCCGGCGCTGTTCGGCCTTGGCAATGAAGGCGCGTGCCAGATCGCCCGTGCCTCCGGCAACATCGATCAGTTTTTCACCGGGTTGCGGATTGGCGCGCTCAATCGTCATGTCCTTCCAGGCGCGGTGAATGCCCAGAGACATCAGATCATTCATCAGATCATAGCGGCGCGCGGATTTATCAAAGACACCGCGTACCAGGCCGGCCTTTTCACCGGTCGGGACTTCGCGGAAGCCAAAGGATGTGGTTCTCGATTGCGTATCAGTCATGGTGGCGGACAATAGGCCAATGACCAGACCTAAACCAGCGCGACATCATGCCCGAACTTCCTGAAGTTGAAACCGTCCGCCGTGGCCTCGAGCCAGTGATGGCGGGCCGCACAATCCTGAAAGCAGAAAACCGGCGGTCCGATTTGCGGTTTCCGTTTCCGGACCACTTTGCCGAACGCCTGACCGGCGCGCGGATCGAGCGGCTGGACCGCCGGGCGAAATATTTACTGTTTCGGCTCTGCAGCGGCGAAACCCTGCTAGCGCATCTCGGCATGTCGGGCCGGTTCACAATCCATCTAGATCAAAATACCGAAAAACCCGGTGACTTCGCGCACGCGCCGGGCACGTCGGAGAAACATGATCATGTTGTCTTCGAGATGGAGGGCGGGGCGCACATAATCTTCAACGATCCGCGCCGGTTCGGTTTCATGACCCTCTTTCAAACCGGCAATGAGGAGGCCGTGCCGTTTCTGGCGGGTTTGGGTCCTGAACCGAACGCCAATGATTTTAATGGCCCTTTCCTGCGCGACCAGGTGAAGGGAAAGAAGACGCCGCTAAAAGCGGCTCTGCTGGATCAGCGTCTGGTGGCCGGTCTGGGCAATATCTATGTCTGTGAGGCGCTTTATCACGCCCGTCTCTCCCCCCGCCGCCTGGCGGGTACTCTGGGACCTCAACGCGCGGAGCGCCTCGCTCAAGCCGTCCGGCAGGTGATCGCGGCAGCGATCGAGGCCGGGGGCTCCAGCCTGAGGGATTTTGCCTCTGCTGAGGGTGAGCTCGGTTATTTTCAGCACAGCTTTCAGGTTTACGGCCGCGAAGGTGAACCGTGTCTGGCCCCGGATTGCACGGGCACGGTTCAGCGTATTCTCCAATCAGGCCGTTCGACATTTTTTTGCCCCACCTGTCAGCGATAGCAGGGGGACCGCCCGGGATTTGTTCCCGGTTTTAGCGCCGAAAGAGTTCGGTCATATCCAATCGTGCTTGGTCGATTGCAGCTCTTATGGACTGGAGAAGGACAAAAATGAGTTTGATGAAAACGATTGGCGGCGGCTTGGTCGCAACCGCTCTTCTGGCGGGCAGCGCCTTTGCCGGCCCCTCCCTCTGGCATATCGAGGACGAGGACAGCGATATATATGTGTTCGGCACAGTTCACATTCTACGCCCGGGCATGGACTGGCAGACCGATGAGATCATGACGGCGTTCAATGCCGCAGATACGGTCTATTTCGAAGCCCCGGTGAATGATCCGGCTGAAGCGGCAGCCATGCAGCAGCTGGTTATGGCGAATGCGCTGAACCCGGCCGGGACGACATTGTCCTCGCTGGTGAATGAAGACACTTGGGCGCGGATCGAATCGTTCGCGCCGCAGGTGGGGGCCTCCGGCGCTGCTCTGGAACCATTGCGGCCCTGGATGGCGACGATCCAGCTTGGCGTCGGCTTTATTATCGTCTCTGGCTATGATCCGGCCTCCGGTGTCGAATCCACGCTGTGGCCGCTGGCGAGCGAAGCCGGCAAAACACTGGCGTATTTCGAAACTGTTGAGGAACAAATCGGCTTCTTCGCGAATATGCCTCAGGATGTCGAAGTCCGGCTCCTGGAGCAGACCATGGCCGAGTTCGAGGCCGCTCCGGAACAGCTGGACGATCTTGTGACCTCTTGGGCGAACGGTGATCAGGCCGAGATTGACCGGGTCATGAATGACGAGATGCGGGCTGAAGCGCCGGAAGTGCACGACGTTATCATCGTGCAGCGCAATCTTCGCTGGGCCGATGAGATCGAAACTATGCTCGAGGGTTCTGGAACGACCTTTATCGCGGTCGGTTCAGGTCATTTACCTGGTGAAGAAGGTGTAATTGCCTTGTTGCGCGAGCGCGGCATTGAGGTCAGCGGGCCGTAGACCAGAAGCCTGCATTGCAAAAACATAAGGCATCGGGGTGGTGACCCCGATGCTGCTTTGCGTTATAGCGGCGCGCTCGCAGTTTCAGCGGTCGCCGGACCGCGCTCAAATGGAGACCTCACGTGGGTTACAACACCATCCAGGTAAAAACCGAAGGCCGGGTTGGCGTGATCACGCTTGATCGCCCCGAAGCCTTGAACGCCCTTTGTGACGAATTGACCACTGAAGTCGCGGACGCGCTCGCCAAATTCGGAGCGGATGACGGTATCGGTTGTGTGGTTCTGACAGGTTCAAAGAAGGCGTTTGCCGCAGGCGCGGATATCAAGGAGCTGGTCAGCCAGGACTTTGTCGGCCTCTACATGGATGACCCTTTCGAGAAAACCTGGGAGGCGGTGGCCCGTTTCCGCAAGCCGATCATAGCGGCTGTGTCCGGCTATGCGCTAGGCGGGGGCTGCGAGATAGCGATGATGTGTGATTTCATTATTGCCTCGGAAACCGCGAAATTTGGCCAACCGGAAATCAATCTTGGTGTGATGCCGGGTGCTGGTGGCACCCAGCGACTGCCGCGGGCCGTCGGCAAAGCCAAGGCGATGGATCTTTGCCTGACGGGCCGCATGATGGATGCCAAGGAAGCCGAGCGCGCCGGGCTGGTCAGCCGGATTGTTCCGACGGATGAGTTGATCAGCACGGTTATGGAAGCGGCCGAGGCAATTGCATCGAAATCGCTGCCGATCGCCATGATGACCAAAGAAGCGGTGAATCGCTCCTTTGAAATCGGCCTGACCGAAGGGGTTCGCTGGGAACGCCGCGTCTTCCAATCGCAGTTCGCGACCGAAGATCAGAGTGAGGGTATGGCCGCGTTCGCCGAAAAACGTTCAGCGCATTTCAAGCATAAATAGGGTGTGTGACCAGTTGACGGAATGATGCGCGGCGCGTATACGCCCGGCCTCACGCGCGATCGGACGACCGATCAGCGCGCAAATGGTGTGAATTAAGACAGACGGACGAGCCTTATGGCGAATACAGCCTCAGCGAAAAAGATGGTGCGCAAACTTGCCCGCCGCACTGCGATCAATAAATCGCGCCGCTCTCGCGTGCGGACTTTCATCAAGAAAGTCGACGTCGCGATCGAAGCCGGTGACTCAACGAAAGCCAAGGACGCGCTGACCAAGGCAGAGTCCGAGATGATGCGCGCGGTCAACAAAGGTGTGTTTCACAAGAACACCGCGTCGCGGAAAATCTCGCGCATGTCGGCCCGCGTGAAGGCGATGTCAGCTTAGCCCCTGACTCTAAAAAAAGAATCGAGTAACGCGCCCGCAGCCTGCCGCTGCGGGCGTTTTTTTTATCCGCCCCCGGCGGAAAAATCGCAGAGAAAACGGGTCGGCAGAAAGTGCAATTTATCGCAGCCGCCAAATTTTTGAGCTTCAAAGCATTTTCCCGTGTCAAGAGAAGAATCACGCGAATCAAGCGGAAAGTTTTGTTGACCGGAACCCGCCCCTGAGTAGTCTTGGGGTCAACAGGCGGTTATCCCCATGCGGATCAAATATTGCGCCACCGCTGGACATGTGCATGTCCAGGGTGCGGGATAGTATTGTCTGAAAAAACAATAACTTGGTCCAATCAACGGGGCCCAATAAGAGGGTGATGGGGGTCATGTCTGCAGTATCTGGCCATGCGCTGAATTCCCTGGAAAAGGTGGAAGAAATGAAGACTGCGGGGGCTGTCTGGAAAGAGGTGCGCGCGCACCTTCGCCGGGAGTATGGTGAAACGGTTTTTTCCTCGAATATGGCGCGTCTGCGAGTCCGGGAAGATGAAAATGGCGGGCTTTTGGTGATTGCACCGGACCGGTTCTACCGGGATTGGGTCGAGGATCATGCTGGCGCGCGATTGCAGGCGCTCTGGACCCAGCTGGATCCTGCAGACCGTGGCTTGACGCTCCTGTCGGAAGAGGATCTCGGCCGCGCGTCTGTTCCGTCGACTGTGACGCCAGCACCTGTAGAAATGGCCGAT
Organism: Hyphobacterium sp.; assembly: GCF_965228115.1. Taxonomy (GTDB): domain Bacteria; phylum Pseudomonadota; class Alphaproteobacteria; order Caulobacterales; family Maricaulaceae; genus Hyphobacterium. The sequence goes on along the minus strand of NZ_OZ245794.1, from coordinate 1,770,773 downwards.
GAGATCGAGACCGCCAACGACAAGAAGTCTCGCGCGGTTGGCGAGCGCTTTACCTTTGACACCTTCATGGTGGGGCCATCGAACGAAATGGCATCCGCCGCCGCTCGCTCGATCGTGAATGCGTCACCATCTCCGTTCAATCCGGCCTTCTATTATGGCGATTATGGTGTGGGCAAAACACATCTGCTGAACGCGATCGCTCATTCTGTCGAATTGGGCGGAGCGCGCCGCAAAGCGCTTTATCTTACAGCCGAAGAGTTTTTATCGAGCTTTGTTTCGGCCATGCGCAAGAAAGATACGATCAGCTTTAAGGAATCTGTTCGCCAAGTCGATGTGCTGTTAATCGACGATGTCCATTTCATTGCCGGCAAGCCCAAAACCGAAGATGAGTTTCTGCACACGGTTGCATCCTTGGTCGCAGAGGAAAAACAGGTTGTTCTTGCCTCACACCTTGCGCCGGCAGACTTGCAGGTCACGGACAAACGTCTCGCGTCCCTCCTCAAGGGCGGATTTGCCTGCGAATTGCGCAAGCCGGATCTCGACCTGAGAAGAAAAATTCTCGACTGCAAGATCGCCCAGGCGATGAGCCATTACCCTGATCTCGATGTGCCTGAGAATGTGCGCGATTTTCTGGCGGCCCGTATGACCGCTAGCGCCCGCGAATTGGAAGGCGTGCTGAACAATATTATCGGGCGCACGGCCTTGCTGGGCCGGCCGGTCACCATGGAAGCGGTTGAAGCGGCGCTTCGCGAACTCTCGATCGTTTCCGAACGCCGGATCACTGTCGACCTGATCCAGAAAACCGTCGCCGACCGGTTCGGCGTCAAAGTGACCGACATTCTGTCCAAACGCCGGACCAAGACGGTTGTGAAACCGCGCCATGTTGCGATGTACCTGGCCAAGACGATGACAACGCGGTCGCTGCCGGATATCGGCCGCCGCTTTGGCGGGCGTGATCATTCAACGGTTATTCATGCTGTGAATAAAATCACCGAGATGATTGATGCCGGGGATCCGGTGAAAGACGAGATCGACGCGCTCTCACAGGAACTTCGCGGCTAGATGACGCTCTATTCCGGCCCGCTGTAATCCGGCGGGCCGGGGCGTGTTGCACTTCGCAAAATTTCGCTATGCTCTTTGCCCCGGGGATGAGGCGATTCCTTTCTCTGTCGCACATGGCTTTGTACCCGGCCCGACTGGCAGAACAACGGAAACGACATGAAACTCACGATCGAACGCGCAGCTTTGCTGAAAGCTCTCGGCCATGTTCAGGCCGTTGTCGAACGCCGGAACACCATTCCGATCCTGTCCAATGTTCTGATCACAGCAGGATCCAGTGGCGCCAGTTTTGCGGCAACCGATCTGGACATCGAGATTCAGGAAAGTGCTGACGCCCATATCGACCGGGAAGGTATGGCGACGGCCCCGGCGCACACGCTCTATGAAATTGCGCGAAAATTGCCGGAAGGTGCAGATGTCACCCTTGAGCTGGATGGTGATGATCCGCGCCTAAATCTGAAGGCCGGCCGGTCCAGCTTCTCGCTACCCTCTCTGCCACCGGGCGATTTTCCGATGATGCCGGCAGAAGATCTGCAACACAGTTTTCAACTGGATAATGAGCAACTCGCCCAGCTGATCGATAAAACCCGTTTTGCCGTCTCGACCGAAGAGACGCGCTATTATCTCAACGGGATTCACCTGCATGCTGCTGAAGATGGCGGACGCAAGACGCTCCGCGCTGTGGCGACAGATGGTCACCGCCTTGCACTGTCAGAGTGTGACTTGCCGGATGGCGCGGCAGGCATGCCGGCGGTCATCGTGCCTCGCAAAACGGTTCAGGAAGCCCGGCGCCTCCTGGAAGATGGTGGTGAGAGCATTCAGGTCTCCGTGTCTGATGGGAAAATCCGTTTTGGCCTTGGCCGCGCGGTGCTGACGTCGAAGCTGATCGACGGCTCATTCCCGGATTATGAGCGGGTCATTCCGCGCGATAATCAGAAAATGATGGTGCTCGAAAACAAGCGCTTCGCCGAAGCCGTAGACCGTGTCGCAACGATCTCGATTGAAAAATCACGGTCTGTGAAGCTCTCGCTTGATGATGGAACGCTTACCCTGGCGGTGAATAATCCGGAATCCGGACAGGCCGTTGAAGAGGTGCCGGTTGAAAGCGAGGAGAGCGGTTTCGCGATCGGTTTCAATGCCCGTTATATCCTCGATGTGGCCAGCCAGATTGAAGGTGACGAGGCGCGTTTCCACTTTGCCGATCCCGCGTCACCGACGCTTGTAACGGATTCTGGTGATCCGGATTCCCTTTACGTGCTGATGCCGCTGCGCGTGTGATCCTCGCGAGTTCGATCCGCCGGTTACGGCTCACTGACTTTCGGAATTTTGCGACGCTCGACCTCGACCTTGATGGACGACCGGTCTGTCTGGCCGGGCCCAACGGATCGGGCAAAACCAATATCCTGGAGGCGATTTCCCTGTTGGCGCCAGGGCGGGGGCTACGTGGTGCCGAAACCACCGAACCATTAAGACGCTCGGGTGATGAGATGGCGGCATCCTGGGCGGTCTATGCCGAGGCCGTGACCGCCGAGGCCGATGATATCAGTTTCGCGTCCGGCCTTCTGGAGGGCGGGCGCAGGCAAACCCGCATGAATGGCAAGCCGGCCTCGCGCGCCGATCTGGCACGGCATCTGCCCATGATTGCCCTGTTACCGGAACATGACCGGCTGTTTGCAGGTCCGCGCGCAGACCGCCTGCGCTTTTTCGACCGGCTGGTGGCCGCGAACGATCCGGCTCATGGCGAAACGCTGAACGCGTATGAGAAGCTCCGCTCTCGCAGGCAGAAGCTGCTGGAGAGTGGCCGGACAGACCCTGCTTGGCTGGATGCCATCGAGACCGATATGGCCCAGCACGGCGTGGGCCTGGCATCCGGGCGCCTGCATGCGCTGGCGCGGCTTCAGGCCGCTATTGATGCGGCCGCGGACGACGTATTTCCCAAAGCCGATCTTGCGCTGGATGGTCTGACAGAGGCGGCGCTGGCCGCCGGTGCCGGCATTCAGGAAGCTGAAGATCAGTTGATGACAGCTCTGGCGGAGGGGCGTGATCGGGATGGCGCGGCGGGCCGGACGCTAACCCGAGGACCGCACCGCAGCGATCTGACCGCCCGCCATCGCGGAAAAGAGCAGGAGGCGGGGTTGTGCTCGACGGGGGAGCAGAAGGCCTTGATCCTGCGTTTGGTACTCGCGCAGGCCGATGCGTTGTCACAGCGCAGCGGTGCGATGCCGCTCCTCCTCCTGGACGAGGCGTGTGCGCATCTGGATGAAAAACGGCGAGAAGGGCTCGCCGATGCCATTTGTGGCTTGGGTGCACAGGCCTGGCTAACAGGCGTGGAAGCCGGCCTGTTTGCGGCGTTCGGCAATCGGGGGCAGGTGCTGGCTGTCGAAAACGGCTCTGTTCAGGTCTAGATGCGGCTCCATGCAGTTTGAAACCTACGCTCTTTTTGCCGCCGCTCTGCTGGTGCTGTTCTTCACGCCGGGTCCCGGCAATGTCGCCATGGTGGCGCGGACGCTCGATGCCGGTCCGTTGCATGGTTTCGTTTATGGCGGCGGTATTATCACCGGCGATATCTTCTGGTTCACGATTGCTGTTACAGGCCTGACCGCCGTGGCGGACGAGGTCGGGCCGTTCGGTGTTGTATTCAAGGCCATTGGTGTTGCGATCCTCCTCTGGTTTGCCTGGACAGCTCTTCGGTCTTTCCGAAATCCCCAGGTTGCGGAATTGCGCAAGCCGACACGTCTCGGCCTTGCAGCGACCTATCTGGCCGGCATCGCCATGCCCCTGACCAATCCCAAACCGATCATTTTCTATCTTACGCTCTTGCCCAGTTTTTTTGACCTCAGCGAGGTCAATTCGAGCGCCTATCTGGCCATGGTTTCGATCATGCTGGCCATGTATCTATTGACCGCCAGTGTCCATGTCGGGCTGGCGCACAGAGCCCGTTCCTGGCTGCAGAAAAAGGGCGTTAAACGCTGGTCAGACGCTCTGACCGCGTTCGTCATGCTGGGGATCGCTGTGTTGTTGATTCTGCGGTAAAAACCCGTTTTTTGTAGATTTTTGTCAGACCGAGAAACCGGGGATCATCGAATCGTTTTAACCTATTGAAAAAATAATATAAATGTAGCCAAATTAATGTAGCGCAAAGATGGTGTTTTTACACCGATTCAGCTAAACTTGAGGCATGGAAGAAAATCAGAATCAGGAATACGCGGCTGGCTCCATAAAGGTCCTGAAGGGTCTTGATGCCGTCCGCAAGCGCCCCGGCATGTATATCGGCGATACCGATGACGGATCCGGGCTCCATCACATGGTTTACGAAGTCGTCGACAATGCCATTGACGAGGCATTGGCCGGTCATGCTGATGAGGTCAAAGTCACCCTGCATGCGGACGGGTCTGCCAGCGTGTCCGACAATGGCCGCGGCATTCCGGTCGATACGCACGAGGAAGAAGGGGTCTCTGCCGCGCAGGTGATCATGACCCAGCTGCATGCGGGCGGAAAGTTTGACCAGAACTCCTACAAGGTGTCGGGTGGACTTCATGGCGTCGGCGTGTCGGTGGTCAATGCGCTGTCCGAGTGGCTGGATTTGCGGATCTGGCGCGAAGGTAAAGTCCATGAGATGCGCTTTCTCATGGGCGATCCGGAAAACGGCGAAGATCTGAAAACGCTCGGCGATGCGCCCAAACGCGACAATGGAAAGCCCCTGAGCGGCACAGAAGTCCGTTTCATGCCATCTGATACAATTTTCAGCGATATCGAGTTCAAGCGGGATACGCTGATCCACCGCTTGCGGGAGCTGGCCTTCCTGAATTCCGGCGTGCTGATTATTTTCCGCGATGAGCGTGGCGGTGAAGCGTATGAAGAAAAACTTTTCTATGAAGGCGGTGTGGCCGCATTTGTCGAGCATCTCGACCGCGCCAAACAGCCGCTCTTCAAACCACCTGTTCTGGTGACGGGCGAGCGGGAAGGCGTCACCGTTGAGGCGGCGCTGGAATGGAATGACGGGTATCACGAGAATGTCCTCTGCTTCACCAACAACATTCCCCAGCGAGACGGCGGCACGCACCTGGCCGGGTTCCGGGGCGCGCTGACGCGCGTGATCAACACCTATGCGGCGGCGAGCGGTCTGGCGGCAAAATCCAAGGTTTCCATTACGGGTGATGATGCCCGCGAAGGGTTGACCTGCGTACTGTCGGTCAAGGTGCCGGATCCCAAATTCTCGTCTCAGACCAAAGACAAGCTGGTGTCGTCTGAAGTCCGCCCGGCGGTCGAAGGCGTTATGTATGAGACGCTTTCGGAGTGGTTTGAAGAACATCCCAACGAAGCCAAAAGTATTGTTTCAAAAATCATCGAGGCGGCGGCGGCACGCGAAGCTGCCCGCAAGGCGCGGGAGCTGACCCGGCGTAAATCGGCGCTGGATATTGCTTCCTTGCCCGGCAAGTTGGCCGATTGTCAGGAGAAGGACCCGGCAAAGTCCGAGCTTTTCATCGTCGAGGGTGATTCCGCCGGCGGTTCAGCCAAGCAGGGCCGTGCGCGGGAATATCAGGCGGTCCTGCCGCTGCGCGGTAAGATCCTGAATGTCGAGCGTGCGCGTTTCGACAAGATGTTGTCGTCCGAGCAGGTTGGCACGCTTATCACCGCGCTGGGCGCTGGTATTGGTCGTGATCAGCTGGATATGGACAAGCTGCGCTACCACAAGGTCGTCATCATGACGGATGCTGATGTGGATGGGGCCCATATCCGGACACTTTTATTGACCTTTTTCTATCGCCAGATGCCCGAGCTGATCGAGCGCGGACATCTCTATATTGCCCAGCCGCCGCTCTATAAGGTCTCGCGCGGCCGATCCGAGCGCTACATCAAGGACCAGCCGGAAATGGATGCCTACCTCATTGAGGAAGGCTGTTCAGACGCGCTTTTGAAACTGGCCAATGGCTCGTCCATAGCCGGAGCGGACCTGGCGGACCGGGTTGAAAAGGCCCGTCTCGTCAAGCTGGCGCTGGACCGGATTGCACCGCGTGCGCCGGTCTTTGCTGCGGAGGCCGCGGCGCTGGCCGGGGCGATGGTGCCGGACGTTTCGGCTGAGGCCGCCGACCGGGCGGCCGCTATCCTCAATCGCTTCGCGGAAGAGGGCGAAGACAACTGGACAGCAGCGGTTTCGGACGACAACCATCTTGTCTTCACCCGCGAAGTGCGGGGCGTCACGGAAAAAGCGGTTCTTGAGGACAGTTTGCGGCAATCACCGGAAGCGCGCCGCTTGTCGGATCGTGCGCTGGCGATTGCCAAGGATTTTGCCGGTCCGGCCACATTCCAGACCAAGTCAGGCGAGGCCCTTATCCATACACCCAGTCAGTTAATGGCGGCGGTCACCGCAGCTGGGGCCAAGGGTATGAAAATCCAGCGTTACAAGGGGCTGGGTGAGATGAATGAAGACCAGCTCTGGGACACAACTCTGGATCCGGATGCGCGTTCCCTCCTGCGGGTGAAGATCGAAGAACTGGCCGAGGCGGATGATCTCTTTACCAAGCTGATGGGCGATCTTGTTGAGCCGCGGCGTGATTTCATCACCACGCATGCGCTGGAAGCTGAGGTGGACGTGTAGTTTTAAAGTCCTGCTTACCTCTGCGCGTTACGCTTCATCCTTTGAGCAAGGTGTCAGAGCGGTATTTGATGTCAGGTTTTGGAAAACGCGGCGTAACGCAACCGGCCAGAGGCCCGGCGCGGCCCAAGCCGGTCGCGCGGCGTACGCAAGATACGCTGCGAGAACGCCCGCCGCCGCGTGTCCAAACCGGCAGTTCGTTGCACTGGACGCCAATTTTGCCGCTGACCGCCGGTTATGCGCAGGAAGTGCCCGATGATCCGGGTGTCTACATGCTACTCAGCGCAAAGCGTGAGGTGGACGTGGTTTATATCGCCGGCGTTAAGGATTTGCGGGCTGAATTCCTCAGCGAAGTTGAGCGCCATGGTCAGCTGGACCACCCGCAAGCGCGCTATTTCAGCTGTGCGACCACTCCGGCTCCGTTCGAGCAGGCTGAATCCGAGCGCCGGGTTTTTAAACGCCGCTTCGGCTTCGTGCCTCGATTGAATAGCGGTTTTTGACGGTCCGTTCGCTCTAATCTGACCCCATTGTCATGCGATCGAAACGCGACTCGGCGGGCAGGCTTTGCTATGTCCGTCAGGCTTCGTGTTTCAGGAGAATTTGGTGAAGCGGATCAGATCCCTCGCGCGTGTGCGCACCGGTCACCGGACCTATTGGCAAACCGCCGCTTTTGCAGCGCTAACCGTGCTCGCCGGCTTGCTGCTTTCCGCCCCTGTGCTCGCGCAGGAGTGCTTCGACCGGGCGGAGCTTCTGTCGCTGACCGGCGATGCAGATCGCCCGCGTCTGATCGCTGCCGACCGGCACGTGCTGATCGTCCGCCATGCGCGCAAAGTTTCGGAAGATTGCAATGCGCTCGATTGCCCATTGGGAATTGCTGGCCAAGCCATGGTGACGCGGCTCGATACCTTGCTGGGACCAGAAGATTTTGACGCAGTCTATTCGTCCAGCGCTTGCCGGACCTATGAAACGGCGCTGGCGGCTGGACCGGTTGAGCAACATGCCGCCGCTCCGAGCGCGACGGCTTTGTGCGGCGGCGGTGAGGCCGATCGGTCTCGCGCGGATGCACAGGTGGATGTGTCATCGAGTGATGCCCGCTGGACTCTCGTGGCGGAGCATTCCAACACGACTTGCGGCTGGGTCGGCGCAATCGCTGGCGAAGACGCGCTGGCGGGGACGCTATGTGAAAGTGGGCGGCTAAGCTCGGCAGATTATGGCGATATTTTCTGGCTCCATCGTATTGACGGAGTGTGGCAACTGACTGTGCTTGAAGGCGTGTTTGACGTGGCAGAATAGGCACGGCAGGCTCTGGCTATGCGCCCGGTCATTCCTCCGCCGATCATTCTCATTTTCTATATTGCCGTTGCCTATGGCATCGATCTTTTTTCCCCGTTTGACGTGTTGCTCGGAAATGCACACCTGCTCGCCCCCCTTCTTCTTGGCGGAATAGGCGTGCTTATTGCGGTGCTTGGCGTGATCGCCTTTCGCAAACACGAGACGACTGTCAGCCCGCATGCGATCGACAAGACCCGCACCTTGGTGACGACGGGCATTTACCGCTTCACGCGTAATCCGATGTATCTGGGCATGGCATTGGTCCTGTTGGGCGCAATTGCCTGGATGCAGGATGTGTTTGCGCTCGCGACGGTCCCGGTCTTCATTGCGACGCTGAATCGCTTGCAGATCCGGCCGGAAGAAGACGTGCTCAGCGCGCGTTATGGAGCGGCCTATACAGCCTATTGCGAGAAGGTCCGCCGGTGGATCTAGCCGGTTAGCGGGTATTCAGCCTCGATCTGATAGGGGTTGTCCCCGCGTCCGCCTTGCCATGACGAATAGAGGTAGAACCGGTCTGCGGTCCAGACGGGACTCCGGTACAGGGCGTGGCGGTGTTCGAAGGCGTTGACCCGGTCGAGATCGGTTTGGCCCAGATAAGCCATGGTGACATGCGGGATATAGGCGCGTTTTTCATGGGTTAGCCCGGTGCGCCGCGCCGCCCGGCTGCAAGCTTTTGCCAGCAGGATCAGAGAGGGGTGCGCTTCGATCCCCATCCAGATGGCATGCGGCTCCGAGCGGCCAAAGCTGCCCGCGCCCTTGATGGCCAGATCAAACGGCTTGCAGCGGATTTGGCCGAGCTCGAAGTCCAGCTCTTCGGCCTTTGCTTCGTCAATCTCGCCAAAGAAGCGAAGGGTGATGTGCATGGCGCTGGCGGGCCGCCATATTGCGCTGGGCACACCCTTTTGAAGACCGGTCAAGCGGTCGGCCAGTGGCGTGGGCACGGGCAGGGCAGCAAACAGGCGCAAGGACATTCGATCAAGATGAACACATTTTGTTACGGGTTTAACCCCGCCTCTGCAGAGGGTTTCATAGCATGAGGGGGGATTCGATTTGCCGCCGTCTCCCCTTGTCAGAACGCCTGTAACACATGATATTTGCATCGAACGGGTTGTGCCTTGTTGGCAGAGCCCCTTTTGCGTTGACCAAGGAAGACAAGAAGCGATGAACGACTCTTATCAAGGTTATCAAAACACCGCCGGCACGATGGACATGTCCGTCGATGCGGGCCTGCGCAGCTTTATGCTGGGCGTTTACAACAAGATGGGCCTTGGCCTCGTCCTGTCGGCTGCTTTGGCTTACGCCGTTGGTACGGTCGCGCCGCTCACCCAGCTCGTGCTGGGGACCCCGCTTCTCTATGTCGTCCAGTTTGGCCCAATCGTCCTTCTGCTCGGCTCCATGTTCTTCATGCGCCGCCCATCCCCGATGGGTTCGGCCGTGCTCTACTGGTCGATTGTGACCTTGATCGGCATGGGCCTTAGCGTCTGGGTCTTTATCGCTCAGCAAAACCTGACGGTTGAGTCCGCCAGCGGAACGTCGATTACCGCCAGTTTTGCAACGATCGGCCAAGCCTTTGTGATTACCGCATCCGCCTTCCTTGGCTTGTCGCTGTGGGGTTACACGACCAAGCGCAACCTTTCGGGCATTGGCTCTTTCCTGTTCATGGCCGCCTGGGGCGCGATTGCGATCAGTCTGCTGAACGTGTTCATCTTCCAGTCTCAAGGAATCGAATTGATCATCCAGATCGTCTTCCTGGGCTTGATGGCCGGCATTGTGGCGTGGCAAACGCAATCGCTTAAGGCGTCTTACTACGCCTATCAGGGCGACAATCGTTCGCTGGCTGTGATGACGAATATGGGGGCGCTAAACCTCTATTTGGCCTTTGTGAACATCTTCCAGATCCTTATGTCTCTGCTTGGGCGCGAATAGGTTTGGACAGCATCAGTTAAAACAAAACCCCGGTCCTTGTGGCCGGGGTTTTTCTTTGTGCCTCAGTCGATGACCTGAAAGCGGCGCTTGTCGAAGAATTTCAGGAGATGAACCAGATCATGGCCGCGCTTGAGGATTGCACCACCCGGGGCGAGAATTTTCCAGGCGCCCTGCCGGCGGGCATTGGCGGGTGTCTTTTCGATCCGATAGAGCGGAAACTCGCTGGCCCTGCGAAAGATGGAAAACACGCAGCGGTCCGACAGGCCGTCGATCGCATAGTCCTTGCAATCGCCACTGGCGACCAGCCGCCCATAAACGCTAAGGATGGCATCCAGCTCTTTTCGCTCAAACATGACAGGCGCGGCATGGGCCGAAGCCGAAATTCCCCCCATAGGCGAATAGCTCCTCTTGATTTCACGTCGGGGTCAATCTAACAAACCCTGCGTTACAAACTGTTCACGCACTGCCACAAAGCCGCCAAATTTCGGTCTTGGGAAGGCCTTATCCGCACACGAGCCTGAAATCGTCGGCCGGGTGGCGCTCGATCACTGCATGATCCAGGTTTCAGACAGCCCCCCCAGCCCCCCGGATCTGCAGATCTGCTTCCGGCCGGCACACTTCGATTAACCTGATTTTCTGTGTTGTCTGGCCAAGTGGCGCGACGCAAGCTATCGCTATTTCCTGTTGCCGATCAAAGCACAGAGGCCCTAGCCGCCGGATGTTGAGTGTTGACTCCCTTGTCAAAACCTTTGGCCGCCGCACTGCGGTCGACAAAGTCAGTTTTAAGGTCTCGACCGGTGAAGTTCTGGGCTTTCTCGGCCCGAACGGGGCGGGCAAGTCCACTGTGATGCGGATGATTGCCGGGCGGCTTGAGCCTGACAGTGGCCGGGTGAAAGTTGGCGGCCATGATATGCTGGACAAACGCCGGGCCGGGCAGGGCCTGCTGGGCTATTTGCCTGAAGGCGCACCGGCTTATCGTACGATGACGCCCCGCGAATTTGTTGCTTTCTGCCTGGCGGCGCGTGGCTTTGGTGGTGTGAATAAAATAAAGGCCGTCAACCTGGCGCTAGATCGGGCGCGTCTTGGCGATGCGGCGGACCAACAAATCGGGACCCTTTCGAAAGGCTTTAAAAGGCGGGCGGCTCTGGCTGCGTCAATTGCCCATGATCCGCCGCTTCTGGTGCTCGACGAACCCACGGACGGGCTGGACCCAAATCAAAAACATGATGTGCGGGCCTTGATCCGCGACATGGCGGCAGACAAAGCCATCATCGTCTCCACCCATATTCTTGAAGAAGTGCCCGCAGTCTGCAGCCGAGTCATCGTCATTCACGAGGGTCAGCTTCGCGCCGATGAGTCTCCCGATGAATTCGCAGCTCGCGCTCGCAGCGGACGGCTGGATGACGCTTTCCGTTCCCTGACCCGTGATGAAGAGCCGGCAACATGACGTCGAGCCGGGGTTTCATCGCGATATATTTCCGCGAAATGCGGGCCTGGTTTACCACGCCTCTGGCCTATGTGTTCCTCGCGGCCTTTGCCTTCTCCGCCCCGGCGTTCGCCTACAATGTAGGGCGGTTTTTCGACACGAATCGCGCGGATTTGGCCCCCTTGTTTGCCTATTTGCCCTGGCTGCTGATGATCTTGATGCCGGCGCTGGCGATGCGCGCCTGGGCGGAAGAACGCGACCGTGGCACGCTGGAAATCATTTTGAGCCTGCCGGTCAGCATCGGTTCCATTGCGACGGCAAAATTCATGGCGGCCTGGACGGTCGCCGCTGCAGCCCTGGCGGCAACTTTCCCGATGTGGGTGGCGGTGAACTATCTGGGATCGCCTGATAATGTCGCCATTCTGATTTCGTATTTTGGCGCTTTTCTGTTGGCCGGTTCCTATCTGGCCATCGGTCAGGCGCTGTCGGCAGCTTCGGGCAGTCAGGTTACAGCCTTCGTTTTATCGGTGCTTGCGGCGCTTTTTCTGACCATGTCCGGCTTGCCGCTGGTCACCGAAAGCCTGTCCGGTGCCGCGCCGGCCTTTGTGGTGGAAGCCATCGCCTATGCCAGCGTGCTTGAGCGATTTGCCGCATTCGAGCGCGGCGTCATCAGCCTTCCGGATGTGATTTATTTCCTGTCTCTGATTGCGCTGGGGGTCACCGGGGCAGGTATGCAGGCTGGCTTGAGCCGGGAGGCGGGCCGATGACCCGGACGACCCATCTCATTGTGTTGCTGGCGGCGTTGGTGGCCGGGCTCGTCGGGTTAAACCTGCTGGCAGCCAATCTCTTGTCCGGTGCCCGGCTCGATACCACGCAAAGCGGTCTTTACCGGCTGTCGGATGGGACGCAATTGGTGATCGAAGACATTGAGGAGCCGGTCCGTTGGACGTTCTACTATTCGCGGCGCACAGCGGCGGATTACCCAGCCGTCCGGGCCTATGGTGCACGCGTCCGCGGTTTGCTGCAGAGTTATACGGATGCGGCCAATGGCCGAATTATTCTCACCGAGATCGACCCGGAGCCCTTTTCTGAAGACGAGGAAGCGGCTCTGGCGGCTGGTTTGACGCCGACACCGGCGGGCGAAGGCGACCGGATATTCTTTGGTCTTGTGGCGGAAAATGCTGTCGATGACCGGCAGGTGCTCGCCAGCTTTGCGTCCGATCGGGAAGCCTTGCTTGAATATGACCTGACCCGCTCTCTCGCAGATCTTTCCCGGGACAATCGTGGCCGGCTTGGCATTTTGACCAGCCTGCCAATCCAACCCAACACGCTCGGCGCACGGCCCAGCCATATCGTGGAGGAGTTATCCTCGGCCTATCAGGTTCAATGGGTCGCTGCCGGGTTTAGGGAGCTGCCGGATGTTGACGCCTTGCTGGTGATCCACCCGCCCCGGATGAGCGATGATCAGATCTATCAGCTCGACCAGTTTGCCTTGTCCGGCGGGCGCATGATCCTTGCGCTTGACCCGCTGGCACTGGCCGCATTCCGGCCGGGGTCCGACGGTTTGCCGCCCCCAGGCGCCCGGCGATCTTCGACGCTGGATACGCTTCTGGATGCGTGGGGGGTGGAGGTGTCGCCTGATGAGGTTGCCATGGACCGGGCGCTTGGTTTGCCGGTACAGATCACCGAGGATGGCCGTAACCAGGTCCGCAACTATCCCTTGTGGTTTGCCATAGGATCTTCCGAATTCTCGCAAGACGATCTGGCGACTTCGGCCCTGCAGCGTAGTGTGAATTTCGGATCGCCGGGGCATATACAATTGCGCCCTGTCGACGGGCTGGGCGTGAGAATTCTCGCACGAACCAGCGCCGATGGCGCGCTGATGGAGGCGGGGGTTGCCGCGACCAACCCATCGCCCGCGGCAACTCTAGAAGACTATGAGCCAGCAGGATCGCCGCCCGTACTTGCCATCCGGTTGAGCGGGATATTTCCGAGCGCTTTCGGGGATACGCCGCCTCGCGCCAATGCGGCACACCTTTCCACGTCGCGAAGGATGGGCGATGTCGTGATTGTCGCGGACGCTGATTGGCTCGATGACCCCTATTTTTTGCGCCAGGACGCGAGCTTTGGATTGTCTGTTGTTGCCGATAATCCCGCACTTCTCCTGAATCTCGTCGATCTTGCTCTGGGAGATCCCGCTCTCCTGGAACTCAGATCCCTGCCGTCCTCCTCGCGGCCGATGAGCCGCGTCGGCGCACTCCGGGCCGGGGCAGAAGCGGCCTATGCCGATGAACAAGCGGCTCTGGAAACGCGAGCCGCAGAAATTCAGGCCGAGCTGGACCGCCTGTTGACCGGTTGGCCGGGAGAGGAGGCGCCGCTGACGCGCGATGCCCTTCAGGCACGGATCACTTCGCTTGAGGCTGAAATGGCCGCTGCGCGTGACGGTTTGCGCGATATCGAACGGAACTTCCGGTCGACAATAGACGGTCTGGAACGCGCCCTGCGCTTCTGGACGATGTGGCTGCCACCGATCCTGATCCTGCTGACAGGTGTGTCAGTGGGGGTCTGGCGTCAACGGGAGACGCTATCATGAGCGCGCTGTATCGCCGCCACCAGGCGCTGATTGGCGCTGTTGCAGGCTTTGGAGTGTTGATTGCCGGGCTTGTTGTTCTTGTGTTGCCCGGTGGATCCACAAGCCTGGCCGCGCCACCTGAAAGCCTTTCGCCTGGTCTTATCAACCGGACAGATGAAGTGCACGATCTGCATATCTCCTCCCGTGACGACAGCCTTATCCTTGAACGCACAATTGAAGGCTGGGCCCTCGTCTCTCGCGGCGGCTATCCCGCAGATGCAGAACTGGCGCAGCGGCTTTTAAACGGGCTGGCAACGCTGCAACCGGTTGCGCAACGAACCCGGCTGGAGAGCTGGCTTGATCGTCTGGATCTAGGATCGCCGGAAACCGGCGGGAATGGCGTTCGCATTGTGGCCCGAAATGCCAATGAAAGGGTCGTGGCAGACCTCGTAATCGGCCGTCAGAGAGCGGATGGGCACGTCTATGTCCGGCAGGCTGACACACAACAAAGCTGGCTGGCGCGTGGGTTTTTGCCGGAATTTTCCAGTGCCGCGAACTGGATGGAGCTCGATTTTCTTTCTCTCGGCCGCGATTCAATCCGGGAAGCCTGTGTCCAACCAGAAAATGGCGAACCATTTTGTCTGCAGCGATTGCGTCTCAGCGCCGATCAGTTCGAGCTGGTTTCACCGCGTGAGTGGTCGCTGGTTTCGCCGGGTGCAGGAGATGGGGTCGCCACCGTTCTGGGCCGGATCCGGTTTCAGGATGCCCGGCCACGCGCCGAGATTCGTGGTGAAACTCTGGCAGTTCACCGGACCACAACGATAAACGGGCTTGAGGTTTCAGTGCGGGTTTTGAGGACGGATGCTTCGGGCGACTGGGTTACGCTGCAGGCGATCGCCCAAACCGATGCGGCCCGGCCTCAAGCCATTCAGGTGAATGAGCGTGCAGATGGCTGGGCCTTTGCTATCAGCGACCTGGCAGCAAGCCGGTTCACGCGCCCGCTCGACGGTATCGCCATGCGCTCGCCGGAGCCCGACACACCGTGAGGCTCAATCAGATCACGCTGGACGTCTCTGACCTTGATCGGTCAAAGGCATTTTATCTGATGCTGGGTTTCAGGCTTCTGGTCGACAGCCCGCATTATTGCCGGTTTCTGGCCCCTTCAGGCGAGACGACCTTTTCGCTCCATGTTTCAAAAGCGGTGGTGCCAGGCGGAGCGACGCTGTATCTCGAAAGCGACGACCCGGACGCAGCCTACAATGAACTGAAGGCGAAAGGGATCATGTTCGAGACTGCGCCGGAAGACCAGAGTTGGCTCTGGCGGGAAGCCAGCTTCCGGGATCCGGATGGTCACCGCTGGAAGCTGTATTTTGCGGGGGAAAACCGCATTGATCCGCCCTGGCGCGTTAAACCCGGCGGTTAGCGGTCGGATGCCTCGTCCATCGTGCGGCGGAAATCCGCGACCGCATAGATGGGACCGCCGGGCCCGCCCTGCACGAAGAATACGCCCGCGCGACTCTCGGGCAGCGCTGCGCCATAGCTATCGGCACCGCTTGTCCATTGACCCAGCTCGAACAAGGCCGTGACCGGATTGTAGACCCGCACATCCCGGCCTGCATTGCGGCCTGCTGAAACATCCACCGACCGCCAGCCCGGGGCGTAAGCGGCGACGTAGACGGTTGCAGCCTCATCGAAGGGAGCGTGCCCATCAATGTCGATCGTGAAATTTCCGCCGCCATGATAATTGACGTTGATCTCGATTGTGTCGGTCAGTGTCATACGGCGCGTTGCGATATCCGACAGCAGGCTGTCCGGTTGAGATCCACCTGCCTCCAGAGCGCCATCGATCACGAATTGTGGCGTGTAGATGCGGGAAAAACCAAGGCGCTGCTTGAAGGCGCGTTGGCGGTCAACGAATTCTGGCCGCGCATAGGTGTCTTCCCAGCCATAAATGTCCCAATAGTCCACGCTGAAAGAGAGCGCGACGACATCTTCTCGGGCATCCAGATGTCCAAGATATTCATTTGCGGCCGGACAAAGCGGGCAGCCCTGGCTGGTATAAAGCTCGATCAAAACCGGGCGCGCAGGCTCTGTATCCGGTTCATCGACCGGCCCGGCCAGCAGGCCAGCAAAGATCAGGCTGATAAATCCGCTTAGCATGCTGAATAGATAAGGGGCTTCCCGTCCTTTCGCGAATCACATCGCTGTGACGGATACTGCACATTCTGCCAACATGAAATGAACCTTCGAGGGTTTTCCGGCGACTAACTATTCAGACAAGCAAACTGGAGGCCGATTGCCGGTGCCCAATGCAGAACGGATATATGATGAGCTTTTGCTGATCCATGCGCGCGCAGGAGATATGCGGGCGGCGGAAAGGCTGGCCGTCCGATGGTATCCGAGGCTGCTACAGTCCGCGCAAAGAATGCTGCATGACGTGGAGATGGCAGAGGAGGCCGTTCAGGAAGCATGGGCCGGCATTTGCGGCGGCTGGATCGGATTGAACGACCCGTCCCGATTTCCGGCCTGGGCCTATGGCATCTTATCGCGCAAATGTATTGATCGGCTGCGCAAGCATATCCGGGATCGCTCCCGCACGGCAGAGCTGGAGGCCGAAACAGTGCCTGCCGGCACCTCCGTGGGGGATGATCGCGCAGCCCTGAATCAGGCGTTTGCGGCGTTACCGGATACCCAACGCATCACCGCAACGCTCTATTTTGGCGAACAATTAAGCCTCTCTGAAATCGCTTCGGCCACGGGCGTTCCCGTTGGCACGGTAAAATCCCGGCTCTTCAAGGCGCGATCGGCGCTCAAACATTCTCTCGGAAAGGAGACCCACAATGAGTGATTTTCAAAGTAGGCTGAGCGCGTCGCTCAGCGAGGAAGATGAGGCGTTTCTGCGCCGGCTGGATGATGAACCTGGCCTGTTCCAGCAAATGGGCAACGCGTTTCAGGGCAAGCTGAAATTCTGGACGGCGTATGCCTTTGTCATGTCCTTCATAATTTTCGGGCTCGCCATTTACTGTTTTGTCCAGTTGCTTGGAGCTGAAAGCACACGAGAGCTGATCCTCTGGGCCACCGGGGTTTGGTGCGCCCTTTTATCGGTTGGACTCACAAAAATCTGGTTCTGGATGCGCATGAATCACCTCGCAATGTTGCGCGAGGTCAAACGTATCGAGTTGCTGGTTTCAAAGGGCGCAGCAGTCTAGAGCTGCGCCCCGGAACCGGCTTCCCTATGCTGCGGCGAGGCGGCGCAAGACATAATGCAGAATGCCGCCCGCCTTGTAGTATTCGAGCTCGTTTTCGGTGTCGATACGCGCCCGGGCCTTGACCGTCTTGGTCTCGCCATTGGCAAAAGTGATGGTCACATCCAGCACTTCCCGCGGCTTGAGCGTTTCGATGCCCGCAACGGACACCTCTTCATCACCCGTCATGCCCAACTCGTCCCAACCCGTGCCTTCGAACTGAAGCGGCAAGACGCCCATGCCGATCAGGTTGGAGCGGTGAATCCGTTCAAAGCTTTCGGTGATCACTGCTTTCACACCCAATAGGCGTGTGCCCTTAGCGGCCCAGTCCCGCGAAGAGCCGGTGCCGTATTCCTTACCGCCAATAACGACCAAGGGCGTTCCGGCCGCCTTGTAATCCATGGCCGCGTCATAAATGTCGGCTTTCTCGCCGCCCGGCCATTTTTTCGTGTAACCGCCTTCCACACCGTCAAACATCTGGTTCTTGATGCGGATGTTGGCGAATGTGCCGCGCATCATGATCTCATGATTACCGCGGCGTGAGCCGTACGAGTTGAAATCGCGCGGCGCGACCTGACGCTCCTGCAGATAAGTGCCCGCCGGGCTGTCGGCCTTGATCGCGCCGGCCGGGGAAATGTGGTCAGTGGTGATGGAATCCCCAAACAGGCCAAGTATACGTGCGTCCTTGACGCTGGCGGGGGCCTTGGCCTCCATGGTCATGCCCTCAAAATAGGGCGGGTTCTGGATGTAGGTCGAGGTGCCGTCCCAGGCGTAGGTTTCTCCGCCCGTCACCTCGATGCCAGCCCAGATGTCGTCGCCCTTGAACACGTCGGCATAACGCGAGGCAAACATTTCCGGCGTCACGGCGGCCTTTACCGCTTCGCGGATTTCTTGATTGCTGGGCCAGATTTCTTTCAGGAAGACAGGCTCGTTCTCTTCGTCATAACCGATCGGATCATTGTAGAGATCGACATTCATCGAGCCGGCCAGTGCATAGGCCACTACCAAAGGCGGCGACGCCAGATAGTTGGCGCGGACGTCCGGGCTGATCCGGCCTTCAAAGTTCCGATTGCCCGAAAGAACCGAGGTTGCGACAAGGTCTGCTTCTTTGATCGCTCTGGAAATCGGCTCCGGCAGAGGACCGGAATTGCCAATACATGTGGTGCAGCCATAACCGACTAGCTGGAAGCCCAAGGCATCCAAATCATCCTGAAGGCCGGCGCGTTCCAGATAGTCGGTGACAACTTGCGAACCCGGCGCCAGCGAGGTTTTCACCCAGGGCTTGACTTTCAGCCCACGCTTCAGCGCATTGCGCGCCAGCAGGCCTGCGCCCAGCATGACATCCGGGTTGGAGGTGTTTGTGCACGAAGTAATGGCGGCAATCACGACATCGCCATGACCGATGGAATACTCGGTACCTTCGACCTTGGCACGCTTGTGGCCTTCGGACAGCTTGTCGAACTCTTCATGCAAGGTGACGGCAAAGGCATCAGCCGCTGTATCCAGCGGAACCCTGTCTTGCGGACGTTTTGGCCCCGCGAGCGATGGGACAACTGTCGACAGGTCGAGCTCCAGCGTCGAGGTAAAGACCGGATCGGCCTCATATTCAGGCCGGAAAAGCCCCTGCGCCTTGGAATAGGCTTCCACAAGCTTGACGCGATTCGGGTCGCGCCCGGTTTCAGACAAATAGCCGAGCGTTTCATGATCGGTCGGGAAGAAGCCGCAGGTCGCGCCATATTCCGGCGCCATGTTGGCGATGGTGGCCTCGTCGGCGAGGGAGAGGTGATCCAGCCCGTCGCCAAAGAATTCGACGAATTTTCCAACCACACCTTTGGCGCGCAGCATCTGGACAACGGTCAAGACGAGGTCCGTCGCGGTGGCGCCTTCTGGCAGCTTACCCGTCAATTTGAATCCGACGACTTCCGGGATCAACATGGAAACCGGCTGGCCCAGCATGGCCGCTTCAGCCTCAATACCGCCCACGCCCCATCCGAGCACGGAAAGCCCATTGACCATGGTTGTGTGGCTGTCTGTGCCAACCAGCGTATCGGGATAGGCGATGGTTTCGCCGTTTTCGTCTTTCGTCCAGACGGTCTGGGCGAGGTACTCCAGATTGACCTGGTGACAAATACCGGTGCCGGGCGGAACAACCCGGAAATTATCAAACGCGCTGGCACCCCATTTCAGGAACTTATAGCGCTCGCCATTGCGTTCGTATTCGCGCTCGACGTTTTTCTTGAAGGCATCGTCAGACCCGAACACATCGACCATAAGGGAGTGGTCAATGACCAGATCGACTGGAACTTGCGGGTTGATGCTCTCCGGATTGCCACCCAGCTGCTTCACCGCATCGCGCATGGCAGCCAGATCTACGACAGCCGGAACGCCAGTGAAATCCTGCATCAGGACACGGGCGGGCCGATAAGCGATCTCGGTATTGGATTTTTTGTCCTTTACCCACTGCGCCATCGCTTCAATGTCGGATCGGGTGACGGTGACGCCATCCTCATTGCGCAAAAGGTTTTCCAATAGCACTTTGAGCGAGGCTGGCAGGCGAGACACTCCATCCAGCCCATTGCGCTCGGCTTCTTTGAGATCGAAATAGACATAAGACTTGCCTTCGACCTCAAGTTCGCGGCGGCAATTGAAACTGTCGTGTGAAGCCATGAGGAGCATCCTTTATTAGGTCTGTTTGGCCGCGTTTTAGACCTGCTTTGGCTTGCCTGCAATGCGTTCAATGGGCGTTGTATGCTTGACCGGGCTCATTCACCGGGCGAAATCGCACCTCATGGGCTTTTCCAATCATCTTCCTGTTTCGATCCGGGTCGATCGCGTCACGCTGGCGCGTGGCGGAATTCCCTTGTTTTCAGACCTTTCGCTGGAGCTGAACTCGGGCGGCGCCTTTGTGCTGGTGGGCCGCAACGGGGTCGGAAAGACGACCTTTCTGCGAGCACTTGCCGGACTGCTGCGGCCTGCGAGCGGCGAGATCATCTTCAATGATGTTCCGGCCCTGAGTTCCGCAGCGGGCTTCTGCAGCTTTGTTGCGCATGAAAACGCTTTGAAGCCGGATGAGACACCGCGACAGTCACTGACATTCTGGAACCGTTTGCATCAGGGGACCGGAGCTATTCTGCCGGCTCTGGAGGCTATGGGCTTACGGGCGATTGCGGACCGGCCTGCCCGGCGGTTGTCGCAAGGACAAAAGCGCCGGGCGGCGTTGGCGCGCCTTCTGGTGGAAGGACGCCCGGTCTGGTTGATGGACGAACCTGTTGCGCCTTTGGACCAAGACGGCCGTCAGCGTCTGGCGGAGGCGGTAAGGGATCATCGCGCACGCGGAGGTCTGGTCATTGCGGCAACTCACCAATCGCTGGATTGGCCGGATACCGAAACACGGGAGCTGGTGCGATGAGGTTGGCTGCGGTGTTTCTGCGTGAGGCACGCTTGTCTTTCGCGGGCGGCGGCGGACCTGCCGCTCCGGCGGCCTTTCTGGTGGCGTGTCTGACGTTAGCCCCTCTGGCCATTGGTCAAAGCCCCGAAACGCTTCTGGCGGCGGGGCCCGGTGTTATCTGTTTTGCCGCATTGCTTGCCGTCTTGCAGGGGGCCGAGCGCCTGTTTGGCGAAGATGTTTCGGACGGGACGCTGGAAGCCTATGCGTTGGCCGGCCTGCCGCTCTCTGTCATCGCCATGGCCAAAGTACTGGGCGACGGAGCGGCGCGGCTGTGGCCCCTGCCTCTTCTGGGCTGGGGCGGAGCAATGGCCTTTGGATTGCCGGTGCAGCCGGCCGGATTTCTGGCACTGGCACTGATGGCGGCCATGCCGGGGCTGGCTTTCCTGGTCGCGATTGCGGCGGCCTTGTCCGCAGGCGCGCGGCGCGGCGGGTTGGTGATTGCTTTGATAACCGCGCCGTTGGCGATTCCACTGATGGTGTTCGCGGCGACGGCGGGCCGGGCCTCCCTGCAGGGTGATCCTGCGGCGATGGCCAACGTGCTTCTGACGCTTGCTGTCAGCCTGTTTTTGACCGCCCTCGCGCCTTTCGCGATTGCAGCGGCATTGCGGGCGCGGCTGGAATAGTCGCATCAGGCATGGTTGGATAATTCTTATGAAGAGAACAACGTCATTTCTGTTTCTTGCTGCCCTTTCCGGAGCTGCATGGGCTCAAGATGCTGGATCCGTTTCCGAGCCGCAACCGGAGCGTATCCAAGCAGAGTTTTCCGATGTGTATGAAGCCAGCATTGAAATCGATTCCGGGTTGGATTCTCACCCGGCGATCCAGACCGTCGTGCGGAATGACGAGCTCGGCGTGCTTGCAGATTTCGCGGCACAGGCTGTCGAGGATCATGCCCGCTGGATGGCGGACGCACCGGAATGGAGCTGGAACGGCTATTTTCAGGATGTGACGATCGAAATCGCCTTCGCCAACCCGGACGTTATCAGCCTGGTCCGCCGCGCGTCCTATTACACCGGCGGTGCGCACCCCAACCAGGCCGTCGACGCTGTCGTGACGCGCGCCGATGAACTTGCGCCCATTACTCTATCGGAAATTCTGAATGACACGGCCATCGATGGTCCGGCTATGACAGCGCTGTTTTATGCGCTCTACCGGGAACTGATGGCCATAAAGCGCGATCGTCTGGGTGAGGGCTTTGACGAACGCGTCGAGCGTGAGACCTGGTTATCGTCACTGGCGGCCGAGCCGGGCGCGTTTCCGGATTTTTCGCTGCTGCCGAATGAAAGCGGAGAAGCGGCCGCCGGTCTTGTTTTCCACTTTGAACCCTATGAGATCGGATCCTATGCCGAAGGCAGCTATGATGTGCCTGTGCCCTTGGCCGCTTTCGATTCCTACCTATCAGAAAGCTGGCGGTCCGTGTTTGCCGGCGCACCCGCCCGGACCATATTGACACAACCGGGTGACGAACTTGAGCCGGAGACGGTTTCCGAGCCCGGTAACGACTGATCTGCGGCAAGCTGGCGCTTGCGCGATTGAAACAGGAGGGCTAACGCCTCCCCCGACATGTTCACCTATCTGGCCAATCCGCAGCGCTTCGAGCGCTTTGCCTGTATCGCCATCCCGGTTTGCGGGTGGGGTGCGCTGGTCCTGATTGCAGTTGGGCTGTGGTTTGGCTTGTTCAACTCACCGGTCGATCGCTTCCAGGGCGATACGATACGGATCATGTATGTGCATGTGCCCTCCGCCTGGTTGGGCTTGTCGCTCTATTTCGGCATGGGCATTGCCAGCTTCATTTACTTCATCTGGCGGCATAATCTGGCGGATGTCGCTGCCGTGGCGATTGCACCGGTTGGCGCGGTGTTTGCCGCGCTTTGCCTGGCGACCGGAGCGATCTGGGGGCAGCCGACCTGGGGGACCTGGTGGGTGTGGGATGCCCGCCTGACCTCGATGCTGATCCAGTTCCTTCTATTCTTGGGTTATATGGCGTTGCGCGCCGCGATCGAAGATGACCGCTTGGCAGCGCGATCTGGCGCGATCCTCGCCATGGTGGGGGTGATTAACATTCCGATTGTCCGGTTTTCCGTCGATTGGTGGGACGGAATTTTGCACCAGGGCGCAACGGTTTTCCGAGCCGATGGCCCGTCCATTCATGGCAGCCAGCTTTTGCCCCTGTCGCTCATGGCGCTCGGTTTCACACTGCTGGCGACCTGGATGATCCTTTACCGGATGCGCACAGCGATCATGTCGCGCAAGGCCGACAATCTGCAGCGATTGCGGGAGGCCAAAGCATGAGTGGAGTCATCGAGCCCGGCGCTTTTATGGCGTATGTCTGGGCCTCCTATGCGCTGACCGCGCTGGGCGTTGCGGGCCTTCTGGTGTTTATCTTCAGCGAACGGGCCAATGCGAAGAAACGCCTCGCCCGGGAAGAGGATGAGGCCGAGTCATGAACGGGCTGCGACTTCTGCCGGTCATTATCCTGTTCGGGCTCGCCGGGATGCTTGGTTATGCGCTTTTAACCCGGACGGAAGCCACCCAGACGGACCGTTTTGTTGGAGAGCCTGTCCCGGCGTTTTCGCTGGATGCCCCGGCGGGGTTTCCCGGCTTCGCTCCCGAAAACCTGACCGGCGAAGCCTATGTCTTGAATGTCTGGGGATCGTGGTGTGCGCCTTGCGAGGTGGAACACCCGGTTCTGATGGAGCTGGCCGGCGAGGGCGTTCCGATTTACGGCATTGCCTGGCGGGATAGCGAAGCCAATGCCACAGACTTCCTGCAACGCCTTGGAAATCCCTTCTCCGGTGTTGTGCTGGATCCTTTTGGGGAGGCGATAATCGAGCTGGGCGTGACAGGGGCGCCGGAAACCTTCGTGATTGGTGCGGATGGTATTATCCGCGCCAGATGGACCGGCCTTCTAACAGATGATGTGGTTCGCCGGGTCATCCGCCCGGCACTGGAAGATGGCGCCTAGCTTTTGTCACCAGCGGCTTCCTTAGCCGCTTTCTTCTTGGCTTTTTTGGCTTTCTTCTTGGCCTTCTTTTTCGCCTTTTTGGCGGCTTCTTTGGCCTTCTTGCGTTCAGCTTTCGCCTTGGCTTCGTCTTCCTCAATCGTCGTGGCGATTTTTCTCAGGGTGGAGAGGAAGCTTTTCCGCTTGTTTTTCGGCAGCGATGACAGGATTGCGTCGTCTGAGAGGCGGGCCCCTTCGAGGGCTCTTTCATAAACGGCGCGTCCGTCCCCGGTCAGGTAGACCGCATTGGCGCGGGCATCGCCAGCGACGGTTTCGCGGCGGAGCAGGTCGCGCCCGGCCATTCGGGCAACCAGCTCGGCCAGTGTGGACCGGTCAATCCCGGTTTTTTTGACCAGCTTGGTCTGGGTCAGGCCTTCATGGGCGGCTGTGGCCGCCAACACCGCGAACTGACGCTGGGTCAGCCGGTCACCGGCAGACAGGTTTTTGGCAAATCGTTCGGCCGCAAATTGCTGGGCACGATGCAGCAGATGGCCGGGTGATTCCGACAGGTCGAAGCCATCATCTTCAGCCATGTCCGCCTCCGCAATCCCTCAGGGCGACGCCGACCATAGCCGAACAAGATCACGGATCAATGACATTCATCCGGGGGCGGATAATGCCTTATCGGCCGGAATTTTCCACTTCGTCAGCCGCGTCGCCTTCGCCGTCGTCTTCGTCTTCATCAAGGCGGTGCTTCATCCAGATCGGGACATTCGACATGGCGAAAATGAAGGTGAGCGCCATAATGCCCAGCTTTCCATTGGCCCAGATGGATTCACTCCAGGCCAGATTTGGGAACCAGCGCGAGGATTCATTGACGATGGAATCGTTGATATGCCGCCAGAGAAACTCATTGATGAAGGCCAGAAGTTGAAAGAAAAGCGCCCAGCGGATGGCCAGGATCCACCAGATACGGTCAGGGAGTTCGAAGATGGACCCGAAGAGCGGCTTCCAGACATTGAATCCGAACGCGAAACAGATCAAAATAATGAAGGAATATAGAAGGTTGATGATCGTCGGCTTGACGTAGACGAATATCGGATCCTGCAGGAAAATCGTCAGCGCGCCAAAACTGATCACGATCACCGCCGAGATTAATAGAAGCGGCGGCACGCGCTTTTGAACCATGGCGGCATAGGCCAGGGCAATGGCAACCGCGACCATGAAGACGCCAGTGCCCCAGTAGATCGCCTGATCGCCAACGAAATTACGCCCGACATTATAGACAAGAATAAAGGCGATGACCGGGCCGACATCCGTCAGCAATTGCGCGCCCTGTCCGGTGGCGGATTTCGCTTGGCTCATGATGACGGCTCCTTTTGGGTTATCCGACTTGGAGTATTACGAGCCCGGCGGCAAGAAGGATTGCCAGAACGCTGCGTCGCACGCCGAAAGGTTCTTTCAAAACCAGCGCGGCGAGGATGGCGCCGAACACGATCGAGGTCTCCCGCATGGCGGCCATGGGCGCAACCGGCGCAATCGAAAAGGCATAAAGCGCAAAGACATAGGACAGGCCGCCCACCGTTCCCGCGATCAAGCCACGCTTCAATTCCTGCCGGGCAATGTTTGGCCAGGCCCGGCCGCGCCGGAGAAGGGCGGTGATCAGAATGGGCAGGCTGGTGAGCAGGAAAAACCAGGCCACATAGCTGAGCGCATTGCCGGTGGCGCGAACGCCAGAGGCATCATTTACCGAATAGAGCGCGGTCATGCTGGCTGCGAGGAAAGCAAAGCCGAGCGCCTTGGCTTTGGGAATGCGGGTCTTATCCGGCCAGGAAAAACCCAGAATGGCCAAAGTCGCGAGTGCCAGCCCGCCAATCTCGATGAGCGACAGGCTTTCCTGCAGGATCACAAAGGCGGCGATTGCGGCGAGCGCCGGGGCTGCCCCGCGCATCACCGGATAGACCAGATTCATATCCCCGCGCTGAAACGCAGAAATCATCGCCATTTGAAAGACGAAATGGATGGCCATGCCCGCGATCAGGAATCGCCAGGCTTCAACGGGCGGGACAGGAAACAGGAAGAGTGCGGGTGAAAACACCGCCGCCGCGATCAGCATCAGGACAGAGCGGAAGACCAGCTTGTCTTTGGCCTGTTTGGTCAAAAGGCCGACAAAGCTGTGGCAGAAGGCCGAGCCGAGCATCGCCGCGGCACCGGCCCATTCCACGCTCACGCGTCGTCCAGCCCGGCCAGCGCCCTCGCGAAGGCGTTGGCATCGAAGGATTGAAGATCGTCTATGCCTTCGCCAATGCCGATGGCGTGGATGGGCAAGGCGAATTTCTCGGCAACCTGAACCAGTGCGCCGCCTTTAGCTGTGCCGTCCAACTTGGTCATGATCAGGCCGGACACATTTGCGGCCTCCAGAAAAGCCTCAGCCTGGGAAAGCGCATTGGAACCCACCGTGCCGTCGAGCACAAGGATCACCTTGTGCGGCGCAGTTTCATCGATCTTCGAAATGACCCGCACAATCTTGCGAAGCTCGTCCATCAATTCCGCGCGGTTCTGAAGTCGGCCTGCTGTGTCGATCAGCACGGCATCGAGGTTTTCCCGGCGCGCGCGATCAATCGCATCAAAGGCGAGACCTGCCGCATCAGCGCCCAGATCGCGTTTTTCAACGGGGCAGTTCGTGCGCTCACCCCAGACCGCAATCTGTTCAACGGCGGCCGCGCGGAAGGTGTCTCCGGCCACCAACAATGGCCGCTTTCCGGCAGACTTCAGCTGCGCGGCGATCTTGCCGAGCGTGGTCGTCTTGCCGGAGCCATTCACGCCGACAAACAGAACCACTTCGGGTCTGGTGGTCGTTCCAATGTCTAGAGACGCTTCAAGCGGCAAAAGTGTTTCCGCGATGGTTTCGGCGAGGACGGTTTTCACCTCCTCATCGGTGACTTCCTTGTCGAACCGGTCTTTCGCCAAGCGTTCGGTCACGCGCATGGCCGCAAGTGAGCCCAGATCTGCCGCGATCAGCGCATCTTCCAGCTCTTCCAGCGTTTCGGAATCCAGCTTCTTCTTGGTGAAGACAGCCGTGACGCTGTCGGCGATGCCGCTAGACGAGCGTTTCAGCCCGGCGGCCAGGCGGGAGAAGAAGCCTTTTTTCTTTTCACCCTCGCTCATGCGGGCTCTCCGATCAGCTCTTTGCCATCATGGCCGGTAATGCGGATGGGCAGCATGGCCCCGGCTCGGGCGGTGCGGTTTTCCAGCCGGATACCAGCGAAGTTTGGCGCGCGGGCAAAGCCGGGTTTTTCAACGAGGCCGTTTTGAATCGACCCCACCATGCCGGTCAGGTGCCGGTTCAGGGCTGCATCGGCTTTTTCGCGCAGGCGGGCCGCGCGTTCCTTGATCAGGCTCCGGTCCAGCTGTGGCATGCGCGCCGCGGGTGTGCCTTCGCGCGGCGAGAACGGAAAGACGTGCAGATAGGCAAGATGGCACTCATCCACGAGGGCGAGCGTGTCTTCAAACATCTCTTCAGTCTCGGTCGGGAAACCAGCGATGAGGTCCGCTCCAAAGGCAATATCAGGCCGGATGGCGCGCAGGCGGTCACACAAGGCAATCGCATCCTCGCGCAAATGGCGGCGCTTCATGCGTTTGAGGATCATGTTCGAGCCTGCCTGTAAGGACAGGTGCAGATAGGGCGCAATCCGCGTCTCATTGGCCAGTGCATCAAACAGCGGTTCGTCAATCTCGATGGCATCAATGGAGGACAGGCGCAGCTGCGGCAGGTCCGGGCATTGCGTCAGAATGGCCTGCACCAGACGGCCCAGCTTTGGCGCGCCGGGCAGATCCGTTCCCCAGCTGGTGAGGTCGACGCCTGTCAGCACGACCTCCTGATGACCGGTTCCGACCAGCGTTTTGACCTGTTCGACGACATCACCTGCAGGAACCGAGCGGCTGTCGCCCCGGCCATAAGGGATGATGCAGAAAGTGCAGCGATGATCACAGCCCTGTTGAACCTGAACAAAGGCGCGGGCCTTACCGTCCACGCCTTCAACCAGATGATTGGCGACTTCGCGTACCTGCATGATGTCGGAAACGGATTTTTTCTCACCGCCCAGAAGGACATGCGGCTGATAGGTCTCGGCCACCATCTTTTCCGCATTGCCGATCACCTTGGTGACTTCCGGCATGTCGGCGAACTCACCCGGATTGATCTGCGCGGCGCAACCGGTGACGATGATGGGCGCGTCGGCGTTCTCGCGCCGTGCGCGGCGGATCGCCTGACGCGCCTGGCGCACGGCTTCGTTCGTGACGGCGCAGGTGTTGACCAGAATCGCTCCGTACAGACCCGCCGCCGCAGCATGGCCGCGCATGACTTCGCTTTCCCACGCATTCAGGCGGCAGCCGAAAGTCAGCACCGTATTCTCAGCCGGGTATTCGGTCCGGGATTTGGTATCCGGATCAGGGATATGGGTCTTAACCGCGCTCATTGAGGGGCCTAAGTGGGGAAAACCCGCCCTGCGGTCAAGCGATCTCGGTCAGGCGGCCTTCATAGCTGACAAGCTCACCGATCAAGGGAAGCGCGGATTTTACCTGAAAGAGGTGTGCGTCCCCGTCAGCCCGCTCCCGCGCGCTGACAGCAGGACTCAGCCAGCGCGGAAGAGGCAGGCCCCACAGCGTTGCATGCTGAAGGTGGAAATCAATGCCTTCTGAATGCCCGATCAACTGCAGCGTCAGAATAAACGGGCCGACTTGCTCTTTGAGTACAAATTGACCGTTGCATTTTTCAACGGTTTGGTGGGTCTCGAAAACGCGCCCGCCATAGTCGCGGTTCAGCGTTTCCCCGTGATCATGCCGGGTCACGGTAATCCGGGCAGGGACATTCGTACCGGATTTCGGGAGGCCCATCAGATCCGCCGCGAAATTTGCCAATGGGTTAAGTGTGCGGCGGATATCTGCTTTGCCCTCGAACACAACAACCGGGTCCGGGGAATGGAGCCGCCGGGTCATCGCCGGCAATTCATTCCAGGCCGGCCCGAGGACGCGTTGATAGGCGGTTTTGCTCACCGATTGAGATGCCCGGTGATGACGTAACCGAGGATGTCCGCGACCTGTGACGGCTCGGTCGTGGTGGCGAGCGCTGCTCCATCGACCTCCTTCATCGCATGGGTCAAAGCGTTATCGCGCAGCGTGATCAGTGGCGTGCCGAGGGCGGCGGCATAACCGGCATCAAAGGCGGCATTCCATTGCCGGTATTTGTCGCCAAAGCGGACCACGACGATGTCGGAGCGTTCTATCAGCGTGCGGGTACGAATGGCGTTGATCTTCGCGCCCTTATTGTCGCGCCAGAAGGGTTTGTCTTCTTCGCCCAGGATCACCGCGCCGCAATCATCTGAATCCGTGTGAACCGTCACGGGGGAGACAAACTCCACGGGCAATTGCTTTGCTTTAGCAGCGGCGATGATCTGCTCGCGCCAATCGGTGTGAATTTCGCCGGACAGATACACGGTCCAGATGGCTTCGCTCATAGTTTTTCCTCGTCCAGTTCGATTTCTTCTTCCAGCTCGACCGCACCTTCGAGCCAGATGGAATTGTCGTCGCGCCAGTCGATCATTAACTCGCCGCCGTCAACAGTGATGCGGCACTTCCGGTCCAGAAGAGCTTTGCGATGGCCTGTGACAACGGCGGCTGCCGCCCCGGTTCCGCAAGCCAGCGTCAGGCCGGCCCCACGCTCCCAGACGCGCAGCGAAACATGGTCCCGGTCATGGATTTCCATAAAGCCGACATTCACGCGCTCGGGAAAAAGTGGATCGTGTTCTGCCTTTGGGCCCAGTTCTGCGATGGGCAGACCATCCAGTGTTTCGACCGGAAACACGATATGGGGATTGCCCATGGATGCTGCGCCCGGTGATTCCAGACGCATACCGCCTGCCTCAAGGCTATAATCCAGAGCGATGGTGTCCATCTCCCGGGCGAGCGGTATGTCACGCCAGCCTGTCCGGGCGGGGCCAAGATCTACACGCACCGAAGCATCACCTGCCGCTTCAGCGCGGGTGACTCCATAAGGCGCATCCAGCCAGATTTCCGGTTTGCCTGTGTCCTGCATAAGGAACCACCCCGCGCATCTTGCGCCATTGCCACAGGCGCCAGCCTCGCTGCCGTCGCGGTTCCATATCCTATAGCGCGCATCGCCGTGAATACTGCCGGACAGATAAAGCAGTTGGTCAAATGCATGGTGTTTCGCCAGCTCGCGCGTGACACCAGCGCTCGGCGCTGTCTGATGGTCACGGCCATCGATCAGAAGAAACCTGTTGCCCGTTCCGTTCATCAGACAAGCGCGCATGGCAGTTTCCTAACACGGTTTCACTTGAATCCCGGCGTCTGCGCGCTAGGGATACACCCAGCAATATGTGGGGAGAGAACCTGATGCTGCAACGCTTTTTGACCGCGACCGCCGCTGGTGCGCTGTTGGTCGCGTGCTCACCTGAAACACCGGAAACTCCGGAAGCGCCAGAGACACCGGAAACCAATATGAACGAAACAGAAATGCCGGAAACCGAAACGGCTTCTGCCGAGCCTGACATTGTGCAGATCGACCCGGCGGACGATCCTCGGGTCTGGTTGGAAGAGGTCGAAGGCGAACGCGCCCTGGAGTGGGTCGAGGGGCAAAACGAGCAAGCATTCGCCCGCCTGCAGGGCGATGAGCGCTATCAGGGATTTTACGACGCGGCGCTGGAAATCTACCAAAGCAATGACCGTATTGCTTACGGATCCTATCAGAATGGCTATATCTGGAATTTCTGGCGCGATGCGGAAAACACGCACGGCCTGTGGCGCCGGACCAGCCTCGAAAGCTATCTGTCCGATGCCCCTGACTGGGATGTTGTGTTGAATCTGGACACGGTCGCTGAAGAAGAAGGCGTCAACTGGGTCTGGCAGGGCTCCAACTGTCTCGGCCCGGATTTTAATCGTTGCATTATCACTCTGTCCGATGGCGGCCAGGACGCGTCCGTCCGCCGCGAATTTGACATGGAAAGCCGCAGCTTTGTTGACGGCGGCTTTGGATCGCCGGAAACCAAGGGCGGGATCAGCTGGGTCGATGAAGACACTGTGCTCTACGGATTTGCAACAACGGACGAAAATTCGACCACGTCTGGTTATCCGGTTTCCGTCTATCGCTGGGAACGTGGCACGTCGATGGAAGACGCAGAAGAAATCCTGCGCGGTGACCGCGAGGACGTTGGCGTCTGGGCGTTCCGCGTCGAAGACAATGCCGACAATGTCTACATGATGGCGTCGGAGGCAGACACTTTCTTCGAAACCACCTGGTGGTATCTGCCAATGGATAGTGAGCCGGTCAGCCTGCCAATCCCGGCACGGTCGTCCCTGACAGGTCTTTACAATAATCAGCTTCTTCTGACCCTTGAGGAGGAATGGGATCGCGGCGAAGGCGAGACCTATCCGCAGGGCGCGCTCCTGTCGTTTGACATGGGCGAGTTCACGCAAAGCGGTGAGATCGGCGATGTGGCGACAGTGTTTGTACCAGGCGCGCGCCAGTCGATTGGTGGCGTTGGCATTTCCAATGGCACCGTGCTGATCCAGATCGATGACAATGTCACCGGCCAGCTTTGGCGCTTTGACTTTGACGGGTCGGAGTGGTCGTCCAGCCAGATTGAAACGCCGGAAAACCTGACGCTGGGCCTGTTCGGCACCAGCGCGCAGCACGATCTGGCCTTCCTCAACGCTGAAGGCTTTCTGACGCCGGATTCGCTTTATGTGGTTAACGCCGAAGAAGGAACGGTCACGGTCGCAGACTCGGCTCCGACCTGGTTCAATGATGAAGACCTCGTCGTGGAACAGCTGGAAGCGGAATCCACTGATGGCACGATGATTCCGTATTTCGTGGTTCGTCATCGCGACACCGAAATGAATGGCGAAACACCGACGCTGCTTTATGCTTATGGCGGCTTTCAGGTCTCTATTCAGCCGAGCTATTCGGGCGTTCGTGGCCGTCTCTGGCTGGAGCGCGGCGGTGCCTATGTGGTCGCGAATATTCGCGGGGGTGGTGAGTTCGGTCCCGCCTGGCACCAGGCGGGCCTGAAGATGGACCGCCAGCGCATTTATGATGATCTGATCGCGGTGGCAGAAGACCTGATCGATACCGGTCTGACGACCCCGCGCCGTCTGGGCGTTTATGGCGGGTCGAATGGCGGTCTGTTGACCGGCGTTATGTATACGCAGCGTCCGGATTTGTGGAATGCCGTGGTCTCGGCCGTGCCGCTTTTGGACATGCTGCGCTATCATATGCTGCTTGCAGGCGCGTCCTGGATGGGTGAATATGGCGATCCGAACAATCCGGATGAGGGCGAATTCCTGCGCTCGATCTCGCCCTATCACAATGTCGATGCAAACGGCGATTATCCGGAGATTTATCTCTACACCTCCACCAAGGATGACCGGGTGCATCCGGGCCACGCCCGGAAGTTGGCGCATCTCCTCGAGAGCCTTGGCCATCCTTATGTCTATTATGAAAACACGGAAGGCGGTCACTCTTCTGCGGCCAATCTGGCCGAGAGCGCCCGCCGGGATGCGATGCTCTACACCTTCCTGACGCAGCAGCTGATGGATTAGGGCAAGCTGGCGAAAGTCAGACTCTCGTTGACGCAAATGAGAAACCCCGGAGGTTCGCCTCCGGGGTTTTTTTTAAAGCAATCCTTCCACCACACCGGCGATCAGCCGGGCTTCCGCTTCGCGCGCCGAGCCCTTGCGCCAGGCTATGCCGATCTCACGGCCGATGACGGCAGGTGTGAAGGGTTTCACATCCAGACCCAGCCCGTCCGCCACACCGCCCTCGACCGCCAGGCGCGGCAGGAGCGTGGCGCCAAGCCCTGATTTCACCATCTGGGCCAGCGTGTGCAGGCTGGTCGCGGCAAAGTCTGTGCGCGTCGCCGAGGCTGAACACACCGCCAGCGCATGATCGCGCAGGCAGTGCCCGTCTTCCAGCATCAACAGTTTTTCATCGTCCAGATCGCGCGGAGAGATGGAGCTCTGTTGCGCGAGCCGGTGATGAGGCGCGGCGGCAAACAGAAACTCATCGCCGCCTACGGCCACGCTTTCGATACCCGGCGCGTCATACGGCAGGGCGATCAGCGCGGCATCCAGAGTGCGGGCGCGCAAGCCCTCCAGAAGGCGGGCGGTCAAATCCTCTCGCAAATAAAGCTGCAGCTTTTCGTGTGCCGCCGAGACGACCGGCAAGAGCCTTGGCAAGAGGAAGGGCGCAATCGTCGGGATGACGCCTAGCCGGAACGGACCGCTTAAAGGTTCACCGGCGGCGCGGGCGGCCTGCACCAGATCCTCGGCTTCGGCCAGCGTCGTATAGGCGCGCTCGACCGCGGCTTCTCCGGCCGGGGTCAAAGCTGCACCGCGAGCCCCGCGTTCCACCAGAATGACGCCCAATGTTGCTTCCAGCTCTTTGATGGCGGCTGACAAGGTCGGCTGTGTCACGCTGCAGACCTCGGCGGCGCGCGAGAAATTACCTTCCTCGGCAAGGGTCACCAGAAAACGCAGCTGGCGCAGGGTGGGGAGGAGAATCGTCTGACTCATGGTGTTATCGACATAAATTATATCTGAGACAAAAACAATTCATTTGCTTTATCATTAGCTGAGCCCTATGTCCCGCGTCGCTCGAGGGAAATTTTCCTTGAACAGCTATTCAAACGATTAAAAGACGAGGTCAGTCATCATGATGGGAATTGGCGAAAAATTGCCGGAATTTGAAGTTGTTGGCGTCAAGCCGGGCTTTATGGAGCACGAAGAGAACGGCGAGAGCGCATTCGAGCCGGTCAATCAGGACAGCTTTGAAGGCAAGTGGAAGATCATCTTCTTCTATCCGAAGGACTTCACTTTCGTTTGCCCGACCGAGATCAAGGCCTTTGCCGATCTCAATGACGAGTTTGCCGACCGCGACGCCGTGGTTCTGGGCGGCTCGACCGACAATGAATTCTGCAAGCTGGCCTGGCGCCGCGATCACCCGGATCTGCACAAGCTGCCGATCTGGCAATTTGCTGACACCACCGGTTCGCTGACGGACGCTCTGGGTGTGCGTTCTGACGAGGGCGTTGCCTATCGTGGCACGTTCATCGTTGATCCGCACAATGTCATCCAGCACGTCTACATCACGAACCTGAATGTGGGCCGCAATCCGGACGATACGCTGCGCGTGCTTGATGCGCTGCAGACCGACGAGCTTTGCCCCTGTAACCGCGCCGTGGGCGGTGAAACTCTGGCCGCGTAACCCATCGCGACCTGACCGGAGGCGCACCGGGCCCCTCCCCCATAGCCCGGTGCGCCTTTCCGTTATTTGATCGGAGAGACACAAGATGAGCCTCGATACGCTGAAAAACGACCTGCCGGAATATGCCAAGGATTTGAAGTTGAACCTGTCGAGCCTGGCGCGTGAAACCGTGCTGGATGATGACAAGAAGTGGGGCACCTTCTTGGCCTCTGCCCACGCTGTGGGCGTGCCGTCCGTGGTAAAGGCCATTGAAGCCGAGGTAGCAGGTGCGCTCTCTGATGAAGCCAAGAATGCTGCCAAGGCCGCCGCGGCGATCATGGGCATGAACAATGTCTATTATCGTTTCGTCCATCTCGCCTCGGCCAAGGATTACAAAACCCTGCCGGCCAAGCTGCGCATGAATGTCATCGCCAATCCGGGCGTCGACAAAGCCGATTTCGAGCTGTGGTCGCTGGCCGTCTCTGCCATCAATGGCTGCGGCATGTGCATCGACAGCCACGAAGCGGAATTGCGCAAGCACGGCATGTCTGCCGAGCAGGTTCAGGCGGCTGTACGGATTGCCTCGACGGTAAACGCAGTTTCGGCGGTCTTGCGCGCTGAGGCGGCTGCCGCCGCCTGAGTGGGTCTCAAGTGATTCAAAACACTGAAGAAGGCGGTCCTTGGGCCGCCTTTTTTACATTTTGATCAATTTTTTTTGACGATTGAAGGCAAATCTTAAATTCCTGTTTCTTTTCATAAAACAATGTGCCTGGCCGGTATTTTTGACGTTATAAAAAAAGTCCGTATAGTCACTAATTATGGTTCGTATTCCTTACCTGCCCAACCCACCGTATCCGGATGGACACAACCCGCACGATGCCGGGGAGGCAGCGGAATCACGTCACTATTTCTCACGTAACACCATGCGGCGGGCCAATTCTTATGAGGATGTCGGCTGGCCGCGCCTATTGGTTCAGGCGGCGATTGCCCTGCTTTTAATGGCAGCTGTGCTGGTTCCGGCTTCAGGCGGCCTTGGCGTGTTGGCCTTGTTGGCCGGCGCTGTTTTTCTCCTGATCACAGCCTTTGTCGCGGGTGCAAAGCTGTTGGGGGCGGCAAGCCGTCATTGACGCCGCCTAGACCTCGCCTAGTCTGCCGGGCAACAGACCGGAGGCGGGGAGGCCTGAGCTCATGAAATGGTGGTTTGGCATTACGCTGTGGAAGCGGGTAATGGGTGCGCTGGTGCTGGGCGTGCTGTTCGGGCTGGCCCTTCAACAAATCATGCCGGATAGCGCGGAAGCATTTCTGGAATCCTACATCGCACCTTTCGGTGATATTTTCATCGCTCTGATCCGCATGATGATTGTGCCCCTGATTTTCACCACGCTCGTGGCGGGTGTGGTGGCCATGAAGGAGCCTGCCAAGCTGGGAACGCTCGGCGTGCTCACTATTGGGCTTTATCTGGCGACGACCTTCTTTGCGAACATCATTGGCTTGACGGTGGGAACCATTATGCAGCCTGGTGCCGGCGCGGCAGAGGCTTTGTCCGTGGCGACCCCTGAGGCCATCTCTCAAGAGCGGCCGTCCGGATGGGATCAGATATTGATGATTATCCAGAACCCGGCAGCGGCCATGGCCGAGGGCAATATCCTCGCCATCATCTTCTTTGCTCTGCTATTCGGCATTGGCATCCTGGTGGCGGGCCAGAAAGGCGAAGTCGTTGGCAAGTTTTTCGACAGCGCGTCTGACGTCGTCCTCAAGGTTACGACCATCATCATGGAAGCCGCGCCCTTTGGCGTGTTCGCACTGATTTCCTATACGACTGTGGCGTATGGCATTGAGGCCTTCCAGTCGATCTTCTGGCTGATCCTGACCGTCTATATCGGCCTCTTCATCCATGGCCTGATTGTCTATGGGGGATTGATCAAGGTCGTATTGCGGTTGCCGGCAATACGCTTCTTCCGTGGAATTTTCGACGCTCAGGCGGTGGCTTTTTCAACTTCTTCAAGTTCCGCAACGCTTCCTGTCACGATTACCAATGCCAAACGCAATTTGGGCATCAAGGGCAGCGTGGCCGGCTCCGTCCTGCCTCTTGGCGCAACCATCAATATGGACGGAACTGCGCTTTATCTGGGCATTCTGGCGCTCTTTGCCTCTCAGGCCTTCGGGATAGAATTGACCCTGGCGAACTATGCGATGATCGCAATCACTGCAGCTGTGGTGTCAATCGGGGCGGCGGGTATTCCGTCCGCCTCGCTTTTCCTGTTAGCGACGGTGTTGTCGACCTTCGGAGCGACACCAGAACAGATTGCCCTGGTCGTTGGCTTTATTCTACCCGTCGACCGGATCATGGATATGGCGCGCACGGTTGTGAATGTGACCGGCGATGCGGCCGTTGCCACAACGGTTGCCAAGTGGGAAGGTGAGCTGGATGAGGAAACCTTCCGCGATCCAGCGACGATCTAACGGATAGGAGCCGATCCTATGCGCCTGACCACCACACGGATCATCGAGCTGGTCGTTGCGGTCAGCGTGGTGGTTATCTCGGTTGTCTCTCTATTTGTGGCGGTGGAGCAAAGCCGTGTGCAGCGTCAGACGCTGGAAGCCAGCGTCTTGCCAGTCATTCAGTACGGGTCAGGCAATTATGTTTACGAGCGCGATGAATGGGTAATGACGCTCAACTTCACCAATACGGGAATTGGTCCGGCGGAGCTGCGGCACCTGAAGATGTCCTGGAACGGGGAAGAAATTCGCGATACGTCTGTCTTCCTTTCACAGTGTTGTGTCCCTGAAAGCGTGCCGCCTGAAGAGCGCCTTTCATTTATTCACAACGCTTTTCGCGAACGGCAAATGGCCTTTCTGTTTGACTCTGTTGAAGGTCGCTTTTTTGCCCCGCAGGAAAGCGTCGATTACATCACCTTCCGACAACCGGATGCCACCTCCCAGCCGGTTGGCCATCAAATCTGGCTGTCCCTTGATCGTGTACGCCATCAACTGGAAATCGACGCCTGCTATTGCTCGGTGTTTGAGGATTGCTGGATGGCGCGGTTTCCAGCGCAGACGCGCGAACGCGTCGACATGTGCCCGGTCCGCGACTAGCTGCCACCTTCCTGCCCCAATCGCGAAATAGCGTTGCACCATGGGATGGGTGCGGTTTCTGCTTGCCGCTGCGGCGTTTCCCGCGATTGTCGCGGGCATCTGGATCGTCCTGCCGTCCGCAACGCCGGACACCGGCGATAATGCCGTGCCGGTCTATCTTGCAGAACCTGTAGGCAGCTGTAGCGCCTTGCAGGGCGTATCTGTCGACCTGGCGCGAACGGCGCAGCGCGACCTGGAGGCACAGCCCGCGCTGGCGCTTGCAACAGCGAGCGACGCTTTAATCGCGGCTGAACTGGCCCGGGCGGTGTGTGAGCCGGCAGAGTGGGCAGATCCGAAAATCCTCAGCATTCCCGCTGCGCTCCAGCACGAGGCTTATCAGCGCCTGTCTACAGGCGGAATATCGGACTTTCATTCCGCCTGTGAATCGCTTGAAGCCGGTATTTTGAACACGGAAGAAAGCCGCAGATTAATCGTCGCCAATGGTCAGCTTGATTATGCGCTGACGCTGCACAACGCGGCATCTGATCAAGTGTGTAC
This sequence comes from Hyphobacterium sp., assembly GCF_965228115.1. GTDB lineage: Bacteria > Pseudomonadota > Alphaproteobacteria > Caulobacterales > Maricaulaceae > Hyphobacterium. The sequence continues at coordinate 1,733,334 of NZ_OZ245794.1, read as the reverse complement.
AGACCGGCCCCGTCATCGGATCGGGCCGCCGGTTCAGCCTCTGTTCGAGGATTCCGGTATTTAGGGGCGGGTCATGTTCGCCATGAAAAAAGCCTGCCGGAAAGGCGGGCTTTCAACCATATGCTGCTGAAATGCGCTTAGCTTTTCTTGGCGCGGCCGTTCTGCATGCCACGGCCCGTGGTGCGTTCGGCGATCCGGGCAGATTTACCACGGCGGCCCCGCAGATAGTAAAGCTTGGCGCGGCGGACAGAACCGCGGCGGACGATCTCGATCTTGTCGACATTCGGAGAGTGAACCGGGAAGACGCGCTCCACACCTTCACCGAAGGAAATCTTGCGAACTGTGAAGCTTTCCTGCAGGCCAGCGCCGGAACGGCCCAGGCACACGCCTTCAAACACCTGGATCCGCTCACGCTCGCCTTCCTTGATGCGAACATGGACTTTCAGCGTATCGCCCTGATCGAAATCAGGGTGAGATTTCTCGCCCAGTACACGGGCAGCTTCAGCGTTTTCAATCTTCTCGATGAGGTTCATCGGTTGTCTCCTTGCTTCCGGATATAGCGTTCCCACAAATCCGGCCGCCTTTCCTTTGTCGTCTGCTCGGCCATTTCCCGGCGCCAGCGGGCCACAGCCCCGTGATCACCGGATAACAGCACCTCAGGGATCTCCTCATCCTCCCACACGCGCGGCCGCGTATAGTGCGGATATTCGAGGAGATCACCCTCGAAACTTTCTTCCTCGGCCGAGGCCGGATCCCCCAACACTCCGGGGATCAGGCGCACACACGCCTCAATGAGGCAGAGCGCGGCCGCTTCACCGCCGGCGAGAACCGCGTCACCGACGCTGATCTCCTCCAGCTTGCGCGCTTTGACGACCCGGTCATCCAGGCCCTCAAAACGCCCACAAAACACGACTACGCCGGGGCCGTCCGCCCATTCCCTGACGCGGGATTGGGTGAGGGGGCGGCCCCGCGGGGTCATGTAAATCAACGGCCGTTCCTCATCACCTGAGGCGTGCACCGCATCAATTGCCGCTGCCGCTACGTCCGGGCGCAAGACCATTCCGGCCCCGCCGCCAGCAGGCGTATCGTCAACGGAGGCGTGCTTATGACGGGAAAATTTCCGAATGTCCACCGTTTCTAGCGCCCATAATCCCTTCTTTTGCGCAGCCCCGATCAGGGAGACGCCCAAAGGGCCCGGAAAGGCCTCTGGAAAGAGGGTGAGAACACTGGCGGTAAACATGGGAGGCGGCGTTTAGCAGGCGGAATGCGCCTTGGCGAGTCGGGGGTTAGTCGGGTGTACAGAGATTGGGTAGCGAGACAGGAGGGGCTTGGGTTTCCTGTTCGGAATAGCGTCGGCCCCGTTCCACGAAGATAACGGCGGCTGACACGCTAATCTCGTCGGCCATGCAATAAGCGGTGTCCGTCGGCAGCAAACGTGCGTCTGATAAAGCGTCCGCCAGAGCTCGCTCACCACTGACGATCAACCGGTTATGCCGGTCGGCCCCATCGACCAGGCAATAGGTTTGCAGATCAGCCAACCGTCCGCCGCTGTCGGGGCGCGCTGCGATCGAGCAAGCCAAATGTCGATAGCCCCGCTCCACTATCCGTGGAGGAATCTGGACATGCCGGTAAGTGACATATTGGCCTGGCGCTGGTGCCCACCGCCCGTCTGAATTCGTCATTACAATTGCGGGCGCGACGCCGGTGCCGTTTGCAAATCGTTCCGACAAGTCGATCTGGTCAAGGCTAGATTGTGCAGCAATCTGGGCTTCTGGGTCAGCGGAGCCACAATCAGCCGATAGGGAGAAGATTGCACTGCTACGTCGGCCTTCATCTATGTCCGCGCTAACGGCGCATTCAATGGTGGTCGAAGTCTGGGTCAGCAAAGCAACGAGCAGCCCGGCAATCATCTAATCCTCCTCACAACTGGGCACGTCGGGAATGCCGGGTGAGGCGGCCTCCGGCAGAGGAAACTCGACGCTGTAGATCTGTTCAACCTCGGTGTCGGTATCGACAAAGAATGACCGCCGGATGGCGCGCCGCATTTCGCGGATATAATCGCCGCGAAAATCACTGGCGCGGCAGCGGATGCAGATGTTTTCCGGCTCGCCATCGATAATGTCATAGCGCGCTGTACAGGCGCCCGGCACGTTCGCCCGCACCGGGTTGGCCGGATAATAGGCATTGATCCGCGCGATCACACCGGGCTGAACCTGCCAGTCCACCCCGTCTTCTGTTTCCACGCGCACGAAATGCACCCGTCCCGGCACATCGCGGATGGATAGATCGCGTAGGACCGAGCGGGCATCCTGGACCTGACGCCTTGTCTGGCGGATCAGGCTCTCCTGATTTTCCACCTCCGGACAGGTCACCTGAACGCGCTGGGTCCGGCCTGAACGGGTTTGAAACACGCTGTCGCAATAGACCGTATCGGCCGGTTGTGCGGCTTCAGGTGGCGCCGAGAGGGACACTGACAAAATAAAAAGAGTGGCGATCATGGTCTTTTCTCGATTCAGCTCATCTTCTCACACGGCATCCGGCGGGTGGATCCAGAAACGGCCTGCTCGACTGTCTTCAGTCGACATCAGTCACATATGGACGCAAACCGGCCACTCGGCGCGGTGATCCGTCCTGATTGTGGCATCACTCCGAACTCTGCGCCTTCACCCGAGGCCTGAATTCGTAATTCGGCCTGATGGCAATAGCGGCTATTTGTGGGCAGAAACCGCGTGTCATCCAGCACGTCATTCAACGCGTCCAGAGCCGCGGAAATGATATGTTCATGCCGTGCGGTGTCATCGCTGAAGCAGCGCGTCTCAACCCGTTCGGGCACGCCGCGCCGGTCGGGCCGCGCGCTCCAGGTGCAGGTGATGGACTGGCCAGAGTTTTCAAGCATGTCATGCGGAAACTCCAGCGGGACCGTCAACAGAACCTGGCCTTCAACCGGTGCCCAGCCGGCATCGGTTTCTACAAAAGCCAGCCGGGTTGGGACCACAAGCGGGTGATCGGAAAAGACACGGGTGTTGAGATCCTCAATCGCGGCATCGGCAGCCGATTGCAGGCCGTCAAACTCTGCCGGACAGTTGGCGATGACTTGAATAACAGGCGGACGCGCCTCCGGGTCATGGCCGACATCAATCGGACAGTCGATTTGCGCCGGCGTTTCCTGAACCAGCACAAGGCTGAGAATGATCCCGATCATTGTCCGCCTCCGCCACAGCTTGGCGTTTCCGGGAAGGACAGGGCCGGACGCTCGTCCAGCGTGAAAGCGTACCGGTAGATGATTTCGCCGGGCTGTTCGGTATTCACCAGCACAGAGCCATGGATGGCCTCGCGCATAGCATTGCGGAACAGGCCAGGTTCGGCGTCAGCATTGCAAGCGGTACAAATATTCTCGGCCTGTCCGTCGATGATATCGAACCGCGCAATGCAGGAGGCCATCCAGTCACTCGGACTCGCGCCCAGCGGATAGTCAGGCTCGCGCAAGGTGATCGCACCGGGTTGAATGGCCCAGTAGACGACGCCATCAACTTCATAGCTGGTATAGGTGACCTGTCCGCTATCCCGGCGGTTCTCGCTGCGCCCGGACATTTCCGAAGCGAAATCCGTATGCGGCACGCGGATTTGCGCCATATTCACCTGATCGCTCGTGGTCCAGCGCAGCCAGTCATGACCCGGCACATCCGGGCATTCTGACCGGGCCCGGATTGCACCATGACGGCGCATCAGATACCGGACATGGCAGGTTATCCGTTCCGGCACAGGCGCAGCCTCTTCCTGACCCAGGAAGGCAAGCGCGAAAATAAACTCAATGATCATTGCAACAAGCAGAACCCGATTTGCTGATGGGCCTTATTAAGGTTGATCCGGGCCTGAGATTCAAGGGATTTCGGGTGGGCCGGAGCAAGTCCGCCAGCTTTCCCGATCCCTGCATTGGCAGGCGCCGTGTGCAAGACTAGTCGCACATGGAAGCGAAGCGTTGTGCTTCCGAGCCCTCAGGGATCACGGATGTGATCAGACCCAGCTCAATTCCATTGCCCGACGGAAGAATGCGCAGATGTGCCTCATGGCAATACGGGTCTTCCGTCGGCAGGAAACGCGTCGCTTCAATGGCGGTTTCAATGGCGTCGACCGCAGGCCTGACCAGATCATCACGCCGCACCGTGGCTTGGGTATAACACCGGACATTCGTACGCCGCGGCACGCCTTCGCGGCTGGGCCGGGCACCCCAGGTGCAAGTGACGGTGTCCTCCGCGACAGCCAGCCAATCGAGCGGATAATCAAGACCGGCAGACAGGATGATCTGACCTCTCCCGGCCTGCCACCCCTGAGCGGTCTCCAGGAAATGAACTTGTTCGGCTGCGGCAGTGGCGTTGCCGCTCCGCACCCGCAGATCCAGAGAGCCCAGCGCGCGATCGGCCGCAGACTGTAATCCTGGCAGGCCTTCAGGGCAGTGAGCGCGAAGCGCAATATCGCCATGACGTGACGCGCCGGACTGGACAAGCTCAAGAGAACAGGATGCCTCTACTGGAACGCCCTGCGCCATCAAGGTGCCGATTATCAAAGCCAGCATCGTCATTCAGCCTCCTGACAATCGGGCGTATCTGGAAATTCCGGCACCGGCCGCTCATCGAGCGAGAACACGAAGCGGTAGACAATATCAATGGGCGTTTCTGTGTTCACATAGATCGAGCTGTATACCGCTTGGCGCATCGACCGCCGGAAATGGCTGGGAACATCTTCGGCATTACATGCAACACAGGCATTGCCTGGCCGGCCATTCACGACACGAAAATGTGCCACACAGGCCGCATTCCATTCGTTCACGAAGGCCGGTTCCGGATAGCGCGCAGCCCGCAGGGAGATGGCTCCCGGCTGAATAGCCCAGTAGGTCTCACCGTCCACTTCATATCGCGCATAGCTGACCTGACCTGTCTCGCTCAGGCGGCTGTTTTCCTGTCCGACTTCCCAAATGGTATTTTCGTTCGGGCGCCGGATCTGCGCCATATTCACCTGATCCCGCGTGGTCCTTTCCAGCCAGTCCTGCCCCGGCACATCCGGACAGGCCGCTCGCGCTCGAATGGCACCATGCCGGCGTAGCGAATAGGTGGTGTGACAGGTCACCTGATCCGGGAGGGAAGCGGAAACGCCCTCGCCCAGAAAGGCCATTGCCAGCATCCATTCGATCATGTCCACCTCCCGCACGCGCAAGTTTAGCCGGGCAGTTGGACAGGTCCAGCATAATCGGAAACTAGCCGTCTTCGCTCAGATCCGGTGGAACAATGGTGACGGTGCGAGCGGCGATGTCGACAGCGGGCACGGCCTCCCGGGTGAATGCCACAAAGAAGCGGCCTTTCGGTCCGTCAATTTCCAGAAGATCACCCGCGCCGAAATTCTGAACGGCGGCGATTTTCCCGGCGAGCTGGCCGCTTTGGTCAAGGGCAGTCAGGCCCAGAAGGTCGGTGATATAAAATTCATCCTCGTCCGGTGCAGGCAGGGCCTCGCGCGGGGCATAGAGGTTCGTACCGCGCAAAGAGTCGACCTCTTCGCGGGACAGGTTTTCTTTAAGAGTGACGACAAAGCCGTCTTTCACCGGCCGCCATTTGACAGGGGTCAGGAAAGGCGCGCCCGCCTCGTTGAGAAACGGGCCATAGGTAAAACAGGCCTCGCGCTCGGCGGTGAAGGACTGAAGCCGGGCTTCGCCCTTCACGCCGTGTGCGCCCTTTATACGGGCAATGGTGATGAGTTTGTTTCCCATCACCTGCCGGTCGTGGCTGCCGCGAAGTTTGCCAAGAGGATCTAGTCCTCTTTTTTCTCTTCTTCGGCCGCTTCTTCAGCCGGAGCTTCCTCCGCGGCGGCTTCCTCGGCCGGGGCTTCTTCCTCGGCCGGTGCAGCAGCGGCTTCTTCTTGAGCGGCTTTCAGCTCGGCTTCTTTTTCAGCCTTCTCGGCGAGACGCTCTTGCGCTTTCGCACCCGGCTTGGCTTTTTGCGGGTTGTTACCGCGTTCCCAGGCATAGGTGTCCGGAGCGGCTTCATGCATGAAGCGGGCAACGCGATCGGTCGGGCGCGCGCCTTTGGCATACCATTCGCCGATCTTTTCCATGTCGAGCTTTACGCGCTCGGCATCTTTGGGAAGCATCGGGTTGTAAGAACCGACTTTCTCGATGAAACGGCCATCACGCGGCATGCGCGAGTCCGCCACAACGATGCGATAATAAGGGCGTTTCTTGGAACCGCCGCGGGACATACGGATTTTCAGGGACATGTTGGTTTTCCTTGGGTGTTAAACGATTAATGGGTTGAAACTTATTTCTTACCGAAACCAATCGGCAGGCCGTCGGGGCCAAGCTGGGGCGCGCCGCCCAGGCCGGGCAGGGTGGAGCCGCCGGAATTTTCGTTGGAGCCGCTGAGGCCGGGCAGTTGTTCACCGCCGCCGGATTTATTTTTCATGCGCTCGAGCAGCATCGGGTCGGGACCTGCGCCCATGCCTCCGGGCGGCGTCATGCCGGCCATCAGGCCTTTCGGGCCTTTCTTGCCGACTTTCTTCATCATGTCGGCCATCTGGCGGTGCATTTTCAAAAGCTTGTTGACCTCCGGCACGCCGACACCTGCACCAGCGGCAATCCGCTTGCGGCGCGAGGCCTTGATCAATTCCGGCTTCTTGCGCTCCTGCTTGGTCATGGAAGAGATGATGGCGGCCTGCTTTTTCAGCATGCTGTCATCCATGCCAGCGGCAGCGGCTTGCGCCTGCATCTTCTTGTTCATGCCGGGCAGAAGGCCCATCACACCGCCGAGACCGCCCATTTTCTGAAGCTGTTTGAGCTGATCGGCGAGGTCGTCCATGTCGAACTTGCCCTTCGCCATCTTGCGGGCGAGGCGTTCGGCCTTTTCCTTGTCGACGTCTTCGGCTGCCTTCTCGACGAGGGCGACAATATCGCCCCGGCCCAGAATACGGCCCGCCATGCGTTTGGCGTCGAACGCGTCCAGCCCGTCGACCTTTTCGGAAACACCGACATATTTGATCGGCAGGCCTGTGACGTGGCGCATGGAGAGCGCAGCACCGCCGCGGCCATCGCCATCCATCCGGGTCAGGACCAGACCGGTCAGCGGCAGGCGTTCGTGAAAGCGGCGGGCGGTTTCTACGGCATCCTGACCGGTCAGCGCATCAGCGACCAGCAGGGTTTCGCGCGGATTGGCGGCATCAGAGATTGCCTTGGCTTCCGCCATCAGATCTTCATCGATGGAGGTGCGGCCTGCGGTATCGAGGATGACCACATCATAGCCTTGCAGGCGTCCGGCCTGCAGAGCACGCTTTGCGATATCAACCGCACCCTGACCTTTTACGATCGGCAGGAAGCCGGCTTCGGCCTGTTTGGCCATTTGCTCGAGCTGCTCCATCGCCGCCGGGCGGCGCGTGTCGAGCGAGGCGAGCAGGACTTTTTTCTTTTCACGCGTCTGGATGCGGCGCGCCAGCTTGGCCGAGGTGGTGGTTTTACCCGAGCCTTGCAAACCGGCCATGAGGATGACGACGGGCGGTTCACCGGTGAGGGACAGTCCTTCCGGTTCACCCTCTCCGCCCAGTAGGTCGACCAGGCCGTCATGGACGATCTTGATAACTTGCTGGCCCGGCGCGACGGCGCGGATGACGTCTTCGCCGATGGCGCGGTCTTTGACCTTTTTGACGAAGTCCTTGACCACGGGCAGGGCGACATCGGCTTCCAGCAGCGCAACGCGGATCTCGCGCAGGGCGGCATCAACGTCCTTTTCCGAGAGGACGCCGCGCCCGGTGAGTTTGTCGAAAACCCCGGTAAGCCGTTCTGTCAATGCGTCGAACATGTGTCCGCCGTCTCCTGCTTCTGCTCACATGCAGACATAGGGATTACCACCCCGGTGAGCGAGCCTTCGCCGACCGCGGGACCTCGCCGATGTCTTGCACCGGTCAAGGCAAGTCTCCCGACTTGCATGTGTGAGCGGCGGGCAATACGCGCCGCCCGCTGAAAAGTCAAGAAATGCGGCAATCAGGCGCTTGCGAGGCGGGCGAGGCGCGCGCTAGCCTCAATGTCAGGAGGTGTGATGGGTCAGGAAGTAGAAAACCGGGAATATGTTGACGAGCAGGCTTTCGTAAAGCGCCTGCGCGCGGAAACCGGTCTGGTGTCCGGCTGTTACAAGCAGGACAAGTTCGAGCGCTTTGATCCACCGATGATCGGCGCGGAGGTTGAGGCCTGGCTGGTCGATGAGAACTGGCTGCCGGCGCCGAAGAATGGCGAATTTCTCGACACGCTGAATGAAGACCTCGCTACGCATGAGCTCGCCCAGTTCAATTTCGAGCTTAATCTGGATCCGCATCATCTGCCCGGTGGTCTGCCCAGGCTGAAAGATCAGATCGACAGCCTGTGGGCGGATTGCACCAAGGCCGCTGATCAACTGTCGCTAAAACCCTTGATGATCGGCATGGCTCCGACGCTCATTCAGGACATGATGTCGCTCGACACCATGACGCCGACCAATCGCTATAGGGCGCTGAACGAGCGGGTGATGGAGGTGCGCGGTGCGCCGACAAAGGTCGAGATTGCGCGCCGGGAAAAACTGGAACTCGCCCAGAACCATTTGATGATCGAGGCGGCGTGTACCTCGCTGCAAACCCACCTTTCGATCAATCCAGGTGAGGAGGCACGCCAATATAATGCGGCCCAGCTGGTCGCTGCGCCTTTAACCGCGCTGTCGGCGAATTCACCCTTCCTTTATGGCCGCCGCCTGTGGGAAGAAACGCGCATCCCCGCATTTGAACAGGCGATCGGGATCGACAGTTTCCGCAGCCGCGATGGCGCAAAGGTGGGCCGGGTCACTTTTGGCGCGAACTGGCTGCGTAACAGCTTTATGGAGCTGTTTCTGGAAAATCTGGACGGCCATGATCCGCTTTTGCCACTGATTGAGGAGTGCGAGGCTGAGCAGCTGCGCCATTTCAAACTTCAGAATGGCACGCTGTGGCGCTGGAACCGGCCGATTGTGGGTGGGGATTGCCATGGCACGCCGCATCTGCGGATCGAAAACCGGGTCACACCCGCCGGGCCGACCCCGGCAGACATGGTGGCCAATGCGGCCTTTTTTATCGGGCTGACGCGTTATCTGGCGGCGGCCGAAACCCCGCCGGAAAGCGAGATGAAATTCGCGGTGGCCCGCTCGAATTTCTATGCCTGCGCGCGCCGGGGGCTGGGTGCGAAAGTAACCTGGCTGGATGGAGAAACCCATGACGTTCAACGGCTGATCCATGACCTGTTGGCCGATCAAGCCACAGAAGGGTTGATCGCGAATGGCGTGCCGGCTCATGAAGCCAAAGCCATATTAGAGCCCATCAGTGGCCGGGCCAAAACCGGTCAGAATGGCGCGGCCTGGCAGCGCGGCTGGGTGAATTGCCATGGCCGGGATTTCCAGGGTCTGGTTGCGGCCTATTATGAACGTCAACAACAGGGACGGCCGGTACATACATGGCGGATCTAGAGCTGAGACTGGACCGGTTGGATCATTTGCCCGGCGCGATGGCGCGCACGGCGGCCAAAGATGTACGCAGCCTGTTTCCTGAAAGCGCGCTGATCACTTTGGAGGGCCGCAACAAGCAGCCACTATTCGTCTCGGCTCTGGTGCATGGCAATGAGACGGTGGGCTGGGAGGCTCTGAAGAAGCTGCAGGCCTGGATGGCCCATCATCCTCTACCGCGTTCCCTGATCATTTTTATCGGCAATGTCCGCGCCGCCGAGCTGCAAACCCGAATGGTGCCGGGCCGCCCCGATTATAACCGCATCTGGCTGGGGGGCGGGAATACGCCCGAACACCGCCTTGCCGATGAGGTGAAGCAGATCGTCAAAGCCGCAAACCCGTTTGCCGCGATTGATCTGCACAATAATACCGGGGCGAACCCGCTCTATGCGCTGGTGCACACCGATGATCCCGCGCATTTACAGCTCAACAGCCTGTTTTCTCCGCATGCCATGCTGACCCACAATCCGCCCGGCACGTGTTCGGAAGCCATGTCGGCTTTCTGCCCGGCGATCACGGCCGAATGCGGCCATTCCGGCGTGGCCGCGAATGAAGAGGCGGCGTTCAACCTCGTGCTGGATGTCCTTCATCTGGACCATTGGCGCGGGGCACCGGATCGGCCGCTGGATGTCTATACTGTTCAGGGCCGGATGCTGATCTCGCCAGACGCGGCCATGACATTTGAACATGGCGCGCCGGGGGATATCGAATTTCCGGCCAGTCTGGAGAAATGGAATTTTTTTGAACGCCCGGCGGGCTCAACCTTTGCGCGATTATTGAATGGTGGCACGCCTTTGCGGGTGGAAACCGAGACGGGTCAGGACGTCACCGACATCTGCTTTTCGCGAGAGGGTGACCGGCTGGTGCTGAAGCGCGATTTCACCCCCTCCATGCTGACGGTCAATGAAGACGCCATCCGCGCCGATTGCCTGGGCTATCTGATGGAGCGGACGGGATAATGGAAAAACCGAGCACGATCGAAGATTACCATCTGGCGCAATCGGAAACTGACCGTGCCATATGCGACGCCTTGCGCCAGGAAATTGATCGCGGTCTGCCGGGTGCCGAAAGCAAGATGTGGCATGCGCATCCTGTGTGGTTTCTGAACGACAATCCGATCGTCGGGTATGGGAAGCTAAAAGACTGTATCCGCTTGATGTTCTGGAGCGGGCAGTCCTTCCAAACACCCGGACTCAAGCCGGATGGTTCGTTCAAAGTTGCGTCAGCGCGGTTTACTCACCCAGACCAGATTGATCGGAACAGCTTGCAAGCCTGGCTTATAGACTCCCGCGAAGTTCAGTGGGATTACAAGAATATCGTCAAACGCAAGGGCCGTCTGGAACGACTGAGCTAGCCGCGTGCCCGCAACCGCCTTGCCAGTTCGGGCAAGGCGAGAACCAGCCATATCGCTGCCCAGATGTTTCCCAGGATCGGCAAAGGCGCAATCCAGATGGCGGCCCGCCACCAGGTTTTCTCAAAAAACGCGATGAACAGCGCCAGGAAGAAGAAGCCGAGATAAAGGTCAAACAGCGTCACCCGGCCCCAGGGATCGCTCGTCAGCCAGCCACCAGCGGCACCAAAATCGCCCTGTGTGATGGCCAGCCAGATCAGAACACCCAGCACGAATGCGCCGATGGCAACCAACAGTCTTGAGAGGATCATGGGCGTCTCCTTTCTATAGGAATACGCGGCGGGCGAAGTGTTGGATTATTCAGGTTCAACGCGGCGGAAGATGGGCTCGTAACTAGGAAGCCGCACCAATTCTGGTGGGCTGTATCCGACCCGGCCCTGTGAAGCGTCTGAATGATAGGCAGACTCGTCCCTTAACCCCTCGGGTTGGCATTCAGTCGTAGCAAGTATCATCTGCCGCAGGTCGGGTAAGTCGTCCAAAATTCGTTCCGGCAAGCTATGAAGCTCCGCACCAATCTGCTGGGCCAGCAACACACAATCTGCGCTTAATGCCGGTTCGAAAGATCGAACGCGTTCAATTGCCAAGTCACTTTGCGATCTGAATGCCGTAACGGCATACCAGAACGGCGTGTCGTAGCCGCCCCGCCAAAGCCGGGATTCTAAGGCGGTCTGGTTATCGTAGATGCAAAGGGCGTATGGTTCCGCGTCCGTGAGCGGCCCACGCGCGATCCATTCCGCTGTGGCTTGAGGATGTCCGGCGGCGGCGAGCTGCCTGATGACTTCCTGATCGCCATACTCGTCCTCCAGAGCTGCGCAATCTGATGGAATCCGCATCCCGGTGCCGCTTTCTATAAACCCCAAACCTTCATAATCGAGGGTCGGAAGAACTCGAACCATCCACCAAACTGCTTCAGGATGGTCTCGCCAGGACGCCATGCGAATTAATGAGGCAGCCTGAGCTCTGATATCGGCATTTGCATGATCAATGTAGGATATACCCAGCTCGTATAGTGCGTGATTACATTCGAGGTGGAACTGTATTTTCCGTTCTCGGATCTCGCGATAATCCGCCAGCCAGAGATTGTTTTCGAACAGAACCGGATTTGGAATTGGGCCGATAATGTCGCGGCAGGGCAATAGCGCATCGCGTCGGGCCCAGAACAGCGGATCGCCCATCAGGCCGGTCGCATATATGGCCCGGTTGATGTATCGCCGAAAGCGATCGGCTGTGCCGTTCGATCTCCAGACGTCAGAGTTGATCGCCAAACCGGATCCGGCATTGCTGCCGCTAATCGTTCCGCATTCGCCTGACTCATCCAGCGCTGCCGCCGCAATCCAGGCGTTTCCGGCCCCTAATTCTGCATAGCGGTTTAAATCGGCCAGAATACGGTCGCAGTCCAAACCATATTCAAGGTCGTAAAGCGTGTCGCTGGCATCAGCGTTCACATTTCTCAAGAAATGGCTCTGGTCAGGATAAACGCGGTTCAAATCATAAAAAATGAAGAGCCCAATCAGGCTTAAAGCCCCGGCGAGAATCAAAAGCGACACCCCCAACCGCATCAATCCGCGAAGCAGAAACGAAACAATCCCCATGGGTCAAACTCTAGCCAGGGTTGCTTTGCGTGTCTTGAGGGATTGCGGTGGGTCCGCTCCCGCAGCTTGTCCTGATATTCCTCACGAAAAATCCCTACTGCCCTCTCTTTTCGGGTTTTCTCTCCTTGTGTTGCAAGGCTAATCTCCCGGCAGGGGGAGTTTACCATGAAGCGAGTGTTGGCGGGATTGGTTGCGGGGTTGTGTCTGACGACACCGGTGTGGGCGTGTGACAATGACGATGCCGACGGGGCGGATATCGGCCTGGTTCTGTCCGGGGGCGGGGCCTTTGCGAACACGCATATCGGCGTCATCCGCGTGCTGGAAGAAGAAGGCGTTCCGGTGCACTGCATTGTCGGCACGTCCATGGGCTCGGTGGTCGGCGGGCTCTATGCCGCCGGGTATACGCCGGATGAAATGCGCGCCGAGTTTGAAGCCGCCGACTGGCCGCAGCTGATTACCAATACGCTTAGCCGCGAAGACCTGCCCTATCGCGAGAAGGACCGTCAGGACGAGTATTATTCCGACTATGTCGCCGGTTGGGGCGAAAACGGCCTGATCCTGCCGTCCAGCGTCACGACGCTGCGGGGCCTGCAGGGCTATTACCGTGATCTCCTCGATGAAGCACCGCCGAGCTTTGATTTTGACGATCTGCCCATCCCCTATCGGGCCGTGGCAACCGATTTGGGCACCGGTCAGGCGGTTATTCTGGGCGAGGGCGATATCGTCGAGGCCATGCTGGCGTCGATGTCCGTGCCGGGGTTGTTTGATCCGCGGGAGATTAATGGTCGGCTTTTGATTGATGGCGGCATGTCCAAGCAATTGCCCGTCGATGTGGCCCGCGATATGGGCGCAGACATCATCATTGTCGTCGACACCACCGTCGAGCCGGGAGAGCCTCCGGCCCGTCCTTCCGTGGTTCAAGTTGCCCAGCAACTGGTCCAGGTGCAGGTCTGGTTGAACCGGACGGAACAGGCTGAATTGCTGTCCGAGCGCGATATTCTGATCCGGCCGGATCTGACGGGCCTTTCGACTGGCGCCTTCGAGCGTGCGGGGGAGGGTTTTGACAGCGGTCTGGTGGCCGCCGAACCCTTCCGTCCGCGCATGGCAGAGATCGCCGCAATTGCCGCGCCGGCCCTGGACCGGCCGGACGCCCTGAATGCGCGGGCCGCGGGCGGCGCCCGCCTTGTCACCGCCATCAATGTCGAGAATGAAACGATTGTTTCCGATGCCATGATCGCCGACCGTTTCGGGATCGAGCCGGGCGATACGGTCTCCCGCGCGGATATACGCGAGGGTCTGATCGAGGTGGCCGGACTGGACACATTCGGTGCGATTGATGCCGGTTTCGAGGCCGATGGTACGCTCACCCTGCGCACCGAAGAGCGTCCGCTCGGGCGCAACCTGTTTCAGGCGGGGATCACGCTCGCTAGCACGCTTGACCAGGATTCCCGCTATATTCTCCGGGCCCGCTATACGCGCTCGCCTGCCAACGCCTCCGGGGCGCAATTCTCGCTGAATGGGGCTATCGGGTCGGAAATCGAAGCCAGTGCGGAATGGCATCAGCCGCTGGGCCGTGGCGGGCGGTTTTTCATCGATTTGCATGGCGGCTATCGCGGCGAACCCATCCCGCTTGATTTTGCCGGTCTCCGCCTTGATGAATACTGGGCCACGCAATGGTTCGCGGGTGCCAGTGTCGGCCGGGATTTCGGCCGCTGGGGCAATATAACGCTCAATGCGGTCTATCGTGATGCCCATTATGATACGCGGTTCGCCCTCATTCCAGACAGCACGGATATCGACCTTGTCTCTGGGGAAGTGGGTGTCGCTTTTGAGCTCGATACGCTTGATCACCCCGATTTCCCGACCAGCGGCCACCGTGTCGTTGCGGATGCGCGGCTGGTGAGGAATATCGATGCAGAACCGTCGGCTGATATCGAGGAGGGCGATTTCGAGCGATATCAGCTCCGTGGCGAGCAGGCCTTCGGTTTTGGCCGCTGGGGCGGGCTGGTCCGGCTGGAAGGCGGGCAAACCGACAATCACGGCGATAATCTTGAAGCCCTTTTCTTCCTGGGTGGTTTCCGGAATCTGACGGCTATTGGTGAACGCCAACTTCCGAATAATGACTATACCCTGGTTGCGCTGGAGACCTATCGCCGCCTCACGCCTTCTGATGCGGTCGGAGCAATCCCGATCTGGGTGGGTCTATTGGCGGAATATGGCGAGTTCGAGTTGGACCTCGGGGACGGCAGTATATTCGTGGGCCACACCTCCTCGCTGACGGGGTACGCTGCCGTAAATACGCTCATAGGTCCGGCCTTCTTTGGTGTCGGAATTGGGGACAATGATGACCGGACGATATTTCTGTATATCGGACGCGAATTCTGATGCTATCGGATCTTATCCGAAGGCCCTTTTGAGAATTTCCTCGCACCAGAAGGGGACGGTCTGCGTCGCTTTGCCATAGCGCGAGAAAGCGAAATTATGCCCGCTTTCACCCGGGTCGAGCGCCAGCTCCCAGGTTTCGGCGCCGTTTCGCGCGGCCTCTTGCGCAAAGCCGGCTGCGGGCCAGACGGCGCCGGAAGTGCCAATGGCGGCAAAGTGCGTGACGGTTGCCAGCCGGTCGGCGATTTCCTCCATGCCGATGGGAATTTCGCCAAACCAGACGACGTGCGGCCGTAACGTCCCTTCGCGTCCGCACGCGGTGCAGGATTGGGTGATGGCAAGGTCGCTTCTGCAATCCTGAAGGTCGCCGCAGGCATTACAGCGGGATTTCAATAATTCGCCATGCATGTGGATCAGGCGTTCTGACCCGGCCCTTTCGTGCAGATCATCAATGTTTTGCGTGACCAGCGAAAACTTACCGCCGAGCCTGATCCAGGCCGCCTCCAGCCGGGCCAGGGCGGTGTGGGCCGCATTGTGTGACGCGTCGAGGAGGCCCTTCCGGCGGAGATTGTAGAACTCATGCACGGCGATGGGGTCTTCGGCGAACCCCTCCGGGCTGGCCAGTTCTTGCCAGTCAAACTTCGCCCAGATGCCGTCGGTATCGCGAAACGTGCCAAGCCCGGATTCCGCAGAGATGCCCGACCCGGTGAGGATGAAAAGAGAGGGTGTCATGGGATCAGTCTGACGGCGTCCAGGGCCGACGCCAACCATCTTGTCTTACCCTGCCGCCTCTTCAATCTCATGCATGTCCTCATCGGATAGACCAAAATGATGCCCGATCTCGTGCACCAGAACATGGGCGATCAGAAATTTCAGGCTGACATCGCCGCGCTCCTGCCATTCGGCCAGGATCGGAAGGCGGTAGAGCCAGACCTGATCCGGCAACACCATAGGGTCGCCAAAGGATTTCTGGGTCAGATCGACCCCATGATACAGGCCCGAGAGCTGGTAGGGATTACTCATCCCGAAATAATCGAGAATATCTTTGTCCGCTAAGTCTGCCACGCGGATCGAGACATTGCCGCACATAAGCCGGAAAGGTGCCGGCAGCTCGTTGAAGGCCTGTTCGGCCAGATCGGCGAAGGTGTCGATATCGGGAAGGGCGTGCATGGGGACTTAATTGGGAGGCGCGGAGCCAAATACCAGACGCTCGCTTGATTTTGGAACACATGTGGAACATTGTGCCGGGATGGATATGGCTCCGCTCGCTTCTGCCGCCAATCCGGCGATTGACGATGCGCGCTTGTTAACGCGCGGGGCGGCGCGCCTGCTTTACGATATGGGCTATATCGCCATCCCCGAATTTTCCTTAAAGACCGGACGCCGGGCGGATCTCTTTGCAATCGGCCCGAAGGGCGAAATGACGGTGGTGGAGATCAAGTCCGGCATGGCGGATTTCCGGGCGGACAATAAGTGGATGGAATATTGGGGCTGGTGTGACCGGCTTTATTTTGCCGTCTCCGACCGCTTTCCGCAGGATGTTTTGCCCAATGAGGCCGGCCTCATCATTGCGGACGGGTTTGGCGCGGCGATCGTGCGGGAAAGTCCGCACGACCCCATCAATGCGGCGCGGCGTAAATCGGTCATGTTGCGCTTTGCCCGCACCGCTGCTGAACGGCTGGGCCGGCTGGGCGAGCCCTAACGCGGCGCGCGCTTTGCCAGAATACGCTGAAGGGTGCGGCGGTGCATGTTCAAGCGGCGCGCGGTTTCAGAGACATTGTGATCGCAGAGCTCAAACACGCGCTGGATATGCTCCCATCGGATACGGTCAGCCGACATCGGATTGTCTGGCGGGGCAGGCTTGTCGCCCGGTGAAAGCAGGGCTTTGACCACATCGTCGGCATCCGCCGGCTTGGCAAGGTAATCGATCGCGCCGGATTTAACGGCGGCCACGGCGGTGGCGATATTGCCATACCCCGTCAGCATGACGGCCCGGCAATCGTCTCTGGAGGCATGGAGAGCTTTCACCACGTCCAGCCCGTCGCCGTCTTCCAGCCGCAAATCCACGACGGCGAAGGCCGGTGGATTGCCACGGGCGATTTCCATCGCTTCCGAGACGGTTCCGACCGCAGACACGATGAAGCCGCGGCTGGTCATGGCGCGGCCAAGACGGGTTCTGAATGGCGCATCATCGTCCACGATCAAGAGAGATTTGTCTTCCGGGAGGTCGAGAGGCGTATCGGTCATGTGTTCAACCTATTGTACTTAAACATCTTCATAGTCGGCTTCGCTCCCGGCTTCCACCCGGTTACGCGGCCATTCGATCTGGACGAGCGCCCCGCCCAATTCGCCGCCATTGGCGAAACGGGCCCCGCCGCCCAGGCGCTCGATCATCGTGATGGCGATGAAGGTGCCCAGACCCAGACCGCCACCAACCTGACCGTTGCGCAGGGATATATAGGGTTCACCGATCCGGCCAAGGATTTCAGGTGCAATACCCTGTCCATTATCATTGATGATTACGCGGACGGTGTCGTGGGTCCATTCGCCTTCGATCACGACCTTGTCTCTTGCAAATTCGACGGCATTCTCGACAAGATTCCCGAGGCCATAAAGGATCTCCGGTAGCCGGCTGAGCATGGGTTCGGAGCCTTCCCCGTCGGTTCTCAGCGTGATGCTCACACCGAGCCCTCTAACGGGGGCGCAAACTTCATCCAGCGCATCACGCAGTCCGATGCGGTCATGTACCTTGTCACGGGCCTCGCGCTGGGCGGACAGGCGCTGGAGAATGTCGCGGCAGCGCTTGGACTGGGACACCAGCAGTTCGGCATCTTCTTTCAATGCCTCATCTTTGGCATCGCGGGCAATTTCCTTGGCCGTCAGCTGGATGGTGGCGAGGGGCGTGCCCAGCTCGTGAGCGGCCGCAGCAGCGAGCGATCCCACAGCCGACAATTTCTGCTCCCGGCTGAGAATGGCCTGGGTTGCGGCCAGGGCAGCCCCCATGCGCCTTGCTTCCTGGCCAATGCGCCAGGCATAGGCGGCGGTGAAGGCAACCGCGATCACAAAGGCGATGCCCAACCCCGCCTCGTAAAGCAGCGGGAGTTGCAAGGTTTCGCCATCGACCCAGGGCAGGGGCAAGGCAAAGCTGGCCATGGCGATCATGCCGAGCAGTGCCAGGCTTCCGATGCCAAGCGCATAACGGGGCGGAAGCGCGGCCACACCGATGGTGACCGGTGCCACGATCATAACCACAAACGGGTTCTGCAATCCGCCTGTGAGGACCAGAAGCAGGCTGAGCTGCAACACATCGAAGGCGAGTTGTACAAAGGCTTCATGATGTGAGGTGAGCCGCTGGATATCGCGCGTGATCACCAGAACGATGTTGAGAAAGGCGCTCGCCGCGACAACAATACCGCACATGATCAGCGGCAGCTCGAACCCCAGCAACAGGCTGACGAACAGCAAGGTAAATCCCTGCCCGGCCACGGCCAGCCAGCGCAGCACGATGAGCGTGCGCAGCCGGACCCGTCCGAAAAAAGGCGCCACGCCGGGCGGCGGGGCATTCTGGGTCAGATCATATGCGTTCGACATGGTTATTCCCTATATCGCGCTCTTCATGGCGCTGACCAGCCGGGTGTAGTTGCTGCATTGCACAATTTGCCAGACAGGTTCATCTTCCCCCTCCCTGTTCTGGAGGATTGCGTGAAGAGTAGGTCCGGATTGCCAATATGGGCTTTGCCGCTTGTGGCGGGGCTGGGCGTGTTGGTTCTGGTGTTTGCCGGATTGATGATATTTGAACCACGGCAGACGGTCCGGTCCGGAGACGTGGTGACGTCGGGCCGCGCCGATGTTGGCGGACCGTTCACGCTGGTTGACCACACCGGTGCGACAGTCACCGAGGCTGATTTTGCGGGCCGCCCCATGCTGATCTATTTCGGCTTTACCTATTGCCCGGATATCTGCCCTTTCTCCTTGCAGGTCATGGCAGCGGCTCTGGATGAATTGCCGGAAGACCAGCGTGATGACTTTCAGAACATTCTGATCACTGTGGATCCGGAGCGCGATACGCCGGAACAGCTGGCAATGTATATCGATAGCCCTGCCTTTCCGGCGAATCTGATTGGTTTGACCGGTACGCCGGAGGCGATCGCGGACGTCGCGAATTCCTATCGGGTGGTCTACCGCCGTGTATTGGAGGAAGGCGCGCCGGAGGACACCTATACGATGGATCACACGTCGCTGATCTATTTGATGGACCGGAACGGGGAATTTCACAGCGTGTTCTCGCACGGGACACCGCCAGCACGGCTGGCACAGGGATTACAAGACTTCCTTGAGGAAAGCCCGGGATAATCCGGGGAGAGATTTACGGACTGGGCCCGGGACAGGCGCAGGGGAAAGGACAATTTATGCTCTACTCCATGTATGAGCTCAGCCGGCTGGCCATGACACCATGGCGGGCGGCAGCCAACGCAACGCGGCGAACCTTGCGAGCTCCGTGGAACCCTATGGGCGACACGTTGGCCGGACGGGCGACTGCGGCGGCGGCTGACGTGTTCGAATCGATGACGCGAAAGTATGGCAAACCCGATTGGGGCCTGCCCTTTACGCTTATCGACGGTGTCGCTGTGCCGGTGGAAACGGAAAGTGTCTGGTCGTCGCCGTGGTGTGATTTGATTCACTTCAAGCGGCTCAACGCGCCGGAAGATCAGCCCAAAGTTCTGTTTGTTGCGCCCATGTCCGGGCATTACGCTACGCTTTTGCGGGGAACGGTTTCGGCTTTTCTTCCAGATCATGAGGTTTACATCACAGACTGGGCGGATGCCGGCATGGTGCCGGTGTCTGAAGGGCGCTTCGACCTCAATGATTTCATCGATCATGTCGCAGACATGATCCGAGCGATTGGCGAAGGCGTGCATGTGGTGGCGGTTTGCCAACCCGGCCCGCCAACGCTGGCCGCCATTGCGCTGATGGCAGAGGACGACGATCCGATGCGGCCAGCCTCGATGACCTATATGGGGTCGCCGATCGATACGCGTCTGTCCCCGACCGTGCCCAACAAGCTGGCGGAAGAAAAGCCCTTCGACTGGTTCGAGAAGAACGCCATTCATACGGTTCCCGCCCCGTATCCCGGAGCTTTGCGCCGGGTCTATCCGGGCTTCCTTCAGCTGTCGGGTTTCATGCAGATGAATTGGGAGCGCCATGTCGATGCGCACTGGCAGTTCTTCAATCACCTCGTGGATGGCGATGGCGACAATGCTGAGAAGCACCGCTCCTTTTATGATGAATATCTCTCGGTCATGGATCTGACCGAGGAGTTTTATCTGCAGACCATTCGCGATGTGTTCCAGGAGCACAAACTGCCGCGCGGCCTGTTGGAGCACCGCGGCCGCAAGGTGGATCCGTCCGCCATCACAGATGTCGCGCTTTTGACGGTTGAAGGCGAGAATGACGATATTTCCGGCGTCGGTCAGACCCAGGCCGCCCATGCGCTGTGCACCAATATCCCTAAATCCAAACAGGTCGATTGGGTGCAGCCCAAAGTTGGTCATTATGGCGTCTTCAACGGGCGGCGGTTTGAACACGAAATCGCTCCGCGCATGAAGTCATTCATGGCCAAGCATGGCGGCTAGTCTGGCCTCGGACTTTCGTCAGGATGTTTTAATCAATTTACTAAACCAGTTGATTAATTAACTTATTGGTTTAATATAGCCTCGTCATGACTGATGCGGAACTCGATACCACTTTCGCCGCCTTGTCGAACAGCACAAGGCGCGCAATTCTTGCGCGGTTGGCAGAAGGTGATGCCACGGTAAACGAGTTGGCAAAACCGTTTGATATGAGCTTGCCGGCTATATCGAAGCATCTTCGTGTCCTTGAACGGGCGGGCTTGATCTCGCGCAGGAAAAACGCGCAGTTCCGACCTTGCACTATGAACGCCGCGCCGCTGGCGGGTGTTGCAAGTTGGGCCGAAAAATACCGTCCGATCTGGCAGGCTCGTTTTGATGCCATGGGCGAGGAAATTCGAAAAATCGAGGAATTAGCCAATGAGTGAATCGCAATCCTGGGTGCAGATTGAACGTGAAATCGACGCGAGAATTGAAACTGTTTGGGCGATGTGGACCGATCCTGATCTCTTCAAGCGCTGGTATGGACCGAAGGGTATAACGATCCCTGTGGTGGAGATGGATGTCAGGGTTGGCGGCAAACGCAAGATTGGCATGGAGATGCAACGGCCTGACGGGGTAATGGCCATGTGGTTCACGGGAATTTACAAAGAAGTCTCTGCGCCCAGCAGGCTGGTTTATACCGAAGCGATGTGTACAGCGGATGGAACATTGATCCCGCCCGCAAGCATGGGCATGCCAGAAGGAACGCCCGACTTTACCGAAGTCAGAGTGGAATTGTCGGAAGCAGATGGCAGAACGCTCATGAAAATGACTCATATCGGTGTGCCGGAAGGTAGCGCAGGGGAAGGTGGCTGGAACCAGGCAATCGATAAACTGGTCACGCTGGCAACATCATCGAACTAACGCTTGATCGAACAGAAGGTTTGGCGGGTTGATATCACGGCTTAGCGTCTGGCTCTCGTAATCACCGAAAACACCCACCCCCCCAGCGCTCCGCCAATCGCGGCGAAGGCAATTCCTGCAGGCTCACTTATGGACGGGACGACCGTATCGCCCAGCAATTGATACTGCAGAAGGGTCACAGCAGTGAGTGCCGCAGCACTGCCCAGATAACCGCCCAAAACAAATGCCATTGAACGAAAACCGCCAATCAGATGCGCTGTCCACCGCGCCAAAGGCAGGGCCAGTAAAAACCCGATCGCAGTGACGAGAATAAAGGCAAAGGCAAAGCCGGCCAGGTCATCCCGGGTTGCTTGAAACCGGGCGGACAAGGGAATGCTGGCACCCAGATCGATCAGGTTTTGCATGGCGATCTGCGTTGCCAGAACGCTGGTGCACAACCCAGCCGTCACAGTGGCCAGAATATAGGCAATGAGAATTCTAGTCAGTTTTGCCATTTCAAAATTCCGATCCTGCGCTATCTAAGATGCAAACTAGAGCACAGCTTGAAGGATAACACCCATGTGGCTTCGTACCGCTTTACTTGCTTCTGCTTTTGCTGGCGCCGCTTCGGCTCAGGACGCGTTCGAGAATACCCCCTTTGATGGCAGCGTGGATATTGTTGCGGCCGGGTTGGAACATCCCTGGTCGATCGCATTTCTGCCGAACGGGGATTATCTGGTCACCGAGCGGACAGGTGCGGTGCGCCTGATCACATCTGAGGGCCTTCAGGATGCGCCGGTCGCGGGCGCGCCGGCAGCGCATTCCACCCGTCAGGGCGGTATGATGGATGTGGTGCTCCATCCGGCCTTTGACACCAATCAGCTGGTTTATCTCACCCATGCCACAGGTACTGACGAGGATAGCCGCCTGTCGATCAGCCGCGCCCGGTATGAAGACGGGGTCTTCCACGATGTCGAGACGATTTTTACCAGCGATATCGGCAATGATACGGGCGGTCATTATGGCGGACGCCTGGCCTTCCTGCCGGATGGCACCTTCATCGTCGGCTATGGCGATGGCTCGCGCTATCGCGAGCAATCCCAGGACCCGTCCAATCATTACGGCACCACCATTCGCCTGAATGCCGATGGGGCCATTCCGTCGGACAATCCGGAAATCGCGAATGGCGCGCCGGGTGTTTATTCCTGGGGGCACCGGAATCCGCAGGGCATGATCTATGACCCTGAAACCAACCGGATCATTTCCCACGAGCATGGTCCGCGCGGCGGTGATGAGATCAACATCGTTGAGCCGGGCGTGAATTTTGGCTGGCCGGTCGTGACCTATGGCACCGAATATTCAGGCGCGGTCATAACGCCTTTGCGCACCCATGAGGGCATGCGCGATGCGATCCATGTCTGGGAAACCTCTATCGCTCCGGCCGGCATGACGCTCTATCGCGGCGACATGTTCCCGGAGTGGAATGGAGATTTGCTCATCGCCGCTCTGCAGAATGGAGATGCCAATACGGTGTCCGGCCATCTGCGCATTGTCGAGATGGAAGACGGCGAGCCCGCCGGCCAGATCGTCACGCTGGGCGAAGAGGAATCGCGCATCCGCGATGTCCGTACCGCCCCCGATGGCAGCGTTTACGTTCTGACCGATCATGGCTCAAACGGCCGGGTCTTGCGCCTGTCGCGCTAGTCGTCTGTTGTATCAGGCGGGATCGCTGAAATGGTGATCCCCGCTGCCTCATAATCGATGGTGCCCGCCTCGGCCTGTGCCACAAGATCGCCCACACTCAGTGGCGTCTCGGGGGCAATCCGGACTTCGACGCTGCCGCCATTGGCAATGAAGCTGGTCATGGCGGGCGAGAATTCCGCGAGCAGTGGACGCGGAATCTCCGCAGGTGCGCCCAGCGTTGCCAGAGCAATCATGCCACCTGCCTGCTGGCGCAGCGTTTCCTTTGGCACGCCTTGTGTCGCGGAAGCGGCTGTAAGCGCCCGGTCGAGCAATGACAGATCCTCCAGGCGGAAGACGAAACTATTCAGCACCAGCGGTTCCAGCATGGCCATCACCTGGGACGGATCAGGCTCGGCCTGATAGCCCATTTGCAGGGCCTGCATCGAGTAAGCGAGAATGCCGGACACATCGCTTTCAACCTCCACGCGGAAGCCATCGCGCATCTCGAAATAATTCTCGCCGGTTGTGTAGCCGCGATCCGCTTCGCGCTCATAGACCGATGCGCCGGCGGAGACGAATTCCAGCTGTTGGTAGCCCATAAGGCCCAGGCCCAGCGCCATCTGGGCCCCCAGGGTGTAATTCGTGTCCGGGGCAATAATCAGCGGCGTCATGGCGCTTTCCGACACCAGGTTTCCGCCGTCATTCCGTGTGGAGGCTGTCAGCTCATCCAGGGTAATGACGACCCCGCCAATATTGGCATCAAGCCCCCGGATTGCCGCGCTTTCAAAAGAATTGAGCGGATCGAAATCTTCCGGCACTTCCGGAATGTCGGCAGTGATATCCTCATTGGGTACGTCCGCCGAGAAGGCGGCACCCGCCAGCGCCATCTGTGCGACGAATGGATAGGTCATGGCCTCCCCAATATTCGAGGCGGAGACCTCATCGAGTGAAAGCTCGATGATTCCGACCTCATCGTCTTCGCCATTGATGGCAAAATTGGTCAGCTCGAACAGGCCGACCGCATAATTACCGAGGTCCTCGATTGCGAACCGGTCGAAGCCGACCGTGAACGTATTCCCGTCCTCGGTCCCTGTCAGAGACAAGCCTTCAACCGTCAAAAGACCATAGGTCCAGTCTTGCGGACTATCGCCGTCATTGCCTTCTTCGCCCGAGAAGCTTTCGGCAACGGCCATCACCATGGCTGCATTGGGTTGTTCAATGACGACCTGGCCAATGCTGCCATCTGTATCGTCATCATTGACGCCAATGCCGATCGTTGAAATGGCGAGACGATCAAAGATCACATTGCCGTCGGCATCGAAACGCGGTCCGGCGAGTGTCATGGTGTCTGCCGTCACCGAAACGGCAGCGTCCAGGGTGACGGTTTGATCCTGACGTGATTTCGGACCTTGCTGCGGCGGCTCCGTCGCTTCGGTCTCTACGGCAATTTCAGGCGTATCCTGATCACCCTCATACAGCACGAAAGTCAGACCGGTGAATGTGTAGACGCCATCCTCGAACGTGCGGCTGTCCCAGCTGACCGCTCCCTGGCCGGATTCCGCCAGATAAAGCGCTTCGAGCGCGCTGGCTGCCGTGGCCTCATCGACTTCCGTGATCGTGACTTCTCCGGAAGGCGAGTCATTGCCACACGCCACAAGTGCGATCGCGGCCACAGAAAGGGTGAATGCATGTTTCATGGATATTCCCCGGTCGGTTTGATGTCGGCATTGAAGCCGGTGTTGTCTTTAACTGCCAGCGAAAAATGACGGCAGCATGGCTATCCTTCGCCCAGACCGATCCTTGATAGCAGCGAGGAGATCGGATCACGCCGCTCCTCTTCTTCAGTGGTCTGGGGAGCCGGCTCGGACCAGGTGGCCGGCACGTTGGCTTCCTGCGGAGCTTCACTCATGAAGGCCCGGTAGATCGCCGCTGGCGGCCCGGAGCCCGCAGCCCGGTCGGTGGGAGAGAAATCATCATTGCCGACCCAAACCGCCGCGGTCAGACCGCCGGTGTAACCGGCAATCCAGGCATCGCGATTATCATTCGTTGTGCCGGTTTTAGCACCGGTTACCAGGCCGGGCACGCTGGCTTGACGCGCGGTGCCGCTGCGTGCCGTGGTTTCCAGCATCTGCCGCATCCAGGACAGGGTACGCTGGTCCAGAACGGTTTCATCCAGGGGAATCTCCCGCTCCCAGAGGATGTCTCCGTCGACGGATTCGATCCGTTCAATGGCATGCATGTGGGCGCGGAAGCCACCATTGGCAAAGGCCGTATAGGCCGTCGCCAGCTCGATGGGGGTGACTTCGAAAGACCCCAAAGCCATGGACCGGTCGACGCGGATATTGCTTTCAATGCCCAGTCTTCGAGCCAATTGTGCGATGAAACCGCGACCGGTTTCTTCCGCAACCCGTGCTGCCACCACGTTAGAGGAGCGCGCAAAGGCGGTTTCCAGCGTCATCGGGCCCAGATACTCGTCATTGTAATTTTCCGGCGACCAGTTGCCCCAAGCAATGGGGAAGTCATCTCGAACATCTTCGGGGCGGAGCCCGCCTTCAAAAGCAGCGGCATAGACAAAGGCCTTGAAGGCCGATCCCGGCTGGCGCTGAGCCAGCACCGCGCGGTTATAGGGGCTGGTGGCGTAGTCCACCCCACCGACCATGGCGCGAACCGCGCCGTTTCCTGAAAGCGCAATGAGCGCGGCCTGATCGGCACCCCGCGCCTGTTCCGGATCGGTCATTATGGCGGTAATGGCCCGTTCCGCGGCCCGCTGTGCATCAATATCAAGTGTTGTGAAAACAACGATGTCGGTTTCCCGGTCACCCGCGAGTTCGCGGGCGTCCTCACCAATCCAGTCGATGAAATATCCCGACCCTGGCGTAGACGCCGCGCGGGCGACACGGATGGGGGTCTCAGCCGCGTTGATCCGCTCGTCTTCAGTGATCCGGCCGGTCTGATACATCAAATCCAGCACGACCGTTGCGCGGGCGCCGGCCCGTTCCAGGTCGCTGGCAGGTGAAAAACGGGAAGGCGCTTTCAAGAGCCCGGCCAGAAGTGCCGCCTCGCCAAGAGAGACCTCGCGGGCGGACCGGCCGAAATAGCGCTGCGCGGCGGCTTCCACGCCATAGGCGCCGGCGCCGAAATAAACCCGGTCCAGGTAAAGCGCGAGAATTTCGTCTTTGGTAAACCGCTGTTCCAGCTGCCAGGCGAGCACCATTTCCTGAAGCTTGCGGACCATGGTGCGTTCCGAGCTCAGGAACAGATTCTTCGCCAGCTGCTGGGTGATGGTGGATCCGCCCTGGACAACGCGTCCGGCGCGCAAATTCGCCAGCATGGCGCGAGCAATTCCGCGCAGATCGATCCCCATGTGATCGTAGAAGCGCCGATCCTCAACAGCCAGCACGGCATCGACGAGATAGTCGGGCAATTCGTCGACACTCAGCGACGCCCCGCGGCTGGCGCCCCGGCGCGCAATGACCTGTCCATCCCGATCCAGATAAACCTCGCCGCCCAGGCGCGGTTGGCTCAATTCCAGCTCGGAGACGTTCGGTAAATCTCGGGTAATGGCGACCAGGAAGGCTGATGCGCCCAGAAACCCGATCAGCAGGACCGAGAACACCAGCCGGGCCCAGCCAAATCCCGACCCCATGCGGCGAGCGGGTGTGCTGCGCTGCGGAGCGGATCGTTTGCGCCAGGGCGCGGGGGGTTTACGGCGGCTCAAATTAAATCCCTTCCCATTCCGGGCTCAGGGTTAAACACTATCAGCTTGATCGCCTGACGGCGTTAAGGTGGCGTGAATGTGGCGCTGCTGCATGCCGCATTTCTTGCCAAATCCGTCAGGCTGGCGCAGTCTGGCGAGAAGGGGGTGTCCCATGAAAATGCGTGTTCTTTTTCGTCTTCTGGCGGTTGCCGGTGCACTTGGCGTGGCGGGTTGCGTTGCGATTTATGAAGGCCGTCCGGCAACCTGCGAAGGAGAAGGCCCGGGAGATGCGAACTGGCCCTACTGCACCGGCAGTGAGCCGGATAATCGCGACCCGATCGACTGGCCGGAAGAGTTTTGATCCGATGAATGCCAGCTGACCGGCGGTTTCAGCCTGGCCTCAGCTCTTACCTGATTAAGTGGTCTCCGCAGAAAACGGGGAGGTCCTTATGGATCTGACGTCAATCTTGATGCTCGCGGGCGTTTCGGCCGGACTTGCGTTGATGATCGGCGGCGCCGTCCGCCTGTTCGGGTCTCAATGGCTCTTCACGATGGTCCGGCGCGGCCTTGGCCTGGCGATCCGGCGGCGTGGACTGATGACGGGCCTGTTAGGCGGCGTCGCCTCAGCCGGGCTGGCAACAGCAAGCGCCACGGGGCTCGAACCGCCGGCTTTCACCGATGCTGTCAGCTGGCTGCAAGTCCAATTTGAACCCTTTGCCACGACCGCACAGCAGGGCGAATCGCTTCCAGATTAAACCTGATCCTCATCTGCGTGGATAAATTCAAAGCCCATGCCGCCACCGCCATAGCTGCCATCGGCATAATGATCGGCCCGGTCATTGAACCAGTCGGTCAGATGTTCAAACAGGACGGCGAAAAAATCCTGTAGCCGTTCGTCTTCGACCGGCAGGCGGAATGAGAAATCGCGGCCGCCAATGATCGACACATCCAGATCCGGCCCCTGTTTTTCTGCCGCCAGCACGATGCGGATCCAATCCCCGGTGTCCGAGACCCGGACCGCTAGCCCGAACTTGATCGGGGCAAGCGGCAGAAAGCCCTTGCCCGAGACTGAAAACGCGCCCGACCCGTGATCAACCGGGGCAAACGGCCCTTCGGCCGGAACCAGAAAGACACATTTCTTTCCACTTCCAAGATAGCGGCAAAATCCGGTGGATACCTTCTCGGCAAGGGATCGGACGAGCGCATAATTGTCGAGACTGGCTTCGCCATATCGCGCTGCCGCTGCGGCCAGCCTGTCAAACCGGGGGGTATCCGCCATTGGCGTCTCCTCTTTGTCTCAAACTCACGCTAACCTCCACTGAACCGGTTGGGGAGAGGCGAAATGCGCACTTTGGTGATATTGGCAGTATTGATTGCAGCCGGCTGCTCGAATGGCGGTCCGGACTGGAACACCCGTTCGGGCGGCGCGCCGCTTGTGATCGCGCATCGCGGGGCGAGCGGCGATTTGCCGGAACATACGCTGGAAGCCTATGCGCTGGCGATTGAACAGGGCGCGGATGTGATCGAACCGGACCTGGTGGTCACCGCCGATGGTGTGCTGGTTGTGCGCCATGATCCGTTTCTGTCCGCATCGACCAATGTCGCCGAGGTCGAGGAGTTCGCTAACCGCCGCCGGGAGGTGAATGGCCGGTCGGACTGGTGGGTGTTTGACTTCACCGCTGAAGAGCTGGGTCGGCTTCGTGCTACGCAACCGCAACCCAATCGGGATCAATCCTTCAATGGGCAATATCGCATTCCAACCTTCGAGGAGTTTCTGACCTTCATTGATGAGGCCGAAGCGGACTGTGATTGCGTGATCCCGATCGAGCCGGAAGTGAAATGGCCGGAACAGTTCGCGGCGATGGGGCTGGACCCGTTGCCGATCTTTAATCAGACGCTTCTCGATTTTGGCCTGTTCGATGCGGATGCGCCGGTTGTGGTGCAATCCTTTGATGCCGGATTCCTGATCCGCATGAATGCCGTGACGCCGCTGACCCTCGCCATGTTGTATTCGTCGCCCGATGAGCCGGGCTATGACATGAACGGGTACCCGCTCGATGCTGTGGCGCAATTTGCGGATGGGTTGGGCGCGAACAAGGCGCTGCTTTTGAACCCGAATGGAAGTTCGACCGGTCTATTGGAACAAGCCCATGCGCTGGGTCTGGATGTGCATGTCTGGACGGTACGCGATGATCGCGAACCTCATGTGGGTGAAACCGTCGAGGACGAGCTGCGGGCGCTTTATGCGCTGGGCGTGGATGCGGTGTTCACCGACTATCCGGCGACGGCTGTGCGCGTGCGCGATGACATGTAAGGCAAAAGAAAACGGCCACCGGTTTCCCGATGGCCGCTTCCGCAAACGATAAACGTCCGCGATTACTCTGCGTATTGCAGGTTCACCGCTTTGGGACCCTTGCCGCGCTTGTCCGGCTCGGTGTCGAACGTGACCTTCTGGCCATCTTCCAGACCCGGCAGGCCCGAAGCATTGACGGCAGAGATGTGAACGAACACATCGGCGCTGCCCTCGTCCGGGGTGATGAAGCCGAAGCCTTTGGAGTGGTTGAAGAATTTGACCGTACCTGTGGCCATGATAGAGGACCTTCCTCGAAACGCTGTGCGTCCACAGCATTCGCAAAGTGCCCTGCCAGCGTCCCGGCAAGACGATGCACATGCTCAATCGGGGAAAGTCGGAAGTCTTATGGGCTCGAAATTCAAGCCGCGGATATAAAACAGTCTGTATTTCCGCCGGGCCTGAACAGGCCGCCCGTGCGCGTGCTATATGCCTGAATTCCACCCCGAGTGCAATCGGAGATACAAGATGCCCGAATCCCCCCGCCGACGTGGCTTTCTTGACCGTCATCAGCGGGTGCGGATTGAACGCGCCCGCAAATCCCGGGAGGGCATCAGTCCAACCGCCATGATGCGGCTGGCCGGCCTGGTTGCCGCGGTGCTGATCGGGCTGGCCGTGTTTGTGGGATTTGATTCAGAGCGCATGGAGTCGCAGTGGATTCAAAACCTCTCCGGGCTGGACGGAATTACCCGCCCGGTCTTTCTAGGCGGCTCGCTGCTGGAATGGATCATTATCGCCATTGTGGCGCTCTATGCGGTCTGGGCGCTGTACCGATCGGCGCGGGGGCAAAACAATCCGGACGATGAGGATCCGGCCAATGGCTAGCGCTTGCGACCCGGCTTGACATCAATCAGCCAGAGGCCCGCGAAAATTGCCACATTCAGGGCAATGCCGATAAGGTGCCAGACTTCCATCGTGTGCTTTTTTAAAACCTGCGCTCTGTGCCGGATAGGGGGACAGACCCTACTCCTTTGCCTCGTCATCTGATTTCTGCACCGAGCTGTTGGCCTCAAGTTCACTGATCGTCTTTTCGCGCAGGCCAAGCGCGAAATAGAGAATACCCCCGATCAAACCTGCGAGGATAAGAATGAGCAGCAGAAACAGGATGACGTCCAGCATGGGCCTCCCCATATGGTGGCAATCGCGTATAAGCGACGCGGATAACGAGACGTAGAGGTAATTCGATGGGATTGAAAGTCGCGGTTCTGGGGGCGACGGGCGCAGTTGGCAAGGAAATGCTGACCATTCTCGAAGAGCGCCTGTTTCCGGCTGATGAGATGCATGCGCTGGCCAGCCGCAAATCGCTGGGTGTTGAAGTGTCGTATGGCGACCGGGATCTGAAGATCAAGGATGCTGAAACCTTCGACTATTCCAGGGTTGACCTCGTCCTGATGTCGGCCGGTGCGGATATTTCACGCCAGATGGCGCCGAAAATTGCCGCGGCCGGGGCGATGGTGGTGGATAATTCCTCCGCCTTCCGCATGGATCCCGACGTGCCGCTGGTGGTGCCGGAAGTGAATCCGGACGCGCTTGATCAGGCCAAGACCAAACGCATCGTCGCCAATCCGAACTGTTCGACCATTCAGATGATGGTCGCCTTCAAACCGCTTCATGATCTGGCGACCATCAAGCGGGCGTCGGTCTCTACCTATCAATCGGTGTCCGGAGCCGGGCAGGCGGCGATGGACGAGTTGTGGACGCAAACCCGGGGCATTTTCGTCAATGACCCGGTCGAGAAAGACGCGTTCTCCAAGCAGATCGCCTTCAACGTCATTCCGCGCATTGGCGATTTGCTGAAAGGCGGGGTGACGGCCGAAGAACAGAAAATGGTCGATGAGACGCAGAAAATCCTCGACCCGGCCATTAAAGTCATCGCCAGCTGTGCCCGTGTGCCGGTTTTCGTGGGTCATGGCATCAACGCCCATGTCGAGTTTGAAATGCCGATTTCCGCCAAGGAGGCACGCGACCTGTTGCGGGAATCGCCGGGCCTGATGCTCGTCGATAATCGCGAAGATGATGGTTTCGTCACGCCGGCGGAAAGCGTCGGCGAGTTTGCCGTCTTTGTCTCCCGCGTGCGGGAGGACCCGACCGTTGCGCATGGGCTGGCCATGTGGATTGTCTCCGACAATCTGCGCAAGGGCGCGGCGCTGAATGCGGTGCAGATCGCTGAAGCGCTGAATAATCGGGGACTGATCGGATGAGCCTGCCAGAACCGCAACGCCTGAAATCGGGAGACATAGAGCTGTCCGTTCTGATCGACGGGCCGGAAGACGGCGTGCCCTTGCTGCTCATTCATGGCTGGCCGGAGCTCTCCTATTCCTGGAAGCCGATCTGGGAGCATATGGTGAAGGCCGGGTTCCGGGTGATCGCGCCGGATCTGAAAGGGTTTGGCGGCAGTGAGGCGCCGGACGATCCGGATCAGTACGGCATTGATGACATGACGGCGGATCTGACCGGTCTTCTCGATACGCTGGGCATCGAAAAGGCGGTCTGGTGCGGGCATGACTGGGGCGGCATTATTATGTGGCAGGCCGCCTGTCTGGTGCCGGAGCGGTTCCTGGGCGCGATTGGTGTGAACACGCCGCACCTGCCGCGACCGTCTACGCCGCCCTCTGATGCTTTCCTGCTGATGGGCGGGGAGGATCATTATATCCTGCAATTCCAGGACGCGGATAAGGTGAAGGCGGCGTTTGAGGGCAAGGAAGACGCGTTTTTCAACTATATCTTCGCCAAGCCGCCCCCTGCGGAAGCGCTCGATAGCCTTTTTCCGGGCATCACCCACATCATCAAGAATTTCGCCAAGCATCCGGGGCGTTCGGAAGACGAGCTGGTGGTCGGTGCCAAAGATCGCGCGGTCTATGCCAAGGCCTATGCGAAGACCGGGGCCGTGACGCCCACCCATGTCTACCGCAATTTTGACCGCAACTGGGAGCGCATGGGCGGGGTGGATCACCGTCTGTCCATGCCCTGCCTGATGGTCGCGGCGGATGCCGATTTCATGTTGCCGCCGCTCTTGATGCAATGGATGCCGGCGCTGTGCTCGGATCTGGAATCCCATGTGCTGGAAGGGTGTGGTCACTGGACGATGTGGGAACGTCCCGACGAGCTTTCTGCCCTCATTGAAGAATGGGTGAAGCGGCGGTTCGGGTAAGGTTTTTCTTTTCGTCATTCCGGGGCGCACAAAGTGCGTGCTCGGAACCCATGCTGGAAACTGAACGTTACGGAATGGGTCCCGGACAAGGCTTACGCCTTTCCGGGATGACGCATTTAACCAAGCATAACACCCCCGCCGGCCTTGGCCGCGAGGTTTGAAACAGTAGAGGCAGCGCGCGGGAGGGATCTCGCAAGCCGTTCGTCGAATTGTTTAGTGGGTGGCTTATGAGGCCTCCCGCGCGGGATGTCTTATCGCCTGTCCGGGACCGCTTAGGGTATGGCTTCAACCAGCCCGCCGAACCGCATGAGTGTGTTTCCACCTCAACCGATGGCCGGTTTCTCCAGAGTCGCTGTCCGCTGTTTTCTTCCCGGACTCGTCTGAAGACCTAATTCCATCCTCATGTCCTGCAAGGGTGTCCCGTACGCCTCCGTTCATCCGGAGACGCCGCGCGCCCAGGCGCTCTTTCATGGGCTCGGTTCGTTACACCGCCCCCACTCGAGGCATCCCCCTCTCACCCGAACTCACAGACGGCCTGCAGCCCGCTGCTCCATAAGGTGTGAGGTGGGAACATTGTACGTGGGAATGAGAGGGCGAGAATAAGTTTGGGTTATCCCTACAAACACCCGTAAACCGCATTGATTAGCCTGACTGCGCGCGGATCGCCCGCGAGCGTTTCGCGAAGGCGGTTGGGGGTATAGCTTCCGGAGATATGCCGGACCGGATCGGCAAAACCGCAAGACCCACCTAGCCCGTAATGGCCTACGCAGAGCGGTTCCGGGCCATAATGACCGCTGTCCCGATTGCGCATCACGCCTATGCCAAAGGAAAGGTCAAAAGGCAAAACGCGATCTTCGCCTGAAACCTGTTCTGTCATGATCTCGGTCACGGTGTCCGGGGATAAGAGCGCCTCATTTCCCAACCGGCCTTCATTCGCGAACACGCCCATCAGCGTGGCAATAGAGGCTGCATTGCCATGGCCATTGGCGGCGGGAAATTCGGCCTTGCGCCATTCCACGGCTCCGCGGCGGCCCGGGCTGGACCAGGGCTTTACAAAAGCCAGCTCTTTGATCGTATTCATCTTGCCGAGATGCGGTGGTTTCGGCGGCAGGCGGTGTTCGGCGATGCGGTCATGTTCGCTTTCCGGCGTGCCAACGAAAAAATCGATCCCGTGCGGGCCACAAATGTCTTCTTTCAGGATCTCGCCAATGGTGCGGCCATCCGTGCGCCGCGCGATGGCGTCCGCCATCGTCCCAAAGGTTAGCGGGTGATAGCCCGTGCCTTGTCCCAGCGGCCAGAGCGGGGCTTGCTCGGCAAGTTTCTGCTCGATCAGCTCGCGATCAAACCAGTCGGTGGCCTCCATGGGTTCGGCGATGCCGGACAGGCCCGCCTGATGCGAGAGCGCCTGCGCGATGGTGACGTCCGCCTTGCCGTTCTGCGCAAAGGCGGGCCAGTGATCCGCGACTTTGTCGGTGAAAGCAAAGGCGCCCTGATCCTTGAGCCAGCCCATGACCAGCGCTGTGATCGCCTTGCCGGTGGAAAAGACCGGCACAATCGTGTCCGCTGACCAGTCGGCTTCGCGCTTGTTCGAGGTCCAGCCCGCATAAAGATCGATAACGCGCTTGCCCTCGATCTCGATGGCAAAGGCGCCGCCGATATCATCCGTACCGTCCCAGAGGGAGGCAAACACCTCTTCAACGGGTTCAAAACCGGGCGCCACCTGGCCCTTGATTTCTGGAGTCTGGGTCATGGCGGCGGAGCTACGCTGTCAGCGGCGTTAAATCAATCTTCGCGTCAGGATGACGCCTATGGGTGCGCGCTGAAATATCCGGAAGCTCGAAGGCGTTCCAGGCGCACGCTTTCAGCGCCACATCCAGCGTATTGGTGACGGCTGTTTCAAACGCGTCACCCGGCGCGGTGCCCGTGATGAGCTCGCCGAGCAATTCGGCGGTCAAAAAATCGCCTGTGCCATTGGGCAGGTTTTCCAGCTCTTTGTGCGCGGCCAGGACAGCCTGTCCGGCGGCGTGATAGGCGGTGCCGAACCGATCGCCGAAGCGGGCCGACGTCATGAAGGTGACCGGTGCGGTTTGTGCTGCGGCGTCAATGAACCCGCCCGGTGTCGAGACATCCTCCCCGCTCAGCCAGGCCAGCTCGAACGCGTTGGGCGTGATGATGTCCGCCAATGGCACCAGCAGATCGCGGATCGCGGCGGCCACGTCCTCTTTCACATAAAGACTGCCCGCATCCCCCAGGATGGGATCGACCACGATGCGGACCTGATTTGAAAAGGCATGAATGTCGCCGCGTGTGCGCGGGGCTTTGCGGATTTCCTCAATCGCCGCAGCGGCAATCTCGACCTGCGCCACGCTGGCGAAATATCCGGTCAGAACCGCATCAAACAGGCCGAAAACGCCATGCGCGGCGATGCCTTCCAGCATAGATCCGAACTGTTCCACCGGGACCGGTCCGCCCCCCGGTGCGCCATGGCCGGGGTGACGGCCCATCAACGTGGTGGGCACGAAGGTAGTATCAATGCCGCGCGCCTCAAAGGCCGATTGGCTGACCCGGCCACCCACCCGGCTTCCGGCGACAAAAGAGGAGAGAATCAGGACGTGCGGCATGTGCCCATGTTATAGGCGCGGGCATGACAGACCAGTCCCCGATTCGCCCGATCCGATCGTCCCTGTTTGTGCCGGGTTCGCGCCCGCGTGCGATTGAAAAAGCCGTGGGCTTGCGCGCGGATATGCTGATCCTCGATCTGGAAGATGCCGCCGGTCCGGAGGAGAAAGCCGGGGCCCGGATGCGCGTGCCCGAAGCGATGGCGCACTGGGCGGAGTGCTATGCCCTGCGGGCGGTGCGGATCAATGCCATCGGCACGGGTCTGGAAGCCGAGGATGCGAAAGCGGCGTCTGACGCGGAAGCCATCGTGGTGCCGAAAGTCGAGGGTGTTTCTGATCTGAGAGCCGCCCGCGCGTTCCTGCCTGAAGACCAGCCGATCTGGGCGATGATTGAAACCCCGCTGGCGCTGTTTCATCTGCGCGAGATGGGCGAGGTAGCGTCTGAGCTGGGTGTCACCGGCCTGATTGCCGGAACGAATGATCTTGGCAAGCTTTTGAAAACACAAGGCCGCGCGCCGCTGGAACCCTATCTGGCGCAGATTGTGGCCGCGGCGCGCGCCTATGATCTGACCCCGCTGGACGGGGTCTATAACGCCTACAAAGACGAGACCGGGTTTCTGGAAGAGGCTCAATCTGGAAAGGCGATGGGCTTTGCTGGCAAGACGCTGATCCACCCGTCTCAGGTGTCCGGGACCAATTCCGCCTTTGGTCCGAGCAAAGACGAGTTCGACCGGGCGAAACGCCTGATTGCCGCGTTCGAATTGCCGGAAAACCGGGAGAAGGGCGCGATCCCGTTCGAAGGCACAATGGCCGAACGCCTGCATCTGGCCGAGGCCGAAGCGATTTTAAAACAGGTTGAGGACACAAAATGACATTGACGCTCTGGCACAATCCGCGCTGCCGGAAATCCCGCGAAGCCAAGCAATTGCTGGACGATAAGGGTGTGGAATTTGAGGTGCGGGAATATCTCAATGAAGTCCCGACCGTGGAAGAGTTGCGGGTGGTGCTGGCCAAGCTGGGCTTTGACACGGCCCGCGACTGGATGCGCACCAAGGAAGCCGATTACCGCGCGCTGTCCTTGAAAGATGAGACCGACGAGACGAAGCTCCTGGAAGCCATGGTCTCACATCCCAAGCTGATCGAACGCCCGGTGCTGATCTCCGACGACAAGGCCGCGCTGGGCCGTCCACCGGAGAAGGTATTGGGGATTTTGTAGCCGGTGCTCTTTCCCCTCCCCCCTTGTGGGGAGGGGTAGGGGTGGGGGTTCGCCTGTTTCATGCTAAGATTGTGCGATGACGAGCCGCGCACAATCCCTACGCAAGAAAATGACGGAGGAAGAGCGCCGAATATGGAACGCCTTGCGATCCTGGCGGGATCAGGGCTTTCACTTCCGACGGCAAGCGCCCATTGGCCCCTATATCGTTGATTTTGCATGCCATAAGTATCAGTTGGCAATTGAGATTGATGGAAGCCAGCACGGATGGGACCGTGAACGCCAGCGAGACGACAAGCGCGATCAATGGCCTCGTGGCGAAGCCTATGAAGTATTGCGTTTTTGGAACAACGAGGTCCGAGACAACCTGGATGGTGTACTTGACCGTATTCACGAGGCGATCAGCGAATTGAAGCGGCAGCGCGCTATTGAAAAGTGAAGACTAGATCACCCCACCCTGGCGGCTTTGCCGCCTTCCCTCCCCATCAAGGGGAGGGGAAAGATGGTTGGATTGTCCAGTTAACGTGTCCTAACGAAGGTGTACTCGAACGCACAATGAATCCCCTCCCCCTTGTGGGGAGGGGTAGGGGTTCGCCGAAACTAATCCGACAGCTCCCCCAACGCCCAATTGGCGGCTTCCGCCACAACCGGGTCCGGATCAGAGCGCAACGCTTCAACCAGCGGCACCAGTGACGCGTCCCCCGAATTACCCGCCGCAATCAGGCAGTTGCGGATGAAGCGATCGCGGCCAATGCGCTTGATGGGCGAGCCGGAGAAAAGCTGGCGAAACGCGGCATCATCCAGCGCCAGCAGATCGGAGAGAGGCGGGGATTTTAGATCCTCGCGGGCGATGAGTTTGGCTTCGCTGGCCTCGCTGGCGAATTTATTCCACGGGCAGACGGCCAGACAATCATCACAGCCATAGATGCGATTGCCCATGGGTTTGCGGAACTCTTCCGGGATCGGGCCTTTGTGCTCGATGGTGAGGTAGGAGATACAGCGGCGCGCATCGAGCTGGTAGGGTGCGGGGAAGGCGCTGGTCGGGCAGATATCGAGACAGGCGCGGCATGCCCCGCAATGGTCCTGACCGGGCGCGTCGGGTTCCAGTGCGGCGGTCGTCAGGATGACGCCGAGGAAAAACCAGGAGCCGAGCTCGCGGCTGACCAGGTTTGTATGCTTGCCCTGCCAGCCTAGCCCGGCTTTCTCGGCCAGCGGCTTTTCCATCAGGGGCGCGGTATCAACGAAGACCTTCACTTCTTCGCCCGTGCCCTTCGCCACCTGCCCGGCCAGTTGTTTCAGTCTGCCCTTGATCACATCGTGATAGTCGCGATGGCGGGCATAGACCGAGATATTGCCGGCGGATGTGTTCTCCAGGTCCTCCAGCGGGTCGGCGTCCGGCCCGTAATTCATGGCGACGATGATCGCGGATTTGGCTTGCGGCCACATGCCGTTGGGGTGTTTGCGGCGATCCAGCGTGTCCTTCATCCACGCCATCGTGCCGTGATGGCCCTGCTCGACGAAAGCCTCCAGCCGCGCGGCGGCCTCCCACGCCTCATCCGCCCGGCAGATGCGAAGGGAGGAAAAGCCGAGCCCTTTTGCTTTGGCGCGCCAGGATTCCCTAGAAGTCGAGATCATCATATTGCTTCGACGGGGGCAGGCCCGGCAATCGGTCAGCCAGCAGGCCACGGAAGGCGGGCCGGCATTTAATCCGGGCATACCAGGTTTTCACCGCCGGAAATTCGTCAAACGGGGCATCGCCCAGATAATCCGCACAGGACAGATGCGCCGCTGCGACGATATCGGCGAGGGAAAAGCGCGGGCCGGCCAGCCCATCGCGTGTTTCGAGCAGGCCGGTCAGATAATCCATATGCCAGCGCAAATGATCGCGGCCTTCGCGGATGGCTTGCGGGTCCGGTGCGCCCAAGGACTGTGCGCGCTTTTCCAGCTTTTCATGCAGGAGGTAAGCATCCACCTCGCCGGAATATTTTAGTTCAAACCAGCCCATCAGGCGGCGCACTTCGGCGCGTTCCACCGCGCCGCGCGGCATCAAAGGTTGTCCGGGATAGGCTTCGTCGAGATATTCCAGAATGGGCCGCATTTCAGCGATCGTGGCGGTTTTATCTTGCAAGACCGGCAAACCGCCAGCCGGGTTCAGATCAAACAGGGGTTCCGGGCGCAGCCAGGGACGCTCTTCTTGCAGGTCAAAATCCAGCCCCTTTTCCGCCAGCGCAAAGCGCGCAGCGCGGGAAGCAGGATCAAGCGGCCAATGGTGAAGAATGCGCATGATGCGAAGCTAGGGTGATTTTCGCGGCAGATTAAGCGTCTTTCGCCGTATCGGCGCTTTCGCCCCGCAGGAAGTTGAGCCCGTGCGGTTCGGCTTTACCGTGCGGGTCCGGATGAATGAGAATGTCGGCGGCGGGATATTGGGCCTGCACGCGCTTTTCCGCGGCCACGACGATTTTGTGCGCGTCTTCGAGGGTGAGGTTGGGGTCGAGATCCAGATGCATCTGGATATGGATCAGGGGTCCGGCGGCGCGGGTGCGTAGCTGATGCACGCCATAAATGCGGGTGTCATCGCCGGCAAGATCGAGAATTCTCTGCCGTTCGGCCTCTGGCAATTCCTTATCCAGCATCTGATCGAACGCGCCTTGCGCCACCTGCCAGGCGGACCAGAACAGCCAGAGGGCCACGCCCGCGCCGATGAGGGGATCAGCCAACGGAAACGCGAGAAAGGCGGTGGCGGCAATGCCGGTGATGACCGCCAGATTGGCCGCCAGATCGGCCATGTAATGAGCGCGATCACCCGAGACGGCGACTGAGCCGGTTTGCTTGATGGCGCGGGTCTGGGCCCAGACCAGACCGGCGGTGAGCAGGATGGACAGTACCATCACGCCAATGGCCCATTCGCCATTCAGCAAGGGCCGGGGTACAGCAAGATGTATCCACGCTTCGCGTAATAGCAGCCCGGCCGAGAGCGCGACGAAGAGCGCCTGCGCAAAGCTGGCCAGAGCCTCGGCCTTGCCATGGCCAAAGCGATGGTCGTCATCAGCGGGTACCGCGGCAAAGCGCACAGCAAAGAACGTCATCAGCGAGGCGAGAAGGTCCAGCGCGCTATCGGCCAGCGAAGCGAGCAGGGCAACAGAGCCCGACGCCCACCAGGCGACCGCCTTTGTGATCACCAGGATGAGCGCCACCGACACGGACAGTG
Source organism: Hyphobacterium sp. (assembly GCF_965228115.1). Taxonomy (GTDB): domain Bacteria; phylum Pseudomonadota; class Alphaproteobacteria; order Caulobacterales; family Maricaulaceae; genus Hyphobacterium. Next base: position 1,693,984 of record NZ_OZ245794.1, on the reverse strand, counting down.
TCGTGGTGCGCGAGGTGATGCGCTTGGCCTTTTGCGGCGGCAGCTTGCCCGGCCCGGCTTCGCTGGGGGAGTGATCATGCGGCATGCCCGCTATATGGCGCGCCTCTGCCAGGCGTTCAAATGCGATGTTTGCGACGGATTATAAGATGCAGATTCGTTTCTCATGTGCTGACCGGCCCCACCCGGACAGGACGGCCCTATCCGATCCCCTGCCTGTCCTGTTCTGCCGAAACGGCCCCGCCCAGAGGGTTTGAGGACCGGTCAGCATTTTCCCGTACCGGTTGCGGACTTCAAGGCTTGCGCTGGCGGGGCGGTCTGCGCGATGATCCGTTCCATGAAAAAGACAGCTTATCTTCTCGCGTTTCCGCTCATTCTGGCCGCCTGTGGCACGACGGATAACGAAAACGCGTTCCGGGGCGGGACCGGTGGCGATGCCGCCTATGGCCGCGGCTTGCAATCTCTGGAACGCGGCGAGACCGCTGCGGCGCACGATTATTTCGTCTGTGCGGCGGAATACGGCAATGGCTATGAAGTGGCCTGGTATTATGCCGGTACAACGGCGCTGGAACTGGCTTCGCAAGGCGTCGAGGGCAGCGAAGACTATCTGGAAACCGGTGAAGACTATCTTGAACGGTCTGGCGAGGCCGGTTGGGGCGCTTCACAGGCCGCGCTGGCGCACCATTTTCATGAAACCGGTGCGGCGCAGCAGGCGGCTTATTGGGCGCTGCTCTACACCAATAATGTGCGCGAGATTTCGCTGGGCCTGACCCGCATGGATGCGGACACAATCGCTGAAATCCGGGAGGGCGTCAGCGATGACGTCATGGCCGAAACCGAATTAGCGGCGGCCCGTTTTGTGCCACAGCCCCTGTCGGTCGGCCGGTCCAGCGCGGAATGCGCGGATGCAATCCGCAGCGACCGGGAACGGTCCCGCCAGCGCCCGCAACGCCCGCGGCGCGAAGAGACACGCCAGCCCGGTGGCCAGCGCCAACCCGGCGGCGGCGTGCCGTACTAGTTTCTGATAACCGTTCCGCTAAATCGTCCGGAACACCGCAATTTCGCCGGACAGAACCTCATCCAGCCGCCAGGCGTCATCCTTGTTCAATTGTTTGAACAGGGATTTTCCATGAGCGGTATCGAGCCCGTCCAGATAAAGCGTGCCACCCGTGTTGAGGCGGGATTGCGCATGACGGTAATGGGCGGCCAGTTGCGCCAGCGAAAGCGTTCGGGACAGCCAGACGGCATCCATTTCTCCGGCATTGCTTGACCCGCCAATACTTGCAAACAGGCGCAAACGCCCAGAAGAGCAGCCGCGAAGCTGGCAAATGGCATCCACCGCTTCCGCACAGGCCGGCGGGGCGACCAGCGCCATGAAAGCGCCGCGCGCCAGCATGCAGGCCGTGACGTGATTGGCGGCACCCAGCTGTAACACCTTGTCGCCGGGCCGGATCGCACCATCCAGAAAATCCTCCAGCACCAGATCGGCGGCTGCATGGCGATGCCAGGCCGTGCGCTTGAATTTGCGCCAGGGCGAGGTGAGGCGGGACAGAAGGGACGGGGAGGTCGCGGTATCCAGGACGGCCATAAGCGTTCCAATCGTGTACAGTGTGTTAACGTTGGGGCATTCCCCCGCAAGGCGAGTGCCAAGTCTTGCCAGAAGGTTAATGCGAGCGGTGCTTGCACGTTTTGCCGGGGCTGTGATCAATGCGGTATGGATTACGTCTATGACCCGCCGAACGAGGATATGAACCGGCATATCGTCGATCGCCTGATCGAGGAGCGCGCGCCCAAGCTGCGCGAGCGGCCACGCGTCTGGTCGGCGATCAAGGCGCTGGCCTATCCGCTGCTCGGCTATCAAAAGGCGCTGGGCATTGCCGATGCGATTGCGGAAAAGTCCGGCGATGAGACGCTGAAATGGGTTAGCGACTATCTCTATCTCCGCCCGGAGGCGGAGAATCTGGACAGGATTCCCGAACGTGGCGGGTGTGTGGTGATCGCCAACCATCCCGGCGGGATTGCCGATGGCGTGGCGGTGTGGGATGCGCTGCGGGAACGCCGGCCGGATGTGTGTTTCTTCGCCAACCGGGACGCGTTGCGGGTCAGCCCGGGGCTGGCGGATCTCATTATTCCGGTGGAATGGCGGCAGAACCAGCGCAGCCGGCAAAATGCGCGTGAAACGCTGCGCTCGGCGCTGGAGGCGTTCAAATCAGAGCGCTGTGTGGTGATTTTCCCCGCCGGGGCCATGGCCGAGTGGGACTGGCGCCAATTCCGTCTGCGCGAAAAACCCTGGATGCCCACTGCGGTCAGCTTCGCCCGGCGTTTCAATCAGCCGATCATCCCCCTGGGCGTTCAGCAAAGAATGCCGGTGCTATATTACGCGCTGGCGCAAATCCACACCGAGCTGAAGGATATGACGGTGTTTCAAGGCTTTATCGGCAAGAAAGGCGCGCCCTATCCTTTGCGCTTCGGCGAGGCGATTGATCCCAGATCCCTGCCGGAGAGCGAGGCGGAAGCGACGACTATCGTTCGTGAGGCCTGCGAGAAGCTCGCCTGGGGACGGCCCTAGCGATGTTGATCAATCAGGACCGGGTTTCCGTCCGGGTCGGTCAAGGCAAAATGCGCGGGACCTGAGCTCTCCGGGTCAATCGGATCCCCCACATCCAGACCTGCGTCCTTGAACTTCTGTTGAAGCGCCCGGACATCTTCGAACTCATCCAGGTTATTCGCATCCTGATCCCAACCGGGATTGAAGGTCAGCGTGTTCTTTTCGAACATGCCCTGGAAGAGACCGAGAATCGTGTCCCCGTTTTTCAGGATCAGCCAGCCCTGAGATTGATCCCCGCCCATCGTCGTAAAGCCGAGGATTTCGTAGAATTTCTTGGATGCTTCGATGTCCTTTACGGCCAGCGAAACTGAAAATGCGCCCAGCGGCATGACTGCGTCCTCCCGTTGTTGGGAGCAACCCTAGCCTAAATTTTGGAATATTCACCTTCTGGCGGTTGTTCCGCCTAGGTTTCGCGTTCCACCATCAGCTGCTTGATGCCGGCGATGGCTTCTGCCGGGTTCAAGCCCTTCGGGCAGACCTGGGCACAGTTCATGATGGTGTGACAGCGATAGAGCTTGAACGGATCTTCCAGATCATCCAGACGCTCGCCGGTCATTTCATCGCGGCTGTCGACAATCCAGCGATAGGCCTGAAGCAAGGCTGCCGGGCCAAGATACTTGTCACCATTCCACCAATAAGACGGGCAAGCGGTCGAGCAGGACGCGCACATGATGCACTCATAAAGCCCGTCCATCTTGGAGCGGTCTTCTTCAGACTGCTTCCACTCTTTTTCCGGCTCGGCGGTTTTGGTTTGCAGATAGGGCTGCACAAAGGCGTGCTGAGCGTAGAAATCTGTCAGGTCCGGGATGAGATCTTTCACTACCGGTTGGTGCGGCAGCGGGGCGATCGTGATGTCGCCTCTGACCTCATCCATGCCCTTGGTGCAGGCAATGGTGTTGCGCCCGCCAATATTCATTGCGCAGGAGCCGCACACGCCCTCACGGCAGGAGCGGCGGAAGGCCAGCGAGGAATCCACATTGTTCTTGATCCAGAACAGGGCATCGAGAACCATCGGCCCGCAATCATCCGTGTCTATGGTGTAGGTATCCCAGGTGGGATTGCCGCCGCCATCCGGATCATAGCGGTAGACCTTGAAGGTGCGCGTATTTTTCGCGCCTTCCGGCTTGGGCCATGTCTTGCCTTTTTTGGGTCTGGAAGCTTTCGGAAGCGCTAACTCAACCATCAGAAATCCTTTTGAGGAACCGGTCTTACGTTTCGCATCAGAATGTATCTTGACCGTAAAGGAAGTCGACCCGCCAGCTTCAGTCGCTGGCGGGTCAATTCGCCTCAGGTCTTGGCCGTGGCTGGACCCAGTGCATACCAGTCCAGCCGGCGTGTCACATACATGGTGATCGCCATGGCCAGGAAGGCCAGCACCGCGCCCATCAAAAGGGCATAGTCCTCCAACAGAACCAGCGCATATTGCATGGCATAGATAACGCTGAGCACGCCAAAAACGGCCATGCCCTTGGTGCGGTTTTTAAAGGCCGCAGCCGCATAAAGAGCAGTCAGCGTGATCGTCGCGGCAGAGGCCGTCAGATAGGCGGTGAAAGTCGCCATATGTTCTGAAAAGGCCAGCAAAAGCAGATAGAAAATGACTTGAGTTACGCCGATCAGAAGGTATTGCGCGGCATGAATGCGGTCGCGTGTCGCGGCCTCAATCAGGAAAAACATCAACATCAAAAAGCCGATGAAGAAGATCGCATATTTCAGCGAGCGGCCGACATTCGTATAGCCATCTGCCGGTGAAAACAGGCGCACACCAAAAGCAGTGCGGTCTACATTGCGGATATCAAACTGGCTCTGACGCCAGACGCCCGGAACGCCGCGTGCGAGATAAGGCACCTGCCAGCTGGCGGCATGGCCGCCGTCGCTGATGTCGCGGGTTTGCGGCAGGTAGGCGCCGAGAAAGCTGGGGTGCGGCCAGTCAGATTGCAGGGACACCTGCGTTTCCCGCCCGGAGGCGGCGACCAGCAACAAATCCGCGCCGCTCAATTGCAGGCTGGCAGTGAAATCAAACCCGGCTTCCGGCGCAAGACGATCCAGGCCGGCGGCCACGCCCTGCCAGCGCCCGGCTTGTGCGTCTCCGGCATTATTGCTGTCGATCACCGCATGGGGGCTCAACCGGTCAAACACGGTTTGCGGTTCAAACCGAAGCCGCTGCCCCATTCCGGTTTCAAACACCAGATCTTCGCCAATGCCGCGCAGATCGCTGATGGCAAAGACGATCTCGGCCCCGCTCCAGTCAATGGTGCCATATTGCGGGGTCAGATTGCCCAGAGGGGGAAGAGCAAACCGGCCTTCCATCTGAATTGCTGCGTCAAAGACCGGGACATCATAAATCGCCCGGCGGCGCAGCGTGCTGGCCTGGGCAATGTCAACCTGCAGCTGATCCGCCGACAGGATAATGTGTTCGGTTGAACGCCGGATCTCGGTGCGGGTCTGGCCGTCTTCGCGGATCTCGACCGGCGTTTCGATTTGCACCGGCAGGACCAGGAACGGACCCCTTACCAGTTGGGGTCCGCCATAGGCTTCGCCGACCTCGGCCCGGACCTCATCGGCCCGGCCCGCGCGTTCCCAGGACAGAATGCTGACAAATAAAAGCGGAACGGCCAGCAGAATAACAATAAAGCCAACGGCCAGCAGTTTGAGCCCGAGTGACCGGGCTGCGAGTGGTGATTGCGCCATGAATTTCCCTTCCCTCTCCCCAGCGCGAAGACGGTTAGGGGCCGGCGACGGCGCAAATGCGGCGCGGGCGGGGCGATTTCGCCCAAATGGTTTTGCCAAAGTCAAATAATTGTATATACAAGTATAAAAATTTCACTGGGTGGCTGTTAGATATCGGCGAAGGAAATATTAATTGTATATGCAAATTATTAGGGTTTTGTGAGAATGAAAGCCGAATCAAATCAATATTATGAAATCTAGCACGCCCTCCAGTTTGGTGCTTGAAGATTGCCCCGTCATGCAGGCGCGAACCCGTGCGCGGCTGCTGACGCGCTATCTCGAAAGTGCGCTCAAACCCGTGAATTTAACACCGGAACAGTTCAGCCTGTTGGCCGCGATCGCGGCAGACCGAACGCAAAACCTCAAAACCATGGCGCAGAAAACGGGTCATGACGTCTCGACCCTGTCCCGGACGCTCAGCGTGATCATTCGCGATGGGCTGGTCCTGTCCGCCCCCCACCCGGACGACAAGCGGCGCAAGGATTTGCGGCTGACCGTGCGCGGGGAGATAAGACTGGAAGAGGCAATGAAGCTGTGGCGGCAGTCGATTGACGCCTTGCCGAAAGGCGATGAGGTAGGCGAGCGGAACCTCTAACGATTACCCTAGCCGTTTGTCCTTGCGGATGACGAGTTTCAATCCGGACCATAATTCATCGACGGCGCAGACCTTGATATCCACCAGATCGAGCGGGAAGGCCGCCTCGCGGATGGCGTCTTCACTCATATCGGTTACGACCCTGGACGCCTTTTTTGGCCAGCTGACCCAGACCATACCGGTCTGGGCGATGGCCAGTCGGGCTTGCGGCAAGGCCGAATTCATCTGGTCTTTGGACATGACAAAAAGATGGACGACATCCAGCTCGCCACCCGGTTCGGGTGCATCGGACAGATCGATGAATTCCGCCGCCTCGTTGAGCCAAAACAGGTTTTCCGGCAGGTTGATAAAGCATACCGCCTGACCGTCCTTCAGGCCGAGCTTTTTGGGGAGAGGCGTTCCGGAATAGCCGACGGTGTAGGTCATGAAGGGAGGCTAGCCGCAATAGCAATGGCTTCAACCCCTCACCCCGGACGCTCATCACAAGGGTGATTTCGCGCCCTTACCCTCTCCCCTTTGAAAGGGGAGAGGGAAGAGGAAGGCGGCCATGACAATGGACGGCTTTCGAGGGTGAGGGGCTATAGGCTTCGAGTGATGTTTTGGTGCTCATAAAGGCACCACGTCTTGTGGTTGACCGCTCGGGCCGACCGCGCGATCGTAGCGGCCATAAGCGTTATCGATTGGGAGAAACTCCATGACGAAAGCTGTGCGTGTAGAGGACGGCCACTTAGTTATTGACGTTAAATACGAATATAACATCCATCTCAGTCGGATAGACACACCTGAGAAAGTGGTTAGTTGGGTCTACCATCTGACCGAAAAGACGTGGATGACAACCGAAGTGTTACGAGAAGTGCTTAAAACAGTGTCGAACGAAAACGGTATCGATATTCACTTGAATACCTAGCCGACCAACTTGCCTCGCTAGTAAACCCGCGCTTTGGGCTCGATATAGGCGATGTCGTTGGACAGCGTGAAGTTATGCACGCCGCGATAGCCCAGGCGGATATTGCCGTCCTCATCGCACCAGGCGAGCGTGTGCTTCATCCATTCTTCGTCATCGCGATCCGGGAAGTCCTCGCGGGCATGGGCGCCGCGGCTTTCCTCACGGGCGACGCCGCCATTCACGGTAACCGCGGCTTGCGCGACGAGATTATCCAGCTCCAGCGTTTCCATCAGATCGGTGTTCCAGATCATGGAGCGGTCGGCGATCTTGATATCCGGCAGGCCGGCATAGACCTGTTTGATCCGCTCCACGCCTTCGCTCATCACCTCGCCGGTGCGGAAGACGGCGCAGTTTTCCTGCATAGCCGCCTGCATGTCGTCGCGCAGTTTGGCGGTAGGCGTATTGCCTTTGGCATTGCGGTATTTATCCAGCCGCGCCAGCGTATTTTCGCCGGCATTGACCGGCAGATCTGGCTGGCTGGAGGCGGCATCGACGGTATCGCCCACGCGAATTCCCGCAGCGCGGCCAAAGACGACCAGATCGATCAGCGAGTTGGAACCCAGGCGGTTGGCCCCGTGTACGGAAACACACGCCGCTTCACCCACGGCCATCAGGCCCGGCACGGTGATTTCCTCGCCCTTGCCATTCACGGTCAGGACTTCGCCATGATAATTGGTCGGAATACCGCCCATATTATAGTGAACCGTCGGCAGAACCGGGATGGGTTCCTTGGTGACATCGACACCCGCAAACACCCGCGCGCTTTCGGAAATGCCCGGCAGACGCTTGTGAATGATGTCCGGATCAAGATGGTCCAGATGCAGATAGATATGGTCTTTTTTCGGGCCGACGCCGCGGCCCTCGCGGATCTCGATGGTCATTGAACGTGAAACCACATCGCGGCTGGCGAGGTCTTTCGCAGACGGCGCGTAGCGCTCCATGAAGCGCTCGCCTTCTGAATTGGTGAGATACCCGCCTTCGCCGCGCACGCCCTCGGTGATCAGAACGCCCGCGCCATAAATGCCGGTCGGGTGGAACTGAACGAATTCCATGTCCTGAAGCGGCAGACCTGCGCGCAAGACCATGGCATTGCCATCGCCGGTGCAGGTATGTGCCGAAGTGCAGGAGAAATAGGCCCGGCCATAGCCGCCGGTGGCCAGAATGACGGATTTCGCGCGGAAGCGGTGCAGCGTGCCATCATCCAGCTTCCAGGCGGTGACGCCGCGACAGATGCCTTCATCATCCATGATGAGGTCGAGCGCGAAATACTCGATGAAAAACTCGGTCTCTTCCTTCACGCACTGGCCATAGAGCGTGTGCAGGATGGCGTGGCCCGTCCGGTCGGCGGCGGCACAGGTGCGTTGAACCTGGCCTTCGCCATAATTGCGGGTCATGCCACCAAAGGCGCGCTGATAAATTTTGCCATCTTCGGTGCGCGAAAACGGCACGCCCCAGTGTTCCAGCTCGTAAACGGCATCCGGCGCATTGCGGCAGAGATATTCAATCGCGTCCTGATCGCCCAGCCAGTCTGAGCCTTTGACGGTGTCATACATGTGCCAGCGCCAGTCATCCTCGCCCATATTGCCGAGGCTGGCCGAGATGCCGCCTTGGGCCGCAACCGTGTGCGAGCGCGTCGGGAAGACTTTGGAGATGCAGGCGGTTTTCAGACCTGATTGCGCAGCGCCCAAGGCAGCCCGCAAACCGGCGCCACCGGCGCCCACCACCACAACATCATAGGTATGATCGATCCAGCTATATTCGGACATGTGTGTTCAAATCTTCCTGTTATCCCGTCACGGCGAGGCGGATGAGCGCATAGGCGCCAGCCAGCCACAGCCCGTAAGCAACCAGCGTGTTGCCGATCAGAAGGGTCAGCTTCGGCCCCGCCCCGTGGATGTAGTCTTCCACCACGACCTGCAAACCCAGGCGCATGTGGTAGAGCGTCGCAGTCATCGTGATCAGCGTCAGGATGGCGCCCCAGGCCGACCCGAAAAAGGCGCGTGAAGCGTCTGGGTCTGGCGCGCCGGAAAAGGCCAGAGCGATGACAAAAAGCGGCAGCGAAATTGCCAGTGCAATCGCGGAAACACGCTGGGCGACGAAATGATGCACGCCCGACTTCGCCGAGCCGAGCTTGTTGACGCGCTTGGCGGGGGTCATGAAGCTCATGAGGCGCCTCCCGTCAGGGCGAAAAACCAGATGATCGCTGGCGGCACAAAGGACAGGGCGATGATGATCACCGAGCGGGTGTTCGAGCCTTTCGGGTCAAAGCCCTTGCCGGCATCCCAGGCGAGGTGACGCAGACCATTGAGCCAGTGATAGGTCACCGACCAGGTCAGCACGATCAGGCCCAGAGTGGTGAGACCCGACAGCGCGCCGGAGGTGAAGATCGCGACTTTTTCTTCCGCCCCGCTGGCAAGCAACACGACCCAGATCGTCAGCGCAATCGCGCCGATATAGTTGATGATACCGGAGGTCCGGTGAAGGATGGAGGAGAGCATGGTGGCATGCCAGCGCCACACCTGGAGGTGAGGCGAAAGCGGCCGCGCCTTGCTGTTTCCGCTGGCCATATCTGTTTCCCTGAAAAATGCTTCCCGACTTCGTGGGAAACAATAAGCCGCGCCGCCCCCAAATCAATGCGGCAATGCGGTATGTTATCGGTACTCCGCAATTACATTTACACGGAAGTCTTCACCGTCTGCATTTAAAAGCGTTTCACATCTCTGACTGACAGCCAAAGCCCCTTCGAAACGGCTCGAATCAAAACGAATGGCTGGAATTGCCTGATCCGGTGAGGGGCGCCATTGCCGCACCGGTGAAATAAGAGGTCTATGTTCGACCCTTTGAATGTTCAACATACCGCCACTCGCAGCAACCCATCGCGTGATGGTTTGTCCGGATCTGGGAACTACAGATCGGTCAATCCTGCGGCCCGTAATAGTAATCTGACCGGTATCCTGTTCGACTTGTCGGCGAATCTCCCGATTATGGCTATTAATCGGAGCTAAATTAGTTTCATTGTTTGTATAGGTGACGGACCGCAGTGTCCCAAACAATGATTCCTCGGCCTCATAAATACCACGGTTGTTGGAAATCAAACTGAACAGTTCATCGAACTCTTCTACAGCCTCATCACCCCATCTGACCCGGTCTGCATACAAATCAGCTAATTCACCGTTTGGCTCTGCCGCTTGAAAGACTAAGTCTTCGGCGGAAGCTGACGGTTCGAACGACATTAGTTCAATTTCAATGCTCGCCAAATACTGCATTGTTTCGGTGTCCAGCTGAGGCACGATTAAGCACATGCCGCTCTCAAATTTCGGCGACGTATTGCATTCGCGTGACTCGGATACATGAACTCCCGGCACTCTGAACTCTTGGTTTCCATGGTCGATATACCAAGAGAGGTGATCGTCATCGTCTTCTGCTAAATTCTCATAAGCAAGAAATGAAAAATACGAATCATATCGTGGCAAGTATAGCTCCCATTCGTACCTCGATGACTGAGCGCTCGAGTCGGAAGGCCAGATCCGCGTTATCGCCTGCCACTCTAGATTGTTTCGCCAAAGTACGATGCACGCATTTCGGCCATCTCTGTCAGCATTCAGCCTAACAAGATACTCGTTGGGCTGAAGATTCTCGAATGCGTTAAAATCTGAAGGTTCACCGGGAATAAACACTACATCGTGAGAGACCTGAGATTCTGCGAGCATTTCCAACCGACGAAGGTTTTCTTCGATTCCTGCCGTTGTTTCCCTCGCTTCCTGTCGGTCAAGAGAGAAGCCAAAAATATCAAAGTAGAATGCAGCTAACGCCAAAACGAGCCCTGCAACGGAAAGCACGATGCTGAGGTTGAGTTTTGTAATTATTTTTTTCAGGTATTCGAACATCTCAGGGGCTCTAACGCGTCTGTATTTCCTCAAGTTCGTTAGTTAATCCACCCCCAACATTTTTGGCAAACACTTCACGCCACTCTGCCCGCAATGGTGCGGCTCAATCGCCCTTCAGCCAAGCCTAAACCCATCGGTGCTATCAACTTGCCCGCCCCTCTTCTTGCCAACAGAACAGGCTGTTAATCGGAAAGCAATCATTTCCGAGGCCGCCGCCCCAACCACAACATACTCCTTGTCGAAATATGTGCTAATACATTAATACACAACAGGCAGGGCTGTTTCGAGCCTCAGGTGGCGGAGAGATGCGAGGGTGGTTGGATGAAAGCTGAAAGGAATGGCGTTTTCGTCCCTAAGGGGAAGCCGAAGATCGTTGCAGAACACCCGGCTTGATCCATTCAAACCAAAACGACTATTCCATCCGCAATTGTTCCGGCAGGCGCTCTTCGATGACATTACCGTCTTCGACATAGATCACCCCGCTCTTCATCACGAAATCGACGCTCTGCAGGAGTGACGGGTAGGTGAGGAGATCGCCTTCGACCGCGATGATGTCGGCATACATGCCTTCCTGCACGCGGCCCCAGTCTTCTGACACGCCCATCAGGACAGACGGCCAATAGGTGGCCGAGCGGATGACACCCATCACCGGTACGTCGAGCTCGCGCGTCCAGATATCGATTTCATTCCAGGTCGACTGGCAGTGGAATTTGGTCGGGATGCCGGAGTCCGTGCCGATCAGCATGACCACGCCTGCCTCGCGCAGCTGCTCGAATTTGCGCGCCAGGGTGGGCCGGCGCAGCGGGGTCAGCTGCATGTAGGAAAGGCGCTCTACATAGGCGAGGGAGCGCTGGATATCCTCGATCGTGTCGGCCTGAAGTCCGCGATGCCAGCAATCATTATCCAGCCGTTCGGGATTATCGCGCGTGCGCTCATAATTCCACAGACCTTCAATGGTGGGTGTCCAGTAAAGCGGCCCGCCGCGCACCCGGCCTTGCGAGGTGCGCTCGCGCAGCGCTTCGATCACTTCGGGCGGATATTCCGGCGCGGTGGTGAGGCCGGTATGTTCGAAATTATCCACGCCGACTTCCAGGCCGACCAGTATCTCCTGGGATCGATGGGAATGGCCCACGACTGTCAGGCCATGGGCGTGTGCTTCATCCACGAGGGCGCGCACCTCATCCAGCTCCATCTCGTCCTGATCGACCAGCTTGATGACATCAACACCCGCTTCAACCAGGCGGCGCACCTGCTCGCGGGCTTCGCGGACGCCGTCGATGCCGATGCGATAGTCTTCCGTGCCGGGATAGGGCTCGTTCTGCAAAAAAGGACCGGAGACAAAGAGGCGCGGACCGGGTAATTCGCCCGCATTGATGCGGTCCCGGATGGAGAGGCTTTCTTCCAAAGGTGCGCCCAGATCGCGGGCGGTGGTGACGCCGGCGAGCAAGAGCTGCACCGCAGAGGCCGGCATGATCTCGTCTTCAAAGCGGTCGCGATAAAACGGGTGCCAATGTGAATAATTGGCGTGGCCGGTCAGCATCAGATGGGCGTGCATTTCCCACAGGCCGGGCAGGACGGTCATGCCTTCGGTGGAGACGATCTCATAGTCGTCCGGCACGTCCAGCGAGTCCTGATTGCCGACGGCCAGGATGCGCTCGCCTTCCACCAGAATGACGGAGTTCCGGATGGGCGGGCCGCCATTGCCATCAATCAGCGTGCCGCCGACCAGTGCCTGACGATCCTGCGCCATCGCTGTGGCCGCCAAGCCGAGGCTCAGCGAAATCGTGAGTGTTCTTAAGATCATCCCTGCCCTCCCCAGAAGCGAAAACAGGCTAGCCTGTTTGCAAGATTGGTCAAAACCCATCCGCGCGGCCATGCTGTGCGTAAAGAAAACGAAAGATTTGCGAGGAGCCCCGCCCATGACCGCCATCACTAAACCTGCTGCCGTTGTGACCGGCGCATCGACCGGGATCGGTCATGCCAGTGCCAGCGTACTCATATCCAATGGCTTTCATGTCTTTGCCGGCGTCCGTAAAGCCGAGGACGCCGAACGTCTATCTCAGGAATTTGGCGCGGACATCACCCCGCTGACGATGGAAGTGACCGATACCGCCTCCATGCAGGCCGCCGGCGAAGAGGTCCGCAAAGCGCTGGGCGGGCAGACCCTGCAAGGCCTGGTCTGCAATGCCGGTGTCGCCGTAACGGGGCCGCTGCTTCACATCCCGATCGAGGAGGTGGAAAACCAGCTGAATATCAATGTGCTGGGCGCCTTGCGGACGGTTCAGGCATTCGGGCCTTTGCTAGGGGCTGAAGACGGGTTGACCGGCAAGCCGGGCCGCATCGTGATGATGTCGTCCATGGCGGGTGTCATGGGCATGCCCTTTGTGGGCCCCTATGCGGCGTCCAAACACGGTCTGGAAGGGCTCTCAAAATCCCTTCGCAAGGAATTGGCGATCTACGGCATTGGCGTTTATGTGATCGGGCCGGGGGCTGTGGCCACGCCGATCTGGGACAAGGCCGATGACACTTCGGAAGTCGATAAATACCGGCACACCGACTTTGCAAAGGCCATGCAGCGCGTCTTCAACTGGATGATGGATCGCGGGCCCAAAGGTCTGCCGCCGGAACAGATTGGAGAACGCGTGCATCACTGTCTGACCTCAGATGATCCGGATTTCCGATTTGCCGAGGTGCCCAACCGGTTTACCGAATGGACGCTGCCACGGCTGTTGCCGGAAAAACTGGTCCATAAGCAGATCATCAAACGCCTCGGCCTGCGGCCGGAAGACCTGGCGGACGCCCGCAAGAAGGGCTGACATCTTCGAGATTCGCACTAGTCTCCGCTTCAAACCTGTTGGGGAGACATTCATGCTGCGCGCGCTTCTTGCTTCTGCTGTTCTTTTCTCGGCCCCGGCCCTGGCTGATGATGTCGAGGACTTTGAGGCCCTGATTGCCGATTTCGAGGCGTTCGAAAACCGCGATGATCCCGATGAAAACCCGGAGGCGGCCCGTCGCTGGGCGGATCTCTCGCCGGAACGCTTTGCCGAAGACCGGGCGGCGGAAGCCGTGTTTCTGGAGCGTTTGCAAGAGATTGATGCCGACGCCCTGCCAGAGGAACAGGCCGTCAACCATGCGACGCTGGATTATATTCTGCGCTTCCGGGTCGAGCTGGCGCAATTTGATATGCAGCGCGCCGCCTTTACAAATGACAGTGGTTTCTTCTCGGCCCCGCTCTATACGGCGTCATCCACGCGCCCACGCACGGTCGAGGCTGCCGAAAACTGGATCGCCCGGCTGGAAGATTTGCCACGCTATCTGAACGAGAACATCTACTGGATGCGTCAGGGCATTGAGGACGGGTATACCCAGCCCGCGAATATTATCGGGGGTGTCCGCGATCAGATTGCGACGATTGCCGCCATGAGCGTGGCAGACACCGGCATGGTCATGCCGATCGAACGGCTTCCCGCGACCGTGTCTGAAGAGGAACGCGCGCGGCTGTTTGCGGAAGCGACCGAGGCCGTCGAAACCCACGTCCTGCCAGCCTATGCCGATCTGCTTGCCTTTATGGACGAGGAATATGTGCCCGCCGCGCGTGAGGAGCTGGGGATTTCGTCAGTGCCGAATGGCCGGGCGCAATATCAGGCGCTGACGCGTTTCCATACCACTCTGGATACCTCGCCCGAGGAGGTCCATGAGCGCGGCCTGGCCGAGGTGGCGCGCATCCGCGGGGAAATGGAAGAGATTATCGAAGAGCTGGAATTTGAGGGCACATTTGCCGAATTCCTGCACTTCCTGCGCACCGATCCGCAATTCTATGCCGAAACGGAAGAAGAATTGCTGATGTATGCCGCCTATCTGGCACGCCTCGCCGATGATGCCATGCCGCGTTTTTTCCGGCGCCTGCCGAGATTGCCTTATGGGGTAAGGGCCGTGCCGGCCTCGCTGGCGCCGACCTACACGACAGGACGTTACTGGCCGGGCTCTCTGGAAAATGGCGTGGCTGGCGGATACATGGTCAACACCTATGACCTCTCTCAGCGGCCGCTTTACAATCTGCCGGCTCTGACGGTGCACGAGGCGGTGCCCGGTCATCACCATCAGGTCGCACTGGCACAAGAGCTGGAAAATGTGCCGGATTTTCGCCGCAACACCTATATCACGGCCTTTGGTGAGGGCTGGGGGCTTTACACCGAATTTCTGGCGGAAGAGATGGGCCTGTACCGTACGCCCTATGACCAGTTTGGCCGCCTGACCTATGAAATGTGGCGCGCCTGCCGCCTGGTGGTGGATACCGGCATCCATTATTTCGGCTGGACGCGCGAGGAGGCCGAGGCCTGCCTGCTCGAAAACTCGGCCCTGGCCCCGCACAATGTGCGCACGGAAATTTCCCGCTACATCTCCTGGCCGGGTCAGGCGCTGGCCTACAAAACCGGCGAATTACTGATGCGGGATCTGCGGGCACAGGCGGAAGAGACGCTAGGCGAACATTTCGACATCCGTGACTTCCATGATGAATTATTGTCGGAAGGCGCGGTGCCGCTGGGCTATCTGGAAAGCCGGACACAGGCCTGGATTGCCGAGACGCTGGACGCGGCCGAGGCAGAGGCGGAAACAGACGAAAGCGAGGGCTAGATGGAGATCGCCATTGCCGCGCTTATCGCGCTGGCGGGGCTGATCAACTTCCTGCCCGTTTTCGGGGCCCTTTCACGCAAACGGATCGAGCGCGTCTATCAAATACAGGTGGAGGGGCCGGACCTCTCCATCCTGATGCGCCATCGTGCGGTGCTGTTCGGCCTTGTTGGCGGCTTCATGATCTATGCCGCATTTGACCGGAATCTCTGGCTGATCGCCTGTGTGCTGGGCGTGTTGAGCATGGCCAGCTTCATTCTGCTGGCCTGGTCGACTGGCGGTTATAATGCGGCCCTGCGCAAGGTCGTTATCGCCGATATTATCGGGATTGTTCTGGTGATCGCCGCGCTGGGCCTTATGGCGGTTTAATCCTCCAGCCGGCGTGCCTCATTGATGCGTCCACGGATCAGCAGTGCGGCAACCGCCTCGTCATCATTGGCAGCCAGATTCAATGCCTGTGTCATGTCGCGCTCGGCCGCGGCCAGATCGCCCAGTTCCAGACGCGCCTCAGCGCGTGTCCGCCAGCCTTCCGCATTCTGGGGCTCGAAACTGATGGCTTGCGCCGCATCAGCTTCAGCCGCAGCCCATTCGCCCAGCTGCGCTGCCGTCCGCGCCCGGCCCAGCCACATGGGGGCAGATTGCGGGGACAATTCCACGCCGCGCGAATAGGCGCGGCGCGCTTCATCGGGATATCCCGCCACCATCCACGCTTCACCGGCTTCGGCCAGATAAAGAACCTTCATGGCCGTCGGGCCGCCATCGGGGGCTTCAGCAAGGGCTTGCAGGCGGAAGGCGCCTTCTTCCTCCTCGCCCAAGGCGATCAAGGCGCGGGCGACGCAATGGCGCGCCGGCCAGCCGCCGCCCTCATAGCGCCAGGCAAGCCCGTCCTCATAGGCCATCTCGGCATTACCTTCGATCTGTTCCAGACAGGCCAGATAACGTTCAGTGTCGCGATTCTGTGCATTGGCGGCAGAGGCCGTGATTGCACAGGCGGCTACGGTCAAAAACAAACGCGTCATGTTTGTGAGCTCCCACTCGCCCATTGGAGCCAGACTAGGCGCACGCTAGATAAGCGTCCATGACACACACCCGTTCTCTTCTGTTTTTGGGCTATGGCTATGTCGCAAAAGCCACGGCAGCCCGGCTCTCCGGCCAAAATATAAAGCTCTCGGGCACCACCCGTTCGGCGGCGAAAGCCTCGGAGATGGCGCTATCCGGTATTTCCCCGCTGATCAATGCAACCCGCGAGGAGCTGCGCGGGGCGGTCGAGACGGCGACGCATATTCTGGTGTCTGTCCCTCCGGACGAAGACGGGGATCCGGCTCTGCCGTTGCTGCGGGGATTGAAAACCCCCGCGCTGGAATGGCTGGGCTATCTCTCCACCACCGGGGTTTACGGCGACGCTGGGGGTGGCTGGGTCGATGAAGACACCCGCCCTGAACCGGCGGAAAAGCGATCGAAAAGACGCTTGCAGGCTGAGCAGGGCTGGCAGGCTTTTTCGAAGGCGACACGGATAGTTCGTCTGGCGGGGATTTATGGTCCCGGCCGCAGTGCGCTGGAGCGGGTCCGATCCGGAACCGCGCGGCGGATTGTTAAGCAAGGGCAGGTGTTTTCCCGCGTGCATGTGGACGATATCGCAACGGCGCTTCTGGCCTCGATGGAGCGCCAGGACGTGCCTGGCCCGTTTAATCTGGCCGATGATCTTCCGTCCTCCCAGGCTGAAGTGATCGGTTATGCGGCGGATTTGCTGGCCGTCGCGCCGCCACCGGAAGAGGATTTCGAAACCGCAGAGATGAGCCCGATGATGCGCAGCTTTTTTTCTTCCTCGCGCCGGGTCTCTTCGCGGAAAACCCGCGACGCGCTGGGCTTTGAACTGGCCTATCCGACCTATCGTGAAGGGCTGGAGGCGATTTAC
The DNA here is from genome assembly GCF_965228115.1 of Hyphobacterium sp. Lineage (GTDB taxonomy): Bacteria > Pseudomonadota > Alphaproteobacteria > Caulobacterales > Maricaulaceae > Hyphobacterium. The sequence continues at coordinate 1,676,677 of NZ_OZ245794.1, read as the reverse complement.
GCGGCTTCGGTTTGAACGCTGAGCGCTTCGGCGGTCGCGATCAGCCGCGCGATTTCCGTTTCGGAGGATAGCCGGTGATCGCCGCTCTTGATCAAGGTGAAGACGATGTCCTCGCTGGTCAGGACGTCTGCGCATTTTTGCGCGTGTTGCCACGGGACGCTTTCATCGTGCTGGCCTTGTAGAATGCGGACCGGACCTTCAAATCCGATGGGACCGCCCAGAACAGACCAGTTTCGGCCATCCTCGATCAGCTTTTTGGTGATGATGAAAACCTCATCATCATAGGCCGAGGGTTCCTCGAATTTGCCGGTTTCCAGGATTTGTTGGCGGATCGCTTCAGGAAAGCTCGGCCACATCAGCTCGGAGGTGAAATCCGGTGCCGGAGCAATCAGCAACAGGCCGGCAAGGCGCGAGGCGCGCTCCTTTGCGCATAACAGGCTGATCCAGCCGCCCATGGACGAGCCGATCAGGATTTGCGGACCTGTCGTCAGCTCGTCGATGACCGCGAGGGCATCTTCCCGCCAACGGCCAATCGTGCCGTCCTCGAAATCGCCTGAGGATTTGCCGTGGCCGAAATAATCGAACCGCAAAAAGCCGCGCCCGGATTTGCGCGCCCACTCATCCAGCGCGATGGCCTTTGTACCGTCCATGTCGGATTTGAACCCGCCCAGCCAGATGAGACAGGCTTTGCCGGGCTCGCCCTCGTGGCGGATATAAGCGATTTTTTCGCCATCAGGGCGGTCGAGATAGTCAATGCCGGACGGGTTTGTCATGGTGTGTTTCCTGTGAAACAAGGTTTGTCGATCTATCCCGCTTCTGGACGGGCCGGGTCAAGCGAATCGTTGAGAGGTGATGCGCCCCATGAAGGTGCTGCAAATCATTCCACAGCTGGAAACCGGCGGAGCCGAGCGTACGACGATCGAGATTGCGCAGGCCCTCACCGCAGCGGGACATGAGGCGCTGGTTGCCAGCGAGGGCGGGGCAATGGAGGCGGATCTGACAGCTGTCGGCGGTGAGCTGGTCCGGCTGCCCGTTGCGACCAAAAATCCGCTCACGGCCTTACAGAATGCCTCGGCATTAAAGCGCGTCATCCAGGACCGCGGCATTGATATTGTCCACGCCCGCTCTCGCGCGCCGGCCTGGAGCGCGCTGAAAGCGGCGCGGGATACGGGCGCGAAATTCGTTACTACTTATCACGGAACTTATAATGCGCGATCTGGTCTGAAGCGCCGCTATAATTCGGTGATGACTAAAGGGGACCGGGTCATCGCCAATTCCGAGTTCATTCGCGACCATATTGTTGCAGAACACGGGCTGAATCCGGATGCGATCACCGTCATTCCGCGTGGCGTGGATGTGAACCGCTTCGCCGATAGCGACAGCCTGCGCCAGCGCGCTCGTGATCTGAAAGCCGACTGGTCCTTACCGGATGACCGGTTTATCGCGATCCTGCCCGCCCGGCTGACGCGATGGAAAGGCCAGATCGTCGCCATTGAAGCCCTGGCCCGGATCAAGTCCGACAGTGCTGTCGTGCCGGTTCTAATTTTGGTGGGCGGCGATCAGGGCCGCGTGAACTATCGCGAAGAGCTGGAACTGCTGATCGGCAAGCATGGTCTGGAAAATGATGTGTGGCTGGCCGGGCATTGTGATGACATGCCGGCTGCTTTTGCGCTGGCCGATGTGGCGCTGAACCCGTCAACAGACCCCGAAGCTTTCGGACGGACGGCAGCAGAAGCAAGTGCGGCAGGCCTGCCGGTGATCGTGGCCAATCATGGCGGCGCGAGAGAGGTCGTGGTGTCAGGCGAGACGGGTTGGCGGGCCAGGCCGGGGGATGCCGGATCGCTGGCGGATGCGCTAACTGCTGTGATGTCGCTGACAGAGGCGCAGCGTGCGGCTATAGGACAAGCAGGCCGGGCGCGAATTTTGCAACGTTTCACGGTCGAGGCCCTGCAGGCGAACACCTTGCGGGTCTATCGCGAGCTTTTAGAGTGAGGCCATGACCGAGGCGGGCAAGGATATCATCTACGTCTTGTTGTGGGGCGATTTGCCATCGACCGTGCGCGGCCTGGCCTCCTGCCGGCGGATCCGTGAGGCGCATCCGCGCGCTAAATTGATCCTGCTGACCGCGCCTGACTATGAATCGATGCTGAAGCATTGCCCCTATTTCAGCCAGGTCGAAACCGATGCCACGGCCACCGGTGCCATGGCCAAGCTGACCGCCAAACGGATCAAGGCGATGAAACCCGCAGTGGTTTACGACCTGGTGGATGATGGGGATTCGCGCCGGATCAAAGGCGGATTGCGTTTCTCGCGCATCAAATGGCTGGATGCGGCGCCCAGAATGGAAGCGGCGACCCATCCCGTGGAAGCAACCGCCGTGGCGCTTGGCCGGGCTGGGCTGGGTCCAGATCATTTCCGGCTGGGTGAAGCCCCAGCGCCTGATGTTTCCTGGGTGGATTATCTGGCCCGCACCTCGCGCATGCTGGAGCCGGAATATTTCGGTCTGAACGGACCCTATGCCCTGCTGGCGCCCGCCGGGGAAGACGTGAAAGCCAATCTGCGTTGGCCCCGCGAACGCTGGGCGTCTCTGGCGCAGGCGCTCATGCAACACGGCGTAACGCCAGCCATTGTCGGCGGGCCCTCCGCGCGCGATGTCGGCCGGTTTGTTGCCAGCGCCGTTGAGGGCGCACGCGATGTGACCGGGAAAGCCAAGCTGGTTCAGCTGGCCGGGCTCGCGCGCCGGACGCGCTTTGTGTTTGGCGAGGAAACCGACCTCTTGCATTTGCTGGTAGCCGCGGGACCGCCCGCAGCGGCGCTGTTTCCTGTCGATGAAGGCCGTAACCCGGCGCTTCGCGTTCCGCGTGGGGCTTCCCCGGTTATTACGCTGCATGCGCCAGTGCTGGCGCAACTGACCGCCGAGGAAGCGCTGCAGGCCATGCGCGTCGCCGGCGGGTTCGAGGAATCACCGCGTGCGGCTTGATTTTCCCGGACTTACCCCCATAACTCGGCTCCGCTCGCGGCGAGGACGCGCAATGACGCAATGAGTCTCGCGTTTCTGGCTTCGTGTGGTAGTTTTTTAATTCTGGCTGTTAGTGGAGAAGTTACATAGCCCGCCGACCTTATGCTGCGCCGCCCCCGAAAAAAGAGGGCCCCCGCGTTAATGAAGAAATCCGCGTTGCCCGCGTCCTTCTGATCGATGAAGAAGGAGAAAAACAGGGCGTCATGCCCGTCGAAGCCGCGATCGAAGCGGCTCAGGAAGCCGGACTCGACCTGGTCGAAGTCTCGCCGAATGCCGATCCGCCCGTGTGCAAGATCGTCGACTATGGCAAGCTGAAATACGAAGCGCAGAAAAAGCGGGCTCAGGCGCGCAAGAAGCAGAAGACGCAGGACATCAAGGAAATCAAGATTCGTCCCAATATCGACGAGCATGATTATCAGGTCAAAGCCAAGGCGATGACGCGCTTCTTCGAGGATGGTGACAAGGTAAAAGTCACACTGCGGTTCCGCGGACGTGAGATGGCGCACCAGGACCGGGGCATGGATGTCATGAACCGGGTGCGGGATGATTTCGCGGAAGTGGCCAAAGTCGAATTCGCACCGAAGCTGGAAGGCCGGCAAATGGTGATGGTGCTGGCCCCCCGCTGACAAAAGGGGGCAAGCGTTCAAGCGCGGTTCAGTTTGAACCCGGCTTTATGAGACGCGTTGAATGGCCCTTTCAGGACACGCCCATGATGTTGAGATCCGTTTTGTTTGCTTTGTTTGCAGGACTGGCCGCGCTGGTCACCGCCGGCCCTGCACAAGCCCAGCAATGGAGCCTGGATCCCAGCTATGGAAGTATCTCACTGAGTTCGGGTTTTACGCCGGATCCTCATGAAATTGCCTTGCAGTCCGGCGGTTCGATTGATGCGAGCGTGTCCCTCGGGGGAAGCTGCCGGGGGTTTATCGCCAATGCACCGCAATTCCGGCTCACCTATATCGCGCGCACCTGGCCACTGATCCTGTCGGTGAATTCCGACGCTGATACGACCTTGATCGTCAACGGACCCGATGGACGCTGGTATTGTGATGATGATAGCGGGAGCGGCCTCAATCCGGCCCTGCGCTGGGATCAGCCGCAATCGGGCCAGTATGATATCTATGTCGGGACCTATCAGGCGGCGTCCTATCACGAGGCGACGCTGTCGATCTCAGAGCTGACCTCTTACTAGTCAGCGCTCTCCAACCTTCTGTTTATAAGGTATTTTTAACGCCGCGTAGGCCTGCGCGCTGAGGGCGTATCCGGTCTATTTTTCGCCTCCTGGAAGAAGCGTGGCGATTATTTGAACTATTTTTGCCGGTGCGGCGTTTTTTCCGTTCAACTGGGGTTCACATCGAGAGGCGTTTTAATGATAGTCTCTACCTATCGAGTACCAGGGGAGGGACCGGGTGCTCTTGGATTGATTGCCGATTCCCGGCGTCAACGTCTTCAAAGGGGACAGATTATGCTTCGTAAACTCACACTTTCGACCGCCGTTTCCGCGCTTGCCGTTCTGGCGATGGCCGGAACCGCACAGGCTCAGGATTGGAGCCTGAACCCGACTTATGGAACGATTTCGCTGAATGGCGGTTTCACACCGGATCCTTACTATGTCAGCCTGCAATCGGGCGGTAGCATTAATGCGGCTGGCCTGGGCGGCAATTGCCGCGGCTATATCGCCAACGCGCCGGATGTCCGTCTGAATTTCCGGTCTGGCAGCCTGCCACTGGTTATCTCTGTTGATTCCGGTGCTGATACGACCCTCGTCATTAATGCGCCTGACGGCCGCTGGTATTGCGACGATGACAGTGGATCGGGCCTGAACCCGTCCATCAATTTCGGGAACTCCCCGATGTCCGGCCAGTACGACATTTATGTCGGCACCTATGGCAACGCGTCTCTCCAGAATGCCACCTTGGCGATTTCCGAGTTGAGCTCTTACTAAGAGCACCATTTTTCGGAAAAATTCTGACCAGGGAGACAGGACCATGAAGACCCTTCTTCCGGCTCTGGGCGTAGCGGCATTAGCCGCTGCGTCCGTAGCCGCACAAGACGTCACCGCACCGCCCAGTTATGGCTCTATTACGCTGGATTCCGGCTTTCTGCCGGATCCGCACAGTGTCCAGATGCGCGCCGGTGGCGATATATCGGTGTCCGGCAATGTCAACGGTTCCGGCGTTTGCCGGGGCTATATCGCTAATGCGCCGGACTATAATGTCTATTACACGGCAGGCAGTTTTGACCTTTACCTGTCGGCCATCTCACAGACCGACACCACACTCGTAATTCGCGGCCCCAACGGCGCCTATCATTGTGATGATGATGGCGGTGAGGGGGCGTTGAATCCCGGTGTCCAGATCTCGCGTCCGGCTTCGGGCCTGTATTCGATCTGGGTCGGCACGTATTCCTCTTCCGGTGGCACGCCTCCGGCGACACTTTACGTGTCCGAGCTGGGCTTCGGCCCGCGTCCGATTCCGTCTGTGGAGCTGGATTACACGCTGGCGGCCAATTATGGCGGTCAAATGCTGCAGACCGGCTTTGTTCCCGATCCAGTGAATATCCAGCTGGCTGCAGGGGGCGATATCGATGTGTCGGAAACCGGCATTGGCGACATGTGCTGGGGGTATACAACCGCCGCACCCGACTATGAGCTGACCTATGAGGCGGGGAACACCTTCCCGCTTTATCTGTCCGCGACATCGGAGTCCGATACGGTGATGATCGTCAACGCTCCGGATGGCAGTTGGCATTGCAATGATGACGGCTCTGAAGGTCTCAATCCGGGCATCACTTTCGATAGCCCGCAATCAGGTGTCTATGACATCTGGGTGGGCACCTATTCCTCACCGGATTTTGCCGGCACGCCTGCGGCGATCCTGCATATTTCCGAGCTGGGATATGGGGGCGACCCGGTCATGTCCGGCAATCTGCTCGATTACACCCTGCCGTCAAATTATGGCTCGGTGTCGCTCGAGAGTGGCTTCATTCCTGATCCCCACAATGTCCAGATCGCGGCGGGCGGCGATGTCGATGCCCGCGATAACGGACCGGACGGGTGTTGGGGCTATGTAACGGCAGCTCCGGATTACGAGCTGACCTACAGCGCCGGCAATGCGTTTGACCTCTTTATCTCGGCCACATCTGACCGCGATACGGTGTTGATCGTGAATACACCGGATGGGTCCTGGCATTGCAATGATGACGGGGCGGCCGGGCTTAACCCGGGGCTGGAGTTCGTCAATCCGCAATCAGGTGTCTACGACATCTGGGTGGGAACGTATTCCTCTGGAGCCGGCACACCACCCGCGACGCTCCACATCTCGGAGCTCGCCTTCGGCGACAACTAGTTTTTGCTAAAGAAGATGAGTGGAAAGGGCGGCTTCAAGGCCGCCCTTTTTACGTGGATATGCGCCAGTGCCGTTGGATTTTCCGCGCCGTTACATTATATCGTCACCATATCCAGGGGCGGACGCCAGACGACTCACCGGACAAAAACACTTTTCGATGCCTCGGGTGCGGGCCTGGCGGTTCTCTGCCTCTTGCATTGTCTGGCCTTGCCGACCGCCGCGGTTGCGGCTCCCGCTCTGGCACCGGCTCTGGCGGAAGAGTTTCATCTTCTGGAAGGCCATGCGCATCTCTATTTCTTCCTCGCCGCCCTGCCGGTCACGCTGATCGCCTTTTTTGGGGGCGAGCGGACCATGCGGGCCGGAAAGTGGACCATGCTGGTGGCCGGATCCGGGCTTGTCTTGATGCTGTTGGGCGCGGCGCATATTGTCGAGCAGCCGGGCGAAACCCTGTTGACGGCGTCGGGTGTCAGCCTGCTCCTGGGGGCGCATATTGTGAACTGGCGCCGGCGTCAGCGTGCTGGGCATGACCATGCGCGTGAGTGTGCCACCTGCGCCGACTAGCGCGCCAGCACGCCGCCCAGCCCCTTGAACAACTTGAGCACCACCGCCGCCGTCAGCCGTCCTATGTCCCGGTCCGGATTGAATTCCACCAGATCCGCGCCGACGACCGGTCCGGGGATGGATTGCAAATAGTGGATCACCTGCCTTGTGGAAAGACCACCCGGTTCCGGATGCGAGACACCGGGCGCGAAGGCTGGGTCCAGCCCGTCGATATCGATAGAAATATAGACCGGCTCATCAGCCTCTAGCGGCAAGGCGCCCGGCAGATTCGCCATGTCAAAGGCCTGAACCCCGAAGCGGGCTATTTGCTCGCGCTGATGAGCGTTCAGCGTCCGCACGCCGATCTGGATCAGTTTTGAACACAGGCCCTCCTCCATGATCCGCGCAAACGGGCAGGCATGGGACCAGGGCGAGCCGTCATATTGATCATAAAGATCTGGGTGAGCGTCAAAATGGACGATGGCCAGCGAGCCCGACGCAGAGGCAATCTCTCTCAATATCGGCAGGGATACAGAGTGATCCCCGCCGATCATCAGCGGCTTTGATCCGGCTTTCAGAATGTGCCGCACAGCTGATTGAATGGCGGAATAATCACCATCGCCCGCCACATTTTTCAGGTCGATGTCCGGGTCAAAGCGGAAGACCGCCGGATCGGCCAGATCAATCCCGTTTTCCGCGCACAGATTGGCATAGTCCCTGGCGATTTCATCGCGCAGTGCCTGAGCGGCCTTTGCCGGGCCTCTCAGATAGGAGGAATTGGCATCCAGCGGGATGCCGCGGGCGATGATTTTCGGGGTCATCGCTGTTTCCCAATCATCCGCGCCAGCCACGGAAAGAGCAGGACAAACCCGAACAGGCTCATCCCCAAGGCAAACAGGCTTGAGAAAATGACCAGCGGATTGTTGAAATTGGATCGTTCCGAATAATCCATGATGTGAAGCATCCAGAAGAAATCATAGAAGCGCCAGACATCATTGCGCCGGGCAATTACCTCGCCCGTGGCGGCACTGACATAAAGACGCGTGCCTTCACCGTCATTGAAATCTACCCGCCATTGCGGGCCAGGACGGCGGGACTCCCAGGTCGGTTCATCAAAATAGGTGATAGCCGCAATGTCCGGTTCGCCTGCATAGTCAGCGAGGGCAACGGCCAGGGCTGTGTCCTCATCGATGGGGGAAAGCACCTCTCCCGTGCGGGCGTCCGCGATTATCGACCCGTTTGATGTCGTAAATTCATAAACGGTCCGGTCCAGCCAGGGCCGGATCTCCACTCCACGGGGGATGAGATTGGCGTCTCTGGCGATATCGCTGGCGGGAACGAGGCCGATCAGGACGAGCGGCGGAGACGCCTGTTCGGCAATATTGTGCTCACCCCGCACGCGCTCGATGGGAATGGCCGTCATCACAAGGCCGCCGCCAATCCAGGCGAGGACCTGAAGACCAATTATCAGTGCGGCCCATTTATGGAGCCGGATCAGCCAGCGGATCATGTACTATCCCTACGTTATAAAGTAACGCTTATGGCGGGGCTGGCCGGGGCCTGTCGAGTCTGCGACGCACGCAAACAGGACTTGCGTTCGCAGCGGTTTTTCCTTATGACGCCCGCTCTTTGAAAGACCCCAGCTGTCCGGGCCGGATCGACATGCCTGACAGCTGCAAGAACGCAAGGTGGCTTTGACCACCGGAAATGGAGCGGAAATGTCGAAAATGAAGACCAAGAGCGGCGCCAAAAAGCGCTTCAAGCTCACGGCAACTGGCAAGGTGAAAGCTGGCCAGGCTGGAAAACGTCACGGCATGATCAAGCGGACCAACAAGCAGATCCGCAACAAGCGCGGCACGACAGTGATGTCCGAGCCCGATCAGAAGATCGTGAAAAAGAATTACATCCCGAACGGCCTTTAAGGCTGACGGCGTTTTCAGGAGTTTGAACCATGGCACGAGTTAAACGCGGCACAGTATCCCGCGCCCGCCACAAGAAAGTCATTTCCCAGGCCAAAGGTTATTATGGCCGCCGGAAGAATATCTATCGCGTTGCCGTCCAGGCCGTCGAAAAAGCCGGCCAGTACGCTTATCGTGACCGCCGCGCCAAGAAGCGCAATTTCCGCCGTCTGTGGATCCAGCGGATCAACGCCGGTGCCCGCTTGCATGGTGTGACCTATTCCCGATTTATGTCCGGCCTCGCGAAGGCCGGGATCGAGGTGGACCGCAAAGTCCTCTCCGATCTGGCCATTCGGGAACCCGAGGCCTTCAAAGCCCTGGTCGACCAGGCACAGGCCGCGCTCGACGCTTAACGCGTCTCCTGCCGGTCACTCACAGCATCGTTAAAAGTGTCGTCCCTGCCATGGCGGGGACGCCGCTTTTCTTTCACCTTCGCCCGTTGGGGCAAGGGGTGGCCTGGCAAATACGCAGAAAAATTCCCGGCTGACCCTCGCCAAGTCCCCAATCGGGCGGTAGACCGCACGCGAAACCGTTCGCGTGGATGAAGGCGAGGAATTTAGCATGGCCGAAGCGTCAGAGATCGAAAGCCTGAAGGGCGAATTGTTGGCCGCTGTCGCCGGAGCCGGTGATGAGGCCGCGCTGGAAGCCTTGCGCGTGGACGCGCTGGGCAAGAAGGGCCAAATCTCGCTGATGATGCGCTCGCTGGGACAGATGAGCCCGGAAGAACGCCAGGTGATGGGCCCGGCGCTAAATGGTCTGAAAAACGAGATCGGCGAGGCGATCAGCGCCAAGAAAACTGCTTTGGATGATGCGGCGCTGGATGCGCGTCTGGCAACCGAGCGCACGGATGTGTCGCTTCCGGTTCGTCCGGAACCGCGTGGCAAGCTTCACCCTGTCACCCAGGTGATGGAAGAACTGGCCGTCATCTTCTCGGATATGGGCTTTACCGTCGCGGAAGGCCCGGATGTGGAAGATGACTTCCATAACTTCACTGCGCTGAACTTTCCCGAAGGCCATCCGGCGCGCGATACGCATGATACCTTCTTCATGAAGCCGCGCGAGGATGGCTCACAAATGGTGCTGCGCACGCACACCTCGCCGGTCCAGATCCGCACTATGATGAATCAGGAACCGCCGATCCGCATTATCGCGCCGGGCCGGGTTTATCGCTGTGACTGGGATCAGACCCACACGCCCATGTTCCATCAGGTCGAAGGCCTGGTGATCGACAAGGGCTCTCACATGGGTCACCTCAAGGGCATATTGATGGACTTCCTCGCGGCCTTTTTCGAGACCGATCATGTCGAGGCGCGTTTCCGCCCGCACCATTTCCCTTTCACTGAACCGTCGGCTGAGATGGATGTGAAATATTCGCGCGTCGGGGACGCCGTGAAGATTGGTGAGGGCGATAAATGGATGGAAATCCTCGGTTGCGGCATGGTGCACCCGAATGTCATCCGCTCCTGCGGGCTCGATCCGGATGAGTATCAGGGCTTCGCCTGGGGGATGGGTGTGGACCGCCTGGCCATGCTGAAATATGGCGCGCCGGACCTGCGCGATTATTTCGCCAATGATACGCGCTGGCTTGCGCATTATGGCTTCTCACCGCTGTTGCAGGCCAATTTGGCGACGGGGTTAAGCTGATGTCTCGCGTTTTCTCCGATGTCTCCCCCTGCTTGCGGGGGGAGTGTCCCGAAGGGACGAGGGGGGCTAATGCCACCTCAGCCCCCTCCGTCAGCTTCGCTGCCACCTCCCCCGCTGGCGGGGGAGGACAAAGGGTGTTGTGATGATCAACTGGCTCAAATCCAATCATCAGGCGATTACCGCTATCGGCGCGATGGTGGTCGGTCTGGCGGCGCTTTATGTGGCCTGGGATCAGTCGCGCGTGATGCGCGCGCAGCAGCATGGCGCCGTCGTACCGGCGCTACAGATTGACGCCTTCACCAATACCGATGACGGCATTCTGTCGGTCGGATTGCGCGTCGCCAATAATGGTGTCGGCCCGGCGATGATCGAGCATGTTCGCGTCCTTCGCGATGGCGAAACCGTGGACCAGATCGATGCCATGTTTGACAGCTTTCCGGCCGAGCAACTGGATCGGTCCTGGGTCACTCTGACGGGGCGCGTTGTTGCACCAGGAGAGCTTGTCATCCCCATCTCGGTGGCGTGGCCCGGCGAGGCGGTGAATGCAGAGTCCATTGCAGCCCTGTTCTCTGAATGGGACCGCTGGGAAACGGAAATCTGCTATTGCTCGGTCTTTGATCGCTGCTGGATCGCAACCGTTCAGGTTCGCGAGCGGCGTCAGGTTCATTCGTGTCCTGCACCCAGTGACGATATCTTCGAGCAATATGGCTCTGAAGGCTTCCGGGCTTTCACCTCTCCGGAAGTTGAACCCCCACAAACGGCGGGAGCCGAGCAATGAAATTCACCCTCTCCTGGCTGAAAGAGCATCTGGAAACCGACACGCCGCTCGATGAGCTGGCCGAGGCCATGACCATGGCCGGGCTGGAGATCGAGGATATTGATAATCCGGCGGAAGCCCTCGCCGACTTCACGGTCGCCCACGTCAAAACAGCGGAAAAACATCCCGATGCCGACAAGCTGAAGGTCTGCACAGTTGAGACGAAAGATGGAATCAAGCAGATCGTCTGCGGCGCGCCGAATGCGCATGCCGGGATGAAAGCCGTCTATGCGCCTTTGGGCACCTATATTCCGGGCGCGGATTTCGCGCTGGATAAGAAGCCGCGCAAGATTCGCGGCGTGGAATCTCACGGCATGCTTTGTTCCGCCAAGGAGCTGAATGCCGGCGAGGATCATGACGGCATTATCGAGCTGGAGGGCGACTGGAAGGTTGGTGATCCCGCGGCAGACGCGCTGGGCGCGAATGATCCGGTCATTGATTTTGAGGTGACGCCGAACCGGCCGGACTGGCTGGGGGTTGATGGCATTGCCCGCGATCTGGCAGCAGCAGGCATGGGTCAGGTGATCACGCCACAACCCAAACCCTTGAAAGGGGCCTTCCCCTGTCCGATCAAGATCAAAATCGATTATCCGGAAGCCTGCCCGGTTTTTGGTGGGCGCTTGATCCGCAATGTCAAAAACGGGCCGTCGCCAGCGTGGCTGAAGCACAAGCTGGAAGCGATTGGCCTGCGCTCGATTAACATTCTCGCGGATATTTCGAACCTCGTTTCTTACGACCGCTGCCGTCCGCTGCACGTCTATGACGCCGATAAGATCGGCAAGACAATCATCGCGCGGCGTGGCAAGGGCGCGGCAGACACGTTCGAAGCGCTGGATGGCAAGCCCCACACGCCGTCCGCCGAGCAATGCGTCATCGCGGACGAAACCAACTGCCTGGGCTTTGGTGGTGTGATGGGCGGGGAAGCATCCGGTGTGTCGGATGAAACCGTGAACGTCTTCATCGAAAGCGCCTGGTTTGAGCCGGAAATCACCCGCGCCACGGGCCGGGCCACCGGCATTGAATCCGATGCGCGCTATCGCTTTGAGCGCGGCGTGGATACGGGCTCCATCCAGCTTGGCCTGGATCTGGCGACCCATTGGGTGCTGGAGCTTTGCGGTGGGGAAGCCTCGGAGATCATGATTGCGGGTGAAGCGCCCGCCAATCCGGCGCCGATTGATTTCCCGGTCAGTGAGGTGAAACGCCTGACAGGTTTTGACCTCACGCCGGAGCGCATCACCGACATCCTCCAGAAACTGGGCTTTGGCGTGTCCGGGGCTGGCGGCTCGCTGCATGTCGATGTGCCGAGCTACCGCCGGGATTGCACGCATAAAACCGACCTTGTGGAAGAAATCGCGCGCATTCACGGCTTCGACAAGATCGAAGCAATTTCCCTGCCGCGTCTTCCCGGCCGCCGGGAACCGACGGCGACGACCGGGCAGAACCGCGCCCGCTTTGCGCGCCGGGCGCTGGCCGTGCGCGGCTATAATGAATCTGTCACCTGGTCCTTCGTGCATCGCAATCAGGCTGCCTTGTTTGGCGGTCATGGCGAGGGGTTGGAGCTGGAAAACCCGATTTCGTCTGATCTGGATGTGATGCGCCCGACCGCGCTGATCCATCTCCTGACGGCGCTCCAGGACAATGCCGATAAAGGCGTAGACGATCCGCGCCTGTTTGAAGCCGGGCCGGTCTATCTGACGGACAAGCCCGATGGACAGCGCATGGCCGTGTCTGGCGTGCGCTTTGTTGCGGCAGGCCGCCACTGGGCGGGAGCACGCGAAGCTGATCTGTTTGATGCCAAGGCGGATGCGATGGCAGCGCTGGACGCGGCGGGGGCGCCTGTCGATTCGCTGCAGGTCGCAGCCGAAGCTCGCAATTGGTGGCATCCGGGCCGGTCCGGCGTTTTGCGCCTGGGTCCGAAAAATGTGCTGGCCGAGTTTGGTGAAATTCATCCGCGCGTTCTGAAAGCGCTGGGAGTCGAAGGCCGCGTCATCGGCTTTGAAATCATCCTCGATGGTATTCCTTCCCCGAAGAAAAAGGCGGCAACCAAGGCGCGTCCGGCACTCGACCGGGCCGAGCTGACGCCGGTGAAGCGCGACTTTGCTTTCCTCGTCGCCAATGATGTGCCTGCCGACACGCTGACGCGTGCGGCCAAAGGCGCGGACAAGGCGATGATCACGGAGGTTTCCGTATTCGACGTCTATGCCGGGCAGGGCGTGCCGGAGGGTCAGGTTTCGCTGGCGCTTGAGGCCGTTATCCAGCCGCGTGAAAAGACGCTGACGGACAAGGAAATCGATGCCATCGCGTCCAAAATCGTCGCATCGGTTGAAAAAGCGACCGGCGCGAGTTTGAGGGGATAAGATGGCGCTTGATCCGCAGCGAATGGCAAATGCCTCTGAAGACGATCAGCGGGCTTTTGTTGTTGCGGCGGTTCTGGCCAACCCTACCGCCAAAGCGGTACTGGAACGCGCCCATTCGCTTGACCTGCCAGACTGGGCGCTTATGGCCGGGGCGGTGTATCAGGCTGTCTGGAATGTGCTGACCGGGCGGCCGGCTGATTATGGCGTCAATGACTATGATCTCGCCTATTGCGATCCGACAGATCTGACCGCGGAGGGTGAGGCGGCGTTTGTTGCCAAGACGGAGGCGGCGTTCGCTGATCTCGAAGCCGAGGTTGAGCTTTGCAATCAGGCGCGTGTGCCGATCTGGTTTTCCGCCAAATATGGCGTTGAGCGAAAGCCCATCCTGAGCACTGAGGACGCGGTGAAAGACTTCGCCTCGCTGACCCATTCGGTGGCTATTCGGCTCGATGCGTGCGGCGAGCCTGAACTGATCGCGCCATACGGGTTGGACGAACTTTTTTCGCTGACGGTAAAGCCGGTGCCAAATATTTCGACACCGGCTGAATGGAATGAGAAAATTGCGGCTCAGAGGAAGCTCTGGCCTGAGATCAATTTTATCCCTGCGCCTTTGCCTGAGGCGTAGGCGCACCATTTCCAGCCGCCCGGCGGCGGCGATTTCGGCGGCGCTGGCTGGCGCTGCGGCCACCTCGGCCTTGACCGCCACCTTGGCCACCCCCCTGGCCGCGGTTCTGACCTTTCGGTCCCTGGCCACGCGGCTTTCCTTGCGGTTTGGGGCCGCGCGGTTCTTCGGTGAAAGGCTTGGAGGGGTGTTGTTCCTTGCCATTTTCATCGGTCACGGCAAGGCGATAACCAATCAGGCGCTCGATATCCTTCAGCAGACCACGCTCTTCCGGATCACAGAAGGCAATCGCCGTGCCGGATTTGCCGGCGCGCGCCGTGCGGCCGATGCGGTGGACATAGGATTCCGGCACGTTGGGTAGCTCATAATTGACGACGTGGGAGACGCCATCAATGTCCAGCCCGCGCGCTGCGATATCGGTGGCCACCAGAATGTTGGATTTGAAAGCCTTGAACGCATCGAGAGCCCGCTGACGCTGGTTCTGGGATTTGTTGCCATGGATGGCGACCGCCGCCAGATCGGCTTTCAACAAGCGCTTGGTGACCTTATCCGCCCCGTGCTTGGTGCGGGTAAAGACGATGGCGCTGGTGATGCCAGCCTCGCTGAGGACTTTCACCAGACGCTCCAGTTTTTGCGCTTTATCGAGGAATTGAACCGACTGGCCGATCTGCTCGATCGGACGGGAGACCGGTGCGACCGCGACCTGGGCCGGATCGTTGAGGAAGTCATGTGCCAGAGCCCGGATCGGCTTGGGCATGGTCGCTGACAACAGCGCGGTCTGGCGGCCCTTTGGTGTGGCTGACAGGATTTTGCGGATGCCCGGCAGGAAGCCGAGATCCATCATCTGGTCGGCTTCATCGAGGATGACCGTGCGCACGTTGTTCAGATGGATCGCGCCAGTCTGCATATGATCAAGCAGGCGGCCCGGCGTGGCGATGAGAATATCAACGCCGCCCTTCATGGCGCGGATCTGCCCGCCGGGTTTGACCCCGCCCATGACGACCGCAAAGCGAGGACGCAGATGGCGGCCATAGGTTTTCACCGAGTCGGCAATCTGCAGCGCCAGCTCGCGCGTTGGGGCCAGGATCAATGCCGTGCAGGATTTGGGCTCAGGCCTCCGTTTGGACGTCGCCAGAGCGTGCAGGATGGGCAGGGTAAAGGCGGCGGTCTTGCCGGTGCCGGTCTGGGCCGTGCCCAACAGGTCGCGGCCTTTCAATAGGGCCGGAATGGCTTCTGCCTGAATGGGCGTCGGCGTTTCATAACCTTCTTGAGTGAGGGTTTTGAGAATGGGCTCGGCGAGGCCGAGATCAGAAAAATGAGTCAAGTTCAGACTTTCAAATGTGCGCGCTGCCGGGCCGGCCAGAGCCAGCACCCGCATCGCGGTGTTTCAATACTAGGAAGCTTGCGTAGACCAGCCGCCGGATGAGCCCGGATCAATGTCCGGGTGGGGCATACCGCAACCGCCGGAATTGGCGGCCACTTGGCCTATGGGACACCGCCATTCCGTTATCCGGATTTCTACGCGCGGTGCATAAGACGGGCGCTCTCTCACACGGAATGGGTTTGTTGGCAATGAGATTTTGCCGAATGGCAGAATGTCGGACCTCAACGCGACTCTCGAAAACTATACTAAGGGTTGCATTATACACCTTAAAAGTGTATTTAGCGACTCTCAGGGGAGGAATTGCTATGGTTGGAAATATTTGGAAAGCGGCCAGCATTTGTGTTGCTTTTGCTGGCTTGGCTGCTTGCGAACACACCGATCCCGACCGCAGATTTGAAGTGGAAGGCTGGTTTCATTCAGCCGAATTTAACTCGCGCGCAAACAGCATTATAGGATGGGAGCAGTGCGGCGAGGTGAGTGAAGACTTTCGTGTCGGCGGCGTAGGAGATGATCTAACCACACATGTCTGTCAAACAGTTCGCTCAAATGGGCAATGCCAAGTAATGGCAATGGTCGAATACCGCGAAGGTAATGATGTTGACAGACGTTGGAATTGGTCGGGGCCCGCCGCCGCCGCGAACGTAAACCTTCAACCCACCTATCCGGTTGGCACAACGCAGTGCAGTATCCGGGAAATCAGATAGGTCTCGACTCTCCGGAAATCTGAAAGGAACGGCGTTCAACCATCAAAGGCCGGGTGATAGCGGACAATGCCTTTGCCCGGGGGTATGGCGCGCGGAATGATGATCTGAAAGGCCTGGCGCATTTCCGGGACAGAACCGTCATCGGCCTCCCACATCCAGTCGCGCTCAATCGCCGCAGTAAAACCGAAGCGGCGATAATATTCCGGCTCTCCCAGTACGCAAAAAAAGGCGACGGGATAGGGTTCGAAATGTTCCAGCCCGGCCTTTATCAACGCCTCGCCGATGCCCTTACCCTGATGTTTGGGAATTACGGCCACAGGGCCAAGACCCAACCCGTTCAGGGTTTCGCCCGAGGCATGGCCGACGCTCGCCGGTGAGAACATGACAGTGCCGACGATATCGCCATGATCTTCGGCGACCAGTTCAAGGCTGTCGGCATCATCTTCGCGCAGGGCCTCGACGATTTTCGCTTCATCGGGTTGGCCAAAGGCGGCGTTCAGGAGATCGCGAATGCCGGGATAGTCACCCGCATCGGCGGTGCGGATCTGCATGGATTAGAAGGGCAGCCAGTTGCGGCGGCGCGAATAGGCGAGATAGCCGACATTGGCGCCGGCGCGCAGGCCTACGCCCGAACGGATCGGGGCCAGCGTAATGCCATCGGCGCGTTGATAATTCACGCCCAGACCGGCGACGAAATAGGCCGAGCCTTCGACGCCGGGAAAGCGGCGATAAATGCGGTCGGCTTCATCCATCTGATAGACCAGTACGAAGACGCGGGATGCATTGCCGCCGGTATCAAAACCAATGGACGGCCCTTGCCAGTAGACATGGGCGCGTTCGCCATTACGCATGGTCAGATAGCCCTCACCATAGCGCAGGCCGACGCCGACCGCTCCGGCCACTTCTTCGCCCGCGACATAGCCAACAGGCCGGCCGAGGTCTGAGAAGACCCGCTCAATCACGGCGGCAGCGGCTTCGGCGGTGACGCCGAAAAAGTCCGCAACGGCTTCCACCATTTCTTCCTGGGAATAGGTGTCGACGCCTTCGGAATAGTCGCTGGGCTG
Source organism: Hyphobacterium sp. (assembly GCF_965228115.1). Classification (GTDB taxonomy): domain Bacteria; phylum Pseudomonadota; class Alphaproteobacteria; order Caulobacterales; family Maricaulaceae; genus Hyphobacterium. The sequence continues at coordinate 1,659,224 of NZ_OZ245794.1, read as the reverse complement.
ACCGTAATCCGGATCATCTTGAGCGAATGCCGGTACGGCAAGCCCGAGGGCGGCAATAAAGGTTACAATCAAGCTGCGGAACAACATGGCAGGACCCCAAAGGTGTTGCATTGCCCGGCAATATGACCGGCAATTCCGGCAAGACAATGGCGATCCGGTTTAGGCGGCGTTAATCCGCCCGGTTGCTTTGAACCAAATTCAGGCCGGTGCGTTGACGGTCAAAAAGCTGGTAAACAGTACCCGCATGGACGGGTCGACCTTTGACGGCAGGGCCGCCTGCAGGGACCCATTGGTCAAGGGAAACCACCCCGAACTGTCCGGCAGGTTTTCGTCGCGTGTAAAGGCATAGCCCATTGACCAACCCGGGAACTGACGGTTTACGCCGGTTTCCGACGCGATGCGCACCACACCCTTATGGCGCTTGTCCTTGATAATCGCGCTGAAGGTCTGCTCAACGGCTTCTGTGGGCCCTTCCAGCAGCTGCATGAAATGCGCCCCATCAAACAGGAGCAACCCGGTGATTTTGTGTCTGGAATTATTGTCGCGCGCGGCGCTGAGTATATCTTCCAGCGCGCCTTCATGCATCGGCACCACGGCCTGAGACACATATACCAGCCGCGATAGTTCCACGGCACCCTCCCGAAAATTCAAAGACCTAAAAACCTTTGTGTTTGTATGGGAATAATAGCGAAGGAAATGCGCGCGGCAAGATTGTGCAGCGTTCAGCATCACATGCTTGGCGGAACCCCCTGCCAGTGCTACTTCCCGCGCCATGACAATCGACCCGAACCGCATCCGCAATTTTTCCATCGTGGCGCATATCGATCACGGGAAATCCACGCTGGCCGACCGCCTGATCCAGATCACCGGCGGGCTGACCGAGCGTGAGATGAAGGAACAGGTGCTCGACAATATGGAGCTCGAGCGCGAGCGCGGCATCACCATCAAGGCGCAGACGGTTCGTCTGGAATACACCGCCAAGGATGGCGAAACGTATATTCTCAACCTGATCGACACGCCCGGCCATGTTGACTTTGCCTATGAGGTCTCGCGCTCGCTTTATGCCTGTGAGGGCGCGTTACTGGTCGTCGATGCGGCACAAGGCGTGGAAGCCCAGACGCTGGCCAATGTCTATCAGGCGATTGATGCCGATCTGGAGATCGCACCGGTTCTCAACAAGATTGACCTGCCGGCTGCTGAGCCCGACCGCGTAAAGGCGCAGATCGAGGATGTCATTGGTATTGAAGCGCAGGATGCCATCGAGATTTCCGCCAAGACGGGCCTGAATGTCGAACAGGTGCTGGAAACCATTGTCGAGAAACTGCCGCCGCCAGCTGCTGGCGATCCGGATGCGCCCTTGAAAGCCCTGCTCGTGGACAGTTGGTATGATGCTTATCTGGGCGTCATCTGTCTGGTCCGCATCATGGAAGGGCAATTGAAGAAGGGCATGCGCGTCCGCCTGATGGGCACGGGTGCCAGCTATGGTGTGGATGGTGTTGGTTTCTTCACGCCTGCCAAGAAGAACACGGATGTGCTGGGCCCGGGTGAAATCGGCTTTCTAAACGCCTCGATCAAGCAGGTGCGCGACGCGCGCGTGGGCGATACGGTTACCGATGAAAAACGCCCGACGGCGACGCCTCTGCCGGGCTTTAAACCCGCCGTGCCGGTCGTGTTCTGTGGCCTCTTCCCGGTGGATTCAGCCGAATTTGAGGATCTGCGCGATGCCATTGAACGGCTGGCGCTGAATGATGCCTCCTTCTCGTTTGAAATGGAGACGTCTGCTGCGCTGGGCTTTGGGTTCCGCTGCGGCTTCCTGGGGCTCTTGCACCTGGAGGTTATCCGCGAGCGGCTGGAGCGAGAATATGGCGTCGAGCTGATCACCACGGCGCCGTCTGTGGTTTACAAGCTGAAAATGACGGATGGGTCGGAGATCGACCTCCACAACCCTGCCGACATGCCCGACCCGGTTAAGGTCGATACAATCTCAGAACCGTGGATTACCGCGACCATCCTCGTGCCCGATGAATATCTCGGCGGCGTTTTGAAGCTGTGCGAAGACCGGCGCGGCATTCAACAGGAACTCACCTATGCCGGTTCGCGCGCCATGGTGGTCTATGAGCTGCCGCTGAACGAGGTGGTGTTTGACTTCTATGACCGGCTGAAATCGGTCACCAAGGGCTATGCGTCCTTTGATTATCAATGGAAGGATTATCGCGAGAATGATCTCGTGAAGATGGCCATACTGGTCAATGACGAGCCGGTCGATGCGCTCTCCATGATCGTCCACCGCTCCCGCGCTGAAGCGCGCGGCCGGGCGATGTGCGAAAAACTGAAAGACCTCATCCCGCGCCACATGTTCAAAATCCCGATCCAGGCGGCGATTGGCGGGCGAATCATTGCCCGCGAAACCCTGTCCGCCCTGCGCAAGGACGTTACCGCGAAATGCTATGGCGGCGATGTCACCCGCAAACGCAAGCTTCTGGAAAAGCAAAAAGCGGGTAAGAAAAAGATGCGCCAGTTCGGCCGCGTCGACATCCCGCAGGAAGCGTTTATCGCCGCCTTGAAGATGGACGGGGATTAGGGGCTAACCAGCTGCGTCGCGGAATTGCTGTTTCGCTTCAGCGATATCTATTCGAGCCTTCACCCCTAGTTTGCCGAGCAAATATAGAAGATTTGAACCGTCGATGAGTGCGAGAGGCTTGTCAGCGGCGAATTTTCGGGCATCGGGACCGTACTGTGAGGTTGTCACGAGTATCCCCTTTGTAGCTCCTTCATTCACAACAGTTCCGTAAAGATCACGAACTGCTTCTACGCCAACCGTGTTCGTGTACCGTTTCGCCTGAATGACAATTTTTCCACCTCTGATCGGGTCGGGGTCAAATGCTATTGCATCTACGCCACCGTCTCGGCTTCCTTGAGTAACCTTAACCTCGGACCCTTCTCCACTGAACTCCGATTCGAATACTTGGCGGATCAAATGCTCAAACTCTTGCCAGTCCATGGCAGCGATGTTCTCGCCCTCCTGGAGCTTTGAAGTAACGTCGGCGCCGGGAATGAATCTCGCATCATCGCGCTTTAAGCTCATCAGGGGTGCGACTGGTGCAAGGTTTTGGAGCTGCGAAGCAGCAATCCCTTTTAATGCTTTAAAACACGCTTTTGGCTCCACATTGGCGAGGTTTATGGCTTCAAACTCCTCGCGGTTAGTCTGAATCGTGCAGATGCAGTTCGTTGTCGGTTGGCCGGTAGCGGGATCGGTAAAGCTTGTGATCCCGTTGAACGTAACTGCCTCAATATTGTTTTGTTCCCGATCAGATTCAAAGACTTCGTGAATTGTGCGCAGGCAGATTTGATAGATGACGAGGTCGTAGCTCTTTTTTTGCTGTGCCGCAGTGATGTGTTTCTCGTCAAAAGCGTCACGCGTTGCGACGTACTTCACCTCTCTTAAGGTCGGAAGTTCATCTGGTAAGGGTAAATTCAGATTTATTATCAGAATTTTAGTTTCGGGCTGGAACTCCAATTCCCAATCACGTTGCACCCAATCTGGGTAGGATGATCGGCTTAGAACTAGATCAACATACTCTTCGATGGCTGTAGGGTCGGAATTTTCAAACCGGCTTGCCAAATCATCAACCGCAGAGTTGCGAGCCTTTTGGTCGTATTCAAAAGCGCGTTTGCGCGCCTCCCAATCTTCAACACGACTGGAATGATCAGCTTTTCGCTCTCTAATTAAAGCCTCGCGCTCTCTAACTTTCTTAGCCCAGCGATCTCTTGCAACCTCCAACGCGCCTTCCGCTGCCTGGGTTCTATTTTTCTTTATTGGAGGGATTAAGAAGCCAAGCAGGCCGATTTTTGGAGCGTAATCTTTGGGATCGGGCTCCTGCGGGCTCGGAGGTGAGGCCAGCGCTCTCGGCTTGATTTCACCGAAACTCGAATCGTCTTTCAGGGATTCCCATTCAATTTTGTCGTCAACACCCAAAGTTGTGGCGAGTATGTTTTCAAGTGCTGCTAGCTCGTTCTGAGCTTCTTGAGTGAGCGTTTCGGCCTCAGCTTTTTTTTGATCTTTTGCAGCAGCAGCAGCCTCGCGCGCCTGCCTATTTTTCTCTATCTGCTTTTTCCGCTGCCATTGTTCATTCCATTTCGCCAATTGAGCGTCGGCCTTCTGCTCAACAACCCATTTGTCACGACCCCGAATATGTCTGTACGCATTCAGCCCTGAGTGCCGAATTTCGATTTCGTACATTGGCGTATACCGTGCCATTCGTGCCTCTCCCATCTCGCCACCGTTCATTCAATCCGCGAATAGGTGTTCAGGTCAACTTTTGGATGAATTCAGTCTCAATGCTGTTTTCTGTGCATATTCCGCCCTATATCTCCCCTCAACAGCCAAACTTTTTTCGGAGATCTCCACATGATCCGTAAACTTCTGGCCGCGGGTGCGGCGATTGCCCTGACCACCACCGCTTTGACCGGTGGCGCTCTGGCCGAGCTTGAAGCCGGCGAAACCGCTCCGGACTTTACCGTTGAAGGCTTCCAGGCCGGTGAGCCGGCGAGCTTTACGCTGTCCGAAGCTCTGGCCAATGGCCCGGTCGTCGCTTTCTTCTTCCCGGCCGCCTTTACCGGTGGCTGTGAAGCCCAGGCCGCCAGCTTTGCCGAAAGCATTGGCGAGTTCGAAGCGCTGGGCGCGCAGGTGATCGGCATTACAGCCGGCAATACGGACCGTCTGGCCGAGTTCTCGACCCAGCATTGCGCCTCGGCTTTTCCGGTGTTCGCCATCTCCGATGGGATGATGAGCGATTATGAGGTCGGCCTGATGATGCGTCCGGGCTGGACCCAGCGCACCACCTATGTGATCGGCACGGATCAGACCATCGCGCTCGAATACACCGAGATGAGCCCGTATGAGCATGTCGACCAGTCTCTGGCGGCGCTGCGGGCGTTGGGCGCGGCTGAGTAAGCCAAAACGCATCTCGGGCGGCTAAGCCTGCTTCAATTCCTCCCGGAATCCTGTTTTGCTGCTGTGCAGCGAAGCAGGCCGGGATGAGTTGGCGCGATGAAGGCCCTTTTACTTGAAAATGTGCACCCGGATGCGGACGAGATGCTCGCCCGCATTCCCGGCATTGAGATCACCCGCATCGGCCATGCGCTGGATGGCGAGGAGCTGAAAGCGGCTTTGTACGGCGTCCAGCTTCTGGGCATCCGCTCCCGCACCAAGATCACAGAAGACGTTCTGGCGGCCGCGCCGGACCTGCTGGCGGTCGGGTGTTTTTGCATTGGCACCAATCAGGTCGATCTGGAGGCGGCTGCCCGGCGTGGCGTCGCGGTTTTCAATGCGCCTTTTGCCAATACGCGCTCGGTTGCCGAGCTGACGCTGGCCTCTGCGGTGATGTTGATGCGCGGCATTCCGGAAAAGCTCGCGGCGATCCGTCAGGGCGGCTGGATGAAATCGGCCACCGGCTCTCACGAGGTGCGGGCGAAAAAGCTGGGTATTGTCGGCTATGGCAATATCGGCTCGCAGCTGTCCGTGCTGGCGTCCGGGCATGGCATGCATGTTTATTTTTATGACAGCGAACCCAAGCTGGCGCACGGCAATGCGCGCCCGGTGTCTTCACTGGATGAGCTTTTGGCGATTTCTGATGTGCTGACCCTGCACGTGCCGTCTACCCCGCAAACCCGGATGATGATGGACGCGGCGGCCATTGCGAAGATGAAGCCGGGCGCGTTTCTGATCAATCATGCGCGCGGCGATCTGGTTGATGTTGAGGCGCTGGCGGCGGCGCTCAAATCCGGCCATCTGGGCGGGGCGGCGATCGATGTGTTCCCATCAGAGCCTGCCTCCAAAGATGAGGAATTCCTCAGCCCGCTTCGGGACTGTGATACGGCTTTGCTGACGCCGCATATCGGCGGCTCTACAGAGGAAGCCCAGGCGGCCATTGGTATGGATGCGGGCATGAAGCTGACGCGTTATGCGACCACGGGCGGCTCGGCCAAATCGGTGAACTTCCCGGAGCTGGAGGCGGGTGACCTTCGCGAAGGCCGCACGCGCATTCTGGCGTTACATGGCAATGCGCCGGGTTATCTGTCGACGGTGACCGGCGCGATTTCCGGCGCGGGTCTGAATATTGCGGCGCAATATCTCAATACGGCGGGCGAGATCGGTTACGTCTCCACCGATGTGGATGGGGATGTGCCGCAAGACGTGCTGGACGGTTTGCGCAATGCGAAGGGCACGATCCGCGTGAGGGCGATTGCGGGCTAGCCTAATAAAATGCGGCGCAGATCGTCGATATTCTCGGCAAAATCCGGGGCTTTTTCCACGACGGCGTCGCGGCGTACCACCCCGCCAAAGCCGATGAAATGATCGGCCGCCCCGGCGGTCAGCGTCTCCAGATCCGTCACACCATCGCCGACCATCCAGGCCGCGGAAAAATCCTGCAAGGCGCGAATGGCGTTTATGACTTTCGGCTTGCCGCCATTGGCGGAGAGGGGATTGGCAATGTCGATGCCAGCAATTTTATCGCTTTCCCACAAAAACCCGTTGGCGAAAATCTGATCCGGGGCAAAGCCCAGATCACGCAAGGCCAGTCGCAACACGTCTTCAAAGCCTCCGGAAATGGCGCAAACCACATCGCCACGCTGGCGCAGGCGGGTGAGCAGGTTTTCCATGCCGGGGGTCACATGATCGCGGAGTTCAACGGCGGCGCTGGCAATGTCGCTGCGGGTCAGCGTGGCCAGATCCAGCCGCGCCATCAGGGATTGGCGGAAGGAGAGTGTGCCATTCATCCCTCCCGTGGTGAGCTGTTCGATCTGTTCGGCGGCAGACGGCCCCAGCTTTCGGGTGAGCACGAAATCCAGGCTCTCCACCGCCAGCAGGGTGGAATCCACATCAAAACAGATGAGGCGGGGTCCGTTGAACATGCCGCTCTGGCTTTCCTTGTGATTTGCGAGGCCTAGACTGGCCGCCCATTCAGCCTGCGAGAACTTTCGGAAATACAAATGACCGCCACAATTGCTTCTCCTCTCACCCTGAAAAGCGGGCTCACCCTGCCGAACCGGCTGGTGAAAGCCGCGATGACGGAACGCCTCGCGGATGATCGCAACAATGTCACGGACCGGCATTTGCGGCTCTATCAGACCTGGGCTGAAGGCGGGGTCGGGCTGCAGATCACCGGCAATGTCCAGATTGACCGCTATAATCTGGAAGCGGCAGGCAATGTGGTGATTGATGGACCACAAACACCGGATCAGATGGTAAAGTTGAAAGCCTGGGCCGCGGCGGCGAAATCCGGCGGCGGGGCAGCGATGGTGCAGCTTTCCCATGCCGGGCGGCAAACGCCGAAGGATGTCAATCCGCACCCGGTCTCGGCCAGCGATGTGGCGCTGGATTTACCGGGCGGCCTGTCCGGCCAGCCGCGCGCGATGACGGAAGCGGAAATCCGTCACGTCATTGACCGCTTTGCGCTGGCAGCGCGAATCTGCCGGGAGGCCGGTTTTGACGGCGTGCAGATTCATGCCGCCCATGGCTATCTGGTCAGTCAGTTTCTATCCCCGCGTTCCAACCGGCGGGCGGATCGCTGGGGCGGATCTCTGGAAAACCGGGCGCGGCTTTTGTTGAAAATCGTACATGCGGTGAAAAATGAGGCGGGGCCGGGTTTTGCGGTAGCGGTAAAGCTCAATTCGGCGGACTTCCAGAAGGGCGGTTTCTCGGAAGACGACAGCATGGCGGTGATCGACATGCTGGACCGGCAAGGTCTCGATTTCATCGAGATTTCCGGCGGCACGTATGAACAGCCCCGCATGTTCGATACCGAAGGCCTGAAAGATGGCGAAGGTCCGCCGGTTAAGGATTCCACGCGAAAGCGCGAAGCCTATTTTCTGGACTACGCCGCCAAGGTGCAGGCGCGGGTCTCGGTTCCCTTGATGGTGACCGGCGGCTTTCGTTCGGCTGATGCGATGAATGGGGCGCTGGCCAATAGCGAGGCCGACCTGATCGGGTTGGGCCGGCCGCTCTGTGCCGATCCGGACGCGCCGAAGAAGCTCTTGTCTGGTGAGGTGGACGCCCTGCCGCGCTGGGAAAACACCATCCGCATCGGGCCGGGCGTGTTTGGTCCTAACTCAAGCATTCCGATCATCCGCGTCGTGAATGCGCTGTCTGGCGTGCACTGGTTTTACTATCAGATCCACGAGATTGCTGACGGCAAAGCGCCGAATACCACCAACGGCGGCTGGCCCGTATTCGTTAAATTCTACGGGCTGGATAAGAAGATGGCGAAAGCCTATCGCAAGGCCCTCAAGGAAGACGGGCGCGAGCTGCCGGCCTAATTCTCCCGTAGATAGCCCCAGGTGTGCAGGCGGTCTGAGTCATCAATCCAGCGATCGCCGATATCATCGCGGAAATACATGTTGGGGATCAGGATGTTCTGGATGCGCCCATAGGCCTGTTTCTGGGCTTCGCGCATGGTTAAACCCGCGCCAGTGACGACCAGCGCCAGACCCATGCCGCCGGTGACCAGCCACTCATCATTGACGCGTTTGACGTCATGGATGTGCACGCCCTCATGGTTAGGACGTTTAAAAACAATAGCGGCATCCTTGGAGAAACTCTCGAAGGTTTCCTTGTCCTTGAACGGGTAGGGCGGCACCACAAGGCGCACGCCGATCTGAAAGCCCTTCTTGGCCTTGAATTCCTTCGGTCCGCCGGTCGCCATTTGATGAAAGAGATCGGCCAGCGGCATGTTGAGGCCATCCGACATGATCTGGATCGTCGGATAGCCAAAACGCGCAGTGAATTCCAGAGGATAGATACCCTGGCTGTTCACAATGCAATTCACGTCGATATAGCCGACATAGCCTTCATCTGCGAGTTTCGGAGCCAGCTTCGCCAGTGTCTCCCGATAAAGCTTGTTGGGTTTGGACCAGAACATGCTGGTGCCCATCTCCCCGGTCGCCGGGCCGACATTTCCGGGCAGCAATTTCTTGTGCTCGAAATTGATATTGATCGGCTCCATGAACTCGCGGCCATTGAAGAAACCGCCGACGGCCACTTCTACGCCGGTTACCTTGTGTTGAAGCTGGAAGATCTTGATCGTATCCGACCAGGTGCGTTTATACGCTTCCAGAACCCGAGCGACGTCCGAGCCGTCGTCTTCCATACCGACGAATAACAAGCGTTTGATGTTCTGGGCTTCGCCTGACGGCTTGATCACATAGCGGCGCGGATTTTCGCGGACATGGGTGATCGCATCGTCGAAATTATCAAACTCGCGATAAGGCAGGATGTTAACACCGGCTTTTTTGAGCTCGTCCTGACCAAAGGAGCGGTCATCTTCCAGCCGGTCGGTATAGGGCGTTCCGCCGATAACGGCTTTGCCCCGGGCGCGGAGCTTGGCGGCCTTCTCACCCTGGCCCAGCACATCGTCAAAGACGATCACATCGGCCCAGTCGACATGGCTCTGCCAGTCTTCGACCTTGGGCACAAAACCATCGCCAATGTCGGCCTCAGCCTTGTTTTCGGTGCAATAGCGCACTTCATGGCCCTCGCGCAGAATGCGCCAGGCGCAATCGACATGCAGGCCATCGGTGGAGATGAAGAGAAAGCGTTTCTTGGTTGGGTCAGTCATAAAGGCAGGGCCGAACCAGGGCTCATCCGATACGCGTTTTGCTTGTTTTCGCAAAGGATGGGCGAATGAAGGCAAACCGTCATCGGCTTTTCGTACCACGCAGCGTGGTGATGACCTGTTCGGCGCGCGCTCTCTATCAGTTTTTTCGGGGCTGTCTATAAAAATTCAATCAGCCGGGGCAGGGGATATCGGACAGACCACGCCCGTGCCGCCAATGCCGCAATAGCTGCCTGGGTTTTTGGCGAGATATTGCTGATGCTCATCCTCGGCATAATAAAATGGTCCCGCCGGCGCCAGCTCCGTCGTGGGCGCTTTGCGTCCGGCTTTATCCAGAGCTCCGGCATACATTTTGGCGCTCTCGCGGACGGCTTTTTCCTGTTCGTCCGTTGTCCAGTAAATGGCCGAACGATATTGCGTGCCGATATCATTACCTTGGCGCATGCCTTGGGTCGGGTCGTGACTTTCCCAGAACAGTTTAAGCAAGGCTTCGAGGGTCACCTTGGCCGGGTCGTAAACCACGCGCACGATCTCGGTATGGCCCGTCGCGCCGGTGCAAACCTCCTGATAAGTCGGGTTTCTGGTGTAACCGCCCTGATATCCCACGGCAGTCGACGACACGCCTTCGGTTTCCCAGAAGATGCGTTCCGCGCCCCAGAAACAGCCCATCGCAAAGAAAATGACGCCTTCGCCCGGTTTCACTTCCGTCAGGGACGCCCCGGTCACAAAATGCGGTTTGGGCATGAGAATCGCCTCATCGCGGCCCGGCAGGGCTTCGCTTTGCGGGATCGGGTCTGTTTTCCAGCGCTTGTCAAACCAGGCCATGGTGGCCCCCTTTAATTTGTTGTCGGGCATCATAGATAAGCGCGGAAGATTGGCTAGCCAGCCCAAGACTGATCACAAGTTCGGGAGTTTTCCATGATCCGGCTTTTCGCCGCGAGTTTCGCCGCCTTTTGCCTGCTTGCCAGCCCGTCGCTGGCGCAGAATGTTTCCAGCGTGTTCGGGCCAAATGTGGACCAGGATGACCACGAGGCGGAATTCCGTATCGGGGCTGCGCCGAATTCCCAGGATGAGTGGCGTTATAACTCCCGCCTGCATTATCAGCGTGCCTTGAATGACAGCGTGCGTTTGCGCGGCATTATCCAGTACACAAAACCCGCCAATGGCGATCTGGAACTGCGCTTTATTCAGGGCGAGCTGTTGTGGCAATTCCTGGAAGAAACGCCGGGCGGTCATGTCTCGGCCTTCCGGTTCGACGCGCGCCTGGCCGAAGGCGATAATACGCCGCACCAGTTCGGCGCGAACTGGACGCATCAATGGTCGTTCGGTGAGGGCTGGCGCTTGCGGGGCATTGCGCTTCTGGATGTCGATCTGGGGCCGGGCCGCAGCGATGGCGTGTTCGTGGGCGCACGGTCCAGCCTGACCCGCCGGCTGCCGAATGGTCTGCGCACGGGCGTGGAATATTTCGGTGAGTTCGGGAACACCGAGGCCGGCTTTGGCTCGTTCGACCAGCAGGAACATTCGGTCGGCCCCATGCTCAGCGGTCCCTTGAATGACAAATGGGGCTGGTATGCGGGCGTTCAGATCGGCGTATCCGATGGGGCCAATGATCAGGATTGGCAGTTTACGATCACGCGGGAATTCTAGCGCCACACGCTAAAAGGATTGACGTATCTGCCCGGCTTGGTCATGCCGGACCCGCATGAAAACGGTTCTTGGCTACTTGGTCCTGTTGTTGATTGCGACGCCGGTCGCACTTGCGCAGGGCGGCAATGTGTTCGGCCCGGCAGTCGACGCAGATGACCGTCTGTGGGAGTGGCGCGTCATTGCCGTTCTGGGCGAGGATGAGGAATGGAGCGGGGCCACCCGCCTGCATTATCAGCACGCTTTAAATGATGCGCTGCGTCTGCGCGGCGTGGGGCAGTTTGAACAGGACGGTCAGAATGGCTTTCAAGCCGACTTCGCGCGCGCCGAGCTGCTCTGGCAATATCAGGAAGAAACCGCGGCCGGTTATCAGGCGGCTTTCCGCCTGGATGCGCGGTTGAATGCGCAAGGGGCGCACAATCTCCGCCTGGCCTGGGTGCAGCAATTGGATTTCAGCGAGGGTTGGCGGCTCCGGGGGGTAGTGCTGGCAGATCATCAGATCGGGGCTGGTTCGCGGAATGGCCTGCGGCTCAGCCATCGCGTGCGGCTGTCGCGCCGTTTCACTCCGCAAGTAAATGCCGGACTGGAATCCTTTGGCCGGTTTGGAAACCTGTCAGACGGGTTGCCGGGATTTGAGCAACAAAGCCATACTGCGGGACCCGCCCTGTTTGGATCTTTTAATGCGCGTTGGCGCTGGCATGTCACCTCGCAATGGGCGCTCAGCCGCGCGGCCAGTGACCGGCCGTTGCGCGCCCAGCTGCAATACCGCTTCTGACCGCCGTGCGCGCTTGACCGCAAGGGTCAACTGGCTATTTTGCGCGCCTCCGCGGAGAGGTGGCCGAGTGGTCGAAGGCGCACGCCTGGAACGCGTGTAGGCGGGTAACCGTCTCGAGGGTTCGAATCCCTCTCTCTCCGCCACTGCACTCTTCGAACCCGTCTCAAAGCCCAGTTCCCGAGTGACGAGATTCCCAAGCCATGCGGGATAATCGGTCGAAACCTTAAGACTCGCGTTTTGGATCAAGTGGCAGGGTTTTGACCAAAGTTGCGCGGTTTTCTCAAAACCTGAAGACTCTGAGAATCTCGTACGGGCGGTCGACAAGCGCTATCCAGGCCGCTGAGTCTAAACGGCTTTTCGGATTGCGGGCTCGCAGGTCAAGCGACGGCCGTTCGAAGCGATCCATTGGGTGGTTCGGACACTTGGCTCGAACTCGAGTGGTTCAGGCGAACCAGTTTTCCTGTTCTGACCAGTCCAGAGGAAAGGGCTCAAGTGCAGTCTTGAGCGATAAGCCAGCAGGTGGCTTTCCGGCCAGAACCGCTTCAAGTAGCTTTGGAGACAGCAGCGTCATTCTAACGACGCGCGCAAGATAGGTCTCGGAGATACGCTCGGCGCGAGCCAGGTGCCGGATAGATTCAAACTGTCCGCTGTCGAGCAGGGCGCGCCATCGATGAGCGCGCGCGATCGCCTTTAGGAGTGTGTGGTCCGGCTCGGCGACTGGAGAGTTGGCGCCTGGCGCATGGATCTCCTTGCGGCCCCGATGCTTGCGAAAGCTGACCGGCACGCGGAGGATAAGCCGGTTGCCGATGCGTTCGCCTTCTATTCGGGCCTGGCGTTCCATGGATCAGGCGGCCTCCCGTGCTTCGCTAGCCAAACGCTGCAGACCATCAAGGCGCAAAGTGATCTCGACGTGCTCGAGGTGGACGACGACTTTTTCGACGAGGAGGTTGACCAGGCGGGCCTGTTCCTCCGGAAACAAATTCTCCCATATGGGTGTCAGCTCGTGGATTAGCTCTGCGAGTTCCTCCTCGCCGGCGGTTAGCCCGATCACTTTCGACGCACGGCATGCGCTGAACAGGATCTCTGGTTCAAGGAGAAAGCCCTTGATGCGCTCGATCACGAGGCTTTCGATCTCTGTTGCGCTGATGCGCCCGATCGGGCAGGCACCAGCACCATTCGCCAGCACTGTCTGGCTGACATAGTAGCGATAGCGTTTCTTGCCCTTGTTGGTATGGCTGGGAGACATGGGCGCGCCATCAGGTCCGAAGAGGATCCCCTTCAGCAGGGCCGGGGTTTGCGCGCGTGTTCGCGCGGCCCTTTGCCGATTGTCGGTTTTTAGGATTGCCTGAACTTTCGCCCAGGTTATCTCATCAACGATGGCTTTATGGCGTCCGTCATAAACCTCACCTTTATGGCGGATCTTTCCGAAATAGATCGGGTTGGAGAACATCTTATAGAGGCGGCTTTTCGCAAAGTCCGGCATCGAGGACGAGGCCCGAGTTTCTTCCGATAAGCGCTGGACCGAACCGAGCTCAATAAAGCGCTTGAAGAGGTGCCGCACAATTCGGGCTTCCGCCGGCTTTTGCACCAGCTGCTTGTCGCGACTGATGTATCCGAAGGGCAAAGGTCCGCCCATCCACATGCCGCGCCGCTTCGAGGCGTCGATCTTGTCGCGAATTCGCTCGGCCGTGTTCTCGCGTTCGAACTGAGCAAAAGACATCAGCACATTGAGCAAGAGCTTGCCCATCGCATCGCTGGTGTTGATCGACTGCGTTACGGCAACGAAGCTGACATCATGTGCCCGGAAGAGCTCAATCAGATGCGCAAAGTCCATGATTGACCGGCTGAGGCGATCGATCTTGTAGACGACGATGATGTCGACTTCGTCGCGCTCGACTAGCTTGATCAAACGCTGGATAGCAGGGCGTTCCAGCGTGCCCGCGGAATAGCCTGGATCCTGGAATTCCTCTTCGATCGCGACCCAGCCTTCGTGGCGCTGACTGGCAATGAAGTTGCGGCAAGCTTCGGCTTGCGCATCGAGGCTGTTGAACTCCTGATCGAGTCCCTCTTCCCGCGATTTGCGGGTGTAGACCGCGCAACGTTTCGGGCCGGTCAAATGCGATGCAAAATTCATCGCCGCCCCCGGGAATCCGACAGCCCGAAAAAGTTCCAGCCATTCCAGCGCGTGCCGGTAATCGCGAAGGCGATCGCCGATAGAGATTTGTAGTGCTTGGCGTTAAACTCATAGCCGTCTCGCCGAACCGTCACGTGATATTCGACGTCCTTCCATTCACGGACCAGTCGAGTGCCGGCAATGGGTTTGTTGTCGGCTCGCTTGCGCCGCTTGGCGTGGTCACCGCCATCCAGCTCTTCGGCGAGAGACAGCAGCCGTTTGCGTGACCGGGGCTTTAACCCGCCATGCTCGAGTTCCTGAAGGCGATAGACAAGGCGCGCCTCAAGCGAGCGTCGGTTGAAGACGGGTGGCGGGACTTCATACAGGCTCCGCCAACGATCCTTCAACTCCGCGAAGGAGAGGTTGCCGAGATTTGAGATCGGGGTTCGAGACGTCGTTTCCATGGATCATTCACCGCGAACAGCACCGCTCGACGTCGCTGGATTGTCCAGTCGAATTGTCACGCGTCTGTGGGTGTAAAGCCCTGGCGGCGCCGATCGCCAGGAGCTGACCAATCTCGGCGATCCTTTCAGCGGTCGAGACCTGATCGACCGCCAACGGGTTGGTTCCGGTCAATCGAGACGTCAACTTGTCAACGTAAACGTCAACCATTTTGGAATCCTGTGTGTCTGGCGAATCTAAGCGCTTCGCCCCCCCGCATTCCGAATTGCGCCAGGAAGGACCCGTGGATCGTTTGGTGTTCGATCTGGTCATCGCGACGCCAGCTCCTCAATCAATACCGAGGTTGGAACAGGCGCGAAGCTTTGAACACTAATGCCAGCCTTCATATTCTCGTAGCTTGCGGCTGAGTAGACATTGGCAGACTTGAAGCCCAGTGGAGCTAAGATTCTTCCAAGATCTTTGAACTTTCCGACTGACGCATGATGCCAGATCAGATGGAAATCGTGCTTGTCGCCGGCGGATTGCTCAGAGGGGTCGTATTCAATTCTGAAATTGGGGACGCCCTCGGGCGCCAACGCCTGGACTAGAGAATGATGCCCTCTTCTTTCAAGCACCCCCATGAAGGCCATTTCGGAATCGACGCCGTACTTCCGCTGATGTTCTTCAAGCGCATTGAGTTCATCGAAACCAGCTAGATCTTTAATAGGGATTCTGGATTCTTTGGGTGTCAGAGAGTCCAAGGTTGCTGACCGGCTTGACGTACCATGGCGACAGTCAGTCCAATCCAGGTTTAGGTCGCCTGCGTCCTGAGCGGTGAGAATCGCCATTGCCGCTCGGGCCTGTTCATCGCGACGATAGAACACTTTCCAATCAATCTTGTAGCAATTGGACCGGCCTCGGCGACGATAAATGATAACCAATCCGCGTTGTTCAAGCTTATTCAGCGCCCGCTGAACGCTGCGTGTTGAATAGCCACAATCGTCGGCAATTTTCTGTATGGAAGGCCAAGCGTATCCGAGTTTTTTGTTTTCCCGCATCGCCAAAGTGAACGCGACTGCTTTCGCGGGGCCTTTGAGAAAAATTGCGTCCCTTATCGCGAAGATTGACGGCTTTTTGGGTTTTGGCATTTCTAGCTCCTGTCCGCCTAAAGCAGGCTTCTTTGAAAAGGAGCGTCATCGAGAATCGGGAACATCAGTCCGAGCAATGACGCGTCGAACTGACTCATTAATGGCATAACCTAGTGTTGCGCACCCACTTTCGCTTGGAAATTCGCGGTCAACTGACGCGGTCAAAATGTCAAAATCTGGAAAGAGCGATCAATAGCGACGTAGATCGGCGCCTATAGGCCAGTGCAGACACCCAAACTCAGCCACGAATTCAGCATCCGAAACATCCTCCGGCATCGGATCGCGTGTCGTCAGTTTGAATCCAGGCAGTTGCTCGATCTGATTGTCCCACTTCTCTTGGAAGAGTCTTCGCGCGCGTTTGATTATATCATCGCGCGAGATGGGTTTGCCATCGTTGAAGAAGTCAACATCAACGTCCACTTTTCGATGCCGAAGTTCGATTTCGGCATCGTCGATGATGCGTTTAAGCTCGGTCCTACCGCGGCTAATTTCGGGCTCTAAGGAGGAGGCCCCGGTCGGACTTTTTGTCCAAAGGGTCTTCAGTGTTTCGATCAGGAATGCTAACCCGCCGTTTCTTTTTGTCGGCAAGTCAAGCTTTATGTCCGCGCTTTCACCGAAATGCTCGACCCAAATGAGGACGGCGGCTTCAATGCTAAACTGCCGCCAGTAGTTTGAGTTGTTTCCATCGGGGATAGATTTATCAATTCGTTCTGTCGTCGCTTTGAGAGCGTCGCCGATGTTCTCAATCGCGCCGGCAAAGGAATTGCTCCAGGCAACGTTCGGCGCAAATTCACTTGCTAATTGCTCAGGTCCTTTTGGCAAGTCGACATTCGGATAATTGTCGGCGCACAAGTCGCGCACCAATCGCGCCGCGTACTCGTGGCTCAGTGATTCCGTCGCAACCGTGTTCCAGATCGAATGGCGTTCGGCTGGGATGTTTTCCAAGGCTTCAAGTAGAGCGTTTTGGAACTTTTTGAATGCGTTGCTGGCGGACTGAAGCTGATTTCGTACTCGGATGGCGCGACTAAAATCGGAATAGTATTCGGCGCTCGCCCTATACTGAATCGCCTCCTCTCGAATCTTTAGGTATGCGCTTTCAAGTCGCTTTTTGCCGAATGTCCGGACGGCATGTTTGAATTTCGTGGCATCCAGTTTGCGGGGAACAGTATCATCGTAGCAAGCAGCGCGGGCTTTGATTTCGAGGTCGGGCGAAGGCGTATACGTAACTTTGGATTCCGGCTCGCGAGCGGGCCTCTTTGGCTCAAGCCGCTCGATGCAATTTCTGACTAGCTCATCCATGAACTTTGTGGGCCATGAGTCTTTTGCTCGTTCAATGATTGTTTGATCACACCTAATTCGGCTTGACCGGCGGTGTTCTAAACTTTGCACATAGGGATGAAGCCATAGCGGCAAGTAGAGACGCCAAAGTTCATCGTTGTCAGCCTTTTAGTGATACCTACAACGAATTTGGCAATGACAATGCAATAGAAATTCAGCAGATTCCAATTACCCAAAGGCGGATCGACATTAGAGGATGGTATTTGCTTTTGAGGTGTCTTGAATTTTAACGCTGGACCTCGACAAGACCGAAGCTAGTGCCGCCGATCGGAAGCCTTTTTGGCATGCCAAAATCTGTAAGGCTTCTCAGCGAGTTTCAACCCAACGAAATCGGCCCTAAGGCCCGGCGCGTCGTCATAGTGTCGATATGACTTCGGCTTCGAGAAGTTCACGGTTTGAACAAGACCCCACTTATTCGCGCTTAGCGTCGTATTAAGCCAAGCCAGCTCAGCGCGAAGGATTGTACCGCTGTCCTGTTCGCGCTCGCGATGGCCATGCGGCGACGGTCTCCACTCTCCCCAAGCCTGATTTGTTAGTACTTCCTCGTTCTGGCTATCTAGCCAAGACTTGCAGTAGTGATCGCTAACCAGCCCTAGGGAGGCCGTTAATGCACGACCCAACCTAGGCCGCCATAGTGCCAGGCGTGACGCCCACTCATCAGCGTCATCAATTCCAATCGGATAGGCTTCCGGGGCCCAGATCATTGGCGTGAATGGTGATGGTCGTATGTGGCGATCAGTGTTCCCATCATTGCCAAGTGTTGGGAGCCAGAAATCAAAGCTAGATGCTTTAGAAAGCTTAGTGCATTGCTTGATCGCGCCATGAGACCTAGTCAGCGCTGATCGTATGTAGACGTTAACGCCATCTGGGGACGTCCAGTTACCGTAAATCAGAAAGCCATTGGGTGACGGAGCGTTACGCAGTCCCAGTTTTTCAAATTGAGCGTCTGCGTTGTCGAGTGAATCTTTGTTATCAACTCGTTCGCTGAGCAGCTCGGCTCGTGCCTCAATCGGAATATCTGACTTATGATCTGCGAGCCATGAGCCATCTTCGAATGAGACGTCGTGCTCCTTTAACCAGTCCTTCCAAGGATCATAATCATCTTCATAGTAGCTTTCACGAACCACAGGGCGCGCTCTAACGAGCGAGCCCGCCGCATCTAAGAGAGCATGTCTTTGGACGTGCTCGCGGAAAGTTTCGAAACGCTGGTTCGTTTCATGCCGGTATGGCGTGTTTCCTGGAAAATCGCTGATACTCTTCTTGTTTGGCCATTTACGAAGGACTTCTTGGGCTACGGCGTCGGCTGCTTCATTTTCGGCGATACCGAATAGCCTCGCTAGACCTGCAATCTCGTGCTTTCCGAACTCATAGTGGAAGTCGAAATCGACCTTGCTTTCAACATGAGCTGGATAATCGTCTCGTTTCACAATCCCATGCAGCGGCTCGTAAACCTCTTTTCGTAGCCGCGTCACAATTGAGGGTGAGCCATCGTTTTCGCCGATGTGTTCTAGGGTTCTGAGAAGATTGAGCTTGTGAATGACATTGATACCTGACTCTAGTGCGACCGCTTCAATCTCCGACTTGATCGCACGCAATTTCTCACCGTGCCGCAAGGCAGCTCGCGCCAAGCCTATCAGGAGCCATTGTTGCGCATTTCGAAACGCAAACTCTTGTTCTGCCGACTTGAGCGCGGGGTTCGGCGGCGCGCTAAAGCGATTCAGCAATCGCACCAGGTCCTTTGTCAAACCAAGCTCAATAAGCGCCTCTATACCTCTCGCTGTATGCCAACGGGCATACGCATCAGTGTCTCCTAGTAGATGCCAGACGACATCAACAAAGACTTCCGCCTCATCTTCGTTGCCAACGTAGTCACCACGGAACTCGCCTTCCCCAATCTCGTCTCCAACCTCGGCAGCGGGGCTAGATAACAAGTCTTCGAACGCATCCAGCGCTGATTTTGGCTTTGCAGCAGTCGCTAAGCAGGCTGCAACCTGAAGCCATTCGTTGGCCGACAGCTCAAGTCGCTCCCGCGAGATCGTCTCCATCAGAGTTTGGGCGGTAAACGCAGGATCACCGGACAATTCGGAGAGTAAACTCACCTGTCTGGAGATTCCTGAATACCGCAGATCAAAGAGCCTCGAACCCTTATGCGCGAAAAGGATTCCAATTAAGTCCTTGGAGCTGTTCATTAAGTGCCTGGTCGACCTTCCCCAGGTTGCAAAACAGTCCGAAATCAGTTCGATCCCACCGTCGAAATCAATAGTTTCAGACCTGCACACAGCCTTGAGAAAATCTAACCTTTGATCATAGGGACACTCGCCGGTTACGGCTTCAAGAAGTGCGCGCCTGCGGCTAACGCCAAAGTGGTCTCCTGCTTCGATACTCAAAATGGCTTCATCGATGGATGCGGCACTTGTGAAGTCGAGGCGCTTCAGAGTCTCTTGGATCAGTGCTGATAGTTTTTTTTCTTTCTCAACCGCTGCGGAGCGCCCGGCGTCGGTTGCATCCTCCTGATAGCTTGAGTTGTTCCGCCGGTTTGCACGCTCACGCATTTCCTTCCCGCGCTCAAAAAGAGCACGGAGTTGATCGCGGAGCGCTGTTGAACCAGCCTCGGGGAATTCATCTAGGCATTCGCTGAGGCCTTCCCAAACGCTATCCCAACCTCCACGGCTGTGTTCGTTTCTTAGCTTTCGATAGATCACCGCAAAAATGCCAGGGCGGTCTTCGGGACGAGCCACTGATAGAAGGTCGCGGACACCCCGGCCCACCCTCCAATCATGCAATCCATGATCTTCGCAAATCGTAAGAATTACGGCCGCTCGCCGGGGATCAAGTTGCCCGCCTTTCGCAAGAAAACAAACCAACTGGGGCAAGCCATACGAAAAGTCTGCCACATCTTGATCATCCCAGCGAAGAAGCTTGTAGACGGCAGAAAGCCCAATAGAGTTAGCGGCTGCGCGGCCAAGAAGCGTCCATCCGAACTTGTGCGCTTCGTGCTGAAAGATGGAGTGGCATAGGCCTAGGAGTCGGTGTGCAGAAGGCGCGCTCAGATGCCCTCCAGCCTGATCTGAAGCGTAGTGTAGGGCGGAGAACACAATGTCGAAGTCGCCACTTCCAATTTTGTCTAGCTGAGCAAGCCCTTTGAGGTAGTACTCCCTCGCTTCCTCGCGGCTCATCGCAAGCAGGGCCTTTGACAGTTCTCTCAAGGCATCGCCACGCTGCTCGATGTAGTCATCTTTGATGATCTCATCTGCGAGATGCGCGGCGTAAGACCCAACTATATCCTCAAGGCCTTTCCGCCTCGCCAGAAGCTCGAAGATGCGTTGACGTTCACCGGTGCCGAACCGGTTTCTTGTCAGTATCGCTATGAGCTCCTCGGCATCGGTCCGCGAGACCATCTGAGCGTGGCGAAGCAAAACTGAGGCGAGGCCTAGCCCAACGCGCCGCGCGACCTGGTCGACCCCTGCCTCTGCATTCCAGTTTTGGTTAGGACGCAGCCATTTTTTCCAGGCGATAAGGAACTCAGCGAGGGCGGCGCTTGTGATAGACGTTTTAGAAAGAACCGCAGTTTCGAGCGGGCGAACTAGATCGCGAATGCATTCGATGCCGTCGGCGATCTGTTCAACGTCGTAGTCGGAGAAAACCCGCTCTTTACGAACGGGGCTTCGTTGACCTCGGTTGCGCCGATTTGCAGGCTGGGTGAGGGCCCTTAAATACTTCTTCAATTCCTCCCGTGAGGTAACTGCGTTCGCGGCACTACCCCTCTTTGCCTCAAAGGGAAGTAGAGGCGCATAGCCAAGCGTTTTCCCTGCGGACCAGGCAGCAACACACGCATAATTGACCGGTGTCCAAATCGAATTGGTACCGAGGCGTTCAGTGTAATCGTAGCCGGTTGGACGAGATGCTTTTGTAAGGCGTAACAGCCGTTTGGCTGACTGTTTTGAATTTTTCAGCAGGCTGACTAAGGCAGCGTCCGCAACTAATCCTGGAGCCTCCCTTTTTAAGTCGAATTGGTCGCCTGAAAGATCCTCTTGTAATGCGGCGGCTAGAGTGCTCGCTCGTCTTGCAATTCCCCGAACCATTTCATGGTCAAATTTGTGAGCCGAATTCAGGAGCGCGATCAGAAGCGCAAGTGAAGAGCAATCTTTTGACTTGGCAAACGCCAAAAGAGATTGGAGCGCCTTCTGCCCTGTGAAACTCTCATACGCTTCGCAAAGCGCGACGAGCCTATCGACGACTGAAGTTGCAAACCGGAAACGCCATAAGCCGACTCGGTGCAAGAAGCGTCCTTCTCGCTTTTCTAGAACATCTAGAAATAGGATTGCAGCAACGTCGTCGGCATCAAAGCCTTCTCGGTTGAGGCGGTTCAGCTCATCCTTCTGTCGCAAGAACCAATTGATCCAACCAATCGCTCTTTGTTGGTGGAATCGGGCTTCATGGAGATCATTTAAAAAGCAGTAAGCGACAATTAATCGACTGTCCCGCGCACCTCGCCAACCTGCTCGGTCAATGAACAGGCGCCTTGCGGTATCCTTATCCCCAAGGCTCAACGCCAATTCAGGCGATTGTCGGATGAATTCATCGCCGCGATCAGTTGCAGCAGCTGCTTGCGCGAGCTTCATTGTGAGCAACAAGCTGCGGTCTACATCACCGTCGCGCGTTGCTAATGAAAATGCGGACATCAGCCTGAGCAGCCTGAGCCTTCGCTTTCCGGATTCGGTGTTAACCGCGCTGGGAAAGTCTGCCGACGCCGCAAGTTTGTAAGATCGATCACTATCACCGATCACGACCAAAAAATGGGGAAGCGATTCTGCGGCGTAGGTGGATGATTTTTGCTGGCTTTGGAGGCGGTCCGCTATCGACGTCTGCGCCGCTTCCTCTTCGGCGTAGTTTTCTCTGATGTAGGTTTCGGTCGGCTCATCACGGAAAACGACGCCGTGATTGAGAACTTCGAGCATTGGCGCCAAATCAGATGTCGCACTTCTAACCTGCCCCAGTTCCCAGCCCAAAGCTGCGGCAAGTTCTTCAAGCGGAATGGGTGGCGGGAGCAGTGCAAGAGCTGCGAAGAGGCGCACGACCTCCTCGTCATCCCATCCAACTGTATGAAGCTCGCCGATAATCTGATCGCACTTTTGAGCGATTAAGTGTTCGACCTCGATCTGGGTCGTAGGCGCATCTTTCGCAGCTACTTTGTCCCAGCTGTTGACAAGGTACTCAAGTACACGCGCATTGCCTCGCGAGCGAGACATCGCCACTGAGAATTCAACATCTGAAACCTTGTTTCGACGCGTCTCAAGGAAGACACGAGTTTCTTCCTCGTTGAACGTTGGCAGCTTAACTCGTTCAACATTGCTCCTCCTGATCACCTTTTCCATTCGATGCGAACGCGCGGTCAGAAGAAGGCGCACGCCTTCGATCGGAGTTTCACTCAGGTTTGCCAGCAAAAGCCCTGGAAAAGCCGGCTCGTGCCTGGCGTCGGCTTCCAGGTGCGCATTGTCTGCGGCATCCAGGACAATCAAGATACCTTCCAAGCTGGATTGGTCCTGAACTGTTTTACTTGCTTGTTGCAGGCGTTTTCGGGCAATCCTAATAACGCCGAGATCGTCTGTGTCTGAGGGTAGCAGTGGGTCACAAAGGCCCCGCGCTGCCAGCTCATTTACGATTTGAAGCAATCCGACTTTTGCTGAGTGCCGTGATTGCCCTTCCGACCTGTAAGAACCACCCCCAAAGCAATCAAAAATAACCGCTTCAAATCTCGTCGAAAGATGCGAAGCCAAACTCTGAATGAATACCGTCTTCCCGACACCACCGTCAGCATGAAGGAATACAGGACAGTGAGATGCCGTTACCGCAGCCGAAACTTCGACAAGACACGCTCGCGTGATGACAGACCCAACATCGATGAAGCGGGTATCTGCTGGGAACAAGTCGTCATCATCGCATCCAAGCGCTTCGAGCACATCCTCCCTTCGTATGGAGTTGTCTCTCTGCCCTTCGATCTGAGATTTCTGACGGACAAGTTCGACTAGGGCGTGAAGTCGGATCGCCGCCTGCCCTGACGCCTCTGATGACCAATCGCTGATACTCCGACGAAGTTTGCGATCTTGTGCTGGAAGATCTGCAGTTTGAGTCTGAAAATCGACGAGCGGAAGTAGATCTTTAGCCTCGACACCTTTTTCGGCACACCAGTCTTTTAGTGACTTCGCCTGCTGCCTTGCACCTGGACTGTCAGGGCTCTTGCCGACTTTAAGGGCGCTAATTGCCTCGCTCAGCTCTTGAGAAAAGTCCGCATTCGTCACAAATCCGAAGCTGAGTTTTTGAGCAACCTGATCGCGGGAATGTTTTTCGAGAAGCTTCTGCAAAGTCGTAGCGAACTTCTGGATTGTCTTTTTCAGGTAGGACGCCGTAACAGGATCGGAGCGATACTTGTATTTGAATTGGAGGATTTGCTGATGCGTACAGGCGTCAAACCCTTCACCGGGGCCGAAATACAGGACGAGGTCAGCAACATCTTCGGCCTCATCACCAAGGGAGCCTCTGTCTATCGGTGATAGTCCCTCTACAACAATCGAATGCAAATTGTCCTTTGGGAAAACAAGCTGAAGCGCGCGGCGCGCGGCCCACCTTTCGTGAAAGGTATGACCCGCCCGTGAGACTCGGACGACGTCGATTGCAGAGCGGGAGCTAGGCATTTGCTTTCTCAGATCGTTATTCTAGGGACCTTATGAGCTGAGTCGCCTACAAATTCTCGTTGAGTTCTCGTTAGATATTTCCTCGCCCCACGCGGTTGATGCGTCAGAACACGTTTCTGCCAATGTCACTCAATTCGAAATTTCAGTATCGCTATTTCAATCTAGAATAAGTTCCGACCAGAATAAATCACCGATGCCAAACGTAGCGGTGCGCTCGTCGCCATTTGTAGCGCTAGACATTTTGTTCACGGGTGTTTCTAGATAAGCGCCGAAGATCGGATCCGAAATCGTCGGCTGCTCCGACAGTCGAGCGAGAAAATCTTTGTTCATCGCCTGCCGAACGATAACACGGCTGATTTCTTCCTCACCAATGAATATGGACCTTGGCAAAGTGAAATTGAGCTCGCGAACCTGAAAACCGCCTTTTCCTGAAGGTTTGTCCAAACTGAGTTCTGCGCGCGCGCGTTCGTTTCGGAGATTTACATAGTTTTCGCGTTCCTCTTCGACTCGGCGAACGCGCGACCTTCTGGCGCCAGGATGATTTCCAAGGGGTGCAGCCGTGGCTTCCGCGGTTGCTTCAAATCCGGCTAGCCGAAGGGCTTTTGACATCACACCGCGCGCTGCCGCGTCATCTGCTAATTCGAGCTGTGAACTATCTAGGCGAAAAGGTTCGTCTAACTTCGGATCGATAACAGTCATTCGACTGGGATCGCCGTTCTCCAAACCTATGCACAACCCACAAACTAAACGTTGCCCAGCGTAGCCGTCTGGGAACTCGATTGATCGCTTTTGAGCTATGCCACCGGAAGCTGGCGGGCCATAGTCACCCAACTGCGACTCTCCATACCCACTTCCTGATTGTGTGCCTTTGCATTCGATAATGTGCCAAACGTCGGATGTGTCACGAGCTACAAAATCCGGTGTTTTATTAGGACCACGTTTTGCAGTGCGGCGTTGAGAGACACCCAATGAAGCAGCAATTCGCTGCATAAAATACCGACCATCGACAATCTGGCTGAAGCGTAGTCGCTGGCCAAGCCAATTCATGGGAATGCCCATTCCAAAGTCATCGCTGAGTATGGTTTTCTGGTGGGCATCTAGGTCTGCAAAACTTTGCGTAAGCCGTAAGTCTTGGTCGTCAGTTACGGCGGCCAGATAGCGAACCCAAGCCCAGAATTCGCTAAGAGAGACTCCCGTCGACGATGTTGGCGTCGTTAGATAGCCAATAAGTAATAGGGTCGAAGGAAAGTTGATTTGATGAGTTTCAACGCCGCTATGAAAAGTCGAAGGAAAGGTTGGAAGATGACCTGGGCCCGGCCATGTATTCTCCCGAACATCGACGACTATCGACCGATCCACGTAGGTCTCCTTCTATCAATCCATGATGGGCATAGCATCTAGATGTGAGCTGGTTCGCGAGCGCATAAGGCGAAGTTCTCACATTCCGGTGACGCCCGCCAGAAATTGGCGTTAGACTTGATTTATTAAAATGCCTGCGACGTCCTATTTTCCAAAATCATTGCATTTTTTTTGCATTGAAATGCCGTACCATTCAAGCGGCGGCGAAATGGCCTTCAAAGTTAGCTTGAGGCGCAATAGGATTCCTACATTTCGCGCATAATGTTCATTACGCGATCCGACGGATCGAGTCCCGGGCAAGCCACCAATCGACTGCGACGCCCGGACGCCTTGCCCAATTATTGAGGGGTTTTAAGCTCGCCGACGTAACATATGTTTCAGCCTCGCAATTGCGGGGTGGTTGAAGGGGTGCGAAACCGCCGCATGGCACAACCGGCAATCAGTTTGAGAGCGCTCTTCTCAATGCGCCTTTTGACATGGCTCGCGATAGTCGTGATTGCCATGCCTCTTGGTAGCGCGAGCGCGTTGGCTGACGACGGTCAGGACATGGCCCAAATACAGATGTCCGCGCCCTGTGAGCATGGTGAGGTTGCCGCAATGGCATCGCCGCAGCCTGATCACAATACCGGGCAGAACCAACATCCGTGCTGTTCAGATTGCGACATGCCCGATTGCGCGGCCGGTTCGACTGGACCCGTCCTGACCATCCTGGCAGGGGCAATGCCCGAGGCTCTCGTGCGAATTTCTGGAACGCACACGCTGCTGGGCGACCTGACACAAAATTCCACCAACCAAGACACGCC
This sequence comes from Hyphobacterium sp., assembly GCF_965228115.1. Taxonomy (GTDB): domain Bacteria; phylum Pseudomonadota; class Alphaproteobacteria; order Caulobacterales; family Maricaulaceae; genus Hyphobacterium. The sequence continues at coordinate 1,633,297 of NZ_OZ245794.1, read as the reverse complement.
GCGAAAACCTCCACGCGTTTGATGGACGGCCCGAACGGGGCACTCATCCTTGAATAACGCCTGGAGAAAATCATGCTTGTGCAAATTCTGGCTCTCGCAGCCTCGGTCGCGGCCGTTGCCGTTGACGAACCGCGCCCTCTCAGCTTGCCTGAAGCGGTGTTGATCGCTCGGGAAGCGAGCGAGCCATCATCATCTGTTTTCGATGCACGCGCCGATGCGCTTGAACGCCAGGGGGCTGCCGCCGATACCCTGCCTGATCCGGTATTCTCTGCCGGTATCGCCAATGTGCCGCTCTCCGATCTTGATCCGAACCGCGAACCCATGACACAGGCGCGTATTGGTGTGCGCCAGATGTTTCCACGTGGTGACACCAGACGGCTTACACGTGCGCAGCGTTCGGCAGAAGCCAGAGCCATGCAGGCCAGCCGCGCCATGACCGACAGGCAGATCACCCTGTCCGTCCGGGAGGCCTGGCTTGAAATCTTTTTTCTGGATCAATCCGCTGACCTGACGCGTGAGCGCCTCGCCGTAGTCCAAGACCTCGCAGAGGTGGCGTTGTCGGCCTATTCGGCAGGCCGCAATAATAGCCATGATGTGACGCGGGTCGATCTCGAACAAAGCATTCTTGAAGCGCGCTTGATTGATATTGAACGCAGCCGAGATTTGGCCGTCGCCGATCTATCGCGCTTTGTCACTTTGCCTGTCGCGCGCCGGCCCCTACCGGAGGTTCTGCCCGTGCTCCCACCCGTTCCCGAGAGAGAAACAGCACTGGAACGTCTTGCCGGTCACCCAATGATCCGGTCTCACAATGCGCGCATAGACGCTCGTGAGTTGGGCATTGATCTAGCGCTCCAGGAATACCGGCCTGCCTGGGGTGTTGAAGCCGGATATGGCCTACGGGGCAGCCGGTCGGATATCGCCAGCATTGGCGTAAGTGTTCAAATGCCCCTGTTCAGCCGGGATCGGCAAGATGAAACGGTCGCCTCTGCACGTGATCTTCGCCGCGCCGCTGAACTGGAACGCGCCGCAACCCTCATGGACATGGCGCAGCGCCTGGAGCGCGAACTAGCCCAGCTGAACCGGTTGGGAGAAAGCGCACGCCTGTATGAAGAGACAGTTCTTCCGCGGGCCCGGGAAACTGCGGAATCTGTTCTCCTCGCCTATCAGAATGAAAGTGCGGATTTTGCCGAACTGGTTCGGTCCGAACTTGCGCATCTCGATGCCGATCTCGCTCTTTTGCGCATTGAAGTCGACATGTTGTTGGCACAGTCGCGAATTCTCTACCTTACCGGAGATGTCCAATGAAACAGGCCTGGATGATATTTGGAGTCTCGCTGTTCTTATTGGGTTTGCTAGCTGGCATTGGCGCCATGCTGATATTGCACCCCGAAGGCGGGGGGGGCGGTTCGTCGACCGGATCAGCCACCAATCATGAGCCGCGCATTCTATATTGGGTTGCGCCGATGGATCCGAACTTTCGCCGCAACGAGCCAGGCCTTTCACCCATGGGGATGGAGCTCATTCCGGTCTATGAAGGCGAGGCAGGGTCCGGCAGCCATGTCGAAATCAACCCCGCCGTCATCAATAATATTGGCGTGCGTACGGCTCGGGTCCATCGACAAGCCTTCTCACAAACCGTGAACGCGGTTGGCTATGTCCGTCTCGTCGATGATTTGACGTCGGTTGTTGATGTCCGATCTGAAGGCTGGATTGAAAGCCTGCCAGTTGCCGCCATTGGTGATCAAGTTGAGGCCGGTGATCTCCTGTTTTCGATATACGCGCCGGATATCGCAACGGCCCAGAGCGAATACCTTCAAGCGGTACGGACCGGGCGACAGGCGCTGATCGATGCGTCGGCGTCGCGCCTGACGGCACTGGGCATGTCGCGAGGACAGATACAAGCGCTCGCCCGTCGCGGCAGCCCATCGACACAGACCAACATCCTTTCGCCCCGCGCCGGCATTGTGACCGAACTGACCGTCAGGGAGGGAGCGTTTGTCCGCCCTGGAGACCACATCATGACTATTGCCGATCTCACGGAAGTCTGGGTGATTGTCGATGTGTTTGAAGACCGGATTGCGCAGATTGAACCCGGTCAATCGGTCCGTATCACAACCGGTGCCCAGCGCGGGCGCCAGTGGATTGGTGAGGTCGAATATATCTATCCCACAGTCGATACCCAGAGCCGCACAATCCCGGTCAGAATACGTCTGGACAACGCTGATCTGAGCTTGCGTCCTGATACCTATGTCAACGCGGTGATTGAAGCGCAGCCCCGCTCCAATGTCCTGATGGTGCCGCGCGAAGCAGTCATTCGCACCGGCCAGTCAGAGCGCGTCATTATCCAGGATGGCGAGGGTCGGTTTCAGCCCGCCCAAGTCGTTACGGGCGCGGAATCCGATGGTATGGTCGAAATCCTCTCGGGCCTTGCCGCTGGCGAATTGGTTGTCGTTTCCAGCCAGTTCCTAATTGATTCCGAAGCCAGCTTGCAAGGCGTGATGCTTCGCATGTCGCCGCCCGGCGAGATATCCGGTTCAGGCCATCAGACCGACCCATCCTTGCGCGCCATCCCCGTTGAAGGCGTAGGCGTGGTTGAGTCCCTCATGGCCGGTCACGGCATGATCGACATTACGCACGAGCCGATCGAGGCGCTCGACTGGCCAACGATGCGCATGTCCTTCTTAACGCTTGAGGGCGTGTCGCTTGACGGCATCGTGGTCGGCGATCGCGTCGCCTTCTCGCTGAGCCAAGACGGTAGCAACTGGCGGATCAGCGCAATTGCCCCACGTGAAGATGATGCGATGGATCATGGCGCACACCAGATGCCACCCGACGAGGCTGAAGCAGAAATCGATCCCCATGCCGGACATGGAGATCACCAATGATTGCCGCTATCATCCGTTGGTCGATCAGCAATCGGCTCATCGTTATTCTTATGGCGGGCTTCCTGACGGCGGGGGGAATTTGGTCGCTTTCACGCACACCGCTGGATGCGATCCCCGACCTCTCGGATGTGCAGGTGATCATCAAGACGACCTATCCAGGCCAAACGCCACAGGTCGTCGAGGACCAGGTGACTTACCCGCTGACGACGGCCATGCTGGCTGTGCCGGGTGCCGTGACCGTTCGCGGTTACTCTTTTTTCAATGACAGCTATGTCTACGTTATTTTTGAAGACGGAACTGACCTGTATTGGGCCCGGTCGCGGGTTCTGGAGTATCTCAGTCAGGTCGCGCCCACTCTTCCCGAAGGCGCTGCACCGGCGCTAGGGCCGGACGCGACGGGTGTGGGCTGGATTTACCAGTACGCCTTAGTCGACCGGACGGGCCAGCATGACCTCTCTCAATTGCGCAGCATTCAAGACTGGTTCCTGCGCTACGAGTTACAGACCATTGAAGGCGTTTCTGAAGTCGCCACGATAGGTGGCATGGTGCGTCAGTATCAGGTCATCGCTGATCCCGACCGTTTGCGCGCCTATGGCATTCCGCTTTCCCATGTTCGGATGGCGATTCAGCGCGGCAATCAAGAAACAGGCGGACGCGTCATCGAAATGGCGGAGGCCGAATATATGGTCCGCGCATCGGGCTATATTCAGGGCGAGGACGATTTGCGTGCCATCCCCGTCGGCCTCAGTGACAATGGCACGCCCGTTCTGTTGTCTGATATCGCTGAAATACAAGTTGGCCCGGAACTCAGACGTGGTGTCGGTGAGCTCAATGGCGAAGGTGAAGCTGTCGGCGGTGTCGTGATCATGCGCTATGGCGAGAATGCTATGGCGACAATCGAGCGCGTCGAGGAACGTCTTCACGAGTTACAGGATTCGTTGCCAGAGGGCGTCGAAGTGGTCGTGACCTACAATCGGGCGGGATTAATCGAGCGCGCCATTGATTCCCTGAAAGAAAAGCTCATCGAAGAATTTTTGATCGTCATCATTGTCTGCGCGATTTTCCTTTTTCACTTTCGCTCGTCATTGGTCGTTCTGTTCAGCTTGCCTGTCGGAATCCTGGCGGCCTTCATTGTCATGTACATGCAAGGCATCAACGCGAACATCATGTCGCTCGGCGGAATCGCCATTGCTATCGGAGCCATGGTTGATGCGGCCATTGTGATGATTGAAAACCTTCACAAGCATATTGAGCGTGAGCCGCTAACACCGGAGAACCGATGGCGAATTGTGAGCGAAGCTGCTGGCGAAGTCGGGCCTGCGCTTTTCTTTTCGCTATTGATCATCACAGTCAGTTTCGTCCCAATTTTCGCGTTGGAAGCTCAGGAAGGGCGGCTCTTTCATCCATTGGCCTTCACCAAGACCTATGCGATGGCCGCAGCGGCCGGATTATCGATCACGCTTGTGCCGGTTCTCATGGGTTGGTTCGTACGCGGCAAGATCACGCCAGAGCATAATAATCCGATCAATCGCGGGCTAATTGCCGGATACAGGCCGTTCATTAACGGCGTACTCAAGCACCCTTGGCTGATGATCGCTGTCGCAGCGATTGCTCTGGCCAGCGCAGTCATTCCCTATTCGCGCATGGGTAGTGAATTCATGCCGGATCTTGATGAGGGTGATCTTCTTTACATGCCGAGTGCTTATCCGGGAGTTTCAGCGAGCGAGGCCGCAGAAATTCTGCAACAGACCAACCAGCTGATCATGACTGTGCCTGAAGTCCTGACCGTCCATGGCAAGGCCGGCCGCGCCGAGACGGCAACGGACCCAGCCCCCTTGACGATGATCGAAACGACCATCCAGCTTCGACCGCGCGACGAATGGCGACCTGGCATTACCATGGACGACATTCGGGCTGAGCTAGATGCGCTCATTGATGTACCCAGCCTGACCGATGTCTGGATCATGCCAATCCGCAACCGCATCGACATGCTGGCGACCGGGATCAAGACGCCCGTGGGCATCAAGGTTTCAGGCCCTGATCTGGATGTCATTGCCGAAATCGGCCAGCAGATCGAGGACGTGATCGGTGATGTGCCAGGCACCGCATCGGTCTATGCCGAGCGCGTCACCGGCGGCCGCTTCATCAATATCGATGTGAACCGGACAGAAGCCGCACGCTTTGGTTTGAATATAGCCGATGTCCACGATTTCGTCCGCACGGCGATCGGTGGGATGACTATCACCGAAAGTGTGGAGGGCCTTGAGCGCTATCCGGTCAATCTGCGTTATCCCCGCGATTACCGCGGTTCACCGGATGAATTGCGGGCTCTGCCGCTAATCACGCCGACCGGCGCCGAGATCCCGCTTGGCCGCGTCGCAGACATATCCATCTCCGATGGGCCGGGTGTGATCAGAAGCGAGAATGCGCGCCTGAACGGCTGGATATATATCGACATAGCCGGCGTGGATATCGGAACCTATGTCGCTGACGCCCAACGGGCTGTGACCGAACAAATCGACCTGCCGCCAGGCTATTCGATCAATTGGTCAGGCCAGTACGAGTTCATGCAACGCGCGCAGGCGAGATTGTCGCTGGTCGTGCCGGTGACGCTGGCCATCATCGTTTTGTTGCTGTTTCTCAACTTCAAGAGGATCATTCCTGTTTTGCTGATCCTGGGAACCTTGCCGCTCGCGCTTGTTGGTGGTCTCTGGCTGCTCGACATCCTCGGTTACAACATGTCGGTGGCAGTGGGCGTAGGATTCATTGCGCTCGCCGGCGTTGCCGTCGAGATCGGTGTTCTCATGATTGTCTACTTGGAACAGGCCTTGAGGAAGCGCCGTGAGATTGCCGCCAGTGAGGGACGCCTGCTCACCCGTGAGGATTTGCGGGAGGCCGTGGTTGAAGGGGCCTTGCTACGCGTTCGGCCGATCATGATGACGGTAGCGGTGATCATCGCCGGTCTGTTGCCGATCATGTTCGGTACGGGAACCGGCTCGGAAGTCATGCGCCGGATCGCAGCCCCGATGGTCGGCGGGATGACCAGTGCGACCGTCCTGACCCTGCTCGTCATTCCGGCAGCGTTTCTGATTTGGCAGACGCTTGTGCTCAAATGGGCAAAGCGGACCGGGCAAGTGGGTGATGTTACGGAAAGGGCAGACTGATGAATATGAAAGCGGCTTCCCGGGCGACAGGACTGCCAGCCAAGACAATCCGCTATTATGAGGAAATTGGCCTGGTTTCACCCGCAAGAGGCGAAAATGGCTATCGCAGCTTTTGCGAAACGGATCTGCACAAGCTGGCATTTCTGGCGCGGTCACGGTCGCTCGGGTTTTCGCTCGACGACTGTCGGCAACTTCTTTCGCTCTATGACGATGATGAGCGTAGCAGCGCCGATGTTCGCGATCTCGCGGTCCGCCACATCGCGGATGTTGATCGCAAACTTGCGGAGCTCAAGGAAATCCGCCGCGTTCTGTCGGAACTTGTGAGCGCCTGCGAAGGCGACCACCGTCCTGATTGTCCGATTATGGACAGCCTGTCCGGCGATCGCGCGAAGGCGTGATCCGGTTCCCGTGGCGACACGATTCGTGAATTGAGAATATCGGCTTGACCTTCCAGCTACTGGAAGGTGCAGGGTCCGCGGATCAGCAAGCGGTAACGCAAGCTTTTTCGTTTCAAACCCAGGAGCGGACGGGTCATGTCAAGCAAGGACAAACAGGCACATCAATGCTGCGGCGGCCAGGAAAACGCGGGCTCCGCCGGCAGCTCAAAGCCGCAAGGCCACGATCATTCGGCGTGTACACCCGCCGCCGGCAATTCGACGGGCGGCGAGGGCGGACGGTACGATACCGTCCCTTCCGGGCATCAAGGCGCTGTCTATACATGTCCGATGCATCCGGAGGTCCGCCAAATCCAGCCAGGCTCTTGCCCCCTTTGCGGTATGGGGCTGGAACTGGAATCAGCCACTATGGATGAAGACGGGCCCAATCCGGAACTGGTCGATTTAACGCGGCGCTTCTGGATCGGCACATTCCTGACCCTACCACTCCTTGTCCTGACCATGGGGCCATTGGCCGGCTTTCCCGGCGTTCGCGAGATTTTCGGCGAACGCGCCACGCTCTGGATCGAGCTGGTTCTGGGCACTCCGGTTGTCCTCTGGTGCGGATGGCCGTTTCTTGAGCGAGGCTGGAATTCATTCCGAACGATGAATCTCAACATGTTTTCGCTCATCGCGATGGGCGTATCGGCGGCATGGATATTCAGCGTGGTTGCTGTGCTAGTGCCGGACATTTTTCCTGACGGTTTCCGCAGCGCGGACGGTCATGTCGGCGTCTATTTTGAGGCCGCTGCGGTCATCGTTGTCCTGGTCTTGCTGGGTCAGGTGATGGAGCTGCGTGCTCGCGAGGGTACCGGCAAGGCCATTCGGGCTTTGATGGATATGTCCGCCAAGACGGCGTTCGTCATTCGTCCGGATGGTTCAGAAGCCGAAATCCCGCTCGAAGACGTTCAGTTGGGCGACCATTTGCGGGTTCGGCCCGGTGACAAAGTGCCCGTGGACGGCAGGGTCGTTGAAGGGCGCTCATCAATTGATGAGAGCATGATCTCCGGCGAGCCGTTGCCAGTCGAGAAAACCACTGGCGACACAGTGACCGGAGCTACGATCAACGGCACTGGCAGCTTGGTTGTGGAGGCTACGCGCATTGGTGCCGACACAATGTTGTCCCAGATCGTGGAAATGGTCGCCAATGCCCAGCGCTCCCGCGCACCGATTCAGAAATATGCGGATCAGGTCGCCGGATTTTTTGTCCCGGCGGTCATCATCATTGCGCTTATCGCCTTTGTTGCGTGGGCGATCTGGGGACCTGCGCCCGCGCTCTCCTATGCATTGATATCGGCGGTCGCTGTTCTGATCATTGCTTGTCCCTGCGCGCTAGGACTGGCGACGCCGATGTCAATCATGACGGCGACAGGACGCGGCGCACAGGCCGGTGTCCTAATCAAGAATGCCGAAGCGCTCGAACGGTTCGAGAGAGTCGACACGCTGATTGTCGACAAGACCGGCACGCTCACGGAAGGCAAGCCGAAACTCGTCGCGATTCTGCCCGAAGCGCGAAATGATGAAGCGGAGGTCTTGCGTCTGGCTGCGTCGCTGGAGCGCGGATCAGAACATCCGCTGGCCGAAGCCATCGTTCGGGGTGCCGAAGAGCGCGGTATTTCAATCGCCAAGGCTGATGATTTCCAGGCGATCACCGGCAAGGGCGTCAAGGGAGTCGTCGAGGGCCGCGAAGTCGCGCTCGGTAATGCCCGCCTGATGTCGGATATGGGCCTTGAGAGCTCAAGGCTGGTCGAGACGGCCAATGCACGCCGAGACGACGGCGAGACGGTCATGTTCGTTGTTGTGGACGGGTTGATCGCAGGCCTCGTTAGCGTGGCGGACCCGATCAAGGAAACGACCCCGTCGGCTCTAGAGAATCTCCATGCGCTCGGCCTTCGTATCATCATGGCGACAGGCGATAACGAGCGCACGGCGAAGGCCATCGGCGCGCGCCTCGGGATCGACGAGATCCGGGCAGACGTCATGCCGGCGGACAAGGCGTCGATTATCCGCGATCTTCAGTCCGAAGGCCGCAAAGTCGCTATGGCAGGCGACGGGGTCAACGACGCGCCCGCCCTCGCCCAAGCCGATGTCGGAATCGCGATGGGCACAGGCGCAGATGTTGCCATTGAAAGCGCCGGAATTACACTTGTAAAAGGTAATCTCGACGGGATTGTCCGGGCTCGACGACTGGCGCGCGCAACAATGCGCAATATCCGACAGAATCTGTTCTTTGCACTTGTCTACAATGCATCCGGCGTGCCGGTTGCCGCGGGCCTGCTGTTCCCATTTTTCGGCATTCTCATCAGTCCGATGTTCGCTGCGTTTGCGATGAGCGCATCATCGATTTCGGTCGTGGTCAACGCATTGCGGTTGCGGAGTGCGCGGATATGACCGACAGGGGTGGTAGTTACACGCCACCGCTTGGCCATGCTTGGCTAACGCCTTTCTACGACGCGGCCATTCGCGGTTTGACGCGTGAACGTGTTTGGCGATCGTCGTTCATTGAACAGATTGCCACTTCACCGGGCGACAGGATTCTAGATGTTGGATGCGGCACTGGCTCGTTAGCGATCGCGCTAAAGCAGCAGATGCCACAGGCCGAGATTATCGGAATAGATCCCGATGAACGCGCGCTTATGCGTGCGGTTACCAAGGCAGATGGTAAAAGCCCGTCATTGCGGTTCGTCCACGGCTTTTTGTCGCGAAACATTCTCCCGCCACACTGGAGACCCACTACGATCGTTTCCAGCCTTGTGTTTCACCAAACACCATTGGAAACCAAGCGAGAGCTAATTCGCGCCATGTGTAGCCTGCTTGCGACAGGCGGCGAGATTCATATCGCGGACTACGGGACGCCGCAAAACGCTCTGATGCGCGTCTTGTTTCGCATGACCGTTCAGTTGTTGGATGGTGTCAGGGATACGCAGCCCAATGCTGACGGCGTTTTGCTGGATTTGATGTGTGAGGCAGGGCTGAGTGTCACCATTCCGCGGGTTGTTTCGACACCGACCGGTTCCATTTCACTTTACCGCGCTGTACTGAAGAACGACTAGCCGCAAGGAAGGATTGTCACGTGCCGACATCGTATACGGCTGGCAGCTTAAGTCTCGCGGGGACAATTGCCATGGGAACGGGCGTCATGATTGGCGCCGGGATATTCGCCCTGACCGGCCAAGTTGCCGAGCTGTCGGGACCGTTTTTTCCGCTCGCATTCCTGCTGGCGGCAATTATCAGCGGATTTAGTGCCTACACCTATATAAAGGTATCGAACAAATACCCATCTGCCGGCGGGATCGCGATGATCCTGAAAAAGGCTTATGGGCCGGCCACAGTCACCGGCGGCGCGGCCTTGTTGATGGCATTCTCGATGATCATCAATGAAAGCCTCGTAGCGCGGACGTTCGCAACCTACACGCTTCGGCTGTTTGATCTTGACGGCACGGAGGCGTTAGTTCCGTTGCTGGCGCTGGGGCTCATTGTATTTGCGTTTCTCGTGAATATAGCAGGCAACCAGATCATTGGTGGCATCTCGAAGGTGGCCGCCGTCGCGAAAATTGGCGGCATATTGCTGTTCGGAATTCTTGTGCTTTGGGCGGCCGGTTTCAGCTTTCAGCCCGCAAGTACCGACAGCGGCGCGACCACATCGGTTACAGGTTTTCTGGCGGGCGTCGCTCTCGCCATACTTGCCTTCAAGGGCTTCACAACAATCACCAATAGCGGCGATGAGGTGAAAAACCCGGAGCGGAATGTAGGTCGGGCGATCTCGATTTCGCTGGCGATTTGTCTGGTTGTGTACCTGGTTGTGGCATTCGCCGTTGGCTCGACTCTCTCGATCGAGGAAATCTCTCAAGCCCGGGACTATTCGCTCGCCGAAGCGGCTCGGCCGGCATTCGGTGATGCCGGCGTCTGGTTCACGGTCATTATCGCAATCATTGCTACAGCTTCCGGTGTCATTGCGAGCATTTTCGCTGTCTCGCGGATGATTGCCATGCTGACAGACATGGATCTCATACCACACAGGCATTTTGGAATGCCTGGCAACATCCAGACGCATACGCTGGTCTACACTGTGGTCGCGGCAAGTGTGTTGGCCGTCTTTTTCGACCTCGGCCGAATCGCATCCATGGGCGCGATTTTCTATCTCGTCATGGATGTGATCATCCACTGGGGTGTCTTGCGACGGATGCGGGCGGATGTCGGCGCGAACCCGGCTGTGCTGGTTTGCGCCATTTTATTTGATCTTGTTGCCCTGGGTGCGTTTCTGGTCATGAAAGCCATGAGCGACCCCCTGATCATCTTGATTTCGGTTAGCGCGATTGCGGGAATCTTCACGTTTGAAAAGCTGTATTTGTCGCGTTGGCGGAACAGAACCGATTCCCATCCAAGCGAACACGCGGATTAGGCGCAGTTTTCATACCCCCGCTCATTTAGGAACGGCGAAAGCTGACGGATTCAAGCCCTGGAAATGAGGGAATACCGTCATGAGTGCGTAAACATTTCCTCTAAATGTGTGGAGTGACCCTGTGACTGCAACAAGACTTCTGTCCGGCCTTGCGCTGGCGTTGATCCTTTTCCTGGTGCCGGTTTCGGTACTGGCTCATCCTCCCGCCGAGCATCGCGAAACCGAGAATGCAGTCGGCGAGTCGAGCGAAGCTCAGTCCGAGCCTGAATCTCGAAACGCTCACCACCCCGCCTCTCCAGACGACGACCGTCAAGATCACCCTAGCGCCCATGAGGTGCAGAACGGACAAGCTGCTGCAGACGTCGCCGGCGGGCATGCGCATTGGGGTGATCATGGTCCACAAACAGATCTCGAAAGAGCGATCGCCAAGGCGGGCGCGCTACATTCGGTTGCTGTCCACTTTCCTATAGCCCTTGTTCTGGTGGCGGCCCTGGCACATGCGATAGGCCTGACAACGGGGCGCCCCGGATATGCTGAAACCGTTCGATTCCTTGTCTGGACAGCCGCCTTTGGAGGCTTCGCTGCAGGCGTGCTGGGTTGGGCTCATGCGGGACCTGCCGCGTCGACAGAGACAGGTATCATGTCGATTCACCGCTGGTTGGGCAGTGGTTTAGCGGTCGGCCTATTCGCTTTAGCCGGCAGCGTCGAGTGGCACCGGCGCACCCAAAACGCGGTTGCTTTTTGGACCATGAACTTGATTTTGTTCTTGGCCGTTCTGGCCGTTCTCACAAACGCTTTTCTCGGCGGATCGCTGGCGCATGGCGGACTGGCGCATCTGATGGGTGGTTAGGCGAAAATGTCTGTCTATCCCGCCGATCTGCCATCACTGACCCGGCTCCGCTTCTTTGCCGCGCTGTGGGTGGTCTTCTATCATTGGCGTGAACCCTGGTCGGTCGATGTCGACGCCGTGACCTCTTTTTTCGCGATGGGCCGGTTCGGCGTTGACCTGTTCTTCATCCTGTCAGGGTTCGTGCTGGCACATGTCTATTTGACAGCGCGTGAGGAGGGGCGATTTGATTTTCCCCGTTTCATTCTTGCCCGGTTCGCCCGCATTTATCCACTACACATTGCAACAATAGCACTACTGGCGCTGGCGGTGCTGGGCGCTTGGTTCGCGGGCGTCCCATTTAGTCCGCAAGACTTTCCGCTTGCTGACTTGCCGGCCAATATCCTGATGGTTCATGCGTGGGGCTTTGCCCCCAATCCTGGCTGGAATGGCCCGTCATGGTCGATCAGCGCTGAATGGTTCGCTTATCTTGCCTTTCCGGCCTATCTGATGATCGCCTTGGCGCTATCGCGCCGGCCCATAAGCCTACTGGTGCTCGCGATCGCATTTTTTCTTGTGCTTGATCGGCTTCACATGGCCTTGTTCGCCGAGAGCCTGCCCATGGCGACTGAAAGATTTGGCGTTCTGAGAATCATTCCGGAATTTCTGATCGGGGTCGCGCTGTACCAGATCGGATGTCGTTACCGACTTGGCAGGCATGCTGCGCTCGCGGCCTTTTGGGCGAATGCTACCATATATTTGCTGTCTGCGCATTGGGCTTGGGATGACCGCATTATTGCACTTCTCGGCGCGCCGCTGATCTATTTCCTTGCCGAGCTTGATCGCCACTCCGTTCGGGGTCCGGAGTGGGATCCGATACGCTATCTCGGCGAGATATCGTATGCGATCTACATGCTCCATGTTCCGTTTTTCATGATCGCCTTCAATCTCCTGCAGGACGTGTTTGGCCTGATCGGGGCCACCATCTCGACCCTCGTCCTTTTGGCAATGATCGTGGCCATGCTGGCAGCGTCGAGTGCCACCTATGAATGGCTTGAAAAACCATCAAGACGTGCCATCCGCCGCTGGGGCGATGCGTGGCTCACAAACCATCGCGCGAAATCAGTCGCGCGCTCCAAAGGAGACTGAAATGATCAAATTTGTTGTATTGACCTTCACCGGAAGCCTTCTCGCCTCGGCACCTGCATTCGCCCACGAAGAACATGATATCGAAGCGGCACTCGAGGCCTATTCCGGTGCGCTTGCTGCAGAAGACGTAACAGAAGCCGAAGCCTGGGTCCTGGCCGAGGGTGAAGACTTCACGATCTTTGAAGGCTCGGGCACCAATATCGGCTGGGCCGACTACCGCGACCATCATCTGGCACCAGAGTTTGCCGCTGAAGGTTTTGATATCGATGTCTATGACTGGCACAGCTACGACATCGCGATTGATGGCGACCTCGCGGTTGCGACATTCACCATCCGGATGGAATATGTGTCGCATGGCGAGGCGCGTGAACGCGACGCGCATGGCACGGCAATCCTGACGCGGACTGACAATGGCTGGCGGCTGCGCCATCTCCATACATCCTGAGGAGTTTTGAAACATGACGATTGATCCGGTTGATCGACAGCTCGAGAAAATGGCCGTGACGACGCCAGAGATTGACGAACCAGCCTTTGCTGCTTCGGTCTGGCAACGCATTCACCACCGCCCGAAACGATGGCGCGAATTTGTGGACGGACTCAAATCCGTCAGCCCCGGTGTCGCATGGCGGGCCGCCCCAGCGGCCATGGCACTTGTCGTCGGCAGTGTATCCGGCGCGGCTCTGGCAACTGATCGCGATGTCGACGACCTTGCTGTGTTCACAAGCCATGCGCCTTATTCGATTTCGGCTCTGGCAGATTTACCCAAGGCGGGGTCTTGATGCTGCGGGCCGGTATCGTTGCCGTTGCCCTGGGCGTTCTCGGCGGGCTTGCGGGGGTCTGGATGGGTATCACGCTGTTTGCGTCCGATCAGGACGAAACGCCCAGCCTGCACGCTATGGTCCATCACGAATTACACCTTTCACCTGAGCAGGACGCTTTGATTGAGGAGCTGGAAACGGCTTTTGCCATTCGCCGAAACGAGCTGGAGGCACAGATGGCGGCGGCGCGTCAAGCCATGGGTGAGGCATTGCTGGAAGATCAAGAGCTTTCCGAAGGGGTCTCCATGCATGCCCAGGCGATCCACACTGCGATGGGCGAGCTCCAAGTCGAGACGCTGAGCCACATTCTGGCGATGCGGGCCGTTCTTACTGACGATCAACGCGCATCCTTCGATGTCCGACTGGCAGACGCATTTGATGCCGGGCAGTAATGCGTCTGCGTCCGATGACAATGCTGCTGATGCTGATCTCGTCGCTCAGGCCCGCAAAGGGAGGGATCAGGCGTTCAACCTGCTGATGCGGCGTCACTCACCCATGGTCGTGCGGTATTTGACGCGCCTTCTCGGGAACGTGGATGACGCCCATGACGCGGCTCAGGAGACTTTTGTCGCCCTGCATCGCAATTTGCATCGTTTCGACCCAAGCTTGTCTTTCGTGGCGTGGCTATTTCACATGGCGCGCAACAAGGGGCGTGACGCCTTGAGAAAGCGAACGGCCATGCGCTGGCTGGGCGGTGAAGATTCAATGGAGCAGTATGCAAGCACGGCACCTGCACCGGATATCGAAGTCGCCGACCGGCAGACGCTCGAGCAAGTCGAAGGTGCAATCCGGGAAATGCCGGAGGGACTGAAAACACCCTTGCTCCTGTCGGCCATCGAGGGGCTGACGCATGCGGAAATCGGCACGGTCATGGGCCTGACGGCCAAAGCAGTTGAAGTGCGGATATATCGGGCAAGGTCCAGGCTACGAGATTCCACTACAGCAAACGATGAGGGGGCTGATTAGTCCCCACGTATTCAGACACAGTTTGCGCCTGCTGGAGTTTTCGGTTTCCTCCCTCCCCCTTGGATCGAACCGTATCCCAGGCGCAAACGCTCGCACAGGTCATTAGGAGCGAATCTTGTTTTCCAGACGACATTTCTTGCAAACCTCTGCAGCACTCGGCAGCACACTCCTTGTCGGCGATATCGCCCCAGCATGGGCGCAGGGCGCCGGCGCCGCCAACTTGTCCGGTTTGCAACCGCTTTCCGGAACCGTATTCGACCTGACGATCGGCCGGTCCCAGCTGGCGATTGATGGACGAACAGGTCCGGCGATCACCGTGAACGGCCAAGTGCCGGCGCCGCTATTGCGCTGGCGCGAAGGTGATGAAATCACTCTTCGCGTTCACAACACACTTGACACGGACACGTCGATCCATTGGCACGGTATTCTATTGCCGAACGAGATGGACGGCGTTCCTGGCGTGACCTTCCCCGGCATCCGGCCGGGAGAAACCTTTACCTACCGATTCCCGCTGCGGCAGTCGGGCACGTATTGGTATCACTCCCACTCCGGGCTGCAGGAACAGCTGGGGCATTACGGCCCCATCATCATCGAGCCGCGCGGCGCAGATCCGGTAGGGTTTGACCGCGAATATATCATCGTGCTGTCCGATTACACCTTCGAGGGGCCGCATCGCGTCTTCCAGCGCCTGATGGTGTCGAGCGACACCTACAATTTTCAGCAGCGCACCGTTCCGGATTTCTTCCGCGATGCATCGCAGAACGGGTTCAGGTCCGCACTGCGCGACCGTTTGATGTGGGGACAGATGCGCATGAGTCCGACCGACATCTCCGATGTAACGGGAGCGACACTTGATTTCTTGATGAACGGGCATGGTCTCGACGACAACTGGACCGGTCTGTTTGAGCCTGGTGAGCGCGTTCGCCTGCGCTTTATCAACGCCTCGGCGATGACGTTCTTCAATGTGCGCATCCCCGGTCTGCCCATGACGGTGGTTCAGGCCGACGGTCTGGACGTCCAGCCGGTTGAAACCGATGAATTCCAGATCGGTGTGGCTGAAACCTATGATGTGGTCGTACAGCCGCGTGGAGACCGGGCCTATACGCTGATGTGCGAGACGATCGACCGCAGCGGTTATGTGCGCGGCACGCTTGCCCCGCGTTTGGGCATGGTTGCACCGGTGCCGGCCTTGCGTCCGCGCCCGACGACAACGATGCGCGATATGGGCATGGACCACGGCGCTATGACAGGTATGAACCATGGTAGCGTGGACATGGCCGAACCTGCGGCGCCCGAAATGGATCATGTTGCCATGGGGCACGGCACTGCGCCGCAATCACCAACCGATCATGTCGCAATGGGCCATGACATGGGCGGCGTGGACTCCGGGCCGCAACGCCACGACCATCGCCGCGGTCCGGGCGTGGCGAATGTTGCCATGCAACCGGTCAGCCGCCTGCATGAGCCGGGTGCGGGTCTGGAGGACGTGCCGCACCGGGCGCTCGCATACACCCAGTTGCGCAGTCTGGACCGCAATCCGGATCAACGCGCTCCGGCCCGTGAGATCGAGGTGCATCTGACCAGCAATATGGAACGCTATATGTGGTCGTTCGACGGCACCCGTTTCAGCGAGGTCGTCGAGCCGATCGAGTTCATTCAGGGCGAGCGTCTTCGCCTGACGATGGTCAATGACACGATGATGGTTCACCCGATCCATCTTCACGGCATGTTCTTCGAGGTGGTGAACGGCGAAACGTCCCACAAGCCGCGCAAACACACGATCAACGTAAAGCCGGGCGAGAAGCTATCGGTCGATGTAACGCCCGAGCATCTCGGCGACTGGGCTTTCCACTGCCACCTGCTCTACCATATGCATGCGGGCATGTTTCAGGTGGTTTCGGTGCGAGCTGGCGAGGCCCCGCCAGCACATTCCGGTCATCACATGCAGCACGGAGATCACTGATGCGCGCGATCCTTTTTGGTACCGTTGCAGTGCTCGCCACCGTGAACATTGCTCACGCGCAGGATTACGCGCACCAATTCTATCCGCCTGAGGAGATGGAGCGCTCGCTGGACGAGTTGCGCCACGAAACCGGCGGACAACGCCAGTTTTCTTTCATCGCGAACCGCATTGAGTATCGGTCTGCCAACGGATCGGAAGCGGGTTTGTGGGATATCAACGCTTGGTACGGAGGTCGGCTCAACCGCATGTGGCTTCGAAGCGAAGCCGATTACAGCCTCGACGCGGGTGCTTTCGAAGAGTTGCGCGTGGAAGCACTGTGGTCGCGTGCGATCTCTCCCTATTTCGATGTCCAAGCCGGTGTGGCTCAGGATTTTGCTTCGGGAAGCGAGCGCACCCATGCCGTCGCAGCCGTTCAGGGACTCGCGCCCTACTGGTTCGAGCTCAGTTCGCGGGCCTACCTCTCCGATCGCGGGGAGCTGACCGGCATTGCTGAAGCCGAGTACGAGCTGCTGCTGACCCAGAGACTGATCCTTCAACCGCGCGCCGAACTGGCTTGGTCGGCTGAAGACATTCCGTCACTGGAGACCGGGGCGGGACTCACCAGCCTCCAGGCCGGGCTACGCCTGCGTTATGAATTTGTCAGGCAGTTCGCTCCCTATGTGGGGATTGAATGGACGAGACAGCTGGGTGAGACCGCTGACTACACCCGTGCTGCAGGCGCCGACCCGGAATCCACAGCGATCGTGGCCGGTCTTCGTATCTGGTTCTGAAGTCTCTCAATCCAAAGGAGTACCTTGTAATGGCCAACCTTACTCTCGCGTTCGGAAGCGCTGTCTTCCTTCTGACCAGCGGATCGGCGCTCGCCGACCAGCACGGTGATCACGCCGCCAACGACAATCCGGATCGCTCGGCCTGCATGGAAATGCACGAAGCCATGATGGCCCGCCACGAGGCAGGTGAGGACCATGACACGATCATGGCGAGCTTGACCGATGAAGAGCGTGCACGCGCCGAAGCTTGCCACGAAATGATGCAAGCCATGCACGAGGAGCATCATGGCGACGGCGGTGAGGGTCACAGCGGCACTCATCAAGGTCACGACTGACCGGCTCAGACGAATTGAGCGCCTGCACCGCCGCGCACCCGGCTTGGGTTGCGCGGCGGACTGGCAAAGGGGGGGAAGGCGATGACGACATTGCTGCGCTGGACAATTCGTATTCATAAGTGGCTTGCGCTGATCGTAGGCGTCCAAATCATTCTCTGGGTGACTGGCGGCGTCGTGATGAGTGTCATCCCCATCGAACGCGTTCGCGGTGAGCACAATATCGCCGAGCCTGCCAGTGCGCCGATTGATCCGGCCACGGTGATTGCCATCGGCCAGGCCGCAGAGGCAGCATTTCCGGGCCTCCCGGTGCGCACCGCGCACCTTCAGCTCTGGCAAGGGCGGCCGGTCTGGAATGTCGTCGTGGAAGAAGGGCGCAGCCGGTTGGTGGATGCTGTCACAGGAGAGGTCATCACGCCGATCAGCCGCGATCGCGCGATCGAAATCGCGGTTGCCGATTATGCCGGCGACCCTGAAATATCCGCTGTCGAGTATTTCGAGGAACCTACCTGGGAATCGCGGCGCCCGGGGCCGACCTGGCGGATCAATTTTAATGATGGCGAAGGCACGCGGATCTACGTTTCGGAAACGTCAGGGCTGGTCGTCGCCCGCAGAAATGACGCCTGGCGGCTCTATGACTTCTTCTGGATGCTCCACATCATGGACTACCAAGAGCGCGAGAACTTCAACAATCCACTGGTGATTACCGCTGCACTTTTCGCGCTGGTGACGGTTTTTGCCGGATTCGTGCTGTTGATCCTGAGGATGCAGCGGCTACTTCGGATGGCGCTGGCCAATCGGAAAGCGCCGCGCCCGAAGAAGCACTTGAGTTAGCGATGAAAAAACTGGTGTAGCGGCACAAAAACAACTGCAATGAACCAGCCATAGGCAAATGCGCCTAGCGCGCCAAACACGAAGCCGGCTGGTGTCAACCATTCAAACCCGGGCAAAAGCGGTGCCCATGCTTCGTGCATGTGGAATTGTTCCGGAGCAAATATCCCGAACACAATACAGATCAGGTATGTGAGCAACAGGAATGTCGACAAGGTCAGACCCAGCGGAATAATCCGCAGGCGTGTGTTGTTTGTTTCTGACATGGCGTCCTCCCTCGTGTTCATGATCACTCAAATCTACGAATCGATTGGCCGGCTCCCTCAATTTTGTTTCTCTAGAAAATGAGGGATGGCATTGCCGCGCACGTAGATGCCTGAAAGGGCAGGCTGGGAGGCGAGGCCATAAACTGGAACACAATCGGAGACGCCTTCACCGGGCGCGATAATCGACTCACACTCATTCGCTTGTTTCTCGCCTCGGCGGTCATGGTGGAACACATATTTGTCGTTCCGCGAGGTATTGCTGATGGGCCAGCCGTTGCCATCAATGGCTGGTCGATAGGCTATGCCGCCGTCAGCGGGTTTTTTATTCTCAGTGGCTTCCTGATAGCAGGAAGTCTCGAACATCGCGCGAACCTCGCAAGCTATTCGGCTTCCCGAGCGCTTCGGATTTTTCCTGCGCTGATTGTTCTTGCCATTGCTTCCGTGCTGGTGATTGGACCATTGGTTACAACGGCATCCGTGCGGGACTATTGGGCCAGCCCGCAGACTTGGCTTTATCCGATCAATGTCATGCTGTTTCTCGACACATCGCAGGGGCCGCTAGGTGTGTTCGGAAACAACCCTGCACCGGGCGAGTTCTCGGCAACACTTTGGACATTGCGCTATGAAGTCCTGGCCTACATTGGCGCGGCCATTTTGTTCTTTTCAGGGATTGGACGCGGCTGGCTCGCCCATCTGGTTCTTCTGGTCGCGGCAACGGTTGGGTATCTCGCCATTGAAGCCTATTGGCCAGACAGCCCGGCAATCATTGCGCTCACACTGCGGCTGGGTGCGGCCTTCCTACTCGGAATGCTGATCTATTCAGCCCGGCACAGAATACCACTGCTGCCGATTGTAGCGCTGCTCGCTCTGCCCGCTTGGTATCTCCTCGGATCGTCGCCATTGGCCGAAACTTTTCTCAACCTGGCGCTTGCCTCAATCCTGTTCTGGTTGGCGTTCTCAAAGCTCGGTGGATTGCCGACATTCTCGCGAATGCCCGATTGGTCGTACGGCATATATATCTGGCATTACCCGATCTTTCAGATCCTCTGGGCCATGGCCGTTGCCCGGTCAGAACTCCTCCTGGTCGCGTTTGGTGTGCCATTGACACTCCTAGTAGCCGCATTGTCCTGGCATCTAATCGAGCAACCGAGCCTGACGCGGAAAGCCGCCCTGGGCCGCTGGCTCGCGGGTATAGGTAACCGGAAGAACGGAGACGGGCTTTGAGATGAAAATTCGGATGATGATGTCGCTGACGCCGCTTTTAGTCGCGGCCTGCTCGCAGCCGGAGGCCGCTACCGATCCAAGTCGGATCGACGCCGGCAACAATGTCCTGGTGGCGCAGGGTCGGGGACTCTATGCGGCGCATTGCGCTTCCTGTCACGGCTCCAATCTCGAGGGGGAAGAGAATTGGCGGCAACGCCGCGACAATGGCCGACTGCCGGCGCCGCCGCATGATGCAACCGGCCACACATGGCATCATTCCGACGAGACGCTCTTCAACATCACCAAATACGGGACTGCGGCCTTTGCGCCTGACGGCTATGAGACTGATATGATCGGGTTTGGCGATGTGATGAGCGATGAGGAAATCATCGCCACGCTCGCTTTCATCAAAAGCCAGTGGCCGGCGGAGATCCGTGAAATCCAATCCGATATCGAGTAGGATCTGCCCTAACCATTTGCAGGAGTTACGCCATTGTTTCATTCCGTCGCCCATAGCAAAAGAACGGTGATCGCAGGCCTACTGGTTTTTCTACTTTGGCCGTCTTCAGCGTATGGCCACAAAACCTTTCTTGCTTCCGATCAGACGGTTTGGGACGCCGGCGCCAACGTCACGGTGTCGCTGACCAGCGCGCTTGAATTTCCGTATATCGAGAGTGGCCCCTCCCGTGACCGGATAGCGTTCGCGTTGGTGAGGGTCGGTCAGGACGTGATTGAGGATATAGCCTATGCGGAAACGCCTACCGCTTTGCAGATAATGTTCGTACCGCAAGCGGTCGGATTCGCGACAGTGTCACTAAGTACCCACCCAAATTCCGGCGAAATCGCGCCGGAAGATGTGTCGGAATATTTCGAAGAGATCGGAGCCGGCATGGATGTGCGCGCCGCATTCGACGCCTTGCCCGGCGACCCTGCCATGATGCGCAGTTACACGAAACACGCCAAGATTTTCCTGTGTGTCGAAACCTGCGAACTGGGCGCCACGTTCGCCGCTGAGCCGGTCGGCCAGGCACTGGAGTTTGTAGCTTCGCCACAGAGTGACCGGACCTTCCGCCTACTTTGGCAGGGCGAATCCCTCCCAATGCATGATGTCGACATCTACAGCGCAGGCGGTGAGCATGAACGCGTGAGGACCAATTCGGACGGATTGCTGGAGGTCAACGCCGATTGGTCAGGTGCGATCCTGATTTCGGCGGTCTGGATCACACTGCCTGACGAACAGGGCGGCAACTATCATAGCGACCAGGCAACCCTGTCGGTAATTCTGCGCTGATGCATGTATGACTTGGGTCGCGGCCAATCAGTTTTGCTATCTTGGCCCTGTATATGAGCTACTTCGAGGAGCCGGTGCTATCGATAAAGAGAAAATTTTCGGAACAGCTAGATGACCGGTCAAAAATATATGAGAGATGTCCCAAGTGCTCTTGGTTGTTGCTTGTCCGATCCACGAATGCGAACGCCCAGAGATGTCGCGAGAATAAAGCATGACAAGTAGTCGCATCGACTTACTAGAGAATCATGTCTAGACTAGCCAAGATGAAATTTCTCAAATCATTCATATTTCTGGCCTTTTTGATTGGGTTCGGGTTTGAGACGGCCTCGGCCGTCACGCCGGGACACGATCATCATGTGGTCGAGTCGGGGCTTTACGACCAAGCCGATAGCTCCACCTCGAGCGGCACCTCGGACCGTCCTGAGAAAAACGAGAACTCAGAACATGGTCGTCACGCTCTTCATGGCTGCGGTGTGTGCCATCACGCGATAGGCTTTGGACTTGCGATTTCATCGCCATATCAGCAGCAGCTTCCTGTACGTTTCGAGCGGTTTGATGATCGAATGAATTCCCGGCCGCCTGAACCGCCCTTTACCCCTCCGATTTTTGTTTCAGCCTGAACGTAAAGCTGAACTGAAAACAACAATCGGAATCCCAAATTATGAGACATTACCCGAATGCTCAGCCGGGCTGCGGAGCTTTGGCTTTGATACTTCTTGTCATCGCTCCAATCGATGTGGCGTTCGCGCAGACTGCACCGAACCGAACAATCTATCTATCTGACGTGCTCGAAAGAGCTGTGCACGACAACCCGGTCGTGGCTGCATCATTAGCGGAAGCCGATGCACTGCAATCTGAGGCGGCCTTCGCACGACGTTGGGATAATCCTACGCTTGGCGCTGAAATCGAAGACTTCGGCGGCGATAGAAGCGGGCTGAGCGAAGCGGATACGACGCTTTCAATTAGCCAGACGGTGCCACTCGGAGGCGACCGGCAATGGGCTTACCGCGCCCAGAACGCGAGGGCTGACGCCGCGACGATAGAGGCAGCGCAGGCTCGCGCTGCGCTGTTGGCCGACACGGCGCGCGCATTCGTTGCAGCCTACTCCGCCTCACAGACACTCGTGGTCAGACAGGAATTACTTGAGACCGCCCAGCGTACGGGGAATGCCATCAATGCACGCGTCGATGCCGGCAGAGCTTCGCCCATTGAACGACGGCGCGCCGAAATATTGGTGGCGAGAGCATCCATCGCTCTT
Source organism: Hyphobacterium sp. (assembly GCF_965228115.1). Lineage (GTDB taxonomy): Bacteria > Pseudomonadota > Alphaproteobacteria > Caulobacterales > Maricaulaceae > Hyphobacterium. The sequence continues at coordinate 1,610,739 of NZ_OZ245794.1, read as the reverse complement.
GAAGAAGCCCGACAGGCCCAAACCGGAGCGATCCAAAATCTGGCGGCACTATGGGCAGAGACAGCTCTTGTAGGCAATTTTGTCTCACCACTAGAAGAGCTGAACTTGACCGAGGTCTCAGCGATGACCGCTGACGGTGTCTTGGCAACGAATCTTCAGCTTCGCCAGCTTCGAGCCCTTTCGACAGCAAGCCGCTACCAGGTTCGCCGGGAGCAAGCGGAATCCATCCCTGATGTCACAATCGGAACCGGTATACGCCGCTTCGGCGGGAGCGATGAAGTCGCCTATCTGGCAACCATCGAGCTACCGATCCCCGTTCTTAATCAAAACCGTGACGGCATCAGGGCGGCGCTCTCCCGCGAGAACGGCGCGCGACTAGATGAGGAAGCTGCCAGACGCACGATTCTGGGCAGCTATGCACGTGCAGCCGCGCGATTGGCCAGAGCACAAACTTCTCTAGTTCAGCTTGAAGAAAGTGTGCTTCCGGCTTCGAATTCGGCATTTGTCGCAGCCCAAGAGGCCTATGGCGAAGGTGCCATAGATATTCTCGACCTGCTCGACATCCAACGCACCTATTTCGACGTCCGTATCGATGTGATCTCAGCTCAAACCGAACTGGCCGAAGCCGCGATCGATATCGATCTGCTCGCCGGCGCACCGATGCTGCACGCATTGGCGTCCGCAAATGGTGAGGAGGGCTAATCATGAGACATTCACTCAAAGCAATTCTTGCAATCGGCCTGATCTCCATATTCCTATCCGGGTGCCTTCCGGGAGACGACGCGGCGTCGGAAAACGCCGCGGCGGTGCAACCATCCGAAGCTGACACACATGAAGGCGGGGGAGACGGTCATGACGAGCATGCCGAAACCGCATCGCTTCACCTGACCCAAGCGCAGATCGACGAGCTTGGAATCTCTGTCGAGCCGACCGATCTGGGCGTCGTAGCAGGCATCATCGAACTTCCAGGAGAAGTCGGCTTTAACCGTGACCGGTTGGCACACGTGACGCCGCGCGTTTCCGGCATCGTACGTTCAGTCGAAGTCACCGAAGGCGATCTCGTTCAAGCGGGTGATATCCTTGCTGTGCTCGATAGTCGGGAACTGGCGAATACAATCGCTGATTATCTGGCGGCTCGCACTCGGCTCAATCTCGCGCAGCGGTCCTTTGATCGCGAAGAACGACTCTGGGAGCGTCAGATTTCCGCGGAACAGGACTTCCTGCAAGCGCAACAAGCGCTCGAAGAAGCGCGCATACTTGTACGCAATATCAGCCAACAGCTCGATGCTCTGGGAATTTCCCATACTCAACGTGCCAATCTTGGCACGCCAACGGATCGACCGCTCACGCAGTATGAAGTGACGGCACCGATTTCCGGGACAATCATCGAACGCCACGCCGTCCTGGGTGAGGTGGTTGAAGAAGGTTCGCAGCCACCCGCCTTCATCATCGCCGACACCCGTTCGGTGTGGATCGACGCTGCAGTCTACGGCGCAGACCTTGGCAGGCTGCGCGCTGGAGCCGCGGTAACGATCGCTCCTTCCGATGGTGGGCTGCCGATTGATTCAACAATTGCTTTCATAAGTCCGCAGCTTGGCGAGCGGACGAGAACCGGGCGAGCACGCATCATCGTCGATGACATTGGCGACAGGTTACGACCTGGAACCTTTGTGACCGTAGAGGCGGCTGCGGCAAACACGCGGCCTGTACTCCGTGTGCCGGTTTCCGCGCTTCAGACGATTGATGGCGAGCAGGTGGTGTTTGTTCGCACCGATGAGGGCTTTGACGTCCGCACGGTCAGCATCGGCGAGCGCACTGATACGTACGCGGAAATTCTATCCGGCCTCCAGCACGGTGAACCCATTGCCGTCAGCGGCACCTTCACACTGAAAGCGGAACTACAAAAAGAGGAGTTTGATGATGGTCACGCCCACTAATCAATCGAACCCGTCTTCGGCCATGTCCCTGTTTCTCAAACGTGTATCCGGCGGCAAACTATTGGCTGCCTTGGCGTTCGTGCTCGTCGTCGTCGCAGGGGTTTGGACTTTCCGTTCGATGCCTGTCGATGCTTTCCCGGACGTGACGCCGACACTGGTTCAAGTTTTCACCGAGACAGAAGGTCTCGCGCCTGAAGAAGTTGAACGTTATGTGACCTTCCCGATCGAAACCTCAATGAACGGCCTTCCTCGCCTCCGAGAAGTCCGGTCTACCTCGAATTTCGGCCTCTCCGTGGTGAATATCTACTTCGAGGACGGTGTGGACATCTATTGGGCACGCCAGCTTGTTGGCGAACGCCTGCAGTTGGCGCGCGAGGAAATACCCGGCGGGTTCGGTGATCCGCAAATGGGGCCGATCACGACCGGATTGGGACAGATCCTGTTCTATTTTCTCGAAACAAGCGACGAAACGCTTGATGGCGTTGCGCTCAGGACGTTGCAGGATTGGCAAGTAAAATTCGACCTGCAGACCGTAAGAGGCGTGACGGAAATCCTCTCGCTTGGAGGGTATGAACAACAATATCAGATCAACGTGCTGCCCGAAGCGTTGCTCCGATATCAGCTTTCGATCGCGGACATCATCTCCGCGGTAGAAACCAATAATGCCAACGCCGGCGCTCAATTCCTCGTCGAGAATAGCGAACAATACACGGTCCGCGCGGTCGGACTCGCCAGCGGTGTTCACGACCTTGCTGACATCGTCGTCGCCGTTGAAGATTCCATTCCTATCCGCATTCGTGATGTCGCCAATGTTGAGATTGGAGGGGCTCCCCGACAAGGCTTGGCAACGATGAACGGCACAGGCGAAATCGTCGCCGGTCTGGTTCTCAAGCTCATGGGTGCCAATACCAACGAAGTCATTTCGTTGGTGCACGAACGCATGGAGCGTATCAACGCCGCCCTGCCGCCCGGCGTGCGTGCGGTGCCGTATTATGACCAGTCGGAGCTGGTCAATGCGGCGGTCTCGACAATGACAACAGCGCTATGGCAGGGCGCGCTACTCGTTGCCGTCGTCCTCTTTCTCTTCCTTAGAGGGTGGAGGCCGAGCTTGATCGTTGTCGCGTCCATTCCGTTTTCGGTCGCGTTCGCTCTGGTCGCGATGCAATTGTTCGGGGTCTCAGCAAATCTGATGTCGCTGGGTGGCATTGCCATTGCCATCGGCATGATGGTCGACGGTGCTGTGGTGATCGTCGAAAATGCGAACCGAGCGCTTGCCGCTGCAAACGGCGACGACAGCAAGCTCCGAGTCGTAGCTATAGCCTGCGCCGAGGTTCTCCAACCGCTGATCTTCGCCATTCTGATTGTCATGGTCGTGTTCGTCCCCATCCTTACGCTTCAAGGCGTGGAGGGACGTACATTCAGACCGCTGGCCTTTGCGGTCGTTTTTGCCATGATGGGCTCGCTAGTATTTGCTGTGTTCTTGGCCCCTGCTGCATCTGCTGCTGGATTGCGCGCCAATGCCGCGAAAAACGACCGCGAAAATGACACGACCGGGTTCTACGAAAGTAGATTTGGCCCCGTCGTACGGTACTTCGTGGAGCACAGGTCAATAGCGCTCGGATTGGCGGCAGCAATACTGCTCGCTGGAGCCATCGTCTTTCCGCGTCTCGGCTCGGAGTTCACACCGCGAATGAATGAGGGTGACCTCCTGGTCAGGCTTACAATGGCGCCGTCCATTGCTTTGCCCGAGGCCAGAGAAACCGTGACCCGCTTCGAACAGCAATTGTTGAACGATTTTCCCGAAGTTGAACGCGTCGTTACGCGTGTTGGCCGTGGCGAAGTCGGAGCCCATGCTGACCCGGTTAACAGTGCCGAAGCATTTGTTGCCCTTCGTCCGCGAAGCCAATGGACGTCCGCATCCAACCAAGCCGATTTGCTATCCCTGATGAGCGAGCATTTTGAAGACTTCGCGGGCGCTCGCTTTAACTTCACTCAGCCCATTGCCGCGGCAACAGACGAGCTGCTGACCGGAACCAAGGCTGATCTCGCGATCAAACTGTTCGGCGAAGATGCAAACGTTCTCGAGGCCTATGCCGGCGAGATCGCCGAAGTCATTCGCTCAATTGACGGAGCCGCTGACGTACAAACCGATCAAATGACGGGTGCACCTCAAATGCGGATCACCGTTGATCGCGAAGCGATCAGTCGTTTCGGCCTCAATGTTGAGGACGTGTTGTCAGTGGTCCGCACGGCGGTGGGAGGTAGCGAAGCCGGGCAGGTGTTCGAAGGGGTTCGTCGCTTCGACATCATCGTCCGCTACCGTGAAGCTGACCGACTCAATGCAGAGCGTATCAGCCGAATCATCATCAACGGGCCGGGTGGAGAGGTGATCCCCCTAAGCCAGGTGGCAGCCGTCGAACGCATTGAAGGACCGCGGCAGATCACACGTGAAAACGGTCAGCGTTACATCACCGTTCAAACCAATGTGCGTGATCGCGACATTGGTACTTTCGTTCGTGAGGGGCAGGATGCCGTGGCGTCTCAAATTGAGCTTCCACCAGGGTATTTCGTTGAATGGGGTGGTCAATTTGAGTTGCAACAACAGGCTAACGCACGATTCGCAATCGTCATCCCGGTGACGCTGGGCATCGTTTTCCTCTTGCTCTTGTTCAGCTTCGGAAGGCTGAAAAGCGCACTCTTGATTTTGGCCAATATTCCGCTCGCACTGGTAGGCGGCGTCATTGCCCTTTGGCTGACAGGACAAAATCTGTCAGTGCCAGCATCGGTTGGCTTCATCGCTCTGTTCGGAATTGCTCTTGGGAACGGGATGGTGCTCGTATCCTTTCTGGATCGTTTCGCCAGAGAGCGCACTGACATCGACGTTTTCAGCGTCGAGGCAGCAGCGCGACGGGCCCAACCAGTTCTAATGACGGCAACGACGACTGGGCTTGGCCTGATGCCGTTGCTCTTTGCTTCCGGTATCGGGCCTGAGGTTCAGCGTCCCTTGGCCGCTGTGGTTATTGGCGGGCTGGCAACCTCAACCATTTTGACGTTGCTTGTGATTCCTGCTGTGTACAAATGGTTCGCGCCTAGACGCTAGCGAGATGAAATGACGGCGGCCTCGGTCGCCGTCAATTCAGGCCAACTTTGTGCCCGGACAGGCACCGCGAATGATCGAACAGGCTCGTGACGACCTCGCAGCTGCCCACTCTGCCGCCTGCACACCCGTCGATCATGCGTTTTAGTTCTCGTTCGAGAATGCGCAGCTGTTCGATCCGCTTCTGTGTCGCCGCAAGGTGCCGGCGAGCCAACTCATCGGCTCGGGCACAATCGGTGCCTGGATTCTCCTGCAGATCGATCAGGTCACGTATCGCCTCGATCGAAAAACCGAGGTCACGCGCATGCCGGATAAACCCAAGTAAATCTACTGACGTTTGATCGTAAACCCGGCGACCGCTTTCTACCCGCATGGGTTCCGGCATCAGTCCAACGCTCTCATAATAGCGGATAGTCGTCACTTTGACGCCGGATATTTCCGCTGCTCTGCCGATACTGAATTCAATTGTCATTTTTCGCTTGCTTCTACAGTCACTGTAGAAATTAGACTCCAAATCAAAGGTAGGAGTCAAGAAAATGAGTTGCCGCTCAAACGACCAAAAATTCGACGGCGCATCAGTTGCGTATCGTCGCGCCCTCTGGGCCGTCATTTTCATCAATCTGGTGATGTTTGCCGTCGAGATTACAGCTGGGTTCGCCTCCGGCTCACAAGCCCTTAAAGCCGACGCCCTCGACTTCGCCGGTGACACAATGACTTATACCATCAGCCTACTGGTGATCGGTTCGAGCCTGGCGCTGCGTGCTCGGGCCGCGCTGTTCAAAGGCGGCCTCTTGGTCGTTATTGCGATCTCCGTACTCGGCATGACCTTGATGCGCACCCTGTCCGGCGAGCCGCCGATTGCCGAAACCATGGGCATCGTCGGATTCGTTGCCCTTCTGGCCAATGTCGCCAGCGTCCTGATCCTCCTGAAATGGAGGGATGGAGACGCGAACGTGCGTTCGGTGTGGCTTTGCTCCCGCAACGACGCGATTGGCAATATCGGTGTCATGATCGCTGGTGGCCTTGTCGCCCTCACCGGAAGTGCATGGCCCGATCTTGTTCTGGCCTTCGCATTGGCTGCGCTCTTCACGCGCTCGGCTTGGTTGATCTGCACTCAGGCGCTCGCTGAGCTGCGAAGCCACAACCACGCTATCGCTGAAGCCGGAGACGCGTAGATGTCACCAATGCTTATGATCGTCGTGGGGTATGTCATCATCAACGCCGTGCTCGCCGTGCCGTTCACGTTGCAAGCCCGTGCAGACTTTCAACGCCTCGGGAAATGGTCTCGGCCAACAGCGTTTTTCTCTGGCCTCATTATGCATGGGCATTTTCTCGCGACGATTGCTCTCGCATGGCTCGATCGCGGCAGCTTGTTCCAACCGAACCTGATCTCGCTTGCACTGGGCAGCGCACTCTTTCTTGGCGGCGCAATTGTCATCTTTCTCGGACGCTACGCCTATGGTTCTCAGGAGCGCGTTTATGGTCTGCTCGAAGACGAACTAATCCAACACGGGATCTATCAACACACTCGCAACCCTCAGTATGTGGGCTATGGGGCCATGTTCGTCGGCAGCGCGGTGGCCGCCGGATCAACATTCGCGCTTCTGTCGGCAATCTCGTTCTTGATAATCATCCATGTGTTCATCACCTGGGTCGAAGAGCCTCACATGAGCCGAACCTTCGGAGATAGGTTCGAGCAATACACTGAAACTGTGCGGAGATACTGGTAGTCCAACGCGAACCACTGGATCGTGCCGCTGGGTGCGTATTCGCTCAGATTGGTTCGCCGATGGAGTAGAGCGTTTCCAGGCGAGTTAGTTTAGTGCGGTTTTTGACGACTTCAGCGACAAAACCAACGCGCAATCTGGCTTGTCTGTTCGCTCGCACTGGCCCGTGATTTCTTCCAGAGATGTAGCGAGCTACTTTAGGTCGTCGATCTTTTGGTGGATGTGAAACAGGTGGTTTTCTGCAATTTCCGCGACCTGTTTGCAGGAATATGATTGGCTTTCAGTCATGGTCAGCAGCTCCCTCACTTCCGCGAGTGCAAAGCCCAGCTGTCGCAGCCGAAAAGCAAACCGCAAGCGTTCAATGTCGGCCTGCGTATAGAGCCGGTGACCTGCTTTCGAGCGCGTGGACGCGGCAACTAGGCCGATGTTTTCATAATACCGGATCGTTTCGATATTGCTGTCCAGCAGCTTGGCAGCGGCGCCGCGGTTGTCGGCTTGCAGTCAACCGGCGAGCGGGTGAACTCTACTCTTTGGTCGAGCGTCTTTTGGCTCAACTTGTATGTCTATCTGCATTTCGGAGGGTCCTTCCTCCTGGCTGCCGCCTTCGGAACCCCCGGCTGCGAGATGCGCGCAATACCGATCTTGATCGGACGTATCGCCGGGTGTGGTATCCGCGATCACGAGTGTCCAGGACCGATTGGCTCAATCGATCGACGGGAGCGTTCCTTTAAATCCAATGGCTGATATCCAAATCAAATCAACGCTCACCTGTCCGCAATGTGGCTATGTGCACGCCGACCTGGAGATGCCGACCAACGCCTGCCAGTTCTTTTTAGACTGTCCGTCGTGCGACACGCTTCTGAAGCCGAAGTCAGGCGATTGCTGCGTCTTCTGCTCCTATGGAACAGTCCCGTGTCCACCAATCCAAGAAAGCAATGTATGTTGTGGGCAGTAAAGGAATAGCGCTTCACCATTTTTTGTAGGCGTACGGTGATTTCAGGAAAACAATTTCAATTAATCTATTTTTTTCTAATAATCGATCGATTGGATAGCGGTTCAATCTGAAACGTATACTTTCTATGCAATGAGAGAGTTATATATAATTGCCCTTTGACCTCTTTGTAGCTTCAACTCGTCGCTTGATAAGAAAAGCCCCTGTCATGCGGGACTATTTATCGTTCGCCTGACAGCATTGCAGCGTGATTTGTTCTAACCGTAACCATGCATCGGTCGCTGTTCAAGATCTCGGCCCTGTTGACCGACTATATTCATAGAAGGGGACGCCCGAAAGTGCGTTTGAAAATATCCATGCGTGGGCGAATGTTGGACCGTTTCCAGGAAATTGGTTGAGCGCTGCGACCGGGACTTCATCACACGTGGCGCTTCTCTTGCGAGAAATTCAATAGTCGGCCGGTGAAAAATTGGTCTTGCGGACACTGAACTGATGACACGATCAACCAGGTTAACATTGCATTCTTACCGTCATTTCGATTTTCGTTTCCCATCCACCGCCACTATCCTTCAGTCGACGTTGATTGCCGCGACCGGTTCAAGGAGAACCGGCAAGCCGTTCCGGAAGAATGGCGGGGTCTGGCTGCCTAAAGACGCCTGTGCTGGAAAACCCAGACCGCTTCGCTTTCGTCTGACAGCACCCCCAGGACCGGCATCACATATCATCCAGGCACAAATACGAGACTTGATCACCGACTGCCGCCGCGACCGCATTCGGCAAGCGACGGATCAGCGCGTTCGCGGATGCCAGGCCGGACAGGGCGGATGAATCCTGATTGCTCACCGCGCGTATCGTCTTCGATTTTTCGTCCAACCGTGCACGTAACATATTCTCGCGCGGTCCATTCGGTGGCAGGTTTGTGGCTAATGCGGCGCTGTGGAATGATACGCAGCTCGAGCGGCCCAGCATTCCATTCAAGAGCGGTTTCAGGCAGAGCTGTGCCATTACCATGGCGGATACCGGATTGCCCGGCAGGCCAAGCACACGTGTTTCGCTAAGCGCGCCGAACCAGGTTGGCTTCCCCGGTTTGATGGCAATTTTCTCAAACCATAATTTTCCGCCCATTTCACCAAATACACGCCGGAGATGGTCATGATCGCCAACCGATGCACCCCCAATCGTGACGAGGAGATCGACATCCGTTGCTTGCGCTAGCTTGGCACGGACATCTTCCGCATCGTCACGTGCGATACCCAGATAGACCGGGATGCCGCCCCACTGTTCCACGAGGGCTGACAGGCCGGGACCCAGTGAATTGATAATCTGTCCGGGTGCGGTCTTTGCGCCGGGCTCAACCAGTTCATTGCCGGACGAAAGGATGCCGACGCGTGGCTGTTTACTGACCAAAATCTGGCCAATGCCGGCGCTTACCGCGAGAGAGATTGCTGCGGGTGTTAGCCGCATACCTTTTGCAAGTAACTCTGACCCCGCTTCGAAATCGATACCGGCGACACGGATGTGCTTTCCGGGTTCTGCTGCCTGTGCGGTCATTATCGAGTTGCCGTTGCGCGTACAGTTTTCCTGAATGACCACTTGGTCGGCGCCGTCCGGCATGACCGCTCCGGTCGAAATCCGCGAACATTCGTCCTTCTCGATCGGCCGCTGGCTAGCATGACCGGCTGCCGATTCACCCGTGATGGAAAGAGTCACGGGTTTGCCAGTTAGATCGGCCGATCGCACAGCGTAACCGTCCATGGCAGAAGCATTAAAAGGAGGTTGAGTCCGCAGTGCTTTAACGGGATTGTGCAGAATGCGTTCGCGCGCGCCAATGATGTCGATACTCTCACTGGTCAGCGGGCGGACCTTCGCAGCGATTATTTCCAAGGCTTCGTCAAGCGATATCATCTGCTCGCGTCCTTTCGCCGGTAGTCGCCGGACGTACCGCCGGTTTTTTTAAGCAATTCAAGCCGCGAAATTGTCATCGCCTTGTCGATGGCTTTGGTCATGTCGTAGAGCGTCAGAGCGGCAATGGATGCAGCCGTCAACGCCTCCATCTCGACGCCCGTTTTTCCACTGCATCGGACCGCCGCCCGGATATCGAACCCGGTCCCGGCGGAATCCGGTTCGATGCTGACCCGGACCGAGCTTAGCGGCAGGGGGTGGCACAAGGGGATCAGCGAAGTGGTCCGCTTCGCGGCCATGATGCCCGCCAGTTCGGCGGTGTGAATGGCATTGCCCTTCGGGCCCTGGCCGCTGCGGATGGCCTCGAAGGCCGCGGGCGACATCGCGATATGAGCGCCGGCAGTCGCCTGCCTTTCGGTTGAGGCCTTTTCGCCGACATCGACCATGCGAACCCGGCCCTGCTCGTCCTGATGCGTCAATTTTTTCGACATCTAGGTCTCCGTCAGTCGCGGGAGGAGCTCGACCAGATTGCAGGGCCGGTGGGTGCGGTCGAACTCGTCGCGCAGGATATAATTCCAGGCGTCGCGGCAACCGCCCGAGGAGCCCGGAATCGCGAACACATAGGTGCCGCCGCCGATGCCGGCGATGGCGCGGGACTGGATGGTGGAGACGCCCACCGACTTGAAGCTCACTTGGTGGAAAACCGCAGCAAACCCGTCCATCTCCTTGTCGAACAGTGGCCGCACGGCTTCCGGCGTTACATCGCGGCCGGTCAGGCCGGTGCCACCGGTTGTGATGATAGCATGAATGGCGGGTTGCGCGATCCAGTCCTTGAGCTTTGCCTGGATGTCGGGGACTTCGTCATGGACGATCGCATGATCGATAACGGTGTGGCCCTCGGCCTCTATCTGTTCGCGCAGCCAGGGGCCGGTCTTGTCGGTCCGGGTGTCGCGCGTGTCGGATACGGTCATCACCGCAAACCCGACCGATTCCGGAATGGTGGTCATGTTCCCGTCTCCAGCCATTGGTTTGCCTCGCGATGATCGGTGGATGTCGGCTCGATCCAGACGGCGCTGTCACCGCGCCATTCCCGTTTCCAGAACGGGGCTTCGGTCTTGAGCACGTCGATCGTGAACGCCACCGCATCCAGCGCGGCACGGCGATGCGGGGCTTGCGCGATGATGTGTACGATCGGTTCTCCGGGCGGCATTCGCCCGTGGCGGTGCGCGATCAGCAGAGCGGTCAAAGAGAAGCGGTCGAGGGCGGATTCGCCAATGCTTCGGAGCGCTGGCTCGGTCATGACCGGGTGATGCTGGAGTTCCAACGCGGTCAGATCCTCAGACTTGCGGACCCGGCCGGTAAAGCTGGCGATGCCGCCAACGGACAGATTGTCCGGCAGCGCTCTGTCGAGTGCAGGAATATCGAGGCGTTCGCCCGTCAGATGCACATGGAGATTCGCCATCAGCCACCCGAAAAAGGTGAGAGAAAAGCGATACGGTCGCCGTCGGCGAGATCGAGCCTGTCATGGCGGCTCACAAGCTGGTCATTGACCGCGATCCGAAGGTAATCCGCCTGCAGGATCGCGCTGTCTTCAAAGGTTTGCGCCAGCTGTTGGATGAGATCGGCCAGGGTCGCCGGCGGCTCCGCGATCTGGACACTGCGCCCCGCTCCGCCCATCCGGTCCTGGATCGGGCCATAGAATTTGAGCTCAATCCGCATGCGCTAGCCCCCGGTTCGTGCCATGTCGCGATCGACGGCGGCGCCAGCCCCCGGCGAGACATCAAAGTCATGCCCCCAGGGTTTCTCGGCCATGGCATCGTCCAGTGCGTGCTCGAGCGCGGCCGGCCCTCCGTTGCGAAGGGCGTGACGCAAGTCGATGCGGCCGCTCTTGCCAAGGCAGGTGAAAAGCTCCCCCGTACAGGTCACGCGGACACGATTGCAGCTGTCACAGAAATTGCCGGTCAGCGGCGAGATGAAGCCGAGCCGGCCGCCCGTGTCTTCCACCCTGACATAGCGGGCTGGTCCGCCGGTATTGTCGGGCAGATCGGTCAGCGTCCATCGGTCGGAAAGGGTCGCGCACACATCCCGCAGCGAGAGGAATTGTGCCGAGCGGTCAGCGCCGATTTCTCCCACCGGCATCACCTCGATCAGCGACACGTCATGGCCCTCGCCATGGGCCCATCGGATCAGCTCGGGCAGGTGGACCTCATTGATGCTGGCCATGGCCACGGCGTTGATCTTGACCTGCAGCCCGGCAGCTTTCGCGGCCGCGATACCGGCCAGCGCGTTATTGACATCCCCGCCGCGGGTCAGTCGCCGGTAGACGTCCGAATCCAGCGTATCGAGCGAAATGTTAAGGCGCTGGATGCCAGCGGCGGCGAGCCGATCTGCGAAGCGCGGCAGCTGGGTTGCATTGGTCGTCAGGCAGAGTTCCTTCAGCCCGGCCCGACCGATCCGCGTGCCCAGATTTTCGATCAGGGACAGGACATCCTTGCGCACCAGCGGCTCGCCGCCGGTCAGCCGGATCTTGGTCACGCCGCGGGCGATGAAGGCATCGCAGAGGATGGTTAGCTCCTCGAGCGAGAGGAGATCGGCCTTCGGGAGGAAGTCCGGCCGCGCTTTCATGCAATAGACGCAGCGCAGATCGCAGCGATCCGTCACCGACAGGCGGAGATAGGTTATCTGCCGGCCGAACCGGTCGATCAAAGGGGGCGCGGGGTTGACCCCTACATTGCGGTCCATGACGGACTCCTCGCCAAGCTGCTTTGCTTGACAAACATCAATTCCGTTCATTTGCCAAGCGACGCGAGGTCGCAGGTCAACGCAGTTTGAGGGCTGCGGTCAATTCCTCAGCGGTATTGAGATTGGCGAAGCGGGCCAGCCGGTCTTCCGGAAGATCTCGCCATTGCACCGGCAGAGCCGCCAGCAGCGATCGTATGGAATGCACCTTGTCCCGCGGCGGCAGGGACAGCCCGGCCGGCATGTAAACCGGCAGGGGGTGGTTTTCCCAGGCCCGGCAATGCCCGGACTGACCGGCCAGCAATTCCGTCAAATCGGCCGCCTGCAGCAGCGGCATGTCGACCGGCAGGAAGAGGGCACCTTCGAAAGCGCTTCCCAGAAAGTCCAGACAGTCCAGCATGGCCTGGGCCGGGCCGCTGCCGGACTGGCTGTCGGGAATCGCATTTTCCGCCTGTGGCCGGCCACTGACAAAGACCGCATCACACCCTGCTTTGCTCGAGAGCGATCGGGCGATGTCGATCAAGCGGCGGCCATCAAATTCCAGTTCAACCTTATCGGCGCCCATGCGGCGGGATTGACCTCCAGCCAGGATGATGCCGGCAAGCCATGGCTTATCAGCTGGCCGGGTCATCAATTAACCGGTTCGGCTTTGCGATGGCTTCCAATGCGCTTCGATCGATAATCTCGATCCGCGCGCCATCCATCAGGATCCCGTGAGATTGTAAGGCTCCGAATGCGCGCGAGAGGTTTTCCGGTGTCATGCCCAGAATGGAAGCAAGATTGCGTTTTCCATAAGGCAGTTCAACCAGCTCCTTGCCCGCCGATTTGTCCTGCAGGCGTAGAATGTAATTGCCGACCCGCTCGACCGAGGTACGCAGCTTGAGATTCTTCATGGATTTGACGACACCCCGATAGCAGGTCGCCAGTTCGGTAACGATCGCCCGTGCGAAAGCCGGGTCTTTATCGAAAATACGCCGGATATTGCCAGACGGAATCAGCACGAGTTTGGACGGTTGGATCGTTCGCGCAGACATCAGGAATGGCGCGTCCTTGATGGTTGCTGCCAGAATGAAAGTGGAGACAGGCGATACGATAGCCATTGATGTTTCCCGGTCATGGCTTGATGAGAACAGCTCCACACTGCCCTCCACAACGATATGGAGAAAATCGGCCGGGTCGCCCTCGCGGATCAGATCTACATGGGAAGGAAATTGTTGTGCGTAAGACGCTTTCAGCAGCTCATCCAAAACAGCTTCGTCGAGTGACATGAAGAGCGGTAGGTTGCGAACAAGGTCTCTATCAGAATCGCGCATAAAGGAATTCTGGCCCCATCAAGAATATGATGCCTCCACCGTTAACGCGCGAATTGATTTGTATCAAGTGAGGTGTTGATAAATTATCTATACTTTATTGATTTGTAGAAAATTGAAAATAAAAATTTTCCCATTCAACAATTGTATGTGCGCTGCATTGACGCGCGACAAGTATTGCAATTCCCTGTCTTGAGTAAGGTTTCTATAAATCCCCTATCAACTCGCTCAAGTGAGCAGTATCGATCTGGGGGCAATCATGCACACACTCGACGGCGTCACACCCGGTCGGCAAAGACAGGCTCTGGGAATGAGCCTTCTGGCTTTTACCGTCTGCTTTGCGGTTTGGACGATCTTCTCAATTATCGGCGTTCGTATCAAACAGGAACTTGGACTCTCCGAGACGCAATTCGGCCTGCTGGTCGCCACCCCGGTTCTGACCGGATCCATCAGCCGCATATTTCTTGGCATCTTAACCGAGCAATATGGCGGTCGGATCATGTTCCCGATCCAGATGGTGACAACGGCTGTTGCCGCGTTTCTGCTGTCCATGGCCGACAGCTACCCGTTGTTTCTTCTGGCAGCGTTGGGCGTCGGCTTGGCAGGCGGATCTTTCATCATCGGTATCGCTTACGTCTCCCGATGGTATGAAGCAAAATCCCAAGGAACGGCGCTAGGTATATTTGGTGTCGGCAATATGGGGGCGGCTGTAACCAATTTCGGCGCGCCATTTCTGGTGGTCGCGTTTGGCTGGCAGATGACGGCTCAAATATATGCCGGCGTATTGGTGCTTATGGCGATCATTTTCTGGGTCTTTACCAAGGATGACCCGGTTCTGGTCGCGCAACGGAAGTCCGGTGCCAAACCCGCCTCAGCGCTGATGCAGCTGGAGCCGCTGAAAAACCCGCAAGTCTGGCGCTTCGCAACCTATTACTTCTTTGTCTTCGGCGCGTTTGTGGCGCTCGCCTCTTGGCTGCCGCGCTATTATGTCGGCGCCTATGATCTCAGCCTCCAGTCGGCGGGTATGCTGGCCGCAGCCTATTCTCTGCCGGCCTCCATTTTCCGCGCGCTCGGCGGCTGGATGTCCGACAAGTGGGGGGCACGTTTCGTGATGTACCTCACCTTCATCATTTCTCTGATCTGCCTGTTCGTGCTCAGCTATCCGGAAACACGCTACATCGTCAGCGGTATTGATGGACCAATCGAATTTAGCTTTGGCATCGGTGTTACTGCGTTCGCCGTTCTGACTATTGGTCTCGGCTTTGTCATGTCGCTTGGCAAGGCGGCCGTCTACAAGCACATCCCGGTCTATTACCCGCACCATGTCGGCGCGGTGGGCGGTCTGGTGGGCATGATTGGCGGGTTGGGCGGTTTCGTGCTGCCGATCAGCTTCGGCATCATGAATGATCTCACCGGTGTGTGGACCAGCTGTTTCATGCTGATGTTCCTCATCGTGCTGGTTTCCACGCTCTGGATGCATGTTGCCATTCGGCGGATGGAACGCCGCAAATTCCCGCAACTGGCTGATGAAACCCATCTCAGCGACGTGCCTGACGCGCCTCTCCCCGCGCCGAAGGCCAGCTGAGCCAGGGCCGTGGTGGTCTGTCATCCCCTGCCAGCGCTACCACGGCACACCTGAAATACAAGGAAACCAAAATGGCTAAAGACCTCTACGACTGGAACCCTGAAGATTCGGAGCAATGGGAATCCACCGGCAAGAAAATTGCTAACCGGAACCTATGGATATCCATCCCGGCGCTGCTCTGCGGTTTCGCGGTCTGGCTCTATTGGGGGATAATTACGGTTCAGATGATCAATCTGGGTTTTGATTTCACCCAGTCTGAACTGTTTACCCTGGCCGCAATCGCTGGCCTTTCCGGCGCGACCTTGCGTATCCCGTCTACTTTCTTCATCCGGATGGCGGGCGGGCGGAACACCATCTTCCTGACAACAGCTCTATTGATCATTCCGGCAGCGGGCACGGGATTCTTCCTACTGGATCCAGAAACACCGCTCTGGAAGTTTCAGTTGATGGCACTTCTGTCCGGCTTTGGCGGGGGCAATTTTGCCAGCTCGATGTCGAATATCAGCTTCTTTTTCCCGAAGAAGATTCAGGGCTATTCGCTCGGCATGAATGCCGGTCTCGGAAATTTCGGCGTCACCACCATGCAGATATTGATCCCGTTGGTGATGACGGCTGGCATTTTCGGCGGCGCGCCAATGGTGCTGGAGAATATGTCCGGCACGCTGATCGGGCGGATTCCCGCAGGCACGGAAACCTACTTGCACAATGCAGGCTTTATCTGGGTGGTGATCCTGGTGCCGATTGTGATCGCGGCGTGGTTCGGGATGAACAATATCCGCGATGAGCATGTCTCGCCGGATATCGGCTCGCCGCCAGCCGCTTTTGCCAAAATTCTCGGCATGTTGGCCATCGGCCTGATCACGGCAGCGGCTGGCCTGTGGCTGATGCTGCCGGCCGAGACCGGTGGTTCGGGTTGGGGCGTGTCGAAATGGCTGGTTTTACCCGCTGTGATCGCGGCCACCGTTTTCGCCCTGAAGGCTATTCCCGGCGCCATCCGTAAAAGCCTCAATCACCAGTACAAAATCTTCCGGAACAACCACACCTGGGCGATGACGGTGATCTATACGATGACCTTCGGATCCTTCATTGGATATGCTGCGGCCTTCGGTCTCGCCATCAAAGTCATCTTCGGCTTCCAGCACCTGATAGTCGATGGCGTGATGACCCACGACACGGTAAACTCTAACGGGCCGAGCGCGTTGATGTTCGCGTGGACAGGCCCGTTTATCGGGGCGCTGATCCGCCCGATAGGCGGCAAGCTGGCTGACCGATTCGGCGGTGCACTGGTTACGCAAATCATCTCGGTCGTCATGGTCATATGTGCACTGGGTGTCGCCTGGTTCATGAAACAGGCCTATGGCTCAGCAACGCCGGAAGAATACTTCACACCTTTCCTGATCCTTTTCCTGATCCTGTTTGCCGCGACCGGCATCGGAAATGGCTCCACTTTCCGCACCATCGCCGTCGTTTTTGACCGTGAGCAGGCGGGCCCGGTCCTGGGCTGGACCTCAGCGGTCGCTGCCTATGGCGCCTTCATTATTCCACAGGTTTTCGGCGAGCAGATCCGAGCCACTACGCCCGAATACGCGCTGATCGGTTTCGCTGTTTTCTACGCCATCTGCATCGCCATCAACTGGTGGTTCTACCTGCGTCCCGGCGCCGATGTGAAAAACCCATAAAGGATTGATATTATGAGCCACCTCCTTGACCGCCTGACGTTTTTCACGCGTAAGACCAACACCTTTTCCGACGGGCATGGCATCACCACGACCGAGGACCGGCAATGGGAGGACTCCTACCGCAAGCGCTGGCAGCACGACAAAATTGTCCGCTCGACGCATGGTGTGAATTGTACCGGATCCTGCAGTTGGAAGATCTATGTGAAGGGTGGGCTGGTCACTTGGGAAACCCAGCAGACGGATTATCCGCGGACCCGGCCTGACCTGCCTAACCACGAGCCGCGCGGCTGCTCGCGCGGGGCCAGCTATTCCTGGTACATGTATTCGGGCAATCGCCTGAAATACCCGCTGATCCGTTCGCGCCTTCTGAAGGCTTGGCGCAAGGCACGCGAAACGCTGGCACCGATGGCCGCCTGGCGGTCCATCCAGTCCGACCCGAAAGTGCGGGCCTCTTATGTCTCAAAGCGCGGGTCGGGCGGCTTCGTCCGCGCGACCTGGGACGAGGTCAATGAGATCATTGCTGCGGCGAATGCCTATACCGCCAAGGAATATGGCCCGGACCGGGTATTCGGTTTCTCGCCCATCCCGGCCATGTCGATGGTCTCCTATGCCGCCGGTTCGCGCTATCTGTCGCTGCTGGGCGGGGTCTGCATGTCATTCTATGACTGGTATTGCGATTTGCCGCCGGCCAGCCCGCAGACCTGGGGCGAGCAGACCGACGTTCCGGAATCAGCGGACTGGTATAATTCCGGATTTCTGCTGATCTGGGGCTCGAATGTCCCGCAAACCCGCACGCCGGACGCGCACTTCTATACCGAGGCGCGCTATCGCGGGACGAAAAGCGCGGTGATCTGCCCGGATTATTCGGAAGCCGCCAAGTTCGGCGATATCTGGCTCAACCCAAAACAGGGCACGGATGCCGCGCTGGCCATGGCAATGGGCCATGTGATCCTGCGCGAATATCATCTTGACCGGCAGGCCCCGTATTTCGAACGTTATGCGCGCGAAAATACCGACATGCCCAACCTTGTCCGCCTGGAGGAAAAGGACGGACGTCTGGTGCCGGGTCGGCTGCTGCGCGCGTCGGATTTCGATGGTGCGCTGGGCGAGGACAATAATCCGGAATGGAAAACAATTGCCTATGACCGCAAGAGCGGACGCTATGTGGCG
Source organism: Hyphobacterium sp. (assembly GCF_965228115.1). Lineage (GTDB taxonomy): Bacteria > Pseudomonadota > Alphaproteobacteria > Caulobacterales > Maricaulaceae > Hyphobacterium. The sequence goes on along the minus strand of NZ_OZ245794.1, from coordinate 1,592,641 downwards.
CCGCAAGGCTCGGTCGGCTTCCGCTGGGGTGAAAGCGGCAAGTGGAATCTCGAGCAGAAGGATGGCAAGGGAGACGAGGTCGAGCTGGAGCTCTCCTTCATCCTGGACGATCGCCATGACGAGGCGGTGGATGTCGCCTTCCCGTATTTCGGCAACAAGCACCATGACCATTTTGCCGGCACGGATCATCCGGATCTGCTGAGCCGCAAACTGCCCGCCCGGCGGGTGAAGCTGGCCGATGGCGAGGCGCTGGTCGTGACCGTGTTCGACCTTCTATGCGCCAATTACGGCCTCGACCGCGGCCTGGGCGGTGATCATCTGGCCAAGAGCTATGACGAGGTCGAGCCCTACACGCCGGCCTGGGCTGAGCAGATCACCGGTGTCGACCGTCAGAAAATTATCTCGACGGCACGGGCCTTCGCCACCAATGCCGAGAAGACCGAGGGCAAGTCCATGGTCATTCTCGGGGCCGGTCTGAACCATTGGTACCACATGGACATGAACTATCGCGGCATCATCAATCTGCTGGTGATGTGCGGGTGTATTGGGCAGTCCGGTGGCGGCTGGGCGCACTATGTCGGACAGGAAAAACTGCGGCCGCAAACCGGCTGGCAACCGCTGGCCTTCGCGCTCGACTGGAACCGGCCGCCGCGTCACCAGAACTCGACCTCCTGCTGGTATGCGCACACAGATCAGTGGCGCTATGAGACACTGGATGTGGCCGAGATCGTCTCGCCCACCGCACCGGAAGGTGACTGGTCGGGGGCGATGATCGACTGGAATGTCCGCGCCGAGCGTATGGGCTGGCTGCCGTCCGCGCCCCAGCTGCAGACCAATCCGTTCGAGATTACAAAGGCTGCCGAAGCGGCCGGCAAGGACCCCAAGGAATATGTCGTCGATAGCCTGATCAATGGCGATCTGCGCATGTCCTGCGAGAACCCTGATAATCCGTCTAACTGGCCACGCAATCTGTTTGTCTGGCGCTCCAATCTGCTGGGTTCTTCCGGCAAGGGGCACGAATATTTCCTCAAACACCTTGTCGGTGCCCGCCATGGCGTGATGAGCGAGGAAGCCGATGCTGACCATCGTCCGTCCGAGGTCGACTGGCATGAAGAGGCGCCGGAAGGAAAGCTGGACCTGCTGGTGACGATTGATTTCCGCATGTCGACGACGTGCGTCTATTCCGACATCGTTCTGCCGACCGCTACCTGGTACGAGAAGAACGACCTCAACACATCGGACATGCACCCCTTCATCCATCCGCTGACGGCGGCTGTAGACCCGGCCTGGGAAGCGCGCAGCGACTGGGACATCTTCAAGGGGCTGGCGAAGAAGCTGTCGGATATCGCGCCCGAGGAAATGGGCGAAGAAACCGATATCGTCCTGACGCCGATCCTGCATGACACGCCGGGCGAGATAGCCCAGCCGTTTGATGTAAAGGACTGGCGCAAGGGCGAGACCGAAGCAATGCCCGGCAAGACCATGCCGAATATAACGGTGGTCAAGCGAAATTATGCCGACCTCTACCGAAAATTCACCTCACTCGGCCCGCTGATGAATTCGCTGGGCAATGGCGGCAAGGGCATCAGCTGGAACACCGAACACGAGGTCGAAAACCTGGCCGCGCTGAATGGTGTGGTGCTGGAGGAAGGCGTGTCGAAAGGCCGACCGAAGATCGAGACAGCGATCGATGCAGCCGAGACGATTCTCATGCTTGCGCCAGAGACAAATGGCGAAGTGGCTGTCAAGGCGTGGGATGCGCTGTCGAAGAATACCGGCCGCGATCACACCCATCTCGCCTTGCCCAAGGAAGACGAGAAAATCCGCTTCCACGATGTTGTGTCGCAACCGCGCAAGATCATCTCCTCGCCGACCTGGTCCGGGTTGGAGAGCGAGAAGGTCTGCTACAATGCTGGCTATACGAATGTGCATGAGCGCATTCCCTGGCGAACCCTGACAGGCCGCCAACAGCTCTACCAGGACCATAAATGGATGTTGGCTTTCGGGGAGGGGCTGTGTGTCTACCGGCCGCCGATTGATACGGCGACGGTGGCCCCGGTCATCGATTCCAAACCGAATGGCAATCAGCAGGTCGTGCTGAACTTCATCACGCCGCACCAGAAATGGGGCATCCACTCCACCTATACCGACAATCTTCTGATGCTGACGCTGTCGCGGGGCGGGCCGATTGTCTGGTTGTCGGAAGATGACGCGAAAGCCGCGGGCATTGTCGATAATGACTGGGTCGAGGCGTATAATTCCAACGGTGCCCTGGTGGCTCGGGCTGTGGTGTCCCAGCGCATCAAGCCGGGTACGCTGTTCATGTACCACGCCCAGGAAAAGATCGTGAATGTTCCGGGCTCGGAACTGACCGGGCAACGCGGCGGCATCCACAATTCGGTGACCCGGGCGACGCTGAAGCCGACCCACATGATCGGCGGCTACGCCCAGCAATCTTATGGTTTCAACTATTACGGCACGGTCGGTTCGAACCGCGATGAGTTCGTGATCGTCCGCAAGATGGACAAGGTCGACTGGCTGGAAGGGCCGGCTGCCGATGCAATGGAGGCGGCAGAATGAAGATCCGCGCACAAATCGGAAAAGTCCTGAACCTCGACAAATGCATTGGCTGTCACACCTGCTCGGTAACCTGCAAGAATGTGTGGACCAGCCGCGAAGGCGTTGAATACGCCTGGTTCAACAATGTCGAGACAAAACCCGGCGTCGGCTATCCGAAGGACTGGGAAAACCAGGGCCGCTGGAATGGTGGCTGGAAACGCTCGAAGAATGGCAGCCTTCACCCGAAAATGGGGTCGAAATGGCGGATTCTGGCGAAGATTTTCGCCAATCCGGACCTGCCGCAGATAGACGATTACTACGAGCCTTTCACTTTCGACTACGGGCATTTGCAAAGTGCGCCGGAATCAAAGGCCTTCCCGACGGCACGTCCGCGATCGCTTATTTCCGGCGAACGGATGGAAAAGATCGAATGGGGTCCGAACTGGGAAGAGATCCTGGGCGGTGAATTCTCCAAGCGCTCGGAAGACTACAATTTCGAGGGCGTCCAGAAGGAGATTTACGGCCAGTTCGAAAACACCTTTATGATGTATCTGCCGCGCCTGTGCGAGCATTGCCTCAACCCGACCTGTGCCGCGGCCTGTCCGTCGGGCGCGATCTACAAGCGGGATGAGGACGGCATTGTCCTGATCGACCAGGAGAAATGCCGCGGCTGGCGTATGTGCGTGTCCGGCTGCCCGTACAAGAAGATCTATTACAACTGGTCCAGCGGCAAATCCGAGAAATGCACCTTTTGCTATCCGCGGATCGAAGTCGGCCAGCCGACAGTTTGTTCGGAAACCTGTGTCGGCCGCATCCGCTATCTCGGCGTGATGCTCTATGACGCCGACCGTATCGAGGAAGCGGCCTCTGCCGAGGACGAGCAGGACCTGTATCAGGCCCAGCTCGACATCTTCCTGGATCCGAACGATCCCGAAATCCAGGAGCAGGCGCGCAAGGATGGTGTACCCGAGGCCTGGATCGAGGAGGCCAAGCAATCGCCGGTCTACAAGATGGCGATTGACTGGAAGGTGGCGTTCCCGCTGCACCCGGAATACCGGACACTGCCCATGGTCTGGTATGTGCCGCCACTCTCGCCGATCAAGAATGCGGCCGAGACGGGTGCTATTGAATCCGACAATGGCATGCCCGATGTACGCTCGCTGCGTATCCCGTTGCGCTATCTCGCCAATTTGCTGACTGCGGGTGATGAAGCTCCGGTGGCGCTGGCGCTGGAGCGGATGCTGGCAATGCGGGCCTATATGCGCGCCAAGACCGTGGACGGCGTGGTCGATCCTTCGATTGCCGAGGCTGTCGGGCTCGATCAGGCCCTGATCGAGGACATGTACCAGATCATGGCGATCGCGAACTATGAAGACCGGTTCGTTATTCCGACCTCCCACCGGGAAGAAGCCGAGGAGGCCTTCGATATCCGCGGCGAATGCGGGTTCAGTTTCGGCAATGGTTGTTCGGATGGTTCCAGCAAGGCCTCGCTGTTCGGCGGGTCTCGCCGGCGTGCCCAGGTCACCCCGATGGAGAGAAGCTGATGACACGGACATTCAAGGTTCTGGCGGCCCTGCTCAATTATCCGACACAGGAGATCGCTGCGGTCGCCCCTAAATTCGGTCCTGTTCTGGCGGGCGAGGCGCTTATCCCGGCTCGGCAGATCCGGGCGCTGGAAAAACTGGCCGGCCAGCTGGCCGAGCGTGATCTCTACGATCTGCAGGAGCGCTATGTGCAATTGTTCGACCGGTCGCGGTCATTATCGCTGCATCTGTTCGAGCATGTTCACGGCGAAAGCCGGGACCGCGGCCAGGCCATGGTCAATCTCAAGGCGCTCTATGAAAGCCACGGTCTGGAGCCGGCCGCCAATGAATTGCCGGACTTCCTGCCGCTCTTTCTGGAGTTCCTGTCGATGCAGGCGCTGGACGAAGCCCGCGCTCTGCTGGGCGAAGCGGTTCATGTGACCGATGCGCTGGCCGACCGGCTGAGCAAAAGAGACAGCATCTATGCCAGCGTCTTCCGGGCGCTGGGCAGTCTGGCTGACCGCAACGCCGCGCTGGATGCCGCTGTCGAGACGCCGGCTTCCGAGGACCAGAGCCTCGAAGCGCTCGACAAGGCCTGGGAAGAAGAACAGGTCGTTTTCGGCCCTGATCCCAATGCCGGATGCCCGGTCGCCAAGGACATGCTGGCGGACATGGTACCGCCCCCACCCCAACTCTCTGGCAATGGAGAACCAGGATGATCGATTTCCTCCATACCGCACTGTTTGGCATCTATCCCTATATCTGCCTGTCGGTTCTCGCGATCGGATCGATCATCCGCTACGACCGCGAGCCCTATACCTGGCGGGCGGGCTCCAGCCAGCTCTTGCGCCGACGTCAGCTTGTGCTGGGATCGGTTCTCTTCCATCTCGGTGTGCTGGTGATTTTCTTTGGCCACCTTGTCGGTTTGCTGACGCCGATTGCCGTGTTCGACGCGCTGGGCATCAGCCATGGTGCCAAGCAATTGCTGGCCATTATCGCTGGTGGTGTTGCCGGTGTTCTGGCGCTGATTGGTGCCAGCCTCCTCCTGCATCGCCGCCTGTTCGACGCGCGTATCCGTTCAACCACCAGCTTCGCCGACATGGCCATATTGCTGCTGCTTTATGCGCAACTGGTGCTGGGCCTCGGCACGATCGCCGTTTCCGTGAACCATCTGGATGGCCATGAAATGGTGACCTTCATGAGCTGGGCGCAGGGCATATTCACCTTCCAGGCTGATGCGGCACAGCACATTGTTCACGCTCACTGGATCTTCAAGATGCACATCTTCCTGGGGCTGACGATCTTTCTCGTCTTCCCATTCACTAGGCTGGTGCACATGTTCTCGGCCCCTGTCCGTTATGTGTTCCGCAGCGGATATCAGATCGTGCGCCGCCGCGCGCCGAAGGGGAGCGCGAAATGAGCACTGCCTCCCTGATTTCGAACACGCCTGAAGAGCCGGTTCCCGTCACTGTGAATGGCGAGACCATTCCGGCCGAGGCCATCGCAACCGAAGCCCAGAACCACACGGCCGACCGGCCTGAGAAGGCTTGGATAGCCGCAGCAGAAGCACTGGTCATCCGCGAGGCGCTTCTGCAAAAAGCGCGCGCCATCGATCTGACACCGCAACCCGTCAAGGACGGGTCGGGCCGCAGCGAGCCAGAGGACGACGCTTTGATCCGGCAATTGCTGGAGGCCAAAATATCCGTGCCCGAGCCGGATGAAGCTTCCAGCCGGCGCTATTTCGAAAAAAACCGGAAACGGTTCCGGTCTCCGGACCTGTTCGAGGCTTCTCACATATTGTTGCAGGCCGACAAGCGGGATGCCCTTGCCTACATGCGCGCTCGCAAGGAGGCCGAGGCTCTGATCGCGGCACTGAAAGACAAGCCGGACCAGTTCGGGCGGATGGCCCGGGACCGGTCCGACTGTCCATCGGCCAGCGAGGGCGGACGCCTGGGGCAGATTTCGAACGGCCAGACGACGCCTCTATTCGAGGCGGCGATAAGCAATATGACCCCAGGCGAGATCAGCTCTGGGCCTGTGGAAACGCCCTACGGGTTTCACATCATCCGGTTGGACCACATTGCGGAAGGGGTCGTGCCGGACTTCGAAACCGCTCGGCCGTTGGTCGAGGAATTTCTGCGCGATGCCAGCTGGCGGCGCGCGGTGTCGCAGTTCATTTCACTGGTGATTGGCGAGGCCAGGGTCACCGGTGTGGCGTTGAAAGGCGCGTCTTCACCGCTGGTTCAATAGTAGCCGGGTGCGAGGAGTCGAACATGAAGTTGAATAAAGCAAAAGCCAATTGGACAGGAGGTGCCGCACTGGCGCTGGCCATGATTTGGACCGGGTCGGCACGGGCCGAGCCGGAATTCATTCTGGATGCGCGATTGCGATCCGAAATAGTCGATCAGGACGGTCTGTCAGAGACGGCACAGGCCCTTACCCTGCGCACGCGCATCGGGATCGATAGCGGACCAGGCCATGATTTCCGCTTTCTGATCGAGGGCGAAAACGTCCTGCATCTTCTCGACGATTTCAATTCAACGACCAACGGAAATACCGTCTATCCGGTTGTGGCAGATCCGGAAGCGACCGAACTGAACCGTGCCCAGATTGCCTATACCGGCTTTGAAGGCACCACGCTGACGCTGGGCCGGCAGCGCGTAATCCTCGGTGATGCGCGCTATCTGGGAAATGTCGGCTTCCGCCAGAATGAACAGACATTCGATGCCTTCCGGGCGACACTGCAACAGGTTGAGAATTTGACCCTCAACTATCTCTATCTCGACAGGGTTCACCGGATTCTCGGTGATGATCACCCTGCCGGTGACTGGGATCTGGACGGGCATATTGTGACGGCGGAGTATTCAGCGTCGGCCGGGCGATTGTCGGGCTTTGCCTATCTGATTGACAATCAGGATGTAATGGCATTGTCGACCGCGACCTATGGCGTGCGTTGGCAGGGGGAGATCGCACAGGATGGATCTCCCACCTTCACTTATGCGCTGGAATATGCGCATCAGACCGACTACGCCAACAACCCGCTGAGCATTGATCTCGGCCTGTTCCGCGCCAATGCCAATGTTGCGCATAATGGCTGGTCGGCGGGACTTGGAATTGAAAATCTGGAAGGCGATGGCAGCCGTGGTTTTTCAACGCCATTGGCGACGCTGCATGCGTTCCAGGGCTGGGCGGATGTTTTTCTGGCCACTCCAGCGAACGGGCTGCGCGACATCTATGTCCGCGGTGGCTGGAATGTCAGTGACCCGCCCTTTGGCCGGACACTGTCCTTCGGTGCATTTTACCATGATTTCGAGGCGGAAAACGGCGGCGGATCGCTGGGCTCGGAATTCGATATCGTGGCGACCAGCCGGCTCAATGATCATGTCGTCCTGCAATTGAAGGGCGCTTTTTATAACGGTCCCGCCGGAGGTCCGGCGGATCGGAACAAATTCTGGATCGCATTGACATTCACGCGCTGAGGAGAGGAGGCCGGGCCGCCGGAAACGCCATGATCGAGGATCTTCTGGAAAACAATCTGGAATGGGCTGAAACCAAGACGCGGAATGATCCGGACTTCTTCCAGCGGCTCTCCCGCCAGCAACATCCCGATTATCTCTGGATTGGCTGTTCGGACAGCCGCGTTCCGGCGAACGATATTGTCGGCCTCGATCCAGGCGAGCTTTTCGTCCACCGCAATGTCGCCAATCTGGCGCCTGCTCAAGATGCGAATTTTCTCTCGGTCCTGCAGTTTGCGGTCGAGTATCTGAAAGTGAAACACGTCATTGTCTGCGGGCATTATGGCTGCGGTGGGATCGCTGCAGCCATGTCCGGGGATCGTCATGGGCTGTTCGATCACTGGCTGCAACCGATCCGCGACGTTTCCGACGAGATGGCACCTCATCTGTTGCGCATTAACGACCCGTCGAAACGGCTGGATGCCTTATGCGTGGCCAATGTCGCCGCACAGGTACGATCTGTCGCATGCAATCCGATCGTGCATGACGCGTGGTCTGCCGGGCAAGATCTGGCGATTCATGGCTGGATCTATGGCATCGGTAACGGTTTGATCCGCAATCTTGGCACCACGGTCCGTAATCGGCACCAGGTCTCACGGCAGTTTCCCGACCGGTTGTCGGTCTGGCTGGGAGCCGAAGCGCACGAATGCAGCGCCGCCTGCCGTCATGCGAGTTCGAACTAGGTTTCCCTTCCACCGCCACTATCTTTTCCGTTGATGTTGATCACCGTGACCGGTTCAAGGCGACCCGGCAAATCGCGCTAGAGGAATGGCGGGACCCGGCCGCCTGAAACCCGCCTGTGCTGGAAAACCGAGGCCACTCAGTTTTCGTCTGACAGCACCCGGCTGGGGGCGAAATAGTACGCTAGCGAAAACTCAGCCCGTCTGCGAAGGTACAAGACGGCAAAGGTGTTGAAAATGAACGTATGGCGACCTCAACAGAACATTCAGTTCAAGGCGCTTGGGCTTGTATGGCGTGACGCCTGCTTACTCGCGAGCGAGATTTATCAGGACGATGGGAGTGTCAAAGGTGTCAGACCGCTTGGCGGCAGGCTGGAATTCGGTGAAACATGGCATGATGCCCTTCTGAGGGAGTTTGAAGAAGAACTCCAAGTACGGGTAGAAGTTGTTGGAAAACCTTTGTTTTTAGAAAACATCTATTCGCACCAAGGTATGGTTGGTCATGAAATAGTGGTTCTTTCTGACGTTCTCTTTCCTGACACTGCATATCACCAACAAGACGTCATAGAGTATTTGGACGACAACGGGGAAAGATGCCGTGCGCGGTGGTTTAACCCTGAAAATTTGGACTGTGGTGGTCTGGAACTTTACCCACATGGTTTGAAAAGAGCGCTTGCCGAGAGACGCCGAAATTTTTGAACGCTCTCAACTGAGACCGCTTCGCTTTCGTCTGACAGCACCCTGTGTTATGGCCTGTTAACCATAACTTAAGGTTTGGGCGCCGGCGCCGACGACTGTCCGTCCGCCGCTTCTCCAGGCTTGAGGGGGGGCTGAAGCGGATGAATCTCGACGCTGTGTTTTCAACACGGATGCAGATTGACGGCGAGATTCCTTTGGTTCTGGCCGGGCCAATTCTGCGGCGGGTTACGAAGTCAAGTGTATCTGTCTGGATTGCCCTGCGGCAGGAAGCGTCTGTTCATCTGAAGATTTATGGTCCCAATTACGGTATTTCTCTTTTCGAAGGTGTGCGAAAGACGATCAGATTAGGAAGCCATCTTCATGTCGTTGTCGTCACCGCCAGACTGGCTGACTCGCCCGGGGCGCAGAACGACCCGCTGAAGCCCGGGATTACCTATTACTACGATCTCGAATTCATTGGTGACGGTCTCGACGGTGATACCTCGTTGCAATGGAAAGGCGTTCTTCATCACAAGGATGCGCCAACTGATTTAGAGAAACTGGTCTATCCCGGGCATAGCTTGCCCAGTTTTGAGTTGCCGGCGAAAAACCGGGACAAATTGCGAATCGTGCACGGATCTTGCCGTAAACCGCATGGCGGTGGAATCGATGCGCTTGCCTTACTGGACGGGTTTATCGGCGAAAGCCTCAAGTCTGGCAATAGTCGGCCACGGCCGCAGCAACTCTATCTGACGGGCGATCAAATCTATGCCGACGATGTGGCAGATTTGATGTTGCAAGCGGCGACTGACATTGGCGACACGCTAACGGGTCACAATGAAAATCTGCCCGCCTTACAGGATGGGCGAACAGAAGGACGTGACATCAAACCCGGCGAACGAAAAGACATCATACTTGACAAAAAATCCGGTTTCGGCGCGGCGATGACGTCCGACGACAGCCGCAGTCATTTGTTCACTGAAGCCGAGTTCTACGCAATGTATTTGCTGGCCTGGTCGAATGTCGTTTGGGCCGGGAAAGACGTCACCTCATCCATATATTCGAGTACACCCAGCGGTCCCTATTATGGCTTCGGAGCGAACCTGACGGAAAATCAGGACAAGCTACAAGTTTTCTTCAAGGGTTTGGCCTCAGTGCGGCGGGCTCTGGCTAATATCCCCGTCTATATGATTTTCGATGATCACGAGATCTCGGATGACTGGTTTCTTGACGGGCTTTGGGGCAAGCGCGCCCTTAAATCCAAACTTGGCCGGCGGATTCTTCGCAATGGACTCACAGCCTATGCCGTATTTCAAGCGTGGGGTAATGATCCCGATCAATTCGAACCCGACCAAAAGGGCGGCAAATTTCTGAAGGACCTGGATAGTTGGGACAGGAAAGAAGGTACCGCCAAAACAACGCGCATTGAGCTGGCGTTAGGAATACCAGCGCCGGGCAGCTTTTCCGGATATGGGCAGATAAAAAAAACCTCCAGCGCGATCGATTGGCATTACACCGTCGATTGGGATGGGGGGCAGGCGGTTGTGCTCGATACGCGCACGCAGCGCTATTATCACGAGCCACGTTCGCCAAGCGAACTGATCTCCGAGGCCGCTGTTTCGGAACAGCTTAAAGCCGCCTCGTCTTCAAAGCCTTACACACTCGCTATTGTACCCTCGCCTATTCTAGGTCACGAGATCACCGAATTTGTGCAATACACGACAACCGCCGCCGAGAGTTGGTGGGATTTGGGCAAGAGTCTGGTGCTTGGAGAAGACCGGGAGTCTTCGAATTACACGCAAGACTACGAGACATGGTCGGCCTCTTCTCAAGCCGTTGGCCGGATACTGTCCGGCCTGCGGCCTTTTCGCGAAGTCATCTGTTTGTCGGGCGATGTGCATTATTCTTTTAGTGGTCGTCTTCAAATGGCGCCTCTTTGGCACAGCGGTGTTCAGGATGCCGCGACAATCGCCAGTCTGACGTCTTCATCGCTTCACAATCAGTCTGGCGGGACGATGATCAATCATCATCTGGGATATGGTGGAATTCTCTATGAGGCGACGAAATTCATCAAACAGATTCCGCCATTTACACATGACATTCTTGATCTGAAAGCTCTTGAGGGAGCGACCTATGTGCTCTGCATCGACACCGACGGAGCCGAAAAAAAGTACACAAAATACAATACCTTAAGCTACACAATCGGCATAATTCAGTTGTCTTTTAAATTCTACGACTGGATGTGGGGCGCGGACAAAGCCGAGTCCGGATCGTATATTTGCCGATCTGTATATTTCGAACAGGATGGTGGCGTTGCCGCGTTTTACAATTTGGATGGTCAACTGAGTTCAAATCAGCAAGCTTCTGAAAAAACAATGGAAATGGTCGGCAAGGCGCTCGACACGATTTCGGTCGTGTTTAAGAATACGCCAGATCATTGGAACGATTTTTCCGACCGTCTCTCGAGAGCGATGACAACGGCTAGTTTTGGCCGCGAGGCGCTTTACGCTTTGATCGGTGGCCTGCAAGTTGTTGGGCGATCCAATATCGGCGAAGTCCATTTTAGCCAAGGATCGGTCATACACGACGTTCACTGGCAAGGATTTTACGACGACCAACGCAGAACTCGCCTGAAAATCCACTGTGCTCCGGTGTCTTCGAGTGGATTGCGGCCATGACCAAAGCCAGAGCCAAGGAGGCAGCAAAGCGTGAAATAAGGCGTCTGGTTGATCCTCTCGTGGCCGCCGCCGAGAGTGAATACCGTTTTCGAGAGTTGATGGCCGTGCTAGGCTGGCACCTCGCAGGCATTCCCGAGATTACCGATATTAAGGCGGCAATCAGCGCGGCAATCGAACTCCTTGAACTGGCACTTGACTCCGAACCACCGGAAAATCTCAAGGCTTTTGTTGATCAGATCAAGGACATCGGCAATGGCTTCAAAGGTATCAGCAAGCTCGACCTGTCCGGGGTCGCAGAGGTGGATCTATCGGATCTCCCTGCGGACATTGCCGAAATCTTGCTGGTTCAATACCTAATAAAGTACCGGCCAATATTGTGGCAGTTTCTTCAACTGCCCGGAATCACTGTCGACAAGGCCGATGCGGTCGTCACTCCAGGACAAGGAACGCCTGGCCAAGGCATTTTCCGGGCCGAACACCGCAGGGCGCGGCTGAAATTCAAGCAGATCGGCGACCTGCTGAGCAATCCCGAAGCCTGTTTTGCAAATGAATACCCCGGCGATGCCGCAGCTAAGGCGGAGAAGGTATTTCCGCGCATCCAGGCCCTGTTGACTGCGTTGAATGTGCCTTCGCTTTACGGTTTGCCGGACGGAATTGAATCAATCCTGGATAATGACGAAGCGAAGGAGATGGCATCGCGTTCGTTGAGTTTCCGATTGCCTCCAACCGATGCGCTGGGAAATGAAACGACGCTTGGCGCAGTCGCTCAACTTATTGACAGTGACAGCGGCGTTGCGTTGGCCCTCCTGCCATTTGGTGCGGCTCCCTACGCTTTCAATATTGGCCAATGGCAGATTGACGGGACAGTCAGCGGAATCACGGGTGGATTTGCCATCGATGCATCAGGCGTCACATTCGCTGATATTTCAGAAGAAAATGCTTTCTCCGCCAAGGTTTCCGCCAAGCGGAGAAATGATGATGATGAACCCATCGTCCGTATCGGTGGCGAGGCCGGTACGCGGCTCGAAATCGGCTCGTTTGAAGCGCGCGGAAACCTGAATATTGCCGGGAAGGATGCTGATTGGGGCATTTTGGCCCGTGCGGATGACAGCCTATTTGCCCTGAGCGCGGGTGATGGCGACGGGTTTATCCGGAAGATATTTCCGGATTTCGAGCTGGAAATCCCGTTTGATCTCGGCATTGGCTATGACAGCAAGCGCGGGATTTATCTTGAAGGAGGTGCCGATCTCGAAGCCGACATCACCGTCAATCTGAACCTGCTTGATACGATTTCGGTGCATACCGCTCATTTGGGTTTGACGACCGAACCCGGCGGCCAGCTGGGATTGAGTAGCGCGATCTCGGCGCGAGTCGATCTGGGCGCCATAAAAATGTCGATCGAGAAGATCGGTCTGATGGCGGACATTGAGTTTCCTGTAGGAGGCGGAAATCTCGGCCCTGCAGATATCGCTCTGAAATTCAAACCCCCCACGGGTGGATCACTCAGCGTTGAGGCTGAGATGGTGTCCGGGGGCGGTTATCTGTCCCACGACGTCAAGCTCGGCCGCTATGCCGGAATTCTCAATCTCGAGGCGCCGCAAATCTCGATTACGGCTGTCGGGCTGATCACGATCAAGGATCCTGATGGTTATTCACTGCTGATCCTCGCCTCGGGCGAGTTTCCGCCGATTCAGCTGGGGTTCGGATTTACCTTGTCGGGACTTGGCGGGCTGTTAGGTTTGAACCGGACAATGGCGGCGGAAGAATTGCGCAGCCGGGTGAAATCAGGTGCCGTGGATTCTATTCTATTTCCAGAGGATCCGCTTAAAAATCCTGCCAAACTCATCAGCGATCTCGCCGCCATCTTCCCGCCAGCCGAACGCCGCTTCCTAATTGGCCCGATGCTGATTATCAATTTTGGCACGCCGGCGATTGTAAGCGCTGAGATTGGCGTTTTTGTAGAGCTTCCAAAGCCCATACGCCTCGCAATTCTTGGCCAGATATCGCTGACATTACCCAATGAAGAAGCGCCGGTCGTCCTACTCCGGCTGGACGTTGCCGGCATTCTGGATTTTGAGCGGAAAGAAGCCTCGATCGATGCAACGCTTTTTGACTCCCACATTGCCGGGTTTCCCGTCACCGGCGACATGGCGATGCGGCTCCGGTGGGGCGAGGATCCGGTCTTCATCATGTCCGCAGGCGGGTTTCACCCGGCTTTTGCGCCGCCACCGGGCTTTCCGGCGCTCAACCGGATGGCCATCAGCCTGACAAAGAACAAACCCAATCCACGACTGCGAGTGGAGAGTTATTTCGCCATCACTTCAAATACTGTGCAGTTCGGCGCCGCGCTCGATGCCTATGCTGAAAAAGACACAAAATTCGGCCTGTTCTCCGTCGAAGCCTATTTCAGCTTCGATACACTGATTCAGCTCAAACCGTTCGGCGTCATTGTTGATCTTGCGGCAGGCGCAGCACTCAAAAAGAACGGCAAATCTGTTCTGTCCGTGAGTTTCCGGTTGACTGTGACGGGGCCAGGCCCGTGGACGGCAAAAGGCCATGTAAGTTTCAAATTCGTCGTCAAATTCAAAATTCCGATTGATGTCTCTGTCGGGAAATCGGCGGGCAATGTTCCCGTCATTGCTGCAGACCCCGGCCCGGAATTACGCGCCGCGCTGGCCGCAGATGAGAATTGGTCTTTTGGTTCGCCGATTTCCAACAGTTCAGGCGTTATGTTGCGGGCACCGAAGTCAGGTCAGAAACGGGCACATCCGGCGTCGGCGCTATCGGTTCGACAACGCGTCCTGCCGTTGGACGAACATATCGTCCGGATAGGCAATGCTGAGTTAAAAAGCCCGAAATCTTTCGAGATTTCCGGTATCGATGTTGACGGTAAACCCGTTACGCCTGCGCGGCTCAGCGATCATTTTGCCGCAGCCCAATATCTTAATCTGAGCGACGCAGAAAAACTGTCCGCACCCCAATTCCAGCTGATGTCCAGCGGCGCCAGTGTCGAACCCGACGGCTTCGCCATGGGTGATGGCGTGGAGATCGACCAGCTTGTGGAACGAAAAGTTGTCGACAAGCCGAAACTGCAATTCATCTTCCTGAATGACCTGCCCTTTGCACAACGTCCGGCAGTTCTCTCGAAGCTCTCGGCGTATTCCGCGGCGGCGATTTCATCAAACCGCTTCTTCTCGGAAGACGAAATAATCCCGATGATAGAGATCACGGAACAGGCGTATGCCATTGTCGACGGAATCTCGCTTCAGGGGATGGAGGCCGGCAGCTATTTCAAAGCCGTTTATGAAAGTAATGCAGCCCGGGTTGTTCCAATGGCGGAGGTGCAAAACCAATGACCGCCGCAAAACAGACATTTATTCCTTGGCTCCGGACGGGTAGTTCTGCTCTCGCCCCGTCCGCGGGAAAGCTGATACCGGACAAAGCCTTTGCAACATTGAATGTTTCCATGACGGTTTCCAATGCCGGCGACCCCGTCATGAAAACAATTGCGGTCATGGGCCCCGGGAATGTGACGGGAATCCAGACCAATCAGATATTACGAATGGACCCGCCAGACGGTGCCAGCGATTTCGAACCGTCCAACATGTGCAGCATCGAATTCGACGATCCCGCACTGCCTTGGATGTTTTCGCCTGGAGGCGCGAAAGCCGGTCGGCTTTTGCCCTGGATGACGCTGGTCGTCGTCGAGCAGGGGCCTTCGGCTGTGTTTCAACCCGGCGATACGCAGTCCAAAGCGTCATTGGAGGTATCCGGTGATGCAGTGGCCGAACTTCCCGATCTCACGGAATCTTGGGCTTGGGCGCATGCTCAGGCGGACGGACCACTTTCCGTTGCCGCTGACATTCTGAAAAGCAAGCCAACGCAGAATCTGTCGCGCTTGCTATCGCCGCGGCGACTTATGCCGCACAAAAAATATCACGCCATCGTCACGCCCGTCTTTCGCGTCGGCATAGAGGCCTATTTCAATCCGGAAGGTGATGCGGCAGATACTGAAGATGCCTCTCTGGCTTGGTCGCAGAATGACAGTTCCATCCTGCTGCCAGCTTATATTCATTGGGAATTTAAAACGGGCGAGGCCGGCTCGTTCGAAACGCTTGTTTCAAAGCTTCAAGCCCGCCCACCACTGCCGCAGCTGGGTCAGCGGGCCATGGACGTTCGTGATCCGGGAGGCGGGCTCCAGCCTGTTACGACCGCGGCAGACCGGAAGGGTGGCGCGATTCTCGACCTTGAAGGTGCTCTGAAGCCCAGCGGGAAAACCCGCCAGGTTTGGCCGAAGGCGGTACGCCTATCGTTTCGGCGTCAATTCAAGAAAATTGCCGAGAATCCCTCGGAAGGGAAAATCGGTCCGCCAGTTTATGGCGCTCGCCCATCTCGCGTTTTAAAAGTCGACCAAGCCGCGCCGAAGTGGATGCATCAACTTAATCTTGACCCGAGAGACCGCGCGGCAGCGGGACTGGGGGCGAAAATTGTTCAGAAAAACCAAGAATCCATTATGGCGGAAGCTTGGCGCCAGATTGGTGAGGTCGAAAAGGCCAATCAACTGATCCGCCAGACACATTTTGCCGCCGCTGTATCCGGACGAATATTCGAACGAACCCTCAATGCGAGGTCAAATGCTGCTGTGCTTCAATTCGCCGGGGCTGTAGCCGGGCGGGTTGAGGTTGAGTCCGGTAAGACTTTGGCGGCCGAGATACGGTACAGCGCGACACCTGACGCGGTGCTGTCGCTTCATTTCAAAAAACTGACCCGCGGCCGTGGCCCGTTGAGCCGGACCGGCGCCCGGATGGATAGCTCTTATCTGTATCAAGCCGCGAACCGCTTTCAAAAATCGGTTTCGGGCGAGATGGTTCAATCAGATGGCATCAGCCTCCAAGCGGCCGCCCAGGCCTATGGCACGGGATCCCGTGCTTCAGGACGCCAGCGCAACAAGACGGGTGGTATTGAGCAAGCGATTTCGCCCGCCAGCTATCGGGCCATGCAAAGTGCCGATGCGACCGTCGCAGCGGAATCGCAACAAAAAACGCTCAGAATTGGAAATGCGGTCAGGAAGCTGAAAACAACATTGAATCCAAGAAGGACACTCGGGGCGGCAATCGAACAGAAAGTGCGTTTGGCCGGCCCAGTGACAAAGCAGAATCTATTTGTTCCCGTTTTGGCGTCGCCGGAGTTTTCTCAACCCGTTGCGGCATTGGTGGCCGATCAGTTTCCCGACATCATCCTTCCTGGGCTTGAGCATGTGCAACAACACAGCCTGTGTGCACTCGAGACCAATAACCGGTTTATCGCCGCGCTGTTTGTCGGCCTGAATCATGAATTAATGCGTGAGCTGCGCTGGCGCGGATACCCAACCGACGAAAGAGGTACCGGCTTCCATCATTTCTGGCCACGCCCAGAAACTCACGCAAAGCCGGATATTGCACCCATACACGAATGGAAACCAACGCAGCGATTAGGGGCCCAACTGGGCCGGTCAAATTCGATCATTCTGATCATGCGATCTCCACTCCTTTGGCGGTTTCCCTCGACCGTGATCACTGCGGTGCCAGCCATCCCGGCCAAGGGCAAACCCCAAGACAGGTGGCCATCCTCCAATCCGGAGGACGAAATTGTTCCACTCTTTTCCGGTCGGTTGCCGCCGGATATCCTGTATTTCGCTTTCGACCTCACTGCTGACGATGCCGCCTCGGGCGGACCAGATTCATTGGGATGGTATTTTTCCATCCAGGAACATTTGTCGGCCCCCAGATTTGGCTTAGACGAAGTGGCCTCTCAGACCATCAAATCACACCGCGATCTGGCCTGGTCGGATCTCATGTCGCCTGGCGGCTTCAATTTGCCTGCATTTGTCGATGCTGCAGAGGCACCTGCTGCTTTTGCCAAACTCGAAACTGCCGGCGCCGCCGGTAATTGGGGGCAAACCTCAGCGCATTTGGCGGCGATGCTGCGAAAACCGCCGCTTCGTGTCGAAATCCACGCAGACGATTTGTTGCCCTAATGCCAAACCGCAAAGACCAAATCCGCAACGTAATCCGTTCCGAGCGCTTCGCCGCAAGAAGGATGCAGCCGCAAGGGGCAGCGCGGGCGATTAGTCCCGAACAAATGGCCGAACGTCTGAACATCGCTCGGCGAAGCGAAGGTGAATTCAGCTTCAAAGCCGTTGAGGGGCTGGATCAAAGAATTCGCGCGGTTCGCGGTATTGGGACCGTTCGCGGCGAAAGAGTTGATCGCACGGAAGTGGATCTCGGCAAAGTGGATGCCGTTGTGCACGAAAATTTCTTGTTGGAAATGGGCTGGAAAGCTCTCACCGACGATTTGCCCCTGGTATTGTTGCCGATCAGGCTGGAAACACGATTTCGTAGATCCGGTCAGAACAAGACCGAATTGCTGATCCGAATCTATCCGGACGACATCCATGTGCAGGACCATCAAGTTGGTTTGAGCAAGGATGAATACGCGCTCGCCGAAGTGTTCTGGCGGGATTTGTGGTGCGCTGGAAATGATGAAGACCGGCAAAGATTTGCCTGGGCAGAGCTCGTGCAAGCGCTGGATGCGCCAAGAGCGCTATATGTGAAGCAACTCACAACACCAATAAATGCCGATTTGGCGCCCTCACTGCCGACCGCGCCAGACAGCGAATTAACAGTTCAGCCTGAATTGCCTTCGCTGCAGCTGGCGGAATCGCGCTGGCGAACAGCGGCTAAGGCCGCTGCAATGCCTGAAAGGTGGATTGCAGTAGGATATGGGAAGGGAGGTGAGCGATTGCCGCCAGCCTTTGGACGCGTCATTCCCGACAGTCTCGCCGTTGGCCCGGACCCGGAAGCCGATGATACAAATGCTGACGAGCCGGATGCGTCTGCTGTTTTTGACAACGGGATGAAATGGCTTACCGATTTTGACGTCGCTGAGGCAGTTGGGATGGCGATCCGGTTGCCGGTCAATGAGAAGTATTTAGCCGACGGGCTTGAGCGCCTTTTTGTTTTTGGCGTCGCCACCGATCTGTCACCTCAGGAAAGCGTGGACGAACTCAGCCGGCTGCTGGAATCGCATAAATTTTCGACAGGCGTCCGATTTGCCGAACGAGGCGAGCCGACCAACAATACTGGGGAGAATTTGCGCAAATCGCGGGCAGCCATGGCACGGGATGAATTCGCCGTTGCCTGCCAGCCTGCTCCCGTTCAGCGGGGAGACGGATCCGATGCCGACCTTCTGGCAAAGGCTCTGGGCCTGCCAACGTCCCTTCTAGGCGATGTCATCGGGGCCAAGGACAATAGCGAGAAACGCACCCAGGACATGATGACGGTTCTTTGGCCAGCAGGTTTTGGCGGTTTTCTCTCGCAACAGCTCGAGTTGGACAAGACCGGCTCTATCGTGTCGGCGGTTAAGGAGTTTGCATTTGAGAATGTGCGGCCAGGCGGTCCATTTGCGCCCCTGATTATCGGTCAACAACCTTATGGATTTCTGCCGGTCTCGATTGTCGATGTGCACAACGACCTTTCAGATTCCGCTGATGTGCGCGTGTCGAGTGTGGTCGAGATGCTGCGGCCAATGTGGACAAAAGCTGCAGACAAGGAGGCAAAAGCCCAGCCCGATGTCTGGAGCAAGCTCTCGAAATCTGCGGTTACGCGCGCATGGTATCGCCGATTCAGCACACATATCGATAAGGGCTTGGACGGAGATCACCCTTCGATCGGTTCCGCGCTCGTCCGCGCGCTGATTCAAAACCAGGCAAATGCATTGTCGGCGCTTGGAATTTCCAAAGACTCTGTATTGGCAGAGCGACTATTTTATTTGGCGGCCGAGAGGGTCGCTCTGCCGTTAATGCCAGAAGACACATCCGAGATTTCAGCTTGGTTGAAGGTCAATGCGCTCGATGCCATTGGCACTGACGATACTCCCGGCAGCTTGTTCGAGATTTTTGTGCAGTTGGGTCAATTCATGTTGGCTGGCTCTGCTATCGCCGCGGCTATCGGAACAGCCCGTGTGCCGGATATTGATGTGAATGCATCACGGCAGTCACTCCAGTCAGCGCTGAGGGGCCAATCAACTCCTGCGCAAATTGCAGAAATATTTGGCCGCAATGCCGCGAGCCGGCGTTTCGTTGCAACCTCCAGCCAATGGGAGCGACGCCGCTATCTTCCTCAGGAATCAGAACTTCAGCAATTTCGAGATAGCCTTCGCCGCCTCTGCAAAATTCCCGCAGATGAACTGGAGCGTGTGTTTTGTGAAACGCTCGATCTTGGTGTCCACAGGCTTGATGCTTGGTCTACGGCATTGGCGACAAAACGCCTTAAATCGCAACGCGCTAATCAACCGAGTGGCTTGCATATAGGCGGTTATGGTTGGCTGGAGAATCTGAAGCCGGCAGATACGGCCAATTCAGGTTATGCCAATCCCAACACGCCAAAGACTCCGCCAGGCAATGCCGGCTTTATCCATGCCCCATCGATCAATCAGGCGAAAACCGCAGCGATCCTGATGTCAGCCCAGCGCAGCAATCCGGATGCGCGGTTCGATATCGATCTGTCATCAGGCCGCGTACGTAAAGCCTTGCATCTCCTGGACGGAATTCGCCAAGGACAAACTTTACAGGCTTTGCTCGGCTATCAGTTCGAGCGGCAATTGCAGGCCCTGCCGGACAAATCGCTGATGGCGTATCTTCCCGCTTTGCGGGACGCTTATTCTACGCGTCAGGACGCGCCCAAGGAAACACGCATCAGCCATGTCGTCGATGGCGAAGCCCTAATCGAGAATCGCGACAAGATATCCTGGGGCAAAGACGGTCTCCCACCCGCCGGATCGTCCGAAAGTCAGGCGATCACAAGCTTGATCGATGAGATTGCGCAGTCATTGGATGCCGTTGCCGATCTGACGGTCGCCGAGGGTGTGCACCAGGTCCAATCCGGCAATTTTGATCGTGCGGCGGCAGCACTGAACACAGTGGCACGTGGCGAAACCCCGCTTCCAGAAATGGACGTGATTTCCACCCGCCGACGCGGCACGGTGATAACGCAGAAAGTGGGCATTGTACTCCAAAACCAAAAGCTGCCGGAGGGATGGAGCGCGAAGCCGTGGCATGTTCGTTCTGTCGCCGAACCGAGGCTCAATGCGTGGGTTGGAAATCTTATTGGCGACCCTGCTCATTTTACCTGCCAGACCCATTGGCGGTCCAAAGACAATTTGCGGATCGATGGCACCAAGCGATTGATCCGGCTGACAGAGCTCGAATTGTGTCCTTTGGACGTTGTTGCCATGTCCCTGCCGGAAAGCCGGCCCGAATTCGAGGATCGGATTGCGGCGCTTGTGGGACAGTCGCCTCAACCGGATTGTACGCTTGAAATTCAATTCTCTAAGTCCGGTCAGGCCAATAGTTTTGCCGACTTGATCAAGTTAGGTGCTGACATTTGGCGTTGCCTCAGTGCCGGCCGGCCGATGACGTCCCGGGATCTGGATATTGCCGATATGGCGTCGGTAAACAGTGTAGATGCCGGCGAACTGGCCCAGCGTTACGCCAGACTGGAAACCCAGTATCAAAGAGCAATGGATTTGCTATCCAGCGAGGCGTCTGACGAAAACGCCAAATTAGATGCGTTGCGGACTCTGTCTGGTTTTGGTCTGACGGAGGCGCATGAAGCGCTAGCCAGGAAAGTCGATTTGCAAGCGGTCATTTCTGCCGCGGGGTCGATGAATTGGGCAAAACCTAAACCAAAGCCGGATGCGATGGCCGACGCATTAAAGTCGGGATTTGGCGGCGCCTTTCCAATACTGCCATTGGTTTCACTTGATTCCGGTCAGCAATCCGCACTTCAGCCTTCTCTAGGCGCGAATTTGGCCGCACCAGACATGTCCCAAAACACAAAGATTGCTGAAAGTCATGCAGTTACAAGCTGGTTGCCCAAGATCCGCCAAGCGCGCGAACCCATGGATTATCTGGCCGCAGCGATCGATGCGGCCGAAATCGTCAATTATCATGAATTGGACGGAATTTGGCATATCATCCAATACCCCTTTGAGCCAAATCAGAGATGGATTGGCTTGTCGGCAAAGGGATTGCCGCCAACGACCAGTCTCTTGCTGCATTCATTTGACCCACTTGATTTGTCCGAACCGATAGCAGGTGTGTTGATCGATGAATGGTCATCCGCTTTGCCTGCAGACGACCAGGTTACGGGTGCAGCCTTCCATTTTGATGCGCCCGACGCGGTCGCGCCGCAAGCTGTCCTGCTTGCGGTAACGCCCAAAGACCGGGACGAATGGAGCACAGCGTTGCTGGAGGCGATCCTCAACGAAACCTATGAATCAATCCGTACCCGCAGCGTAGGTTTGGATAAAATTTTGAAAGAAAACAATGGATTGAACGGGTTGTTGCCGGCGATTTACTTGCCGATTGACGAGGAGGTCAGAGAGGGAGCGCTTGGTCCTGATGCGCTGGATGGAAAGGATGCGCCATGAGTGACAGCTGGATTGATAGCGTCCATTTGGAGCCAGCGCGCGCAGATGATCAATACGATGATGCGCTTCGCGCCCGTCTTGCTGATCCGCTTTGGCTGCTGGCACGGCAACACCAATTCGGCGAGTTTGCCGGAAATGATGCGGGCATGCCGGTTATGGCGGAAGTCCGCAGCTCGGTTGGTGAGATATCACATGTTAGAATGCAATCGCTCGACTATCGGCCAGTCGAAGCCGGAGCGGCACTCGAAGCGCGCGTTGAAGGCGATGCAATATCGGATTTGTTTTCGCGCCTGAAGTTTTCGGCCCAAGCCGGACTGCAGTTCCTCCGCACATTGAAGTTTCACGGCGCCGGAAGATTGTGCTCGCAGGTCGTTCGCAAGTTTCCCTTTCAAGGTCCCCCCAACGACCAGCGTCATCGGCTGTCGCCAGATAGCCTTTCCTGGCTGGAGTTACATTCAGGTCGCGTTCCTGATGGCAATGAGCTGGAAGCGGTCTTGACGTCAGCTTTGAAAAGCAACGACTTGAAGGAAATTGTGTCAAAGCCCGGGAATTTGGCACAAGCGCTGAAGGATGCTGCAGAAGAATGGTTGCTTTGGATGAAGCAGATGCGGCCTTCGGTCGAAGAGAGCGCTTGGGTTCCAGACCGTCTGGAATATCGCTTTTCCATTGCAGGTCATCTCGACGGCAAGACACTGTCTTTGGAGGCTAATGAATACCATGGAGGCCGGATTGATTGGTGGCTATTTGACCGATCGGAGACGCCAGCTGATCTTGAGGGCAGCTCGACCACGCTCACAAAACGGGCACTGCCCGCGCCAATTGAATTTACCGGCATGCCGTCTCCGAGGTGGTGGGAAATTGAAGACAGCGAGGTCGATCTCGGTAGCGTTTACCCAGACCAAACAGACTTGGCACAGTTATTGGTGATCGAATTCGCTCTTGTTTTTGGCAATGATTATTTCATTCTGCCGATAGACGTCCCCGCCGGTCATCTTTGCCGAATGGAGTCGATTATCGTCACCGATAGTTTCGGGGAAAAATTCAAGATCGGACCATCAGGAAAAGCAAGTGATCAGGCGATTGCTTGCCGCATGTTCGAGATTGACGGGGATGAAGCCGACACTGGAAATTTGATTGTCATTCCCGACGTTCTAGCCGGCGCACCGGTTATCCGAAAAATCGAGGCAGCCCTCCTTGTCCGCGATGAGGACGCGAATCTGGTGTGGGGAATTGAGCAGAAAATTCCTGGTCTTGGCGTGGCCCTAATTGATCGCCACGAGGCCTGGTTGGCGAGACTCGAAAACTTGCCTGCCTCCGAGTCAAATGACCAAATCGCGCCGTTGAAGTACTCGCTAACGACCGATGTTGCGGATTTCTGGATACCATTTCAACGGATTAATAATGATCTGCTGCGCAGAACCCAACTGGGCGATCCAAATTCCGATGCATCCAGACCCTGGGGTCAATTGTTGGCGGCACATCTCGACCCGTTCAATATCCGGACCGCAGAGGTGCCTGCGGAGGGCCTTGAAATGACCCGCCGTGTGCGTTTCGCCTATGGAAGGGACGGCGTACCCTACGTGTGGGCAGCGCTGTCGAAGTCAGCTGGCATCGGACCGGCGAGCAGCGGCCTGTCTTTTGACCATGTCGATCTGAGTGCGGCAAATCAGAGTAAATCTGAATAACAGATGATATGAGCGCGAACCCGCGTAATGTCAGAGGAAACCGTCCGTTAGCGGATTGGTTGGTGTTGTCAGATTGAACGCCCCATTATCGGTTACCCGGTGAAATGCCGAACGGTGATCCGACATTGCGCAGGGGCGAGGCGTATGTTGCCCCGGATGGGTTGGCGGCGCTGATCGTCGATGACCGGATTTACCGGTTCGAAATCGAAGCGGATCTGGAAGCCCAGCCGATGCCCCGCCTGACCGGTGCCGGAGGCCAGGTCGCACCGGGCGGTACAACCGGTGGCATTCGCAGGCGCTGGACGCCAGTGAACTCCATCGCCACGCAATTGACGGTCGATGCTATCGATCAAAGCCTCTGGGGCGTGTTCGACGGGCGCAGCCTGCCCGGTTACGGAACTCCGGATAATTGGGCTGTGCTGGAAGGGGCCTATGCAGATCTTTCTGACAGCAGCGTTTCCATTGATGCGCAGGGCGCAATCTCCGGGTCGCTCCATGGATGCCTGGCAAGCGGTATTCCGACACCCTCGGATGACGCCGCACGCGGCCTGCTGATCGCGGAGCTTTCGCTGAGCAGCTGTGCTGCCGCTGGCGCCTATACGATCTTCCTAGTGGCGTCCGAGGGTAGAGACGTAACCCTGCTCATTGTCGGTGATCGTCACGCCTGGCAGACTACGCTGAGGTAGTTTTGCAGCGATTGCCGGTTCTATCATGAACCTGGCTTGGCATCTTGCCAGGCAGAAGCCGCTTCGCTTTAGTCTGAGAGACCCCAAAGCTTCGAAAGCCGCTTCATGATCCGTACGGTCATCGCAATTTTGTTTGCCAGCCTGTTGACCGCTTGTGCGCAATCTCGCGATCAACTGGCCCCGTTCGAGGCGCGCCTGGAGGCCCTGCTGACCGGAGAAGACGAGATGCTCCGGCCGGTGCCGGGTGCCGCTGTCGCCGTCTGGCGTGATGGGGAAATCATCTGGTCCCATGCTGTAGGTGCTGCTGTGTTCGGCGAGGATGGCATGACCGTGCAACGCCCGTTGACACCGCAATCGTCTTTGCGGGTTGCGTCCATATCCAAGCTGGTCACCGCGCTGACGGCCCTTCGACTGGCTGAAGACGGGCTCGTCGAATTGGACGCGGATGTTTCCGGCGTACTGGGATTTGATTTGCCGGTACAGCCTGGCGGCGCGCCGGTAACGCTGGGGGCCTTGTTGTCCCATACCAGCGGGATTTGCGATCCGGCGGTTTATTGGGCAGCGGCCGGAGACACCCTGCAAGCGCTTCTAACCGGGGATGCCACCTGCCCCTATCCGCCCGGTGAAGGCTGGCGTTATGCCAATATCAATTACGGGCTTGCCGCTCAGGTTATGGAGATCGCTGCGCAGGAGCGTTTCGACCGTCTGGCGGCCTCACATGTGCTGACCCCGATGGGGCTGGATGCCGGGTTCAACTGGTCAGGGGTTTCCCGGGTCACCCGCCAGAACGGCGCGACACTGCACCGCTGGTCTAACGGCGCCTGGGTGCCGCAAGTCGATGATCGAGACACCCTGTCGGAGACGCGCCCGGCGATCCTGCGCCGGGACGGCGAGGACGTTGCCGTTGATGCGCCGCAGAGCTTTGACAATGGCACGCTCTTTTCCCCGCAGGGCGGCTTGCGCGCCAGTGTGGAAGATCTGGCGATCCTTGTTTCGGCCTTCCTGCCAGGCGGCATGGGCGATGCGCTGGGTGAGCCGGTCTGGACAGGAGAGGAGGCCATGGGCGTCCGCGCCTATGGCCGTGGACCGCGCGTGCTTTTGCCCGGCCAGATTGCCAGCCATCCCGATTTGCGTTTCGTCGGTCATGCGGGCGAAGCCTATGGTCTTTATGGGGGTGCCTGGGCCCTCCCGGATCGTGGCGCCACGGTCGCTTTCTTCGTGACAGGCGTGGACCCGGAATCCGATCTTTCGCGAGATCCCGTATCCGGGTTCACGCGCTATGAGGCTGTGCTGATGTCGATTGCTCTGGATGCGCTGGATCGGTTCTCGTCCACTGGCGAGATGTGAATTTGCCGATCTGCCAGATTTTGTTTTGAGCGGCTACATTTGCCCTACCCTCAACTGACCGATAAGCAGCGTTGAGTCTCCGGGGTAATCGTCTCATGCTTCCTTGAAGCAGGGGATGATGATGCAAGCCGAGAGACTGCAGGGCCGCTCGATCCAGTTCTATCGCCGCCAGCATGTGAAACCTGATGGCCGGTCGCTCTATCTTTATGGCTATGACGAGCCTCGCGGTGATGCGGGAGCTGAGTTCCAGGATCCGGTTTCTTCGGCGTCGGAGATGCGCTTTCACCCCTTGCGTCAGGAATGGGCGCTTTATTCGCCGCATCGTCAGAACCGGACTTTCCAACCCTCCAGGGCGGCCAATCCGCTGGCGCCAGCGACACCCGGGGGTGCCATTACAGAAATACCGTTTCCGGACTTTGAGCTGGCAGTGTTCGGCAACCGCTTTCCCAGCCTGCATCCTGCCGCGCCGGCGCCGGTCGAAGTGCCGTGGGAAAACCGGTCAGCGGCAGGCGATGCGGAAGTTGTCGTCTATTCGCCTGACGATGCAGGCTCGCTTGCGACGATCGGGCAGGACCGGCGTGTGCTTCTGATTGAGGCTCTGATTGACCGCTATCAGCACCATTTCGCTGCCGGTGCTGCCTATGTCCTGCCCTTCGAAAACCGAGGCGAAGCTGTGGGAGTCACGCTCTCGCATCCGCACGGCCAGATTTATGCCTTCCCGATCGTTCCCGAACCGCAAGCCAAAGCAGAAGCCGCCTTTGCGGGCGGTTATGATCTGGAGGCTGAGCGCCAGAAATGGGCTGAAGATTTTGAGGTATCGGCAGCCGGCGGGTTGCGGTCCTACTGCCCGCCTTATGCGCGCTTTCCCCATGAGGTGTGGATTTCATCGGAAGCCCGGCGTGCGGGTCCCTGGGAGTTTTCATCAGACGAAGTCGAGGGATTGGCCAGCCTGTTGGGCGATACAGTCGCCCGATATGACCGCCTGTTTGACCAGCCCATGCCCTACATGATGAGCTTTCAGGCCGCCCCGCGCGAAAATGATGGAAGCTTCCAGTTTACTGTCCAATTCTATCCGATCATGCGCTCGGCGGGCCGGTTGAAATATCTTGCGAGCGTGGAACAGGCGACAGGTGTTTTCACTGTGGATGTCGACCCAAAAGCAGCGGCAAAGGCGCTGCGGGATATTTGATGGTCTCGCAAAGCTGGACACCGGGCCGGGTCAATCTGATCGGGGAATGGATCGACTTCAATGGCGGCACAGTGCTGCCTGCGGCATTGCCGCTGGGGGTTCAAATCCGCCTGTCTCAGGGTGAGGCGGGTCTGGATTGCGTGCAATCTGCACAGTTCGAAGGAAGCCAAACGTCTCCGATTGATGCTGCCCAAACCGGCAGCTGGGCTGACTATGTGTTTGGCGCGCTTCAAACTGCCCGCCGGCAGGGCTGGATCGAGGGAGGTCAGAGCGTGTCCCTCGACAGTCAGATACCAGCCGGGGCGGGTGTGTCCTCGTCGGCGGCCGTGACCGTTGGTGTGCTCAAGGCCGCAGCACCTGAAAGCACGGATTTGACGCAGATCGCGACATTGGCCCGGCAGGTCGAAAACGAGTTTATGGGCGTGCCATGCGGGATCATGGATCAGATGGCGGTTGCCCATTCCGGTGCGGGCGAGGCTATTGCGCTGGACACGAGAATGCTGGTCTTCGAGCCATTGCCTTTGCCAGATGGCTGGATTTTTGCCGTTATCCATTCCGGTGTCGAGCGCCAGTTGGCGGATGGCCGCTATAAAGCACGCCGTGATGCGTGTCTTGAGGCCGCGCGTTTGCTGGAGCTTGATTGGCTGTGTGATGCGGGTGATCTTTCCGGCCTGCCGTCCCGGCTTCATCCAATCGGACGCCATGTTGTCAACGAAAATCGGCGCGTCATCTCTGCGATTGAGGCGATGAAGGCAGGCGATGTTGAACACTTTGGTGCAGCCATGAATGAAAGCCATACCTCCTTGCGGGATGACTTTGCTGTCTCCACGCCTGAAATTGATGCGCTTGTCGATGCGGCAGTGGAGCTTGGAGCATTGGGCGCGCGCCTGACCGGGGCGGGCTTTGGTGGGTGTATTGTCGCGTTGTTGCAAAAAAACGACGCAGCAGGCTGGAGGGAAAGCCTGAGTGCAAAACACGCGGCTTCACGCTGGATTTGCGACGTTGAAGGCGGTTAGCGTGCCGGGAGGGGGCGACCAATGAACATCCTGGTGCTCGGTGGGGCCGGTTATATCGGATCGCATGTCTGCAAGGCGATCGCCGCGCGGGGCGATACGCCCATCGTTTTTGACAATCTGTCCGCCGGTCATCGCGCGTTTGTACAATGGGGCGAACTGCTCGAGGGCGATATCCGCGACACGGACGCGCTGGACGATGCGTTTTCCCAATATCAGCCTGACGCCGTCATGCATTTTGCGGCTTCCATTGAAGTTGGAATTGGCGAACGCGAACCCCTTTCCTTCTGGCAGAACAATGTCGCCGGGACGCTGAATGTGCTGGACGCCATGGCGCGTCATGGATGCGAGCGATTTGTGTTCTCCTCCACTTGTGCGGTCTACGGCCAACCGGATAAATTGCCGATTACAGAGGCCGAAACGCGCAAGCCCGGGAATGTCTATGGCCGCACCAAGCTGGCGGTAGAACGCATCCTTGAGGATCTATCGGCGGCGACACCGCTCCGCTTTGCCGCACTGCGGTATTTCAACGCTGCCGGGGCCAGTCCCGAGGCCGAAATCGGCGAAAAGCATGATCCGGAGACCCACCTCATTCCCAACGCGCTGAAGGCGGCCGCCGGCTTGCTCGACCGGCTTCATCTGTTCGGAAACGACTATGAGACGCACGACGGCAGCTGTGTCCGGGACTTCATTCATGTCGAGGATCTGGCTGCGGGGCATCTGGCCGCGCTGGACCATCTCATGAAGGGCGGCGAGAGTTTTGCCTGCAATCTCGGCACCGGCCAAGGGATAACGGTGAAGGAGGTGATTGCCGCTATTGAGGGCGTCACTGGATTGAAAATTCCGCTGAATATCCATCCGAGGCGCGCGGGTGATACCGCTCAGCTTTACGCCGACACCTCGCGGGCTCGATCTCTATTGGGCTTCGAACCGAAGCGATCGGATATCGAGACCATCATTACGGACGCCTGGCGCTTTCATAAAAAGGATTGGGCGCTATGAGAGCCCGTCTGGAAGGTGAAACACTCTCGCTGATTATCGAGCAAGGCAAGGGTGGTGAAGCGCATCTGGTCTGGTTGGGTCCAAAAGTTCACGAAGACCTAGCGCGGGCCCCGGTTTTTCAGCGCCTTCCCGCCAGTCCGGATGTCCCGGTAGGTCCGGCCCTGATGCCGGAACATGGAAACGGTTTTCACGGCATTCCGCAGATTGAAGCCCATTGCGTGACGTCTAACCGCCGCATCCGCTTGGCCCCGCCAGAAATCCAGTCGGATCCGGACCTGATTTGCCTTGTGAGCCAGGACGAAGCGGCGGGGGTTTCGGTTCATTGCGAAGTCCGATTCGAAGGCGATGCTTTGATCATGGAAAGCAATGCCGCAAATGGCGGGAGCGAGCGGGTCAGTGTGGCGCGGCTGGCCTCGGCCTTGCTGCCGACACCCGATTGGGCAGACGAAGTGTTGACCCATGCGGGGGGCTGGGGCCGCGAAGGACAGACAGCCCGCCGCAGATGGACTGCTGGCCGAATAGAACAGCTCGGCCGTGGCGGCCGGCCGGGATTTGATGGCGGGCCAACCCTGACGCTTCTGGAGGGCCGAACCACCGAAAACTCAGGCAAAGCCCTTTTGGCGCATTTGGCCTGGAGCGGACCTTTCCGGCTGGCGGTCGAACGCGCAACGGATGGCAGCGGACAAATCCTGGCGGAACAGCTTTTTGCACCTGGCGAATGTGTTCTAACCCCCGGAGGCCGCATTAACCTCCCTCCGGTCATCATCGCCGTGTCTGATGCCGGGCTGAAGGGTGTATCGGATATTTTCCATCAGGAGTTCCGGCGCCGGTCTCGGCCTATCAAACGCCGCGTCCACTTCAACACCTGGGAAGCGCGGTATTTCGAAGTCAATGAGGCTGATTGCCTACAGCTCGCGAAGGATGTGGCGGAGCTGGGAGTTGAACGCTTTGTGCTGGATGATGGTTGGTTCAAGGGCCGGAATGACGACACGACCAGCCTGGGCGATTGGACGGTTGATCAGAGAAAGTTTCCAAACGGCTTTGGTCCACTGATCGACACGGTCCAGGCAAACGGCATGGATTTTGGCCTCTGGGTCGAACCGGAAATGGTCAGCCCGGACAGCGATCTCTACAGGGATCATCCCGACTGGGTGCTGGGCCATCCTGAAACCGGCCTTCCAACAGGCCGGAACCAGCTGGTGCTCGATCTCGTCTTGCCAGAGGTCCGAGATCATCTTTTCGAGACGATTGCTGCGCTGCTGGATCAATATCCAATCGCTTATCTCAAATGGGATTGTAATCGCGATCTCTACCCGGCCACGCGCGACGGTATTGCGCGTGCTGGATTGCAGACACAAGGGCTCTACGCCTTACTGGATCGATTGCGGCAATCGCATCCTAATGTCGAGATTGAAAGCTGCGCCAGCGGAGGCGGCCGGATTGATGCCGGCATTGCACAATATATCCAGCGCTTCTGGACCAGTGATGCGACCGATGCTGTTGATCGCATTCGCATCCAGCGCGCCGCCAGCCTGATCGTTCCTACCGAAATGCTTGGCGCGCATATCGGTCCCAGCCCAAATCCCATGACCGGCCGCCAAGTTCCAATGGCGTTTCGCGTGCTGACCGCTTCTTTCGGACATCTGGGACTGGAGGCAGACCCGGCAAAACTGAGCGAGCAGGATCGTGCGGTCTTGAAGCGTGGCATCGAGACTTACAAACGCCACCGTGACTGGATGAGCGAGGGGCGGCTGGTTCGGATCAGCGAGGCGGGGAAAGAACCGGATGTCCAGATGCTGGTCTCCGCGACAGGCGATCAGGCCCTCGTGCGTATCCTGCGGATCAACACGCCGCCCCGCCCGCTTCCGCCGCGCATCTGCCTGTCTGGCCTCGCAGAGGAAGCGCGATATGACCTCAATGAGATTGCTTTGGAAGGCACGCCCGAGTTATGGCCACTCGGCGAGGTTTTCGGTGCCGGCCTGGCGGCGGAAGGACTTCCGCTTGATCCCGGCAGAGCGCTGTCCGGCCGCCTCATCCATATGAAAAGGATCAGCTGATGCGTCTGGGCGTTTGCTATTATCCAGAACACTGGCCGGCGGAAAAATGGGCGGATGATGCCCGCCAGATGGCCGCGCTTGGCCTGTCCTGTGTCCGGATCGGGGAATTTGCCTGGGCAAAGTTCGAGCCCGAACCCGGCCAATTTGAATGGGGCTGGTTTGACCGCGCCATCGAGACGCTCCACGCGGAAGGCTTGGGCCTCATCCTCGGCACGCCGACGGCCACGCCGCCGAAATGGCTGATTGACCAATACCCAGACATGCTGGCTCAGGATGAACACGGCCGTCCACGCCGGTTTGGCTCGCGCCGTCATTATTGTTTTTCCAGCGAAACCTACCGGCGTGAGTGCCGCCGGATCGTCACCGAAATGGTCAAACGCTTTGGCAATCACCCCGGCGTGGTGATGTGGCAAACCGATAATGAATATGGTTGTCACGATACGGTCGAAAGCTATTCGCCTGCCGCGCAAGCGGCCTTCCGGGCCTGGCTGGAGAACCGCTACGGCACAATCGAGGCTTTGAATGCTGCCTGGGGCGCGGTGTTCTGGAGCCAGATCTACCGGTCTTTTGATGAAGTCGATTTGCCGGGCGCAACGGTAACTGAAGCCAACCCGTCTCACCGGCTGGATTTCCAGCGTTTCTCGTCCGATCAGGTCGCCAGCTTCAATCGCGAACAGGTCGAGATTATCCGGGAACATTCGCCGGGCCGGGAAATCACCCATAACTTCATGGGGGCCTTCACCGCCTTTGACCATCACAAAGTTGGGGCCGATCTCGATATCGCCACCTGGGACAGCTATCCGCTGGGATTTCTTGATCTCAGCCCGGTCCCGGAAGATCTGAAGCGATACTGGTTGCGTCAGGGGCATCCGGATTTTCAAACCTTTCATCACGACCTCTATCGCGGCTGTTCGCCGAAATGGGGGGTGATGGAGCAGCAACCCGGCCCAGTGAACTGGGCGCCATATAATCCGGCACCGCTGCCCGGCATGGTCCGGCTCTGGTCACTGGAAGCGATCGCGCATGGGGCCGATCTGGTCAGCTGGTTTCGCTGGCGGCAGGTGCCATTTGCACAAGAACACATGCATGCCGGGCTCCAGCGCCCTGATGGCAAGGCGGCCCCGGCCTATGACGAGGCCCGGCTGGTCGCGGCCGATGTCGAGGCGATCAAGGCAGGCGAAGCGGCCCGCAGCGATGTCGCCCTGATCTTCGATTACGAAGGCCAATGGGCCCATAAGATCCAGCCACAGGGACGAGGCATGGATTTATTGCGTCAGGCGTTTGAGGCCTATTCAGCATTGCGGCAGCTCGGGCTTTCTATCGATATTCTGCCGCAGTCGGCTGACCTGTCCGGCTACAAGCTGGTGGTTCTTCCCGGCCTTCCAATTCTGCAACCCGATTTGATTGAACAGTTAAAACAAATGTCCGCATCCGTTCTGGCCTTGCCGCGCACGGGGTCTAAAACAGAGCATTTCCACATTCCAGAAACATTGGCGCCTGGCGCGCTTCAATCGCTGATGCCGATCAGAATTTCGCGCGTGGAAAGCCTGCGCCCGTCGGTCACCGAAACCGCCATCTGGGTGGACAGCGAACGCAAGGTGATCAATTGGCGCGAGAAGGTCGAAATGCCTGCACCCGACAGTGAACTGGGCGTGCATGTTGAAGCGTGTTTTGCCGATGGCTCACCATTCTGGATTGAAGCGGATCAGGTTCATTATCTGGCGGGCTGGCCCGACAATGAGGCTGCTGTGAACATTTTTGGCTTCATCGCCAAGCGCGCCGGGCTGGACGTGCGATCGCCCGGTCTCAGTCTGCGTTTTCGCAAGCTCGGCGATATAGAGTTTGCGTTCAATTATGGGCTGGAGCCAGAAAGCCTTAAGGGTTTGGTTCCGGAGACGGCCAGATTTCTGATCGGCGGGCCAAACCTGCCTCCGGCGGGGGTTGCGGCCTGGAAAACCTAGCGCGGCAAGCCCACGAATTCTGCCCGATTGCCCAGGATCAGCCGATTGTAGATCAGGGAAATCGTAATCGACGCCATCAGCGTGATCAGCATCAGGTGAATGTAATGCAGCGGTGTCCAGAGGAAGGTGAAGCCGGCATAGATCACCGTACCTGACAGCACGCCCGTCATTGCCGCCCCCGCTCCGACATTGCGGAAAACCAACCCGACAATGAAGGCCGACAGGATCGGCATCGACAAGAGTCCGAAGAGTTGCTGAACCAGATTGATGATGCTTTCCGCGCTCTGATAGACCGGGACCAGCAAGATGGCGAGGCCAACGAATATCAACGTGATGACCAGATTCATCCGGCCGACATTCGGCGTGGAATCGAAATAGGTTTCGTGGACATCCAGCACATAAAGCGTGGTTGACGAGTTCAGCACCGAGTTAAAACTGGTCAGCACTGCCGCCGCGATCATTGCCGCAAACGCACCAGACAACCAGGGTGGCAAAACCGCGCCGACGATCTGGCCGTAGGCGGCATCCCCTACATCTCCGAACAGCTTGAACGCCACAATCCCGGGGATCACGACAATGGCCGGCACGATCAATAATCTGATGCCTGCGGCTGCCAGCACGCCCTTTTGCGCCTCGCGCAGACTCTTGGCGGCCATGGCTCTCTGGGTGATAGTCTGGTTGGTGCTCCAGTAAAAAATCTGGATGAAGATCATGCCCGTCAAAAGCGTATGCCAGGGAATGGGCGAGTCACTATCGCCAATCATGGTCAGGCGTTCTGCCGGAATGCCAGACAGATCGAAATCGATTGCCATCAAGGCCAGGATCACGACCAGCACCGCCACGCCCAGCACGCCAACCCCTGAGATCGCATCCGAGACCGCGACAGCGCGCAGACCGCCAAAGATCGCATAAGCCGATCCGATCAGCGCAAGTGGAATCGCAAACGCCAGAATGGGCCAATCGACCCCGAACATGGATTTCAGAAAAAGCGAGCCCGTATAGAGCATGACGGGCAGGAAAACGATGATGTTACCGGCCAGAAACAAGGCGGCGATCAGCGCTCTGATATTCTTGTCATTATAGCGCTGGCCCAGCAATTCGGTCGTCGTGCGGCAATTATTCTTGTAATAAATGGGCAGAAAAACGAAGGCGAGAATGATCAGCCCGGCGACCGCCGCCAACTCCCACCACGCGAGCAAGGCCATCTGATTTCCATTCATGCCCACCAGCTGATCCGTTGAAAGATTGGTGAGCGTGATCGAGCCCGCGACCAGTATCCAGCCCAGGCTGCGCCCGGCGAGGAAATACTCGCTTTCATCATCGGTCGCGGTTTTCTTCATGGCGGAGACACGCCACCAGGTCAGCGCGCCGATTGCCAGCGTCAGCGCCGCAAAGATTCCCACCTGTAATGGATCAAGTGCCAGAGCGTTGTTCATATGTCCCCCCGTTGGCGGACCATGAACACATCCACGAGTTCAAACAAGTTCAATGTTCAATGGACTTCTCATCGGCCTGCTTGCAAAACTCTCGTAGAACACAGCGGA
The DNA here is from genome assembly GCF_965228115.1 of Hyphobacterium sp. Lineage (GTDB taxonomy): Bacteria > Pseudomonadota > Alphaproteobacteria > Caulobacterales > Maricaulaceae > Hyphobacterium. The sequence goes on along the minus strand of NZ_OZ245794.1, from coordinate 1,558,054 downwards.
AAGCCGCCAGTCCGCGCGGTCGAGCGGGTATAGGGGGTCATGCCGTCGCCGCCATGCGTGGTGGGAACCGCCAAGGCGCGGTCTGCTGGCAACCAGTGGCTCCAGCCTTCATAGCCGGTCTTCAAGGCCTGTTCGATCAGGAGACCCCGGAATCCAGAACAATCGATGAGGAACTCGCCAGCGTATTCTTCGCCATTGTCCAGCTTGACGCTCTCGACAAATCCGGTGTCGATGTTTTGCCGGACATCGACAACCTTGCCTTCATGGCGCACGACCCCGCGTGCCTCCGCATATTCGCGCAGAAAAGCGGTATAAAGGCCGGCGTCGAAATGATAGGCATAGTCAAAGGTCGACTGGATTTTCCAGCGATCGGCCTGGGGTTGGTCAAACCGGCCTGCTTTCGCTGCGCCCCAGCACATCGAATAGTCCTGGATCTCGCCGACTTTGCCCCGTGAATTCTTTAAGCGCCAGACTAGCAGGTCGGATCGCAAATTTAAGCAGATCCGCAATGCTCAGGTCCTCACCAAGGCTATTTGTCCGAACAGGAATTGTATCGCCCGGATTGGTGAAAATTGGCTGGTCATCGGGCGTCTTCCGGGCTCAAAATGGCGCCTTGGGGTAGGGGCTTCCGCAGACAGGTCAGGGCCAACATGAACGTATTGGTAACCGGCGCGAACGAGTTTCTGGGCGCACATTTTATCTTTGCACTCGCTGAAAAAGGCTATGCCGTGCGCGGCACGCTTCGTGTATTGAAGGCTGCCGCCAAGGCGCGGGTCAGGCGCGTTGTCATGACGTCCGCGTATCAAAAAGCCAGGGCGCGCATGCCGGTACTGAAACCTGTCACACCCCCTCAAACGATTGTGAACACGTAGGCTCCGATTGCCGGTGATCTGCGCTTGTCGTGTGATCAACCCACCGCCTATGCTGGGAGAAACGTGACAGGCGGTGCCTGCGCGAGGGATATTTTGGGAGGGTTTCATGGAAAAGATCGGATATGTCAGCGCTTTGGCGCTAATCTTGGCGGCCTGTTCGGCCGGTGAGGACGCGCCTGGCAACGATGCCGGGGAGATGTCAGCCGACAGCGGCACAATGGCTGAGGTTGAAACAGACGGCGCTGCCGGCTCTGGAATGCCTGAAGATGCAGTCGCGTCGTCAACGGATCTTGCCTCGGTCATTTCCCATGAACGCCGCGATGAAAACCGCGCCCGCGATGATTGGCGCCATCCCCAGGAAACCCTGAGCTTCTTTGGCGTCGAGCCGGATATGACCGTTGTGGAAGTCCTGCCGGGCAATGGGGGCTGGTATTCGCAAATTCTGATGCCGCTGACGGCCGAGCAGGGCCGCCTGATCGGTGTGACCTATCCCGATCGCCTGTGGTCGCAGATGTTCCCCAGCTGGAGTGAAGAAAACTATGAGCGGTTCGGTGCCGATATCAGCCAGATGAGCCGCTATATGAGTGTCGACGGTGTGGTCAGTGCGCAGCCCATTGTCGGATATACCATTGACGATATACCCGATGCCGAAAATGGCTCGGCGGACATGGTGCTTTTCATCCGGGCGCTTCATCACCTCTTCCGGTTCGAAGAGCCGATGATCGATACGGCTCTTGCTGAAGTCTTCGATATTCTGGCTCCCGGCGGCGTGGTTGGTGTGGTCCAGCACCGGGCACCGGAGAGTGCCGATGCTGAATTTGCGAGCGGTAATAATGGCTATCTCAAACAAAGCGATGTGATTGCGGCGTTCGAGCGGGCCGGTTTCGTGCTCGAGGACGTCAGCGAGGTCAACGCCAACCCGAATGACCCCGCCGATGGCTTTGTCTGGCGGCTGCCCCCGACAACCACGAACAATGAGGCAACCCTGGCGATTGGTGAATCCGACCGTATGACCCTGCGTTTCCGCAAACCGGAATAGGACGCGGTCACTCGATCGTCTATCGCCCCGCCAGCCGGGGAGGCGGGATGTGACCGGGCGGCGCAGAGCCATTCTGCCGCCCTTGTTTCCGAAACGCCTCTCTGACTAGTATCGGTCAGGATTGTGGGAGCTTTCATGACAGAGAAAAAAGCGCTGCCCCGGACCGTTGGTTTTTGGGGCGCTTCCCTGTTTCCGGTAAATGGCATGATCGGGGGCGGCATCTTCGCTTTGCCCGCCGTGCTGGTTGCAGCCGTCGGTGATTTCGCACCGTGGATGATGGTTTGCGGCCTTGGGGTCATCCTGCCTCTGGCTTTTGTGTTTTCCAAACTCGCGGCCCGGTTTGACCATCATGGAGGCCCCATACTTTATGCCGGAACCGCGTTCGGGCCGTTTTTTGGGTTTCAGGCAGGCTGGGCGCGCTATGCGTCCGGCGTTGTGGCAATAGCCGCGAATACGCATGTCGCTATTGCCTATCTGGCCGTCCTGTTTCCGGTTCTGAACGATCCCGCTTTAAAAACGACCGCCGTCGTTGCCTTCATTGCCTTTACCACCGGGGTTAATCTGGTCGGTATGCGGGCTTCGGTTGGTCTGCTTGGCATCATAACGGCCGTCAAAATTCTGCCCCTGGCCGGGCTAGTGGTCGTCGGGCTGGCAACCCGTGACCCGTCGATCAATCTGAGTCTGCCGGAATTTTCAGCCTTTGAAAGCGTGGTCCTCCTGACATTCTACGCTTTCATGGCCTTCGAGAACGGCACGTTTGCTTCCGGTGAAGTTCGCGATGCTAGGCGGACCGTGCCGCGCGCGTTATTGGTGACGATCGGCGTGGTCGCCGTCTTCTATGTGCTGGTGATCCTGGCCTATCTGGCGGTGTCGCCGGTGGTGACAGAAGGCGAAAGTGCCTTGGCTGCAGCCGCGGGTGATCTGATGGGGCAGGCGGGCGTCATCGTGATCTCTATTGCGGCGGCATTTTCTATTGCCGGCAATTCGCTCAGCGGCGGAATTGTGACGCCGCGCATGACCTATGGCATGGCGGAACAAGGCATGTTGCCACGCGTATTTGCGCACATTTCGTCGCGCTTTCGGACACCGGATGCCTCGATCCTGTTCTATGGCGGCAGCGCCATTCTGTTCAGCCTCTGGGGAGGTTTCGCCGCATTGGCGGCCGCCAGCACACTTTCGCGCCTTGTTATGTATCTCTTGTCATCGGTAGCGCTTCCGGTGATTGAATATCGCGATGAGAAGACCGTTCCGATCTGGCATTTGCCGATCGCCCTGTTTGCAGCCGCTTCGACCATCTGGGTGGCCAGCCACGCCAGCCCGCGCGCCTTCATGATGTTGGGATTAATCCTTCTGGTGGGCAGCGGTCTTTATTTCGTCGCCCGCCGCACACCAATGGACGGAGCGTCTGATCCAGAAAGCTGAGCGATGCGCTTGGCCTGGTCCGGTGGACGCCCAGGCGATCTGCGCTAGGTATTTCGCTAACAATAAATGGGCGTATGCCATAAATATTGGGGAGTAAAATGGTCCGGTTTTTTTCTGTTCTGGCAAAAGCCAGCCTGTTGGGCGCGACGGTCATAACCGCGCAAGCGGGCGCACAATCGATCCCGGGTGACCGGGTCAGCGGCGATTTCTACGCGACGCGATCCGTGACCACTGCGACGCGGGGCATGGCGGCGACGGCGCATCCTCTGGCGAGCCAGGTGGCGATTGATGTGCTTCAGGCCGGCGGGAACGCCGTGGACGCGGCCATTGCTGCGAATGCCGCGATTGGTCTGATGGAGCCCACCGGTAATGGCATCGGTGGCGATATCTTCGTGATCATCTGGGATCCTGAAACCCGGCAGGTATACGGTCTTAACGGGGCCGGACGTTCGCCTATGGGGCTGAGCTATGACGAGGTCATGTCGATAGTCGGCGATGGCGGATCCATTCCGCCAATGGGCGCCATGCCGGTTTCCGTGCCGGGCACGGTGGATGGCTGGTTTACCATGCATGACCGGTTTGGATCCTTGCCCATGGACGAGGTCCTGGCCCCGGCCATTCAATATGCCGAGAACGGGTTCCCGCTCACCGAGACGATTGCCTATTATTGGGATCGCAATATGCGCATTCTCGATACGCGGTTTGAAAACGGCGAGTTTGAAGAGTTTGCCAATGCGCAAGCGACCTATCTGACCGACGATGGAGATGCGCCGCGTGAGGGCGAAGTGTTCCGTAATCCGGATCTTGCAAACACCTACAGGCTGATCGCGGAAGGGGGACGGGATGCCTTCTATGACGGCCCGGTTGCTCAGACGATCAATGATTATATGGAACGTATCGGCGGCTGGATTTCCTATGAGGATATGGCGGCGCACCGGTCTGAATGGGTCGACCCGCTGAGCGTCAATTATCGCGGTTATGATGTCTGGCAGCTGCCGCCCCAAACCCAGGGCGTGGCCGCTCTGCAGATGCTCCAGATTCTGGAAGAGTATGATCTGGCCTCGATGGGGTATATGAGCGCCGAGGCGCTACACCTGATGATCGAGGCCAAGCGTTTGGCCTTCGAAGATCGCGCCCGTTTCTATGCGGATCTGGACTTCTCGACGACCAATCTCGAGGCGCTGATTTCCGAAGATTATGCAGACACGCGCCGGGCGCTGATCTCTACCGACGCCGCGATGGAAACCGTTACGCATGGAGATCCGGCGATCCTGGAAGAGGGTGATACCACTTATCTGACCGTCGCCGATGGCAATGGCATGATGGTGTCGCTGATCCAGTCGAACTTCCGGGGCATGGGCTCGGGCCTCGTGCCGGACGGTCTGGGTTTCATGCTACAGAACCGGGGCGAATTGTTCAGCCTCGATCCGAACCATCCGAATGTCTACGCCCCCGGCAAACGGCCCTTCCACACGATTATCCCCGCGATGATTACGCGCGATGGCGAAGCCCTTATGAGCTTTGGCCTGATGGGCGGCTCCATGCAGCCGCAGGGCCATGTGCAGATCATTACCTCGGTCATCGACTTTGGTCTGAACATCCAGGAAGCTGGCGATGCCGCCCGTTGGCGTCATGACGGCTCCACCTCCGAAACCGCTGCGGCGGGCGGTGAGGCCGGTGTTGGTGTTGTCCGGGTTGAAAGCGGGCTGCCGGAAAGCGTCCGTGAGGAACTCCGCGCACTGGGCCATGTGGTCGAGGATGGAAATGGCGGCTTTGGCGGCTATCAGGCGATCATGCGGGATCCGGAAACCGGCGTGCTCTATGGGGCCAGTGAGATGCGCAAGGACGGCGCCGCGCAAGGGTATTAGGCCGGATGTAGGGGCTGACGTGCTTCTGTCATTGGCAGGGGCGCGTCAGCTCGTGACCAGCAGTCCCAGTTCGGTCAGGATCGGCTCCAGCTTTTTCTTCACTTTGAAAAAGCCTTTCGACGCGTGCGGCCAGATCGCCCGGTCATAGTCGGCTACACCCTCGACAACGCAGATGCCACTACGTTCGAGTTTCGGGGCGATGTCTTGCCAAGACTCAGCCGATGGCCCAGTTGGCCAGCGGTAACGCGCCACCGTGCAGATGTTTTCCGCTTTCAGGCGTTCGATCAAGGCTTTGGCGGTTGAGATATCTCCCCCATCTGTTGCGGTCTGTGAATGACGCTGGCGCGCGTCGGTCCGCAAGCGCGCATGAAAGTTCAGCACTTTCTGATCGACCGCCAGGGGTGACCGTTTCGACATGGCATCCAGCGAAAGTATCAGCTTTGGCTGTGCGCCCGCCGGCAGGCTCAAATCTTCCTCTGATAACAACCATGCATAGTCCGTGTCTGGCAGGGCCAGGGCCGGCAAGAGTGGCGGGACGGGCTCGGCCAGGGTGGGCTCTTGCAGCGGTATCGCCTCTGTGGAGAGCTGACCTGCCGGGTTGAACCGGCCATTGGTGAAACGCTGAATATTGTCGGCTCGTGCGAGATAGGTTTTGCCGATCGTGTGAAGCCCGCCCACCCAGCGCCAGCTCAGCGTGTTGGAGGCCGGATCGCCATCCAGCAGGTGGCGCATGAAAAAGTCGGCACCCAGTTGCCAGGGAAGTTTGAGCGTAAAAATCCAGATTGAGGCAAACCACATGCGCGCATGATTGTGGAGATAATTGTCTGCCACCAATTCCTTCACCCAGGCATCGAAGGCGTCGATCCCGGTCCGGCCACTGCAGGCCGTTTCGTATCCGTGGCGCAAACCCGAATTCTCGGCGAGTTGATCCGTCAGGTTCCGCAGGTCCGATTGATAGCGGTCCCAGACGCCAGGCCGATGTTCCAGCCATCCCTTGAAATAACCGCGCCAGGCAACTTCCTGGATGAATTTTTCAGCCGTTTGATAACCGTGGCGGTCCAGTACGGCGAACAGAAGCTCTGTTTCGGTGAGGACCCGGCTGCGCAACCAGGGCGACAGGCAGGAAATATTGCTGCGGTCTAACGGGCCGAAATCCGTGTTGCGATTGATCGCATAATGGTGGCCCGCCTTATCAAGGAAGACATCAAGCCGGTCCAGCCCGGTCGCGCGGGTGGGTTCAAAGGTCACGCTCATGGGAGCCAAGCTAGGTTGCGGTGGCCCGTTTGCCAGCGGCCAAACCAGCCAGGATCGCCGGGAAATTCTAGATCAATATTTCGTGCGCGGGCGGGCGGGAATTATAGAGGCTGGACATGACCTGCCCGTAGGCACCGGCATTGGCAATCAACACGACATCCCCTTCCTGTGAGGCGGGGAAGGGAATCTGGTTGGCAAACCGGTCGGCGGATTCGCAGATAGGACCAACAATCGTTCCGGTCACGTCTTTGGGGGCGTTCAGGCGCGTCAGATTGAAAATAGAGTGCTGTGCGCCATACAGCGCAGGCCGGATGAAGGTATTCATACCGGCATTGAGCCCGATAAAGACCGTGTCTGAGGCCGGTTTGATCTGGGTAATCCGCGCCAGAAGAACGCCGGCATTGGCCACAAAAAAGCGGCCTGGCTCCAGCCAGAGCTGATAGTTCGCGAAGCGGTTTTGCTCCTGTTCCAATTGTTGATTCAGCGCAGAAAGATTGATCGGATCCGGGGTGTTCGGATCATTCACCGCAAGGCCACCGCCGAGATTGAGGATCCGGACCGACGGAATGTGTTGCGCGAGATCCGCCAGCACGCAGCCATTGCGGCGCCAATAGGTGTCATCCGTGATGCCGCTGCCGGCATGGGCGTGTAAGCCGATGACGTTTGCGCCGATCGCCGCCGCGAGCTCGACCGCAGCGTCCATATCTTCAAGTGAAAGGCCGAATTTGGAGCCAGGACCGGCGGTCTGAACGTGGCGGTGATGGCCGGCCTTGATGCCGGAATTCACCCGCAGAATGATGTTCTGGCCCTTGAACAGTTCCGGCCAGTTCTCCAGCGGATAAAGGCTGTCGATCGTCAATATGACGCCTATTGCGACCGCCGCTTCATATTCGAGCCTTGGCGCAAAGTTTGGCGTAAATAAAAGCTGGTCCGTACGGACAGCCGGAACCGCCGATTTCACGGCCTCCAGCTCGCCGAGCGAAACACATTCCAGACCCGCGCCGGTAGCGTGGATGTGCCGGAGCAAGTCCGGGTTTGAATTGGCTTTGATCGCGTAAAAAATACGATCAATCGCGGTCAGCGATGCAAGCGCACCCGCATTCCGGCTGATCTGTTCGCGGCTGTAGACATAGGCCGGGCGGTCTTGCGGGCAGAGCGAAATCAGCTCGTTCCGGGCATGAACCCACCAGGGAGAATGATCGGCATCTTTCATGTGATGGCTCGCTCTAGCAAATGGAGCCTGACGGGTTCTGCGGGGTCTGACAATGCCGAATCCGACTGACATCCCGTCCGATCAGCTTGCGCGGGTTTGATGTTTTTCGAGCAGTGACCCAATCGGCGTATGGTCCATTGTGCCGCGCATGATCAGGGCCGCGAACGTTTCGTTGACATCCGGCAAGGGGCACGCCTCGATCAGTGTTCCGTTCGCCAGCTCATCCGCGACGACGATGGGCGGCAGAACGGCGACGCCGAGATCATCCCGCGCCAACAGTCGGAGCATGGCCATATCGTCAACCTCTGCGGCAATCGACGGGTGAATTTCGAGTTGCTGCAGCAGAATGTCGACGCCATTTCGATAGCCGCTCTCCGCAGTCGGCAAGACGAGCGGTTCAGTAGAGAGCAGTTCGATCATATTGGTACGTCCGGCAAGCCGGGCTGGCGTGCCGATCAGGCTGACGCCTTGCGTGTCGAGTACATGGGCAGTCCAGCGCGTTGCGGCGTCACGCAAGGGCACCTGATTGACCAGAACAATATCCAGGCGGTGCGCCTTTAGGGCCGCCAGCAATTCGTCCAGCCCGCCCGACCGGATGACGATCGAGACGCCTTCCTCCGCCATCAATTGACGGATCAAGCGGACCTGGAAGTTCCGGGACAGCGTCGAGAGCGCGCCGATCCGGACCCGGCGCTGACCGGCAGGTTCCGACTGGTTTAACCGGGCAAGCAATTCCTCTCCCGCCGAGAATATTGTCTCCGCGTATTCAAAGGCGATTTGGCCGGCGCGGGTCAGAATTAGCCGCCGGCCGCGGCGCTCGAACAGGGCCTGGCCAATGCGGTCCTCGAGCGTCTTGATCTGCGTCGATAGGGCAGACTGCGAAATGTTCAATCGGGCCGCGGCGGCAGTGAGGCGGCCTTCGCGGGCCACCGCCCAGAAATAGCGCAGGTGATTGAAGTTGAGCATTTAATAGTTCTAAAAAAGAGAACGAAACAAATCAATAAATGTAATTTTAAGAACGAAAATATTGGTGCATGTCCGGCGCGGCCCCGATTGAACCCGTGGAGACACGCAATGGATATTCTGGCGAACTTTGCCGGCAGCTTCCTGACGCAGCTGCAAAGCCCGACCCTGGCTTTCCTGATTGGCGGCATGTTGCTGGCCGCCTTTGGCAGCAAGCTGACAATACCGGACGCCATCTACAAATTCATCGTGTTCGTATTGTTGATGCGGATCGGCCTGCATGGGGGTATGGAAATCCGCGACGCAGATTTGACGGCGCTCGCCTTCCCGGCGCTGATCTCGGCGGTCATCGGTTGTCTTTGTGTGCTGATCGGACGTTACAGCCTGGCGTTTTTGCCGAAGATCCAGTTTTCGGATGCCATCGCAACGGCCGGCCTGTTTGGCGCGGTTAGCGCTTCGACACTTGCAGCCGCGTTGATCATTCTGGAAGAACAATCTGTTGCCTATGAGGCTTGGGCCCCTGCGCTTTATCCCTTCATGGATATTCCGGCCCTGATCCTCGCCATCGTGCTGGCCACCTTGCATAAACGCCGGGCTAATCCGGAAAGCGGCGGCCCGGTGAATGTTGTTCAGATTATCGTTGAGAGCCTTCGAGGGTCGGCGCTGTCGGCTCTTATACTGGGACTCCTGATTGGTATTCTAGCAAATCCGGTTCGAATCTATGAAGAGTTTTACAACCCGATGTTCCGGGGCATGCTCTCTATCCTGCTGTTGATCATGGGTATGGAAGCCTATTCGCGACTGGCCGAGCTACGCCATGTGGCGCACTGGTTTGGCGTTTATGCGCTGCTGGCGCCGATTGTTCATGGCCTTGTCGGCTTTGGTCTGGGGTATGTGGCCCATGTGCTGTTTGGCTTCAGCCCGGGCGGCGTCATCCTGCTGGCCGTGATGGCCTCGTCCAGCTCGGATATTTCCGGTCCACCAACATTGCGCGCGGCGATCCCGGATGCCAATCCTTCCGCCTATATCGGGGCGTCCACCAGTATCGGAACGCCGGTTGCGCTGGCGGTGGGAATACCGTTTTTCATTGCGCTGGCCGAGATCGTTTTCCAGATTTAACGCAAATCCCAACACCCAGTTCTTGGAGACCGCCATGGTTCATCCCGCGACCAAAGTCACCGTCATCGCCGAGCAATTGCTGGAAGATGCGATTATCAAGCTGATCAATGAATCGGGCGCGACAGGCTATACGACCGTAAAAGGCCGCGGCAAAGGCCAGCATGGCCTTCATGGGGGAAAAGGCCGTACGCTGGTCGACGCCTTCTCGATTGTGAAAATCGAGTTTGTGATGAAGGATCGCGACAAGGCGATCGAGGTGGCGGAGAAGCTGTCGGAAAAGCTCTTCGTTCAGCAGTCCGGGATCATTTATCTCAGCACGGTTGAAATCCTGAGACCCACACGGTTCTGACCCTCAGAGCTTCAAGCCCCGTTCCCTGAGACCGTGTACGAAACTGCGGCTGACAGGCACCGTCAATCCATTGGTCAAAACCAGTTCGCCTTTGCCACGCTTGAACCATCCCGATTGAACCGCATCGGCGGCAACCCACCAGGAACGGTGCGTCTGCATGCCGTCCACAGGTTCCGTTTCGGCCATTGCGTCGGCAAGTCGTATCAGCACAAGCGCCGATCCGGCTTTCGTATGTACCCGGACATAATGATCCTCGGCTTCCAATGCGATCAGTGGTGACAGCACTAATTGGCCTTCAATACGGTTCAGTATCGCCGGAGGGGTTGTGGAGGCCCGCGCTGGAGATGATGACCCGTCAGATCTCCTGTCTTCTGCCGGATCAAACAGCCGATGAAACTGAGCGCGTGCCAGGCGAATAAAGGGCACCATGGCCACCATGATAATCAGGACAGCCCCATAGAGGCGCAGCAGGGCGAAAAGCGCGAGTGGGAGCGTACTCAAATCTGGATAGTGTTCGGGATTAATAACGCGCTCGACCAGGGCAACGATAATGGTTTGCGGTGCAGCGGCGATTGCGGCGATAAGGGCAATATTCAAAAGGCCAGAGACTCTGTTTCCGCCGACTTGCCCAATAAATGCCTCGCTAAAGCGCACACATAGTGCGCCGGCCGGCATCAGAAGGCCCCAATAGATCAAGCGCGTGCCGAGATCATTACCCTGGGAGCCATAAGGCGCAATGAGCGCGAAGAAAACGCCGACCACCAGCATCACGCCAAGGTCAACTGCCCATTCGGGAATGGCTATCAACTGTGTCTTGGTAGGTGTCGCCATGCGCTACTCTTTTGATGGTTCGAGACTAGCGTGACTGCCTGAGCTGTCCAGCATTCCTCCCGCTGTGCGCGATCGGCGCTGCGCGAAGTGTGCTAGCGATACCATTGGCGTTGTTCAGGCCCCACACACGAAATATCACCCCCGCAATGACTTTCCACTGATAGGTCCGGCTTCAGGTTAAGGGAGGCCCGCAACATGCGGAAACTGGGTATCGGACTGCTGACGATTTTGTGTGTTGGCGTTGCTTTGTATGCGGCACACTACTGGCTACCAATTGATATCATTCCGGGTGCGGGCGGGCTGGTAAACAATATGGGCGCTTCCTGGCTGGCCCTTCATGCGGGGACTGGTTCGCTCGCACTCGTGCTGGGACCCTTCCAGTTTTCCAACCTGTTCCGGCAGCGCGCGCCCGCCTTGCACCGCTCCGCCGGAGTGATCTACATCCTTGCCTGCCTGATTTCCGGCATCGCCGGGCTTCTGCTGGCCGCGGGCAGTGTATTCGGGCCTGTCGCGCAGGCTGGTTTCGCCGGCCTTGGCCTTTTGTGGATCGCTTTTGTCATTCTGGGGTGGCGAAGCGCCCTTCAGCGCCGCTTTGCACATCATCGCCGCTGGATGTGGCGCAGCTATGCGCTGACCTTTGCTGCCGTCACGCTTCGCTTGCAACTGGCGATTCTGCCGTTAACCGGAGCAGAGTTCGAAACCTTTTATCCAATCATTGCCTGGACCTGTTGGGTCCCCAATCTGATCGCGACGGAATTCCACTTGCGCGCGCGGCGAGAAACAATTTCTACCGATGGCGCTTCGGCGGGCTAGGCTTCCCCGGCCCGCCGCAAGGTTGCCTCTTTATGGCGAACGGACGGCGACGCTGGTTGCGCCCACTGTGGTGTTCGCTCCATTCGTGAAAGTAATGACCACACGGTTTTGGGCCGGGATGAAATCCACTGCGGCATTTGCCCGAACAAACACCGTGAAGGTACGGGTTTCATTGTTGGCGAAATTCACATTCACGGACGCCCCGCGGGCAGAGATACATTGCCCGGTTGCCGGGTTGGTCTCGCAAATCTCCAGCACCGTGAGGGCGGGAATCGGGATCCCGCCTGTGCCGGGCGTTACGGTAACAGTTTGGCCCGCACCGATATTCACCGCTGCCACCGAGAAGGCCCGTGCATTGCCCGTTGGAATGGCCAGAATACCATTCGCTGTTGGCGTGGAGGCAATCGAAATAACGTCCGCTGTTGCTTCGGCTGCGGCTGTCAGGGTCATCGTTGTGACGCCCAGAACCGGAGAAGCGGTACGGCCATTTTCGCACCCGTAAACCGGGCTGATCACGCGGCCATTATAGGTTTGGCCCGGCGTGACGGACACCACATAGCTCTGGCTGGCACCAGGGGCGAGATCCACCAGATCGCCATCATTGCCAATGGGCTGATTAGTGGCCGGGTCTGTCCGGCGGAAGGCAAATCCACCGTTGAAATCTGCGGGCCCTTCAATCCGGCAATTGGTCAATGTCGTGTTGAAAGAAGACGGGTTGATCAGGGTTGCAAATGCCGTCGCCGTATTGCCAACCGTAATGGACCGCGCATTTGGCAGCATGGCCGCTCTAACGAGATGACCGGGGACTGATTCCATCAACCAGCTCAAATGGAAAGTTCCGGTATCTCCGCCCGGTCCATCCAGCGCGATCGTGTAGAGCGTCCCGTTGGTTGCGTTAAACGCGACAATGTTGCGTCCCTGAATCAAGGCAGATCCGGCAAACGGTGAATCTGCATAGACAGCCAGATCTGCCACTCCGTTGGAAAGGGTGGCAAATCGGACCGATCCGTCGGCGGGCGCTCTCCAGGAGAACCAGATCGACGCGCCGCCCGCACCGGTGCCGTGCTGAGGTTCCCCCGTTTCCAGCGTGGCGTTGTGATTGGTTACAACCACGGCCCCATTCGCGCCGGTCAACATCATCGCATTTGCGAGATTGTCATTGGCGGGAGCGCCCGTGATCTGGATATCCAGCGTGGCCGTCCCGTTTGCGCCGTTAAAACCGTCAAGCGCGATCATGTAGGTGGTGCCGGCTGTCGCGGCAAAATCGACCTGGCTGCGAAGCGTGCCACCGGAATCATCATTTGAGGCGACCGGTGTAAGGCTGCCCAGCTGGGTGCCGGTATAGACCGCCAGCATTGTGTCGAAACTTGCTGCCGGAATGCTGATCCGGGCCGGACCGGATGCCGGGGGCGTCCATTGCCACCAGACTGATGCCCCGCCGGAGCTGACATGATTGGGTTCGCCGATTTCCTTGGAAGCTCGAATCGTTGTGGCCTCAATCTGCTGACTGATTTGCGTAAGCGGAAGGGCATTTGCAAAATTGTCGTTCGGTGGGGCGGTCGCACCGATGAAAAGCGAAGCCGCAACTTGCAAGCCGGGATTTTGGCCATTCACGGTAAAAGTGATGGTTCCCAGATGGTTTCCGGGCGTGACACCAGAGGGATTGACGCCGACGCGGACAATGACATTCGCGCCTGCCGCCAGATTGCCATTCTCGGTATCCGCGGCAACCGGTGTACCGTCCGACGCGACGGTCTGAAGCGTTAACCAATCCACATTCGCCGATGCCTGCCAGTTGATCGCGGCCCCGCTGGTATTGGTCAGCGTGTAATCCTGCGTCCCATAGTCGGCTCCGTTAGTTCCACTGCCCGCGGCGTTGAATGCCTGCAAGGGGCTGACGGTCATCACACCGGCAATGGTTCCATTTCCGCCGACATTCAGCTGAGCGTCCGCGAGATCCACACGGATCCGCGGTGAGGTAACATTATTGGCGGTCCGGGTGACGGGAACCCCCGTGGCTTCCAGCGCATTCTCGATGGCATCGACACTGGCATTGGGATGGCTGGCACGTAAAAGGGCGATCGCGCCGGCAACGTGCGGGGTCGCCATGGATGTGCCGCTCGCTGTCCGCGCGCGGCCGACACCGCTGTCATTAGCGGTCGTGTTAGCAGAGCGGATGCCGGATCCCGGCGCAACCATATCCACGAGACCATTGGAGTTGGAGAAGCTGGAGAGCGTGTCTGACTTAGTTGTCGAGCCCACCGTAATCGCGTCGGGAATACAGGCCGGAGCCCCGACAGAATCATTGAACCCGTCATTCCCGGACGCAATAACCGTGGCCACACCGGCCCCGCGCAGCTGAGTGATAATCGGTGCGCGGCCATTGTTCGGGCAAGCTGTTTCTTCGCGTCCGCCCCCCAGGCTCATATTGATGGAGGCCAGATTAAGCGCCTGCCGATTGGCAAACAGCCATTCCAGAGCCGCCAGCTGGTCAGATGTGTAGCTGAGCATGCAGGGGTCTGAACCGCCGCAGGCATTATTGTCCTGAAAGCGCGAGAAGACTTGAACCGCAATGATATCGGCACCCGGAGCGACACCAAGGAGCGTTGTGCCCTGATTATCCGGATCTGCGAAGGATCCACCGACAGCGATGCCCGCAACATGAGTGCCATGAAAGCAGCCATCGGCGCCATTCACTGCATCGTCGGCAAGATCCTCACAATTGTCGCCCGCACCTGGCGTTGTGGTGTCAGACGTGGCGCCGCCGGGGCAGACGCTGGTCGAATTGCCGGAGGTTCTCGAGAAACAGGCCGACCCTGTGATTCGACCGGTGAACATGGGGTGCTCATGGTCCACGCCGGTATCGAGAATGGCAACGCCGGCACCCGCGCCGGTATTACCGCCATTATGGAGTGCGGATGCCCCGATCAGCGGCACACTTTGTGCCAGATAGGGGTGGGACAGGGTGTCAGCCTCGATCCGGCGAACGCCTGGATCCTGCGCCAATAATTCCATCTCCTCGCGGGTCAGCTCCATGGCGACCAATGAGGTGTAGCGGAACTCACGGGCGATCCGGGGGAGGTTTTCTTCCGGCGTGACCGTCGCAAGCCGCGCTGACGGGATACCAAAGGTCCGCAGCATGACCTGATTGGTCATTTCACGCAGTTCTGGCTCGATATCCTCCCGGGGTAATCCACCATCCCGAGCCAGCGGCGTTTCGGGCGCGGCGAGCCAGACGAGGACCGGTGCGCGGTCTCCGGCTTCAAGGCGGGCCTCGCCATTGTCATCGAGTGATATCGGAGTAGCAAAAGCCTGGCTGGCGGCAAGCGTTACCGCCGCAAGAAGCGTGAACAAACGGATCATCAAGTCTCTCCCGGTCGCGACCGGATAAAACTCCGGCTCCCTGCCTGCCACTATGAGATGCAAATGGCTCGCGGGTCCAGACCTAATTGGCGAGATTCAACGGCTTTTTTTGTCGCACCCCACATGGGCCTTGGCCGCCAGTGCCGCACATCAGGGACCTGAGGAAATCAGGATGAGTTCCGTTTGGCGTCCATCAATGAAGCGGACCGTCTCGCCATCAAAGAAAGCGTCTTCTTCGGTCCGGAAGTCGACAATCTGCCCGCCCCATTCCGGCACAGCGCTATAGGACGTCAACTCAATCGCCCAGGCCGTGTTGGCGTTGACCGGCCCAGCCCCGCGCGGCGTGGCGCTTTGATTGTCCCAGAAACCAATAGCCGGTCCTGCACCATGCCCGTGCAGGCCAATTGGATGGGTGTAGATGGACGGGGTCAGTCCTTCGGCGTTGGCGTCAGCAAGCGCGCGCTCCAGCACTTCATTTCCGCTTCGTCCGGTTTCAAAATGAGAGATCAGAATATCCTGCACGCGGTTACTATTCGCCAGGCCCTGCACCAGGCCTGCGGGCGCTTGTGTTTCGTCGGGGCGAAGCACATAGGCAAGCTGCTGTGTATCGGTCGCCAAGCGCAGATAGGTGATGCCGAAATCCGTCCACAAGAGATCACCGGGCTGAATGATGGTCTCTCCCCGGAGGATGCCGTCCTCGCCTTCGCGCTGAATACCGAAAGAGGGATGAAACCAGGGCTGAAGGCCCAGCCGCGATAGCTCTTCCCGATACCACCAGGAGACATCATCAGCCGTTGTTTCACCTGGCGTGATAACCTCGCGGGAAAGCGCGCGGCCAATCAGGGCATGAGCAGTTCTCACCACGCCGGGGTAGAGCTCGATTTCCGAAGGTGTCCGGGTTTCCAGCCAACGCACGGCGAGCGTTTCGCCCGAGACAATCCGATCCTGATAGACATCCGGAAGCGCGTCCATCATGGCGTGGTACTGGCTGAGCGTCATGCCATCGCCAAATGCGGTCAAATCCGAGAAATTGATGGCGATCCGGGCCGGATCACGTTCGGCAATAATATCCGCGACAGCCTGCCATTGATCTGGCTGGACGTCCGGATCCCAGGCGGGTTCGAACAAGCCCGCAAGCCCATAGCGGCTGACGGTGAGCCGTTCAATCGGCTGGTTCTCACCGGGGTCGAAGAAGACCAGGATGGTCCGCCGTCTGGCGGCCATGCTGCGCGCATTCAGCATTGTCGCGACAACGGGTTCCTCGAAGTATTCACGGGCCATCAAGAGCCAGAAATCGATCTCCTCCTCCCGCATGATCTGCGGGATCAGCTGGTCCAGCCTTTCTTCCAGAATCCGGTCGATCACCGGCGCGCGGTCACGCAGGGAAAGAACAGGCGGCAGGTCCGGAGCAATCACCTGCTCATCGCGCATCGGGAGAATTGTAGGTGTAACCGATTGCGCATAAGCGCCGTAACCGGTGGCCGGGAAAACCGACGCGGTGACAGCGAGGAATACTGAAATGGCGATTAGAGCTGGAACTTTCATATCGGCGGCATCCTTGTCCGTTGAGGGCGTACAAAGATGAAGTGGTAGCGCGGCTTGCATTTAAGGCAAGCATCGCACCGATGAGGCCGGTTCAAGCGCGACGTCAGACCCGGCCCGCATTTGACAGCGGCGGCCATTGCCGACGCCAATTGGAGTGGCTAAAGCCCTTGCGGGGCTGCGGGTATTATGTCCTGCGGCAGACAAGGGGATAGTAATGCGTTTTATGATTTGCCTCACGGCGTTTGCCTTCGCCTCGGCCTGTGCGGTTGCTCAGGAGGAGGGTGACGCCCTGAGCGGTGAAGTGACAAGCGACCAATCACGCGTCGTGTTTCCGATCACTCTGGAAGCCGGTGAGATCGTCACGATACGGACGTCGTCAGACGAAAATTTCGACACGATGCTGGCGGTGAGAGACCCGGGCGGCCGCGAGATCGCACAGAATGACGATGCCTCACCGGCGACACTGCAGTCGCAGGTGATTATCCAGACCGAAACTGCAGGCGTCTATCAGGCCGAGATTACCGGATATGGCGGCTCGACTGGCAGCTTTAACCTGCATGTTGAATCCGGGGTTGATTTCGGCCTCAGCGACTCCGCTGAACTGATCAGTGAAGAGATCGTCACCATTGGCGGACGCGATCCTGTTCTGGCCTATGATATTGACCTGGAAGCCGAAGACATCTTCGTTGCGACGACGTTTGCACTGACCAGCGGGCTGGATACGACACTGGCTTTGTCGGCTCCGAACGGAATGGTCGTGAGCCAGAATGACGACCGCGGGGATGGGTCCCTTAATTCGCAGATCGTCTATCAGGCCGCTGCTGCCGGCACCTACACGATCGAGATCGGAACTTTTTCTGGCGATGGCCAGGGTGATCTGGTCCTTTCGCTGGCGGTCGACCCGGACGCAGAGCTTCCATTTGATTTTACCTCGATCGCGGGAGAGCGGATCGCAGAATTCACCGGTTCGATTGATGATAATCAGCCGTCAATCGACTATCCGATCGAACTTGATGCTGGACAAACTCTCTATGCCTATGCCGATGCGCTGTCTGGCGATCTTGATACGCTGTTGCGGCTGCGCGCTCCCGATGGATCACCGCTTGCCGTCAATGACGACCGCGGCGATGGATCACTGAATTCCGCGATCGCTCACACGGCGGAGGTCACCGGAAGCTACACGCTGGAAATGACCCGATATGACGGCACCAATTCCGGTGGTGAATTCGAGTTGAACCTGTCGCTTGTGGACAGGGATACCGTTCTGTTGCTTCAGGAATTGCGCGAGCGTGTCATTACGCTCAGCGGCGAGGTCCTGACGATCGAAACGGAAGACTTTGTCGTGCACTACACGCTGGAAGGCGAGGATGAATCGTCCCGCGAATATGCAGAGTCCGTCGGTGTGGCGTTGCAGGAAATCTATGACACCCAGGTCAACCAGATGGGCTGGGTGGAACCGATCCGCGATTCACAGGGCATGTACCGCGCTTTTATCGCCGATGCGGGCGGCTCGCTGGGTGTGGCCTATCCGGTTGATGTCGTGTTCGACAATCCAAACACCGCTGACATCACGGAAACGAACGCTGCGCGGGCAATTTTTCTGATCGAAAATGATTTCGTCGGGCTGGGTAAGGAGGCCTCAGCGCACAGCCTGATGCGGGCTACGGCCACGCACGAATTCAACCACGTTATCCAGTATGGCTATGATTCCGAGGAAGCCCTGAACTGGCTCTACGAATCCACGGCAACATGGATTGAAGTTGCAACCGTCGGCAGTGATCAGGACGCAACCGATTATGTGAGTTCCGATTTTGCGGCGCCCAACCGCTGCTGGACGACGGACGAAAGTGGTCACACCTATTCGCAATGGACTTTGCATCAGTCGATCGCCGATGTTCATGGAGACAGCATGATCGTCCGCTTCTGGGAAAACGCCGTGGACATGGACGGGTTCGAGACCATGGCGGCGGCTTTGCGCGAGGGCGGGACGACTATTCCCGACGTCATCGAGCGCTGGCGGGTCCAGAACTTCTCCCTGGATTATGACCTGGCGCCGTTATTCGATGCCACGGTTGAACCGCGCGATCGCATTTACGAGACAGGCGCATGGCAGACCAAGGGCGGGCTGGAACAGCTGGGCGTGGATTATATCGAGCTGGATGTCCGTGAACCGGTGAATGTCGAACTGGAAGGCGATGCCGCGCTTGATGTGGTGGCGCTGGGCGTACGTTCCGGCGAGGTGCATGCTATGCCGCTGGGCCAGTCCGGCAGTGTTGATCCGATGGAGTTCGAAACGCTTTGGCTGATGGTGTTCAATCGCGCCATGCCTGCCGAGCCGGGCGAATGCCGTGGTGTCGGCTATGGCTTGTCGATAACGCCGACTCAAATGGCGACCGCGGAAACCGCCTACCGGTTCAGCGCGCGTCATTTCGAGCCGCCGGTCGAATCCGAAGACGAAGACGACTAGGCCGGCCTAGCTGTCCTTGCTTGCAAAGCTGAAGGGTGGAAGTTGCCGGATGGCGGCATTCAGCACTTCTCCCCAGCTTTTCGACAGACCGGTGAAATAGGGATCGTCTTCTTCTATGCGCTGTTGGCCGGTGATGTTCAGGCTGTCGGTTTCATAGGCCAGTAGATCCAGCGGCATGCCGACGGACAAGTTGGCCTTGAGCGTGGAGTCAAAGGACAGGAGCAGGAGCTTCACCGCGTCCTCGAAAGAGATAGACGGGTCATAGCCGCGCAGCAAAACCGGCCGGCCGTATTTGGCCTCGCCGATCTGGAAGAAGGGATTTTCATCCGAGGCTTCGATGAAATTCCCCTCCGGATAGATGAGGAACAGCCTCGGCTCTGCCCCGGCGATCTGCCCGCCGACGATAATTGTCGCGCTGAAGGTCGCCTCGCTTTCCGGCCCCTTCTCGGATTGAGTCTGGACGGTATCGCGCAACAGCCCGCCCACCATTTTGGCGACCTGGAACATGGTTTCGGCCTGCAGAATTCCGGGTTGGCGATCCTCCGGAGCTTTCATCCGCTCGTTCAACAGGCTGACGACGGCCTGCGTTGTGGCCAGATTGCCGGCGGTCATTAGCGTGATCACGCGTTCGCCGGGGACTTCCCAGGTGAACATCTTGCGGAAGGTAAAAACATTGTCGACACCCGCATTCGTGCGCGTATCTGACATGAAGACGAGGCCTTTTTCGAGGCACACGCCAACGCAATAGGTCATCTGGAAACGACTCACCGGATCAAAGAATTACGGGCAGCGTTACTGTTGAACCTGGATCGAGACAATCATCGATTCCCGTCCACCGCCGTACACCAGCCCGGAAATGGGAGCAGCCTGGCGATAATCAAGACCGGTTGCGAGCCTGACATAGCGTTCGTCCGGAGAGATACCATTTGATATATCCAGACCGACCCAACCCAGCCCGTCCACATGGGATTCGACCCAGGCATGGCTGGCATCCTGGTCGATGCGGTCATTCATCATCAGATAGCCGCTCACATATCGCGACGGAAAACCCAGCTTCCGGGCAGCCGCCAGAAAAACATGGGCGTGATCCTGGCAGACACCATGTCCGGCCGCTAGCACATCCTCGGCGGTTGCCGAGACATCGCCGGCGCCGACATCATATTTCACAACTTCGCAGATGCGCTGCGATAAGGCATGCAGGCGCGCGACATCATCACCGGCATCCTCAAGACCGCCGAGCAGCGTCTCGATCTGATTGCCGGGCTTTGTGAGCTCGGTCTGCCAGAGAAAATACCAGAGCGGTGTCGCCCCTGAATGCGGACCGTAAACGCCAGCGGTTTGTGCCGTTTCGACTTCTCCCGTCACGGTCAGCACAATTTCGTCCGACTCCAGGCTGATCAAGTCCACCTGATTATCGTGCTGATCGGTGAAACGGGTCTCTTTGCGGCCACCCTCAATGTCCAGAGACCAAGAAAGAATGTTCTGGGCTGCTGAACCGGTTGGCGTGAGCCGGACCTGTTGCAGCCCGTAGGATACAGGCTGCTTGTAGGCGTAGCGGGTCGCGTGGGTGATGTTCAGCTTCATGGCTATTCGTTGAACCTGTAATCGGTCTCGATCTGCGTTCCCAACGCATTGTTTCGCGCCAGAAAATCGCTCAGAAACTCATGCAGACCGATCTTGTAGACCCCTTCGGCGGTCTGGTCGGTTAATCCAGACAGGATCTTGCCGGCCATGGCGGCGGAGACAGGCCGGTCACCATATTCGTCGGCAAGCCGGTTAAGGGCGCCGACCATATCGGTGGCGCAATAATAGAGCGAGCGGGGCATCTGTGCGTTGAAAATCAGGAAATCCGCGATTTTCAGAGGCGTCGTTTCACCGCCATAAAGCCAGTTGAAGGCTTGCGCGGCAGACGCAGATCGCAGAATGGATTCCCACTGCACATTGTCGAGCGAGGACCCGACAGCCGCCACATTCGGAAGCAGGACATAATATTTCACATCAAGAATCCGCGCCGTGTTATCTGCCCGTTCAATCCGGGTTCCAAGCCGGGCGAAATTATAGATATCATTGCGCAGAGCCGTGCCATGCCAGGCGCCGCGGACCAGAGCGCTGCGCTGACGGATATAGGCCAGCACATCCGGCAAATCGTCCAGATTGACCGGTTCGGCCAATCGTTCTTTCAGGCCGAGCCAGCCTTCATTCACCGTCTCCCAGACCTCGCGGGTCAAGGCGGTGCGGACCATGCGCGCATTGTTCCGGGCCGCTTCAAACACCCGCAAAACGCTGGACGGGTTATCCTTGTCCTGAAGCAAAAATTCGATCACCTGACTGCCCGTATAGCTGTCATGTTTCTGCTGGTAATCGGTCTCGCATCCGGCTGTCAGGACAATGGACGCCCATTCATTTTCGCTGCGGGCGCCGCGTGTGAGCGCCATGCGGAAGCCGGCCTCGATCATGCGTGCCGTGTTCTCGCTGCGCTCGAGCTGCCGGAACATCCAGTAGAGCCCGCTGGCTGTTTTCCCTAGCATGGCGTCAGTCCTCCAGCACCCAGGTATCTTTGGTTCCGCCGCCCTGGCTGGAATTTACGACCAGGCTGCCTTCCTTCATGGCCACGCGGGTGAGGCCACCGGGTGTGATTTTGATCTCATCGGGGGACACCAGCACGAAGGGCCGCAAATCGACATGACGAGGGGCCAGCCCACCCTGCGTCAAGATGGGCACCGTCGAGAGGGCAAGCGTGGGCTGGGCGATATAATTGCCCGGCTTTGCTTCCAGCTTTTTGCGGAACGCTTCGATCTCTTTTTTGCTGGCCGCAGGCCCGACGAGCATGCCATAGCCGCCCGAGCCGTGAACTTCCTTGACCACCAGCTCGGCGAGATTGTCGAGTACATGGGCGAGCGCATCCGGTTCGCCGCAGCGCCAGGTCGGGACGTTTTCCAGGATGGCGCTTTTGCCGGTATAAAATTCGACAATATCCGGCATGTAGGAATAGATCGCCTTGTCATCGGCAATGCCCGTGCCGGGCGCATTTGCCAGCGTAATGCCGCCGGCGCGGTAAACATCAAAAATACCGGGCACGCCCAGCATCGATTCGGGATTGAAATTCAGCGGATCGAGATATTCATCATCAATCCGGCGGTAGATGACATCGACGGGTTGATAGCCGCGCGTGGTCCGCATGGCGACCCGGCCATCGACGATGCGCAAATCATGCCCTTCGACCAACTCCGCGCCCATCTGTTCTGCCAGGAAGGCGTGTTCGTAATAAGCCGAGTTGTGAAGGCCCGGCGTCAGGACCGCGATAACCGGCCGGTCGGTGCAGGCCTCGGGCGCGGTCCGGGCCAGAGACCGCCGCAGGTTCAGCGGATAATCACTAACCGGTTCGATCCGGTTTTGAGAAAACAGCTCGGGATAGAGCTGTAACATGGTTTCCCGGTTCTCGAGCATGTAGGAGACGCCCGATGGCGTTCGCGCATTGTCCTCCAGGACGTAAAACTCGTCCGGCCCGGTCCGGACGATATCGATACCGACAATATGGGTGTAGACGCCGCCGGGCGGATTGACGCCCAGCATTTCCGGCAGGAAGGCCTCATTGCCATCAATCAGGTGTTTTGGAACCCGGCCAGCCCGGATGATTTCCTGATCGTGGTAAATATCGTGCAGGAAGGCGTTGATCGCTTTGACCCGCTGTTCGATGCCCTTGGTCAGGCGCGCCCACTCGCGAGCGGCGATAATCCGCGGCACCTGATCAAACGGGATCAGGCGTTCTTCGCCCTCTGTTTCACCATAGACATTGAAGGTAATCCCTGTGCGGCGGAAGAAGGCTTCTGCCTGCCGGGCGCGGGCTTGCAGTCTGGCGGGATCCTTATCGTCAAACCAGGCGCAATAGGGGCCGTAAGGTTCCCGTACCTGGTTGTCATTGCCGAGCATCTCGTCAAAAAACAAAACCCCTCCTTCAAACGCCGCACCTGGCATTTTGAATTCCTTGTGCCTGCAAGGCGCAGGCTGCATGTCTGCGAAAAATAAAGCCTAACAGGGATAAAGCCTGTCTGGCTAGGGCTGGCAACTAACCGCAAACGCGGCTGGGTTGTCCGAACCAAGCGGCGCTGCCGCCGCGAACAGCCTGCGGCATTTTAGAACCCGGTGTTGCGTGCCGAACGTCGCCACCCATATCTGTAATAGTTGAGTGCAGAGGTGAGAGACTTATGGCCCGCTACACGGAAGAATCCCTCAAGGCCCGCCGTGAACCGGAAGGTTTTCGCGATCATCTCGCGCTGGGGCTTGTGAAATTCATGCGCCTTTTCACCGATCTGTTTTTCCGCAAGCGCTATGGTCACCGGGCTGTCGTGCTCGAAACGGTGGCAGCAGTACCGGGTATGGTCGGGGGGCTTCTGCAGCATCTGAAAAGCCTGCGGCATATCCGCGATGATGAAGGTTGGATCCGCGAACTGCTGGATGAAGCCGAGAATGAGCGGATGCATCTGATGACCTTTATCCAGATCGCCCAGCCCAGCCTGTTTGAGCGCGGCCTGATCATGATTGCGCAGGCTTTGTTCTATAATTTCTACTTCTTCATGTACCTGTTCGCGCCGCGGACCGCGCATCGCTTTGTGGCCTATCTCGAAGAAGAAGCTGTGATCAGCTACACGCACTATCTTGCGGCCATAGATGCTGGTGAGCTCGAAAATGTGCCGGCGCCGCAAATCGCCCGTGATTATTGGAACCTGCCAGCGACCGCCCGATTGAGGGATGTCGTGATCCAGGTGCGAGAGGACGAGGCCGGGCACCGCGACGTCAATCATGACTTCGCCGACCGGTTGGGCCGCCGCGCCGAGGCACGTGCTGAAGGTCAGCCTGACCGCGGCTAAATCCGCAGGTCAATGCGGTGCCGCTCAGGCCTGTTTCCTGCAGGCATGGAAAGCCTATACCAATCAGACTAGTTTCTGGCTGCCCGCTGTCGATTGGCCAGTGCTGTGCTGTGCCCCGATTTCGCGGTTTCGCAACGGGATAGGCCCGTGCTTCAGGAGCTTGCAGCCGCTTTTGACGGAACTGGAAGCAAAAGCTGCGGCTTCCCGCCTGAATCCTCAGGCTCCGGAGCAGGTTCCGGCTACGGCTCGGCTGCCGGTTCTGGCGCCGGTGCTTCAGCTTCCATACCACCAGCATCGCCTGCATTATCCATAAATGCGGCAAACACGATCAACGCGTTCTTGTAATCCATATATCCCCACTCCTCTTGAGTTCTGGAATTGCACGCAAAACAGCATTGGAATCGCCGACGGCAAGTTTTCGGCGCAAATTTGCTTCCCACTTTTTGCAGAAGAAGCTCAAGATCAGCCCGACAGGCTGATCTCGCGCAACACATCATCCTGGTGCTCGCCAAGCGCCGGCGCCGGTCTGTCGAGCGTTAGCCGGCCGTTCGTGAATGTTATTGGCGTGCGGACACCTGGAATTCCATCGGCGAGAATGGCCATTTCACGGGCAATCGTTTGAGGGTCTGCAAAAACGTCTGCGAGGGTCTGGATCGGCCCGGCGGGAATGGTGTTGTCCTCGCATGCCTTTAGAAGATCTTTCTGCTGCCAGGCCCGCGTTGCTTCCGCAATTTTTGGAACAAGCTCTCCGCGGTGCTCTACCCGGCCGGCATTCGTAGTGAATTTCTCGTTTCGTCCGGCGTCAAGGTCCAGAACATCCAGCAATCGTTGGTATTGCCGGTCATTGCCAACTGCGATGATCAGATAGCCGTCTTTTACCGGGAATGCCTGATAGGGGACAATATTGGGATGCGCGGACCCGATGCGGTGAGGAGAAGTGCCGGAGACCAGATAATTCATGGCTTGATTGGACAATACGCCCGTCATGCAATCCATCAGGGCCATGTCGATATGCTGGCCTTTGCCGGTCCGCTGGCGCTGGGCCAGCGCCGCCTGGATACCAATCACGCCGTAAAGACCCGTCAGCAGGTCTGCGATGGCGATCCCGACCTTCTGGGGTGCGCCGCCGGCTTCACCCGTTAGATCCATCAGCCCGGCCATGCCCTGAATGATGAAATCATATCCCGCACGGTCGGCATAAGGCCCGGTGTGACCAAATCCGGTAATGGAGCAATAGACCAGCTGCGGATTGATCCGCGATAGACCGGCGTAGTCGAGCCCGTATTTCGCAAGGCCGCCATGTTTAAAATTCTCGATCACGACATCGGACTGCGCGGCCAATCGATGGACAATTTCCTTGCCCTCCTGTGTGCGGAAGTCCGCAATGACTGACCGTTTTCCGCGATTGCAGGCATGATAGTAAGCGGCCGCGCGCTCGCCCTTGTGATCAATCCATGGGGGTCCCCACCGGCGGGTATCATCGCCTTGCGGCGCTTCGATCTTGATAACATCGGCACCCAGGTCTGCCAGTGTCTGGCCCGCCCAGGGCCCGGCTAGAACGCGCGCGAGTTCCAGCACTTTCAAGCCCTCGAGAGGCGCTTCGACGTTCATCGGCTTCCTTCGTCGGAAAAATCAAAACTCTGTTTCTGCAAAAAGGCCCTATAACCTCTGGCGAAGTCCGCGCTCTGGAAGGCTTCGAGAAATAATTGCCGACTTTCCGGGATTTCATCGACAAGACCTGAATCGATCAGACGTATCATTTGTTTTGTAATCCGTGCCGTGTTGGAGGACGCCTTCAGCAATTGCCCGGTCCATTCGCGAACCGATGACGGCAGCTCATGATCGGCGACGATCCTGTTTGCAAGACCCAGTTCATGCGCTTCGCTTGCATCGACCAAACGGCCAGTGAACAACAGATCTTTTGCTGCCGACCGTCCGATCGTCGAGATCAGCCGGCGCATATCATTCAGCGGATAGGCAAGCCCCAGTTTCGCCGGCGTGATCCCAAAGACCGAGCGGCTCGTCGCGATCCGGAAATCGCAGGCGATCGCCAGGCCGCATCCGCCACCAATGCACGCGCCATCGATCGCCGCCAGCGACGGCAAAGGAAATTTGGCCAATGCGTCAAGCGCCGAGGCTATCTTGGCACTATAGGCTGCAGCCCGATCGGGCGTGCCATAAACGTCCTGGAATTCACTGATATCCGCGCCGGCCGAAAACGCACCGCCAAACCCCCGAACAACCAGCAACCGCGTCGCTGCATTAGTCGCGGCAGACTCTGCGAGTTCTGGCAGTGCGGCCCACATCGCTTCGTTCAAAGCATTCTTGTGACTTGGACGGTCAATTACCAGAGTGGCAACCGGCCCGTCTTGTTCCAGAGAAAGAAAAGGTGTTGCCATTGAACCGGTGTGCTCTTGCCCCAACAATTTCATTGCGGATTCTGGCGTGAATGTCATCCGTTAGTTGTTCTCAAATGGTGGCAGGAAGGACGGATATCCGCCTCCGATCCATCTGAACCCGGCGGAGCCTTGCTATTCTAGATAAGCGTGTCATATCCCGAGCATGACCTCGACTGCGACATTCAATATCGCGCTGGTGGATGATCACACCTTGTTCGCCGATGGGTTCAAGGCGCTGCTGGCCCAGGGAAATGATGGCTACGCGGTGTCGACCTTCGAGCGCGCTGATGCCCTATTGGCCTCAATTGCGGCTGGAAATTCCTATGATCTGATCATTCTCGATCTGATCATGAAAGATATGAATGGTCTCGCCTTGCTGGTTGCGATCCGAAATCTTCA
Organism: Hyphobacterium sp.; assembly: GCF_965228115.1. Classification (GTDB taxonomy): domain Bacteria; phylum Pseudomonadota; class Alphaproteobacteria; order Caulobacterales; family Maricaulaceae; genus Hyphobacterium. The sequence goes on along the minus strand of NZ_OZ245794.1, from coordinate 1,531,270 downwards.
TAGCAAGGCTCGAATTCTGATGCTGTCAGGGATTGCCGGTGACCCGCCGCTCGTTGAAATGAAGCGGCTGGGCGCGAATGGATTTATTCACAAGTCAACAGACATGGACGCATTGCTGGCCGCGGTCGGCCAATTGCTTGGTGGGCAGGACCTGGAATGGGATATCGATGAGGCAGCAATGACTGCCCTTGAGAAGGATACAGGGGAGTTCAGCCACAATGCGGAAATTCCACGCCTTGGCCCCCGTCAGGTGGAAGTTATTGGTTTGATTGCGCAGGGGAAAACAAATCGGGAAATAGCTGATCAACTCTCGATCAGCGAAAACACCGTGAAGTCTCATACCCGCGCCATTTTTGATAGCCTCGGAGTTAAGACCCGGACCGCCTGCGTCCGGAAAGCGCAAAGTCTTGGCATCGTATAAAGCCAGTTACGGGCTTGAGGCCTGGTCAAGTGACTGCACCAGAACCTGATACAATTCTTCCGCGTCCGCCGGTTTGGGTACAAGGGACAACTTCGGAATTTCCGAGAGGTTTCCGAACTGCCGAATGTCCCCGGTCAGCAGGATCACCGGGATGTCTTCAAGCGTTTCCTCGCGCAGCGCAAGTGCCGCGTTGAGGCCATCTTCACCGTCTTTCAGGCGTTTGTCAGCGATGATCGCTGCCGGCAGATCGCCCGACCAGGATAAAAGCTCACGTGCGCCTTTTCCGGTGTCCGCCGCGATGACACGGCACCCCCAACTTGTCAGCAAGATTGACAGACTTTCGCGAATACCGGGTTCGTCCTCGATCAGAACCACGAGCGGCGTATTCTCAATCTGGCTCATGCGGGTCGGCAGACCAGGTTGCGACGGTCCAGCAGCGGATTTCGGGAGCTGAATAGATGCTGTCGTGCCCTTTCCCGCGGTGCTGTCAAAATGCAAATCTATTTCCAGCTTCGCGGCCAGCTGGCGGACAATCGTCAAACCGAGGCCAAGTCCCGACTCGCTTCCGGTATCGCCGTTTTCCAACTGGACATACTCTTCAAAAATCCGCCCTTTCTCTTCGTCTGTTACGCCGGGTCCGTTGTCAGTTACAGACACCAGAACACAGTCGATTTCGTCATGCCAGACGAGAGAAACAGACCCGCCTACGGGTGTAAATCTGATCGCGTTGGACAGCAGATTCCGCAAGATTCGTGTCACCAAAAGCGGGTCGCTTCGAACCGGCGCGGCACCGGTCATTATCTGCAAGGAAATCGATTTCGCCCTCGCTGTGTCTTCGAATTCCGACCTCAGACTTTCCAGCACCGCATCGAGATCGAAAGTGGTGATCTTGGGAATGATGGCACCGCTTTCAAGCCGGGCGGTCTCAACCAGAGCCCGGAGCAGACTTTGCTGGCTATGCCAAGCAGTTTCAACCTTATCCAAAAGGTTATTTTGATCCGGCGTGTTCAACAGCGGGCGAAGGGCGCGGATGAAGAATCCCTGGGCCTGCAAGGGCTGCGACATGTCGTGGCTGGTCGTAGCAAGAAATCTGGATTTCTCGGCACTGGCTCTTTCGGTCGCGCGGTATTGCTCCTGCAGTTTTTCCGAGAGCTCACGATGCCGTTTTGCGGCCAGCGTTTCGCGGGTCTGCAATTCCGAACGGGCGCTAACGAGCAGACCAAACCCATAGAGAATGGCCAAGCCAATCCCGATCAACCGGATCGGCCCATCCATCGTCACCAGCCAGAAGGTTGTAAACGGCAAAAAAATTGCTGTGGACAGGCTGATAAAGCTGGGTCGGTACTCGGCGCTAGGCATCATGCCCCCCAGCGCGATCGAAGCGACGATATTGATCGATACAAACAGGTGCAGCGTCGATGAGGCATCAACAAATGCGATCGCCAGGCCCGACCAGATCAAGCCAGTGAGGCCGGAAATGATGATGTGCCCGCGCAGATAGCTATGCAAATTTGCGCGTGTGATGCCGCGGGGCGCCGCGAATTTTGGGTAGAGGAAGACCACACCAACCATGGCGCTGGTCAATCCCAGCCAGATGGCGGCAAACCGGAATTCGCCAGCGACCAGAATAAGAACCATAAAATAGAGGATTACGGCCAGAACGATCAGGCAGGATGTTGGTGTTCTTTTAAGCAGCAGGCGTGCCTGATCAAGGCGGACGGCTTCAAGGTCGCGGCGTAAAAGGTCGGCTGATTGATCGCCTGAGTTTCGTCCGGTTGCCGTCAATCGTTTCCCCCTCCGGCGCAATTGTCTGGCAGTCTCTTCGTGGAATCAATCACCCGAAAGGGGGGTGATCAGACGCCTCGCTTTTTGCGTTCGTCGAGCACAGCCAGGATTTCACAGTGCCGGGCTTCATCAATCGGGTAAGTGCGGATGATGAACGTCAGACCCGACATGATGAGTGCCGGAAGCCAGGCGATCATAAGCGTGAGGGCCGTCACAGCGGAAGGCGGCAGAGTAGATTCGGGATCATATCCGCTGAGGCTCAAGACGCCGCCGATGATGACCGCACCCAATCCAACAGTGGTTTTCTGACAGAAAGCTGCCAGGCCAAAGGTTCGCGCCTCGATACGGACGCCGGTTTCGACTTCACCGTGCTCAATTGCATCCGGCATCATGGACCACAGCATGACGGGGATCGCCGCTCCGCCAATGCTCGCAATACTCGCCGAAACCAGCGGAATAAAATTGCCGGCCATCGGCGCGAGCGCCATCAACAGGTATCCAGCGCTGGCGAGGAACATGCCGTAAACAAGGCTGGATTTCTTGGAGGTTCTGGTTGCAACCCACACCCAGACCGGTGCGCCCAGAATCACGGAAAAGGCCGAAACCGCGAGAACCGGCGTAATCATGTCCGCACGGTTGAGCACATGTGTGAGGTAATACAGCACGTTCTGAAGGAAAAAACCCTGTGCCAGAGTCGCGCCGATCATGATCAGCAAGAGCCGGATCAACGGGCCGTTACCGGCGGCTGCCAGGAACATGGCACGGATCGACTCGCTGTAGCTAGCTGACGGAGGCATCGGTTCGCCGGTTTTTCCTTCCCGGACCAGGCGAGTGCACGCAAGGAGGAATAACGCGGCCAGTCCGCCGATAATCAGGGCGGCGATTTGATATCCCATCTGTTCGCTCTGTCCCTGGGCTTGAAGGCTCTGGACAAGCACAGGTGTGATGATAGCGGTTGTTAGCGCGCCCAGCGCCGCACCGGCGACACGTGCACCGGAAAGCGCACTTCGATCCCGGCCGCTTCTCGCAAGACGAATGGGCAAGGTATTATAGGGCATGCTGGCGATGGTATAGGCCGTCCGGAAAGCCAGATGCGTGATCAACACCCAGGCTGCCAGGCTCCAACCCGAAAGGGGGGGTGCGAAGTAGATCAGCGCATAAGCCAAGCCGAGCGGTAATGCTGCCTTGGCAATAATCGGTGAATACCGGCCGGTCCGCATCGCCTGCCGTTCGGACCAGCTCGCCACCAGCGGATCCGAGACGGCGTCCCAGATCATCGCGGCAAGGTAAATTGCGCCAGCCACTGCAGGATTTATCCCCAGCACGTCCGTATAAACGTAGAGCAGGAAAAGCGAACTGCCATGCCATAAGAGCAAGAAGCCAAAGTCACCCATGCCATATCCCAGGCGGGCGCTGAAGGTTGGACGTGCCGGAAACTCTGACATGATTTCGCAAACGGATTCAGTTGACGTCTCTTGCTAGCCTACAACGAACAGTCACCCTTTTGGGTGATTGCGCGCAGCAGGGCATTCATGTCCATATCCGGTCACCCGAAGTTGAGGAACAGCGGGGGTTGCTGTTCATGGGACCGGGGGTTGCCTAGTGCGCGGTGCCGAGATCGAACCCAAGATGTTGATCTTTGGTGCCGCGCGACTGGCCCAGCCAAATCAAGCACTGAAAACACGGGCGCATCCGGCTGCATGTGACCGGCTATAGGGCAAGACCGTGCCTGGGAATCGCGCTAGCCGATGCCGATGGGCAAACTCTACTTCACTTACAGTGCCATGAATGCCGGCAAGTCAGCGATCCTGCTGCAAGCTGCGCATAATTATGGTGAGCGGGGCATGGCTGTGATGCTGTGGACGTCAAGCCATCATGCCAGCAATCCAGAAGCCGAGATGGGAGAGATTGAATCCCGTATCGGTCTGAAGGCTCCGGCTCATATCTATCGCGACGGCATGGATTTGTTTGCGGCAATTGCGGCACGAAAAACTTCCGACCCTATCGATGCCGTGTTTCTGGACGAGGCCCAGTTCCTCAGCCGCGATCAAGTCTGGCAACTGGCCCGCGTTGGCGATGAGCTGGGTTTGCCGGTTTTGTGTTACGGTCTGCGGACCGATTTTCAGGGAAAGCTGTTCGACGGATCTGCCGAGCTTCTTGCCATTGCCGATGATTTGCGGGAAGCGCGAACCATTTGCCATTGCGGACGCAAGGCTACCATGAATCTCCGCCGGGATGCCTCCGGCGTGGCTATCACCGAGGGCACCCAGGTCGGTGTGGAAAAGTCAGCCTATGTTTCGCTTTGCCGTAAGCACTGGCTGGAAAGCATGCGAGCCGACGTTACTTGAGCCGGTCATTCGGCTGACGCCGGGTTGTGTCCCACATGAGCTTTCGCTGACGGGATCCGGATTTCTTCGACCATCTCCTGCACTTCTTTTGAAGGCGCGGGCGTCATCAGGGCCACCCCGATTGAGACCGCAAAGGCCAGCACCATTCCGATGGCGCCAAAGCCTTCAGGCGACACACCCAGGAACCATTGCGCTTCGGTTCCCAACGCAAAGTCCGGCAGGAAGCCGAACAGCCCGGCCAGTCCGGTAAGGGCGAACAGGCCCGCTGCCACCGCCATAGTGTTGCTTCCGTTCTTGCCGCCTTCGCCCCTTGTGCCGAAAAACAGGATGGTGGCCGCAATCGCAATCAACAGACCACAAACCCCTAGCACTATAGACGAGAAGCCGATTTTGAAGTGAACGATATAAGCGGCGGTGATCGAAAGACCGGTTGCCATGCCTGCAATTGCGCCTTCCTTGTTCATACGCTTCCAGAAGATGCCCAGGAAGATCGCCGGGAAGAAGCTGGCCGCGGCCAGTCCGAACGCAAACGCCACCACGGCGGCAACAAATCCGGGTGGATTGATCCCCGCATAAATCGCCACAAGAACGGCGGCGATGGCTGCTATCCGTGCGGTCAGCAATTCCTGCGTATCGCTCATTCCTTTAAAAAGAACCTTGCGGCAAAGATCGTGTGAAACGGCTGACGAGATCACCATAAGGAGACCGGCTGCGGTCGAGAGCGCAGCAGCGAGTCCGCCCGCCACGACCAGTCCGATCACCCAGGCAGGCAATCCTCCGATCTCCGGATTGGCCAGCACGAAGATATCACGGTCGAGTTGTGTCACCTCATTGGTTTCAGGATCTGCGCGGTACTGGATCAAGCCATCGCCATTGCGGTCTTCTGCATCCAGCAATCCGGTATCCCGCCAGTTATAGAACCAGGCTGGTGTGTCGCCATCTCCGAGCGCGGCGCGGGCTGATGAATCTACTGCAGCCTCTGCTGACCAGGCGCTCTCATTGACGGTGTCGATGAAGTTGGTGCGGGCAAAAACAGCCACGGCCGGGGCGGTTGTGTACAGGATGGCGATAAAAACCAGTGCCCAACCCGCTGATTTGCGAGCATCAGACGCTTTGGGCACGGTAAAGAAGCGGATGATGACGTGCGGCAAACCTGCGGTGCCCACCATTAAGGCCAGCGCAATCGCAAACACATCGATCATCTGTTTCGATCCGTCCGTGTAGGCTCTGAAGCCCAGATCGGTCAGCGTTGTATCCAACGATTGAAGAAGGGGTGTTCCGTCCTGCGCGTTACCGATGAAGCCAAGCTGCGGAATCGGCGTGCCCGTGATCTGTAGTGACAGGAAGATCGCAGGAACCATGAACGCGAAGATCAGCACGCAATACTGGGCGACCTGGGTGTAGGTGATCCCCTTCATCCCGCCGAGCACGGCATAGAAGAGCACGATGATCGCGCCAATGATGACGCCGGCTTCGATCGGGACATGCAGGAAGTTCGAGAAAGCAATCCCGACGCCGCGCATCTGCCCCGCGATATAGGTAAAGGAGATGAACAGCGCGCAGATCACCGCGACAATCCGGGCGGCCTGTGAGTAGTACCGATCTCCCACGAAGTCCGGGACGGTGAATTTTCCAAACTTGCGCAGATAAGGTGCCAGCAAGAGCGCCAACAGCACATAGCCGCCGGTCCAGCCCATCAGATAAACCGAGCCGTCATAGCCGGAAAAAGCGATGATGCCGGCCATCGACAAGAAGGAAGCCGCGCTCATCCAGTCTGCCGCGGTTGCCATGCCATTGAAGACCGGATGCACATCATGACCGGCGACATAGAAGTCGTCCGTCGAGCTCGCGCGGGCCCAGACCGCGATGCCGATATAGAGGCCGAATGTGGAGATGACGAAAAGTGCCGTCCAGAACAAAGTCGGCGATAAGCCCATGATTTCCATGATGTCCCCCTCAGCCCTGGTCGTCGTCAATGTCGTATTTGCGCTCGATGCGGTGCATCAGCGCGGAATAGACAAAAATGAGGGCAACAAAAACGTAGATGGCGCCTTGCTGGGCAAACCAGAAACCCAAAGGAGCGCTGCCGATCGAGAACTGATCAAGAAAATCCCGGAACAAGATTCCGGCTCCGAACGACACCAGGAACCAGATTGATAGAAGCACCGCCATCAAGGTGAGGTTCTCCCGCCAATATGCCTTGAAGGCCTGTTCGGAGATGTCGTGATTGCCTTTCGGGTTCTCCCCCTCCGGCTCGGTGACCTTCGCCATATCCCTCTCCCCAAAATCAAATTCCCTAGGATCAAAGAGTTGCAGGAAGGAGGGGCAAACGGCAACCCGGTTTTCTCTGCAAAGCAAAGTGGCCTCAGAGCTCAGCCTTCAGATTGATCTCTGCGCGGTCGGGGATGGCGGGCTGCGCTCCCTGCTTCGTCGTGGCCAGAGCCCCGGCCACGCAAGCAAAGGCAAGCGCCTCTTCGTCTGACTTGCCCTCCAAGAAACCAACCGTAAGGGCGCCGACAAATGTATCGCCAGCGCCTACCGTATCGATGGCGTCCACGATCGGTGGGGCAGCGCGGGCGACTTCTTTGCCTTCGCGAAACATGACCGCCCCCTTGGCCCCGAGTGTGAGCACAACGCTGTTTCCCAGGCGATTCAGCCTTTCAAGCCCGTAGAATTCTGCCTCAACCTCATTGACAACAAGGATATCCGCGAGTTTCAGGAATGCATCATCAAGCGGCATGGCCGGGGCCAGATTCACAACTTTCAAGCCGTCGCAAATCTTCAGTGCGGCTTCCAATGCCAGCACCGGTGTCTCGAGTTGGCCGATCAGTGCGCCGTCGATGATTTCGGGAATATCTGAAGGAGAAAGCACGGTGTTTGCACCGGGTGCGACAACGATCTGGTTATCACCGGTCTCGCTGACATTGATCAGGGCAACCCCGGTGGCGTGACCGGGTCTCGTCCGGCATTGTTCGAGGGCAACGCCTGCTGCTTTTAGGAGCTCAAGCGCTTGGGCGGCATGATCATCGTTTCCGACACAGGCAATGAGATCGACGTCCGCACCCAACCGGCGCGCGGCAAGCGCCTGATTAGCGCCCTTTCCGCCGGGGGCAGTGTGAAATGCGCCGCCAAGAACCGTTTCTCCGGGAGCCGGCAGATGTGGGCACTCAGCGATGAGGTCCAGATTCACTGAACCGACTACCGTGATCAAAGGAGTTGTCATAAGCGGGTGATCCTGCTCAGCAAGAGCTCGAACAGCCGGGGCGCGTCCAGGCCATCCACCCAGTTTACATTCGGCTTGGCGTCGCCGAGCAGGTGCACATCGACGGCTGTGTGACCGCGCCTTCCTTCTGTCTCGACGCGGACATGAGCTGTGCGGGCCTCGAAAAGATGCGGAGCCAATAGATAGCCGATTGTACATGGATCATGCATCGCAGCCCCGTCCTCGCCGTATATTTCTCCATAAATATCATTGACATGACCAATCATTTCAGAAATCAGGTCAGTGGTTTTGTGCCGGGCATCCGACAGCATCTTCATACGTTCCACGGTGCATCTGAATTTCAGCGTAGCGTCCAGACCGATCAGCGTGATGGGGCGGCCGCACGACATGACAATGTCGGCAGCATGGGGGTCGGCATACATGTTGAACTCGGCGGTTTCCGTAATATTGCCACCGGTTTCAAAAGCGCCGCCCATGATGACGATCTCGGCGATCGCCTCGGCAATATCCGGGGCTTCGACGAGGGCAAGGCCGAGATTGGTGAGCGGCCCGGTTGGGACGAGCGTAATGGACGCAGGGCTTGCTGATCGCAGCGTGTCAATCAGGAACGCCACAGCGTGTTCTGGCCGGGCGTCAACAACCGGTTCTGGCAATCGGGCCGCGCCCAGCCCGGTCTCGCCGTGAATGTGGGATGCAAATACCGGCGCTTCCTGAATGGGCCGCGGACAGCCTTGATAAACAGGAATATCGGTGCGGCCGGTGAAAGTGAGCAGGCCGAGTGCGTTCTTCGTACAGGTTTCCACCGGAACATTTCCGGCCACCGTGCAAATCCCTTTGATTTCCAGTTCTTCAGGGGAAGCGAGCGCGGTCAGCAGGGCGAAGCAATCATCCACGCCGGGGTCGCAATCGATTATGATCGGGCGGGCCATTTCGTTGTTATTCTCTTTTTCGGACCTAGGGGATGCCAATTTGCGGCGGCTTGGCTGCGGGAGCAAGACTTGCGGGACAGGCGAGCAAATTATCCCGTTGCAGGAGGGCGCCGCCAGGGTCTAAAGAGCCTTGACAGGGAGAGGATGGCAAATGTCGGAATCAAGAAGCGAAAAGCTCCGTTCACTCAGTATTGACCGGCATGAGCCGCCAAGCCGCGGCGGCGTTCCGATGTCGGCTGTTATTATAATTGCGTTGGTGTTCGCCGCGATCGGCGCTGGTGGCGGATGGTATGTTTCGGGGATGGGTGATGAGACCGCTCCGCCGCAACAGGCTGCGTCGGCAACAACGTCCACCCCTGCGGATTCGACGGAGTCTGCGGCGGATCCTTCTTCATCACCTGCTGTAGCGCCAAGACCCTCGGGTCTTGTGGCATCTGGCTATGTGGTCGCGCGTCGTCAGGCGACGGTTTCAGCGGAAATAACCGGGCGCATCCGGGAAATCCTGTTCGAAGAAGGCACACAGGTCGAGGCCGGTCAGGTGCTCGCAAGGCTGGATGACACGCGTGCAAGGCTGACGCTTGAAGAATTGCGGGCCCGGCTTTCATCATCCCGCTCCCGCATTGGCTCCCTATCTGCTCAACTTGATGAAGCGCGGATTGTTCTGGAGCGTGCGCAGCGTCTGGCTGAAAACAATATCGGCTCCGAAGCGGCTGTGACATCGGCGCAGGCGCAGGTCGATAGCCTGGAAGCACAAATTCGTACCGCACGTGCGGATGTTTCCGCGGCCGAGGTTCAGGTCCGCAGTCAGGAAGACCTGGTGGACCGGCATGTCGTCCGTGCACCCTTTGCCGGCGTGGTAATCGCCAAAAACGCGCAAATCGGCGAAATTCTGTCTCCGGCTTCGGCAGGTGGCGGTTTTACCCGGACCGGGGTGGCGACACTCGTAGATATGGCGTCGCTCGAGATCGAGGTTGATGTCAATGAAGGTCAGATTCAGCGGGTTTCACCCGGGCAACGCGTTGAGGCGGTACTGGATGCGTATCCTGATTGGGATATTCCGTCTCACGTGGAAGCCATTATTCCGACGGCGGATCGAAGCCGGGCGACGATTCAGGTTCGCGTGGCATTCGATGAACGTGACAACCGGATTCTGCCGGATATGGCGGCCCGGGTGACATTTCTTGAACGTGAATAACTTTGTTATTTAAAGTATCATTTGTTTGTGCTAGGCAGGGCGCAAGGAACAGGGACACAGCATGACCGACCAAGCATCGCTTTATCAGCTTCGCGATTTGTCCAAGACATACTCGCGCGGGAAAGAATCCATCACGATTTTCAAGAACTTGACGATGGATATCCCTCATGGGGATTTCATCGCCATCATGGGACCGTCCGGTTCTGGAAAGACGACCTTGCTCAATCAGTTGGGTGGGATCGACAAGCCGAATACCGGTGAGGTGAGCTGTGATGGCGAGCGGATTGACAGAATGAACCAGGGCCAGTTGTCAAAATGGCGCGCTGCCAATGTCGGTTTCATTTTTCAGTTCTACAATCTGATGCCAACGCTATCGGCGGCGCAGAATGTCGAGCTCCCGCTTTTGCTTACAAATCTGTCCGGCAAGGAGCGAAAAAACCGCGTTCAGACGGCGCTGGAAATTGTCGGCATCGCAGACCGGTCGCGCCACAAGCCAAGACAGCTTTCTGGCGGTCAGCAACAGCGTGTGGCCATTGCCCGGGCCATCGTCGCGGATCCGAAAGTCTTGCTCGCGGACGAGCCGACTGGCGATCTTGATCGTGCAACAGCCGATGAAATCCTGGGAATGCTGCAACAGCTGAATTCCGAGCTCGGCAAGACCATTGTGATGGTCACGCACGACCCCTCCGCTGCCAAATATGCCAAGCGCGAGCTTTTCCTCGACAAGGGCGAGTTCATCGAGCGCGGGAGCGCGTCATGAATGAGGCGACGCTTGTCCGTAAAGGCATGTTCCGGAAGGTGTTGCGCGCCATCCTGATGATGGTTTCGATTGCCATTGCTTTTTTTATCTTTGGCATGTTGGGCGCGATCTATAACGCATTCACAGCCGGGATCGATGTGGCGGCTGCCAATCGCCTGGTTACGGTCAACAAGATCAATTTCACGGTGTCTATGCCCTATGCCTATTACGGGCGGGTGCAGCAGGTAGAGGGCGTCGAAAACGTCGCCCACGCCAATTGGTTCGGCGGCTATTATCAGGAACCTGCCAACTTCGTGCAGACGTTTGCGGTAGAGCCCGAAGGCTGGTTGGTGGCCTATCCGGAACTGGTGATCCCTGCCGACCAGCGGCAAGCCTTCATCGATGGGCGGACCTGTATGGCGGCGGGCGAGATGGTGGCCACGCAATATGGCTGGTCTGTGGGCGATCGCATTCCGCTCAGCTCAAACATCTTCCAGAACACGCAAGGCAATAATGTCTGGGAGCTGGATGTTTGCGCGATCTTCACAACAGAAGATGAGGCCGTGCCTACGAATTACGTTCTGTTCCAATACGAATACTACAACGAAAGTCTGGCATTTGCGCGGGACTCGATCGGCTGGATGATCATCAACACCGCCGATTCCAGCCTTAATGATCAGGTGATCCGCGATGTGGATGCTCTTTTTGCCAATTCAGCGGCAGAAACCGAAACCACAACAGAGGCTGCCTTCAACCGGGCTTTCCTGGAGCAGTTGGGCGATATCACCTTGATCCTGACATCCGTGATCGGCGCCGCCTTTGCGTCAATCTTGATAATTGTGGGCACAACTTTGTTCCTGTCGATTAATGAGCGGACAAAAGAGATCGCGGTGCTGAAAACGCTTGGTTTCAATTCGACGCGCATCTTCCGGATGATCCTGTCAGAATCGCTACTCCTCAGCCTGATCGGGGGCGTAATCGGTCTGGGACTGTCCTCGCTCATTGTCATGGGGCTAGCGCCGATATTGTCCGGCTTCATTCCGGGCTTTGGCGTGGCAACAGAAACTTTGGTTCAGGGTGCGATCCTCATGACGCTCTTTGGTCTGGTCACCGGTTTTTTCCCTGCTTTCAACGCCATGCGCCTTCGTATCGTTGACGCATTCAGCAAGCTTTAGGAGGCTGTAATGAAACAGCTCTTTTCGGTCATTGCGATGAATGTGCGTTCCATTCCGCAGCGGGCAAGCATGTCGATCGCCACCATCCTCTCGGTGGCCCTCATGGTTGGTGTGCTGCTGTTTTTTCTGGCAATGGCCAATGGTTTCAGGGCGACCGTGACGGGCACCGGTGCGGATGATGTGGCCATGATCCTTCGCGGGGGCTCGCAGGCCGAGCTGAACAGCAATCTCCAGCGTGACGATGTCCGCCTGATCGAGATTGCACCGGGTGTGGCGGCCGATGAAAACGGCAATCCAATCATGTCGGCGGAGCTTTATGTCATTGTGGACGGCATCAAGCGATCCTCTCAGACCGAGGCCAACCTTCCCTTGCGCGGTGTGGAATCAGGAGCCGGAGATCTGCGCCAGAATTTCTCGATCGTTGAAGGCCGCATGTTTGAGCCGGGCGCAGCAGAGCTGGTCGTTGGCCGCGGTGTTATTCGCGAGTTCGAGGGCTTCGAATTTGGCGAGGTGATCCGCCTGGGTACGAATGACTGGACGGTGGTTGGCGTCTTTTCGACCGGCGGATCCGCATTCGAATCGGAGATCTGGACCGATCTTGGCGTGGTACAAAACCTCTATCAGCGGGGATCCTCGGTTCAGTCTGTCCGGGTCCGGCTGACCGAACCGGACGCGATCGAAGCGCTTCGCGAATACACCGACAGCGAAGACCGTTTGAATGTCGATGTTTCTTCCGAGGCCGAGTATTTCGCGGCCTCGGCGGCGAGCGGGACCATCACATTGATTGACTATGTTGCCTGGCCGCTGGCTATCACCATGGCGATCGGAGCTTTCGCGGGCGCGTGGAACACCATGTATTCGTCGGTCGAGACCCGTATGCGCGAAATCGCGACCCTGCGTACCATTGGCTTTAGCGGATTTGCGGCCTTTATGGGAACGCTTATCGAGGCGCTGGTGCTTGCAGCGATCGGAGGGGCGCTCGGTGCGACCATCGTCTATCTGGTCTTCAATGGATTTTCGGCCTCCACTCTGGGCAGTGGATTTACGCAGGTTGTCTTCACCTTTGCGGTGACGGGCAGTTCCATCGTGGTCGGCGTCGTTCTTGCGCTTATCGTCGGTTTTCTGGGCGGAATTATCCCTGGAATCCGGGCTGCACGCGTTCCATTGCTGGCTGTGCATTCGGGATAGCCACAAATCCCTTAGGCTATTTGGGCTTGCCCCCTTCGCGTTAGACGTTAGCTTCCCACGGATTATTTCTCGGGGAGTCATACATGTCGAAAGCTCGCAAGACCTTTTTGCTGGCCGGAACCGCCCTCTGTCTGTTGGGCGCCGCAGCCGTTGCGCAAGATGTGCCGATCATCCAGCCCGGCGCGCCGGGCGAAGCGCCGCGCGCGCTGAGCAGCGACGAGGCGGTCCAGCTTGCGGATAACAGCTATTCGGAAGACGACGTCATCTTCATGCAAGATATGATTGTCCACCATCAACAGGCGGTGGATATGGCGGAGCTGGTCGAAGGCCGTTCAGCGCGTGCAGAACTGGTGGAGATCGCCGGTCGCATTAACGCCTCGCAGGCTGATGAAATCGCCTTCATGCAAGAATGGCTTGAGAGCCGCGGCGAAGACGCCCCCGATCCCGCCGAAGCTCATGACATGGATCATGGCGAGCACGGCCATCATGCTCACATGGATCATTCGACCATGGCCGGCATGGCGACTCCGGAACAAATGGCGCAGCTGGCCGATTCGGAAGGTGTTGCGTTTGATATCCTGTTCCTTGAACTCATGATCGCTCATCATGAAGGCGCCGTGGAGATGGTCGACCATCTCTTCTCGCAGCGCGGGTCGGCTTTCGATCTCGTGCTTTTCAACTTCGCAAACGACGTCAAAAGTGAGCAGCAATCAGAAATCCGCCGGATGACGGCGATTCTGCGAGAGCTGGACGAAGACCCCCGATCGAATCTGGCGGCCGGTTTCCGCGATGCGGGAGAAGCGATCTCCAACCTGACGCTTGTCGCCAGCCTGCCAAAGCCGACCGGCTTCTTTGATCCGGAGAATCCGGCCGGTTTGCGTCCGGAGGTTGGTGCCGATGAAGAAGATGATGAAGAGGCCGAAGAAGCGGAAGAAGAGCGTCAGCGCCGCTTTGGCACGCGGGGTCCCTTCCTCAGCTTCTCCAATACCGATATGGCCTTTGCCGGCGATCTGATGGCAGTTGGCAATTATCACGGTTTTAACATGTATCAGCTGGGCGGCGGTGAGCCCGAGCTGGTCGCTTCGGTGGTTTGTCCCGGCGGCCAGGGCGATGTGTCGATCGTTGAAAACCTTCTGATCATGTCTGTTGAAGATACGCGTGGACGCGTTGATTGCGGACGTCAGGGCGTGCAGGGCGATGTCAGTCCCGAACGCTTCCGTGGTGTCCGAATTTTCGATATTTCCAACCCGCTGGCCCCTCAACAGGTCGGTCAGGTGCAGACCTGTCGGGGTTCACACACCCATTCGGTCGTGTCCGGTCCTGATGCCGATGGAAACATCATCGTCTACAATTCCGGGATTGGCCGCATTCGCGATGAAGAAGAGCTGCCGGGTTGTGTGGGTGAAGTTTATGGCGACAGCCGTACCGCATTGTTCCGCATCGATGTCATCGAAATTCCGCTGGAGAATCCTGGCGCAGCCCGGATTATCGACAGCCCGACCGTTTTTGCAGATGAAGAAACTGGCGAGATTTCGGGGCTCTGGCAAGGTGGCGATCATGGTGAAGGAACCCAGCGCACTGCTCGGACCGATGAATGTCATGACATCACCGTCTTCCCGTCGCTGAACCTGGCTGCGGGTGCGTGCTCGGGTAATGGTATTTTGTTCGACATTTCCGATCCGCGCGAGCCGCGCCGTCTGGACGCCGTCGTTGATCCTGGATTTGCCTACTGGCATTCCGCGACGTTCAACAATGACGGCACGTCGGTTCTGTTCACGGATGAATGGGGCGGCGGTGGCCGTCCGCGTTGTCAGGCGCATGACCCGATGACCTGGGGCGCAAACGCGATCTACGACATCGTTGATGGGCAGCTGATCTTCCGCAGCCACTATAAGATTCCCGCAGCGCAGTCCGAACGTGAAAATTGTGTGGCGCATAACGGGTCTATCGTGCCGGTTCCGGGACGCGACCTCTTCATCCAGTCCTGGTATCAGGGCGGCTTGTCGTTGATGGACTTCACGGACACGTCGAACCCGGTCGAGATCGGTTATTTTGACCGCGGTCCGATCGATGCCGATCAGATGGTCGTCGGCGGTTTCTGGTCATCTTATTGGTATAATGGCCTGATCTACGCGACGGAAATCGTGCGCGGCCTGGACATTCTGGCGCTCGCACCCAGTGAATATCTGTCCGAGCATGAGGTTGCCGCAGCTGCGCTCGGCAATCAGGGTTCGGTTTTCAACCCGCAAACACAAACAGAAGTGACCTGGCCTGACCATCCGGTCGTGGCTTTGGCCTATCTGGATCAGCTGGCACGGGATGAAGTTCTGGATACGGAGACCCATGAGGGCCTCGCTGGTGCTTTGGAACAGGCCCGCGCGCACTTCGAGGCAGAGACGAGCGATGCGGCTCTGGCCGAAACGCTTACGGGTCTTGCCAATGATCTGCCCGATGGCGAAGCCGGCACGCGCAACGCGGCCCGGCTTTCGGCTTTGGCGTCGACACTGGGCGGGATCGCAGAGACCCTTTCGCCGTAGTTGAACAAAGCGGGGCGGTTGAATTCAGGCTGCCCCCTTATTCCCAACAGGCCCTCGCCGATCATCGAGGGCTAACTCTGGAAAGTCTTGCCGGTCCATGACCGGATTGTCTGCAAGAACAGGAGTGACCTGATGGCCGATGCCCAGCCGCAATCGACTGTACCCAAGCGTAACTGGTTCACGCGTTTCCTTGATGCAGTTGAATGGCTTGGCAATCTTTTGCCGCACCCGGTTACGCTGTTCGCCATTCTTGCCGTCGGTATCGTTGTTTTGTCCGGCATTCTTGGCGGGATTGGCCTTGCGGTTGAAGACCCGCGTCCGGCAGGAACGCCCGGCCGGGCCGATGATGGCATGATCCGGGCGGTCAGCCTGTTGAGCGGCGATGGCGTCCGCCGGATTTTCACTGGCATGACCACAAATTTCACCAGCTTTGCGCCGCTGGGCGTTGTGCTGGTTGCCATGTTGGGCGTCGGTGTCGCGGAACGGTCAGGTCTGCTCTCGGCGGCTGTTCGCGGCATGGTGCTTGGCGTGCCGCGCCATGTGGTGACGGTGGCGATTGTCTTTGCAGGCATCGTCTCAAATACGGCGTCGGAAGTCGGTTATGTTGTTCTGATCCCGCTCGCGGGCGCTGTCTTCTACGCGCTTGGCCGGCACCCGCTGGCCGGTATGGCTGCCGCCTTTGCGGGCGTTTCGGGGGGCTATAGCGCCAATCTTCTGATCGGCACGATTGATCCGCTCCTTGCGGGCATAACGCAGGAAGCCGCCAATCTCATTGACCCCGATTATACCGTGGTGGCAACAGCCAACTGGTATTTCATGATCGCTTCGACCTTTCTGATCACAGCGATCGGGTCATTGACCACGATCTTTATCGTTGAACCAAAACTCGGAAAATTCGAAGTCGAAAAAGCGGACCCGGACATTCTTGATGACCGGATGCTGGAACCGCTTTCCAAGGACGAAAACAAAGGGCTTGTCTGGGCGGGGCTGGCCCTGCTGGGCGTCTTGGCGGTTATGGCGATTACGCTGGTTCCCGAATGGGGAATTTTGCGCAATCCGGAAACCGGTGACCGCATTAATGCGCCGTTTTTCCGGGGCTTTGTCGTCTGGATCCTGATCTTCTTTGTGGCGACGGGTTTTGCCTATGGCCGTGCTGTCGGCACGATGAAGAATGATCGCGACATTATTGATGCCATGGCGGCTGCGCTCTCTTCGCTTGGCCTCTATATCGTCCTCGTGTTTTTCGCCGCCCAGTTTGTCGCCTTTTTTGGTTGGACCAATCTGGGGGCAATCACTGCTGTGACGGGGGCCAATTTCCTGCAGGATACCGGCTTGACCGGCCCGGTGGTCTTTTTCCTTTTCATTCTGATGTGCGCCTTTGTGAATTTGATGCTGGGTTCAGCGTCCGCGCAATGGGCAGTGACGGCACCGATCTTCGTCCCCATGCTGATGTTGATCGGGTATTCGCCGGAAGTCATTCAGGCGGCCTACCGGATTGGCGACAGCTCGACGAACATCATCACCCCGATGATGAGTTATTTCGGCCTGATCCTGGCCTGGGCGACCCGCTATAAGAGTGATCTGGGCGTCGGCACGATGATCGCGATGATGCTGCCCTATTCGATCTTCTTCATCCTGACCTGGTCTGGTTTCTTCTTTATCTGGACGTTCGGGCTGGACTTGCCCGTGGGCCCGGGTTCACCAACCTATTACCCGGCGCAGTAAAAAGAGGCAGACGGTCCGCGATGTCACCCAAAGACACCGGTTTTGATGAGCGTTTCTTCAAGACTGCTGACGGCGTGAATATTCATTACCGGGTTTATGAAAGTGCAGGGGCGCCTACCGGTGATCCTGTGCTTTGCTTGCACGGGCTGACACGCAACCACCGCGATTTCGAGGATTTTGCGCCCGCGATCGCCGCTACGGGGCGGCAGGTCATATGTGCGACCCAGCGCGGCCGTGGCAGGTCAGACCCTGATCCGCAGCCCGACCGCTACAATCCAGGTGTCTACGCGCAGGATATGCTGGGTTTGCTGGATCATCTCGGTATCGACAAGGCCGTCTTTGTTGGAACGTCCATGGGCGGGCTGATGACAATGGTCGCTTCGCTTCTGGCCCCGGCCCGCATCACGCGGGCGGTCTTGAACGATATTGGTCCGGAATTGGGGCCAGAGGGGCTGGCGCGTATCCGTGCCTATGCCGGCAAAGCGGTCAGCTCGTTCGAGAACTGGGATTCAGCGGCCAATGCGATCAAGGCGATCAATAGTGTTGCCTTCCCAAAGAAAACCGGTGCGGATTTCTGGCTGGATTTTGCCCGCAAAACCTGTCGTGAAGATCGGGATGGTCGCGTTGTTCTGGAGTATGATCCGGCTATTTCCAGATCTGTCGAAGAGGGGGCCGCTACAGACGTTGACCTCTGGCCAGTTTTCGATGGGTTGCGGACTATCCCGACTTTGGTCGTGCGGGGCGAGCTCAGCGATCTCCTTCTCGATTCCACGGTAGAAAAAATGAAAAGCCGGCACCCGGATCTGAAAGCCGTGATTGTCCCGGATGTCGGGCATGCGCCTTTCCTGACCGAGCCGGAAGCCCTGTCAGCAATCAAGGATTTTCTTCGCGAATAAAAAGCGGGCCTAACCTTCGCCGGGATCGCCCAGTTGCGATTGCATATAGCGCTCCTCGCCAATCTTGGAGATCACATCGAGTTGGGTTTCCAGCCAATCGACGTGCTCTTCCTCTGATTTGAGGATCTGGGTCAGAATATCGCGTGAGACATAGTCCTGCACGCTTTCACAATGGGCGATAGCTTCGACATAGTAAGGATGCGCGCGGTGTTCGATCTTCAGATCGCACTCCAGGCACTCTTTCAGCGTTTCGCCGATGTAGATTTTGGCGATGTCCTGAACATTGGGCAGGCCTTCAAGGAAGAGGATGCGGTCGATCAGAAGATCGGCGTGCTTCATCTCATCGATGGATTCCTCGTATTCGTAATCGGCGATTTTCTTGAAGCCCCAGTCTTTGAACATGCGGGCGTGCAGGAAATACTGATTTACGGCGGCCAGCTCCATCTTGAGTGCGCCGTTCAGGTATTCAATGACCTTGGTGTCGCCTTTCACGCGAGCCTCCCTCTAAACTTGCAATAATGGAGGTAAGGCGTTCGGGGTCCATAGCCAAACACTAAGTTTGCAAACAGGAATGTGTTTCAATTACTCGGCGGGGACGAGGGTGTTGGCAGTGCGGTGACGGGCGACCATCTCGTCAATGTCCGGAACGCAATTGCCGCATTTCGGCTTGGTCTCGCAGCGCTTGAACACGCAAGCCGCACTCTTCACGCCCGGCTGGGCAGCCGCCTCGGCCAGGTCGCGATCACGAAGAGCGTTGCAGATACAAACGAACATGCACTCTACATGCGCCAGTTGCGAATGAGTGTCAATAGACTTGCGAATGATTTGCATAAAAAGTTTTTATTGATCACGTACGCTTCACAGATTTTCCCATAATCCTCACGCGGGATCACAACTCGTCAGTCAGGCGGGACGCGCGGAATGATCGTGCTATGTCTTTGTCCAACACATACCGAGTGAAGGGACCGACATGCTAATCAAGAAAGCGCCTCTGGCCGGACTAACTGAAAACGATGTCACGCCGCACCATCTTTATCTCAACCGCCGCAAAATCATGGCGGCGGGTGGCGCGCTGGCCGTCACCGGATTGGCCGGGGCCTGTTCGCAGCAGGATGCCGCTGCGCAATCGCCCTCAGTTCGGCCGACGGATGGCGCACTGGATTTCGCAACAACGGACTACCGCGTTTCAGATGGAGATTTGACGCCGTATGATGCGGTGACGGGCTACAATAATTTCTACGAGTTTGGCGTCGGTAAATCCGATCCGGCCCGCCACGCCCACAATATGACGACGGACCCCTGGTCTGTGGAAGTGACCGGCCATGCGGAACGCACGGGCACCTTTTCAATTGACGATGTGATTGATTTCAATGCGCTGGAAGAGCGCATTTACCGCCTGCGCTGTGTGGAAGCCTGGTCGATGGTGATCCCGTGGATTGGCGTGCCGCTATCGTCCGTATTGGAGCGTTTCCGTCCGACGTCTGACGCCCGCTACGTGGCGTTCGAGACCTATCTGAACCGCGATGAAATGCGCGGCACCCGCTTTCCTGTGCTCGACTGGCCCTACAAGGAAGGCTTGCGGATGGATGAAGCCATGAACCCGCTCACCCTCATGGCGGTGGGTCTTTATGGCGAGGTCCTGCCCAATCAGAACGGTGCGCCCATGCGCCTCGTTGTGCCATGGAAATATGGATTCAAGTCGATCAAGTCGATTGTGAAAATCAACTTCGTTTCGGAACAGCCCACAACCAGCTGGGAAGAATCCGCGCCGCGTGAATACGGATTTTATTCCAACGTCAATCCGGAACGCGCCCATCCGCGCTGGAGCCAATCCAGCGAACGTATCATCGGGGGAGGGCCGTTTGCCCGCCGTGATACCGAGATGTTCAATGGTTATGGCGATCAGGTCGCCTCGCTTTATGCCGGCATGGATCTGATCGAGAATTACTAGGCTGATGGCGCAGCGTTCTGACTTCCTCCGCACTTTCGGGCGGCACTGGCTGAAACCGCTGGTTCTGATCGCGCTCCTGTTACCATTTGCGTGGATTGCGGGGCAGTGGGCGTTGTTGTTTGCGGGCATGGAGCACAGTCTGGGCTTTGAACCGGTGGCGGCGACCCACCATTTTCTCGGTCAAACCGCTCTGCGCATATTGTTGATCTCCTTGATGGTCACGCCCTTCCGCGATCTGACCCGCTGGGCGCCGATTATGCAGGTGCGCCGCCGAATCGGCCTGGCGGCGTTCTGGTATGCGCTGTTGCATCTGCTGGCATATTTTGGAGCCGATCTGTTCTTTTCCCTCCCCGCACTGTGGGAAGATATTCTGGAACGGACCTACATCACATTTGGTATGGCGGCATTGATTCTGCTCGTGCCCTTGGCGATCACCTCGTTCAACTTCATGATCAAACGCATGGGCATTGAACGCTGGCGGCAGCTTCATTTTCTGGTCTATCCGCTCGCCATTCTGGCGGTCACGCATCATTTCTTCGCCGAGCGTGGCTTCCAGCTGGGTCCGATCATTCACGGTGCCATTCTGGTGCTCCTGATCGGCTGGCGCGTCTGGAAATATGCCGAGCCCCGATTGGCTGCGCGCCGGGAGGCAACCTCATGAATGTGGCGGTGCCAACACCCACGGCCGCGATGCGGCCCTTGATTGACCGATTTGGACGGCAAGTCACCTATCTGCGTCTTTCGGTGACGGATAGATGCGATTTGCGTTGTGTCTATTGCATGAAGGAGCGGCCAGAGTTTCTGCCGAAGTCAGACTTGCTAACTCTGGAAGAGCTGGAGCAGGTCGCCACGGCTTTCATCCGGCGCGGCGTGACCAAGGTCCGGATTACGGGCGGTGAACCGCTTGTCCGGCGCGATGTGGTGACGCTGATTGAACGGCTCGGCGCACAAATCGGCGATGGGCTGAATGAGCTTTGCCTGACGACAAACGCCACCCAGATGGCGCGCTTTGCGGACCGTATCGCCACTGCCGGGGTAAGGCGCATCAATGTCTCGCTGGATACGCTCGACCCGGATGTGTTCTCGGCCGTCACGCGGGGTGGGCAGCTATCACAAACCCTCGACGGCATCGGGGCTGCTAAAGCGGCCGGTATCAAGGTGAAGATCAATGCGGTTGCCCTGAAGGGCCTCAATGACCAACACCTGCCAGAGCTGATCCAATGGGCACATGGTGAGGGCCATGATGTCACCCTGATCGAGGTGATGCCGGTGGGCGAGGTCGGGATTGATCGCGCTGATCAGTTTGTCTCCTTGCTGGATATCCGCGATCAGCTTGAACAATGTTGGACACTGACCGATCTTCCTGATTCTACGGGCGGCCCCGCGCGTTATGTCCGGGTTGAAGAGACCGGCGGCCGGTTGGGTTTCATTACGCCGCTGACCAGTAATTTCTGTGCGGGATGCAACCGAGTGCGGTTGACCTGTACGGGTCAGCTTTTCATGTGCCTGGGGCAAGACGACCGGCTCGATCTGCGCCGCATTCTGCGTGAAGATGGACCCGACGCGCTGGACGCTGCGCTGGATCAGGCGATGGCGGTTAAGCCGGAGAAGCATGAGTTTGATGTGGCCGAAGGAGCGGGCGCAGCTGTTTCTAGAAACATGGCACGGACCGGAGGATGATATGCGCGTGACGCTGGAATTCTTTGGTCCCATTCAGGACCGGATCGGAGCCGCCGAGCTGCCTATGTCCCTGCCTGCAGCGCCATCCTCGCTTGAAAGCCTGGTGGCGCTTCTGGCCGCGGAACGCGAAGGCGCGGAGCATCTGCTCGATGACAAGCTGCGCGTGGCCGTGAACGATTCTGTGCTGATGCCGGGAAAACCGCTCAGCCTCAAATATGGCGACCGGATCGCCTTCTTGTCTCCGTTTTCAGGTGGCTGATGAGCTCGCCGATAATCCTCCTCACCGATCAGGCACTCGACGTGCAGGGCCCGCTGGCAGACTTCAGCGCGCTTGAGCATATCGGCGCGGTGTCGAGTTTCACTGGGCAGGTTCGCGGCGGCGATGGATTGACCGCGCTGGAGCTTCAACACCACCCGGTTCTGACACCACAGGCTCTGGAGCAGATTGCAGAGGCGGCGATGTCGCGGTTTTCGCTGGCGGGTCTCGTTCTGGCGCATCGCTATGGCCGCATGACGCCCGGTGAACCGATTGTGTTTATCGCTGCAGCGGCCAGCCATCGGCGCGCCTCGCTGGATGCGGTCAGTTTCTTGATTGATACGGTGAAAACCCAAGCGCCCTTCTGGAAACGGGAATGGCGCGGTGAAACTTATGAATGGATCGAGCCGACGGCGGAGGATCACGCGGCCGCGCGGCAATGGCTGGAGGCCGCAGAATGAGTGAAGTTCCACAATCCATGGGATTTGCCGTCATGACGGTTTCCGACACCCGCGATGCCACCAGTGATCGGACCGGTCCGTGGCTCCGCGAACAGATTACCGCCGCTGGTCATCATATCGTCGATCATGCGATTGTGCCCGATGACGTTGAGGCGATCCGGTCCAAGGCGCGAAACTGGATTGAGAAACCCGATATTCATGGCATCATCACGACGGGCGGCACCGGCCTGACGGGCCGGGATGTGACGCCGGAAGCGGTGATACCCCTGTTCGACAAGGTGATCGAAGGGTTTGCGATCATCTTCCACATGGTCAGCTTCAAGTCCGTAGGCGTCTCCACACTCCAGTCCCGCGCCTGTGCGGGCATTGCGGGAGGAACCTATCTGTTCGCCATTCCCGGCTCGATGGGCGCCTGCAAGGATGCGTGGAATGAAGTGTTGGTGCATGAGTTCAACCCCGAATACCGGCCCTGTAATCTGGTCGAGATTATTCCCCGGCTGACGGAGCGCTAGATGAGCGATCGCCTGACGCATCAGGATGATGAAGGCCGCGTCCGCATGGTCGATGTGGCGGGTAAAGCCGGGACGCAAAGGCGGGCCGTCGCAGGCGCGCACATTGCCATGTCGCCGGATGCTTTTGCGGCGATCCGGGATGGGCAGGGGCCGAAAGGCAATGCACTACAGACCGCCGAGCTGGCCGGGATTATGGCGGCCAAGCGCACCTCGGATCTCATCCCGCTTTGCCATCCTTTGCCGCTGACGTCGGTGAAGTTGACGATTGAACCGGACGCACAAAGTGGCGGCTTTGATATCCGCGCTGAAGTAACCTGCTCCGGCAAGACCGGTGTTGAGATGGAGGCACTGACTGCGGCTTCCGTGGCGTCCCTCACCCTCTATGACATGACCAAGGCGCTGGATAAGTCGATGACAATCAGCGCGGTTCAATTGCTGGAAAAAAGCGGCGGCCGCTCTGGCGATTATGTCCGGGCGCCCGAATGATCTCTCTGGACGAAGCGCGCGCGCTCATCGCGCAGAACATCAAGCCCTTGGGCTCGGAAACAGTCGATCTGACTTATGCGGCGGGCCGCATCCTGGCAAAAGATATCTCTGCGCAACGCACCCAGCCGCCGCAGGCGCTGTCCGCCATGGACGGCTATGCGGTGCGAAGTGAAGATGTGGGCATCGCGCCTTTCATTGTTATTGGGGAGTCGGCGGCAGGCCATCCCTTTCAGGAATCTGTTGGTGCTGGAGAGGCGGTCCGGATTTCGACGGGTGCGGCCGTGCCGGGCGGGGCAGATCAGGTCGTCATTCAGGAAAATGCGGAACGCGATGGCGATCACGTAGCACTCAACGCTGGTAAAAGCCCGGGGCAGCATATCCGCGCGGCGGGGCTGGATTTCGCTGCCGGCCACGTCATTGCATTTGGCGGGGATCGGCTGACCTCTGACCGGCTGGTGCTGGTCGCTGCGGCGGGCCATTCGAAAATCGAGGTCTACCGTAACCCGCGCGTGGCCTTTTTCTGCAGTGGCGATGAGCTGGCCGAACCGGGCGAAGACGCGCAAGACAAGATAATCAATTCCCTCGCGCCGGGATTATCAGCTTGGCTGCGAGAAGAGGGAGCTGCGCCGACCTATCTCGGGATTGCAGGTGATGCGCGCGAAGCGGTCGCTGAAAAGTTCGCAGTAGCTGCCGGGCATGATCTGGTGATTGCCGTCGGCGGGGCCTCGGTCGGGGATCATGACCATGTGAAAGCGGCCTTTGCCGAAGGTGGGGGTGAGCTGATCTTCGAGAAAATTGCGGTCAAGCCCGGCAAGCCCACCTGGTTTGGCTTGGCCAAGGGCGTGCCGCATGTCGGTCTGCCCGGAAATCCCGTGTCCGCATTGGTGATGACGCGGCTGGTGGTTGATGCGGCTCTGGCGGCCATGACCGGGCAAAATCCCGAACTGCGGTTTGATCAGCTTTATCGGGGCGAAGATCTGCCAGCGAATGGCCCGCGGGAAACCTTCCTTCGTGGACTGAAGAAGGCGGGCCGCGTTTCTGCGATGGGCAATCAGGATTCGTCTGCTCTAACGCCCCTGGCGGCAGCCGACGTGCTGATCCACCGGCCCGCGCATGCGCCCGCTGTTGTGGCGGCGAATTGGGTGAACGTCCTACCGCTTGGCGAGCGCTAATGCCGTTTCTGGCGTTAGCGGCGCTCTTTATCCTGACGGCACTCGTCTATGCGATGGCCGGGTTCGGCGGCGGCTCGACCTATACGGCCTTGCTGGTGCTCGCCGAGACGGATTACCGGATACTTCCGGCCATCTCGCTGGCCTGCAACATCACAGTAGTCGCCGGATCGACAATCCGCTTTGCGCAAGCCGGGTTGATTGACTGGCACCGGATGGTTCCGTTGTGTGCGGCATCAATCCCGTTGGCCTGGTTGGGCGGTATGATCGACGTGCCGGAGCGAGTTTTCATATCTCTACTAGGCTTCGCCCTCCTCGCCTCAGCGCTCGCGCTGGTGTTCCGTCAACCCAGGATTGTGAAAACACCGCGCGCTTTCCCGCGTTGGAGCCAACCCGCCATTGGCGGCGGCCTAGGCTTTCTGGCGGGGCTGGTGGGGATAGGCGGCGGAATATTTCTGGCACCGCTGCTCCACCTGTTGCGCTGGGGTGCGGCCAAACAGATCGCTGCGGCGGCAGCTTTTTTCATTCTGGTGAATTCTATCGCTGGACTAGCCGGGCAGGCCCAGCGGCTTTCCGGCAGTGCCGATTTTTCTCAGCTGCTTTCTTACTGGCCTTTGCTGATTGCCGTTCTGATCGGAGGTCAGATCGGCGTCTGGATCGGCCGGGACAAGCTGGCCGATGTTTGGTTGATCCGCATTACGGCGGTGTTGGTGTTTCTGGTGGCGTTGCGCCTGCTCTGGCGGGCCATGACGGGCAGCTAGAAGCCAAGCCGAATCCATGGCTTTATGAGCGCATGCAGATTTCTTCCCAACCGATCTCGATGACATACGAACAGGCCGAAGCCTTGTTCGATCGGCTGGAACCCATCGAGATCGACTTCATGATGGGCGAGTGGTGGGGCCGCGAGGTTTCGACCGGCCATAATATGGATGGCTCGCTCGCGATTGCGCGATGGTATGGCAAGACCTTCATTGATGAGGACAATGTTCATCCGCTGGTCCATCTGGACGGCAAGGGTGGGAAATTCTGTGCCGATCCGGGTAAGATGCCCTTCGGTCCGCGCATGAAAACACCGCGCTATCCAGGCTGGCTCTTGCCCGTTCTGCGCTGGGGCATGAAGGCGCATATGCAAACGTCGAAAACGCGCGCCCGGCTTCGCATGACCGAATATCGCGGCAAGGTGTCGGCAACGATGTGCTATGACCAGCTGCCGATCCATGACGTGTTCCGGAAGCTGGATGACGGCAATGTGCTAGGCTTCATGGACATGAAGCGGATGAAACGCCCTTACGTGTTTACTTTGGCGCGAGAGGGCACCAGGGGATTTGAATTCTGACCGCCGCAGCTGGGTCAACTTGTTGCTAGCCAAAGAGGAGCCCCGCTTGTAACAAGTGAATATTGCAATCCTCGCGGGTAAGAATATGCGTGCTTTCTTGATGGTGTTGGCCCTTATCTTTGGATGGGCTGGATACGCGTGGGGTCAGGCGCTGGTTCCGGCCGCCCAGGTTGAACTTGATACGGGCGGGCAGGCCCGCTTTATCATCTGGATAGACACCCCGTCTGTTTCCTTTGACCAAATACATGGTGATGCCAACGAGGTCATAGCTGACCATTTGGCGACTTACCGGTCATCCGTTCTTTCGGACATTTTTGCCGTACCGGTCGAGCAGCTGCGAGATGTAAATCCGGGCTCGCCACAAATTGTCCGGGAAATGCGGTATTCGCCTATGGCGGCCATTGTGGTGGACCGCGATCAGCTTGCACTTTTGCAGGCAGATCCACGTATCCGCCGGATCGAGGCTGATGGTATTGATCGTCCGGCAGGGGCCGGGGGCGAGATCGCGGCGAACCGTCTGATTGAGATCGGATTTCGCGGCGAAGGCCAGGTCATCGCCATTGTTGATACAGGCGTTGCTACGTCCCATTCGGCTTTCACTGGCCGGCGACAGGGCGCCGCCTGCTTTTCTTCGAATGTTACGGGGGACTCGGTCAGCGTATGCCCCGGCCAGGCGCCGGTCGTGACCAATCGCGCAGATGCTGGAAATCACTGCGACCACAATGCGATTCTCGGTTGCGGCCACGGCACAGCGGTGGCGGGTGTCGCCGTTGGTGAATCCCAGCAGGACGGTCAGTCCGGCAGTCCTGGTATGGCTCCCGGAGCGCTCTTTGTTCCGGTTCAGGTGTTTTCGAATTTCGACAGCCGCTTTTGTCCGACAAGTCAGCGCTGTGCGTTGAGTTATGTTTCAGACCAGGTCGCCGCGCTGGAGTGGCTATATCAACAGCGTGAACTTCTCGACCTCTCCATTGTCAATCTAAGCCTGGGCGGTGGGGCACACCCGGGATTCTGTCCCGACGATCCAAGAGCCCAGATCATTGGCATGCTCCATGCCGCTGGCATCTCCGTGGTCGCTGCGGCTGGAAATGATGGATCTGGAGTGAGCGTAACAGCGCCCGGCTGCATTGAAAACGTCATCACAGTCAGCGCAATCGACTCGCGCGGGCAGCTGGAAAGTTATTCAAATTTCGGAATTCAAACGGATGTGCTCGCGCAGGGTTCGGCACTTACGGCAGAGCCTAATGGTGGACGTGATGGCGCTCAGGGCACATCGATTGCGGCCCCCCATATTTCTGGTGTTTTGGCCATTTTGCGGCAATTCAGACCCGAGGAAACTCCCGAATCTCTCATCAATTCCTTTGTCTTGAACAATCGAGATCTTGATCAGGTCTACAATGAATATGTCCGGCGCAGCAATTCGGGCCTCGAATTGTCTCCGCTTGATGGCATTGCACTGGATGCAGGATTAATTGCGCCGGCAGGGATGGTTTTTGGTCCAGTCACGATATCAAATCCAACCGATCAGGAACGAACGGTTTCCCTTGATGTGCTGCCAAGCCAGGGGTGGTTGGAAATCCAGACATCTGACGGTCGGCGTGTTACGCAGTTGGATGTAAACTTGGGCATTGGCGAGACCCGCGAAATTATGCTGGTCGCATTTCCGCCGCGAGAGCCTGAAGCTCTGGAACAGCAGCATGTCTATCTCCGGGTTGATGGATCAATCATTGCCGGAATTCCAATCTTGCAACAGTTCTCGGTGCCTGAGGGGCCGGCAGAAAACGATGATTTCGCCGATGCTATAACCTTGTCCGGCCATGAAAATACAATCCTTGCCTCGTTCAATGGATCGACGGTGGAAGAGGATGAACCCAACCTCACCTGGCGGGAAGGGTTGGGCAGTCTCTGGTGGCGATGGACAGCGCCCTTTGACCATAGCAGCTATTTCCGCGTGAACCGCAGCGGTGTCGGTCGCGGTCGTTGGCGGGAAGGATTGCCGGGCGTTGTTTCAGTTTACCAGGGTGACAGCGTCGATGCTCTTACCCGGGTCGATCTGACCGCGAATGGGAGCACGTGGATCACCTTCGATGCAGTTGCAGGAGAAACCTATCAATTCGTCGCTATGGGTGCGGAAAGTGGGCCCCATCGGTATGGCATTTATCATCGGATGGATGGACCGCCTCCAAATGATGAAATCGGCCAAGCCGCAGATTTGTCGGGCGCTGAAGGGAGTGTGCGGGGCACGACGCAGGAAGCCACAGCGGATCTGGGGCAAAGACACCGTAGCGTAGACGAATTTTCTGTCTGGTATCTGTGGCGAGCGCCGGGCAGTCAGGACACAACGTTTGAGCTCATTTCTTCGGCTTCGACGCAAAGAATGGAAGTCTATGCGCTGGATCAGTTCGGTGAATTGTCGTTGATCGGCGAGACAGATGGCCGGCAGCAGGCAGGGAATGGCGTGTTGCGCCTTCCGGTTCAACAAGACGCGGCCTATTACATCAAAGTCGCCGCTGATCGGTATTACACCGGGCCGTTTGAATTGCGTTGGTCGGCAGATATCATCGATGAGGGACTGAGATCCGCGATCTTACCGAGCCGGCGGACTGTGAGTGTGGGCGGTGTTGCGACGGCTTTCCTGACGGTCATAAATCCTGCGAGCCGTCATTCAGCGGAAACCGGATGCCGGCTTGAGCCGCCCTTTGGGCTGTCCGGGGATTTCGCTTTTCAGGAAACGGATCCTGCGACGAACGTCATCATTGGAACGCCGGATGCGGCGTTTGATCTGGCGATCGGCCAAAGCCGCAGCTTCGTTTTCTCAATTCAGTCAAATGTCGCCATACTCAATGCAGCGATGGCACCAAGGGTAAATTGCGGCGGTGTGCGAACGACGCCCGCCTATGCTGTCAATTCATTCGAGTTCTCGAGCTTTAATTCACCCCTGGCGGATGTCATCGCCTCTGCGGTCTCGGCTTCAGGCGATGGCGTCGTTCGTTTGGAGCAGGGCCGGGCAACGGCCGTTGCATTGGCTGCGGTCAATATCGGGCGAGCCCAGACTGTGACCTTGTCTGCTGAGGCCCTCAATGCCGGCATTGCTTCAGATTTCAGCGTGGAGTTCTGCATTACCGATCCAACGACCGGCGCCTGCCTGGGCGAACGCAGTTCGACGGTTACATTTGATTTTGCCAGTGAGGAAGTGCGCACTTTCACTGCCTTCATTCGATCCAATGGCGGGCTCGTTGCTTTTGCGCCGAGAACCAATCGTTTGGGGTTTGTATTTGAACGCTTCGGCCAGGGCGGGCTTGCAACCTCACTTGCTTTGACAATTGAATAGCTTACACGCGACAAACTACCCGGCACCTGTTATGCAATGCACAACACTGCGGGGAGATGAATATGAGACTTTGGCAAAAAGCAGGGGTGGCTTCGGTTCTGGTGCTGGCGCTGGCGGCGTGTTCGCCCCAGCAGGCTGACGAGGATTCCACGGCGACCGATACCGCTGTCATGGAAGAGACAGCCGGCACTGACACTGAAACCATGGCCGCGGTCGAAGAAGCCGAGGTTTTCACCGTTCTGGTCGGCGGTACCGCGATTGGCGCGATGGAAGTTGCGACATCGGACGATGGTTACACGATTGAATTCGAGTTCCGGAATAATGGCCGGGGGCCGACTTTAAGCGAGACGGTCACCCTGAATGCCAATGGCTTGCCCATCGGTTGGTCCGTTGAAGGCAATACGACATTTGGCAATGCAGTCGCTGAAAGCTTTGAGTTTGCCGACAGCCAGGCGAGCTGGACCGATGCGACCGGAACGGGCGAAGCCGTGGTTGAAGATGGCGCTTTCTATGTGCCGCAGAACGCCTCGCCCTATTGGCTGGCGATTGCTGCCCGCGCCCTGATGGACGATGCCGATGGCGTTTTGCAGGCGGTACCCGGCGGTGAGCTTCGCATGAGCGAGATTGACCGGCTGGAGGTTTCCAATGGCAGCGAAACGCTGGACGCCATCGTCTTTGCGATGAGCGGCACCAGCACTAACCCGACTTATTTCCTGATGACGGGCGAAGCTTTCTTCGGGATCATCACGCCGGGCTTTGCCTTGCTGGCCGAAGGCTTTGAAGGCGAGGATGAGCGCCTGCGCGGGCTCGCGGCGCAATATGGCGCCAACCGGTTTGCGGAGATTCAGTCCCGCGTCATCCGCGACTATGACGCGCCGGTCCTGATCCGGAATGTGCATATCTTCGATCCTGAAACCGAAACACGCGGAGAGACCGCTTCTGTGCTGGTGGACGGCAATCGTATTTCCGAAATTGGTGCCTCAGACATGGCGCGCCCTGACAATGCGGTCGAGATCGACGGGGCAGGAGGCACGCTGTTGCCCGGCCTGTTTGAAATGCACGGCCATATGGGAGAAACGGCGGCGTTTCTGAACATCGCAGCGGGCGTCACCTCCTTGCGCGATACCGGTAACAACAATGAAGTGCTGGGTGCGCTGGTTGAACGAATCGAGAATGGTGAACTCGCGGGACCTCGCATTCACCGGTCCGGTTTCATCGAGGGGCGCAGCCCGTTTAATTCCAACAACGGCATCATCGTTGAGACCGAAGAAGAAGCGGTTGCGGCGGTTCATACCTATGCCGATGCGGGCGTATTCCATCAGATCAAGATTTACAACTCCATCAATCCGGCCTGGGTGCCGGCGATGATTGCCGCAGCACGCGAACGCGGCCTTCGCGTGTCCGGCCATGTTCCGGCGTTTACCAATGCGGATGCCATGATCGAGGCGGGTTATGATGAGATGACCCATATCAACCAGATCATGCTGGGTTGGGTGCTGGAAGAGGGCGAAGATACGCGCACACTGCTTCGCCTGACCGCGCTGCGCCGCCTGCCGGCGCTCGATCTGCAGAGCGAAGCCGTCCAATCCACGATCAGTGAGATGGCGGAACGCGGCATTGCTCTGGACCCGACGTTTGCGATCCATGAAGCGCTTTTGCTCTCCCGCAATGGCGAAATTTCGCCTGGTACGGTCGATTATGTTGATCATCTGCCGGTGGACGCGCAGCGGCAGGCGCGCTCGGCCTGGGCGGATATTGCAACGCCGGAAGATGACGCAAATTATCGCGGTGCCTTTGATCAGATCACCGAGACGCTTCGCATGATGCGGGAGGCGGGCATTCAGCTGGTGCCGGGCACGGACCTCGGTGGCTCATTTACCTTCCACCGCGAGCTGGAACTTTATCAGACCATCGGCATGACGCCGCCGGAAATTCTGAGCTGGGCCAGCCATGGCATGGCCGAATATCTCGGCGTGGGAGATGAGGTGGGCCTTATCCGTGAAGGCTATCTGGCCGACTTCTTCCTTGTGCCGGGAGATCCAACGCAGGATCTACGGGACATCAAAACCATCGCCATGGTGATGGCCGATGGCCGTGTCTATTTCCCGACCGAGATTTATCCCGAGTTTGGCATCCGGCCCTTCACCGAAGTGCCGAATGTGATCGAGCCGCTGCAGTAGGGAGGCGGGGATGAAAACACGCGCCGCTGTCGCCTTTGAAGCCGGAAAACCGCTAGAGATCTGCGAGGTTGATCTGGAAGGCCCGAAGGCGGGCGAAGTGCTGGTCGAGATCAAGGCAACCGGCATTTGCCACACCGATGAATTCACCCTGTCCGGCGCGGACCCGGAAGGCGCGTTTCCGGCCATTCTGGGCCATGAGGGCGCGGGCGTGGTGCTGGAAGTCGGGCCGGGCGTCACCAGTCTGGAGCCGGGCGATCATGTCATTCCGCTTTACACAGCAGAATGCCGGGAGTGCGAATATTGCCTGCATCCCAAGACCAATCTTTGCCAGAAAGTGCGCGCGACGCAGGGGCAAGGCGTGATGCCGGACGGGACCAGCCGGTTTTCCTATAAGGGTCAGAAAATCCTGCACTATATGGGATGCTCGACCTTTTCGAACCACACAGTTCTACCGGAAATCTCGCTGGCCAAGGTCCGCAAAGACGCACCGTTCGACAAGATTTGTTATATCGGCTGCGGCGTTACCACAGGCATCGGCGCGGTAATGTTCACCGCGAAGGTAGAGCCGAATTCCACGGCGGTGGTGTTCGGGCTGGGCGGGATCGGCCTCAACGTCATTCAGGGGCTCAAGCTGATCGGTGCCAAACAGATAGTCGGTGTTGATATCAACCCGGCCCGGGAAGCCATGGCGCGCCAGTTCGGCATGACGGATTTCGTCAATCCAAAGGAGATCGAGGGCGGCCATGACGGGCTGGTCGGTCATCTGGTCGAGCTGACCGGGGGCGGCGCTGATTATTCTTTCGAGTGCATCGGCAATGTCGAGGTGATGCGTGCGGCGCTGGAATGCTGTCACAAGGGTTGGGGCGAAAGCGTGATTATCGGCGTGGCCGGGGCCGGACAGGAAATCTCAACCCGGCCTTTCCAGCTGGTGACGGGCCGTGTCTGGCGCGGCACGGCCTTTGGTGGGGCGAGAGGGCGCACGGATGTGCCGAAAATCGTCGACATGTATATGGACGGCCAGATCGATATCGACTCGCTGATCACCCACAAGCTGGATCTGGAAGACATCAATAAGGGCTTTGGCCTGATGCATGCTGGCGAAAGCATTCGCAGCGTGGTGGTTTACTAGAAGCGGAATCAGACATGTTCAGTCACATTATGGTCGGGACGGATGACCTCAACCGCTCGCGCCAATTCTATGAGGCCGTGCTGGCGACGTTGGGGTTTGAAGGCGAGCCCTTCGAGCATGTAAACGAGACCGGCCAGACCCGCCTTTTTTACCTTCATAATGGCGGTACGTTTTGCATCAGCGAGCCCATCAATGGCGAGCCGGCGAGCGTGGCGAATGGCAATACGATTGGGTTTAGGTGTGAGTCCGGCGAACAGGCCAAGGCGTTTCACGATGCCGCGCTGGCCAATGGCGGCGTGTCTATCGAAGAACCACCTGGCTTTCGCGAACGCACCGCCATCGGTCAGATGTATCTGGCCTATGTCCGTGATCCGGATGGCCACAAGCTGTGCGCCATGTATCGGGGAAGCTAGGCGTGGAAAAGGTTTC
This sequence comes from Hyphobacterium sp., assembly GCF_965228115.1. Lineage (GTDB taxonomy): Bacteria > Pseudomonadota > Alphaproteobacteria > Caulobacterales > Maricaulaceae > Hyphobacterium. Next base: position 1,498,192 of record NZ_OZ245794.1, on the reverse strand, counting down.
CACCTTCAAATCTTTCGGCGGAATGCTGTCGGTCCATGACCATGACTCGGCGGTAACGGGCACGAAAATGCGCTTTGCGGTCTATGTGCCGCCGCAAGCCGCAGAAGGCCCGGTGCCGGTGCTGTGGTATTTGTCGGGTCTGACCTGCAACTGGTCGAATGTGATGGAGAAGGGCAATCTTCAACAGGCCGCTGCGCGCCATGGCGTGATTGTGGTCGCACCCGATACTAGCCCGCGCGGCGTGGGCGTGCCGGATGATGAAAACTATGATCTGGGGCAGGGGGCCGGGTTTTACCTCACGGCGACACAAGCGCCCTGGTCCAAACATTTCGCCATGGATCGCTACATCACGGAGGAGCTGCCGTCGATCATCGCCGAGCATTTTCCCGCGGAGATGGCGCGCCAAGGTATCTTCGGCCATTCCATGGGCGGACATGGCGCGTTGACCCTGCATCTGAAACACCCCGAAACCTACAAGTCCTGCTCGGCCTTCGCGCCCATCGTTGCGCCGATGCAAGTGCCGTGGGGAACCAAAGCCTTTACGGCCTATCTAGGCGAGGATCGGTTACGCTGGGCGGAATATGATGCGTGTGAGCTGGTCCGCAAACAGGCGTCGGGCGCGCACATCCTGATCGATCAGGGCCTGGCCGATAATTTCCTGGAAGACCAGTTGAAGCCGGAATTGTTCGAAGCCGCGTGCCGCGAAGCGGGACAGTCGCTGACCCTGCGCCGGCAGGACGGCTATGATCATTCCTATTATTTCATTTCGACCTTCATGGACGATCACATCGCCCATCATGCCAACGCGCTGGGTTAGTCCTCCACCCGCTCAAACCGGTTGTCGTTGAACTGTTGCCAGCCTTCGGTATTGAGGATCCAGTCGGTCACCTGAACGGCACCATCGCCGGTCAGCGTATAGCGCGAGCGGCCCAGCTGGGCGTCGGGTTCGCCCCAATAAACCATCAGCTCGGTCTCGGTCGCGGAGCCACGCAGATTGTGCATGGCACCCCAATTATCGACCCAATGACCGGAAACCTCACTGCCTTCATGATGATGGGTACCGACCCCGCGGAACATGTTCGCTTCATCGGTTCCCGGGTTTGTCTCGATGGCATAGGTGAGCTGCCAGAAACAGCCATCCATGACCGGGGCCCAGCGCATCTCGCTTTGCGCGGGTTGTCCGAAGGCATTGCCGTCCGATCGCCAGCTGCCTTCAAATTCGGCCAGAATGCCGGGGTCGCGATCGTCGCACGGCATGGTTTGGGTATACGCTGTAGCGGACAGTGCGAGTGCGCCTGCCAGGCCATATGCCAGCTGTTTCATGTTTTCCTCCCCTGTCTCCCACAGACGCGCAGTCTAGAACAGAAGACAGGAAAGGAGGACTCACAAGCTGGTGAGCCTTCTAGCCTAATAATCGCCGCGGGTCGGAGTGATCAGACGGGCAAAGAAGATGGCATTCATGAACATCTTCTCATTGCCGCGATAGGTGGCCCGGAAATTCGGATTGTCCGCAAACAAGACCACAGCCCCGCTACCAACCCGCTGTGCCACAACGGCTGGTGTGCCCGCGATTTCTTCCTGCCGGCGGTCTGACGCATAGCCGGCCAATAATGGATTGTCGGCGTACTGAACCACCACCGCAAAAGGATCCCCATCCGGGCGTTCGAGCGTATCGGACATATTCCGGTGCAGCGTGATAAACCGGTCCGCATATCCGAAGCCGATGGGATGGCTGGGATCAAGATCGCCCTCGAACAATGCGCCGCCAATAACATGTTCTGCATCATCCAGAGGACGCCGCGCATAATTGCGGCGATCCGGTGTTTCGGACTCCTCTTCGCTGGACTCATCCTCGTCATCCTCGGGCTCGAGACCCAGGAAGGTTTCCTGAGCCATCAATGCGGCCTGCCGGCTGGCAATGACCACCCCGCCATCCTCGCGCACCCATTGGCGAACGCGCTCGGCCACGCTGTCAGACAGGCCGGTATTGCCGCCTCCGGCGATGATCAGGTGGGTGTAGCGGGACCAGTCCAGCCCACCGATTTCATTCTTGCGCCGCAAGGTCACCGGAATGTGCATGCGATGGTCGATCTGGTGCCAGATCTCCCCGGCGTCATTGGTCGAAATGCCATTATCAAAAAGGACCAGAATTTCCGGCCGCTCCACTGCCCGGAACCCGCTTCGGTCGCCGAGGTCAGGCGTGTTGCCGGGCGTGGAGCCTGACGTCACAGCATAGGCCGCCACGCCGTCTTCGGTCGCGGCTTGCGAGACGAGTTGGTAGATCGATTCATGATCTACATCCTGACCGGCCATCGGCACAAAAACCGTCCCCGGCCCCAGCTCCCGCAAACCCGTGTGAACGGGGATATTCACGGTTTCTGTCGCGATCCGCACCAGGACATCATTGTCCAGAAGGCGATAAAGGCTGCGCGGCGCATAATAATCCGACCAGCGCAGCACATAGCCATAAGTCGAGCGCGGAGGCGCGGCGCGCCCGGTTTCTTGCGCGAACACTTCTTCACCGATCAGGCCAGCTGAGAAATTCCGTCCCAGCGCGGCGTGTTCAAGATCAAAGAGAAGCGGCATGGTCCAGGCGGACACATCATAAAAGACGTTTTCTTCAAACTCGGTTGGACGATCAAACATGCTGCGGATCATGGTGTATTGATCCTGATCCAGGCGCACGATCCGCGCTTCACCCGCCCTATAGGTATGGCCATCGATCCGGATATCGCTGGCCAGCGCATTTACCGTGATGTCGTGCCGGCGCAACAGGTCGACGAAGATATTGAGACGCTCCGGATCGCCTTCGGCGGTGAATACATAGGCCCGGCGCGTATCCCGGCCGGCTTCAGCACGGGCATTGTCGAAAAACTGGCGTTGATAGGCCGCGATTTGTTCCTGCTGCGCCATGGTGCCTGCGATCGTCGTCAGACCGGTCCGGAACTGCATGCGGACATTCTCGGCGTGGCTAACAAGCCCGCGTTCGGATTCAATCAATCCTCCGCGGGCGGCGCCCACTTCGAACAGAATGCCCAGCGAGCCATTGACTTGTGGATAGGTTGATCCCTTGCCGACATAGAAATTATCGAAGCCTTCTTCGGAGGTGTACAGCAGGCCTTCACTGTCGAAGAAATCGATGTGGTATTCGGCAATGCCGAGGGTCAAATCGCGGGCCCGCTCCGGGATGAGCGGATTACGCCTCAGCGGTTCTCCCGGGTGGAAATAATAGGTGGCTTCCGTTCCCATCTCATGGAAATCGCCAGATACCTGAGGCTTCCAGTGATGCCATTGTTCCAGCCAGGCGCGGGATTCCGGCTGGGTTTGCAACAGCCATTGCCGGTTCAGGTCGAACCAGTAGTGATTGACGCGGGCGGCGGTCCAAAGATTGTGTTGGTGATTGCTCGGGTCGGTGACGGGAATGCTGCCCGCATAGGTCTGTACATGATTAACCCGCCGCGCATGACCATCGGGATTAAAAACAGCCGTGATCAGGATGACGGCATTGTCCAGCGTTGCATTGATCTCCGCGCCCTGTGCAGCGGCCAGATGATAGAGCGTCGGGATGACCGCATCCATGCCTGAGCTTTCAGCGCCATGGACGCCATAGTTGAGCCAGATGATCGCAGGGCCATCATTGGGAGCCGCGCCGGCTTCGAGACTGGCCAGATGACGCTGGCGGATATCTTCGAGGCGCGCATGGTTTTCCGGCGAGGTCACCACAAAAAACTGGATCGGGCGATGTTCGTGTGAATAGCCGATGGTTTCGACCGTGATCCGATTGGAGCTTGCTGCCAGTTCCGTCAGGTAGTCTGCCATTTGACCGGGCCGGATCGGCCGTTCGCCGACGCCAAAGCCGAGGCTGTCTTCGGGGATCGGGATTGTGCTGTCGTATTCGACGCCATCGACTTGATAATAGGTGATGGGATTGGCCAGAGCCGAAGGGCTCAAGGCTGCGGCTAGCACCAAGGCTGCAAACATCCGGATCATGAAGTCTCCCCGCTTTTCTTTGATGCTGATCTAGCGCGGCGTCAGCGATCCGCCAACTCATTGACATGAAGACGCTCGGTGCGTCCGCCAATTCGCGTCAGCAATTCATAGGTTAACAGCCCGGCAGCAGCGGCCTGTTGGTCGACGCTGAGATGGGCACCATAGATTTCGGCCTGTTGTTCAACCAGCGTTTCCGGAGCGGGATGGTCCGAAACATCAATAATCGTGGAATCCATGGAGACCCGTCCCAGGATCGGCGCTTTGATGCCGTCTACCCAGATGTGCCCGGTGTTGGACAAGGCGCGCGGTACACCGTCCGCATAGCCTGCGCCTACAGTGGCTGCATATCCGTTTTCAGTCGCGATGGCCGTGCCGCCATATCCAAAGGCCTCACCAGCCGAAAACGCCCGGACCTGCAATATCGGGGCTTCAAACCGGTAGGGGATCGACAAGGGCAGTGTTCGTCCTGCAATCGGCTGTGCGCCGTAAAGCGCCAGGCCCGGCCTGACCAGATCCAGATGGTAGGCTTTGTCGAGAAAACACCCGCTGGAATTTGCGAGCGATCTTGTGGCTTTGGGGAGTTTCGACAGCCGCGACAGGAAGCGGTCCAGCTGGCGACAGTTTTCCTGCCTTGCAGGTTCATCCGCACACGCCAGGTGGCTCACCCATTGGCGGACTTGCAGGCCCCTATTGGTGTGCTCAAGCAACACTGCATCGTCGGCTTCATTCAGCCCCAGGCGATTGATGCCGGTATCAAGATGGACCGCGACCGGCTGGCCCGGCGCAGCTGTCGTCCAGTGTACAATTTCCGAAACTGTGTTCAGCACGGCTGTCAGACGGTTATCGACAAAATCGGCAACCGATTGGTCGCCAACGCCGTTGAACACAAAAATGGAGACGTCCGGATTCGCGAGCGCGCTTCTGATTTCCACAGCCTCATGCAAGTGGGCGGTCCAGAAGGTGCGGCACCCTTCCTGATGAAGCCGTTCTGCGATGGGCAGGGCGCCAAGGCCATATCCATCCGCCTTGATGACGGCGGAACACTCCGCAGGATCGACCCGGTCGCGCATCAGACGGTAATTCGCCGCAATCGCGTTCAGATCGACGGTCAGGGTTGGGCGCAACGACATATGACAAGTTTCTCAGCGCGTTGTGCCCGCGTCCATGGCGATGGCCAGTTGCTGAAAGATTTTTGCCACAGGCAACCGGTTAGTCTTGCCCTGATATTGTTGGCTATCTACGGTTTTGGTTGTGGTTAGGGCGAACCGAGGGAGCCTGTCGGACCTATGACCCGTTCAGGCAGATTCATTGATCCGGGGGGGTGTTTGTCCGCATTTGTCCTGCTCCTGGCGATACTTGTTTCAATTTCAGCCCCGGGTCCGGCGGACGCAGATGAAGAAGCACCACTGGACTATGCTGATGTTGTTGAAGGGCTGGATCTACAAGATCAACTCGAAATCCTGCCGGAAGAAGCGGATTGGCGTGCTCAACTCGGTGCGCCCGAATCCATTGAGCGCGAGAGCGCGCCTCCGCCGATTAATCTGACCCTGTTGATCGTCTGGTTGTTGGCCGCAACCGTAGTGGTTTTCATTGTCTTCCTCATCATCCGGTACGGCGCTGGAATACAGGTGGCATTTAGCCGCGAGATAGACCGTGGCGAGATCGAGGAGGCCGAGTCCCATACCGGGCTTGCGGCCGCCGCCGGGCAGAAAGTTGATACGCTCGAGGATGTCCTTGCGATCCGTGACGAAAATCAGGCCCTTGGCGCTTTGTTGCGGCTCGTCCTGGAGTCTGCTCTCCATAAGATGGACATGTCGCTCAAGCGGAGCGAGACCGCCCGCGCCGTCCTCCGCCGGCTGCCGCAGAACTGGGAGCATTTTTCACCCGTCGCCGAGCTGGTACGCCTCGCTGAACGGGTTCGCTATGCAGGCGATACAATTGATCGCGAGGCACTCGTCGCGGCGGTGGAACAAGCCCGTCCGGTCGTCCATTCCAGGCGGAGCGGATCATGAACCAGACACGCTCACCGATTCTTCCGGCAGTTGGCGCCGTTCTGGCTGTCGGGCTTATTGCAGCTGTCCTGTTATGGCTTTTCTCGCTGTCATCTGCGGTCAGGCTCGAACGCAGCGCATTCGGATTTGATGGTTTAACGGCCTGGCTACAGGCGAATGATATTGATGCGCGAAATTTTGCCGGAGGCGGACAGCTGGACAGCGACGGTATCGGGCTTCGTATCCTGCCGCTTATGGATGACAATGTTATGCGTGTCGGGCGTCTGGACGAACCAAACGATCCCTACCTTCGCGGGGAGGTGCGCCAGATCTGGGAATGGGTGATTGCCGATAAAACCGAGCACATCCCGACCCTGATCGTCCTGCCGAAATGGCGGGATGGTGTCCGGTTGGGCGGTGTGATCCATCCCGATTTCTTATTACCGGATAGTGAGCTGGTTACGTCTGACGGCGACAGCGTCGATGCCGAGGAACCAGCGGCGGACACGGCTGAACCGGACACCACCGGCGACAAGCCGGATGCGCTCGCGGATTGGGAAGCCGGGCTCTACGTTGAGACCGATGACATGATCCGGATAGATTCTGAGACCTCGATCACAGATATCCGGCGGGTCGCAGCCCAAGCCCCGTATGAGATTGAAGCCATCAATCTCTCTGGTCTTGTTGAGGGGCGAGCGACGCTTTATGCGCCGCAATATGCGCAAGCCCCGCAGCAATGCCGGGCCATGATGGAGTCGTCCCATGGGGGTCTTCTGTTTTCGTGCGCGTCTGCGGGCACCTCATTCTGGGTGCTGAGCGATCCGGATCTTTTGAACAATCACGGCCTCGCTCGCGGCACAAATGCGGAGCTGGCAATTGCGCTCATTCGCGAATTGGCCAGCGATGGGAGTGTCCTAATCGACTATTCGACCGCTGTCTGGGCTCGGCCGGAAGCCAATAATCTTGGCCGGAGCTGGGCAGATTTGATGCGCTATTTCGAGCCGCCCTTCGCCTGGCTCTGGCTGGCCGGATTGCTGTTTTTCGCCATTCTGATCTGGCGTGGTGGTGTCCGTGGCGTGCCGCTTGTCCGGCGCTTTACGGAAGGTCATGGCGCGGCGCGGATGACCGCTTTATCCGCGCAAGCCCGCTTGCTTCGCCAAGCGCGCGCCGATGGCGCTTTGCTGAAAGCGCTGCGCGCTTCCTATCTCCATACGCTGGCCGAGCGCACGCTGGGCCGGAACAATCCCAAAGAAAACCGGCAGGATCGCGTGGTCCGCGTCTTGCGGCACCGTGATGCGTCAGCCGCAAACGATCTCGAAGCCGCTTTAGTCGCGGTCGATCAACTGCCCCACAATGCCGGTAAGGAACAAGCCCTTCCTGTTCTCGCCCGTCTCCAATCTGCATACAAAAAGGCCCTGAAACTGACATGACCGATCTGACACTTGATGACTTTGCTGGCCGGGCCGAGGCTCTGCGCAACGAAATCCGCAAAGCGGTGCATGGCCAGGACGGCGCTATCGATCAGCTTCTGATCTCCGCCTTTTCCCGTGGGCATTGCTTGCTGGAAGGGCCGCCGGGGACGGCGAAAACGCTGCTTGCGCGCAGTTTTGCCGCCGCCATGGCGCTTGATTTCGGCCGCGTCCAGTTCACGCCGGATCTGATGCCGGGGGATGTACTCGGCGCCAATCTATTTGATTTTTCTGCCAACAGTTTTCGCCTTGTGAAAGGGCCGGTGTTCACCGATATCCTGCTGGCTGATGAGATCAATCGGGCCCCACCAAAAACGCAGGCGGCGCTCTTGCAGGCCATGCAGGAACGGATTGTCACGATTGATGGCCAGGACCTGTCGCTGGGCGACCATTTCCACGTCATTGCAACGCAGAACCCGATTGAACAACAGGGCACCTATCCTTTGCCGGAAGCGCAGAATGATCGCTTCCTGTTCAAGATCATCATCGATTTTCCGGACCGCGACGCCGAACTGGAAATCCTGCGCCGTCATGCGGCACAGCCACTCGACTTCAATGGCCGGACCGCGCAGATCGAACCGGTCCTGACGTCAGACCAATTATCCGCAGCGCAGGACCTGATAGACGGGATCCGGCTGGACGAAAAAATCCTCGTCTACATCCTTGATCTGGTTCGCGAAACGCGCAGCGATCCGGATATCCGCGAAGGCGCATCCACACGAGCGGCCGATGCAATTGCCGGCGCCACGCGTGCCGCAGCCGCGCTGGATGGCCGCGATTACGCCATTCCCGATGATGTCCGTGATCTTTATCTGCCCGCGCTCCGCCATCGCATAGTGCTGGGACCCACGGCCGAGATTGAAGGCCGGACGGCCGATGATGTTCTGACGAGTATTCTCGGCCGGATCGAGGTGCCACGCTAGTGAGGCCCACAACCCGGCTTCTCTGGTTGTCGCTGACAGCCTTGATCCTGACCGGATTAATGCTGCCCGTAGCCAACGGCAATACCGGGCTATTAGTATTGCCCTGGACGGTGTTGGGCCTTCTTGTTCTGGTGGACCTGGTCCTCAGCTTCGGTCGCGTTCCACGTTTGAAAATTGACGGGCCGGAACAACTTTTTTGCAATGAAACTGGCCGGTATGAGTTGGTCTTTGAACGCGCCCTGCCTGATCAACTGACTCTGCGATTCGATTGGCCAGAGGGACTAACTGGTCCGAGTGCGATATCTCCCGATGCGGGCGTTTCGCCGGTGCCAATCGAGGTCCGGGCCAAGGCGAGGGGGAGCTGGCGCTTTAGTACAACCTGGCTGAACTGGCCAAGCCGATTGGGATTTTTTGAGTTTGTTCCTCAAGCCAGGAACGCGCTTAAAATCACGGTGATGCCAGACATAAGGCCGGTTCTGAATGGTGAGATTGATCTTGCCGTTCAAACCAGCCTGATGGGCCAGAAGAACACGTTTCAGGAGGGCGAGGGGTCCGAATTCCATCAATTGCGGGAGTACGTCCCGGGCGAAAGCCTGAGGCGGATCGACTGGAAGCGTTCCGCCCGGCAGCGCAAGCTATTGGCTAAGGAAACACGGGCGGAGCGGAATCACTCGGTGATTGTCGCGCTCGATAACGGTTATCTGATGCGCGAGGAGATCGCCGGCCTGCCGAAGATCGATCACGCCATCAATGCGGCGTTGGCCGTGGCCTGGGCTGCGGCTGCAGGCGGCGATCAGGTGGGGCTTTTTACCTATGATTCCCGCCCGCGGATCTGGCATCCGCCGGAGCCGGGCCGGCAGGGCTTCCCGCGCATGCGGCGGATACTTGGTGAGCTGGCTTATGAGAGCCGCGAAAGCAATCACACGCTGGCGCTGGCGACACTGAAGGGTCAACTTAAACGCCGAAGCCTGGTGATCGTTTTCTCCGACTTTGTTGATACCACCACGGCGGAGTTAATGGTGGAACAGGCGGGCCATATGGCCCGCGAGCATCTGGTGATTTTCATTGCACTGCGTGACCCGGAGACGGAAGCTCTCGCGGCGGCACCGGTGGTCTCGCTGGCCGATGCTGCAGAGAGCGTGGCGGCGGCGGATTTCGTCCGCGAGCGGCGCATTGTGTTCGAGCGTCTGAACCGGCTTGGCGTCATGTGTCTAGACGTTGAACCGCAAGCGCTGACCCCGCGCCTTGTGTCCATGTATCTCGATTTGAAAGCGCGGGAGGCGGCATGAGCGAAACCGCCCGCCTGCGTTCGGCACGTTTTCGCGAACAGCGAGAAGCGGACTGGAAGCGTCTGGAAGAACTCGTCACCCGAGCCGAGCGCGGTGCGGCTGCGCGGTTGAGCTTTGAAGAGTCGCAGGAGCTTGCCCGGCTTTACCGGTCAGCGACGACAAGCCTGTCCGTGGCGCGGGATGTTTCCCTGGATAAGGCTCTGTTGGTCTATCTGGAAGCGCTGGTCGCGCGGGCTTTCATCGCGGTTTATGCGCCTCAGGAAACGCTGGGCGGGGTGGTCACCCGTTTCGTTGCGAGGTCCGCACCGCAAGCCATGCGGCGTAGCTGGCTGGGTCTCTTGCTGGGATTTCTGGCAATGGGGCTGGGCGGCATCATCGCTTATGCGCTCTATTTTCAGGACAGCGCCTGGTACTACACCTTCATGCCTGCAGGCTTGGCGGGGGGGCGCGATCCCGGTGCCAGCACAGAAATGCTGCGCGATGCCCTGTTCGATACCGACCACAATGTTCTGGCATCGTTGGGAGCCTTTGCGGCATTCCTGTTTTCACACAATACCCGCGTTGCGTTTTTTGCGTTCGCGCTGGGCATATTCGCCTGCGTGCCAAGTTTTCTTTTGACGCTTTATAACGGGCTGGTGCTCGGGGCCTTTGTGGCGCTGCACGTCGAACGCGGGCTGGGCTATGAAGTCTTCGGCTGGCTCTCCATTCACGGCGTCACGGAACTTTCGGCGATTGCTATTGCTGCAGGTGGCGGTTTCGGCCTGGGGCTCGCCTTCCTGTTCCCCGGAGATATGCCGCGCAAGGATGCGTTGCGGGCCGCCTCAAAAGATGCCGTCAAGCTGGCGATCATCGCAGCGATCATGCTGTTTGCCGCGGGCTTGCTGGAAGGGTTCGGGCGGCAACTTATTCAATCAACCGAGGTCCGGTTGGCGGTCGGTTGGGGCATCGGGGCGCTGTGGCTTGGCTGGTTCCTGCTGGCTAGTTGGAGGCGTCGCTGATGGCGCGGGCAAGAAATGCCGCTGAAGCCGCCCGGCAGGATGCCGCGCGCATGCGCTATGCCATGCTGATACCGCCAGAGGGCGTACCGGTCCGTTTCGAGATTGCCAGCTTGATGAGCCGGTTGGGCGCGCAGATAATCGATATCCTGATTACCGGGTTTGGCGCGCTGGCGATAACGCTTGTCGTCGCGCTATTGCCCTTCGGATTGGGCGCCCAGCCCGCCTTTGTTCTTTTCTCGCTTCTAATGCTGTTCATTCGCGCGCCCTATTACATTCTCGCTGAATTGTTCTGGAACGGGCAGACGCTGGGCAAACGCCTGACCGGTTTGCGTGTTCTCGCCGCAGATGGCCGCGGCCTGACCACGCATGGCGTGGTGGCGCGCAATCTGATGAAGGAGGTGGAGGTCTTTATTCCTGGCACCATGTTGCTGGGGGCGGCCTCGCTGGGCTGGTTCTGGTCGCTGATCCTGTTTGTATGGATTGCAATCTTGTTGATCGTACCGTTGTCCAACAAGAAACGGCAGCGGATTGGCGATATCCTCGCCAACACCTATGTGGCGCGCCAGCCGAAAGTCATCTTGATGCCGGACCTCACGGTCTCGAAAGCCGAGGCCGAATTCGTCTTTTCAGCCGATCAGCTGGAGCATTATGGCCGGTTTGAACTGCAGACGCTGGAAACCCTCTTGCGGGCCAATCCGTTGGACAAGCCTGTCAAAAAAGCCATGCGGCAGACTCTCATCGAGGTAGCCGCGCAGATCCGCAGAAAGATCGGATATGAGGAGGCCGTGCCGGACAACCGAGCGCTGGCTTTCCTTCATGCCCTCTACCGCGCCCAACGGGCCTTCCTTGAGCAAAAGCAACTCTTCGGCGAGGTCCGGGATGACAAATATCATCAGGAAAAAGATGCCAAATCAGACCGATAATCATTGATTGTGCGGCGTGATTAGGCACACTTATGCGGTCATGATTTCGGGGAGGGAATGAAATGACGGATGCCAGCGCCAGCCCGCCGCCTGCGGGCAAACAGCCGCTTGATATCGGCAAGGTGATCGGGGATGTCTTCGGGCTTTATTTCAAGACATTGCCGGTCTTTTTTGTCATCGTCTTCGTGCCGTATTTTTTCTTTGATCTGTTCCTCAACCAGTCGCTTCAACGCACCATTCAGGACAGCATCGCGACGGGTGAATTCGAAGCGCTCAGCTTCGGGATAACAATCGCCGCCGCTGTTATTCCCTTCATTCTGGGCTTTGTCTTCCTGCAGGCGGTCATGATCTACATGGCGGTGTCGATGCGCATGGGGCAGGGCTATGCCTTGGGCCGCGCAATCGCCGCGGCGTTGCGTGGCCTCATCCCGATCATTGGCATTACGCTTCTGTTTCTGCTCATTGTGTTTGCCATTTATGGTGCCATTTTTGGAATGATCTGGACCAATCCGGATTTGGTCTGGCTGCTCTTTGCTATCGTGCCCGCCTTTATGGTGGTCGCGTTGATCGTTGCCGCGATGTTTTACGTCTACATGCCGGCGATTGTGTTCGAAAATGCCGGTTTTGGGGCGCTGGGCCGCAGCCTGGAACTTACGCGCGGTTATCGCGGCGCGATTATCGGACAGATGATCCTGCTGTTTTTCATCTTGCTGATGGTCTCAATGGTGCTCGGATTGATCATTGGCGCCGTCTCGGTGGCGTTCCTTGCGCAAAATCTTGATGGTATGAGTCAAAGCACCGAGTTCGTCCTGCCCTGGTGGTATAGCCTCATCAATGCAGGCGTGAACGGGCTGAGTCTGCCGATCTCATTGATTCCGCCCGCCATCGTTTACACGCGGTTGCGCGAGATCAAGGAAGGCGGCGAAGCCGACATCCTCAGAACGGTCTTCGATTAGACGCCCAGCTAGGCAAACGCCTGAATGCCCGTCTGGGCGCGGCCGAGGATCAGCGCATGAACATCATGCGTGCCCTCGTAAGTGTTGACCGTTTCCAGATTAATGGCGTGGCGCAGGACATGGTATTCCTCGGCGATGCCATTGCCGCCATGGATGTCGCGCGCCTCGCGGGCAATAGCGAGCGCCTTGCCGCAATTATTGCGCTTCATCAGGGAAATGGTTTCCGGCACCCAGGCGCCATCATCCAGCTGCCGGCCCAGGCGCAGCGCGCCCATCAGGCCCAGCGCGATTTCGGTCTGCATGTCGGCGAGTTTCTTCTGAACCAGCTGGGTGGCGGCAATCGGCTTGCCGAACACGATGCGTTCCAGGGCATATTCGCGTGACGCATGCCAGCAGAATGAGGCCGCGCCCATCGCGCCCCAGGCAATGCCATAGCGCGCCTTGTTCAGGCAGGAGAAGGGGCCACGCAGGCCTTTGACATTCGGCATCAGTGCGTCTTCACCGACCTTGCAATCGCTTAGCGTGATGGAGCCGGTGACTGAAGCACGCAGGCTCATCTTGCCTTCGATTTTCGGGGTCTCGAAGCCGGGCGTGCCGCGCTCGACGATGAAGCCACGGATTGAGCCATCCAGCTTGGCCCAGACCACGGCGACATCGGCGATTGGCGAATTGGTGATCCACATTTTCGAGCCGTTCAGAATGTAACCGCCCTCGACCTTCGTGGCCGTAGTGCGCATGGCGCCCGGATCAGAGCCGCCATCCGGTTCGGTCAGACCAAAACAGCCTACCCATTCGCCGGAGGCGAGCTTGGGCAGGAATTTCTGTTTCTGCTCTTCGGAGCCAAAAGCGAAGATCGGATACATCACCAGGGACGATTGTACCGACATGGCCGAGCGATAGCCAGAATCCACTTTCTCAACTTCGTGCGCAATCAGCCCATAAGCCACATGATTGAGGTCCGAGCCGCCATATTCTTCCGGCAGGGTAGAGCCCAACAGGCCCAACTCGCCCATCTCGGTCATGATGTTGCGGTCAAACTTTTCTTCGCGGGCGGCTTCGATAACACGCGGCAGAAGCTTGTCTTGTGCATAGCCGCGGGCGGTCTCCTGAACCATCCGCTCTTCTTCTGAGAGCCAGCTACCCAGATCCAGCGGGTCTTCCCAGTTGAAAGTCTTGGAATCGATGTTTGCGTGCGTGTTCATGGCGCTGGTCCGTCATCCCTGAATGTGTTGGTCGTTCCATCGCATTTTCGCCGCGCAAGGTCCATTGCGCAGGTCACTAGGCCGCACCTCCGACCCGCGCTAGGCTGGCGTGGGGAGAGGCTATGACCACAGACAATCTCATCGTGATCGCCACGCTGGTGATCTACAAGCTGGCGCTGGTCCTGATCGGCTTGTGGGCGTCGCGGCGAACGAAGACCGAAGATGATTTCTTTCTTGGCGGGCGCGGCCTGGGGGCCTGGGTGGCCGGCCTGTCCTATGCGGCGTCAACGTCCTCGGCCTGGGTGCTGCTGGGCTTTACCGGTTTTGTGTACGCCAACGGGCTGAGCGCACTGTGGATGGTGCCGGGTATCTGGGCGGGCTATGTCGTGGTGTGGCTGGTATTCGGACGCCGCTTGCGCGAGGAAACAGCGGCTCGCAACCATGTCACCATCGTCGATTTCATGACGGCTGAAACGAAGGGCGGGATGAAACCCCTCATTGCGCTCTCATCGGCTCTGCTGATTTTCTTCTGCTTCATCTTCTACATCGCGGCGCAATTCGGAGCAGCAGGCACGGCCTTCGAGACGCAGCTCGGCCTGCCCAGACTGGAAAGCCTCTTAATCGGCGCTGCGGTGATCCTTTTGTATGCGCTGCTGGGTGGGTTCTGGGCCGTCAGCGTCACCGACATGCTGCAAGGCGCGCTGATGGCCGTCATTGCTGTCGTCCTTCCACTGGCGGCGCTGATTGCGGCGGGCGGTCCCGCAGAAGTCTGGCAAACGCTACAGGCCAACTCGCCGGATGGATATCTTACCCTGACCGGTCCCCATGCCGGGTTTGTTTTCATCGGCTTTGTGCTGGGCGTTATGGCGATCGGGCTGGGGCCCTTTGGCCAACCACATCTGATTTCTCGCCTGATGGCGGTGAAAGATGAGGCGGCCCGCAAGCAGGGTTTTCAAATTGCGATCGGGTGGGCGGTGATTGTCTATCTCGGCATGATCACGCTGGCCTTGTCCGGCCGCGCTTTGACCGGCGGAGAAGCCGGTGGCGAAGCGCTCCTCTATCAGATGGCGAATGATCTCTTCCCCGCCATGCTGGCGGGACTGATCATCGCCGCCGTACTGTCGGCGGTGATGTCGACGGTGGATTCGCTTCTCATCGCGACGTCGGCTGCGGTGGCGCATGATATGGGCGTGGTGCGGCGTTTTCCAGGTCGGGAAGTGCTGATCTCCCGCATCGTGATGGCGGTGCTGGTCGGACTGGCGGTGGCTCTGGCGCTGGCTTTGCCCGCAACGATTTTCAGCCGTGTGTTGTTTGCGTGGTCGGCGCTGGGGGCGGCTTTCGGCCCGGTCGTGCTGGTCCGCGTTTTCAATCGGGAACCAGAAGGCTGGGCGATCCTGGCTGCCATCCTTTCCGGATTTGGAATGACGGTGTTTTTCTATCTGGCCGGGCAAATTGGCGGTGACGGCTGGGCCGGGCAATTGGCTGCCCTGCCGGGCGATCCATTCGAACGGGTTGTGCCGTGGATTGTTCCGTTGGTTCTGCTGTTTGTTTTTTCGCGGCGCGCGGCGAAGGCGAGCGGGTGAAGCGCGGTACTTTGCCCGCGCCAGCGTTTGTGTGAAGGTCTAGCCAACAGCAGAGCGAGGAGGCGGGAAGGCGCATGAAGATTGCCTGTATCGGCGGCGGCCCGGCGGGGCTCTATTTCGCCATCGCCATGAAGCTGAAAAAACCGGATGTCGAGATCGACATTTATGAGCGCAATAAGCCGGGTGACACGTTCGGCTGGGGCGTCGTTTTCTCTGATCAGACCATGGACAATTTGGCGGCGACCGATCCGGAAAGCGCGCAGGCCATTGCCGACTCTCTGGCCCATTGGGACGACATTGATGTGCATTTCAAAGGCACAACGGAAACCTCTGGGGGCCATGGCTTCTGCGGCATTGGCCGCAAGCGCCTTTTGAACATTTTGCAAGATCGTGCGCGCGGGCTGGGCGTCACACTGCATTTTGAAGCAGACGTTGATCCGGAAGACCTGCCCGATGCGGATCTGATTATTGCGTCAGACGGCATCAATTCGCGTGTCCGCGAGAAATATGCCGACGTGTTCAAGCCGGACATTGATGTGCGCGCCAATAAATTCGTCTGGCTGGGCACGCACAAGATTTTTGACGCTTTCACCTTTGCTTTTGTCGAGACCGAGCATGGCTGGGTGTGGGCGCATGCTTATCGATTTGATGATGATCTCTCGACCTTTATTGTGGAGTGTTCAGAAGAGACTTGGCGCGGTCTGGGCTTTGATCAGATGGATCAGGACGAGACCTGCCGCGCGGCTGAGGGCCTGTTCGCGGAATGGCTGGATGGCCATGAGTTAATGAGCAATGCCAAGCATTTGCGCGGGTCGGCCTGGCTGAATTTCCGGCGAATCTTGTGCGAAACCTGGATGCACAAGAACATCATCCTGTTGGGGGATGCCGCGCATACGGCGCACTTCTCCATCGGGTCGGGGACCAAGCTGGCCTTTGAAGACGCGATCATGCTGGCCGAGGTTCTGACTTCTCGGGACAAGCCGGTCGAAGAGGGGCTGCAGGATTATCAGGAAGAACGCACGGTCGAAGTTTTGAAGCTTCAATCAGCGGCGCGGAACTCCACGGAATGGTTTGAAACGCTGGATCGCTATCTGGATTTCGAACCCGAGCAATTTGCCTATTCCCTGCTCACCCGGTCTCAGCGGATCAGCCATGAGAATCTGCGCGAACGCGATCCAAAGTGGATGGCGCGCATGGAGGGCTGGTTCGCCGCCAAGCAGGGGGTGGAGATGCGGCCCCCCATGTTCGTTCCCTTTTCGCTGAGGGGTATGGAGCTAAAAAACCGCGTCGTGGTTTCGCCCATGTGCATGTATTCCAGCGAGGACGGGCTGATCAATGAATTCCACTTCGTCCATTATGGCTCGCGCGCCATGGGCGGGGCCGGACTGATCTATTCGGAAATGACGAATGTGGCTCCCGATGCGCGCATCTCGCCGGGATGTGCCGGTCTCTATAACGATGAGCATGTCGCAGCCTGGAAGCGCGTCACCGATCATGTTCACGCCAATAACGCCAAGATGGCGGTCCAGCTGGGTCATGCGGGCCGCAAGGGCGCGACGAAGCTTTCCTGGGAAGGCGACAATGAACCGCTTGATGGCGGTGCGTGGCCCTTGATCGCACCATCGCCCATCCCCTGGTCGGCAAAGAATCAGACTCCGCGCGAGATGACCCGCGACGACATGGATCGGGTAAAAGCAGAGTTTGTTGCCGCGACCCAGCGCGCGCTGGGGGCCGGATTCGACATGGTCGAGATGCACGCCGCTCACGGCTATCTTCTTTCATCCTTCATCACGCCGGTCAGCAATCACCGCACGGATGAGTATGGCGGCAGCCTGGAAAACCGGTTGCGCTATCCGCTGGAAGTGTTCCGCGTGATGCGGGACGCCTGGCCAGCGGACCGGCCGATGGCGGTGCGCCTGTCGGCAACCGACTGGATCGGTGAGGCGGGCATTCAGCCAGAAGATACGGTGCTCGTTGCCGAAGCCTTTGTGGAAGCGGGCGCGGATTTAATTGATCTGTCCGCCGGGCAGACGACACCTGCACAACAGCCCGTCTATGGCCGTATGTTCCAGACGCCGTTTTCTGACCGTGTTCGGAACTCGCTGCATTGCGCCACGATGGCGGTGGGCAACATCTATGAAACCGATCACGTCAATTCGATCCTCGCAGCCGGCCGGGCGGATCTGGTGGCACTGGCAAGGCCGCATCTCGCCGATCCTTACTGGACGCTGCGCGCTGCTGCCGAGCTGGGCTATAAGAATGCGGGTGTGCCGAACCAGTATATTGCCGGGCATGTCCAGCTGAAACGCAATCTGGAGAAGGCCGCCCTGATGCAGGAGATGAAGGTATGAACCCGGAAACTCACACGCCGGAACATTTCCTGTGGTCGTTTGAAAACGGCATCGGCACAGTCACGCTGAACCGGCCGGAAAAGAAAAACCCGCTGACATTCGAGAGCTATGCCGAATTGCGCGATTTCTTCCGCGCGCTGGTTTATGCGCCGAAGGTCAAAGCCATCATCCTGACCGGTTCTGGCGGTAATTTCTGTTCCGGCGGCGATGTGCGGGAAATTATCGGGCCGCTGACCGAGATGGACATGCCGGAATTGCTCGAGTTCACGCGCATGACGGGTGATCTGGTCAAAGCAATCCGGCATTGCCCACAGCCAGTGATCGCCGCGGTGGATGGCGTGTGCGTCGGCGCCGGGGCGATATTGGCGATGGCATCAGACATGCGCATCGCGACGCCGGAGGCCAAGACCGCCTTCCTCTTTAATCGCGTGGGCTTGGCCGGGTGCGATATGGGTGCCTGCGCCATCCTGCCCCGCATTATCGGGCAGGGGCGGGCGAGCGAGCTTCTTTTCTTTGGCCGCTCAATGAGCGCCAAGGAGGGCGAGCGCTGGGGGTTCTGGAACACGGTGGTATCCGCGGGTGATTTAATGACGGAAGCGGGCAAGTGGGCGCAGCGCATTGCCGCCGGGCCGACTTTTGCCAATGGCATCACCAAGACCCAGCTGAATGCAGAATGGGATATGGGCATTGATCAGGCGATCGAGGCTGAAGCTCAGGCACAAGCCATCTGCATGCAGACTGAAGACTTCCGCCGGGCCTATCGCGCCTTTATCGCCAAGGAAAAACCCGTCTTCGAGGGGAACTAGGCATGGCCGACACGTCCTATCTCGAATGGCCGTTTTTTGAGGATCAGCACCGCGAACTGGCTGTTGCCGCGCGCGATTGGTGCGAGGCCGAGATTGGATCAGATGGCTTTGACGAACATGGCGATGTTGATGCCGATTGCCGGGCGCTGGCGCGTCAGATGGGAGCAGCCGGCTGGCTAAAGAATTGTGTCCCGGCGGCTTTTGGCGGGTTAAATGAAACGCTGGAGGTTCGCTCGCTTTGTTTGATGCGGGAGACGCTGGGCTATCACTCAGGACTCGCGGATTTTGTCTTTGCCATGCAAGGGCTGGGCTCCGGCACGCTGTCGCTCTTCGGGTCTGACGACCAGAAAGCCGAATGGCTGCCCAAGGTCGCATCCGGTGAAGCCATCGCGGCTTTCGCGCTGACCGAGCCGGAGGCCGGATCGGATGTCGCGTCACTGGCCATGACGGCAAGACAGGACGGGGGCGAATACGTCCTGAATGGCGAGAAAACCTATATCTCCAATGGCGGGATCGCTGATTTCTATACGATTTTTACCCGCACGGGCGGTGAGGGCGCGCGCGGAATTTCAGCGTTCCTCGTGCCTGCTGATACGCTCGGCCTGACAATCGCAGAGCGGATCGAGGTGATCGCGCCGCATCCGCTGGCGCGGTTGAAGCTTGATGATTGTCGTGTGCCAGCTTCTGCCCTTATCGGCGACGAAAATGCCGGGTTCAAATATGCAATGGGCACGCTGGATGTGTTCCGGTCGACCGTCGCGGCGGCCGCACTCGGTTTTGCGCGCCGGGCGCAGGATGAAGCGCGAAACCGCGCCCAGATGCGAGAGCTGTTTGGCGGCACACTGGCCGAAATGCCAGTGGTTCAGTCCCAACTCGCCGAGATGGCGATCGATATCGATGCGGCAGCTCTGCTGATCTACCGAGCCGCCTGGAAAAAGGATACCGGCGCGGGCCGTATCTCGCGCGAAGCCGCGATGGCGAAATACTACGCCACCGAAACGGCGCAGCAGACGATTGACAAAGCCGTGCAGATTTTCGGCGGAATGGGCGTCACCAAGGGCTCGGTTCCCGAAGCGCTTTACCGCGAAATCCGGGCGCTACGGATTTATGAGGGCGCCTCGGAAGTTCAAAAACTGATCATTGCGCGGCATCTCTTGTCGGAGGGATCATGAAAGTTCTCCAACCGGATCATTGGCCCCGCCCGAAGGGCTATTCCAACGGTATCGAAGCCACCGGACGGCAGATTTTCGTCGCCGGACAGATCGGCTGGGATGAGACCGAAACCATCGTCTCGGATGATTTCGCCGACCAGTTCGAACAAGTGCTGCGCAATACGCTGATGGTCCTGAAAGAAGCGGGTGCCGGGCCGGAGCATATTGTCCGCATGACCGGCTATATCACCGACCGGAAAGCCTATCTGGACGCGGCCCCGCGCCTGGGAGCGATCTGGAAAGCGCTGATGGGGAAGAACTACCCGACAATGGCGTTTGTCATCGTCGCCGGGCTGGTGGAAGAGCGCGCTCAGGTGGAGATTGAAACCACGGCGGTAGTGTCGGAATAAAGCAGCACTTCCGCCGAGCGCCTCTCCGGTGCACAATGCCCCTACAAGAAACAGGGGCGACTCAGCCAGGCTGAGCTAACGCCGCACAAATTTGGGGAGAGCAGCCATGCCGATGGAGCCGTCAGGCTATGCGGATGGTTTTGCGCGTGAGCACCTGCCAGAGGAAAGCGACTGGCCGGACTTCCGCTTTGATCTGCCATCTATTCAGTATCCGAACCGACTGAATGCCGCCTCTGAATTGCTGGAGGGTGCAATCGCCAAGGGGTGGGGAGATCGCGTAGCAGTGTATTCCAACGCCCGGACACTGACCTATGCCGAGCTGAATGCCGAAGCGAACCGGCTGGCGCATGTGCTGGTTGATGATCTGGGGCTGGTGACGGGCGAGCGCGTTCTCATCCATGGAGGCAACACGCTCGATCTGATCATCGCCTGGTATGGCTGTCTGAAGGCGGGCGGCATAGCGGTGATGACCATGCCGCTGCTGCGCGAGCCGGAGCTGACCAAGATCGTCGAGAAAGCGCAAATCCAGCTGGCGCTGTGTGCCGCGCCTTTGAAAGCCGAGGTCGAGGCTTGCGCTGCCAAGGAGACGTCGCTGACTCGCGTTGCGCTGCTGGGGTCGGATCAGGAAATCGGCCAGCTGATGGCGGATAAGCCGACCGACTTTACGGCCTGCGATACTGCCGCCGATGATGTCGCGCTGCTGGCTTTCACCTCTGGCACCACGGGTGAGCCGAAGGCCTGCTCGCACTTCCACCGATCTGTGCTCGCCATGGCCGATACATTCGGGGCGATGCTGGACTTGAAGGAAGGCGACATTAATGCTGGCACCCCGCCCTTTGCTTTCACCTTCGGGTTGGGAGCGTTTGTGGTATTTCCGGCGCGGGCGGGAACGGCGGTCGCTTTGCCGGACAAGCCAGGGTTTGAAGCGCTCTGTGAGGCGATCCAGTCGTTTGGTGTGACGCACACATTCACCGCCCCGACGGGGTATCGCGCGCTGATCGGGCTGAAGCCGTCATATGATTTTTCGTCGCTGAAAGGCGGGGTGTCCGCGGGTGAGCACCTTCCCGAAGCCACCTGGCGCGCCTGGCAAGACGCGACCGGGATCGAGCTGGTAGATGGCATTGGCGCCACGGAGATGATCCACATCTTCATTTCCGCGACCGGGCGAGACATACGTCCGGGCGCAACCGGTAGAGCCGTGCCGGGTTATGAAGCTTGCGTTCTGGATGACGCTGGAAAGCCGGTTCCCGATGGAGAGATTGGACACTTGGCCGTTCGGGGACCGACCGGGTGCCTGTATCTCTCTGACGAGCGCCAGAAAACTTATGTTGAGAATGGCTGGAATATCACCGGCGATCTCTACCGCCGCGATGGGCAAGGCTATTTCTGGTATGTCAGCCGCGCGGACGACCTGATTGTGGCCTCTGGCTACAACATCGCCGGGCCAGAAGTGGAACAGGCGCTTTTAATGCACGACGCGGTTGCAGAGTGTGCGGTCGTCGGCCAGCCCTGCGAGGAACGCGGGACGATTGTGGCGGCGCATGTGGTGCTGAAGCAACCCATGCTGGCGGGCACGGAAATGGCGAAAGAGTTGCAGGATTTCGTCAAGCTGACGATTGCGCCCTACAAGTATCCGCGGGCTGTCCATTTCACGGATGCCCTGCCGAAAACCCAGACCGGGAAGATCCAGCGGTTCCGCCTGCGAAGCTAGCTGGTTTATTTCGCCGCTGTCTCGAACCGCAAAACCGGTCCCCACTTTTGCTGAGACAGCTCAGTATTCCGCGCGCCAGCGCAGCGCAATCGACGCTTCAGTATCCCCGGTCAGGCGGGAGAGCAGTGTCAGGTCTGGCGAGAGCGACCATTCCAGCCGCGCGGAAGACAGGGCGACACCCCGGCTTTCCAGCTCCAGATAGACATCATCGGAAATACGCTGACCGCCCGTTACCACTAGTTCGCCATCTGTGCCGGTGGCGATATCCAGCCGGTCCAGCCCGGCGGCGCGTCTCAACCCACCTATAATGCCAAACAGGTTCTGCCCCGAGACCTGTGCGGCGATGGTGGCTGTCTCCAGCGCGCTGAGCTGGCCGGAATTCCGGTCAAAGATCAAACGGGCGAGAATTTCGTCATCGGGCAAGGCCGGGTCACTTGAAAGTTGAATCGTGGGAGAGGAGACGGGGCCGGTCAGGCGCGCATCCACGGTCAGTGAGTCCCGGCTGTGCCGCGCCAGCAAATCAATTTCCGCGGTTCGGGGTCCGCCGCTCAGTGTCACAGTGCCGTCCTGAAGGCGGAATGCGCGATTAAGCAGGAATGCCCGCCCATCAATCAGGATTACCTCACCGTTGATCTGGGGTTTAACTGCACTGCCGAACACCTGCATGTCGGTGCGCCATTCCGACGAAAACATTTCGCCCGAAACGAACAGGTTTCCGGGGGCATTTATAGTGAGATCAAAAAAGAGCGGATAAGCGCGGCGCGATCGGGGCGCTAGCCCGTCGGGTTCGTTGATTTCGGTGACCTCAATCTCCGAGAATGAGGCTGTGTTGGCATCGGGCGGACGGGCGTCAAGCCGGTCAATTGTTATCGACCCCGTGACATCCGCGTTCCGGGCTGTTGCGCGGACTTCCAATTGCCCGGATCCAACCACGTTGAGATCTGGCCTGCGGACGGCGTTGAAGCGGTCAAATTGAGACGTGATGTCGGCCTGCCATCCGGTTTCTGTCCACTGTGCGACACCGTTGGCGTTCAGCGTGCCATCTCCGGGAGAGGCAGCCTGCAATGATTCCAGAATGATCTGATCGGTCTCCCAGACCAGGTTGGCGTTTACACCGTCGACATCAACGCCCAGCTCGGTGGAGCGGAACCGGCCATCGGATAGCTGGCTCTCTCCCGACAGGACCGGCTGCCTCACACGACCGGCTATACTCAAATCTGTGGTCACATTGCCGGAAATCTGGCGAGTGTCCGCAACAAAAAGGGCCAGTATCGGCTCGATCGCGCCCGCGAGGCTTACGCGGCCAGACAGCGGCGCATCCGCTATGATTTCACGTAAGTCGGAAATCGTGCCCGCGCGGACCAGTTCCCCGCTTCCGGAAATCTCGGCACTCTCAATCTCAAGATCAATCGCAAGCGACTCTGCCAGGCGCGCCGTGAGGGCCAGGTTTACCGGACCGGCCGCCTGCAGGCGGCGTAAGCGAAAACCGGTCAGGTCCGTATTGGCCCGTCCGGTCCAGACTCCCTCTTGAAAAACAAGGTCAGCATCCGCGCCGATGCGTCCGGAGGTGCCCGGTCCGCGGATGGCCGAAAAGAGTGTTTCAGCTGGCAAATCCTGAAGCGATAGTTGCAGACGTTGTTGCGCTGACCAGTTCACAGCAAGCTCGGCTTCGCCAATCGTAAGACTGGCATCCAGAGCGGGCGTATCGCCAAAGCGGTATGATAAGGGCTGACGGGTTCGAACGGGAATATCGGCCCAAACGGCGTCAAACTCGACATTTGCGACGCCGTCATTGATCAGCGTATCCGCATCAAGCGTGAAGGCCTCGCGGGCTACGCCTGAGGCACGGGTTGCGATGTCCACGCCTGCAGGCGATTGTGAAACCTCCACAACCAGATCCTCAATATCTGCCGCATTCAAACGCCAGTTTTCGGCGGTAAGTCTCGCTGACCATTGGCCGCTAACCTGTTCGGTCCGGGCCTGAAAAGGGAAAGGGCCTAGGCTGGCTTCACTGGCCAAGAGGACAAGTTGATCGCGATCACGTTCAAAGGTCCCAAGGCCGATGAGTTCGCCCCAATCCGTGCCGCTGGACAATTGCCAATCGGCCGACTGCGTATCGCGATCGGCGCTGAATTCGAGCCCCAGCCGCGGAGAGGTCAACTCCCGGCCGGATATTTCTAGCACTTCAGTTCTTAGTTCGGCGGTCCCGCTTGCTGTATCCAGATCGCCGCTGGCTTCAACGGCCATGGCCGCGCCACCTGCAAGGCTCGCGCTAGCCAGTTGGAGTTCACTCATGACCGCAGCATCCAGGGCAGCCTGCCAGTTTTGCCCTTCTCCTGATGCACGTCCCTCAATCAACAAATCGCGGCCGCGCGCACGGAAGGAGGACAGAGTCCACTCATTGTAATCCGTTTCCAACTGTCCCTGCAGGACGAGTTCCCGGGTCAATTGCCCGATTGTTTCCTGGGTTGGGGATAGCCCGGCCGCATCCAGACCGAATGCCAGGCGCGCGGAACGCTGTGACAGGTCCAGCAAGTCCAGTTCGGCCGAGATCGTACCGGTCGCCGCCTGTGTAAACCGCTCGACTTGTTCTATGCTGGCTTCGAGGCTGCCCGCAAAAGACTGACTTTCGCGCTGATATTCGCCTGAGCCTGCCAGAACGAGCCCTTCGGCGGTGAGTTCGAAGCTTTCAAATAGGAGGCTATCGCCTTGTTGCCGGGCGTTTAGTTCCAGTCCAATCCAGGGCAGTCCGCTACCCGCGAAATTCTCGGGCCATTGCACATCCGTGCCGGTCAAGCTGGCATAGGCGCCCAACTGTCCTTGATCGCGGGTGACCAGCAAACTGCCCCCGAGCTGGGCGACATTTGCCGGCACAATATTCAGATTTGAAGCCTCCAGGATGCCATCCGCGACCCAACCGGCTTGCCAGTCCAGATGACCCGACCATTGCAGTTGTTGTGCGTCGACGGTGTTGCGCGACAGCTGCCTTAAAAGATTGCGTTCCAGAAACAGATTGACCTGCGCGCGTTGATCGCCTGCCGGCTCTGCATTCACGCGCCATCCTTCGCCTTGCGCATCAATTGTCGTGACCGCAAAGGGCGCGAGCGTGCCGCCAAACCCGAGTGACCCGCGAGGCGCAAATGGGAGATTTCGAAGTTCCTCCAGCGTTCCGCCGCGGATATCGATGCTTGCAGTCCAATTGCCGCCGTTCCAGTCAAATGCCGCATTGGCAAGATCGGACTGCGCCAGGTTTACGACTGCGGTCCCGCCGCCGACTGACTGCGTACCCGTCAATCGAGCCTGAAAATCAATATCGCGGCCATCAAGTGGCAGAACGGCCGCCAGCGGGCCGGAACCGGAGATCGCGCCATTCGCCATACCAGAGACCTGGCTGTCGTCTGATAACGTAAACTGCGCCGAGACAAAATCATCGGGAGCATCGAGGCGCTGGATGTTGATTGCGACCCGCCGGGTTTGCTGCAGATTGCCCTCGCCGTCGATCCGGAAACTGGCGGACTGGCCGAGAACAGCCTCAGAAATGTGTAGCTCATCGATCAATAGCGCTCCGACCCGGAGCCGCGGAGGCGAACCGCTGCTGGCCTGTGAAGGGGTCAGCACGGGGCGCCGCAATAACTCCATCCGGGACACGCTCAGACCGTGAATGTCGATTAGCCCCCCGAGCGCAGCGAGTGCAGACCAGCTAAGCTCCGTCTCCTGGAGAACCAGAAACTCGCCAGCCTCATCCAGAACGGCCAGCCGCTCGATGCGCGCGCGGCTCAGCACATTTCCGGAAAGTCCTTCGATGTGAAGTTCCAGCCCGCGCGGCAACTGGCGTTCATGCGCGACCTGCATCACTGTCCAGCGCCCAAGCGGGCCAGTAGCGGCCCAAAGCAAAGTAAAAACCAACCCGATCAGCGCAAAGGCCGCCAGGCTGCTGCGGACAAGCCAGCGTTTCAGACGTGGGCGACCGGCAAACATCAAAATGCCTGCCCGATGCTGATGTAGAAATGCACAGCGTCTTCGCCCGGGCGACGGTCAAATGGTGTGGCGATGTCAAAGCGGATCGGCGCAAAGTCCAGATGATAACGAACCCCAACGCCAAAGGCGGCCCGCATTTCATCAAATTGAGGCGTGCGCGACGCGCTTGCGAATGCGCTGTCGACGAAAGCCGCTGCGCCCCAACGCCCCTCGCTACGCCATCGCGCTTCACCGCTCATTTCAATGACCGAGAGGCCGCCAAAGGGGGCTCCGTTCGGGCCGATGGGAGAAAGGGACTGGAACTCAAACCCGCGCGCCGATCCGCCACCACCCGCGTAGAAACGCTGATCTGCCGCGAGGTCTGCAGCGCCGGTGCCCATTGTCATGCCGATACGGGTTCGGGCTGCGAGCACGAGATTTTCTGCAAGGGAATAATAGGCGCTGCCCCGCAATTCGGTTTGCAAATAGACCGGGCTGGTGTCGCCAAAACTGTAGCCGGGCCTGAGAATGACTGCCGCGTGGACACCTGACGATGGGTCCAGAGGATCATCGCGTTGATCCAATGCCAGGGCGACATTGCCTCGCAGCGAGCTGATATCGCGCACCCCCAAAGCATCCGTCACCCGCGAATAATCAAACGATGTGCCGGCCCGGAATGTCAGTTCGTCCGTGAGGTCACGATAGAAGCTGAAGCCGGCCAGCGCTTCTTCCTGCTGGAATGCATCGGTGTCCTCCGACTTCAAACCGCCGGTCAGTACAAGACCCTGATCGGCCCGCCGCCAGTGCGGAATGGTCAAGCTGGCGGAGAGGGACTGGACCAGCGTGGCGACTTCGCTGGAAATGTTCAGCGTTTCATCACCCGCAAACATGTTCCGGCGGGACCAGCCCAGATTTAAACCCGCCCCTTCTGTTGTGGAGTATCCAAGGCTCGCCTCAATGGCATGGCGCGGGGCGGCTTCAAGCTCGACAATGACCGGCCTTGTTTCCTCTCCATCTGGTCCAACGGGGCTCATCCGGACCTCGGCGCGGCGAACACTTTCCAGCCGCCCCAGCCGGGCTTCGAATTGATCAAGATCTTCCAGCGCAACCGGATCACCCGGCTGTAATGACGCCAATCTGCCGATAAACGGCGCGCGCCATTCTGGTGAAGCCAGATCGATACCGCCATAGCGTGAGAAAGGCCCGGGGTTGTACCGGAAGGTTACTGTCCCCTCGCGAGCGGCGTGATCGATTATAACTTCCCGCTCGAGAATGTCGGCTTCGGGCCACCCGGCGTTCTCAATTGCCGCGAGGCCCATGGCCTCGTTTTCCAGCACCCAGTCGGCGGTCAGCCATTGATCAGGCGCGAGCTGAATAGCGGCTTCTGCTGTGTTGGCGGCAGTGTCCGGAAAGGCTTCGATGGAAAAGCGGCCGACCGTATATCGTGTACCCAGTTCGATCGAGAGCAGGGGCCTGCCTTCCTCGTCAAGCTCGCTGTCGATCCTGACAGCGTAATAGCCTTGAGAACGAAGATACCGGATGGCCCGGTTTTGTGCGGTGCGCAGATTCCGGCGCATCGAAATTTCATCTTCCGGGCCAGCCTCAGTCCGGCCGAGAATGTCCAACACCTGTTGACGCAGATCCGCATTCTCTATGCCGTTGATATCCGCCAATGGGCTATCGGCGGCTGCAGGGGATGCAGTAACCCAAACCCATACAAACAGAAGCGAAAGAAAACGCCGCATTCAACCGACCGCTACAAGACTGATGGATAACTTCCATCAGTATTTGCGATGTTTATGGCGGGAAAGTGCCCGGAAGAACAGCTCGGCTGCGTTTTAAGTGCAAGGCTGACATTGGCAGCAGCGGCAGGATTCAGTCCCAGGCGTTGGGGTTGGTCAAACCCTGCCGCCGCCACTCTGCGCTATAATGACGTTGATCAGACGCCATCATCCCGGGATGTAAGCTCAAGGCTTTCATCCGAGCCTGTCGACCGAGCGTGCAGATCGCTCAAGTCTTGATTGTCAAACTGGTCCACCACGGACGTCAGCACTTGCTCATGGCAGGTGTCCACCTGTGTGCGATCAACCAGGCGATCGCAATATTGAAGGACGGCCTCATCAAGGCGTTCATAGAGTTGCGAGATTGTACGGATGTTGTCGAATTCTGCGGTGTTCGCCGCGAATTCAAAAATATCGTCAGCAGCCAGCGATGGTGCCGCAATCGCGCCTACGGCTGCAAGAGTCAGAATGGTTTTTTTCATGGGGGTGTCCCCTTTTTCTTATGTGTCCAGTCAGACGTTTTTGTGTCACCGATTTGTCATATAAATGTAAACCATCCGTATTCGGAATAATAGCCACTTTCTCATATGAACCAAAAAAGCCTCTATTATATTGTAATATTTATATTTATTACCTCAAATTGAATGCCGAATGGAGTCGAGTTTCGGCTGTTAGGTGAAAAATAATGCGGCATTCAACCGCGTTATCCCGTCGGGAAGCCCGGTCATTTAGCTCAATGGCCGACAATGTTCTGCCGCTCATGCCGGGAGATGCATTGCCAGATTTGATTGGCCCGGTAATGATTGTTTCAAGCGGGAAGATTTTCGAAATCCCGCAAGGGGAGAAAATCATGGCAGACCCTGTCGCGCCGCAGGCGGATGACGCACCGCGCCCGGCCTATGCGCAATATGTCGTTCTTTCGCTATTTGTCGTTTACACGTTCAATTTCATCGACCGGCAGATCGTTGCCGTCATGCAAGAACCGTTGAAGGCCTTTTTTGGCCTTTCGGATTTTCAGTTGGGTCTTTTGACAGGGCCCGCCTTTGCGTTTCTCTACGCCACGCTGGGCATTCCACTGGCTTATCTCGCGGATCGGTGGAACCGGGTCTCGATCATCTCCATTTCGCTGGCGGTCTGGAGTGGATTTACCGCTTTGTTTGGATTGGTGAATTCCTATCTGATGCTGTTCTTGATGCGGGTCGGTGTCGGCATTGGTGAGGCAGGCTGTTCGCCGCCTGCGCACTCTCTGATTTCTGATTACGTCCATCCGCGAAAACGCGGAAGCGCGCTGTCGATCTATTCGCTGGGTATTCCGGTCGGATCGGTTATCGGAATTCTTATGACAGCCGTCGTATACCGCTGGGTGGCGGATTATTACGAGACTTATGGCGCGCCGGGCTGGCTAGCGGCGATTGGCGCAGATGACGCCTGGCGGGTCCCGTTCCTGATCGTCGGTATACCCGGCATTATCCTGGCGATAATTGTCAAGCTGACCATTAAGGAACCGCCCCGAGGCCGTTTTGACAGCGCCGCTGCGAAAGAAAAGACACGCGCTTCGCTCGGAGATGTTGTTCGGGCCCTCACAAGCAAGCCGGCGTTCTGGTTCGTCGCTTTTGCTGCCGCTATTGCGTCGCTGGTTGGGTACGGTCTCTTTCCCTGGTTGCTCAGCTATTTCGTCCGGATTTCGCTGGCCGCCGGTGTTGCTCCGCAAGACGCGCTGGCAAATGCGGCCATCCCGTATTCATTTGTGATCGGAGGTGGTGGATTTGTGGGCACGCTACTGGGTGGTTTTCTGACCGACAAGTTTTCAGCAAAACGGCTCAGTGCCTATGTCGTCATTCCCGGAACGGCACTTCTGTTCTCGCTGCCAATCTATTTCGTTTCGCTTTCTATTCCGCCAAACGCATTTGCCTTCTTGTTGCTGGGTATTGCCAGCGCGCTGGGTTCGATGTGGTACGGACCCGTCTGGGCGGTTGCGCAAAATCTTGTGAAGCCGGCCATGCGGGCCATGGCACCGGCGGTTCTATTGTTGATTATCAACATAATTGGATTGGGATTTGGACCACCTGCCGTCGGTGCTCTGAGCGATTTTCTGGCAGCGACCTATGGTGACGGCGCGCTTCGGATTGCAATTCTGGTGATTGCATCGCTGATCATTCCCGCGGCTATCCTGTTCCTCCTGGCGGGCCGGCATATCGAGAAGGATTGGGAGGCGGAGCGTTGAGGAGAGGCGTGTTGAGCCTGATTGGCCTGTTCATTGGGGCCTTCCCGTTGGCTCTTGCGCAGGATCTACCAGACGATTTTACCACCGGGCCGATCATTTCTGATTACGGACCGGTGGCGGAGGTGGCTGGTGCTGAGGCCATCCCGCTGGATGCAGAATTCCGGATTGCATTCGATGTCGCGGCTCCGGCAGAGGACGGCGGATTGAATCGGTCGCTGGTGAGTGCGGCTCGCTTTATCAATATGCACGCTGCGGCCGGTGTGCATCCGGAGAAAATACATCTCGCTCTCGTCATTCACGGGCGCGCTGTTCGTGATGTGGCGGATGTCGCCGAAGGGGCTTCGGAGACAAATGCTCCCTTGATAGCCGCTTTGATCGAGCAGGGTGTCGAGATCCATGTTTGCGGCCAATCGGCGACATACTATGGGGTTACAAGCGAAGCCCTCTTGCCGGGCGTCCGCATGTCCCTGTCTGCGATGACAGCCCATGCCCAATTGCAACAGAGCGGATATACGCTTAATCCCTTCTAGGGCGCTGTAAAAAGTCCGATACATTCTAACGGATTATCCGGTAAGCAGCGTCTAGTTGCCGGGCAAGCCGAGCGGGGGCTCCTTTGCTAACGATCACCACCAAGTTGCTGATCGATATCATGATTGCGCTGGCTGCCTTTTTCGGCGGCTGGTTTCTGGCGTCCTCAAGTGGCCTGCCTGAAGGCGGCTTGTTTGTCTGGTTGGTAAACGCCGTACTGTTTGCCGGGCTGGTCGTGTTGGCGCAGATTCCAGCGCGCGTCTATCGGCATTCCTGGCGATATGTTTCGCCGCCTGACCTTTTGAGGATCGTTCAGGTCGCTCTGTTTTCGACGCTCGGCCTGGCGCTGATAAATTTTCTGATGTTCCGGCAGGCTATTGGACCGGGTGAGTTTTACGGATTCACCTGGATGCTCGCGACCGGTGGAATGATGCTGGTTAGAACGGCTGTCCGGGCGGCTCGGGAACAAAGGCTTGCAGAATTGCTGCTCCCGCTGCCGGTGCGGGATATTCATGCAGGCAAACCCCGCATGATCCTGATCGGCACGCCGGAAGATGTTGATGCGACCTTGCGGGAAATCATCGATCGACCGGATTTCGGCTATGAGCCTGTTGGCATTGTGCTCGATGAAGAGGGTTTGTCTGGTCAGGGGATCCGAGGCATTCGCGTGTTGGGGACAACCCGCGTGCTTGAATCCATTGCGGATGCTCAGACGGATGGGCCGGAGAGCGATGTGGCGCTTGTCTTCACCGCGCCGCCGCCAACTTTGAAAGGCATTGATCGCGCTGCGATCGCCAGGTTGCGCAAGCGCGACTTCCGCATCCTCACCCTGCCGCGAACCTCCGAACTTTCCGAGACTGACCACGGTACGGTCCGCTTTCGGAAATTGCGGCTAGAGGATCTGCTTTCGCGGCCGCCGGTGAACTTGCCGGTCGAGCCGCTGCGAAATGGCTTCCGCAAGCGCCGCATCATGGTGACAGGCGCCGGCGGAACGATCGGCTCTGAGCTCTGCCGTCAGGCTGCCGCACTGGGATGCTCAGAACTGGTCATGCTGGATCTGGCAGAAACGCCTCTTTTTGACATCGACAGGGAAATAGCCGCACGCTTCACCTCTGTGAAACGCCAGACCCTGCTGCGCGATATCCGGGACGGCGAAGCGATCCGCGACGCGATCAAAAGCACACGCCCGGATGTGATATTTCATGCGGCGGCCTTCAAGCATGTTTCGCTCATGGAAGACCATCCGCGGCAAGCCATCGAAACCAATGTTAAGGGCACGGAAAACGTTGCCAAAGCCGCGCGCGAGTTCGGCGTAGAACAAATGGTCCTGATCTCCACTGACAAGGCAGTCGAGCCGGTCAACGTCATGGGAGCCGCAAAGCGTCTTGCGGAGGCGGTAATTCTGGACATGGCCGAAGCAGCGGAGAATGGAACCCGCTTTGGTGTTGTGCGCTTCGGCAATGTCTTGGGTTCAAATGGGTCGGTTGTGCCCATCTTCCGTTCGCAAATCGAAGCTGGCGGTCCGGTTACGATTACCCATCCCGACATGGAACGTTACTTCATGACGGTCCCTGAAGCGGTTCAGCTGGTGTTGCACGCGACATTGGAGGCGGCCAAGAATGGCGTCGATCCCGCAGTCTACGTTCTGGATATGGGCGAACCCGTCCGGATCGAGGATATGGCGCAGCGTTTGATCGAGTTATGCGCGCCCGCCGGTATGGAATCGGCCATCGAAATAGAGGTCATCGGACCTCGCCCCGGCGAAAAACTGCGTGAAAAACTCATCGATGCAG
The DNA here is from genome assembly GCF_965228115.1 of Hyphobacterium sp. GTDB lineage: Bacteria > Pseudomonadota > Alphaproteobacteria > Caulobacterales > Maricaulaceae > Hyphobacterium. Next base: position 1,466,156 of record NZ_OZ245794.1, on the reverse strand, counting down.
GGGAAAGCCTAATCTCCGAAATGGATGGGCTGCGAAAAGTTCGCCCGAATGCCGCAAGCCGCTACTCAGCAGATGATGTAAAGGCGCTGGTCGCTTTTGCCCGCAAACACAGCAAGATCGAAGTGGCGGATGAAATTCACTCCGAGGTCGGACGAATTCGCGGCGGCTAGATTGCAATCCAAACTAGAAAAATGGCCGCTCGATCCGTTTACGGATCATCAAAAGGGGGTTGCCAATATTTTTAAAAACAGGACATCCTTTGGCCACTTTAACCGACCTGCCGCACGCGTGGCGCTAACTGACGATCAAGGTTTGTAAATGACTCCCGATATTTCGATTATCGCCCGGTCCGAAGCCATTCTGAAAAACTGGCAAACTCTGGACTGGGCGAGTGTTTTCTCCGCTATTGTCTATCCTGCGCTGGGTGTGCTGGCACTTCTAGCGGCCATCCTTACAGGCCTGGTTTTTGAGGGCGTGACGTTGCATTGGTGGTATGCGCCATTGGCGATCGCGACGATCGCGCTTGCGGTTTTCGTTTGCAATATGGGGATCGGTCCCTTGCATCGTGTGATGCAACACCGGGCAGGTCAACTGGCGGTGCCCGCCCAGATAATGGTGGTCATCAATTGTGTGATTGCAATGCAGGGGCGCTTCAAGGACTGGGTCAATTATCATACCCAACACCATCACTGGTCGGACCAGGCGGGCGATCCACACAACCCGCATGAGGGCAAGCTCTGGGCATGGGTCGGCTGGCTGTTATGGCGCGATGAGGCAGATCTGGAACGGCCGATGGCACGGTGGCTTGAGCGCTATAAGGTGGTCGTGTTCCACGACAAGCATTTCCTGTGGCTTTATTTTGTCGCTCACCTTCTGGTGCCGCTGGCGATCTATGCGACCGTGTTCTTCTTGGGCGGGCCGCTCGTGCTGGTGGCGATCCTGCATGCCTGCCTGGTGATCGGGCGAGGGATCCAGTTTCATGCCACGACGCTGGGCGTGAATGTGTTTGGCCATTTGCAGACCCCGAAATGGTTCGATTACGTCCTGGCCTTCCTGACGGGTGGCGAGGCGCTCCACGCTCACCATCACGATTTCCCGCGTAGCGCCCTGCACTTGCCGAAACGAGGCTTGTGGAACCGGATTGTTGATTACAATGGCACGGCCTTGTTGATCATGAACAAGTTGAACCTGGCAAAAGATCTGAAAATCGCGCCGCAATTCCTGCCGGCGCCTGTGCCAGCCACCAACGGGGATCGTTAGGCTACGTTTCTTTCCTGGCGCCGGTTTGGCAGCCACATAGAAAACTTACTGCCTTTCCCGGGCCGGGCCTCGACCGAGATCCGGCCATTTTGCCGGTCAATCGACTGCCGGACGATCGCAAGGCCAATACCGGCACCGTCATATTGACCGCGCGGATGAAGGCGCCGGAAAGGTTCGAAAATCTTATCTGCGAATTTCGGATCGAATCCGACGCCATTATCGGAAACGGTCAAAATCCAACCTGAGTCGGATTCTGCCAGTTCAACCTTAATTTCTGGTGCTGCATCGGATCGGTATTTGATTGCATTCGAAATGAGATTTTGAAGGCATTGCATGAGTAGAAACGGATCTGCGACAAGCTCGTCTTTGCCGATCAATCGGATCGTCGTCCCCGTTCGCGCAACACGATCGGCGAGCCTTTCCTCAACCTCGCCAATCATTGCTTTCAATGAAATTTTGCGGGGTTTCAGAGGGCGGGATTCAAGCTGAGCATATTCAAGCAGATTATCGATCAGGCTCTGCATTCGACCTGCAGCATCGGCAAGAAATTCGAGGCTCCTGTCGCCGTCGCTGTCGAGGCGTCCGCCATATCGCGTCCTGAGGAGGGTCGAAAACGCCGATATCTTTCTCAAGGGCTCTTGCAGATCATGAGATGCTATCGTTGCGAAGCGATCCAGTTCCCGGTTTGACCTTTCAAGATCCCGATAGGCACGCCGCAGCTGGGTGACATCTGTTATGACGCAATATCCGGTGCGTTCCTCGGATTGCGGGTCGGTTTCAAGATAGGCGTTCAGCAACCCATCAATCACATCACCATTTTTCTTCCTGAATTGAAGCGCAACATTTCGCGCTTTTCCGGAAGAAAGAAAATCAGGCAAGGCGTGTTGTTCTGCGTAAATTCTCGATTCTTTAGATAAAAATAATGTCGCGGCCTTGCCAATAACTTCGTTTCGCTCATAGCCGAGGTGGCTGAGCCAGTAAGCGCTGACATCCGTGATGATCCCTTGCGCGTTAATCTGCTGCAGCATTGCAGGTGTCCGGCGGAAAATGCGCTCAAATCGGTTGCGTTCGCTCTCCAGGCGTTCCTGAAGCTCGATGGAGTCTGTCACATCATGGATAATACCGTTTGCTACCAGCCCGTTCCCGTCCGCTGACTTCTCCGTGACCCGGCCGATTGACCTGATCCATCTCCAGCTGTTGTCAGCATCCCGGACGCGATACAGCAGATTTACAGTATCGGAGCGGCCCTCTGCCATGGCGGCTGTTTGACGGATCACTTCACCCAGATCATCCCGGTGCACGAAGGAACACCAATACGCTCCTGTGAATTCGCCAGCCTGGCTTTCCAGATCAAGATAACGCGTCAGCGGGCCGGCCAAACGCGTTATGTTTTCTACCAGATCAAATCGCCATGCGGCGAGGTCAGCCGCCTCCAGCGCCGTGGACAGGTAGATGTCGGTTTCCGCAAACCGTTGCTCAAGCGATTTGTGTTCTGTGACGTCAGTGAAGAGCCCGGCGATCACGGACGGGCTGCCGTCAGCATTACGTGACACGACCCGTCCGCGGTCAGAAATGATGATGGACTCACCCGCTGATTCTTCGAAGACAAGGTCAGCCTGCGCTTCGCCCTTGGTGATGATTTCCCTGACGAGGCGGTCACAACGATCCCGGCTATCGGGCGTCAGCCTTGCTTTCCATTCTTCCAGTGTCAGCCGGATGACAGGCCCTTCGGCCTTGAAAACGGTTTGCGCGACCGGACCTGCGACATCGATCTGTTCACTTGCGAGATCAAAGCGCCAGGCTGTTTCGCGGCTCGACTCCAGAGCGTCCAGAAAAAGTTTTTCAGTTTCTGTCGCCGGAGCGCGGGTTTTTGGCTCGTCCGTTACGTCCCTGACGATTGTGATATGTCCGGTCGGCTCGCCGGTCTCATCGCGAATTGGAATGCCCACGGCCTCTCCCGTGAACTGGCTTCCATCTTTCCTGACGAAGGATTGTCGATATGTTGTCGAGAACAGACCTGAATCCGTCTTCTCTCGTGATGCCCAGATACGGTTGTATTCGACCTTGCTGGTGTAGAGAAAATCGGTTGTGCGGCCGAGAACTTCCGCCGCGCGATACCCGCTCAGCTTCTCGAAGGCAGTATTCACCTGCCAGATAGTCCGGTCTGCATGGACCACGACGATGGCATCAGGCGAGCGCCGAAACAGCTGTTCCAGTGTAGCGGCAATTGAGGTCGACTGGCTCATCCCGGCTCCCGAATCAGTTGTTAGGATACGCATTCTCTGATCTCCTGAAACTGTTTGTTCCCGGCTGCGGACCGCCTGAGGCCGAGGCTGGTCAAACGGGGATTGGGCATTATCCTCCCGCGGTCAGTCATCCGGGATGAAAAGTGTGACCCAGAACGGCCGCGAGGGCAGCAGCCCGATATTATCTGTTGAAGACCTTGCCGTGACTTTTTCCACGCCAGACGGGGCGGTGGATGCGGTTCGCGGGATCAATCTAAAGATTGAACCCGGCGAGTGCCTCGCGGTTGTCGGTGAGTCCGGTTCGGGGAAAAGCCAGACATTCCTGACGGCGATGGGGCTGCTGGCTTCGAATGGGAAGGCGACGGGATCAATCAAATACCGTGGTCAGGAAATTCTGAACCTCGGCACCGGAAAGTTGAACAAGATCCGTGGCAAGTCGATGACCATGATCTTCCAGGATCCGTTGACCTCACTGACAGCGCATATGCGGGTCGGTGATCAAATGCACGAAGTCCTCAAGAAACATATGCGTCTCCAAGGTGACGCGGCTGACAAGCGCGCACTTGATTGGTTGGAGCGCGTCCGCATTCCAGAAGCAAAACGGCGGCTGAAGCAGTACCCGCATGAACTGTCCGGCGGGATGCGCCAGCGTGTCATGATCGCGATGTCGATGCTATGCGAGCCGGACCTGTTGATCGCGGACGAACCTACAACGGCCCTGGATGTCACGGTCCAGGCTCAAGTGCTCGACATCATGGATGACCTGAAAAAGGAAACCGGTGCCGCAATTGCCCTGATCACGCACGATATGGGTGTGGTCGCCCGTATGGCCGACCGGGTCGAGGTGATGCGCCACGGCGTTTATGTCGAAAGCGGAACCGTCGAAAAGATCTTTCACGAGCCGGAAAACGAATATACGCGCATGTTGCTCGACGCCATGCCGCGGATCGACCAGCCCGATAAGCCGGGTCATGCCGCTCTTCCCAAATATGAAGAGCGGGAGGGGGAAGCCCCGTTATTGCAGGCGGAGGATGTGAGGGTTCACTTCCCGATCACCGTTGGTGGCGGAATATTCCCAAAGCGCAAACCCCTGAAAGCGGTCGACGGTATCAGTTTTGATCTTCGCCGCGGGGAAACGCTGGGCGTGGTTGGCGAATCCGGTTGTGGGAAGTCCACGCTTGCGCGTGCAGTGTTGCAGCTGGTCCCGGCGATCGGAGGTACAATAGCCTGGCTAGGCCGCGACCTGACCAAAGCCAACAAAAAGAAATTGCGGGAATCCCGCCGCGATTTGCAGATCGTGTTCCAGGATCCGCTGGCTTCGCTTGACCCCCGTATGACAGTTGGCGCGTCGATTGCCGAGCCACTGCTGACCTATGAGCGGCGCCTCAACCGCGAACAGCGTCAGGCATGCGTCCGCGCTATGATGCAAAAGGTCGGTCTCGATCCGAATATGATCAACCGCTACCCGCATGAGCTTTCAGGCGGCCAAAACCAGCGGGTCGGAATTGCCCGGGCCATGATTCTCGGGCCGAAACTGGTGATCTGCGACGAAGCGGTTTCGGCGCTGGATGTATCGATTCAAGCCCAGATCATCGAGTTGTTGATCAACCTTCAAAAAGAGATGGATCTCTCCATGATCTTCATCTCTCATGACCTGTCGGTCGTGCGCGAAGTGTCCCACCGGGTCATGGTTTTGTATCTGGGGCGCGTGGTGGAACTGGCTGACCGGCAGCAAATCTATGACAATGCCCGCCATCCCTACACGCAGGCGCTCATTTCCGCTGTTCCCATCCCCGATCCGGCAATTGAAAAATCCCGTGAGCGGATCAAGCTGGAGGGCGATCTGCCGTCCCCGATGGACCCCCGGGCCCAGCTGCGCTTCCTGAAATCAAAGCTGATCGATGAGGAAGGGGCCGAGCAATACCGGCCACAATTGCAAGAGGTGGAACCGGGACATTTTGTTGCCGAGCATGACCCCATCGAGACTGTGGTTGAAAACTGACCGGACTGACCGACAATCTGACCTATAATTCATTATGGAAGCGCGCCGCGACGCCTTAGGTTGCGGCGCGATTTTGGTTGGTAAGGATGGTCTGGATGTCAATTTCATCGGGTTTGCGGTTTTCCCAGCCGTTAGTAGCGCTTATGGCCGCTGTAACGGTTCTGGGTGCCCCGTCAGCTTTCACCTGGCAAGGTGAGGGTTTCGCGCACGACAACAGCGACATCGCGCCCGACCCCTCTGTGACTTACGGCATGCTGGAAAACGGGATGCGCTATGCCATCATGGAGAATGATACGCCGCCGAATACAGCGTCCATCCGCATGGCGCTGAATGTAGGTTCGCTGGTCGAGGATGAAGACCAGCGGGGTCTGGCTCACTTCCTCGAGCACATGGCTTTCAACGGCTCCGAGAATGTTCCGGAAGGCGAGATGGTCGCCTTGCTTGAGCGGTACGGGCTGCAATTCGGCCCGGACACCAATGCCGGGACCGGACGGGAATTGGTCGTTTATCAGCTCGACATGCCGGAGACCGACGCCGACACCCTCGGGACCGGTCTGTTCCTGATGCGCGAAACGGCTTCCAACCTGACCATGACCGAAGAGGCAATTGATCGCGAGCGCAACATCATCCTTTCTGAGGAACGTGTCCGGGATACGCCTATCCGGCGCTGGCAAAATGCGCTTCTTGAATTCCGTTATCCCGGTTCGCTGGCCGCCCAGCGCGATGCGATTGGTATTCCAGAGGTCATATCCACGGCACCGCGTGAGGCCTTTTTGCGCTATTATGAAGAGTACTACACGCCCGACCGCACCTTCCTGTCGATCGTGGGCGATTTCGATGCCGCCGAGATCGAGGCGATGATCATCGAGCGTTTCTCAGACTGGGAAATGCCAGAGGACCCCGGCACGGTTCCGGTTGCTGCTGAAGTTGATGCCGATCGCGGTTTTGATACCGGTTATTTCCAGGATCCGGACTTTTTCACGGTCATCACCGTGGAATCCATAAAGCCCGACACCATTGAACCGGATACGGTTGCCAGCCGGTATGAAGGCCTGCTGGATTCGCTTGGCAATTCGATTCTGACCCGCCGGTTCTCGACCATCGTTAATTCAGGAACCTCGCCCTTGATTCAAGCCGGTTCGGGTTACTCAACCGACGAGTTCGGTGTTGCCGCGCGAGCTAACATCCTTGCGGTGTCTCAACCTGAGCGCTGGGAAGAAGCGATGGGAATCGTCGAACAGGAGCGCCGCCGGGCTCTGGAATTTGGTTTCACCCAATCCGAGCTGGATGAACAGCTGATCAATTTGCGAACCGGTCTCGAGACCGCCGCTGAACAAGCCGATACTCGCGGCTCTGTCGGGCTGGCAGAGGCGTTATGGGGCAGCTGGCTTTCCGAAACGGTCTTCAGTCATCCCGCGGATGCGCTGGAGCGTTTCAACCGCCTTGAGGAGACGCTGACGCTTGAGGCCGTAAATGCTGCCTTCCGGGAACAATGGGAGGGTAATGGCCCGCTGGTTCTACTGGCGTCCTCGCTGGAGATTGAAAACGCCGAAGCGCAGATTGCCGAGGTCTGGAATGCCAGTACTGAAGTGGCCGTTGCAGCCATGGAGGAAGAAGAGCTGGCGGCTTGGGCGTATGAAGAATTTGGAGAACCTGGTGAAGTGCTCGAACGCACACAGGTTGACGATCTCGACGTGACCCAACTTGTCTTCGACAATGGTGTCAGTGTGACACTAAAGCAGACCGATTTCGAAACCGACCTTATCCGGATCAATCTTACTTTCGGACACGGAGATCTGGAACCGATTGCCGAACCCGTTGTCGATACCGTTGCCGGGAATATTTTTACTGCAGGCGGTCTTGAAGCTCACTCCATTGATGAGCTGCAACGCGTGCTGGCAGGACGGAATGTCGGCGGCAGTTTTGGCGTCAGCGCAGGCGGTTTCAACATGTCGGGCACGACCACGTCTGATGATCTCTTGCTGCAATTCCAGTTGTTTGCGGCGTATTTCACGGCACCGGGATTCCGTCCGGAGAGCCTCGCGCAATATCGCGCAACCCTGCCGGAATCGCTGCGGAGTCTGGGATCAACCCCGGGCGGCGTCCGTAGCCGTGAACTCGGCCGCATGTTGCGCTCAGGCGACCAACGCTACGGATTCCCGACCCTGGAAGAGGCCATGGCAATTGATCTGGACGATGTCCGGGCATTCCTCATGCCAGCGCTCGAAAACGCACCGATCGAAGTAACGGTGGTTGGCGATTTTGAAGAGCAGGCCGTGGTTGATGCAATTGCGTCCACGCTTGGCGCAATGCCGGACCGGGCCGGAACGTGGCCGCTTGATGACTCCAATGCAATTCTGGAATTTCCTGATCCCACGGATCAGCCAATCGTGCTTAATCACAATGGCGGTGAGGACCAGGCGCTGGTGAATGTCTATTGGCCAACAACAGATGATACGGATCCGCGCCGTTCCCGTACCTTGCGCTTGATGCGGGCCGTGCTGGCGCTGAAGTTGACGGAAACTCTGCGGGAGGCCGAAGCATTTACCTATTCGGCGGCCTCATCCAATGTCGAAAGCTTCTATCATCCGGATTATGGCTATCTTTATGTCGGTGCGGATGTGACCGTCGACAATGTCGAGGAAGTTTATGCCACGATTGATCAGATCGCTGAAGATATGGCGAATGGCGAGATCACCGACGATGAATTGTTGCGGGCGAGACGGCCGCTTCTTGAACAAATCCAGAATGCGTTTGAAAGTAATGGTGTCTGGCTCTCCTGGCTGACTCAATCCATTGAGCACCCCGAGCGGCTGGATCGAATTCGCTCAATCACGTCTGACTATGAAAGCATTTCGCTCGACGAAATCGTCGATGTCGCACGGACCTATATCCGCGATGACACGGCTTATCGCGTGTCTATTTTGCCAAACGCGGACCGCTAAACCACGAAAATTGGGAGGAAATAATGCGGATTCTAACCGGAATGCTTACCGCAGGCCTGCTGGCCGGAGCGGCCTGGAGCCAGGACGTCGAACGGATCACAGAAGGCAATCTGGTGATGGAAAACATCCCGGATATCCCTCAATCCGTGCGAGATCGATTGCAGCAATTCCAGAATACCCGCTCGGCCGGGTTTCAGGGCTTCGTCGGTGAAGATGGTGGCATTCTGGTTTCCACCCGTTTTGGCGAAACAACCCAGATCCACCATGTGGCGTCCCCGATGGGGATGCGCCGCCAGCTGACTTTCTTTGATGAGCGGGTTGGCGGCGCGAGCTACCGGCCGGAACGCGGAGGAGGTTTTGTTTTCACCCGCGATACCGGCGGGGACGAGATGTTCCAGGCCTATTTCTTCGATCTGGAGAGCGGTGAAACGACACGCATCACCGAGCCGGACACCCGGAATGGCGGGCTTGCCTGGTCTAATGATGGTGACCGGATGGCCTGGTATCGGGCCCTGCCGGGTGAAGCTGACTGGGACATTTATGTGGCTGCCGTTGATAATCCGGAAGCCACGCGCCGCAAAGTGCTGGAGGGCGAGGGGGCCATGTATCCGGTCGACTGGTCGCCGGATGGCTCACACCTGATCATTGGCCGCTATTTCTCGATCCAGCATTCCCAGATCCACCTTCTGGACCTGGAAAGCGGTGAGATGGCGCAGATCAATCCGGATGTTGAAATCTCCTACGCCGCGGTCGAATTCGATCCGTCAGGCGAGTTTATCTGGGCAGTCAGCGATCAGTTCGGCGAGTTTCGCCGTATCACCCAGATTGATCTGGAGACGGGCGAGGTGACCCCCTTTGGCCCGGATCATGGGTGGGACATTACCTCTATGGATGTTTCACCGGATGGCAGCCGCATTGCTTATGCAACAAATGCAGGCGGGCTATCCGAGCTTCACATGATCGATACGGCGACGGGCGAAGCTCTGCCGGTTCCGGAATTGCCGGTCGGTCTGCTGGGGGGATTGTCCTTTGACGAAGCCGGGGACCGTATCGGCCTTACATTTGTTGCCTCGACCTCCCCAGCTGACGCCTGGTCATTCGAGGTTGGGTCGACGGCGCTGACACGCTGGACCCAAAGCGAGGTCGGCGGTCTTGATACGTCCACCTTCGTATCGCCGACGCTGATCGAATATGAAAGCTTTGACGGGCTGGACGTCCCGGCTTTCTATTTCCGTCCGGAAAGTGACGAACCGCTCCCGGTGATCGTTTCGATCCATGGCGGACCTGAATCCCAGTATCGTCCGGGCTTCTCCTCGACCTTCCAGTACTGGACATCCGAGCTTGGGGCCGCGGTGATTGCCCCAAATGTCCGCGGATCTGCGGGTTATGGGTCCGAGTATGTCGCGATGGACAATGGCTTCCTGCGCGAAGATTCCGTGCGTGACATCGGTGCCCTGCTGGATTGGATCGCGGAACAGCCGGAACTCGATGCTGACCGCGTCGTGGTTTATGGCGGATCCTATGGTGGTTATATGGTGCTGGCTTCGTTGATGCACTACTCCGACCGGCTCGCAGGTGGCGTGAACATTGTTGGAATTTCCAACTTCGTGACGTTCCTGCAAAACACATCCGGTTATCGCCGTGATCTCCGCCGGGCCGAATATGGCGATGAGCGAGATCCGGACATGTATCAGCACCTGCAGGAAATTTCTCCGGCCAACCATCCTGAACGGATCACGAGCCCGCTGTTTATCATTCAGGGCTATAATGACCCGCGGGTACCGACCAGCGAAGCCGAGCAAATCCTCGCCGCCGTCCGCGAAGCCGGTGGCGACCCCTGGTATCTCCTCGCGATGGATGAAGGTCATGGATTTGCCAAGCGATCCAATCAGGACTTCATGCGTGAGGCCGTCACCATGTTCCTGCACGAAACGCTGGAACTGGACGACTGATAAAAGCCCGGCGGGTCACAGAAATGTGGCTCGCCGGATTTCACTTCATCAACTAGAATTCCGACACATTCATTGGGGGATGTGTTGATGATCCGTATTGCGTCCAGCTTGCTGGCCGGTTTGTGCGCGGCTGCGTCCGCCTTCGCAACTGACCGTATCATCGTCGCTTCGGTAGAAGTTGAAGCCACACCTGAAGCCATCTGGGAAATGTGGACCACCGAAGACGGGCTGTCCTTTTTTGCGCCCGCTGCGCAGATCGATTTGCGCCCTGGCGGTATCTATGAGGTTTATTTTCTTCCGGATGCACCTGAGGGCATGAGGGGGTCTGAAGGGACCACTATTCTTGGATTGCAAGAGAACCGGATGCTGACGGTCACCTGGGCCTTGCCGCCCTACATGCAGGAGGTGCGGCCTCACCTGACACCCCTGACGATCGAGATTATACCGGTCGGCGAGACCTCAACGCGCGTCATGGTGACCCATTCCGGCTGGGGCGAAGGCGGTGAGTGGGATGAAGCCTATGCCTATTTTCAGGACAATTGGCCACAAGTGCTTTCCCTGATGGCCGAGGCATTGACGACGCCGTCAGAATAGGCTGCCTTCGGCGCAGCCGATCGCTTGAATTAAGGGAGTCCCCAATGCGTTCTGTTGCCTTGCTTGGTGTGTTTGCGCTTGCCGCCTGTTCCAGCAATCCGGCTACACCGCCGGTTCCACCGGTTCCGGCTGATCCTGAAAATGCCCAGTCAGTGGTTGAAGCGGCGCGCCAATGCGAAGTCGCGGACTATCCGGAAGTTGCCGTGACCATGAGTGTGCCCGAATTCGGCGGTAACCCGGATATCGCAACAAGGAATGGCCTTGCAGGTGAACTTTATCTGGAAATGATCAGCGCTGCGCCTTGCGTTTATGCGCTGCCGTCAGGCTTGCATTTCCGTATTCTTCGCGCTGCTGGCGAAGAGGGTTTGACGCCGGAAGGCGGAGAATTGGTGCGCGTGCATTATGAGGGCACGAGTACGGAAGGTGAGACGTTTGATTCTTCATATGATCGCGGAACGCCTGCGGAGTTTCCATCCGGACGCCTGATCTCCGGATGGGTTGAAGCGCTGGGTTTGATGCGGACCGGGGAAGAGTGGGAGCTCTATATTCCTGCCGAGCTGGGCTATGGCGCGCGCGGTACGCCCGGGGGTCCGATCGGATCAAATCAGACGCTTTATTTCCGGATGGAACTGATCTGCCTGCCGGGCCGCGAAGACGGGGGTTGCGACGACGCCTAGCGCGACAGGCGCAGATTGGTGAGGTCGCCCGCGATCAGCTCGAAGGCATTGCGCAAGGCCTCATTCGAGGGGCTGTCGAAATACAGGCTCGAGTGCGAGGCGCACGCGCGCATCAGGTCGCGGGTGGTCGAATTGTTGACCTGAAAGGTGATGGTATAAACGCGGATGCCCTGGGCGCGCGCATAGGCGCAGGCGGCGGCCGTCCGGTCATTCAGCGCATTCCGCAGAAGCCATGAGCTGGAGGATATCACGCCCAGACGGCCCTCGCGGATATAGCCATAGCCGGAATAATCCGAGTAGTTGATATTGCTCCGGCCGTTGATGACGTTTGTACCATCGGTGAGGATGACCATGGCCTTGATGTTTTCCTCGTCATCATAGGCGTTGCCTTCCGTGAAAGGCGCTTGCGGCGAGAGCACGCGGACCCCCCAGGACACCCCAATGGGGATATTGGTCGTGCCGCTTGCAATCATGTCATCGATCGCATCATCAATGATGGAGCGGCTTTGCGTCAGTGGCGTGATCGGGCGCGCTGTGCAGCCCCAGTTGGAGGCCGATCCCCAGGGGTTCACGCCCGCATATTTATCGCTGTTCATCAGCCGGGCGAGCAGGTTGGAGCCACCCATTCCATCGGACATATAGCTGTTGGAATAGCCGGAGTATCCGCTGGGCTCGTCCGGTGCAAAATAGGGCACAAATAGCGTATCCGGATCGCCGGGATCGGGAGCAATGTCTTCGACATCCAAGGGGATTTCCCGCGCCTCAATACAACCGTCCCAGCTTTCATACTGCATGGAATCAATCACATCCCAGCGATTGGCCGGTGGATCAAAGTTGTTGGAATGCACAGGCGAGATGCCATCGGGATCAAGCCACCAGGCGCGCTCATATTCCGTGCCGACATTTACCGTTGAGGAAAACGGCACCAGGCCGATCTCCAGCATGTCCGGATCGTCGGCATTGTCGTGCAGGATCTCGGTGAGAAGCGCGGCAGCGTCGCGCAAGGCGGCAATCTTCGAACCGGACATCGAGCCGGTGTTGTCGAGCACCATAACCAGTTCCAGGGCGGTGCGGGCGCGCTGAACCTCGCTTTCCCAATCAACAGTCAGATGTTCGATGCCGATCAGGCCGAGAAAGGCGGTTTCAACCCGCGATGTTCCGGACACGATGACAACATTATTGGTGTCATCGACCGAGACATTGATTGTTCCCAGATCGCCTACTTCATAGTCGGGGTAGTTTGCCGCGACGACAGACTGCGCCAGAGAAATGGCATCTTCGGTTGGCAGATTCGGGCTGGCTCCGACGGCGAGCGCTGCGGCATCCAGCGCTTCGGCCAGTCGCGCGCGCGCATTCATGGCCTGATTGAAGTCGACCGCGCCGCCGCCCATGACGGTAACCGGTACCAGCATAAGGGCAAAGATCATCGCGACATTGGCGCGTTGATCGGCGAGAAAGGATTTAAACCAGTTGCGGAACATGCTGCGGACCCCGCGTCAAAACCACGGGGCAGGAATCCGCAAAATAAGACCCTGCGCACTCGAAAGCGTGGCGCAGGGTTAAGAATTGGTCGATTGAATGGGGTTGTTTAGCGGGCAATCCGGAGATTGCTGAGATCGCCGGCAATCAGCTCAAAGGCGTTCTGGAGCGCTTCGTTCGACGGGCTGTCGAAGTAAAGGCTCGGGTGCGAGGCGCACTCTTCCATAAGCCGCCGCGTGGAGCCTGAATTGACCTGGAAAGTGATCGTATAGACCCGGATGCCTTGCTCACGCGCATAACGGCAAGCGGCTGCTGTTCGCCCATCAAGCGCATCTGAAAGCTGATTGCTGGAAGACGTTTCGACACCCAAACGACCCTCGGAAATATAGCCGTAGGCAGAGTAATCCGAAAGCAACGGGGTGCCACGGCCGCGCAAGACATTCTCGCCGTCTGTCAGGATGATCATCGCCTTGATTGTATTGCGTTCGTTATAGGCGACGCCTTCGGTGAAGGGCTCCTGTGGAGAAATAACCCGCACGCCCCAGGCGATGCCATTGGGAATATTCGTGGTTCCAGAGGCACCCATATCGGCGATTGCATTTTCTACCGCGCGGCGATTGCCCGTCATCGGCGTGATAGGAGTTGTCGTGCAACCGTCGTTCGGCCCGCCATTGCGGGGACGGCCGCGATCATATTTGGTGATATCAGCGAGGACAGCCAACAGTCCAGGAACGCCCAAACCACTAAGCAAGCCCCCAAGAATCCCGTCATCATCATCGAGATAGCTATTTGAAAAGCCGCCGGAATCCGGCTCGTCAGGGGCAAAGAATGGCACGAAAAGCGTATCAGGATCATTCCGGCTTGGCGCTACATCCTCGATATCCAACGGCAGCGGCCGGGCTTCGACACAACCGTCCCAACGTGTATTGCGCAGATCATCAAAGAGATTCCAGTGGGTTTCGAATCCTGTGTCTTCGATCTCTTCGGTTCGGCACACCTCGCGTCCGCGTCCGCGCCCGCGCCCGCGACCTCTACCGCGTCCACGTCGTTCACAGACTTCAACCTCTGTTCCGTTATCATCACCGGCTTGCCAGTTGGCATGATATGGCGCGTCACCGTCGGGATCGAGCCACCAAGACCGTTCGAAGGAGCGTCCCACATTCACGGTGGCAGCAAATGGAACAAGGCCGATCCGGAGATCATCCGGATTGGCGGCATTATCATGCAGCATCCCAGTCAAGGTGGTTGCAGCGTCGCGGAGCGCGCGGATCTTTGATCCGCCCATGGACCCGGTATTGTCCAGCACCATGACCAGTTCGAGGTTGTTTTGGGCGCGGACAACCTGGCTGGTCCAGTCGACATTGATGTAGTCCATTCCTACAAGGCCGAGCAGGGTGGTCTGGATACGTGACTGACCGGAGATTGTTACAATGCCCTCATCATCATCAATGCTGAGGCTGATCGAATGAACATCGCCAATCTCGCGGGCCGGGTAGTTCGCGGCCAAGAAGTCCATTGCCGCCTGTTCCGATTGCGCCAGTGTCAAATTCGGGTTTGAGCCTACAGCCAGCGCGGCAGCATCAAGCGCTTCGGCGAGACGGCCTCGCGCATTCATGGCCTGCGCGAAATCAATCGCTCCGCCGCCCATTCCTGCGATCGGTACCAGCGCAAGCGAGAAAACTGTCGCGACATTCCCGCCCGTCGCGGCGAGGAAGCTCGTCAGATTTGTGAAAAACCGCCTCATTGGATCAGGCCTTTGTTCACCATTCCTGTGTGGAAGATGCCGCAAACCTCTTAAAATCACGTGGAAATACAGGGTTTATCGCGGGTAAACGCCGGGCTAGTGAATGAAGTGACAAAGGAGACTGTCTTGAGCGAACTCCCCGTGCAGCAAATAAAGTCCTGCCTTGCTGATCTTATTGGCATGGCGACGGTTTCGCGCGACAGCAATCTGTCTGTGATCGATTATGCAGAGCGTCACCTCACCGCGTTGGGCGCGATTTGTCAGCGCACGGGCGATGACACGGCTAACAAAGCCAATTTGCATGCCATTCTGGGTCCGCAGGTTGATGGAGGCGTTGTCCTCTCCGGTCATACCGATGTGGTGCCGGTCGAAGGGCAGGACTGGTCAAGTGACCCTTTCAATATGATCGAGCGGGATGGCAAGCTCTTTGGCCGCGGCACCTGCGATATGAAAGGCTTTATCGCCTGTGCTCTGGTGACGGCCGAACGCTTTGCGGAAGCGGATCTGAAACGCCCTGTCCATTTTGCCTTTTCCTATGACGAAGAGGTGGGGTGTCTTGGCGCTCCGGCGATGATCCGCGAAATGACCGCCAGTGGCCCGCAACCCTCCATCGCGATCATCGGCGAGCCAACGGGTATGAAGGTCGTGACAGGCCATAAGGGTCTTTACTCCGTTCGTGTTGAGGTGGAGGGGCTGGAAGCACATTCCTCCAAGGTAGAAGACGGTGCCTGTGCTGTGACGCATGCGGTGCCAATGATGCAGTATCTGGTCGACCAGGCTGACGCCTGGAAAGACACTGCACCTGATGACAGCCCGTTTGATCCGCCCTATGGCACAATCACAATTGGTCAGGTGTGGGGCGGTGAGGCGGTCAATATTCTCGCCAGGCAGGCCTGGTTCGAAAGCTTGATGCGGCCTGCCCCGTGGGATGATGCCCGCGCGGTTGGTGACGGCCTGCGTGAACTGGCTGAAACCGTCGAGGCGCGGATGAAGCAAACAGCCCCCAAAGCTTCGGTTCGCGTCATTCAGCGGTCAGATGCGCCGCCTTTGCGACCCGAGCAGAACGGTGCTGCTGAAGAACTGGCAAGGCGCCTGACCGGCGATAATGCGGAGCGTTTCGTGTCATTCGGCACCGAGGGCGGCCAGTTCCAGTCAGCCGGTCTGTCGACGGTGATCTGTGGTCCCGGGCATATCGACCAGGCCCATAAGCCAGACGAGTTTGTCGAGATTTCGCAGCTTGAGCAATGCCTCAAATTTCTTTCGAAGCTTCCGGCTTATCTGAAAGATGATGCCCATGTATGAGCGTTCTGAACCATTTCAGGTCATCAATCCGGCGGATGACACGCCGGGCCGGGGAATTTTCGTCTTCGGGGCTCCCCGCGGGGGAACGTCCATGGTGGCCGGCGCGTTGCGCATTCTGGGCGTTGATATGGGTGAGCGTCAGGGCCACGGAAACAATGAGGATCTGGACATACAGGACGCGCGCGGCCCGGCTGGCGAGTTGAGCGATCCGGCGGGCGATGCTTTGGTCTCGGCGCTCGAAAGGATGATCCCAATCATCGAATCGCGGGCAAAGGTAGAAACATCGTGGGGCTGGAAAGATCCGCACGGCGTATATTACGCGCCGCAGATCGAGCCTTTGTTACCTGATCCCCGCATTATTGTTGCCTTCCGAGACCCGCTGGCGGCGGCTCAGCGCGTGCACATGCTGACAGGGTTGCCCTTGCTGGAAGCGCTGGAGGATACGCTGAATCTTTATCAACGCTGTCAGCGCTATCTGGCGGAAACGCGACTGCCAGCGGCGATAGTCAGCTATGAAAAGTCGCTCGTACGGCCCGAGCGGTTCATCGACAAGCTGATCGCTTTTTGCGGGCTGGATCCAAGTGATGCCGCAATCGAGGAAGCGGTCGCGTTTTGCTATCCCGAACGCGGCCATGGCAGCCCGAAGGACCCGGGCTGGCCACGCCAGGGTGCGCTTTAGGAAACTGCTTTCAGATCGGCCTTCTGGGCCGCTTCGCGGTCCTTGTTCCAGTAAGACACGGAAACCACTTTCGAGCGGTCGCAGCGGTCTGCATATTTCTTTGCAATCTCGGTGACTTCTTCGAGCAACCCGGCTTCCAGCGTGATCGGTTCGAGCCCGTAAGACAGGAAAGTTTCGTTCTCAACGTGAAGCTCGTTCTCATCCGCTTCATTGCGCGGATTGGGCAGATTGCTGATTTCAACGCCGGTCATCTGAGAGATCAAATCTGCCAGTTCGCGCACCCGGTGGGTTTCCGTCATCTGGTTCATAATATGAACGCGGTCGCCCGCTTCGGGCCGGTTTTTCAATGCCAGCTCGATACAGCGGACCGTATCCTGAATATGGATGAAGGCACGCGTCTGTCCTCCGGTGCCGTGAACCGTCAGGGGGTGGCCGATCGCGGCTTGCATCAGGAATCGATTCAGGACCGTTCCATAATCACCATCATAATCGAAGCGGTTGATCAGCCGCTCGTCCTTGCGGGTCTCATCGGTCTGGGTACCCCAGACGATACCCTGGTGGAGATCGGTGATCTTTAGCCCGTCATTCTTGTTGTAGAAATGGAAGAAGAGCGCATCCTGCGTCTTGGTCATATGGTAGATGGAGCCAGGGTTGGCGGGATAGAGAATGTCCTGCTCAACCGGTCCATTAGCGGTGTCGACCTTTACCCGCAGATAGCCTTCCGGAATTTTCATCCCCGCGGTGCCATAGCCGTAAACGCCCATCGTGCCGAGGTGGACGAGGTGTATGTCGAGGCCGGACTCAACAATGGCGGCCAGGACGTCATTCGTGGCGTTCAGATTGTTGTCCACTGTGTAGCGCTTGTGGCGCGCGGTTTTCATGGAATAGGGCGCAGCGCGCTGCTCGGCAAAATGAACGATGGCTTCCGGCTGTTCTGCCAAGATCAGGTTCACGAGTTCCTGATAATCCTTGCCGACATTCATATCGACGAAGCGGATTTCTTTGCCCGAAACTTCCTTCCACGCGTCAAGCCTGACGCTCATGGGCTGAATCGGCGTAAGCGAATCGACTTCGAGTTCGACATCAATCTTCCGCCGGGAAAGGTTGTCGACAATCACGACATCATGACCCAGGTTGGATAGGTGCAGGGCTGTTGGCCACCCGCAAAATCCGTCGCCGCCGAGAACGATCACCTTCATAATGAGCACCCACATATCAGAGTTTTCGAATTGGCGGGCCTTGTCGCAAGCGTAAAGCGTGATGACAAGCCTTTGCTGCCGCAATCTAGCAGGTAGACTGGGCGCTGCAAAACCAGATCAGGAGACCGGTTTGGCTGAAATCGAACCCTTCGGACCTTTTTCGGATGCGTTTCTTCTTGAACCGCGCCGCTTCGGTGATGATCGCGGTTGGTTTGAAGAGGTCTGGAATGAAGAACGCTTTCAGTCTCTTACTGGCGTTGAAACACGCTTCGTGCAGGATAATGCCTCGCGCTCTGGCGCGGTTGGTACGGTGAGAGGCTTGCACTTTCAATCGCCACCCATGGCACAAGCCAAGCTGGTCCGGTGTCCGCGTGGGGCGATTCATGACGTGATCGTAGATATTCGTCATGGTTCTCCAACCTTTGGCAAATGGGCAGGAACCACGCTAACCGAAGAAAATGGCCACCAGCTTTGGGTGCCGCGCGGCTTTGCGCATGGTTTTGTGACGCTCAAACCTGATAGCGAGATCGCTTATAAGGTCGATAATCCGTACTCGGCGGAACACGATGGCGGAATATTCTGGAATGATCCTGCGCTGGGCATTGAATGGCCGTTTGATACCGCGACCGCTATAACGTCGGAAAAGGACAGAAAGGCGCCAGTCCTTGCCGATCTCCCGAAGCTCTTCGAGTTCGCGTCGTGAAGATTTTGGTTATTGGATCGACTGGGCAGGTGGCGCGCGCCTTGGCGGCGCAGGCTGGCAAGCATGACGTCGTCCGAGCTGGCCGTCCGCAGATTGATTTGGCCAACCCTACCGGCCTCGCCGATCTGATCGGGCAGGCGTCTCCGGATGCAATCATCAATGCCGCCGCTTACACAGCAGTCGATAAGGCCGAGAGCGAAATCGAGACGGCGCGAGCGTTAAACGAGACCGGGCCTGCGGCATTGGCGCGGACAGCCGAGGCATTGGGTGCGCCTCTGATCCATATTTCTACCGACTATGTGTTTAACGGGCTGGGCGGTGCACCTTATGCGGAAGAGGATCCAACGGCTCCGTTGAATGTGTACGGCCAAACAAAAGCCGATGGCGAGCAGGCGGTGCTGGCGGCTCACCCGGGTGCATTGGTGGTGCGCACCAGCTGGGTCTACGCTCCGGCAGGTCAGAACTTTGTGCGCACCATGCTGCGTCTGGGTTCCGAGCGCGACCAGCTGAACGTGGTGGCCGATCAGATTGGACGTCCGACCGAAGCGCATGCATTGGCAGATGCTTTATTGGTCCTGGCTGAGCATTTGCGCGGCGGCGCGCCGGGTGGTCTGTTGCATGTCACCAATCGCGGTGAGGGCAGTTGGCGGGACCTGGCCGAGGCTGCGGTTAGAGGCGCCGGATTAGAGACACCCATTCACGGGATTGCGACCAGTGATTATCCGACGCCGGCACGCCGACCTGGCGACACCAGGCTCGATTTGTCCAAAGCGGAACGCGACTATGGCATCGTCCTGCCAGACTGGCGGGAGTCGCTGGAAAGGTGCCTTGAAATGATGGGGGTCGGTGGACGCGGTGCCTAAGAGAGGCTAAACGGCGCGCGACTTTCAATTTGGCGGAGTATGGCTTCCGCTCGTGATCGGAAAATCAAGGAGTTTGGCATGGCTGTTCGGGTCGCCATTACGGGCTTTGGCCGCATCGGTCGTCTGGCGCTGCGCGCTGTTCTGGAAGAAAAGCGCTGGGATGAGGTCGAGGTTGTTGCGATCAATGATTCCTCGACGCCAGAAACCAATGCGCACCTTCTGACATATGACAGCGTGCATGGCCGCTATCCGGGCACAATTGAGGTAGGCGATGACTGGATTGATGCGGGCTTTGGCAAGATCCAGAAAGTCTCAAACCGTGATCCCTCTCAACTGCCCTGGGGCGATATGGGCGTGGATCTGGTGCTGGAATGCACCGGCAAGTTCAACTCCAAAGAAGCCTCGATGGCGCACATCGAAGGTTCCGGTGCCAAGAAAGTGCTGTGCTCCGCTCCGGCCAAGAATGCCGACAAGACCATCGTTTACGGTGTGAACCATGACACGCTGACGGCGGATGATGTGGTCGTCTCGAACGCGTCCTGCACCACGAATGGTCTGGCTCCGGTCGCGAAAGTTCTGAATGATGCGGTGGGCATCGAGCGCGGTCACATGACCACAATCCATGCCTATACCGGCGATCAACCGACGCTGGACCGGAACCACAAGGATTTGCACCGCGCGCGCGCGGCCGCCATGTCAATGGTGCCAACCTCTACCGGTGCGGCGAAAGCCGTGGGGCTCGTCCTGCCGGAACTGGTCGGCAAGCTGGACGGTGCGGCTGTTCGCGTTCCAACGCCCAATGTTTCGTTGATTGATCTGGTCTTCACGCCGGGCAAAGCGACGTCTGCGGAAGAGCTGACCGATGCTATCAAGGCGGCCGCGGACGGTCCGATGAAGGGCATTCTGGGCTATGACGACATTCCGCTGGTCTCGATCGATTATAATCATGATAGCCGTTCGTCCATTGTGGCCGTCGACAAGATCAAGGTGATCGATGAGCGCCTGGCCCGGGTGATGACCTGGTATGACAATGAGTGGGGCTTTGCCTGCCGCATGATCGATACGGCAGCGGCCATGGGCCGTTTCCTCTAGGCCGGATTAAGCGGGGGCTGATATGGGTTTGCGCCGGATTGATGACGCCGATGTTCATGGCAAGCGGGTTCTGGTCCGCGTGGATTTCAACGTGCCGATGAAAGACGGCCGCATCACAGATGCGACTCGGCTGATGGCGGCTCTGCCGACGATTTCCCATCTCAAGCGCGAGAAAGCCAAAGTCATCCTGCTGGCGCATTTCGGGCGTCCTAAAGGTTCGCGCGTGCCCGAAGCCACGCTGGCGCCGGTTGCGCCGGAACTGGCGGATTTGCTGGCGGCGCCTGTGGCCTTTGCCGAAGATTGTATTGGTCCGGATGCCGAGGCGGCTGTTGCGGCATTGGAGGCAGGCCAGGTCCTGCTTCTGGAAAATACGCGCTATCACGCCGGTGAAGAAAAGAACGATCCGGATTTCACGGCACAACTCGCCAAGCTGGGCGACCTTTTCGTCAATGATGCTTTCTCGGCGGCTCACCGCGCCCATGCGTCTACTGCGGGTTTGGCCGAGCATATGCCGGCCTATGCCGGTCTGGCGATGCAGCGCGAGCTGGATCATCTGTCGCAAGCCCTGACCGATCCGAAACGGCCGGTGATGGCCGTTGTGGGTGGGGCGAAGGTCTCGACCAAAATCGCGCTTCTGGAAAATCTGGTGACCAAGGTCGACAAGCTGTTTGTCGGCGGGGCTATGGCGAATACCTTTATCGCCGCTCAAGGGTTTGGCGTGGGCATAAGCCTGTACGAGGCCGACTTCACCGCAACCGCGAAAACCATCATGGCGGCGGCCCGCACACATGGCTGCGAGCTGATCCTGCCAACCGATCTGGTTTGCGCAGAAGAGTTTGCGCCGAACCCGGATACGCAGACGGTCTCTATCGAAGCGATTCCGGCGCATATGATGGCGCTCGATTGCGGCTCCAAAACCGTTGATGACATTGCCGATCATATCGATGCCAGCGACACGTTGATCTGGAATGGTCCGCTGGGCGCGTTTGAAACGCCGCCATTTGACACTTCCACCGTGGAAGCTGCGAAATATGCAGGTCAGCGCTGCCGCGGACGCAAGCTGATTGCGGTCGCAGGCGGTGGCGATACGGTTGCCGCGCTGAATCAAGCCGGTGCTGCAGGAGATTTCACCTTCATTTCGACGGCGGGCGGGGCCTTCCTGGAGTGGATGGAAGGCAAAGCGCTTCCGGGCGTGGAAGCTGTCACAGAATAAGTCTAAGAACGTCAAAACCGATCTGCTGGGGACATGATTATGGATCTCGAAGAACTCAACTCGATTGCCAACAAAATGGTGGCGCACGGCCAGGGCATTCTGGCGGCGGATGAATCCACCGGCACGATCAAGAAGCGTTTTGATACGATTGGCCTGGAATCGACCACGGATAGCCGCCGCGACTGGCGCGAAATGCTGTTCCGCACCCAGCCGGCCATGAATGACTGCATCTCCGGCGTCATCCTTTATGATGAAACCCTGCGCCAGAAAGCTGCCGATGGCACGCCGCTGGTCGAGCTGATTGCGGCGTCCGGTGCCGTGCCGGGTATCAAGGTCGACACCGGGGCCAAGGATCTGGCGGGTGCGCCGGGTGAGAAAGTCACCGAAGGTCTCGATGGTCTGCGCGATCGTCTGAATGAGTATCACGAGATTGGTGCGCGCTTCGCCAAATGGCGCGCGGTGATCGACATTGGCCGCGAAGGCGATGACAGCATTCCCTCGCCCTATTGCATAGATGTGAACATGCACGCGCTGGCGCGTTATGCGGCGCTTTGTCAGGAAGCGGGCATTGTGCCGATCGTCGAACCGGAAGTTCTGATGGATGGCGATCATTCCATCGAGCGCTGCTATGAAGTCACCGAATACGGCCTCAAAGCGCTTTACAAAGCACTTTATGATCACGGTGTGGAGCTGGAAGGCACGATCCTGAAGCCCAACATGATCATCGCCGGAAAGAAATGCCCGGATCAGGCCAGCGTTGAAGAAGTTGCCGATATGACGGTGCAGTGTCTGGCCAATTGCGTGCCGGCGGCTGTGCCGGGCATCGCCTTCCTTTCTGGCGGTCAGAGTGATGAAGAAGCCACCGCGCATCTCAACGCCATGAATGCGGCATATGATCTGCCCTGGCCGCTGACCTTCTCTTATGGCCGTGCGTTGCAGGCCGCTCCGCTGAAAGCCTGGAATGGCTCGGATGTCGAAGCCGGTCAAAAAGCGTTCAATCACCGTGCCCGGATGAATGGCCTCGCCGCCAAGGGTGAGTGGACAGAGGCGCTCGAAAACGAAGGCTAGAAGAGATTTTGTCCATCCAAGCGTCAGCAGGATGAAGAATCGTTCTGCTTGCGTTTGCGTGGATAATTTTTCTGAAACCAGAATTTCGTCTCCTACGACTACTACTACGATTACGGCGGCCGTGGATGCGCGTGTCCATTGGATTGGCCTGTCTGTATTGGGTTGAGCGATCATTTTCGCGACTCCTGGAAACGTCCGGCTAGACTCCGAAAAGTTTCCGATCCGACTCCGATTTGCCGGCTTAGCCGGACCCGGTTATGGGGATAACCGGTCGCACGGTGAGGTATGCGGGGCCCGGTTCGGGGAGGGAGTCTATGCGCAGATGGCGCGGTGGGGATAAGGCGGGGATGAGCCCCGACCCAGTGCAGCACGGGAGTCAAGAGATCTAATTCAAATTCAATGGAGCCGGGTAGAGCGAAGCTTGTTGGGCGTCACTAGTGCATGACCCATTCAACGCCTGCTAGAGGGAAAGTATTGGACTCTCGTGAGCTATGCACAAAAAACTAATTTAGGTTAGATTTGGCTGATGGAGAACTGAGTTGAACAATTCGAGTTACGATAAATGAGCAAAAAACCTAAGATGAACAGCCCCTACAACGACAGTCTAGGGCTGTTGAGGCCACGATTTGGATTGCCCGAAGGGGCCTCCATTCTACTTTTCCTTGTTGGTTTCTATATAGCGAAATATTTTTTGGTTCCCATTATGATAACATACAATGACGGCTTCGGTTCCGCTGAATATGAACGGCAAGCCATTCAGCTCTGGGTAGGGGCCGTGACCGTTGGCGGATTTGGTCAATTATTGGCAGATCAGATTAGGGCCAGACTTCAGCAAGGAGACCCAAACGATGAGCAGTGACGTTTGAATGAGATGAATAGTAGATTGGGTCTATACGAGCAAATATTCGCAAGTACCCGCGCACATAAAATGACGTAAATAGTTTAAGCCGAAGAGCCAAATTATTCGAAATTGCCTTGATCTAGGTCATGGGTTTCGCATCCTTACCCATTGAAATTTATCGCAATAACAACCACAGCACTAACCCTATGATACTGATTATAAATAGCACTTTTGCGATTGCCTTAATTTCTTTACGAAATGTGTAAGCTATTCCTGCCCCGACCGCCCCACATAGAAGTACATAGGTAAGACTTTGCATTTGGATAAATTGAGCAAGCACTAGCCCCACAATGAACCCATAGATTATTACTATTCCGTCCCATTGCGAAGCCTGTGCATTGTTGGCGCTGGCAGTTGCGGAATTCGCTGCGGTAGGATTGGGCGGTGAGCTTTTGGAAGACGTTGCGCCGTGTTTCACTTTTGCCTTAGGCCGCGAGCTTTTGGAAGACGTTGGGCCGTGTTGCCCCTTTTCCTTGGGCTGCGAGCTTTTGGAAGAAGGCTGCTTGGAAGGCGAAGCGCCTTGTTTCATCTTGGGCTTGGTGATTGTACGCCTCAGCTCTGCTAGCTGTTGGGCTTGCTCATCGGCCCTTTTTTGCTGCTCACGGCGTTCTGCCTCTGCCCTTTCTCTTTCCGCTTGTGCTGTTCGATAGTCGTAGGCTCCAAATTGCTCACGCTTGCGCCTAACTTCATCATCGTTTTCAGACATTTATTCCTCATATATTCGATACTAGACAGTGCGCTAAATCGAGCGACTGATCCAAAAAAATAATAATACTGGAAGTTCAGTGCAATCGCGACATTGAACGCGCTCAACCATCACTGTCGAACAATAACCGCAAACTCGACACATCACGGTCTTTCCAACATATTGTTTTTGTGGGCTAGTGGCAGAACCTCCAGGTCTATAATCCCCCCTCTTCGACACGCCCGCCAAAAGCCCTAACCTCTAGGGCATGACTTGAACGATCTTATAGAAATGTGCGGGTCTGGCGGTGGTCGCCCGTGCGTTTGCCCTGGTCCAGTGTTCCGACCTCTCCGATGAAATCATTGCTTTCGATGCCGCGGTTGAACCACTGCGAAGCGCGATCAACTGATACGGTCTACCGCCTGCTATGTTCCAAATCTTCGTTCGAATATTCGATGCGGACTATTGCTGCCTGGTCCCAACGGAACGATCTAAAAGTGACATACACATCGCTTTTGCAAAGACATGAAGACACCCATAGACCGTCATCCGTCGTGACGATTGAGGTGAAGTGGGGACGATCTGCCTCGGTGAAGTTTTGCCAGTTTGTGGCTGAAAGATCGTAAAGGCCATCGCGTGGCAAGAGAAAACTGACGCTGCCATCCTCGTCTGTGTTGCCCGACGCGATCATCACACCGTTCATTTCAAGGACAATGTTCAGCCCGACAACAGGTTCGCCTGCACTTGATGAAGTGGACATGGCGAACGCTGCGATCGTGGATAGCAGAAGCCTTTTCATGGTATTTTCTCTACGAAAACGAGCCGACTGCACGCTAAGCGAAAGCTATCGGGTTGTCATCAAAACCCAAGCCCAACTTAAGGCCGTCCGCATCGCTATGACGATGCAGCTAATGCAGGCGGTGTCGATCCACGAAGCGAGCGACGGGTCGCCAACTAATCCTCAGGCTCTACGCCTCAGCCGCCGCGCATGCCTCCGGCATGCGCCCGCCGCCTTCCAGCAGGGAATTGCCCGCCGCATCGCATAAGGCATCAATGCGATAGCTGACCGCGTCCCTGCGCGGACCCCCGGCATAGCGGGCCACCAGCAAGACCTCGCCCGCGCGGGGTGCAACACCGGTGCAGGCATAAACCTCGTCATAATCCTCGCGCGCTTCGGCATGCCGCGACGTGACCGGACCAAAGCCCGGCATGGCTTGCCAGGCCGCCGCACAGGCCTCTTCAGCAAAGGCGTGGCGCTCTTCCATTGTCAGGATTGTTGTGTTGGCGTCTGACGCAGACCCGTTGAGAAAAAAAGAAGCGGCCCAGATCGCTAATCCCCCCAGGATCAGCATATTCAGAATACGCATCATTTGTCTTATCTCCCCACCCGGCGCGCACGCTATTTTACCTAACCATCCGTAGGCAAACACTTTCTCGTGACGGGCGAGCCGGTTCGCGTGGGGGTTTTCCGCATCCGTCAAACGCGCTACACGCCGCCCATGACATGCCAGCTTTATCTCCTCACCCCGCCGCGCCTTGATGCGGGCTTTCTTGAGACGCTGATCGAGGCGCTCGAGGCCGGGGAGGTGGCGGCTCTGCAGATCCGTTTGAAAGATCATTCTGTTGACGAGATCAAACAGCTGGCCCCACCGCTGATCAAAGCGGCTCAGGCGCGCGACGTGGCGGTGATCTTGAATGATGATCCGGAATTGGCCGTCGCGCTGGGCTGTGATGGCGTGCATGTCGGCCAGGGTGATGTGCCCGCCAAACAGGCCCGTGCGGCCATCGGGCCGAGGCGCATGCTGGGGGTGACCTGTCATGACAGCCGGCATCTGGCCATGCAGGCGGGTGAAGCCGGGGCAGACTATGTGGCCTTCGGGGCCTTCTATCCGACGCAAACCAAAGAACCGCCGAGCATGGCTGATCTGGATATTCTGGAATGGTGGTCAGAGATTTTTGAAATCCCGAGCGTTGCGATTGGAGGCATCACGGTGGAGAACGCGAAACCGCTGATCGAGGCGGGCGCGGACTTCCTGGCTGTGTCCTCGGGTGTGTGGTCGCATGTGGACGGACCGGCAAAGGCCGTTATAGCGTTCAACGCATTGATGCGGGGCGAGTAATTACGAGGTGACGATGGTCTATCGTTGGCTAGCCGTGCTGTTGATGATGCCTGCTTTTGCAGCGGCGCAGGATGAAACTCCTGAAACCGAAGAGGCTGCCGATCCGCCTGTGGACCAGGCAGAGACGGACGAGGATGCGCCCGTGCCTTTGCTGCGGGACCTGGATGTCATTGATGCGGCTACCCAGGATGCGGCGCTGGGCACAGGACCGGCCGATCTCGACGAGACGCCGGTGCCACAAGGTGATGTGCAGGAGATCTTCAATCGCGCCCAGCTGGCCTATGCGACGGGCGATTATGAAGCCGCCTATGTTCATGCGCGCACTGCGGCCGCCGGCGGACATGCGCAGGCCGCCAGCCTGGCGGGTCTGATGCATGATGACGGACAAATCGAAGCGGCTTCTGACGAGCAGGCCGCGCGCTGGTATCGCCGGGCGGCCAGCCAGGGCGAGCCGGTTGGAAATTACCGGCTGGGCCTTATGGCGCAGCAAGGCCGTGGCCGTTTGCTGGAGACCGAAGCGCGGAACTTTTTCTATCGCGCGGCCCAGGCAGGCTATGTCCCCGCCATGCTGTCCTATGCGCTGGTTCTTAAAGCTTCACCTGTGCCTCAGGACGCCGATCTGGCGCTGGAATGGGCCGAGCGGGCCGCCACCCAGGACAATAGCGAAGCGATGTTCCAGCTGGCCCAGATGCTGGATGTCTGGGCCGGGGGGCCGGAAAGCCCGGAAGCGGCGCGGCCCTGGTATGAACGGGCGGGCGAGGCAGGACATGCCGAAGCGGCTTTGCAGGCCGGCTTGATGGCGGCTTCGGGGGAAGGCGGTCCACAGGATGATGAGGCCGCCCTCCGTTATATTCGTCTGTCTGCCGAATCCGGATTTGCCCCGGCGATGGGTCAGTACGGTCTGATGCTGTATTCGGGATGGAATGGCGCTGAACCGGCGCCCGCCCTTGCCGCGGAATGGTTTGCGCAAGGGGCGGTCGGAGGCGATTCTGAGTCCCGCTATCTTTATGCGCTGGCGCTTGCCACGGGTGATGGCGTGGAACGCAATCTGGTCCGCGCCTATTACTGGGCGCTTATGGCCGAATACGAGATGGACGGGTCACGCGCCTACAACACCGACCGCGACCGTTTGGAGGCGCAGCTGGAAAATGCGCTGTCAGCGTCTGAAGCCAACCGTATTCAGTCCGAGGTGACGGCCTACCGCTCGCGCTGATCGATCAGGGCGTTGCGGATGCTTGCCGCTTTGGCTGCGGCCTGATAGGACGCGCGCGACTTGTCCGGCCCACGACCTTTTCGTTGCTGGATTACATCGTGAAGACAGCCAACAGGAATGCCGTCCATGAAAATCAACGGGAATGAAGTCCGGCCAGGTATGGTCTTGCAACACCAGGACACCATCTGGACGGTTGTAAAAACCGATCATGTAAAGCCCGGCAAGGGCGGTGCCTTTGCGCAGGTCGAGTTGAAGAACATTCTCGATGGCCGCAAGCTGAATGAGCGTTTCCGGGCGGCTGACAAGGTCGAACGCGTGCGTCTGGAACAAAAGGAATTTCAATTCCTGTTCAAGGACGACACCATGGCCACCTTCATGGACACGGAAAGCTATGAGCAGATTGAGCTGTCCATGGAGTTCATCGGCGAGGATACCGGCGCCTATCTCACCGATGGCATGATGGTTGAGCTGGAATTTTATGAGGAGCGCCCGATCGGCCTTACCCTGCCGCAATTTGTCGAGCTGGAAATCGCCGATACCGAGCCGGTCGTGAAAGGTCAGACGGCGGCCAATTCCTACAAGCCGGCTGTTCTTTCCAATGGTGTCCGCACGTCGGTGCCGCCTTTTGTGGGCGTCGGCGAGCGTGTCATCATCTCGACCGAAGACGGCAGCTATTCCAAGCGGGCTGACTGACCCATGGGCCGTCTCACTGCTCTGATGGAAGTCATGCAAGGCGCGGCACGCAAGGCCGGCCGGGCACTGGCGCGCGATTTTGGCGAAGTCGAACACCTTCAGGTGTCCCGCAAAGGACCGGCAGATTTCGTGTCTGCAGCGGATCGGAAAGCCGAAGATATTCTCTTTGAAACGCTGAGCGCGGCGCGTCCGGGCTACGGGTTCTTGATGGAAGAGCGCGGTGTTGTGGAGGGGACCGACAAAACCCATCGCTGGATCATTGATCCGCTCGACGGCACGCTGAACTTCCTGCACAGCCAGCCACACTTTGCCATTTCGATTGCGCTGGAGCGCGAGGGCGAGATTGTTGCCGGGGTGATCTACAACCCGGTGACAGGCGATATGTTCCATTCGGAAAAAGGCACGGGCGCCTGGTTGGACGAACGGCGTTTGCGGGTATCGGCCCGCCGCGAGCTTTCGGAATGTGTCATTGCGACCGGCACGCCGTATTTCGGCAAGCGCGGGCATGCGCGCTTTCTCAAAGAGCTCTATCAAGTCATGCCAAACGTGGCGGGTATCCGCCGCTTCGGGGCGGCATCTCTCGATCTGGCATGGACGGCGGCTGGCCGGTTTGACGGCTTCTGGGAACGCGATCTGAATGCCTGGGACATCGCGGCTGGCCTGATCCTGATCCGTGAAGCCGGAGGCTTTTATGCCGAGGCCGATGGCAAAAATGACGTGCTGGAAACCGGAAGCATTATCGCCGGAAACGAGCATGTTGTGCCGCAGATTGGCGAAAAACTGAAAGCCGCCGCCTAACCAGTCATCCTGCATTCAGCCGGATTGCGTTTACCTGCAAGGCAGGGAGGTCTGCGCAATGCTTGAGCTATTGATGATCGCTGATGGCGATGTGACCGAAGACTGCACCTGGAATGGTATCCCGCTCTATGGGGAGGTCCAGGTCGTCGACTCCTTCGCCGACATTGAAGTTCAGGTCGTCGAAAGTTTTCCGGATTTGCGTGTGAAAACCGTCGAGAGTTTCCCGGATGATTGCGGCGAATGGGAATTTGTTGACAGCTTTCCGGATTTTACGATCCGCTTTGTCGACAGCTTCCCGGATATCAAGGTCAAGTTTGTGGAGAGTTTTCCCGGTGTGGACTAGGCGCAGGCCGCACAACGCGGCGCGGCTGGGTCGCTCTTGAGCCGCTTTTCCGCAATCGCCTCTCCGCACTCGACACAATCGCCAAACTCGCCTTCGTCCAGCCGTTTCAGCGCGGCCTCGATGCGGCGCAACTCCAGAGCACGGCGGGCATCAGCCGCTTTCGCCATGGCTTGAACCTGCAGGCTATCCTGCCGGGATAATCGCCCGACAGATTGTTGGTCGAGCGTTACCGGTTTGCGATCATCTTTCGCTTTCGAAGACAAGCCAATCAGCTCGTCTTTCAGCGCCAGCAAGCGGTTTCGGGCTTTGGTCTCATCGAGGGCCATGCGCGAAGCCTAGCACTCGATGGATTAATGCGCCTATTCTTCCTCAGCGCGTAAGTGCGCCAGCGTTTCAATGCGGATGCCGATCTCGGTGCCAACAAGCTGTGACGCGATCTCGTGGCCCCAATCTGTGCGGTTTATCGTGCCGGTAATGGTAAAGCCGACCGCCGGGCGTTGATTGGAGGGGTCCGTGGCCATCTGATTCAGGACGGCATTGAACGTCACTTCCCGGGCTTCTCCCCAGAGCGTCAGCTGGCCGGTCACATCAGCTGTATTCTCGCCCGTCAGCGCTACAGACGTTGATTCAAACGTAAGCTGTGCATTTTCTGGCGCGTTCAGCCAGAAGGGTCCGGCGAGGTGTTCGTCCCTGACCGGATCACCTGCCATGACAGAGCCGGTTTCAACGAAGGCTGAAACGCTGGAGTTTTCTGGTGCCTCGGCATCCAGCGTGATTGTGCCTCCGGATGTGCCAAAGCTGCCGAAAATAGTCGTAAACCCGAACCGGTCGACCGAGAACGTGGCCTGTGTATGCGATGAATCGATGTCGTAAACATCTTGCGCCAGCACGGGCGTGGCTGCTGTGACGGTCAGGCAAATTGCCAAGAATGGCTTGTTCATTGTTTGCTCCCCTGATTGAACCAAAAAATAATGAGAGCCCGCAGGTCAGCCTTCAAATGACGAATTGGAAAGGCAAAGCAAAGATGCGTGAACACTTCCTGGGGATGGCGGCCTACAATGCCTGGGCCAATGAACGGCTTTATGAGGCGGTTAAGCAGCTCTCCGAAGGTCAAATCAAGTCCAACAATGGGGCCTATTTTGGCAGTCTTTTCGGCGCGTTGACCCATATCCTGATTGCCGACCGGATCTGGATGTTCCGGCTCACTGGTGAGGGCCCGAACCCGACCAATCTTCGAGAGATACCGTTCGAGACGCTCGGCGAATTATGGATGGAGCGCCAGTTGATGGATTTGCGAATTTCGTCGTTTGTAGACAGCCTGAATGAAGATGATCTTCCAGAGGACGTGCATTATTCCAACACAAGGGGCGAAGCGCACAAGTTGGCGCGGCAAACCATCCTGACCCATTTCTTCAATCACCAGACCCACCATCGGGGACAGGTGCATCACATGCTGTCGGTTGAGGGCCTGGATCCGCCACCGCTGGATTTGCTTTATTTCGTTTTGCCCACTGCTTAGGGGAGACGAACCGGCAGCCCTTCCCGGTAGTCAGGGCTGACAGGCCCGCCTAGTT
Source organism: Hyphobacterium sp. (assembly GCF_965228115.1). Lineage (GTDB taxonomy): Bacteria > Pseudomonadota > Alphaproteobacteria > Caulobacterales > Maricaulaceae > Hyphobacterium. Next base: position 1,434,811 of record NZ_OZ245794.1, on the reverse strand, counting down.
TCCCGAACAAACAGGTTCGACAGGGACAGTCATGACCGAAAATATTCTTTCTCTGGATGGCGTTACGAAACGCTATTCAGGTCAAACGGCCGTTGATTCCTTCTCGCTGGAGGTCAATCGCGGTCAGATTACCGGATTTCTGGGACCCAATGGTGCCGGCAAAACCACGTCGTTACGCATGGCGCTGGGGATTATCAAGCCGGATGCCGGCCGTGTCGCCCTTTTCGGCAAAACGCCCGGAGCCAAAGTGCTGGAAAGCGTTGGTTTCCTTCCGGAAGAGCGCGGCATCTACAAGAAAATGAAAGCCGAAGACGTCATCATTTTCTTTGGCCGTATGAAGGGCATGACGATGCCCGCAGCGCGCCGGGCGGCCCGGGAAGGTCTGGAGAAATTCGGGCTGGGCGAAGCGCGCGGCAAGAAGATCAAGGAAATGTCGAAAGGCATGGCCCAGAAAGTCCAGATTATTGCGACGCTGGCGCACGATCCGGAGTTCATCATCCTCGATGAACCGTTTTCAGGGCTGGACCCGGTGAACCAGAAGATGCTGGAAGAGATGATCCGGGCGGAAGCCAATCGCGGCAAAACGATCCTGTTTTCGACGCATGTCATGGAACATGCTGAACGGCTCTGCGACAAGATAGTGCTGATTTCCAAAGGCCGGAAAGTGTTTGACGGGTCTGTATCGGAGGCCCTTTCACAAGTGCCCAGACGCGTGATCATCGAGAGCGCCAGCGACCATGATCTGACACAGATCCTCGCCGACACGGGCGAAATCTCGACTGAGGAGGCGCCTGAGGGCTTGCGGGGCTGGACCGTTGAGCTGGCCCCCGGAAAAGATGCTCAGGATGTGCTGAAAGCGTGTGTGGATGCCGGCGTGCGGTTGGCCCGGTTCGAACCCATGCGGGCGCACCTTCATGATGTTTTTGTCGAGCTGGTCGAAAGCTCAAACCGGGAGACGGTGTAATGCGCGCGATCTATCTTATCGCCCGGCGGGAATACCTGTCTTATGTGGCCACTTGGGGCTTCTGGCTGTCCCTGATGTCCGTTCCGTTCTTTATGGCGGTCGGATTTTTGATCCCGCTCCTCGCAGAGAACTCTCAACCCACGCGTTATTACGCCGTCATCGACCAGACGGGCATGGCGCTTGACCGGCGGTTGGAACAGGAACTGGTCGAAGGACAGAAAGACGAGGTGCTCGAGGCATTGCGCCCGATCGCACAAGGCGCAGGCCGGGAGGATGCGATGCCGGCTGTTGAGGCCGCCCTACGCGCGGAGCCAGGTCTGGAAGGCTTTCCGGAAGCCCTGCAAGCCCTCGGCGTGCCGGTCGAGATATCTGAAGCACAATTCGCCAGCCGCTTTGTCAGGGTAGAAGCGCCAGGAAATTCGATCGAAGAGTTGCAACCCTTCCTCCTCGGTGAACAAAGCATCACCGTTGATGGCGAAGACCATGCCTTGTTCGCAGCGGTTCTGTTTCAGCGCGGCGGTGATTTCGGCGTGACCGGCGAGTATTGGAGTGACAATCGCACCAGCACGGGGCTGAGATCCGCCGCCCGCAGAACGCTGCGGGATTTTGTCCGGACAGACGCTCTGGAAGCCGCAGGCATTTCTTCGGAGGCGCTGGCCGAGATCAATGCGATGAACCCCCGTGTCAGAGAGCTTTCACCTGAACGTGGCCGGGAGGATGCCGAGGTCAGTATTGAAGACCGGATTCCGTTTGTGGTCGGTATTTTCTTCTCAATCGGCCTTTGGGTGATGATCTTTTCGGTCACCAACATGCTGTTGACCGCCATGATCGAGGAGAAAGGCAACAAGATTTTGGAGACTTTGCTGGCGACCGCGCGTTTTCATGAGATCCTCGTCGGCAAGCTGATCGGTGTCGCCGGTGTTACCGCGACCTTCATGATGGTCTGGGGCGGTGTGGGTACGGTTGGTCTTTTGACCGCCCAGTCGGTTGCAGCCGCAGCGAATCTGCCCGTTGCGGGTATTCTCGGTGCGGTGTTCGACCCGGGGCTGCTGATCCCCGCGATTGCGTACTTTGTGGTCGGCTATCTGATGTTCGGCACAATGTATCTGGCAATCGGGTCGCTTTGCGACACGCTGCAGGAAGCGCAGTCGTTGATGAGCCCGATGATCCTCATCATGATGGTGCCCTTTATTATCATCATGGTGACGCTTGAAAATCCGGACTCACCCTTCCTACAGGTGGCCTCCTGGGTGCCGATCTGGACACCTTTCCTGATGCTGTCGCGCTTGCAAACCGATCCGGGTCTTTTTGAGCTGGTAGGCACCAGCGTGTTGATGATTGCAACAGCGGTCCTGATTATCGGGCTGGCCTCTCTGATCTTCCGGCAAGGCGCGCTGGGCCGCGCGAATGCCTCTTCGGTGAAGAAGCTGTTCAGCCGCAAGAAGGTAACAACGTAACAGGGCAACAAAAGGAAACGCCGCGCTGAGATCAGCGCGGCGTTTTACTTTAAACCCGTTCGGCTTGGGCTTGCGGTGGCCTAGCGGCGGCGCCCCTTGGCACCGCCCAGCAGGCCTTCGCGCTGTGCGCGCTTGCGAGCCAGCTTGCGGGCCCGGCGGATCGCCTCGGCCTTCTGGCGCGCGCGCTTCTCCGAGGGCTTCTCGAAGTGATTGCGACGCTTCATTTCACGGAAAGTGCCTTCCCGCTGCATCTTCTTTTTCAGCGCGCGGAGCGCTTGCTCCACATTGTTCTCGCGCACAATAATCTGAACGATGGTCCGCTCTCCTGTGTCTATTCAAATCTGTTGCGCAGCCGCACAGATTCGTGGCGACCGCAGGCCTCTTGCCGAGAGGCGCGGCTATTAGCAGAGCCAGAGCGGCCTGTCCACACCCTCAAACGCCTGTGACGCAATGCGCATCGACGCCGCGGCGGTGTTGCTCTACATAGGCGGCATGATGTCAAAAGACACCCCAACTGATCTCGATCTCTTGCTGGATGCGGCGCTGGTTCACGCGGCCTATGAGGGCTGGTCCGATGCCATGCTGCGCGAAGCCGCCGAAGACGCCGGTGTGAGCGAAGAGGCGACCCTGTTGGCCGCGCCGCGTGGTGTTCTGGACGTGATTGCGCATTGGTCGCTGCGGCTGGATGAGGCCATGCTGGCCCGCATGGAAGCTGCTGATCTGGCGTCCATGAAGATTCGCGACCGTGTCACACTGGGTGTCCAGGCGCGACTTGAAGCTATTGGCCGGCATGAAGAGGCGGCGCGCCGGGCGCGGGCCCGGTTGATGCTGCATGATGCCGGGTCGCTGGGGCCGGAATTGATCTGGGCCACGTCGGACAAGATCTGGCGGGCGCTGAAGGATCCGTCGACCGATTTCAACTGGTATTCCAAACGCACGATTCTCTCGGCTGTTTACACAAGCTCATTGGCGGCCTGGCTGAATGATGAAAACCCGGATAAGGCAAAGGCCAAAGCCTTTCTCGACCGGCGGATCCAGAATGTCATGGAGTTTGAGAAAGCCAAGGCGGGTTTTCAAAAAATGACAAAGGACTGGCCGGACCCCGCTGAAGTGTTGGCAGGCTTGCGCTATGGCCGTTCCCGCCGCTAGTTCCAGCGCGGATTTGGAAACCAGTCCCGCTTGGCTTTGACCTGAACGATTTCTTCTTCCGGCCAGCGAAGCGCGGTGAGCTTTCCACCATAAACAACGCCGGTATCGAGACACCAGACATTGTTTTTATGGCGGACTTTTTTCTCCGCAACATGGCCATGTACGACGGTCGGCGTGCCGGTGTAGTTGCGTGCCCAGTCGCGGCGGATCGGGAAGCCCAGATCATCGGTTTGCCCGGTCGTTTCGCCATACATGGCAAAGGCCCGTGACTGGCGGCTTTCAATGCCGTGAAACTTTTCCGGCAGGCCGGCATGGGCGACGATCAAACGCCCGTCATCCAGAATCAGATGACCGGGCAGGCTTTCCAGATAGGCCCGCGCCTGGTTCAGGAATTTCCGCTTTTCCTGCTTTGTTTCTTTAATCGTCGTCTTGAGACTGCTCGAGACCTGAACATCGCGGCCCATCAACCAGCGCAGGAATTTGTCGTCATGATTGCCGATGACGCATCGTGAGGTGTCGTCTGCCTCGCCCTGCATGGCCAGACGCAAGACGTCCATCGAGGCCGGGCCACGATCGACCAGATCACCGACGAAAATCACTTTGCGGCCGTTCGGGTGGGCGATCCTGGTTGTCCGCGTGCCTCGGGGCCCGCGAGATTTCAGCGTGTAGCCAAGTTTTTCCAGAAGTTTTTCGAGCTCGCGCGCGCAGCCATGCACATCCCCGATGATATCAAAAGGGCCGCGCTGGTCTTTCCAGGAATCAGGTCGCTGAACCGTCATGCGTCTCCCTTAGCGGGGCAGGGGCTGAGTTCAAGCCTTGTTTAGTCGGTAAGAGGTAAAAGCCGGTTGATATGACCCATTTTCCGGCCGGGCCGCATATTGCGTTTGCCATAGAGATGCAGGCGGGCCGCCGGGTCTGCCGCAAGTTCACCCCATCGGGCTGCATCGTCACCGATGAGGTTGGTCATTTCGCAGGCTGAATGGGGGTCCGTTAGCCCGAGCGACCAGCCGGCCGCCGCGCGCATATGCTGTTCGAACTGATCACAAGCGCACGCATCCATGGTCCAGTGCCCGGAATTATGGACGCGCGGTGCGATTTCATTGACGATCAGATCCCCGCCGAGATCAAACAGTTCGACAGCGAAGACGCCGACATGATCGAGCCCGTTTCCGATGGCTTCGGCGATACGAAGGGCTGAAGATTTAGTACTGGCGCTGCTTTCGGCTGGACCTTTCGAGAGCCGCAGTATGCCGTCTGCGTGTTGGTTTTCAGCCAAAGGGAACGCCGCGATTGTGCCGTCCAAGCTGCGGGCCGCCACGATGGACAGCTCACGATCAAAATCAGCATAGCCTTCGAGAATGGCCGGTTTTTCACCGATAGAAGCCCAAGCCTCCGCAAAGTCGGTGGTCTCCCGAATCACCGCCTGCCCCTTGCCGTCATACCCGAAGCGCCGCGTCTTCAGGATTGAAGGCCGACCAATGGATTGAACCGCGGTTTCCAGATCGGCAAGGGAGCTCACTTCGGCAAAATCGACGGTCCGGCACCCCGCTTCCCGAATGAAGTTTTTCTCGACCAGGCGGTCTTGTGTGAGTTCGAGGGATTTCCGGCCCGGCCGGACCGGTGCGCGGCTTTCTGCGGCCTCCAGCGCGCTGGCCGGGACGTTTTCCCATTCAAATGTAATGACATCGCACTTGCCGGCAAAGGCTTGGATCGCGCCTTGATCGTCCCAGGGCGCCGCCCAGCTGCGGGCCGCAACGCGGGCGGCAGGACAATCCGGCTCTGGATCAAAAATCTGGACATCAAAGCCCAGCTGCGCGCCGGCCTGAGCCAGCATTCGGCCCAGCTGGCCACCGCCAAGAATGCCAATGACCGATCCGGGAGGCAGGGGGGCGCTCATACGGGTTTAGTCTTCAACCGTGTCCGGGACGCGATCCGTTTGGGCCTGACGCCAGTCCGCAAGACGATTGGCGAGCGCGTCATCCGACAGCGCCACGATGGCCGCCGCCATCAGACCGGCATTCTTCGCGCCCGGTTCTCCAATCGCCAGCGTCCCAACCGGGACACCGCCCGGCATCTGAACGATGGACAGCAGGCTGTCCATGCCCTTCAGGGCTTTAGATTCAACTGGTACGCCCAGGACGGGGAGCGTCGTCATAGACGCCACCATGCCGGGTAGGTGGGCCGCACCCCCGGCGCCGGCAATGATCACCTGAACGCCGCAATCTTTTGCCGATTTGGCGAATTCCGACATACGATCGGGTGTCCGGTGGGCCGAGACCACGCGCGTTTCATAGTCCGCGCCCAGTGCATCAAGCACGTCAGTAGCCGCTTTCATTGTCGGCCAGTCCGAGCGGGAGCCCATAATAATCGCGATGCGGGGAGATGTGGCGCTCAACAGAAAGCCTCCTCGGCTTTTGGAAAGCGCGGCAACATAGCCAAGCGCGCCCTTGCGTCAAGAAAAAGCGCTTCGCGTCTTGTTAACCTTGACCCTTTCTTAACCGCGCCGAGGGAAGCTTACGGCAAGTTTGACCGAATGCGGGATTTCCCATGCGAATTCGTCCTTTTGATGCGCTGAACAAGATGCGGTCCACGGGTGACGCGGCGAAAGCGCCGTCTAGCGGTTCTGCGTCATCAAGTGCAGGTGCAGCGGCGCCGCGCGATGCCGCCCAGATCATGGGCGTGCCAGAGAACGAGCTGACCCCAAATGTGCAACGCGCGCTTTTGACCTTGATGGGCGAGGTTGATCAGCTCCGTAAGGATACAGAGCGCTTGCGCAAGCGGGTGCGCGAACTGGAATCGCTGGCCGATCACGATGTGCTATTGCCCGTGTTGAACCGCCGCGCCTTTGTCCGGGAAGTGTCGCGGGCGCTCGCATTGGCCGAGCGGCATCAGGCTCCGTCCGCTTTGGTTTATTTTGATCTGAATGGATTCAAGCAAATCAATGACGAATATGGCCATGCGGCGGGCGATGCCGCCTTGCATCATGTTGCGGCCACTTTGACCGGAAATCTGCGGGAGACTGATTCGGTTGGCCGGCTCGGTGGAGATGAGTTCGGCGTAGTTTTAACGCTGACGACCGTTGTTCAGGCCGAGCACAAAGCCGATGAGTTGGCTTCTGAAATCCAGAATACGGCGTTTGTGCATGAAGGTATGGAATTGCACATCAATGCTGCCTGGGGGGTGCATCCGCTTCAGCCGGGCGTCGCAGTTGACGCTGCCATGGCACAGGCCGATGCAGCCATGTATGCCCGCAAACAAGAGATCAAAGCCGCCGCGGACGGCTGAACTGTCCGATTTATCAGGCAATTATGTCGGGCATCAGCCGATCTTCCAGGGACGCAATCCGGTCTTTCAGCTGAAGCTTTTCCTTTTTAAGGCGCGCGACCTTCAGCTGGTCTGAAACGCCCAGCTCCTGCAAAGCCTGCACCTCAGAATCCAGAGACCGATGGCGGAATTTCAGCTCATCAATCTTGGCCCGCAAGGTGGATTTTTCGAGGAATTCGTCTTCGCTCATCGCCGTTCTTGTTTGCGTTATTGGCTGAAAGACCCGGTTACGCCGGATTGAACCGTCTTTTACACTTATTTGCCGGTTGGGAAAACGGTTTTCAAAAACGGATCGAAATTTGCCGGGCTGGCGGCCATTTCGGCATAGCGCTCAAGCGCATTCCTGGCGGTTTCTAAAGGGGGCAAGCTTGCCGGTTGTGCATGGGCAGCCAGCTCGAAGAGGATGTCTTGTTCGACATGCTCGGCGTCGAGTTCGCAAGCGAGTATGGACTTATAGAGCGTGTCGGCACGCGGATGGTTTTTTGCTTTCCTGCGCGCCTCCCGGATGGCTTCGGTAACCCCCATAGACCAGGGGGCTATCGCCTGAACGGCCTGGTCCAGCAAAGGGGCGGCGTCCCGGCCTTCTTCTGCGAGCCAAACACACCAGAGGCAGGTATTGACGTTGAGCCCAAATTCATCCTGCAGCTGGATGGCTTCGGACGCGACACCCGGCTGATCGTATCGCTCCAGGGACCACTCCCAGAACGCGTGGCTCATGTTTTTGCCGCAGGGCGCTTGCCGCCCTCAAGGTCCTCACCCCATCTCCGGGTCGGTTTCCAGTCCAGCCCGAAAAGGTCCAGCGTGCGGCCAACGGATTGATTGACCAGGTCATCCAGCGTTTTTGGATTCGCGTAGAAGGCTGGCAAGGGCGGATGAATGATGGCTCCCATCTCGGTGAGCTGCGTCATGGTCCGCAAATGGCCGAGATGAAAGGGTGTTTCGCGCACCATCAGCACCAGCCGGCGGCGTTCTTTCAAGGTGACGTCTGCTGCCCGCGCGATGAGGCCGGATGTGACGCCGGTCGCAATCTCGGCCATCGACCTGACAGAGCAGGGGGCGACGACCATTCCCAAATTTTTGAAAGAACCCGATGCGGGGGCAGCGCCGATATCAGAGGGTTTGTAGGCGTAATCCGCCAGTGCTTTGAGATCGCGTGGCGTCAGCTCAGTTTCATAGCCGAGCGTCATCTCGGCAGCCTTTGAGGCGACCAGGTGCGTCTCGATGCCCAGCTCTTTCAGAGCTTGCAGCATGCGAATGCCGTAAATTGCGCCAGATGCGCCGGAGATTCCAACGATCAAGCGCTTGCGTTCAGACATTCCTAGCTCCGTTTCCAAATGTGAAGTGACACATAGATCATTCGATGCTTCTATTCACATTGAGACATGTATTTAGCGCAAGGAGGCGACATATGACGATTGAAGCGCACATCCGTGAATTGGACTCCCGCCACGACAAACTTGATGATCTCATTGAAATGGAAAGCAAACGACCGGGATCCGATACGCTTCAACTCGCCTCTCTCAAAAAACAGAAGCTCAAGCTTAAAGAACAGATAGAGTCGCTTCGACGAGGTGACTAACGGGAAATTGAACCTAATTACAGCAGGGCGGCCTTGCGAAAGGCCGCCCTGCTTGCATGATCAGACGCCTTAATCTGGAGCTGCGAATGTTCCGCGCACTTCTTGCCCTTTCCTTTGTCCTGACGCTTCAGGCGTGTTCGGATGCCGGACCGGTGACCGCACAGGGCGATCCGTGCCAGGATGGTGAGGATGCGCTCGCAGAAGGAAACTCCGAGGCGGCTATCACGTCTTTTGAGGCCTGCCTTGAGTCGGTCGAGCTGGAGCCTGCGCGCGAAGCGATTATCCACACCCGATTGGGTGGAGCTTATCTGTATGAAGAACGCTTTGAAGACGCGCTTCATGAATTCAATCTGGCCTATGCCATTGCCGAAACACAGGGCGTTGAATTCGACAATCCCTATGTCCGCCGCAACCGCGGGATTGCGCGCCGCTATACCGGAAATACCGATGGGGCGATCGAGGACCTTGAAGCGGCGCGGCGGGAGCTGCCTCAGGATGTCATGACGCAATTGAACCTGGGAGGTCTGTACGGCGAGCTCGGCCGCAATGCAGAAGCCGTCGCAGCCTTTGATACGGTCACCCGGCTGGAACCTGAATGGGCCGGTGGCTGGATCAATCTGTCCGCGGCGCTTCTGGATCTGGATCTCAATGATCAGGCAATTGATAACGCCCGGCGCGCCGTCGAGATTGATCCGGAGAGCGGGTTTGCACTGAACGCGCTTTGTTGGGCGCTGGTTATGAACTCTCAATACGATACAGCCTTGCCGATCTGCGATCAGGCGGTTGATGCCGAACCGGAGAATGGCGCCATTGTGCACTCCCGGGCTGCAGCTCTCGAAGGTCTGGACCGGATAGACGAAGCGCGTGAGCTCTATGCGCGGGCCTATGAATTGAATCCGGATTCCGAAACGCTTGAACGCGATTATCTTCGCACCCGCATAAATGCGGAATAAGCAGGAGTATTAGATGCCGGCATCCGATCGCGTTGTTATCGTCACAGGGGCGGCTAATGGCATTGGCAAGGCGTGCGCGCGCCGGTTTGCCGAAGACGGGCTCAGGGTTGTTGTCGCTGATACCGACAGGACAGCCGGCAAGGCGTTGGCCGAAGAACTGGGCGCGGAGAAGGAAAAAGCCCTCTTTGTTGACTGCAATGTCGCGGACCGCCTGGCGGTCGCAAACCTCTTGGCCGAGACGCTCTCAACATTCGGGCGCGTCGATGTGTTGGTCAACAATGCCGGGATCGTCTCCAAGGGCGACATTTTGAACTTGCCGCCCGAGGACTTTGAAAAGGTGATTTCGGTAAATCTGACCGGAGCTTTTCTGGTTGCCCGCGCGGCTGCCCGGCAGATGGCTGAACAGATCCACGAGAATGACGAACGGACAGACGATTGCCGCAAGCGATATGCGATCATCAACATGTCGTCCGTGAATGCCGTTGTCGCAATCGCGGATCAGCTGGCTTATTGCGCAACCAAGGGGGCCATCAACCAGCTGACCAAGTCCATGGCATTGGCGCTTGCCCCGATGGGAATACGCGTAAATGCGGTGGGTCCGGGTAGTATCAATACCGATGTGCTCAAAGCGGTTCTTGAAGACCGGAGCGCCATGAGCAAGGTTATGTCGCGGACGCCGCTCGCAAGAATCGGCGACCCCGACGAGGTCGCCGGGGTCGTGCATTTTCTGGCGTCAAAAGATGCAAGCTACATCACAGGTGAATGCATCTATGCGGATGGCGGCAGATTGGCCTTGAATTATCTGGCGTCGTCATCCGACTGATTGTTTCCGCCAAACAGCGTCTCGAGATTCACATCATCAAGGCTGGTAGCGGGCTCAGCCTCCTGAGCCGCCGATGCTGGCTGCGCCTCTTCGGCGATCGGGGCTTCACCACTGGCCGCGCGTTCCGCTTCCATTTTTTCACGGCGCGACGAGGCCTTGCGAACCTGCTCGTCGAGATCAAGCTGGGTCGTCAAGCCAAGCGTAACCGGATCGGTCGGCTTGATATTGGCCGAATTCCAATGCGTGCGTTCCCGCACGGCTTCAATGGTGGTCTTGGTGGTGCCAATCAGTTTGGAAATCTGGCCATCGGTCAGCTCCGGGTGGTTGCGGACCAGCCAGGCAATGGCATCCGGACGCGATTGACGGCGCGAGAGCGGTGTATAGCGCGGCCCGCGCTTCTTGCGCGGCTGATGCAGGTCGTCGAAACGAGACTTGATGGCCGTCATCCGATAGTCTGAATCCGCTTCGGCTTTGGCAATTTCCTCTCGGGTGAGCTGACCGTTCGAAATCGGGTCTGCGCCGCGCACGCCAGCGGCCACATCGCCGTCCGCGATGCCTTTGACTTCCAGGCGGTGCAGGCCACAAAAATCGGCAATCTGTTCAAAAGTCAGCGCCGTATTGTCTACCAGCCAGACGGCGGTGGCTTTCGGCATCAAAACTTCGGTCATGAATACTCTCTCCCGGCGCATTTGCTGCGGCCATAGAAAAACCCGGCACGGATGCCGGGTGGTTGAAGGCTTCCGACGCTGACCGGATGGTCTCGATCAGCGCTTTGGCCTGTCTATACAAGGCGGTGGGGGGGCTGAAAAGGGCGCAAACTCAGGGAATGAGCAGGATTTTCCCGGAATGGCCGCCGCTATCCATCAACTCATGCGCTTCTGCGACGTCTGAAAGCTGGAAGGTCTTGTGGACCTGTGCTGCCAATTGGCCGTTTTTCAGCCATGGCCAGACGATCTCCTCAATCGCTTTGGCGAGCCGGGCTTTTTCCGCATCGGGCCGGGCGCGGAGTGTGGAACCGGTCAGCGTCAGCTGTTTCAGCATGACGCGCATCAAATCGACCTCAACGCGCGAGCCTTGAAGGAATGCGATCTGAACAATGCGACCCTGAAACGCGGCGCAGTCGATATTTTTCTGGACATAATTTCCGCCGACCATGTCGAGGATGACGTTTGCACCGCCGGCTTCGGCAATTATCTGGCCAAAATCTTCCTCGCGATAGTTGATCGCCCGGTCTGCCCCGACATTCTCGCACAAGGCACACTTTTCCGGTGAACCGGCCGTGGCAAAAACCCGCGCGCCCGCCGCTTTGCCCATCTGGATGGCTGTCGTGCCGATGCCCCCGGCTCCGCCATGTACCAGCAGGATTTCGCCTGCCTTCAGCTGACCAGCTTCAAACACATTTGCCCAGACTGTAAAGACGGTCTCGGGCAGGCCTGCGGCAGAAAAAAGATCGACCCCGTCGGGTACGTGAAGCGTATTGCCTTGCTTGGCGATCACATAGTCGGAATATCCCCCGCCGGCTACCAGCGCGCAGACCTTCTCACCCGCCATGAAGCGGGTCACGTCGCGGCCAATTGCTTGCACGATACCCGAAGCTTCCAGACCCAGCCCCTCGGGTGCGCCGGGTGGCAGGGGATAAAATCCCATGCGTTCAAACGTGTCCGGCTTGTTGACGCCGCAAGCGGCGGTCTTGATCAGGACTTCGTCCGCAGCGAGCTCTGGCAGTCTGCGTTCGGCAATTTTGATGTTCCCGGGCCCGCCGGGTTCAGGAACGATGGCGATGCGATGCGTTTCGGGATTGGCCAAACCGGTCTCCGCGTCAGGGGGCGACAAAAAACATCGTGAGCGCTAGGGTCGAAAACAGCAAGCAGGAACGCCGCCATGTTTGAAGACGATTCGCCATCAAAACCCAATTCGGATGCGATTGTGCCCGGCGAGGATCTATCTGATTTTTCTATCGAAGCTCTGGAGGAGCGAAAGGCGGCCATCGAGGCCGAGATTTCCCGCATTGATGCCGTGATTGCGTCGAAACAGTCTGGCCGGGCGGCAGCCGAAGCGGTCTTCAAACAAGGTTGATACAACTGGCCCGCGGGTTGCAACCCGGTGGTCAAAACCATTTAAAGTGAGCGTAAATGAGTGACGAGCTAAACGAGACGGGGTTTTCTTCCGGCAATCCGGCCGAGCGCGTCGCTGAATTTGCTGGCAGCGAGCTTTTCGCCCGCCTGTTCCGGGATGGGATGGATATGGTGGAGGAAACCGCCGGTTATCTGGATGGTCCGGGCCGGGAAGATGCCAAAGCGCTCGGCCGTGCCGGCGCTCTGGCCTATGCCGCCGAAAGCATGAAGCTGACCACGCGGCTGATGCAGGCGGCGTCCTGGCTGCTTGCTCAGCGGCAGGTCTCGGAGGGGGATCTTTCGCCGGATCAACTTGTTTCGGGGCAATACCGCTTGCCGGACGATGATGAGGAAGAAGAGCTCTGGCCGGCTGATGGCGAGGTTGCCCCTGGCGTGCTTACCGATCTCGCTGCGCGGTCCCGCAAACTCTATGCGCGATTGAAGCGGATTGATGACTCTTTGTTTGATAGCGAAGGGTCAGGCGCCAGCCCGGTGGAAGATCAGCTCAACCGGCTGAAAAACGCCTTCAGCTAGGCACGCCGGAAATGAGGCAAAGAAAAAGCCGCGGCGAAGCGCGGCTTTCTCGTTTCCGATATCCGAATAACGGATCAGGCGAAGCCTTTGAACTTGTCTTTAAAGCGCGAGACGCGGCCGCCACGATCCAGCAATTGCTGGCCACCGCCCGTCCAGGCCGGATGGGTGGTCGGATCGATATCCAGCGTCAGCGTGTCGCCATCCTTGCCAAAGGTGGAGCGGGTCTGGAAGGTCGTCCCGTCGGTCATCTTCACAGTGATGAAGTGATAGTCGGGGTGAATGTCTTTTTGCATTTTGCGCTCCGGCAATAACGTCGTCTGCGGGTTTCCCCGCCAAATGAGGCGCGGCTTATAACCGAGCCAAAGTCAAAGGGCAAGCCGCGATACGGCTATCGGCTGGTCAGTTTCAGTTCGATCCGGCGGTTGCGGGCATAGGCTTCCTCGGTGTCGCCATCGGCAATCGGTTGATGCTCGCCAAAGCCAGCGGCCACAAGGTGTTGCGGCGGGACGCCCAAATCCTCAAACCAGTTCACCACGGAGATCGCGCGCGCAGCCGACAGGTGCCAGTTCGACGGATAGGTGGTGCGGATCGGGCGCGGATCGGTATGCCCGTCAATGCGGATCACCCAATCCAGTTCTTCTGGAATTTCCTGTGTCAGCTGGACGATTGCGTCAGCAATCGGACGCAAGCTCTCACGGCCATCATTGGAAAGCGCTGCGGATCCGGACGCAAATAACACGTCGGTTTCAAAGACAAATCGGTCTCCTACCACGGTGACGCCCGTCCGGTTGCCAAGAATTTCCCGAAGCCGGCCAAAGAAGTCAGACCGATAGCGGGCAAGCTCGGCCGCGCGGCTGGCCAGCGCGACATTGAGGCGTTCGCCAAGATTGACAATCTGGCTCTCCAGCTCGGCTTCGCGGGCTTCTGCAGCTTCCAGCAGGCTATTAAGTTCGGCCAGCTGATCACGCAGCGCCTGCATTTGCAGGTTCAGCGCGGTGAGCTGATCCAATTGGCCGGCTGTAACCTCTTCTTCCAGCGCCAGTCTCGATTGGACGTCCTCCAACCGGCCCAGCACAACGACCAGCTGGTCAGAGAGCTCATCGCGTTCGTTCTGAACGTCCGCCAGCGTGGCGCGGAGGGTGAGCATTTCCTGTTCCAGCCTTTGATTCTCACCTTCGGCGAGAGCCAGTTCATCGGTGAGGGTTGCCAGCTGTTGGTTTAACGCTTCGAGCTGTTCGTCCCGGTCGCCGAGCGCCCGGCTGAGGGCGAACTGACCGGCCACAAAAATCGACAACAGGAAAACAATGACCAGCAGCAAGGTCGCCAGCGCATCGACAAAGCCCGGCCAATGGTCACCGGAATCAGCCTCCGAGAATCGGGAGAGACGCGGGGCGAAACTCATCGCCTAGTTCCCTCGATTGCGATTCTGCGCCTCGATGGCTCTTACAAGGACGCGGATTTCATCGCGCAAGGCGCGCGCGGCTTCCTGCTGGCCGGAGGCGCTTTCCTCCGCCATTCGCCGCATGGTCGTATCAAGATCGCGATTGTGTTTCTCAAGCGTATGCGCCAAGCGGTCGAGCGTTTCAGCGGTCTGTTCCAGCAAAGCGCCTACATAGGCGGGAGACATCTCTCCATCCGACGTGGTTGACGGACCGGCAGCAGCAACCCGCGAGATGGAGGACAGCCACTCTTCGATCTCATTATAAAACCGGTTCTGGGCCCGGCTGGCCTGCAAATCCAGGAAACCGATGACCAGTGACCCTGCCAGACCGAACAGGGAGGAGGCGAACGCGGTTCCCATGCCCTGAATGGGTTCTTCAATGGCCGACATCAGGCGCAGCACGTCTGCTTCGCCGCCTGTGGCGGTTGCCGTCACGGCCCGTACCGCTTCGCCGACTTCCGAGACGACCTGCAGCAATCCCCAGAAGGTGCCGAGCAGGCCAAGGAAAATCAGCAATCGCCCGAAATAGCGGGTGAAAGCGCCTGCTTCCGACATCCGGGCACCGACGGAATCAAGCACGGTTCTGACAGAACCCGCAGACATGCGGGCGCGCGACCCGGTATCTCCGATCATAGACGCCATGGGCGCAATCATGCTGGGCGGATTGGGGAGGCTTGCCGGGTCGTCGGTTGTACGGAAACGCACCAACCAGCGCGCAGCCGGGCCGATCGAGAGGGCCTGCAGGTAGGTGTAGATGATACCGACAAACAGCACGCCGAGGATCAGACCATTAATGGCAACATTTGCCATGAACGCAGTTTCCAGAGGACCGATCAGCAAAACACCAATGACGCCAACCGCGCCAAGGAAGATCGTCATCCAGAACAAATAGCTGCCCGGGCCGGTAAATTTCACGTCCGGAATGGCGCGCTTGTCTGTTTCTTCAAACCGCGATGGCATCGGTCTGTCCTTCCTTCTCCCAGCACCCGTCCAAGGGTCGTGCCTTGCTATCATGTCGATTTCAGGGCGGCCAGTGAACATTCCGGCAGGTTAAAAAAGCGGAATCGGAATCTCATTCCGATACGCAAAAACTGAATCGATTCAGCAGGTTGAATTGACTCAAGGTTTCGCGATCAGACCGCTTCGATTTCCAGCCCGTTTTGCCCGCGCGTGACGCGCCAGCGGCTGTCTGACCCGGCTGTGTAGCCGCGCTGCTTGATGGTCGAGACCGTGACGAAATCGGCTTCGAGCGCGTCCGGTGTCATAGTCACCCGGACAAAGCCTTTATCGCGATCATTGTGGCGGATCACATCAGCATTCCCCGCTTCGATGATGCGTGAGAAAGAGACGCCGGGCGCGGGGATGCGCTCGAAGGGTGACGGTGAGGTGATGGAGCTTGTGCCGAATTCAAAGCCAAGCCGATTGCCCGCGCTATCGGTCAGCTGGTTGGTCCAGAAATTATGACTGTCACCCGCAAAAGCGATCATATCGCCAGCGCTTTCGCGAACTGCGTTATAGAGACGCTCACGCTCGGCGACATAACCATCCCAGGCATCCAGATTAAACGGAATGTCGAACTGAGACCGCTGGATATAGCCCCAGGCCAGATCGTCGGACCTTGAAACGATGAATTTCAGCCAGCCGGGCAGGGCCTCCATCATGTTAGGGGCTTCCACACGGCCGAGCAGCACCTGACCGCCGAGCAAACGCCAGGGTTTCCCTGCGGCGGCTTCATAGGCATCCGCGATCGCTGCGATCTGTTCGGTGCCCAGCATTTCCCGATCGTTCCGGCCAACTTCCTGTTCGCGCCATTCGGTGATCGCCTGATGGTTGGCTGGATCATCCGGATCTGCATCATTCGGGATCGGAAAATTGCTAAAATCCATCGGCTGGCTTCGCGCCGAAAGGCGGGATTCGGTGACGGCCAGCGTTGCGAGATCTCCAATCTCGGCCAGTCTAACCGATCCGATCTGACCGTCCGGTTCGCGGGTGGGATTCCAGTCATGGAAAGCCCGCAAAGCGTTATACACGCGTTCATCCCACTCGCCTTCGCCGTCATTGTGATTTTCAGCGCCGGTCGCCCACGCATCATTCGCTGTTTCGTGATCATCCCACATCATGAACCAGGGTGCCGCGGCATGGGCGGCCTGTAGGTCCGGATCGGACTTATAGAGCGCATAGCGGCGCGCATAGTCGCCATAGGAAAACAGCTCGGTCAGCGGGTCGACAACCCGGTCCATGCGCTCGGCATCTTCAGAAGCATAACCATCGGCGGCGTATTCATAGATGTAATCGCCCATGTGCAGGACCAGATCGAGATCCGGCGTGTTCGCGACCTCCCGGTAGGCATTGAAATAACCGGCCGGATAATTCGAACAGGAGCAAACCGCGAATTTGAATTCACTCACGGCGCCTTCCGGAAGCGTGCGGGTCCGGCCAATCGGGGACGAAATGCCATTGTGCAGCATCCGGAAATAATAGCGTGTTCCGGGTGCCAGCCCGGTCGCCAGCGTTTTGAAGGTCGAAATTTCATTGCTCGTGACGTAGGTGCGCTCTTCGCGCTCCTCGAAAACGACGTCTTCAAACGCGTCATCGGTTGCAAGCTGGAATATATATTCGCCACCGGAATCATCGGTGATGGCTGTCCATATAACCACGCTGGTCTGGTCTGGCTCGCCAGATGCAACCCCGTGCCGGAAGGGGCCGGTCTGTGGTTCCGGTTCTGGCCGGCGCGGTCCGCCTGAGCAGGCGGCTGCGGTAAACGCAAGGCCCGAAGCTCCAAACAGGGCGCCGCGGCGTGTAATTCTGATAGCCATAACGTGCCTCCTAGTTTGCTGGCCGCAATGTCAATACACGCATATTTGCCGGCGCATCTTCAGGCCCCCAATCGGTGCGCATTTCAAAACTCTCACCGGCGGCCCACAGGGGCGCAAGATCGCGGTAATGATCTGACCAGGGATGCCCGGATTGCCCCGGCGCGTGCATGAATCGCGAACTCTCAAGATCTGAAAGGTCGTAAATGGCCCGCAGCGAGGGGCCGTGAAAGACATCAAAACTCTGAGCCCTGACCGAGAACACAGCGACATTCACGGTTGAACTATCGCCGCCGACCGGCTGTCGCACGGTAAACCAGTCCTCAAGCAGCGGTAGACCTGATCCGGTGAACACCGGATGGTCAAATACCGCCTGATGCGCGCTGCCCCAGGTCCAGTTATCGATATCAGGCCCAAATCGTTCAATGCCTCGCGCCATGGCGGCATCCAGCGCGATACCGAGGCGTTGTTCGCAGGATTCATTGCCGTCTGTTGTGATGTCATCGCACCAGTGATCATCGCTGCCCATCAGAACATTTTCGGTGAAGACGCGGCGCGACGACAGGAAACGGTTGAAATCCTCGCCGAGTTCATCGCCGTAAATCGCTTCAGCGATGTCGCGATACCAGAGCGAATAAATCAGCGGCTCGGCGCGCACGGCGGCCATGTCCCCGTCCCATTCCCGGATCAGAGAGAGGGCTTGTATCCCGGCCTCTGTCTGTGGTTGCGCGTCACGCAGAGCGGGCAAGAGGCGGGCCACCTGTGCGGAGGTGACATCCATGATGATGTCCTGAAAGCTTTCCGGCGAATGCTGGTCGACCGCATCCAGCCGCTGCTCGATGCGCTCGGCCCGGTAGGCCGTATAAGTGCCGGGTGTATCGTAAGGATAGTTGTCCGGTGTGATGCGGTTATTGCCCGAGGCAATGCGCCCGGAGATCGGGTTGCGCACGCGCGGCAATTCCTCATAGGGCACATAGCCCGTCCAGTTGCCGTCCTCGTCCCGGATGGGAAGCAGGCCAGGTGTTGTGTAGCCAATCGTGCCATCGATATGCGCGTAGTGCATGTTCTGCATGGGCGCGGTGAAGCCGCGCCCGGCCTCGACAAACTCATCCCAGCTTTGCGACAGCAT
The DNA here is from genome assembly GCF_965228115.1 of Hyphobacterium sp. Taxonomy (GTDB): domain Bacteria; phylum Pseudomonadota; class Alphaproteobacteria; order Caulobacterales; family Maricaulaceae; genus Hyphobacterium. The sequence goes on along the minus strand of NZ_OZ245794.1, from coordinate 1,416,531 downwards.
GAGGTCGAGCGAGACGTCCGCCACGCGGTTGTCGCGGCTGAGCGCTGTAGAAACCAGCACGACATCCTGATCGCCGAACACATCAAGATTGAAATAGTCCGGATTGAGCACCGGACCGTTCTCGGCATCGCGGAAGGTGAGGGTGATATCTTCGCCACCGCGCACTTCGATGACCTCTGTGCGTGTCGTCGTGGCCAGTGACCCCGCGGCATATGGTTGCATGTCGATCACGTCGAAACCGGTATTGGTAAATCCCCAGGCCGACACCTGATTCCGGCCCAGCACCACCAGGGGTGAACCCGCAATTGTGGCGCCGACTACGGCGCCCTGGGGCAGATCAAGCCGCGCAAAATACCAGATACCCGGCGCGCCCAGCGACAGGTGCGGATCATTGGCCAGCAGAGGCTCGCCGCTGACCGTGTGGTCGCCGGACAAGACCCAGGCATTGGAGCCATCATCAAAGTCCGGTTGCGCTTCGGTCGTTGGCTCCTCGATAGGTGTTTCGGGTTCCAGCGGCGGAAAGTCTTCTGATTGCAGCATGGTCGGGGCCCAGTCGGGATAGCCGGGCAGGAATTCCGCAAATTGTTCAGCGGAGAGTATTTCCCCAAGTTCCCGGTTTGCCACTTCGGCGTATTCACCGGCGGCGAGGCTGTCCGCCATGTAGACCACCACGGCCGCGCTATCATGTAACTCCCAGGGTTCCGGCGTGGCTTGCAGGAACAGGTATTCGGGCGGATGCCGTCCTTCGGCGAGGCGGGCATTTACGCCGCGCGCATAGGCTTCGATCGCCGCGCGCATTTCCGGGTCGGCATTTTCAACGGCGGCATGAGCGACCAGATGATAGCCGCGATTTCGGGATCGGGCATCGGCATAACGCGTTGCCGGATTTAGATGGCCCAGCAGGGCGGCGAGCTCGCCATGCACATAGCGGCGCATCATATCCATCTGGAAGAAACGGTCCTGTGCGTGCGCGTAACCGATGGCGAAATAGATATCCTCGTCGGTCTCGCCAAAGATATGCGGAACGCCGAATTCGTCGCGGACGATGTGGGCTTCCGCTGACAGGCCCGCCACCTGCACCGACCCTTCTGTGCGCGGCTGGGAGGACGAAAATCGATAGAAAACGTAGCCGGCTGCCACTGCTACAATGAAAATTGCCAGACCCAGAACGCCAGCAATTCCGCGGATCACCCAACGCATACTCAATCCCCCAAGAAGCCAAATCGTGAATGATGTTCACTTCTCACAAACCTAGCAGGGTTTGCGGCTATGGGGAGTCGGGAATTAGCGCACGAAACTGGCGAGCTTCAGTCCATCAGTTGGAGAATAATCTCACAGTTCTTTTCTCGGTATAGTGATTCAGCTCGCATCTCCCAAGTGTCGCTAGGAAGTGGGTTGAGTTGATCATCTCGCGAGTATTCATCAACAGCGTTATTTGCGGTGTGGGCCCACCAAGCCCCAGCAACGAAATCGGGCGAGGGGCCATGCCGACTTAACAAATAGACGACCGGCATTCGCGAGGTGTCGACGCTTTCTGGATCTTCAAATGCCGCCTCAAGAAAGGTGATTGCGAGCCTATAACCGAGCTCGGAAAGCTCGCGAGCATCCTCTGTATGCTCATCACCCAGTTGTCCGGCAAGAAACGCGCAGTTCCATGCAGCGTAGGCCTGAGACGGCATTTCATCAAAATTAGCGTCGGTCTCCTGACCTGATAGCAGTATAGCAACAAAAGATATTGTTAGAGCATTCAGCATCATTGTCCCCAAAGTGCTAGCATCACCTTACGTAGCTTGCGCCATTGATATCGAAGACCGACCCGGTCGCCGAACCGCACTGTCCTGACAGAAGGAACGCCGCCATGGCGGCCACTTCCTGTGGCTGAGCCACACGGCCCAATGGGATGTCCTTGACGGCTTCGGCGCGGGCTTCCACGCGGGAGGGGGCCATGTCCGTTTCAATCCATCCGGGCGTGAGCGTGTAGATCAGCACATTGTTTTTGGCATGCGCCCGCGCCAGCGTCTTTGCGGCAGCGACCAGCGCGCCTTTCGAAGCCGCGTACCCGGCATGGTTCGGACCATCGCCGCGATAGGCCGCGCGGGACGCAATATTGACGATTGAGCCGCCTGCCTGGCCCCAGGCATTGATCGCATTGCGCATTAATTCGCAAGGCGCCATCACATTGACCTGAAGCTGCTCAGCCCAACCGGATTGCCAGCTGCCCGAATCGCTTAACGGGGTCGCCCGGTAAACGCCCGCATTGTTGACCAGAGCGTTGATTACACCGTCAGCCATGTCTTTCGCCGAGTCCCAAAGCCGGTCTGCCGCGCCGGGCTGTGACAGGTCTTCGCCGATGCAGCCGACAGCCGCGACTTCCCGGGCAAGCTCATTCGCAGCGGATTCATTGGCATTGAAATGAATGATGACCCGCGCGCCCGCTTTGGCGCAGGAGCGGGCGGTTTCCTTGCCAACGCCTCTGGAGGCCCCGGTGATGAGGACGGTTTTTCCTTCGAGCATGGCTTTAGTGTTCGCCCTTACTTGTTCGCCACCGCGTCGAAGATTTTGCCATAGGGCGGCTGGATCAGGCGCGAGGGATGCCAGACCGGCGCTTCAAACACGGCCCGCGCATGCGTGAAGGTCTCAAACCCGGCCTCGCCATGATAGGCGCCATAGCCTGAGGCTCCGACGCCGCCAAAGGGCAGATCCTCGACCGCATAGTGCAGCATGGTGTTGTTGATGACCGTGCCGCCGGAGATCGTCCCTTCGATCACAGAGCGCGCCGTCTTTTTGTTTTTTGAATAGACGTAAAGCGCCAGCGGCCGGTCCCTGGCATTCACGCGCTTCATCGCGTCTTCAAGGCCGTTGTGTTCCACGATGGGCAAGACAGGCCCGAAGATTTCTTCCTGCATCAGCCCGGAGTCTTCGGGCGGGTTCAAGACGACCGTCGGCGCGATCTTGCGGGCATTGCCCGGATCGCCGCCTTCGGCTTGCAGGATCTCTGCGCCGCCTGCGCGAGCTTCCTCAATGAGGCCATTCAGGCGCTCATAATGCTTGTCGGAAACGATGGCGGTGTAGTCTTCATCTGTCGCCCAATCGGGGTAGGCTTTTTGCACCCGGGCGATGATGCTGTCGGCGATGGTTCGCGAACGGCCTTCCGGGGCGAGCACATAATCCGGCGCGATACAGGTCTGGCCGGCATTCATGAATTTTCCGAAGGCGAGCGTCTCACCGGCTTTTTCAGACGGGAAATCATCGGCCACGATGACCGGAGATTTGCCGCCGAGTTCCAGCGTGACAGGTGTCAGGTTTTCAGCGGCGGCTTTGGCAACCAGGCGGCCCACTTGTGTCGAGCCGGTATAGAGCAGATGATCGAACGCGATGGTGGTGAAGGCCTGCCCAACGTCCGGACCGCCCAACACTACCGCGACATGATCTTCATCGAACTCTTCCGCCAGCATGGACTTCATGAGTTCGGACATGTTGGGCGTGTATTCGGATGGCTTCAGCATAACCCGGCAGCCAGCGGCCAAAGCGGCCAGGATTGGTGAGAAAGCCAACTGATAGGGATAATTCCAGGGTGAGATAATGCCGACAACGCCAATCGGTTCGCGGCGGATATAGGCCTTGCCGGGCTTCAGATTGCCGGGGATCGAGACCTTCTTCTTCTGCATCCAGCTCCAGAGCTGGCGTCGCGTGTGCTCGGCGGCGGTGCGCATGTAGGAAATTTCCGACAGCTGGGTCTCGCAGCGGGAGCGCACGCCAAAATCTGCGGCTGCGGCGTCCTTGATGGCGTCCTTGTGTTTGGCATTCAGCGACGCAATCGCATCGATATCGCGAAGGCGATCTTCATAGGCGCGGTGGCGGTCGGTTTCGAAGGCGGCTTTCTGGGCCGCGAACAGCTGATTCATGCGCTCGATTTCTTTTGTGTCGGTATCGCTCATTTGGTCCTCACGCGTTTTCGCGGATCATTTCACCGGCCTTATCGGCCAGCATCATGGTCGGGGCGTTGGTATTGCCGCCAACAAGGCGCGGCATGGAGGAGGCATCGACAACGCGCAACCCTTCCACGCCCCGAACCCGGCATTTGGAATCGAGCACGGCCAGCTCTCCCGTCCCCATCGCACAGGTCGAGGTGGGGTGGTAAAGTGTCTGGGCGCGCTCCTTGATGTCGGTGATCAGCCCGTCGCGGCTGTCGGGATCGGCTGGATATTTCCAATCGACGAACTCGTCCGTGAAGGCGGGGGCGCGCAAAATGTCGATCACTTTCGCATAGCCATCCACAAGCGCCGTCATGTCAAAATCGCTGTCGAGATAGTTGGGATCGATCAGCGGATATTCGTTGGGATCATCGCTTTTGATGCGGATGGTTCCACGGCTTTCCGGATACAGATGGCAGACATGCAAGGTCATGCCATGGCCATGGATCGTGGTCTTCCCATGATCATTGGAATAGCCGGGGATGAAGACGAGCTGCAGGTCGGGCAAATCGCCTGCCACGGCTGATGAAATGAACGCCCCGCCTTGCACCGGGTTGATCGTGAAGTCGCCATCCCCGCGGATCATCCAGCGGGCCACGTCGTACAAAATTCTTGGCAATCTCTGCAGGGAGGTGCCAATTGCTTCGGTCGTTTTGACCTGCGCCAGGGCCGAGACATCCAGATGGTCCTGAAGATTGCGGCCCACACCGGGCAGATCGATTTCCGGCGTCACGCCGGCGGCTTTCAACCAATCCGGATCGCCGATACCAGACAGCTGCAAAAGTTGCGGCGAGTTGATCGCACCGCCCGCCAGTATGACTTCCTTGCGAGCGGTCAGCTCGGTGATCTCGCCCGCGATCCCGGCGACAATGCCGGTCGCGCGTTTGTTCTCGAGGCGCACCTTGTGACCGAGTGCCTCGGTGATGATCGTCAAATTTCCCCGCTCCATCGCCGGGCGCAGGAAGGCGTCCGCTGCGCTCCAGCGGCGCGGCCCGTTCATGGTCACCTGATAAGGTCCGAAGCCGTATTGCTTTTCGCCGTTGAAGTCTTCGTTTTCGGGATATTGAAGCTCGCTGCCGGCTTGCAGGAAGAGTTTCGTCAGCGGGTTCAGCTTCGGGATGGATTGAACGTGCAAGGGGCCGCTTTGCCCGTGCAAACCGCCATTAAACGCGTCGTTATTTTCCTGTGCGATGAAGCGCGCCTTGGCATCTTCCCAGCTCCAGCCGGGATCGCCCGACATCTCTCCCCACTCGTCGAAGTTTTCCGGCGCGCCGCGCATATAGTGCATGGCGTTGATCGACGAGGATCCGCCGAGCGTTTTGCCCCGCGGCCAGAACAGGCGGCGATCGTTCAGCCGGGCTTGCGGTTCTGTTTCGTAAGACCAGTTGTAAGGCCCGCCGGAAACGACCTCCTTTAAAAGCATGGCCGTGCGGATCGTCGGGTGGTCATCGCTTTTGCCGGCTTCAAGCACACACACCGTTACGTCGCGGTCGCGGGTGAGCTGTTCAGCAAGGACGCACCCGGCCGAGCCCGCGCCAACGATGATGTAGTCATATTCATTCGCAAAATCTGCCACGTTATTCTCCCGCGACTTCAGCTGCGATCGCGCGGAAAGCGGCGAAGGTTTCTGCTGTTCGCGCGCCCCATTGCGGATCGGCCGCGAAGCGCGAGATCACGATGTTGCGCGACGGATCCACCCAGATGTACTGGCCATAAATACCCGCGGCAAAATACTCGCCGCGATCTGTCTCGGGGAACCAGAAGTGCAGTCCATAACCGCGCAAGGGATAGGTGGCATCCGCCTCCTGAAAGGGCGCGTTCGCCGTGGTGGCCATTTCGACCCAACCTTCCGGCAATAATCGCTCACCTTCCCAGACGCCATCCTGCAAATACCATTGGCCAAAGCGCGCATAGTCAACGGGCCGGGCATTCAGACAGCAATAACCGAGCGCCACCCCCTCTTCGCCCATGACGTTCTGGTTCCAATAGGCGTCGCCTTCCATGCCCAGTTGTTGCCAGATCTTTTCCTCGACGATCCGGTGTAATGGCTGATTATAAATCCCGCGCAGCACAGCGGATAAAACATGGGTCGCCGACGAAATGTAATCGAGTTGCGTGCCGGCCTCGGTGTCGCGTTCGAATGCCAACAGCGCTGCATCAATATCACTGCCGAACACGAACGGATCCCGGAACAGGACACCGATATCCGAGTCCGTATCATTATAATCCTCGATGAAGTCGATTCCGGTCGACATCATCAACAAGTGGCGCAAGGAGGTATTGCCAAAGTCCGAACCCTCGAACTGCGGGGCAAACTCCTGAGCCAGTTGATCGAGATTTTCGATGCGACCTTCTTGCATGGCGATAGCGATCAGGCTGGCCACAAAACTCTTGGCAACAGACCAGGAGGTCGGGCGGCTGAATTCGTCTGCGCCATTAAGGTAGCGCTCGTGAACCACGACGCCGTCATGCAACACCACCAACCCCAGTGACTGGGACTCGGCCAAATAGCTTTCAAGAGAACGGGTCTCACCCTCAAATTCATAGCTGACACGCAAATCGGTTAATGCGCGGGGCAGGGCGGTTGAGCTGGCGGTGCTGACATCGGCGTAGGGAAAATAGCCGAACATGCCCAGTGACACATCGATTATGTTGTCGGGATCAAAGGCCTCGGCGACCCGGGCGGGCGAATAGTCCGACCAGGGACGGAAGTACCAACTCGCCAACGCAGTGGCTGCTAAAACAATGAAAAGAATTACGGCACCCAATATACGCGTCAGCATGATGTTGTAATTTCCCCCCAATTAACCTGCATTTGGCACACGTCCTGCACGCGCGGCTGCAACTCGATGCTCGCCTGTTGCTTGTTCGCTACTGACAAGAGCATCGAAGTTTGATCTAGTAGGCGCAATAAAAGCTCACGCCGCAAGTCAAACGCGGTGATCCAGGGGGAGAAATATGCAGAAGACGTTTCGTAAACTGGCTATGGGCACGTCGGCCCTAACCTATGCCGCTATGGCCGCCGTTCCGGTTGCACTACTGACAGCCGCGCCGGCACATTCGCAAATCACTGACACGATTACCGTGACCGCGCAGCGCCGGGAGTCGACCCTGCAGGACACGCCTGTTGCGGTGACCGCCGTTCAGGGAGATGTGCTGGAGCAATCGCAATTGCGCGATGTCCGCGATCTTCAAACGCTTGTCCCGTCATTGCGCGTGAATACTGACGCGTCGTCTTCGAACACGTCCTTCTCGATCCGCTCGATCGGCTCGTCGACATTCAATTGGGGTATCGAACCCTCAGTCGGCGTTTTCGTGGACGGTGTTTACCGGTCGCGGAATGGCGCATCGATCAATGACTTCCTCGGCGTCGAACGCGTGGAAGTGCTTCGCGGTCCGCAATCCACGCTGTTTGGTAAAAACACCTCAGCCGGTGTGATCAGCTTTATTACAGCCGCTCCCAATATGGACACGGTGGAACAAGAGCTGGAAGTCACACTGGGCGAGTTTAACCAGCGCACCATCCGTGCGGCGACTTCTGGCCCGATCACCGAAACGATCGCCGGGCGCCTGGACCTGAACTATAATGCGCGTGATGGCTTCATCACCAATGTGACGGATGGGCGGAATGTGAACGAGCGCGACCGCTGGGGCTGGCGTGGCCAGCTTCTCTGGGAGCCAAATGACCGCTTTGCGCTGCGTTTGATCGCTGATCAGGGCTTTATCGACGAAAACTGCTGTGCCGCACCGTTCACAGCGATTTCACCGACCAATGCTGGCGCGTTCACGCTTCTCGGTGTGACGCAGCTGCCTGTGAATCCGTTCTCTGGACAGGTCGCAATCGATGGCAGTGTCCGCTCTGTAATCGATACCGGCGGTCTGTCGGTTGAAATGAACTGGGATTTTGACGGCGCGACTTTCACCTCGCTGACCTCTTATCGCGGTTATGATGAAGAACAGGATATCGACCCGGACTGGACCGATGGACAGTTGAACGCTCGCCGTTACCTGGACCAGGACTATCAGACGACGACCCAGGAATTCCGCCTGACGTCAACGGGTGACCGGACGATTGATTATCTGTTCGGTGCCTATTTCTTCCACCAGAATCTGAACACCACCAACATCACCCGTCAGGGTCCGCTGCTGCGCCCGTTCGCGGATGCGTTCTCAGGGGGAGGCGTGGGCTTTGTTGAAGCGCTTTGTAACGGTTTGGTCCCTGGTGTTCCGCTTGGTGCCGTGCCGGGGTGTGTGCCGGGGCAGTATTTTGCCGTCAATTCCGGACAGACCGCGACGTTCGATCAGAACAACGATACCTTCGCCATCTTCGGGCAGCTCGACTGGCACGTGAATGACCGGTTTACGCTGACTGGCGGCTTGCGTTACTCGAATGATGAAAAGGACGCGGCCAGTAATATCCAGATCGACGACCCGTTCGCGGCTCTGGATTTTGTACAGATCGGCTTCAATGCAATCATTTTTCCAGCCGCCTTTACACAGGCGACCGGCCTTCCATTTACGCCGGCTAACGTCGCACTGGTTCAGGCCAACAACCCGGCTGGGTTCGCTCAGATCGTAGCGGGAGCTCAAGCGGCTGCGGTTGATCCGAACGTCAACACCCTATTGGGCCTGGGTGCACTGCAATTCTTCCCGCCGGCACCTGACTTTACGGACTCGCGGTCAGACTCGGCCTGGACGGGGACGTTGATCGCAGCCTATGACGTCAATGATAATGTGAATGTCTACGGTTCGTATTCGCGCGGCTTCAAAGGCGGCGGATATGCGCTCGATTCGGCCGCTGCCCGGGTTGGCAGTTTCACCTTCGATCCCGAGACCGTTACGGCCCTGGAATTCGGTGTGAAAGTTCGTTCCAACTCCTTCATTCTGAATACCGCGATCTTCCGTCAGAACATCGAAGATTTCCAAACCAACGTGTTTACGGGCTCGTCTTTCGTCCCGGACAATGCTGGTGAAATCCAGGTCGGCGGCATCGAGATCGAAGGGTTGTTCCAGCCGACCGAGCGTTTGACCATTACCGGTGGCGTGACCTGGCTGTGGGAATCCAAATATGTCAGCTTCGCCAATGGTCCGTGCCCGGTCTCGGATACGTCGAACTGTACTTTCCGCGCCAGCGCGACCTCTCCGGCACTTGTTCCGGTGCAGGATTTGTCGGGCCGGGATACCGGTACGGCTGAAATCACCGGTAACCTCACTGCCCTTTATGTGCATCCGATTCGGGACAATATGGAGATGTTCCTCCGCGGCGAAGTCTACTTCATCTCGGATCGTTTCCTGACCACCGATCTGGACCCGTTGATCACGCAGGAAGGCTATAACCTCCTGAATGGCAGCATTGGTATCGGCTCCGATACAGGAAGCTGGGAAGTGCAGGTCTGGGGCCGTAACCTTGCTGATGAAGAGTATCTGCAGGGCGGCTTCAACTCGACCCTGCCGGGCAATATCAATGGCTATCCGGGTGACCCGCGGACGTTCGGCGTGACCGTACGTGCCCGCCGCTAGGAAATAGCTGCGACAATTGGATGAGGGCGGAGGTCTTGCCTCCGCCCTTTTTCATGGCAATGATTCCCTCATGTCTCCCTTGGTCCTGATAACGGTTTCGGTCGTAGCGATCAGTATTCTGGTGGCGCTCAATGTCTGGCTGGGCGGATGGAAACCGTCACGCATTCCGTCTGCCGGCGCGGCGCGGCAGCGGCTCATTGAAGACTATCTGGCCTTTGAGCCCGGCGAGGAAATGCTGACCACCGACAAGACAGCCGCGCTGATTGCAGAAAAAGACGGTGACCGGACCGGGCTGGTGGTTGCGCAGGGAGATATTCTGGTTTCCCGGTTGATCTCCCCCTCCGATGTCAAATCCGCTGAGCAAGCCGGATCTGATCTGATCGTCAGATTCCGCGATTTCACCCTGCCCGGCGTTACTCTGCAACTGGGCTCGGAAACAACGGCCCGGCAATGGCGGTTCCGATTCTGTCCGGAAGGCACAGCCCATGCCTGATCTGCTCGATCCAATCCAGATCGCCATTCCTTTTTTTGTTCTGCTGATCATTGCCGAGCTGATCTATGCGCGGCAAACCGGGCGGGCCTCATTCGAGCCGCGGGATTCGGCCGCGAGTCTGATGATGGGTTTGGGCAATAACGTCGCCGGTATTGTTTTCGCGAGCATTGGCGCAGCATGGTACGGGTTGATCCAATCCTATGCCCTCTTTGATTTTGGCTGGGCCTGGTATGTCTGGATTGCCTGCTTTTTGCTGGATGATTTCGTCTATTACTGGTCGCACAGATTCGCGCATACAATCCGCTGGTTCTGGGCCGATCATGTGACCCATCATTCGTCCCAGCATTACAATCTCACCACGGCTTTGAGGCAGCCCTGGTTCAACGTGCTGACGCTGAAATTCATCTGGTTTGGGACCTGGATGATCCTTCTTGGCTTTCCGCCGGCGATGGTTGCCTTCTGCGGGGCGTTGAACCTCGTCTATCAGTTCTGGATTCATACCGAAGCCATCAAGAAACTACCCGCCCCGATCGAAGCGATTTTTAACACGCCCTCGCATCATCGCGTGCATCACGCCACGAATGCCGTCTATCTGGACCGGAATTACGCCGGCGTTTTCATCATCTGGGACCGTCTATTCGGGACCTTCCAGCGCGAGATGGAAGAAGAGCCTTGCCGCTATGGGATCATCCGAAATCTCGGCACCTACAATCCGTTGCGCATTGCCGTGCATGAATGGTGGGGGATCATCAAGGACGTCGCTTCGGCCCGGTCTATAAAGCATGCTTTGGCTTATGTGTTCGCCCCGCCAGGCTGGTCACCGGATGGATCGCGATTAACGACCAAGGCGATCAAGAAGCAGGCCGGCGTTGAACGCCCCGTCAAATCCATGACGGAGGCCAAGCCGTCAGTGTCGCCTGCCGAATAAGTCCGACCTTGCCTTTTACGTAAATTTCAATCACTCTGCCCGAAAGTGAACAGCGTTTACTTTTCAAGAACGCGGCACTGTAAGGGGAGAGAGCCATGAGCTTGCGCGAACTTTATCCGCTTCCGGACATCGATCCGAGCTGGACCGTGCCGCAAGAATTCGATGCTGTGTTTGACTGGGAATTCGATGAAGGCCGCCAGACCCTGATGCACCTTTATCAAAAGGGCAAAGACATGCAGTGGGATGCGGTCAACCGGATCGACTGGTCGCTGGAGCTGGATCCGGAAAACCCGATGGAATTGCCGCCGGAAATCGGCGGACTCTATGGTTCACCCATCTGGGAGAAGATGAACGAAAAGGAACGCGCCGAGCTGACGCGCCACTCTCAGTCCTGGAATATCTCGCAATTCCTTCAAGGCGAGCAGGCGGCGCTCTTGTGTGCCGCGAAGATTGTGCAACAGGTCCCTGACCTGGATGCGAAATTTTACGCCGCGACCCAGGTCATGGATGAGGCCCGCCATGTCGAGGCCTATCGCATGCTGCTCAAAAAGTTCGAAGTCGCTTACCCGATGACCGGCCCCTTGCAGGAATTGGTGGACCAGGCCCTGCGCGATAGCCGGTGGGACATGACTTATCTGGCCATGCAAGTCGTGATCGAGGGCCTGGCGCTGGCCGCATTCGGGGCCATCCGGGACATGGCACAAAACCCGCTGGCGCGGATGGTCAACGCCTATGTCATGGAAGATGAGGCGCGCCATGTCGCATTTGGCCGGATTTCGCTGCGCGACTATTATCCCCAACTCACACAGGCCGAACGCGACGAACGCGAAGAGTTTCTTGTCGAGGCCTGTTGGTTGATGCGTGACCGGATGACAGATGCCCGTGAGGTTTACCGTGCGCTCGATTTGCCGGTTCAGGAATGCGTGGAGCATTCGGACAATTCGGAGATCGTGAAGCACTATCGCTCCATGCTGTTCCAGCGCATTGTGCCTATCGTTAAAGACGTTGGAATCTGGGGCAAGCCGATCCAGAAGACGTTCGAGGAAATGGACGTAATGGGATATGCCAATCTGAATCCGGAAGACCTTCAGGCGGATGACGAGGCCAAAGCCAAGGAATTCGATGCCCGGCGCGCCTATGTCGAAGCGGTTGCGAAAGCCGGCGAAGAAGGCAATGTCGCGGCCGTCGGACACGCCGAATAATCGCGCTTGAGCAAGCTTGATCACGAACTGGTCTGGCTAAACGTGCCGGAGGGGGCCCGGTTGTTCGGGCGGTACTACCCGGCTGCGTCAGATGCGCCGTTTTGCATATGCCTGCATGGGCTGACCCGAAATTCCCGCGACTTTGAAGATTTTGCGCCGCAATTGGCGTTGGAAGGATATCGTGTCCTGGCGCTTGATATGCGCGGGCGGGGTGAAAGCGATTACGCGAAAGATCCTTCCCGCTATCAGCTGGCAACCTATCTGGCAGATTGTCTCGCCTGGCTGGACACTTTTGATGTTGAACGCGCGATCTGGATTGGCTCGTCGATGGGTGGCGGAATCGGAATGATGGCCGGCGCGCTCCATCCAGAACGGGTGGCGGCGCTCATACTCAATGACATTGGTCCTGAAGTTGACGCCAAAGGTGTTGCCAATATTGCGAGGATCGCCGGCAAAGGAAAGCCGATCCAATCCTGGAAGGATGCGGCGCAGAGATGCCGGGACGTGAATGGCCATGTTCACCCCGACGAAATGTCGGAAGCATTCTGGCTCGCCTTTGCCCGGCGAACCCACCGGCAAGAGGGACCGCAGCGATTCCGGTCCGACTATGATCCGGCGGTATTAACCATGTTGGGCGGGGGCGCTCCCGCCAAAGAGCGTTGGAACGCGTTCGACCTGTTGCAAGAAATCCCCACCCTGTTGGTCCGCGGGGCGCTTTCAGAACTCCTGACGCGCGAAATCGCGACAAGAATGCGCGCGCGGCATGCAAAAATGAAGCTCGTCGAAGTGCCGCGCACCGGACATACGCCACTTTTGACCGAGAAAATCGCCTTTGACGCGATTCTTTCCTTTTTGGCGGCATTGAGATTCTCGTGAAACGCGAAAAACTGGAAAATCAGGGTTAATCCGGCCTTCGAACATTAATTTCTCCTTAACGTCCGGTGTTCGGCGGGTTACAGTACGTGAATGGATTTATGACCTTGGGGGAACGCTACTCATGCTTCGTCGTCTACTGCTTGGCGGTACTGCCGCCCTTATGATCGGCTCGACTGCCAGCGTCGCATCGGCTGATGATATGTCCTGGTTCCCGTCGGAACCACCATCAAGTGCCACGCCGGGTGAGTGCTATGCACGCGTCCGCATCGAGCCGGTTTTCGAGCCGTACACCGAAACGATTACGTCTTCGGACGCCTACGAAACCTATGATGTCGCACCGCCGCGTCTGGACGAGCGGATCGAGGAGTATGTCTCCCGTGAAGCTGGTGTGCGCTATGTGGTCCATCAGCCGGTTTACGAGACCATCACGGAAACCATCCTGGTTCGTCCGGCTTACACCGAATATGTGGTGCGTCCGGCGGTTCATGAAACCGTGACCGAGCAGATCATGGTGCGCGAGCCGCGCATGGTCTGGCAACGCGGTCGGGTGCCGGGTGCGCAAATCACGCGTTACGATCCGGAAACCGGTGAGGTATGGTGTCTGGTTGAAGAGCCGGGCGAATACCGCACGGTAACCCGCAACGTGGTGGTTCAGCCTGCGCGCATCGATGAAATCGAAACGCCGGCGGAATATGCCAGCGTCTCTCGTGAGGTGCTCGTCGAGCGGGGCCGTGTGGAAGAAATTCCGATCCCGGCCGAGTATGACACCTATACGGTTCAGTTCCTGACCCAGCCGGCCACAGTTGAAAGCCGCACGGTTCAGGGCCGTACCGAAACGATCACCCGCTATCGTCTGGTCCAGTCCGAGCGCTATGAGTGGCGTATGATGGACTGTGAAGAGATCGAACTGCCGAACTTCAACGCTCCGACTGTTGAGCGTTCGCGCACGCCGATGTCCTATCAAGACCATTCCGGCGGCGTCGATTTCGACACGCATTACGACCAGTATAATGGGGCTGCCGAAAGCCGCATTCTGGGCCGTCAATAAGAAATGATCCGGGCGTAAGCCTGATCAATTCTGGATAAAGCGCTCCGTCCGGAAAACCCGGGCGGAGCGTTTTTCTATGCAGTCGATAAGGAGGATTGATCCTTACGCTAATCGGCTAGCTGTCCGATGTGACGATCCGCACACGCGAGCGGGTGTGGCGGCCTTCGCGGTCCACTGCGCGGATTTCATAAAACCCTGGCCCTTGCGGTGACCAGACGGGTTCACCTGCGGCATTCAGCGGTACGGCCTCACCATCAGCGAACCAGACAAGCGCGCTTTCACCGCGTCCGGCCAGCACATATTCCCCGCCATTCCGGTCCATCCAAACCTCTGAGTCATCCGGTGGAAAAAGGATTTCCGGGTCCGGATTGCGGCGGTATCTTTCAAGCGGTTGGGGCGTGTCTTGAGCGATACGCCATGGCTCCCTTTCATCGCGTGGCGTTTCTGACCGCGGCAGAAGATCAAACAGCTCGAAAAGGATGGGCAGGGCGGCCTGCCGCCCGGTTTCTCCGGTCCGTGGCCTAGCATCGGCTCGTCCGACCCAAACCACGATCGTGTGGCCCTGGGCCACGCCCGCAGCCCAGGCATCGCGGTAGCCCCAGCTGGTGCCGGTTTTAAAAGCTATCGCCGGAGCCGCATGGGTCAGGCTTGCCGGAGCCCGCCCTGCAGGCTGCGGTGACCCCCGCAGGATCGAGAGAATTTCATCGGCCGATTCTGCACTGAGGATGCGCAAACCCGGCGCGTTATCCGCGGCGCCTTCATGCCAGACCAAGGGCCGGACTTCGCCACCATTGGCGAGCCCGGTATAGAGCGTTGCAACATCCCGCACGGTTAGGCCTGCACCGCCCAGTGCGATGGCCAGGCCGGTCTCCGTTTCCGCCCGGTCTGCAATCGCCGGATCGGTACCCGCAAATCGTAATCCTGCGGCAAAGCGCGCTGCGCCCACACCGTCAAGCGCTTCGACCGCTGGCACGTTGAGGGAGTGTTGAAGCGCCTGAGCTATGGTGACATCGCCGCGGAAAATGCGATCAAAGTTCTCCGGCATGTAGCTATCAAATCGCCGGGGCGAATCGGTAATGCGGGTCTGCGGCGTGGCCAGCCCGTCATCGAATGCCATGCCATAGATAAAGGGCTTGAGCGTGGATCCCGGCGACCGCGGCCGGTTTGTCAGATCGATCCAGCCGCCGGCCTGGTTTCGATTGGCCGAACCAATCGCGGCGCGAACGGCGCGTGTCTCATTCTCTACGATCAGGACAGCCAGTTGAACGTCTGGCCCCGCTTGTTCAGCCGATCTTGCGACAAGCTGTTCAGCAGCGATCTGCAGGCGATAGTCCAGAGTGGATGTGACCACCTGATTTCCATCGGCCTCAACGGTCCGGAGAGATTGGCTGGCATGCCAAGCGAGGGCCGGGAAATCCTGTCTTGTGGGGAGACGATCCGATGCAGATTCGGCGGCGATATCGGCCGCAATCAAACCATAGCCGGCGAGACGGGTCAGAATTCTCTCCCGTCCGCTGGCGGCGCTTGCCGGCCGAAGGTCTGGACGCCGGGCTTCGGGCGCTTGAGGCAGCGCGATCAGCAAAGCAATCTGCGCAGGTGTAAGCCGGTCAGGCGCATGCCCGAACCAGGCCCAACTGGCAGATGTGACGCCTTCCAGATTTCCGCCATAGGGCGCAAGTGTCAGATATATTTCCAGTATTTCTGTCTTTGAATATCGCCGCTCAAGCTGGAATGCCCGCCACATCTCGATCAATTTGGAGCCCATATTGCGATTGGGCCGCGGTTCCAGAAGGCGGGCGGTCTGCATGCTCAATGTGGAGGCTCCGGACACAATTTCGCCAGCACGAACCGCGTTAAGGCTGGCCCGTACAATTGCGTGAGCATCGACACCGCGATGTTGATAAAAGCGTTCGTCTTCGATCGCGATCAAGGCCTCGATAAAAGCCGGATCAATCACGTCGAGATCGGCCGCCAAACGCCAACGTCCGTCTTCTACTGGAAAGGCTCTGAAAATCTGGCCTCTGCCATCTGCAATGACGGTGGAGCGTTCCGACAGTTCGGGCGGTGGGAAAACCTGATCAAGCACGAGCACGGCGAGCGCGGCTGCAAAGGCCGCCCCGCCGCTGAGGGCCCAGGCTTTCCAGACGCGGATCATCAGCGTGCCTGAATGACCACTTCACCGGCCTCGCTTCGGGCAAAGACATCCGTCCGGTACATGTCCTCCACGACGACGCCCGGGATGGTGAACCGGCCGGGTGTGACCGCGCGGACGATGTAGGCATAACGCTCAACCCGGCGGCCATAGACCTCGACCGCCGCAACATAGCGATCATCCCGGGCTTCCTGGAGGCGGGCGGAGTCGATCTCGCCTAGCCAGTTATACGGGCCATTTGGTCCGCCTTCCGCAGGTTGGACAATGGCTTCGATCTCGAATCCGGCAGGGAGAAGATCCGCGACAATCAGAGGCGCGCGCCGCTGCTCGGGATTGCCGATTTCAATCGAAATGATGAAGCGGTCGCCCTGATCCACATTCGACAGGTCCGCAGGGAACCCATCGGTATTGCGGATCTGTTTGGACACGAAAAGCAGCGAGGCCTCGGCCGCCGGGGCTTGTGCCGGTGTGCCGCGCGCGACAGAGGTCAGCCAGACCGGGTTACCGGCTTCATTGGTAAAGACCGCGCCTTCGCCCAGATCGGCCGGGCTCATTGCATAGCTGACCCCTTCGGTTCGCACCGTCACCGCGCCATCGGGAGCCACCGCCACATCGTCTCCCTCGCTCGTGAGGGCGTGAGCGGCGAGAAGCAGGAAGGCCATTTCCTGTGTGGTGAGCCGGTCAACGGCGGGCAGTTCGGTTGCGACCCGATCCCCCAGACGCTGGACTCGATCCGTGTCACCGGCTTCAGCCGCCATGGCCAGAACGCCCGCAAGGTCGCGGCGCGGGGTTTGATAATAATCACCCGCATTCCGGTAGCCGAGGGCCTGTTCCGCCAGATCGAAAGCATTCGTGCTGCGTGAGCGGTCGCCTGCCATCGCCAGCGCGGCACCGATATGGGCCCGTGCCAGCGGGCTATCGATGGCCTCAATCCGGTTATCGTGGAAATAGCGCAACCGGCTGACATCCACGCGGCCGGCGCGGGCCAGCACGTAAAACGCATAAGCCTGACTGCGGTCGTTCAAGCGCTGTTGGGTATCGCGTTGCCAGGGACCGCGGCGGATATCTGTGTCATATCCACCCGCGCGGTAGAAATCACCACGCGCGATATGCCCCAGCACCGTATAGGCGCGTTCCAACGCGGCTTCCGGCACCTGATATCCGGCGTCATCGGCCCGGGCGAGGAAGTCGGTCGCATACGCGCCGAGCCAGCCATCGGCATAGCGGTCGCCCATGCGCCATTGACCTATTGCGCCGTCCGAGCTTTGCCGGTTCAGCAAGACCTCAACAGTGTCCCGGACACGGACGGCAATTTCTTCATCCGCATCCAACCCTGCCAGAGCGGCCATCTGATCGGCATAAAGCAGAGGCATGGCCCGGCTGGCTTGCTGTTCCGTGCAACCGAACGGGTAGCGGCTGAGATTTTCGTAAATCGCCGCAGCATCCATCGGAATGGCGGAGAAACTGATCTGGAGCTCTGCCTCGCCGGGATTGAATTCCGCCAAAGCCTCCGGGTTTGGTGACCAGTTCTCACCCGGCGCCAAAGCGAGGCGCTGGTACCGGCTGATCGGCCGGAAAGGCGAGCGAACCTGGATCGGATAGCTGGATCCCAGTTCCAGATCCGGGCCGACTACGTCCATGCTGAGCTGGGCAATGCCAATGTCGCTTGCGCCGATACCGACGGCGGCATCCCGGCGTTCGCCCGGCTCCATGGCTGCGCCATTGCGGGGCTGATCGAAGATCACAGGCCCTTCGCTGGAGAAGATGGCGACATAATCACCGGCCTCGCCTTCGACATTATCAATCGTCAGCGTTGCCTCGGCGTTATCGCCGGGCGCCAGGAAGCGAGGCAGGATCAACTCGGCCGGGACCGGATCCCGCACGGTTAGAGGCTGCGCCGCGGATCCGATGGCCTCATCTGACCAGGCAACCGCCATCAGGCGCAGTTCGCCATTAAAGTCCGGCACTTCGATATCGAGTGTCGCGCGGCCCTGCCGGTTGAATTCAACCGGACCAGAGAACAGGGCAACGGTCTGGGTGGGGACGACGGTCAGACCCGCACCGCCGATCTGATCACCCCCGGATCGGACCGGAGATGCCGCGCCCTGATTGGGATCCAGCAATCGGCCATAATCGTCATAGAGCGCCACATCCAGCGCGCGCTGTCCGAAATACCAATCGACCGGATCCGGCGATTCAAACCGCGTCAGCAGCAAAATCCCCTCATCAACCGCCGCCAGGGTGACATAGGCATTGCGCGTATTGCGGCTGGCCTCGAGTTCGACCGATACGGTTTGCCGGGGGCGAACCAGTTCGGGCATGTCGAAAGCGATATCGATGGTGCGCTCATCAGCGTTCACCGGGATATACGCCACCCCGACAGCCCGCCGCGGCCGCGGTTGAGCGGCGGCATCGCGCGGCGTGTAGACGGTGGCCATGACATAGGCACCCGTCCCCCAGTCTTCGGTCACAGGCAGCGTAAAGCCCACGCCGCCTTCCGGCAGGCTCATAGAATAGCTGGCGATCACGCGGTCGGTTGCGACCACAATTTCCGCCTCGCCCGCATAGGGGGCTTGCAGGCTGATCTGAGCCGTCGAACCGATGGCCGGAGACTCTTCCGGCGTGGCAATGCGGACGCGATCAGGCGCTTCAACCCCATCCTGAGCCACGCGGCCCCAACCGACCCAGAATCCATAGCTGGAGGCGATGCCGTCCGGACCGTTCACTTCGAGGCGGTAGTTCCCCCAATCGAGCGGTGGTGTCACCACGCTGGAAATCTCGCCACCGGTTTCAATGACGCCGCTTTCAATCGGGACCGTGAAACTGGTCCGGCGCCAGCGCCAATTGCCCCCACTTTCACGATACCAGTCATAGCGGTAATCGCGGCGGGTCAAATGCCATTCCAGACGCGCATCCGTCAGATTGCCATCGGCATCGACCGAAATGACATTGAATCGGGTCTCTGCATCGCGCTCCGGGCGTCCTTCGAAGTCCGGCTCGACGCCGATATAAACATCCCTTGGCCGGTAGGGGATGCGCACATCATCGCGCACAGGCCGTCCGCCTGGCTCGATCGCTGAAACGACAACGCGTGCCCTCAAGGGCTGGGTCGCGTCAATGCCCCGGTTTTCGGTATTCAGGCCCAGAATTGCGCGGCCTGCGCCATCGGTGATCGTGTCCGGCAGATCATAGGCGATTTGCTGGAAGCTGCGATCGTGCAGGCCAAAGCGATAGCCCGCAAAGTCATCAAAAGGCGAGGGGTCGGTTTGGATCCGGACCTCGCCTTCAATGGGCAAGCCGGCGCCAGGAGCGCCGTATAAAAAGCGGACGTTGGATTCGATGCTGCGGGTCTCATTAGCCTTGAGCGGCGTGGCGTCATCGGTATTCAGCGAAAGCTCGATACGTTGCGGCACGAAATCCTCGACCGAGAAGCTGGCACGGCCGACGACGCCCATCCCGTCAAGCTCGAGGGCAAGCCGCCAGACACCGCGCGCTGCAGCCGGCGAAATCGCGAATTCATGCTGAAGGCCACCGGCCATGGCCGCGCCATCAAACCGCAGGCGGTCCGACTCGATCCCGTTGGGCGCATACAAAACGAAACTGCCGGCGCGGTCCTCGATGGCGTTGGCTTCACGGTCCCGGATCAGGGCGCTGGCATGGACGATTTCGCCCGGGCGATAAATGCCGCGATCGAGATAAAGGAAGGCGTCTGCGCCATCCGGAACCCGGCGGCCACCGGTGTTGTGCTCCGAGAGATCGACCGGCGAGCGGGCGAGGTCGAGCATGGCGAAGTCACCGTCAGGCCCATAGGCCACAAGCAAACGCGGAGCGTTAGCGCCGCTGCCATTGGAGATTGGACCGTCAAACCGGACCTGGCCGTCATTTCCTGTCTGCTCGTCAGCAAGGATTTCGTTTGATCCGGCAATCAGTTGAACATCAACATCGTCAACCGGCCGCCCTGTCTGTAACGAGCGGACAGTCACATCAATCCCGTCCAGGCCGACATAGGAGGTGATGGCGAGATCGGTAATGATGAACCAGCGTTCGGACCGGGCCGGGCGGTTCTCTTCTTCATCTGCCGTGTTATCGCGGACGCGCAGGAAATACGCGCCGGGCTCTAATACGCCGATCGTTTCGGCGAGGGGCATAACCGTTACATTGGGCGCATTGGGATCGGCAGAAGTATCCATCGTGCCTTCCCAGATGACGCGGCCGACACCGTTCGGGCTTTCTTCGCCCCAAATCGATCCCCATTCATTTTCTGCGGCGGTATAGCCTTGCGTCAGCTCGCGGAACGCCAAGGCCCGGTCATTGATACGAAGGACCTGGATTGAAACTTCATCGACATTGACGGTTTCGATGGGAATGCCGTCGGCATCAATCCGGGGTAAAATAATGCCATCGCCCGAAAAGCCGACATAGGCCGGGCGGTCGCCAAACTCGACCGTGGTTGTTTCCGATGTTTGAAGTGGATCACCATCGGCAGAGGGCAGGCCTTCCAATAGCGTGACGTCCGGCGCATCGCCGAACCCCAATCCACCCAGGCACAGTGTGGAACCATCCACCCGAAGCGCAACGCTTAGCGGCGGATCCAGCTCGACAAAGGGTCCATAATCAACCGCCGGGTCGAGTGCTTCGGAAAAGATAAAGCACGCTGCGGGTTGGGCGTCGGACACATCAATGCGGTAGCGCAGATAATCAAAGCTGTCCGGATATTCGGGTTCGGGCCGAGGCGCACTGGCCGAGCGGCTTGCGAGTTCTATCCCGTCCGCCTCAGCGGGGCCGGTGCCCCCGGTTTCCGGTTCGGAACATGCTGCAAGAACAAATGATACAGATGCGGCAGCGGCGAATCCCCAGCGCAAAGCCCGGTGTGTCATGGTGGTCTCCCTATCCCTTCCCCTTGCGCCCATCATTTCACGGGTCGCGGGAATTTTCATCCCCCTCTTTTGTGACAATCTGCGGGCATAATCCGGGTCATTCGATGCCGGAACGCTTGTCAGGCGTCGCTTGAACGCTAGTGTCCCGCGCATTCAAAGGAGGCTTTCATGGCAAACAAAGTCATCGCCATCACCGGTGGTTTCGGATTTCTGGGAGAGTTCGTCGTGCGCTCGGCCTTGGGTTCCGGCTGGACGGTTATTGCCATCGATCGCGCTGAGGAGCCGCGCGAAAGCTTCCCCGACGGCGCTCATGCGATGGGCGGTGTGGATATGACGGACGCGGAGGCGGTCGCCGATCTGTTCAATGGTATCGTCAAAGAGCATGGCCGGCTTGATGCGCTGCTCAACATTGCGGGGGGGTTCCGTTGGGAAACTCTGGAAGGTGGCAATCTGGAAAGCTGGGACTTTCTTTACACGATCAATGTGAAAACCGCGGCCACCGCTTGCAAAATGGCGTTGCCTTATCTGAAAGCGGCGCCCGCTGGCCGGATCGTCAATGTCGGCGCGGCAGCCGCGCTGAAGGCGGGCGAGGGTATGGGCGCCTATACCGCGTCGAAATCCGGTGTGATGCGATTGACCGAAGCGTTGGCAGAAGAATTGAAGTCAACGAATGTGACCGTAAATGCCGTCTTGCCCTCAATCATCGATACGCCGCAAAACCGGGCAGATATGCCCGATACGGACCCCGATATCTGGGTGAAGCCGGAGGATCTGGCCTCGGTCATGCTGTTTCTGGCGTCTGATGCGGCCAAAGCCGTCACCGGCGCTTTGGTCCCTGTGACCGGGAAAGTCTAGAAAGCCAGCTTCAGGTCAAATTCACGATCGGCGGCTTGCTGTGGCGTGAGGTCGCGTTGCTCGTTCGCAAGTATCCGGCGAGCGGCCATATGGTCGGCTGGAGCGTTGATCGAATCTGCCGCCATGACCAGACCGTCTTTGAAGTAGAAAATCGAAAACGATCCTGATGCGGGGTCACCGCGCATAACGCTCTCATCTGTATCCATGGACAGGCCAGCCATCTGCAGTTTGATGTCATACTGGTCTGACCAGAACCAGGGCACGGCCTTGTATATGTCGAGTGTGCCGGTGAGGGTTTTTGCGGCGATCTTGGCTTCGTCGATGGCATTCTGAACCGATTCCAGACGCAAGCGTTCACCGGTCAGGAAATTGGGATGATTGGCGCAATCGCCTGCCGCTACGATATCCGGATCGGACGTGCGGCAATACTCATCGACGATGATGCCATTGTCGCAATCAAGTCCGGCAGACACGGCGAGATCATCGCAAGGGCTGACCCCCGTCCCCAGAACGACCAGATCGGCGGGGATCGTTTCACCATCGGAAAGCTCGAGCGTGGCCTCATCAATTCGGGCCGTCAGGGTTTCAAGGCGTAAGCCTGCGCCTTCCGAGCGGTGGAGATCTTCGAAAAAGCGCGAAACCGGCTCGCTGACCGCGCGCTTCATTACCCGGTCGAGGGCTTCGATGACCGTCACCTGTTTGCCGAGCTTGCGCGCCGAGGCCGCCACCTCCAAGCCGATAAACCCGCCGCCGATCACGGCGACCGAGTTGGCATCAGCCATGGCGCGTTTGAGCGCCAGACTGTCGTCCAGTGTCCGCAGGACGTGAACATGGGGCCGATCTGCACCCGGAATGGGGGGAATACGGACCGAAGTCCCAAGGCAAAGCGCAAGCCTGGCATAGCTCAGCGTTTCGCCGGTATCGAGCGTGATCGTTTTTGCCGCCCGGTCGATTGCAGTCACGCGGACACCGAAACGCGGGATGATGTTGCGCTGTTCGTAAAACGCATAGGGGCGAAGCGGCAGCCGGGCCTCTTCGATCTGGTCCAACAGAAACGCTTTTGACAAGGGCGGACGTTGATAGGGCGGTTGATTCTCGTCACCCACAAGCGTGATCGGTCCATCAAACCCTTCGCGGCGCAAGCTGTCCGCCAATTGCACGCCAGCCTGTCCGGCGCCAACGATGATAATGGGCTCCATCATGAGGATTGCTGCACCTGTCCAGCTTCAATCATGGCGGCAATCATCCCTTCGTTATAGCCAGCTTCTTTCAAGATGGTGGCCGTATCCTCGCCCTGAAAATAGGCGCCACGCCGGATGTCACTTTCGCCGCCGGAAAAGCGCGGAGCCGCGGCGGGCTGCAAGTATCCGTCCTGCTCGACGAATGTTCCGCGGGCTTGGTTGTGGGGATGGCCTGGCGCTTCGCCCATGGTCAGAACCGGCGAGACGCACGCATCCGTCGTTTCAAAGTGCGCCGTCCATTCTTTTCGGGATTTCGTCTTAAACACTGATTCCAACTCGGCCTGCAGGCCGGGCCAGGCGGTTTGGTCATATTGCCTGGCCAGCCAGTCTTCAGAGAGGCCCAGACCGGTTATCAGCTCGGCAAAAAACTGCGGTTCGATTGACCCGACCGCCATGAATTTGCCGTCAGCGGTTTCATAGCAGCGGTAAAAAGGTGTGCCGCCATCAATCAGGTTGGCCTCGCGCTCATCCTTCCAGAGCCCACCGGCGCGAAGGGAATGGATCAGGCTCATAATTGCGGCGCTGCCATCGGTCATGGCCGCATCGACGATATCGCCCTTGCCCGTGGACTTTGCTTTCACGAGGGCCGCCATCATCCCATAGACCAGCATCAGCGAACCGCCGGCATAATCCCCCACCAGATTCAGGGGAGGGACCGGCTTGTCCTTGCTGCCGATGGCGTCCAGCGCGCCGGTGATGGAGATATAGTTGATGTCATGGCCGGCGCGATCAGACAGCGGTCCGTCCTGTCCCCAGCCGGTGAGCCGGCCATAGACCAGAGCTGGATTAACGGCGTGCACATTATCCGGACCCAGACCGAGGCGTTCCGCGACGCCGGGGCGAAACCCTTCAAACAGAATGTCCGCGGTTTCACAAAGCTTCAGGACGATATCTGATGCGCCTTCCGCTTTCAGATTGATGGCGATGGAGCGCTTATTGCGCCGATTGGCATCTTTGGGCCGCTCCATCATGACGGGCTCGGCCTTGCGGTCGATGCTGATCACATCGGCACCCAGATCCGCCAGCAATTGACCGGCCAAAGGACCCGGCCCGATCCCTGCGAGCTCAATAACGCGAATCCCGTCCAACGGCCGGCTCATGGCAACTCCGGCAGCTGATCAGGGGCTTGGTTCCAGAAAAGAGGCCGCCATGCTTCCCCCTCGCGGCGCGCCGCGCAGACATGACCGGTTTTTACCTTGGCATCACCGGCAAAGCCAAGGGCGGTGTGGAAATAGCGGAGAATGCCGTTCGACGTGATGACCATCGCGGGGCTCTCGGAAGATGCCATATCTGCGAGTACGCCGAGGGCATTGGCCTTCAACGTGTCCGGGTCGGGTTTCCAGCCGGCCTTTTCGGGCCGCTGATGATGATCGCGCCAGTTTGCAACTGCGTCGGGGCCGAATTCGGCGGTGATTTCTTCATCGGTCTTGCCGCCCCATAAGCCATAATCGATCTCGGTCAGGCGTTTGTCGATGTTGATGGGGGCATCAGAGGCGGTAATGGCCTTGATAATCTCGGCCGCCCGGCGTGTGCGTTTGAGCGGCCCGGCGACGAGCGTTGCAGGTGCCAGGCTGCGTTCGCGCAGGCTCTCGCCTAGCAAGGCGGCCTGGGCTTCACCGGATTTGACCAGCGGCAAATCTTCCTTGGCGCCGACCCAGACGATTTTGTCTCCGGGTCCGAACGTATTTCCATGTCGTGCAAGGAGAAGCAGGCTCACGGCACCAGCTCTCCCTCACGCGCGATAATTGCCTCAACCTCGGCCACATCAGACGGGGCATCGACCGACCAGGCCGAGCGCCCGGAATAGTCCACTTCAACGATCTTGATGCCAATGCCGTTTTCCAGCGCTCGCAGCTGTTCCAGACTTTCTGCTTTCTCCAGCGGGCTGGGTTCCAACGAGACAATCTCACGAAGCGTATCGGCGCGATAGCCATAGAGGCCAATATGCTGCCAGGTGGGCGTTCCAGCTTCGGCGTTGCGCTGAAACGGGATCACGGTTTTGGAGAAGTACAAGGCATTCATTTGCCGGTCGAAGACGACCGTTGTGCCGCCCACCTCTCCCGCTGCCTTGGCGGCACGGAATTTGGTCTCGGTGTCAGGCGGCATTTTCACGGCGGGCGTGGCCATCCGGATCGAGCTGTCCGACCGCATAAGTGTCGGCACGGCCCCGATTACCCAGGGCGGCGTCAGCACGGCATCGCCTTGCACATTCACGATGATATCCGCGTCGCTATCGAGCGCGTCATACGCCGCCAGGGCGCGCTCGCTTCCATTGCGGCAGCTTGCCGGTGTCATCACGGCGTCACCGCCAAAAGCTGTGACAGCGTTAGCAATGCGATCGTCATCTGTTGCAACAACAACCTGATCCACGCCGTCTGCGGCGGCCGTATGCCGCCAGACACGCTCGATCATTTTTTGGCCAGCGATTTCGGCAAGGGGCTTGCCCGGGAAACGGGTAGACCCGTAGCGGGCGGGGATGACAGCAAGAACGCTCATTTGGTCTTCCGGTTCTTTGATGCCCGTCTTGTGCGGCATTCCCGCCATCGGATCAACCGGTTGGCGCGCAAGCGTGATTGCAGGCTTTTCGCGCTGGGGGCTATCGCGGCTGGCAAGGGGACGATAAACCTTCGCCCTTGCACATGTGAGGTCTCGCAAGGCGAGACGTCAGCGCCATGAGAAGGACGATGATGCGCCATTTTCTGACGACCGAGGATTGGGGTCAAGACGAGCTGCAGGCCGTGCTGGATCGCGCCCGCGCGCTCAAGGCAGGTGCATCCAGTTCAGCCCTCGAAGGCAAAAGCGTGGCGCTTGTATTCTTCAACCCCTCGCTGCGCACACGGACCTCATTCGAGATCGGGATCGCGCAGCTGGGAGGCCGCGGAATCGTGCTGGACGCCCGGTCGGGAACCTGGCCGATGGAGTTTGAACCGGGTGCCGTGATGGATGGCGATGCCGAGGAGCACGTCATCGAAGCCGCGCGGGTGCTTTCACGCTATGTCGATATGATCGCGATCCGGTGTTTCCCGAAATTTGAAAACTGGGAAGCTGAACGCGAAGACCCGCTGATCACGGCTTTTTCCCGCCACGCCAGCGTGCCCATCGTGAATATGGAAACCATCGTTCATCCCTGTCAGGAACTGGCGATGATGATGGCCCTGCAGGAGAAGCTTGGCGATGTGAAGGACAAGACATTCCTTCTCACCTGGGTACCTCATCCGAGGCCGCTGAATACCGCAGTGGCGAATTCTGCCATTCTGATGGCGTCCAAATTCGGTCTGAATGTCCGGATGCTTGTCCCTGATGAGGTTTATCGTCTGGACGAGCGTTACATGTCAGCTGCGGCTGAAAACTGTGCCGCGCATGGCGCCAGCTTTGATCTGACAACCGATGTCGAAGCCGCCTATCGCGGCGCGGACATGGTTTATGCGAAAAGCTGGGGCGCTTTGCCCTTTTACGGGCAATGGGACGGCGAGGCCCCCTACCGCGCCAAAGGATCAGGATTCATGGTCGATGAGGCCAAAATGTCGATGACCAATAATGCCGTGGTCAGCCATTGCCTGCCCATGCGCCGGAATGTGAAAATCGCTGATAATGTTGTCGATTCCCCGGCTTTTCTCGGCATTGAAGAAGCTGAAAACCGGCTTCATGTCCAAAAGGCGATGCTCGAAGCGCTCGCCCGGGATTCCGAGACGATCTGATGAGTGAAGCTGCGACCCGTGCGACGATCCTGCGTCTCCTCTCGCACATGCGCGATGGCAAGGAAGTGCGCGAATATCTGAACCGGTTTTCCAAACTGGATCAGTCGCGTTTTGCGGTTGTGAAGGTTGGCGGTGCCGTTATTCGTGATGATCTCGACGGGTTGGCCGCAGCGCTGACGTTTTTGCAGACCGTCGGCCTGTCTCCCATCGTGGTTCATGGCGGCGGCCCGCAGCTGGATGAGGCGTTGAGCCAGGCCGGGATTGAAAGCAAAAAGGTCAATAATCTTCGTGTCACGCCGCGCGAGGCGATTCCAGTGATCCGGGAGGCGCTGGGCAAGGCCAATATCGCGATCGTCGATGCTATACGAGATCAGGGGGGGCGAGCGGCCTGCATCCCGACAGGCGTATTCGGCGCCAGGCTGCTGGATGAAGACGTTTATGGCCGCGTTGGCGAAATGTCCGGTGTTTCGCTCGATCTTGTTGATGCCGCGGTCCGGGGCGAAGAAATTCCGGTTCTGGCCTGTCTGGGTGAAACAGGGGCGGGCGAGCTGGTCAATATCAATGCCGACCATGCCGTTGCCGCACTGGTCGAGACCCTGCAGCCTTACAAGGTCATTTTCCTGACAGAAACCGGCGGATTGCTCGATGCGGACGGGACTATTATCTCGGCGCTAAATCTGGCGAGCGATCGTGACTGGCTGGCGTCAGCAGAGTGGATCAGTGGCGGGATGCGGCTGAAAATCGATCAGATCCAGGCGCTGCTGGAGACGCTCCCGCTCACAAGCTCTGTCGCCATCACCTCTCCAGAAGGGCTGAGCCAGGAGCTTTTCACACATGCAGGGGCCGGCACGCTCGTACGGCGCGGTGAACGGATCATTCACGAAACACAACACGACAAGATCGATTGGGACCGTCTTGAAGCGCTGATCGAAGCCTCTTTTGGCAAGGCGCCGGTAAAGGGGTATCGGGACCAGCTGGCTCTGGATCGGTTGATCGTGACCGAACATTATCGCGCAGCGGCGGTTGTGGGGCGCATTGATGAAGTCCTCTATCTGGACAAGTTCGCGGTGATGGAAGATGCGCGGGGAGAAGGGCTGGCGCGGGCGGTCTGGCATCAGCTCGTGGATTACGCGCCGCGGCTCTATTGGCGTTCCAAAACGCTGAACCCGATCAACCAATTCTATTTCAGCCAATGTGATGGGGCTGTCAGAAAAGGCGACTGGACGGTTTTCTGGCGTGGCGAGGACGATATCTCGCGCATGCCAGGCCTCGCGGATCATATTGCCGCGCTTCCGGAAACCCTGGTTGCGGTGCCATGACGGCACGGATTGGTCTCATCGGAGGGCGCGGATATACAGGCCGCGAGATCCTCCGCCATCTGTCTTGGCGAACCGATATGGAACTGGTTCTCGCCAGCTCACGAGAGCTCGCCGGTCAACCCGTCACGGCCACGGCCCCCGAGCTGAAATCAGACCTTCTGTTTAAAGCAATCTCACCCAGGGATCTAGCCGGGCAGGCGCTGGACGCCGTGATCCTTGCTTTGCCGAACGGGGCCGGAGCGCCCTTTGTTGAGGCGGTCTCGCCGGAAACAGTCATCGTGGATCTCTCGGCAGATTACCGGTTCGCGCCGGACTGGGTCTATGGACTTCCAGAAATCTATGGCCGCGAACCCCTCAAAGGGGCCAAGCGGATTGCCAATCCGGGCTGCTATGCAACTTGCGGCCAGCTGGCGATTGCTCCGGTCCGGACGCTGTTGTCCGGCTCGGCCCACGTGTTTGGTGTATCGGGCTATTCAGGCGCGGGGACCACGCCCTCGCGGAAGAATGATGCTGCGGCCCTGAAAGATAATCTGATCCCATACGCGCTGACCGGACATATTCACGAACAGGAAATGGCGCACCATCTGGGTCGTCCGGTTCGGTTTTCCCCGCACGTTGCGCCCTTTTTCAGCGGATTGATCACGACGGTTCAGATGACATTGGCCGAGCCGTCCGATCTAGAAACGCTGCGGGAGATTTACGAAACTGCCTACGCAGACGAAGCCCTGCTCAGCTTGAATGACGTTGCGCCTGAACCAGCCCAGATTTCTGGTCAGCCGGGCAGCATGATCGGCGGGTTCTCGCTGGGCGAGGACGGGCGGGCATTTACGGTCGTCAGCGCGCTGGATAACCTTCAGAAAGGCGCAGCCGTTCAGGCCCTGCAGAACCTGTCTTTAGCCCTCGATTTGCCTGAAGGCCGATACGAAAACACCCCGGCATGACCGGGGTGTTCCAAATCTCTCAATGGCCTCAGTGATCAATTGTCATTGCCAGAGTTTTGTTCTGCCGCGCGCAGCGCATTCACCAATGCTTGCAGGTCCTGTTGGGCCCGTTGTGTTGCTTCCGCCAGCGCGGCCTGCGTTTCCGGATCAAGCTCATAATCATCACCCGCCGGCGGTTCATCATTGCCGGATTGTGTTTCATTCGATGCTGTTGTCGTGGCCGGTGTCGTCGCCTCTTCCCCGGATTCGGCGTCAATCAAAGGCTGGACTTGACGCTGCAGCAAATCGCTGACCCGCCGGCCCTCTTCCTCGGTTATGTCCGCGGGAATGCGTTCCGCGCTTAGCCGCTGGCTTTCATCCGGTGCGCTGCCCGCGCGTCCGGACAACAGAACCACTCGCTGAAGATCATTCTGGGTTTCAGGGGTCTCGCCGTAAACGAGCGCATAATCAAAGCCTGCCAGCAAACGGCCAAGAACGTCATCGATCGAACCCTCGAGTTCGGCGGTCACCGGGTTGTTGTCGACAAGCCGGTCGGCACCGACAAGCCGGAATCCCGCTTCGGCCTGGATGGTTTCAAGGACTTCGGAAAGGCGTTCGCCCTCGGCGCTGACCTGCCATTGGCCGTCATTCTGGCTCACCATTATGTCGGCCATCGCCATCGTTGAACACGACAATGCCAGCGTAGCAGACAAGGAAAAAGTCGCGAGATGACGGGTCATATCAGCCTCCTTATTGGGTTCGAACGGCGACACTCGTTGCTCCGCGCAGGGCATTTCCTTCGCGGAATCGGATGAAAATCCGATTGGTTGCAGGGTTGGCTTCAATTGCCTGTCCATTCCCGCGCACAAATATGGCGAAAGTCGCAACACCATTTGTTTGAAGAATGGCGTTGATGGTATCATCTCTCGCTGTCAGGCAATTGCCTTGCGCATCCGTGCCGCAAAGCTCAATTCTCTCAATGCCGAAAGACCGGCCGCCGGTATCGGCAGATGCCGATATAATCACGCCTTGTCCAACATTCGAGACTGCCACGGAAGCAATGCCGACCGGATTGCCGGTGGCCGGAATGTCGATCCAGCCGTCATTATTAACCGTTGCCACGAGGGCGATCACATCTGCGACCGGTGAGGGGGATGAGGTGAAGCTGAGCGAATTCAGACCCCGGACATATTCATCCGAACGCCGATTGGCACAATAGGCTTCGATGAAAAGCTCGGTTTCATCATTGATGCTGGGAACGGTGAAACCAACCTGATTGCTGTCATTCACGAAAGTTGTGGCCGATGTCACCGCAAAAACGAAATTCTGGGACCCGCCTGCAGGGATGTCGACCGGTGTGTTTGCCGTGCCGGTCAATTCATTGGACGCATCGGTTGTCTGGAATGTAAAGCTTGAGGCGTCAGACCCGGCCAGCCGCAACCCACAGCCTTGTGCGGTCGTATTGGAGCTGGCCGGATTGATCAGGGTCGCAAACGCGGTTGCCGTCTGGCCGTTTCTGACAGACCGCGAAATCGGCAGAATCGACGAGCGGATGCGAGGCACTTCCGCCCGGAAATTGTTGACGTTGAGGCCGGCATTGCGCGCCGCCAGCGCATTGTCGGCGGAATTCGCGCTATTTGAGTCAACGCCGCAAGGGGCCCCATTCGTGCAAAGATTTATGCCCGGGTTGGAGAAATAGGGAACCTGGACTTCATGCCGGCCCGCACCGGGGCAATTTACGCCAGGCGATTGCTCTGAACCCTGCGCCATGATGGTGATGAATTCGCAATCGACACGATAGCCATTTGCGTAGTCAAAAACGCCACTCGCGCCGATATTCTCGCGATTGTGCGCAAAACCCAAATTGTGGCCGACTTCCTGGGCAAAGGACAAGTCCGAGCAAAAGCTGTATCCGTCAGTGAGGTTGGTATCATTCCCGTCGATGAAGTCGCTGACCACCGAGAGGCCCATACCGGCATCCGCCGGACCAATTGAGCCATTGCCGCTACCCGAGATGAATGCCGCCCCGCAGGTGCCGCCAGGACGGCTGACGGTGCCAGACGGGCTGAAGTGGCGACGAACCAGCACGACAAGGTCAGCGCCAACCGCATCGCGAACGGCTTGCAGGCTGCTGAAATCCTGGCCGGCGCCCTGCGGCTGGTTATCCGAAGCAATGCCGTTCACGACACCATCTTCAAGATCATAGATCGTGGCTGTATTGCTGGCGGCTTCTACGCCTGTGACCTGGCTAAGATGAACGAGCCGGGCCCGCATCCCTGTGTCGCTTTCGACCAGAGCCTGATCAAGAAGGGCGATCAGGTATTGCACGCGTCCGCCAACGGCGAGGCCCCAAGTGTCGACCATGCTTTGTGTATAGACGACGGCAATATCCAGCGTGCCGTTCGATCCGACCGGGACGGCTTGTCCAGAATCAATGTTCGAAGCCGGAATTGCGGTGGCTTCATACGCGCTGACCAGCGCAGGCGCGCTCGGCAGCACCTGATCATCGGAGCCATAGGCACGGGTCGCATTATCTGGATGCCGGAAGACCCTGTGCCCGCCATTTGCGTCAGGAACAATGTTCCAGACCCCGTCATGCGTTGCGATTCGTCCGAAGGCGATGCCATTCAGCTCTGAAATAATCACGCGATCGGTGAGATCGCCCCCTTCGAGGCGTCCGATCCAGGTGCGTGCGCCCAATGCCTGTTCATCGATCCGGTCGAGTTCAGCGGTATATCCCGCCCCGATGTTCAACTCGATACGCTCGCCCGGCAACATTTCCATAACATTCGGAGACAGGCTTTCGAAACGGACTTCATCGCCTGCCGCGCCATCGAAAGCGAGCGTTTGGGCACCCTGGAACATATCCATGCTCCAAGCTGCCGAGGCGGGCGCGATAGAGAGCGCAATTGCCGCCATCCATGCTCGTATCATGCTGTACTCCATAAACATCGCCGGGGGAGACGAAAACCGTCAAACTCCGCCTACAATAACGTGAATTGGCTGGCCCGCAATGCTACTGACCCAGTCCGGCCTGCGCTTCGTTTTTCCGGGCGCGTTTCCTTGCAACAATCCCGCTTACGGCTCGCGTTCGCCAATCGGCAGCCGATAGGCATTGCCACTATTGGAGACTTCGATCGAACTTCTGGAAATTGAATCAATCCTCCAGCCTTCAATTGTATCGCCGACATAGGCCCGGCGGGTTTCCCCCTCTGTCCTAATCGTTGCCACGCCGCCCTCGGGCCCGGTCACGGTGCCGATAACCGTAAATTCCGGCTCGCCGATTTGTGTTGCCGTTTGTGGTGTCAATACAGGGGCTTGAACGACCTCAACGGGCGCTGGCCGGCGGTCGGACCTGAAAAGCGGTCTGGCAGCAATGGCATCGAAGGACTCGAATCCTGGAAGGAAATCGCCGGTTTCCTGACGGATCTCGACAGTTGAGCTTGCTCGTTCAGCCGGGGGCGATGGCTGGACAACACCCGTGTCGGTCCAGACCAGATATCGAAGCGCGACCAACACCACGAGGACAGCGGCTACCAGGAGAAGCAAGCGGGTTCGTTGGGTCACGAATCGCCTCCCGGCTCGCGTCGCGCGCTCACGGTCGCGGTCAGTTGCAGGCGTTCAGACCGGCGAATGGGGGTCAGTTGCGCTTCTTCAATGATCAATGCAGGCAATCCTGCTTCCAGGGAATGCAGCAATTGGGCGAGGTTTTCCATTTCGCCTTCTGCTTGGAATTCGAGGCGCAATGCGAGCGGATCCCGCTCATCAGGATCGGAAATCTGGACACGGCTTGCTGTGACATTTGCGCTGCGCGCGGCGGAATTCAGCCGGCTTTGAAGGTTTGAGGTTGCGACAGCGAGATTGTCACCTGGTGTTAGATAACGCGCCGGGTCGGCCGCCGGGGGAACAGCCTGCTCGGCGATTGCCGTCTCGGTATCCGCTTGAATCTTGAACCAGCCATTCAGTGTCATCGCAAAATAGATGGAGGCGGCCAGGACAACTACGCCCGTACAGGCAAGCGAGATCAATTGCCGCGGACTGGCGCTCATGACCGGCTCCCAGTGACACGATGGCGCACTGTGAGTTCAAATCTTTCGCGCCCGGTTTCCTCATCCCTGACGGTCGCGCCGTCAAAGGCGGCGTCAGCAAATTCATCCGCAGCGTCCAGCGCCCGCAAGGCGGCGGCCGCATCCCAGGCAAGGCCCGTCAATCGCAGGGTGCCATTTTCATAGGAAACACCCGTTACATAGGCCCCATCGGGCAACCGGCGGCTTAGATCCGCCAACGCCGCAACGGCAGAGCCTGCACGTGATTTGTCCTCGGCATGTTCGATGGCCGCTTCCAGGCGCGCTTCCAGGCTGGCCGGTCGGCGGGCTGCTTCATAGACCGGATCCAGGCGGAGATTCCGGTCCAGCGTGAGACCTGCAATCGCAACCAGCAGAATGCTGGTGATCACCGCACTCATCATGAAGGCTGAACGTCCTGATGACGGCGAGGATCTGTTCTCCCGCAAATCGATTGCCGGTGCGGCACGCGGATCATCTGTTTCAAGATCGACAGCGGCGATGTCGAGGCCAAATTCGCTTGCCCGCCGCATCGCCGCGGCGAGCGTGTCTTGCCGCATGATCGATATCGGCAGGCTGAAGCGGCCATCAGTCTCTGAAATCCCGGATGTATCCGCAGCGAAGAGGATGTCTTCCACTGGCAGAGGCGAAAGGCGTGGAAGCGCCAGCTCGATCGCTTCCTCCAGGTGTTTTTTTGCGGCGGTCGGAAAGCTCGCTTCCCGTTTAAGTCCTAGGGGCGCAGCCAACCGCAGAACCAGTGGGCCCTTGCGCCCGAGCCGCGCGATCTCGGCCCTCGCGGCGTCCGCATCCTCACTCGCGGAAATCTCCAGCGTTTCCCCGTCTGCATTCGTGTACACGCAGCCTGAAGCATCATAGCGCAGCACACGCCAGGAGCGCGCGAACAATCCGCCGATCACCGGCAAATCGGCGGCTGCACTGTCCACGTCGTCGCGCCACGCGCTGAGGCCCCGCTGAATGGCGTTCACTATTGATGTCACGCATCCGGCTCCGGATTGAGAAACTCGGCATATCCAAATACATGGCTATGCCGGGATAGCACATCATACAAGTCTTCTTCGCCGGGCAGATGAATGATGACTTCACGCGCCATTCGCGCACCGGATCCGGCCTCTGCCTCGATGAAAATCGCATAAACGGCTGGCTGGTCAGGATCAAACCCTGCCGAACCGTCGATTTCAGGCGGCTCGCCCCCTCTTGCTCGCGCCGACAGTATCCGCCGCGCATCTCCGGAGGAAACGCCTGCGGCCTCTATGAGCAAGGGAGGTGCGATTTCAGCAGAAACTGCTTCGGTCCCATAAAGGGTCAGATAGGGCTCGACCCGTGAGAAGACGTCGCGGTCAACGCCCAGAACATTGCGGAACTCCTCAACCGCAATGAAGGGGCGATTGCCGGGGGGAGGGCGGTTATCTGCCCGATATGCGGCAGATTCTGCGCCGTTTTGCCCGACATCGTCGTCTTCGTCGCGCCAATCTGCAAAGGCACCGGAAATCCTGCGCGCTGCTAGAGGTGATATCTCGATTTCTTCCAACAGGGCGGCCAGGATTTCAGGGTTGCCCTGATTGAGGTCAAAGCGTCCGTTTTCTGCGACAATGCGGATATCCAGCTCGATATCCCCGATGGCAATTTCATAGAGCCGCCCATCCGCGCGCCAGCGGGTGCCATCATTTTCATCTGCGAGCTGGATCGCCGCACGTGCAACCACGCTATCAATCGACGCGCGCAACTCCAATCGTTCCAGGCTGGCGAATGCGCTGGAGGCGGATGTGCGCGCCGAAAGGGCAGTCATTCCCGCTGCGACTGACAAAAGCGCCAGCAGTGCCACCACCATCAAAAGCGCAATTCCGCGGCGCGATCTCATGGCTCACCCGCCTCATTTTGCGCCATGTTTTCCGATCCGGGGTCCGGCGCCTCTGTTTCCGGCGCAGCCTGTGGCAATGGAATGCTGATCGAAGGCATTTCGGCGCCGTCCGCCACAAGGGTGATCAAGCCGGGATAATCACTTTGGCTTTGCCAGCTTGAAGAGCCGCTACTGCCAGCTTCGGCATAGCCAAAGCTTACCGATTGGCTGAGCGGCAATGTCCAGCTTTGCCACGCTTCATCGGGCTGGTTGAAC
This sequence comes from Hyphobacterium sp., assembly GCF_965228115.1. Classification (GTDB taxonomy): domain Bacteria; phylum Pseudomonadota; class Alphaproteobacteria; order Caulobacterales; family Maricaulaceae; genus Hyphobacterium. The sequence continues at coordinate 1,381,230 of NZ_OZ245794.1, read as the reverse complement.
CGGTCGAGATCCGTGAGTGACCGGCGCGAGACAATCAGAGCAGGCCCGGTGTCCGATTCGCCGTCTTCCGGCACGATCTCCATGCGGTATTCATAAACGCCTGCACGCGATGGATATCCCGGATCCGCGCTCAGGAAGACCAAACGATCCGGCTGACCAATAAAATATACGCCGCTTTCGCCGTCTTCGGTTTCAGTGCGAATGGCCGGCAGCAATCGTTCAAGGCGGCTTCGTACCGCCTCTAGGGCTGCGCTCTGGTCTTCACGCTCGGTGCGGAAGGCCATCAGCTGGTTCTGGAAATCCAGCGAGCGGCGGACGCCTTCCGAGATGATGCCAATCGCTAGCGCCGTCAGGGCGAGCGCGATCAGCATCTCCGCGAGAGTGAAACCACGCTTCATTGCGGCGCCTCTGCCCGTGCGCGTTCGTAGCGGAGCTCAAAATTACGGCCCGTTTCGGTCGTCAGCCGGATGGTGATGATCTCCAACTGATCCAGTTCTGCAGACGGTGCAATTTCAACCGTCCAGTCAAAGTTTTCGGTTTGACCTGACGCGTTATCATCAATGGTCAGCATCAGATTTTCCATAATCGCCGCGGCGGCCTCGGCCTGGCTGGCCCCTTGCTCGGCGCGGGCGGCAGACGCATAGACCTGATACACGGCCGCCAGCCCGGCACTCGCCAGCGCCATGGCAATTACCGTCTCGACCAGGGTGAAACCGCGCTTAGTCGAGCTCATCGGGATCGAGCCTTTCTGCCTGCCCGGTCAGCCAATTAATCCGCATGGCCGCTTCGCGGTCCTCCAGTGCCAGCAGGAAGGTGCCGCCTGTTGTTGCGCCCTCTGGAAAAAAACGGACAGAGGCCAGGTCTCCGTCGAGTTCAGCTTCGGCGACGGTTGCCCGGATCTCGATATCGCGGTTCAAGGCGAAGGTCTGTTCGCTTGGCAAAACGAGCAAGGTGCGGGCGTCCACATCCAGTCGCAGGAGGGTATCCTGACCGGTCAATCGGGCTTCCGTACGGGCCATGCGGGCCGCTTGTTCGATCAATTCGATGGAACGGGTTAATTCGCGTTGCGGGGACGTCCGGAACAGCATCGGGGCGACCAGGGCGGTCACCAGCCCGAGGACCAGTAGCGCGACCAGTAATTCCGTAAGCGTGTAGCCCGATCCGGGGTCTGATCGGTGGTTGATTGGCCTACTGGATCGTGCGGAAGATGTCCTCATCCTCGCCTTCACCGCCTTCCTCGCCATCGCGGCCATAGGTGCCTATGCGGGCCTGACCTGTGCCCAGATATTCATAGACATAGGGTTGATCCCATGGGTCGTTTGGCACCGATTGGTTGTCTTCCAGCACCAGCGCGGACAGATCGTCAGGGTAATCGCCATTTTCGAGGCGATAGAAGTTCAACTGGGTTGCAATACTTTCGATTTGAGCGGCTGCGGTGTCACTGTTGGCACGCCCGACAAAGCGAAAAACCTGAGGTCCGACCAGCGCGATCAAGAGGCCTATAATGACCAACACAACGATGATCTCTATCAAAGAGTAGCCGCTTCGCGGGTCTGATTTGGTGTTATTTGTCTGGCGCATGATGAGCCTCTAGAAGTCAACCTGATTGATACTGACCAGTGCGGAGAGAATCGACACGATCACGCCGCCAATGGCAAGGCCGGCAAACACGATGACGGCGGGTTCGACAATTCGGGCGATTAATCGCGAATTCTGTTCAAACTGGGTTTCATAGAAGCTGGCGAGCCGCCCGGCTGCAGCGCCAAGATCGCCGGTTTCCTCACCGACTGACAGCAACTCGGCTGCAAGCGGGGGCAGGACATCTGACGCTTCTACACGTTCAGAAAACCCGCGTCCGGTACGAACTTCGGCTAGGGCTTCTCCCAGACGCCGCACAGCCCACCGGTTTCCGGCTGCTCTCGCGGCGAGGCGCAAAGCCGGCACGGCGGATAGGCCATTTTGTAAAAGCAGCGCGAGAACCCGGCAAAAGCGGGCGGCGATCATGGTCCGGATGCTGTCGCCAATCAGCGGCAATCCCAACGTCCATCGATCAAATGCTTCACGTATATCCGGCCGCGCGAGGGCGATCCTGGCAAGCACGACCAATCCAATGATCAGCGCCAAAATCCACGGGCCATAAGTGGCGACCGCTCGCGCGGCACCGAATACGAATTCGGCTTGCACCGGCACGTCCCGGCCAATCTGGTCAAACAGGCCTTCGAAACGCGGAACCACGAACACCAGCAAAGCTGAAACCGCTCCGATGGCCATGATCAGAAGAAAGGCCGGATAGGCCAGAGCCCCGCGAATAGATGCTTCGACGGCCTCCCGGCGTTCGCGCGCGTCAGCCAGGTCTCCCAGAGCCGCCCCTAGCGCTCCACCCGCTTCGCCAGCCTCCGCAATTTCGGGGAAAGGCGCAGGGAAATGCTCCGGTCTTTTCGCGAAAGCCTCGGAGAGAGAGGCGCCGTTCCGCACATCGGCCAGCAGCGTGTCTGCGGCCTCTTTCAATCTTTTATCTGCGGCGTGACGCGACAACGCCGCCAGGGCCGGTTCGATGCTGAGCCCGGCGGCGATCAACACAGAAAGTTCGCGGGCAATGCGGGTCGCCAATTTGCGGGACCGGCCAGAGGCCTGCCTTTGCGCGGTCTGGCGCGCAGGTTGAACCCGGATGGGTGTCAGCCCGCGGGCGGTGACCGTTGCCGCCGCAGCGGTTTTGTCCGTGGCTTCGATGCGCACGGTTTCCTCACCGCCATCTGGCCGGATAGCGCGGACCGCAAAGAGCGCCATCAGGCGGCTCCCAGTACGCGATTGACCTCGTCGATCGAGGTGATGCCGGCCTCAACCTTGGTGAGCGCATCTCCGCGAATGGAAGACATGTTTTTCTGCCGTGCCAGCTTTTCTATCTCAGACGCAGCGACACCGGATTTCAGCGCATCCGCGATGTCATCCTTGATATCAACGAACTCAAACACGCCAATCCGGCCGCGATATCCGGTATGAGCACAGTGCTCACAGCCGACGGCCTTCCACGCGGTTTTCAGGCCCGGAGGCGGGGCGTCCGGCGTCTTGCAGTCCGGACAAAGCTGGCGCACCAGCCGCTGGGCAATGGATAAACGCAATGTTGATCGAAGCAGCGCCGGGTCCACGCCCATATCAATCAGGCGGGGGGCGGCACCAGAGGCGGTGTTGGTGTGAACAGTCGCGAGCACCAAATGGCCTGTCAGGGCGGCATTGATCGCGATCTCGGCTGTTTCACCATCGCGGAGCTCGCCGACCACAATCACATCCGGATCGTGACGCAAAACGGAGCGGAGAACACTGGCGAAGGTCAGACCGATGGGTGAGTTCACGGCGATCTGATTGACGCCTTCGATCTGATATTCAATCGGATCCTCGATCGAGACCAACTTTCGTTCGGTCACATTCAGCTGATCCAGAGCGCCAGCGAGCGTGGTGGTTTTTCCCGACCCGGTGGGGCCGGTTACGAGGATCAATCCATAGGGCGCGCTCAGGTGCGAGGTCAGATGCGTCCGTTGTTTTTCTGAAAGCCCCAGATCATCCAGTTTTACCTGCGTATCCCGGTCTTCCAGCAGTCGAATAGTGACGCTTTCACCATGGGCCGTCGGTGCGGTTGCAACCCGCAAGTCGAGCGCGCGGCCGGAAATGGTCGTACGGGCGCGGCCGTCCTGCGGGCGCCGGCGTTCTGCGATATCCAATCCGGCCAGGATTTTTACCCGGCTGGTAACCAGTCGGGCCAGCCCGGGCTTCGGCGGCGTTTGATCGTGCAAGACGCCGTCAATCCGGAAACGGATACGAAGCCGGTCCCGGAAAGGTTCAATATGAATATCCGAGGCGCGCGAATTCAGGGCCTCGGATAGTAGGTCATTCACAAGGCGAACGACGGGCGCTTCGCTGGCGAGGTCTTTTAAGTCTTCGCCATCGCCAAAATCATCGGCAATGCTTTCGGTTCCGCTGGCGGCTTCGCCGTAGAGGCGCGAATGAGCGGCCTCTATGTCTGCGAAGGCGGCCACGCGAAGCGCGACATTCAATCCCGTCGCCAATCGGATCCCTTCAGCAGGTGCGGGGTCGGTCGGATCTGCCACCGCCAGCACAATTTCACGGTCTTCCAACGCGATCGGAATGGCGCTGGCGTCCTGCAGAAATTGCGGCGATACGCCCCCGGCTTCCAAAGGCTGTGCCGGGAAGGCATCAAGGGAAATCCGTTCAAGCCCGGTTGCGTTTGCCAACGCATCCGCGATGGCAATATCCGAAGCGGCACCCAGGCGTTTCAAAGCGCGGGCCAGCCTTTCTCCGGTTTCGGCCGATAACCGCCGGGCACGACCAATATCGGCCTCGGACAGGCCGTTAATCGTTTCGATCCAGCCGGTTTCGGCCTGGCTGTCCATTACACCACCCGGTTCTTCGCGATCGCTCTTAGATGCCGCACGACATGGTCCGGATCATACTCGCTGATGTCAGAAATGACATCACTCCATTCGTAGAGACGCGGCATTCCAATCGGATTGGCGGTCAATACCTCCCGCTTCAAATAAGGAAAGCCATCCGCAATCAACTGATCCCAGAAGAAATGACACGGATTCATCGGCGCGCCAGCGTCGGCGAGTTCCAGCATGCGGCCGAGCAGTTTTCTATGTGGTTCCGGCAGGCTCTCATTCGCCAGTAATTGATTGTCCCGCACCGTATTGGCGAACTTTGTGACTTCGCGGCGGTAAGGAAAAAGCGCTGCGCAACGAAGCCCGGCGCGCTCAAGCTGCCCGGTCAACCCGATTTCCAGCTTGTTTATTATCCACGACTTGGATTGGACATGTTTCCAGTTTGTCCAGAGGGCGCGCACTTTTTCATTTTGCAGGGCGGCCGTATGAAAGAGCAGAAAATAACTCTGCAAATGCCAGCGTGTATCCCAGCTGTCGGTCATCCCCCAGACATCTGCCTGTTTATCGTTCATCTGCTTCAGCAGGGGTCTGAGCGATTGAAAGGGGCCATAAACGCTGTCATTCAATAAAATCAATGAGTTGAGCGCATCATAGTCCGGCACGAGCATAAGCCCATCCCGATAGGCGCCAAAGTCGTACCCCCTGTTCCTGCGCCAGGCGATTAGCGCGCAATACGGTTTTGCCCGCGCGATTTCGGATTCCGGAAATTTGGGACTGTTGGACACCAGGATGACCGCCCGTCCGGCCTTCTTGAGCGATTTCATATGCTCGATCAGGAAGTCGTGGACGCGGCCTTTCGCATCCCATGTCACAAGGACGGCCACATCCTTTGCGGTCTTCAGGTCCGTTTCGCCGCTCCAGGTTTGCTTGACCATGGATTTGGGACCGATGGCTGAGGCGATCAGCCGGGACGTGGCTTGAGCGATATAATCCTTGCGTTCTCTTTGATCGAACACCCATCGCCAGGGCCATTTGATCCATCGGATATATCGGCGCCAACTCACGCGTGCGTCTCCCTCAAGCCGGTTTCGGCCCTATACCTATCGGCTAACAGTCTCACTCGCGAGTTTAAATCACTGTTTTCTGGAACCTCTTTTTCGAGTTTTCGGAGTAGGTCAGGCAAAATCAGGTCCCGTTCCTTGTCCGGAAGGCGGTTTGCGGCCAATGCCAAATGAAACTCGGCATCCAGCTTCTGATCTTCCACGGACAGTTCGGCCGCCCGGGCAAACCATTTCACGGCGGCTGTTGCATCGGGTTTGATGTTCAGGCTGTAAATGCCCAGGCCAAAGGCCGTTGAGCGGCAGATTTCCGGATGTTCGACCGGGTAAGACAATAGCGTACGGGCGGGTTCATTTGCATCTTCGGGTTGTTCCGAATTCAACGCATCAACAAGCTGGTCTCCGAGGGATTTGGGCTTGGGCTCAAGTGCCGCTGCCTTCCTGGTAAAAACCAGTTCTTCAGCCGGGTCGTTCATGGCATCAGCTGCAATTTTGAACCATCGGCGTGCATGGTCTGGTTGCCCGCGTTGAAGGGCCGTTTCCCCAAGTCCGCCTGCTGCATAGCCTGTGGTTGTATCCAGGCCCTGCTCTTGGTCGATCCGGGCGGAGATTTGCCCCCTGACAAAAGGTTCGATCGCTTCAACCGCTTCGCTCTGCCCCGAAAGCGCATTCGCCGCGTAGACATGACACGCGATGCGGGACCATTCCGTTTGCAACAACTCGCCGTCCAGATCCGCGACCGAGAGGAGGCTGTGCACTGCCGCGTCCGGATGGCTTGACGCTTCCAGTTCGGCAGAGGCCAGCGTGCTTCGAAGGCCGGCTTCTTCCGTCTCCCGGCAGGCCGCGAACATGGCTGTGAAGGCCGATTGCAGCGTTCTGGCAGCACGCGCAGACGCGCGGAATGCCGCAATTGCAGATGATATATTGCCTGAATTCTGTTCAATCCGCCCCGAATAATAGAGCGCAATGGCAAGTGAGAACGGATAATTGGCCGCAAATTTCCGGAGACGTGTTCGCTGTCCTTTTTCGGTCCGGATGAAGACCGGATTGATGCCGTCGGCCCGATTGATATCGAATCCGAAATCGTTCAGCCATCGCGTTGCGACCTTGTCGCGGATTTTTCCGGCTTTTTCCCAGTTTGCGGTATGGACACACTCTTTCAGCAATCGAACGGCAAAAGCTGAGAACAGGGCGTGGTCATCGCCCAGCGTCTCTAGCCGGTTTTTAAGATAGGTCTGCAAACGCGCCCGGTCTGGCCGCGCATCGAACTTCACATCGATCTTTTCATGTGACGCCACCGCATAGAGGGTCGCTCCGGCCTGTTTGACATGGACATGCGCATAGCCGGCGCGCTTAAGCGCAGACTTCAAGCCGGCTTCGGAAAATATGATGAGATGATGGCCTGCCGTGATGACCGGCAAAAGCTCATCAAGGCTCGCGCCCGATCGCACAACATTTGCGTTCGGCGTGGTCAACATCAGGACGCCATTGGGCGCGAGCGCCGCATCCAGCGTTTGAATGAATTGGTCCGGATCGCTGACATGCTCGATCACTTCCGAGGACAGCACGCGGTCGAATGACGCATTGGCCAGGGCATGATCGGGGCTGAGATAGGCAGCGATATGCCGGTGTCCGAGATCGCGTGCACCGGTCTGTGCCAGAAAAGAAGGGTCGATGTTTGCGGCGTCCCAACCCAGTTCGCGTGCAGCGAAATCAACTGAAAATCCGTAGCCGCCGCCGACTTCCAGATAGCTTGATACGTTCTCCATCCCCGCCCAGGCCAAGGGCGCAATCATGGCATCAAGTCCGGCCCCGACTTCCAGATAGAACTTTCTCGCAAGGTCTGCGTCTCGGCGGCTCTCATACTCGAAAACCTCGGCATCCGGGTAATGGAGCGTGCCGCAGGATTCGCATTGATAGAGCGCATAACGAAGCTTTGGCTTGAAGGGCGGGTTTGCATCAACGCGCTTCGGCATAAGGCTGGTCGTCTGGCAGGCGGGACACGTTAATTCGCGCCAGCCGTTTTCCCGCCACACCATCCAAGGCTCTGCCCACAATCCGTCCGGTTTGCGGGTCAGTTTCTTGCTCGGGCCAATCTGCAGGGGGTGCCGTTTGAACACGTGAATGCCTTCGCTCAGATCCGGACGAGGTAAGGCAAACAATAGGCCAAATAGCAACCTGCCGCGAGGCCGGGGCCCAGCGGCACCGCTGTGGTCGCATCCACTTTCTGACCAAGAACATGCCGGATCAGAACGATGAACAGGGTTGCGCCTGCGCCCAGGGTCACAATCCATGGCAAGGCATAAGGTCCGGCCCAGGCGCCACCGGCGGCCAGCAATTTGGCATCCCCGAGACCCAGGCCTTCCCGGCCGCGTAGCCAGCGATAGACCAGGCCGAGCACCGCAAGGCTGGCAAAACCGATGACGGCGCCAAGTGCAGACATAACAAGCTGGCTCTGGCCGCCTGAGGTATATGACATGGCGAGCCCGGCGGGTATCAGCCCCAAGGTCACGACATCGGGAAGCAAGAATGTCCGCGCATCGACAAGCGCGCCGAACAAAAGGATCCAGCCGAACAGGCAACCTGCCAGCGACCACGCTCCATCGAACACGAAAACGGACAGTGCTGCGATGAAAAGGGCGAAAATCTCGCCAACAGGATGAAGCCACCAGATGCGCGCGCCGCACGTCCGGCACGCGCCGCGCTGTAGCAGAAAGCTAACCACAGGAATGAGTTCAATGAGACTCAAGCGACGGCCACACTCACCGCAGCCGGAGCGCCCGGAGATGATTTGCTTCCAGTCAGGCCAGGCGTTGGCCGCGGCCGTTACAAAGCTTCCGACGAACAAAGCCGCAGCAAGAAGGAAAACCTCGAGGAAGCCGCTGATCAATTGAGTTCCGGATTTAACAATTCCATTCGGCGCCGGATCTCGTTTGTGATCGCCGCTGCATCTTCGTCGGAATCAATGACGCGGGGGGTGAGAAAAATCAGCAACTCCGTGCGCGTGGTGTTCTGAGTGGTTTGGCTCAAGGCGTCCCCGATCAGCGGAATGCGGTTCACCCCCGGAATGCTGTCGCGTGCATTATCCCGGCTTTCATCAATCAAACCGCCCAGAATGACGGTCTGTCCAGAGCGGATGGACACTGTTGTCGACAGCGAGCGGGACGAAATTGTTGGCGTCAGGGAGCTGCCCGATCCGGTCGCGACATTAGAAACCTCCTGTTCGATTTCCATCGTAACCAGGCCGGTCGAGGATACGCGCGGCGTGACCGTTAGAAGCACACCCGTATCGCGGAACTCGACATTGTTGACGACGGGCGAATCCGGATTGACCACAGAATTGGACTGGCGCGTTACAATTGGCACTTCATCGCCAACCTGGAAGTTGGCCGTTGCATTGTCCCGGACAAGCACGGTCGGCGAGGAGACAACGGTCAGGTCCGTGACAGATGAAAGCGCGTCCAATGCGGCCCGCGCATTGTCGCCGGTTTCCAGCAGCATGTTGAAGCCCGGGAAGTTTCCATTCGCATCAAAACCGCTAACGCCAAAGCCGCCGCGGCCGCTGTCAGCGACGCCATCAATACCGTCGCCTTCAAAGAAAAACTGAACACCGTAACGGAGCGTATCGTTCAGCGTGACCTCTGCAATCACAGCCTCAATGACGACTTGAACCGGTGTGCGGTCAATCGCTTCAAGCGCCCGCTCCACCAAGGCCTGCCCTGCCGGGTCAGCGAGCACGAGAATGGCATTGTTGATTGTGTCTGCAATAACCCGGATTTCTCCCGACATCCTGCCGCCATTTCCAGACCCGCTGGATGATGCCGTGGCGGTGTCCAGGTCCGGTGCGACGCCGCCGAGCGCACCATCGCCCAACAGTTCATTCAACAAGGCGGCGGTTTCCTCGGCTTCGCCATTTTCCAGGAAATAGGTGCGCAAGGTGGACCCATCCGCGCCGCCAATGTCCAGTTCGGCAATCCAGCCCCGCGCCTGATCGAGCAACTGCCGGCTTGGCGCAATGGCCAGAATGGCGTTCAGCCGCTCGACATCCTGCAGCCTCAAAGCCCCGCTTGAGTTGGCATCGCCGCCCGAGGCATAAATCGCCCTGACATCCTCGATGACGTCAGCGGCACTCGCATTGGCCAGCGGTATTAGTGCGATGGATTGACCGGCCATCCAATCGACGTCGAAGGCTTCGGCGGCTGCGGCGGCATTTCGCCGTTCAGGAGCTGATCCAACAATCAGCAACAGGTTCCGCGCCGGATCGGCCCGTAAGGCACCCGGGCGCGTGACGACCGATTCCATGAGCGTCCGGAGCTCGTTAGCAGCGATGAATCTCAACGGTATAGCGGTCACGCCCCAACCCGGCTGGGTCGCAGCGGCAAACCGCGCCAGCCCTGCCGTTTGCGCTTCACCGGCGGGCATGACCCTATAAACACCATCTGCGCTGACGAGCGCTGCGTTATTGACCGAAAGGCTGGCTTCAAAAAGAGCGAGCAATCCCTCCCGCGATAGGGGCCGCGGCGTATTGACCGTCACACGGCCCTGCACACGCGGGTCGATCAGGTAGGGTTCATCCAGAAGGTCGCCGAAAATCGTTTGAGCGGCTTCATCGACGCGGGCATCCGCAAAGTTCACCGTAAAGGCCCCGCTGGGCAAAGCATCGGCCTGGATCCGGCCCGATCCCGGGCGGACATTTTCGCCATAGATGACGGTTTCTTCGAGCCGCTCACCCCTTTGGGCGCTCTGGATGATGTCGCCATTTCCTTCCCGGCGTTCGCCTGTGTTGGTTGCCGGATTTGTGTCGGGCAGGCGCGATAATGGACCGCCATCCGTAAGCACGCTCTGCCGGCTGGCCGTACAGGAGGCCAGAGCCGTTGCGAGCACAAGCATGCCCAGAACGCGCAGCGAGTTATTCACCAACATGCACACGACCTTTCAGTGCCAACCGCAGCGTACGTTAAACCGCAGACCTCTCAGCGTCCAAGCGTTTCATCTGCCCCGCTGGCACTGCCAGCAGCCATAGCATCTGAAAACCGCGCCTCGTAATCGGCGTCTCTTTGAAGACGCCTATAATTATAGCCTTCATACACCGTTAAACGCCGATCAGCATGGCCACCGGTCGGAATGGACAGCGTTGTGATTTCCTCGACGCGTTCAAAATCGGCAAGCAAGCGGGCGCGTTCCCATTCGCGATCCGCAATGATTAGCACCGGACCGGGTGTTCCATCGTCCAGCGCCCAGACAGCCTCGGCCTGATTGTGCGGCGTGCCATATCGCTGCCACATCGCCAGAGGCGTTTGTAAATTCCGGCCATAGCGCTGCATCTGATGGAAGACATTCCGGTTGTCGAACACGAGCGCCGTGTAGTTGCCTCTCGTTTCCAGTGGCGCGATCGCTTCGGCCGTTTCAGGCCAGGACTGCAAATGGCGAACGCCGCGCGCGATACTCTGGCCCGCAACCAGCGAAGGCTGGGCGGCCACCGTTGAGACGGTCGCAGAGAAGATTGCCCCCGCTGCGATGGAGGCGATCAGAATGTAGCGCCGCCATCTTGGACCCCGCAGCAATAAAAAAACTACCAGTAGCGTGCCGGCGACATAGGCGGACGCCGCCCAGTTGGCGTGCGCGCGGCTGATAAATGCCTGAACCGAAACGGCCGCCAGGGCTGGCAGGCAATAGAGCGTCAACAATCGTTCCAGGCTTTGCCCGGTACGTTGCGGGGTTCGCCAGGCGAGAACAGCCGCGATCAACATCGCCGGGAATGAAAGGAAGCCGAAAACGCCAAACTGTTCACCGACAAAGCCAAGCATCTCTTCGAAGTTGAACAAGCTCCCCTGCCAGTTCGCGTTAGCCGCCGTGTGCTGGACCGTGGCAAAATCATTCGACGCATTCCAAAGCAGGTTCGGGCCCCAAAGCGACAGTAGGAGCACCGCGGCGAGCAGCCCCTTGAATGACAACAAGGCCCGCCGCACCGGGCGATCAAAGACCAGAGCGAGCACTGTGCCGATGAGGAAATAGATAGCGGCATATTTGGCCAGAAACGCCAGCCCCAGGAAGAGACCGAGGCCGGCAGCGGAGACCCAGCCACCCTCGCCGTCGCGCAAACGGATCAGGCAGTAGAGTGCTCCCGCCCAAAGCGGCAGTAAGAGCGAGTCCGTTGAAATGACCATCGCCCCGATGCCCACGCCCGGCATAGTCAGATAGACAAGCGCCGCGAACAGGCCCGCCCATCCGCCTGCCACCCGATGCGCGATCAGCATCAGGAACACAGCGCCCATTGTATGAAACAAAAGAGAAGGCAGGCGGATCGCAAAATCCGTGTCTCCGAGGATGGAGGTCGATAATCCGATCACCCAGGCAATCAGCGGGGGTTTTGAAAAATAGCCCCATTCGATGGTCCAGGACCAAACCCAGTACTGGGCTTCATCGGGGTAGAGTTGGAGCTGGTTGGCGGCTAGGCCAAGAATCCGTAATAGCGCAATCGCCAGAATGGCCATCGCCCCCCAATAGAGGGGCGCTCGCGACTCACCTGTTTGGCTTGATGGCAGCATGACGGCTTCCTGCCGGAACGGGGTGTAACATACAAGCCTCACTTTTTCCGAAATGCGGCGGCTAGCTTCGCCTGGAAACTGAGACTTGTGGATAGTGTTCAAGAACTGCGAGAATGGAATTATTAATTTATATAAATGGTTTAGAGCGTATATCATGATCGTGTTTCGCGGCGATGTTGCAGCGCAACAATCTGCACCCCGGCTTTAGTCACAAAAGCTTTACAAATGAGTCACGGAACCTTCCATAAGCGGCAGTATGGCCCGCCTCGTGTTTAACAGGGGCACGCGCGTGCCCTGCTTCGTCGACTCGTGGGGATTGGAAGACCATGTCATTTACGAAAAAAATTGCTTACAGCGCGGCTGCTGCCGCCCTGTTCGCTGTCGCCACGCCGGCGGCTGTTTACGCCCAGCAGATTACATCGAACGTCCGCGGCGTTGTGACCGCCGATGGCGGTGCCGTCGTATCGGGAGCGTCGGTTGTTATCGTTCACGCTCCGTCGGGTACGGCCTCGACCACGACCACAGACGCCTCCGGCCGTTTCTCGGCGACCGGCCTGCGCGTTGGCGGTCCCTACACCATTACGGTCACGGCGAACGGCTTTTCGCCTGAGCGTGTCGAGGGTGTCTTCCTGAACGTCGGCGAAACGCTGAATGTTCCCCTCACACTGATGTCCGGTACGACGACTGATGATGTCATCGTCGTGACGGCTTCGGCCTTGAACCTCGGTGACCTGGCAACAGGCCCGCGCGCCAACTTCAACATTGACGACATTACCGGTCTTCCGAGCATCAGCCGCGATCCGCGCGACATTGCACGCCTTTCGCCGTTTGCGAACCTGGACCCGGAAAATGGCGACGCCATCTCCATCGCAGGTGCCAATAACCGCTTCAACTCCTTTACCCTCGACGGTGTGACGCAGAACGACCTGTTCGGCCTCAACTCTTCGGGCTTCCCTGCCGAGAACCGCGGTCCGGTTTCGATCGATGCGCTGGAAGCGCTTGCGGTCGAAGTTGCGCCATACGATGTCCAGACCTCGGGCTTTACAGGCGGCACGCTGACGGCTGTGACCCGTTCGGGTACCAATGATTTTTCCGGTTCGGCCTATTACTTCTTCACCGACCAAAGCCTCATCGGTGACACCACTGAAAACGTCCAGCTGGGCACGGCGGACTTTGAAGAAACGACCTGGGGCCTCACATTTGGCGGCCCGATCATTGAAGACCGTCTGTTCTTCTTTGCTTCCTACGAATTGTTCGAGCGGACTGATCCGCTTGGCGAGACCCCGCTGGGTGGTCCGTTGGGGCAGTTTACCGAAAACAATGTGACGCAGGCAGAAGTCGATCAGATCCTCGGCATCATGCAAACCGTCTATGGTCTGAACCTGACGAATTTCGATCAGGCCGATCTGAACAATGAAGACGAAAAGTTCCTGTTCACTGTGGACTGGAACGTCAACGAAGATCACCGGGTCAAATTCACCTACAACTCCAATGATGGCACCTCGACGCAAGAGCGGAACGATGGCGCCAGCATCGGTACGCCCTCAACCTGGTACAATCGTTCGGAGCAGACCGAGACCTACGCCTTGCAGGTTCTCTCGGACTGGACCTCGAACTTCTCGACCGAGTTCCGTTATTCCTTTTCCACTCAGCAAACCGGGCAGAATTCGGTTGACGGTGCGGACTTCGCAAACTTCCAGATCCGCACGCCGACGGGTGGTACGGTTTCGGTTGGTCCGGACTTCTTCCGTCATGCCAACGAGCTGGAAAACGAGCTGACGCAAATCTCGCTGCGTGGTGAATACGTGGCTGGCAACCACCTGTTCTCGACCGGTTTTGAACGCCGCGAACAGCAAACCTTCAACCTGTTCGTTCCGGGTTCGGAAGGGTCATACGACTTTGACTCGATCACCGACCTCCAGAACCGCACGGCTTCCGGCCTGTTCTACAACAACGCCGTTTCCAACAATGAGCGCGATGGTGCAGCGAACTGGGATTACTCGATTAATTCGTTCTATGTGCAAGACGAATATACGTGGAACGATAATCTGACCCTGTTGTTCGGCCTGCGCTATGAAACCTATGGCGCATCGAATAACATCACGCCGAACCCGCAGTTTGCGGCGCGCAACGGCTTCTCCAACACGACCACGCTGGACGGGTTGAACATCTGGATGCCGCGTTTTGGTTTCAACTACGCCTGGGACCGGAATTTCTCGGCAGGTCTGTTTGAAACGACGGGTATCACCCTTCGCGGTGGCTATGGGCTGTTCTCTGGCGGTAACCCGGCTGTGTGGATTTCGAACGGTTATTCCAACGACGGTGTGACGATTGACTCGATCTTCATCGGTGGGCCGATCAACAATGTGGATGCGCGCATTCTGCCGACGGCCGCTACGACCGGTCTGGTATCAGGCGATGGCGATGTGAATGCTTTGCATCCCAGCTTTGAAATTCCGTCAGTCTGGCGAGGCTCGCTGGGGGCAGATGTCGAATTCAGCATCGCGGACGTCGACAACTTCCTGTTCACCTTCGACGCCCTGTTCGATGACCGCCAGGATTCACCGTTCTGGTATGACGCATCGTGCACCACGCCGACGAGCACCTCGCCGGTTGATGGCCGCCCGATCTATTCCTGTTCGACGGCCCGACAGGAAATTCTGATCCGCAATGAAGATGGCGGTGGCGGCACCACCTACGCCTTCAGCCTGTCGAATGACTTCGATAACGGTGTGTCATTCTGGTTGAACTACACCAACGCCAATATCGACGAGATCCATCCGGGCACGTCCTCCACGGCGACGTCGAACTATTCTGACCATGCCACCTCGGACCGTCAGAACCCGCTGGTTCGTCCGTCGAACTACGAGATCGAGCATCAGATTGCTGCCCGTCTCGGCTGGCGTCATGCTTTCTTTGGTGAGTATGAGACACGGGTCGAGCTGTTCATGGAACGCCGCTCGGGCCGGAACTTCTCGTACACCTATGGCTACACGGAAGGCCCGAACCGGAAGTACCGCCGCATTTCACCGTTCGGTATCAACGAACGGGCAGCGGATGACGAAGGTACGCTCTTCTACGTGCCGCAGACCAATGCCAATGGTGTCGTTACGGCAACCTCTGACCCGCTGGTCAACTTCACGCCGGGCTTTGATCTGAACGCGTTCAACGCGTATCTGGCGCAAACCGGTCTGATCAACTATGCCGGTCAAATCGCCCCGGCCAATGGCTTCCAGAGCCCGTGGTCGACGGTATTTGACTTGCGGTTCCAGCAGGAAATTCCGGCCTTCTTCCCGCGGTCTGCACGGGGTGTCTTCTTCATGGACATCGAGAACCTGGGCAATCTGTTGAATGATGACTGGGGCCGTGTGGAGCAAGTTCGTTACGAGTACTTCCAGCCGGTTGTCGAACTGTGGGATATCGACCCGAATACGGGCGCTTATACCTATGACGACGCTCGCGGAATTCCGCATTCCAATGAGAGCCGCATCTCGCGCCGCTCATTGTGGCAGATCCAGTTCGGTTTCCGCTACGAGTTCTAAGAACCCGTTTTTGAGTACCGGATAAGGAATTGGGCGGTCTTCGGGCCGCCCTTTTTCTTTTCGGCCAGCGTTTTTATTTGCCAGGAAATTCGGCCCGCCTCTTGCAAGACTCGCCGCGAAAGAGAAGAATGCTAGCTTCTCTGGTGGTCCGCTGCTGACTTGGGAGAACGCTTTGGAGTTTTCTGCTTCGGTGGAGAAACGTGGAAGCGCAGTCAGCAACGCAGGAGCTTTTCTTTCTGCGGGATACCGGATTTTGGGGGAGTAAATGCGCGCCCTATTGGGAGTTATGATGTTGCTGTGTGTTTGGACCGGCAAGGCTGCTGCGTCCAATCCAGCCATGTTTGTTCAGACGTCCCCGGCCATGTTCCTGGCGCTGGAGCCTGTCTTGATGACGTCCCCGCCGCGTGCGCCAACTCCGCTGGATTACCTTGATCCTTTCCGTGATCGTCTCGAAGAGGTCGCAGCCCGTGACTACATGGCGGGCCTGGCTGTGGCTGTTATCGATCAGGGCGAACTCGTCATGGTCTATACGGCGGGTGAAGAAGAAGCCGGTTCGGGCCGTGCCGTTACGGACCGTACCCTTTTCCGGGCGGCCTCGGTGTCCAAAGGCATGACGGGCACGCTCATGGCATTGCTGGAAAATGAAGGCCGGCTCGACCTGCTGGGCGAAGTGCCACGCGAATTGCTGCCTTTGCCGCGCGGGCGCAGTGCAACGGCCGAACAGGTATTGGCTCAGCGGACCGGTCTTGTGCCCTATGCACTGGATCGTGCCATGGAACGCGGCAGCGAGCTTTATCAGCTGCGGGATCGCTTCCAGACCCAAAGAACCGTTTGCCGACCAGGTGACTGCTATAGCTATCAGAATGTTGCCTATACCAGTCTGGAAACACTCGGGGCACAGGCGGCGGGCCTGCCTTTTGAACTGGCCATGCAGGTGTGGCTTTTTGAACGGCTGGGTATGGATGACGCCACGATCGGCGTTGACGATCTGATGACTGCGGCAAGCTGGGCCAGGCCGCATCGCCGGCGCGAACGCGTCAATGGATTGCCCGCCGCAGGAGACCCGGCGACAGCGTATGATACGACCGTTTCAGCGGCCGGTGTGAATGTATCTCTGCGCGATATGATCGCGTATGCGAACGCGCATCTTGGTCTGAATCAGCGCCTTCCCGAGGCGGTTCTCCGCCGTGTTCACACCAGCCTCGGCGACACGCCAAGCCAGACAAGGCGGCTTCATCGCTTGTCGGAGCGAATTGACTCGACCGGTTATGCGCTGGGCTGGCGCACGTATAACTGGAATGGCCGGGAGTTGCTGACACATTCCGGATATTTGTCCGGCTATGGGGCCCAGATCTACATGGAGCCGGCGGCAGATTTCGCCTTCGTTGCGCTCTGGAATGCGGATGGTGATGCGCCCTGGTGGTTGTTTCCAACGCTGATGGATTTGCGGACCGGCGACGGGCCCGGCGATTGGCTTGATCAGCTGGACGAGTAGGAGCGGTTGGCGTTTTTTCGAAACGTTAAGACTGTGTTTTCAAATGCGGGAAATCATCCAGAAAAACTGAGGCAGTTAAGCCTGATTTCTCCAGCTGGGTCGACTCCGCGACGGTAGTCGGCTGGTTCGCTACGGCCTTAGCCGCTGCTTTTGCAATTGTCTGACTGCCCAACGCCTACATACAGATCAATTCAAACCGTTCGATACAACGCGAAGCAACGGCCAAGTCACTTTACCGGCATTCCCTCGAAGATGCGATCAACCGGCCTGACCTTGTTGTGCCGGATTTGGCCAAAATTCGGTCAGAAGGACGATTGACGCAGTACGAACTGTTCGTCGCTCACATGTTATACTCGCTGGTGGAAGTGTTAGACTGTACGCGCGGAGACAACGAATGGCGTGCGGTCGTTAAAGGCCAATTGCGCCGCCATAGCGACTATTTCGCTTCAGCCGAATTCCAGAACAAAAAGAGTTATTACACGCGAAGTTTGGTTGCGTTGATTGATGAGGGGGGCTAGCCCGCATTCGCCTCAGGTCTGATTGCGCTTCGGTGCGGCCATGCCGAGGATCAGCGCCAGGGCAAGGGCGGGCCAGAGAAAGGCAATACCGGCTTCCACATGGCCATGCGTGAACGCATAGGCACTGGCAGACACACCGGTCAGGACCAGGGCAAGCGCTGCTATGAACATGGCAAGCCGGACCATCAAAATTGACCTTTCCAAAGACGTTCAAAGCCTAGCAAAAAGTCTTTAAAAAACGCTTGCGGCCAGAATTTGGCAGTCTCTGGACAAAGCCGGGCCTCAGCCTGCCAGCAAGGCCCCGGCAATGCCGTCAAAGATAAATTGCGCCGCGAGAGCTGCCAGGATCACGCCCAGAATCCGCGTTATCATGGCCGCCAGAGTGTCGCCCAGCAGTTTCATAACTGGGCCAATAGCCAAGAATATCACCAAACAAAGCAGAAGGTTGGCCGCCAGGCCGCCAAATATCGCGACCTGACCCAGAGCGCTGCCCCCATCGGCGGACATGAACAGCATGATGGACGCAATTGCGCCCGGCCCGGCCATCATGGGGATGGCCATGGGAAAGACAGAAATGTCTTCATTTGTCCCCTCGATGTCATGATCTTCACCGGCCATTTTCTCGGCCCGTTCCTCGCGGCGTTCGGTGCGCTTTTCGAAAATCATGTCGAGCGCAATGAGGAAGAGCAAAACCCCGCCGGCGGCCCGGAAGGCATCCAGGCTGATATGCAGCGCGCCTAACAGCCATTCCCCGCCATAGGCAAAGGCGATCAAAACGCCCGAGGCAATCAGCACGGACTTGATCGCCATGATGCGGCGATGCGCGGGCGTAGAGCCATTGGTCAGCGCGGCAAAAATGGGCGCCACGCCAATCGGGTCGATGACCACAAAAAAGGTCACGAAACTGGCGGTAAGGAGGGTGAGGTCGAGCGCGTCCATGGCGGATAAGTCCGGTTCAGTTCAGAGGTTCAGCGGCCCTATCACGGGTGTGGGCGTTTGGCGATTCCCGGTTTTGCAGACCGGCGTTGAAAAATTGAGGGGGATAACGTCAGGACTTTGACGTCCGAGATAGAAGGCGGCCACTCCCCTTCCTCTGACACGCGAACCCGTGTGGGCCGCCTGAGCCGCCGCCAAAACCCCCATGCGCCGCTGTCACACAAAATTTATAGATGTGAGGAGGGGGCGGAGTTTTGATGTGGTGTGGTTGAAAACCGGCCCAAAAACAGGCCTCTGAATTTTTATAAATTCCGTGCACTGAATGACGGTTTCTTGAGACACCCGTGCCGACACGATTCCACATCAAAACCGTCATCTCGCCGTTACAAACATCCGATTTTTTCGCCGCCGATCACGCGCGCGAGCCGTCCGGATTCGCGTGCAAACCGCTTGCTCTGCGTTGTTCCTCCTGGGGGTTTTAAATGTCATTCAACTCGCGTTTCAAAAAGCTGTTGCTTGTGGCGGCAGCTGGCACGCTGGCCGCGTGTACACAGGGTTCGGAAATCGCCTCTCCTGGCGTCACCAATCCGGGCACTGGCCCCGGCGGCGGCGGCGGTGGTGGCGGCGGTGGTGGCGGCGGCACGGGTGCCGCGCCTTGCCCGGCCGGCTTTACCTGTGCGGCCACGCCGGTTGCCGGCAATACGGTGGCCCTGATCTCGGGCGCTGTTCTGTCGAATTTGACGCTGACGAATGAAACCGGCGTGGTTTACCGGATCCAGGGCCGCGTCGATATCGGGTCGGATGTCGGGGCTGATGGCAATGCCGGTGGTTCCCCGGCGCGCCTCACCATCGAGCCAGGCGTGACCCTGTTCGGCACCAGCGGGGCGGACTATCTGGTCGTCAATCGCGGCTCGAGGATCGAGGCTGACGGCACGGCCGCCAACCCGATCGTGATGACGTCGGAAGACGATCTGATCCGCCGGGCCGACAATGACCCCGGCAATGATGCCGGTGGCGATAATATTTCCGAATGGGGCGGTCTGGTGATCCTCGGCCGCGCGCCGATCAACCGCTGCCGCGATGCGTCCACGCCGGGCACCGTCCAGTGTGAGAACATTGTGGAAGGCGTGACCAATCCGGATGCGATCTATGGTGGCGCTTCGCCGAATGATAGTTCGGGCATCCTAGATTATGTCCGCGTTCAATTTGCCGGCTTTGCCATCAATACGCAGGGCAATGAGCTGAACGGCATCACCTTCGCCGGCACCGGCGACGGCACGACCGTCAGCAATGTTCAGGTCCACAATAACTCGGATGATGGCGTCGAGTTTTTCGGCGGCACGGTCAATGTCACAAACCTGGTGCTGACCGGCAATGATGACGACTCGATCGATACCGATAATGGCTATCAGGGCGCGATCCAGAATGCGATCGTGGTCCAGCGGGCCAATGGCGGTGACAATATTGTCGAAGCCTCTTCAGCCGGGAATGGCGTCACGCCGCTGTCGAATGCGGCGGTCAACAACTTCACCTTCCGCGCACGTGCGGGCGGCGGCAATGGCTTCCGTTTGAATACGGGCACCGTCGGCCGCTACATGAATGGTGTGCTGGTGGAAGCAGGGGATGAATGTTTCCGCTATCAGGACTCGGCTGGAAACGGCACGGCAGGCTATCAGGGCCCCGGTCAGGACCCCAGCTTTGACTCGGTTCTGTTCGATTGCGCAGGCGGCATCGCAACGGGCAATTCAGATGCCGGAACGGCGCAGGCGGCCATCAATGGCGGCACCAATAATGTGGTCGGGGCCAACTCCCTGGCGGCCAGTTATTTCCCGGGACCGAATGAAAACGGCATGACCGCTTTCAACGCCATGACGGTGGATCCCTTCCTGACGAATACCGGTTATGTCGGCGCGTTCGGCCCGAACGACACCGAGACCCAGAACTGGGCCGCTGGCTGGACGTTCGCCCTGTTCCCGGACCCGACCTGTCCGAACGGTACGACCGATCAGGGTATTGCGATCAATGGCGTGACGGTTTGCCGTCTGAACGGAGTGATCACGAGCGATATCCGCCTGACGCGCGGCAATATCTATGAAATCGATGGCCGTATTGGTGTCGGCGTGGATGTCGGCGCGGACGGCAATGCGGCGGGCGGTGATCCGGCCTCGCTGACCATTGAATCGGGTGTGACGCTTTATGGCGACAGCGGGTCTGACTATGTCGTTGTGAACCGCGGTTCGCAGTTGTTCTCGAACGGTACGGCGGCCAATCCGGTGATCTTTACGTCCGAAAACGACATCACGAATGCGGCTGGCGACCGGACGGATGCGGTTTCGGAATGGGGCGGTCTGGTGATCCTCGGCAGGGCGCCGATCAATCGCTGCCGCGATGCGTCCACGCCGGGCACGGCCCAGTGTGAAAACATTGTGGAAGGCGTGACCAATCCAGATGCCATCTATGGCGGCGCGACGACCACGGAATCGTCTGGATCGCTGACCTATACCAGCGTGCGGTTCGCCGGTTTCGCCATCAACACACAGGGCAATGAGCTGAACGGCATCACCCTGGCAGGCGTGTCGGATGCAACGACGCTGGAAAACATCCAGGTGCACAACAATTCCGACGATGGCGTCGAATTCTTTGGCGGGAATGTGAATGTCCGCAATCTGGTGCTGACCGGAAATGATGACGACTCGATCGACACGGATAATGGCTATAACGGCAACATTCAGCGCGCGATTGTTGTCCAGCGAGCCAATGGCGGCGACAATATTGTCGAGGCTTCTTCAGCCGGCAATGGCGTCACGCCGCTGTCGAATGCCAATGTCGCCAACTTCACCTTCGTGGCCCGTTCGGGCGGCGGCAATGGCTTCCGTCTGAACACCGGTACGGTGGGCCGCTATGTAAACGGCGTGCTCTTCGAACAGGGCGATGAATGCTTCCGCTATCAGAGCTCGGCCGGGAATGGCACAGCCGGGTATCAGGGCGTCGGCCAGGATCCGAGTTTTGACTCGGTGCTGTTTGATTGCGCCGCAGGCATCGAAACCGCGAATTCTGAAGCCGGAACGGCGCAGGCGGCCATCGATGGAGGTACCAACAATGTGGTCGGAACGAACTCCTTGTCAGGCACCTTCATCAATGGCGCGAACGAGAACGCTGTGACGGCCTTCAATGCCACCACGCTGGATCCCTGGTTCATGAACCTCGCCTATGCCGGTGCGGTTCAGAACAACCAGGACACCTGGTGGGATAGCTGGACATGTGGCCTGACAGCCGCGTCGCCTTGCTAGGACGGGCCGGGGCGCTGGCAACCCTGTCAGCGCTACCCCCGCCAATGCTTTCGCGCTCACGATTTTAAAGGTTCAAGCCATGAAAACGGTAACCTCATTCAGCGGTGCGCTCCTCGCCAGCACGATGTTCATAGCCCCTTCGGCTGTGGCACAACAGGCCGAGGCAACCGCCGAACAAATCTCGCAGGACACGATTGTCGTGCGCGGTCAATTTATCCCGGAGCCACAGCGCCAGACCGCGCAAGTGGCCTCCTTTGTCACCAATGAAGATCTTTTACGCTCCGGTGATGGCGACGCGGCGATTGCGCTGACCCGGGTGTCCGGCCTGTCGGTGGTTGGCGGCCGGTTTGCCTATGTCCGCGGCCTGGGCGACCGCTACTCGTCGGCCCTTCTGAACGGGTCTCCCTTGCCCAGCCCGGAACCCCTTCGCCGGACGGTTCCCCTGGATCTCTTCCCGTCGGGCGTGCTCGACCGGATTGCAGTCCAGAAAACCTACTCGGCCAATTATCAGGGCGAGTTTGGTGGCGGTCTGATCGATTTGCGCACGCTGCGCCGCCCAGTCGAGAATTTCATCAACCTGTCAACCAGTATCGGATACAATACCGAAACCACGCTGGAAGACGGTCTGTTCCATCATGGCTCGGACCAGGACTGGACGGGCTGGGATGGCGGCCTACGCGATTTGCCAGGCCCGCTTCAGGCGGTCGTCAATAGCGGCACACGCCTGAACAGCCTCACCGATGCGCAGATCGAAGCAGCGGGTGAAAGCCTCGTCAATTCACCATTGACGGTGATCCAGCAAGGCGAATTGGGTCCGGACTCCTCAGTCAATCTAGAAGGCGGCTATTCCACGACAATGGGCGATTGGGACGTCGGCCTGATCGGCGCTGCGGGCTATAGCCAGGGCTGGGAAACGCAACGCGCCACGCGTCAGTTCGTCCTCGGCGGTATTATCGGGAATGAGTTTCAGACTACGGAATCCGCACTGGACGTTCAGACCAACGCGCTGGGCTCGATCAGCTTTGATAATGGCGACCATCTGATCCAGGCGACCGGATTTTATGTGCATTCGACCTCGAAGGAATCGCAGATCGATACCGGCCGGGACTTCAACGCGCCGGGGGCAACCGGGCAGGTGTTTGATGAATCCACCGGTTGGTATGAGCGGTCCCTGGGGATGTTCCAATTGGCAGGTGAGCACTTTTTCAACGATTTCGAAGTGCGCTGGCGGGGCTCTATCGCTCAGGCGACCCGGGATGCGCCCTATGAACGGTCCTTGCGCCGTTTCCCGGACCCGGTCACAGGCGTTCCTGCCTATCTCGAAGCCAATAACTATTCGATCCGTTTTTCGGAGCTGACCGATGATCTGACGCATTTCGGGATCGATGTTCAGCGCACATTCCAACTGCCGGAATCGCGGGAGCTGGTCCTGATGGCGGGTTTCGATACCGCACGGACCGAACGGGATTATGACTTCCTGGCTTTCCGCTTTGCGGGCGGCAACTCCCTGCCGGCGGACGTGCAGGTGGCCCGTCCGGACTTCCTGTTCGGACCGGACAATATCGATCCGAACCGCTTTGTTCTGCTGGAAGTGACCACGCCGAACGACTCCTATGCGGCAAATCTGGATGTGGATGCCTTTTATGCGCAGGCCGATTTCGACATCACCAACTACATTCGGGCCACGGTCGGGGTGCGGGCCGAGCAGGGCGACACCAATGTCCAGACCTTTGACCGCTTTGGCACGCAAGGCGCGCGGGCGGCGATCACGGAAGACTATGTGCTTCCGGCCCTGACGGTGACGTGGAACTTTGCTGATGATCTGCAAATGCGGGCCGGCTATTCGGAAACGATTGCCCGTCCTCAATTCCGGGAACTGGCAAGGTCGTCCTTCTTTGATCCGGAATCAGAACGCATCTATCGCGGTAACTCAGGTCTTGTGGACTCCCGGCTTCAGAATTTCGATGCCCGTCTGGAATACTATATGGGCCGGGATCAGTTCATCACCGGGGCGGTATTCTACAAGCGGCTGGAAAACCCGATCGAGGAAGTTCAGTTCTCGACCTCGACCTTCGTGTTTGAAACCACCTTCATCAATTCGCCGGAAGCGGTCGTGCAGGGTCTGGAGCTGGAATTCCGGCGCTATTTCACCATTCCGGTGGAAAACGGCCCGTTTGCTGACTTCTTCGCAGACCGCGATTTCAGGTTCTCGGTGAACTACACCTATACTGATAGCGAAGTGCAGGCGGATGCCAATGATACCGTGTTTGACCCGATCACCAGCACGGCGCGTCCGGCCTCGGTGTTCGGTCTGGACGGATCTGTGCTCCAGGGCACGCCGGAGCATATCGCCAACGCCCAGATCGGCTGGGAAAGCGATAATGAGCAATTGACCCTGTTGCTCAACTGGGTGGATGAGCGCGTGCTTCAGCGCGGTCTGACCCAGCCGGGTGCGGAGCTTCCCGATGTTCTGGAAGATCCGGGCTATCAGCTGGACCTGACCTATCGCCGGGATTTCCAGTTCGCTGGCCGGGATCTCACCTTCGGGGTTAGCGCCCGCAACCTCCTGAATGAGGACCATATTGAATTCCAGCGGAACCCGAATATCGGCGTGACGCAATTCAATTCATATGAACGCGGGACCTCGCTCTCGGCGAGCCTGACGGCCCGCTTCTAGACGGGTGAATTTTGCGGCGGCCCGTCAGTTTCTGGCGGGCCGTCACATATTGGAAACAAAACTGACGCAAAGCCTGAAAACAACTGGCGTAAACGCTCGGTCTGGGCGGGTCTGACCAGCGAATTCGGACTCGATAATCAGGCCGTGGATGGCGGATGCAGACAGTTAGCCGAAACCCAGGCAGGACGCCCCGCGTCGTGCCGCCAAGTCTCGTGGCATTGGCCGAGATCATGGCTCTGGCTGTGCTGGCATTTGTGATCGCCCGCGGCTTCTGGTTCTTGATGTATGGTGCCTTCAGCGAGCCCTTCACCTTTGACGAACCCGAAACGGTTTCCAGCGTCCGCGAAGCGCGGCTGACCCCGACGGACACAAGCTTCGAGACCCTGTTTTCCGGAACGGCTTCGGCGGCCAGCACGGCGGATATCCAATCCCTCCCGGAAACCCAGCTGAGCCTGCGCTTGTTTGGCGTTCGCATGGGCGAAACGCCGGAATCCGGTTCTGCCATTATCGAGGCCGGGGCAAACGGCCAGCGCAGTTATGCCGTCGGACAGTTCATTACCGAAGTAGCCTCTCTGGCGGAGGTCCATGCTGACCGGATTGTGATCGATCGCGGCGGCGTGCGCGAAGTGCTTTTCCTGCGCGAAGGCGCGGCTGGCAGTTCGGGCGCATCTGGCCTGCAACCGGTCAGCGATCCGCAAGCCCTGATCGGGCAGCTGGGTCTGCAGCCGAATTTTGATAGCGGCGAACTCAATGGCTTCCGTGTCAGCAATGATAGCGCCGCGGCCCGCGCGCTGGGCCTGGAACGCGGCGATGTCATTCTCGCCATCAATGGCCGAAATATTCCTCAGGATGTTGAAGCGGCACGCCGCATCCTGACCCGCCTTCAAACCGCCAACTCTGTTCAAATGACCGTGCGCCGTGAGGGTGAACGGATCATGCTGGATATTCCCCAATGATCTTGAAACACCTTCGCCTTGCGCTTGCTGCGGCTGTTATTGCTGCCTTGCCCGTTGCTCCGGCGGCTTCCTTTCAGGAAAGTACGCTGAACTTCGTCAATGCGGATATCCGCGCCTTTATCGACGATGTCTCCATCCTGACCGGCTATACCTTCATCGTGGATTCCGAAGTGCGCGGCACGGTGAATGTCACTTCCCAGGCCGCGTTGACCGAAGAGGAAGTCTTCGAGGTTTTCCTCTCGGTCATGCGGGTTCAGGGCTATGCCGTGATCCGAAGCTCCAGCGGTGCCTTTCAGATTGTGCCGGAGACAGAAGGCGCCCGCACCGGCGGGGTTGGCCTGGCGGCTGGTGATCAGTTTGTGACCTCCGTCATCCGGCTGGAACACACCAGCGCGCAGGATGCGGAAGATTTATTGCGTCCGCTAACCAGCGCCCAGGGCGTGGTGAATGCCATCGCGTCGGGCAATGCCATCGTCATTGTTGATTTTGCCAGCAATGTTCAGCGCGCACGGGATGTGTTGCGCAATCTCGACCTGGACAATTCCATTTTCGAGATCGTTGCGCTGGAGAATGTGTCGGCTGCCGATATGGCCCGAATCCTGGAGTCGGCGCGGACCAGCACGCGTTCGGGCGAGGAAAGCCGGCGATATGGCGTGACGATTGTGCCGGTGGCGTCTTCCAACTCGCTCTTGCTGCGCGGCGCAGACGAGCAAGTCAATGAAATGATCCGCCTGGCCCGTCAGATCGATGCGGTGTCCGAAAGCAATCAGGATTATCGCGTCATCTATCTCAGCCATACCGATGGCGAGACCATTCTGCCGATACTGGACGATGTCGCCGCCTCGCTGGCGCCGGGCAGGGACAGCCCCGGGGGAGGTCCGATCTCGATCTCCCATCACGCGCCGACTAACTCACTGATCATCAATGCGCCCGCAGATGCCCAGCGCCAGATCGAACAGGTGGTGCGCCAGCTGGATATCCGCCGGCCTCAGGTTCTGGTGGAAGCGATTATCGTGGAGATCTCCGACACCGCCGCCGAAGAACTGGGCGTGCAATTCCTTCTGGCCGGAGATGATGATGGCGATGCGCCCCTGATCATGAGCCGCTTTAACCGGGCCAATCCGAATATTCTCGCCCTGACGGGCGCGATCGCCGAGATTGATGATGGCAGTCAGGACGGTGGGCTGACGAACACCAATCTGCGCTCGTTGGCGCTCTCCTCCCTTCTGGGCGCGAGCGGCATTACCGCTGGGTTTGGCGGTGAAGATGCCAACGGCAATCTGTTCGGTCTGGTCCTGAATGCGGTCGAGGAAGACCAGAATTCCAACGTGCTCTCCACCCCGCAATTGATGACGCTGGATAATGAAGAGGCCTACATCCTGGTCGGCCAGCAGATCCCGATCACGACCGGCGAAGCTTTGGGGGCCAATAACGTGAACCCCTTCCGCACCATCCAGCGTCAGGATGTCGGTGTGCGACTGGAAGTCACCCCGCAGATCAATGAGGGCGATACGATCCGGCTCTCTATTCGTCAGGAAGTTTCCAGCGTGGCGGGGACGGTGAGTGCATCATCCGACGAGTTAATCACCAATCAGCGCGAAATCTCGACCACGGTTCTGGCCGATGATGGCGAAATCATCGTGCTGGGCGGGTTGATCGAACAGGACCAGCAGATCACCGCCAGCGGTGTGCCGGTGCTGGGCCGGATGCCCGGTGTGGGCCGTCTGTTCCGCTCCGAAGGGGAATCCGTCATCCAACGCAATCTGATGGTGTTTATCCGCCCGACCATTATCCGCGACGAGGTGGATATGCGCGATGCCACGGGCCGCTCTTATGGCCGGATCCGGGAACGCCGCGGAGATGTCCGCCCGGGCGTGAATGATCTGGATGCGATTGCCGATCTTCTGTCCGGTACCGCACTTGAGGAAGAGGGATGAACCCCGCCCGGCTCACCTATGGCTTTGCCAAATCGCGCGGTGTGTTGTTCCGGCCGGGCGAGGCCCCGGCCTTTCTGATCAAGCGCGGCGGCGACCGTCTGGCGCTGCTGGAAGCCCGGCGCGCGGTAGGCCGCGTGTTTCCGGTTGAGGAAGTCGAAGCCCCGCAATTTGATCGGGCCTTGTCCGAGATCTACGCCTTCTCCGACGCTGAAGCCGGTCAGCTAAGCGATCAGGCCGAAGGTGAGAGCCTCTCCAGCATTATTGATGATATTCCACCGACAGCGGACCTCCTGGATTCCGCGTCTGATGCCCCAATTATCCGCCTGATCAATGGGCTGATCGCCGAAGCGATCCGGACCTCGGCATCGGATATCCATGTCGAGCCTTATGAGGATAGGGTGTCTGTGCGCTACCGGATTGATGGCGTGTTGTCTGAACGCGCCAGCCTTGCGCCGGCGCTCGCCTCGCCGCTGGTGTCGCGCATCAAAGTGATGTCGCGGCTGGATATTGCCGAAAAACGCGTACCGCAGGATGGCCGCCTGTCGCTGACACTTGGCGGGAAAGGCGTGGATGTCCGCGTCGCAACCTTGCCGTCTCGCTTTGGCGAACGGGTTGTTCTGCGCCTTCTGGATAAGGATCAAGCCCGCTTCACGCTTGATGAGCTGGGCATGAGCGCGGCCAATCATTCCGCAATCAGAAAAGCGCTGGCTCAGCCCAATGGCATCATCCTCGTCACCGGTCCGACCGGGGCTGGTAAAACGACGACGCTCTATGCCGCGCTGAACATGTTGAATGACAGTTCGCGCAATATCCTGACCGTCGAAGACCCTGTGGAATATGCGCTCGATGGCGTTGGCCAGACGCAGGTGAACGCCAAGGTTGGCATGACGTTCGCTGCAGGCTTGCGCGCGATTTTGCGACAGGACCCGGATGTGGTGATGGTCGGGGAGATCCGCGACACCGAAACTGCCGAGATTGCGGTTCAGGCCAGCCTGACCGGGCATCTGGTGTTATCGACCGTGCATACCAATTCTGCGGTCGCGGCGATTGCCCGCCTGCGCGATATGGGCGTGGAAAGCTTCCTTCTGTCCTCCACCGTTTCCACCATTGTGGCGCAGCGCCTGGTCCGGCGGCTGTGCAATAATTGCAAGGAAGATTACCCGGCAACGGCGGCTGAACGCGCGGCGATAAATGTCAACAAGATGGGGCCGGTTAATCTCTATCGCGCCAAGGGCTGTCCGGCCTGTAAGGGGCTGGGCTATTCCGGCCGGGTCGGGATTTATGAGATCGTGTCTGTCGATGAGGGCCTGCGCGGGCTCATTCATGAGAATGCGCCGGAAAAAGCGCTCGCCGATCACGCCTTCAAAAACCGCAAGACGCTGTTCGAGGATGGTTTGTCCGCTGCCTTGAATGGCGAAACCACGCTGGCCGAAGTGTTGCGCGTCAGCCGTGAGGAGACCGAGCGCCATGCCGGCGTTTGAGTACACCGCGCTGGATACCGCGGGAAAGCGCGCCAAGGGCTTTCTCAATGCGGATTCAGAAGTCGCCGCCCGCCGCGAATTGCGTCGGCGCAACCTTGCGCCGCTGAAAGTCGGTCGGGCCGATGAAAAGGCGGCCTCCCGCCCCGGTGCGTCTGCTTCGCTCTTACCGGCACGCGGATTGTCGCGACGCGATCTGATGGTGTTCACCCGCCAGTTTGCCAGCCTGGTGGAAGCCGGCATTCCGGTCGAAGAAGCGCTAGGCTTGCTTTCCCAACAAGCGGAGAAACCAGCGCTGCGGCGCGTTCTGTCGTCTGTCCGTTCTCGCGTACAGGAAGGGTCGCGTCTCGCAGAAAGCCTCAGCGATCACCCCGCTTCCTTCCCGGCAGTCTACCGCGCCATGATTTCGGCGGGGGAAAGTGCGGGCGGTTTGGCGCGCGTGCTGAACCGGCTCGCGGATTATCTGGAAAAAGCCGATGTCGTGCGCCGGAATATCCAGGCGGCTCTCGTCTATCCGGCGGCTCTGGCGGTCACGGCCATTTTCGTCGTCTGCGCGCTGTTGGTGTTCATCGTGCCGCGCATTGCCGAGCAGTTTGACGGGACGGGTGTGTCTCTACCGCTGCCGACGCAAATTCTCATCGGGTTGTCCGGCTTTCTGCAAGCCTATGGGCTTTATTTGCTCGTCGCGCTCGCCGCGATGGTGCTTCTTGGCACTGTCGCGCTTCGGAGCGACGCGGCGAAGCTTCAGTGCGATCGGCTGATGCGGCGACTGCCGCTGATGGGCGGTTGGTCGCGGGATATGGAAGCCGCGCGGTTTGCCCGCACCGTGGCCATCCTTATTCAATCTGGCGCGGTCTTGCCGGATGCTTTGCGGGCTGCGGGCCGCGCGGCCGGAAACCGGGCCTTTGCGCTGGCTATTGAAGATGTTGTTAAAAATGTGGAGACCGGCACCGGCCTGTCGGAAGCCTTGCGGCGTCAGGACTGGTTCCCCGGCCTGTTGGTTCACATGGTCGCGGCGGGCGAACGCTCTGGCGCGCTGGGCGATATGTTTGAGCGCGCCGCCCTTCAGTTGGAACAGGATGTGGATGGGCGCACCTCCATGGCGCTGAACCTTCTGGAACCGGCCATCATCATCATTATGGGCGCCATCGTGACCGGGATCATTTTGTCGATCCTGTTGCCGATCCTGCGCCTGAATACGCTTGCACTCGGATAGGAGAGGCAATCATGACACCGAAGCCACAAAAACGATCGAAGAAGGCGGGCTTCTCGTTGCTCGAGTTGATGGTCGTGCTGGTCATTCTCGGCCTGCTAGCCACCATTGTCGTGATCAATGTGCTGCCCAGTCAGGACCGCGCCATGGTTGAAAAAGCCACCGCCGACATCCGTACGCTTGAACAGGCGGTCGAGCTTTATCGCCTGGAAATGCTGTCCTACCCCTCGACCGAGGATGGTCTGGAAGCTCTGGTCAATGGCCCATCGGACACCGCACAAGCCGCGCGTTTTCCCTCGAACGGTTATATCCGCCGATTGCCGGAAGACCCGTGGGGCAACCCGTATCAATATCTCTATCCGGGCGAGAATGGCGAGTTCGACATTTTCACGCTGGGCCAGGATGGCCGCGCCGGGGGTGAAGGCCTCGATGCGGACATTGGAAACTGGCAGGGTTGATCTCATCGCCTGCCTCCCGCCGCGCCGGGTTCTCGCTGGTCGAGATTCTCGTCGTTCTGGCAATCATCGCGTTGATGACCGGGGTGGTCTATCTCACCCTGCGGCCGGCGCCTGATCCCGCACGCGCAGCCGCTGAACAGATGCAGCTCGATCTGGCGCGGGCGGAAACGCTGGCCGTGACGTCGGGCGAAATTATCGGCGTGCGCGTGCGCCGCGATGGCTATGAGTTTCTCAACTTCCGCAATGACGCCTGGGGCCGGATGGCCGATCAACGCGCCTTGCCCGAGCGCCGCTTTGCGGACGGCGTGTCACTGCAAGCGGCAGGCTCTGATCGTCGTACAGATGAAGATGGCGAGTTGATTGTGCCGGATTACTGGTTTGATCCGACCGGGGCGAATGATCTCGCCCGTTTTTATATCCGCTCCAATGACGCGCACTGGCGCATTCTCACCGGCACGCGCGATGGCGTTCGTCTGGAAGAGGCGCGTTGAGATGGCGAGCCGCGAAGGATTTACTCTGATCGAGATGCTGGTCGCGCTGTCTGTGCTGGCGATCTCCGGCATGGCCTTGCTGACTGCAACCCAGCAATCCACGCGCGGTGCACAGATCATTGAAAGCCGCAGCCTGACCGCGCTGGCGGCGGAAAACGTCCTCAATGCCGAGTTGATAGACCAATCCGGGCGGCGTCTGTCCGCCGATAGTGGCGAGTATCAACTGGCCGGGCGGGCGTATGACTGGACGCTGAGCGTTATCCCGACCCCCGATCCCGGTCTGTTGCGGGTTGAGCTGTTGATC
Organism: Hyphobacterium sp.; assembly: GCF_965228115.1. GTDB lineage: Bacteria > Pseudomonadota > Alphaproteobacteria > Caulobacterales > Maricaulaceae > Hyphobacterium. The sequence continues at coordinate 1,349,935 of NZ_OZ245794.1, read as the reverse complement.
ACTGAAGAAGCCAGTGGCCGAACCCATTCCCTCCTCACCTTCCGGCGGGCGAGCTGATGGGCCAAAGCATAGATAATCGGAACGGTTTCAGCCTGATCGAGGTTCTGGTCTCGGTGTTTTTGTTCGCGATTGTCGGCGCGATTGCGACCGGCCTGTTGAACACCTCGCTGACTGCGCGCGATCTTAATATGGCCAGCAGTGAACGCGCCGAGATGATCGATCGCGCGCGCATCCTGATGCGCGAGGATTTTGGTCAGCTGGTCAATCGCGCGCCGCGGCAGCTGGACGGGCGCATCGGCGGTCCGGGATTTGCCGGATCGACCAGCGGCGTGGCGAGCCCCACGGCGCGGTCGGGTGAAACCGTGCTGGTAGCGTTTACGCGCGCCGGGCGGCCCAATCCGGGCGATCTCAGCCCGCGGGGCACGCTGCAATATGTGGAGTATGTGCGCGCCGATGACCTGTTGATCCGGCGCAGCTGGGCCTATCCCGACCGGTTTGCGGAAACCCCGGCTCAGGAATTTGTTCTGTTGGAAGGGCTGGACGAGCTGGAGGCCGGGTTCCTGGCCGGGAATAGCTGGGTGACAGCCTTGGCCTCAGGCCGGGCGGAGGGTCAAACCTGGCCACTCCCGCGTGCGGTGCGTCTGACCGCCAGGCTTCAGGATGAGCGCGAGCTGGAATTCCTGCTGCTGACGCCGGAGTTCCCGTCATGAGCCGGTGGTCTGACAAACAGGGCACGGCGCTGATCACCGCGCTCTTGATCACGGCGGTGGTGGCGGCGGTGGCGGTGGGCCTGTCGCAATCCCTGACCTTCGGCATTGCGCGCAGTGGCCATCTGGCGGACCGAGATCAAGCCTATTGGTATGCGCTGGGCGCGCGGGATTTTGCCGAAAGCGCTCTGGTGCGATCGCTGCCGCAACCGGGAGAGCCGATGCGGCCCAATGATGCCTGGGCGCAGGGTGCGCGCAGTTTCGAGATTGAGAATGGCTTCCTTTCCGGTGAAGTCCGCGACGGGCAAAACTGCTTTAATCTCAACAGCCTGGTTCAGGTCAGCGCCGGTGTGGTGATCGCAGATGATGTTGCCGCTGAGCGTTTCGAATCGTTGATGCGCGCGTTGAACATTCCCTCCGGTGAGGCGCAGGCGATCGTCGCTCAAGCCGTCGACTGGATTGATAGCGACACCCAGCCCGGCCCGGGCGGGGCGGAAGACCTGCACTATGCCGAGCGCGCCATTCCACATCGTGCGGCCAATAGCCTGTTTGTCGAGCGCGAGGAATTGCTGGCTTTGCCGGCGATGAACCGGCTGATCTATGAAGTGTTGCGCCCTCATGTCTGTGCACTGCCGAGCGTAGACCAGCCGCCTTTGAACCTGAACACACTCCGCACGGATCAGGCGGCTTTGCTGGCAGCCTTCCTGGACAATCGCCTGTCGGTTTCTGACGCGGCTCTGATCATTTCGCGCCGCCCGACGATAGGTTTTGACGATGTCGAACTGTTCTGGAGCGACCCGCTCCTTGCGGCGCTGGAACTGGAATTTGAACACCGTCCGCATGTCGGCCTCCGCACCAGCTATTTCGAGATTTTCGTTGAGGTGCAGCAAGGCGAAATGCGTTATCGCCTGACCGAGTCGGTTGAACTGCAGGGCGGTCAGCGGCTAATCCGCCATCACCAACGCTTCGGGGTGTTTTCGTGAGCCGCGATCTTGTCATCCGCGCGTCCGCTGATCCGGACATCACCCCCCAATGGGTGCTGGTCGAGAATGCGCGCCGGAAACGCTCAGGCGAGGGGGCAACACCGGAATTTGAAACTCCGATTGACCGGCTGTTTATCGTCCTGCCCGGCAGCGATGTTTACGTTTCCAAAGTCACGCTGGCGGCGCGCTCGGCGCGTGAAGCGGCCCAGGCTGCGCCTTTCCTGATCGAGGATGAGCTGGCCGCGCCGGTGGAAGACACGCGCGTTGTGGTCGGCTCGGCCGATCCCGACAGCAAGCGCTGGGTCTATGCGGTGCGTGCGGACCTCGCCGAAACCTGGTCGGCGCTGGGAAATGAGCTCGGCGTGCGCAAAACCTGGTTTGTACCGGATGGATTTGCGGCGATAGATGAAGCGGAAGATTTGATCGTCTTTGGCGATCAGAGCGATCTGGTCTTGTGCCGGCCCCAGGCGGACCAACCGATCCTGCGGGTCGAAAATGATCTGCTGGCCGAGACCTTGCCGGCGGCCCTGGGGCTTGAAAAGCCGGAGACGCTGGCGGTGTCTGACAATATCGACTGGACAGAGATTGTCGGTGTGCCCACGCCGCAGCCCCGCCGGTTCGCGGCTTATGATTTGCCGGTGAAAGTCACGACCCTGCCCGACCCATTGCTGGACCGATTGCCGACTTTCGCAGGCACCGCATCAACGTCGTCGAACTGGCTCGCGGCGTTCCTGCCCTTCCGGCGCACGGCGGTGATTGCGTGTATCGCGCTGATCCTGTCCGGTATCGTGATGGCGGGCGAGGGCATTTATTATAATCTGCAACGCGACGCGATTGATGACGCGGGTACAGCGCTGTTCGCCGAAACATTTCCCGATTTGCGTGTGGTCAATCCGGAAGCGCAATTGCGCCAACAGATCGCGGCAGCGGGCGGAACCGGCGGGTCGGATTTTCTCGTGCTGGCGACGGCGGTCGCGGAGCTGACCCGGCAGGTAGACAGCGTCGAGGTGCAATCGCTGCGCTATGATCGGGCGCTGAATGTGCTGAATGTGTCTGCCCGCTATGGAGATTTCGGCGATTTTGAAGCGCTCAATCAGGCGGCCGCGGAGCTGGGCGTGGTGCTGGAAGATGGCGGTGTGCGGCAGGCCGGCGGTGTGCTCTCCGGTGAATTTGCGGTGAGGCTGTCATGAGCGCGTTATTCGAGCCCCTCCGTGCTGCCTGGGCAGAACGCAGCGCGCGCGAGCAATACCTGCTGGGCGGGTTGGCGGTAATCCTGATGGGCTTGATCGCCTGGTATGGCGTGGCGTCGCCGCTGATAAGTTTCCGTACCGAAGCTCGCTCCGCCTATGTCGACAGCGTGGAGCGCTATCGCGAACTGAGTGTTGGCGTCGCCCGCTATCAGGCTTTGGAAATCTCTGAGGAAACGCGCGCCGCCGCCGATGACCGTCCTTTGCGGACGATTGTGTCTGAACGTGCTGCTGCGATGAATTTGCCCTTGTCCCGCATGGTGCCGGATGATGAAGGCCGATTGAATGTCTGGACGGAAAGTGCAGATGCTGCCCGGCTGATGGAGTGGCTGGCCGATCTGGAACGGCGGCATGCGATTGTCGCGATCCGTGCAACCATTGACCGCGAAGGTCCGGGCCTCGCAAGCGCTCAGATCGTGCTGGAACGGAGTGGCGGATGAGTCTTCTCCGCCTTGGTCTGATTGGTGTGGTCTTTGTGATCATTGGCTTGATTGCGCTGATGCCGCTCTCCTTTGCGCACACCCTGTCCGGCAATGCGTTCGGACCTTCCGCGACGACCTACGGTCAGATCTGGTATGGCCGGGTTTATGGCGCGCGCTTTGGTCCGGCGGCCTTTGAACGGATCGATCTGGGTTTGCGGCCTGTTTCCCTGCTGACCGGCAAGGCCGTGTTTGACTGGACCGTGTCCGACGTCAATGCACGCGGAGAGGGACAAGTCTTCGCCGGATTTGGCACCAGTGGTGTTGAGTCGGCGCGTTTGACGACTTCCCTTGGTGGGCTGGGATTGACCCTGCCCGCGATCAGCCCCGAAGAAACGGTCAGCTTCAACATCGCGCATCTGTCCATGAATGAAGCCGGGTGCCAAGAGGTGGACGGCGAGGTTCGCACCTCGGCGCTGATCGGGCTGGCGGGCCATTATGGTGTGGCCGCGCCGATGCTGTCCGGGCCGCTGAGCTGCAATCATGGTGTGCTGGAGGCTGCGCTCTCCGGAGACAGCGACGCTTTTGATTTGACCATTCTGGTTTCGCTGGCCCCATCCGGCCTGTGGCGCTGGCAGGCGGAGGCAGACATTCAGGATGCCAGCCTGACCGCGGTTTTTTCTTCGCTCGGCTTCGTGCAAGATGGCGAAGTTTGGCGGGCACGCGGGGAAGGTCAGTTGTGATGGCGGGAATTCGAACCGGGTTGTTGATTTGGGTGGGTATCGCAATCACGGGTTTTCTGCCGGCCTGCGCCAGCCAGGACGAGGGGATCACCGAAGCGCCGGGCTCATCCGTCGCCGCGATTGCTCAGCGTGCGGTTCAGGATGAGGCCGTGCCGGTTGACGGCATTGCTGCGGGATTGCCGCCTCAGGAATTATTGCCTGGCGAATGCGGCGCGTTTTTCTGGGACCGGGCCGAACCGAACGCCTTGCGTCTGTTTGAAAACGAAAGCCGGGGTCTGGCGCGCTACTGGACGGGAAGCGGTGTCGATGAATTGAATACCGGAGCACGGCCCTTTGCCTATCGTCCCGGCGACCGGATCCGGCGGGAATACGGATTTGCAACCGGCACGATCCGCCTGGAGGGCGAAATTTCCGGCCTTCGCGACGGCGAGGCTGTCATCTCCCGCGCGCTCTTGCGAATCGCGCAGTCGGATGGCACGCAGATTGTCCGCCCGCTCGTCGGCCTCATTTCTTGCCAACCGGAATCTGCAGGCCACTGAGCGCGGTTTCACAAAACTGTCGCATCCATCCCGCAAAGACACTTCCATCCTATCCGTAAAGCCAGGTTGATCCATGTCTGAAACGGCCCCGGCCCTGACCGCCGAAAACACCAATATGACCTTCGGCACCACCGAAGCTTTGAAGAATGTGTCCCTGACCGTCGAACGCGGCGAGATGGTCGCGCTGATCGGCCCGTCCGGATCCGGCAAATCGACCCTGCTGCGCGTCGGCGCTGGATTGCAGGTGGCGGATCCCAGTTCGGGTCCGGTGCGGATTTTCGGCGACCTGGTCCAGCAGAAAGGCAAGCTCTCCAGCGGTGTCCGCAAGGCGCGCGCCAAGGTCGGCTTCATTTTCCAGCAGTTCAATCTGGTCAAGCGGATCAGCCTTTATTCCAATGTCTTGATAGGCGCGCTGGGCCGCATGCCCAGCTGGAAAGGTGTTCTGGGACGCTATTCCACGGCAGACCGCAAAAAGGCGATGGAATCGCTCGAGCGTGTCGGCATCGCGCAATATGCCGGCAATCGCGCGGCCAACCTGTCCGGCGGTCAGCAACAGCGTGGCGCCATTGCCCGCGCCATGGTGCAGGGTGCCGAGGCGATTTTCGCGGACGAGCCGATTGCCTCGCTGGACCCGGTTTCAGCGCGCAATGTGATGCGCCTGCTGGCCGAGCTGAACCGTGAGGACAAAATTACGGTCGTGGTCACGCTCCACCAGGTCGATTACGCGCTGAAATACTGCCAGCGCGCCGTCGCGTTGAAGAATGGCGAGGTGATCTATGATGGGCCGATTGAGGGCCTCGACCGGGATCACCTGATCGAGATTTATGGCGATGAATATTCCGATGTCATGGATGATGAAGGAGTGAGCGCATGATGGCCCGGCTCCTGACTCTGCTGGCCTTTCTCGGGCTGGCCGCTGCGGCTCCGGCGCAGGATGATGATGTGTCCATCGTCTTTGGCGTCGTGGCGACCGAACAATCAGAAAATGTGCTCGCCTTGTGGGAACCCTTTGTCGAGGATATGTCCCGCGATACCGGCTATGAGGTCATCCTGCGGTCTGCCGGTGACTATACGGGCGTGGTCGAAGCCATGCGCGCCGGTCAGGTGCAACTGGCCTGGCTGACAAACCGGTCGGGTCTGGAAGCGGCCCGGCGCGCCAATGCGGAAGTCTTTGCGAAGTTTATCTACCCCGATGGACAGCTGGGCTATCGCTCGATTGTCATTGTTCCGTCCAACAGCCCCTTGCAGACGATTGAGGACTTACTGGTCTGCGACGGGACCGTGAATTTCGGTTTTGGCGATCCGTTGTCGACCTCCGGTACGCTGGTGCCGAATGCGTATATTTTCTCGCCGCGCGGGATAGATCCGCAAGCCTGTTTCAATCAGGTCACGCGTGCCAGCCATGAATCCAACCTGCTGACCGTGGCGAACGAACAGCTGGATGCGGCCACCAACAACACCACGAATATCGAGCGTCTTGAGCGGACGCGTCCGGACGTGCTGGAAGATGTGCGCATTATCTGGCGCTCGCCGCTGATCCAGACGGATCCGATCATGTGGCGCACGGACTTGCCTGCCGAAGTGCGCGCGCGGATCCAGGAGTTTTTCCTCACATATGGCTGGCGCGGCGATGCCGAACAGCGCGCGCGCGAACAAGGCATTCTGCGTGAGCTGGAAATGGGTGGCTTCCTGCCGGCTACAAATGATCACTTTCTTCCCATCCGGCGTTTGGAACTGATCGACCGGCAAGCACAAGCCTTGTCCGCGATTGCGACCGTTGAGGCCGACCCGGCACTCAATGAAGTTTTGCGCGAGGAACAGCTGACCGAGCTGCGCGAGGAGTTAGCATCCGTAGAAGCCGAGCTGGCGGATGTGGCGCTTCAGGAACGCGAAATCGCAACCCAGCAAGTCTCGCTGCAGATCGAGTCGGCGCGCGTGGAGATGCTGGCCGATCCGGAAAGCAATCAGGACGCGGTGAGCGATCTGGTCGACACCTTCCTGCGCGATCAGGGCACGCCGCCGCCGCAATCCGTTCAAGCTGCGGCACGGGGCGATAACGATGAAAACCCGGCATTGGCACGGGCGATGGTTGGCCTGGTTGTCGGGCTGGCCGTGTTCGGACTTTTCTTCTTTGCCAGCCGCCCGCCGCAATATGCACCAGAACGTCTGCCGACAGATCGGCTGATCGATGCGCTGATCTGGGGCGGCATGATGGGGCTGTTGGTGTGGAGTTTCTGGCCTGCCGAAGTCTTCAAATTTCCGCTGCTGGGCGCAAATGCCGACCGGATGGGCGAATATCTTGCCGGCTTTGCCCGGCCTGATTTCTCGGAATGGCAGAACTATCTCGAACAGATTGTCGTCACCATCCAGATCGCCCTCTGGGGCACGTTCGTGGCGATTATTCTTGCCATCCCCCTGGGCCTGCTGGGCGCGTCCAATATTGCGCCCTTCTGGATTCGGCGTCCGGTACGGATTTTGATGGATGGCCTGCGCGCGATTAACGAGTTGGTCGTTGCGGCCGTCTTCGTGGCCGCAGTGGGTCTTGGCCCGTTTGCCGGTGTGCTGGCGCTGGCCTTCCATACCGCCGGCGTGCTCGGCAAGCTGTTCTCCGAAGCGGTGGAATCCATCGATGAAGGCCCGGTTGAAGGCGTGCGCGCCACCGGGGCGGGTCCAATGAACGAAGTGACCTGGGCGGTGGTGCCGCAGGTCATTCCGCTGTGGGCCTCCTATGCGCTTTACCGGTTTGAATCGAATACGCGCTCGGCGACCATTCTGGGCCTCATCGGCGCGGGCGGTATCGGTCAGGTCCTGATCGAGAACATCCGCTCGTTCGAATACGGCAAGACGGCGGTCATTATCGGCATCATCATCATCGCGGTGACGCTGGTCGACATGCTGTCACAAGTCTTGCGTAAGCGGCTGGTATAGACGCTCGACGAATTCGCCGTCCAAGAGGATCTCGATGAAGCGTTCTGCCCTGCTGGCTGTTTCGGCAGCCTTTATCCTTGCTGCGTGCTCTGATCTTTCCGGGCCCCGGAACGTCGTGCGCGTGGTGGGATCTTCGACGGTCTTTCCCTTCACAACGGCGGTGGCGGAAAGCTTCGGGGCGCGGACCAATTTTCGCACGCCAGTCGTCGAGGCCACAGGCACGGGCAGCGGATTTCAGCTCTTTTGCTCGGCGGTCGGATTGACAACACCGGATGTCACCGGGGCGTCGCGCCGCATGTTCGCCTCGGAGTACGAGATGTGCCAGGCCAATGGCGTGCGCGAGATCGTCGAACTGCCGATCGGCTTTGACGGCATAGTGATGGCGAATACGTCCGTTGGTCCGGAGCTGGATATTTCCCGCGGCCAGCTCTGGCTGGCGCTGGCCTATTCTGTGCCGGATGCTGTCTGCAATATGGTGCCGAACCCCTATGAAAGCTGGTCGGAGATCGAGGCGTCCTTGCCGGAGCTGCGGATCGAGGTCTTTGGTCCGCCGCCGACATCGGGCACAAGGGATGCCTTTGTTGAGTTGGGACTGGAAGCGGGAGCAGAAGAGATTTCAGCGGAAACCGGTTGTGAAATTCCTGAAGAGGCTATGGCGCGCATCCGCGAGGACGGGGGTTGGGTCGATGCCGGTGAGAATGATAATTCCATCGTCCAGACGCTGGTCAACACACCCACCGCCTATGGCGTCTTTGGCTATTCCTTCCTGGCGCAGAATGGCGACCGGATTAATGCCGCGCGCGTCGATGGTGTCGCGCCGACGTTTGGCAATATTGCCTCTGGCGAATATCCGATTTCGCGCTCCATGTATGTCTACGCCAAGGCCCAGCATGTCGGCGTGGTGCCGGGCATTCAGGAATATTTGCAGGAATTTTCGTCTGATGATGCCTGGGGCGAGTTTGGCTATCTTACCGATCGCGGCCTCATCCCGCTGCCGGAAGCCCGCCGCGCGGAACTGGTCGAGCGGGTAAATACGATGGCGGTGATGACCGAAGCCCCGAACGGGTATTAGGCATAGATATCCGCGAGCGCGGCGCTGTCATGCAGGCTGTCGCGCAGGCGTTTGCGCAACCAGTATCGTGACATCAATCCGGCAAACAGGCCGATGGCGCCATTGAGGAGCGCAAAGGGCAGGGAGCCGAGCACGCCGGCCGCAAAACCGCCGCCGCCCATCATGGCCGTCGGCGCAAAGACTAGAATGCTTGGAATGAAGCCGGCAAGCAATCCGGCAGACCCGAAGGCCAGGGAAAAGCGTTGCGTCCGGCCTTTCCAGAACAAAAGCACGGGAAGGAAAACGACCAGCCCGCAAATGGCGGTGGTGATCAGATAGCTAGCACCCAAAAAGAATCCGACGCCAACATTGAATCCCGATACCATGGTGCTGACGAGTGCAACGCCACCCGTGCAATGCAGAACAAATAAACCGTAGGCCGGGCCGGCGGATATGCTGGTCTGGGTGAGAAGACGCGATTGGCTCATAGCCGCAGTATTTCGCCGGATCTTGGCGAAACAATGCGGCCTCTCGTCGCCTCACTCTAAAAAAGCGGTTTGCGTTCCTTGCGACCCAGCCGGCGCAGGCGGCGCCAGAATTTTCGGCCCTCCGGCTTTGGCTGCGGCTTTAGATTCTGCACGAATTCCTCTGCGCAGGATTTCCAGGAAAAGTCTTCCGCATATTCGCGGCAACGGTCGCGATCCATTTTCAGCGCTTCCAGACAGGCTTCGCGCAAATCCTCGGACACCGCGCCCGCGCCGGTGCCGGGGATCAGATCTTTCGGGCCCGGGGCAGGAAAAGCCGCGACCGGCGTGCCGGTTGCCATGGATTCCAGGATCACCAGGCCGAAGGTGTCGGTCAGGCTGGGGAAGACGAAGACATCCGCATCGGCAAAGTACTGCGCCAGCTCGTCACCATATTTGGGCCCGAGGAATTGGATCTCAGGATATTGCTTGCGCAATTGATCCAGTTGCGGACCCGGTCCGATGACGATTTTGGTGCCGGGTAGGTCACATTCGAGGAAAGCCTCGATGTTCTTTTCAACTGCCACACGGCCGACATAGACCCAGATTGGACCTTCAATGCCAGGATAAACCCCGCCATCAATGCCGCGCTTATTGGGGTGGAAGAGCTCGGTATCCACACCGCGCGCCCAGGGCGTGATGTTTTTAAAGCCGCGTTCAGCGAGATCATCGCGCATGGAGGGCGTCGCCACCATCAAGCGGCCACCGGAATTATGGAAACGGCGCATGAAGGCATAGCCCGCCGAGAGCGGGATAAACGGAAAGCGCGCATTCACATATTCGGGAAACTTGGTGTGATAGCTGGTCGTGAAGGGCAGCTTCCATTTCAGGCAGACCGCACGGGCCGCCTGACCCAGCGGGCCTTCGGTGGAGATATGGATGGCTTCGGGCTCAAAATCCTTGAAGCGGCGCTCGATATCCTTGCGGGCGCCAAACGCGAGCTGGATCTCCGGATAAGTCGGCAGCGGCATGGTTTTATAGCCCAGGCCGGGATGAATGACCTCCACCTCATGGCCCATGGCGCGGCATTCCTCGACTGTGCGGGTCAGCGTGCGGACCACACCGTTGACCTGGGGTTCCCAGGCGTCAGTCACCAGCATGATACGTTTGGGCTTGTCGCCGAATTCGGCGTCATCCGCCTCGTCGAGATCGATATCGTCATCTATATCCGTCATGGGCGTTTCCTTAACGCAAAACGCGCACAGGGCGAAGCGACGTTTCAGCCCCTTGCCAGCGCGATTAGGGCATGATCAAACCACGCCACCTTTTCAGCTTCACTGGAGCAAACGCATGCCTGATACCGCCGCGATCCGTATCGATTGGGACGGCATCGACAAATTAAAATTTGCTGATGAATCCGCAGCCGCCAAAGCCCTGACTGGCAAAATCGGATTTGATGATGCCGATCGCGAGGCCACCCGTAAAGAGGCCATTGATCTGGTGGAGCGCGCGCGCGCCTCGACAAAAAATGCTGGCCTGATGGAAAGCTTCCTGCAGGAGTTCGGCCTCTCCAACAAGGAAGGGCTGGCCTTGATGTGTCTGGCTGAAGCCCTGCTGCGGGTGCCGGATTCTGAAACCGTGGATGATTTGATCGCTGAGCGGATCAGTTCCGGGGAATGGGGCGGCCATATCGGCAAATCCGATCACTGGCTGGTCAATGCCTCTACGCTGGGGCTGATGCTGACCGGTTCCTTGATGGATGTGGACCGCGAAGCCAAGCGCAATCCCGGCGTCTATATGAAACGCCTGACCCAGAAAATGGGTGAGCCGGTGATTCGCGCCGCGACCATGCAGGCCATGAAAATCATGGGCGAGCAATTCGTGCTGGGCCGCACGATCAAGTCTGCCATCAAGCGCGGGCACAAAACCGAAGGGGCGCTGCACTCCTTCGATATGCTGGGCGAAGGCGCGCGGACCTATAAGGACGCGGAGCGCTATCACAATCGCTACCTTGATGCGATCGCAGAGGTCGGTGCCCAGCGCAGCGAGGGTCCGATTGAATCGGTCGACGGCATTTCGGTAAAACTATCGGCGCTGCATCCGCGCTATCTGGCGATCAAGGAATCGCTGGTCTTTGAAGAGCTTTACCCGCTGGTTCTGGAACAGGCCGAAGCAGCCAAGGCGGCGGATATCGGTCTTTGCCTGGATGCCGAGGAATCCGACCGTCTGGTCATTTCCCTGAAAATTTTCGAACGCCTGGCGCGTGAGCCCTCTCTGGCGGGTTGGAACGGGTTGGGACTTGCGATCCAAGCCTATCAGAAACGCTGTGAAGCGGTGATTGAAAACCTGATCACGCTGGGCCGCGAAACAGGCCGCAAATTCCTCGTCCGGCTGGTGAAGGGCGCGTATTGGGACACCGAGATCAAATTCGGACATCAGTTTGGCTGGCCGGACTTCCCGGTCTGGACGACCAAGCCCGCGACGGACCTGCATTATCTCGCTTGCGCGAGAAAAATGCTGACCGCGCCGGACGCGATCTACAGCCAGTTTGCGACGCACAATGCCTTTACGCTGTGCGCCGTGCGCCGGCTGGCCGAGAAGGCGGGCGTGGACAGTTATGAATTCCAGCGCCTGCACGGCATGGGCGCGCCGCTTTACGCCGCGGCCGATGCCGCCTTCGGAAAGCGCGCCGTGCGGATTTACGCGCCGGTCGGCGAGCATGAAGACCTGCTGCCCTATCTGGTGCGGCGCTTGCTGGAAAACGGGGCGAACACGTCTTTCGTGCATTCCTTCCTCGATAAGGATGTGCCAGCTGAAAATGTCGCGTCCGGTCCTTTTGAAGGGGCGGATACGATTGACCGTCACCCGAAAATTCCGCTGCCGGTGGATCTTTTCGGAGAAAGCCGCGCCAATTCCGCCGGGGTCGATCTTAGCCAGGTCGCCGTACGCGAGCGTCTGGCGAATGCCCAGGCCGAGTTTAACAAGCAGATGCCCCTGTCTGCGGGGCCGCTGATTTCAGGCAAGCTGATCAAGACGGACGCCTTTAATGAGGCCAGCCCGGTCAATCAGCACGTCGTCATCGCGAAAGTCAGTACGGCAAATGACGAGCAGATCGACACCGCTTTTGAAGCGGCGCGGGCGGCTTTTCGCGACTGGGACGAGTTGGGCGGAGCCAAGCGCGGGAAAATTCTGCGCGCCATGGGTGATGCGCTGGAAGCGGATATGGACCGGCTGATCGCGATTATGGCGCGTGAGGGCGGCAAGACGCTGCTGGACGGCGTCGCGGAAGTTCGCGAGGCGGTCGATTTCTGCCGCTATTACGCTGCAGAGGCTGAAAAGCGCTTTGCCGGGCCCGAGCGCCTGCCCGGCCCGGCCGGCGAGACAAATCATCTCGAACTTCGCGGGCGCGGTACATTTGTTTGCATCAGTCCGTGGAATTTCCCGCTGGCGATCTTCACGGGTCAACTGGCGGCAGCCCTGGCGGCCGGGAATACGGTTCTGGCCAAGCCGGCAGAACAGACCCCGTTGATTGCTGTGGAGGCCGTGAAACTGTTCCAGAAGTCCGGCCTGCCCAAAGACGTGCTGCATCTGATTACCGGTGACGGGATGGCCGGGGCCGCGCTGGTCAATGATCCGCGGACGTCCGGTGTCTGTTTTACCGGTTCCACGGAGGTGGCGCGGATTATCAACCGGGCGCTTTCGGAGAAAGAGGGGCCGATCGTGCCTTTCATCGCGGAAACCGGAGGTCTGAATGGCATGTTCGTGGACACTTCGGCCTTGCGCGAACAGGTGATCGATGACGCGGTGATCTCGGCTTTTTCTTCCGCCGGTCAGCGATGTTCGGCTTTGCGTCTGTTATTCCTGCCGGAAGAAACGGCGGATCATTTCATTGATGGTTTGATCGGCGCGATGGATGCGCTGGCCGTGGGAGACCCGGCGGATCCCTTTACCGATGTCGGACCGGTGATCGATGAAGAAGCCAAAGGCATTCTCGATCAGCACATGACGCGCATGCGGGTGAATGCGAAAGTTCTGAACCAGGCGGAATCTGATCCGGATTTTGATGATGGGTTCTTCTTCCGCCCGGCTCTGGTCGAGATTGATTCGCTCGATTTGATCGAGCGTGAAGTGTTCGGACCGATTCTCCACGTCATGCGCTACAAGCGCAAGGATGTCGGCAAGCTGGCGGCCCAGCTGGCCGCCAAGGGCTATGGGCTGACGCTGGGCATTCATTCGCGGCTGGGCAAGTTTCATGAGGACATCATGGACGCTGTGCCGGTGGGCAATGTCTATATTAACCGCAATATTATCGGGGCTGTGGTGGGCGTGCAGCCTTTCGGAGGCGAGGGGCTTTCGGGTACCGGACCGAAAGCCGGCGGGCCGAATTACCTGACCAGATTCGCCGCAGAGCGGACAATCACCGTTAACGTTTCGGCTCAGGGCGGCGATCCGGAATTGCTAAGTCTTTGACCTTTCAGGGGGCGGAATAACCCCACTGAAAAAAGAGTTACTGGAGTTTGCCAGTCACCACAGGGCATTAGCTGTTCGTTAACCAAAAAATCCGGTTTCGGACCATTATCCGTGTTGACCCGCACGTCGGGTTTGAGCACTATATGTTGCGTCGGTTGGAACAGCAGACACACCATCATGGGATGAATTAAGGGGCGGCGCGAACGCACGTGTTCCGCGCAACAGGATAGCTGCGCTCTGATGTCCTGGGGGAGACGAGTTAAAAATGACGCCTTATGACGCTGCCGCTTTGAGCAAAACAGAGACTGCCAGCCCGACGAAAGAGACTGTGCGTCCGGGCAAGCCGCGCGCGCCGAAACCAGACCTGAAACTGGTCAAATCCGTGGTGACGGATCCGTCGCGCGATGATCTGTTGACGGACTTTGGCAAGAAGACTTTGGTCGACCGGTATTTGCTACCGGGTGAGTCTTATCAGGACATGTTCGCGCGCGTTGCGAAGGCCTACGCCGATGACAGCGATCACGCCCAGCGCCTTTATGATTACATCTCGAATCTGTGGTTCATGCCGGCGACGCCTGTGCTCTCCAATGGGGGAGCAACGCGGGGCCTGCCCATTTCCTGTTTCCTGAATACGGTCGGCGATTCACTCAACGACATTGTCGGCACCTGGAATGAGAATGTCTGGCTGGCCTCGAATGGCGGCGGTATCGGCACCTATTGGGGTGAGGTCCGGTCCATTGGTGAAAAAATTGGCCAGAATGGTCAGACCTCAGGCATTATTCCCTTCATCCGGGTCATGGATTCGCTGACGCTGGCGATCTCTCAGGGGTCATTGCGGCGCGGGTCTGCGGCGGTCTATCTGGATGTCCATCATCCGGAGATCGAGGAGTTCCTTGAAATCCGCAAACCGTCCGGTGATTTCAACCGCAAGAGTTTGAACCTCCATCACGGCCTCAATGTCACCGATGCGTTCATGGAAGCGGTGAAGAATGATGACGAGTACGAGCTGAAGTCACCGCGGACCGGCGATGTTGTGCGCTCGGTATCGGCCCGCAAGATCTGGCAGAAAATTCTGGATCTGCGCCTGCAAACCGGTGAGCCCTACATCGTCTTCTCCGACACGGTGAACCGGGCCCTGCCTGCGCATCAGAAGAAACAAAACCTGAAGGTGCGCCAGTCAAATTTGTGCGCCGAGATCATGTTACCGACCGGTGTCGACAAGCATGGCCGCGAGCGCACAGCCGTGTGCTGTCTGTCTTCGCTGAATGCTGAAAAGTATCTGGAATGGAAGGATGATCCGCGCTTCATCGAGGATATTTTCCGTTTCCTCGATAATGTTCTGGATGACTTCATCGACCGCGCGCCCACGGAAATGGACCGGGCCACCTATTCGGCCATGCGGGAACGGTCGGTCGGTCTGGGGCTGATGGGCTTTCATTCCTTCCTGCAGAAAATGAATGCCCCGTTTGAATCTCCGATGGCCAAGTCCTGGAATCTGAAGATGTTCAAGCATATCCGTCAGGAAGCCGACAAAGCCTCGGTGAAGCTGGCGGAAGAACGCGGCGCCTGCCCGGATGCGGAAGAAGCCGGTGTGAAAGCCCGGTTCTCGCACAAGCTGGCCATCGCGCCGACGGCGTCGATTTCGATCATTTGCGGCGGAACATCAGCGGGTATCGAGCCGATCCCGGCCAATTTCTATGTCCACAAGACCTTGTCCGGTTCCTTCGCGGTGAAGAATCCGCAATTGAAGAAGGTTCTGGCGGAAAAAGGCCAGGACACAGACGATGTCTGGGCTTCCATTCTCGAGCATGAAGGCTCGGTCCAGCATCTCGATTGCCTGGATCAGAATGAGAAGGATCTGTTCAAGACCGCTTTTGAGCTGGATCAGCGTTGGGTCATTGAACATGCCGCCGACCGCACGCCCTATGTGTGCCAGTCGCAGTCCCTGAACATCTTCCTGCCAGGCGATGTCGATAAGTGGGATTTGCACATGCTGCACTGGACGGCCTGGGAGAAGGGCGTGAAATCGCTCTATTATTGCCGGTCGAAATCGGTTCAGCGGGCCTCTTATGCGGGTTCGGAAGACAAAACCGATGCCGAGAAGTCCATGGCGGCTGCCGCAAAAACCGATTACGAGGAGTGCCTGGCTTGCCAGTAGCGTTCAGGAATCGGAAAAATCGATTAGGGAAAGGGCGGCCATTGAGTCGCCCTTTTTGCTGCGCTGCAGCATGTGGGTTTCACACAACAGGGGCAGAAATTTGTTAACCCTGATGCGAAGGAATGCCCTCTTTCCGCCGTTTTTTAACTCGCGAATGACAGGCTCATGCTACGTTAATGAACGGACGCGCAGACTGGAGTGCATGATGAGTACGCGCTTGAAACAGGCAGGAGGGGTCGCATTGATGCTGGCCTTGCTCGCTGCGCCCTTGGCGGCACAGCAAGCTGACACGCCTGTGCGCTTCGATGTCGATCAGGTGATCCTGGCGCCTTTCATATCCGCGGAGAACAGCGAATCAACGCTGAGCTATGACCGGGATGCCTCGCTTGTGGCGTCCGGCGTTCTGGATCAGCGCGGCGATGACAACGCGTCTCTGTCGGCCTTCAGTTTTTCGTCCACCAGCATCAGCCAGCTGGACGAATATTCGCGCATTGAAGTGCGGGTCGCTGATCCGGGTGTTCTGACCCGCGCCAATCGCCTGTTTGACGAAAACTCGCGGATTGATTCGGCAATTGTGCGTCCGGGCATGGAGACCCGGTCCTCGGTTGCGGTGGATTATGTGACCCGGTTTGACGCGCCCGGTGGCGCTGACGGGCTGGATCTCTCGCTGGAACCGCGCGCGGGTCTCAGCTTTGGCCCGGAAGGGTCCGGGGCCGGGGCCGGTGCCGAAGTGCGCATTGGCCGCTATTTGCAAGCAGATGCCGAACGGCCGGCCTGGTATTTCTTTGCTGGCGCTGAACGCCGGGCGCTTTTGTATGATCCGGCGCAAGGCTGGAATATGCGCGGCGCCATGACGATGGAGCCCTACGCCGTCGTGGGCGATGCCCAGGCCGGTGTGGCCATGCGGCTGGGCGATAATGATTTGTCCTTTGCCTATGTCCGGCGCGAACGCAGCGCCCGTATCGGCATTGATGATTATGATGCGGCTGATGATTTCGCCGCGTTTTCTCTCAGCCGGCGCTGGTAGTTATCCACAAAAGCGCAGTTTCTTGTGAAGAGTGGGGACACAAGGTCTGGACCTTTAGTCCCGATTAACCCCAATATGTAGTTATTGCGGTTCGCCTTTGTTTGAGTCGCAAATGCTGATTTTCCGGGGTTGTCCATGTCCATAGATGTTTCCAAGCCAGGCCTGTTGACGCCGAGCCATTCCTACAAGCCCTTCCGCTATCCGTGGGCGTATGAATTCTGGAAAACCCAGCAACAGGTCCATTGGCTGCCGGAAGAGGTTCCGCTGGGCGAGGACTGCAAGGACTGGGCGACCAAGCTGACCGACAAGGAACGCAATCTGCTGACGCAGATTTTCCGCTTCTTCACCCAGTCAGATGTCGAGGTCGGTGCGAATTACATGGAAAACTACATGCCGCTCTTCAAACCAGTTGAAGTGCGCATGATGCTGGCGTCCTTCTCCAATATGGAAACGGTTCACATCGCAGCCTATGCGCTGCTCCTGGAAACCATCGGCATGCCGGATTCAGAATTTTCGGCCTTCATGGAATACCAGGAGATGGCGGCCAAACACGACTTCCTCGGCCAGTTCGGCGTTGAGTCGGAGGAGGACATCCTTACCTCCATGGCCGTGTTTGGCGGCTTCACCGAAGGCCTGCAGCTGTTTGCGTCCTTTGCGATGCTGATGAACTTCCCGCGTTTCAACAAGATGAAGG
This sequence comes from Hyphobacterium sp., assembly GCF_965228115.1. Lineage (GTDB taxonomy): Bacteria > Pseudomonadota > Alphaproteobacteria > Caulobacterales > Maricaulaceae > Hyphobacterium. Next base: position 1,332,505 of record NZ_OZ245794.1, on the reverse strand, counting down.
GGATGGGCCAGATCGTTTCCTGGTCGGTGCGCGATGAATCGCTGCACTGCGAAGGCATGATGAAAATGTTCCACACCTTTGCCGAAGAAACCGGCGCGCTGACCCAGCAGGTGAAGGATAAAATCACGGAGTGCTGTGAGACCACGGTGAAGCTGGAAGACAAGTTCATTGAACTGGCCTTCGAGGCCGGTGAGGTGGAAGGCATGACGCCGGACGATATCAAGCGCTATATCCGCTATATCGCTGACTGGCGTCTAAGACAGTTAAAGTTGGAGCCGATCTATGGCGTCGACAAACACCCGCTGCCCTGGCTAACGGAAATCCTCAACGGGGTGGAACATGCCAATTTCTTCGAGGCGCGCGCGACGGAATATTCCAAAGGCGCGACCAAGGGCGAATGGCATGGCGATGAAGGTGTCTGGTCCAACTTCGACAAGTGGCAAACGCAAAAATCGGCGAATGGACTTCCGGCGGAGTAGGCAAACGTCTTGCCCATCGGCACCATTTCCGGCATTAGCTGGCCATGAAAACCTTTGATATTGCCAAAACACCGGAGGAGGCCGCCCAGCGGCTAGCCGACCTCCATCAAACCTCAGTCGACAATCTTCGCAATGCTTTGCGGGCCTATCTGGATGACGGGATTTCGCCAGACCCGAAAGCGCGCGCGGCAGGTGCCTTTTCCTATCCGGAATTGCGGGTGCGCTATGAGCCGGAAGGCTCGCCGCCGCCGGTCAGCCGGGCCTTCGGCAAGTTTTCCGAACCTGGCCTCTACACCCAGTCGATCACCCAACCCGAATTGTTTAAGGGTTACCTGATTGAGCAATTAGGCCTATTGCAGGCCGATTACGACATCACCATTGAAACCGGGCTCTCAGAAACCGAGATCGCGTTTTCCACTGTGCTGGACGGGGCCGATGATCTGGATCTGGATGCGGCCTCGGTCGCCGATCTGGTGCGGAATTTCCCTTATGCGGATCTGGCCAATATTGATGATGCGCTGCCCAATGGCGAACGCAGCCCGGAACCGGGCGCGCCGCGGCCGCTGACCCTGTTTGATGCGCCGCGCGTGGATTATTCGCTGCAGCGGCTAAAGCATTATACCGGCAGTCCGCATGAGGATTTCCAGCAATTTATCCTGTTCACCAATTATCATCGCTATGTGGATGCCTTCGTGGCCTGGGCGATCGGCCAGCTGAAGGAAGACAATGAGTATGGGAGCTTTTCGGCGGCGGGTTTTGTCGAGGTCGATGCCTCGACGCCCAATGCCCGCGCAGCCGTAGAAGCCGCGCCTTGGCGGCGCTTTCAAATGCCGGCCTATCACCTGAAAGCGCCGGGCGGGCGGGGGATTACGCTGGTCAATATCGGCGTTGGCCCGTCGAATGCGAAAACCATTACCGATCATCTGGCGGTCTTGCGCCCGCAATGCTGGTTGATGATCGGTCACTGCGGGGGTCTGCGCCATTCCCAGCGTCTGGGCGATTATGTTCTGGCGCACGCTTACTTACGCTATGACCGCGTGCTGGATCGCGATTTGCCGCTGGAAATTCCGGTGCCGGCCATCGCCGAGATTCAGATCGCCCTCGCCGATGCGGTCCGTGAAGTGACGGGGGATCGCGGAGAAGACCTGAAACGCCGTTTGCGTACAGGAACCGTTGCCACCTATGCCGACCGGAATTGGGAGCTGCGCTATCACGCCGAAGCGCGGCGCATCAACCAGTCGCGGGCCATCGCTGTGGATATGGAATCGGCCACCATTGCGGCCAATGGATTTCGACTTCGGGTGCCGTATGGAACGCTGCTCTGCGTCTCCGACAAGCCGCTGCATGGCGAGTTGAAACTGCCCGGAGCGGCCAATCTCTTCTATCAGCGCTCGGTGTCCGAACACCTGATGGCGGGTATCGAGACGGTGGAGATCTTGCGCCGTGATGATGCGGAAGCCTTGCATTCCCGCAAGCTGCGCAGTTTTGACGAGCCGCCCTTCAGGTAAGGCTTGCCCTTTTTGCCCCTCTCCGCTAGCAGGACGCGCATGAGCCGGGTTCTGGAATTCGAGGGCATTCGCAACTTTCGCCATTTTGGCGAATATGCCGCCTGTGATGGCGCAAAAGTGCGGGCCAATCTCTTCCGCTCCGGACATTTTCATAATGCGACCGAGGCCGATAAGTCCCGGCTGGCGGATCTGAATATTTCGGTTGTGGCGGATTTGCGCCGTCCGCGTGAGCGCGAGAACGAACCCTCCAGCTGGGGCGAGGGGTTGCGCATCCTTCAATCGGATGTCGCTGGCCATGCCGAACCTCCGCACCTGCAGTTCTTGCGCGAGGGCGATCTCAGTCGGGAAGGCGTCACCGGTTTCATGCGGTCGGCCTATCAAAGGCTGCCCAATGAAAAGGGCAATCAGGAAGTTTTTGCAGCCGGATTGCGCGAACTCGCCACACACGGCGCGGATGAAGGTTTCGTTGTGCATTGCGCCGCCGGAAAGGACCGCACCGGTATTTTCTGTGCGCTGGCCTTATCGCTCGCAGATGTCGGCAAGGACGACATCTATGATGATTATCTGATGACGAATACGGCGGTCGATTACGACACGCTGATCCCGGTCGTGCAAAAGCGCCTGAAGGATATGTTTGGCCGGGACGTCAAGGAAGACGTGATGAAGGTCTTTCTGGGCGTGGATGAGGAATTTCTGGATGTCGCGTTCCAGGAAATCGGCTCGGCAGAGCGCTATGCCCGGGACGTGCTGGGTCTGAGCGATGATGAAATCGCTGCCGTCCGCACCAATCTGATCGCCGGGTGAGCGCGCTGATCACCGAAACCCTTGACTGGATAGAGCCCGAGCGCGCCTTTGCGCCTTACCGGATTCAGCCCGGTGCGGTCTTGCTGCATGGCGGGGCATCCTCGCTGTCCCGGCTATATGCGCTGCCAATCGATGAACTGGTCTACGGGGCCGGGGATGATCTGCCCGCTTTTCTGGCGCGTTGCCGGGCCGCGCTGGCGGAAGGTTATCAACTCGCCGGTCTTTTTACCTATGAATTTGGATCGGCTCTGGAATCGCGGATTTGCGGGCCCCGACGCGGCACGCCCTTGATTGAGCTGGGCGTTTATCCCGCTTGGGCCGTGTTTGACCCTATCAAACAGCAATTGGACGTGACCGGCAGCCAGGAGGGCATCGAGCGGCTGAAAACCGGGCTCCATATTGGCAATCCGCCGGCCAAGCCGGCGTGCGGTTCGGTGTCTCCGCGTTGGACGCGGGAAGAATATGTTGAGGCGTGCACCCGGCTGACCGACCACATTCGCGCGGGAGACATCTATCAAGCCAATCTCAGCCAGGCCTTCCGGGGACGGCTGGACGGCGATCCCTGGTCGGTGTTTCTGCGCCTGATCCGGCAAAGCGATGCGCCGCATGCGGCCTGGTTCCGGTTCCGCGACTTTCACATTGACATCACCAACTCCCCGGAGCGGTTCTTGCGGCTGGAGCATGGCCTGGCCGAAAGCCGTCCGATCAAGGGCACGCGCCCGCGCCGGGCGGATGCTCTGGAAGATGCCGCAGAGGCTGAAGCGCTGTCAGGCAGCGTGAAGGACCGGGCAGAGAATTTGATGATTGTCGATCTTGTCCGGCATGACCTGTCGCGCGTCTGCAAGCCCGGCAGTGTCAAAGTTCCGCGCCTGAATGAAGTGCAGAGTTATGCCAATGTGCATCATCTGGTGTCGGCGGTTACAGGCGAGCTGAAAGACGGCATGGATGCGCTGGACCTCATTTGCGCGGCCTTTCCGCCCGGTTCCATCACAGGAGCGCCGAAGATCCGCGCCATGGAGCTGATCGCGGAGGCCGAGCAGGAAGACCGCCGCGCCTATTGTGGGGCGCTGGGCTGGATCGGGGAGGGCGGTCAGGCCATGGATCTGAATGTGATGATCCGCACGCTTTCCCTCTCCCGGACGGATACGGACTGGCTGGTGACGGCACGCTCGGGCGGGGCGATCACGATCGAGTCCGAACCGGAAGCCGAATACGAAGAAACCCTGCACAAGTTGAGCGCGCTGAAAGCAGCGCTGTCGGGTCCATGACGGTGTTAACGCTGGATCAGGGCCGGTACCGGCCGTTTCGTGCGGGCGATCTGGATCCAATGGACCGGGGCCTGCTCTTGGGCGATGGCGTCTTTGAAACCTTCCGCATTGCTGAGGGCGAGATTGCTTGGATCAAGGCGCATTCCGAGCGGCTGGCGGCGGCTTGTGCAGCTTTTGATCTGCCGGACCCGGACTGGACCGCTATATCCGACGCCGTGTCCCGACATGACGGACCGGGCCGGGTGACGGTCTTGCGCGGGCCAGGGCCGCGCGGACTTGGCGTGATTGCCGACCCTGAACCGGTCACGCTGCTTCATCTTTCCCTGGCCTCACCGCCGCCGCATCAGATTTCTTTGCAGGTCTCGCAACTTCGCCGCCTGCCGGGCAGTCTCACCGCGCGGCATAAAACGCTGAGCTATGCCGAAAACACCGCTGCACGGCGGGAGGCGGTTGCTGCGGGCGCGGATATGGCGCTCTTATTAACCGTGGACGGGCATGTGTCCGGCGCTGATTGCGCGAATGTGTTCTGGATTGCCGATGGGCGGATTTACACGCCTTCCATGGCGTGTGCGATCCGGCCGGGGGTGATGCGCGAACGGGTAATGGCCGCGGCGGCAGAGTTGGGTCTGCCGGTTTCAGAGGGCAGTTATCAGCTCAGCGATCTGCAGGCGGCCGGCCACGTCTTCCTGACCAATAGCGTGATGGGTGTGGTGCCGGCCTATCTGCCAGAGCACGGCCTGATGCCGCGATCGCCAATGCTCGAGGCGCTACGTTCCGCTATTCGCGGCTGACGATCAGGGACTGCCGCGGGCGCAGGAAGAATTCTTCGGTGATGTCGAAATTACCGGTGATTTCCTCGAACGGTGCCTCATAGGCATAGGCCACCTCCACCCAGATAACCGACCGGCCAGGCGAGAGAATGCCGCCGGGAAGGGCCGGCTCGGATCCTTCTGCGCGCGCGGTCATGCCGCGGGCATCGCTCCAGTCGACTTCGACCTCGCCGGTTAGCGACATGGAGACGCTGGTAATGCGGACGGAAAACTCCTCGGCATCAAATGGCTGGATGATGGCAGATCCCGCATTCAGGATGTCGGTCATTTCATCGTCCGTGATGACATCATCCTGCGCGACCAGATCCGCCAAGGCGCTGGCGGCATTGGTGACCTTCCGGTCGACGGAGAGAGCGAGCGAGATTTCCATCATGCCGAGATATAAAAGCACCATGACCGGCGCGATCAGCGCGAACTCGACCGCCGAAACACCGTCTTCCTCGCGCCGCAGGCGGCGGGTGAGATGTCCCAGCGCTCTAATCATCGAAGGGCTCGTTGCGGAACACCGTTGCGGACATGATCAGGCGTTGATTTTTCGGCAGGTTCGACACCGCGCCGAACATGTTCGGCAGGATCAGCGGATAGGCGTAATAGACGCGAACCAGCACAATGTCGCCCGCATCACCGGGGTCAAACCCCATATTACCGCCATTGAGCGAGCCGTCTTCGGCAATCGGCGGGGTCGGGTTGATGTTGTCGAAGTCTTCAAAGACCGCGACTTCAAACACCATGCTGTCGCAATCGGCGATCACGTCGATCCGGGTGCAGACCTCATCACGGAAGGTGGCGGCATCACCGCCTCCACCCTGCAGCTGGCCGGTCCGGATCAGACGGGCACTTTCCAGCACAGCGTTTTCAATCACGGTTTCCGCGAAAAACACCGCGGCGACCTCGATCAGCGCCATCAGGAAAAAGAAAAACGGACCGGCGATCAACGCGAATTCGACGGCGGTCGCGCCGTCGCTATTCTTGCGGAAAGATCGGAAAAAGCCAGTTTTGCGCATGTTTCACCCGAAGTTCTCCCACGCGTATACGCGCGCGCGGTTTAAAACCGGGTGAAAATCTGTGGTTAATGGGAGGCTTATTCGCCACCTTCCAGATTGCGGGCATCCTGGGAGGCTTCGGAAATGGCGGCGGCCTCTCCTGCAATCCCGATCCGCGTGGATTGCTGACCGGTCAGCGCATCAAACGTATCCGGATCATCGCCGACCGACGGGCTGGGGCCACAATCGGGTGTGCAGGTCATGGTCGTGCGCGCGGTTCCGCGGTGCATCACCAGCTGGCCTTGCGTCGAGGGGCCGACCACAAAGTCTTCCGCATAGATGACGCGGCCTGCGCGATCGAGCGCGATGATATTTGTCCGGCCAAACAGCCGGCCGGTGACAATCAGGGTGCGGCGGTCATGGATGACGGCATCAGCAATCGCCGGATTTCCGACAATTACGGTGTAGGCCGAGGCGGGCAAACGCACGACATCCGCATGTTCGACTTCCAGCATCTGGTCGGCCGCAGCCATGGCAGGCCCGGTGGTTATCAGGAGAAGGGCGGTCAGGGCGCTACGCATGGGCGGCTCCGGAGACGTTATATATAGAGAGGCCATTGGAGCGCAGGCGCGTGAAGACTTTCTAAACAGAGATGGTAGAGGATCATATTCAAGTTACACTTTAAATATTCACCCGCTGTTAACTATAGATCGCACTGATTTTTATTCATACATAATTAAGCATGAGTATTCACCAGTTTGAAAGCCTTCCGTGGTTTTATGCTGACACACGACAAGAGAGGTCGGGACAACATAGCCTCCTTGAAGTGGATGTGTGGCTAGCAAACACGGGAGTAGACCCATGCAATTTGTAAATCGTTTCTTCAAAGACGAATCTGGCGCAACGGCTATCGAATATGGCCTGATCGCTGCTCTGATCGCCGTTGTCATCATCGGCGCTGTGACCGCTCTGGGTACCGGCGTTCGTGACAACATGCAGACGGTTGCCGACGCTATCTAATAGCGCGACACGTTTGCAAACGACATCAGGGGCTGCCCGAAAGGGCGGCCCCTTTTGCTTTTGGCGAGATGTATTTTGCGCCAACCGAAAATTAAGCCTGTTTGGCTAGACACATAAAAAAGCAAATGGAGCCGGACGGTGGCGGGTCAGTTTCTTCTTTTGGTCTTTGTGTTCTTTATGGTCCTGGCGGCTGCCAAGGACGCGATGAGTTTTACCATCCCGAACTGGCTGGTCGGCGCCATGGCGCTGACCTTTCCGCTGGCCGCGGGCCTTCTCGGCCTCGGCTGGATGGAATTTGGCATTCATGTCGGGGTGGGTGTTGTTGCGCTGCTGATCGGGATGGCCTTGTTCGCACCGGGTTGGATCGGGGGCGGGGATGCCAAGCTCATCGCCGCGGCGGCGCTCTGGTTCGGTTTTCCGGATGCGCTGATCTTCCTGGCCAAATCAGCCCTCATGGGCGGCGTGCTGGCGGTCGCGCTGATCATGTTGCGCCGCGCGGCGCCGGCCACCGGCCTGCCGCAACGCTGGCTGACGGGAACGCTGCTGGCAGAGGGCGCGCCAGCCCCTTATGGGATTGCATTGGCCGCAGGCGCGATGTGGACGCTGCCATCTTCACAACTCTTCGCGCTGGCGAGCCTTTGATAAGATTGCGCAAAAAGCGGCGTGTGAAGAAATCTTCCCAATAGGTTGCAATCACATTTGTATCTTAACGCCCCTTTTGGAATTTAGGGGTCAGATGGGCGCCTAACCTTGAGGGGATTCGCGTCCATGAATGCTGCCCGGATCATAGTTTTGATGGCTGCGCTGCTCGCTGCGGCGGCGGCGGCGTTCTTCGTCTACCGCTCCTCGTCCAGCACGCCAGCGCCGGTTGAGCCGCAAATAGTTGAAGCTGTGACGGTTGATGTTCTCGCCGCGCGCCGCGACCTCGCCGTGGGCTCGCGCGTCGCCGCCAGCGACCTCTATTGGCAGGCCTGGCCGGAAGATGCAGTGAGCCCCTCGCAGATTTTGCGCAGCCGTTCGCCGGAAGCTGCCGAAGAATATGCAGGCGCTGTCGTGCGCAATGAAATCGGTGAAGGAGAGCCCATCCTGCCGCGCTTTCTGTTACAGGCAGGCGAAGCAGGCTTCATGTCGGCTGTGCTCACACCGGGCATGCGCGCCCATGCAGTTCCCATCTCGGCGGAAACAGGCGCGGGCGGATTTATCCTTCCGGGTGACCGGGTGGATGTGATTGTCGCCTATGAAGCTGAATCCGAAGGCAATTCGCGCCGCCGTTTCAGCGTTGCCGAGACGGTCGTTGAAAATGTGCGCGTGCTCGCCATCGATCAGGTGTTTGGTGGTGAAGACGAGCAGGAAAGCGTCGTCGTCGGCGATACCGCGACACTGGAAGTGACGCCGGAACAGGCGACTGCGCTCGCTCTGGCGGCCCAGATGGGCGAGATTTTTCTGACATTGCGCAGCCTTTCGGATGCCGAAGGTGGCCCGCGCCTTGTTTCCACCCGTACCGATCCGCGGCCCGAGCCCGCCTTGCCGGAATTGCCCGAAAGTTTCGGCAATGAGGAAGGCCAGGTCGTGGTCTACCGCTACGGCCAGGCACGTGTCGTGCCGGTAGACAATTAGGAGGCCGCCCATGGTTCGCGCCCTCATCCTTTCCCTGATGCTGATCGCGCCCGCCTCTATCGCGGCGGCGCAGTCCGGCTCGACGACCATGCAGGTTTACATCACGCAGACCGGCACCGGCCCGCAGTCAGAAGTGCTGGACCTGCCTTTAAGCAAGGCTGCCATCATCCATCTGCCAGTGGATGCGGCTGATGTTCTGGTGACCAATCCGGAAGTGGCCGATGCGGTGATCCGCACGCCAACCCGGGCTTATCTTCTGGGTCAGGCGATCGGCCAGACCAATGCGTTCTTCTTTGATGCGGATGGTAATCTGATCCTGGACCTGGATATCCGGGTTGAACGCGACATGCGCGCCTTGCAAGAGGCGCTGGATCGCTTCCTGCCCGATGGCCGGGTTAATGCCGAAGCCATGAATGATCATATCGTGCTGTCGGGCTCGGTGCGCAGCGCCGCAGAAGCCGATACCGCGCTCCGACTGGCGCAGCGCTGGACGGAGGATCCGGAAAACGTGCTGTCCATGCTGGCCATTGAAGGCCGCGAGCAGGTCATGCTGTCGGTGCGCATTGTTGAAATGCAGCGCACGATCGTCCGCCAGCTGGGGATCAATCTTTCGGCCGCCGGACAGATTGATGATGTCGCCTTTAATGTGGCGACCGAACAGGAATTTTCCCTTGTTGGCCGGGCCCTTAGCGGTCTGAACACCAATCTGACCTATACCGCACAGGGCGGTGGCGATATCTCCAGCGCCGGTGCGTTGATCCAGGCGCTGGAGCGCGTCGGTCTGGTACGCACGCTGGCAGAACCAAACCTCACCGCAATTTCCGGTGAAGCCGCGAACTTCCTGGCCGGGGGTGAATTCCCGGTGCCGGTCGGTCGTGACCGCGACGGCAATATCATCGTTGAATACAAGCAGTTCGGCGTCGGGCTGGGCTTTACACCGGTGGTCCTTTCGGAAGGCCGGATTTCCCTGCGTATCTCGACGGAAATTTCGGAGCTGACCAATCAGGGGTCGCTGGAGCTGGGCGCTCAGGAAGTGACAGACGATCAGGGCAATGTCATTGGCCGTGTGCCCGGGCTGAGCATTCCGGGCCTGAACGTCAATCGCGCCGAGACGACCGTTGAATTGCCCTCTGGCGGCAGCCTCGTGCTGGCCGGCCTAATCCAGGAAGAAACCCGTCAGAATCTCGATGGCGTGCCGGGCGTGCAAAACCTGCCCGTGCTGGGCGCGCTGTTCCGCAGCCGTGACTTTGAAAATCAGGAAACCGAGCTGGTCGTTCTGGTGACGCCTTACCTGGTCGATCCGGTCAATCAGAGCGAAGTGTCCACGCCTGCCGATGGCTTCCGCACGGTCAGCGAGCTGGAGACCCTGTTCCTGGGAAATATCAACCGCGCCTATGCCGTACCCGGTGCCCGCACGGAAGGCCGGTCCTGGAATGGCCCGATCGGCTTCCTGCTGGATTGAGGGGGAAAGAGCGAAATGAAACAGATGACACGCGCCATCCTTCTTCTGCCGGCACTTTTGCTGGCCGCATGCGCCAGCTATCCGGCGCAGTCGAATGTGCTGGGCTTTCCAGAAGCCCGGCCGGTTGAAACAACCGCCCGGATTGACCTGTTGGTCGATCATCAGGCCAACGGGCTGGTCTGGTCACAGCTCGGCCAGTTCAGTGCCTTTGTAGACCATTACAAATCCAACGGTCATGGCCCGATCGTGCTGTCCTATCCGCATGGAGGCAGCCATGACGGCGCGGCGCAGGGCGCGCTTTCCGAGCTGCGGACCTTCCTGGATTCGCAAGGTGTTTCCGCGCGTTACACTGAAGAAGGCCCGTATGACGCCACCGGCATGGGCAATGCGCCGGTGATCGTCAGCTACCGGCATTATGCGGCCGAGATGCCGGCCGAGTGCGTTGGACGACAGTGGGATGACCTGGCGCGGGAGCGGAATAATCAGGCCTATGCCGGATTCGGCTGTTTCATGGCACAAAACCGCGCCGCCATGATCGGCGATCCCTATCATCTTGAAGGACCGACGGATTCCGGTGCACCCGACAGTGCCCGCCGTCAGACCGTACTCGACACCTATCGCCGCGGCGAACCGACGGGCACGCAACGCCGGGACGATGAAAGCGGCGCCGTTTCCTCGGCGGTGGATTAAGGCTGACCCTATGGCTGAACCTCAATCATATGATGATGATTTCCTCGACGAGGACGAGTTTCTCGATCCCACCGAGGTCGAACGCCGCCTGCTAAGCGATGGCGATGACGGCTTTGAAGAATTCGGCGATCAAAGCGGTTTTGAAACGCCGGCTGAACCGGCCCGGGCGTTTGGATCGCGTAAGCCTGCTGGAGAGGCCCCAGCGAACCCGGAACCTCAGGCCGATGCCTACAGCGAATGGGATGACCCGCCAGCGCCCGAGGCCCCACAGGGGCCCGAAGAGGTCAATTTCGGTGAATATGACATCGGCGCGCTTTCCGACCCTCTGATGGGCGAGATTGATGATGATTTGCCCGATCAACCCATTCCGCGGATCACCATTCATGCCTTCTGCGAACGTCCTGAAAGCGGTGCGCTGGTCCATAATGCGGCCAATGACCGGCGCTTGTCGCGTGCCCATGTCGAGGTTGAACTCGGCGGGCTCCCTGCGGCCATTGAACGCTTTGGCAGCCAGTCCACGCCTGACCTTCTGATCATTGAAAGCGGGATGCGCGGGCAGGGCCTGTTTGACCAGCTGGAAGAGCTTGCCGGGGTTTGCGATCCGGACACGAAAGTCATCATTATTGGCGCGGCCAATGATATCTCCCTCTATCGCGAGCTGATGAAGCGCGGGGTGAGCGAATATCTCGTCCCGCCCATGTCTCCGCTGCATCTGATCAAGACGGTTTCCAACCTCTATCTGGATCCTGAAGCGCCCTTTGCAGGGAAGACGATTGCCTTTATTGGCGCGAAAGGCGGCGTTGGCGCTTCGACTGTGGCGCACAATACGGCCTGGTGCATTTCTGAAAGCACGATGTCGGACTGTGTGTTGGTGGATATGGATTTGTCCTTCGGCACGGCCGGTCTCGATTTCAATCAGGACCCGGCACAGACGCTGGGTGATGCGCTGGCTGATCCGGATCGTCTGGATGAAGCCCTGCTGGATAGGCTTCTGGTGCGCTGTACCGACCGGTTGTCGCTGTTCTCTGCGCCAGCAACTCTGGATAAAGACTGGGATTTTGGCCCGGACGCCTATGACACCGTAATCGACACGGTGCGCCGGGCGGCGCCGTTTATCACACTCGATCTGCCGCACACCTGGTCGCCTTGGGTGAAGCAGACCATTCTCAGCGCGGATCAGGTCGTTGTGACGGTGACACCGGAACTGGCCTCGCTGCGCAATGCCAAAAACCTGTTTGATCTGGTGCACGCTTCGCGTCCGAATGACGAGCCGCCGAAGGTTGTCGTCAACATGGCGGGCATTGCCAAGCGTCCGGAGATTCCGGTGAAGGATTTTGCCGAGGCTCTGGGCGTTCAGCCCTCCCTGGTGTTGCCGTTCGAGCCGCAACTGTTCGGCAAGGCAGCGAATGACGGTCAGATGATCGCCGAGGTCGATCCCAAATCAAAAGCGGCGGAAGGCTTTTCACATCTTGCGGAGATGATTTCGGGCCGCGTCGCGGCGCCGAAGAAGAAAGGCCTTTTTGGAGGTCTGTTCGGAAAGTGATGAGACGTCATGTTCGGTAAGCGCGACGCTGTTGCAACCAGACCAGATCCGAAGCCGGCCCCTGCGCCGGCTTCGCCTGCGCCTGCTGCTGCCGAAAAACCAAAGCCGAAACCGGCAGAAAAACCGGCAGGCAAGCCGGCGAACATGCCCAAGCCGGCGCCGAAGGTAAAACCCGTTGCAACCACGGCAGACAGCCAGCGTACGGACGAATATTACGCCATCAAAACCACAATCTTCAACGCGCTGATCGATACGATCGATCTCGGCGCGCTGGCGCAGCTGGACAATGAAACGGCAGCCGAAGAGATCCGCGACATCGTCACCGAAATCATCTCGATCAAGAATGTCGCGATGTCGATTGCCGAGCAGGAACGCCTGCTGCAGGACATCTGTAATGACGTGCTGGGCTATGGCCCGTTGGAGCCTTTGCTGGCGCGCGATGATATCGCCGACATCATGGTCAATGGCGCGGGCGATGTGTTCATCGAAGTCTCGGGCCGGGTTGAAAAGACCAATATCCGCTTCCGGGATAATGGTCAGCTTATGAATATCTGTCAGCGGATTGTGAGCCAGGTGGGCCGCCGGGTTGATGAAGCCAGCCCGATCTGTGACGCGCGTCTCGCGGACGGCTCTCGTGTGAACGTGATTGCGCCGCCGCTGGCGCTGGATGGGCCGACGCTGACCATCCGGAAATTTAAAAAAGACAAGCTGCGCATGTCGAATCTGGTGGATTTCGGGTCCATCTCGCCGGAAGGCGCGAAAGTTCTCGAAATCATCGGGGCCTCGCGGTGTAACGTGCTTATCTCGGGCGGAACCGGTTCCGGTAAGACGACGCTGCTCAATTGTATGACCGGCTTTATCAGCGAAGAAGAGCGCATCATCACCTGCGAAGATGCCGCCGAACTTCAGCTGCAACAGCCGCATGTGGTGCGTTTGGAAACCCGCCCGAAAAACCTGGAGGGCTCTGGCGAGGTTACCATGCGCGACCTCGTGAAGAACTGCCTGCGGATGCGTCCGGAACGCATCATTGTGGGTGAGGTGCGTGGCCCGGAAGCCTTCGACCTCTTACAGGCCATGAATACCGGTCACGATGGTTCGATGGGTACGCTGCACGCCAATAGCCCGCGTGAAGGCCTGTCGCGGATTGAATCGATGATCACGATGGGCGGCTATAATCTGCCCTCCAAAACCATTCGCGAAATGATTGCAGGCTCGATTGATATTGTCGTGCAGGCCGCGCGGATGCGCGATGGCTCGCGGAAAATCACCCACATCACCGAGGTAATGGGCATGGAGGGCGACGTCATCATCACCCAGGACCTTTTCCTCTACGAGATTGAGGGCGAGGATGCCGATGGGAAGATCACCGGTGCTCATAAATCGACCGGCATTGCGCGCCCGCGCTTCTGGGATCGTGCGCGCTATTATGGGCTTGAGCGTGACCTGGCCGCAGCCCTGGATGCGGCGGAGGGCTAGGCCATGAATGGTCAACTTCCTCTTTTATTTGCGGCGGTCGCAGCGTTTTTCGCGGTTGGCGGCGTTGGCTGGGTCGTGGCCGGTGCCCTGAGCGATGGCCAGAAATCGGCGCGCAAGAAAGCCGTCATGTCCGCGAGCGGCGGACGCAAACCGCGCAAGGCCGAAGCCGATAGCAGCCAGAATCGCAAGAAACAGGTCGCAGAGTCCCTCAAGGAAATTGAGGACAAGCAAAAAAGCGCCAAGAAAAAGTCGCTGACGCTGAAGTCGCGGATTGCGCAGGCCGGTTTCACCTTTTCAGTCCAGACCTTCTGGATTGCGTCGGGCGTATTGGCCATCCTTGGCTTCCTCGGTGCGTTCATGACCGGGCAAAGTTTCCTGATCTCGGGCGGGCTCGCGATTGCGGCGGGTCTGGGCCTGCCGCGCTGGTTCCTTTCCATGCGCCGCGCCGGCCGCCAGAAAAAGTTCACGGCCGAGTTTGCCAATGCGCTCGACATCATCGTGCGCGGCATCAAGTCCGGCCTGCCCTTGAATGAGTGCATCAAGGTGATCGCACGCGAAGCGCCCGACCCGGTCGGACCAGAGTTCGCCAAGCTGGTCGAAGCCCAGGCGGTCGGTGTCTCGCTTGAAGACGGTACCAAGAAAATGGTTGAGCGCATGCCGCTGCCTGAGCTCAACTTCTTTTCTACCGTGCTGACCATTCAGGCCAAGACCGGTGGTAATCTGGCGGAAGCGCTGGGCAATCTCTCTGCCGTTCTGCGGTCGCGGAAAATGATGCGCGAAAAGATCGGCGCGCTATCGTCTGAAGCCAAAGCCTCGGCCATGATCATCGGTGCGCTGCCGCCGGGTGTTCTGGCGATCGTATATTTCACCACGCCATCCTACATGACCGCCATGTTCGTTGAGCCGAAAGGCCAGCTGATGCTGCTCGGCGGTGCCATGTGGATGGGGCTCGGCATCCTGATGATGCGCGGCATGATTAACTTCAAACATTAGGGGGCGGCGATGGGCTTTGAAGATATCGCCGAGCTGGTCACCAACCCGCAATTCATCTGGTCCGCGATTGCGGCCATTGCCGTGTTCGCCACCGTGGTGACGCTGACCTCGCCCATGATGGGTCAGAACAAGCTGGATAAGCGGATCAAGGGCGTTCAGAACCGTAAGGAAGAACTGCGCCGCAAATCGCGGGAAGCGATGGAAGAAGCCCATGCCTCCAAGCTGCGCGGCAAGGAAAGCAAGGGCCTCGCCACTTCTGTTGTGCAAGGCCTCAATCTTCAAAAGCTGTTTGAAGATCCGGATCTGAAAGACAAGCTTCAACAGGCGGGTTTCCGGGGCAATGGCCCGGTGATGACCTTCTATTTCTTCAGACTGGCCGCCCCGATCTTGTTGTTTGCGGCCGCGGCGTTTTACGTCTTTTTCGTCAATGATTTTGGCTTGCCGACGATCACGCGCTGGTGTGTTGCTGCGGGTCTGGGCATGGCGGGTTATTACGCGCCCAATCTCTATCTCACAAATGCCGCTTCCAAGCGTCAGCAATCCATCATGCAGGCTTTCCCCGACGGGCTGGACTTGCTGCTCATCTGTGTGGAAGCGGGCATGTCGATTGAAGCCGCCTTTCAGAAAGTTTCTCAGGAAGTGGGCGCGCAATCGATAGAGCTGGCCGAGGAACTCTCGCTGACCACCGCTGAATTGTCTTACCTGCAAGACCGGCGTTCAGCGTATGAAAATCTCGCCAAGCGGACCAATCATCCCGGTGTGAAGGCGGTTGCGACTGCGCTCATTCAAGCCGAACGGTATGGAACGCCACTCGGCCAGGCCTTACGCGTCATGGCCAAGGAAAACCGCGATATGCGCCTGGCCAACGCCGAGAAAAAAGCCGCGGCTCTGCCCGCCAAGCTGACCGTGCCGATGATCGTTTTCTTCTTGCCGGTGCTGTTCGTCGTGATCCTCGGCCCGGCCATCATGCGCTACCAGGCGATGTAATCACTCGCTTTTCGGGCGTGAGCTCTCGCCAAGCGGATTTCATGCCGCTACAACGGCGTGATGCTGGGACTGCGGACAAAGACTTCCCGTTTGGAATCCAATGCGATTGCCAGCCGCGCAAGTGAGGCGGCGCTGGCCGCCTTGGCGCGTGGTGATACCGGCAAGGCCAGGACCGAGCTGACCGCTGTTCCCAAACGGATCGATTTTGCTGAAACCGGATGGAAGGTTGCTTTGGTTGGATCGTTGCTCGAATTGGCCAATGGAAAGCGCAAGACTGGTCTCAACCAGCTGGTGAAAGTGTTCCAGCGGCTCAATGACACCAGCCTCTCGGGCGATGACAAAGGGTATTTGCGCCTGTTTGCGCTGTACCGCGCCATCGAGCATTCGCGCGATGGCCGCGCACCGGCGGCTCTGCGCGATCATGCCGAGGATTTCCGGTTTGATACCACGCTGGTCAATCCGGAACTGAAGAAGCATTTCCCGCTGAAACGCGTTGAAAAACCGGTGGAAGACGTTTCGCCACCCCCCTTCCCGTCGGGGATGGGGTCCAGCGAAGTGCCGGTCTAGCGCATACCCGAGGAATCGCTGATCGCGTCCCAACGCCGCCCTGTGGTCAGCATGGCGCGGACATAGGACATATTGGCTTCTGCCGTTTGCGGGCTGACATCGACCCGGGCCATGGCTTCGGCTTCCTCGAACCGGCCCTGCAGGGCGATCACCAGAGCCAGATTCTGGCGCACGGTGGCCTCTGCATTTGGACGGATCATCGCTTCACGCAAAATGCGTTCGGCTTGTTCGGCCTGACCGTCGAAGGCGTAGGACAGGGCGAGGTTTGACAAGACAGACGGTTCGCCAGGCGAAATCATCAGGGCGGCCTGATATTTTTCGCGGGATTGGGCGCGAAGCCCCGCCTGTTCATAGGCGACACCGAGAATATTCATCACCCGCCAGTCGTCGGGCCGCGCCATGGACACCCGTGTCAGCGACTCGATCGCGCGCGGGCCATGCCCGGATTCGGTCAGAGCTGTGCCATAGGCCAGCTGCAGATCCATATCCTGGGGATGCAGCGCCATGGCCTGGCGCGCGACTTCTGCGGCCCGCTGGCTCTGACCGATGCGGCGCAGTACGCGCGAAAGCTCCGTCGCGGCTTCCAGATCTGCGGGATTTAGTTCGTGTGCCTCGGCCCAGAAAGCGGCCTGGGTCAGCATGTCCTGGCTGCGGATGGCTTGGCGTTCGGCCTGGCTGGCAGGCACAATTGAGGCCCGCTGGATCAGGTCATCAGCCATGGCCTGTTCCTGCTCGGTTCGGCCTGTCGCGCAAGCGCTCAGCGTCGCAGCGGCAGCGGCCATCGCTATGAGTTTTGTCAGGGTCCGCATGGGCGAAGTCCTTTACCGGTCTTATCCGCGCATTACTGTTCGCTGCGCCGGTCAAGATTGCGTTAATCCATTGGGCCGGTTTGTTTGGACATGGCGGATTTTGATGAGGTTGGCCGGATGAGTACGATTTTCCCGAAGAAAACGTCCAAGGCGCGCACCCTGCTGGCGGTGCCGGCCAGCCTGTGTTCTTCCCTTCCGGAGCCGGTGACAGCGCAGGGCAAGGCGGTGGCCGCTGCAAATGAATTCAAGGGTGAGGCGGGCCAGATTATCCTTTTGCCTGTCGGCAGCGGCGTGGATGCGCTGATCGGTTTGGGCAATGCCAGTGATGCGTTTGCGTTCGGCGATGCCGCCAAGACCCTCCCGGAAGGCGACTGGACGCTCTCAGGCGATCTCGGCGAGATTGATCCGACGATGGCCATGGTCGCCTTCGGAGCCGGGGCCTATCAATTCACGCGCTATAAAAAAGCTAACCGCAAACCGGCCAGGCTGTGCCCCGTTGAAGGCGCGGATGCCGCAGAGGCGGACCGGGTTGTCCGGTCGATCTGGCTGGCACGCGATCTGGTGAATACGCCTGCCGGTGATATGGACCCGGCTGCCCTGCAGGAAGAAACCGAAAAGCTGGCGAAAGAATTTGGCGGCATCTGTACGGCGGTTATCGGGGATGATCTTCTGAAAGAGCGCTATGGCATGATCCACGCTGTAGGCCGGGCTGCCCAGAGTGCACCGCGCCTGATCGAGCTGGAATGGGGTGATCCGAAACATCCGCGTCTGGCGCTGGTGGGGAAGGGGATCACCTTTGATTCCGGCGGGCTGGATATCAAACCGGCGGCCGGCATGCGGCTTATGAAGAAAGATATGGGCGGGGCGGCGAATACGCTGGCGCTGGCGCGGCTGGTCATGGATGCCAAGCTGCCGGTGCGGCTTCACGTGCTGATTGCCGCAGCTGAAAACGCGATCAGCGGCAATGCCTTCCGGCCCGGCGATATTCTCACCTCGCGCGCCGGGCTGACGGTCGAGATTGATAATACGGATGCCGAAGGGCGGCTTGTCCTTGGCGACGCCTTGACCAAGGCGGTTGAGGACGAGCCGGATCTGATCCTGGATTTTGCCACGCTGACCGGGGCCGCCCGGATTGCGCTCGGTCCGGAGCTGGCCCCCTTCTATACCGATGATGAAAAACTGGCAGATGCGCTTAACGCAGGCGGCGCAATGGTCGCCGATCCCTTGTGGCGGATGCCGCTCTGGGAGGGGTATGACAAGCAACTGGATGGCCCGATTTCTGACCTCAAGAATACAGGCGATGGCGGATTTGCCGGTTCGATCACGGCTGCGCTCTTCCTGCGCCGGTTCACCGGCGGGAGACGCTGGTGCCATTTCGACATCTTTGCTTGGAACCCCAAGGACCGTCCCGGCCGCCCGGTGGGCGGAGAAATGCTGGGATCCCGTGCCGCCTGGGAGGCCTTGAAGACGCTCTATGGCTGATTACCGCAACCATCCCCGCATCGTACCGGCCCGGCCCGACATCGCGGCGGCGCACCTTGAAGGGCAGGTCGATGCCGAGCGCTTTGTAGACCCTGTTGATATGCAAACCACGGCGGGTGTTACGTCCATCCGGCGCGCGCCGCAGGATGATGCGGAGATGGACCAGCAGCTCTTGTTCGGCGAGGTCTTTGCCGCGCTTGAGGAGCGTGACGGTTGGGCCTGGGGCTATTCGCGCCATGATGGCTATGTCGGCTATGTCGATATGGCGGCGCTCTCACAGCCTGTTGATGCGGTTACCCACCGGGTTTCTGCCCTGCGAACCTATCTGTTTTCAGAACCGGATCTGAAATCGGCGCCGCACTGCCTGCTCTCGATGAATGCCAAAATCGCATCTGGCGAAAAGCAAGGCCGGTTTATCCGCGCTGGTCACCATGGCTGGGTGTTTGAAGGGCATCTGGTGCCGTTGGATCATGCCGCACCGGATTTTGTCGCGATTGCCGAACGGTTTGAGGGCGCTCCCTATCTCTGGGGCGGCAAGGAGAGCCTGGGGCTGGATTGTTCCGGGCTTGTCCAGACGTCGCTGGAAGCCGCCGGGATTCGGGTTTTCCGGGATTCAGCCGTTCAGGAAGGTGAATTTGCCGAGCGCTGGACAAATATGGGTGTTGAGGCACCGCGCCAGCGCGGCGATATCGTTTTCTGGAAGGGGCATGTTGGCATCATGGTGAGCGAGACTGATCTCATTCACGCCAATGCGACCTTTATGGAAACCAAAATCGAACCGGTTGCCGAGACAGAAAGACGGGCGGTCGCCAGCGGCTTGCCAGCGACCTCCGTTGTCAGACTGACGGATTACGAACCGGCTTAGTTGCCGTCCTCGTCCTGAGGTTCGTCACCGGAATCGCCTTCTGTAACGGCGTCTTCAAGCGCGTCGAGCTGCTCGTCGACCATGTCAGCGGCCTGGTCAGCCGCTTCGACGGCTTCTGCTTCCAGAGTATCCGGAGCCGCTTCGATCACGGCGGCTGCGTCTTCGATCATGTCGCCCGCTGCCTCTACCACATCGGCAACAGCAGGCGCCGGAAAGGCCACCGGATTGCTTGATAGCGTGCCCAGATAGGCCAGCAGGTCGGCGCGGTCGGCTTCATCGCGAATACCGGCGAATGCCATGGCTGTGCCATTCATATAGCCGCGCGGGCTTGCAATGAAAGCGTCCAGGTTTTCATAGGTCCATTCGCCCGGGAATTCGGCCATTACAGAAGAATAGCTGAAGCCCGGATAGGCCCCGATGTCACGGCCAACCACTTCCCACATATTGGGTCCCTGCAGATTGCCCGCATCCGGTGCTGCATTGTGGCACGACACACAGCGGCGGAACAGACGCTCACCGGCCGAGGCATCGGCTGCGGCCAGCAAGGTGCCCAGATCCAGCGCTTCTTCTTCGACCGGCGCGCTGGAAGTGCTGCCACCCAGGACTTCGGCCAGATCAATCGGATAAGCGAGATCCGCGCTCTCGCCATGATCGTCTTCAGAGAAAACGATGTCGCCAACAACGCCAATAACCATGACCAGCAGAACCATACTGATCGCTACGGCCGCTACTTTATTCCAGAAGAGATCGCCCATTTAGGCCCCCAAGGGTTCGTTTCGCGCGCTGTTTGGCACGCACTGTGCGGCCAATCAACTGCCTCATGTTGTCGCTGATTTAGCGGGCCTGACGGGGGGCGTCCAGTGGCGCAGTGTCGCGCTTTCTCCTCGCTTGCGTATTTCGGGAATTTAAGCCTGCATTCAGCAGGCATTCATGTGCAGCGGAAAACGCTGTGAAAGTTGAGGTTGGGTGGTTGTGCTCGAGGGCCTCCATTCACATGTCAATGCCAGCGGCTCTTATGGAGCCGTGTTTTCATAACCTTAGTCCCCCCAACGAAAGGTCTTTTTAAAATGTTGCGCACACTTGCTTCTGCTTCCGCCCTGGCCCTGGCTGCGGCGGCTTCTTCTTTCGCCGGCGAAGGCGATTTTACTGTCGGTGCCGGATATTCTCACGTCGATCTGGATGGCGCGTCCGTTGGCGCGATCACCCTGCGCGGTGGCTATGAATTCACCAATTATCTTGGCGTCGAAGGCCAGGTTGATATCGGTATTGCCGATGACACGGTAACGGTGCTGGCCACGCCGATTGATGTCGAGCTGAATTATGCCGCCAGCCTGTTCGGTGTGGCGCGCGCGCCGCTGGCCCCGAATTTCAATCTGCTGGCCCGCATCGGCTACACCACCGCAGAGGTGGAAGCGTCCGTGCCGGGCTTCTCCTTGTCAGATGATGCGGATGGGTTTGCCTATGGTGTCGGCGCCGAGTTTTTCGTCGACGACCATAACGGGTTCCGCTTTGACTATACACGCCACGACTTTGATGGCGGCGATGGCGATGTCTTCGGGCTGCATTATGTCCGCCGCTTTGGCGGCCGGTAAGCCGGCCGGCTAGCTGGACCAGACTTCCAGTAACCGCCGCGCGATGGCGATTTTCGGCGGAATATCCGCTTCGGGGTGCGTGCCAGATATCATGGCGCGCACCTCGTCTTTTGAGAACCAGCGCGCGTCCTCGATCTCGTGCTTGTCGACCTGAATGTCCACAGTCACCGCTTCCAAAATCAGTCCGATCATCAGGGAGGAAGCAAACGGCCAGGGCTGGTTGTCAATGATCTCTGCCGTGGCCGGGTTGCATTGAATGCCTGATTCCTCGATCACTTCCCGCGCCGCGCCCTGCGCAATCGTCTCGCCGGGTTCCATGAACCCGGCCAGTGCCGACCACATGCGCGGCGGCCAGCCTTCCTGGCGGCCCAAAAGGCACCAGTCATCCTTGACCGCCAACATGATCACAACCGGATCAACGCGCGGGAAATGCTCGGTACCACAGGCCGGGCAGCTTCGTTTTCGACCCGCTTCGATCTGGATGGTTTCAGCCCCGCAGTTTGAACAGAAGCGATGCTTGCGCCGCCATTCTATCAAGGCACGGGCCTGGGCGAGTATGCCGGTTTCATTGATCGATAGCTGCATGGCGGCCATGCGGGTGTCTGTGATCTTTGCGCCTTCCGGCGGTGCGGCATCGAGCGCCAGATCAATCGCATAAAGCGGGGCTTCGCCTTCAAGACCTAGCAGCATGGGCGGTCCGGATTGCGGCAGGGCATTGGCCGCGGCAAACGACAGGCGGAACAGCCGGCTATCAGACAAGGCCGGATTGGCCTTTTGAAACAGGATGGCCAAGGCATCCGGATGGAGTTCCAATCGCGCCAGCGCGTCTTCATCCCGCCGCAAATCTTCGAGGCGGTCGAGATCCGATCCACAAAAGGCCAAAGGCGACCGATCCGGCATGTCGTCTTCCTTATGTCGCGGCTTGCATGGTATGGCGCAGGGGCATTTGGTTTCATCCCGTTGATCAACACTAGAGTCAGGACGACAGCTTGTCGAAGACAGCGCTCATTCTTGTTCACAATACGCGGTCCGGGGCGTTTCAGCGCGGTCTGACATTGGAGGATTTACGGGAAAGCCTTCACGCGGCGGGCTGGGTGATTGACACCGAATTGGACCTGTCGAGCGAAACCGACGAGCTCGAGCAATTGGATGTTCCGGCAGACTCTGTAGTGGCCATTGCTGGCGGGGACGGCACAATCATGTCGGTCTTGAACTCACTGGCTCAAAAACAAATCGAACAACCCGTTCTCGTTCTGCCGTGTGGAACGGCGAATCTTCTGGCGCGCCAACTTCATCGCGACCTGGATCTGGACGCGGTGCTGGACCGGGGCCGCAAAGGCCAAACCCGGTCACTGAAGCTGGGCTCGGCCAATGATCAGATCTTTGCCGTCGCGGCGGCGATCGGGTTTTCGCCTGCAGCGGTGCAAGTGCGCGAAGAGGTCCGCGAGAAAGGCGTGTTTGGTCGCTTCCGGAGATATGCCCGGCTGGCGCGGGCCGGATTGCATTCTGTTTTTACCCGCTCCATGCGCGTGCAGCTGGATGACGCGCCCGCAATAAAGGCGAGGGCGATTTATGCGCAATGCCCGAAACCCGACGCGGCCAGGGATGGCCTGCAATTGACAGGTGGTAATGCCCGCAATGTCGCCGAGCTTGCCGCCGGGCTGGCGGAATTTGCGGGTGGCAATCAAGAGGCCTCAGGCGCTCTCTGGAGCCAGTCTGCCCACCGGGTGCGCGTAACCTCCCGGCGGCGGATTCCGGTCATTCTGGATGGCGAGCCGCAATGGATGACATCGCCTGTCTCCCTTGAATTTGGACAGCACAGCCTCAACGTCATTGTAACATGACCCGCCTTGTTCACATTGCTGATCTCCACTTTGGCGACGAAGATGCGCGTCTGGTGGCGGACTTTATTGACGGGCTGGGAGCCCTGTCAGCAGACGTCGTGGTGGTTGCAGGCGACCTCACCCAGACCGGCTCGAAGCGCGAGTTCGCTCAGGCGGCCGAGTTTCTTGAGGCGATCAAATGCCCCACAGTTTTGACCCCGGGAAACCATGACACACCGCTATTGAACATCGGGGCCCGCCTGACGCGGCCCTGGCGGCGTCTTCAGAAAGCCATTGGCGAGCACGCCGATGACCGGTGGTGGTCCGAAGCGGTTCAGATTGAAAGCTTCAACTCCTCGCGTGGCACGCAATTGCGGTTGGATTGGTCCCTTGGCGTGGTTTCAGAAAAGAAGCTGACGGACCCGCTCGCGGCTTTGGATGCGAGCGAAGCGGCGACAAAAGTGCTGACGGCCCATCATCCCATCGTCTCACCCCTGGCGCAGCGTGGCCGCGCTCGGACCCTCAGGGCGGACAAGTTTGCAAAACCGATCGCGTCCGCTGCCGATCTGATTTTGACCGGCCACTTGCATCAATCTTTTGCCTGCCCGCTGGACATACAGGGGCGGAGGAGCTGGTTTGTCGGCGCGGCGACCGCGTTTTCCTCTCGCACACGGGACGAGCCTGCCGGATTTAATGTGATCGAGGCTGAAGCGGCGTCATTTGACTGGACGCGATATGTCGCCAGCGAAGGCCGGTTTGAAAAAACAGACACCTCGCGCCTTGACAGAAAATTGTAAATGAGAATTATTATCAATACACCGTACTTTTAAAAGAGGTATTTGATGTCAGCCGAAATTCGGGTCGCAGGGGTGAATGCAAACGCGTCATCGTCGTCGCCAGCTGCCATAGAAATCGCGACGCGCGATTGGCTGGAAACACAGGCGAAGGTGGCGGGATATTGGCGCGACTTGTTGATCGATTCGAATGGGGACCTCGACCTTATCGAAGCGCTGGACGTGCATGAGATGTTTCTTCGCTCTGCCGCCGGTTGAAAACATTCGGGGCGGCAATTTGCGCGGAGCCGGCAAGGAAGATCTGCGCTAAGCTGAGCAGATGATCCGAGTTCTGTTCGCCTTGTCTTGCCTGTGCCTCTTTGCGCCACAGGCAAGTCCTCAAACACCTGCCTGGACCGGTCCAGATCAGACCGGTACGCTAGAAAGCCTCGTGCTTGCGCTTGAAAGCGCAGAATCGCATGGGTTACGCGGAACCGATTATGGTCTCGACCAGTTGAGGCAGGCGGAGGCGAGAGTCAGTTCACCTGAAGTTGACGCCTTGGCCGAGCAGGCATTTCGCGCCTATGCGAACGATTTGTTACGGGGTCGAATTGATCCACTCAGCATTGATCCAGATTGGCCGTATTCACCCCGTCAAGCCGATATCAACACGATCATGAACTGGGCGCTGCAAAGCGGGGATGCGTTTACCTGGCTCGAACTGCTGGCACCGCGAAGCGAGCAGTATGCAGCGCTCAGGTTAGAGCTTTTCCGGTGGCGGTCCGCAGCGGAAGCAGATTGGCCAACGCTTTCGCCAACCGAAGCCCCTCTTGCTGTAGGTGATGATGGCGAACGTGTTCGTCAGGTCCGTGCCCGCCTGATCCAGATGGGAGTACTGCCGCCATTCTCGCCAGCTGTTACTCTGTCCGATGAATCTGTGTCTCTGGATGATGTGAGAATCGTACCTGCTTTCGACGAAGAAATGCAGACCACTATCCAACGTATTCAATACGATGCGCGGCTGGAGCCAGATGGGTTGATTGGCAGCGAGACGCTTGCCTGGCTTAACCGAACGCCGTCTGATCGGATTGCGGTGCTGCGAGCCAATCTGGAACGGTTGCGCTGGATGCCTGAGGATCTTGGCGATGTGCATATCAGCGTCAACGTCCCCGACTTTTCGCTGATTGTGGTCGAATCCGGGCAGGTGATAAGACGTCATAATGTGATTGTGGGGCGACGTTCCAGGCCGACGCCGGTCTTGACCGCCTCGTTGACCCACTTGATTGTAAATCCGTGGTGGGAAACGCCGCACTCGCTGGCAGTTAGAGACGAGTTGCCTCTGTTTCAGCGTGATCCCGATGCAGTAGCCCGCTTGGGCTTTCAAATCCTTGACCGGCAGAACGAGGTTGTTGATGGATCAATAATTGACTGGTCCGACGTTAATGCGAGCGACTTTCCCTATCGCCTTCGTCAAGCGCCTGGACCGCTTAATGCCCTGGGAGAAGTCAAATTCATATTTCCCAATCCACACAGCACTTTTCTGCACGATACGCCAGGCCGGCATCGCTTTGAGGAAATGCCTCGCGCTTTTTCATCCGGCTGTGTCAGGGTTGAAGACGCGCGCGAGCTGGCTGGCTGGGCGATACAATATGGCGTCGCTGATCCAGACCGGCCCGAAATTCCGGCCATCATTGAGACTGGGGACGAGACAAGGATAGATATGAGCGCCGATATTCACGTTCATTTTCTATACTTTACGGCTTTTCTTGATGCAGATGGTTCCGTGCGCATGGTTCACGACTTATATGAAAAAGACCATAGAATAATTGAGGCATTAGATGCGCCGCAGCTTGTTGATGAAACCGCTCCTTCTGGGATTGGGGCTGAGCCTCGCTCCGGCGCCGGCCCTGGCGACCGATACGCCTGTTTCGACTAGCGCGCGAGTACAGCCATCCGGATTTGATGATGGCCGGATCGGGTTTTCGCTGCAGATCAATGGCGATATCGAGACCGACTATTCGGTATTCTCGATTATGGCGTTACCGGGAGCAACCGTGGATCTGAGATCGTCTTCGGATGTGCGGTTTGCTTCAGCGAGTGGGTTCACGAGCGAGGCTTCGGGCAATGCCCGCTGGCTCGCACCTGATGAGCCCGGGCACCACGTGATCGAGATGTCGAGCTCAACCGGCGATGTGATGCGCCTGAACGTCTTCGTGCTTCATCCTGTCGAGGACGTCGAAGATGGCGCTCTGAATGGCTATGCGATAGGCGATTACCCACAAACGCCTTTCCGGGGACACGATGCCTACCTACCGCCGCAGGGGTTTATCGGTGTGCCACCCGAACTGCGCGACCTACCAATTTCACCGCATTTCACACTCGGTCAGTTCTTGTGCAAACAGGACGGAGGCCCCACCCGTTATGCCATCGTCAATCCGCGCCTGCTGCTAAAACTCGAATGGCTTCTGGCTGAAGTGAATGAGCACGGCTGGGAAACAGACGGATTTGTCGTGATGAGCGGCTATCGCACGCCTTCCTATAACGCAGCTATCGGAAATGGGCGGTATTCCCGTCATGTCTATGGTGGTGCAGCCGATATCTACATTGATGAGGATGGCGACGGAATCATGGACGATCTCAATGGTGATGGCGTTCATGACCGCCGAGATGCTGGCGCTCTGTACGAGTTAATCGATGGTCTGCTGGAAGAGCCGCGCTTTGCAAACTTCTCGGGAGGCTTAGGCGAATACGGCTCAAACTCGGCTCATGGGCCGTTTGTTCATGTTGACGAGCGCGGGTGGAATGCGCGCTGGGGAAGATCATCGGGCAGCCAGTAGCAAAAAAGCGACATCAGACCCGCTCTGCTGTTACCCATCCCTTGCTTTCGTAAGTCCAAAAACCGATATTGGGGGTGGAAGATCGGCGCGGACGGACGCCTCGCCAACCCGGTCAGGTCCGGAAGGAAGCAGCCGTAACGAGTTTTGCTCCGGGTCGCTGTCCGATCTTCCACTTTTATCCGGAATCAGCCCAGAAAAGAGGCCATGGACGACGCGCCCGAACAGATGACGGACACCGATCCGGGGCCGTCTCTGGGGCTCGACCTTCCAGAGGAAGATGCCGGCTATCAGGTGCTGGCGCGCAAATACCGGCCTATTCGATTTGAAGATTTGATCGGCCAGGACGCGATGGTGAAAACCCTCACTAATGCGTTCAAATCCGGCCGGATTGCCCATGCTTATATGCTGACGGGTGTGCGCGGCGTGGGGAAAACCACGACAGCGCGGCTGATTGCGCGCGCCTTGAATTACCGCACGGAACAGGCTGATGCGCCCTCCATTATGCTGGACCCCCCCGGAGAGCACTGCGATGCCATCCAGAAGGGCAGCCATGTCGATATCATGGAGATGGATGCCGCCTCGCGCACAGGCGTGGGCGATATCCGGGAAATTCTCGAAGGCGTGCGCTATGCGCCCGTGTCGGCGCGCTACAAAGTCTACGTGATCGACGAAGTGCACATGCTGTCGAATTCGGCCTTCAACGCGCTTCTCAAAACGCTGGAAGAACCGCCGCCGCATGTAAAATTCATCTTCGCGACAACCGAAATCCGCAAAGTCCCGGTTACGGTGTTGTCACGCTGTCAGCGCTTTGACCTGAAGCGCGTAGACCGCGATGTTCTGGCCGCGCATTTGGCCAATATCTGCGAAAAAGAAGGCGCCAATGTCAACGCCGATGGGCTGGCACTGATTGCGCGCGCAGCCGAAGGGTCTGTGCGGGATGCCTTGTCCTTGCTGGATCAGGCGATTGTGCAGGGCGAAGGCTCTGACGGTCCCGTTACAGCGCTGGACATTCGCGACATGCTGGGTCTGGCTGACCGGGCACGGGTGCTGGACCTGCTGGAAGCCGCATTGGCAGGAGATCACGCCAAGGCGCTGTCCGAGATCGCCGAGCTTTATGATTCCGGCGGTGATCCCGCCATCATCACGCGCGATTGCCTCGATTTTGTTCACGCCATCACGCGGGTGAAAGCCGCGGGTCCTGAGGCTGATATCGCCGAAGCCAAGGAAACGATTGAACGGTTGGCTGCGCTGGCCGATACTCTTTCCATTGCGCAGCTGACCCGGCTCTGGAAAATTCTGCTGGTTGGGCTGGAGGACGTGCAACGCTCGCCTGATCCGCTAACGGCTGCCGAGATGACGCTGTTGCGGCTGGGTTCCGCGGCGTCTCTGCCTTCACCGGAAGATGCAGCCAAACTGATGCGCGGCGAGCAGGAGGCCGCGCCTTCCGCCCCAAAGCCTGAGCCAATATCTGCGCCAGCCGCCGGGCCCGCGCCGACAGCCCGTGCGGAACCAGTCGAGGCGGAGCTTGCCCCTGCCTCTGCACCGGTAACAGGCGATGCCCCAACATCGCTGGACGAGGTTCACGATATGATGCGTGATCGGGCGGACGCGAAGCTGCGGTCTGACCTCATCCGCTATGTCCGGCCCGTGTCGTTCAAGCCCGGCAAGATCGTGTTTGAACCGGCGGAACATTCCCCGCCGGATCTGGCGCAGCGTCTGGCAAAATGGTTGCAGGACCGGACAGGCGAAACCTGGGCGGTTCTGCCCACCCATGATTCCCGCGGCGGCGAGACAATCCGTGAACGCCAGAAGCGCGAGGAGCGGGAATATGTCGAGCGCATCGCCCGTGATCCGGTTGTGGCCCGTGCGCTGGAACTCTTTCCAGGTGCAGAAATTATTGAAGTCAGAAAGCCGGAACCACCGGAAGAGTCTGACGAACCGATGGAAAACGCAGAGAGATCATCATGAAAGACCTGATGGGACTGATGAAGCAGGCGCAGGAACTGCAAAAGCGCATGCAGGAGGCGCAGGAACAGCTTGAGGCCGAAGAAGTCACCGGTGAATCGGGAGCGGGGCTGGTTCGCGTCACCTTGTCAGCCAAGGGCGAAATGAAACAGATCGAGCTGGACCCCAGCATTCTGGTCGCCAGCGAAAAGGAGGTCATAGAGGACCTCATTATGGCCGCTCATAACGATGCCAAGCGGAAAACCGAGGAAGTGCAGGCGCGGGTCATGAAAGACGCCGCCGGTGGCATGCCGCTGCCGCCCGGTTTTTCGTTTCCGGGGTAGCGACAAGTGGCAACGTCTTCTGCCGGTCCGGAAATTGAGCGCCTGATCCAATTGTTGGCAAAATTGCCGGGGCTGGGCCCGCGCTCGGCGCGGCGCGCGGCGCTGCACCTGCTTAAAAAACAGGATGCGTTGATGCGGCCCATGGCCGAGGCCCTGTCGGATGCGGCGGACAAAATCACGGCCTGTTCGATTTGCGGCAATCTGGATGTTTCGGACCCGTGCTCCATCTGTACCGCGCCGGGGCGCGAACCGACGACCATCTGTGTGGTCGAAACCGTCGGCGATATCTGGGCGCTGGAACGCGCCGCGGCCTTTAAGGGCCGCTATCATGTGCTGGGCGGTGTGCTCTCTCCGCTGGATGGCGTGCGGCCGGAAGATCTGAATATCGGCAAGCTACTGGACCGCGCGGCCAAGCCGGAGATCAAGGAAATCGTTCTGGCACTGAATGCGACGGTCGATGGCCAGACCACGGCGCACTATCTGGCGGACCGTCTGGACGGGCTGGATGTGTCCATCACCAGCCTCGCACGCGGCGTGCCGGTCGGGGGTGAGCTGGATTATCTTGATGATGGAACGCTGACAGCGGCGTTCAAATCCCGGCGCCCGGCCTAGGCAGCGCGAAACCCCTTTGCAAATGTTTTCAAGCGCGGACCCAGCTCCGGTTCAAATGCGCTGACTTGAGACCAGCGGCGGCGGGCGCGTACCGGCAGTTCGCTCAACTTGCCAGGTAGAACGCTGGCGCAAGCTTCCGCCAGATCCCAGGTGCGCAAGCCGAGAGCTGCAAAGCTGGGCGCGATAACGCGGCCGGTATCCAGCGGCACTTCGTATGAGGCGTAAAAGGTTTTGTAATGCGCCCCGCCCTTGCCGAGATCAACGCGGGTGATCCCCTGATCTGGCGCGGCTTTGAAAATCTCGTGCAAGAGTAACAGGCCCGGCGAGACCTTGGAGAAGCGATCCTCATAGGCCGGGAACCAGGAATGATAGGTCTCGCCTGCGCGCAGGCCGAATTCCACCGCCGCCAGCTCATCGCCGAAGTAAAGCGCATACATCTCCCCGCGGAAGGCGGGATCGCTTAGCGCATTCAGGTTTTCCAGAAGCTGCCGTGCCCAGGAGATGCCGAAGACGTCCAGTTTGCCAGTGGCGTCATATTGCGCGGTTTTCCAGGCGGCCAGGGTGGCGAAAAGCTCACCGTCCGGATCGCCGGTCACGAGGCGGACCGCGCCGAAATCCCGCTCGGCATTCCGGAAGCGGCGCTCGGTTTTTTTGAACTGGGATTTGTGGGCGGCTTTGCGTTCCGCGAAATAGGCCTCCGGCCCGTCGGCGATATCCACAACCACGCTGCCATCGCGTTCGCGCGCGCCCTTGATCGGGCAGGTGGTGCCATCCCACCAATTGTCATACGCCATAAAGCCGGCGCCCAGCTGGGTCAGAAACTCGTCCACGCAAATTTGCGCGCCGGGCCGGGCCACAATGCCCTGATAATCTGACATGGGCGCGCCGACGGGGCGGATGCCAAAGCGGTGCGGCGCATGAAAGGCGAAGTAACCGATGGCTTCTTCGTCCTGTTCAATAACAGCGACACGCACATCGCTGCGGACCTGGTCAACGGCCTCAGCGAACCCCGGCAGAAGGTAAGGGCTGACTAGCTGACCATCCTGGCACGCCCAGGCGCGCCAATTGGCGAAATCGGCCTCATTCAGGTCCCGTATCGAAACGCTTTTTACGCGCATCAAGCCACTCCCGCTTCGTCTCTGACGGGAATGCAAGAAAAGGGCCGGTTTTGGTTAATTGGGGGGTTCGATCGATT
Organism: Hyphobacterium sp.; assembly: GCF_965228115.1. Classification (GTDB taxonomy): domain Bacteria; phylum Pseudomonadota; class Alphaproteobacteria; order Caulobacterales; family Maricaulaceae; genus Hyphobacterium. The sequence continues at coordinate 1,302,002 of NZ_OZ245794.1, read as the reverse complement.
TCAGATCGGTCTCATCGAACTCGACCTCGCGAACGCGTTGGCCTCGCGATGTAATTCTACGTGTAGATGTCTCAATGTCGTTGATATCTTCATTAGCCTGAACGAAGCGCGTTCTTAGATTGCCCACGCGCTTGTCGAGCAATTTGACATCATCAAGCATCAGACCAACGACTTTCTGGATTTCAGCAGCCTGTTTGTGCATTTCTGCGTCACGCATCACGGCCCGGATCGCGGTTAACATCGCCATAAGAGTCGTCGGAGAAACCAAGAAAACGCGCTTCTTCCGCGCGAAGTCTATTAGGTCTGCGAAGTCTACGTGAATAGTCGCGTAAACAGCCTCTGAAGGAACGAACATTAACGCCAAATCGGCAGTTTCGCCTGCGATCAGGTATTTATCGCTGATATCGTTGATGTGTTTTTTTATGTCTGCCTTGAACGCTCGTGCCGCAGTTTTCTTTGAATCGGGGTCATTTGAATCAATGTAATTGCGGTATGATGGCAATGTGAACTTCGAATCCACCGGAACGGGTCCTGGCGCTTTCGGCATAGAAACCAATGCATCCGGAATACTTCCATTTGAAAGAGCCGTTTGAAACTTGAACGCGTTAGCAGGTAAGATGTCGCTGATTATCTCCTCGATTTGCATCTCTCCAAATGCGCCGCGAGCTTGATTGTTGGACAGGATTTGCTTGAGCCCCGTCACTTCACCAGAAAGTTCGGAGATGTTTTTCTGAGCCGCATCAATGAGGGCGAGCCGCTCATTCAGCGTTTGCAGTGATTGCGCCGTGCGCTGGGTCTGCTCGCCAAGACTATCACCAACTCGCTTGGTCACGGCATCCAATCGCTCATTCATGGATTTTTGAAGTTCCGCGCGCCCAGCCTGTTGGTCATTGGCAATCTGGGACAGTCGGCCTTGCAGCTCGGCATTGGCGCGCGCAAGATCAGCAAGCGCTGTCACCATGCCGTCATCGGTCCTGGGCTTGCGCAGGAATAAGGCCGACAGGCCAATGCCCGCCAGCACCGCCAGCACCAGGCCTCCCGCAGCGATAAGAATGGTGTTCTGATCCAGATTTTCCAGCATTCCGCGTCCAGACGATCTCACTAAACCCGATTATCGCTGATTCGCGCGCCTGATGCGCCCGGTTCACTCTTGAAGCCCGGCGCTGCTTCGCATACCTAGGGCGCTATGGCCGTTAAAGAGATCCTCACCGTTCCCAATCCGATCCTGAAACAGGTGTCTAAACCTGTGGACGGGGTGGATGAAGACGTCCGCAACCTCATGGATGACATGCTCGATTCCATGTATGCGGCGGACGGGATCGGCCTGGCAGCGGTGCAGATCGGCGTGCCCAAGCGCGTCATCGTGATGGACCTCGATTGGGGCAAGGAAGACGGAAAGCGCAATCCGCGTTATTTCGTCAATCCGGTTTTGTCAGACCCATCCGAGAATACGCTTCCGTATGAAGAAGGCTGCCTGTCGGTGCCGTCCTATTTCGATGAGGTCGAGCGCCCGGACCGCATCCAGATCGATTATCTCGATTATGATGGCAAGCCGCGCACCGAGATTGCCGAAGGGATGTTTGCGGTGTGTATCCAGCACGAGATGGATCACCTCGAAGGCGTGCTCTTTATCGACCATCTGTCACGGCTGAAGCGTCAGCGCGCGGTGCAGAAGGTGAAGAAATTCGTCAAACAGCGCGAGCAGGACGACGCGGCGTGATCCTGCGCAAAGCAACGCTGGATGATGTTGCTTTGTTGGAGGCTTGGGACGAAAAACCCCACGTTAAATGGTGCACCGGGTTTGATCCGGACAAGCCGCTTCCCGAGGATGAGAAAGAAGACTGGGCGAAACTGGTCAATCTCGATGTCGACTGGTTCGAGGTGTTGATCGGCGAAGTGGACGGCCGCGCTATTGGCGTGGTGCAGATCATCGACCCCCATTTGGAAGAAACCCATTATTGGGGCGAATGCGAGCCCCATCAGCGCGCCATCGATATCTGGATTGGCGAGGAAGCGGATCTCGGCTGCGGCTATGGCACCCGGATGATGGAACAGGCCATCGCGCGCTGCTTTGCCGCGCCGGAGGTCACTAATATTCTCATCGACCCGCTTCTGAAAAACGAAAAAGCCATCCGTTTTTACCGGCGTCTCGGCTTTGCCGATGTGGGTGAGCGCTGGTTTGACGACGATTTGTGCTGGGTGATGGAATTGCGGCGGGGCGTATGGGAAAAGCGGGTGGCGGGTTGATGCCGGTCACTTCATTGCTCCGCTCATGAACGGCGGTCCGGCCGTCATTCTGCTGAGTCACCCCTCCAATCCTGCCCTTTTTCCCATGATGCTTTGCGTTTTAATGTGTTAACACACTGCTTTTCGGTGGGATTGAGCAGTCAGTTCAAGGGAGGGTGAATTGGAGCCGGCGTGGCCCCTTGAGAGCAGCCGCTATAGGGATAAGGTGACTAGCAGGCGCGCCGCCATCCGGGCAGAGGCGTGCACCAAGAACGAGGACAGGGGAATTGGTATGAGCTGGGGTAAAGCGGTTATTCTATCCAGTGTGGCGGCGCTAGGGATTAGCGCCTGTTCGCCATCAGGCGAGACCCAGGCTGAAACCACCCTGTTCGACGCCATCTCTGCTTATTGCGGGCAGGCGTTTGAGGGGTCGGTGACCAGTGAGGATCCGCGTGATGCGGATTGGGCGGGTCAGACTCTGACCATGCATGTGCGGGAATGCTCGGACGATGAAATCCGTATTCCGCTTCATGTCGGTGAGGACCGCTCGCGGACCTGGGTGGTGACGCGCACCGAGGACGGGTTTCGCTTGAAGCATGATCACCGTCATGAGGACGGGTCGGACGATGTGCTGACGCAATATGGCGGGGACAGCTCGACGGTCACGGCGATTCGCATCGAGTTTCCTGCCGACGAGTTCAGCCGCGATCTCTTTGTGCGCGAGAATATTCCGGATTCTGCGCAAAACACCTGGCTGATGGCGTTGGAGGGCGAGACGTTCACCTATGGGCTGGACCGGCCCAACCGGACGTTCCGGGCCGTGTTTGATCTTTCCGCGCCGGTCACACCACCGTCCGCGCCTTGGGGATTTGAGGACGAGTAGGCCGTCCCAGCGCAGACGGGACTTGATCTTGCGCGCGCGATTGGCTCAAACGCGGCCATGACGCTTCGCCTTGCCTTTATGGGAACGCCCGATTTTGCCGCCGCCTCGCTGGCCGAGATTGCTGCGGCCGGTCATGAAATCGTGCGGGTCTATACCCAGCCGCCGCGCCGCCGGGGCCGGGGCAAGGAAGAGCGCAAAACGCCGGTGCATGAGCTGGCCGAAACGCTGGGGCTGGAGGTCTCCACGCCGGAGAGATTCCGCGATGCGGACGTGCTGGCCGAGTTTGCCGCGCTGAATTTGGATGTGGCGGCGGTCGTCGCCTATGGCCAAATCCTGCCGCAAGCGGCGCTCGATGCGCCGGAGTTTGGTTGTCTGAACCTGCATGCGTCCTTGCTGCCGCGCTGGCGCGGGGCGGCACCCATTCAGCGCGCCATCATGGCCGGCGATGAGATCACCGGCGTTCAGATCATGCAGATGGAGGCCGGGCTCGATACGGGTCCGATCCTCTTGTCCGAGACGGTGCGCATCTTCCCGTTTGATACTGCAGGCAGCCTGCATGACCGGCTGATGGCGACCGGGGCACAGATGTGGCCGCGCGCGCTGGCGGCGCTGGAGCGGGGCTCGCTGGAAGCCGTTGCGCAGGATGAAGACGGCGCGACCTATGCGAAGAAGATCACGACGGAAGAATCGCGCATCGACTGGTCAAAACCGGCGGACGTGGTGGCCAATCAGATAAGGGGGCTTTCGCCCTTTCCCGGGGCCTGGTTCGAGCTGGAAACGGCGAAGGGCCCGGTGCGCGTGAAAGTCCATCTCGCCAAGGTCGAAGACGGTGAAGGCACGCCCGGAACCGCGCTGGATGATGGCTTGCTGATTGCCTGCGGAGACAAGGCGGTGCGCCTTTCGAGACTCCAGCGCGAAGGCAAGGCGGCGATGGACGCCGAGGAGTTTCTGCGCGGCAATGCGCTGGCGGCAGGCACGGTGCTGGCCTGATGCCGCGCTACAAGCTGACGATTGAATATGACGGCACCGCCTTTATGGGCTGGCAGTGGCAGGATCACGGCCCCAGCGTGCAGGGCAGTCTGCAGCGCGCGGCGGCCGAGCTGAATGGCTCACCCGTCGATGTCATCGGCGCAGGACGCACGGATAGCGGCGTGCATGCGCTGGGGCAGGTGGCGCATGTGGATCTGGATAAGGATCTGCGCACGGATACCGTCCGCGATGCATTGAATCAGCATCTGAAACCGGATCTGATCGCGGTGCTCGATTGCGAGGAGGTGGGTGAGGATTTTCACGCCCGCTTTTCTGCGACCAAACGGCATTACATCTATCGTATGCTGGACCGGCGACCGCCGCTGACGCTGGATAAGGGCAAGGTCTGGCGCATTCCACAAAAACTGGACGCCGAAGCCATGCATGCCGCGGCTCAGCGCCTGGTGGGGCAACATGATTTTTCGACCTTCCGCGATGCGCAATGTCAGGCGGATTCCCCGATCAAAACGCTCGATACGATCAGTGTGCGCCGCGTTGCCGATGAGGTGGAGTTGACCTGTTCAGCGCTCTCCTTCCTGCATCGGCAGGTGCGTTCGATCACCGGCTCACTGGTGGAAGTTGGCCGGGGCAAGTGGACGGAAAGCGATCTGGTTCAGGCCCTAAAAGTGCGCGATCGTGCTGCCTGCGGTCCGGTCGCGCCGGCGTCCGGGCTTTATCTGGAGCGGGTGGACTATCCCGGTCAGTAAATCAGCATGGCCAGCGCGCGGTTTGCGACGATGGGGATGGCGGCCATGGGAATCGTCCATAGGAGCGGCAAGCCCAGCGTGACCTGCGCGACCCGGAAATACAGATAATAGCGGATGCCTTCATAGATAAAGGCGATCGAAAAACCGGTGCTGGCAATGCTCGAAAGCCCGGCCAGATAAAGGCTGATCAAAAATCCCAGGAGCAATAACAGGAACACGACCGACCAGTTGTGCAACACGACCCAGGGAACAAATCGCGGCCCGGTCCCGGTCAGGCGGGTCAGAATGTAGGCAATGACGGGGAAAACGAGCCAGGTTTGTACAAATTGCAGGGCGATCTGACTCAGCGTCAGCGTGGACTCATAGTCCGTTATCGCTTCCACATAAAAGCGCTCGAAGCCGAAAATGATGAAGACGAGCAAGGGCAGCGAGATTAGCGCTGCGCCAAAACTCCGGACGAAGCCCGTAGCGGAAACATTCAGCTGATTTTCCCACCCTTCGCGCAGGCTGAATACGTTGAGGGTCGCCTTTAGCCCCAGCCATGTCTCAGCAAAAAGCCGGATCATTCGCTCAATCCGAAATAGGACCGGATCAGCCGGGCATAGATGCGGGTCAGCGTCTCAATATCGGCGGTATCCACGCGTTCATCGACCTGGTGCATGGTCGCGCCGACCAGGCCAAATTCGGCCACCTGGGCATAGTCCTTGATGAAGCGGGCATCCGATGTGCCGCCGCCCGTGGTCAGCGCCGGGGTGCGTCCGGTTTCGGCTTCGACGGCGGCGACCAGCTGGTGCGTGAAATGATCAGGGGTAGAGAGGAAGGCCTCGCCAGTGACTTTGAGATCAAGCCTGATCTCGCCTTCAAAGCCCAGTCCGATGGATTTGGCCTCGTCCTCGATCCAGCGTTTCAGCTCCTCGCCCTTGTGGGCGGTATTAAAGCGGATATTGAATTTCGCGCGGGCTTCCGCCGGTATCACATTGTGCGGCTCATTGCCGACATCGATGGACGTAAATTCCAGATTGCTTGCCTGAAAGTGCGGCGCGCCATCATCCAGGTTTCGCGCCAGCAGCGCGTTGACGAGTTCCACCAGTTTTGGGACCGGATTTTCCGCGCGTTCGGGATAGGCGACATGGCCCTGGCGTCCGATAACGCGGATCACGCCATTCAGACTGCCCCGGCGTCCTACCTTGATGGTCTCACCCATGCGATGCGGATTGGTGGGCTCGCCGACCAATACATGATCAAAACGCTCGCCGGCTTCATGTACCGCCTCCATCAGGCGCTTGGTGCCGTTGATGGCCGGGCCTTCTTCATCACCGGTGATCAGGAAGACGATCGATCCGGGAATGTCATGCGCGGATTTCACGCGCTCTACCGCGGCCACCATAGCTGCCAGCGCGCCCTTCATGTCAGACGCGCCGCGCCCCCAGAGCACGCCGTCTTCAATGCGCGCGTCGAACGGCTTGTTGGTCCAGGCGTCGATGTCGCCGGGCGGGACGACATCGACATGACCGGCAAAGCCAAGCACGGGACCCTCCCTGCCCAGACGTGCATAGAGATTGTCCACCTCTTCAAAAGGATAGCGCTTGGCGGTGAAGCCCAGCTTTTCCAGCGCGCCTTGCATCACGTCTAGCGCCCCCTCATCGAGCGGCGTGACGGACGGTGCTTTGATAAGCGCCTGAGCGAGGGGGAGGGGGTTCGCCACGCCTAATCCCGCAACAATTCGTTGATGCCGGTTTTGGCACGGGTGCGTTCATCGACGGTTTTGACAATCACGGCGCAGGCCAGCGACGGGCCACCTTTCGGATCAGGCAGGGTGCCGGGCGCGATGACGGCGTAGGGCGGAACCTCGCCATAGGTGATCTTGCCGGTCGCGCGATCGACGATCTTGGTGGAGCCGGAAATGAAGACGCCCATAGCCAGCACAGCCCCTTCGCGAACGATCACGCCTTCCACGACTTCCGAGCGCGCGCCAACGAAGACATTATCTTCAATGATGGTCGGATTGGCCTGCAAGGGCTCCAACACGCCGCCAATGCCCGCGCCGCCGGACAAGTGGACGTTCTTTCCGATCTGCGCGCAGGAGCCGACGCTGGCCCAGGTATCGACCATGGTCCCTTCGCCGACATAGGCGCCGATATTGACAAAGGACGGCATCAGAACAGCCCCCGGAGCGATATACGCGCCGCGTCGCACGGCGCAGGGCGGCACGGCCCGGAAACCAGCGGTTCTGAATTCATTCTCGCCCCAGCCCTCGAATTTGGAGGGCACCTTGTCCCACCATTTTGATCCGGCAATGCCGCCGCTGATCGAGGCCATTGGATTCAGGCGGAAGGACAGGAGCACGGCTTTTTTCAGCCATTGATTGACGACCCAATCCTCACCGGACTTTTCGGCCACGCGCGCCTTTCCGGAATCCAGAAGGGCCAGCGACTGAGCGACCGCATCCGCCACCTCGGCATTCAAGGCACCGTCTTCATTCCGGTTGTCCCAGGCGGTATCGATCAGGCTGGCGAGGGCAGAAGGGGTCATGCGGCTTGGCTCGCGGTCTTGGCGGTGGACAGGAAGGTTTTCAGGCAATCTGCTGCGAAATGTACATGATCGGGATGTTCTCCCGGCCCGGCGCTTTCTTCATCCCGCGGTCCGGGACGGGCGCGGATCAGAATGGTTGTCCAGCCCAGCTCATGAGCGGTCTTCAAATTTCGGATCGAGTCTTCAAAGAAAGCGCTTTCGGGCGCCTGAACATCGAACCGGTTCACAAAGCGCTCAAAGCCGGAGCGGTGCGGTTTGGGCTGAAAGTCTGCGGCTTCCACGTCAAACATGTCGTGGAAGCAGTCGGAAATTCCCAACCGGTCGCAGATATTCTCGGCGTGCTTCATGGACCCGTTTGTATAAACGAAGCGGCGCCCCGGCAGGGCCTTGATGTGGCGGGCCAGTTCGGGGTCGGGATCAACGACGCTGAGATCTATATCGTGCACGAAATCCAGGAAGGCGCGGCCATCCGGCACCTGACCATTGGCCATCAACCCGTTTAACGTCGTGCCATATTCGCGCCAGTAATCCTTCTGCAGCTTGCGCGCGGCCACCAGGTCCAGATTAAGCGTCCGGGCCACGTATTCCGTCATTTTCTTGTCGACCTGCGACATGACGGCGGCATCAGAGGGATAAAGCGTGTTGTCGAGATCAAAGACCCATGTGGCGACATGGGACAGATCGGGATTGGCGGGGGGCTGGCTCATTCTTCAGGCGTCTCTTCGGCTGCTGGCCCGGGCTCGGCCGTCTCCGCTGGCAGGCGGAAATCCGCGATCGAAAGGGCCAGACGGCTGGTGCCTTCGACCGGTTCCGGGATCTGCCGGAAATAGCCCTGCGCATAGCCACGTCCAGCGCATTCCTCCCGGCCTTCGGCGACAAAACGCGACGGGGCAAAGCAAAAGGCTTCCGTTCCGCCTTGTAATCGCCCGCGCGTTTCGCCGGTCTGTTCGGCATAGATCCAGGCATTGGCTTCATCCAGATGCTCGGCAATCACCCGGGCACACCCTCCGGCATCCAGCCGCCACCAGCCGCGTGCCTCCCAGATTTCGCCGCGCTGCCGGCCAAGAGCGATGGCAATGCGTCCAACTGTTTCGTTGCAAACGATCAGGCCGGCGTCTGCATTGCGTTGAATGGCGGCCGCTTCAAGCGCGTCGATTAGCTCGGGACGCGGCGGGGTGCGTGGCAGGCCGGTTGCCTGAACAAAGGCGGAAATCGCGCGGGTTGTGCGGCGTCCTGCCAGACCATCCACGGTCCGGATGTCATAGCCGGCATCCCGCAACAGGCGCTGGGTTCCTGCCTCCTGGGCGCGTGTGCCGAAATCTGCCGGCTCGATCAGGACCGAGCGAAGGCGATGATCGCCGCGCAAAATATCAAATCCGCGCCGATCCAGCCCCAGGGATTCGCAGTCATCCACGCCCTCCACGGCAAAGTCTGACGCGCCGACGCACAAATCCAGTTGACCGCCCCATTCGCGCACACCGCCCAGATAGGCAGAGGTCGAGCGCGCGTAAAACAAAAGCGGATTATCGCTTTCCGGATCAATGACCGGGCCGGGTTCGACGCATTCCCCCGGGCGCACACGCGTCCAGCCCTCAACCGCGATGTCGCGATCTTCCGTGATCCAGCCCAACGCGACTTCGACGATGAAGCTGGTTTCATTGCAGACATCAATCGCCCGCGCCGGGGCGGCGGGCAGGACAATCAACAGGATGAAAGCAAGGCGAAGCATCATGGCGGACATCTAAGCGGAGAACTCGGGTATAAATGCGGCAATGACATTACGAAGGTCATCAAGCCCGGTTTTTTTTGAGGAGGAGGTCGCAATGATCTCCGGGAAAGCGGCCGGGCGCTTGGCCAGAGCCTCCAGCGTTTCAGTTTTCATCCGTTCGACCTGGCCGGGCTTTATCTTGTCGGATTTGGTCAACACGATCTGATAAACAACGGCCGCTTCGTCCAGGCCGTCCATCATCACCTTGTCGGCGGCTTTGAGCCCGTGGCGCGCATCAATCAGCAAGAAGACGCGCTTTAAATTGGGCCGGCCTTTCAGAAAGGCTTCGGTCAGCCGGGTCCAGACCTCGGCGACTTTCTTCGGCGCTTTGGCAAATCCATAGCCCGGCAAATCCACAAGGCGGATGACGCCCGCCAGATCAAAGAAATTCAATTCCCGCGTCCGGCCCGGCTCGCCGGACGCGCGCGCCAGTTGTTTTTGATTGGTCAGCGCATTGATCAGGCTGGACTTGCCGACATTTGAGCGTCCCCAAAACGCGACTTCCGGCAGATCCGGCGGCGGCAGGCCGCCCAGATCAACAGCGCCTTTGATAAAGTCGCAGGATTGGGCAAACAGGGCGCGCCCGGCGCCGGGCGTGTCCGGGTCCTTAGTCAGAGCTGGCTTCTCCGCCGCGATTACGCAGCTTCTTGATGAAGGTATCCAGCCGCGTTTCCACACCCTGACGGCGCATGATCACATATTGCTGCAGGATGGAAAGGAAGTTGTTCCACGCCCAGTAGATCACCAGACCCGCTGCGAACGGGGCCAGGATGATGGTGAAGACGAAGGGCAGGAAGGCAAAGATACGCTGTTGCATCTTGTCCGGCGGCGGCGGATTCAGCGACTGCTGTAAATACATGGTGATACCCATCAGGATCGGCCAGGCACCGATCGCCAGAACACCGCCCAGGATGGGCAATCCGGACGGGTCATACGGTAACAAGCCGAACAGATTCCACATGCTGGTCGGATCAGGCGCGGACAAGTCCTGAATCCAGCCGGGGAAGGGCTGATGGCGCATTTCCAGCGTCACAAACAGGGTTTTATAGAGCGCATAGAAGACCGGGATCTGGAACAGGATCGGCAAACACCCGGCCAGAGGATTGACTTTCTCCCGCTGATAGAGCGCGACAATTTCCTGTTGCTGGCGTTGCTTGTCATCTTCATAGCGCTCGCGGATTTCCTGCATTTTCGGCTGCAGGTTTTTCATCTTCGCCATCGAGACATAGGCGCGGTTTGCGAGCGGGAAGAAGAGCAGTTTCACCAGAACCGTGACCGCCAGAATAGCAAAGCCGATGCCGCCGAGATAACCCGACAGAAGGTGCAAGAGCCAGAAATAGGGGCGGGTGAGGAACCAGAACATGCCCCAGTCCACGGCCATGTCGAAGCGTGAAATGCCCAGCTCGCTCTCATAGGTCTGAAGAAGGTCGACCCGCTTGGCGCCTGCAAAAATCCGCGCTGAAGTCTCTAGCGTTTCGCCCGGACCAAGTTCCAGCGGTTGGGTGACATAGCCCGATTGATAGGTATCGGGCCCCTGACGGCCGATCAGGCTGTATTCGCCGGTGATTTCCATGGATTGGTCGGGAATAACCGCAGCCATCCAGTACTTGTCGGTGATGCCCATCCAGCCGCCAGTGCCGGATTCGGATGTCTCGTCGCCCGGGTCCATCGAGCGGTATTTGTCATCAATCAGCGTGGTGCCTACCACCCCGATCGGGCCTTCATGCAGAATGAAGAAGGGCGCCCAGGGAGCCGGGGGCTCACCATCGCGGCGCACCCGCGCATAGCGCGACAGGCTGGCGGTTTCGCTGGATGTGTTTTGAATCACATCCGAATAGGTGAACATGTAATCGGCATCGAGGGAGATGGTGCGCTGGAAGACCAGCCCGTCATTTCCGCGAAATTCCAGGACAATCGGTGTGTCGGGGGTCAGGCGGTCGCCGGAAACCAGCGTCCAGTTGGCATTGAAGCCGGGCGCGTCGCTGGGCCCGTCACCAAGGGCCTGCCAGCCATCTTGCGCATAAAAGGCATGCTCCTGACCGCGCGGAACGAGGAATTCGACCGGCGAGGGATCATCCACTTCCGTGTCGTAGCGATTGAGCCGCAGATCATCGATGCGCGTACCCGTGAGCGAGAGCGAGCCGGCGAGCGCTTCACTGGCAATTTCGATCCGTTGATCGACCACCTCGTTCACTGTGGCCGCTTCATTGGACTCAGCAGCGGCTTGCGCCAGCTCGGTTTCAACCATTTCAGACTGTGCCGCCACCTGCTCGGCGCGCTGGCGCTCCTGCATCGGGCTGATCACGAAGATCTGGTAGGGGATGAGAATGGCGGCCGAGATGACCACTGCCAGAATGATATTACGAGTGTCGCCCATTTCGGGGGTCCCGATCCGCTTTATTGCCTGTCATTGCCCGCAGCCGGGCTGGCGAGGGTTTGCAGCGCCGATTTGACGTCGTCAAGCAGGCGCGCCCAGTCCCGCCCCGGTGTGGCGGCACGGGCAATGAACACATAGTCATTCCCGGCCACGCCGTGGAGGGGCAATAGCAGCCGCACCGCTTCTTTCAGCCGCCGCCGGGCGCGATTGCGGAAAACAGCGCCGCCAATCTTCTTTGTTGCTGTAAAGCCGGCCCGGACTTGGCCTTCGGGGCAGCGGCCCGAGCGCATCTGGACAACAACGCCTGGACGGACGGCCTTTTTGCCTTGCGCCACATACAGAAAATCCCGCCTGACGCGCAGGCGGGACATCTTCACGCGGGTCTCTTTTTCAGAGATCAGGCAGACAGCCGCTTGCGGCCTTTGGCGCGGCGGCGGGCCAGAACCTGACGGCCGGCTTTGGTCGCCATGCGCGCGCGGAATCCGTGCCGACGCTTGCGGACCAGATTGGACGGTTGGAATGTACGTTTCACGTCACGCGCTCCATTACATGGGCAAATCTCAAGAGGCGCGGTTCATATGCGAGCGTGATAAGGGCGTCAAGGGCTGATCCCTTGCTTGTTCAGCGGCATTTCGTGGGCTATCGCGGTTATAAACGAGGGTTATGAACGAAACGCCGCTTTCCCCCCCAGCGACGCAGCGTCTCCAACTGGCTGTGATCGGTGCCTGCCGGGCTATTTTCGAGAGCCTGCCGGGACGGCTTTTGCTGTTCACCCTGGTCTTCGTGATGCTGGCGCAATTGCTGATCTTTTTGCCGCTGGCCGCGCAGTTCCGGACCAATTGGCTATCCGAACAGGCCGAAACCGCATTTATCGCGGCGCTGGCGGCAGATGTGGCCGCGGGCGGGACGCTTGGCGAGATGGAGGTGAGCGAGCTTCTGGAAGCCTCGGATGCTGTGGCGGTTGCCCGCGTGACAGAAGGCCGCAATGAGCTGGTGCTTTATGGCGGGCCGATCGATGCGCCGCTGATCGAAGCGGATTTGCGCAATGAAAGCTGGCCGGCGCGGATTTCAGCGGCAGCGCAGACTTTCATGGTGCGCGAAGAACGGTATCTCAGGATCATCGCCAACCCGGCGCCGCGCCCGGACGACATCATCGATGTCATCGTCCCGGAGACGGCCATGCGGGAGGATCTGATCGCCTATTCCGCAACGCTTTTCCAGTTGTCCTTCTTCATCGCGATTGTCACCGGGATATTATTGTATGTGACGCTGCTCTATGCCTTTGTCCGGCCAATGCGGCGTCTGGCCGCCGCCATGGCGCGGTTTCAGCGCGACCCTTTAAACCCGGCCAGCAGTATCACACCGCAAGCCCGCCGCGATGAGATCGGTGTGGCGCAGCGCGCGCTCGCCGAGATGCAGGAAGATGTGCGCTCTTCCATGAAGCAACGCGAGCGGCTGGCGGCACTGGGCGCGGCGGTCTCGAAGATCAATCATGATTTGCGCAATGTGCTGGCGGCCGCTCAGCTGGTGTCCGACCGGCTGGTTTCGTTTGAAGATGAGCGCGTTCGCAAGATGGGGGCCCGCATGGTCCGCGCTGTCGGCCGCGGCATCCGCCTGACCGAAGCGACGCTGCAATATGGCCGCGCCGAGGAAAGCCCGCCGCAAACCATGCGATTGAATCTGAGGGTGGCGCTGGACGAAGCCGCTGCTGATGCCATGGCGACGGATTCCAGCGGCGAAGGGGACTGGATCAATGAGATCGGTGAGGACGTGGCACTGGAAGCTGATCCGGATCATGTTCACCGCATTTTCCTCAACCTGTTCCGCAATGCGCTGCAGGCGATGACGGCGGCAGGCGGTATGGTCCGGCTTGCCGTTAGCGCCGAGCCTGCCGATGGGTTTGTGTCGATCCAGGTTGCGGATGCCGGACCGGGCCTGCCCGCCAAGGCGCAGGAAAACCTGTTCCAGCCCTTCACCTCCTCGACCCGCCGCGAAGGCACCGGCCTGGGCCTGACCACGGCGCGCGAACTTGCCCGCGCCCATGGAGGCGATGTGGTGCTGGTCCGCACCGGCGAGGACGGGACGGTGTTCGCGGTTACGCTTCCGGTGGGGGAGTAAACTCTTCAAGCATTTCTGAAGCCCTCGCAATCAGCTGTTCGTGCTCCCGGCGAACAAACATCAGGATTAGACTCCAGATTGCGAACACAAAAACTGCTAGGCCGATTGAAGCAAAGAAAACAATGATATGGACGCTGGCGACCATTGCGAGATCAAGGATGATCGCCAAAGGCCCAGCCATCGAGACAGCCAAACCAACTGAAACAAGAATACCTACTGATGAAACAGTCTGGGTAGAAAAAACGATCTCGGCATTCTCTGGATCGTCTTCAGTCGGGTCAAAAATGTGAGCCTGCGAAAATGATATAAGTCGCGCCGACGGTCTCACCGTTTCGATGACTCGCGAAAGGAATGCGTCAGACCGGCTAACTGTTGCCGGGATAATGAAGTTAGTTTGCCGCTGACTTCGCAGGAACTTCAAGGCTCCCCCACAATCCCTTCGCGTCTCGGATCGGCGCCGCCGATCAGCGTGCCATCCCCCAGCCGCCTGACAATATGAAGGCCTGAGTTTTCCGATCGGTTGGCATCCAGCGTAAAGCCCATAGCTGACAGTTCTGCCGCGATGTCCTCCGGGAATGTTTCTTCCAGACGCACCGTATCTCCGCGTGCGACCACGTTAGGCAGCTCGATCGCTTCCTGCGGGGTCAGCCCCCAATCGAGCATGCCGACCAGTGTCTTTGCAACATAGGCGATGATGGAGGTGCCACCCGGTGAGCCCGTGGCGAGCACAAATGTGCCGTCTTCGTCAAACACGATGGTGGGCGACATGGAAGAGCGGGGGCGCTTGCCGCTATCGGGCGCGTTGGCCGTCAGATTGCCCGCCGCGTCATAGGGGTCGCGATTAAAATCCGTCAGCTGGTTGTTGAGGAAAAATCCACCGGCCATTCGGTTGGACCCAAACAGAAATTCCACACTGGCCGTCATGGAAACGACATTGCCGTCATGATCGACGACCACGAAATGCGTGGTTCCAGGTGCATCGGGCTCGCCCGCTTCAATGCCGGTCAATGGCGTGTCTCTATCAATCAGGGCCGCGCGCGCTGCGATATATTCCTCTGACAACAAAGCCTCGGCTGGCACGTCGACATAGTCAGTGTCGGCGATGAACACGTCGCGATCGGCATAAGCCAGGCGGCTGGCCTCGATATAGCGGCGCCAGCCTTCCAGCGTGTCCGGCCCGGTTGCGCTCATATCAAAGGGTTCCAGCATCCCCATGATCTGGTTGACGGAAATGCCGCCCGAAGACGGCGGCGGGGCCGAACAGATTTCCCATGCGCGATAATGACGGCAGAGCGGCTGGCGCACGCTGGCGCGATAACCGGCCAGATCCTCCAGCGTCATATTGCCGGGATTGGGGCCGGAATTGACCGCGGCGATGATTTCTTCCGCCAGCGCGCCTTCGTAAAAATTCCGCCAGTCTTCGCCGATCATGCGCAGGCTGGCCGCATAGTCTTCATTGACCAGGAGGTGGCCAACGGGCCATGCCTCGCCGTCCTCATCATAAAAGTATGCCCGCATCTCCGGGAAAGCTGAGACGTCGTGAAATTCCGCCACGCGGCCCATAAAACCCTGCATCCGCGGGCTTATTTCAAACCCGGCTTCGGCGAGGTCTGCGGCGAAGGCAAAGTTGTCCGCCCAGTCGAGCTGGCCGTGATCCTCATGCGCCTCGGCGAACATGGCGATGACGCCGGGTACGCCGACCGCCAGACCCGATGTCCAGGCATTGAGAAAGCCGATCGGCTCGCCAGCTTCATCAAGCCAGTGTTCTGGCGTGGTTGAGGCGGGCGCGCGCTCGCGCCCGTCGTAAACAATGGTCTCGCCGGTCGCATGATCGAAATAGAGCATGAAAGCGCCGCCGCCGATGCCGCTGGATTGCGGCTCCACCAGCGTCAGCGTGGTCTGGATGGCGATCGCCGCATCAATCGCATTTCCGCCATTGCGCAGGGCTTCCAGCCCGGCCTCGACAGCGTGAGGATTGGCGGCCGACACCATGGCGGGGCCGGGCATGATTTCCGGGCCGCGTTCGTCGGGCAGGGCCACGTCCGGCAGTTCGACGGTTTCCGGCCCGCGTTCGTCCGGCAAGGTGACATCCAGATCCGGCGTCGTCTGTGAACAGGCGGCCAGCGCCAACAGGCCGACGCTGAGAATAAGATAACGGTTCAACACCCTTGCTCCCCCTCGTTTCGATGGCACCATACCGCGCGCACTGCGAAGCGGAAGGCCCGGATATGGCAAAGCCCGGACAAAGGAATGCGATCACAGATGTACCGGGCCTGAAGGTCGGGCAGTCACAGGATAAGGATATAGCAACGGGCGTAACGGTGATCCTGCCGGATGAACGCGCTGTATGCGCCGCTGATGTGCGCGGGGGCGGGCCGGGAACACGCGAGACTGACGCGCTGCAACCTGAAACTCTGGTCGATGCGGCCGATGCCGTGGTTTTGTCGGGCGGGTCGTCTTACGGGTTGGCAGCCGCCGATGGTGTGGCGGCAGAGCTGGGCGCGGCGCGGCGCGGGTTCGAATTATTTCCCAATCCGGATATTCCGGTTTCACCGGTCGTGCCTGCGGCGATCCTCTATGATCTGGCCAATGGTGGAAACAAGAGCTGGGGAGACACCCCGCCCTATGCGGCGCTGGGCCGGAAGGCGGTGACGTCGGTGTCGCTGGATGTCACCGAAGGAAAGGCCGGGGCCGGGACGGGCGCCATGGCGGGCAGCCTGCCGGGCGGGATTGGCACCGCCAGCGTGGTTACCGAGGATGGCTATACTGTTGGTGCCATCGTGGCGGTGAATTGCTTTGGTTCGGTCAGGATACCGGGCACCGGGGCCTTTTGGGCCGCGCCGTATGAAATCGATGGCGAATTTGGCGGTATTCCGATGCCCGCGAAGACCAAATTTGATCCGGAGGACTGGGGCGAAGCGAAGTTCAATCCGGCGGCCGGGGCCAATACGACCATTGCCGCGGTAGCAACCGATGCGATGTTAAGCTCGGCCGATGCCAAACGGGTTGCGCAAATGGCGTCCGCCGGTTTTGCAAGGGCCATCCGCCCGGTTTTTACACCGCTTGACGGGGATACCGTGTTTGCACTTTCAACGGGCCGAAAAAAGCTGGCAGAACCGGTGGCTTTCACCCTGGCGCGCATTGGGTCGATGGCAGCCGATTGTCTGGCCAGGGCGATCGCCAGGGGCGTGCACGCGGCGGGCCAGCGCTAGTTTTTTCTCGCCAGACAGCAATTCCTCCGCTAGCGTCGGTCCAGGGAACTAATTCGGGGGAAATTATGCGACTGTTTTCAACAGCTTTAGCGCTGACAACTGTATTGGCTGGCGGGGCACTGGCGCAGGACATGTTCACCAATGTCCAGACGCTGTCGGCGGATGGCGGGGACCGCGACCGCATCGTCTTTGACGGCCTGTCCAATGACGTTATGGAGATGCAACCGGGTGAGACGATCGGTCTGAATTTCGGGCCGGGCTATACCGCCGAGCTGGACGAGATCCGATATCAGGAAATGGGAGGGCGCGTCTGGGCGGGCCGGCTGGAAGGCCAGTCCATCGCCAGCCGGGTTTTGCTGACCGAAACCAATGGCGAGGTCTTCGGGCGCATTTCGACACCGGACGGTCTCTGGCAGGTTGTGTCGCTTAACGGCCATCAGGAAATTATCCGTGTGCCGGATCTCTCGACGCGGTACCGGGTGAATGACACCGTAATTTATACCCCGCCGTCTCCGGAGTATTTCAACAATCCGGCGTCGCCCTTGCCTCCGATGGCCTCGATACCGATTGCTGAAATGGTGCCGGTCGGGTCGAACGGGACCATCGATATTGCCGTCTACTATTCGCAGAGCTTTTCTGCGCTTTGGGGCATGGCCTCTGGCGGGCGGGTGCAACATTTGATGGCCGTGCTGGATCAAGCGCTGATCGATAGCGATACCGGTCTTCGCGCGCGCCTTGTCTTTCACGACGTGGTCAATCTGACCGATGACAATGCTGATCAGGCCCAGACGCTGGCCAATATTTCCGGCGTGACAGACAATGAAGCGCCGACGATTACCCAGGACCTGTCGGCACAACGCGCTGTCCGGACCACGCACGGGGCCGATCTGGTGGCCGTGCTGCAGCGCACGCAAAACGGTCATGGCGGATGCGGCATTGCCAGCTTGCTGGGATCGCTGGAAGGCGGTGGCCAGAATGCCGGCGACATCAATGCCAGCTGGGCGAATCGCGGATTTTCGGTGTCTGGGGACTGGTTTCAGGCAGGCGGGGATGGGTTTTGTTCCGACATCACCTTCGCGCATGAGATCGGCCACAATATGGGCTTTGCCCATAATGTGGAGGATTCCGGCGTGGGCACGGGCGTGCGCAACTACGCCAATGGCCACCGGGTGGATTGCGAATTCCTGACCATTATGGCCTATCCCACCAATCCACAGAATCCGCAGTCCGCCTCGACCTGTCCGCAAGGCGCGTCGCGCACCATCGGGAATGAGCAGGAAATTGCCTATTTCTCGAACCCCGCGCTAAACCTGTGTCCCGGCGGAGTGGCCTGCGGGATCGCAGCACCCGGCGGTGATTTTTCAGCGCCTTCCATGGATAATCAGGACCCGGCAGACAATGCCCGGGCGGCGCGCGAGGAGAGCCTTGATATCGTCGCCTTCCAGGCTGAAGCGCCACGCGTTGTGTCTTCGGTCCTGCCCATCACACGCTCGGTTCAAAACGGCACGCCTGCCACGGCCTTTGCAACGCTGATCAATCCGGCGGTAAGCCAGTCCACCGCAACGCAGTGCCGCTTGCGGCTGGGCGGAGCAACGGCGGGCCAGTTCTCCTATCAAACAACGACAGCGGCCAATGCCCTGACCGGGACGGCCAATACGCCGATTGATATACCGGCAGGCGGAGTTCAGAACTTCGTCTTCTCTGTGACCAGCGCAGGCGATTTCAACGATAATGTCGGCCTCGGCCAGGCTTCGGCGAATGATGAAACCAACCTCTTTATCGAGGCTTTCTGCACCAACCGCCGGTCATCCGAGTTCATTCTTGGCCTCAACACGCTGACCTTCACGTCCTCGGCGACGGCGGTGCCGGACATTATCGCGCTGGCAACGTCCGGCGATCCCGGACGCGTCAACGTGCCGACCACAGGAAACCGGGTCGGCGTGTTTGCAGTGGCGATCTCAAATGTCGGCGCGGCAGGCACGATTGACGTGGCTGCTGATACCGGCACGCGAAATCTCGCCATCCAGAATATCGAGGTTTGCCCGACGGATCCGAATACCGGGGCCTGTACGCAGGCGCGCGCGGCGACGGCTCAGGTCAATGTCGGGGCCAATGGCACGGCCACGTTCGGCGTGTTCGTCCGCGGAACCGGGGCGGCCATTGCCAATGATCCGGCCCGCAATCGGGTCTTTGTGCGGTTTACCGAAGGCGGAGTGGCGCGCGGCGCCACCAGCGTAGCGGTCCGGACGCAATAGGGTCAGGCCGGGCCTCTTCTGCTGTGGGCTCTTGTCCCTGCATCGGGCGGTCTGACCGTCCGGTGCGGGCACCGGGCGGCGGAGCCAAATCTGTTGCTGAATTCGCACCGGATTCACCGCAAAAACCGCCTTGCCTTATGAAAACCGCGCGGCTAGGTTCCGCGCCTTCCTGACGGGGCCTGGCCCCGCACAAGGGTCAGCACCGGTAGCTCAGCTGGATAGAGCACCAGACTACGAATCTGGGGGTCGGGAGTTCGAATCTTCCCCGGTGCGCCATTTCTCCTCTTGTATTATCGCTATAATAACAAGCGCTTAGGCGGAGGTCTGGCTTTGTTCTAGGGTGGATTCGGGCCGATTTTAGCGGGTTTGGCTAAGCCCTTATTTTCCCATGGTTTCCGGTAGATTCCCGCAGACTCCTTTCCGCTACTGATACTTTTTTGATACTTTTTTGGGCGTGTTTTGTTCCGCTTCTCCTCGGGCGCGAATCCAAAAAACGGCCGAAATTTTGGAAAGCTCCGGCCGAGTCCACAAAAGTGTTGAGAGCGGTGAGTTAGTCGAAGAGCGCGCCTGCCTGGTTGGCAATGCGTTGGTCGAGATCGGTTGAGGGCCAGAGATGGCCATAAAGGTCCATCGTCATCTGCAGGCTGGCGTGGCCCATCTTCTCCTGGATCCATTTAGGCTCGGCCTTGGATGCAATCCACGCCGAGGCGGCCACATGGCGGAAGCGGTGAGGGGTGTGCCAGGGTGTCCAATAGGTCCACCGCTCTTCCTTGCCATCGCGGATCCGGGTCTTGATCTCGCTGTCGGCCAGGCCCGCGGCGATCATCACGCCGGTCCAGACTTTCTTCTTCAAGTGCTCATAGCGCCAGACTTCGCCGCGTGGCCCTGGGAAGACCAGGTCCAGACGGGAGGCAGGCCGCGCCATCATCCAGATCCGCAGCGCTTGGGCGGTCTCGGCCGAGATGGGGATGGATCGAAAGCCCGCGCTTGACTTGGGCTCCTCGAAGATCTGGTTGCGCCGGTCGGCCGAGCGCGCCACCCGGATGGTCGGATGCTCGCCGAGTTCCAGGCAGTCGGTCTTGAGGGCGCGGATCTCGCAGGTGCGCAGACCGGCATTGACGATGGTGCGCACCAGGGCGTGGGCCAGCCCACCATCCTGGGCGGTCTGCTCGGCGGCCTGGGCAATGGCGCGCTTAACGTGATCGATCGGCGGGACTTCGGCCGGAGCGGCGCGTCGGCCGCGGCCGCGCTTCGCGGTTGGATCCGCGGCGAGCTCGGCAATGTTGGCGTGGCCGGGCTCGAGGGTGCCATCACGCACGGCCTGCTTCCAGATCAGTCTCACCGTGCCCAGGATCTTGCGCACCAGCTTGAGTGAGCATCCCTTCTCCCGCAGATCCTTCAAGAAGCGATTGATGAGCGGCACATCGACATCGGGCATCGGCGTGCCCGCCAGCTCGGTGTCGGCCAGGTGATTGTTGATGTGGCCTTCCTTCTCCTCGAGGGTGAGGGGGCGCATCTCATCTTCGCGCACCAGCTCCTGGCAGACTTTGAGATAGGTGAGTGCGCCTTCCATGACGGTGACGCTGCGATCGCCCTGGCCGGTGAGCTTGAGCTCGAGCTTGGCCAGATACTCCTTGGCCAGCGCTTGTCGGCGAAATGTTTTCTTCTTGAATTGCCCGTTAGGAACGGGTCGCCAGTGAACGGTCCAGCTGGTCTGCTGTTTTCCATCGATGGGCTTGAGCTTGTTTTTTCTTATGAAGGCCATGGGCCATCCTCCCGGCCGGTATCAAACGCCCCCGCTTAGGAATTGTCGAGTCGGCTAGAAGCTCTTGTCCAGTAGATCGAGGAGCGCCAGCTGGAAGGCGCGGCGCTGCATCGGGGTGCGCAGGCGCGAATAGGCCTTGCGGATCTCCACCAGCTCCCGGCCCAGCCGATCTTCCTTGGCCATCTTCTCGGCCGCCTTCATGGCGCGCAGTGATGTGCGGCTGGCCTGGTCGGCCATGGCCAGAGCGGTGCGAGCTTCTTCATCCTCGAGCGGCCTGCTGTCGGCGGTGCGCCAGTTCGGCCAGATCACCGAGATGCGGTCATCGTCTTTGCGCTCGGTGTCGATGTCATAGATCCGGCCGACCAGCGCGCCGGAGAAGGTGCGCTCCTTCCAGCCGAAGGTGGCTGTGTTGCCTGTCTCGGCCTGTCGAAACTGGGCGAAGGGTTTGCCATCGCGGTGGATGCGCAGGCCTTCATAGATCCAGGGCTCCTGGCTTTGCGTTGTGTCGGCCATCTACTTCTCCTTCGCCCGATCGCCTTCAAGATAGGCCTCGAGCTCCGACTGGCGGGCACCGATGCCCAACCCCTTCACATTGCGGATCGGGCATTCCTTGATCTCGCGCAGGTGCCGGACCTGCTTCTCGGTCAAGCCGAAGGCCTTCTCGATCTGCTTGCGGCCGAGCCAGGGA
Organism: Hyphobacterium sp.; assembly: GCF_965228115.1. Lineage (GTDB taxonomy): Bacteria > Pseudomonadota > Alphaproteobacteria > Caulobacterales > Maricaulaceae > Hyphobacterium. The sequence continues at coordinate 1,280,442 of NZ_OZ245794.1, read as the reverse complement.
TCCGGCTCGACGCCCTCCGGCAGGGCAACCTCATGGTCATTGGCGGCGGCCAGGGCGCTCATGGCGTGCCTCCCTGGGCGGCGCTTTCCCGGCGCTGCTCCTTGCGGGCCAGGGTTATCAATCGCCCGGCCACCGAGTGCGGCTTGCGCTCAATCTTGCGGGCAATGTCGGCGGGGCGCATGCCGCGCTGGCGCATCGCCAGGATCTGCCGGTCCTCATCGGGGGTGAAGCGCCGGACGATATGGTCGCCGCGCTTCATCACGGCCGGGCCAACAATATCCTCGGCCAGCGGCCGCGCCCCAGGAGGGTCTGCAGCATTGCGGGTGCAGTGCCAGTTGACGGTCTCCTTGTGGATCCCGGTTTTCAGGGCGATCTGGCCAAAGGTCAGGCCGCGCTCGCGCATCTCGCAAATCTCGGCAATCTGTTGGGCGGATACTTTGGCCATTAGCAGCGCCCTCCTTCTTCCATCGGGATGCCGCCCTGGGGCTTGCCCAGGGTTTCCCAATACTGGTTGAGCATCTCGCACTGGATGGCCTGGCAGAGGCAGATATCGACCAGGGCGCGGTCCTCATCGGTGACCGGCGCGAGACCTTCGGCCCATCGCTTGAGGTCGGCGGGCTTCCAGGTGTTCTTCGCGGGTGAATCGCGGAAGCCGAAGAAGACCCGATAGCCGCGCTCATCATCAAAGTAGTGGCCATAATCGATCGGCCGCCCCAGCTGGCCATTGAAGACCAGGCCCTTATCGGTTTGCACAAAGGGGGTGGATCCGTCCGGTGCGGCCGAGATCCGGGTGAGCAGTTGGTCCAGCATCATCCGGCCCTCCGCAATGCGTCGTCTCGCTGGATCGATGTGATGACCAGCTCATCCACCAAAAGATCCAGCGCTGCAGCCGCGTCTTGCTTGTCCTGGGTTTCCGACATCTCGGCAAACTCCCGCAGGGCGGCGATGTTCAGCTGGTGTGCGTTGGCTGCAGACATCATATCGGCAGAGGCATCCCCGACTTTGACGTGCATGGCCTCAATCTGCGGCGTCAACGTCTCGAGAAAGTCGGCATATTTTCTCGCCCAATCGGCGGTCGGTTTCAGGTCTGGCCGGTCCATCACGCGGCCTCCTTCTTCTTGGGCGCAGGCTCGGCCAGCTGCTTGGCCACGCCCTTCATCACCGCATCCGGCGTGGCGAATTTCATCTCCGGTGGTGTCCAGTCCAGCTTGCGATCGGCATGGGTGAGGACAAACTCGATGGCCTTGGCCTTCTTGGCGGGCATCTCGGCGGCGGCTTTCTCATGGATGCAGGCGGCCGCCAGGCGGCGCATCTGGTCAATGGAGAAGAGCTTGAGATAGTCGGCCGACATCTCGAAGCCGGGCAGATCGCCTTCTACCCGCTTGGCAATGGCGCGCACCGTGCCGCCATCGCCCGGATCGGGCATGTAGTCCGGCCAGGATCCGCACTGGGCGGCGATCGCCGCGCGGAAAATGGCGGAGATATTCTTCGCCGCCAGCAGGGTGGTCAGCGCCTTGGCCTCATCGGTGATGGTGACAAGGTCATAATCGTCCTCACCTTTGGAGATCGCAAACCCGGCCGGGGCGTTGTCCTCGCCCGAGGTCTTGCGGATCTCGGCGGCCAAAGTGGCAAAGTGCGGGACGTTTTTGTCCTCACCATTGCGCACCCGGCCCTCCATCCATTGTGAGATCTGGTGGTCCTGGTGCCAGCTCTTGCGCGGGATCACGCCCAGCACGGCCATGGCCTTGGCGAAGTTGTCGGGCTGGGCGAAGATTGCCGCCTGCAGGCGTTGGGTTTTGTTCACCCGCGCGGCGCGCCAGTGGCGGCGCTCATACTCCTGCGGGCCGGTCGGCTTGTCGGCGGCGTCCTTCTTGGCCTTGGCCGGGCTGGCAATCTTGCGGCAGAAAATCTGCTCAATGCCCAGATCGTCCTCATTGAAATAAAGTAGGACGCCGATCTTGCCGCCCGGCTTGGCGGTGTCATCGTCAACACGCGAGACATGGGAAGGCCAATTCCAGCGCTCTTTGAGGATCTCGGCGAAGGCCCAACCGTCCTCGACCAGCTGGGTCAAGCCGGTTTTCAGGGCGGCGCGTTGGAGTTTCTCCACCTTCGCGCGATCGGTGTAGATGGTTTCACCCTCTTCATCGATGAGGGTCTTGCCGGAGTATTCCTTGGGATCAAACGCGGCCCGGCTGGCGGGCAGTCCGATCTCCTGGGTCAGCAGGGTCTTGACGCCCTCGGCGGTGCGCCATTGCCCCCAGCCCTTTGCGATCGGCTCGAGCGCTTCATCCTGGGTGTCATGCGGGAAGGGGCAAAGGACCTGGGCGATGGCAAGGCTCATCTCTCCGCGCAGGAAGGCCTCCTTGGCTTTGGGTGAGAGCTCGCGCGCCAGCTTGATGCGCTTCTGGACGATGCGCCGGTCCTTGTATCCGGCCTGCTGGGCCAGCTCTGCGGTGACCTGGTCGGCATCGCCTTCCGCTTCGCGCAGGCGTAAGACGGTGGCATAGCCCTCGGCTTCTTCCAGCGGGTGCACGTCCTGGCGGTCTCGGTTCTCGATGATGGCCAGGGTGACCAGCTCGGCATCATCCACGTCCTCGATGAGGGCCGGGATCTCGGCGAGCCCAGCAATGCCTGCTGCGCGCCAGCGCCGCTCACCGGCCACGATCTCAAACTCGCCCGCCTTGTCGCGGTGCGGCCGGACCAGGATGGGCTGCTTGACGCCCTTGTCCTTGATGGATGCCGCCAGCTGGGCAAGTGAATCCTCATTGAAGTGCTTGCGCGGGTTGAGCGGTGAGGGGTGGATCTTCTCGCGGGCAATGCTGGGCAGGCCCTCGACCTGGGTGAAGAGCTCGCGGGCCTGGGTGGAGATGGTCAGCGGCTCGATGGTGATGAGCCCGGCCTCCTCAAGCCGCTTGGCGGCGCGGCGCAGATTGGAGGCATCGCGATCAAGCGCAACACCGGCCGTGGCCCAGGCCGGTTTGGTTGCGCCTTCTTCGGCTTGATTGATGAGTTGCTGGATGAGACCCAGATCGGCGGTGGTGATGTCCAGCGCCATGAGTTTTGAGATGAGTTGGCTCATTGGATGAAGCTCCCGAGATGTGCGACCAGGTCGCGGCTGTCGATGATTTTGAGGACGCCTTGCTCCGGCCCGTCGAACACGCGCACGCCGATGCGAGGCTCCGCCGTGCCGCGTGAGATGAATTGGACGTGCCCGCGAAACTCGCGGCCGCGGATATGGCCGATGACCCGGTCACCATAGAACCACTGAGGCGCAGCCGGGCGCTCAAAGCTCGATGCGATCGAGCGCGGCGGCGGGGTGAAGCGAATAATCTCCGCGCTTTTGCGGGGCGTGCCCCGCAGCGCTGGATTGGTGTGTGGTGTGCTTGTCATGCGTGCGCCTTTCCCAATTTTCAGACCGACGAACGGCGTTCGTCGCGGGGAAAGAAGCATGATTGTGCGGGATAAGCAAGCTCTTATCCCGAATATCCCGCATCATCCCGTGCGGGATTAGCGCGAGAATGTGAACGCTATTCGCAGGAAATGCGGGAAGAGGGCAGCACAAGCTGGCCTAATTCAAGCACTTCCGGGGTGCCGCCCAGCAGGGTGGCGAGCGCGGCGCGGGTCTTTAAATCGGAAATATCGACCATGCGTTCCTGCTCCAAGTCGCCCGGCCCGATGACTTTCAGGATGAGGCAGCACTGCGCAGGATGCCTTTTGAGTATTAGTGTTATGGGAGGGTCTTCAATTTCGGCCACGGCTCCACCCGCTTAGAGTTAAAAAATGCGCCACCGGCATAGTCCGGCAGCGCAGGATAGTTTGACAGCCCTGGCCCGTGGATAAGGTTACCCAAATTGATCGGAGTGCGGAAGGAAAATCGTCCCAACGCTAAGGCGAAGGGTGTTCAAGTTCCCATCTATAGTAGATTGGTCTAGCTAACCTTGCGGCGGCCGCGATCATCGGCGGCGGCTTGCTGATTAACCCCATAAAGTGCGCGGATAACGGCCAGCACATGATCCTGCTGGTCGGGCATGGCGCGATAGAGCGAGAGCAATTCCATCTCGGTGTCGGTGAGGGAGATAGAGGCCTGGGCCTGGGGTGGTTGGTTGGCCGCGGTTATGCGGCGGCGCTCATTCTGTTCGCCTGTTAGCCAAGCGGCATCTACTTCGAGCGCGCTGGCCAGCTTGGTGAGATTGCCGGTGCGCATCTGCTGTGACTTGGAGCGCCGCAGATCGCGGATGAGATCCGGCGTGCCGGTGGCGCGCAAGGAGGCTTCCCGGTCGGTTAAACCGAGATCGCCGAGCTGTTGATCCAGCCTCTCAATGAGAATCGCCCCTGACATGCGCGCAACATGCCGGTCAAATTCTAAGACGTTATGCGGGAAATGCCCCGGCATTTATCTCCAATCCCTTACAAAACGGGATAAGAGGCTTGTTATCCCGCACCTTCTGGCTATTCTCTCCCCATCCAAGGGACGATTCGGCCATGAAAGAACAAGAAACAGGACAAATCCCGCAAGGTTCATGCGGGATAAGTAGCGAGAAACCCCGCACAACGCAAGTGAGCGTCGAGGGGATTGTCGCGGAGCTTGTCCCCCTGGTCGCCGATCATGCCCGTCTCCACCGCGATGTGGTGATGGAAAAGGGGCGTGGCCCCAAGCCTGTCGCTGAGGCCCGCCAGCTGGCCATGGCTCTGGTCTTCGTGCGGCTCTCAAAGATGACCGCCAAAGACACCAGCGTCCGCGCCCTGGTGCAGTTGGTCGGCGAAGCGTTTGAGCGCGATGAATCCACGGTGCGCCATGCCATCGATGCGGTGAATCAGCGATGTCGCGAGGATGCAGGGCTTGAGGCCTTCTTCTCTGCTCACGCCGCGCCACCTCGCAAGCCCAGAAAGAAGCGCGCCAAACTCAATGGGGTGGCCGCATGAGTGCCGCGTCCTGGCATCGCGTGGCAGATCGCATCCGCGATGCCGTGCTGCGCGATGACGGCCAGGCCGCCGTCAAAGCGCGTCTGGCAGTGGAGGAGGCGATTGCCCAGGCCCCGAATGCGGCGGCCACGCCCGACCCGGATCTCTTCAAGGTCCTGGTCAAGGCGGCCAGACGATGGGCGGCGCGGATTCACCCGGTCGAGCGCCGCCGCTTTTTCTCCACCGTTTCCTCCGCCGCCCAGGCGGTTTGCGATCTGGCGCGCGAAGACCTGTTGCTTGAGCGCGAGCATCGCGAGGCGCGCCAGCGCGATCATGAGATGGCCAAGGCCGGGCTCCCGGTCGGTGACAGGGAGTAGGGCGATGGCGCGGTCACGTTTCTGCGAGATCAAATGGGGTGGCTCGCGCTTTACCCAGGAAGTGCTGCTCACCAAGACTGGCCAGATCCAGGCGCTCGGGGAAACCCGCATCGCGGTGCGCGGTGAGAAGTGCGCGGTGGAAGTGGCCGCGGTGATCGAGGCGCTCGATGTGATCGATGGCTTCATTGCCGGAGGGGGAGATCTGACCACGGCCGGAGAGGGCTCGCGCCTGAGCCCGATGCCCTCGGCGGTGAGCAATATCACCCAGGCGCTGGCGAGCTTTGAGCTCCACATGATGAACAAGGCCGATCGGGAGAGCTGGGTATGAGCCGCCTGCCGATGAATGCCGCGCCAAAACGCACGGCCGCTGCGGTCTCGAATAGTGACCGCGCGCGGGCGGTAAAGGATCTCATCACGATCGGCGAGCTCGCCGATCTGCTGGACTACACGCCTGAGCCTGCCAGCCCGGTTGGCCAGATCTGCGAGTGCCCGTCCTGCGGGCTCTCCAATGGCGCGCGGATCTCTGAATCCGGCCGGACCTTCAAGTGCCGCTCCTGCCATGCAGAGGGCGATCTCATCGACTTTTACCGGGCCGCCAAGCGCGTCCCTTTCACCCGCGCGCTCACCGATCTTGAGGCGCTTCAATCCTCTGCGCCAGGCGGCCCGCAGTCTGGCGATCTGTTCAATCAAGGAGACACAAATGGGCATGAATAAACCCGAGACCGGGGAGCTGGGCTTCCTTGAGTTCTTCCAGAATTTCCGGCGCGGCCGTCTGGTCGGCGATGCGGCTGAAAAGATGGATGAGCTGATGGAGGCGATGGCCGCAACCGGGGGCAAGGGCAAGCTCGTGATCGAGTTTCCCTTCTCCTTCAACAAGGCTGGCCAGCTGGAATGCTCGCCGGTTGTGAAGGTGACCAAGCCCGCCGCGCCGGTCGGCACCAGCCTCTTCTTCCTCACCGATGAAAACCGTCTCACCCGCCGAGATCCCAACCAGACGGATCTCGAGGACGAGATCGCCCTGCAGCGCGAACGCAAGGGCGGCTAACCGCTCACCAACGCCAAGGAAAGGCAAAACATGACCACCGATACCGAAGACACCGGCCCTGTGGCCGAGACCAACTCGCAAAGGCTGCTCGAGAGCGTGCTCTCGGGGGCCTATCACGCCGATCGCACGCTCGAGGCCCGCGATGGCCGCCGCTATGCCTTTGTGCCGGACAATTTCACCCTCGAAGAGGTAGCCGATGAGCACTGGCTGCCCAACCGTATCGAGCAGCGCATCACGCTCGATGAGCGCGAGTCGATGGCGGAATATGTCAAGCGCTTCAAGTCGGCCGATAGCGTCCTCATCGCGGACTTTGACCAGCACACTATCCTGGCGGTGCTGGACTATCACCACTCGACCGATGGCGATCTGGAATCGTTAGAAACCCTCGCGAATTATGCCGATCACCGGGCCGCTTTTGTGCTGCGCCCGTCCGAAGAGTTCACCCGATGGGATAAGGCCGAGGGCGAGTTGATGAAGCAGGCGCATTTCGCCCGTTTCCTCGAGGAAAACTCGGTCGATATCGTCCACCCGGAATCCGGTGAGATCCTGGACGTGGCGCGCGATCTCGAGGCGGTGAAGTCCACCGGCTACAAATCCTCGACCCGGTTGGAGAATGGCGACCGCACCTTCTCCTATGAAAGCGAGACCAAGGAGAAGGGCTCGGTCACCGTGCCGACCAAATTCACCCTGTCCATCCCGCTTTACCAGGGTGAGCCGCCGATCGAGCTGGAATGCCTCCTCCGCTGGCGCGCGGAATCCGATGGCATCTATTTCGGCTTTGAGTGGAAGCGCGTGGAATATCTGCGCATCGCGCACTTCCGGGAGATCGCCACAAGTCTGTTCGAGGAGACGGGCGCGCCTGTCTTCTACGGACGCCTCTAATCCGGGGGCCAGGTAGATGCGCGCGTCTCGATGGATCGCTGTGACCGTGATCTGGGCCTTCTCCTTCGGCCTTGTGACGGGATTCATCGTGGCATCTTCTGGCCTTGGATGGCTGCCTGCCCTGGCTCTGGGAGGCGTCGGGGCGGGCAGTCTCATCCTTTGGGCGGTTTGCGCCCGGCGAACGGCGTTTGCCCGCGCGCCCGCTCTTTATTCCCATTTCAAATCTCTCGGCTGCGCGGATCCGCGGGCCGGGCTTTTCCATGAGGAGGACTGACATGAGCAAGCACGAGATAGCCCGCACCGATTGGGCACGCGGCCAGCACCCGGCCGATCGCCACGGCCGGAAACAAGCCCAGCAGCTGGCCGGGGAACGCAAAGCCACTGGCCCGGTGTCCAAATCGATCGGCGGCGGCACGCCGACCGGCCACTCTCACAAGGGGAGGATGGCATGAGGGACCGCCCGCTGGCCGCCGTTGGCATGATCGGCATGATGGCTTCGGCGGCTTCTCTTGCCATGAGGGTCGGCCTCGACACGATCGAGGAGATGCCGCGCAAATCCAAGCCCCGCCGCAAGGCGGGCCGGAAGAAGGTGCCAGCTGCGCCCCGGCGTGACATGGTCAAGGAGCAGCGCCGCTGGATGATCGAGAAGCCGGACGGCCGGGCCGCCACGCGCCGCCGTCGCCAGCGTGAGGTCCGCGAAGCCCGCGATGCCTTCATGGCGGCCGGTGCCAGCCGCAAGCAGGCGAGGCGCATGGCCTGGGAGGCGCGGCAAGCCGTGGCGGCGTCATGAAGCGGGCCAACTTTCCGCACCGCAAGCTGGCGCGCCGCAAGCGCGCGCTCAATGCGCTCGGCCATACTTATCGCAAGCAAGGTGGAAGCACCGATGTGGAGCGCGCCGCCCTGGTTGAGCGGTGCCGGGTTGGTGAGAGGGCCGCCGAGGCTTTGTCCCGGTTCGCGGATGCCACGCAGGGGCCGCAGTCATGAGCGCCGCGAAGGGGATTCCGATCGTGCCGCCTGGCGAGACGTTGAACATGACCAGCTCGGTCTTTGTCGAGAACAAGTTTTATGAGCCGCCTGGCTACCGGGTGGCGGATCAACCGGTCGGCAAGCTGGAATGGCTCAAGGTCGGCGATGAGACGGTCTGGCGCGCTGGCGATGTGATGCCGGTGATCTCGGCCGAGGATGATGAGGAGACCAAGCGCTGGAAGCGCGTGGTGCTCGACTGTCATGGGCTCTGGCCCGAGGCTACGCCGGGCGAAGTGCCCTGGGTGGTCTCGCCGGAGGAAGCCCGCCGCCGCGAGAAGATCTGGGTGCATCCGCCGCAGGATGATCGCGTCAAGCACTCGCAGATCGTTCCGCTTTTCCATAATCGCGCCCGCTATGAGCGCCGCATCAAATGGCTGCGCCGACAACGGGATGCTGCGCTGCTGGCCCTGGCCTTCTGCATTGCCTTGCTGGCGGGCATCTGGGGGGCGGCGTCATGAGCTCCTTCCTGACTTACACGCTGCCAACGCTGGATGAGGGGCTGTTGCTGCTCTGCCTGGTGGTGCTGGCGCGCCAATTCTTCACCTGGGCCTGGTCGAGCCTCCAGCGCTGCGGTGAGCACATTCTGGGCGCAGGCTGGGCCGAGGCAGGCTGGGCCTTCTTCTGGGCCACGCTGGCGCTGTTTGGATCTGTGGCGTTGACCACGATGGCGGCGCAGATCGCCGGGGTGATCGTCTTCGATGTGCTGGTCACCATGTGGGAGGCGCGCTCATGAAAGCCAGTGAACGCATGGAGCATGAGCGCCGCCGCAAGGCCTTTGCCAAGATCAAGCCGCTGCTGGATGAGGGAGAAGTGCCCATCCTGTTGATCGCCCGGCCGGTGCCGGGGGAGGAGAAGATGCGCGGGGTGACGACGCGCTGCATCCTCGGCGATTATGGGGTGATGCCGTTCGATAAGCACTATGCCATCTCGGCGCTCTATCAGGCCTTCGCCGAATTTGTGCAGCCCAAGCCCCTCACCGAAGTTGCGCCGGAAGATCCGGCCGATGAAGAAGCGATGGCCCGGATCCTTTTGAGCCGAGCGAGGTCCTTCTCGGTGATGGGCGGCAAGCAGCTGCTCATCGAGGATGCGCGCTCTGGCCCAGGCAATGGCCATGCGGGCATGCAGGTGATGATGCTGCAGGGGGCGATCGAGGGCGCGCGATTGTGCGTCGATTATACCGTGCTGGCCGAATATCTGCGGGCCATGGCAGCCTGGCTGGAAGGCGGTGCGCCGGAGGACCGGGACGATCCGCTGGTCAAGGCGGTAGCCGAGGCGACCCGCGCGGCCGTGGCGTCGGATTATGACTTCATCTCGCGGGCGGCCAAAGCGCAGCAGGCCTTCGAGGCCGAGCCGGAGGGCCGGGCATGAGAGGCTGGCCTTTCGGAGATCTGCCTGCCTGGCATTTCGGGGTCATTGCAGCCGATCCGCCCTGGCATTTTGAAACCCGCACGCCGGAGGGTGAGGGCCGATCGCCGCAGGCGCAGTATGACACGATGGAGCTGGATGAGATCTGCGCTTTGCCGGTGGCGGATCTGGCCAAGCGGGATTCGGTTCTGCTCTTGTGGTTTTCCTCGCCCCTGCTTGAGCACGCCCAGACGGTGATGCGCGCCTGGGGCTTTCGCTATGGCGCGATGGCGCACTGGGGCAAGCAGACGCGGGACGGGAAGAGGTTCAAGCGCGGGACCGGCTATGTGGTTGGCTCTACGGCCGAGTCCATCATGATCGGGCTGCGCGGACGACCGGCGCTTCCCGGCAATTCCTGCCCCAACCTCATTGCCGGTGATGGCGATCTTCTCTGCGCACCGCGGCGGGAGCACTCGCGCAAGCCGGACGGGTTTCATGAATGGGCCGAGGACTATTGGCGCGGCCCCTATCTCGAGCTCTTCGCGCGCCGGTCGGATCTGCATCCGCTTTGGTCCTTCTGGGGCAACCAGGCCGACAAGTTCAACAGGAGGGACGCATGACGTTCTGGCACGAATGGCGCGGCCATTTCGATGGCACCGTGGTCATGTGGATCCGCAACCTATTCCGCTTTAGCGGGTGGCGCGTGGATCTCCACAAGTTTGTCGCGGCCGACATGGAGGGCTGTTTTCATAGCCACCCGGCGCGCGCCTTCCGCATCGTTCTGCGGGGCGGCTATATCGAAGAGCTTTACGGGAAGCGGGGCCTGGAAGAGCTGCGGGTCTGCGGCCCTGGCTTCTTCGGCTTTGTATATCCCGAGACCGTTCATCGCATCGATCACTTACTCAATGGCCCGTCCTGGTCGCTTTGGATCCGGTGGCCAAAGACGCATGAGGTCAAGCTGCTTGGTGATGGCTGGGCACGAGAGGAGACGCGCCATGGGTAAGGGACCGGCGTGGAGTGTGGAGGAGATTGCCATCCTGGTCGAGGGCCGCGAGGCTGGGCTTCCGTTTGAGGATATCGCCGCCCGATTGCCCCGGCGAACGCCGTTCGCTGTGAAGACAAAGAGCGCGGTGATGGGGCTGGATACGCGCCAGATCTACCGCGCGCCGGTCTCTCCTCCGCGGCGCGTGGTGCGGCCTCGATCCAGCGGCGGGCCGGATCCGGCCGATCTCCGGCTGGGCCGGGTGATGCGGGCGGCCTGGCACGCGATGAGAGGCGAGGCAGGCAAGCAGGAGGCGCGCCATGGGTAAGCCTCCTGACTGGACCGCAGAAGAGCTGTTGATCCTGCGCAAGGGCCGTGAGCGCGGGCTGAGTTTTGAGGCGATCGCGCGGCATCTGCCGAATCGGCCGATCGAGGGCATCAAGGCGCAGGCCAGCCAGATGCAGCTGGGCTATGCCAAGGGAATGGCGCGGGAGGTCTCCAATCCGGCTGCGGGCCGGGTGCGGGAGCATGACAAGCGGGACCTCGCCTTCGGCCGGATCATGCGTGCCGGTTGGGAGCGGCTGCAGCGTGAGGGAGGCCGGGCATGAGCATCCAGGCGCTGGCTCCGGTGATTGAGAGCTGCCTCTATAAAGACACCGAGTATGCCATCCTGCTGGCCATCGCCAACTATGCCAATGAGGATGGCTATGCGGCGGTCGGTTATGACACGATCGCCGAAGAAGCACGCAAGGATACGCGGCACATCAAGCGCGTCATCAAGCGCATGACCGACCAGGCCGAGGCGGCGATCGGGGCCAGCTCTAACGATTGGGCGGTGCGCAAGATCTCGGTCGGCGGCGGGCCGTATGGCACCAATGAATACCAGCTCAACCTGGCGCGATTTGAAGCCGCCCAGGCCAAGGTGAAGGAGATGCGCCGGGCGCGCCGCCAGAAGCGGCAAATGGCGCGCGGGGGAGGGGTGGCAGATTGCCACCCCCCTGGGGCGATTCGGGGTGACAATTCAGGGCGTCAAGGTGGCGCGGGGACCACCCAGGAGGGTGACTCTAGGAGTCACCCAATCCCTTCCCTCCTTTTCTATGATCCAACGCGCGCGCGCGAGCCGGGAGAGGGCTCGCGCTCTGCGCGTGAGCTCGAGCCTGTTGACTGGGCGGTGGTGCGCAAAGCGATGCGCGATGAGTTTGGCCAAGAGATCTTCGCCTCGAGGCTGGCCCGGTTGAAGTGTGAGGGCCAGCTGGTGGTCGCTCCCGATGGACATTATCGCGATGATGTCTTTGCCCGGTGCGGTGAGTGGCTCAAAGGCCAGGGCCTGGCGGCTATCAGTGCCGAGGATGATGTGCGGGAGTTTGCGCTGTGAGCAGGGATCTGCGCCATCCCGTCCAGGCCGGGCCAGCCTCGATGATGGCAGATGAGGCCATCACGAAGGCCGAGCGGCATCTCACCTTCTTGGATAAATTCTACGGGGCCAGGGCGATCGAGGCCACGCGGGCGCTGACCGGCATCTCGAAGAATTTGCAGAAGCTCAAGGCGGCTCGGGTGCGCCATGCCAAGGTCTGGGCCTCCAAGCGGATCTCGCTGGCCAATGCCCAGGCCGGTGAGGATGATGTGGCGCTGGCCAAGGCCCAGCAGGGCATGGCTCGATGGAAGAAGCGCACGGCCGAGCTGCGCCGGGACCGGGGCGTGCTGCGCGATGCAAGCGCCAAGATCCAGAGCTTCAAGGATGAGCTCAACAAGCTGCGCGAGGCCTCGATCAATGAGGCGGTGACGCTTGGCCTGGCGGCCACGGTGGAATTCCTGGGCGAGGGTGAGGATCTGGTGGCGGCGCATGAGCGCTCGATCGAGAAGGCCTCCGGCCGCGGTGAAGTCCAGGACCGCGATGGCGCACTGCCAGAGCAGATCGGCAAGCGGGGGATCCTCAAGCGCCTCGAGGGCGGTGCGCTCATGCTGGGCGCGGACCTGCCGGACACGGTGCGCCGCCTGCGCAAGGCCGGGCTGCTCACCCAGGGGCAATGCGAGGCGCTCGGCCGGTGGCGGGATGATCTCGCCTGGGGCACGGCCCGGTCGGCCATGGTCCAGTCATGGGACGTGCGCGTGGATGGCTCGGGTGCGGGATCCGGCGACATCTCGCTCACCAAGGCCCAGGCCTATCGGAGATGGGAAGATGCCAATGTGCGCCTGCAGGCCGGGCAGCGCCGGATCGTTGAGTATTTTATGGTGACCGAAGGCTCGCTCGAGGGCGCGCCTGGCACCGCCCAGCTCTACAAAGACGACAAGCAAAAGCGTGCCAGCGCAGGCACCGAGCTGGTCGCGGCGGCCGAGGCGCTCCGCTCATTCTATGGGCTCGGCCAGGAGGGGGGTTGACTGGGCGGGGATGACGATTATGGAATCAGTCTCGTAATCAGTGATTCTGTCTAGGCCGCACCGGGCACCCCGGAAGCGGCCTTTTTCATGCGATCAATCCGGCCGAGCGGGTCCTTCCTGGAAGGAGTTGCTATACGGTGAAGGCGAAGCCGCGGAAGTTTTCTAGTTTCTCGGGTTTTCATTTGCCTCACGGGTCGCACGGGTCGCACGGGTCAGTGGAGTTTCATGGCCAAGCGCAAGAGCGCGCAGCCAGCAGATCTGGTGAGTTTGCAGGTATGCGCAGACAGGTTGACCAAGAGCGGGGATGAGATCACCCGGTCGGGCCTGTCACGCTATGTGGCCGACTATCCATCGCTGGTGAAGGGCAAGGGCGCGCGGGGCGCGAAGCTGGTTAACTTCGAGGAAGTCCAGCAGCACCGCATGGCCAATGACGATCGCGCCGCCAAGTCCGGCAAGGAGATCCAGGCGAAGCCGGACGCCGCGGCCGATGCTGCTGGCAAGATCGAGGATCTGGAAGGCCGCCGCCGCGAGCGCAATGCCAAGGCGGCGCTCGCCGAGCTCGAGCTCGCGGACAAGCTGGGCCTGGTGGTCGAGCGTGCCGAGGTCGAGGCCGGGATGGCGATGATCGCTGGCCGCACGGCCCGCCAGTCGGAGCACGAGGCGCGCGATGTGGCCGAGCAGCTGGCGGTGGATCTCAAGCTCACCGCGGCCGATGCCGCTGCGGTGCGCGTGGCGCTAAAGCAGTTCGCGCGCCGGACGCGCGAGATCCAGTCGGAGGAGCTCAAGCGCTTCGCCGGTCAGCTGGGAGATGGCGAAGCCAGTGAAGATGCGGTGGCCCGGCTTGAGCGGCTCATCGAGATTGCCCGGTCGGATACCGACGCGATGCAGACCTTCAAGGCGGCGGCCAAGGGCTGATGCTGTCACCGGCTTTTGAGAGCCTGGCCAATGGCGCGGCCGTGGCCATGGCGGCCTATGCGGCCGCGTTTGAGCCGCCCGAGGAGATCACCGTCTCCGACTGGGCGGAGAAGTATCGCTTTCTTGGGTCGGAATCCGGCTCGCGTTTTGTCGGCAAGTGGCGCAATGCCCGCACGCCCTACGGTCGAGAGATCATGGATGTCTGCGGGCTCGATCACCCCAGCCGGTCGGTGAGGATCCGCGGCTCGGCCCAGATCGCCAAGTCGGAGTTCGGAGCCAACGCCATCTTCCACATGGCGTGCACGGATCCGCGCTCGACGCTTGTGGTCCTGCCTTCGCAGGAAGAGTTCCAGAAGTGGAACAAGGTGAAGTTCAACACCACCGTCGAGGCCACACCGGAGCTGCAAAAGCACATTGTCGGGACGCGGTCGCGATCGGAGGACGGCTCGACCGGAGCCTTCAAGCGCTTGCGCGGGGATGGCTTTATCCAGCTGACCACCGCCTCGAGCTCGAAGGGTCTGCAGGGTCTGCCGGTTGGCTTCATCCTCCTCGAGGAGATCACCGAGTATGACGCCGATGTCGGCAATCGCGGGGATCCCGTCACCCAGGCGCGTGCCCGGATGCTGGCCCAGGGGGATGATGGCAAGGAGATCTTGATCTCGACGCCCGGCATGAAGGGCGATTGCGCGATCACCGAAGCGGTGGAAGAGGGTGACCACCGCAAGCTCTATGTGAAGTGCCCCAATGAGGAGTATGGCGCGGGCCGCCATTGGCATCGTTGGGAATTTGACCAGATGAATGCCGACGCGGACGGGCCTTACTTCGAGTGCCCCGAGTGCGGCCACAAAGTGCGCGAGCAATACAAGAAGGCGATGGTGGCGGAGGCCGTCTTCGTGCCGTGCTTCCACTCACCCAACCCGGATCCAGATGCCGAGCCCGGCGCGGAAAACCCTGACAACCCAGCCCCGCCACTGGTCATCTTCGATGCCGATCTCATCCATTGGGTGAGCCCGGAAAGCCTGGTGCGCGCCTTTGGGCCGGAGGCCAAGGGCGGCCGGGACACGGAAGGACGCCACCCCAGCTTCGATGTCTGGCAGGCCTACTCGACGCTCGGCTCCTGGACCAAGCTCTGGGAAGAGTATGAGAAGACCCAGTCGGATCCTTCAAAGCTCAAGCCCTTCTATCAGCAGTTTCTGGGCCAGCCCTATGAGGTCCGCGGCGATGCGCCCGATGAGGAGAAGTTGCACGAGGCCTGGGTTAATGCCGGTCTCGAGCGCGGCCGGATCCCGGACTGGGCCTGCATCCTGACCGGCTTCACCGATGTCCAGGGCAACCGGCTCGAGTGGGGCGTCTACGCTTGGGGGCCTAACCCCGGCTTCATCCCTGGTGCCCGCGGTCGGCTTATCGATCATGGCGTCATTGATGGAGATCCTGAAAACGCCAAGACCTGGTCGGAGATGGCCCAGATCCTCGAGCGCACCTATGAAGGTCCGCGCACCGTGCCGCTCCGCTTCGATCGTTGGGGCGTCGATGCCGGATACAAAAGCCCTTACGTCTATCTCTTCTGCTCGGGTCGGCCGGGCGTCCTGGCCACGAAAGGCACCGGAGATCCAGATGCGCCGGAGCTCGGCACGCCCAAGAAGATGGCGGCCAAGTTCCAGAATAAGGTGCTGGCGCGCGCCGATCTCTACCCGCTTGGCCAATACGGTTTGAAAAAGCGGATCTATTTCGGCTTGAAGCAGGGCCTGGTCGAGCGATCGCCCGATGGTCCCGGTGAGCTGCAGGCAGGGGCGTTGGAGTTCCATGCCGGTTGCGATCTGGGCTTCTTCAAGCAAATCACCGCCGAGCATCTCAACCCTCGGCGCATGTTCAAAAACCAGCCCGTATGGGACAAGCCGGAACACCAGGCCAATGAGCAGCTCGACATCGCCGTTGGGGCGCGCGCCATGGCCTGGAATTATGGCGTTGACCGATTGAATGAAGCCGGGTGGCGGCAGCTCATGGCCTCCCGCGCCAAGGATCCAACCCTGGCTGCTGCTTTGCCGTTCGATGCGCTCTGGGATGCCCAGGGCAAGACCGCCGAAGCGATCAAGCCAACCAAGCCAGCCCCCGCCAATCCATCGCCGAAAAAGAGCAAGCCGTCCTGGCTTGAGCGCCAGGCGAAACTCAACCGCGGTGAGACAGGAGCCGAGTGATGACCGATGCCGAAAAGCTCGCCGAAGCGCGTGACGCTTTGCACAAATTGATGACCGGCCAGCAAGAGGTCGAGATCACCACCGATGAGGGCACGGTGAAATATGCCAAGACCGACCAGGACAAGCTCGAGCGCTATGTCGCCAGCCTGGCGCGGACCACGGGCGGATCCCGCCCCCGCGCCATCCCGGTGAGCTTTTAAGCCATGGCCAAGCTGCTCGACAAAAATGGCAAGGAGATCCCGGTCGGCACCGGCCAGCTCATCCAGCGCCAGGCCGCCTTGATGGCCAACGCCAGCGCGTTTGCCGGAGCCGACACCGATGGGGCCTCGCTGAAAAGCTGGAATCCGACCCTGCGCTCGGCCGATGCCGAGGCCCGTTGGGCGCGGGACCGGCTCACCGCGCGGGTGCGGGATCTCTACCGCAACTCACCCATTGCCCGTGCGGGCGTTGACAATTCCGTTGCGCGCGGCATCGGCTCGGGCTGGTCACTGCGCGCCAAGCCGGACTGGCGCAAGCTGGGGATCAGCTTCGAGGAATCGGTGCGCCTCGGTCTTGAGATGGAGATGTGGTGGCGCACCTGGGCCAATGACATCCACCGCCGTTGTGATGCCACGCGCAAGATGAAGGCGGGCGGGCTTTTCCGCTTGCTGTGGAAGCAGCGCAAGGTCGATGGCGAGAATCTGGCCGTGCTGCGCAAGCGGCGGGACAATGGCTATTTTGAGACCTGTCTGCAGATCGTTGACACCGACCGGCTCTGCAATCGCGACAAGGCCCAGGACACGCCCGCCCGCCGCCAGGGCGTGCACTTTGACACCGACTATGATGAGCCGATCGCCTATGACATCCTCAACGGCCATCCCAATGATTATGGCCTTTTGCGCGGTGCACCGGAATGGGAGACCATCCCGCGGGCCATGGATTATGGCCGCCCGATCGTGCTGCATGGCATGTCGGCCGATCGCCCTGGCCAGGCCCGCGGTGTCACACCGTTCGCGCCGGTCCTCAAACTCTTTCGCATGACCGATCGATATTGGGAGGCCGAAGTCCAGCAGGCCATCCTCGGCTCAATCATCGGCACCTTCATCAAGTCCGGCTTTGATCCGGCCGCCCTGGCCGAGCGCCTGGCGTCACCGGCCGAGCTCGCCGATGGCGGTTCGAGCTGGCAGGATCTGCGCGTCGATTTTTACGAAAGCAATCCGGTGAAGATCGGCGATGTGCGCGTGCCGGTGATGATGCCGGGCGATGAGATCGTCATGGAAAACGCCTCGCGCGACACCGGCCCCGCGCCCGAGTTTGTCAAGCTGGCCTTCCAGCAGACCGCCGCTGCCCTTGGCGATGCCTATCCCGAGCTCGCACAAAACTGGGAAGGCGTCACCTACTCCTCCGCCCGCACCGCCTACAATTCTGTCTGGCGGCATGTCGTGGTCGATGGCGCGGAGTTCGAAAACGATGTTGCCGACCCGCTCTATTTTGCGGTGATGGATGAGGCCTTCGATCGCGGTTATATCACCGAGCCCCTTGGTGCGCCCTCCTTCGAGGAGGATCCAACCGCCTATCTCGCTTGCTCCTGGACCGGTCCCGGCCGTGAGCATGTGGATCCGCTCAAAGGCGTCCAGGCCGATGAAGCGGAGATCGATGCCAACCTCTCCACCCATGAGCAGCAGACCGCCAAGCGTGGTGCGGACTGGCGGGACAATTTCGAGCAGCGTGCGCGTGAGGAGGCCTATGCCGAAGAGCTCGGCCTGCCTGCGCGCAACCCGGAAAAGGCCGCCGCTCTGGAAGCGCCGGTTGATGAAGAAGCCCGCCTCGGCGGCACCCGATAGGAAGGACACCCCTCATGCCACTTGCTCAACGCTTGGCGCAGATCGCCGGGCGGCCGGTGCTCATTGCGCCGACTGCGGCCCCTGCGCTCCTCTCTTCCCTCCGCGAAGAGTTCCCGGAAGACCGCCCTGGCCTTCTGGGATCTCTGGCGCGGGGCGTTTCCCGTTTGCCGATCGTCAACCAGCTCCCCGGCCTGGCTGGCCCGGAAGAAGGCGGCGAACGCCGTTCGTCAACCGAAACCGATGAGGCTGAGGTCCTGGCCTATGCCGGGCCGCCTTGCGCGCCCGATGCCGAGTTCCAGGAGGAGGATGGCTACTTCCTCGAGGGCAATGTCGCCATCATCGAGATCCAGGGCGCGCTCTGGGATCGCACGGGTTGGGGCTGGGGCTCCCGGCTCTGGTCTTATGACCGCATCGGTGCGGCCATCCGCGCGGCGCGTGCCGACCAGCGCGTGGCGGGGATCTTCCTGCGCATCGATTCGCCGGGTGGCTTGATCGATGGCCTCTTCGCCCTGGTCGAGGAGATCGAGGCGGGCTCGGCCCGTCATGGCGGCAAGCCGATCTGGGCTTTTGCCGCGCCATCTGCCTTCTCGGCGGCCTATGCGATCGCCTCGGCTTGCGATCACATCGTCTCGATGGTCGAGGGCGAGGTCGGATCCATCGGCGCGGTTGTGGTCCATTTCAGCGAGAAGGGCTGGCTGGATGCGCACGGCCTCAAGGTGACGCCGATCGAATACCCGGAAGGCAAGACGGCCGGGGCCTGGTGGGAGGACCTGCCAGAGCAAGCCCGCGAAGATCTGCAGGCGCGCGTCACGCGCGCTGCCAAGCTCTTCATCCGCCATGTGGCCGCCACCCGGCCCGACCTTAGCGAGGAGCAGATAATTGCGCTCAAGGCGCGCTGCTTCTCTTCCGATGATGAATCCGATGGCGGCCGCTCTGCGCTGCGCCTCGGCTTGATCGATGAAATTCAGCACGAGACAGCCGCCCTGGCTGCCTTGGCCGAATCCGTGCGGGGCACCGTCCCCGGCACGGCTACACCTCCGGCCGCTGCGCCGGATACCGAAGCTGCGGCGGCGACCGCGGCATCCACCAGCAAGGGAGCATCCGCAATGGACGCAAACGCTATCGCCGCACTACAGGCTGCGGCGGCCAAGGGTGACGAGGAAGCCAAGCGCAAACTCGCCGCCATCGAGCTCATCGTTGGCGAAGACCAGACCGATGAGGAAACCGAGGTTGAGGAAGAGGAGGAGGAAACTCCTGCGGCCGCGACCGAGGAAGAAGAAACCGAGGCCGAAGAGGAAGAAGAGGATGGCACGGTCGATGCGAAAACCGCTCGCGCGATCCTGGCGCTTCCCGAGGCCAAATCCCGGCCGAAGCTGGCCGGTGAGCTCGCTACCGAGCCGGGCATGACCGTCAAGACGGCCAAGCGCCTGCTGGGTAAGGCGGGCAAGGAAACGGGCAGCCGCATGAGCGGTGTCCCGGATCCGCGCGTGAAGGCCAGCTCCGGCACGGGGCAGGGTTCCGGCACGGGTGATGGCGACATCGACCAGGCCATGGGGGCTTTCACCAAAGCCTATGGCAAGGGCCGCCTTCGCAAAGATGCGGCCTAACCGGCCAATCTGACCACCGCAAAACGAAAGGAAATTCCCATGATTGCGGGTAATGAGACCTTCTCTGAGGTCAACAATGAGTTCGCGCTGGCCGGTTATCCCGTCCTGGCCGAATCCAAGACGATCGCCAGCGGTGCTGGCGCTCTCGTGGCGGGCACCGTGCTGGGCAAGGTGACCGCTACCGGCAAATTCATCGCATCCGATGAGGCTGCGGTTGACGGTTCCCAAACCGCCGCCGCCATCCTCGCGGTCGATGTCGATGCCACCGCGGCTGATGTCGATAACGTCCCGATCTTTGTCTCGGGTCTCTTCGATGGCGGCAAGCTCACCTATGCTGGCAACCATGATGCCGACACGGTGAATGCCGACTTTGAGGGCACGCCGCTCTTCGTTCGCACCGCCCTGGCGCTGCAGTCTTAGCCGTCACTGGCTTAACCCTCTGGCAGATATCAGGAGATCATCATGCCTCTTTCCAATGCAGACACGCGCCAGCTTTATGGGGCTGTCGAGACTATCCAACGTCCCGGCACCTTCCTGCTGGACACGTTCTTCCCGGAAATTGTCGAGTTTGATTCCGAGCGGATCGACTTCGACGTTATCTCGCGTGGGCGAAAGCTCGCGCCTTTCGTGTCACCCAAAGTGCCGGGCCGTCCGGTGCGCACGGGTGGTTATCAGACCAAATCCTTCGCGCCCGCCTATGTGAAGCCGAAGGATACGATCAACCCGGCTCGCGCGCAGCGCCGCCGTGCGGGTGAGCAATACATGGGCGAGATGTCGGCCGCCGAGCGGCTCGAGGCCTTGACCATGGATACGCTCGATGAGCAGCGCTCTTCCATCCTCCGCCGCAAGGAATGGATGGCGGCCAATGCTCTGCTCAATGGCCAGGTGACCGTCGAGGGCGAGGACTACCCCGCAGTCACGGTTGACTTCGGCCGCGATGCGGCGCTGACCGTCACCCTGGGTGGCGGCTCGCAATGGGGTGATGCCGGTGTCGAGCCGCTCACCCAGCTCGAGAATTGGTCGGGCCTTACCCAACGCAAGTCGGGGATCCCGGCGCTGGATGTCATCATGGATCCGGTGGCCTGGTCGGTGTTCCGCAAGAATGCCGATGTGAAGGACGTTCTCGACACGCGCCGCGGCAGCGAAAGCAAGGCCGAGACGGGGCCGATCGTCCCGATCTCCGAAGCGCGCTTTGCAGGCGAGATCGGCGACATGCGTTTCTGGGTCTATCAGGACTACTATGAAACCGAAGCCGGTGTTGAGACCCAGCTCTTGCCAGACCGGACGGTGATTATCTCATCGCCGAATCTGGAAGGTATCCAGGCGCATGGTGCGATCCTGGATGCCGAGCTGGGCCTTCTGCCCCTCGAATACGCGCCCAAGGTCTGGAATGAGAAAGACCCGTCCGCGCGCGTTGCCATGACGCAATCGGCTCCGCTCGTGGTGCCGACCCGCGTTAACCACTCTTTCCGGGCCACCATCTAACCGCACCCGGAAATACACCAGATGCAAAAGGGGCTGCTCTCGGGCGGCCCTTTTTGCTGAGCCAGTTTGAGAGGACAATCCAATGGCTAAGATCCAATGCCGCGTTGTGCGCGGCACTTTCACGCGCGGGAAGCCGGGCAATCAAGAAGAGTTCACCGCGGCTGATGACCCGTTCACGGCCGATGAAGCCGAGGTGCGCTCGCACATTGCCAATGGCGATATTGTCGAGGTCAAGGCGGATGGCAGTGATGCCGAGCCGTCCCGCAATGAAGCGCACGGCTTGCCGAAGTCGCTTGAAGTTGACGGTGACCTGGATGCGCCGGTCGCCCTGTCCGATGGCGAAGGCGCTCCGACTGTGCCTTTCGGTGCGGTCGTGTTCCGCGCCTGGAAGGACTTCAAGGGCAAGGTCGTTGACTTTAACAAGGCCGACCAGGAGCCGCTCTTTGATGCAGCGCTTGAAGCGTTGCGCAAGGAAGCCGGTTAGCCGGCCCTTCATGACGCCGGCACGGCGCGCCTGACATGGCATTAGATCTCATCGATCGGCTGCATGCCGCGCTTTTCACGCGCGGCATCGGCTCGGTGGCCGCGGTCTTCTATGGCCCAGGCCAGGATCCAGATGTCGATGGCGTGCCGTGCCGCATCATCCTTTCCACGCGCGATGAGGCGCGCGGGCAGGATGAGTTCTCACAAGCGGGCTTGCTGACCACAAGGACCATCATCGAGGTCCGCGTGCGCGAGCTGCGCGATGCCGGTGCGGCCAACCCGGCCGAGACCGGTGGCTTCAAGATCAATGATGCCACGCATGAATTGCATGACGTGATCTTCGAGATCGATGAAGAGCCCATGCTGCTGGATAACCATCGCAGGATCTGGACCTGCTACGTCTCGCAACCGGATGGGGCGGCCTAGATGGAATTGGCCATGGCCCTTCAAGGCAATCTGCAGCAGTGGGAAGATGACAACATCGAGGCGGTGCAGCGCGGCCAGCGCTTTGGCCTCGAGGAGCTTGGCGAGCTCGGCGTCAAGGTGCGCCGTGATGCGTCCAAGGAGCTCGGCCCGGTTGGCATGGCCTGGGGCTTTACTGTTTATCCAAAGGGCCGCGGCAAGCTGGCCGACAATCCGGCCGTGGTGATCCATCCCAAGGGCGAGTCGGCGGAAAAGATCTTCGCCACCCAGAGCAAGGGGGAGATCATCCGATCGAAGGATGCGTTGAATCTCTGGGTGCCGATCCCTGACAGCCCGGCCGATCGGCCTGCGCCGAAGAATGGCCAGAGCCTGGTCGAGTCCATCCTGGGCCGGGTTGGCAAGGAAAATGTCGAGATCATTCCTGGCAACCAGTCACGCCCTGCGATGGCTGTGGCCCGTTCCGCATCGATCGCCGCCAAGTCCGGCCGGGTCGGCCGTGGCGGCCGCCAGCGCTTGAAGTCGGGTGGCTTTCGCCAAGGCACGGCCGATGTGCCGCTCTTCTGGCTTTTGCCGCAGGTTCATGTGCGCCAATCGATCGATCTGCGCCCTGGCACCAACCAGATCGAGCGGAGCTTCCCAGAGCTCATCGCCAAGCATGTGGCCGCAGAGCTAAGGAGCGTGAACGGTGACTAAGGTAGAAGCCGCCTATCGCGGCCTGCTGGCGGTCCTGACTGCGAAAGCGGGCGAGGCCGACACAGCCCTTCCGCCGCCCGAGCGCAATGCCGCGCTCATCAAAGCCTTCAAGAATGGCGGCGGCGTTATCAATGCCGGTGTCTGGCTCAACCAGGTGGATGATGATCCCGACATTATCGGCGAGGAAGCCGGGGGTGTAGCAGAGCGCCAGACCGAATTCTGGCAGAATGTGCGCCTGGAATGGCTGGTTGAGCGCAAGGATGATCTTGAGCGCGAAACTGTTTTCGACACCGGACTGGAAGAGATTGCCGCCGCCCTGACTGCGGACCGGACACTCGGCGGCCTTGTAGACGACATCGAGATCCTGGGGCCGGTTCGCCGGGATATCACATTGAGCGGCACCCCGCGCATCAAGGCCTGCTATGTGCCCGTGCGCCTGCTGCTCACCGCACCAACTGCAATCGGATAGGAGAGCCGCTTATGGCCACCAAAACCACCAAGGGCGGCGCGAAGGCGGCCGCTCCCTCGAAGGCTGCGGCAAAGCCCGCACCCGCTGCACCGGCAAAGGATGAAGCGCCCCTCGCGCTCGTGGTCCAGGAAGCCGGTCTGGGCGGCAAGAATGTCGGGCAGATTGTCCGGCTGGATCCGGCCGCAGCCGAAGCTGCGATCGCCGACAAGAAGGCCCGCAAGGCCACCCAGGAAGATCTCGCCATCGCTGGCGAGACGGCCTGACCCCGCATAGACCCCTAGAAAGGATAGCGACATGACCAGCACGCCTCGCGGAGCCGCCTCAAGGATGTATCTCGGCATCCAGGCCGACTTCACCACGCCCAACGCCGTCAATGGCGATGAGCTCCACTTCTATGACGAAAACCTGCGCCGGACTAACCAGCTCGCCACCGATCGCGAGCTGGGCGGTGCCCGTCATAATACGGGCGACATGACAGATCCGGGGCCAGGTCTGCCGACCGTGGCAGGCCAGCTCACCGTGCCGATGGACTTCAACCAGATGCTCTGGTGGCTCTATCTGGGCTTTGGTGCGCCTGTCACCAC
Source organism: Hyphobacterium sp. (assembly GCF_965228115.1). GTDB lineage: Bacteria > Pseudomonadota > Alphaproteobacteria > Caulobacterales > Maricaulaceae > Hyphobacterium. Next base: position 1,256,828 of record NZ_OZ245794.1, on the reverse strand, counting down.
TGATGAGGGGGGTGGCAATTTCACCCACGTCTTCAAGTCGGGCGCAGCTGACCTGCCCTTCGGCACGCTGGATCTGCAGGTGAGAGCTGACCGGATCAAGCATGTCACCGGTCTGGCGGTGAATGGCTTCACCTTCGGCACTGACAAGGCCGATGGCTACCGCACCTTCCAGGTCAATGTCCTGGCGCGTGACATTTCCATGCTCGCCGCGCTCTCAACGGTTGGCCAGACCGCCGTGCCCGCCCGCGCCAAAGCGGCGGGCTCGGTCGGCATCATGCGCATTGATGGTGTCCAGGCGGGCAAGCATGTCGGCGGCAACTTCACCTTCGGCAATGGCTTCCAGCCTGTGGCCCTGGCGGATAACTCGCCGCTCATCGGCCAGATGGATCCGGGCGATCGCGAGTCCGGTGGATCTCCGCGCTTCCGGCTTCAGTCCGGCGCGGGAGCCGACACGATCGCGGATAAGTGGCAGGATGAGACCACGCCCTTCCGCGTCGAGGCGGAATGGCAGAAGTCGGCCACCCAGAGCCTCACCCTCGATTACAAGCGCTGCTTTGGCCCCAAGATTGTCGATGAGGTCTCCAATGGCGCGGCGATCGAATATGCGGGCGAGTTCACATCGCACCAGACTGCGGCCGAGGCCGCCCTGGTTGTGACGTTGAAAAACCAGCTCGATATCACCGCAGTCACGGCCTAACCATGTCGCGGTTACAAACTGGCAAGCGCATCCGGCAACCTGAAAAGCTCGAGCTCGGGCTGGGTGTCTGGGTGCGTTGCCGCCCCATTGGGGTGGATGAAGAAGAGACGGCCATCCGCCTGGCGGAAGCGGCTGCTCGCGAGATGGTCAAGCAGCAGGATCTGCTGGCCGAATATGGAATGGAAGCGGCCGAGGCTTCCACGCTCTTTGATCTGGCAGATCTCAACGTGACGGTCGGCACGGGTAGCGTGCTCTTCGCGGTGGAGCTGGTCATGATCGCGGGCGTGGAATGGGGCGGCTTTGATCTCGAGGACGGGTCACCGGCCGAGGACAATCCCATCACCCGCCGTGCGGCCGGTCTGCTCTTTCTTGAGCGGATCCCCGGCACGGTGCGGGTCTCCCTGGCGCAGCGCTTCATCGAGAAGGCGCTGGCCACGCCGGTCTATCAGAGATCGGAGGGAAAAGACTCCGCCAGCGCGCGCACTGGCACTTCGGCGCTGGCGGGGGATTCTGTGCCAACTGCATCGAGCTCAAAGAGCCGTGCGCGCAAGGGCAGCCCATCTCAAGGGAAGGCCGCTTCGCGCGGCCGAAGTTCTGCCCGCTCATCGAAAACAGCCCGCAAACGCGGGAAGGAGAAGTAGCCTGGCGGGTCTGCCTGGACGGTGGTGTGTGGAAGCGCGCCGGAATGAATGGCCAGCTGACCGGCATTGAAATGAATGAAGCCCTGGCGCGGATCCATGAAGAGGATCTGGACCGGCCCTTCCTTCTCTATCTCATCCGACAAATCGAGTCCGGCGCTGTGAAGGCGCAGATCGAGAAGCACTCCAAGGATAAGTGATGGCTCGCAATAATGAGCTCCGCCTGCGCCTGTCTGCGAAGGGCAAGGAGGAGCTGATTGATGCGCTGCGCGGTATGGGCCGGGAGGCCAACCGGGCGGCCGACCAGATTGAGCGCGCAGGCCGCAAAGGCTCGCGCGGTCTCAAGCTGATCGATAATGCCGCGAAGGGGCTCAAGGGCGAGCTTCAATCGACGGCGAGCCGGATCCCGATCCTGGGTTCGGCCGTGCAGGGCATGTCGGTCCAGTTCCTGGCCGGAGCCGCGGCGGTCGGCGCGTTGACGGTGGCTCTGGCGGCGGCGCTGCGCATTGCCCGCGGGGCGGTGCGCGAGTTTGATGCGATCGCCAAGCGGTCGGATGATCTGGGCTTCTCGACGGACTTCTTCCAGGGGCTGCAGGAATTGGCGCGCCAGGAGAGCGTCCCGCTCGAGCGCCTCAACACCGCGCTCTCGACCTTTGCCCGCAATTCGTCCAGGGCGGCCACCGGCCGCGGCGAGATGGTCGAGATGCTCCGCGCCACTCATCCCGAGCTCCTGCGCGAGATCTCCCTGCTGGATAGTTCCGATGAGCGCTTGAGCCGTTATGCCCAGGCGCTGCAGGAAGCCGAAACCCAGACCGAGCGCAACCTTCTCGCCACGGCCGCCTTCGGCGAAAGCGGTTTTGAAGTTGCCCGCATGCTGGCCGATCTCGAGGATGGCATTGAGAGCTTCATCGATGACGCCCGCGAAATGGGCCTGGTGGTCGATGAAGACATATTGCGCCGGTCGGAGGAGATGGAGACGCGCATGACGGTGGCCGCCCGCGTCATCGATCTTAATCTCAAGCAGGCCTTCATCGAGCTCGCGCCGGTCCTGGTTGAGACCGCCGAGCTCCTGGCCGATGTGGCGCGTTGGATCCGCGATGTCTCCGATGCGGCCACCGACTTCTTCACCACCGATGATCTCGAAGCGGCTGCAGGCCTTCAAGGTGTCGCCGATCGGCTCTATTCGGGAGATCCTTATCTGCAGACCCGCCGCTCGCTGCAGCATGCGGTGAGCTCGGCCGTTGGTGGGGGTGAACAAGGCGAGCGCTTGTCGGCTATGTTCTCCGGCCTCGAGACCGATTGGCTCGGCCGGTTGACCGAAGAGTCCCGCGTCTTTGCTGCCAGCCTGCTGGATGATCTGGCCGGTGCCCGCCGCCGCATTGCGGCCCTGCGCGAGGAAGATGAGGGCGAAGGTGAGGGTGAGGACGGCGAAGATCTGCAGCGCATGATCGAGCTGCAGCAGCACGTCACCGAAGTCCGCGCAGGCGCGGCCACATCGGCCGAGCAGCTGGCCGCGTCCCTGGCTATGCTGCGCGAGGCGCGAGAAGCCGGGATCATCCAGAGCGATGAAGAGCTGGCCCGGCTCGAGGCCTCGATGCGCGCGCGCCATCACGATGCGGCTGCGGTGCGCGAGCAAGAGCAAGCCGAGCTGCAGGCGGCCCGCGCCCGCGCCGAGCTGGGGGACTTCACCGGCCTGCTGGCCATCCGCGAGCGCGAGCTTGGTGAGATGGTCGAGCGCGGAGCGTTGGAACGCGAAGAGGCCGAGGCCCTGTTGGCGGCCTATGAGCAGCGCTTGCAATCTTCCAATGCGGAAACCCGCCGCGCGGCCCAGATCACCGAGTCGGTCCAGACACCGCTCGAGCGTTATCAAGCCAATCTGGCCGAGCTCGATGCGCTGCTGGCGCGCAACAAGATCACCCAGGAAGTGCACACGCGCGCCGTGGCGGCCGCCACCGAGGTCTATCAGGCCGCAGATCCGGCCTTCCAGACGGCCGCAGATGTGCGCCGGGAGATGATGACGCTTGACCAGCGCCTGGCGGCCGAGGAAGAGCGCGTGGCCGAAGCTGTGCGCACGGCCGGGCTCGATGCGGATCTGGCGGCGGAATATCTCGAGCGCTATGCCGAGATGCAGCGCGAGGCCGCCGATCGCACATCGGAGCTGCGCTTCGAGACCGAGCTCCTGGACCGGGTGCTCAACAAGCAGATCGAGACCTGGGAAGATCTCGGCCGCGTGGCGCTGCAGGTCCTGGCCGACATCATCCGCCAGCAGACGCTTGCCGCGGATAGCTCGCAAGGCTTTGGCGCGTTTATCCGCCAGATCATCTCCGGCACGATCGGGGCGATCATTCCAGGCGCATCCTCGACCACGGCCGCGGCCAGCGCGTCTCAATCTTCCTTCGGTTGGAGCTCTGGCTTTATCCCGACTGCATCCAGTGCGGCGGCCACAAGTGCGGCCGCGTCCGCGCCATCCAGCCAGCTGGTGCCCGCTGCGGCCCCGCCAACCGAGCTGGGCCTCAATGTCTCGATCAAGAATGAGACCGGCCAGGAAGTTGAAGCCCGCGAACGCCGTTCGTCGGACGGAACGGCCACGCTTGAGCTCTGGCTCAAGCAAGCCGTCAAGAGCTGGATCCAGGATGGTGAATTTGACGATGACTTCGCGGTGGCTTTCGGGGCCAGCCGCCAACCGGCTTTGAGGTAGATCATGGCTGTCTGGCCTGCAACCCTTCCCGGCGTGCCGCTCCGCAATAGCGTGCGGCATCGCGGCAAGAATAATGTGATCCGCACCCAGACGGATACCGGCCCGGCCCGCAATCGCCGGACGCATCGCGCTGCGCCCGAGGGTTACAACGCGACCTTCCGCTGGACGCTGGCCCAGTATGAGGATGATTTTCTGCCCTTCTTCGGCGACACGCTTGGCGATGGCGCGTTGAGCTTTACCGGCTTGAATCACCCGCTGACCGGTGACCCGGTCACGGCGAAGCTCATTGGCGGCACGCCGCCCCAGGGCGTGCCGGGGCCAGCGGGCCGCGTGGATGTCACTCTGGCCATTGAGATCTTGCCCTGATGCCCGGCCCTAGTCAGGAGTTCATCCGCGAGGCGTTTGCCCAGGACACCAAGGCGGTCTATCTGGTCTGCGTCAAGATCGATCATCCCGCCCTGGCCGCGATCGCGGCCGAGCATCCCGATCTGGAAAGCCCGATCCGGGTTGTCAATGACTATCAGGATCTGGTGCGCGCCGATGGCACCTATAAGGCCTGGGCGTTTGAATATACCGAGCCGGATGAGGGTGAGGACGCCAAGCCGCGATCGCAGATCTCGCTGGACAATGTTGACCGGCGCTACATCTACGCGCTGCGCTCGATTGATACGCCCGCCACGGTGACGGTCGAGATTGTGCTGGCGCATAACCCCAATGTGGTCGAGCGCTCCTTCGATGAGTTCGAGCTGGTTGTGGCCGATTGGGGCCGCCAGCAGATCCTGCTCAACATTGCCTTCCGCGATGATGATGGCGAGCCCGCCTGCGCGTGGATCTATAACCCAGCTGTTGCGCCGGGGATCTACTAGGTCATGGCGTTCGCTCAAACGCCCGAGAAGGGCTGGCATGTGGACTATCTCGGCGTGCCCTATCTCTGGCGCGGCCGTGCGCCGGATCCGGGCTGGGATTGCTGGGGCATGATCCGCTTCTGCCATGACAGGCACTTCGGCTTCCTCTCGCCAGACCGCAGCGATCTCTATTCGGCCCGCGCCGATGCCTTGCCGCGCCGGGAGAAGTTCAAGCTGCAGGCGCAGCTGCTGCGCGAGTATCGGGGCGAGTGGCAGAAGATCGAAGCGCCGATCATGGGCGCGGTCCTTTTGCTCAAGGTCGATGACCTGCCGGTCCATGTCGGCCTCTCGCTGGGCGATCGCACTTTCCTGCATGTGACCAAAACCCAATCCACCCACGTTGCCACGCTTGGTGATGGTGTCTGGGATCTCAAAAAAGTAGAGGGCATCTATGTCCCAAGATAAGCGTCGGCCGGAGATCTTCCTGGCCAACCATCCCTTCTCCGATGAAGGGCTCAAGCGGTGCACGGCTCCGGCCGGTGAAACGCTGGAAGAGGCGCTCACGCGGCACGAGCCGGATCCGGTTTTGCGGGCGCACCTGGTGGTGCACATTGACGGGGTTGAGGTTCCGGCCGAGCTCTGGGCCAAGACCGAGCTGGCCGAGGGCGCGCTGGTCAATGCCTATGTCCAGCCTGCGGGCGACGGTGACAAGATCATCCGGTCCATCCTGCAGATCGCCGTGGTGGCGCTGGCAACCTGGGTGACCGGTGGCGCGGGCGGTGCGATCGCCTCAAGCCTGTTTGCCTATGCGGCGGGCTCCACCATCCTGGTGGTCGGCGGTCTGCTTATCAATGCGCTCATCCCGCCCGCTGTGAGCGGGGCCAATTTCAACCCTGGCCAGGTGTCGCAAACCTACTCGATCGAGGGCGCGCGCAATGGCGTGCGCCGCTATGGCACGGTGCCGGTGGTTTTTGGTGCGCATCGTTTCTATCCCGACTATCTGGGCGTGCCAATCCAGGAGCTGGTCGGTGACCAGATCTATGTGCGCATGCTATTTGCGCTTGGCCCGATGCCGCTGGACTTCGAGGACATCAAGATCGGTGACACGCCGATCGAAAACTTCGAGGGCGTTGAGATTGAAAAGCGCACTCGGCCGACCGATCCGCCGCTCACGCTTTACTCCAATGTCACGCGCCAGGCCCAGATCGGATCCAAGCTGGTCTGGGGCGCATGGGATCAACGCACCACCGATGCCGACACATCGGAGATCTCGATCATTCTGGGCTTCCGCGAAGGCCTGGGGCGGGTCAATGATGACGGCTCTTTCTCCGATGCGATCTGCCGGGTCGATGTGGAATATCGCCGGGTTGGCGATCTGGCCTGGGAGAATGCCCGGCCCAACGCGCCAGGAGCCAATTCCGGCATCCCCGGCAACACCACGCGCTATGACTTCTGGGATGATGGTTATGACATCGCCGACTGGCGGGACAATCTGCCGGTTGGCACGCCGGGCGGCGTGGTCACCTTTACGGGCGCAGAGCCGGGCAAGCCGATCCGCCGCGAGATTCGTTGGGCGGTGCCGGTTGGCCAGTATGAAGTGCGGGTGCGCCGGGCCAATGCGGATATCGAGTCGCCCGAGATTCGGGACGATTGCCACTGGGAGATCCTGAGATCCATCACGCCAAAGTCGGCCGCCCCGCTCAATGAGCTGGCCACGCTGGCTGTGCGGATCCGCGCCACCGACCAGCTCAATGGCGTCATCGATGAGCTCAATGGGCTCAACTACCGGGTTGGCCCGGCGCTGCGCCAGGCGATCGTGGATGATCCGCTCTATGATCTCTCGACGGTGACGGCCGCGGACTGGAATGAAGAGCGGCGCATCGACAATCCGGCCGACAATCTTGTCTTCAACTATCGCGGGCCGATGGCGGTTAATCCCCGGCCGGATTCCGCGATGGACTGGCCCGGCCTGGCCGAGTTCCATCGCCGCTGTCACGCGGCGGGCTGGAAAGTCTCCTGGGTGATGGACCGGACCATGACCCGCGGCGATGCCGCCAAGACGATCTGCCGGGTCGGCCGGGGCCGTCCGATCAAGCTGGGCAACAAGATCTCGGTCATTTCCGACTATGACAAGTCGGGCGAGGAGCGCTGGCTCTTCACGCCGCGCAATGTGGCAGGCTTCCGGGCGGTCAAGACGTTCATGCCGGAAGTCCATGCCCTGCGGATCCGCTTCAAAAACAAGGATGAGGGCTGGCAGGATGATGAGCGTCTTGTCTATGCCGATGGCTTCTCGGCCGAAGGTGAGGCGGGCGGCGGGCCGGTTGGCACGGTGGCGGCCACCAAGATCGAGACCTTCCCGCTCGAGGGCATTGATGATGCCGAGCTCATCTGGAAGCATGGTCGGTATTGGCTCTACACCGCCCAGCTGCTCAATGAGAGCTACACTTTCGATTACCCGCTCGAGGCGATCGCCGGACTGAAGCCGGGCCACATGGCCCGGCTGCAGCATGATGTGAACCTGGTCGGCCTGGGCGGCGGCCGCGTGAAGGAGGTGCGCCTCGATGGCGGGGGCAATGTCGAGGCCATCATCCTGGATGAGCCGGGGGATCCGATCGAGGGCAACCTCTTCATGGAGGCGGGCAAGAGCTATGGCATTGTCTGGCGCTATGTCGCTGGCACGCCCGCGGAAGGCCAGCCAAGGGTCTCTTCCAGCCTGGCGCTGCAGACCGTGCCGGGTGCGGCCGATGAGCTCCGCCCGGCCGCTGCTACGCTTCCGGCCGATGCGCCGCAGGCCGGCGATCTGGTGGCCTTTGGAGAAACCGGTCTCGAGACGCTTTCGGTCCTGGTCAAGAATGTCCGCAAGAAAGGCCGCTTCGGTGCCACGGTGGAAGTGGTGGTCGAGAAGCCCGGCCGTCATGTGGCCGACCAGGGCGCGGTCCCGGCGCACCAGACCGTCATCACCCTGCCTTACCGGCCGGTCCCGCCGCAGCCCATCGTCACCGATGTCAATGCGGTCTGGGAAGCCATCTATGTGCGCTTCGATCTGCCAGAGGGCACCGAGGAGCGGGTCACGCGCTTTAACCTGGGCATGCGGCGCACGCCCTCCGGCGCGGCGGATCCGGCCTATGAATCGGTCGGCTTCCTTCAGGCGGATGAGCGCATTGCCGCCTTCCCGCATGGCATCCCCGGCCAGAGCTATGACCTGCAGATCACGGCCGAAGATGGCCGCGGCCGCAAGGGCGAGCCGGTTTATGAGCTCGGCGTGGTGGCCAGCAATGATGTGCCCGAGCCGGTCAATCTTGTCCTGGCCGAAACGAGCTATCAGGTCGGCTATTCCGGTTTCCCGGCGCTTCTGATAACGGCCGACCCCAACACCCAACGCGACATTGTCTCGATGGAGGTTGAGCTCTCGAGCGATGATCGCGTCACCTGGTCAGCGGCGGGCTCTACCGATAGCGGCAATCCGCGCCTGGAAGTGCGCAGTGTGTTGCCCGAGACCGAGTATTATGTCCGCGCGCGCTTCATGACGGCGCGCGGCGTTTCCTCCGACTGGGTTGAGGCCGGGCCGCATACCACCAACCCGGTCTTTGCCGAGAGCGAGCTGGCGGTCGATTGGGGCATATTGGGCGATGGATCTCCCGAGGCCGACAAGATCGAAGCCTGGCTGGCGGCCGCGGCCGCCACCAATGGCCGTGCGGTGATCCCGGCCGGGATGGTCATGGGTGTTGAGCGCAACATTGTGATCCCGCAGGAAGGGCTCGAGATTATTGCGCCTGGCCCGCAGCAAGTGGTCTGGCGCTTCCTGTCTGCAGATCCGGCCCAGGTTGGTTTTACTTTCATTCCGCTCTCGCCTTATTCGGCGTTCCGGGCGGAGGGTATCAGCTTTGAAACGGCCGCACCGGCATCGGATCCGTGCTTCTTCACCAACCTTCCTAATTCTGGCGGCTTTGCCAATGAGACCCGCGTGCGCATCGAGGACTGCGAATTCCGTGGCGCGTCCGGCACCGGAGGCTGGTGGACCTTCTGCTGGGATGCGCTCAACACATCTTATGCCTCGATGGAAGAGTGTCGCCATGTCGGGGTTGAGAGCTATGGCGACGGCACCCATGGATACTATGCCGGGGTGCTGGCCCGGTTCCGCACCACCGATGCGACCAGCTTCTGCCTGGAAAACTATGTCCGCGATAGCCACTCGCATTTTGCCGAAGGCCTCGTGCAGATCCAGGGGCATGCCGAGGGCATCTCGGTGCGCGGTGGCTCGGCGGCTTCCACGCGCTTTGGTGTTGAGGCGATCGCGGCCACCGGCTTTGCCGAGCCCTGGGTAAACATCAATGGCGTGCACATGGCCGTGCTCGAATTTGGTGTCAAATTCCTGCGCATTGCCCAGGGCTCGATCGCAGGCAATCACATTGTCCGCGGATCTCATGACGCGCTCTTCGATGCAGTAGACTTCCGCGCCATCGATCTGGGTGACGATATCCGCACCAAGATGAACACGGTGGCCAATAACTTCCTGGGCGCGGAGACGATCCCGCTGACCTATGCGGGCACCTCAACGCTCATCTATGATGGCGGCCGCCGCAACCAGATCGCCGCCGACAACGTGCTGGCGGGGGCGATCTCTGCGGCCTTCAAGGATGTCGATCGGGGCGTCCATCTGGGGGCCACGTCCGGCTTCGCGCATTGCGCCATCCCGGCCGAAAACTTCCACCAGGGCATTGTCGCTCACATCGTCAATGACGGGGCGAGCAATGAGGTTGGCTATTGGGAGCGGAAGGTTGCCGCCAAGGATGCGGCGACGGGCGGATCCCTGGCTCTGGAAGTGGCCACCGACCAGGCGGCCGGTTACTGGCGGCCGCGGGTCTATGAGCGTGATTATGCGCTCGAGGATCCCGATGGGGTTATCCGGCATGCGGTCTATGACAATGGGGACCAGGTGCTCCTCGATGGTGCGGCGGTTGGCCGGGTCTTTATCAATGAGGGTGGCTCAACCGTCCTGGCGGATGCGGCCGGGGCGCACCAGCTCGAAGTCCTCACCTCCGGCGCGCGCGTTCACACCCATCTGACGGTTGGCTCCTCGCCGCTGGTCTTTGGCAATTCGGCTGCCACGATCAAGCACATCACCAGCCCTTATCCCAATGTTAATCCGACCGGCACCAACTCGGCCAACCGGACCTTGATGGTGATCGGCAATAACAACAATTATGCGGGCATCACCGTGGTTGCGCCCTTCTATCCCAGCCTGCGCCTGCAGAATGAGGACGGCAGCTCGACCGCCACCATGCAGCTTGATGGCGACACGCCCGGCACCCATCGCCTGATAACCTATCTTGGCGGCCAGGGGCGCGCCTATCTGTCGAGTGATACGCTGCAATTTGATGCCAATCTGGCCTCGCCCTATGCCCGGATGATCGTCACGAATTACAACGCCGCGGGCAATGCCCAGATGGCGATGTATTCAGCCAACGGCCAATACCTCCAGTCAATTCTCTATGCGTCCGGCTCGGCCTATCTGGGCGCGCGCATCGGCGTCTCGCCGGATTACACCGGCCCCTTCTATATTTCCAATATCGGGGAGGGTCCGCTTGTCCTGCGGACGCATTCCATCGAGCGGCTGCGCCTGGCCGGGGACGGTCATCTCACCGTAACCATGCCTGCAGGCGTTGTTCTGGAAACCGATGACAACCGGGTGATGCTGAAATATCAGGGCGAGACCATTGCCCAGACCACGGCCGATGCGCTGCGCTTCACCCGCACCGCGCTCGGGCCGGGCAAGGCTTATTTCCAGGGCACGCTTGGATATGATGACTGGGTGCTGGCGCCGCTGCCTAACGTCAACCAGCTGGCCATCCAGAATGTGAACACGGCCGAGATCGGGCTGCTCATCATCCGCGATAATGCGCTCTGGGCTTACTACAATAATGAGCCGGTGGCGCGCACCAGCTTCAATGGTCTGGAAGTCGGCCGGATCGTCAACTCGACGGCCTATCCCGCGCGCGTCCAGATCCGCGGCGGGGGATCCGGTGCGACCAATGCCGAGCTGGTCTTGATCGCGAGCAATTCAAACCATTATTGCGGCCTGGGTGTCTTCATGCACGATGAGGGCGGGGATACCGAGTGGTATGCGGGCACGCCCTATGCGGACGGTGACAGCTATGTCATCACCCGCAAGAGCGCCACGGCCGCGCATGATTCCGGCACGGCCAATCCAACCGGCACCAATGTCACGCGCTTCATGCGGGTGGAGAATGATGGCACGGCCGCGCTCGGTCTCAACCCGGTGGATCCGGCCGGATACTTTGCCAGCGGTGGCCTGGCGGTCTCCAACACCAACCCAACGGGCGGCCACATCTCGCGGATCCTTATCGATCCGGGCCTCATCACATCGGGCTGGAATGTGCGCCTGCAGAAGTCGGATTCTGGCTTCTTCATCCAGAGCGAGAGCAATTCCCGGCCGATCTTCCTGCAGGTCGGCTCGCCGCTGGTCACGGTCCTGGATCTGGATCCCAATGGGGTGGCGGTCACCGGAGACTTCACCGTCACTGAGGCAAATGGCACCGTCATCACAACGGACGATAACCGGGTCTATCTGCGCTATCAGTCGGCCGCGATCGCCTGGACCACGGCCGATGCGCTGCGCTTTGGCCGGATCGGATCCTTCGGTGGCAAGGCCTACTTCCAGGGCGCGAGCGGATACCATGACTGGGCGATGTATGCCCAGGCCGGGGCCTCGCAATTTGTCTTCCAGAATGTCACGGCCGCCAAGACATCGATCCTTCTGTCAGACACCCAGCAGCTGCTCTATGGCGATGGTGCGCTTGTGCTCACGGTCAATGCGTCCGGCGTCCATGTAGACGGCAACATTGTCAGCGATGGCTCGCTATATGTTGGGCCGGACGTGGCGGATTCACCCTTCCGCTTGCATGTCGAGGATGCGGTGAGTTCCCTGGTTGCGAAAATCCAGGGGCCAGTCGGCGGCGCTTATGTCGGCTATTTTCGGGGCAATTCCTATAACTGGTATGAGGGCATCCGGGGCGATAGCGACTTTGAGTGGGTGCCCGGCGCATCGCCAACCGGATCCAACTGGGTTTTCAAGATTGACTATGATGCCGCCCAGGTCCGGCTGGCGTCGGATGGCGTCCATGCCTCGGCCTATCGCTTCAGCAATGATACCGCCAGCCGCCTCGAGCATAATGGCACCCGGATCATGGTCATCGAGGGGGGCAATTCGGTTGCCAGTTTCGAGGTTGGCTCGGTCTCGATCTGGAATGGCAACCCGCTGGACTTTGAGATCCATGACAGCTTCATCCGCTCGGCCGGTGAAAACCGGATCCAGCTGCGCAGCGATGGGCTCAACCTTTATGACGGCTCGGCAGCGATCGCGTTGCAGCTGCGCGATACTGGCGTAACTCTGGTTGGGCGGCCATTGACGCTTGGCGCAGTTGGCCTCGAGGGCGGTGAGCTCGTGCTGCAGGGATATTCGGGCGGCTCTACCAACTGGATCCTCGATGCCGCCTCGATCGACCAGCTGCGGATCTGGCAGCAGACCGGCTCGAAGATGGTGCTCACCGCCAATGAGGACGGCGATGCGACCCTCTATCACAATGGCCTCGGCCGCGTTTCCACGCTCGATGATGGCGCGCGCATTTCCAGCGTGAATGGCAGTTTTGATCTGGGTGATTGGTCCTCGCAATATGTCGGCCTGGTCTATCCCGATGGGAAATATCTGGCGATCGCGGGCGTTACGGGCAGTGATACCACCAATGCTTACTTCTCCGGCCGGGGTGCGGCGCAGCTGGTCTCCAACAATGATGCGGGCACCAATAGCTTCCAGGTCGCGGCCAGCGCCCAGCGGCACTATGTCGGCGGATCCCTGCGCGCCGAATGGACCACCACCCAGCTGGCCTTCAGCGGGGCCTATAATCTCTCAATCCCGTCCGGCTATGTGATCGCCAATGCGCTTTGGGGCGCGCGTGACAATGACAGTGGCGTGGACATCTATGCCGGTGAGGTCCGCGTCCTGGTCAATAATAACCGCCTGGGCACCTTCAAGGATGCCGATGGATCGCTCACGCTTCATGCGTCTACCGTCTCGACCACGGGCGGCCGCTTGATCCTGGAAGGCGAAGGCAGTGATGCGGATGTCTACATCCAGCAGGATGCGGGCAGTTTCCAGATCAACCTCTTCAATGGCACGGCCTTCCAGACCTTCCTCACCGTGGCCTATGACGGCAATGCCAACTTCTCGCGCGGCGGTGTGCTGGTGATGAATACGGCCGCCAGCGGCGTGAAGATGCACAAGGCCCTCCTGGTCGGCGCACCGACCGGCAGCTGGAAGGGCGATGGCTCGATCAATGCGCAGAATGTCTATGACGATGACGCGCTGCTCTCCTGCTATGTCCTCGAGCACGCCAACACCAAAGCGATCGATGTGGCCAAATGGGATTCGCGGGTGCCTGACCGGATCCTCGAGAGCGGCATCCTGGTGCCGCGGCGTCACGATCCGATGCGCAAATTCATGGCGCGCCTGGGCACCGAGTATGACCCGCTCACGCTCGAGGGTTACGCCAGGCACTGGAAGGATAAGGGCCACCTGCCTTCCATGCCCAATGAAGACAAGTTCTCGCCGGAGGAAAATCTCTCTTCCGGCCAATGGATTCAGCGCTTGCTAGAGGATGCCGAGATCAAGGCCGTCCTCATCGAGGAGCTGAATAAGCGCTTAACCGCGCAAGAGGCAGGCGCGTCCCTGCATTAACCACCCAACCGGAGCACTCAAATGAGCACCAATCAATATGCCCGCTATGTCGGGCATACCCTTCAATCTGAGAGCTTGAAGCTCGACCTGGCCGACTGTGAAGCGGCCATCACCCATCTGGACAGCGAGATCGAGAAGCTGCCGGACGTGCCGGTGCAATACCGCCACCCCGGCCTGACCGCCCGCATGTCCGGTATGCGCAACAAATTCGTTGAGGCCCGCAATGAGCTCAAGACCGAGCGGGATCTCTTGATCGATGCCATCCGCCTGGCGGAGGAGGCCGAAGCTGCTGCGGCCAAGACCAGCAGCAAATCCACGAGCTCCTAAGCAGGGCTCTCCTATCCACTCTCATTGAGGACTGAAAACCATGAAGATCGATCTGGACACCATCATCACCGACCTTGAAGGCAAGCCCGTCCAGGTGCCCGATGGCACCGGCCGGGATCCCGTCACGCAACGTGAAAACACCAAGGATCTCACCTTGAGCAATGCCTGCATCATCACGCTGCGCACCGAGATCCCTGGCGATGACAAGACCGACACCGAAGAGGCGAAGATGAAACGCTATCGCCTGGCGCAGCGCATCGTTGCGGGCGGCAAGCAAGATCTCAAGGCCGAAGAGATCGAGCTTGTGCGCACGCGGCTGCACAAGGTCTTCGGCATGGAGGTCATGGGCGCGGTCCAGGATCTCCTCGAGCCACCAACCGGCTAGTCCATGTTGGCGCTCACTCTATCGGTGGCAGCTCTGCTGGCGGCGGCCTGGGCCTTCGTCACGGGGCTGCTTACCGTGCATCGCCACCGCGATGTCTGGCCGCATTTCAGCGCGCGCGATGCGCGTTGTGCCCGGCTTGATTCCGTTGCTTATGCCCTCCTGACCTTCTCGGTTGGCATGGCGTTCCTTCACGTCTTTATCTACGGATCTGAAATGGTCCGGCTGCTGGCGGCCAAACCGTCTGCCCTTCTCACCGGCACCGAGCATTCCTATCTCGGCCAGTTTCTAACGGTCGGCAGTCTTTCGCTCTGGGGCTTTGTTCACCTGTTTCTCGACCGGCTGCTGGATCTCGCAGAGGTCCGATACGTGCTGGCTCGCTGTAACCTTTGGAGGCGTCCATGAATAATATCCGCTGGCCAGAGCAGATCGAGTCGATCGTTGTGGTCTCTGTTTTCCTTGGCCTGGTTGCGGGCCTTTTCCGCAGATCCAAGCGCGGCCTCTTGGCTATGCTTTCAACCTTTGTGACGGCCCCTTTAATCGGCATTGCGGGCGGTTTCATTGCTGATGGCTTTGATCTGTCCCTGGGCTGGATCTTGGCGGCCACGGCCTTTGCCACCTTGTTGGGCGAGCAGCTCATCCTCTTTGCGCTCGAGACGGCCGATCGTGCCGCGAAGGATCCGGCCGGGGCCTGGCAATGGATCCGCGCCAACATCCGCCTGCCGGGAATCCGGCCGCCCAACCCAACACCCCCTTCACCTCCGGCTCCGCCGCCTGGTGACCCGGATGAGCCGACCGGCCCGCCCAGTTCTCCGGGCTAGTTGGCTCCGGCCGACAAACCCAGTTTGTCGGCCACCTCATTGAAAACTGAAAACGAAAGGAAGAGCCATGTCTTATGCGCTCCCCAATGCCTATGAGTTCCTGGCGCACGAGCCTGCGCCACGCATGCTGCTCGAGGCGTTGAAACTTTATGGCACGCTGGAAGCGCCAGGTGCCCGCGACAACCCGGTGATCTTGGCCTGGGCCGATGAGCTGGCCCAAGCGCCGGGGCTCAATTGGATCGGCTCCTGGTATGAAGATGACAGCATCCCCTGGTGCGGTCTCTTTATGGGCATTGTCGCCCATCGTGCCAAGAAACCTGTCCAGGGCGATCTGCTCTCGGCTCGCGGCTGGCTGGATTGGGGCAACCGGGTTGAGGGCGAGCCGAAGCTCGGCGATGTGCTGGTCTTCTGGCGCGGCAATCCGGCCGGATCTTCCGGTCATGTCGGGCTCTATGTCGGCGAGGACCGCGAGCACTATCACGTCCTGGGCGGTAACCAGTCCGATGCTGTGAACGTGACGCGGATCTCCAAGCAGCGCCTGCTTGCTGCGCGCAATCTCTACACCATCGGCCAGCCGCCCAACTGTCGGCGGATCCGGCTCGATGTCGGCGGGGCGGTGTCGGAGAATGAGCAGTGATGGCGGCCGCCACGCTGGTGCTCTCGGCGTTGAGGGGCGGCGCTGCGGCCTTGCGGCCGTTCCTGCCCTGGATTGCGGCGGGTGTTCTGGGGGCGGTTGTCTGGCACCTGTTGCCGCCGTTAAAGGTCGGCCCGCTGCAGATCTTTGCCGGGGGTGCCGGGGCGCGGCTTGAGACGCTCAAGGAAGATCTCACCGAACAGACCACCGCCCGCCGAGAAGCCGAGACCGCCCGCGATGGCTGGGAGCGGAGCTATCGGGAATCAGAAGCCAACCGGGAAGCCGAGCGTGAGCAATCTCGCGAGGCGTTTGCCGCCCAGGAAGAGTATTGGCAGTTGCGCGTCGAAGAGGCGCGCTCTTCCGCCCTGGCGATCGGCAATCTCTTCTCACAAAACGAGGTTAGATATGATGCGAATAATTGCCCTGTGCGCGAGCTCATTGATGCTGGCGAGCTGCGCCTTGCTATCGGAGCGGCCGCCGCCCCCGATTGAACAGCCCGAGCCGGTGGCGGTGGATCCCAGAATCTGCGCCCCAGCCGAAGGTGAGCCCGGCATGCCGGATGCGGCCACGATCGTAGCGGCTGCCAACCAGGAGGAAGCCAGCGCGATGGCGCTCTTCCTCACCTATGTCCAGGGCGTGATTGCCTGGGGCCGCGCAGGCTGGGAGCGCGCAGATCTGGCGCGCGGCGCGGTGTGTCTCGAGGACAAGTCCCGGCTCGACTAGATCTAGCCTGGCCCGCACCAATCGTGCCGCCGCCGATCGTAGCGGACGGCATAGCCTTCGGCGATCAAGATCTCGCCGACACTTCTCTCATCGACATAGACGTGCGCCAGGGTGCGGCCATAGCGGTCCTCGCCCTGGCGCTCGAGGCGTATCTCGCGCCCCTGCAGCAGCGCCGCCAGGCGCGCGGCGGCCAGCTCACCCAGCTGCTGCTCGGCATCGCACTGGGATCTAAAGGTCTCGGGGGTGTCGATATCGAGGATGCGGATCCGCTCACCGGCCAGCTCGATCGTGTCTCCATCGATAACCCGCCAGTCCTGGATCTGGATGAGGGCAATGGCGGCGAGGGTGAGGACAATCTTCATGCGGTTTGGCTCCTTGGCTTTACAACCTAGCACGGTCGGTTGCATTGTCCGGCCATGATTGAGCTCTTCGCCCTTCTTCTTTTGCAGTTCACCGAGCCGGATCCCGAGGCGCTGCGCGCCACCGCCCGGCTCACCGAATTGCGGATCCCGGCTTGCGAGCGTGAGCTCGCCCGCGGTGACAGGGCGGAAGATTGCGATCGGTTTCTGGACACGATGGATGATCTGCTCGGGCGGATGGGCGAGATCGAGGACTTGCTGCGCGCCCGCGCATCCAGCCAGGGTATTAGCGTGGAACGGCTTTTCGAGATTGATCCCGAGGCGGCCGAGCTGGGGCAATCCATCCTCGATGTCGGGCCGGTCTTTTATCGCGCGATGGACATGCTGGCATTGCTCGAGGCGGCCGAATAGTTCGGCCTGGCGAACGGCGTTCGCCGGGGTGATTGATCCCGTATTGATCCCGCGCTATAGATAAGTCATTGATTTAATTAGGTGGCCCCTCGATCTACGAATCTGGGGGTCGGGAGTTCGAATCTTCCCCGGTGCGCCATTCCCCAACTTGATGTTCGTCAACGGCTTTCGCTCTATTAAAGTTGTTCCAACTAAGAGCTGGGTTGGAGTCGTTTTGACTCTGCATATTTGCCTTAATGATCACCAGCAGTTCACGTTCCCGTACCTCACGTCGATATTGCATTGGCTGGCAGTGTTTGGAACCGTAAATGATCCAGAGCGCATTCTCGATTCATTCCGATATCGGCTTGTAACTGAATAAGTATAGCGTCCACCGACACAAGTGCCCGATGTGGCGGTAGCTTCAGCGTTGGTTCCCGTGCTACTATATGTGGCAACACTAGATGGGCCACGCACCGTCAAGTCCTCGGCAATCTCCAAACCGAAGCCCTGAAAAATGAACGACGTATAGGCGGAACACTGTCGTTGCTGCGGATTCGAAGATGGTGGGAGTGAGTTTTGTTGTCGATATTGCCTGCTTTGGGCCTCCACGTCGGCCAGCGTTATCCCCAACAATGTTCCATCGGGAAGTGCGGGGTATTCCTGTGCGCCAAAGGGAAGCGAGATGAATGTGTCGCGATTGCTTGGGAAAGCAAAACGAGCAGGAATTACCATCACACCAATTTCATTGATGAAGCCATGGCGATCATCTTGTTCTACGCGGACCAGACCGTTGTCAGCAAATCGATACCCAACAGATTCATACTGTGCCGCAATCACCATTTCTCCAGATTCATTTATGAAACCCCAGCGGCCACCTTGTTCAACTGCGGCAAGGCCATTGTCGGCGAATCTGTTGGCCCTACCGTAACGCAATGGAATGACCAATTCGCCGGATTCGTTGATGAATCCGCGGAGGTCATTTTGCTCTACGATTGCGAGTCCATTGTTTGAAAATCGTCCCGCCCAGTCATAGCGAGCAGGGATAACCATTTCTCCGACTTCATTTACAAAGCCGACTCGGCCATTTTGTTGGACAGGAGCAAGGCCATTATTTGAAAATGGCCAGACTTGCTCGTAACGGTGTGAAATTATCGTTTCACCGGCTTCATTTATAAAGCCCCATCGGCCATTCTCCCGAACGCCAATCAGACTGCTTTCATCGTTATAGAATATTTCTTCATAGAGAGCGGGAATAACGACCTCTCCTGATTCATTTATGAATCCCCAAAGGCCATTTTGTTTGACGGCAGCAAGGCCGTTGCTACGAAAAGTTTCTGCATCCTGATAAATCGCAGAAATCATTATTTCGCCATTCTCGTTGATAAAACCTGAGCGTTCGTTCTGTCGGACAGTAGCTAATCCATTGTCTGCAAATGGCCCAAACCTGTCATACTCAGCGGGGATGACCATTTCGCCGGACAAATTTATCACGCCATAGCCACTGGGCTGATACACACGGGCGAGACCATTGCTTTCAAAACCGGATGCGCTCTCAAACTGAGCCGGGATTGCGACATTTCCATCGGCATCCAAATAACCACAGCGGTATCTGGCTTCGCAAAACGGGTAGAGCATTTGCGATAAAGGCGGCGATGAAACAGTTGGCGTGTCCGTTGCAGATTGCTGTTGCGAGCAGGCAAACAGGAAAACAGAAGCAAATCCAAAAATCGTCAATCGATTGATCATGATGAGTATGTCCTCTGACCACTGTGGAAAGTGGATTAGATCAGTTAGTGAATCAATAGAGCGCCTTTTTTCACCGCGCCATTGATGGTCATGGATAGCAGTGCAGCTTCGCACGCAGTTTACAGCCCACAAGCAACCAATTGAAAATATTGGCTCCATAAGAGCCTCAGTTTACACGCAACCGTCTGAATTAGCTTATTGAAAGCATAACTACGAATCTGGGGGTCGGGAGTTCGAATCTTCCCCGGTGCGCCATTATTTTCCAATCACACCTGCCCGCGGCTCTTCCGCGTCATCAGCCACCAGGCCGCTAGATTGATGAGGCCCAATGCGCACATCGCCGCGAGGAAACTTGCGCTGATTTTTTCACTGGCCAAGCCAATGGGTGAGAAGATCAGGTAAAGCGCCACCACCATCGACAACAGCGTAAACGCGACCGGCCGGGCAAAGCGCCAGGGCGTCATGTCGATCTGTGACCGATCTTTCAAAGTCCAGGGCTCAGGCCGCGGCGCGATGCGTCCGGCGATCAACATGATCGCGACTTCGATGGCGAACAGGATCGCATAGAGATGCAGGAAGTGCAGGGTAACCTGTTCTGAAAAGACAAATTGTAACAGGCCATACGTGATGACGTGGAACACGATCACGATTTTGGCGGCAATCGCCGGGGTGCGCCGGGCAAACAGGCCGACCATCACGATGGCGACGATCGGGATGTTATAAAAGCCGGTGAAGATCCGGATGATCTGCCACAGGCCCTCGGGTGCAAACCATAAAAGAGGCGCCACGCAAAACGAAAACAACGCAATCACCACGCTCGCAATCATGGCGATGCGGACGGCCTGATGATCGCTGAGCGGGGTTTTCCGGCTGGGGCTGTAAATGTCCAGCGTGAACATGGTGGCAGCGCTGTTCAGGAGTGAGTTGAAGGACGAGAATACTGCGCCAAACAGGACGGCGAGGAAGAAGCCCATCATCCACAGCGGAAAGACATCACGGATCAGCGCGGGATAAGCCTGATCTATGCTGGCGAGGCCCGGTCCATAGAGATGGAAGGCGATAACGCCGGGGATCATCATGAAAAGCGGGACGAGGATTTTAAAAAAGCCGGAGAGCAGCACGCCTTTTTGACCCTCGGCCAGATTGCGGGCGGCCAGCGTGCGCTGAATCACATATTGATTGGCGCACCAGTAAAACAGGTTGGCGAAAATCATGCCGGTGAAGATCGTGCCAAAGGGAATGGGGGAATCTGCTCCTCCAATCGCATTCAGCTTTTCCGGATTTGTGGTCACCAGCGTGTTCAGGCCCGACAGGAAGTTCCCGCCGCCAAGCGCGATGAGTCCCAGAATGGGCACGAGCGCCCCAACGATCAAAAGGCCCACCCCGTTCAGCGTATCTGACACCGCGACGGCTTTCAGGCCGCCAAAAACGGCATAAAGCGCACCGGCAATGCCGATCACCAAGACAGTGACAACCAAGGCTTCAAACTGGCCGATATTGAAGAGCATCGGGATGTCGAACAGGCGGATGACCGCGATCGAGCCAGAATAGAGAATGGACGGTATGGTCACCAATCCATAGCCGAGCAAAAACAGGATCACTGATAGCCGCTGGACGTCTTCATCAAACCGGCTGGCGAGAAATTCCGGCAGGGTAGTAAAGGCGCTGCGCAGGTATTTCGGCAGGAAGATCAGCGCCATGGCGACGGTGGCGACAGCAGCCGTCACCTCCCAGGCCATGCTGGACATGTCAAAGCCATAGGCCGAGCCGTTGAGCCCGATGAGTTGTTCGGCGGACAGATTGGTTAGCAAGAGCGAGCCCGCAATGAATAGCCCGCCGAGATGCCGGCCCGCGAGGAAATACCCCTCTTTGGAGCGCGGCTCGCCCTTGGTTTGCAGGTAGGACCACCACGCGACCAGCGCCATAAAGGCCACGCAGCTGGCCAGCGTCATGATGATCTGTGTGCTGGTCACCTGTCCTCCTGCCGCCAGACCGTTACTTGGTTAGCTCGCCCTGGATGGCGGCTTCATCAACAGCACCGGCGTACGCGCTTTATACGCCTGGTAGGCGGCATTATCGCCCCAGCGGACGTCGGCGGCTTTTTCCAGCAAGGGGATACCGCTGACGCGGGTCAGCAACAGGATGACGAAGACCGGTGAGATCAGCACCACCCATTGCGGGCCCGCGAGCACCGGCAACGCCGTTACGGCAATACCGATCCATAACAATATCTCCCCGAAATAATTCGGATGCCGCGACCAGGCCCACAAGCCAGTCTGGATAAACTGGCCGTCATTGGCGGGATCGCGCTTGAAAGCCCGTTTTTGATTGTCGGCAATCACCTCAATGGCAAATCCGGCCACCCACATCGCCAGGCCGATGATCAGGAAGAGATCAACCGGTTGCGGCGTTTGTGTGGTGATCACCATCAGCGCACACGCGGCGGTGAGCGAGACCCAGAGGCCCTGCAATGTCCAGGTGACAAAAAAGCGTGCCGGATTTTGCTTGATCTCGTTAAAGCGCTGGTCGGCTTTATCCTCGCTGATCCGGGCAAACAGGAAGATGCCCAATCGCATCGACCAGATCACCACACAGCCGGCCACCAAAAGCGCGCGCCAGTCCACCGGGGCGCTTTGCAACACGGCAAATGCCATGACGGACATATAGGTCAGAGAGCCGGTGAGATCGTAGAATTTTTCAGTTTTTGCGATGGCCGAAGGGATGAAAACCAGCCAGTTGAGGCCAAAGGCGATCAGGCCCGCGGCCAGCATCACCGGCAGCCCGCCCGAGCGCGTATCCCCCCATCCGGCGAGTGCCAGAATGCCGAGGCCAATCGCGGCGATAATCAGGGCCACGATAATGGCTTTTGCGCTTTTCATCTTGTGCGTCCTTTCGCCCCGAGCAGCTTGCTGACGCAGAGACTGGAGCGGTGGGCCGTTGAAATCAACTTCGCAGCGCGGGCTGGCCCGATGGGGCCGAGGAAAAAAGATGGACGCCGCGCGCATCCCGCCGCACTGTTTAATTCAGGACAGGGGAAATAACGGGGAACACGATGAGACACGCAGTTTTAAGTCTGGCGCTAATGACCGCAGGCATGACCAGCGCGGCACAGGCGGACTCGCCGATTACCGAAGCCATGGCGGATTATCTCGGGGCTTGCTGGGCCAACCAGCAGGAGGGGCAATATGCTGATGAGGTCTATTGCTTTGAACGCATGGAAAACCATGCCGTTCGCGTTTTGCGGCAAAATCCTGGCCCACATGGCATGTTCTACAATGAATCCATCTGGTTCTGGGATGCGGCGAACGAGAAAGTCCACACGCTGATGCTCACCATGAATGGTCATGCCATTTACGCAGATGGCGCCATTGAAGACGGACACTTTGTCCAGAATGGCTATCGCGACGGGTCGGGCGAGTTATTTCTGCGCTATCATTGGGGGGCGGTCACTGGCGATCAAGCCAGCCTGGTCCGCCAGCAATATCTGGGCGAGGATTATGGCGGCTGGAATACAGAGCCCGAGCGGGTTTTCACCCGGCAACCGGCTGAGCGCCTCGAGACCTTGCGCGAAGAAATGGCGTTTCCGGATATCCTTGCAGGCGGGGTCACCGATGTGTTTGAGCCCTTGTTGAATGCCTGCTGGCAGACCCGGCTGGACGATGGGCGCTCGGATACGCATTGCTATGCGCCTGTGTTCGGGCGTTTTGTGCGCGATCTCCATATTGTACCGGGACCGCCGGATTATACGGGCGAGACGATCTATCATTTTGACCGCGAGAACGATGAGATCCTGTTTGATTATTTCAATTCGATAGGCGGGTCTTCGGCTGGCGGCGGTGACGCCGTCGAAAACGGCATCCATTTCCGCGAGGAGCATTATATCGCCCCGGATGGCACCACGCGCACTTTCCGTAGCCGCATGCTGAACATTTCACCGGCGGGCTATATCAGTGTCACCGAAGAAGAGATTGACGGCGCGTGGACCGAAGTGATGCGCCAGACCTTCACGCGGACAGAGGCGAACCCGTTTAACCGCTGATCTTGTTGGTTGGGGATTGGAGCGGGTGAAGGGAATCGAACCCTCGTCTTAAGCTTGGGAAGCTCCTGCTCTACCATTGAGCTACACCCGCAACTGTTCTTGAGATTAGAAAACCGGCGTGGCGGCGCAAGCTAGAAATACTTCGCCAGTTTGAGGCCCTGGGCCTGATAGTTCGAGGCGACTAAGCCATAGGGGGTGTCCGGCGGGGCGGTCATGGGTTCATAAACCAGGCGGGCTGCCGGCTGGCCATGTTCGAGGATGAAGGGCACGTCCCGGCCGCGCACTTCCAGGACAGCGCGACCGCCATCGCCGCCCGCTTCGGTGACGCCAAAGCCGGGATCGAAAAAGCCGGCATAATGCGCGCGGAACTCGCCGATTTCCGGGGCGATCGGTGCCATTTCAGCAGCTTCGTTCAAGGGGATGATCACCGGTTCCCGTGACGCGAGAATGTAGAATTCACCGGGATCCAGCACCATCTGGCCGTTGCGCAGGGAAACCGGCTCCCAGTAATCGCGTGGATCATGACCGCCAATCCTGGCCAGATCGATCAGGCCGGCATGGCGGCGGGCGCGATAACCATTGACGCCGTCAAAGCCTGCCAGATCGACCGAGACGGTGACTTCACGCGTGGCTTGCCGTGCACCGCGGCGGAACCGGGCCTGGACCAGACGGTCGCCCGGCCGCGCGAGGATCGAAAAGGTGCGCGGGGAAATCTCGACATAGAGCGGGCCTTCATAGCCCGCCGGGGCGGCATCAAAAGCCGTCGCACGATCGGCGATCACGCGGGTGAAGACATCAATCCGCCCGGTCGAGCTTTTCGGGTTCATCGCGGCGCTGATATCTGCAGGCAGGCTGAGTGCTTCTATCAGAGGCACAAGATAGACACAGCCGGTCTCAAGCACCGCGCCACCGCTGAGGTCGAGTTGATGCATGACCAGGCCGGATTTAAGGACGTCGTCCACTTCACGGGCCGCCCCCGGCAGGAAGCTGGCGCGCAAGCGATAGGCCGTCTGGCCCAGGCGCAGGTCCAGGCTGGCGGGCTGGATTTGCCCATCCGCCAGCGCTGTCTGCGCATGAATCGCCCCGCCGGCCGTGAGGGCCGCGATTTCATGATCAGGAAGGATACCGTGTGCGGTCATGTCAGCCTGCGGATTGCGGTACTCTTGGTTAGGCGAATTTGGCGCAGCGGAAAAGCGCGGATGGCGGGACTTGAGCAAACCGGCGTTTGCGGTGATCATGGCCCTTCGCAGGATATGCGCAGGTGCGGCCATGTATGAGTGCGAAACCGATGGCGTGCTGGTCCGCGTGAAGCCGGACTTTCTCGACGATCAATCCGAGCCGTCGCAGGCGCGCTATGTCTGGGCCTACACTGTGGAAATTGAAAATACCGGTGAAACGACCGTGCAACTGATTTCGCGGCACTGGTCGATTACCGATTCCAAAGGCAAGGTGGACGTCGTGCGTGGCCCCGGCGTGGTTGGCGAGCAACCGGTTCTGAAGCCGGGCGAGTGTTTCACCTATACCTCTGGGGCGCCCCTGGAAACGCCCTCGGGCTTCATGTGCGGCAGCTATGAGATGTCGCGCGAAAATGGCGGCCGGTTCGATGCGCGCATTCCGGCTTTTTCACTCGACAGCCCTTATGACCGGACAAGCGTTCATTAATCGGCTAGACCGCGCTGAATGAGCACGTCGGTCCGGTCCGTTCTGTTCGTTCTGGGTATCATGGCGGCCAGCCTGTCGGCGGCCATGCTGATCCCTGCGTTGATCGATTATAATGCCGGTGAAATGGCCAGCGCGTCAGCTTTTTTCTGGTCGGCCGCTGCGGGTGGATTTATCGGTCTGGCGATTGCCCTGGCCGTCAATACCGAAAAAAAAGACCTGACGACGCGGGCTGCGTTTCTGGTGACGGCTGGCTCGTGGCTCGTTCTCGCGCTGCTCGCAGCGCTGCCGATGCGGTATGGCGGGCATGACCTGTCCTGGACCGATGCCCTGTTTGAAGCGATTTCCGGTCTCACCACCACGGGAGCAACTGTGGTGACGGAGCTCGATACCCGTCCGCCGGGCTTCCTGATGTGGCGAGCCATCCTGCAATGGATCGGCGGGATCGGGATTATCGTCACCGCCATGGCGATCTGGCCGCTGCTGGGCGTCGGCGGGATGCAGCTCTTCAAGCTGGAATCGTCTGATGCCTCCAGCGAGAAGGTACTGCCGAATGCCGCACAGATCGCGAGTGCGATCTCGCTGATCTATCTGGCGCTGACCCTTGCGTGTGCCATTGGCTACAACGCCACTGGCATGAATGGCTTCGATGCCATTGCGCATGCCATGACCACGCTGGCCACAGGCGGATACTCCACGCGCGACGCTTCGATCGGGGCCTTCCTCGAAGGCGGCTCGGATTATGTGGCGATGGTGTTCATGCTGGCGGCGGCCTTGCCGTTCGCGGTCTATCTGGTGATGGTGCGGGGTCGGCCGCTGGCGGTTTTCCGGGATCCGCAAGTGCAGGGCTTTTTTCTTGTCATCGGAATCGCCATTCTCGCCATGTCGACCTTTGTCATCGCCACCGGGCTCCATGATCCGGAATCCGGCATCCGGTTGGCGGCTTTCAACACCATATCCATTGTGACCGGCACCGGTTATGCGACGACCGATTTTGGCGCCTGGGGCGCACCGGCGGTGGCGGCTTTTTTCGTGTTGATGTTTTCCGGCGGCTGTGCCGGATCGACCACCTGTTCGGTAAAGATTTTCCGCTACCAAATCGCGCTGCTGGCCATCCGGCAACACATTATCACCCTGACGCACCCGCGCGCCATTACGCCGCTGCGCTATGGTGGACGGCCTGTCCCGCCGGAAACCGTCTATTCGGTTCTGGGCTTTCTGTTTGCCTTTGTCGCGGTCTTTACGGTCTCCGCTGTTTTGCTGGCCGCCATCGGGCTGGACACCACCACCGCCCTGTCCGGCGCGGCGGCGACGCTGGGCAATGTCGGGCCGGGCCTTGGCGATATCATTGGCCCTTCGGGCACGTTTCAGCCTCTGCCGGATGCCGCAAAATGGGTGATGGCGATGAATATGCTGATCGGACGTCTGGAGGTTCTCACCGTCCTTATCTTGCTGACACCGCGCTTCTGGCAGTCATAAGACCGCGCGATCAGGAGGCGGCTTTCACATCGTCCGGCGTAAATTCGAACAAGCGGTTGCAGTACTCGCAGGTCATGCCGATCTGCCCGTCCTTTTCCATATCAGCCTGATCTTCAGCGGAAAAACGTGAAAGAATATCCAGCAGGCGTTCGCGATTGCAGGGGCAATGCTTGGTCAGCCGCCGCGGCTCAAACAGGCGCGCGCCATCCTCGTGGAACAGGCGATAAATCAAGGTGGCTGCGGAGATATCCGGGTCGATCAGCTCATCATCGGCAATCGTCTCAAACAGCGCCCGGCAATGATCCCAGTCTGCTAAGGCATCGCCGCGATAGTCATCGCTGGCCACCTGCTGCAAGACGGCCCCGCCGCCACGCCAGACC
The DNA here is from genome assembly GCF_965228115.1 of Hyphobacterium sp. GTDB lineage: Bacteria > Pseudomonadota > Alphaproteobacteria > Caulobacterales > Maricaulaceae > Hyphobacterium. The sequence goes on along the minus strand of NZ_OZ245794.1, from coordinate 1,230,253 downwards.
GAAGTGCCACCTGCTTGCAGATTTTCTCCGACAGCCAGCTTGATGCGCGTGGGGGTTTGCTCGGATTGCTCGAAATATTTCTCGGCACAATGCGCCAGCGTGCCGCCTTCGAGGGCAACAACGCCCTGATAGCGCTCCATCTTCTCGCCCGGATCAATGGTCATGGCAAAAGAGCCTTCGCCCAGCAATTGCGGCACACCGGCATCGTTTGAGACCGGATCACCCTTGTATTGCGCAAAACCGCGCACCCCGCCGGTCGATTGCCATTCGGCCACCACAAAACTGACCGGGCCGCTGCCATTAGCCTGGATGATCAACCGTCCTTCGAATTTCAGGGAATCGCCGACCAGTGCGGCCAGCAGAACCGCTTCCCCCACAAGGCGTTTGACGGCCGGGGGATGGTCATGGGCGGAGACAATATCCTCCAGCGCTGCGCCCATCCGCGCAATGCGTCCGCGCGCGGCGTGACCATCAACCTGAAAGGCCGCGACAATGTCGTCGGTTTCACCCAGCGGGTCGGACATGGTTTATTTGCCAGCCGCTGTCAGCGCATCATCGAGAATACCGATCGCCTCGCTGGCGTCATCTTCGGTGATGATGAGGGGCGGAGCCATGCGGGCAACATTATCGCCAGCCGCACCAATCAAAAGGCCTCGATCTCGCGCCTCTCCGGCAACAGCCTTGTTCACAATGCCTTCGCGCAATTTCAAGCCCATCAACAGGCCCTTGCCGCGGACTTCCTCGACAATACCCTCATGCCGGTCGGCCAGACCGGCCAGCTGCTGGTGCATGAAGTTGGAAACCTGATTGACCTTATCGAAAAAGCCCGGCGCGTTCAGCTCGTCAAAAACGACATTACCAACAGCCATGGCCAGCGGGTTTCCGCCAAAAGTCGAACCATGCGTGCCAACGACCATGCCCTTGCCTACAGCTTCAGTTGTCAGACAGGCGCCCATGGGAAATCCACCGCCTACGCCCTTGGCGACAGCCATGATGTCCGGCTGGGCGGTCTCGGCCCATTCATGCGCCCACATCTTGCCGGTCCGGCCGGCGCCGCATTGGACCTCATCATAAATGAGGAGCAGGCCGTGTTCGTCGCACAATTCCCGAAGGCCGCGCAGACAGACATCGGGCAGGGCGCGCACGCCGCCCTCACCCTGAACGGGTTCCACCAGGATGGCGGCTGTCTCTTCCGTGATGGCGGCCTTCGTGGCTTCATGATCGCCGAATTCGATCTGGTCGAATCCCTCCATCCGCGGGCCGAAGCCTTTCAGATAGGCCGGGTTGCCACCGGCATTGATCGCACCATAGGTGCGGCCATGGAAAGCGCCTGTGAAGGTGATCACGCGATAGCGGTGCGGCTCGCCCTTGTCGTAGAAATAACGCCGCGCGGCTTTCAGCGAGGCTTCGACGGCCTCGGCGCCGGAATTGGTGAAGAAGACGCGGTCCGCAAAACTCGTCTCGGTGTATTTCTTGGCCAGTTCGACCTGGCCCGGCACTTTGAACATGTTGGACAAGTGCCACAGCTTGTCGGCTTGCGCCTTCAGGGCCGCGACAGCTTTCGGGTGGCCATGGCCCAACGCATTCACCGCAATGCCGGAGATGAAGTCGAGATAGGCTTTGTTGTCGCCGGTATAGAGCCTTACGCCTTCGCCACGCTCAAACACCAGATCCGGTGGGGCATAGGTGCTCATCAACGGTGCGGCCATAGCGGCATCTCCCTCTTAAATTATCCCTGCAAGCCCTCGTAGGCCGGTCACTCTAACTCTTCAAGCGCCAGCCTGAGCGTAGCACCGCATAGGACGCAGCCAGCATCACCAGATTCAGGGCGATCAGCACAATCGCGCCGATCAGGATGCTACCGTCGGCATGACCGGTGAAGCCGTAGCGGAAGCCATCAATCATGTAGAAAAACGGATTGAAATGGCTGAGCGTAAAGAAGGGCTCCGGCAGCACGGAGATGGAATAGAAGGTTCCGGAGAGGAAGGTGAGGGGGGTGATGATAAAGTTGGTGATCACGGCGACATGGTCGAATTTTTCGGCCCATACCCCGCCAATCAGACCGATCATTCCGAGCAGCATGGCGCCCATCAGGGCATAGAAGACAATCGCCCATATATGATCCGGCGTCAGATCAACGAAGAACGCCATGACGGCTGCTGTGGCGATGGCGACCACAACGCCCCGCGTCACGGCGCCTGCGATAAAGGCGATCATCAATTCCAACGCAGACAGGGGCGGCATCAGGAAATCGACTGAATTGCCCTGGACTTTCGACACCAGGATTGACGAGGACGAGTTTGCGAACGCGTTTTGCAGCAGTCCCATCAGGATGAGACCGGGTGCCAGAAAGTCCGAAAAGGGAATGCCGCCAATATCTCCGCGCCGGTCTCCAAAGGCGAGATTGATGACGGCGAAGAACAACAGCGTAGTAACGACAGGCGCAAACACGGTCTGGAACATCACCTTCCAGAAGCGTTGAACTTCCTTGCGGTAAAGCGTCCAGAGACCCAGCGTGTTCAGCGCGCCAAATCGCCGGGGAGGCGAGAAGGCGCGGTCGGAAATCGGTTCATTCATATCCTGCCCCTAGCACGCCCTGCCTTGCCCTGCGAGCCCGCCGACGCCGGTCAACTGCACCCGAATCAGCTTTCCACAGGCGAATCAGTGCCGGTATCTTGTGGCAGGTTCGCTTATGGCTACTGTATCTCGTGAAACACACAAGATATTGCGGTTTTCCACAGGGTGACTACTGTGGATAGTATGCCGCAGAGCCAGAGTGGAGCGAAAAATGGCCTGGACAGATGATCGCGTCGAACTTCTGAAAAAGCTTTGGGCAGAGGGCCATTCGGCCAGTCAGATCGCAAAAAAGATTGGCGGTGTGACGCGCAATGCGGTGATCGGGAAGGTCCACCGCCTGGGCCTGTCCGGCCGTGCGACGCCGTCGCGTCCTGCCAGCCGCCCGGCCCGGACACCGAAGCCGCGCGTGGCGTCACCGGCCAAGGCGAAGGCACCCGTCCAGCGCAAGCCAGCGCCAGAGCCGGTCAAAGTGCTGGATCCGGAGCCGCTTCCCAATGGAGAATTTGCCACGGTTCTGACGTTGAAGGATTCCATGTGCAAATGGCCGATTGGCGACCCGGCATCGGGTGATTTCCGGTTCTGCGGGCGGCGCACCAAGGCCGGCGAAGCCTATTGCGAAGCGCACGCGCAGATCGCCTATCAACCGCAGCAAAAGCGCAAGCGTAAAACCACGGATGCCAAGGCTGCGCTCGATGCGCTTCAGGCCACCCGCCGGGTGAATTTCTAGGAAATAAAGCTTCGGGCCTACTGCGCGTCCAGCGAGTAACCTGCAGACCTGACGGTGCGGATCGGATCGCCGTCACCATGGGTGTTCAGCGCCTTGCGCAGACGTCCGATGTGAACGTCGACGGTCCGCACTTCCACATAGACATCTGACCCCCAGACCGCGTCCAGCAATTGCTCACGCGAGAAGACCCGGCCCGGGTGCTGGATGAGGTAGTCCAGCAAGCGGAATTCGGTCGGACCAAGGTGGATCTCCTGGCCATTCCGGCGCACGCGTTGGGCCACTCGGTCGATCACGATATCGCCGTGCGAGACCTTGTCTTCCGTCAGGCCGGGGCGGATGCGCCGCATCACAGCCCGGATACGCGCAAACAGCTCGGTCATGGAAAACGGCTTGACGACGTAATCATCCGCGCCGGTATCAAGTCCGCGGATGCGGTCGGCTTCTTCGCCCCTCGCGGTCAGCATGATGATCGGCACGTTGCGTGTTTCCGAACGGTTGCGGAGCCGGCGGCAGACTTCAATTCCGGACAGTTTGGGTAGCATCCAGTCGACGAGCACCAGATCCGGCGTGGATTCTTCGGCCAGCATCAGGGCTTCTTCGCCGTCTCCGGCAACGGAGACCTGGTAGCCTTCCTTCTCCAGATTGTATTGAAGCAGTGTCGAAAGCGCGTCTTCGTCTTCAACAACAAGAATATGCGGGTCCATTTCCGTCTCCCAATGCTGTTGTCAGGGCTCTATCCGGCTTCCGTTGGCTCGCGGCGCATTTCGCGCCGAAGCTCATTGCCGGTGACCAGGTAGTGGATCATTTCGGCGATATTGGTGGTGTGATCGCCAATGCGTTCAAGATTCTTTGCAACAAACAGCAAGTGCGCGCTGGCGGTAATCGTGGAGGGATCCTCGATCATGAAGGTCAGCAATTCGCGGAACAGGCTGTTATAATGTTCATCGACTTCTTCATCGGCGCGGCACACCGCAATGCTCTCTTCTGACGATCCTGCCGAGAAGGCGTCCAGCGCGCGATGAAGGTTGGTTACGACCAAGCGGCCCATCCGTTCGGCGCTGCGGGTGAGTTCCAGTGGCTGGGCCTTGTTCAGTTCATGGGTCCGGCGGGCGATGTTCTTGGCCAGATCTCCGATGCGTTCCAAGTCGCCGGCAATGCGATAGGCGGCAATCGTTGCGCGCAAGTCTGACGCCATTGGCTGGCGAAGCGCCAACATGCGGATGACGCGCTTTTCAACTGCCGTTTCAGACTCATCGACCTGCAAGTCGCCAGCGACAACGGCGTCGGCCAGTTGCGGATCGCGCCGGCTGACGGCGGTAATGCAGTCTGCGACCTGGCTTTCGCAAAGGCCGCCCATGCGCGCGATCTCGTCAGAGAGCGCGTTGAGTTCGTCCGAATAAGCGCGAACAATATGAGAGGGAAGGGAGCCGTTCATTTTATTCTTTTTCTTTCATACGATTAGCCAAACCGGCCTGTAATGTAATCCTGGGTCCGGCTGTCGCGCGGATTGGTGAAAATCTCTTCGGTTGGCCCGTACTCGACCAGATCGCCGAGATGAAAAAATGCGGTCATCTGCGAAACCCGCGCGGCCTGGGCCATGGAGTGGGTCACGATCACGATGCAGTAGTTTTCCCGCAATTCATCGATTAGTTCCTCGATCTTGGCCGTCGCAATCGGATCCAGCGCCGAGCAGGGTTCGTCCATCAGGATGATTTCCGGGCTCACCGCAATGGCGCGGGCGATCACCAGCCGCTGTTGCTGACCGCCGGACAGGCCTGTCCCCGGCTGGTCCAGCCGGTCGGCAACCTCGTCCCAAAGGCCGGCTTTGCGCAGGCTCAGCTCGACAATATCGTCGAGATCACTCTTGGCCGAGGCGAGCCCATGGATCCGCGGTCCATACGCGACATTATCATAAATCGACTTGGGAAACGGGTTGGGTTTCTGGAAGACCATGCCGACCCGCGCGCGCAAAACGACCGGGTCCACAGAGCGTGAATTGACCTCTTCTCCATCAATCCGCACAGATCCGGTGGTGCGGGCGATATCGATGGTTTCATTCATCCGGTTGATCGACCGCAGGATGGTGGACTTGCCGCAGCCGGACGGGCCGATAAAGGCCGTCACCGATTTGCCCGGAATCTCCATGGCGACATCGCGGATCGCTTGCTTTGGGCCATAGTGAACATTGACGTTCTTTAGCGAGACCTTGCTTTCGATCCCGGAGACGGCTTCGTGATAGACGGTGGGTCGGCGCTCAACAGCATCAACCATGGCTACCATCTCCGTTCGAACCGGCGCCGCAGGAATACGGCGACGGCGTTAAACACAATCATCAAGGCCAGCAGCACCAGAATCGCGGCGGCGGTCCGGGGTTCAAACGCGCGCTCGGCACCATCCGACCACAAGAAGATCTGCACCGGCATGACCGTTGCCGGCTCAACCAAGCCGTCGAGCGACAGGCTCGGCGTGTCTGCGACGAACGCCACCATGCCGATCATCAAAAGCGGCGCGGTTTCGCCGAGGGCCTGCGCCAGGCCGATAATCGATCCGGTCAGGATGCCCGGAGCGGCCAATGGCAGCACATGATGCGTTACTGTCTGCAAGCGCGAAGCGCCGACGCCGAGCGCCGCTTCGCGGATAGAGGGTGGGACCGCTTTCAGGGCTGCGCGCGACGAGATGATCACCGTCGGCAGGGTCATCAGGGCCAGCACCATGCCGCCCACCAGCGGCGCGGAACGGGGCATGCCGAACAGCGTGATGAAGATCGCCAGACCCAACAATCCAAAGACAATGGACGGGACCGCAGCGAGATTGTTGATATTGACCTCGATGAAGCCGGTCAGTCGGTTTTTGGGCGCAAATTCTTCCAGATAGACAGCGGTCGCGACCCCGATTGGAACGGCTAGGAACATCGTCACCAGCATGGTCAGGGCAGAGCCGATCATAGCGCCCAGCACGCCAGCGCGTTCCGGTTCACGTGAGTCTGCATTGGTGAAGAGATAGGTATTGAAACCGGCCTCGACCCGGCCGCGCTCCCGCAGGGTTTCAGCCCAGGCAATTTGTGCATCGGATATGCGGCGCTCGGCTTGCGGCGTCTCGAGCGTCCAGATCGCCCAGTCACGAGACGATGCCGTATCGTTCAGTGCAACGAGAACGCGACCTTCAGCAGTGCGCCCGGAATTGGTAATGCGCTGGATCTGGACGATGCCGCCATTGATACGCACCAGCTGGCTGGGCAATTCTGCGGACATGTTGACCGTTTCTGCTTCCGCAGCGGCCAGGTTGCGAAGCGCAGCGGCCTGATCGCGCGCGCTCCGGGCTTCCCGGCTCAGGCTTTCAACCGCGTCTGGCACCGCGGAGTTTGCTGCGCGAGTTTCGTAACGCCGGGCCCGGTCTTCCAGCTCGGCAATCTGGGTCTGAAGCTGTGTTCTGATGTCTGAAACGATTGGCTCGAACACAGCCTCGCCGGAGAAAATCCGGATGTTGCCCGTGGTTGCCGATGGCGTCGCTTCCAGCCCCGGAACCAACAATGTCGTATTTGTTGTCAGACCTTTGAGATAAAGGTCGGCATCGTCCGAAATGGGAAAGGTAAAATCGATTGTCTGGCCGATCTGACTGGGATCGCGAAGCACGTTGTTTAACAAGGTGGCCGAATTGAGCGGTGTGTAGAGGCCGAATAATTCGCGCAAATCGCCGCGGTTCTCGAGTTCGGGAAACTCGGCGCGCAACGCGTCCTGTATTGCGCCATTGTAGCCGCCGCGGCGTAAGGACGCTTCGCTGCGATCGCCGGCGGGATCAATGCGCGATTCCGTTAGCGTCACCGGCAAGGTCAATTCATAGGCCCGAAAAGCTGGAATCGATTGCAGGATGATCGAGCTCAGCAGCAAAACCAGGACAGTAATAGCCGCAAAGATCGCGAGCTGACCGAACAGGCGGAACCGGGCCTCGGCGCGATAGCGCTTGGCCAGGCGCGCCTTGACGGCGGTCTGGATATCGGTCGCGCTACTCATATTTTTCCCGGTATCTTTGCACCACGCGCAGCGCGATGATGTTCAGTCCCAGTGTGAAGATGAACAGGACGAGGCCCAGCGCGAATGCCGACAGGGTCTTGGCGCTGTCGAACTCCTGATCTCCCGTTAACAACATGACGATCTGCACCGTAATGGTCGTGACCGATTCGAGCGGGTTGGCCGTCAGGTTTGCCCCCTGACCGGCCGCCATGACCACGATCATCGTCTCCCCGACCGCGCGGCTGATCGCCAACAGAAATGCGCCGACAATGCCGGGCAGGGCGGCAGGAAGAATGACCTGTTTGACCGTTTCCGACTTTGTGGCCCCCATCGCATAGGCGCCATCGCGCAGGGATTGCGGCACGGCATTGATCACATCATCGGAAAGGGATGACACAAAGGGAATGATCATAACGCCCATGACCAGACCCGCCGACAGGGCCGATTGGGTCACAGCGTCTTCGAACCCCACTGCCTGGGCCGCTGCGCGGATGAACGGTCCGACCGTCAACAGGGCAAAGAAGCCATAAACCACCGTGGGAATGCCCGCGAGAATTTCCATGACCGGTTTGACGATCCGGCGCGTCCGGATGCTGGCATATTCAGACAGGTAGATGGCGGCAAACAGGCCAATCGGGCCGGCCACCAGCATGGCGATGATCGTAATCATGAAGGTGCCGGCAAAAAGCGGCACCGCACCGAAGGCACCGGATTGACCGATCTGCTCGGCGCGGATCGCGATTTGCGGACTCCATTGCGTGCCGAACAGAAACTGGTCCAGCCGCCAATTGATGGCCTCGAAAAAGCGCAAGGATTCGAACAATAGCGAACCGATGATGCCAATCGTGGTCAGGATGGCGATACCGGAACAGACCACGAGGAAACCTAGAATGGCGGTCTCGACCTGATTGCGGGCCCGGAATTCGGCTCGCACTCTGCGGCGGGCGTAGATCAGCCCGCCAAGTGCCAGTAATAACGCCGCGAGCGCACCGCCAAACCTGATGGTTCGATCCACGGGCCGGAAGGCGGCTGCGGCGGCCTCCAGCTCCGGTGTGATCTGGCTGGCCTGGCCGTTGAAGGCGAGGGCGCGCGCATCGTTGATAAACAGGCCCCGGCGTTCCGGCGGCAGGCGGCTGAAGGTGAAACCGGCCAGCTCTAACGCATCCGCACCGTTCTCGCGTGCGTCCTCAAGAACGCCAGCGGTTTGCGCCGCTCTACGATCATCCAGTGCTGCACGGGCCTGGCTCAGCGCGTCTGGACTATCAGATGTTGCGAGTGTCTGCCGCGCGTTCTGCGCAGCGGTATCTTCGCTTAACCTTGTCTCGTATTCAGCGATCAGCGGCGCGGCTTCTTGTTGCAGCCGGTTTTCGACAATGCCCTTGGTTAATCCCGGACCAAAGACGGCGAGCGCCGTCATTAGCAGCAGGGCCGGAATGCCGGTCCACAAAGCCACATAATAGCCGTGATAATTCGGCAATGAATGAAGCGGTTTTGCCGTTCCGTTCAGAAGGCTGAAAGCGCGGGTTCGCCCGAGATAGAAGGCTAGTGAGATCAGCACCAGCATCATCAACAAAAGGAGGGCATTGACCGGCATTGGGACCTTGCGCGCAAGAAAACAGGTAATGCCGGAATCTCCGGCAACGATTCCGCGTCCCTTAGCAGCCGGTTCACGGCGCGGTTATGTCAATTTCATAACAGTTTGATGACGCCGGCGGCGTGGTGTCGCCGCGTCCCGGGATTTGGAACGCTCAAGCCTCTGCAGCGGGGGCGTCAGCGAGGCTCACCGGGATGGAGACGGAAAAGACCGAACCCTCACCCGGCTGGCTTTCAACATAGAAGCCGCCGCGGTGGCGGCTAACAATATGCTTTACGATGGCCAGCCCCAGACCGGTGCCTTCCTTGGGACCACTTTTCTGTCCGTCGACGCGATAAAAACGTTCTGACAGGCGGGGCAGTTGCCGCCGCTCAATGCCCTTACCGGCATCCCGCACCCGCAGCAGGGCAAACCGTTGTCCTGTCGAGCCTGGCGGGTTTGAGATCGAAAGGCGGCCAGCGCTTTCGCCCATCGTGTTGGTCAGCCGCTCGATTTCATCGCGGCTGACATCGGCATTGATCTGACAGAGAATGCGGGTGCCCGTCGGGGAGTATTTCAACGCGTTTTCAATCAGGTTTTGCGCGATTTCGAACAATTGGTCGCGCTGGCCGATCACGGGCGCTGCGGGATCGCCTTCAAACTCGACCTGGATGCCCTTGTCATGCGCCTGCGGCGTCATGGAATCGATCGTGTCCTGGACCATGGCCGAGAAATCCGCCGTATCGCTGGGCGGGACATGCTCGTCCATCTCGACCCGGCTGAGCGAGAGCAGGTCATTGATCAGGCGGCGCATGCGCTCGGTTTGATCCTGCATGATGGTCAGAAAGCGGTCGCGGGCCTCGATGTCCTCGCGGGCATGTCCCTTGAGCGTTTCGATAAAGCCGGCGAGCGATGCGAGCGGTGTCCGCAATTCGTGGCTGGCATTGGCCAGGAAATCACCGCGCATCCGTTCGGCCCGCTTGCTGGATGTCTCATCGGCAAGAATCAGTAAGGCCCGCCAGGGAAAGGCGGGGTCTTCCTCCGCCTTCAGCGGAATGACATGGACCCGGACATGACTCTCTATTGGGGCGAAGGTCGAATATTCTACGACGCGGCCGCGCTCGCCCTGAAGAGCACTGCTGACGGCCTCCAGAACGCGTGGCTGGCGAAGAGAGGCCGAGAGCAGGCCTGACTCTGTCCCCAGGCCCAGAAACTCATGTGCGGCCGGGTTGGCACGTTCTATACGCCCGCCCGGTCCCACCAGAAGAACCGGAAAAGGAAGGTGTTCGAGGATTTGTCTCGCCGGTGAAAGCGGCCGCTCCTCCGGTTCTTGTGAGGTGTCGCCAACCGGTTCGGCGGCAGGCAGCGGCGGCTCGCCTGTGCTGATGACGAGATAATAAATGAAGGATAGCGCTGCGATCGCCATCGCTGTGGACAGCATGACCCAAAGCGTAATCACGCCGGTCATCGACAGGATGACCAAAACAACCACGGCAATCAGCGTCAGGGCAAAGGTATCCCGCCGCCGCAAGCGGCGCCGGTCCTGTTCGCTGGGCCAATCATTGCTCAAAATTCACTCGCCCTGAGCTGCATTGAGGCTCATAAGGCCCGAATTCCGCTGTCAATCAACTGCCTCGGGAAGGGATGGACCGGGCGTGGAATGCCCTTTTTCACCGTAGCAGTATACTGATATTCGTGAGGTTTTTCATGATCGTCAGTAAACATTTAGCGTTTTTCGATAAAAATTTGTTGACATTCGAAAAGCGCAGAATAGGGTGCATCCAATCCCGCCCCTGCTGGCATCAAGAGTGCAAGATGATCAAAAGAACACTCCTCCTCAGCGCAACGGCCATGGTCCTCGCGTCCTGTGCATCAACCGGTCAGGTCCTTTCTGCACAGGAAGCAGCGCCCGCTTCGCCCGTGATTTGGGCGTCTGGTGAAGGCATTGACCCAAGCGCGATAAATGACTGGGTTTCCACTTTCGGCGATCAACGGCTGGTGCAGCTGATCGACGAAGCGGTTATCGAAAATCCGAGCCTTCTGGCGGCTGAGGCGCGCATCCGCGCCGCGCGCGCAAGCGCCCGCGCCGCCAATGCGGGCCGTCTGCCGAATGTGAATGCCGATCTGGGTGTGACGCAACGCGAAACGGATGCCGGTGGCTCTACGAGCTACTCCGCTGGCCTTGGCGTTTCCTGGGAGGCCGATCTGTGGGGCCGTCTGGCCAATCGCGCCAATGCCGGCCTTCTGGAGCTCGAAGCGACTGACGCTGATTATGAGTCGGCCCGCCTTTCGATCGCTGGTCAGGTTTCGCGCGCATGGTTCCGTCTGATCGAGTCGCGGCTTCAAAGAGAGCTGGCGGAACGGGATGTGGAAACCAAGGAGCGTTCCCTGGGCCTGATCGAACGCCGGTTTGAAGCCGGCGTATCGCGCTCCTCGGATGTGCGTACCTTCCGGTCAGCTTTGGCGTCGAGCGAAGCGGTTCTGGCATCGCGTCTGCAGGCCGAAGCGGCCGCGGCGCGAACGCTTGAAATCCTTCTGGGCCGCTATCCTGCCGGACAGGTCAATCATGAAGCTGATCTGCCGGAATTCGGGGAGCTGGCCGGTATCGGTGCGCCCGCTGAATTGCTAACCCGCCGTCCGGATTTGCGCGCAGCAGAAGCGCGCCTTCAAGCAGCTGGTCTGCAAGCGGAGATCGCACGTGATGCGCTGTTGCCGGGGCTCTCGCTTTCCGGATCGCTGGGCACGGGTGGACCGGATGCCGGCGATATCTTTGATCTGGATACCTATGTGGCGACCCTGGTCGGTTCGCTGACCGCGCCGATCTTCAATGGTGGCGCGCTGCGTGCGGAGCGTGATCGCGCTGCAGCCGCGGCAGAAGCCCAGCTCCGGACCTATGCCGGGACGGTTCTGGCCGCCTGGCGGGAGGCCGAAGATGCCATTTACGCCGATCAAATTCTCGCGCTGCGAGTCGAGGCGCTGCAAGACGCTTTTGAACAGGCCGCCGCCGCTGAGGAGCTTGTGATCCGCCAATACGGGTCCGGGCTTGCAACTGTTTTTGAACTGCTAGACGCACAGGCCCGTAGAATAGCTGCAGAAGGCCAGTTCATCAGCGCCCGCCGGGAGCGGGCAACCAATCGTGTGGATATTTACCTCGCAATCGGTGGTGCATTTGACGCACCCGATCTGCGGACCCTGGAGGGATAGGAGACTGTTATGAGTAAGACCACTGGCCGCATTCTGCTGTTCCTGCCGATATTCGTTATTCTCGGTTTTATTGCGTTGATCACCGTGATGGTGATGACAGCGCCACGACCCGAACGGGTAAGCGCTGAGCCGGCGCCTGTTGCCGTGTTTGCCGCGCAGGTCGAGAACACCAATGTTCAGCTGAGCGTGTCCACGCAAGGCGAGGTTCGGCCCATCACCCAGATCAATCTGGTGCCGCAGGTTTCCGGGCGCATTGTCTATGTAAATCCGAACTTCATCGAGGGCGGGTTCTTTGATGCCGGTGAAACCCTGATCCAGATTGAAGACGCGGATTACCGGCTCGCTGTGACGCGGGCCCAGGCGCAGGTCGCGCAGGCCCAACAGGCTCTCGTTCGCGAGCAAGCAGAATCTGATCTTGCTGCCAGCGAGTGGCAAGAGCTGGGACAGGGCGAAGCGTCGTCCCTGACCTTGCGCGAACCGCAACTGGCGCAGGCCCGGGCCTCCCTGGCTGCCGCGAATGCCCAGTTGCAGGAAGCACAACTCAATCTGGCACGTACGCGCGTGTCCGCGCCATTTGCAGGACGGGTCCGGTCGCGTCTCGCTGATCTGGGTCAATTCGTTTCGCCGGGCACCCAGCTGGGTCAGGTGTTTTCAACGGATGCCGTGCAGATCCGTCTGCCCCTGACGGATAATGAGCTTTCCATGCTCAATATTCCTGTCGCATTCCAGGCAACGGAAGACAATCCGGGTCCGCGGGTCCGTGTGTCAGCGACGCTGGCTGGCCAGTATCGCGAATGGGAGGCCGAGCTGGTCCGCACCGACAGTGCGATCGATAGCCAGACGCGTGTGCTCTACGGGATCGCCGAAATCGACGACCCCTATGGTGCTGCGGCTGAAGCAGGTGGTTCGCCGCTTCCGGTGGGCCTGTTTGTTGATGCGGCAATCGAAGGCCGCGTCGTGGACGGCGCCTATGTGATGCCCCGTTCGGCGCTGCGCGGCGAGGATACCGTCTATGTGGCGGAACTGGGCGGCACGCTGAGCATCCGTAACGTAAGTGTGATCACATCCAATCCCGAACAATTGATAGTTTCCGGAGGTGTGTCAGCCGACGATATGGCGATCACCAGCCCGGTACGGGCCGCAAGCAATGGCATGCGTATCCGTACGATCGGTCCGGATGGTGAGATCATTGATGCCCGGTCCGCGGTCCTGAACTCGGACGATGACGAAGCCGATGAAGACGACGCGGAAGGTCAGGGCGAGGAAGCCCGGCTGGCAAGCTCCGCGGGTTAATCGCGGTCAAAAGGCGAGGAGACGGTCATGACAGACCCGATGAACGAAAACGAACACAATGGTATCATTGCCTGGTGGGCGGCCAATGGTGTGGCGGCCAACCTGTTGATGCTGGTCGCGATTGTTGGCGGTATCCTAGGATATCTATCGATGACCCGCGAGGTGTTCCCCACCGCCAGTTTCTCGGGCGCGACGGTTTCGATCGCCTGGCCGGGTGCTTCGCCACAAGAGATGGAAGAACAGATCGTCGTCAGGATCGAAGAGGCCGTTTCTTCGGTTGACGGGATCGAACGCATCACCTCAACGGCCCGCGAAGGCAATGCCTGGATCAATATCGAAGGTACGCGCACCGTTGATATGCGCACCTTCATCAATGAGATCGAACAGCAGGTCAATTCGGTCAACAACCTGCCGCCCTCGGCGTTCCGGCCCATCATCAGCCAATGGCGAAATGAGGATCAGGTTGTCGGCTTCGCGGTGCATGGCGATGTGCCGCGGCGGGATTTACAACGCATTGCCCGCGAGGTGCGGGACGAAGTCGCCGCCCAGGTGCCAGGCGTGTCATTGGTGAATGTCTGGGCCACGCTCGGCGAGGAAGTCGCCATTGAGGTCGACGAACGCGCACTGCGCCAGTACAATCTGTCTTTCGACGAAGTGGCACGCGCGCTGCGCAGCTCGTCTCTGAACGCCTCGGCGGGTCAGGTCCGGACCGAAATCGGTGATGTCAGCCTGACAGCCCGTCAGCTGGGTGATTCAGCTGAAGACTTCAACAATATCATTGTCCGCCAGACGTCGGACGGTGGAACCATCCGGATCAGCGATATTGCGGACGTCACGGACGGGTTCGTCGATTTCAACCTGGTTGGCACGTATAATGGCGAGCCCATGGCACTGGTGGTCGTCTTGACGAGTCCAGGCATGGATGTGGTCGATGTTTCTGACGGTGTGGAAGACTATATCGCGCGCCGCCAGGCGACCCTGCCTGAGGGCGTAACGCTGTCACTGTGGTGGGATTCTTCCGAGCTCTATGAGGGCCGGATGTCGACCATCTTCAACAGCGCGACCTTCGGTATGGCGCTGGTGCTTTTGACGCTGATCCTGTTCCTGCGTCCGATAGTGGCCTTCTGGGTGACCATCGGCATCGGCACAGCCTTCCTCGGCGCCTTCCTGATGCTGCCCATGTTCGGCGTGACGCTGAACATGCTCTCGCTATTTGCCTTCCTGATTGTGATCGGGATCGTGGTGGATGACGCCATTATTGTCGGTGAGAATATCCACAACAGGGTGGAACGAGGGGAGACCGGTCTGACGGCGGCTGTGATGGGCACGCAGATGGTAGTCAAACCGGTGGTCTTCGCCGTTATCACCACCATCCTCATGTTTGCCCCGTGGATGATGCTCTCGGGTCCGGAAGTGCAGTTTACCCGGCAGATCTCGCTGGTCGTGATTGCCGCACTGACCTTCTCGCTGATTGAATCGCTTCTGATCCTTCCAGCTCACCTGTCGCATCTGAAACCTCAAAAGATGGATGGTCCGTTTGGTGGACTGCTGAAGTTCCAGCGGGCGATTGCAGACTCGATGATCTGGTTTGCGCGCCACATATACCGGCATGTGGTCGTATTCGCGATCCAGCGCCGTTATTCCACCCTGCTTTTCTTCATCGGCCTGTTTGCCCTGGCCATCACCTTGCAGGCCACAAACCGCGTCGGAACTGTCTTCATGCCGGAGATCGAGAACGACACAATCCAGGTCAATATCCAGCTGGCCGAAGGCACGGCCTGGCAGCGTACCGAACAGGTCCGCCTGCAGCTGGAGCACGCTGAAGAAGAGGCGCTGCTTCACTATCGAGAGGAATTCCCGGGTGAGATCGATATGATCGAGAGCCGCTCAACGCTGGCCACTGACGGCCGGGTGCGCGCCTGGATTACACTTGCACAACCTGAAGAGCGTCCCGGTGGGATCTCCACACGGGATGTGGCGCAGACGATCCGTGACTATCTGGGTCCGATCCCGGATGCCGAAGAGGTACGCCTGGATACCACCATCAATGATGGCGGTGCCGGCCTCCGCTTCGCGATTTCCGGCCAGGATCTGGACGCGCTGCGCGCTGCAGCAACCGATCTGAAAGATCAGCTGCGGTCCTATGACACGCTTTATGATGTCGTCGACAATCTCCAGTCCTCGGCAGAAGAGCTGCAGTTCACGCTGCGGCCGGATGCTCAGGCCCTGGGTGTGACGTTGGCCGATGTGACACGCCAGGTGCGTCAGGCCTTCTTCGGCGAAGAGGTAATGCGTCTTCCGCGGGATGGCCAGGATGTGCGCGTCATGGTCCGCCTGCCGGAAGAAGCCCGCCGCTCGCTGGATACGCTGCAAAATCTGCGGATCCGGACGTCTGATGGCCGTGAAGTGCCGCTCTCTGCGGTGGCCGAGGTCGAGTTTGCACCGGGTCTGAACCGGATCAACCGCCGCGACCGCATGCGGACCATTACGGTCAGCGCCGAGCTGACGGATCCGACCGCGCGCGGAGAAATCGAAGACAGCATGAATGCCGGCTTCTGGGAGGAATGGGAATCCCGTCACCCGGGTGTCAGCCGCGAGGAATTCGGTCAGGCTGAAGGCCAGCGTGAATTCATGGCGGAACTGACCCGTCTGGTGATCCTGGTGCTTGGAGGCATCTACATCCTGCTGGCCGTTGCGTTCCGCTCCTATGCTCAGCCCCTGCTGATCCTGATCGCCATTCCGTTTGCCTTTGCCGGTGCGGTGTTCGGTCATATGATCTTCGGGATGCCGTTTGCTCTCTTCTCCTGGTTCGGGGTGGGTGCAGCTGCGGGCGTTGTGATTAACGACAACCTCGTCCTCGTGGACTTTGTGAACCGGTTGCGGAAAAACGGGGTCGGGGCCTTCCAGGCGCTGGTGGACTCCGGTGTGCAACGCTTCCGGCCGATCATCCTGACCTCGGTGACCACCTTCCTCGGTATTTTGCCGATGATGGCGGAGACCTCGACCCAGGCCCAGTTCCTGAAGCCGATGGTCGTGTCGCTGGGCTTTGCGATCACCTTTGCCTTGTTCCTCACCTTGCTGCTGGTACCGGCCATGTATGCCATCGGTGTGGACATCAAACGCGGTGTCAAAGGTCTGTGGACCGGCGAGAAACAGCCCGGCATTGGCTCGACCTATCACGAGACCAAGGATGGGGCGCCGGAAACCGATGTCGGCACCATCCAGCCGGCCGAATAAGCACCGGACTGGCTGGCCGAGCGGCTAAGACCGCTTGGCCAGCTGCCGGTCTAACGGCTAGAACACAGCTACATTCAATTCGCCGGCGGAGGGCCGGCCTTAATGGGGAAGATGATGAAAAAACTGCTTTTGAGCGGCGCCTGCCTTGCGCTTCTGGCAGCCTGCGGTCAGCCCGCAGAAGAAACTGCCAATGAAGAGGCGGATGCCGCTGTCACCAGCGAGACCGAAATGGCCTCTGCGGATATCGGCGCCTGGGGCTTTGACCTCGAGGGGATGGATACCAGCTTCGAACCGGGCGATGATTTCTTCCGTTATGCCAATGGGACCTGGCTGGATATCACCGAGATCCCGTCTGACCTGTCCAATTATGGCATGTTCACCGAACTGGCGCTGGAAGCCGAACAGGACGTCCAGAACATTATCACCGACCTAGCCGAGGCCGGCGGTGAAGATGGCTCGGTCGAACAACAGGTTGGAGATCTTTATGCCAGCTGGATGAACACCGACCTTCTAAACGAGCGCGGCCTGGCCCCGGTTCAGCCCCTGCTGGATGAAATCAACGCGGTCGAAAGCCATGATGGTTTTGCCGAGCTGTTTGCCACCTTGCATCATCAAGCGATGTTCGGCGTTGGCATCATTCCTGATCCGGCGGACACGACGCGCTACACCGTATTTGTCGGGCAGGGCGGTCTGGGCATGCCCAACCGGGACTTCTATCTGAATGAAGGCGAACGGTATGATGAATACCGGGAGGCCTATGTGGCCTATATCGAGCAGATTTTTGAGCTCGCAGGCCTGGAAGGCGGCGCGACGGCGGCTGCCGACATCATGGCATTGGAAACACGGCTGGCAGAGGTTCACTGGACCAATGCGCAAAGCCGGAACATCCAGGCGATCTATAACCCCATGCCGCTGGCGGAAATGTCCGCGCTCGCGCCTCAGTTCAATTTCGAATCCGGCATGGCCGCGCTAGGGATTGACGGTGTTGCGACCTATCTGGTCGCTCAACCCAGCGCGATCGAAGGCAGTGGGACGATTTTTGCCGAAACGCCGGTTGAAACGCTGCGTGACTACATGACGTTTCACGCGCTGAACAGCAACACCAATGCCTTGCCGCTGGAATTTGACGAGGCCAGTTTCGCCTTTTTCGGTCAAACACTGAACGGCACCGAAGAGCAGCGTCCGCGTGATCTGCGCGGCGTGAATCTGGTTGGCGGCGTGTTGGGTGAGGCTGTGGGTCAGGTCTATGTTGACCGTCACTTCCCGCCGGAATCCCGCGATCAGATGGAGGCGCTGGTTGGCAATCTGACGGCCGCTTTTGAAGAGCGTCTTCAAAACCTTGCCTGGATGGATGAAGAGACGCGCGAGCAGGCCTTGCTTAAGCTCTCCACGTTCGAACCGCGGATCGGTTATCCCGATGAGTGGACCGATTACAGTGCGCTGGAAATCGATAGCGATGATCTGTACGGCAATCTGCAACGGATCACCGAATTCAACTGGAACCAGCAGGTCGAAGATCTGGCCGGTCCGGTTGATCGCGGCGCCTGGCCATATCCGCCGCAAACGGTCAATGCATCCTACAATCCGCTGATGAACCAGATCACTTTCCCAGCGGGCATCCTGCAGGCTCCGTTCTTTGATCCTGAGGCCGATGCCGCCATCAATTACGGGGCGATCGGCGCGGTGATCGGTCATGAAATCGGTCATGGTTTTGACGATCAAGGCCGCGAGTTCGATGAAGTCGGCCGTATCCGCAACTGGTGGTCGGAAGACACAAATAACGCCTTCCTGGAGCGCTCCAGCGTTCTGGGTGCGCAGTATGACACATATTGCCCGCTGGAAGATGCCTGCGTGAATGGCGCGCTGTCGATGGGTGAGAACATTGGCGATCTGGGCGGCGTTCAGATGGCCTATTCGGCCTATCAGCGCTATGTCGCCGCCACCTATGGCGAAGAAGGTGCGCCGGTTATAGACGGCTTTACCGGCGATCAGCGCTTCTTCCTGGCCTGGGCTCAGGTCTGGCGCCGGCTATATCGCGAAGACAATCTGCGGCAGCGTCTTGTGACCGGCCCTCATAGCCCCTCGCAATACCGGACCAATGGTGTCGTCCGCAATCTGGACGCCTGGTATACCGCGTTTGACGTGCAGGAGGATGATCTCCTCTACCTGCCGCCGGAAGAACGCGTGCGTATCTGGTAGCCTGACGCACCTCGTGTAGAAAAAAGGCCGGTCTCTTCGGGGGGCCGGCCTTTGTTTTTATTGTCTTAAGTGGCGCAACGAGGCTAGGGTTTGCCCGACAGATCCGGGGGGACTTAAATGATTATGCGTTTTGTTATGGCGCTGATTTTGGTCGGCATTTGGGTGAGTACGCCGTCTGCCAAGGCACAAAGCGGTACGATCGCGGCTGATCTCCAACCCTTATTGGACGGCGATGCCCGCCAACGGGTCATTGTGTTTTTCGATATTCCACCTCTGGCGTTTGATAGCGCCGGTAATCTGGAGTCCGTGGACTCAATTGCAGCCATGGATAGCGCGCGGGACAATATCATTGCGCGGGCGCTTGGCGTTTCCGCTGCCACGCTGGCAGAAGACCCTTTGGTGATCGAGGCCTCGGCCTTGATCCATGAGTATGATTACTCGCCGATGGCCGCGATGTATCTGACGCCGGCCGAAATCAGAGCGCTGGCCGCAGACCCCGCTGTCCACCGCATTCAGCCGGACCGGCTGAGCCGGCCCTATCTGGGCACATCTGTCGACTATATTGGCGCCACAAATCTGCACACCTCCGGCCTGACAGGCGCGGGCGTGTCGGTCGCGGTGCTTGATAGCGGTGTTGATCTCGAACACCCCATGTTTGCCAACCGGATTGTGGGCTCAGCCTGTTTTTCGGGATACCGCGATACCAATCACGGGACGATGCCGCCCGCAGGAAATCTGGGGCTTTGCCCCAATGGCGAGCTGGTTGATACGACCACGCCGTCAGCGGGCGACAATTGCCTGCTCGCAGAAGAAAACCCGTTTATCGGATCGGATGACTGTGCCCATGGCACGCATGTCGCCGGGATCGTGCTCGGTGGCGATTTCCAGGATCCGAACCAACCCGGCACCACTTTGCGGGGAGTCGCTCCTGCTGCGGGACTGGTCGCGGTTCAGGTCTTCCACCTGGGTGTGAATGCAGAAGCCTGTGGCGGGCAGTCGGAATTATGCCTGACCTCTTTTGATGGGGATCAGGTTCGTGCGCTTGAGTGGCTTTATACCAATCGTAATGAATTGAATCTGGCTGCGATCAATATGAGTCTGGGCGGCGGGCGTTATCAGTTCGCTTGTGATAACGAACCCCAGACGGCGATCATCCGGCAACTCCGGGCGGCCGGTATCGCGACGATTATCGCCAGCGGGAATAACGCCTATCCTGACGAAATCGGGTCGCCGTCCTGCATCACGGATGCCATTACAGTAGGATCGGTGGCTCAGCCGTCCGCCAATCCGACGAGCCCGGCGTTTGAAACGCTCTCACTGTTTTCCAATTCCGGTTATCAGGTCGATATGCTGGCACCGGGCACAGCGATTACCTCTGCCTATCCAACCCTGAACGATTCCGGCCCGGGCCGGACCATTTCCTATGATGGCACGTCTATGGCGACGCCGCATGTCGCGGGAGCGTTTGCCCTGTTGCGCGCTGCCTACCCAACGCTATCCGTTGACCAGCTTGAAAACGCGCTTGAGGCGACCGGCGTGACCATCACTTCGCAGAGATCAGGGTTTCAGGCTCCCAGTATCCGGGTCGACGCGGCGAATGCTGCTTTGCAGCCTCTCTTGTCGAACAATCCGGAAACTTTCAGCATCACTCCGGTTGCGTCTTCGGATTCAACGGTGTCGCTGACCGAGCCCCTGAGCGGGCTCATTTCGATTCACAATCTGCTGAATACCGGCGCGGCACCCGTGAACTGGAATGCGAATGCCGAGGATGGCTGGCTGCAATTTGGTGCGGGGCTGTCATCTGATGGCGGCGTCAGTGGCCCGGCCAATTCAATTGGCGGAACGACCGGCGTGGGCCAGACCAGCGATCTCATCGTCAGAACCGACGCCACCGGCCTGCAAGCGGGTGTTTATCGAACCGTGTACTCGATCACATCTGACGCGGGTGTCTCCACGCCCTCCATGGCGGTCTCGATGGATGTTATTCCAACACCGCCGAATGACAATTTCGCCAACGCCCTGGCGCTCAATTTTCCATCCATTGCCCGCACCCAGACAGTAGGCGCCACGCGGGAGGCAGGCGAGCCTGCTCATGCGGGGAACGGGGCATCGGGGTCTGTCTGGTACCGCTGGACAGCGCCCTGGACCGGGGCTGTCGTGTTTCAGGTCAATAGTATCGCAGGGATTGATCCTGTGGTGGGGGTTTATACCGGCAGCTCGGTGGGCAGCCTGACCGAAATCGCGTCGAATGATGATTTCGAGGCCATGGATAGCTTCGCGGCGGTCCAGGTGCAGGCGGTTGCCGGGACGACCTATTACGTCGCAATCGCGGGCGCAGATGGCAGCACAGGCGCTGCGCAGTTGACCTTCTCTTCGATCGCGCCCCCACCGAATGATGATTTTGAGTCGGCCCAGGTGATTTCCGGCCGGTCCGGAATGGTATCAGGGGCCAATAATCTTGCGTCTTTTGAAGACGGGGAACCGCCACACGCCGGGACGGCCGGCGGGGCTTCGCTCTGGTTCAGCTGGACTGCGCCTGCCGACGGGACGGTCTGGTTCGACGCCGCGGCTGCCAGTTTCGCAACTATCGTGGCGGCCTATAATTCGGACGAGGATGCCGTCGCCAGTGCCGTTGGCGGACCCATTAGTTTCGATGCCAGCGCGGGTCAGACTTACCGGATTGTCGTGGATGGTGTCTCCGATGCACGGGGCAGTTTCCGGCTGAACTGGTCAATGGACTCTGCAGTGAATATCCGGCCCAATTCGGCGGTCCTGCCTTCGGTCCGAACCGGACGGATTGGCGAGCTGGTGACAGCCTTTGCAACGATCATTATTCCAGCAAGCGCGAGTGAAACCGCCCGGAACTGCCGGCTTGAATCGCCACCGGGATTTGCCGGATCCTTCACCTATCAAACCACGAATCCGGCGACCAATGCCGCCACAGGCCAGCCCAATACGCCGGTCGACATCGCGCCGGGTGGCTCGCAATCTTTCGTTTTCGGGGTGCGGCCTTCAACGCCTATCGCCGACTTCACGGTTCGCCCGGTCTTTGTCTGTGACAATCTGCGGCCTCGTGCAGATGCCCCCGGAAGCGAACGGACTGCGCTGAATGTCGGAAGCCTGCTGATCACCGCAGATAATTTTCCGAACAATGATCTGCTCGCGATTTCCAGCACGATCAGCAATGACGGGATTGTCTCGGTGCCGCAAAGCGGCATTCAACGCTTTAGTGTGGCCGTGATCAATCTTGGTCCTGCGCGCTTGATAGCGGCAACAGCCGGCAGCCCGACCATACCGGGCACAGCGCTGGAAGCCGCGATCTGTCAATCCAACCCTGCGACAGGCGCGTGCCTGTCCCAGCCTGCCACCACGGCGTTCGTACCGTTTGGCGCAAACGAGGTGCGAACCTTCACCGTGATTGTCGGGGTTGGCACGGAGCCGATTCCACTCGCTGCGAGGCAAAACCGGGTCAATGTCCTGTTCGGTCCGGCAGATACAAGCGCACCATCTGTTGCTCCCGCATTGGACGGCAATATCCTCGGCGGGACCAGCGTTGCGGTCCGGACTGTTCAATAATCAATGCGAGCCCGGAACGCCGCAGCCCGGATAATATGACAGTTATTTCAGTTGTGCTTGGCCAAGTTACCGCTAGTTAACGGGGCAGAACCACTGTGGGGAGCTTTATTGTGATCAGAAAAATCCTTCTGGCATCGACCTGTGTTGCGCTTGTCGCCGCGTGTAGCCCGCGTGACGCGGCAGAAGAGGCGGAAACACCGGCCGAGACCGAAACCGCGTCCACTGATGTGGCCTCGGAAGCCGCTGAAGGCGGAGAGCCAGCGCTTGGCAGCTGGGGCGTCGAGACGCAACACGTTGCCGCAGATATTGATCCGGGCGACGACTTTTTCCGTTATGTGAATGAAGGCTGGCTCGAGACGGCAGAGCTGCCGGCTGGTTTTTCCAGCATGAATGCGTTTACCGAGCTGTTCCTGCAAACCGAAGAGCGGATTGAGGACATCATTCTCACAGCGGCCGCCATGGAGGCCGAGCCGGGCACTGCCGAATACCAGATCGGC
The DNA here is from genome assembly GCF_965228115.1 of Hyphobacterium sp. GTDB lineage: Bacteria > Pseudomonadota > Alphaproteobacteria > Caulobacterales > Maricaulaceae > Hyphobacterium. The sequence goes on along the minus strand of NZ_OZ245794.1, from coordinate 1,207,360 downwards.
ACCCTGTATAATGACTATATGAATACCGACCGGATCGAGGAGCTCGGCCTGTCGCCGCTTCAAGCCGAAATTGACGGTATTCTGGCCTCGACGACGCATGATGATATCGCACGCTGGTTTGGCCGCCCGTCGCATATGACCATGTTCTCGCTTGGCGTGACCATCGATCCGGGTGACCCGACACGCTATGTCATCTCGACCGGCCAGACCGGTCTGGGCCTGCCGACCCGTGATTTTTACCTGCGCGATGACGAGCCCTTCCCGGGCCATCGGGCTGCTTATGTCGACTACATTACCGGCGTGTTTGACCGCGCGGGCATCGAGAATGGCCGCCCACGCGCCGAAGACATTCTGGCTCTGGAAACGGCGATCGCCGAGATTCACTGGACGCGCGCACAGCGGCGTGACCGGATCGCCAATTATGATCTTCAGACCGTCGACGAGCTGATTGATTATGCGCCGGGCTTTAACTGGCGCGCCTTCCTCGAAGAGGAGGATGTTGCCGGTCAGGAAGAGATCATCGTCAACACCAATACGGCGGTGCAGGGGCTGGCTCAGCTCTTCTCGGAAACGCCGGTTGAGACCCTGCGCTCCTATCTGGCCTTCCATTTCATCGACAACCACACCTCCATGCTGCCGGCGGCTTATGATGAAGCGTCCTTCGCCTTCTATGGCACCCGGTTGAATGGCACGGAAGAACAGCGCGAGCGCCAGCTGCGCGCCGTGCAATTCGTCAATGGCCGGTTGGGCGAGTTGATCGGTCAGGTTTATGTAGAGCAATACTTCCCGCCGGATTATCGCGACCAGATGACCGAGCTTGTGGAATATCTGCGCCGGGCGTTCGCTGATCGTCTGGATACTTTACCCTGGATGGATGACGAGACCCGGGTTGAAGCCTTCGCCAAGCTCGAAGCGTTCATTCCGAAAATTGGTTATCCAACCCAGTGGCGCGACTATTCCACGATTGACATGGAGCCGGGTCAGCTGATCGCGAATGCCAATGCCGTGCGCGATTGGGGCCGCAACGACAGCCGGTCCCGCCTTGGCGGTCCGATCCGGTCCTGGGCCTGGTTCATGAGCCCGCAAACGGTGAATGCCTATTACAGCCCGCAGCGTAACGAAATCGTTTTCCCGGCGGCCATCCTTCAGGCCCCCTTCTTCGATCCGTATGCAGATGCGGCGGTGAACTTTGGCGCCATTGGCGGCGTCATTGGTCATGAAATGGGCCATGGATTTGACGACCAGGGCAGCCGTTCTGATGGCACCGGCCTGCAACGCAACTGGTGGACCGAGTTCGCCCGTGGTGAATTTGAATCCCGGACCTCGGTTCTGGAAGAGCAATACAATGCGTTCTGTCCGATCGAGGGCGAGTGCGTGCGCGGCAATCAGACCATGGGTGAAAACATCGGTGATCTCGGTGGCCTGTCCATCGCGCTTCACGCCTATCGCATGTATCTCGAGGATCATGGCGGTGGCGAAGTGATTGACGGCTTCACGCCCGAGCAGCGCTTCTTCATGGCCTGGGCACAGGTCTGGCGCGGGATCCGCACCGAGGACTCGATGCGCAACCGCCTGCTGTCAGGTGTGCACAGCCCGAACCAGTACCGCACCAATGGCGTCGTCCGGAACATGGACGCCTGGTATGATGCCTTTAGCGTGACCGAGGACGATGCGCTCTACCTGCCGCCGGAACGCCGTGTGAGCATCTGGTAGGCTTCAGAGCTGCAAATAATAATGGAACAGGCCCGGCCCAGTGCCGGGCCTTTTTCTTTGGCGCTAACCTGATGTTTCCGGTTGCCTTTCTGGCGCTGCGCTGTTTTCTGCGAGGGGGCGGGATGAAAGCGGGGATTTATGCGGGTATTGGTCACAGGCGGGTGCGGATTTATCGGTTCGGCGTTGGTGCGCCGGCTGGTTGCTGACGGTCATGAAGTCGTCAATCTGGACGCCATGACCTATGCGGGCGACGCCCGCACCGTTGCCGAAGTCAGCCGGGCGAATAACTATTCCTTTCTCAAGGCCGATATCACGGACCGAGCGGCCATTAGCGACGCGTTCAAGACCTTCAAACCTCAACAGGTTTTTCACCTGGCAGCCGAGAGCCATGTCGACCGGTCAATTGACGGGCCGGGCGTGTTTATCCAGACAAATCTGGTTGGAACGTCCATCCTGCTGGATTGTGCGCTGGAATACTGGCGGAGTTTGCCGGGTGAGGCGGCAGATGCGTTTCGCTTCCTTCACGTTTCCACAGACGAAGTTTATGGCACGCTCGCAATGACGGATGTCGCTTTCCGTGAGGATACGCCGTATGCGCCGAACAGCCCGTATGCGGCCTCAAAAGCCGGTGCCGACCATCTGGTGCGCGCCTGGGCCGAAACCTATGGTCTGCCGGCGGTTATCACGAATTGCTCCAACAATTACGGACCGTTCCAGCATCCGGAGAAACTGATCCCGACGGTCATCCGGACGGCTTTGTCGGGCGCGGACATCCCTGTCTATGGCACGGGCGAGAACATCCGGGACTGGCTTTATGTCGAAGACCATGTTGCGGGCTTGATTGCCGCTATGGCCACAGGACGCGCGGGCCGGAAATACAATTTCGGCGGCGATGCGGAACGTACCAATATTGATCTGGTCCGGGATATTTGTGGATTGCTGGATCAGAAACGTCCCGGCACAGCGCCTTATGCGGACCAGATCCGTTTCGTGACAGACCGGCCGGGTCATGATCTGCGCTATGCGGTGAATGCGGCCCGCGCAAAGTCGGAGCTGAGCTGGGCGGCGGCGGTAACCTTGGATGAAGGCTTGTCGCAGACACTCGATTGGTATTTGACCCATCCGGAATGGTTATCGCGCGATCCGGCTGAAATCGCGCGGCTGGGTCTGAGCCGCAGCGAAGGAGACGCCTGATGCCGGCAAAATGGAAGGGCCTCATTCTGGCCGGCGGCACGGGCAGCCGCCTTTATCCGCTGACGCATTCGGTCAACAAGCACCTCCTGCCGGTGTTCGACAAGCCGATGATCTATTATCCGCTAACAACCCTGATGCTGGGTGGGATCCGGGAGTTCGTGATTGTTTCAAATCCGGACTCGATACCGCAAATCCAGGCGCTTTTGGGCGACGGCAAGCGTTGGGGTCTCGATTTTACCTATGTGGCGCAAGACAAGCCGGGCGGCATCGCCGAAGGATTTCGTGTTGCGGCGAACGAGCTTCAAAACCGGCATGTCGCCCTCATACTCGGGGACAATATTTTTTATGGTGACGGCCTGTCTCATCGTATCCAGGAGGCGGCAAGGCTGGACAAGGGCGCGACGATATTCGGTTATGAAGTCGCAGACCCCAGCGCCTTCGGTGTGGTCGAGCTTGGCCCGGATGGCAAAGCCATTTCCCTGGAAGAAAAGCCGCAGAAACCGAAGTCGAATTTCGCGGTGCCCGGAATTTATTTTTATGATCCCGACGTGTTGGACATTGCCTGGAACCTCAAACCCTCGGCGCGTGGCGAATTGGAAATCACGGACGTCAACCGCGCCTATATGGAGCGGGGCGATCTTCATGTGAAAACGATTGGCCGGGGCGTGGCCTGGCTGGATGGCGGGACCCATGCCGACCTGTTTGAAGCTGGCCAGTTCATCAAAGTGGTTGAAGAACGGACCGGGCTGAAAGTGGCTTGCCCGGAAGAGATTGCCTTCCGCATGGGCTTTATTGACCGGGCGGGGTTGGAAGACCTCGTCGATGACAGTCCGAAAACCGAATATCAGAAATATCTGAAAGACTTGCTGGACCGCGCGGGATAATCGCGGGCCGGGGACAGGAGCGCCAATCATGCTGCAAGACCTGCTCTCGGTATTTTCGGGCAGCCTTGTGGGCTTCATTCTCGGATTGATCGGTGGGGGTGGGTCCATCCTTGCTGTACCGCTGCTGGTTTATGTGGTGCGGATTGGCAGCCCGCATCTGGCGATCGGAACCGGCGCGCTGGCGGTCGCTGTCAGTGCACTCTTCAACCTCATGACGCATGCCCGCGCCGGGAATGTGAAATGGCAGTGTGCGCTGGTGTTTGCAGCGGCCGGCGTGGCGGGCGCATTCGTCGGCGCGGCCGCCGGAAAGCGCGTCGACGGGGAATTGCTGCTGGGCCTGTTCGGCCTTTTGATGATTGTGGTGGGGCTATTGATGTTGCGGCCCCGCTCGGGCGGAGATGGTGATGTCCGGCTGACATGGCGGCTGGCCCCGAAGCTGGCGGGGTCAGGCCTGATGGTCGGCGGACTGTCCGGGTTTTTCGGTATAGGTGGCGGGTTTCTGATCGTCCCCGGTCTGATCGTGGCAACGGCGATGCCGCTCTTGAATGCGATTGGCTCGTCGCTTGTGTCTGTGACCGCTTTCGGATCGGCGACTGCAGCCAGCTACGCCCTGTCAGACCTGGTCGTCTGGCGTGTCGCGATTCTCTTTATTCTCGGCGGCGCCATTGGCGGTATATGCGGGACCTGGGCGTCCAAAGCGCTAGCGAAGCGCAAGCGGGCCCTGAACTATGTTTTTTCTGGCATCGTGATTTCGGTTGGCGTGATGGTCGCCATTGATGGATTGCGGACGCTGTTCAATGCGGCTCAGGCCGGTTAGTTCGCGGTCTCGGCCTGCGCCGCCAGAATGGCGCGATAAAGCTCCAGATTAAACTGTGACCCGGTCTCGCCCGTGTGCAATAGGGGGTCGTCCGTTTCCGGTTCCAGCCCTATGGCTACCGCATTGCCGGAACTGCGCAAATGACGGAGACCATGGCCCCAGGCGACAGAGGGAAGGTCCAGCACATAATAGGTGTAAAGATCACGGAAGCTGGAGCCGTGTTCCTGCAACAGTGCGTCCAGGAAGCTGCGATCGAAATAGGCGTTGTAGGCCGTGAAAATAATTGTTCGCTCGCCCGACATGTCTTCATGGAAGGCGAGGAAGGCTGCAACTGCCTCTTCTTCGGAAACCGCGCCCAGCTCCTGCCAGCGTGCTTCGTCATAGCCGTTGACGCCGCGTGCGCCTTCGCTGGCGCGGTCAGGGTGATCCGGGTTCATGCGGATGAAGAACCGGCCGATCTCATTCCCGTCCAGATCGGTATAGATCGCGCCCAGATCGATCATTTCATTATAGGCGGGATCCAGGCCCGTGGTCTCAACATCCACAATGGCCAGGGCCCAGTTTTCCGGGGCTTCTGTCGGCCAGGCGAATTGCGCCGCGGCGGGCGCCGCAAGGCCAATAAAAACAAGAAAAGACAGGGCAAAGCGTTGGATCATGGTCAGCTCGGTGGTTCGACTACGCCAAACTCAATAAGCGATTCGGCGGCCGCAATCACCGCTTCCCGAGCAGGCCGGAAAGCAATTCCGGTTTTCTCGGTCACATAGGCGGTGTTCGCGTTCCGGCGGCGGCCGAGGTCAGAGGTCACCGACCGGAGCGAGCGGTCGAAATTGGCCATGAAGCGCACCAGCCATGCCGGCAATTCGCCAGTCGGGATTTTCTTGGCAAAGGCCGGAAAGGCGTCGCGCAATACCAATGCGGTTTCTTGCATGGATAACGTGTCAGCCGCCGCCAGCAGACGCAGCCCTGCTGTGTTGGGCGACTCCATGGCGGCCACATGTAATGCGGCCAGATCGCGCACATCGACCGTTGGGAAACAGATCGGCGGGGAAGCTGGATAGGCCGCCTTCAACAAAAGCTCGACGACCGACAAGGAGGTGCCAATCCGCTCATCCAGCGCAGGTCCCAGCACCAGACCCGGATTGATCACCGTTGCCTTGTCACGGGCCTCGCGTTGATCGAGCAGCTCCCACAGCGCAAGCTCTGCGCGTGTCTTCGAGACGATATAGGGGGAGATGGCTTTCCATTCCGGGTCCGTCCAGTCTTCCGGCCCGGCGGTGAAATTCCCCTTGAACTTTGGGTGATACATCACGGCTGCGAGTGAAGAGGTCACGACAATCCGCTTCACGCCCGCGTCCAGAGCTGCATTTGTGACGCGCAGAACGCCCTCTTTCGCTGCCGGAACCAGAGCCTCCCGGTCGCGGGGTTGCTCCATCGGAAAGGGCGAGGCGAGGTGCTGGACATAATCGCAACCCGCGACAGCTTCCGCCCAACCATCATCACCCGTCAGATCGGCTTCGACAAAGCTGATCTTGTTGTGATCCGCGCCATGGCGGACGAGCGTTTCCTTTACAGGATCGGACTTGGCCGTATCACGGACCGTTCCAACAACTTCATGCCCGCCCTGCAATAGTTGCAAAGCCACATGTTTGGCGATGAACCCGCTAATTCCGGTGACCAAAACTTTCGCCATTTCACTCCCCCTCTAGGCCTGTCAGGCAGGCTGTTATTGTCCGAATAGTCCGCGCAGCACGTCCTCAGCCCGCCGCGTCGGGTTGGCCCGGAAGCTGCGTTCTTCTTCGCCGACATAGTAAAAGACGCCATCCAGCGCCTTTTCAACGGCAAAATCGGTCACCTGCTCGCGATAGTCCGAAGCGGATGACCGCGCGGTCCGGTTGCCACCGAAGAAGCGGCCAATGCCGCTGCGCTGATCTATCAAGCCCGCGGCTTGATCCAGCACGCCATAGGCCCCGGAGTCTGTGAGCGTCTCTTCCATGGGAGGCCGCAAAAGTCCGCCAAGCGAGGTCTCTGTCCGGGATCGGAGATAGGCGGTGGCAGCGGTATCCCCGCCGCGCAAAATCGAAAGCCCGTCCGAGATGGTCAAAGACCGGATGGCGGAAATCACCAGGTCACGCGCCGCCGGCATGACGCTTTCAGCCGACCGGTTCATGCGCAGCTGCAGATCGTCCAGCGGACCTGCCAATCCCAATGGCTCCAGCCTTTGTTGCGTCGAACCCAGCAGGCCAGGAAGCGGGATACGAACCAGCCCGTCCCCGAAAAACCCGTCGAACCGGCCCAGGCGTTGGGTCGCGGCGCGGGTTGCGGTGACTAGCATGTGGCGAATGGTGCTGTTCGTACCTTGCGTATGAGCGGCCCCTGGCACTGCGAAAACCGCGAGTGCGGAAGCCAGAAAAGCCCGTCTATGGATCATGTTTGCCTCCCTAGAGGCCCTATTCGAAGCGCAACGCCTCGATGGGATCAAGTCTGGAAGCGCGATGGGCGGGGTAAAACCCGAAGAAAATGCCGACAAAAGCAGAGGCCCCTATAGCAATCAGGGCCACGACCGGTTCGATAGAGATCGGAAATTCATCCAGCGAATCCATGTAGGCGGCGGCCCCGATTCCGATACCGAGACCGATCAGCCCACCCGCAAAACAGAGCACAACGCTTTCGATCAGGAACTGATTTCGGATGTCGCCGCGCTTGGCACCGACGGCCAGCCGCAAGCCAATTTCCCGCGTGCGCTCTGTCGTCGAGACCAGCATGATGTTCATGATCCCTATGCCGCCGACCAGGAGTGAGATCGCGGCTGCCGCCGCCAGTAACAGGCCGAGCTGGTCTTCCGTTTCGTTTCGGGCGCGAATGAATTCACCCAGATTTCGGACGTTGAAATCATCTTCCGCGCCAGGCTGAATTTCGCGGCGGATGCGCATGAGATCTTCGATATCAGCCGTGACGAGCTCTGCGTCTGCCGACCCGTCGATTTCAGCATAGATGGTGAAAACCGGGTCACGGACACCCAGATTCCAGCCCAGAATACGGTCACGAACCGTGGAGATGGGCGCGAACGCCGTGTCATCCTGATCCTGTCCCCAACTGGACTGGCCCTTGGCGGACATCACGCCGATGACTTCCATCTGCGTGGTTCCAACGCGCACGATCTGACCGATCGGGTCGGATGCGCCAAACAGTTCGCGGGCCAGTGTTTGACCAATGATCAGCACACGGGCACCCGAGCGGACTTCGTCGGGATAGAATTCGCGTCCGGTTTCGGCGAACCAGTCACGCGTTTCAAAATATTCCGCATGAACGCCCTGGATCCGGGTTGACCAGTTATTGCCCTCAACCACAAAGGTGGCATTCCCGCTCATTTCACCGGAAACAGCCGCGATACCGTCAATCTCGTCCCGGATTGCGGCTACGTCCGCATCGTTCATGAACGTCGCGGTACCGGCACCGCCCCGGCGTCCACCGAAGGCCGACGAGCCGGGCCGGATGATCAGCAAGTTGGCTCCGAAAGACGCAATGCGCTCTTCCATCGCCTGCTTGGCGCCATCGGTGACCGAGACCATGACGATGACAGCAGCCACGCCGATGATGACACCGAGCATGGCCAGCGCGGACCGCAAGAGATTTACCCGCAGCGCGGTGAGCGCAACGCGGATTGCAGCGAGCAAGTTCATGAGCGGTCCTCTACAATCTCGCCATCCCGGAAAATGATCTGCCGTTTGGCGTGTTCGGCGACTTCCAATTCGTGCGTCACCAGAATGACGGTCATACCCTCGCGGTTCAACTGATCGAAAATCGCCAGAATTTCTTCGGATGTCTGGCTGTCGAGCGCCCCTGTGGGTTCATCTGCCAACAAAATGGCGGGGTCATTCACAAGCGCCCTTGCGATTGCGACACGCTGTTGCTGACCGCCGGAAAGCTGGCTGGGATGATGGTCCATGCGTTCGCCGAGGCCCACCTGGGTCAAACGGCGCTCGGCGCGTTCCATGCGTTCTCTGGCCGGAATACCGGAATAGACCAGGGGCAGAGCCGCATTTTCCGTCGCGCTGGTGCGCGGCAACAGGTTGAACTGCTGAAACACAAACCCGACGCGGCGACCGCGGAAAGCCGCGAGCTGGTCGGCCCGCATGCGATCCAGTTGCTCGCCATCGATTTCAAGCGTGCCCGAAGTGGGCCGGTCGAGCGCTCCGATCAAATTCATGAAGGTCGACTTGCCAGACCCGGACGGCCCCATAATGGCGACATATTCACCGGCGTGAATGTCGGTCGACACACCCTTCAAGGCGTGGACCTTGTTGTCCCCCATCTCATAGATGCGGGCGACATCCCGGCAGTGAATGAGCGGTTGGCTCATCCGCCAGACATCCGCGCACGCGTGATCACCGCTTCGCCTTCTTCCAGCTGGCCGCCAACCACTTCGGTACGCCGGCCATCATCGACGCCCACGCGCAGGCGGCGCTCTTCCAGATAGCCGTCCGCGTCCTCCACCCAGACGCTGGCGGTGCGGGTTTCGGCGTTTTCGGCCTGAATTTCGCGGAAGCGGGCCATTTGTTCGGGCGTCAGCACATCGCGCAACGCATTGGCAAAGAGCTGGTTCATGGCCGAGCGATCCGGCCGGCCGCCCCCGGCCTGCATCTGCTGACGCATTTCCATGAAAGCCGAGCGGATGGCCCGTTGGGCATCTTCGCGCTGGCTGTCGGTCATCTCCAGCTGTTCAGCGAGCCGGTCGAGCATGCCGCCTCCTCCACCACCGCCGCGTTGTCCGCCACCCCGGCGGCCCTGCTCTGGCGCTTCTGCCGGACGCGCGCGCGCTTCCAGCGTGCCTGACGGGCGGAAACGAAGTGCGGAATTGGGCACGGACAGCACGCCTTCACGTTCGCCGGTGACGATATCCAGGTTGGCGGTCATGCCGGGCAACAGCCGCTGGCCCGGATTTTCGGCGGTGATGACCACCGTATAGGTCACCACATTGGCTTCATTTGTGGCGGCCAGACGCACCTGATCGACGCGGCCTTCGTAATTACGGCCTGGAAAGGCATCGACCGAGAAGGTCGCCTGCTGGCCTTCGCGGATCTGACCAATATCGCTTTCGTCGACCTGGGCGTCGATCTGAATGACGGAGAGGTCCTGCGCGATGGTGAACAGCACGGGGGCCGACAGGCTGGCGGCCACAGTCTGGCCGATATCGACTTCGCGATTAATCACGACCCCGTCGATGGGCGCGCGAATGATGGTGCGCTCCAGATCAATGCGGGCTCCGGACAAGGTGGCTTCGCGTTGTTGCAAGGTGGCGCGGGCATTTTGAATTTGCGCTTGCGCCACGGCGCGTTCTGACCGTGCGGATTCCAGTGCCGCCTCAGCCGCTTCGAAGGCCGCGGTGCTGGCAATGCCGCGTTCCAGCAGGTTCTCCACCCGTTCAAATTCTTCTTCGGACACGCGCAGATTGGCATTTACGCGCTGCAGGCCGGCTTGTTGCAGGGAGACCTGCGCCTGTGCCGTGGCAACAGCAGCTTCCGCTTCCCGCACGCGGGTCTCGAAGCTTTGCGGATCAATGCGGGCGATCACATCGCCTTCGGACACGGGCGAGTTGAAGTCGACATTCAACTCGGCAATCTGTCCGGAGAGCTGGGAGCCGACTTCGACGGTAACGCGCGCGCGCACAGAGCCGGTCGCGGCAACCGAGCGGCGGATATCCGCGATCTCGGCGGCCTCGCTCTCAATGACCAACTCGCCTTCAGGTTCTGCAGCGCCCATGAAATACCAGGCAGCCGCCGCCAGAATGACGGCTCCGACGCCACCTGCGATCCAGTATCTATTCATGCGATAAGCCCCGATCTCACATGGCTAACGTGCCGTGCGCCTTCCGCCGTCGAAAGTGACGCAGTTGAGCGGCAAATCAAGTGACGAGATGGTAAGCCGGACCGGTCTTTACAGGCCTAGCCGGCTGTTGAACCGGCCGCCGGTCTCGATCCCGATGAATGAAACCAGATGAGCCAGCACCAGCAGGTTCCAGAATCCCAGCGTAATCGCCAGCAGCGTCCAGGGGATCAGGCGCGGACCTTTTGCCGGGTCCGGATCCTTGCTTGACCGCCAGGCGCAGAGGGCAAAAGCTGCGAGAGAGACGGTTTGCAGGATGAGGGTGAGGGTAAGGGACATGCCGGTTGCGGCGCCTTTGTAAATCCGTGTTCGGTCTTGGCCCAGAAATAGGGGCGGTCGCGCAATTCGCGAAGTGCTCTTAACATCGCAACCGCCTGGAGCGGCCAATAAAGCGGCATACGGGCCAGATCTGCCGCACGCGTTTCAAGACCAGCCCGCCGGATGGCAACAGCGGCGCACAGGGCTGATGCGGCATAGCCACAAGCCAGAAGCCCGGCCGCCGGCAGGCTGGCTGTGTTCCCCATGATTAACAGGCCCAGAAACAACATGATGGCGGGTCCGTGCAGGAAAGCGGAGATCACGGCTGCGCCGAGTGTAAGGGACAGGCTGATCATTGCCCGCAATGGCAGGTGTCGGGGTTGGCGCAATTGAACGGCGAGGGATTGCAGATAGCCCTTCAGCCAACGGGATCGCTGGCGGATCCAGGGCCCCAGATTTTCCGGGGCCTCCTCCATGGTCGGCAGGCTTATAACATCGCTGCGATAGCCCAGCCGGGCCAGTCGAAATCCGAGATCAGCATCTTCGGTGACGTTATAGGCGTCCCACCCGCCGGCGGCCTCAAGCGCCTCACGCCGGAAGTGATTGCTCGTGCCGCCGAGCGGCAAGGGCAAGCCCAGCCGTGCCAGAAGGGGTAAAATGGCGTGAAACTGGATGGCATATTCCAGTGCAAATTGCCGGGTCAGCCAGTTCCGGTCGTGGTTATACCAATTGAGAGGTGCCTGAACGCAGCCCAAGGCCGTATCGCCCGCTGCAAACGCCGCCGCCGCCGCCCGTAATTGTCCGGGATGAGGGACATCCTCGGCATCGTAAACGGTAACGATATCGCCGCGAGCAAAATGAAGGCCATAATTCAGCGCACGGGGCTTGGTGCGCGGCAGACCGGGTGGAACGATGACCAGTTCAAACCGGCTGTCGAACACGCAATGGCGGGCTGCCTTGATCGTCTCGCGGTCATCGGCTTCCATGATGATTTTGATGTCGAGGCGCGAAACCGGATAGTCGATTGCGGCAAGCGCCTGCGTCAGCTGGTCCAGCACGCTGGCTTCCTGATAGACCGGGGCGAGGATTGTGATGATCGGCAATTCATCATCATCGAGTTTTGGCCCCTCATTCCAGCGGGGAGGGCATGCCGCCGCTGTCAGTCGCAAGGCGATCAGCGCTGAAAAACCGAGCGCAAATGCGAGCTGCAGTCCCGTCCAGCCAGACGCCGGGAACAAGGCAATCGTGCTGAAGGCGAGCAAAGTCAGCGTCATGGCGGCCAGTTTCTGCCCGGGCGTAATGCCCGTCCTCGCTGAAAATTCCGGATGTTTCCGAAAAAGCCCATTGGCGGCCTGATCTGTCCAGACCTCGGCGATGCGGTGCGGTGCCAACCGCTCAACCGCGCGCATATCTCGCCCGGCCTGCGCACTGCGCGGCCAGCCCTGCCCATCCATCGTCCACCCCGATGTTCGTTGTGGATAACTTTAGCAGTTAAAACCTGACGTGGCGAATCGGGGCGCCACTCAATCTTTTGGATTTATGATCAAATCCAGCGAGACATCGTCGAATTCGGGATCACAGGTAAAGACCGTTACCGCAGAGGTCGGGTAGCCATCCGGCATCTTGTGCAGCCGTCCCGCCCGATCGGCCAGATTGTGCGCAAGGGCGCCAATTCCGGGATTATGTCCCACCAGCATGACGGCATCAGACCGGCGAAGCGCTTCGCGAGCGGCGCGGATGAGCATGTCAGGGGAGGCATGGTAAAGCGCCATCGGGTCCTCAAACGCCGGATTTCCAACAGCCTCGCGCATCGCCATCCAGGTTTGAAGCGTACGTTGCGAGGGCGAGACCAGCGCCAGATCAACGGTGATACCCGCTGCTTTCAATGTGTCGCCGGATGTCCGGGCGTCCTCGCGCCCGCGTGGTGTCAGGCCGCGTTCAAAGTCATCATCCGCATCCATCCGGTCAACGGCTTTGGCGTGGCGGACAAGGACTAATCTCGGCATGGCATTTCCCGGTAATTTACGGACGGCGAGTTTGCCGCCTGACCGACAAAAACGCCAGCCTCCGGCGCGGCTGGTCAGCAAAAACCTGTTCGATGGTAAAGGGTGCTTGACGTAAAGGGTCCCTATCATTATACCTGTAAAGGTCACTTAACAAAACGGGGGCTCAAACCCCTGAAGGTCGATTGAAAATAAACGAAGAAGGAATCTCCTCATGACGTCATTTATCCGCAAACTCGTTCTCGTGCTGGCCGGTCTGGCCACCGTTGGGGCCTGGGCCGGTGTGGTCATCACCTACATGTCTACGGACTCGATTGCTGCCTTCACGGTGGCGGTCACAATTGCTGCGATCGCAACGGAAGTCCTGTTCTGGTCGCTGGCAGTGATTGGCGGTTGGACAGCGTTTGCCAACCGCAAGCGGCTATGGCGCCGCCTGACCGGTCAGGCCGCCACAGAGGACCAGGCATGAGTGGCGGCACGACCTGTCCGCCCGCCGGTAGCCAGAGAAAGGCGACACTTATGGGGTTGATCGTGACGATTCTGGCTGCCGGCGGATCTGCCTACGCCGTCAACGGGCTGGTTCATCTTCTGATGGAACTGCCCGCCTTGTTAAACTTTCCGGTCCGCCTTGTGATCACGCTCGCGGCTATCGCAGCAGGTATCACCCTGTTGGGGCTTTACCGTCGGCGGCCCGCACCAAAAATCGAAGGAGTTTGATCCATGGATCTGATGCCGGAAGCCAGCTCGGCCCCGCCGCAGGCGCGCCGCCGTTATGTCTGGCGCTCGCTGATCAGCGGATTTCTGTTTTTGCCGCTCTATCTGGGTTCGCAGATTTACGCGGAAGCGGGTGGAAACCCGACGATTGCCCTCATCGCAGGCTATGCGGGCCTCTTCGCGCTTTTATTCCTTTTGTACGAATTTTACGTGCTGATGCGCCAACTGGACGAGTTGCAACAGCGCATTCATGTCACTGCACTGGCGCTTGGCTTTGGCGCCGTCGTCACGCTGATGACGATCCTCGGTATGAATCTGCAATTATGGAGCGCCGACGCGCTTCCAGGCGATCTGACGGCGTTGGTCACCACGATGGCCGTGCCGCTGGGCTTGGTCTTCTATTACATCGCCTTGCACATTGTGAAACGGCGCTACGAATGAAGAACCGGGTCCGAGAGCTTCGCGGCGAACGCGGATTGAGCCAGCAGGCGCTGGGCGATGCGCTGGGTGTCTCGCGCCAGACGATCATCTCGATCGAGAATGGCAAGTATGATCCGTCTCTGCCGCTGGCGTTTAAAATCGCGCGCCTGTTTGAACTGAAGATCGAAGAGATATTCGATGGTGAAGGCTAGCGCGGCTTCAGCCCGTTCAGGATAATGTCCGCGATGGCATCCGCCATCTTCTCCGCATCGAAATCAGGATCGGTTTCGCGCTGAAAGATTGAATTCAACATCATCTGCTTAATGGCTGGACCAATAAAGGTGAGCACGGCGGAGTCGCGATCGACATCGCGGAATACGCCGGCTTTCACACCCGCGTCGATGAGAGCGGTCACCGCGCTACGGCCTGTCTCGATCACGCGTTGGCGATAGTAAGCGGCGATTTCGGGCGACCGCCCGGCTTCCGTCATCACAAGGCGCGTGGCTGCCGAAACTTCCCGATCGGTGAGTGAGACCAACGCCATTTTCAAAATAGCGCGATAGGCTTTCTCGGGGTCATCGCCGGCGCTGATCTCGGTAAAGGCGGTGGCGGCATTGACGATGGCGCCGGCGGATTGTTCCACCAGCGCCTTCAGCATGGCATCCTTGCTCTCGAAATAGAGATAGACCGCGCCTTTGGAGAGGCCGGCACGCTTGGCGATGTCTTCCACGCGGGCAGCGGCAAAGCCTTTTTCGGTGAAGACCTCCATCGCGGCGGTGAGAATCTCGTCCGGACGGTCTTCCGGTCGGCGGCGGGCGGGGGGAAGGTTGGCATGTGTGTTCATGGCTCTACATATAACTGACCAGTCAGTCAGTTACAAGTGAGTTGAATACATAGGCTGTGAAAATCTATCAACACACGGGAGTTGGTTTAACGGACGGATGACTGGCCAGGGCAGGGCTGGCGAGGTGGTCAGGCACCATTTAGCCCAGCGAGGCAGGCGCCCTAGAGATCTGCGCCAACGGCATCGCCCAGCTTGCTGAACCCATCCGTCTTGAGGCACAGAGCCAGACCCTGATTGATCCGCGAAATCAGGCCAGGGCCTTCATAGACCAGCGCTGAATAAAGCTGAACGACAGACGCCCCGGCGCGTATTTTCGCGTAGGCCGTTTCGGCATTTTCGATACCGCCGACCCCGATAAGCGGAACCGCGCCGTTCAGTGTTTTCGCAAATGCGCGCAGAACCGAGGTGGAGGCGTCAAACAGGGGTCGGCCTGATAATCCACCGGCTTCGGCGCGATCCGCACTTTTGAGGCTTTCCGGGCGCTCGATGGTCGTGTTGGACACGATCAAGGCATCAATTTTGTTTTCGACCGCGCTGGCGGCGATGTCGGCCAGATCTTCATCCTTCAAATCCGGCGCGACTTTCAGGAAGACCGGGGCTGCGCCCTTGGCCGCCATCACCCGCGCCAACAGATCATCGAGCGCTTCCTTGGATTGCAGGGCGCGTAGGCCCGGCGTGTTCGGCGAGGAAATATTGATGGTGAAGAAATCCGCGAGCCCGTCCAGCGCGGTCAACGAGGTGACGTAATCTTCAGTGCGGTCGGTGGAATCCTTGTTGGCCCCCAGATTGACACCGACCACGCCGGGTTTTCCCAGGCGCGATGACAAGCGCTCTTTCAACGCCACCAAGCCCGCATTGTTGAATCCCATCCGGTTGATGACGGCCTCGTCTTGCGACAGGCGGAAAACCCGCGGCTTGGGATTGCCCGCCTGGGGCCGCGGTGTGACTGCCCCGCATTCGACAAAGCCGAAACCGAGCTTCAACAGCGGATCAATCACCTCGCCATTCTTGTCATAGCCTGCCGCCAGCCCTACCGGGTTGGGCAGGCCCAGCCCTGCCAGTGAGGTCTGAAGGATTGGATCAGGCACGATTGTTGGCACAGGCACCAGGCCGGACTTCAACGCTTTCAAGCTCAGCGTATGTGCCAATTCCGGCGGGAAGGCGTGCAGCGCCTTGGTGCCAAGCTTGCCGAGGTCGCTCACGTCGATAAATCCTCCGGCAAAAGCCAGCCACCTTCATCGCCCTTGCGCAACAGGCGCACGGTTCGAACGGCCACCATGGGCAATTCATCATAGAGGTGCGGAAAGAGATCGCCGCCCCGCGATTTTTCCCATTTCAGCTCGGATCCAAAATGATCGGCGTCGATTTCGATCAAGGCCAGCCGGTCAAAATCTGCAAACCATTTTTCCAGCGTTTCCGGCAGTTGAACGGCGGTGGAGAAATGGATGTAGCCATCTTCCAGATCAACGCCTGCGCCCTTGAAAACACCCGCGGCCATCGCTTTCGCCCAGTCGCGGGGGTCAATCAATTTGTAGATCGGATCATTCATCGCAGACTCCCGGTGTTTGGCGGCTTGCGGAAAATATTCCGGCTGGTATTCTATTTATAGTTGTGGTCAAGGAATATATTCCTGTAGTAAGGAGCGACTCAGCTTGAGCGGAATAAACACCATGCTGACCCATAATCAAATCTGGAAGGGTGTTGACCTTCTGGCGGCCAGGTCCGGCTTGACGGCTTCTGGATTGGCAAAAAAAGCCGGTATGGACCCGACCACATTCAACCTCTCCAAGCGCACCAGCGCGGATGGCTCACGTCCCCGCTGGCCCTCGACCGAAAGCATCGCCAAGGCGCTGACCGCGACGCGGATTGGCTTTGAGGAGTTTGCAGCCCTGGCAGCCGGTAGCGCGCAAACCCGGTCGGTCCCGCTGATTGGCCTCGCGCAGGCGGGCGATGCCGGGTTTTTCGACGATGCAGGCTTCCCTGTCGGTCAAGGGTGGGAGGAAGTGACTTTCCCCGGCGTCTCTGATGCCCATGCCTATGCGCTGCAAATCTCCGGTGACTCCATGGCGCCGGTCTATCGCGATGGCGATCGCGTTGTGGTGGCTCCCGGTGAAACACCGCGCAAGGGCGACCGGGTAGTCGTGCGCACGACGGCCGGAGAGGTTCTGGCCAAAGAATTGGTCAGGATCTCCGGCGATGGCATCGAATTGGCCTCATTGAACCCGGACTATCCGGGCCGGACGCTTAAGGCCTCCGACATTGCCTGGATGGCAAGAATTGTATGGGCCAGCCAGTGATCCACCACATCTAGTGTGGCGTATGCATTAACGATCACGGCCAAATCGTCACATTCGGGACACGTCGCTGTCACTGAAAAGTCGTCGAATCACTGGCGTTAGAGACTTGCGCCAAGGCTCAAATCAGGTCCCCGGCGTTTGGGTCTGGCCGTGGCGCTTGATTGATTTGCCACTCTAGAAAGGAGTTCGGCCATGTCTATCCTCCCCCGTATCTCTTCCGCCACTGCCCTGCATGGGATTCCCGTTGTCAGCCCGTCCGGCCGCAAGCTGGGTATGATGGACGATGTTGTCGTCGGCGTTGCCACCGGCCGCGTCATGCACGCCGTTGTCGTGCTGGACCAACCCAGCGAGCTGGGCGAACGCTACTACGCTGTGCCGTGGGAAGCGCTGACCTTTGATCCGGCCTATGACCGCTGTGTGCTGAATGTTCCGATCGAAACGCTGCGCACCGCTCCGGCTTTCCCGACCCCGGATGCGGTCAACGATGCCGACCCGCGCTTGCGACGCATGCTGAACGAGCATTTTGGCGATTATCGCCCGGCAGCCGCCTGATCAATCAGACTCTGGATACTGGAAGGCCTCTTCCAGTGGCACTTTGAACACATTTGCAATCTGGAAGGCCACTTCCAGAGACGGGGAATATTTCCCCTGCTCAATCGCGATAATGGTCTGACGGGTCACGCCGACCCGTTTGGCCAGTTCGGCTTGCGTCATCTCCTTTGAGTGAAAGCGCAATTCGCGCAGCCGGTTGGTGATGCGTGTGGGTTTACCCATGACTACACCCCCCGGCGGTAATCGATCAGCTTGGACACCGACTTCACCAGCTCTGAGACAACAAGACCGGCCAGCGCAGCATGGGCAATCCAGAATACCGACGCGCCTGCCAATGCCAGACCCAGCGTAGAAAACAGGGCAACCGCCATAACGAATCCGCCGTACTGATCGCCGCGCAGTTCAATCAGACGGTCGCGTTCATCAGCCGTATCAGCATCCTTGGGAGACAGGATTGCGATCACGATATGCGCGATGATGGACAGGATGACCATCAACACGACAGCCCCGAACAGGCGTACATTGTCCGCCACCTCCGGCACACCATTGGCCAGCGCTCCACCTATCGTGTTGGCGAAGTAAAGACCGTAGACGATGACCGTTACGGCCAGCAGCACCCAGGTGCTCTTCTCTCTGAAACTCATGTCAAACCTCATCGACCTCATGTTAGTAATTATTGACATGACAGGATGTAAAAAATCATCGACCGAATGTCAAACATTATAAACACAAGTGAGAGGCAGGGCTATTCTGCCACCATTTCCCCAGCCAGCCCCTTCTCAATCAGGGCAATGGTTTCCGGGATGCCATAGATGGCCACAAAACCGCCAAAGCGCGGCCCCTGGCTCTGGCCCAGAAGGACTTCATAGAGGCCTTTGAACCAGTCACGCAGATTGTCAAAGGGCTGTTCCTTGCCGGCGGCATAGACCTCGGTCTGGATCAGTTCGGCGTCCTTTTCCGCCGGGTCCAGAGCTTTCAAACGCGCAATCAGATCCAGCATGGCGGCGCGCTCGACCTCACTGGCCTCGCGATAGACTTTCGAGGGCGCCACGAAGTCCTCGTAATAAGCCACAGCGCGCTCTGCCAGACCGTCCAGCGCGGGGTCAGTTTCCGGTGTCGCTTCCGGCGCATAATTCGAAAGGAAGGCCCACAGTGTTGCCTTGTCATGCGCCCCGGCGACCGACGCCAGATTCAACAACATCGCAAAGCTGACCGGCGTGCCTTCCGCTGGCGGTTGGCCGTCATGAATATGCCAGACCGGGTTCTCCAGCCGCTTGGCTTCGTCCTGCGTCTGATAGGCCGCCAGATGTTGATAATATTCATCCACCGCCTTGGGGATGACATCGAAATAAAGCCGTTTGGCGGTGCGGGGCTTGGTGAAATTATAAAGCGACAGGCTTTCCTGCGTGCCATAACGCAGCCACTCTTCCACCGACAGGCCATTGCCCTTCGACTTGGAGATTTTCTCGCCCTGCTCATCCAGGAAAAGCTCATAGACAAACTGCACCGGCGGCTCGACGCCCAGGATCCGGCAGATGCGCGAATAGATCGGCGCATTGGCCTGATGGTCCTTGCCGAACATTTCAAAATCCACGCCCAGCGCCGCCCACCGCATGCCGAAATCCGGCTTCCATTGCAGTTTCACATTCCCGCCAGTCACGGGAAGCGTGACATCCTCGCCATCCTCATCGGTGAAGGTGATGGTGCCGTCGGCAGGATTGGTCGCTTTCATCGGCACATAAAGTACATGGCCCGTCTTGGGCGAGATCGGCAGGAAGGGCGAATAGGTCGCCTGCCGTTCTGCGCCCAGGGTGGGCAGCATGACTTTCATGATGTCATCGTATTTTTCCAGAGCGCGAAGGAGCACCTCGTCAAACGCGCCGGACCGGTATTGTTCGGTCGCGGAATAAAAATCGTAGTCGAACCCGAATCCGTCGAGGAAGGCGCGCAGGCGCGCATTATTGTGCTGGGCAAAGCCTTCATGCGTGCCGAACGGGTCCGGCACATCGGTCAGCGGCTTTTGTAAGTATTGCTGCAGCAAGTCCTGTTGCGGCACGTTGGCGGGAACCTTGCGCATCCCGTCCATATCGTCGGAAAAACAGATCAGCCGCGTCGGGATTTTATCATCGGTCAGCACGCGGAAGGCATGGCGCACCATCGAGGTGCGGGCGACCTCTCCGAACGTGCCCATATGCGGCAGGCCGGACGGGCCATAACCGGTCTCAAAAATCACCTCATCCTTGCCGGACTTTTCCACCCTTTTGAGGATCTGCCGCGCGAGCTCGAACGGCCAGGCTTTGGCGTTGGCGGCTTGGGCAGACAGGGACATGGAGCAGGCTTTCTTAGACAAGGAAAAATAGACCGCGCGACTTAGCGCTGATGGGCCGTTCCGGCAAGGGGACGGTTCGAACGCCGCGTTGCCTATTATTCCGCCAGACGCCGTTCGAGCGCCGGATATTGGACGGCGAGGGTCAGGGCGCGAGCGGCATAATAAATCAGGAAGGCGATCCAGACGCCCTGATTGCCCAGCCAGGGCGAGAGGAGAAAATCGGCGGCCAGGTAGATTATGACGGCGGCAATCGCGGAATTGCGCAGCATGGCGCCTCTGGTCGCGCCAATGAAAATGCCGTCGAAAATCCACGCCATAGCGCCAATCAGCGGTGCAAAGGCGCAATAGGGCAAAAAGTCGATGGCGGCTTGCCGCGCATCTTCATCGCCAATGACCAGGGTCAGCGCTTCATCCCCCCAGGCCAGCAGCACGGCCGCAAAGATCGCTCCTGCGACCAGCGCCTGTTCGGAGGTAAGGATCAGAGCCCGCCGCAAGCGCGGCACGGAGTTCTGTCCCACCGCGCGCCCGGCTTCGGTTTCCGACACAAAGGCAAACGCGTCGAGCACGAAGGCGGTGATGGTGATCACCTGCAAGAGGACATGATTGCCCGCCAGTACAGCATCGCTCTGGCGAGCGCCTGCATTGGCAAACCAGGTGAAACCGATATTCATCGCCCAGGTGCGGATCATCAGGTTGAGATTGATGTCCACCATTTTGCGCAAGGCGGCGGGTTCCAGAAGGGCGGTGCGGTTCATGACGTTTGGCCGCCAACCGCCCCGGCCTGCGATGACGCGCACCACGAAGAACAGCCCGAGCGCGAAGCCGGACCATTCCGCAATCGCGGTGGCCGCGCCAACGCCGCCAGCAGCAAAGCCCAATCCCATGACAAACCAGATATCCAGGATGATATTCACCGCGCTGATGACGCCATGAATGATCAGGGTTTCGGTCGACCGGCCCAGCCCGATCAGCCAGCCGGTAATGGCAAACACCCCAAACGCCCCGATCGCCCCCCAGGAGCGTGCATAGAAGTAATGCGCGCCATTGGTCTCGACGGCCTCTCCGCCCTGCAGGATGAAAAAGCCGAACGCACCAATCGGATATTGCGCGACCATGATCACCGCGCCGATCGCCAGCCCCAGCACCATGGCGCGCACCAGCGAGCGCTGCACCTCGTCTTCATCGCCCGCGCCATCGGCCTGGGAGGTCAGGCCGGTTGTGCCCATGCGCAGGAAATAGAAACTCCAATAGACGATGGAGAAGAGGGCCGCCCCCAGCGCCACCCCGCCGAGATCGGTTTCATCCCCGGCAATACCCAGGACGAAGGTATCAACCACGCCGGCCAGTGGTATCGCTGCATTGGCGAAAACCAACGGCCAGGCGCGCAGCAAGACATCCTTGCGGGAGAGGGTGGCAGGATCCATCGCTGCGGGTTAGCCGCGCGAAAGGTGGGACGCAATCGCGACTTGCCTATATGCTGATCACAATAGTTTGCGGGGAGTGACCCAGATGATCCAGGCATGGGCGGCAAAAGAACAGGGCGCAGCGCTGGAGCGGTATGAGTATGATCCCGGTCCGCTTCCGGCGGATGAGGTCGAAATCGCCGTGGAAAGCTGTGGGCTGTGTCATTCCGACGTGTCGCTGATCGATAATGAGTGGTTCGTTTCGCAATACCCGCTGGTGCCCGGCCATGAAGTGGTCGGCGTGGTGGAAAGCGTTGGGTCTGCGGTTACGCATCTGAAAGCGGGCGACCGGGTGGGCGTGGGCTGGTATGCGCATTCCTGCCTGACCTGCCATCCCTGCATGAGTGGCGATCACAATATGTGCGGGGATGCCAAGGGCGTGGCGGCGGCCCATCAAGGCCGGTATGGCGGATTTGCCGACAAGGTGCGCGCCCAAGCCGCCTGGGCCGTCAAGCTGCCGGACGGTGTGGATGCGGACAAAGCCGGGCCGTTGTTTTGTGGCGGCATTACCGTGTTCAATCCGATTGTTCAGAACAATATCAAGCCGACCGACAAGGTGGGCGTGATCGGCATTGGCGGGCTGGGCCACTTGGCAGTGAAATTCTTGAAAGCCTGGGGCTGTGAAGTCACCGCCTTTACCTCCACCGGAGCCAAGGCCGAAGAAGCCCGTGCCATGGGTGCACACCGCATCGTCAACAGCCGCGATGAAGACGCGCTGAAGGCTGAAAAAGGCCGCTATGACATGGTGCTCTCAACCGTGAATGTGCCGCTGAAATGGTCGCGCTATATCTCGGCCCTCGCGCCGCGTGGAAAGCTGCACATGGTGGGCGCGGTGATGGAGCCAATGCCCGTCGCGGCCGGCATGTTGATGGATAATCAGCGCAGCGTAACGGGCTCGTCTGTCGGGGCGCCCGCCACGATTGCGACCATGCTGGAATTCTGCGCGCGTCATGACATTACCGCCCAGACCGAGCATCTGCCCATGTCCAGGATCAACGAAGCCATCGACCGGTTGAAGAAAGGCGATGTGCGCTATCGCTTTGTTCTGGAAAACGATTTCTAGGCTTTGACGCCGCTTGTGTTTCATCCGCTTTACGTCGCGGCAGACGTGCCCGCGACGCATCGCTTTCCCATGGGAAAGTATCGCGCCGTCGCCGAGGCGCTGGTGCGCGAGGGCGTGGTGACCTCGATGGAAGATTATCACCAGCCCATGATGGCGCCGGAAAACTGGCTGACGCTGGCGCATAATCCCGCCTATGTGGCGGGCGTTTTAAGCCAGACGCTGGATGAGGCGACACAGCGCAAGATCGGCTTTAAAGTCACCAAATTTATAGAACACCGCACGCGATCGTCTGTGGCCGGCACCGTGCTGGCCGCGCGCCTCGCGCTGGAACATGGCGTGGCGGGCAATCTGGCGGGTGGCTCTCACCATGCCATGCCCGAAGGCGGGGCGGGTTTCTGCGTGTTCAATGATGTCGGCGTGGCCGGGCGGCTTTTGCTGGATGAAGGCTCGGTTTCGAAAATTCTGATCGTGGATCTGGATGTGCATCAGGGCGATGGCACGGCAAAGATTTTCGCGAACGAGCCGCGTGCGTTCACCTTCTCCCTGCATTGCGAGAAAAACTGGCCGCGCCGCAAAGTGCCGAGCGATCTTGATATCGGTCTGGAAGAAGGCACGGGCGACGAGGCTTATCTGCGCACGCTGGCCGACACCCTGCCGGGACTATTGGAGCAGGAAAAACCGGATCTCGTTTTCTTCAATGCGGGGGTGGACCCGCATCGCGAGGACCGGCTGGGGCTCTTAGACTTGTCTGATGAAGGTCTCGCCAAACGCGAAGCCTATGTGATCGACACCGTCAAAAGCGCGGGCGTGCCGCTTTGCGTCGTCATGGGCGGTGGCTATTCGCGGGATGTTACGGCGCTGGCGAAGCGCCATGCGCTGGCGTTTGGTGAAGTGGTAAAGGCAGTTTAGCGCGCGCCCGCACACCGCTTTGAGCAGTATTTCACATTCTCCCAATCGCGTTCCCATTTCTTGCGCCAGGTAAATGGGCGGCCACAGGTTACGCAGACTTTGCTGGGCAGATCGGCTTTAGATTTCGCACGCGCCATCGGCACATTTCCGGCGCGGCCGGTAAGGGGCCAGCAAGCGATAAATTTTATCCAGCGGCCACTTGATGACCGGCGGGCGGCTGATCGCCGCCAGCCATTCAAAACCGGGGCTGCGTTCCCAGATGGCAATGAAAGCATCCCAACCGGTCACCAGTGTGCCATCCGCCTTGCGGACCCAGAGCGCATCCAATGCCGCCTTGCGGTCGACATCTTCCGGGATATCGCCATTCACATCGTGCAGGATGACATTGCCCTGGCCCCGGCGCTCATAGACTTTCATCTCATGAACGCAAAAAGGGCAAAGCCCGTCATAATAGGCGGTGACTGGATCGTTTTTCATGACCCGAAAGTTAGGGCGCGCGGTCGCTCCGGCAAATGCGGCAGGATGACCTGCGGCGAGCTGGCTCATGCGGCATCCATCAAATTTCCCTCTCCCCTCTTGAGGGGGAGAGGGTAGGGTGAGGGGGTGAGACATCCCCACCGCGATAAGGCCCGCAAATTAAGGCGCGATCAGACAGATGCTGAAGGCAAGCTCTGGTACTTGCTGCGCAATCGAAATCTGGCCGGTCGGAAATTCAAGCGGCAGCTTCCGGTCGGCCCCTTTATCGCTGACTTCGCCTGTCTGGAATTAAAACTGATCATCGAAGCTGATGGCGGCCAACACGCCGATCAGAAAAGTTATGATGATGAACGCACGGCTTGGTTGGAAAGTAAAGGCTGGCGTGTTTTGCGGTTCTGGAACCACGACATTCTGACCAATTTGGACGGCGTAGCAGAGAGCATTCTTGAGGCCATCCGCTTTCTGGAAATGAACCCCTCACCCTCGAAACCGGATCAATGATCCGCTTTCTCTTCCCTCTCCCCTTAAAAGGGGCGAGGGAATGCTAACTAGTTGTTACCGGTTCCGGCTTGATCAGGAAGTGGCCATGAAGCGTCGCAACCGGCGCTTCGCGGCGGCCTTGCCAGGCCTCGACACGCACATTCGCCACTCGCGAGCCTGACCGGCCAATCAGGGCACGGGCATAAACATCGACGGGACGCGCCGGGCGAAGGTAATCCACCGCCACATCAATCGGTTTGGGAAGGCGGATGAGCTTTTGTTGCGCTAAAAGCGCGCCGGAGCCGACGACTTCCATAAACGCACCAACGGCGCCGCCATGCAGGGCCGGCACGAGCGGGTTTCCGACGAGGTGTTCTTCATACGGGAGGACACCGGTCAACTCATCGCCCTTGCGTTCGAATTTGATACCGAATTTGGCCACATAGGGCACTTCCAGGAGGTCCTGGATCAATTGCTCACTCACGGATCATCTCCCCGGTCTCAATGATTTTCCGTGCTTTTTCGGCGGCTTCCTTGGACGGACGCGTCACCATGAAAGCGGCAGACGCCATCGCCACCGGATCGCTTTCATCGCCGTCATGAGCGGTGGCCCGGACAAAGGCGATGAGGCCATGCGCGCGGATACATTCCGCTTCCGCGATAATGTCATTGCCCGGTTCCGCCGGTCGCATGTAGTCGATCCGAAGATCCAGCGTGGCGGGTGTTTCCTTGGCGCCGAGGCCGGAGAAAGCGGCCACGCCGCAGGCATGATCGAGCAGGGCAGTGACCACACCCCCATGCAGGACGCCGGTTTCCGGATCACCGATCAGATCTTCGCGATAGGGCGCGCGCATTGTCGCCCGGCCCGGGCCGAGGCCATCCAGCGCAAGGCCCAGGGCCTGAGCATGGGGTGACCCATCCACAATCAGCGGCGCAAGCCGGTTGAGGAGTTCCTGAAGGGATTCAGACATGCCTGTGTCCTAAAATACGGATCCCAGACATAGGCGGGAAAGGCGCGGGACGCTAGGCTTTCAAAAGCCGCATACGCACCACTTCTTCCAGCCCGTTGACCACGGCAAGCTGGACTTGCGCATTCGCCGAACGGGACTGTTCCAACTGAACCAGAGCCGCGCGGTGCATTTCCACGATCTCGTTTTCTGACGGGCCGAATTCATTGACCGCTGTCAGATAGCGTTTGAGTGACACCGACACCCGGCGCGCATGCGGGCAGCCATCACGGGCGACTTCAACAGCCAGCGCATAGCACGCATTGCGGGCCGCCGAGAGGGCATCAATCAACCCGTCCTCGACATCACGCTGGCGTTTGAAATTGGGTTGGCGGTGGGCGTTTTCATTGCGCGGACGACGGCGGCGGTCCGGTCCGGAAAAGCGTGTTTCTTTGACAAAACGGCGCGGCATGGCCGCAGTTTCAACCCGCGTCAGAAGGTTTTTGACCGACAATGGTTTGCGAAGAAATTCGCTGATCCCGCTATCGCGGGCGCGTTCGACATCGGTCCGGGTAGCGTGCTGGCTGGTCAGGACGATGGGCACATCCCTGTAAGCCGGGTTATCGCTGCCGCGAATATCGCGCACCAGGGATAGCCCGCTGCGGTGATCGGTTTGACCGCCTTCCCAGTCGGCCAGCACCATGCCCGGTAGATCGGCTTCGATCGCCGCATGGGCCTCTTTGCGATTTGTCGCGATGATAATGTTCCGGGCTCCGGCGTTTTTGAGTGAGCCGGCGATGAGGCGGCGCATCAGCGCCCCCGTTTCATAGACCAGCACCGGGCGGTCACGCCACGTGTCACCGGTCGACGACCAGTGAGCAAATGTATCGATGGCTGTGGCTGCGCCCATACACCCCTCCAAAGCGCGTTATCCTTAAGACAGCGCTCCGGAACTATCGAGCAAAACCAGGGATTAGGGTGAACGCTTCCCTAATGAGCGAACGATGTGGATGACGATCCAGATCGGCACGACGAGCACTGCGCCGAGCAAGAGGTACTCAAAGGACCAGCGGACCAAATCTACAGATATACTGAGGAATTCAGACCAAGCCTCGCCGATCGTTCCGAAAAAATCGACCCATAAGCGGCGTGGATCAACGCGGAAGGCCGCCAGCACAAGACCGACGATTACGGAAATCAATGCCACGCGCAAAAGATCGCCCGGCGTTATCGATAACAGACGCTGAATCCGCGTTTTCCGTTCAGGCGGCGGCCCGGCGTCGGTCGTCTTTGACGAGGTATTCTGTGACTGTGTCATGCGGTGAAACTCGCAAGCGAATAGGGCGCGAATGTGGCGCTAAGCGTCCTTTGAAATTTCCACAGCGTGTGGGTAGGGGATTTCGATATCATTCTTGTCGAAGGCTTCCTTCACGCCTTTCATGGCATCAAAATAGACCCCCCAATAATCGGACGTATCGGCCCAGGCCCGGGCGGTCAGATCGATTGAGGATTCGCCATGGGCTTTCACGCCAATAAAAAATTCCGGTTCCTTATGGACACGATCATCGGCGTCGAAATGGGCGCGGACAACATCCATCGCCTTGTCGATGTCGTCGTCATAGGAAATCGAGAAGGTGAAATCGACACGCCGGGTCGGCTTGACGGTGTAGTTGGTGATGACATCGCCCCAGGCCTGACCATTTGGAACAATGATGGTTTTGTTGTCCGGCGTGGCAAGCTCGGTTGTGAAGAGGTTGATGTCCTTCACCGTGCCGGACACGCCTGCGACCTCGACGAAATCACCCAGGGAATAGGGCCGGAAGAAAACCAGCATGACGCCGGAGGCGACATTCGACAGCGTGCCTTGCAGGGCGAGGCCGACCGCAAAGGCCGCCGCACCGATGGCCGCGACCAGTGAGGTCGTTTCAACGCCGAAGCGGTTCAGAACCGCGATGAAAACCACCAACAGGATGGCATAGCGCGCGATAGAGGCGAAAAAATTCGCCAGCGTATCGTCGATCCGGGGGTTTTGTTGGGAAATCCGGATGACCGTGCGTTTGACGGCACCTGCCACCATGTAACCGATGATCAGGATCAGCAGAGCCAACAGCACGTTGACGCCACCATTCATGACGATTTCCGTAATCTGATTGATGAATTCCTGATTGTCGCCGAGCAACTGGTCCATGGCCAAGCCTCCCCGTTATTACCCCTGTTGCAGGTCTGATTATCATGACTTTTCGAAGGTGCAAGCCAGTTCCAGCCCCGCTTGCGATTCCCGAAAGCCCTGTTAACCCTTAACCGTCTGAAAATCAGGGGAGAGACATGGCGGCGGATACAACACCCGAACACCCGGAAGCCCAAAAGGGGATTCTCGGCTGGATAGAACGGACGGGAAATGCGCTGCCCGATCCGGTTTTCATCTTCTTTTATCTGATCCTCGCGCTGATCGTAATCAGCGTTGTGTTGGCTTTTGTCGGCACATCGGTTCAGCTTAATGCCGAGGTGCTAGCCGGCCTGGGCGAATCTGGCCGTGCCCGGTTCGGGATCGGGGAAGACGGGATCATTTCAGTAGCCAGCTTGTTGAACCCGGCCAATCTTCAACAGCTCCTGACGCAAATGCCCACGACCTTCACACACTTCCACCCGCTAGGTTATGTGCTGGTTGTGATGCTGGGAGCGGGTGTGGCGGAACGTGCCGGACTGTTCGGAACCGCCATGCGGGCCGGTGTCCGCAACGCGCCGAAATTTCTGCTGACGCCGGTGGTGGCGCTGATCGCCATGATCGGCAACCACGCTGCCGACGCGGGATATGTGGTGTTGATTCCGCTGGCGGGTGTCCTGTTTGCTGCGGCGGGCCGTCACCCGATTGCCGGTATCGCCGCCGGCTTTGCCGGGGTGTCTGGTGGCTTCTCGGCCAATATCGCGCCGGGCCAGCTGGATGCACTTCTGTTCGGGATTACCCAGGCCGGTGTGGACCTCATCAACCCCGGCTATGAGGTGAATATTGCCGGGAACACCTATTTCATCATCGGTCTTCTGGTCCTTTATCTTCCGATCATCTGGTATGTGACCGACCGCGTTATCGAGCCGCGGCTTGGCCCCTGGACGGGCGGCGCAGCGCCTGGCGCAGCGGGAGAGGACGATGATCCAAACGCACCGCTAACCGATGGGCAGAAGAAGGGCTTACTCTGGGCTGGCCTTGCCGTTCTGGCGGTTGCGGTGGTTTGGGCCTTCCTGACATTGGGGCCGGGCACTCCGCTGTTTAATGAAGGGGCTGCCGATGCGGTGACAGGATTATCGCCGTTCTTCAATTCGCTGGTCGCGGGATTTTTCATTCTGTTCCTCGCAGCAGGCACGGCTTATGGAGCCGCTGCCGGGACCATTAAAAACCATCGAGACCTTGTCGACATGATGTCCAAGGCGATGGGCGATATGGCCTACTATCTGGTTCTGGCGTTCGCCGCAGCACATTTCGTGGCGATGTTCGGCTGGTCGAATCTGGGCCTGATCACCGCTGTCACAGGCGCGGGCGTGATTGAATCCTCCGGCCTGCCCTTGCCGCTCGTGCTGGCGTTGTTGGTGCTATTGACCGGGTTCATCAATTTGTTCGTGGGATCAGCCAGTGCGAAATGGGCGCTGTTGGCACCGGTCTTCGTGCCCATGTTCATGCTTCTGGGCGTGTCGCCTGAAGCGACAACGGCAGCCTACCGGGTTGGCGATTCTGCGACCAATATCATCACGCCGCTGATGGTCTATTTCCCGCTGATCCTTGTCTTTGCGCGCCGCTGGGTGTCTGGCTTCGGTCTAGGCAGCCTGACAGCGATCATGGTGCCGTATTCGGTGTTGATGATGATCGTCGGCTTCCTGATGATGCTGGGCTGGGTCTATCTGGGTTGGCCGCTGGGGCCGGGTGCCAGCGTTGAATACGTGGCACCCCTGGCCGGCAGCTAGTCTGCGGCGGGCGCTTCCAGGCGCTCACCCGCCTTGATGCGGAGGCTGATCTGGCGCAGGGCCGTGAGGTCCTGCGACGGATCCGCGTTCAGCGACAGAAAATCGGCTTCGCATCCGGTTTCGAAACAGCCGATCCGCCGGTCCGGGAACAGATAGGCGCCGGTCTGGAACACAGCGGTCAGGGCCTCGGCATTGGTCATGCCGCCGGTGCCGTACATGTGTTCGATTTCATCGAAAATGCCGTATCCGGCATCCGTGCCCGTGAGGATTGGCACGCCGGCATCCTGCAAAGTTCGCAGATTGTCAGCTTGTAGCTGGTACATTTGCTGGCGGATTTCTTCCGGGGCCGCTTCGTCCGGGTTTTGAACCTGGTTGTAGGAGTAAACCGACCGCGCCAGCCAGAATGTCGGAACCGCCAGACTGCCGGCTTCTGCGGCAAGGGCCGCGGCTTCCGGGCTGATGCGGCGGATTTCGATCTCCTCGACTTCTGTCTGAGCGGCATGACCCGGTATATGCGCGAACATGTCAACGCCGGCGCGGGCCGCCACTTCAAAATCATGCCCCGTCTCAACATGGACCGCGACAGGAAGGCCGCGCGCATGGGCCGCTTCGATCAGATAGGCATAGTTGTCCGGGTTCAGGCCACGCTCGGCGCCATAGCTGTCATCATCGCGCCGGGTTTCATATTCCTGCGAATACAAGAGGTAGGTTTTGACAAAGTCGGCCTGTTGTTCGGCCAGCAAATCCAGTGCGGCATCAATTTGTGCTGGCGTCCGGCCATAGTGAAACGCGTCACCAAGAAAGTCCTCGATCGGGATGTTCGGATAGACAAACTCCCGGAGTGTCACCGTGTAGAGCGGTTCCGGGTGACCCCCAGGCTCGGTAATCCCGCCATAGGATGTGCGCACATCATAGGTGTCGCGGCGGGCATAGTATTCGCGTGCGCCATCAGAACTGGCGCGTCCCAGAAGATTGGGATTCCAGACATAAAACACGCCCTGTTCCAGAAACTGCCAGCCGCCAGCATCGTTTGGATTTGTGATATGATGATGCGCATTTGCATAGGCTGGAACGACATATCCGCCTTCCAGATCAATCACGCTGTCAGGGGTGCCGGACACATCAATGAAATGTCCGTCCTCCACGGCGAGGGTACGTGTCTCGAAACCTGACCCGTTCCAGACATGACCGTTGACATAATGGGTGATCTCGGCGCCCGCTGCTCCCGCAATCGCGGTGGCCGCCAGCAAACTTGAAACAATCGACCGCATGGTTTTTTCCTTTTCGTTGAAACGATTAAAACTGGGGCAAAAACCCCAAGCGGCGAGGGGGAATAAACACGATTCAATCCCGAGGGACGATGTTCGGGATCACGGGATTTTTAACGTCACGGCCCTTGTCGCAGCTGATGGAACGGGTCACGGTATGAGGGGGAGATTGATCATGTTTTTTCGCAGTCTTGTCTGCGCCGGCCTGCTGGCGGTCATGGCACCGGCTTACAGTCAGACCCTGGATCCACGGCCAAGGCCGGGGGCTCTTCATCCCCCCATCAATTACGCAGAAATTGACCGGCAGATCGCCATCAACATGGAAAAACTGGGCCTGGAGCGCCCGCAATTGCAGGACCCCGAACAGCTTCGAGCGAGTTTTGATCGACTGGTTTTTCCTGTGCGGGCTTCGGCGAATGCCGAAATATACCAGGTCCACCTGATGTCGAACTTCGTTGATCGGAATCTGGCCACTGCTGGACAATTGCAAGACTGGTCCTGCGGCACGCGAACCTACGATACGATCACCGGCTATAATCATGCCGGTATCGATATCTCGCTCGCAGCGTTTCGCGGTCATTCGATGACAGAAGGCTGGGGCGAAGTGATCGCAGCTGCGCCGGGAGTGATCATCAATCGCGGCGATGGGGCGGCCGACCGGAATTGCCTGGGCCTGCATGCCAGTCCAGCGGCTAATTTTGTTACGGTCCTTCAGGATGATGGCGTCACCGCTTATTACTGGCATCTTTCCAGAGGAACGCTGACAGAGAAACCGATTGGCCAGCGGGTCGAAGCGGGCGAATATCTGGGTGAGGTCGGAAGTTCGGGCCTTTCCGGAGCGCCGCATCTTCATTTCGAACTGCGCCATCCGGATATTCCTGATTTCGTTGTTGATGCCTATGCCGGCACTTGCGGCGAAGCGACAACCCTTTGGCAGCATCAGCCCGACTACATTGATACGCGGATCACGGCGGTTTTTGCGCATGATGCGGCGCCGGTGATTCCGCCCTCGTTTTGCGACTCCGAAATCCCCAACATTCGTGACGTCATCCTGCCGGGCGCGCGCATGTATATGGGGCTCTATGCAAGCGATACCCAGGCCGGGACCACGGCACGCCTGTCGCTGCGCGACCCTTCCGGAAATGAGGTCTCAAGTCAGGATTTCGAGCCTCAACCGGCCTTCGCTGTCCGCGAGGAATATCTGGCCGTCTATCAAATGCCTGAGGATGCACAGACAGGCGGCTGGGTGATCCGGGCGGAACATGGCAACGAGGTTCGTGAAAGTGCCTTTTATGTCGGCGAATTACCGGATGATACCGGGCGGATTGTAACGGCTGTCCTTCCTTCCAGCAGATCCGTGACTTCCGGACAACCGGCCACCGTTTTCGCAACCGTGCTGAACCCAAGCAGTGCAGCGGCGCGCGGGTGCTGGATAGCGCCAGCTGCGCCACTGGCAGCCGGGTTTAACTATCGTGAGACAGATCCGGCTACCAACGCCGTGACGGGCGATCGAAACGCTGTTTTCGACATCGCGCCGGGCTCATCGCGAAGTTTTATTCTTGAAGTCACGCCGCGCGCCGAGGCCGTCTCTACCGCGCTGGATCTCGGTTTCCGCTTCAAATGCGACTTTATCGATGCAGCAGATATCCGCTCGGGTATCAATACGCTGGTCTTGTCTTTCGAACCAACGCCGACACCTGATCTGATCGCGATTGCGGTCACGCCAAGCTCTGATGGCATTTTGCGGCTGGCCGATTCCAGCGCGGGTTCGGCATTTGCGACCGCGGTGTCCAATGTTGGTGCGGAAGGTGAGTTGACCGTAAGGCCGTCCGGGACAGGTCTGGCGAACTCGCTGCGTTTACGCCTTTGCGAAACGGATCCGGCGACGGGAGCCTGTCTGGCTGCGCCTGCCGAAAGTCTCACGCGGACCTTCGCGTCGAATGAAACCGCCAGTTTTGCGGTTTTTGCCCGCGGGCTGGGCGAGGCGGTTGCGTTTTCGCCTGCTGCCAACCGGATTCGGCTGACAGCGACCGATAGCGAGGGTGTGACACGCGGTTCAACCAGTGTGGCAGTGCGGACAGATTAGGTCGCTGCCACAACAGCCGCTGCCGACGCGGACGTGGCGGCGATGACGGCGGCTTGCGTGGCCAGGATAGCCGCATAATCGGCGGCTGCTGCCCCCGGCGTTTTCAAGCCGGTCATGGTCGCGGCCAGCCGCACGGCCAAACGGCCTCTTGTCATGCCGTGAACGCGCGGCCGCATATTGCCGATGAACTCATCGGCCATCAGCAAGGCATCGCCCGCATCGGAACCGTCTTCCACCTGGGCCGCCAGCATGGCGAGGCTGGTCCATCCCGCCCTCTGGCGCAGGCCGCGGCGCTGTTGCACAGCTATGTTGAGGGCGGTCCAGGCCGATGTGAAATCATCGATCTGCGGGTCCGTGACCGCCACGAGGAAGCGGGCGTCGTTGCAGATGCGTTTGGGGGCACCTGCGGCGTTCAGCGCGGCATCCGCGCGTTCCAGCCGTTCGAGCGCCGTCTCAGGCGTTTCGCCTGTGGCGGCCATCAGCGCCGCGAAGGTTTCCTCATCTGCCGCTTTGCGCCGCCACCAGGGCGCAGCAATCGCTTCGAGAATGTCGAAATACATGCCCGTTTGGGAGAAATTACCTCCCGCACACAGCATAACCAGGGCCGCTCGGGAACCGGCGGCATAAAGACGGCGGCCACCCCGGCGTTTGCGCTCGGTTTCGAGCGCTTCCATGAGTTTGACCAGTCCGCCGCCATCGCGTCTCGCCGCTGCCAGAGCGGCACCATAGACCAGACGCAGCGAGGATGACGGCGCGCGCATTTTCGAGCGTGCGGCGTTGATCGCCTCGCGCTCCCGCAGAGTGCGTCTCACAAGTGTTTCTGGATCATCCTCGACCGAGAGCCCGGCCATAGCTGCGAACCGGGCCTGAGCCCGTTCGGATCGTTTGGTGGCCGCAAAAAAAGCGGATTGCAGCGCTTCAAAGCGCTCGATGGCCGCATGTGCCATGACTGTCCCTCACACATCTGCGCTCCCCCGAGCCCGGTCTTTCTAGCAGACAGGACGCTGAAACGCAGGGGGAACAGCTTTTCCCGCGTCCCCCATCTGATGTGCGGCCTGTTGCTTTGATTGGTGGGCGCTAGATTTATCGCCATGAGCGATGCCTTGTTGCCCGAGCGATTTGCAAACTGGTTTGCCAACCGGGGCTGGCAGGCGCGCGCGCATCAGCTGGAGATGATCGAGGCTGCCCAGGCGGGAGAGGATGCTTTGCTGATCGCTCCGACCGGGGGCGGAAAGACGCTGGGCGGGTTTTTACCCAGCCTGATCGATCTGGCGGATGTGGGCGAAAAGGGTCCGAACCGGGCTCACAAGTTGCACACGCTTTATATCTCGCCGCTAAAGGCGCTTTCCGTAGATGTCGCGCGCAATCTGATGATGCCGGTCGACGAGATGGGACTGGATATCCGGATCGAAACCCGAACCGGCGATACGCCGCCTGCCAGGCGTCAGCGACAGCGCGACAAGCCGCCGGACATTCTGCTGACGACACCGGAACAGCTGGCGCTGTTCTGCGCCTCACCGAATGCGCGCGCCTGGTTTGCTGATCTCAAACGCATCATCATTGATGAAATCCACGCCATGGCCACACAAAAGCGGGGTGATCTGTTATCCCTCGGACTGGCGACCCTGGCCGAATGGGCCCCGGACGCTCGGCGGGCGGGCCTCTCCGCGACGGTGTCGGACGAAGGCGGGTTGGCGCGCTGGCTGACCCCGCAAAGCGGTGAGGGGCGGTTCGCCCGGATTGTCCGCGGCAGTGAAGGCCCCAAGCCGCAGATCGATATTCTGGCCAGCAAGGAGCGCATTCCCTGGTCCGGCCATTCCGGCCGCCATGCCATGGCCGAGGTTTATGAGGCGATCAAACAGGCGCGTCTCTCGCTGATCTTTGTGAACACGCGTAGCCAGGCCGAACACACTTTTCAGGAGCTCTGGCGCTTCAATGATGACGCGCTGGCGATTGCCCTCCATCATGGCTCGCTGGCGGTGGAACAGCGCCGCAAGGTGGAAGCCGCAATGGCGGCGGGCAAGCTGAAAGCGGTTGTCTGCACCTCTACCCTCGATCTCGGCATCGACTGGGGGGATGTCGATCTGGTGATCCAGATGGGGGCTCCGAAAGGCTCGGCGCGGCTGATCCAGCGCCTGGGCCGATCCAATCACCGGCTGGATGAACCCTCGCGGGCACTGCTGGCGCCGACCAACCGGTTTGAACATCTGGAATGTGAAGCGGCACGGGCGGCTGTCGCTGAGGGCGTGTTGGATGGTGAGCCATTGCGGGCTGGCGCGCTGGATGTGCTGGCCCAGCACATGACCGGCCGGGCCTGTGGCGAGGCGGTGAAGGCGGATGATCTTTATGCGGAAGTGACGGCCGCGGCGCCCTATTCAACGCTGACCCGCAATGAGTTCGATCAGGTCCTTCAGTTCTGTTCCACGGGCGGCTATGCGCTGGATAATTATGAGCGCTTCCGGCGGCTTATCAAAAATCGCGACGGCCTCTGGCAGGCGCGCAATCCGCGTGTGGCGCAGCGACACCGCATGAATGTCGGCACGATCATTGAGGCCGAGATGTTGCCAATCGTTTTGTCCTCCCCCGTTCACGGGGGAGGTGGCCGCGAAGCGGGCGGAGGGGGCCAGCCCCCCTCGTCCCTCCGGGACACTCCCTCCGCAAGCAGGGGGAGACAAACCATGCGCCGCCGGGGACGTCCTTTAGGCGAAGTGGAAGAGTGGTTCATCGAACAACTCACACCCGGCGATACCTTCGTTTTTGCCGGGCAAATTCTGGAATTTCAGGGCATCGCCGAGAATGCCGCGCTGGTCACGCGATCCGCCGATCCGGAACCGAAAGTGCCGTCCTATCAGGGCGGGAAATTCCCCTTATCGACTTATCTCGCCAAGCGGGTGCGAGAGATCGCGCATGATCCGTCGCAGTGGTCAGTCCTACCGGAACAGGTGCAGGACTGGCTGAGCCTGCAAAAGGAAAAATCGCGCCTGCCACAGCCGGATGATTTACTGGTCGAGACCTTTCCCAAGCATGGGAAGTTCTACCTCGTCTGTTATCCGTTCGAAGGGCGGCTGGCGCACCAATCGCTGGGCATGTTGCTGACACGGCGCTTGGAGCGCCTGCGTATGCGGCCCACCGGCTTTGTGGCGAATGAGTATGCGTTGGCGGTCTGGGGGCTGCGCGATCTAGCTGGCGTGGATATGGACGCACTGTTTTCTGAAGACATGCTGGGCGATGATCTGGATGCGTGGCTGGCCGAAAGCCCGCTGATGAAGCGGACCTTCAAGAATTGCGCGATTATTTCCGGTTTGATCGAACGGCGCCTTCCGGGTCATGAGAAGACCAGCCGTCAGGTCACTTTCTCGGCCGATCTGATTTACGACGTTTTGCGCGAACACCAGCCCGATCATATTCTGTTGCAGGCTGCCTGGCGTGATGCGGCGACGGGCTTGTTGGATATCCGGCGGCTGGGTGAAGCGCTGAAGCGCGTGAAAGGACATATCCACAGCATTGATCTGCCGCGGGTATCGCCGCTGGCTGTGCCGGTTATGCTCGAAATCGGGCGCGAACCGGTTTACGGCGAAGCGCAGGAAAGCATCCTCGCGGATGCCTCCGAAGAACTGATTGCGGAGATGATGGGCGATGGCTGAGCCCGCGCGAAAAACCGAAGAACTGGCCTGCACTGTCAATGGCGTTGCCGTCGTGCCGCACCTGACCGGTGCGCTGTTCGTGCCGGAGTTTTCGGCTCTGCTGGTAGCGGACCTCCATTTTGAGAAAGGTTCGGCCTATGCCGCAGGCGGGCAGCTTCTGCCGCCCTATGACACCCGCAAGACTCTGTCGCGGTTGGCGCAGGCGATTGAGGCGCATCAGCCCGAAACCGTGATCGCGCTGGGCGACAGCTTCCATGATCTGGGGGCGGACAATCGCATACATGAGGATGATGCCGACCTTTTATCCGGCCTCGTGAAGTCGGTTTCGGAATGGATCTGGATTGAAGGCAATCACGATCCGGAACCGCCTGCGCGGTTTGGCGGTGTGACCCGACC
This sequence comes from Hyphobacterium sp., assembly GCF_965228115.1. Classification (GTDB taxonomy): domain Bacteria; phylum Pseudomonadota; class Alphaproteobacteria; order Caulobacterales; family Maricaulaceae; genus Hyphobacterium. The sequence goes on along the minus strand of NZ_OZ245794.1, from coordinate 1,170,765 downwards.
TGAAATGATGATTGGCGGTCTGGCGCTGCGCCATGAACCTGCCAAGGGCGAGGCGCCGGGGGAGATTTGTGGCCACCTTCACCCTGCCGCGAAAGTGCTGGGAAGGGGACGGCGCTTGCGCTGTTTTGCCACCAATGGCGCGCGCATGATCCTGCCCGCCTTCGGCGCTTATGCGGGCGGGTTATCGGTGCGGGATGACGCGATCAAAAGCGTCTTTGGGCGATGCCCCGATGCCTGGGTGCTGGGCCGCGAAGCGGTCTATCCCATCCCGGCAAAGCGGGTCGGTGGTTAATTAGCGACGAGCGGCGCAATACACAAAATCATTGATAATGAGATGAACGTGGCCTGGCACCAGCAGGCTGATAACAGCCACCAGAGTCAGGATAATTCGCAAGTTCGCATACCAGGACGGCAGCCGACCCTTGCGCACCGCAAAGACATCCCAAGCGCCTTGAACCAACAAGGCGCAGGCGAGTGTGAACAGTATATAATCCAACCGCAACTGAATCATCGTTATGGGCAATGTGGCCCACCCGATAAGTGGGGGAAGCATTGACAGGCAAAGGATTGCCGCATCCGGTTTTTGCGGCGCTCTTTGGATTTCTGCACCCCAGCGTGTCCCTCCTAGGAAGGATAAAATCACGACTGCATATCCAATAAGAAACGGAGCTAGCCCGCCAGGAACACTGAAATAGCGTCGACCCTCATAGGGATCGCACATGATATTTGCGAAAAGAATTGTTCCACCCAAAAACACAAACGGAATCAGCCCGGCGATGCCAAGCACGTAAGGCAGGATCGGGCGCTGGCTCATGTCGGACTATCTCCTGTTGAAGATGGCCGCTGCGCCCCATCCAAAGAGGAGGGCGAGCGCTACTGATACCAGCCCATATAGCCAGCCATAGTCGTGAGCAAAGTTATAAATGACGCGCTCCATACCGGCCTTGCGTACATCCAGTGCCACGGCGCCCGAGGCCACCGGCACGCCATCCCGGAAGAGATAAACGTCCGCCGTGTAGTCGCCCACCGGCGTGGCGGGTGGCAAGGCGACATTGGCGCGGAAGAGCCCGCCTTCGAGCATCTGAACGCCACTCGCGGTTTCCGCGAACAGGCCATCGCGGGCGCGGTTGCGGCCTATTGCTTCGCGATACTCGATGATGCTTTCGCCGATCTCGCTGACTGTGACTTCCACGCCGAGGCGAATTTCCGTGCGCTCGGTTTCAGGCGCGGTCAGGCGCAAATGTTCAAGGCCGATGCCATCGCGTCTCAAGGCCGAGAATGCCCCAACATCTTGCAAGGGCCGGGTTGAGGCGACGGAATAATAGCTCGGCACATCTTCAAACCGTACCGGCGCACGATTGATCCAGATGCCAAAGGTGCGCTCCTTGCGCATAACGCGCAGATCGGTTTCCGGCCCCCGCACCACGACGACCAGATCATCGTCCTCGGCCATGTTGGTGACCGCGCCAAAGAGGATGATCTCCGCCCCGGCAAAATCAGAACGGATTTCCACCACTTCGGTGCTGAGCGCAGCGACGACCCGCGGCTGCTGTTCCGGCTGGGTATCCAGTGCCGGTTGGCCCTGCAGGGCGAAGCTGGCGAGGAGGGCGGCGATCAATGGCCTTCTCCTCTGGCGGGCAGAATGGCGAAGAAGTCAGAGGGGGTCGCCACCAGATCCCAGCCCAGCTTGGCACAAACGGCCAGCACCATGAGCGCGAGCGCGATGCGCAATTCCTCGGCCTTCACCCGGCGGCCAGCGCGCACCCCCAGCTGGGCGCCGATTACGCCGCCGACGATCAGCAGCAAGGCGAGGACGATATCAACCGTCTGGTTCTGGGCGGCTTGAAGGAAGGTGGTCAGCGCGGTGACGAACAGGATTTGGAAGAGCGAGGTGCCAACGACGACATTGGTCGGCATGCGCAGAATGTAAATCATGGCCGGGACCATGATGAAACCACCGCCCACACCCATGATGGCCGCCAGCGTGCCAACGAAAAAGCCGATCACAATGGGCGGAATGACTGACAGATAAAGGCCCGATGCCGGAAAGCGCGTCTTGAAGGGCAGGCGGTCGATCATGCGCCGCTTGCGGCGGCGCGTGACCGGTTGGGCGGAGTGAGCAGAGCGATTGCGGCGGCGGACGGCACCGACGCTTTCGATAAACATCAGCCCGCCAATAATGCCGAGAAACCCGACATAGCAGAGCGAGATGATGAGATCGATCTGACCGAGACTTCGCAAGAAGGCGAAAAGCTGGACCCCGAAGACAGAGCCCGAGGCCCCTCCCAGCAGGAGGTATAGCCCCATCTTGATGTCGAGCGTTTTGCGCCGCCAGTGCGCCAGCGCGCCGGACGCCGAAGAAGCGACGATCTGATTGGCTTCGGTTGACACAGCCACGGCGGGCGGAATGCCGATAAAGATCAAAAGCGGCGTCATCAGAAAGCCGCCGCCCACGCCGAACATGCCGGACAGGAAGCCAACGCCCAGGCCGAGCCCGAGCAGGAGGAAAATGTTGACCGAAATTTCGGCGATCGGCAGGTAGATCTGCATCGCCCCGCGCCCCTAGCCGGCGCGGGCGTTTTCCAGGCGCCCGGCCAGGGCGGCATCAAGCACGCCCGTTGCTGGAACCCCAATCTCCGATTGATACGCGCGCACGGCTGCCTCGGTGCGCGGCCCCCACTGACCATCCGCCGGTCCGGCATCATAGCCGAGGCGGTTGAGTGAACTTTGAGCAGACGCGATCATGGCGGTTTCGAGCGTTACGGATTGGCCCCAGGCGCGTTCATACTCCCCATTGACCTCAGGATCAAAGTTGCGCGGCTGGAAGCTGGCAATAATCGCATCAGCCTGGGCGCGCACGCCTGCATCCAGCGTCGATGACAAAGCCGCTGCTTGCTGGGCCGCGCCGCGATCGCCATTGCCTGCAGCAATAGAGAACCAGGCATAGGCATCACCCGGGCTTTGCGGACGTCCCTGGCCCTGCTGGAAAAGAATGGCCAGATTGAATTGTGAATCTGTCAGACCGCGCAGCGCGGCTTCTTCAAACCAGCGGGCGGCCTCCTCGATATTCGCTTCGCCGCCATGACCGGTCGCATACATCGAGGCCAGATTGTGCATCGCCCGGCGATGTCCTGCCTGGGCGGCACGAAGATACCATTGGCGCGCCGTGGCCGGATCGGCGTCCATCCCCATGCCGCGATCCAGCATGCGGGCATAGCGGAATTGCGCGGCGGGCACATTCTGTTCTGCGGCCCGGCGTATGAGGGCTGCCGCAGCCGGGACATTGCCCGCGCTCAACCGCTCTTCACCCAGAAGATAGCGGGCTACGGGATCGCCATCGGAGGCCGCTTCCTGCAAGGTTGGCGTAGAAAGCGTCACCGTTTGCGGGACATCCGCCGCGCTGACGGTTTGGGGGGATGCACCCGAATTGAGATCAATCTCGCGTGCCGCATCAGGAGGCGGTGTGGCCGCAGCCGCGGTTTCCGGTTCAGCCGCCGGCGGTTCACTGGTCTGCAAAGGTGCGTCGGATACGGCGGCCTGTTCACCGGTTGCGCCCGCTTCGGTGCTGCCGTTTTCCGGTTCGCTTTGCACCGGTGGCGGGGTTTCCTCGACCGCCTGCGTGGTCGCAGCAGAGGCCGGCCGGCTCGACGGCTCTCCCAGCACATCGGCGGATAGCGCTTCGGCGGCGCTTGCCGGCTCGCGGTTAAAGCTATCGAACAGCAGCATGGTTGCGGCCGACGCGATAGCGATGAAACCGAGCACGCTGGCGGCGATCATGATCGTCCGGCCATTCGATGAGTTGGAGCTGGTTTCCTCGGCATAAGGATCAAAGCTGACGGCGCGATCGCCGCGCGTCCGGCTGCGGGCCGCCGCAAGGAAATCAGCGTCTGCGGTCGCGCCTAATGGCGCTTTGCGCGCCGGTTGTTCGGGCCGGGCCCGCTGTTGTGGCCGAGGACGCGGAGCCGGCTCGTCGACGGGATCCATGGGCTGCAGGATCATGCCGGGATCCGCACGCCCCACAGGATCCGCTTGCGGATCGGCGAGAAAGTCATCTTCTATCTCTGCCGGTGCCGGGGCAGGCGCGCGCGGAGCCTCGGAGATGATGAAGGGATCATCCACTTCGTCATCATCAAAACCCGGCGGCGTTTCCGCATCTGGAGGCGGTGCCAAGGGTGTGTCGAAATCCGGCTCGGTAAAGCCTGGCGCTGACCGTTGCGGAGCGGCGGGCTCCGGGCTCGGCTCGGCGCGCTTCTCGATGGCCTCCAACCGGTCGGCGAGCGCATTCATGGCCCGCTGGACGGGTGTCAGGCTTTCGGTGGTTTCCGAACGGGCTTCTTCCAGCCGCTCGGAAATTCCGGCAATGGCGTCTTCGATACGCTTGGCGGTGCGTTCTTCTGATTGACGCAAACGCGCTTCCAGATCGCTTTCCTGCGTTTTGGCCGCCTGTTGTTCTTCCAGACGCCCGACCGCTTCGGACATGGACTGGGTCGCAGTTTCAATCGCGCTTGCGGCACGGGCTTCAGATTGCTCTACGCGCTCGCCGAGGGATTGACCCAATCGCTCGACCGCCTCGCGCTGTTCGGTCCGCAGGCTATCAAAGCGGCGCTCCATTTCGCGCTCCGCCTTGTCGCCAATGTGCAGCGCTTCGGCTTTCTGTTCGCTTTTGGTGATGCGATCATCAAGCGCCCGGGCGAGCTGGGTGATTTCAAGCCCGATCCGGCTGAGGCTTTCTGAATGCGCGCTTTCCGCGGCAGCGATGCGTTGCTCGGCTGATTTTAAAGAGCGTTCCAGCCGATCCACGCGGCTTTCGGAGGCCACCCCTTCCAGTTCGCGGGCGATCTTGGAGCGGGTGTCCGCCACCACGCTGGCCAACTCGTTTGACAGGGTGTCGAAGCGGCGGTCGATATCGGCATTGCCCGCTGAGAGCGGGCGCGATTCCAGCGAGCGCAACCGGCTGTCGATCCGGGCAACGGATTGTTCGAACGTGTTGGCGACATCGTGGGTCAGGCGCTCGGATTCTTCCACCCGGCGGCGCAAGCGATCGGCGGCATCATGCAGACCGGTAAGCGCGCGCCCGGCGGTCTGATTGCGATGACCGGATTGCCGTAACGCGTCGCCAAGCTGCGACTGCCCGGCTTCGATCGCCTCGATGCGCTTTTGAAGTGAAAGCGTGGCTTGTTCCGTGGCCTGGCCGAATTCATCCAGTGCCGACTGCATGACCTCGCTTGCCCGGTTGCCATCGGTCTCATTGCGGTAGACCCGTGCGGCCAGCTTTCCAAAAGCATTTTCGAAAGCTTGCAGTGTCGTCTGATCGGCGTTGCCGCCTGCGTCCTCAATCCGCTTCACGCGCAGGGCGAGCGCTTCGGCGGCCTTTCGGGCGGCTTCGGCGACCTGCTGGGTGCGCGCCTGTTCCTGTCGCACATTCGTGTCGGTGTTTTCGAACCGCTCAGCCAGCTCGGTCAAAGAGCGATCCACATCATTGAGAACGTCAGCGGATTGGCGTTCGGTGGTTTCGACCCGCTGTGTCAGGCGTTCGACCATGCCCCGCAGCAAGGCATCGCCTTCTGTGTCGCGCCGGGAAAAGCCGGGATAATTAGAGAGATGATTCTCCCAATTCAGGTTGCCGTCGTCATCGGGGCCGTCATCCAGAATGACGCGGTTCAACCATTCGCCCAGCGTCATACCTTCAGCGCGCGCTGCCGTTTTGGCACGAGCGCGGGCGCGAGGATCTATTCCTTTGACGCTCCAGGGTCCCCCCGAGGGCATGACGAATCGCACTCCTGTTCGATGCCCAACGCTAGCTCGCCAGTTAATATTGTGTAAACCGGATGACAGCCTACTAGATGTGGTATTTCCACAGCCAATCGCCGTCTGAACCCGCGTCCGCCATCAGATCACTTCATTTCGTTAATGACGGCGGTTTCGGTTAATCCCCGGTAAAGACGTGTTAACGGGGCAGGAAGAATTCAGGCGCAAGAGTTCGCAGCCGGCGGTCGAGATCATCAAGTTGCGCAATAAAGGGCGACGGCGCGGAGTGGGGAACCGAACGTGCGGCATCAAACGCAGCCCAGGCCGATACCGGGTTCCTCAAGGTCAGCATCGCATTCCCAAAGTAGCGATAATTGGCCAGCGCATAGGGGTCGATCGCGATGGCTTCTGCTATCAACCGGTAGGGGTCCACATCTTCAGGTGCGCCCTCCGGGTCCCGGGATGCCCAGGCCAGTAGCTCGTTTGCAACAATCGTCCGCGCTGCGGCCCCGGCCAGCGTTTCTTCCGCCAGATAGGGTTCCAGCGCCTCAAGTATGCGCTCGCCGGATCCGCCACCAATCAGATTGACGGCGCCAAATACGGTCTCAAACGCTGAATTGCCCAAACCGGACGCAATGATCGCGGCGGTTTCGTCGCAAATGGGCCGCTGGCTGTTCGGGCCGGGCGGCGGGCAGGGACCCTTATGGCTGATCTCCTGGAACGCCGTGAGGTAGGCGCGGGCGAAATCGCGGCGCGCGCGGAAATCCGCAATGATGTCCATCATCACGCCCTCTGTTGGCGGGCGAGCAGTGCTGGCTTCAACGGCGGCTGGCAAAATGATGTCACTCAGAAGGTCGGGCCCGGGCGGTGTCACGGCCAGATCCGGTTCCAGACGGAAGCCGGGCTCACGCACATCGCTGGACACCAGCGTCCAGACTTCCAGCCGACCTTCCGGGCTTTCAGGGCTTACTACAAAATACGAAAACTCTACGGGAATGGACGGCGCGCCGCGCAATCGCGAAAGGGCGTCGGGATGGATGGGGAGCGCATGGCGCATCCAGCGGCGGAACAATTCCGCCTGCGCCTGTGTGGCGGGCAAGCTGTCGGGATAATCGACGGGATTGGCGCCGGAATCGAAATCCAGCGTTATGGGTGCGGCCCCTCTTGTCGGATCAAAAACGACCGACTCGCCATTCTCGAGATCGACCGGGCTGGCCGCATCCGCAAGCGTAATCCCGTCCACGTCCGGAGTGGTTTCAGAGCTGTCTTCCAGAGGGTTGTCCTGCGGATCGCTTTCATTTGCTTCCGGCAGGTCTGGCACTTCAAAGCGCGCACTCAGAATTTCTCCGTCACCGTCGCGGTGCACACTCAGCGTGGCATCTGCGTAGGTATAGTCCAGGTCAACGGGAGCGCGGCGCAATCCCATGGCAGCTTCCAGCCAGAAACGCTCAAATCCTGTGTCCGGTCCAAGCGGAATAATATCCAGCGTGCCCTGGCGTGAAAGGCCGAGATAGGTGTCGAGCCGCCGGCGGACATCCGCTTCGAACGCCAGATTCCGGTAAGTACCGGCCTCTGCGTCGATTTGCAGATGACGGCCTGCGAAGAAGTCATAGAGATGGGTTTCAGCGCTGCTTTCATCGCGTACGAAATCCGGCGCCATGAATAACCGCCTCGTCCGGCTTTCCCCTAGGGGTTCACCGGATGGGCTGATGACGTCGATGGACCAGACCAGCTCGAGCACCTCGCTGAGATTGTCGCCGCGCGCCTCGAGATACGCTGTGCTGTCTAGCAGAGGGGTCGCGGGAGACAGGGTGGACGCCGCGGTATCCGCCGGGGCCGCTGGTGCGGGAGATGCGTCATCTTCAAGAGCGGGTGTTTCGTCGGGCTCGGCTTGCGCGGTTGCCTGCGTTTCAGCCTGCTCGACCGTTTCAGCTGCATCCTCCGCTTCAGCCTCTTCGTCAGAAGGCGGCGGTGCGTTGTCTCTGTCGCATTCCTCGCCCTCGCAATCGAGCCGCAGCGAATCCAGGAAATCAGACAATTCATCGTCCGGCGTTTGGGGCGGTGTCTCCTCGGCCTCTTGCGCCCAGGCAGGCAGCGAGATCGAAACAAGAAGAAGGGCGGCGAGGGCGCGGTTCATGGCACATCCAGATTGACGTTGTTGCGGAAGACACAAACCCGGACCGCGCAATCGGTCAACAGTCTCAAACGGTTAGAAAATGTCACATAGTTGACGTTGACGTTCGCGTAAGAGTGAGTCACATTCACGCCTGCATTGGGGAGGTGCGCGTGATGACGGCAGAATATTCCATCCGCGATCTGGCGGCAGAATTCGGCGTAACCGCCCGCACGCTGCGTTTTTACGAACAAAAAGGCCTGCTCAACCCCGGACGCCGCGGTGCCAGCCGCGTCTATGCCGAGGCGGATCGTGCGCGCCTGGTTGTGATCCTGCGCGGCAAGCGCGTCGGGTTTTCCCTGGATGAGATCCGCGAGATGCTCGATCTGGAAGCGATCACCGCGCAAACGCCGGCTTCTATCAACGCCGTGCTCAGCCGATTTAGCGCGCGCATCGAAGCGCTGCATGATCAGCGCGAGGATATCGACGCTGCAATTGAAGAATTGAACGCAGGCCGGACCTGGCTCGAGGACCGTCTCGCTAATCGCGAACCTTCCGAAGAGATTAAACATCGGGCCCGCGCGTTTGAAGCGCTGGCAACCGCCCGCATGAATGTCTGGACCGGCGCGTCGCCGGAACCGGATTCACACGAAACCCAAGCCTGACCTAGAGGGAGCTCTACCCATGCCCGTCTACACTGCCCCGACACGGGATTATCAATTCGTTCTGCACAAAGTCCTGAACGTCGCCAAATACGGTAACCTGCCGGGATTTTCCGATGCCGATGCGGAAACCACGGATGCCATTCTGGAAGAAGCCGCCAAGGTATCCGAACAAGTGCTCGCACCGCTGAACCGTGTGGGCGATACCGAAGGCTGCGTCCGCAATGACGATGGGTCAGTGACGACGCCAACGGGTTTCAAGGACGCCTACAAGCAGTTTGCTGAAGCCGGGTGGATGGGCCTGTCTCAGCCGCAGGAATATGGCGGGCAGGGCTTGCCGCAAATACTGGGTCTCGCCACAGCGGAAATGACGTCAGCCGCCAACATGGCGTTTGGCATGTATCCGGGGCTGACCGGCGGCAATGTCCGCGCGTTGCTGGCCGGGGGCTCGGAAGAGCAAAAGCAAACCTATCTGCCGAAAATGATCTCCGGTGAATGGACTGGCACGATGAACCTCACCGAGCCGCATTGCGGAACGGATCTGGGTCTGTTGCGCACCAAGGCCGTTCCGAATGGTGATGGCAGCTACAAGATTTCCGGTCAGAAAATCTGGATTTCTTCCGGTGAGCACGACATGGCGGATAACATCATCCACCTCGTGCTGGCGCGCATTGAAGGCGCACCGGAAGGCGTGAAGGGCATCTCCCTCTTCGTCGTGCCGAAATTCATTCTCGATGAAAACGGCAATCCGGGTGAGCGTAACTCGCTGGAATGCGGTGGCCTGGAAGAGAAGATGGGCATTCATGGCAATTCGACCTGCGTCATGAATTATGACGAGGCGAAGGGCTGGCTTGTCGGTGAAGAAAACAAAGGCCTTAAAATCATGTTCGTCATGATGAATGAGGCGCGCCTGGGCGTGGGCCTGCAAGGTCTGGCGCTGGGCGAGGTGGCGTATCAGAACTCGCTAGCGTTTGCGAAAGATCGCCTGCAGGGCCGCTCGCTGACCGGGCCGCAGAACCCGGATGGCCCGGCGGATCCCATCATTGTGCACCCGGATGTCCGGCGCATGCTGATGGACCAGAAGGCTTTCGTTGAAGCTTCGCGCTGCCTGGTCTCCTGGACGGCCTTGCACGGCGATCTGGAAGAAAAATCCGACGATGCCGGCCAGCGGGAAAAGTCCGGCGATTACATGTCGCTGCTTACCCCGATCGTGAAAGCCTATCTGACGGACAAAGGCTTTGATTCTGTCTCGACCGGTCTGCAGGTCTTTGGCGGATCCGGCTATACCGAAGAGTGGGGGATGAGCCAGTTCCTGCGCGATGCGCGGATCACACTGATCTATGAAGGCACGAACGGCATTCAGGCGCTCGATCTGGTCGGCCGCAAGCTGGCCATGAATGGCATGCGCCCGATCAACACCTTCATGGCCGAGCTGGATGCATTCGCCGCAACCGCCGGCAATGAAAACACCCAGCCCTTCATCGACGCAGTGGCGCACACCAAGGCGCAGCTGAAAGAAGCAACCGACTGGCTGGTCGAGAATGGTCTGAAAGACTTCAACAATGCCGGCGCGTCCAGCCATGACTATCTACAGCTCTTCGGCCTGACCTGCCTCACTTATATGTGGGGGCTGATGGCGCTGAGCGCGGATGCTGCGATCACCGAGGGTGAGAGCGATCCCTTCTATTCCAACAAGTTGAAAACCGGCCGCTATTTCCTGGATCGTTGGGTCCCGGAAGGCGGTATGCACCTTGCCAAAGTCAAAGCCGGTGCGGCTTCGATGATGGCGCTCGAAGCGGAGGCCTTTTAATGCTCGCGGATCCCCTCAACGTCAAAAAGCCGGAATGGCTGGATCAGGAAGACGTCAATATTTTCTATGAAGCCGTGCGCGGTTTTGTGGAGAAGGAATGCCTGCCGCATGGCGAGCGCTGGGAAAAAGAGGGCATGGTCGACCGCGAGGTCTGGAACAAGGCCGGTGAAGCGGGAATTCTCTGTCCGGCCTGTCCGGAAGAATATGGTGGCGCGGGCGGTGACTGGCGCCATGATTATGTCTTCCACATGGCGGTGTCCGAGCTCGGCGTTGATGGTTGGGGCGCGTCGCTGCACAATTCCATCGTGGCGCCTTATGTCTGGCATTATTCCAGCGAGGATCAGAAGAAGCGCATTCTGCCGAAAATGCTCTCGGGCGAATATGTCGGCGCGATTGCCATGTCCGAACCGGCGGCCGGTTCTGACCTTCAGGGCATCAAGACGACCGCCAAGAAGGATGGCAATGGATACCGCATCAACGGATCCAAGACCTTCATCACCAATGGCGGCACGGCTAATTTCATCATCGTAGTGGCCAAAACCGACCCGGACGCTGGCGCGCATGGCACCTCGCTGTTCATGGTTGAAACCGATGGCCTGGAAGGCTTCCGCCGCGGGCGTTTGCTCGACAAGGTGGGCCTGAAAGGTCAGGACACCGCCGAGCTTTTCTTTGACGATATGTGGGTGCCAGCCGATGCACTGATTGGCCCGGAAGAGGGCAAGGGTTTCATCCAGCTGATGGAGCAGCTGCCGCAGGAACGCTTGCAGATTGCGGTGCAGGGCGTGGGCATGATGAAGCGCGCGCTGGATGAGACCATCCGCTACGTCAAAGAGCGCGAAGCGTTCGGCCGCCCGATCCTGAAATTCCAGAACACCCAGTTCAAGCTGGCCGAGATGAAAACCGAGGCGACCATCGCCGAGGTCTTCACCCAGCATTGCTCGGACCTTTTGATCAAGGGCCAGCTGGATGCGGCCACAGCTTCGATGGCGAAATACTGGGTCTCCGACCTTCAGTGCAAATTGATCGACGAATGCGTGCAGCTGCATGGCGGCTATGGCTTCATGAATGAATATCCGGTCGCCCGGATGTGGCGGGACAGCCGCGTGCAGCGCATCTATGGCGGCACGAATGAGATTATGAAGCTCCTGATCGCACGGACGCTTTAATGCTGGCAGTTCTCCTCACTTCGCTGGCGCTATTCGCCGCTGATGAGCCGGCCACCTTCGACGATGGGTGTGGCTGGTCGGACGAAGGCACGATCGAAGAGCAATTCGATCGCTGTATGGCGGGTGAGTGGGGTTATGCCGTTGCGTGTGAACAGACCGCGACGGTGACGCATGAAGGCTTCACTGAGGCCGATGGCGATTTCTGTCCTATCGACTATCTGACCCGCGATCCGCACACGGGCGGCTTCCGGGTTGGATTTCAGTGCGCGGGAGATGAGCGCGTTGTAACCGTACTGCGCGTTCAGGACGGAATAATGGGTTCACCGGAAGGGCACAGCCCTATCGCTTGGCGCTGCGAGGCTGACTGATGAGCGTTGCCTTTGATCCCAAGGCCTTCTTCACAGCGAAGAATGCGCCCGAGGCCGCCAGGACGCTTGGATGGACGCTGGTGGAGGCCGATTCGGAAGCGGGCCGCCTTCGCGTCGCCTTTGACGGCAAGCTGGAGTTTACCAATCCGGCCGGTCTGGTTCAGGGCGGGTTTCTGGCGGCTATGCTGGATGATGTGATGGGCCCGGCCATTCTGGTGAAGAGTCGCGGCAAGAAATACGCAACCACAATCGACCTTCACACGCATTATCTGCGCCCGGTGCGTCCGGGGCGGATCGAGGTGGAGGCGATTGTGACCCAGCTGGGCCGGCAGGTGGCCTATGTTGAAGGCAAGCTTTTTGACGCGCGGGGACGGCTTTGCGCCCGCGCGACCTGCAGTTCGATGATTGTTTCCAACCCCTTTGCGGAGAAGGCGGATCAACCGTCTTCCCAGACTGACGCCTAAGGAGATCCTAGATGGCAGACGCATATATTTACGACGCTGTGCGCACCCCGCGCGGCAAGGGCAAGAAAAACGGTTCCCTGCACGAGATCACCGCTCTGCAGCTGGCTACACAGGCGCTGGAAGCGGTGCGCGACCGCAACAATCTCGACACCGATAATGTCGATGATGTGGTGCTGGGCTGTGTTTCCCCGGTGGGTGAGCAGGGCGCGGATATTGCTCGTGCGGCCGTCATCAATGCCGGGTATTCGCAAGAAACCGCTGGCGTTCAGATCAACCGCTTCTGCGCGTCGGGGCTTGAAGCTACCAATATGGCAGCCGCGAAAGTCATGTCCGGTGAAGCCGACATGGCGATTGGCGGCGGCGTGGAAGCCATGAGCCGCGTGCCGATGGGCTCGGATGGGGGCGCCATGGTCGCCGACCCGGAAATGGCGTTCGATAATTATTTCGTCCCGCAGGGTGTGGGCGCAGACCTGATCGCCACGCTGGGCGGATATTCGCGCGATGATGTTGATGCCTATGCCGTGGAAAGCCAGAAACGCGCGGGCAAGGCCTGGGAAGAGGGCCGCTTTAAAAACTCTGTCGTGCCGGTGAAAAACCAGCTCGGCCTGACCCAGCTGGACCATGACGAGCTGATGCGTCCGCAAACGGATATGCAATCGCTCGCGTCCCTGAACCCGGCCTTTAAAGACCTGTCGGCTTTTGTCGGTTTTGATGCGGTCGCAATCCAGAAATATCCGCAAGTGGAGAAGATCAACTTCGTCCACCATGCGGGCAATTCCTCCGGCATCGTCGATGGTGCAGCCGCCATCTTGGTGGGGTCCAAAGAGATGGGCGAGAAGCTGGGCCTGAAGCCGCGCGCGCGGATCAAGGCCATGGCGTCAATCGGCTCTGAACCAACCATCATGCTGACCGGCCCGGCGCCGTCCGCCAAGAAGGCGCTGGCCAAGGCCGGAATGAATGCCAGCGACATTGATCTCTACGAGATGAATGAGGCCTTTGCTTCGGTCGTTCTGCGCTTCATGGACGATATGGGCATTCCGCACGACAAGACGAACGTCAATGGCGGCGCGATTGCCATGGGCCACCCGCTGGGCGCAACCGGCGCGATGATCCTCGGCACGCTACTGGATGAGTTGGAGCGCACCGGTCAATCTACCGGCCTTGCCACGCTGTGTGTTGGCGGCGGCATGGGCACGGCGACCATTATCGAGCGGGTGTAATCCCAGATGGCGGACGACGAACGCGACACCGAAAGCGAACCCAAGACCGGGGGCGCTAAGGAAGAAAGCGCCCTGGTCAAAGGGCTGCCACTGGGTCTGGCCGTCGGCATGGGGATGGGCGTAGCGCTTGGCGTCGCGCTCGACCAGCTGGCGATCTGGCTGCCTATCGGCATTGCGCTTGGCATCTCGTTCTCGCTCGCCTTCGGCACCGCCATGCTCGCGGACGAAAAGAAAAAGAAATCACAGAATTCGGACGATGAGACGTCCGACAATGGAGACTGATCCATGAACCATTTCAAATTTGACCTCGACGCTGACGGCATTGCGCTGATCACGTTCGACAGCCCCAATGTCTCGATGAATGTCTTATCCGCTGGCGTGATGGCCGAGCTGGGCGAGCTGGTCGAGAAAATCTCGAGCGACGACGCCATCAAGGGCGCGGTCATCACATCCGGCAAGAAGGCGTTTTGCGCCGGGGCGGACCTGACCGAGCTGGGTGGCGGCATGGCGGACCTTGAAGGCCTGCCGGAAGACGAAGCCAAGCAGAAACTGTTCGACATTGCCTTCCGCCTGAATGACCAGCTGCGCCAGCTGGAAACCTGCGGCAAGCCGATTGCGGCGGCTATCAATGGCCTGGCGCTGGGCGGCGGATTTGAAGTCACTTTGGCCTGCCATTACCGCGTCATGGCAACGGATACCGGCGCCAAGCTGGGCCTGCCGGAAGCCATGGTCGGCGTTCTGCCGGGCGGTGGCGGCACGCAGCGCCTGCCGCGTCTGGTCGGTGTGATGAATGCCGCGCCAATCATGTTGCAGGGCAAGCAATTCGACGCCAACAAAGCCAAGGAGCAGGGCGTGGTGCACGAGATTGCGCCGGTGGCCGAGATTGTCGCCAAGGCCAAAGAGCTGGTGAAGGCCGATCCGATGAGCGCAAAACAGCCCTGGGATCAGGACAAGTTTAAAATTCCGGGTGGCGCGGTTTACACGCCGGGCGGCATGCAGGTGTTTGGCGCGGCCAGCCCGATGCTGCGCAAGGAAACCTACGGTAATTATCCGGCCCAGCGTTACATCCTGTCGTGCGTCTATGAAGGCCTGCAGGTCCCGATTGATGCCGGTCTGCGCATTGAAAGCCGGTATTTTACCAAGCTGTTGATGCGCCCGGAAAGCCGCAACATGATCCGCTCCATTTTCCTGTCCAAACAGGCACTAGACAAGGGCGGCGCGCGCCCGGCGGGGACCCAGCGCGAAGACCTGAAAAAGATCGCGGTCATTGGCGCAGGCTTTATGGGCGCGGGCATCGCGACTGTTTCGGCTCAGGCCGGTCTGGAAGTCGTGCTCATCGATGTTAATCAAGAAGGTGCCGACAAGGGCAAGCAGCACGCGGTCGATCATTTCGCCAAGGGTGTATCGCGCGGCAAGCTTTCTCAGGAAAAGGCCGATGCGCTGGCTGCTCTGATCACGCCGACGACCGATTATTCGATGCTGAAAGATGTCGAACTAGTGGTCGAAGCCGTGTTCGAAAATTCCGAGCTGAAGCATAAAATTACAAAAATGGCCGAGGAACACATGCCGGAAGACGCCATCTTCGGCTCGAATACCTCGACCATTCCGATCACCTCTCTGTCAGAAGCCTCTTCGCGGCCGGAGAATTTCTGCGGCATCCACTTCTTCTCACCGGTTGAGAAGATGATGCTGGTGGAAGTCATCGTCGGCGATAATTCCGGTGACCGGTCCATCTCCCGCGCCGTTGATTTCGTCACCAAGATCAAGAAGACGCCGATTGTGGTGTCCGATACGCGCGGTTTCTATTGCAATCGCTGTGTGATGCGCTTTGGCGAGCAGGGTCTGGCCATGTTGTCGGAAGGCTATGCTCCGGCGCTGATCGAAAACGGCACCCGCATGGCGGGCATGCCGATGGGCGCGATGGAATTGATGGACATGACGGCCATTGATCTGGCCTGGAAAATCCAGGAGCAGACCAAGAAAGACCTCGGCGATGCCTATGTCGCGGGCAAGTCCGATCCGATCATCACCGCCATGTATGAGGCCGGCCGTTATGGCCGGAAAACCGGCAAGGGCTTTTATGATTATGGCGAGGATCGCTCTAAGAGCCTGTGGCCGGAGCTGGGCCAGTTCGCGGTCGACGGTCTGAAATCCATCCAGCCGGATGTTCAAGAAGTGAAAGACCGCATCCTCTATGCGCAGGCCATTGAAGCGGCCCGCTGCATGGAAGAGGGCGTGGTGAAAGATCCGCGTGAAGCCGATGTGGGCTCCATCCTGGCCTGGGGCTTTGCGCCCTATACCGGCGGGGTTCTGTCCTTCATCGATACGATTGGCGCCAAGGCGTTCGTCGAGAAGGCCGATCAGATGGCTGAAGCCTTCGGCGATCCGTTCAAAGTGCCTGACCTCCTGCGTGATATGGCCGCCAAGGGTGAGACATTCTACGGCCGTTTCGGCGGGGAAAAGCAGGCGGCCTAGACTTCCTCGCTTCCTTGAAATTGGAAAGGCCGGGCGTACGCGTCCGGCCTTTTTCTTCCAGCAGACGATACCTAGCGCAACCGAATAGCGTGCTGGTTCTCGCCGCTTGTGATTTCAAAAGCAGCATCCTCCCAGCTGGCCGGGCCCATACGCCCGCGGGCGTCATTCGAGAAGGCAAACGGTTCGCTGGGAATACCAAACAGGCCGGTGTTCAGCTCCCCATTTCCATCGCGGTCGTGATAGGCCATGACGCCATAGGTTCCGGGCGCAAGATCGTCGAAACGAATGCGTACCTCCAATCCGTCGACATTGATGAGGCCTCCATCAATGGCGTCTCTGCCATCCCAGCTGGATTGATCGCCATAAAGGCCGACGCGGACTTGACCTTCTTCTGCGCGCAAACCGGTAAAGACGATTTCCAGACTGCTTACGTCCCGGATAATGGCGCCTCCCTCGGAATCAGATGGCGACATAAAGAGGCCGGAAAGAATGGACATAACGATGGCAAGCGGGGACATGGCGGGTTCCTTCTTCAGATCAGATTTCAACGTCACCAGGCATCAAGCTGGCTCGATCTGGATGCGCAAGGTTTGAAAAGCATGCTAGCGCGAATTCGCAAGACGCGCTCGATTATCCGTGAACCGTTTCACTTGACCGCTCGCGCATCGCGAATGGAAACCGCTTCCTGGAGGCAGGCCGACCGCCGCAAACCGCCGTTGAAACAAAAATGATCAATAGGTCCAATTTTAAATAATTGAAAAATAGCGCTTATGCGACTTATCCCCAAAAAGCAGCTTTTTATCCACAAAAACCGTCCGGTGATTCGTTGACCGCAAAAGAGGCCTTTGCTTTACTTCAGTCATCGGGACACACCGGGGCCCGCCGGAAACGGAGAGCCAACGGAAACCGGTCCACCAGAAGCAGCGCCGGCGCAAGCCGTGTCGAAGCAACTGGATGGGTCTTGAGAGGCGGTCAAACGCTTCAAAAAGACAGCTTCAGCACCGCTGGAAACGGAGCAATCCGGAGAAAGAACGGACTGAAGTTTGCAAAGGGGAAAGGCCTTCACCGGCAGATCCCCCCGCGCCGCCGCTCGCCGCTTTCTTCGTGCGAAGAAAGAGACGGGCGGTTGGTGCATTTGGGGCGCTCTTTTTTTAGCGTTGGCTTTCTGGCGTGCCTTTCAACGGCCTACCTATTCGAATATCTCTTCCAGCTTCTTCGATCCGCCGTGCTCGAACTCTATCTGAAGGCGCGCCAGCGTTGAGGCAATCCGGTAAAGCGCGATGGACGAAATGACCGCCATAATCCCGCTGGCGATATCGAGCCAGTTGACCGTCAACAAGTCCTGATAATTGAACGCCGTCAGCTCGAAGTCCCAGGCTCCGCCCGGCAGCCGCAAGGCAATATTCGACACGAGATTGGAGAGGATCCAGAAAATCCACCAAAGCGCGAATGTTGGCGGATGGCTGGTCGGCTCTCCGGCATTTGACCGCAATATTTCCCAGACCTTTCGGACGCCCTGGAATGGGAACCAGAGATTGGCAATCGGCACAGCAAACCACAGCCACATCCCGACCGGCGCGACGGTGTTAGTCCCGGGCTCGATCTGCCGGGCATTGTGCATGGAACGCTGAAAGAAACGCGCATAGCCGACAATGCACAGCAAAAGGAAGAGCAGCATCAAAAGAGCAAGGATGCCCTGATGCAGGCCGATGAAAATACCTTCAGCTTCAGAAAGCTGACTGGCATCGCCTTCGAACAGGCGCAGAATGTAGACGTGGAGGTGAATCTGCGACAGCGTCAACAAGGCGCTGAACACCGCATATCCCAGCAGCATCCATTTAAAAAATGCCCAGATTTTTTTGATCGGGCGGAGATCATTTTCCGGCGCCGGCGCAGCACCCGCCTCGACTGGGCTTGATTGATCTCGATCCATGCCGCCCCCCGAAAGCAAAAAATGCGCGAATAGAACCTGCTCAATTCCCAGACCTAGGAAGATTCTTCGCTGCGTCCACCAAACAATTATCCTGGCCTTTGTCTCTGTCGCCTGTGCATACCCGGCAAGCCGAAGCAGCGACGGGATGAAAAAGACAATCGGGTAACGGCCTTCACCGGCAAATCCCCCGCGCCACCGCTCGCCGCTTACTTCGTACAAATAAAAGGCGAGTGGTTGGTGTGTTTGGCCATACTCTTCTATACCGGCATTCATTTGCATGAATTGTTTGCGTGACAACACCACATACAATTAAAGGTATTCATGTATATTTCGAAAAATATCTTATTTTTATGTGACTTATCGAGTATTCGCAAATATGTACTTGTTCGTGATATGCTTAACCTTTGGGTCAGTTTACAGGGGGGAAGGCATGGTCAAAAGCAGGATTACCCGACGTTCCTTTTTTACCAGTGTGACAGGTGGAACAGCGCTCGCATTCGGAACCTCCCGAGCGGGCGCGCAGACCTATACCGGCGTTACCGACGCTGATACCGGGGCTGGCTATGATTATCCCGGCTACGGACGGAGCGCTGGCCGGCAAACAAACCAGGCATGTTCCGGGTATACCGACTCCGATACCGGGGCGAATTACGACCCGATCGGTTGCGGCCGACAGGCACAAGGGCGTACCTGTTCGGGTGCCACGGATGCCGATACCGGTGCGCAATATGATCCGGTCGGATGCGGCCGGGGTACCAACCCTCAACAACCCGTAGGGCCTTCCCAGTCTGCAGAATGCCAGGCCATGCGGGTTCAGATGGATACGCTAACAGAGCGGTATGCGGGATATGTCTATCGGTTCTCGAACGCCAACCAACAGTTCAATTACTACCTGAACCTCGCGCGCCAGGCTTTCGCAGCGCAAGATCGTCCGGCGTATTCCCAAGCGCTTGCAGGACTACAACCAGCGGCGGTCGAATTGCGGACGGCGTTCAACGGGATGACTGCGACAGAAGCGGGACTGACCGGCTTGCTCGAAACCGCCGAAGTCTTTTGCTGAGAGGGGGACAATATGAATTTGCAACGTCTTATCATGGGAGTAATCGGGCTGGTTACCATGGCCGCTCTGCCGGCAGCCCACGCACAGAATATTTTCCCGGCTGGCCAGTTCAACTGGGTGAATATCTCGCAAGGGGAGTGCTTTCGCCGCGCCCAGATGGCCGGACCGGCCGCAGTTGCACAGTTCAATCTTCCAATCACAGTCGGTGAATTTGATGGCTGGCTCGTGGGCAGCTCCAATCAACCGCTTCACGTGCAGATCGCGTGTCTGGGCGATGATGAAACCAACCGCATCGCCAACCCTGCCGCACCGCGTGTCTTGATCGTCATCAATGTCGAAGCCACGCAAGGCGGGTTGCCCGGAAATGTGAGAAATTTTCTTCGCGAGTGCATGCACACCGGTACCTGTCCCGGCCAGGCAAATGGAAATAATGGCGGCGGCAATGATCGTCCGCCGACGCGTGACCCCAATGCGACGGACATCAATTGGCGCGCGAGCGCCAGCAATCACCGCGGACGAAACAATGAGGTTTTCGCCTATTTCTGCCCTCCGCGCGGATCAACCCGCCATGCCGTCGTTTGGGGCACGGATATCTATACGGACGATTCCGGAATTTGCTCTGCAGCGGTTCATGCCGGTTTCCTGACCGATGCTGGGGGGTCTGTTTGGATCCAGATCCTCGGCCGTCAGGAACGCTATACCGGATCGCCGCGAAACGGCGTCACAACAAGCAATTACGGCGGTTGGGGCGGCAGCTACCGTTTCGTATTTGTGGAGCGTTGATCATGTCGAAGCGAAAGTTATCCAGACGATCTTTTCTGGGGCGCGTCACTGGCGGTTTTGCCTCTGGCGGTGCTGTCCTGGTCATTCAGGGCAGAGCGTCGGCCTGGCAAACCCGCTATACAGACTCTGACTTGGGCGCCAATGCGGATCCTGTAGGCGGCGGCCGTGGTGGGCCCGGCAGCCGGGCATATACTGGCGTAACGGATGCTGATGGAGGTCCAAATGCCGACCCGGTTGGAGCCGGACGCGGTCGAAGCCAGGCGCCGGGGCGAAACCGGACCGGCCTGACGGATTCGGATTCCGGAAGTTTTGCCGACCCCGCCGGATACGGCATGCGCGGCGGCGGCACGACAGGAATTACCGATAGCGATTTAGGGTCGAATGCGGACCCTGTCGGGAATGGCCGTGGCGGCGGACAGGGACCAGGTGGTCAGCGCTATACGGGTGTTACGGATTCTGATGGCGGCCAGGCCGCCGACCCGGTTGGATACGGAAGAGGCGGTGGCACAGGGATTACAGACGCTGATCAGGGCGTGAATGCAGACCCGGCTGGCAGAGGGCGGGGAACAACGCCCGGCGGGCGGCAAGTCTATACAGGCGTGACGGATCACGACACGCGTGACCGGCGCGGATATGGCAGTACATTCCCGGTTACAGATTCCGATTATTCAGACGGATCCCGGCCGCCTGGCAGCCCACAAACCAATCCCCGATCCGGTTATTCCGATACGGATCCTTACGACCCGTCCGGTCGCGGCGTGCGTGGCCGTATCGGTGGATCAACAGACAATGATGCAGGCTATTACGGGGATCCGCCCGGCCAAGGACGAGGCAATAATGGCCTGCGGATTCGAACCGGGATCACAAACTCCGATACCGGTCCTGGTGCCGATCCTGCCGGTTATGGACGGCGGCCCGATCAACGCCGGCGGCGCTAGCTGATCCGTTACGCCGAAGCCGGGCGTCCCGATATCACGCTACGCATGCTGCCCGCCTGCTGGATATGCCGGTCTGCGGACTTTCAAAGCTGCTTTATTTATGGAATCAACGGCTCCATACCCGGCAAGATGAATTAGCAAAACTGTTAATTGGCGCCGTGCAGGCAATCCAAACCGCGCTGACTTTAGAGCTATTTCGGGCATTCGGAAGGAGCAGGCATGAGCCAGACACAGCTGCCAGACGATGATTACATTATCGGGGCCAGCGAAGCTGAAATCCGCCGGCTCGGCCAGCAGCATTCCATCTGGCGCGAAACGGCTCTGGCCGGGTGGCGCCGAGCGGGATTGGCTCCCGGCATGACAGTGC
Organism: Hyphobacterium sp.; assembly: GCF_965228115.1. Classification (GTDB taxonomy): domain Bacteria; phylum Pseudomonadota; class Alphaproteobacteria; order Caulobacterales; family Maricaulaceae; genus Hyphobacterium. Next base: position 1,149,658 of record NZ_OZ245794.1, on the reverse strand, counting down.
TGGATATGGGGTGTGGGCCTGGCCATGCCAGCTTTGACCTCGCGCAGCTGGTCGGCCCGACGGGGCATGTGATCGCGGTTGATCAGTCGGGCCTGTTTCTTGACGCCGTGAATGAAGGCGCAGCAGCGCGCGGCCTGACCAATATCGAAACGCTGAAGACTGATCTTGCCAATCTGAATCTGGTGGCGGGCAGCGTCGATTTTGTCTGGTCCCGCTGGGTGCTGTCCTTCCTGGCAAACACCGCAGAGCTGTTGAAACGGCTTGATGCAGTTCTGAAACCCGGCGGCGTCTTCATCGCGCATGAATATGGCCATTATGAAACTTTCGGTTTTTATCCCGGCGATCCGGTGCAGGATCGCTTTATCGCGGCGGTCCAGAACAGCTGGCGCGCTTTTGGTGGTGAACCGAATATTGCAAAACAGATTCCGGAAATCGCGGCTGATATGGGTTGGAAAGTCACAGGTCTGACACCGCACGTTTTCACGACACGCCCCGGCGAATTGATCTGGGAATGGCCGGTCGGCTGGCTAAAATCCGACGGGATTGACCGGCTGGTTGAACTTGGCTTTCTGTCGGCTGAAGACTCCGCGAAATTTCATGCCATGGTCGATGACCGCGCCAAAGACCCTGCCAGCCTGCTGACCACGCCCATGGTAGTCGAAGTCATCTGCCAGAAACCAAGGGATTAACGCTTACCCATGGACCGCATCGATACTCTCCGCCTCTTTGTTTCCGTCGCCGAGCTGGGCAGCTTTACCAGGGCCGCCGACCGTGAAGGCATTACGCCGGGGGCGGCCTCCAAGCAGATTACGGCGCTGGAAACCCGCCTGCAGGCGCGGCTGCTGGAGCGCACCACGCGTTCTGTCAGGCTGACCGATGCCGGGGAAGCCTTGCTGGAACGTATCCGACCCTGGCTGGCTGAGTTCGAGGTCATTGAAGAAGGCTTTGCCGAGGAAAACGCGGCGCCGGCTGGTACCTTACGTGTGTCTGCACCAGTCGATTTTGGTGGCAATATTCTCATGCCCGTGATCGCCGATTTCATGCGCCAGTGGCCGGGTCTGGACGTCCGTCTTTCGCTTGCCGATCGCATGGTGGATCTGGTCGATGAAGGCTATGATCTGGCGGTGCGGATCGGGCATCTGGCGGATTCCAGTCTGATTGCCAAACGGTTGGCGCCCGCCTGTATGTCGGTTGTGGCATCGCCGGACTATCTGGCTGCGGCCGGACGGCCTGAAACACCGGGTAATCTGACCCAGCATGACTGCATCATCGACCGCAACAAGCCCGCGCCCCAGCTCTGGAAATTCGAGCGGGACGGTCAAACCGAGGAAGTCAAAGTTACAGGGCGGGTGACCTTGAACGGGGCTATCGCGGCAGTTGAGGCGGCGGCGCAAGGATTAGGCATTACCTGCGGCCCGGCCTGGGCGGCGCGAGAGGCGCTGGCGGCGAAACGCGTCGTACCGGTCTTGCCCGACTGGTCACCGGACCACCGGGATTTATGGGCTGTGTTTCCGTCCAATCGCTATCTTGCTCACCGGGTGCGTCTTTTCGTCGATCATCTGGCAGCGCACTTCAAGGACGGGATCTAACTACCAGAACCATCTGCCCCTGCCGACCAGCGTCCAGGCCATCAGATTTCGGACCCCCGGCATCCGGCACATAAAGCCGAACACCAAATCCCGGATCACGCCAATCCAGTCAGCATGTCCCTGAAAAACCGGCGTCAGGGCCCAGGACATCCAGGTGTAATATCGCAGAACCGGGCGGCGGACTTTCTCATACCGGACAAAAGCCTGGCTGGGTGTTTCATCTTTCAAAGCAGCGGCAATTTCCACGCCATCGCAGATGGCCATATTCGCCCCCTGGCCCAGTTGCGGGCTGGCGCCATGGGCCGCATCCCCGATCAGCATCACCCGCCCCCTGGACCATCGGCGGCAGCGAACATCGCGATAGGCGGCCGGTGCGAAATTCTCGAGCGATGAAACATCGTTCAAGAGGTTTCGCGCCTCTGGCCAGAATGTTTCGACCTCATCGAGGAATGCCGTCAGTCCGGAGTTCTGCCATGTTTCGACATTCCGGGTTTCCAGCGACCAGAAAAAACTGATGCAGCGCGGCCCCTCGGGATGTTGCGGATTTTCTCCGGCGGGCAGAACACCGATCATGATCCGGGTGCCGGAATAGACCTGGGCCAGCCACCGCTCCTCATGCCATTGGCCATCTGTGTCCGGCAGGATCGTCCAGACGGCCCCCCAGGGATATTCCGGAGCATGAGCGTCCGGATCAATCTGGGCCCTGAGCCGGGAGTGCGCGCCGTCGGACACGATGACAAGGTCGAAGGAGTCCGATGTGTCGCCATCAGCGAACTGTAGCACTGGGGTCTCGAAATCGGTGATCGCCTCGACTTCGCGCCCGGTTTCAACGTGGACACCAGCCTTGAGTACGGCCTCATACAGCGCATTGAACAGGCTGCCCCGGTGAATTCCGATCCCGGTATCGCCGGTGCGGCCATACGCATAGCGGAGATCCATGATCAGCCGGCCATCCGGGCGGCGGCCGACAAGACCGTCAATCTCGGCGCCTTTTTCCTCTATTCTTGATCTCAGCCCCAGTTTCTGCAGCGCTTCCAGCCCGGTGGGCTGTAACAGGAGACCGGCACCCAGCGGCTTGGGTTGGGCGAAAGCTTCGAAGATCGTGACCTGATGACGATCGCGCGCCAGCTGGATCGCGCTGCTCATCCCGCCCATTCCGCAACCGACAATCGCGATTTTCATTCCGGACCCCTCGCGCGCGATTCCTCAAACCGCGTGCACTTTCTGGCACGACATGGCAATATGCCCAACCAAGGGGAAATGTCGGGGGATGAAAATGATCCGCTTACTAATCGTTCTGACCGCAGCGGCCAGTCTTGCGGCCTGTGCAACGACCAGTGCTGAAAACAGCCTGGCGATCTCCACATTTGACTATGAACCGGCGCGATCGAGCGATCTGCCTGACAGTCATTTTGGCTATGAGCTGGTCGGCGAAGCCGGCTGGGCGGGCCAGATGACCTATGCGAATTCAGGCGGCGAGGTGGCCGTGGACTTTGTGTCAAACGCGGGTGGGGACCAGCAAACGGCCGAACTCGCGATGGAAGAGCCGTATCTGAACGGCGGTGTCCGCCGCTTTACCGGATCAACCGAGGCCGGCGCGGATATCTTTGTGATGTTGCAGGCCGGGCCGTGCGCTGCAGGGGATCACACCTATTTTGCGACCATGGTCATTGGTGATGTTCAATACCGGGGATGCGCTTCAGAGAATGCGGCAAACGACCGGTGGACGAATTATCTGGACGATTGGATGCCGGCGATCGATCTTTGTGTGACAGAGCTGCGCAGTCAGGCGGAGCATGTGACCTATGCCTACTCAACGGCAAGCGGAACGGCGGTCCGGCTGGCTGACCATAACGGAAATCGCTGGGAATGCGTTACGATTGAAGACCGGCGGATCAACGCGGTTCGCAGCCTGAGCGCGGTCGATGTCATTCTGGGCGAAGCTGACCCGATCTTTATTCGCTCGGAGATGCCGGCTCAGGGTGATGCCTGTTACATTTATGAGAGCGTAAGAACGGCCGAAGGGACGTTGATCGGTGCCTTTGGATATGATTCCTGCGCCGGGCCGCGCGCACCTGTCAGTTAGGCATTCATTAACCGGCGCGGCGCACCTCTCTGACGTATGCGCCAGCGCCTCTTGTCCTTGGGAATTGCAGCGGTCCTGTGTGGACCGGGCTTCGCGGATATCCGCGATGTCAGGGACCTGTCTGCGCCGGGCCAGCCAGCGGTCTTTGTCGGGTTCGACCGGGCACCGGATTTTCGCGAGATGGAATTATCCGGGCAGGAATTAACGCTGTATATGGACGCGCCGACCGGGCCTGCCCGGCGGATTGAACCGGTTCCAAATGACGTGGTGTCTTCTGTGGCGGCCGAGATGACGGAGATGGGTTACCGCATCCGCATCGGCCTGACCGGACCTGCCAGCGAAATCGAGATTACACCCACGCAGACCGGGCTTTTATTGACATGGCAGGCCGGGGCGCTGAACCCAGCTATGCCTGAATCTGATCCCGCCGAGCCCGTCATCGCGGCAACGACGCCTGCGCAGCCGGCCCGTAGCCAGGCGGGAGCGTCTGATACAGAAACCGCGCCGGTACCGGCGGCACTGGTGACTGCCAATTCTGCCGCGGGTGGGGAATGCTCCCGGGCTGCCCAAGCTGTTGAGGCCGATCCGTGGGACCTTGAAGCCCTCACAGCACATGGCGGTTGCCTTCTGGAAAACGGGTCTGCCGACCAGGCAATCATTCATCTTGAACGCGTTGTCGCCTTTGAACCGGGCCGGTTTTCAGCCGTTATGGCTTTGGCGCAGGCGCGAGAGCAGCTGGGCGAAACCACCGCTGCAATTGCGCTTTACGAGCAGGCGGCCAGCATTGCGGCTACCGATGGGGAAGCGGTTGCCGCCAGGGCACGCGCGCGGCGGCTGACGAACTAGATCACCAGTCCCGGTTTTACCGACGCGGTCAGCTTTTTCCGGGCTTCATCATCCGCCTTCAGGATTTTGCGGGCCTCCAAATCCATAATGGCTGCAACGCCTTGCATGGACCACATCAGTTTGCCATCCGCCCGGAAGACCCAATGGACGATGCGGCGAATATTGGCATTAAAATCCTGAACCCCTGATCTCACCACATAGCCCTGGCCCACTCGCGGCCAGCGGCGCGCGCAGATCCGGCCTTCCAGAAGCACCCCGCCGACCCGGCCGCCGCCGTCTGCGTGATCTGCGGTCTGTTCGGGAAAAGCTTCCGAAAAATTTGCCGCCGAATTGGATATCTTGCCCTGAAAATGCTCGGGCATCATCATCCCGAACGCATCGCAATCTTCTGGCAGGATGCGGCCTCGTCCGATTTCTGTCAGGCCCAGGGCATCGGCTTTCTGGATGTGGATGCGTTTGGCCGGAGCGCCGATATCGATACTGCGTGGCTGGCCTTCTGCCGGAGGGTCGATGCGGTAGCGTTCAAGGGCTTCGCGAATGCGGATAGGCCAGTCGAATGCGCCGCCTTCTCCCGGGACGGCATGCATGAGGCGAAGCGTGAAGGCCGCCGCCATACGTCCGCTGGCTGAATGTTGAACGAGCAGCGCAATCTCCGCAGACTGACGCGCAATCGCGGTCACGCCTCCGGAAATATAGAGCGGCGCACCGGGGTGGGCCTCGGCCAGATAGCGGATCCGGATATCCTTGGGCCGGAGGGTCGATGTTGTGCCAGGCTGAAAGGCCTGTGGCATACCGATGCGGTCGGCCAGATCTGCAACCGCCTCCCACGATTTTGCCAGATAAAAACGAACATTGAGGTGACCCAGCTCGTCACATTCCCAGGCATTTGCGCATCCGCGCCAGAGCTCAATCATGCCGCCCCCCGGTCAATCAGCCCGAAATCTAGGAAGCAGGCTGGCAATCTTTGCAAACGCCATAATGCTCCACCACCGACCGGCTTGTCGTAAAGCCTTCAGGGGCATTTTGCGGCTGAGGTGCCCCGTGTTTTTCAGTGACGTTGCCACAGTCGCGGCAAATATACAGTTCCGCGCCGCCATCATCATGACAATGGGCGCAAGCAATATAGGCGTTGAGCGCCTCCACCTTGTGCGCCAGACCCACCTCCATCAGGAAGTCCAGCGAGCGGTAGACGGTCGGCGGTTTTGCCGACTTGTCCGAAGCCCGCATCTTGTCGAGCAGGTCATAGGCTTTCACCGGCTCGCCGGCCTCTACCAGAAGCGCCAGCACATTTTGACGAAGCGGCGTCATGCGGGCACCGCGCTCTGCGCAGTGCTGATCGGCGTGCCTGAGGGCGGAAGAAACAGAATCACGTTGGGTCATGTGACGACTAATTAATCCAGAAAGACTGAGAAAAGCGAGCCCCGAGGGTTGATCATGTTAGTTATGTTATAATATCACGTCCGCAACCCAGCGGGAGTTTATGAAAATGCGTGCTTTGCGTTACGGCGTTTGCCTGGTCGCCCTGACATCTGGAGTTGCGGCTGCTCAACAGCAAAATGAGGTGGCCGATACTATCGTCGTCACTTCTTCGCCGATCGGCGTATATGCTGATGAAGTTGTTGGTTCTGTCGATGTGGTCGATGCCGATCATATCGAGGAAAATCTTGCCGGAACCATTGCCGACACCATCGCGCATGAGCCCGGCGTCACGACCACATTCTTCGGCCCGGCCTCCAGCCGACCGGTTATTCGTGGCCAGGGAGCTGAACGGGTTCGTATTCTGGTCAACGGTATAGGCTCGCTGGATGCGTCTTCTTCCAGTCCGGACCACGCCGTATCATCCGAAGCCCTGGAAGCCCAGCAAGTCGAAATCCTACGCGGACCGGCAGCGATCGCCTATGGTGGCGGGGCTGTTGGCGGCGTCGTCAATATCATTGATGGACGTGTCCCGGACTCGCACCCGGAAAATGGTGTTGAAAGCCGTTTTTATGTCGGCGCAACAAGCGTGGATGACGGCCATCAGTTTGCAGCCCGCTCGCGGTTCTCGGTGGGTAATTTTGTTTTCCACGTCGAAGGCCTTCAGCGGGCCTCCGAGGTTTATGAAATTCCCGGCTATGCCGAGTCCGCTCTGCAGCGCGCAATGGAAGAAGACCATCACGACGATGACGATCATGATGATCTCGGCGTCAGCATCGCCTTTGACGATGATGATCATGATGATGACGATCATGATCACGAGGAAGAGGAAGAGGCCTTCGGCTTCGTTCCGGATTCCGACCTCGAGTTTTCGAGCGGTTCAGCCGGCGTCTCCTTTATCAGTGACTGGGGCTTTATCGGCGTAGCCTACCGGACCAGTGACGGCGAGTATGGTCTGCCGGGTCATTCACACGGGCATGGCCATGAAGACGAAGATCACGACGATGATGATCATGACGACCATGATGATCTCGGCGTTTCAATCGGCTTTGATGATGACGACCATGACGATGATGACCATGGTGACGAGCATGGCGAGGAAGAGAGCGCGCGTCTGGTGGTGACCCAGAACCGCTGGGATGTTCGGGGCAATGCCGAATTCGCCGGTGCGCCCATCGAGCAGGTCCGGTTCTCCCTGGGGATCGGTGACTATCGCCACGTTGAATTGGAAGGCGGTAGCGTTGGCACCGAGTTTACCAATGATAGCTGGGAAGGCCGTGTCGAGCTGCGTCACCGGCCCATCGGCGATGTCGAAGGCGCTTTCGGCCTGCAGACATCAAACCGCGATTTCGCAGCCATAGGCGCCGAGGCCTATATCCAGCCAGTCGAAACCCGGGATGTCGGCTTGTTTACCGTCCAGCGCTTGGATAATGGCGATTGGGGTGTCGAAGGGGGCGCACGGTTTGAATCGCGTGAAGTCGAAACGGCAACGCAATCGCGTTCCTTCGACACGTTCAGCCTTTCAGGCGCAGTGTTCACCCGCCCGCAGGACGGACTGTTCCTGGCGGTGACCGGTGCCCTGACCGAGCGCGCGCCAACAGATATTGAACTGTTCGCAAATGGTCCGCACCTGGCCACTCAGGCATTCGAGGTCGGTAATGCCAACCTGGATGCCGAGCGGGCGGCCTCGCTCGACTTTACGGCCCGGTGGGAAGATTCCGTCTGGTCGGCAGAAGGCGCGGTCTTCTTTGCCGCTTATGACGGCTTCATTGGCCTGTTCCCGACCGGTGGAGAACAAGATGAGCTGCCGGTCTTCAACTACGCTCAGTCCGACGCCAATCTGTGGGGCTTTGAAGGACGCGTTGGCCGCGAGCTGGGCGCTGTGGAAGACTGGATTTTCCGCGGCGAACTTACCGCGGAATATGTCCGCGGAGAGCTGGATTCCGGTGGTAATCTGCCGCGCATTCCGCCGCTGGGTGTCAGCGCCTTGGTAGAAGCGGAACGCGGCATGTTCACAGCCAATCTTGAAGTCGCCTGGACCGCCGAGCAGGACGAGGTCGCCAATTTCGAATTGCCGACCGACAGCTTCACGCTGGTGAATACACGGCTTGTTGTGCGCCCGGTTGAGGGCCGCGATGTCCGCTTGATCCTGGAAGCCCGTAACATCACCGATGAAGAAGCCCGGCTTCACACCAGCTTCCTGAAGGACCTGCTGCCTTTGCCTGGCCGGAACTTCCGCGCCGCACTCAGCGTGGGCTTCTAGGCGTCTTCCAAATGCCACACTTGAGACCGTCCGGCAGCTCGCCGGGCGGTCTTTCACTTTCCCTGTGCGGTCACGCGTTGTGATACCGGCATCTATTCGCTATTTACCGCGGCAACTTGCAATCTAGAGGACGAAGTCATGGCTGATGCTTCTGCCACCCCCCCTCAACTGACCGGTCAGGTGCCGATGTACAAGCGGCCTGAACCGCTGAACAAGGAAAAACACCGCAATTACGGCATGTCCGCTCCCGCCCGGCCGTTCGGCTTTCTGGCGGATACGCATTTCGTGCCCGCGATTGTTGGCGAATTTCCGCTCTATGCCGGGCATTTCCCGGTTATTTTCCTGGGCGAGAAAAAAATGCCGGTCGTGGTGATGGGCCTGCGCAACGGTGAAAACCTGTTCGTGACCGAAGATGGCCAGTTTGATAAAGACGCCATGCTGCCGGCTTTCGTGCGCCGCTACCCGTTTGTTTCGGCCGCCAATGGTCCCGATCAACCGGCGACGGTTTGCATTGATATGGAAGCAGACGGCATTGGCGAGAATGCCGACATGCCGTTTTTCGACGCCAATGGCGAACCGACCGAAGCCCTGCAGCAATCGATTGATTTCGTCAGCGCTTTCGAAGCGGACGCTCGCACGACTGAAACTTTTGTCAATCGCCTGATCGAGCTGGACCTCTTTGAAGACAAAGACGTCACGCTGAATGATCCGAACACCGGCCAAACGCAAAAAGTGGCCGATTACTCGGGCATTTCGGAGCAAAAGCTGAATGCGCTGCCGGATGAAACCTACATGCAGTTGCGGACTGACGGTTACCTTCCGGCGATCTATTGCCACCTGATCTCACTGAACCGCTGGGATCGGATTTTGAACCGGGCTTTCTTGCGCCAACAAGCCGCAAACAACCAAAAAGCTCAGTAACGACCGCGTCAAACGCTGTTCACAAAGGTGCGAGAGGGCTACCCCCCTCTCGCACTTTTTATATATGTCCCTGAAAGTCTGCTACAGGTGCCGGGACATGATCCGTCTTTTATTGAGCCTCATCGCGTTTATTGCCGCGCAATCTGCTGCGTCCGCCCAAACCACGCCAGGGGGGATGTCGGCCTTTGGTCAGGAGGCGATGGTCGATACCCGTCTGGTTTCTGACCATGTCACCGTCACGGCTGGCCAAACCTTCTATGTGGGCCTTGCCATGGAGATTGAGCCGGGCTGGCACACCTATTGGCGCAATCCCGGCGATAGTGGTGAACCCACCCAGATCGACTGGACACTGCCTGAGGGCGTGACGGCGGGCGACATCATCTGGCCTGCCCCGACGGCTTATGCCTTTGGGCCGTTGATGAACTATGGCTATAGCGATCAGGTGGTTCTGCCGGTTCCGATCACAGTATCAGAGGGTTTCACTGATCGTTTTCTGGAGCTGGATGCGGACGTTACCTGGCTGGTTTGCGAGGAAGTCTGTATCCCGGAGTCGGCCGAGCTGGATATTTTCCTGACGGTTAGCGGCGAAGCTTTCGCCGATGATGCCGGCGCCACGCTCATTGCGACGGGCTTGCAAGCCGTTCCAGACGCCAGCGACGTGCAAGCGGGCATTGCGCGCTTTGCGCAAGCCTTACTGTTGACGGTCGCTCAGCCGGAAGCCGGTGAAATCCGCAATCCGGCTTTCTTCCCTTACTCGAGCACTGTGATTGATCATGCCGCTGTGCAGCCGGAATTTGTCGGGACAGACGGGCTGGCGCTGAAGCTGACGCCCACGGCGGAAACCCGATCGGGCCTGACCTGGGCACCGCAGGGGATCCTGACCTATGAAATCCGCAATCCGGGTGAAGCATGGCGTACGCGGGCAATCGAAATCACTCCGGAGCCCGGACAGAGGGTGATCGAGGTGCCCGCCGACGCCTTCTCCGAACCTTCCGTGCCGGTCACGCTTTCCGGCCTTGCCGTGACGCTCTTCCTGTCTCTCATTGGCGGGCTGATCCTCAACCTGATGCCTTGTGTTTTCCCTGTCCTGTCGATCAAAGCGCTTGGATTTGTCGAGCGGGCGCATTCTCACCCCGGCGAACTGCGCCGTCATGGCTTGCTGTTCCTCGCAGGCGTATTGATCACTTTTCTGGCGCTTGCTGGCGTCTTGTTGCTTTTCAAGGCCCTCGGAGATCCGATCGGTTGGGGTTTCCAGCTTCAAAACCCGGTTGCGGTGGCGATCCTCGCGCTCATCATGTTTGCGATCGGCCTGAATCTCGTCGGCCTGTTTGAAGTTGGAACCAGCCTGCAAGGGGTTGGTTCTCAATGGTCAAACCTCGGCGGTGAAGCCGGGGCCTTCATGACCGGACTGCTCGCCGTTGTCGTGGCCGCACCATGTATTGGACCATTTGCCGCCGGAGCGTTGGGACTGGCTTTCTCCCAGCCCGGCTATGTCCTGGTGCTCGTCTCCCTGATGTTGGGGATCGGCCTGGCACTGCCCTATCTGATCTTGTCTTTCTTCCCCGGTCTTCTGAGATGGTTGCCCAAACCCGGTGCTTGGATGGAACGGTTCAAGCAATTCCTCGCTTTTCCGATGTTTGGTGCCGCGATCTGGCTGGCCTGGGTGCTCGCCATTCAGGGCGGGCCGCAAGCTGTCCTGATGTTGCTGATCGCCTTCCTGGCCTTCGGTTTCCTGGTCTGGACCCTCAAATATCCGGCGCTGCTGGCCCGGATTTCGGCAATCGCCGGCGCGCTGGTGCTGGTGGTGTCGGTTTATGGCGTCTCCCGCAGCACGGTGGCAGGCGAATATACCGGGGAGCCCTGGTCACAGGAGCGCGTCGAGATGCTGATTGCAGAAGGCCGCCCGGTCTTTATCGATTTTACCGCTGCCTGGTGCGTTAGCTGCCAGTTCAACAAGCAGATGACGCTGGGTTCGCAGCAAGTTCTGACCGCTTTTGAAGAAAACGATGTTGTGGTTCTGATTGCCGACTGGACCAATCGGGATGACCGGATTGCCTCGGCTATTCAGGGCTATGGAGCGGCAGGAATTCCGCTCTACGTCTATTATGCGCCGGGCGCGAGCGAGCCAGAAATTCTGCCACCACTCTTGAGTACAAATCTGGTAGTCGAGACGGTGAGCCGGCGCTGATCCCGCGGCTTAACGGAGAGGGCCACGCGGGCAGTCCGGGGCCACGCCGGTGAAGGGTTCGATGTCGGGCTGATCGGCGATCGGGCCGATCTGGCGGGCATGATCCATCAGATAGCGAATGTCTGAATAGGCCGTCAGTTGTTCTGCCTGAAAGGTTGCCGTCTCAAGGGTTGTGCGATGGTTGAGCGCATCTTGCGCCATCCCGCGATAGATGCAGCGCAGATCTTCCGGGCCGTCTTCGGCTTCCATTTGCAAGGAGAGCCGCATCGCCAGCCGCGAAAACTCGCCAAGCCCTGTCAGCAAGGGGTCGTCCGCGTCTGCTTGCATGGCTGTGCTCGCCGGCTGGTTCTGCGCGTCAGCGATCCGAGGAGCGAGGAGCGTGTTCACACGTTCGGCCTGATCCGCTAGCGCGGCCCCGTGGAAGGGCTGCAGGCTGGACAAGAGCAGCAATGCGGCGGAAACAGACAACATGGCAGGCCCGAGCGGCTTCAAGATTGCTGGAATGAACACCATGACAATGACGCATGAACAAGCCGTTGAAGCGGTGCTCGCCGCGGAAAAGGCCGACAAAGGCCAGGATGCACGGCAATTTCTGAGCGAAGAAGCGGATCGTGTCGCCACCCTGTCTTTTGAGGCGGCCGGATTGTATTTCGACTTTGCGAAGCAGGACATCTCAAAGCATTCGCTCGGCGCCCTAGTGGAGCTGGCGAGGGTTGTTGATCTGCCGGGCGCGTTTGACCGCCTGTCGAACGGTGAAATTGTCAACCAGACAGAAGAACGGGCCGCTCAGCACATAGCGCTTCGTCAGGCCGGTAATGACGGCGTCGCCCGGGCGGCTGCGGCGGCCGAGCTGGAGAAGGTTTATGCTTTTGCGGAGGGTATTCGCAGCGGTGAGGTTAGAACGCCCGGCGGAAAGACGTTCACGCATATTCTTCATATCGGGATTGGCGGATCGGATCTCGGGCCGCGCCTGATCTATGATGCGTTGTCCGGGCTCGGCGGGGGGCCGGAAGTCCGCTTTCTGTCCAGCGTAGACCCCACAGCCTTCCAACGCGCCGTTCTGGACTTGAACCCGTCGACAACGCTTGTCTTTGTGGTGTCCAAGTCGTTCAGCACACCGGAAACGTCACTGAATCTCAATGCCGCGATGGGCTGGCTAAACGAAGCGCTGGGTGAAGCGGCATCAGGGCATTTGGCGGCAGCAACGTCGCGCCCGGAACTTGCCGCACAAAAGGGCATCGCAGCTGACCGGGTTTTTGAAATGTGGGACTGGGTTGGTGGACGATATTCGCTCTGGTCCAGCGTGAGTCTGAGCGTCGTCGCCGCGATCGGGAAAGACGCGTTCCAGGCCCTGCTGGACGGCGCCCGCGAGATGGATAATCACGCGCTTTCAGCCCCGATCGGGAAGAATTCACCCATGCTGGCGGCGCTCGTGCAATTCTGGCACCGGCGGATCAAGTGCCGGTCCAGCTGGGCCGTCGTGCCTTACGCGCGGGATCTACGCTTATTGCCGGCCTGGATGCAACAATTGTCGATGGAATCGCTTGGCAAATCCGTCGATGAAACAGGCCGCGCTATCGATGATGCCGCCGGGCCGGTTGTCTGGGGCGGTGAGGGGCCGGACGGGCAGCATGCCTATTTTCAATTGCTGCATCAGGGACGCGAATCGATACCCGTCGACCTGATCGCTTTTACCTCAGGAGGTCAGCCGGATCATCGCGCAGCCTTGATGTCGAACGCAATTGCGCAGGCCGAGGCACTGCTGACCGGACGCTCTGCGGCCCAAGCGCGCGCGGAACTCGCGGACCGCGGCATGCCAGACGATAAGGCAGATACATTGGCTCCGCATATGGAGATGCAAGGTGGGCGTGGATCGACTTTCATCCTGGTAGACCGGCTGGACGCGCGCAGTCTTGGGGCCTTGCTGGCGCATTATGAGCACCAGACCTATGCGCTGGCAAAACTGTTTGGAATCAATGCGTTTGATCAGTTTGGTGTTGAGCTGGGCAAGCAGCTGGCGGCGCGTATCGAGGACGAGCTGACGTCAGACCGCACCAGTGCTCATGACCCGTCGACCACAGCGCTGCTCGCCCGCACGAAACGCCTGATCCGTGGGCAGGGGGATTGAGGTGCTTGACGTCCCCCGAATATGACGGCAGATTAATGAACAGGACGGGACCTGACCGTTTTGTCCTTCGGCGTTTCGGGGAGGAGACGCCTCAATCGACCAAACAATTACGGGCCGGTGCTTCGCCGGCCCGCTTTTTTTGCTCAATAGAATTCCGGTGGTTCATTCCCGTCGCGCTGTGTTGTCGCGGTCTGGTCTTCCGGAACGCTTGCGCAGGCGATCACGCTGGCTGCTGACAAGCTGATGAACACAAGTGTGATTAATGTTTTCAATCGCATCTTTGGGGCTCCCTCTCATTGACGTCTGAACGCCTTCGGTGTGCCCCTTCCCGGATTGCGTGATGGCGGCCCTCCCACCGGCCGCCGGTTGATATGCCTAGTCCTCGCGGTCTTCGCCGAAATGGAGGTCCAGCGTGCGATTGCTGCGCCCGCCTTCCAATCGTTCGATTTCAAGACGGTTGAGCCATTCTGTCCGGGCATCGCCCTCCAGCTCCTCACCATCAATCCAGACGCGATCTTCGCCATCACGGGTTTCGATCCGGATGCGGTTAACACCCGAGGATCGTAATTCTTGCATCACATCCTCATTGATGATGTTGGCACGCGCGTCGCGCCGGGCTTCACGTGCTTCGCGATGGGCCCGCCGGACTTCGTCGCGTGCATTCTGGAGCTCGATCCGCATGATGCGGCGCGCTTCACTGCGATCTTCATTACCTTCGGCCATCTCACGGCGCACTTCGATCATCGCAGAGCGCATGTCTTCGCGCGCCTCGGCTAGCTCGCGGCGAAGCTCCTCGCGTTCTTCCTCGGTCAGCTCGCGGCGTTCGCCATTGACGATCACAACGCGCCGGTTTTCCAGGTCGCTGAGTTCATTTTCAAGGCTCGCCATAGCTTCGCTCAGCCCATCAACATGCATTTCTTCCATGATGATGTGCATGTCTTCGAGCCGGTCGAGCTCGAGTTCAATCTGTGCTTCGACTTCAGCCAGGTGCAGCGTGTGATCCGCATCGGTGAACACAAAGGAATGATGCCCGTCATCAGTGAAAACATAGGAATTCTGGTCGCTATCGCCGTGCCAGGCGAACACCTCGACGTCGCCGCCGCGGATAATCACGCGCCCGTCCGCGAGGGTTTCAACGGAGTCACCATCGATGATGATTTCACCGTCGCTCACATCAACATCGATACCGCGGATGAAAATATTCCGGGTCTGTTCACCGTCCTGCTGAACCACAATCCGGACATCATCATCCTGGCTGGCCATGGCTGCGGTGGAGCAGGCGGCGGCAAGCAGGGCGGTGCCCGCGACCGAAAGGCTGAGTAGTTTTTTCATGCGTCCCTCCAAATTGGTAACCTGAAGTTGGCAGGGCGCGCCTTACCGCGAGTTGTGCCGCAAGCTGAATTTTTCGTCATCATGGAGGGGATGCGGCGGCGCATGGGGAATTCGGGAAGCACGCGCCGCCGCGGGAAGGGGCCTTTCATGAAGGCGTGGCTAACGTGGCGAACGCCGCCTTACCGGCAAATCGCCGCCATGTGACGAATTGGACAGGCACTGTTCATGATGCCGGTGTGAAGCTTGCAGGATGAAATACGTGCCGTTTAATGGCGGCACGTTATCTGGAGACGGTGATGAAGCGGCGGACTTTCCTTCAAGGCATGATGGCAACCGGGCTGGCGGCTCAGGCTACGCCGGGCTTTTCACAAACGCCGCACACCTTGCGCGAAAAAGCGGCCCGCATGCTGATGCTCGGCTTTATCGGCGACAATACTGATACGGATGGCGCGCAGATTGTGGCCGACCATCTGCGCGAAAGCCGGATCGGCGGCGTGCTCTTTCTTCGCCATAATGTGCGCTCGCGCGAAGGCGTGGAAGGCATGACCTCGCTGTTCTCGTCAATCTCGCCCAATGCCTGGATGGCTGTGGATCAGGAGGGCGGGGCGGTTCAGCGCTTGTCCAGCGATCTGGGCTATACAGCCATTCCACGCGCCTTTGTGGTCTCCGAAGAAAATACGATTGAGGAGGCCCGCGCGCTTTACGCTGCGGCTGCGGCGGAATTCCGGGCCGCCGGATTTAACCTGAACCTCGCCCCCGTGGCGGATTTTCAGGACGACGAGAATGGCGTCATTGGACGCTGGGGACGGGGCTATGGTGCCGACGGGGTCCGCATTGCTGATTATGCAGGCGCGTTTATCGAAGCGTTTGAAGCGGCGGGCGCGGCCTGTTCCATCAAGCATTTCCCCGGCCATGGCACCTCCTCAGGCGACAGTCATTATGGCTTTGTTGATATCACCCAGACCTGGAGTGAGGCCGAGCTGGCCCCGTTTGAACGCCTGATTGAAACCGATCATGCCCATCTCATCATGGGCGGACACCTCACCCATGAAGGGCTCGATCCGGCAGGAGATCCGGTCACATTCTCCACGCCAATTCTGGGCGATCTCTTGCGGTGGCGCATGGGCTATACGGGCGCGCTGATCACCGATGATCTCGATATGGGGGCGATCCGCGAAAATTATGATCAACGCACCGCGGTGATCCGCTCCATCCAGGCCGGCAATGACATCGTCATGATGTCCAATTCCGCAGCGCCCGATCCTGAGCTTCCGCAACGCTTCGCCGACTGGGTAGAGGAGGCGGTCGCCGCCGGTGAGCTCACCGAAGCCCAGATTGACCTGTCCATGGCACGCCTGGATCAGCTGGAAGGGTATGTGCGGTAGGGCAGGTTGCGTCCCCGCACGAAAGGGCGGAGTCCCCACACGATTGTCTTTGGTATAGTCCCGGAAAGCTGTGACAATTGCGGGAGGCCAAGATGGCGCAAGAGACAATGCCCGAGCGCGAACCGAAGAAAACCACGACGATCGAAATCCGCTTGTCGCATGAGGACAAGCAAGCCTTTTTATCGGCTTGCCGGTCTCGGAGTGTTTCCGCCAGTGCAACCTTGCGCGAGTTCATGTCGGCCTACACGGCGCGCCATTCGCGCGCACCGGTGTCTTTCCTGATACAGAAAGGTCTTCAAATGGCTCGCAAACCGGCTGTCGGTATGAGTGCGCTCGTTATCGCAGCGCTGTCTTCCACTTATTTGCTGTTCGGAACATCCGAGGTGGTCGCGGACGATGTTGAACTGATGTTCGAGATCAATATTGAAACGCCGGACAACGAGCAGGAAGTCGGCTCCCTGATCAACCTGGATTTTGGCCGGCCGGAGGCTTTCCGCCTGGCCCCTTCAGAGGATGAAAGCGGGTCGTTTTTCTATGAGGTTTCGGTGGCGGCCCGGCCCTGTGAAATCAATGGCGAAACGCATTGCGCCAGCGATAATGTCCAGATTGACGTCAACATCGTCAGAAATGACGAAAGCGGTGCAAGCGTGATCGCCCAACCCCGCCTGCTGACGCGCTATGGCGGCTCTACCCGCATACGGGTAGAGCCGGTGGATGGGCTTTCGATCCGGGTGGAAGCCTACGCGGATCGCGTCCAGCGGCCAGACTCCGACAGCTGACTGCGCAAAGAAAAAGGGCGGCTCGTTTGAGCCGCCCTTCTTGTTGGGCTAGGTGACGCCCGGCTATTCTGCCGGTGCGTTTCCGCGAAGGTGCTCTTCAAGGAAAGTCACATAGGCGTTGGACGCTGTGATGCGGTTTTCCTTGCGGGCAAAGCCATGACCTTCATCGGGGAAGAGGACGTATTCCACGGGCACACCATTGGCGCGGATGGCTTCAACCAGCTCATCGCTTTCCACCTGCAGAACGCGCGGATCATTTGCGCCTTGCACGACGAGCATAGGCCGGATGATGTTTTCGGCATGGAAGAGCGGGGAGATGGCGCGGTGGCGTTCGGCATCCGTGGCCGGGTCGCCCATCTCATCATAGAGCGCATCGCGGAAGGCTCCCCACCAGGGCGGAATGGATTCCAGCGTGCGGACCCAGTTGGTGACACCAAAGATGTTGATGCCGACCTCAAAGGCTTCCGGATGGAAGGTGAGGGCAGCCGCCGTGATATAGCCGCCATAGGAACCGCCAATCACGCCGACCTGATCTTCATTGACCCAGTCCAGCGAGCGTAGCCAATCGCCTGCGGCAACCACGTCACTCAGATCGCCTTCGCCATGCTGGCGGTCATCCATGTGGAAGAAGGTTTTGCCATAGCCCGAAGAGCCGCGATTATTCACGGCGTAGACGGCATAACCATGGTTCACCAGGTGCTGAATGGTGGCGGAATACCCGATCCGGCTTTGCCCGCCGGGACCGCCATGCACCCAGACAAGCGCAGGCACAGGATTGTCCGCGCTGGCCTGTAGCGGGCGGTACATGATGCCTGGAATTTCCAGCCCGTCGAAGCTCTCAAACCGTTCAACGGTGGCGGCCACCAGATGGCTTTCATCAATCGCCGGATTCAGCGTGTCGGTCAGCTGGCGGTGTTCCTGTGTTTCCAGATCCACCCAATGGATATTGCTGGGCGAGGTGGAAGAATTGAGGATGAAGGCAATCTCGCTTTCATCGCGGGAAAAGCGGACCGAGTTGATGGCGCCTGCGGGTAATTCCGGCAGGGCCAGCGGTTCGCCGGTTGTGGTGTCGGTAATGGAGACAGCGGTGCGGCCATCCTCATTCACGCCCACCACGCGATAGCGTCCGGATCGCGAATGCGAGACATACATGACATCCCAATCGGCCTCGATCAGCGGCGCATGCTCACCGGTCTCCATGGTGTAAGTCCAGGCCTGATTAAACTCACCATACTCATTGGTGGCATAGACCAGGGCTGAATTGTCCGGCGTAAAGCCATAAACGCCATAGGCGATATTGCCTTCATGCTCTGTAATCAGATGGGGTTCGGTGCCCGGGGATTGCAGATCCACCAGGAAGATATTGGCATCCGCCGAGCTGACATTCTGGACCATGGCCACATAGCGGCCATCGGAGCTCATATCGCCGATTTGAAGGCCTTGCGTGTTTTCGAACGTCATCACCGGTTCGAAGGACACGGTGTCATAAGCATAGATATCGAAAGCCGCTGGATCGCGCTCATTCGTGGCGACCCACATTTCACTGCCATCATCCGACCAGCCCATGAACTGAGCTTTCAGATTGTCGCCGGGCGTGATGTCGAACAGCTCACCGGATTCATCGCGCACATAGATGTGGTCGAGTTCATTCCCACCTTCATCGGCGTTTACAAGAATGCGGTCGCTATCCGGCATCCAGGTGATGGCATAGGTCGCATCCGTTTCAGACGTGGTGAGCGCGATCTTTTCGCCGGTCGCAATATCGATGGAATAGGCGTTGAAGACGCCTGTCTCATCCGAGCTGACCAACAGCCGAGTGCCATCAGGTGAAAAGGCAAAGGACGATCCGCCACCGGCCAGACCGACGCTGGTCGTAGCGTGGAAAGCTTCCGCGTCATAGGTCGTGAACTGGGCAGCAGAGGCGTCTGTCGATTCCGATCCGGTCTCGTCCACAGGTTCAGAAGGCGTCCCGGATGGGCTGCAGGCCGCTACCAGGCCAGAGGCAATGGATAAGGCAATCAGTCGTTTCATATCGTGTCTCCCCACGCGTTCGGCGCAATCCTAACCAAGCCCACCAAAAGTCCAAGAGGCGCAAAGAAAAAGGGCGGCCCGTTAGAGCCGCCCTTGTCCATTCAGGCCGGATGTCCGGACTGCATGATTACATCATGCCGCCCATGCCACCCATTCCGCCCATGTCACCCATATCCGGGCCGGACGATTCTTTCTTCGGCTTTTCGGCCACGGCGGCTTCCGTCGTGATCATCAGGCCAGCGATAGAGGCTGCGTCCTGAAGCGCGTGACGGACCACTTTGGCCGGGTCGATCACACCGAAGGTGAGCATGTCGCCATATTCTTCGGTCTGTGCGTTGTAGCCGAAGGTCGCGCCTTCGTTTTCCAGCACCTTGCCGACCACGATGGAGCCTTCAACACCGGCGTTCTCAGCGATCTGACGGATCGGAGCCTGCAGCGCGCGGGCAATGATGCCAACGCCCTGGGTTTGATCCGGATTTTCGCCTTTCAGACCGTTCAGAGCAGAAGAGGCTTTAAGAAGCGCAACGCCGCCGCCCGGAACAATGCCTTCTTCCACCGCAGCGCGGGTGGCGTTCAGGGCATCATCGACGCGGTCTTTGCGCTCTTTCACTTCCACTTCGGTCGCACCGCCGACTTTGATCACGGCAACACCGCCCGCCAGCTTGGCCAGACGCTCTTGCAGCTTCTCTTTGTCGTACTCGGACGAAGAATCTTCGATTTGCTTGCGGATCTGACCGACGCGCGCTTCGATGTCGTCCTTTGAACCGGCACCGTCGACGATGGTGGTGTCGTCTTTGGTGATGGTGACACGCTTGGCGGTGCCGAGCATGTCGAGCGTGACGTTTTCGAGCTTGATGCCGATGTCTTCGGAAATGACCGTGCCGCCCGTCAGGATGGCAATGTCTTCCAGCATGGCTTTACGGCGATCACCGAAGCCCGGGGCTTTGACAGCCGCGATCTTCAGACCCCCGCGCAGCTTGTTGACCACGAGGGTGGCCAAAGCTTCGCCTTCAATGTCCTCGGCAATGATGAGGAGCGGCTTGCCCGACTGAACCACGGCTTCCAGGATCGGCAGCATGGCTTGCAGGGAAGACAGCTTCTTGTCGAACAGGAGGACGAACGGGTCTTCCAGCTCGGCCTGCATTTTTTCTGCGTCGGTGATGAAGTAAGGCGACAGGTAGCCGCGGTCGAACTGCATGCCTTCGACGACGTCCAGCTCGGTTTCCAGCGACTTGGCTTCTTCAACCGTGATGACGCCTTCATTGCCGACTTTTTCCATCGCCTTGGCGATCATGTCGCCAATCTCTTTTTCGCCATTGGCAGAGATGGTGCCGACCTGAGCGATTTCCTCAGAGCCTTTGATCGGGGTGGAGGAGGCTTTGATTTGCTCGACGACCTTGGCGACGGCTTTTTCGATGCCGCGCTTCAGGTCCATCGGGTTCATGCCGGCAGCGACCGACTTCATGCCTTCGCGGACGATGGCCTGGGCCAGAACCGTGGCGGTCGTGGTGCCGTCACCGGCCGCATCGTTGGTTTTCGACGCGACTTCGCGCACCATTTGCGCGCCCATGTTTTCGAACTTGTCAGACAGTTCGATTTCTTTTGCGACCGAAACGCCGTCCTTCGTGGTGCGCGGGGCACCGAAGGATTTTTCGATTACGACGTTGCGGCCTTTCGGGCCGAGCGTGACTTTCACGGCATCAGCCAGCGTATCGACACCCTTGAGCATGCGCTCGCGGGCATCAGCGGAGAATTTCACTTCTTTGGCAGCCATTTTTCGCTTCCGTTTTTCTGTGATGTCTGAAGGAGTGTCTAAGAGCGGCTAACGGCCGTTAGCCCATGATGCCGAGGATGTCGGACTCTTTCATGATGATCAGCTCATCACCTTCGAGGGTGACTTCGGTGCCGGACCATTTGCCGAACAGGATGCGGTCGCCGGCTTTCACGTCCAGCGGACGCACCGACCCATCATCCTTGATGGCACCGCCGCCAACGGCGACGACTTCGCCTTCCTGCGGCTTTTCTTTGGCGGTGTCAGGAATGATGATACCGCCCTTGGTTTTTGCTTCTTCTTCTACGCGCTTGACAAGCACTCGATCGTGCAGCGGACGAAATGACATTTTCAAACCCCTGTTTGGATAACCGAGCCGGTTAGCACTCTCATGCCCCGGCTGCTAACGAGGCGCGAGATAGGCATCTGGAATAGGTGCGTCAAGAGGGTCAGCCGCAGAAACCTTTAGCGGCGTTACGCGTTCATATTCATCTGTGGTTCACGAGCCCACCCACAGTTTTGTCATCGTCTTTTCGCCGCACTCAGCCTATAGTGCGAGGCGAGAACCAGATTGGAGTTGTCACATGATTACCCGCGTTGTTTCTGTATCCGCTGCTGCCTTGCTGCTGGCCACGGCCTGCACCACGACAGATCCGTACACCGGTGAAACCCGGGCCAATAACACGGCGCGTGGCGCGTTGATCGGCGCGGGCCTTGGCGCGGCACTGGGATATCTTACCAATACAAATGATAGTGAAGAAGGCCGGACCAATGCTCTGATCGGAGCCGGGATCGGCGCGCTCGCTGGCGCGGGCATCGGCAACTATATGGACCGCCAGGAACAGCAGATGCGCGAAGCGCTGCGCGACTCAGGCGTTGGCGTGCGCCGCGAAGGTAATGACCTGCGCCTGATCATGCCGGGGGATGTGACCTTCGCCACGAATTCGTCAGATATCGAGCCTCGCTTCTATACGGTGTTGAATGACGTCTCTGACATTCTGAATCAGTATCCGGCGACCTATGTCGATGTGATTGGTCATGCCGATTCAACGGGTGCGGCTGATTATAATCAGGCGCTGTCGGAACGCCGGGCGCAATCTGTGGCCGGCTATCTGATTTCCCAGCGCGTGCTACGGGACCGGTTCTACGTCGCCGGCCTGGGTGAAAGCTCGCCGATCGCCTCGAATGATACGCCGCAAGGCCGTGCCGCGAACCGCCGGGTCGAGATCCGCATCCGTCCGCACGTGGCGAGCTAAACGCTCTGACATGACAACGAAAAACCCGGCTCCGGCCGGGCTTTTTTGTTGGGCGGCGAAGCGGCCGCGTTAATTCGTTAACGATCTGACAATGCCGGGCAGGTCAACGTAAGCTCGGGTTAATCGAACTGATTCGCCTTGAGTTTGCTTTGGACCGCCCATGCCGCGCGTATCGGACATTCTGATCGTACTGACCTACGCGATGATCGCTATCGTTGCAGCGTTGGCGTTCGAGCGCCTGGGGCTGATGTCGACCTCCTTTGCCTGGATGATGGGCGCCGTGGTCTTCCTGATCGCGGGGCAAGCCCATTCGGCTGCAGCCCGATCCATCGAACGCAAGGAGTTGAGCGATGAGATCGAGGCGCTGAAGGCGTCCAATCTCGATCTCGCCGAGGAAATGGAGCAAGCCCAGGCCCGGTTGGACGAAATCGCGGAGTCCATCCGCGCGGAAGCGGCGCAAAGGGAAGAAACCCTGACCAATGAAGTCCGCGTGCTCGAGGATCTGGTCAAGCGTATGGGAGGCGCAAAATCTGCCACGCCCGCACCGCATACATCTTCAAACACCGGTGACAGCATAGACATTGATACGGTCCGCGATGCTCTGGCGGCCAACCGGGTGGATCTTTACCTCCAGCCCATTGTCTCGCTGCCGCAACGCAAGACCTATTTCTATGAGAGCTTTTCGCGCCTGCGCGACCGCGCCGGACGCATTATCGCGCCGGCTGCGTTCATCCGTGCGGCTGAGGAAGCCGGCCTGATGGCCGAGGTCGACAATCTGTTGCTGTTCCGGTGTGTTCAGATTGTCCGGCGCCTGACCCAATCCGATCGGCGGATCGGGATTTTCTGCAATATTTCCCTGCGGTCACTGGCGGACGAAGATTTCTTCCCGAACTTCCTTGATTACATGCGCCGCAATTCGGACCTGGCGAGCTCGCTGATTTTCGAAGTGCCACAGGCGGCTTTTGCCGCCCGGTCGACGGCGGCGGCGCGGAACATGGCGCGGCTGGCGGACTATGGCTTCCGCTTCTCGGTCGATCAGATGGTCGATCTGAATGCCGACTTTACGGACATGCAGCGCGCAGGTGTCCGCTTCACAAAGGTGGAAGGGTCGCGCCTGGTCAATGCTATCCGGAATGAAGAGCCGATTGGTGGTCTGGAAGCCGGCACCATACCCGCTGAAGATATTCCCAGCCTGTTTGCGAAGTACGGGCTGGACCTAATCGCCGACAAGATCGAGCAGGAACAGACCGTCATCGAGCTTCTGGACATCGATATCGGCTTTGCCCAGGGCCATTTGTTCGGCGAACCCCGTCCGGTTCGTGATGAAATCCTGGACGAGACGGTTGCGGAACCGATCCGGCGTTCGGCCTGATAAACGCTTGCATGGTCGTCCATCCGGGCTAGTTAGTGCGGCATGAAATCTGCGCCGCATCTCTCCCGGATAATAGAGCCGTACTCCGCCCTGTTCTGTGATGTGTGGGGCGTTATTCGCGATGGTCACGCTCTCCTTGCACCGGCCGTCGAAGCCCTGCAGAAGACCCGCACGACGGGACGACCGGTCATTCTGGTTTCGAATTCTCCCCGGCCCTTTGGCGAAGTTGCACGGCAGCTGGCCTATATGGGCGCGCCGGTGGATGCCTGGGATGGCATTGTCACCTCGGGGGATGCGACGCGGTTGGCGCTTTCACGCTATGCGCCGGGACCGTTTTTCAAGATCGGTCCGGATGGGGGCGATGACCGGTTGTATGACGGTCTGGATCTCTCGTTTCGTGACCCGGCATCAGCCCGCGCCGCCGTTTGCACCGGGCTGGTGTCGTCAATCGGCGGACATCCTGATGACTATACAGACCTGTTCGAGGACCTGATCGCGCGCGAACTGCCCTTGATTTGCGCCAATCCGGACATTGTCGTTCAGGTCGGGGATGATCTGGTCTGGTGTGCCGGGGCGCTGGCCAGGAAGTATCGCGAGATGGGCGGCAATTGCGTGATTTCCGGCAAGCCGCACGCACCGATCTATGAACTTGCCTATGACCAGCTGGCCGAAAAGGGCTGGCAGGGCGAGCGTAGCAGCGTTCTGGCCATAGGCGACGGGCCGGAGACCGATCTGGCAGGCGCAGAGCGGATGGGGATTGATGCCCTGTTTATTGCTGACGGCATTCTGGGACGGGATCTGGCTGGCCGCGACGAAGAGGCCGCCCGCGCCATTCTGGCGGAATACGACACGCGAGCGAGTTGGCTCGCGTCACGTCTCGTCTGGTAAGTCGGCTGGACAGATGGCCAGCGGTGCCGTCTAAAGATGCGCATCGATCCGGCGGAGCGAGGAAATGAAAGCACCGATCCCTTTGGAAGATCTTTATGTCGGCCAGTCCGCCGAGATAACGCGCATGGTTGAAGATGAAACGGTGCAGGCCTTCGCTGAAGTGTCGGGCGATCACAATCCGCTCCATCTGGACGAAGCCTTTGCACGAAAAACGCCCTATCGGGGCCGCATCGCCCACGGCGCACTGATTGCGTCTTACCTCTCCGGATTGCTAGGCAATGAGTTGCCGGGGCCGGGATCGATATTCGTCAGCATGGACCTGGGTTTCCGGCATCCGGTCCGCATTGGCGATACGGTCGTATCGCGCGCGGAGGTCACCGGCATTGATCTGAAAACCCGCATGGTGGAGCTCCAGTGCAGCTGCCGTGTCGGAGAAAAAGAGGTGATGTCAGCCCGGGCGTCCGTCATGGTCCGGACCCGCAAAAAGAAAGCTGCCGGCTGATCCCGATGCAGATTGTGACCGGCGCACCGACGGCCGATCTGGCCCCTTGCGTGTTGGCGCTGGGCAATTTCGATGGCGTCCATCTCGGTCATCGCGTCGTGCTGGATGCGGCGCTTAGGAAGGCTGCGGAGCTGGAAATATCTGCTGCCACAGCGGTATTTGATCCGCATCCAAGACGTTATTTCCAACCGTCGTCTGCACCATTCCGCTTGATGGATGACCGCCAGCAGGCCGATGCGCTTCGCCAGCTGGGCTTTGACCGGCTTCACGTTCTGCCATTCAACGCGCGCATGGCAGCCATGATGCCAAGAGAATTCGCCGAAACGGTTCTCACGGGTTGGGCCCATGTCCGGCATGTTTTTGTGGGCGCCGATTTCGAATTCGGGAAAGGCCGCAGCGGGGATGTAAAAATCCTCACCGGCATTGGTGAACAGATCGGGTTTGGGGTGACGGGCGTCGAATTGAAACAGGAAAGAGATGGCAAAATCTCCTCCAGCCGGATTCGCCAATTGCTGGCAGAAGGCGAGATAGGTCAGGCCAATGCGTTGCTGGGTACGCCCTGGACTGTTCGCGGGGTTGTTCAGCAGGGTGATCAACGTGGCCGTACGATCGGGTTTCCGACCGCGAATATCGATCTGGGCGATTATTCGCGGCCGAAATTCGGCGTTTATGCCGTGCGCGCGCAATTGGATGATGTGCAGCTGACGGGCGTGGCCAATGTTGGCCAGCGGCCAACGGTCGAGGGTGAAACTGAACGGCTCGAGGTTCACCTCTTCGACTTTTCCCGCGATATTTACGGGGAAGGCCTTGATGTCGAGTTTCATGCCTTCCTGCGGCCTGAACAAAAGTTCAATGGACTCGACGCGCTAAAAGCGCAGATTGCCAGGGACGCAGATAAAGCGCGCGCGTTGCTGGCGGCAACACCCTGACATCTTATCCCGCGTGGGACCCTGGAGTAGTGAGTGATATGTTTGAAAGACGGCGGTCCAGATTGATACCGGTAGTGGGCTTCGGTCTGGCAATCTTCATCATCGCGCTCGATCAGGCCACTAAAGCCTGGATGCTGTATGGGTTGGACCTGATCAATCAGCTGCCCGGTGACCGCGTGGAGGTGTTTTCTTTCTTTCACCTGACCATGGTCTGGAACCGCGGTATCAGTTTTGGTTTTCTGCCGGCCCAGGCCGTCTGGCAGACCTGGTTGCTGATCCTGTTCTCGCTTGCCGTTTCCGGTTTGCTGGTGGTCTGGATGCGCGATGCGCTGCGCTGGCTGCAAGCCAGTGCCTATGCATTGATTATCGGGGGCGCGATCGGCAATGCCATTGACCGCGCCATTTACGGCGCTGTTGCTGATTTTCTTGATTTTTCAGACCTGCCGCTTCCCTTCGGATTTGAGTTCGGCTGGGTCTTCAATGTTGCGGATGTGTGTATCAATATTGGTGTGGCCGCCTTGATCCTGGATCTTCTGCTGAATGACCGGGGCTCAAGGTGACGGGCAGGCTAGCCTCGCGCCGCGCTATTCGATACATAACCTCTCGACGCGTACTCAGGAGCAATGCCATGCGCCAATGTTTGACGGTTATTGGAGTCACCGCTGCAGCGATCGCCCTTTCGGGCTGTGCCGGATTCGGCGGCGGAACATCGGAGCCGGATGAATTCCGCGTTGTGACGATTGCGCCTTTGACCGTGCCGCCGGAATACAATCTGCGTCCGCCGCGTCCCGGTGAGCCGCGGCCTGAGGAGATTTTCCCGGATCAGGCTGCCCGCGCTGCGCTGTTTGGTGCGCGGGGAGATTTCCAGGGATCCGACGGAGAAGCCTTGCTCGTGGCCCGCGCTGGCGGTGGTGAAGCCGACCCGTTTATCCGTGCCATTATTGACGGCGAATCTGCCGCCATCGTCCGCAAGGACAGGGCGTTTGCTGACCAGATCCTGTTCTGGGGCGAAGGCCGTGAGGGCATTGGTGAAGATGCGATCGTGATCGATGCCGAGGAAGAGGCAGAGCGCTTGCGGGCCATCGAAAATGTGACAGGTGGTGGAGAGGTCGAGATCGAGCGCGACCGCAACACAATTGGTAAGTTGCCCGGCCTTTAGCCACACCTAATTCAGGCGTCTCCTTGACCTGACAGGACCGAATCCCGACTTTCGCGGGATGACAACCATTCGCCGACTCAGCCCGGAAACCATCAACCGCATTGCGGCGGGTGAAGTTGTGGAGCGTCCTGCCAGCGTAATCAAAGAGCTGGCGGAGAACGCGCTCGATGCCGGGGCACGGCAAATTGATATCCATGTCGAAAAGGGCGGACTAGCCCGCCTGACCGTCACCGATGATGGCGAAGGCATGGATGAAGCACGTCTGGCGCTGTGCGTGGAACGCCATGCCACCTCCAAACTTCCGGTCGATGAGGCCGGAGAGGATGATCTTCTCAATATCGGATCCATGGGTTTCAGGGGTGAGGCGCTGCCGTCCATCGGGTCCATTGCGCGGCTGACGATCACCACGCAGGCGAAAGGCCAGGCCGATGCGTTCTCACTTGCCATTGAAGGCGGCAAAAAAGGTGAGGTTAAACCGGCTCCGGCCTTCGGCCTGGGCGGCACGCGCGTGGATGTTCGCGATCTTTTCTATGCCACACCGGCGCGCCTGAAATTCATGAAATCCGACCGCGCCGAAGGCAATGCCATTGCCGATACGGTCCGGCGTCTCGCTTTATCGAGACCGGATGTCGGATTTTCGCTGACAATCGATGGCCGCAGCCGGATATCGCTGCCCGCAGAGCGCGGCGATGGCGCGCGCCGAAAACGCCTCTCGGCCATTCTGGGCCGGGACTTCGGTGAGAATGCGCTGGAGATTGATCAGGAGCGCGAGGGTGTCCGGATCACCGGGCTGGCCTCTTTGCCCACGTTCAATCGCGGGTCGGCGCAGCACCAATTTCTGTTCGTCAATGGACGGCCCGTGCGCGACAAGCTGCTCGGCGGGGCGGTGCGGGGGGCCTATCAGGATTTTCTGGCGCGCGACCGGCATCCGGTCGTCGCGCTTTTCGTCGATCTGCCCGGTGGGCAAGTGGATGTGAATGTCCATCCGGCCAAGGCCGAGGTCCGGTTCCGCGATCCGGGACTGGTTCGAGGCTTGATTGTTGGCTCGCTGCGGCACGCATTGGCGGGCGCAGGCCACCGCGCCTCGACGACGGTGTCGGACTATGCGCTGGGCCGGGCCAGGCCCGCGATGGGGGCAGGGCCAGCCTCGCCCTATGCCAGCATGGCGGCCTGGGGCCGTCCGGTCGCGCCTGAATCAGGCACGCTGGTCGAGGACCGGTCGGTGCGGATGGAGGCCGATTTCATTCAGCCGGGCGCGATAGCGGGTGCGGGCCAACCCATTCCCGCCGACCAGCCCACCGATTTGCCGCTGGGCGTCGCGCGGGCGCAATTGCATGAAACCTATGTTGTCGCGCAAACGCAGGACGGTGTGGTGATCGTGGATCAACATGCCGCGCATGAGCGCCTGGTCTATGAGCGCATGAAAGCCATGCTGGCCAAGAGCGGCGTGGCCAAGCAGGCCTTGCTGGTGCCGGAAATTGTCGATCTCGATCAAGCCGAAGCCGAGCGGGTTTTGTCGCGCGCCGACGAACTGGCTGAACTCGGTTTGGCAATTGAGAGCTTTGGCTCCAACTCCATCGCGGTGCGGGAAGTGCCCGCCCTGCTGGGCAAGTTGAATGTGCAGGGTCTGATCCGTGACCTGGCGGATGAGTTGTCCGAATACGATGCGGCGCTGTCGCTGAAGGAAAAGTTGGAAGAAGTGGTGGGCACGATGGCCTGTCATGGCTCGGTGCGCTCGGGCCGCCGGCTCAATTCTGATGAGATGAATGCGCTGCTGCGTGAGATGGAAGCCACGCCTCATTCCGGTCAATGCAATCATGGCCGGCCGACCTATGTCGAATTGAAGCTCGCCGATATTGAGCGGCTGTTTGGTCGGCGTTAGTCGCGATTTAAGAACACCACCTTCGCCGCGCCCCAGATGCGCTCATCGACAGGTGACCAACCCGGCAAATCCGGAACGGCCTCGTCCGCCGCGACTTCCAGCACGGCCAGCGCATCCTCCGTGACCCATCCGCCTTCGATCAGGCCTTTCAGGGCCGGTGGGGCGAGGTCTTTGCCATAGGGCGGATCAAGAAAAACCAGGTTGAAGGGTTTTCCGAGCTTGGCGGGTTTTTCGCCCAAATCGGTGGCGGAGCGGCGATGCAAGCGCGTGTTTCCAAACAATTGAAATATTTCGATATTATCGCGGATCGCCCCGCGCGCCCTGGCATCGGTCTCAACGAACAAAGCGAAGGCTCCGCCGCGGCTCATGGCTTCAAATCCGAGCGCGCCGGACCCGGCAAACAGATCCACAATCCGCGCGCCGTCCAGCGGCGGAGCCCAGGCGGCATGTTCCAGCACATTGAACAGGGCTTGCCGGGCCTTATCCGAGGTCGGCCGTGTATTCGCGCCTTTCGGGGCCGCCAAGGGTCGGCCTTTGAATTGCCCGGCAACAATTCTCATTTCTTGGCGGCTTTCATCAAATGCCCGCACTGATCCTGGAGCACACGCTCTGGCACAGCTTTGACCTCGCCGGGCTGGAGATGCCCGAGTTGGAAGGGACCATAAGACGTCCGGATCAAACGGTTTACGGTCAGACCAACAGCGGCGAGGGCTTTGCGAACTTCGCGGTTTTTGCCTTCGCGCAAAGCAACATTCAGCCATTTATTGCCGCCTTGCTCGCGTTCGATCTCCGCTTCGATGGGGCCGTATTTGACACCTTCCGCTGTGATGCCCCGGCGCAGTTTTTCCAGTTCGGCCTCACCGGCGCGGCCAAAAGCGCGCACGCGATAGCGGCGAACCCAGGCGGTGGAGGGCAGTTCGAGGGCGCGTGAGAGTTCGCCATTATTGGTCAGCAGTAGCAGGCCTTCGGAGTTCAAATCGAGCCGCCCGACGGAAATGACACGGCCCAGCTCCTTGGGAATTTTCTGAAACACCGTATCGCGGCCCTCCGGGTCGCGGTGAGAGGTTACCAGGCCGGTCGGCTTGTGATAGCGCCAGAGTCGGGTTTTCTCCGGTTCGCCCACCGGCTTTCCATCGACCGTGATGTTATCCTTGGGCGTCACGTTCAGCGCCGGGCTGTCCAGCTTCTTACCATTCACCGAAACGCGGCCTTCGGCGATCAGCTTTTCCGCGCCACGCCGGCTGGCCACGCCCGCGCGCGCCAGAACTTTAGCGATGCGTTCGCCGGTTTTCTTTTCGTCAGCCAATGCTTGACCCTTTTGCCGCGGGCGCTTACCGCCATGCCATGACGGATGCACAAGAGATCGCCTTTATGCGCGCGGCCTTGGCCGAGGCGCAAGCGGCAGCTGAAGCTGGCGAAGTGCCGGTGGGGGCGGTGGTGGTCGATCCGGCCAGCGGCGAGATCATAGTTGCTGCGGGCAATGCACCAATTGCCAATCATGATCCGACCGGACATGCGGAAATCCGGGCCTTGCGCAAAGCGGCCGAAAAGCTTGGAAATTACCGCCTCAATGGTCTTGATCTTTATGTCACGCTGGAACCGTGTGTGATGTGCACCGGGGCGATCAGTTTCGCGCGTATTCGGCGGCTGGTGTTCGGGGCGGACGATCCCAAGGGCGGAGCGGTGTTGCACGGTCCGAAATTCTTTGAACAACCGACCTGCCATTGGCGGCCGGATGTTCAGAGCGGCGTTCTGGCAGATCAGGCTGCTAATCTGCTAAAATCCTTCTTCGCCGCGAGAAGGAAATAGCATGGCTTACAATCCCGATCTGGCCGATCGCATGGAGACTCAGTTGCGCGCCAGAGGGGCGGAACCGGTTCGCAAAGCCATGTTCGGCGGCATCGCTTTTCTGATCAACGGCAATATGAGCTACGGGACATCGCGTGATGAAATGCATGTCCGGGTCGGGCCTGATGGATATGAAGATGCGCTGGCGCAGCCAAACGCGGGCGTGATGGACATGACCGGCCGGGTCATGAAAGGCTGGGTGACAATTGCCGGTCCGGCTGATCTCTCCGACGATGAGCTCGCCGATTGGGCCGGTCGAACATTGGATTTCGTTGCGACGTTACCGCCAAAGAAAAAGTGACATACGCCTAGCCCGTTAGCCTGGCCATCAACCCGTCGCGTACCGCAGGCCATTCATCCTTCAGCACCGAAAACCAGACCGTATCGCGCAGATCACCGCGCCAGGTGCGCGTGTGCTGGCGCTGCGTTCCCTCATAGATCGCGCCCATCTTTTTCATCGCCGCTTGCGAGCGCTTGTTGCGGCCATGCGTTTTCAACTCGGCGCGTTCCGCACCGCATTCGAATAATCGTCCGAGCAAAGCCAGCTTGGCGGCTGGATTGACCTCTGTGCCACGAGCCCCGCGCGTGTACCAGGTCCAGCCGATTTCGACACGAGCGTGGGGGGGCGAAATCGCTAAAAAGGCGGAATGGCCGACATATTCCTGGGTCGATTTGCGATAGACAGCGTGGCTGATCTGATTGCCTTTGGCCTGTCCGGCCAGTTGCAGATCAAACCAGTTATCGAAGTGTTCGCCATTGCCACGTATGGTCGCCAACGCCCACAGGTCTTCCTCATTGGCCACAGGCCGCAGGATCTCGCGATGCCGCTCTTCCATGGGGTCCAACCGGACCCAATCGTTTTCGAGAACCGCAGGCGTCAATTCCATGGGGTGCATCCTATATCAGGAGAATGATGCCCCGTATCACGTAGACTGCGCCTACGCCCGTCACGATCCATTTCGTATATTTGCGGAAGTCCGCATCGCTCATAACAGCCAGCACCCGCGCGCCCAGTGTCGTGCCGATAATCGCGAGCGGTGCGGCCGCCAGCAGCCATTGCCATTCGTTTAGCGCGCCAGCGGTCAAGGCCGGTGCCAAGTAAAAGGCAATCTTGGCAAAATGCGCCGCGACTTGAGTGGCCGCTTTGGTGGCGACGATCTCCCGCCGGTCCATGCCGTCGGCCACGAAGAAGATATCCAGGAGGGGGCCGGACACGCCGGCGGCGATATTCAGGCCTGTTACCGAGAAGCCGCAGAACACGGCATGGGCCGGTTTCCGGGCATCAAGGTTTAGCCGGTCGCGCGGGAGCCAGATCAGTCCGGGGACAAGCCCCAACAGAATAAACAGCCAGGGTTTGGAGAGCTCGAAAGAGAGCCCGATCAAGAGCGCAAACGCGATAATTGATCCGCCTAGATAGATCAACAGAACGCGCCAATTGATGAAGTTGCGCCAGAGAATCGCCCGCCAGCCATTCGAGACACTTTGGATCGCGCCATGCGTCACCATGGCCGCCGAGACCGGCAGCAAAAGCGCCAGCACGCCCATCAGGATCAGCCCGCCTGCCATGCCGAAAATGCCGGAAATGAACGCTGTGATCAGGGTGGCGAGAAGGATAAGCGGCCAGGTGATGTGAAAGCTCTCCCTAAATCGATTGACCCGGCTATAGTCCTTGTCAGATCGTTTGCAAAACGCTGGGCCATCGGCCGACTTGGGGAGCTATCAATGGAATTTACGTATTCGCCGCGCTGTCAGGAGCATCTCGACCGGCTGCGCGCCTTTATGGACGCGCATGTTTATCCCAATGAGGCGACATATGCGCAACAATTGGCGGCCTTTGGCGAAAACCGCTGGCAGGTGATTCCCATTGTCGAAGAGCTAAAAGAAAAAGCCAAAGCGGCCGATCTCTGGAATCTGTTTCTACCGGAATCAGACAAGGGCGCAGGCCTGACCAATCTCGATTATGCGCCGCTGGCCGAGGAAATGGGCCGCGTTCTGTGGTCCTCTGAAGTGTTCAACTGTTCCGCGCCGGATACCGGAAATATGGAAGTGCTGGCGCGTTATGGCACGCCGGAACATCAAAAGACCTGGATGGAGCCGTTGTTGGCCGGACAGATTCGGTCAGCCTTTCTGATGACCGAGCCGGATGTGGCGTCTTCCGATGCGACGAATATCCAGTGCCGTATCGAGCGGGATGGCGATGAATATGTCATCAATGGCCGCAAGTGGTGGTCGTCGGGCGCCGGGGATCCGCGCTGTAAAATCTACATCCTGATGGGCAAGACCGATCCGGACGCTGATAAATATCGCCAGCAATCCATGATCCTGGTTCCGGCTGAAACACCCGGTATCACGATCAAAAGGCACCTTCCGGTCTTTGGCTATGATGATGCGCCGCACGGGCATATGGAAGTGGAACTGAAAGATGTACGGGTGCCCGCCAGCAATATGTTGCTGGGGGAGGGCCGCGGTTTCGAGATCGCGCAAGGGCGTCTTGGGCCGGGCCGCATCCATCACTGCATGCGCACGATTGGCGCGGCTGAGCGGGCTCTGGAGCTGATGGTGAAAAGGGGCATGAGCCGCGTGGCTTTTGGTAAGCGCGTCGCCGATCAATCTGTCTGGCATCACCGCATCGCCAAGGCCCGGATTGATATTGAAAGCGCGCGTCTTTTGACGCTGAAGGCCGCCTGGATGATGGATACGGTCGGCAACAAGGTTGCTCAGAAAGAAATCGCCATGATCAAGGTCGCTGCGCCTCGAGTCGCGCTGCAGGTCATTGATGATGCCATCCAGATTCATGGCGGGGCGGGTGTCTCCGCCGATACACCGCTCGCGGGTGCCTATGCTGGAATCCGAACGCTTCGGCTTGCCGACGGGCCGGATGAGGTGCATGAAAGGGCCATCGCCCGCATGGAGATGAAGCGCTTATCTAACGAGGCCTGATATGGACTTTGCTGCCAACGCGATTGCTCTTGTGTTCGGTTTATTGGGGGCCGGGCTCGGCCTGGCGGCGCTTGTTTCGCCCGAAATCGCAGCCAAGCTGGTGCGCATGCAGGCGCACCCGGATCATCCCGATGGCTATGCGGAGTTCCGGGCGACATTTGGCGGGGTATTTTTCTTCCTTCATGTCGCCTTTCTGGTCGCCATGTTCATGGGTCAGGGCGTGATAGGTGCTGCGGCAGTTTTGGCTTTTGGTTGGGGCGGAGCCGCCATTGGCCGGGTACTGTCGCTGATAATGGACGGCGAAGCTGTTCGAACAACTCACAACTATCGTTCTATTTTCGTTGAGATTCTGGCGGCCATTGCTTTTGCACTACCCGTGATCAGCTTTGTGATTGATCCAACCGGCTAATTGCCGCGTAAAGCCCTGCAGACGACTTCACAAATTGACACACAGGAGCCGATCATGGATCCGGTTCTTATTCCGACTTTACTGGCGGCAATGATTGGCTGCTTTATGGGCGGTGCCAGCCTGCTTGTTCCCCGCTGGGGCGCGTCGGTTGTGCGTCTCATGCCCGACCCGCGCTGGAAGGGCGGCTGGTCCGAGTTTCGTGCCAGCTATGGCGGCGCGTTTCTCCTTGGGCATGCAGCGATCCTGATGGCCTTCGCGATGCGCGCGCAAGCCAGCGATGCAGCGCTTATGGGCACCGGATTTGCCATGGGTGCGCTCTGGATCGGTATGGCCATTGGCCGCGCGTTATCTATGGTCGCGGATGACAAAGATTATCAGACGCGCACTAGCTACAATTATGCCGCCGTCGGCTTTGAAACGCTGATGGGGCTGGCGCTCTGGGCACCTTTCCTGGCGCATCTGGTCGGCTGATCAGGCGCCCATCTTCTCGGCGAAAGACCAGGCATAATCGGCCATGGGCTCGACCATGGCGCCGTATTCTTGCGCTTTCGAGTTTGACGCATTGCCTTGCGTCGAGCGGTGATAGACGCCCTGCACAATAGCGGCGAGCCGGAAGAGATTGTAGGCGAAATAAAAGTCCATCTGTGGCAGGTTTTCGCGTCCGGTCCGGCGGCAATAGGCCTCGATATATGCGGCCTCGCCAGGGATGTTCAGGTCCGTCAAATCAACGCCGAGGAATCCATTCCGGATCTCCTTGGGCGTCCGCCACTGCATGAGTTGATAGGTGAAATCTGCCAGCGGATCGCCGAGCGTTGACAGCTCCCAATCCAGCACGGCGACGACTTTCGGCTCATCCTTGGCGAATATCATATTATCCAGCCTGAAATCGCCATGAACAATGCTGGCCCGGTCCTGATCCGGCGTGGCCTCTGGCAGCCAGTTAATCAACCGGTCCATGGACGCAATCGGGCGGGTTTCCGAGGCTTTGTATTGTTTTGACCATCGCGCGATCTGACGCGCGATATAGGCGTCGGGCTTGCCATAGTCCCCCAGGCCAATGCTGGCCGGGTCAAAAGCGTGCAGCGCGGCCAGCGTCTCATTCATAGCGTCATAAATGGCTGCGCGTTCAGCGGGATCTACTGACGGCAGATACGGGTCCCAGAAGATTCGGCCATCGATGAAATCCATCACGTAAAAGGCTGTGCCGATCACGCTGTCATCCTCGCACAGGCCATGCATCTTCGGAACAGGAAACCCGTTTTCACCCAGCGCCTTCATGACGCGAAACTCGCGATCCACCGCATGCGCAGACGGCAGAAGCTTGCCGGGCGGTTTGCGCCTGAGGACGTAATGCCGTGACGATGTTTCCAGCTTGTAGGTCGGGTTGGATTGACCGCCCTTGAACTGGGTGATCGTCAGCGGGCCGGCAAACTCCTCGACATTTCCATCCATCCAGGCGGCCAGCCCGGCCTCGTCAAAGCGCAACTTTTCGGCCACATCTTTTGTGCCCGAAAAGGTTTCATCCAGATCTGTCATCAGTTGGAAAACACCTCGCCGCCCTGCATCACAAAATCGACGGTTTCCAGCACGCTGACATCATCCAGCGGGTTGGCTGACACGGCGATGATATCGGCATATTTGCCGGATTCGATGGTGCCAATATCGTCCGCCATCATCAGATGTTCGGAGGCAATGACGGTGGCCGAGGTAATCGCTTCCATCGGGGTCATACCCGCTTGAACCAGAAGGGAAAATTCCCTCGCATTATCGCCATGGCGCGAGACGCCGCTATCGGTTCCAAACGCAATTTGAACACCGCCTTCGTGGGCCCGGCGCGCCATGGCCAGCATGGCTGGTCCGACTTCCATTGATTTCTGGCGGACTTCGGGTGTCATCCATTCCGAGTTTTCCGCGATTTCGGCCACGGTGACACCGGCAAGAATTGTGGGTACCAGATAGGCCCCATTGTCGCGGAACAGCCGGATCGACTGGTCGTCCAGATAGGTGCCGTGCTCGATCGAGTGGACACCGGCTTCCAACGCGGCGTTGACCCCGGTCACGCCATGTGCGTGCGCCGTCACATAGCGTCCCATCATGCGGGCGGATTCTACAATCGAGGCCAACTCATCGTCGAAGAATTGTTGTTCGGTTCCGGCAGCGGTTTGCGACAGGACCCCGCCTGTTGCCGTGATTTTGATCAAATCCACACGCGCGCGGATCAGCTCCCGTACGGCGCGCCTGCAATCATCCGGGCCGTTACAGGCTGAGGGGCTGGCGAAGAGATGCATCAGGTCATTGTTGAAGCCATTGATGTCACCATGGCCGCCGGTGGGTGTCACAGACGAGCCGGCAACGCGCATGCGCGGGCCGATAATATCGCCGCGGCGCTGGCCGTCGCGAAGCGCCACGATCGCTTCCAGATTGCCGCCAACGTCCTGAACCGTTGTAAATCCCGCCATCAGGGTTGTCCGCGCATTTCGTACCCCGGCGATCGCCCAGTCGGCAGCGGAATAGGTAACGCTTTGCAAGCGGCGATTGGGGTTCAATTCGCCTTGCAAATGGACATGGCTGTCGATCAGGCCCGGCAGGACATAATGATCTGACAGGTCGATGATTTCGGCACCGTCCAGCTCGATGAAGCCGTCTTCAACGCGGTCAACCCGCTCGCCGACAATTACAATGGATTGGTTTTCCGCAGGCGCGTCACCCGGTACGGCCAGCAGCCAGCCTGCATGAATAATGGTCGTGTCATCCTGCGCAGCTGCCGTGAGCGGCAAGATAGCTATTGCCAGAATAGCGGCTAGAAGTTTCATGATCCTGTCCTCCCCTGATCTATCCAGATTAGCCCGATGACTGCAGGGCACGCCAGCCTATATCGCGGCGGCAAAAACCTTCAGGCCAATCGATCAGATCAACCGCTTCATAAGCGCGGTCAATCGCCTCGCGATAAGAGCCCCCCCGGGCTGTGACATTCAGAACCCGGCCGCCATTTGCTAACAACTCGCCTTCGCTGCCGTGTTTTGTGCCGGCATGGAAGACCGTCACCTGATCCATCGCATCGGCTTTTTCGACGCCTTTGATGGGCGTGCCTTTTTCATAGCTGCCAGGATAGCCCCGGGCCGCCTTGACGACCGTTACAGCCGCACTTCCATGCCAGGAGAGCGGCGGCATCTGATCCAGCGTGCCATCGGCGCAGGCTTTCAGGTAGGGGACGATATCGCTGAGCATCCGCATCATCAGGATCTGACATTCCGGATCGCCAAAGCGGGCATTGAATTCGATCAGCCGGGGCTGCCCGTCCTCAATCATCAACCCGGCGTACAGCACGCCGGAATAAGGCGTCCCGGCCGCTTCGAGGGCACGCACAGCCGGCATGATGATCTCGTCCATGGTTTTGCGGATCATCTTTGAGCCGGCCACGGGGGTAGGAGAATAGGCGCCCATGCCGCCTGTATTCGGGCCTTTATCGCCGTCAAAGGCACGCTTGTGGTCCTGAGCGGCGATCATGGGAATGGCCGTCTTGCCATCGCAAAGTGCAAAGACAGAAGCTTCTTCGCCTTTCAGGAATTCTTCTATGACGAGGGTCTTGGAAGCGTCGCCAAAACGGCCGGACAGCATCGCCTCTATCTCGGTTTCCGCCTCATCGCGAGACGCCGCAATGATAACGCCTTTGCCAGCCGCCAGACCGTCCGCTTTCAAAACGTAAGGGGCTTCCAATGTGTCGAGATATGCCTTGGCGTCTCTAGCCGTCGTAAACTTGCCATAGCGGGCGGTGGGAATGTTGGCCGTGTCGCAAAGCGCCTTGGTGAAGGCCTTCGAAGCCTCGACCTGGGCGGCGGCGGCGGACGGCCCGAAGACCGGAATGCCGATAGCGCGCAGCTGATCGGACAGGCCGGCTACCAGTGGCGCTTCCGGGCCAACGACCACGAGATCGATGGCGTTCTCGATGGAAAATTCGACGAGCGCCGGCACATCATCTGCGGCGATATCCACGCAGTCAGCGACTTGCGCAATCCCGGCATTGCCTGGCGCACAGTAGAGGGCCTCCACGCGTTTGCTTTTGGCGATTTTCCAGCACAGGGCGTGTTCGCGGCCTCCGCCGCCGACAACCAGGATTTTCATGTCTGTCTCCCTTGCAAAACGGGCTAGCGGATCGCGAAGCTGTTGGCGAGTCTGTCAACGCCGTTGCAGCGGCCAGATGAAGCGCTTACCAACAGGTCATGGCTGTTTCCGATAGCAATACGCCGGAATTTTCCGTTTCCGAGCTCGCCAATTCGCTGAAACGCACGGTCGAGGATGCCTATGGCCATGTGCGGGTTCGCGGCGAGCTGGGCCGGGTGACAATTGCCCGTTCTGGCCACGCTTATCTCGATCTCAAGGATGAGAAGGCGGTTATCGACGCGGTGATGTGGAAGGGCCTCGTCTCGCGGCTGAATTTCCGTCCGGAAGAAGGCCTTGAAGTCATCTGCGAAGGCAAGCTGACGACCTATCCCGGACGGTCGAAATACCAGATCATCATTGAACGCATGGAGCCCGCAGGCGCCGGTGCGCTGATGGCCCTTTTAGAAGAACGCAAGAAGAAGCTTGCCGCAGAAGGTCTGTTCGAAGCCTCGAAGAAACGAGCCATCCCGTTCTTGCCGCAGGTTATCGGTGTTGTGACGTCACCGACCGGGGCGGTCATCCGCGACATCCTTCATCGGCTGGAAGACCGCTTTCCGCGCCATGTCTTGTTGTGGCCCGTGCTGGTGCAGGGCGAGGGCGCTGCCGCCCAGATCACCGCGGCCATTGAAGGCTTCAATGCCATAGATGGATCAGGCCCGGTGCCCCGGCCCGATGTGTTGATCGTGGCGCGTGGCGGCGGCTCGGTTGAAGACCTGTGGTGTTTCAATGAAGAAAACGTAGTCCGGGCTGCGGCGGCCTCGGACATTCCGCTGATTTCTGCGGTCGGCCATGAAACCGATACCACGCTGATCGATTTTGCTTCCGACCGGCGCGCGCCCACGCCGACGGGCGCTGCGGAAATGGCGGTGCCCGTGCGAGCGGAATTGATGCAGGCCGTTCGCAGTCAAAGTGAGCGGCTGACGCGCGGCCTGATGCGTTTGTCCGAACAAAGGCGGGCTGAATTTCGGGCGACGACACGGGCCTTCCCGACACCGGCAGTCTTGTTTGGTCCGGCGCGTCAAAGGCTGGATCTTGCGGCTGCGGTGTTGCGGCCGGAAGCTTTACGCCGGGATCTCCAGAACCGGTCGAGCCAGATGTCGAAGCTGGAGGGCCGCTTGCGGGCGGCTCTTGAGCGGCAATCCCGTGGTGGCCGGGAGCGGTTGGTTTCGCTCATGCGCCGGTTTGAACGCGCCGCGCCCACGAAGGCCTTGGAACGCTGCAGGATTCCGCTGGAACAGGTCGCGTCCCGTCTGAGCCGCGCGGGCGAGCGATATTTGACGGCCAGCCGTTTGCAGCTTGGAGCACTGGCTGGCCGGCATGCCCTTCTGGGTCACGAGTCGGTTTTAAGCCGCGGCTTTGCGCTGGTGCGCGATGAAGACGGGCGGTTGGTTCGCTCGACGGCCGGCATGAAGCCAGGCGGGCGTCTTGAAATCGAAGTGGCCGATGGCCGCAAAGGAGCCGTGGTGGAAGGTGGAGACGGGCCGATGCGGCGCAAGGCTTCAGGGAAAAAACCGCCGCCGCCACAAGAAAAGCAGGGCCGTCTGTTCTAGTCGTCAGCAACGCGTGGTAATCAGGGATCATGATGCGAAACCCTTTTGGCAAAGACCATACCGGTGAAGCGGTGCTGGAATTCGGCGATTCCGATTTCATGATTTTGAAACCGGGCGCCTACGTTTTGTGCGCAGTCACAGGCGAAAAGATTCCGTTACAGGATTTGCGTTATTGGAGCGCTGAACTTCAGGAAGCGTATAAAGACGCAAATGCGTCAGCCAAACGCTGGAAAGCGGTCAATTCGGAGCCTGGAACATGATTGAACTGCTCGCCGCACTCGCTCTTCAAATTGCGAGCGCAGATCCCATCGCCGAGGTCATCAACGCTGATGCCGGATTTCCGATGGCGTCCGAGGCCACAGAGCAAAGCCGGTTTTCCTGCATCGGGGACTATATCGAAGGCGCCGCCATTATCTGCCGCGCGGAGCCCGGTTCCGTTGCGTCGCTTGGTGATCAATCGGCCACGGCCGATGAGGAAGGCTGGCTGGTGCTTGGCCTTAACCGCGACAGTGAAACCGAGATGGAGTTTTCCATCCGCTTTCCGGACGGGGTGGTCCAATCCAGCACGCATGAAATCACACAGCGCGAATACAATATTCAACGAATTGAGGGCGTACCGCCGCAGACCGTAAACCCGCCAGAAGAGGTCTGGGCGCTGATCCGCGAACAATCGCGGATGAAGGCTGCGGCCTATACCAGCCGCTGGGATGGCAACGGGTTTGCGGAAGGGTTCATACAACCCGCCGAGGGTGTGATCACAGGCGTTTACGGATCGCAACGATTCTACAATGGCGAACCGCGCCGTCCGCATTATGGCCTTGATTTTGCCAATGAAGCGGGAACGCCCGTTTATGCGCCAGCGTCAGGGGTTGTCGTGCTGGCGCATGCCGACATGTATTATGAAGGCGGGCTGATTTTCATCGATCATGGACAGGGCTTTACCAGCGCGTTTTTGCACCTTGGCTCAGTGGATGTGGAGGTGGGTGACATTGTTGCCCAGGGGGATCAGATCGGCGAGATCGGCGCAGGTGGCCGGGCGACCGGTGCGCATCTGGACTGGCGCATCAAATGGCGCAATCGCTATATCGATCCGGCGCTGGTGCTGGAGCTGG
Source organism: Hyphobacterium sp. (assembly GCF_965228115.1). Taxonomy (GTDB): domain Bacteria; phylum Pseudomonadota; class Alphaproteobacteria; order Caulobacterales; family Maricaulaceae; genus Hyphobacterium. The sequence goes on along the minus strand of NZ_OZ245794.1, from coordinate 1,108,915 downwards.
ATCCCGCGTCCTTGCGGTAAATCGCCTTGTCCCAACGGCGATGAACCCAGAACCATTGTTCCGGGGCGTCCAGCACACGCTGTTCGACCCATTTATTGATCCGCGTGACGGTTTCGACCAGAGCGGCGGTCTTGTCCGCCTGGGTTGACGGCTCAATCGGGTCGTAGAACGTGACCCGGAAGCGTGTTCCAACCAGACGACGTACCGCAATTGGCACAATCGGCGCGCCAAAGCGCATGGCCATTTTTGCGGGACCCGGGGCCGTCATCGCGTCATATCCAAAGAAGGGCGCGGCGATGCCGTCATTCATCTTCTGATCGTTCATCAACGCAACGGACACGCCCTCGCGCAGATTGGCGAGCAATTGTTTTGCCCCGACGCCGCCTTTCGCGGTCAGGAGCTTGATCCCGTAATCATGGCGCGAATCCAGAATGCGTTGATCAATCAACGGGTTATTGGCGTGCCGGTAGGTGATGTTGCAGTTGAGATCGAGCTTGGCGATGGCTGCTCCCATCACCTCCCAATTGGCAAAATGACCGGAAATCAGCACATAGGGCTGATCCTGCTTTTCAAGATCCAGAACGATATTTTCATTTACGATTTCAGCATGTTGATCGAAGGTGGGCGGCGCATAATGGCGCATGTTCGGATTTTCACCGACGAGGCGGCCAAAATTATCCCACATACGATCCAGCAGCCGGTCGATCTCCAGCTTGTTTGCATCCGGAAAGCAGCGCTGCATGTTGATGCGCGCCACATTATGAACAGGTGTCAGCGGACCAATCCGGCGCAGCGCCGCGCTGCCAAAAGCAGAAGCGCGCTCCAGCCCCATGGCCTGAAAACTGCCGTGGAAGGCATCCCAGGCCAGGGCTTCAGCCCGCCAGCCGAGTTTGTGAAAAAATCCCACGCTCATGATGCCGGTTTAGCGCCGCGTTTCAGCGGCGTCCAATGCCTGATCAAGTAGAGCAAGAAGCCGGGCGGGCTCGGCAATTCGGGCGCGCACAGGCCAGGCCAGGATCCCGTCGCGATCGTTCGGGGCTAGACGCACCAGATCTTTCTCTGTCGTGATCAACTGTGCGTTGGCCGCTTTGGCGGCCCGGCGGAGATCAGTCAGTTCGTTTCGGGAATAGACGTGATGATCTCCGAAAGCGCGGCTGGCGGCGAGCTCTGCCCCGGCCGCAACCAGCGCATTGAAAAACTTCTCCGGACGGCCGATCCCTGCAAAGGCCAATAAGTTGCCAGCAGGCGGCGGTTCGACCGCTTCCAACCAGGCCGTGAGGACCGGGATTTCCAAGTCTTCCAGCCCCAAAGCAGCAAAGTCCGGCACATCGCCTTCATCGGTGGTCATCAGGACCACAGCATCAGCGCGGGCCAGGCCGTCTGCGATGGGTTCGCGCAGCGGGCCGGCTGGAAAGACACGGCCATTTCCCCAACCGGCTGCGGCGTCGATGACGATGATCGACAGGTCTTTGTGAAGCTGCGGGTTCTGATGGCCATCGTCCATGACGATCACTTCGGCCCCGGCGGCAGCAGCCTGCCGAGCTCCGGCGGCACGATCCTGGCCGATCCAGATGGGCGCCGCGCTCGACAGCATCAGCGGTTCATCGCCAACATCGCTCGCCGTGTGCGTGGCGCGATCAACCCGGAGCGGACCTTTTTCCTTGCCGCCATATCCGCGGCTGAGTCCGTGAGCTTCGAGCCCGCGTTCCTTGAGGGCCTCAAGCAGGGCGCGGGTGATCGGCGTTTTACCGGTGCCACCAAGTGTGAGATTGCCGACGCAAATCACTGCTGCATCCACCCGTTCCGGTGTGGTTTTGCGCAGGCGGTTTCTGACCTGTGCGGCATAAAGGGGGGCGAGCGGTCTCAGCAAGGCTGACAGCAAATAGTCCGCCCAGCTAGCAGGTGGATGATACCAGAAGCCGGGCGGTTTCATGTCGCTGTCCCCGGCAGCAAGCCATCGATCGCGGACAGCGTGTCGGCCATGGCTGTCCCGCGCAGGCCCTTCAGGGCGGTTTGCGCTTTGCCGACGGCATCAGGTGTATTTAACAGGATCGCCTGGGCCAGTTCGGCTGGATCACGCACAATTGTGACCGCATCCTGATCGGCATAGGCCGCATAAACATCAGCAAAACTGGCAAAAAACGGCCCGGAGATGACGGCGCAGCCCGCCTCGGTCGCCTCGATCGGATTGTGTCCGCCAATACCGTTGATCAGGCTTCCGCCGATAAAAGCTTTCTCGGAAAGGTTGAACCAGTAAGGCATCTCGCCGAGCGTATCAGCCTGCCAGACCTGCGTTCTAGTAGCCGGCATTTCAGCTGAAGACAGCCGCGCCGCGGTCATTCCATGATTATTGATCAATTCGGCAATCTGGCCGCCGCGTTCAGGGTGGCGGGGCGCGAGAATGAGCAAGCTGTCAGCGTGTGCATTCAGGACCTCCCGATGGGCACGTAGCACGACTTCATCTTCACCCTCATGCGTTGAAGCCGCCAGCCAGACAGGGCGTTGGCCGATGACATTTTCATATTCCGCCAGCTTGGATTGGTCCGTGGGTGCGCTGACCAGTTCCAGCTTCAGGTTGCCGACCCGCGGGATAGACGTGCCGAGGATTTGCGACAAGCCTTCGGACGTCCGGGCATCCGCCGCTCCGATCCAGCTGAATGCGCCGAGCAGAAACCCGGCACTCGTGCGCTTGTTTGACCAGTTGTCCAGGGATTTTTCGTTCATGCGGGCATTGATCAGGGCCGCCGGGATATCGCGGCGGCGAACCTCCGCCAGCAGGTTTGGCCAGAGCTCGGATTCCACGAAAACCGCCGCATCCGGCCGCCAGTGATCGAAAAAGCGCCGCACGCAAGCGGGCCGGTCAATCGGGATGTATTGATGGTGCGCCTTTTCGGGCAATTCCTTCGCCAGCATATTGGCGGAGGTAACTGTGCCGGTTGTCACAAGAAAGCTCAAACCCGGACGATCCTGAAGCCGCCGGACCAGATCCAGAATAATCCGCGATTCCCCGACGCTGGCCCCGTGCAGCCAGAGGAGCGTGCCGTCCGGTCGGGGCAGTTTCGGGTACCCGAAGCGTTCTCGGAGACGGACCGGATCTTCCTTGCCGCTCTGCCGGCGCTGATCCAGCATCCATCCGCTCAGTGGTGCCAATAGCATTGTCGTCCACCGGTAGACCTGAAGCGGCAGCGGCAGGCTCATGCGCGCGCACCCTTCACCTTGCGCGGCTCGGCTGGTTCGCTGGTCGGACCGCCCATTTTTTCATCCGCTTCGCGGGTGGCGGCATTCAGACGCTCTTCCAGTTGCAAGCGCAGGGCTTCCATCTGGGCCTCATCAGCATCGCCGGGCACATAAAGTGGGTCCAGCCACATCATTACGGCCTTGCCGAACGGGAAGGGCAGGAAGAATCGATCCCAGGAGTTGAAGACCTTTTTGTGCGTAGCCGACCAGGTGAAGGGGAGGATGGGCTGGCCGGTGGCTTTGGCCAGTTGAATAACGCCCATGGAGGCGCGCTGGCGCGGTCCACGCGGGCCATCAATTGTAATCGCCATGGCATCCTTGTTTTCAACCACCCGCACCATTTCGCGGAAGGCCGTCATGCCCCCCTTGGATTTGGATTTGCGGAAATTCTGAGAGGAGCCGCGAACCGTTTTCATCTGTAAATGCTCTGAAAACCGCGCGATAATCTCGCCCTCCTTCGATCGTGAAATCAGGATCGTCACTGTTTGTGGCGCCGTCCGATCAATCGCGTGATAAGCCAAAGTAATGCGCGAATGCCAGAAAGCCCCGATCAGGCCTTCGCCGCCTTTCATGCAGGCATCCCGGTTTTCCAGGCCAATATATTCCCAGCGTTTGGTCGCCACGCAGAACTGCATGTATTTCGCGAGGAGCCACGAAAAACCGCTCAGGAAGAGCGAAGAAATTGTCGATGAATGCAACATGGCGCTTCTTGCTTGCTTTGATTGGTGCAGGCGTCAAGCGTTCGTCGCGGTTGCCGTGCGCCAGCCCTGCCACTAAAGCAGGCCGCATGAGTTACGATTTGACCAATCCTGCAGACCGCAAGCGGGCCTGGAACCATTATCTCTGGCGCGATCACGGTGTTTTGCGTCTGAAGTTCCACAACATGCACCCCGTGGGGACGAAGGGCATGTGGCGGGCCAATCAGCCGTCGCCGAACCGGCTGGCCTGGTTGAAGGATCAGGGCTTTAAAACCATCCTCAATCTGCGTGGCACCCAGCCCGGTCGGTCCTATTATGACCTGGAACATGAGGCGTGTGAGAAGCTGGGCCTTGCCATTCATGACTTGCCCTGGGGATCTCGCGAAGCACCCTATGTGGAGCGAATTGAACACCTGATCGAGGTATTCAATTCAATCGAATATCCCGCTCTGATGCATTGCAAATCCGGTGCGGACCGGGCCGGGATCGTTGCGGTGATGTACATGCTGCTGCATGAAAAAGTGCCGTTTGAAGAGGCGATTGATCATCTGTCCTTGAAATATCTGCATGTGAAGCAGGGCAAGACCGGCATGCTGGATCATTTCTTCGAGCTTTATCGCCAGCGCAATGAGGAAGAGCCGATCGATTTTCTCACCTGGGTGCGAACGGAATACGACCGTCAGTCTTGCCATGACGGGTTCATGGCCAATTGGTGGGGCAGTTTCCTGACGGAAAAAGTGCTGCGCCGCGAATGATCAGCTGGAAAACTGAAGCTTGCTGAGACGGGCGTAAATGCCGTCTTTGGCCTGCAAATCCTCATGCCGGCCGGTTTCTGCAACGCGGCCATTATCGAGCACGTAAATCTGGTCGGCGTCACGAACTGTGGCGAGCCGGTGCGCGATGACAATCGTGGTGCGCCCTGCCGACAGGCGTCGCAGGGCAGACTGGACGCGCGCCTCAGCCTCTGCATCGAGCGCGCTGGTGGCTTCATCGAGCAACAGGATCGGCGCATCGGCAAGGATGGCGCGGGCGATGGCGATGCGCTGGCGCTGTCCACCCGACAGCTGTCCGCCACGCGGACCGACCTGCGCGTCATATGCGCCATCCAGGCTGGAGATAAATTCATGCGCATCGGCGGCTTTGGCCGCGGCAATGATCTCCTCGCGTGTTGCGGCCATCCGGCCAAAGCCGATGTTTGCGGCGACGGTATCATCGAACAACACAACATCCTGGCTGACCAGCGCGACCGAAGAACGGACCGAAGCAATCGTCACGTCGCTGATGTCTTGCCCATCGACCAGAACGCGGCCACTGGTGGGGTCATAGAGCCGGGGGATGAGGTTCAGGAGGGTGGTTTTCCCCGACCCGGACGCACCGACGATGGCCGTGGTTTTCCCGGCCTCTGCGATCAAATCGATGCCGCTGAGCGCCGCTTCATTGTCGCCATAGACAAAGTCCACGCTTTCAAATTCCACCTTGCCGGCTTTCACGGAGAGCGATCTTGCGCCCGCCTTCTCGAGGACGGCGTCCGGCGTGTCCTTGATCTCATAGACCCGGCCCAGCACCGCGACGCCTTCCTGTATGGCGGCACCCAGCGTGCCGACCGCCCGAACGGCGGGTGCCATGATCCCGATAGCAGCGATGAAGCCGGTAAAGTCTGCAATCGACGCCTCGCCATTGGCAATCCGCCATCCCGCAAAAGCCAACACGCCGGCAAAAGCAGCGCCCCCAACGACTTCCAGAATCGGATCGACACGGGCTTTGGACGCGGCGATTTTCAGCGCCAGCCGGAAGCGGTGCAGAAAGGCTGTCTGAGACCGATCCGTCTCATGTTCTTCCAGCTGATAGGTTTTGACCATGCGCGCGCCGGAGAAGCTTTCTTCAAGAAAGCTGGTCACCTCGCCCATCTGGGTTTGAGCCTCGCCGGATGTTTTGCGCAAGCGATTGCCGATGCGGATGACGGGCAGGGCGGCGAGCGGGTAGACGAGCAAGACCAATAGCGCCAGCATCCAGTCGAAATAAAGCATCGCTCCTACACAGCCGACAATCGTTAGCGTATCGCGCAGGAGATTGTTCGCCGTGCGCACCAGAAGGTCGCGCAATATGGTGATGTCATTGGTAAAGCGGGATACAATGGCGCCCACCGGTTCGGCGATCAGGCGGGCATAGTCCGCGCGGACCAGTCGTGAGAACAGGTTTTCCTGTAGGTCCTGCATGACCCGCAAGGACAGGCGGTTGGTCTGAACCGTTTGTAGATAAAGCGACAGGCTGCGAATGCCCGTGATGCTAATAATCACGATCGGGGCCAGCCAGACGACGCGCATGTCCTGCGCTTCGAGCAACCCCACTGCCCATCGGATCATGAACGCATAGCTGGAAGCCGCCGCCGCCGTGGTTGCCGACAGGATGACGGCGATGACCACCAGCCGCCAGCGTGGCGTAATAAAGTCGCGCCAGAAGCGGCCGATCAGGCTGCGGCTGGACGCCTCGGCTGTTGCAGCCGTTGGGGCGGGCAGATCAGTCTTTCCGGTCATGCTCCGGATCCAGAAGCCGGTGTGCATGGATGATGAAGAAGCGCATATGCGCATTGTCCACGGTGCGCTGGGCTGCACCCTTCCAGGCTTTGCGGGCTTCCTCGTAATTCGGGTAAGCGCCGATGAATTCCATCTGGGACAAATCCTTGAATTCATTGGCATCCGGGCCAAGCTCGGTCAGTTCTCCGCCGATGACTATGTGTAGAAGCTGTTCGTTTTCCATGAGTTTTTCGCCCTCCTGATCAGGCACCGCCAACAGAAAGATTATCGACAAGAATGCTGGGTGAATTGGTCGAGGACCAGAATTTCAGATCATTCGCCGGCACCATGCGCGCAAAAATATCCAACAGATTGCCCGCCACCGTAATCTCACTCACCGGATAAGTGAGGTTTCCCTTCTCTATGGCATGGCCGGAACACCCGACCGACCAATCGCCGGTGTTTGGATTCAGTGACGGGCTGAACATTTCTGTGATCAGCACGCCGTCCTGAATATCTGCGATCATATCTTCGCGAGATGTCGCGCCGGCTTCCAGATGCAAATTGCTGGTCGAAACTCCGGGTGAGCCGCCCAATGAGCGGGTGGCGTAGCCATTGGGTTTGAGATCCAGCTGCCGCGCAGATGGAGAATTCAACAGCCAGGTCGTCAGAACGCCGTTCTCGATAATGGCGCGCTTTTCATTGGCCAGTCCTTCGCCATCAACCGGACGCGATCCCATGCCCCAGGCGCGGTGCGGGTCATCAATGATGTTGATGTGATCACCAAAGACGCGTTGGCCCAACTTGTCACGCAAGAAGGAGACACCCCGGGCAATCGAGGGCCCGGCGATAGCGCTTTGGAGAGCACCAAGGAAGCGCGGGGCGACGCGGCGGTCAAACATGACCGGGCGATTGCCGGACGGCATCTGTTTCGGGCCGACCCGCGCAATCGTACGTTCGCCGGCTTCGGTGCCGATTTCGGCGGTCGGGCGCAATTCCTCCACCCGCCGGGCGCTGGTCATGGAGTAATCGCGTTCCATAGCGCCATCACGGGCGGCAATGACACTGACGCCATAACCATGGCTGGAGCGTTGGGCAGTGTTTTGCACGCCATTGCTGGAAACGGCGGCAGAGGCCGTTTCGCCAATGCTGGCAAAAGCCGTTTCGGTCATGGACACACCGTCCACTGCGCGGGCAGCAGTTTCTACTTCGCGGGCCTTGTCCGCCAGTTGATCGCTGGTCCATCCAGCGGGCGCGTAAAGCGGGATGTCCGGCTTTTCGGTGGCCAGTAACCCGGCCTCAACGAGCCCGGTATACGGGTCTTCCGGGGCGGCTTTGGCCATGGCAATGGCACGCTCAACCGCCTGTGCGACGCCATCGGCAGATAGGTCGGAAAAACTGACCCCGGCCTGGCGCTTGCCAAAGAAGACGCGCAAGCCGGCATCCTTGCTCTCAGACCCTTCAACAGACTCCAGATTGCTATCGCGCACCGCCACTTCGGTGGAGCGCGACTGGATGACAGCCGCTTCGGCGGCATCTGCGCCCTGTTTCAGGGCGCGCGCCATCAAATCATCGGCAATCTCCAGCAAAGAGCCGGGATCGGGGGCATTATTTTCAGCACTCATACCCCCACCTAGCCCGCCAATGCGGGTCGGGGCAACGCCTTGTTCAGCTGAGCGCTTTGAAGATCAGTGTGCCAGCCAGGCCGAGATAGACCAGCAAGGTAATCGCTGCTCCGAGAACTCGCGCCGGGCCAACTGTCTGCCCGCTTAAAAAAGCATAGGCATGAACCGCGCGGGCCAGCACCAGGCTGAGACCGAAGACGTGGATGATCAATGTGCCGACGCCAACACTGGCCAGCAGGAACAGGCCGATCAAGGCCCCCGGAATCCATTCGGTGGCATTGCCATGCGCACGGATCAGCCGGTTCATGTCGGCATCGCCGCCATCGCCCAGGCTGATCTTTTTGGTGTTGCGGTTCAGCCCGATGGGCAAGGACAAGAGCGCCATCATCGCCAGCAGAATACCGGCATAAAGCGCCGCAGCCTGAATTGCAGTCATCTGGACAAACTCCTACTGGCGGCCTTCCTCGGCGCATTGTGTGGAGGCGGTCACCAGGAACATGCCGGCGACAGACATTTCCTGTATGCCGAGCTCGCCGCGCAAGGCGAGAACGCGGTCATTGTCCTCATTCATGGAGGCAATCAGGAATTCCCGTCCGCCTTCGGAGAGATCTTCTTCGGCTTTTTCTGCCAGGCAGGCACACATTGTGGGCGAGCTGTTAGTAGCGTTTAAACAGGCCGCCGCGAAATCGTCATTGGTGCCGCCGGATGACCCGCTGGTTTCTACAGCTGTTACACCATTCCCGTTGCCTGTGGACTCCGACGCGCTGGACCCGCTGGCATCTGTGTCTGAGCTGTTTTCAGACGGGGCTGAATTGTTGCATGCCGTCAGCATCAGCGCCGCCGCCGAGATGAGTAGAATCTGTTTCATAGCATCCTCCCTGATGCGGCGGACTATGACCTTTAAGTCAGTGATCCGTCAAAGGTCAGGCCGTCGATCGGACTTCGATGGCTTGCTTGAGCGCACCCGCCAGTGTTTCGGGTTCGGCGGCCCCAGGCACGAGATATTGCCCGTCAAAGATGAAGCTGGGGACACCGGTAATGCCTAGCTGGCGGAAATGATCGGCTTCGCGGCGGACATCTGCCTTGTCGCGATCGGTGGCCAGCAAGTCTCCGACAATCGCGGCATCCAGCCCGGCCTCACTCGCAATGCCGGTCAGGATATCAGACCGGCCAATGTCTTTTCCGTCTTTGAAGAAAGCTTCAAACAGGCCATCTGCGGTCGCGTTGGCTTTCTTTTCACTCTGTCCACGCGCCCAGCGCATCAGGCGATGCGCGTTCAAGGATGAGGGGCGGTGTTTGATCTGGTCAAAGCGGAAATCAATACCGGCGCCGGGGCCGGCCGCTTCCAGATGGGTGCGCATGGCTTTCCATTGCTCGGACCTGTCACCGGAAAATTTCGCCTGCATATAGTCGCGATAGGGTGCGCCCTCCGGTGGCAGGGTGGGGTCCAGCTCATAAGGCCGCCAGGTCAGCTCGACCTTGATATCGCCAAGCTGTTTTTCAGCTGTCTGCCAGTATTTCCAGCCCAGCCAGCACCAGGGGCAGACAAAATCTGCGACCAGATCGACCTGCGCGGTTTTCGCGCTCATTCGGCCGCTGACTGACCGGGCATCCGGGCCAAGCACATGGACAATCCGCTTTGCAAATTGGCTTGCACGGCAGCCATTTCTTCCTGTTCAACCGTGCCCATGATGCGCTGGGCTTCCGCCAGGGCGCCTGCCGGATCGTCAACTTGTGCATATTCGCCGATCGCGCCCTGACTGCCCAGGGCCATGGCGCGATAGACCGGGGCGCTGGAGCTGGTGCCCAGATGATCATCCAGACAGGTACAAAACGGGATGTAGTCCACCGGCTCGCCGCCTTGTTGGGTGACTTGCTGGTGCAGGCAGGACTGGACCATGTACTGGCTGAGAATCTCCGGATCATCGGTAAAGCCGCCATCCTGTGCGGTGAATGCCAGCAATGCCGCAATTATGTTGACCATGACTGTTTCCTCTGGACTATCCTTGTGCGCAGCCTGACAGGGCGCGCGATCAGGTCAAGCCAGGATGTCGTGCCGGTTCGGGTCGCTTGTCCCTTCGCGCAGCCGTTTAACGGTTCGCGCCGTGGCGCCCATCACCGGACAGCCCGCATCGTCTTCGCGCTCTTGCGGCACCCGGCGCAGCTCGGCACGGGCGGGCAATTGTTCCGGCGTCACGATATCCCAGACCAGGCCCAGCTTTTTCATGGCCAGAAGCGTCCACCAACCGGGATCGGTCTGGTGCGGTTCAAGGCCGAGTCTGGCAGAGCCTGGAAAGGCGTGGTGGTTGGCATGCCAGCCTTCACCAAAGGTGATCAGTCCGACCCAGCGGACATTATAGCCCTGCACCGCCGCGCCTTCGACGCGCCAGCCTTGATGACCATCATTGTGGGCGAAATGGCCAACCATCCAGTGACCAGTCAGGCTGACGAAAACGCGCAGCGCAATGCCCCAGAACACACAGCTCCAACCGCCGATCAGGAAGAATAGCACGGCCCACGGCAGTTGTTGCCAGCGCCAGGTGCGCTCGAGGAATTGATAGAACGAGTCTTTCGCCACCCGGTCTTCGATCTCGAAGCGAGGCGGGTGGTCCAATTCCATGCGGCAATGCATTTGATGGAAGGCGTCCACCCAGAAGCTGCGCCGGTGACCGAAGAAGTCGTGACAGGTTTTCTGGCGCTGGGCCCAGTCGCGTAGATCATGGGTTTTGATCATGCCGATCGGTCCGGCCATGCCGACGAGGGTACCGAGATAGACAAAAGTGTATTCAATCCAGCGCGGGGTTTTATAGGCGCGGTGGATCAACAGGCGATGCATGCCCAGAGAATGGCCCAGGCCGATGGTGATGGCGGTTGTGACGAAAAACAGCGCCAGCGCATCCCAGGAAAAGGTCAGCGCGCCGCCAATCAACCCGCCTGCCATCATGGCAAAGGTCCAGATGGATTGAACCGGGCTCCACTTCACGGTGCCTTTTGAGGCATCCGTTCGGGTTTCCGCGATCACGCGTGGAATAGACGTACACGACATGCTGACCTCCCCAATTTGAAGAAGTGTCTAGCAGTCGGGGCTCGCCCTTTGCGAGTGGGCGGAAAGCCGCGCGACCAGAAGACGCAGGCCTACGCCAAAATGTCGATCAGCTGCTCGTCCATGTCGGAAGTCGTTTTGATCACCGCAGCCGCAGCAGCATGAACGGTTTCCGCCTCCTTGATGGCGACCACCGCGTCAATCACATTCGTCTCATCCGCACGCGGATTGGCGATCTGCCGGGCGGCGGTCGCGACCTGCGCTTGTGCGGCCTGCATGGCCGTGACGGAGACATTGTAGGGGATGTTCACGGGGGTAATCTCTCGCGATCCACGAGGGACCACCAGCAAAAGAAGTGACCTCGGTTAATCAATACCTGTGCATCGCGGCGAAATTGTAACAAGGGGGCCAGTTCGACGGCTCCGCGCGTCCTAACTGTAGCCAGCCAGTAGGGATTCGCTGGAACGCCCTAGGATCCTGTATGGCGGCCGCGTTCCGGATCACAGTACCAGCTGTAGAAGGCTTCATAGATCGCGCGAGAAAAATAGCGGGAATAAATGTTGGCTCCGTATAGGAAAACAAGTCCAGCCAACAGGAGAGTTGATGCTTCAACAATACTCAAGACGCTAAAGCCGGTAAGGAATGCTGATTGCACGACGGATACTGCTGTGCATAGGAAAAGCACAACCATCATTGATTGGCAAAATACGTTCAAATTGCTGAACACTCCGATTTTTGCGCCATATCCGTGCTCGCTCATAATGCCCAGGCACAGGCGCCAAGAGTCTTTGTCCGGTTTCGTGTTGAATGTTTTTTCGACCGCTTTCTGTATCCGTTTGTGGCGATCTTTGTCTTTCAGTGAATAGGGGATAACCGCAAATTCGGAAACAAAACTTCCCAAGATATTGAACAATACGCCCAGAGCGTATCCGATCACCAAAGCGCCGAGATAACCTGATGGGGGTATTGCCGCAAGATAAGTGAAAAAGTCGCCGTGGCTATACAAATAAACCGAGATGATCAGAAACATGAGACCGGGAATGACCCGCTCCAGGAAATCATTGATCGATATCGGTAAATTCAATTGCGGCTTGCCTCATCAGCGCCAATGTTGCCAGCATAGACGGACATCAAAAAGATGTTTCGGCTTACATAATATAGCGAATCTATAGGTTTTTTCAAGCTCCTTACTTATTAGGTTATTTCCTAAATATGGGTAGATTCGGATATAATAGTAAATAGCTCATGTTCATAAACCCAACTCTTCCCACATCTCATCGACGCGTTTTTTGGTGGCTTCGTCCATATCGAGGAGGTCGCCCCATTCGCGGTTTGTTTCGCCGGGCAGTTTGTTGGTGGCGTCCAGCCCGATCTTGGAGCCCAGGCCCGAGACGGGTGAGGCAAAATCGAGATAATCGATCGGCGTGTTTTCAATGACGGTGATGTCGCGGCCAGGATCCATGCGGGTGGAGACCGCCCACATCACGTCTTTCCAATCGCGCGCATCAATGTCGTCATCCACCACGATGACCCATTTGGTGTACATGAACTGGCGTAGGTAAGACCACACGCCCAGCATCACGCGCTTGGCATGGCCGGCATAGGCCTTCCTCATCGAAACCACCGCGATGCGATAGGAACAGCCCTCCGGCGGCAGCCAGAAATCCACGACTTCGGGAAATTGCTGTTTGAACAGCGGAATGAAGACCTCGTTCAGGGCCTCGCCGAGCACGCTGGGTTCATCCGGCGGACGGCCTGTAAAGGTCGACAAATAGATCGGTTTCTCGCGCATGGTGATGGCGCTGACCTTGAAGACCGGGAAGGGCTCGACCGAGTTGTAATAGCCGGTGTGATCGCCATAGGGGCCTTCATCGCCATACTCATCCAGCAGGACATGACCTTCGATCACGATTTCGGCCTCGGCGGGCACTTTCAAGGGCACGGTTTTGCAATCAACCAGCTCGGCCTTGGCCCCGCGCATCAGCCCCGCGAATTGATATTCCGACAGCGTATCCGGCACCGGTGTGACGGCGGCCAGAATGGTGCCCGGGTCTGCACCCAGAACGGCAGCGGCGGGCAGGGGTTCCGGTTTTTCCTTCTTCCAGCGCTGATAATGCTGGGCGCCGCCGCGATGCTTCAGCCAGCGCATCAGGGTTTTGTCCTTGCCCAGCTTCTGCATCCGGTAGATGCCCAGATTGAAGTCATCTTCCTTGGAGTCTGACGGCCCCTTGGTGACGATAAGCGGCCAGGTGATCAAAGGCGCTGGCTCTCCGGGCCAGCAGGTCTGGATCGGGAGTTTATCGAGATCAATATCGTTGCCCGTCCATACGATTTCCTGACACGGCGCTTTGCGGACCGTCTTGGGCCGCATGCTCATCACCGTCTTGGCGAGGGGCAGCATGGAGAGGGCGTCCTTCACCCCGCGTGGCGGTTCCGGCTGACGCAGGAAGGCGAGCAACTCGCCCACTTCGCGTAGCTCCGCGCCGGTTTCGCGATGCTCTCCGCCCAGGGTGACGGCATTGGCGACGCGCTGGACGGTGCCAAACAGGTTGGCCAGCACCGGCATGCCGGCTTTTTCGCCCTTCTCGTTGATGACGTTTTCAAACAGCAGGGCCGGGCCGCCGGCTTTTAAAACGCGGCGATGAATCTCTGTCATCTCCAGCTCGGTGGAGACGGGCGTGGTGATGCGTTTCAGATCGCCTCTGGCTTCCAGCCAGTCGATAAATTCGCGCAGGGATTTATACGCCATGCCGGGCATCCTCTTGTTTGTCCGACAATCTGCGTTTTCCGGACCGAAAGTCCAGCGACCGACCTGCGGCCAATGGGGCTTAGTTCTCGGTTGGTTCAAGCCGTGCGGCCACGACGGCGCGCGCAAACTCCGGACTGCCATCATGCCGGAAGTTGGTGGCACCGAGGCGCACAATCACCAACTCCTCGCTGGGGATTATGTAGGTGAGCTGGCCCTGAAAGCCGTTCATCATGAAATTATCGTCCGGCAGGCCGACCTCATACATCCAGTATCCCGAGCCGTAATCCCCGCTCGAGCCCGGCGTGGGTTCGGTGACATAATCGATCCAGTCTTCGGGGATCAGCCGCGTGCCATCGGGTGCGCGCCCTCCATCCAGATAAAGCTGGCCCAGCCGGGCCCAATCGCGGGCGCTGGCATACATATAGGACGACCATTGCAGCGTGCCGGCTTCGTCGCTCTCCAGAATGGAATGGGCCATGCCCAAGGGCTCGAACAGCCACTCACGGATGCGGGCGATTTCCTCTTGCGGAGTGTCCCCGAGAAATTCTTCCAGCGCCGAACCGGCGAGCACGGTATTACCGGATTGATAGTCCCAGACCCCGCCCGGCGCGGCGATCTGTTCCCGTGTGGCGGCGAAAGTCGCCATGTCGCTTTCGGTGAACAGCATGTCGGAATTGGGATCCATCCCGTTATTAAGCTCATAGCCTGCCAACCCGGCGGTCATGCGCAAGAGATGATCCACCGTGATCTCGCGGCGGCCAGCGGCTACTAAAGCTGGCACCTGGCCTTCTGCGGTGACATCAATCAGACCACGCTGGGTGAGCACGCCGGCCATGGTCGCAGCGAGGGATTTCGTCATCGACCAGCCATGCAACGGGGTGGTTTCATCCACGCCCTCGGCATATCGCTCGGCAATTAGTCGGCCTTGGTGCAGCACCACAACGCCGAGCGTGTTCCGGCCGTCCTGTGTCATGGCCGCGTCGAGCGCCGCGTTGAGTGCGGCGGGATCGAAATGCGCGTCGCGATGGGTGGCATCCAGCACCATGGGGGTGACAGCGAGCGGAGCAAGACGCGCGTCGGGATCAAACTCCCCGGACCCATGCACCAGCGTACAGCCGAGACCTTCGCGATAGACCGCTTCCTGATGCCAAAGGCCCAGTACGCGTGAATGCACGCTGTTGTCCTGCGTATCGACATTGGCGCTGACAAGGCCCGCAGCCCCGCCCAGCAAGGGATCAATGTAGAGGGCCCGCGCGCGATCCGGCGTCAGGCCGGACACAAAATGTAGCGAGCAAACCTGTTTGGCCGTGATGCCGGTAGCAGTCGGCAAATAAATCCGGCCAATCGGTGAGACGTTCAAGGCAATCAAGCCTACCAGGACAAGCGCGGCTATAACACCGCCAATCCAGCTTAAGATCCGCATTCTACTCCCCCAAAATACGTTCCATATGATCGATCAACTGAAGATATCCGCTTCTTCAGGATGCTTTTGTGACCAGGCTTTCACATAAGGGCAAAGCGGCATGATTTTCACGCCAGCCTCTTTGGCTCCGGCGATCAAGGCTCGCACCAGCACGCCGCCCAGCCCCTTGCCGCTATGCTTGCTTGGCACACCGGTGTGATCGGCGATCCAGAGGGTGTCGCCGGCTCTTGAATAGGTCAATTCGGCGTCCGCCCCGTCGCCCAGATCAATAACAAACCGGCCCTTGGTCTCGCCGGTTTCATGGCGCACTTGATGCTCCGTCATATGCTCACCCCGTCAGCTTGTGTTCCTGTAACGCCATATAGTGCGGACGACTGGTTTCAACAGCGGGCAGGGCATCTTCAGGTAAGTCATGCGGGCTGGGTTGCGGGGGTTCAAAGCCGGTGGACGCCTCAACGCGGTCATACCACCAGGGCGCCCACACCCCGTCGCTATCGCGCTTGCCCGCAGGCCAGCTCATCATGGCGGCATCAAATGGAATATCGATGGCCTTGCAGAGCGCGCGCAGCATTGGCTCCGGGGTTTCCAGAACATCGCGGCCCTCAATGACGGGCCACGCGCGGCCGGTCAGCTGGCAGGCATATTCATAGAGCTCAGCCTGCCGGATCTGGCCGATATCATCGGCGGTGACGCTGCCGGTCGTGGCGGCAAAACTGGCGGCCACTTCAGCCGGATCGCGGATCAAAAAAATATGACGGCAGGCCGCCATCCAGTCGCGCGGAATATCGTCCAGCATGTGCTGGCACATATGCTTCTGGAAAAAGACCGGCGCGTCATTCGGGGCTTCTCCGGCACAGTGCTTGGCGATTTCGTTTTCATCGAGGGGAACTGACTTCAGTATGATCTCGCGGCCTGGATGCTCCAGTCCGGTCTTGACGAGATAGGGGCCGTAGAAGGGTTCATCCCAGACCTCGCAATCAGGCCGGTTTTCAAAAGACCGCATGGTGGCGGTCGAGATGTTCCGTGGTCCGGACCACAGGCAGATGCGGATCGTCTCGCTCATTCCGCCTCGATCTTCTGACGGTAGAGCGCTTGAAGCCGTTCGACCATCGGGCCTCGCTGGTCGCTAATCTTGCGGCCATCAACCTCGGTCACGGGAACCAACCCGGCAAAGGTGCCGGTCGTGAAGGCTTCATCGGCAGAATAAACCTGGGTCAGGGTGAAATTCTTCTCAAAGACCGGAATTCCGGCTTCCTTGCACAATTCAATGACCACCCCGCGCGTCACCCCGCCCAAACAATAATCCCCGGTGGAGGTCCAGACCTCGCGCTTGCGGACGATGAAGAAGTGGGTGGAGTTGCACGTCGCCACAAACCCATGCGGATCGAGCATCAGCGCCTCGTCCGCTCCGGCCTTGGTCGCCTGAATGCAGGCGGTGATGCAGTTGATTTTCGAATGCGAGTTCAGCTTCTGGTCCTGCACATCGGGATAGCCGCGCCGAACATGCACGGTGAAAAGGCGCAGGCCTTTTTCCGCCACCGCCGGGTCGGGCTTCTTCCATTCCGGCAGGATGACAATGGTCGCCGGCGAAATCGTCACGCGCGGGTCTTGATAGGGCGTGGCCTTGAGGCCTCGTGTCGTCATCAGGCGGATGTGCACGCCCTCACCAGACAACATGTCATTGGCTTTCAGCGTGTCATAGAGCGCCTTGGTCAGGGCTTCGCGGCTGAGGCCAAGATCATAATCGAGGGCCTTGGCGCCTTCTTCGAGGCGGTCCAGATGCCGGTCTAGAAAGGCGATCTTGCCCTTATGAACGCGCAAGCCTTCCCAGACGCCATCCCCCAGGACAAAGCCGGAATCGAGCACAGAGATTTTGGCATCGGCGCGCGGGAAAAGCTCGCCATTGATCCAGACTTTCACCTCCGCATTACGCGGATCATCGATATAGGTGTGCGCGCCTGTGCCCATCAGCCGAACTTGGAAAAGTCCGGTTCACGGCGCTCCATGAACGCTCCGACGGCTTCAGCAAATTCCGGCGATTTCAGCATGGCGGCGAATAGAGCGCCTTCGCGGTTCATCCGGTCGGCCAACGGCTCTTCCGGCGTCATCATCAGCTGTTTTGCGGCCCGCACAGCGCCGGGTGATTTCTTCGCAAGAATTCGGGCTTTTTCGAAGACCTGATCGACCAGCTGGGACGACGTAATAACATCGGTAATGAGGCCCGCCTCCTTGGCGCGTTCAGCCTTCCAGGTCGAACCCAGCATCAATAGGTCCGAGGCCGCCGGACGGCCCAGCCGTGCCGGGAAGAGCAGGCTGGACGCAAATTCAGGCGCAAGGGCGAGATCAGCGAATGGCGTCTTGAAGATCGCGTTCTCCGAGGCATAGGCGAGATCGCAATGCATCAATAGCGTGGTGCCAATGCCAATCGCAATGCCGTCCACTTCCGCGATGATCGGCTTCTTCGCCGTCATCAATGCGCGCATGAAGCGTTCGACAGGTGGCGTGTCCTCGCCGCCGATATGTGGAGGCGCTTCCATGAAATCGACAAGATCATTGCCGGCGGTAAACAGGCCGGGCTGTCCGCCCAGAATGTAGACGCGTACATCCTTGTCGGCTTCACCGGACTCAATCGCTTCAGCCGCCGCTGTGTACATTTCACGCAGCAGCGCGTTCTTTTTTTCGGGACGGTTCCAGCGAATGGACCGGACATTCTCGCGGGTTTCGACAGACACCAGATCGGACATGCTCACTCCCTGCACTCAATCTCACACTGGTCTAGGCAAGTGTGAGCCGGGAATCCAGTTCGCGTGAACGTCAACTTCCCGTGGTGGCAATCAGGGTCAGCGTCTCATGCAGGGCATCAGATGCGTCATCGCCCAACCGCGCTTCCAGTTCCGCGTTCAAATCCTTTAGCGTTTGATCGGCGCGCTCGGCAGCTGCAATGCCCGCCTTGGTGAGCGCGACCTTTGTCCCGCGGCGGTCAGAAGTGGCGGTCGTCTTTTTGACCAAACCGGCCTTGATCATGCGATCAACCAAACCGGTCACGGCAGGTGGATTAAGCGAGAGTGTGCGGCTGAGATCGCCCATGCGGCGCTCGCCCCGGCGCAATAGGAGGAACAGCACACCCGCCTGTGCGGCGGAAACATCGGCTTCCGATTTCAAACGCCGGTCGGCTTCACGGTTCAGCTTGCGCGCTGCAATTTCGATCAACAGGAATAAGCGCCGGTCAACGGCTCTGATACGTGCCATGCTGAACGGTTAGCGCGATTCATTCGGAAACGAAATAAAAATCAATCTTTGAACTTCCAGACCCGCGCATTGCGAATCTCCCGATCTTCCAGATCGCGCGTCACGGGCACTTCATATTCTGCGAGGCATTCGAGCTTGTGTTGTGGCAGGAAGTGACGCCCGGGATCGCCGATGAGCACGGTTGCCCCGCGATCATGCAGGCGCTGGAGCCAGGTTTCGATCCGCTTGGAAAGCGCGTCTTCGTAGAACACGTCCGCGGCCAAAACGACATCCCAGCCCTTATCGACACCAACCACATCCTCATTGGCAGCAATGAGATCCACACCGTTCAATGCGGCATTCAATTGGATAGCCGCTACCGCAAAATCATCAATCTCGCTGGCCTCGATGCGAGCCGCTGCTGCTTTCGCGGCCCCAATGCCGGCAATCCCGCCGCCCGCCGCGAAATCCAGCACGGATTTATTTCTAACGGTGTCCGGATGATCCAGCACATAACGCGCGAGCGCCTGGCCCCCGGCCCAGGCAAAGGCCCAGAAGGGCGGGGGAAGGCCCACCGCTTCGAGCGCTTCTTCGGTCTTTTCCCAAAGCGCAATGCTTTCTTCCGCCAGATGAAGCTGTAACTCCGGTACAAGCGGAGGCGTCATCCGGGCCGTTACGCGCCGGATAAAGTCTGATTCCGACTCGCCATGTTTCAGCGGCATTCGCCCCGTCCGGGCCTAGTCGGTGAAAAATTCGGCGTCCGCCAGCTGCGGAAAGGCCCGCAAGCCTTCCTCGATGGTGGCCAGATCGCCAACGACCACCAGAACCATCTGGTCCGGTTGAAGATACTCTGCCGCGACGGCGGAAATGTCTGCATTGCTGACCGAGTTTATGTTGTCGACATAGGTCTCCAGATAATCATTCGGCAGGCCGAAGAAATCCTGATTGGACAATTGGCCGATCAGCCCGCCGGTCGAGGCATTCTGAAGAATGAAAATGCCAGATAGCCAGTTGCGCATACCCTGCGCTTCGTCCTGCGGCGGCGTCTCGATCTGCAAATCCTGGATTTCCCGGAAAATTTCCGCAAACGCTTCGATCGTGTTCTCAGTGATGATGTCGGCATTGAAGGTCCAGTAGGATGATCCCACGCGGTTGGTTACGCCAGAGCCGGGTGAATAGGTCCAGCCATTGGTTTCCCGCAGATTCCGGGTCAATCGGGACGTAAAGGATCCGCCCAGAAGCGCATTCATGACGGTCAGGGCATAGGAATCCTCGCTGCCAATCGGGGCAGCCGGGACGCCAAGGCGTACGGTCGTTTGCGGTGCGCCCGGCCGGTCAATCAACCGGACTATGGGGCCGGAGCGGGCCTGAGCGGCCGGTGGCATGGCCTCGGGGCCGCTTTCCCACGTGCCAAACGCCGTGCGGATTGCGGATTCCATCTCCGCTTCATCAAACCGGCCGGCCACATAGATGCGCGTGCGGCCCGCACCGAAATGGCGCGCATAGAAGTCGCGCACCTGATCCATTGTCATACGGTCCAGCTGGCCCACATCCGGGATTCCCTGGCCGTAAGGGTGGTCCGTGCCATAGAGCAGTCCGACATAGGCTTCCGTGGCGATCGGGCCGGGCTGTGAGCGGGCGACCGTCATATTCCGGATCTGATTTTGCAGAATGCGGTTGAATTCGCTTTCCGGGAAGTCTGGCGAGCGGATGACATCCGCCATTCGCGCAATGGCTTCGGGTCCGAATTCCGACAGGACATTGGCGGAAAACCCCGTTGTGTGCATGCCGACGCCGACATTCATATCCCCGCCCATGGAGGCAAAGGCGCGCGCAATCTCTTCCGGGGACTGACCGGAAGCGCCTTCCTGCATCATGTCGGCGGTCAGATCCGCCAGATAGGTGTGCTCGCCGTCGAATACATTTCCTGCAAGGATCTGGATCGAGATATTGACCTTGGGCGCCAGGCCAAAGTCGATAAAGGTCACCGACAGGCCGTTATCCAGCTCAAAAGAGCGGGTCGCGGGCAACTCAAAATCCGGGGCGGGCCCGATTACCGGTTGTTCGCTGCGCTGGGCAAAGGCCACGGGCGCGGTCACGGCGAGCGCGGCGGCGGCAAGGAGTTTCAGGGCTGATTTCATCATCTCGTCTCTCCCGGTCACTCGGATTCGTCTGACATGTCGGCGTTCTGTTCGGCCGCCGCCAGCGATCCGTCCGGATCGGGGATGACCCGCAGCACGGACCGGTTTGCCGGCCGCAGATATTCCTGCGCAGTCGCCAGAATGAGATCGGGCGTTACCTGGTCAAATCCCTCCTCGATCCGGTTGATCCGGGAGGGGTCGTCATCAAACAGGGCGAAGACGGCCAGCAAATCGACCAGGCCAAAGCGGGTGGATGTATCCACAATGCCGTAGAATTGCGAGCGCAGCTTGGTCACGGCGCGATCGAGTTGTTCCTGTGTGACCGGGTTGGACCGCAAATCTTCAATGACGTCATCGACGCTCGCCATGATCTCGTCAGGGCTGAAGCCATCGTCATGGATCATGCCAATCGACCAGAGCATCGGGCCATTATAATTATACATATTGCCCAACAGGTTGATCCCGCCGAACACGCCGGATGCATAGCCTTCTTCATTGATCAGGCGTTGGTTCAACAGGCTGTCATCGCCTTGAACCAGAATCTGATCGAGGACGGCCATGGCATAGTATTCCGGCGTGCCGCGTTCGGGCATGTGATATCCGAAACCGAGCGCCGGCTGAGGGGCGAGGCGGTCATACAAAACGCCGAATTTTTCTTCTTCCTGACGGGGTTCGGACACATCCACTTCGGGGATGGGCGGGCTGGCCGGGATGTCGCCGAACTCGCGTTCGATCCATTCCAGCGTTTCTTGGCGGTCGATCGAACCGGCCACGACAAGCACGGCATTGTTGGGCGAATAATAGGTATCGAAAAAGGCCTGAACATCTTCCAGATTGGCGTTACGGATATCGTCCAGATCGCCGTAGAAATTGTGCGCATTGTGCCAGTTCTCATTGGCGAGCATCGGCAGATCAATCCAGATCCAGCCGCCATAGGGCTGGTTGATCACATTGACGAAAACCTCATTGATGACAACGCCTTGCTGGTTTTCAAGCACTTCCTGGTCAATGATCGGCGCGCGCATCCGGTCGCCTTCGGCCCAGATGACCGCCTCGAGCGCGTTTGACGGCACGACCTCGAAATAATTGGTGAAGTCATAGCGGGTGGAACCATTGTTCACACCGCCGGCACCATAGATGAGGGAGTCAAAATCGCCTTTGGGAAGGTTTTCCGAACCTTGGAACATCAGGTGCTCAAACAGATGCGCAAAACCGGTCCGTCCGCGCGGCTCGTTGCGGAAACCCACGCCATAATAGACCGCCACTGTTGCAGTCGGGACGGAGTGATCTTCCGATAAAACGACCCGCAGACCGTTTTCCAGCTGGTGATAGCTGACATCGACCTGAATGCCGGAGGGTTCCGAGGCCGAACGGGTCGCGTCCTCGCCCGAGGGCGTGCCGTCCGGTGCCGGAGCGCTGCAAGCCATCAGGACAAGCGCGCCAAACGCAGCCCAAATGCGGTTCGTCATCATTTCATCTCCCAATTCGGCGCGAATTCATGCGACGCGATCAAATATCCCGCCATGATCTGCTGGCGAGGTCAAATGAAGGAACAGACAAGGAAGGCGGCGGCAAGCAACAGACCCGTGATCTGGTTGCTCTTGAACACCGACAAGCAGGCTTCGCCATCGTCCGGGTCGACTTGCCGGATCTGGTCAAACAAGTGGAAGGCATAGGGCAGGATGGTCAGCGCAAACCAGACGGGCGCGCCCGCCAGCACGCCGGCCAGCGCCGCCAGAAGGGCCGCAAGGCCATAAAAAATCCAGAGCCAGAGGTGAATGTCGGCAATCAGCCGGCGAGCGGTCGATTTCACGCCGACAAAGGCGTCGTCCTCCATGTCCTGACAGGCATAGATGGTGTCATAACCCAGCGTCCAGAACAGGCTGGACACATAAAGCACCAGCGCGGCGGGCGTGATCTCTCCGGCAATCGCGGCATAGCCCACCAGTATGCCCCAGTTGAACGTCAGGCCTAGCCAGGCTTGCGGCCACCAGGTGATCCGTTTCATGAACGGATAGGCAGCCACCAGCGCCAGCGAACCCAGTGCAATGAAAATGGCCAGCCAGGGCAATTGTGTCAGCACAAGCAGGCCGACAACGCATTGCGCGACCAGGAAAATCCATGCCGCCCGCAGCGAGATCGTGCCCGCCGCCAGCGGCCGGTTGGCCGTTCGCGCGACTTGCCGGTCAAGATCGCGATCAACAATGTCATTATAGGTGCAACCGGCTCCGCGCATGGCGATGGCTCCGATAGCTAACAAAAGCGCCAACCAGAGATCGCCCCAGCCGGGCATTTGCCCGCTGGCGAGCCGCGCCAGTAACAATCCCGACCAGCATGGGATCGCCAGCAACCAGAACCCGATGGGCCGGTCATAGCGTGCCAGCCTGAGATAAGGCCGCACGGTGGCCGGGGCCCGGTCGACCCAGGTTTTCGGCAGGCTGTCGGCCACGCGGCGGTCGGCAGAAAGTGTCATAAAACCGATTTGTAACCTGCCCGCGCGGCACGGCAAGTGAGTTGACGCCGCAGGTGTGAGTGCTTACCCGCAAGGCATGAGCGACCCCCGTCTTTATTGCGATCAACCGCTGTCGGAGAGCGCCTCCATCGCGCTGGGGGCCGGTGATAGCCATTACCTGGTTTCGGTCATGCGTCGCACGACGGGCGATGGCGTCAGGCTGTTCAATGCCGAGGATGGCGAATGGCAGGTCAAGCTAAGCGAAGCGAATCGTAAGGCGGCCGTTCTGACGGTTCAAAAGCGCCTGCGCGCTCCGGTGACAACGCCGGATGTCGAGCTATGTTTCGCGCCCGTTAAAAAGAACCGGACCAATTTTATCGTGGAGAAAGCCACAGAGCTGGGCGTCCGGCGGATTGTCCCCGTGATGACCCAGCGCACCATCGCCCAGACCGTGCGGACGGACCGCATGATGTCGCTGGCGAAGGAGGCGGCAGAACAGACCGAACGTCTGGACCTGCCCGAGATCGGTGAAGCGGAAAAACTGAAACCCTGGCTCGATCAAAGACCAAGTGACCGGACCCTGATTTTTTGTGACGAGGCCGGCGATGCCGCCCCGATGGCCGACACGTTGAACGCCATGCCGGGCCAATCCGTAACGATCCTGATTGGCCCGGAGGGTGGATTTACGCCCGATGAGCGGGACCTGATCCGCAGTCAGCCCGGCGCACTGGCGGTGAGCCTGGGCCCGCGGATTTTGCGCGCTGATACGGCTGTAGCCGCCGCTTTGACATTGTATCAGGCGCTCTGCGGGGATTGGCGAGCGCAGGCACAAGGGCGTGATTGAACCGCCTTTTTCCTTGTCCATTGGAAAGGCCGACCCTAACTAAGCGCCATGGGCAAGGGGAGCATCCAGCTTTGAGTGGATCCTATACAGATGGTGGCGGCGGCGAGGTGATCGAATCCGTCGAGCAAATGGCGGCACATCTCGCAAAGGGCTGCAAGCCGCGCGAGCAATGGCGCCTGGGCACCGAACATGAGAAATTCGGCTTTGCGCTGAAAGATCATTCTCCCTTGCCGTATGAGGGCGAGGGGCCAACGGTCCGCAAAATGCTGGAAGGCCTGACCCGGTTTGGCTGGGAGCCTGTGCTGGAAAAGGGCAAGCCGATCGCGCTGAAGCGCGACAAGGCCAGCGTCAGCCTGGAACCCGGCGGACAGTTTGAACTCTCAGGCGCGCCGCTGGAGTCTGTCCACCAGACCTGTTCGGAAGTGAACAGCCACCTCAAGGAAGTCAAAGCCGTTGCTGATGAAATCGGCGCAGGATTTCTTGGCATGGGCTTTACGCCCAAATGGCGGCTCGAAGATGTGCCGATGATGCCCAAGGGCCGCTATGGGCTGATGAAGGCCTATATGCCCAAGGTGGGCACGCTGGGACATCAGATGATGTTCCGCT
Source organism: Hyphobacterium sp. (assembly GCF_965228115.1). Classification (GTDB taxonomy): domain Bacteria; phylum Pseudomonadota; class Alphaproteobacteria; order Caulobacterales; family Maricaulaceae; genus Hyphobacterium. Next base: position 1,084,356 of record NZ_OZ245794.1, on the reverse strand, counting down.
CGTGTACGGTTCAGGTCAATCTCGACTTTGATAGCGAAGCGACCATGACGAAAATGTTCCGCGTGTCGCTGGCGCTGCAGCCGATCGCCACGGCGCTGTTTGCCAATTCGCCTTTCACCGACGGCAAGCCGAATGGCTTCATGTCCTACCGGGCGCATATCTGGACCAAGACGGACAATAACCGCACAGGCATGTTGCCCTGGGTTTTTGACGACGGGATGGGTTTCGAGCGCTATGTCGAGTATGTGCTTGATGTGCCGATGTATTTCGTCAAGCGCAAGGGCGAGTTTATTGATGCGACCGGCTTGAGCTTCCGGGACTTTTTCAATGGAAAGCTATCCATCCTGCCGGGTGAACGTCCGACGATCGAAGACTTCGATGATCATCTTTCGACGGTTTTTCCGGAAGTGCGGCTAAAACAATTCCTTGAAATGCGCGGCGCGGATGGCGGGCCGTGGAACCGGCTATGCGCCTTACCGGCCTTCTGGGCGGGAATTCTCTACGATAATGCTTCGCTGGACGCGGCGTGGTCGCTGGTCAAGGACTGGAGTGCCGAAGAAAGAGAGGCGCTGCGCGAGGGTGCGGCTCGCACGGCTCTCAAGACGCCTTTCCGTAAAGGGACCATTCAAGACATCGCAAAGTCGGTTCTCGCCATCTCCCGCGATGGCTTGCGCGCGCGTGCCAAGCTGAATGGCCATGGCGAGAATGAAGCGGTATTTCTGGACGATTTGGATGCGATTGCCGCCAGCGGCCGCAGCCCGGCAGAAGACCTCTTGCAGCGCTATCATTCCGGCTGGGAACATTCAGTCGAACCGGCCTTTACCGACTGCGCTTACTAACCGTTTTGTGACATATCCCCGCTTGTCGTGGGGATACTGCCGTGATCAAGTGCCGCCAACCCTCGTGCGAGGGATGTCCAACAATGGGGAGTTGGCGGGACAATGTTCATTATCGTCGTGGGTTTAATCATCACGCTGGCAACAGCGTTGCCGGTATTTCTGGAAATGCGGAAGCATCCGCGCGGGTTGCACATCCTGTTTTTCGCTGAGATGTGGGAGCGCTTTTCCTTCTATGGCATGCGCGGTCTGCTGATCTTTTATCTGACCCAGCACTTCCTGTTCGATGACGCGTTTTCGAATGCACAATATGGCGCTTATGCCTCGCTGGTTTACCTCTTGCCACTGGTGGGCGGGTATCTGGCGGACAAATATCTAGGCAACCGGAAAGCCATTGCCTTTGGCGCGCTTTTGCTTGTGGCGGGTCACTTCACCATGGGGATTGAGGGAGAATCCGCGCGGGAAGAACTGATCTACGATGGTGAGCGCTACGAATTTGTGGCCGAAGGCCGGGGCTCAACTCTGAATGTTCAACTGTCCGTTGACGACGGGCTATATGCCTTCTCGGCGAATCCGGATGGTGATCTCATTATCGAGGGCCTGCCGGACTCGGCCTCGCTGCCCGCCACCATCCCGGCGGAACAGTTTGAAACCGAAGTGGTTGGCCGGAACCAGCTGTTTGTGAACATCTTCTATCTGGCACTGGCGCTTATCATCATGGGCGTCGGCTTCTTGAAGGCGAATATCTCCTCCATTGTAGGTCAGCTTTACGAAGAGAATGACCCGCGCCGCGATGGCGGTTTCACGCTATATTATTACGGCATCAATCTGGGGGCATTCTGGGCGGCTATTCTGTGCGGGTATCTGGGCGAGACCGTTGGCTGGTGGGCCGGTTTCGGTCTGGCAGGTGTCGGTATGGCGTTTGGCTGGCTGGTCTTCATCCGCCGCCGACTGATGTTCTTTACCCCTGGCGAAGCTCAACTTCCTGATCATGTCGGCGCCCCGCCAGACGAGGCCCGGTTGAAGGCGCCCTTGGTGGGACCGCTGAATCTTGAATGGTCGATCTATGCGCTAGGTTTGGTCGGCGTCGTAGCGGTCTGGTTCATGGTTCAGGCGCATTCGGTCTCGATCGGCGAGTTTGACCTTTTGGGCCTGATCCTGATCGCAGGCGGTGTGGCTTTCCTGGGATACATGGTCTTCTTCATTTTTACCAAGTGCACAGCCGTGGAGGCGCAAAGACTTGTGCTTGCGCTTATTCTGATCGCGGTTTCGGTAGTTTTCTGGTCGCTCTTTGAGCAGGCCGGGTCGTCAATGAACCTGTTCGCGTCGCGAAATACCGACCTTACGATTTTCGGTTTTTCAATTACGGCATCGCAAACCCAGTCATTTAATGCCGGTTTTATCCTCATCTTCGCGCCGGTGTTTGCGGCCCTCTGGGCATTCCTGGCCAAGCTGCGGAACAATCCGAACACACCGCTGAAATTTGCCTTGGCCCTGATCCAGGTCGGGCTTGGTTTCATGGTGCTGGTCTGGGGCATAAATTTTGCTGATGACAGCTACCGCGTGCCGATTGTTTTCCTGGCGGGCGCCTATCTCTTGCACACGACCGGGGAGCTTTGCCTGTCACCGGTGGGCCTATCGTCCATGACCAAACTCTCGCCCGCCGCCGTGGTGTCTTTCGTGATGGCAGGCTGGTTCCTGTCGTCAGCTTTTGCGCAATACGTTGCGGGCTGGATCGCCGGCCTGACCGCTACCGATACGGTGGCTGGGCAGGTGCTTGATCCTTCTGCAGCGCTTCAGGGCTATGGCAGCGTTTTCGGTCAAATTGGCATGATCGCGATCGTGATGGGGCTGATCCTCGGCGTTCTGAGCTTCTGGCTGAAAGGTCTTGGCCATGGCCGCGCGGAAGACAATGATGCCTTGCCGGTTGCCGAAGCCGGTGGCCCTGAACAGGACGTGCATCCGCGATAATCTGCGCGGAGCGCGTCCGGCCACCTGTCTTTTAGCGGACCTCGCTAGAACGTGCCGCGGAGTTCCAGTGCGAAACGCGGTCCGCTGCGGCGGACCTGATATTCGATCGCGCTGATTGCGCCCGTTGCGCGTGAGCCATTATAGAAGATCCGCTGGCGGTCATTGCCGCGATCGATGATTCCATCAACACTCAACCGGGCCGTAATGCCGCGGATGTGGGTGCTTTCGATATACACATCCAGATCCCCATCGGTGAAACCCTCCAGCCGGTATTCGCGGGCCCGGAAAACCTCGCCATCCGAAAGCCAGTAATAGTCCCAGCCCCAGGCCAGATTCCGTTCCGGGAAGGTCTGGCGATAATCAAACCGCAATTCCCATTCGCGCAGATTGGACAAGGGCCGGTCCACCAGGGTCAGCGGGTCGAAGATGTTGGTGTCATACCATTCAATGAAGCCATCCAGCACGGCGTTATCCAGACCAAGGGAGTCCAGTGGCAGCGTGAATTCGCCGGTGAGGCGGAAAATCGTGCCATCGCCAATATTGCCGGGCGCGTCGAAAACGCCGGTCGGTGTGACGACCGAGATGAAATCATCGACGCCTTCGATCCAGTCATGCCCGATCCGGAAGGTGACGGAGCCGGACTCGCCGATCCGGCGTTCGGCTTCGGCTTCCAGCGTCCAGGTGCGTTGCGGTTCATAGTTCGGATTGCCAACGACGGCGTTATTGTCGGCCACATCGATTGAACTGGCGAATTTTCCGAAATCCAGCTGATCAACATCACGTTCCGCCACAAAGCGCCAGGTGGTGTCGTCTGTCATCAACCAGGTCAGCGCGATGGACGGTTTAGGATAAGCGAAATTACGCGACTGATTAGTATCCCCGGTCTGTTCAATTTCCGAAAATTCATAGCGCAGGCCGGATTCCAGATTCAACGCCTCATTGATCGTCCAGACATGATTGACGAACACTTCCGCGCGGCGTTCCTCGACGCGGGTGTTGGCGACCGGCAATGGGACGGGCGTAATGGTTTGTCCGTCGTTGAACTGCACATCCAGCAAGGTTTCGCGCCAGTTGATGGCGGCCTCGGCACCGAACTCCACGACATGGTCGAGATTGACCTGGTAATTGAAAGACTGGCGTAAAACCTGTTCGGAGCTTTCGCTTTCGACAGAAACAATGGTCGCCTCAACGAAATTGCCGGGATCGAATTCTTCGAAGGCCTCCGGTCCATCGGAAAATTCCGACTGGCGCCATAAAGCCGTTGTTGTCGATGCGAGCCGGTCCGAGAGATCATGGTTAAGCGTCGCTGTGATAGAGCCGCCGCTACCGCTGTTAGAGGTTTGCGACTGTTCAAACCGGATCAGGCGGGGCGTTCCGCCGGCAAAACCATCGACGAGAGAATATTGGTGCCGATTCCACGTCCAGGTGTTGGCTTGCCCGTCGATCTGCAATCGGGTTTCCGGGCTGAACTGGTGCGCGATCGATCCGGTCAGTTCAACTTCCCAGTATCGGCGCTGTTCATTGTCGCGGCGGTGTTCCAGCTGATTACCTGCCGCGTCAAACAGGGATTCGCGCCGCGTGATCCGCGGCGTTCTCAAATCTGTTTCGAGGCCAAAGCTGTAATCCGTATCGCCGCGTGAGGTGGCCCAGGCGACTTCGGCATCGCCGACCAGACGGCCGCCATCGAAATGACGAAGGCGCGTATTCCACGAACCGGATGAACCAGCGCCTTCGCGCAGGACCACATTCACCAGCCTCGCATGGCCGCGCATTTCATATTGTGGGACCGGCTCGCGGATCAGTTCGATCCGGATAACGTCCTCGGCGTTGATTCGCTGAAGGACGGTCTGGAGGCCGATGGTCTTGTTCGAGGGGCGCCGGCCATTGATCAGCAGATTGCCAAAAGAATCTGCCAGGCCGCGCCTTTCGGTATCGCCGTCGGAAAGAGAAAAACCGGGAACCCGGCCGACCATATCCAGAGCGGTCACCGGATTGAAAGTGGTGAAAAACGCGGTCTCGAACGCGACAACAGCCGAGCTGTTCGCGGTCTCCGCGATTAGTGTTGTGTCCTGCGCAAATGCGCTTGTTGTACTTGTGAGCGCCAGCGCGGCAGCGCAGACGGTAAACTTCCCTCGCATGAAGTTATCCCCTGTCAGGCCCCCGCCCGATGAGGACGCAAGCTAGAGAGTTTTGCCGGCGAGATGGATTAAATGACGGTAATTTCAATCACCTCGCTGCGATCAGGCGTCAACCGCCCGCGCCGCCGACCGTCAAACCCGCAATTTTCAATGAGGGCTGCCCCACGCCAACCGGTACGCCCTGACCGGCCTTGCCGCAAACGCCCACGCCCGGGTCCATGGCGAAATCATTTCCGATCATGGAGATTTTGGTCAGCGCCGTTGGCCCGTCGCCAATCAGGGTGGCTCCTTTTACCGGCTCTTCCACCTTTCCGTTTCTGACGCGGTAAGCTTCGGTGCACTGAAAGACGAATTTGCCGGACGTGATGTCGACCTGTCCGCCACCAAATCCAACCGCATAAAGACCATCGTCCAGGCTTGCGATCATCTCTGCCGGGTCATGCGCTCCGCCGAGCATGTAGGTGTTGGTCATACGCGGCATGGGCAGATGGGCATAGGATTCGCGGCGGCCATTACCGGTCGGGGTCATGCCCATCAGGCGGGCATTCTGGCGGTCCTGCATATAGCCGGTCAGGATACCGTCCTCGATCAGTACCGTCCGTTCGGTCGGAGTGCCTTCATCATCAATGGTGAGAGAACCCCGGCGCTTCTCCAACGTCCCGTCATCGATGACGGTCACGCCCCGCGCAGCAACCTGCTCGCCCATACGGCCCGCAAAAGCCGACGTGCCTTTGCGATTGAAGTCACCTTCCAGGCCATGGCCGACCGCTTCATGCAACAAAACGGCTGGCCAGCCTGGCCCTAATACCACATCCATTTGTCCCGCCTTGATGTCGACGGCATCGAGATTGACCCGCGCGATGCGGAGCGCTTCATCGGCAAGGCCCTTCCAGCTATCGGGCTGGATCCACCGGTCGAAAGCATCGCGGCCGCCTGCCCCGGCGGTTCCGGTTTCGCGGCGGCCGTCGCGTTCGACGGTGACGGCGACGTTCAGGCGGACCAGTGGCCGGTCGTCTGTTTTTAGATCGCCATCCGGACGCAGTATGCCAATGCTTCGGGTTGAGCCTGCAATCGAAGCGGAAACCTGAACGACGGAGGCGTCTTTTGCGCGAAGATACGCGTCTATTTCCTGCAGCAGGGCGGATTTGACTTCGAAACCCGGTTCCGACACCGGGTCAATTGCATCATATAGCTTGCGATTCGTTCCGGCGGGCGCATCGGCATAAACGCCTGTGCGGCCTTCCCGGGCGGCCGCGGCAATCGCTGCGGAGCGTTGAACGGCCTCCAGTGTGGGATCACTTGAGTGCGCATATCCGGTCGCTTCGCCTGATACGCAACGAATGCCGAAGCCTCTGACCGCGTCAAAAGATGCTGTTTTCAGCCGGCCATCATCGAAAACCAGCGTCTCTGACGTGCCATGCTCCAAAAAGAGCTCGCCATCTTCGGCGCCCCGCAGCGACTCCGAAATGCCGGTGACGGCAGTGTCGGCGTCAAACTCGAATGGGGCAAACGGATCGCTCGACATGTCGTGTCTCCAGTTGATGCGAGACTAGACATAGCGATACGGCTGCCCCAATGCGAGCGCGTTGGGACGCTGGCCTGCAGTGTCAGACGCTCAGCTGCCGTTCGAGACGCTGTAGCGTTCCAGCTGTTGAACCGGCAATTGCCAGCCCGGGGCGGCTTCCACGGCCATGCGCAGATCAGCGTATGCCTCCGCGATGCGGCCGAGATGCTCATTGGCGATGGCGCGGTTGTAATAGGCTTTGTGCTGGTCTTCGAGGCCTTCATCCAGGGCACGCGTAGCAGCATCAACCGCAGCTTCGTACTGCTGCAAATGCACAAAGGCCGTCGACTGGTTCAGCGCGATTTCCGGACCATTGAATCCAAGCTCGACGGCGCGGTCGAGATCCTGCAAAGCGGTTGCCGGATTGCCGATGTTCAAATTAATAACCGCCCTGTTGACCCAGGTGCTCCGCCGGTCGCGCGCGCTGAGGAATTCGGTTTCAAGCGCTTCATCGCATGCGTCGAGATCCGAGGCGCGGATCATTTCCTGAGCCGCATTCTCATAGCAGCGTACAGCCGGTGTCTGACCATAAATCACGGTGACCTGCGCCATTGCGCTGCCTGAAACCAGGGCGGCCAGAATGCCGCCAGTGACGAGATATTTCATAGTGCCTACCTCCCAATTGGCATGATCCCTCCAAGCCGGAATGATAGGCGAGAATGTGAATCACATGAAAATCACTTTTTGCGGAGGTTTTTCATCGACATTGGGCATGCTGGCCCTTATGCGACAAATCACCACTGTAAACAGACTGACAGTCATGCCAGACGGGGCTATATTCCGCCGAGCTTCGCGGGATCCCCCGCGGCGACAAGACATCTGGGGATAAAATGCGATTTCTAACCGCTCTATTCTTTGTTTGGGCCGGTCTTGCGGCCATAGCAATGGCACAAGTCGGCGCTCCGGTTCCGGGTGGAATCGGTATGCGCGAAGCGGCGACACCCGTCATGGAAAGCGTCGTGGAGTTTCACACGCTGGTCATGTGGATCATATCGGCCATCGTGCTGGTTGTTCTGGCGCTGCTGTTGTGGGTGATGGTCCGCTATAACAAGCGCGCCAATCCGGTTCCGTCGAAGACGAGCCACAATACTCTGATCGAAATTATCTGGACAGCAGTTCCCGTGCTGATCCTGGTCGTCATCGCGATCCCGTCCTTCCGCCTGCTCTATCTTCAGGACGTGGTTCCCGAAGCCGATCTGACTATCAAAGCCACCGGCTATCAGTGGTATTGGGGGTATGAATATCCAGATCAGGGCATTGGCGAGTTCTTCGCCAACATGATTCCGGATGAGGAGATTGATCCGGCCCAGGGCCAGCTGCGGCTTTTGTCCACGGACTATCAGATCGTTGTGCCGGTGGATGCGACGGTCCGCCTGAACGTGACCGCTGCTGACGTGATCCATTCGTGGACCATTCCGGAATTCGGAATCAAAATGGACGCTATTCCGGGCCGGTTGAACGAGACCTGGTTCCGCGCTGAGCAGACCGGCGTTTATTACGGTCAGTGTTCAGAGCTGTGCGGCCTGCGGCATGCCTTCATGCCGATCGAGGTCCACGTTGTACCGCAAGACGTTTTTGATGCCTGGGTTGTTGCCGCTGCCGACGATATCGATGCCGGCCGCACGCTCATTGCAGAATATCAGGCCGGCGTCCGTGAGACCCGGATGGCCGCGCGCTGAGGAGATAAAGAGACATGACTGACGCAACAGCACATCACGACGATCACTCGCCCAGCCTCTGGGATTTGCGCCGCTGGTTGTTTTCCACAAACCATAAAGACATCGGCACCATGTATCTGGTGTTCGCAATTGTTGCGGGCATCATCGGGTTTGCCATGTCCGGTGTGATCCGCTGGGAGCTTGCTGAACCCGGCATTCAGATTTTCAATGGTGAAAGCTGGTTGGGAGCGCTCGCGGCGAACGAGCACTCTTACAATGTGTTCGTGACCGGTCACGGCCTGATCATGGTCTTCTTCGTGGTCATGCCGGCCATGATTGGCGGCTTCGGGAACTGGTTTGTCCCCATCCAGATCGGCGCGCCGGACATGGCGTTCCCGCGCATGAACAATATTTCGTTCTGGCTGCTGCCGCCGGCATTCCTGCTGCTGATCATCTCGCTCTTTGTGCCCGGATCAGGTGCAGGCAATGGCTTTGGCGGGGGATGGGTGATTTATCCACCGCTCTCAACGAGCGGCCACCCCGGACCGTCCATGGATTTGGCGATTCTCTCGCTTCACCTCGCCGGGGCGTCCTCCATTCTGGGGGCCATCAACTTCATCACGACCATTTTCAATATGCGCGCACCAGGCATGACCATGCACAAAATGCCGCTGTTTGTTTGGTCGATGCTGATTACAGCCTTCCTGCTTTTGCTGGCTCTGCCGGTTCTGGCGGGTGCCATCACCATGCTGTTGACCGACCGGAATTTTGGAACGACCTTCTTTGACCCGGCTGGCGGCGGTGATCCAGTGATGTTCCAGCACCTGTTCTGGTTCTTTGGTCACCCGGAAGTCTACATCATGATCCTGCCGGGCTTCGGCATGATCTCGCACATTGTCTCAACCTTCTCGCGCAAGCCGGTCTTTGGCTATCTCGGCATGGCCTATGCCATGGTCGCGATTGGCTTTATCGGCTTCATCGTGTGGGCGCACCACATGTACACGGTTGGCATGGATGTGGATTTGAAAGCCTATTTCGTGGCGGCCACGATGATCATCGCGGTGCCCACGGGTATCAAGATCTTCTCATGGATTGCCACCATGTGGGGCGGGTCTATCGACTTCAAAGTTCCCATGGTCTGGGCCATCGGCTTCATCTTCCTGTTCACCGTTGGCGGTGTAACCGGTGTGATGCTGGCCAATGCGGGCATCGATGCCTATCTACATGACACGTACTATGTTGTGGCGCACTTCCACTACGTTCTGTCGCTGGGTGCGATCTTCGCCATCTTCGCCGGATTCTATTATTGGATCGAGAAGATGAGCGGCTACAAGTATTCCGAATTCCTCGGACAGCTGCACTTCTGGATCACCTTTGTAGGGGTGAACCTGGTCTTCTTCCCGCAACACTTCCTGGGCCTGCAAGGCATGCCACGCCGCTATGTCGACTATGCAGATGCCCATGCCTACTGGAACGCCGTTTCCAGCTGGGGCTATGTGATCACGGCAGTGGGGACGCTGGTCTTCTTCGTGATGCTGGCGGACATTTTCTTGCGCCGTCGTCGTGGACAGGACAACCCCTGGGGTGAGGGGGCCACAACGCTGGAGTGGACTCTGTCCTCCCCGCCGCCCTTCCACCAGTTTAACGAGCTGCCGAAAGTCACGGCGGACCGTCACTAGGAAAGGATTCGAGGCCGCCCTGAGCGGCCCCGACTTCAACTGAGCAATCATGGCGCAGACAAACGACATAGCGATAGACAACCCGGCCCTGGCGCTTCCGGCGCGTTGGCAGGACTATCTTGCGCTGATGAAGCCGCGCGTGATGACGCTGGTCGTGTTTACCGCGTTTGCAGGCTATGTCGCCGCACCCGTCGGGATTCATCCCTTCATGGCCGCTATGGCGATTTTCGCGCTCGCGCTAGGGGCAGGTGCCGCGGGTGCGTTGAACATGGCGTATGATGCGGACATTGATCAGCGCATGCGCCGCACACGACTGCGCCCTGTTCCGCTGGGCAAAGTCCGCAAGGAAGATGCTTATGGCTTTGGCGTTGTGGCGTCCGCGCTGTCGGTCATTATCATGGCGCTGTCGACGAATTATGTCGCTGCGGGCCTGCTGGCCTTTTCGATCTTTTTCTACGCTGTCATTTACACGGTTATTCTCAAGCGCAGCACGCCGCAGAACATCGTGATTGGCGGGGCCGCCGGAGCGTTCCCGCCCATGATCGGCTGGGCTGCAGCCACCGGCTCGGTGTCCCTGGATGCAGTTATACTGTTCACGATCATCTTTCTCTGGACGCCGCCGCACTCCTGGGCGCTGGCACTCTATAAGGCCGGTGATTATGCCGATGCCGGTGTGCCGATGATGCCGGTTGCCAAGGGCCCCGCCCGGACGCGCCTGGAAATCCTGATCTATTCTCTGGTGCTGGTGCCGTTTGCCATGTTGCCGGTGCTGACCGGTCTGGGCGGATGGCTCTATGCGGCGGTTGGCGCGCTCGGCGGTGCGGCTTTCCTTTTGATCGCCTGGCGCATCTTCAAATCCCGCGCAGGTGAAGCTGGTTCGGCAGAAGAGGGCGCGCTTTATGCGGTTCGCGCGGGCGATAAAGCCGCGCGCGATTTGTTCGCGTACTCCATCGGTTATCTCGCGGCGCTGTTTGCGGCCTTGATCGCCGAGCATGCGCTCGGCGCATATTATGTCACCCCATTGGGAGGTGTGCTGTGAGCGAGACCATAGGAAGACCTCAAGCCGAGGCCCAGCGCGAGTTCGTGAAAGCCCGCAACCGGCGCAATATCATGATCGCCTGGTCGCTGGTCGCTTTCATGGTGTTGATGTTTTCGATTACCGCAGTCCGGTTGATGCAGAATATGGCCGATCGCGCGGAACAGGGTGAATTAACGGAAGTTGTCGATGAAGCAGTGGCTGCAGAACAAGAATAGCCGGCTCCTGATCACGCTGGGGACGGTCGCCGTGACCATGGTCGGCGCGGCCTATGCGGCTGTTCCGCTTTATAACCTGTTCTGCCAGGTCACGGGCTATGGCGGCACCACGCAAGTGGCGTCCGAGGCGGCAGACCGGGTCCTCGACCGCGTGGTGGAAGTCCGTTTTGACGCCAGCACCGAGCGCGGCATGCCCTGGACGTTTGAGCCGGTTCAAACCTCGATGACGGTTCAGGTGGGTGAGACCAATCTGGCGTTTTATCGCGTCACGAATAATGCAGACCGGCCGGTTACCGGCGTGGCCAGCTATAATGTGACGCCGTTCAAAGCCGCACCGTATTTTTCAAAGCTGGAATGCTTCTGTTTTATCGAACAGACGCTACAACCGGGCGAAAGCATGGAGATGCCGGTTCTGTTCTTCGTGGATCCGCTGATCGAGGAAGAGCGCCGGATGGACGATGTGAGAACGATTACGCTCTCTTATACATTCTTTGAGCAGGCAGAGGGGGCTTCGGAGACCGCGACCGGTCGCCGCTAGGCCACGACACAGGATTGATTGCCCGATTTGCGGGCGGTAACACAAGAAGAGTTCGTCAGGGACGACGCGCAGGAGACTTGAACATGGCTGGTGCCGTTAAACACGATTATCACCTCGTCAATCCGAGCCCATGGCCCTTTGTGGGGTCGATGTCGGCTTTCGTGATGATGCTGGGCGCAGTCGTCTGGATGAAAGGTCTCGGCGAGTTTTACTTCTTCCAGGAAGGCAATCCGATCCTGTTCTTCATCGGCTTTGCTGGCATCCTTTACACGATGGTTGGCTGGTGGAGCGATGTGATCAGGGAATCACGCGCCGGTGACCATACGCCGGTTGTCGATATCGGCCTGCGTTATGGCATGATCCTCTTCATCCTGTCGGAAGTCATGTTCTTCGTGGCCTGGTTCTGGATGTTCTTCGAAGGCGCGCTGTTCCATGATGTTCGCGCGGGTGGCAGCTGGGATGCTGTGGCGATCGGTACAAGTTATGCCGGCTGGGAAAGCTGGCCGCCGCCGGGCGTGGAGACGTTTGATCCATGGCATCTGCCGTTGATGAACACGCTGGTCCTGCTCTTGTCGGGAACCACCGTGACCTGGGCACACCACGCGCTTCAGCATGGCGATCGGAAAGGGGCTATTCAGGGTCTGGTCCTGACCGTTCTCCTCGGCATGGGCTTCACCGCGCTGCAGGTTTATGAGTACACGCACGCCCACTTCGATTTTTCGGGCAATCTCTATGGCGCGACCTTCTTCATGGCGACCGGCTTCCATGGCGCGCATGTCATCATCGGGACCATTTTCCTGGCGGTGTGTTTGCTCCGTCTGATCATGGGTGGCATGACACCGCAAAAACATTTCGGTCTGGAAGCGGCGGCCTGGTACTGGCACTTTGTGGACGTGGTCTGGCTCTTCCTGTTTGCCTTTGTCTACGTCGCTTTCCAGTAACGTCCGATGACACACGTGTCCCCGTTCATTGCCGGGGTGAAAGGCCGTTGCCCGCGCTGCGGCGAGGGGTGCCTGTTTTCCGGTTATCTGACCATCGCGCCGTCCTGCTCGAACTGCGAGCTGGATTTCAGCTTTGCGGATGCCGGCGACGGTCCAGCCTTCTTTGTGATGTCGGTGGTCGGATTTCCGATCGTCTTCGCAGCCTTGCTGCTGGAGGTCGCAGCGACGCCGCCGCTCTGGGTTCACATGGTGCTGTGGCTGCCGCTGACCATCGTTTTGTGCATGGCCTTATTGCGGCCCTTTAAGGGCGTGCTGGTTGGGCTGCAGTTCAAGCATGCGGCTGAGGAAGCGCGCTTCAACGACGAGCATTGATCCAAACGCTCATGTATTTCCGACCCATGCCCATTCTCACGCTGGTGCTCTTGCCGGCGCTGGCCCTGCTGATCTGGCTGGGCAGTTGGCAGTTTGGACGGATGGGCGAGAAAGCCGAGGCGCTTGCGGCATGGGAAAGGCGCACTTCGGGCCCGGCCATCGAGCTGGACGCCGCGCTTTGTGAGGTGCGTGCCAGCTTCTTTGATCGGGATGTTCTTTTACCGTTGCCTTCGGGTGACAACCGGCTCCGGTTCCAGGGGCGCTCGGCAGCGGGTGAGCCGGGCTGGCGGCTCATGGGCGCTGTTCCCGTTCCCGCATGTTTCGACGCTGATGGTGCGTTTGCGCTTGTTCAAACCGGTTTTGAGACGGCAAGGGGCGAACGGTTTGAGCTCTTCGGACCGGTGACAATTTCGCGCCTGCCCGAGGCCGGAGCGTTCACGCCGTCCAACCTCCCGCCATCTGATGAATTCTACCGGTTCGAAGCTGAAGAGTTAGCGGACGCGCTGAATGTGGCATCGGTGACATCTGCCTTCTGGCTTGTCGCGGCGTCCGATGGACTCCCACCGCATCTCGCCAGCGTGCCGCCTTCCCAACATCTGGGCTATGCGCTGACCTGGTGGGGGCTGGCGCTGGCGCTCTTGGGTGTGTTCGCGGTGATGCATGTGCAGGCGGGGCGGTTGGGTTTCACCCGGCGTTAGCGGATTTGGTGTAAACGCCAGTATTCCGACCAAGCGAGGCGGCCCATGGCGCTCTGGCGAGATGATCAACCCGGAACAGAACTCCGCACGCGCGAGCTTACTCTGCGCGCACCGCAAACTTCCGATTATGAAGCCTGGGCCAAGCTGCGCTCGGCCAGCCGTAAGCATACCGAACCCTGGGAACCGACCTGGACGGCAGATGAGCTGACGCGGTCGGCCTATCGCGGACGGCTGCGCCGGTATGAGCTGGACTGGAAAGACGGCCGGGGGGCGCCTTTTTTCGTGGTACGTAAGCGGGGGAATGTGCTGATCGGCGCGTGTAATCTCAACAATATCCGCCGCGGCGTGATGCAATCGGCTGATATCGGCTACTGGATTGGCGCGCCCTATGTCCGCCAAGGCTATGCAAGGCAGGCGATCCGGCGGGTTTTGGCATTTGCCTTTGAGGATTTATCACTGAACCGGATCGAGGCCGCCGTTCAGCCGGAAAACGCCGCCTCTAGGGCATTACTGGAGGAGATCGGCTTTCAGTATGAGGGCCGCGCGCGGAAGCTTCTCTTTATTGCTGGCGAATGGCGCGATCATGACCGGCTGTCCTTCCTCGCCGGGGATCGTCGCGATGACGTATGAGTTTCTGGAATCTGCTGCCCGTGCCTCAGGTGCTGTGGCGTTCGAGATCGACGCTGTGACCGCCAGATTCGAAGGGCCGCTGGAAAAGCTGGGCCTGAAACACGATCTCTGTGGCACTCAGGACCTAATCGACAGGATTGCTCCTGCCGAACAGGCAGACTTTGCCGCGGCCTTAAAGGCAGGCACGATTGATTTGCGGATTCGCCTTGTCGGTGAGACCGGCTCGGTGCGCTATCTGCGCTTCATCGGATCGGCGTCAGATGATGGGGCTTTACAGGGATTTGTGCTGCCGGCGGGACGGTTTTCAGCAGATACCCGGCATCAGTTGAATCGCGAAACAAGTGTCACGGCGGCCGTCGCGGATGATGAAATTCTGGCGCACTACCAGCCCATCGTCTCTCTGCAAACGCGGCAGCTGGCAGGCTTTGAAGCCCTGGCCCGCTGGGACAGGCCGGGTATGGGTCTGATCGGGCCGGATGATTTCATTCCGCTGGCCGATGATCTGGATTTGCTGGCCGAGATTGGCCGAAAAGTGCGCCATATGGCGGCGGAGGATTTGTCCGCCTGGCGGGCGGCCCGGCCGCAAGTGCCGCTCTTTGTGGCGGCGAATGCCAGCGTTGGCGAGCTTTTGTCAGATGGGTTTGTGTCAACCTTCCTGGCCTCGGTCGAACATGCCGGGTTGCGCGCTGGCAGTTACAAGTTGGAAATCGCGGAAACAGAAATCATGAAGCAGCCGGAAAAAGCGGCTGGCGTCATCGCGGAATTGAAGGCCGCCGGAATTCAACTGGCCCTGGACGATTTCGGGACCGGCTATTCCTCTCTGTCGAGGCTGGATCAATTCAACTTCGACACTGTCAAGATCGACCGGTATTTCGTGCGGGCCATGGAAAGTTCTGGCAGCGCGGCGAAAGTCGTGGAATCCGTGCTGCAACTGGCCCGGCATCTCGGCATGACCGTCGTTGCTGAAGGGATTGAGACAGAAACTGTGGCGCAGCGCCTCGCCGATCTCGGCTGTGATTATGGACAAGGGTTTCTATTCGCCGGGGCGATGGCGCCCGAGCTGGCGGCAGAATTGGTCCAAAATGGCCGGGATGGACGCATCAAAGCGCCGGGCTGAGCCCGTCAGGCATGACCAGAAATCGCCGAAAGGCGCGCGGGATCCACACCAATTAACGCCAGCGCCCGATCCCATTTGTTCTCGAAGCCATCATCGAAAATAAGCGATTCTTCCGGTTCGGCAACCAGCCAGGCGCTGGCCTGTAATTCATCTTCCAGCTGACCCGGACCCCATCCAGCATAACCCAAAGCCAGCACAGACCGGCGGGGTGGCTGATTGGAGGCCATGGCATCCAGCACTTCGCGCGTTGCCGTCAGGCAGATATTGCTGGAGACCCGCATGGTCGCGTTATCATGGGAGAAATCAGGTGTATGCAGGACAAAGCCGCGATCGCCATCGACCGGGCCGCCATTTAGCACCGCGCGGTCGGGAACGCGAATATCGCTTTCGATTTCCAGCTGATCGAACAGCGTCGGCAAGCGCAAATCATCCACCGGATTGTTCACGGCAATGCCCATGGCGTGCTCGTCGTCGTGATCACAAATATAGATCAGGGCGCGGTCAAAGCGGGGATCGCCGATAGCCGGGCTGGCAATCAGTAGCTTGCCGGTGAGATATCCCTTGCTAGCCATAAGGTCATGCTTGTCCTTTTTTCGGGACAGGTAAAGGGATATTCCCGCTATCCAGAAAAGAATTGATCGGGCAAGATTTATTCAAAGCGCATCAGACAAGGAGCTTTATGCGATGACGATTTCAAAGGGTGACCGGCTTCCGGAGGCGGTTTTTGGGGTCATGACGGCCGAGGGGCCAACACAAATGAAGACGAGTGATGTCTTCGCCGGCAAGACAGTGGCCCTGTTTGCTGTCCCGGGGGCATTTACACCGACCTGTTCGGCCAAACACCTGCCGGGCTTTGTTGAAAAGGCCGCTGAGCTGAAGGCGAAAGGGGTCGATCAGATTGCCTGCGTTTCAGTCAATGATGTCTTCGTCATGGATGCCTGGGGCAAGGATCAGGGCGTTGGCGAAGATGTCGTCATGCTGGCCGATGGCAATGGTGATTTTGCCAAGGCAACGGGTTTGACGATGGATGGTTCCGGCTTTGGCATGGGCGTGCGTTCCCAACGCTTTTCCATGCTGGTGAAGGATGGCGTTGTCGATCTTCTGAATACCGAAGCGCCCGGCGATTTCCGCACTTCCAGCGCGGAACACATGCTGGAACAGCTCTAAACGAAACGAAGACAGGGAGAGACTGAATGGGTGAATTGATTTTTATCGGCGTTGTCGTCGTTCTGGCGCTGCTGGTTGTCTCGATGGCAATCAAATCAGTACCGCAGGGCATGGAATATACGGTGGAACGGTTCGGGCGCTTCACACGCAAACTGGATCCGGGCCTTCATTTCATCGTGCCTTTTGTCGACATGGTCCGGTACAAGATCAATATGCGCGAACGGGTGCTGGACGTGCCCAAGCAGGAAGTCATCACCAAGGATAACGCCATGGTGTCGGTCGATGCCGTGGTGTTTATCCAGGTGATGGAAGCCGCGCGTGCGGCCTATGAAGTCGACAATCTGGACTTTTCCATTGTCAATCTGGCGATGACGAATGTGCGGACCGTAGTGGGCTCCATGGATCTCGACCAGGTCCTTTCCAACCGGGATGACATCAATGCGCGTCTCCTGTCAGTCATTGATGCGGCGACCAATCCCTGGGGCGTCAAGGTCACGCGGATCGAGATCCGGGACCTCAACCCGCCGCCGGACATCACCGAGGCCATGGCCCGGCAGATGAAAGCCGAGCGTTTGAAGCGTGCCGAAATCCTCGAGGCGGAAGGCCAGAAGCAATCAGAAATCCTGAAAGCCGAGGGCGAAAAACAGTCTTTGATTCTCGAAGCCGAAGGCCGCAAGGAAGCGGCTTTCCGCGACGCTGAGGCGCGCGAACGTGAAGCGGAGGCTGAAGCCAAGGCTACCGACATGGTTTCGGCGGCGATCGCCCAAGGCGATTTGAACGCGATTAACTACTTCCTCGGCCAGAAATATGTAGAGGCTTTCGCCCAGCTGGCGGTGTCTGACCAACAAAAAACGGTCATCATTCCAGCGGAGTTCTCGAACATTGTCTCAACCGTGATGGGCGTGGGCGAACTTGCGAATGCAGCCCGAGACGCTGCGAAGGACGCTGCAACGGATGCTGTCGGGCAGACCCGAACCAGCGTTCCACCAACCCGCTAGGAGCGCATGAATGGACGTTCTGATTTCTGCTCTGGAAGGACTGAATCTCTGGTGGTGGCTCGGTCTCGTCGCGGCGTTGCTGATCGCCGAGTTGCTGACCAATACCACCTATCTGCTCTGGCCGGCGGCTGCGGCGCTGGTGACCGCACTGATCGCCCCCTTTACGGGTTGGCCTGTGGAGCTGATTCTGTTTTCCGTGCTCGGGGTTGGTTTCCTGATTGTCGGCGACCGGTATGTGAAGCCGCGCCTGAAAAGCGGGGCCGATAGCGGGCTGAACCAGCGGGCCACTTATCTGATTGGTGAGCGTGTCACTGTCGTTAAAGGCTTTACCGAAGGCCGTGGCCGCGTGCGTCATGGCGATACGGAATGGTCGGCCAGGACCGAGGATGGGGCCGATCTGGCCAAAGGGTCCAGCGCGCTTGTTACCCAGGTCGATGGAACACGTTTGATCCTGAAGGCCTGAACCTTCCCGGCGTCTACATCAGGCTGGCATCGCGCATTTGCGCGATGGCCAGCCGTGCCAGCTCATCGGCGCGGTCATTGTCCGGATCGCCGGAATGTCCCTTGACCCAGTCCCATTCCACCTCATGACGCGCGGCGGCCTCGTCGAGTTCTTTCCAGAGATCAGCGTTTTTGACCGGCCTTTTGGCGGAGGTCTTCCAGCCATTGCGCTTCCAGCCATGGATCCAGGTGGTCACGCCGTTTTTGACATAGGTTGAATCGGTCACCAGCCGGATAGACTTGTTCTTGCCTTTCACCGCCTTCAGGGCCTGGATTGCGGCCATCAACTCCATGCGGTTATTGGTCGTGTCTGGCTCGGCCCCATTGATCTCCTTGCGGTGCCCCTTCCATTCCAGGATAGCACCCCAGCCACCCGGACCCGGATTGCCCGAACAGGCCCCGTCCGTGTGAATGGTGATCCGGTTCATTCGCGAATGGCCTCTTTCAATGGGATGCCCTGCGTGCGGTAGAAGCTCAGCTTGTCGAAATAGCCTCGCTGTAACCTTATCTTTCCGTCTTCGATCTGGAAAAATCCACAACCTCTCAACCCCAGCGGATCCGTCCACTCCAGTATCGCCCAACCGCCATCTTCAAACAGGTTTTCGATCACGCAAACCATTTGGGCCCGTGCAAATTCCGCTTCGAACATTTCACGGATAGCGGCGCGGCCTACAACCGGTTGGTTGGCGACCTGATGATTGATGGCGTCCTGGTGATAGAAACTTGCAACCGCATTTGCATCACCGGTGTTGAACGCCTCGACCCAGGCCTGAACAACGTCTTTGGGCCGCGGGCTCAACTTGGCTTGACCGGATACTTTTTCGACAGATCGTCCAGCCCGGCCTTCACAAGCTCTTCGAGCACGTCCAGATCGATATCGGCCAGCTTGTTCACATAGAGGCAGGATTTGCCATGCTTGTGCTTGCCGAGGCGAGCCAGAATGCCCTCATAATCCTGATAGCCCGGCATGATGTAGATGCTCAGATTGGCTTTGCGCGGGGAAAAACCGGTGGCTAGAAAATCGCCCTCGCGGCCGCTGTCATATTTGTAGTGATATTCACCAAAACCGATGATGGACGGGCCCCACATCTTGGCTTTCCAGCCTGTCATGCGTTCGAACAGGTCGAGCAGGGTTTTTGCGTCCTCCCGGCGGCCATCATGCTCGACCGAGGCAATAAAGTCTGCCGGGGTGATGGCTGTGGGTTTGGTTTTATTTTCGCTCATAAAGCCCCTCCTAAGCCACCAGGCGCGGCAATTTAAAGATTACATCCTCATGGGTGACGCGAAGCTCTTCGACGCTGATGTCATAGCGCTCGCCAATCGCCGAGATGACGCCTTCCACCAGCGATTCCGGGGCCGAGGCGCCCGCCGTAATCCCGATCGTGGTGGCGTTTTCCATCGCGCTCCAGTCAATCGCGCTGGCATCTTCTATCAAGGCCGCGTTGCGCGCACCGGCGCGTTCGGCGACCTCGACCAGCCGCTTGGAGTTCGAAGAGGTTTCAGAGCCAATCACCCAGACCATGTCACACGACTCTGCCATGGCTTTCACCGCATCCTGCCGATTGGTGGTAGCATAACAAATGTCTTCCTTGTGCGGCGCGGCAACGGATGGAAAGCGTGTCCGTAAGGCTTCGACGATCTCGGCGGTGTCATCCACCGAAAGCGTCGTCTGGGTCACGAAGGCGATCTTTTCCGGGTCGCGGGGCTTGAAACCGGCCACATCCTCAACGGTCTCAATCAGTGTGATGGCCCCGTCGGGCAGCTGACCCAGCGTGCCCACGACTTCCGGGTGGCCGGCATGACCGATCAGCACAATCTCGAAGCCTGCCTTGTGATGACGCTGGGCCTCGATATGGACTTTGGAGACGAGCGGGCAGGTCGCATCGACATAGATCATCTCGCGCTCGCGCGCGGCTTGCGGAACAGATTTCGGCACACCATGCGCGGAAAAGACGACCGGGCGGTCGCCGGGAACTTCATCGAGTTCATCCACGAAAACCGCGCCGAGTTTTTCCAACCGGCTGACGACATGGGTGTTGTGAACGATCTCATGGCGCACATAGACGGGCGCACCAAACTTGTGAATCGCGCGTTCGACGATCTGGATCGCCCGGTCAACACCGGCGCAGAAACCACGCGGCGCAGCCAGCAATATCGTCAGCTTCTGTTTCTCGCCCGGCATTCACCATCCTCATATGCGCAGCTGCCGTTGCGACAGCCAAACAGTCATCGTATGACCGGTTTAATCAAGGGCCCACCCGGAGTCATCATTTATGCGCTGGATTATTCCCGCCTTCGCCTTGCTGGTCAGTGGATGCAATACTTTCGAGGACGCGTTCGCCAACAATCCTGACAATCCCGGCCCCTGCCCGTCGGCTTTGACATTGCGTGATGCCCAGCGGGTTGTTGAACTTGCCGATGATAGCAACACGTTCGCGGCGGTTGGATTTACCGGTGAGATTAACAGTGTACGTTCACTCTGCCGCTATTTCGACGACCGCCCCATCAACGCCAATCTGGAAATTGATTTCGGTTTTGGACGGGGCCCGGCTGCGGTCGGTAGTGAGCATACTTTCACGTATTTTGTCGCTGTGACCCGCCGCGACAATGTGGTGATCCATCGCCAGGACTTCCCGATCCGTGTCCGCTTCGAGCCGGGTGAAGACCGGGTCTTCCTGACAGAGCGGATGTCGGAAATCATTATTCCGCGCGCAACGAATAATACGTCCGGCACGAACTTCGAAATTATTGTCGGCTTCGACCTTACCGACGAGCAGATCCTCTGGAACCGTTCCGGTCAACGCTTCCAGGTCGATGCTGGACGACCCGACCAATAGACTTATGGCCTCGATTGTAGACACCCTTTCCGCGCGCGTCGGGGCGGCGTTTGAAGCTGCCGGACTACCTGCGGAGTTGGGGCAATGCGCCGAATCCGACCGGCCCGATCTCGCCCCCTATCAGTGCAATGGCGCAATGGCGGCAGCGAAGATCGCGAAGAAAGCGCCGCGCGCTGTGGCGGAAGACGTGGCCGCCCAACTGCAAGACGATCCGGATTTTGAAACTATCGAAATTGCCGGGCCGGGCTTTCTTAATCTGACGCCAAAAGCGCTTGTCTATGCCGGGCAGGCTGATGCGCTTGCCGCCGATCCGCGTGTGGGGGCGGGGCATGTCGAAACCCCGCGCACGGTAATGATTGATTTTGGCGGGCCGAATGTCGCGAAGGCGATGCATGTGGGCCATTTGCGCTCTTCTGTGCTGGGCGATAGCCTGCAGCGCCTGATGCGGTTTCTGGGCGAGAAAGTCGTCTCGGACATCCATCTGGGTGATTGGGGCTATCAGATGGGCCTGTTGGTGACCGAGCTGGAAACCGAACAGCCGAGCCTTCCCTATTTCGATCCGGAATTTGACGGTGACTATCCGGCCAAGCCGCCGGTGACGATCCAGGACCTATCCCGCCTTTATCCGCAAGCGGCCACCAAGGCCAAGGAAGACGATGACCGGGCGGCGATCGCCCGGAAAGCAACTGCAGAGTTGCAAGCCGGACGGCGCGGTTATCGCGCGCTTCTGGCGCATTTCATTTCCGTTTCTATTGCCGCGCTGAAACAGGATTTTGATGCACTCGGCGTGCATTTCGATCTGTGGAGGGGCGAAAGCGACGTCAATGATCTGATCCCCGGCCTCGTCGAGGATTTCAAGGCGCGCGGCGTGGCGGAAAAGTCCGACGGGGCGTGGATTGTCCGCGTGGCGCGCAATTCCGACAAAAAAGAGCTCGCCCCGCTGATTCTGGTCAGCTCCCAGGGCGCGGCGCTTTACGGCACGACAGACCTTGCGACCATTCTGGATCGGAAACAGACAGTCGATCCGGATCATATCTTCTATGTGGTCGATCTGGGCCAATCCGATCATTTCGAGCAGGTTTTCCGCGCCGCTTACAAGGCCGGTCTGGCCGAAGAAGGCGCGCTGGAGCACATCAAATTCGGTACGGTTAATGGCCCGGATGGCAAGCGTTTGCGCACCCGCTCTGGCGGCACGTTCAGCCTCGCCGATCTGATCTCAGAAGCGTTGGAGCGCGCCAAGGCGCGGCTAAATGAGGCAGGTCTGGGCGCAGAATTACCGGCCGAGGAATTCGACTCAGTGGCCCGCAAGGTCGCAAATGCGGCGATCAAATTCGCCGACCTGCAAAATTTCCGGACCACGAATTACATTTTTGATCTCGACCGGTTTGTCTCTTTCGAGGGCAAGACCGGACCTTACCTTCTTTATCAAGCGGTGCGGATCAAATCGATCCTTCGCAAGGCGGCGGAAAAAAGTCTGGATGGCGGTCCGGTGACGATTTCCGATCCCGCAGAAGCGACGCTGATCCGCCGTCTGGACGGGTTTGATGCCGCGCTGAAGCGCGCCTATGAACAGCGCGCGCCAAACCATATCTGCGAGCATGTCTATTCGCTGGCGCAGGCGTTTTCGTCTTTTTATGGCGCCTGTCCGATTCTGCCGGAAGAAGATGCCGCCATCCGCGCCTCACGCCTGACATTGGCGAAAACCACGCTGAAACAGCTGGAAATCGGCCTGTCCCTGATCGGGCTGGAAGCACCGGAGAAAATGTAGCGCAGACGTCCCTCGCATACGCGATTGACTCTTCTTTTCCCCGCTCTAAACCTCCTTGCTTCCCGTCCCCGCGGGAGAGACCGGCGAATAAAGCCGGCGCCGAAGGCGCAACCGCCCCGGAAACGCTCAGGCCGAAGGACCGCGGGATGACGAAACGCTGGAAAGCGGGCGCGGGCAACGCGTCCCACCGAAGGAGCAAGCAAGGGAGGGCGTTCCTCTTCTTGTGGAATCTCTCAGGTTATTGAGACAGCGGGGGCCGTCCGGTGATCACCGGGCATGCCGGCAACGGGGCAACACGTATGACAGAGACGCTGCGCACACCGCTCTATAATCTTCATGTCGAGCTGGGCGCGAAGATTGTGCCCTTCGCCGGGTATGACATGCCGCTGCAATTTGAAGGCATCATGGCCGAGCATAATCACACGCGTGAGGCAGCCGGCCTGTTTGATGTCTCGCATATGGGTCAGGCCCATTACACGGGCGATGAAGGCGCACTGGAAAAGCTGATCACGGCGGATCTTTCCACGCTGGGCGAAGGCGAGCAGCGTTATACGCTGTTATTGAATGATCAGGGCGGGATCATGGATGATCTGATGATCTCCCGGCCTTTCGGGTCAGACGGCCTGTTTCTGGTTGTGAATGCTGCCACCAAGGCCAATGATTTTGCGCATATCGCCGAAAAATCCGGCGGACCCTTGAACGTGATTGAGGATCGCGCGCTGATCGCACTGCAAGGCCCGCAAGCGGCGGACGTTTTTGCCGCGCTGGTTCCGGGCGCGGGCGATCTTGTTTTCATGCAGTGTGGCGTGTTCGATCTGGACGGCGTTGAAATCTACGTCTCTCGCTCTGGCTATACGGGCGAGGACGGGTTTGAGATCTCCATTCCGGCGGATCAGGCTGACGCGATAACGCGCAAATTGCTGAGCGATGACCGGGTCAAGCCGATTGGTCTGGGCGCACGCGATTCCTTGCGCCTGGAAGCCGGGCTTTGCCTTTACGGCCATGACATGGACGAGAGCAAAACGCCAGCAGAAGCCACTTTGATGTGGGCCGTCGCCAAGCCGCGCCGCGAAAAACTCGATTTTCCTGGTGCGGAACGCGTGATGCAGATGTTCGCCGACAAGCCCGCGCGGAAACGTGTGGGCTTTACCATGTCTGGCGCTCCGGCACGCGAAGGCGCGGAAGTGGTCAAGGATGGCAAGACCATCGGTGCCGTCACATCCGGCGGGTTCGGCCCAACAGTGGGCGGGCCGGTGGGCATGGCCTATGTCGACACGGAATTCGCGGTTGCTGAGACAGAGGTGGAGATCTTGCTGCGTGGCAAGGCGCGGCCCGCCAAAATCACCAAAATGCCGTTTGTTGAACAGCGTTATTATCGGGGCAATTAGCTTTAAGGGGAGGACGCGATGAGCGTGAAATACACCAAGGATCATGAATGGGTGAAAATTGACGGCGAAGACGGCGTCGTCGGCATCACCGCCTATGCGGCAGAACAGCTCGGCGATGTGGTTTTCGTCGAATTACCGGAAGTTGGTGCCAGCTTCGCCCAGGGCGATGAGATGGCCGTGGTTGAATCGGTGAAGGCTGCTTCGGAGGTTTACGCCCCGGTCGCTGGCGAGGTGATTGCCGTCAATGACGCGCTGGAAGGCGAGCCGCAGAAAGTCAATGAAAGCCCGGATGGCGAAGGCTGGTTTGTGAAGTTGAAATTGACCGAAAAAGAACAACTTGACGGCCTGATGGATGACGCCGCTTACAAGGCGCATATCGCCTAGGAAAACAGGATTTTCGGATGAGATATCTTCCGCTGACGCCGGCTGACCGGCGCGACATGCTGGCGAAGATCGGCGTTGAGTCGATTGATGGCCTTTTTACCGACGTGCCGGAAGCCGCGCGCCTCGATGGGCCGGTGGATTTGCCGCCGCATCAGACCGAGCTGGAAGTCGAGCGGGCCTTGGCGAAGCTGGCGGCGGAAAATACGCCGGCGTCCAGCGTGCCGTTCTTTGTCGGAGCCGGGGCGTATAAGCACCACATCCCGGCGACGGTCGATCACCTCATCCAGCGCTCTGAATTCCTGACGGCTTATACCCCCTATCAGCCGGAGATCAGCCAGGGCACGCTGCAAACCCTTTTCGAGTTCCAGACCCAGGTCGCCTTGATGACGGGCATGGATGTGGCCAATGCCTCAATGTATGACGGCTCAACGGCTTGCGGCGAAGCCGTGCTGATGGCCGCCCGCGTCACCAAGCGCAAACGTGCCGTTCTGGCAGGCTCGCTGCATCCGCATTATGCGGCCACCACGCGCACGACCGCCAAATACATGGACATTGACATTGTCTCGTCGCAGCCGGATCTGGACGGCCTGTCGGGCATTGCCGAGCTGATTGATGATGAAACGGCCTGTGTGGTTATCCAGACGCCAGACGTATTTGGCCGCCTGCATGATCTCACCGAAATCGCCGAGAAAGCGCAGCAGCATGGCGCGCTGGTGATTGCCGTCTTCACCGAACCGGTTTCGCTGGGGCTGGTGAAGTCACCCGGTGAAATGGGTGCGGATATCGTGGTCGGCGAGGGCCAGGGCATAGGCGTGGGCCTCAATTTTGGCGGGCCTTATGTGGGACTGTTTGCCTGCCGCAATGACCGGAATTTGATCCGCAATCTGCCGGGCCGCTTGGCTGGGGAAACCGTCGATGCCGATGGCCGCCGCGGTTATGTGCTGACGCTCTCCACGCGCGAACAGCATATCCGCCGCGATAAGGCGACGTCGAATATCTGTACCAATTCCGGCCTGTGTGCGCTGGCCTTCACCATTCACATGACGCTGCTGGGCGAGAAGGGCCTGACCACGCTGGCTCAGCTCAATCATGAAACGGCTTGCGACCTTGCGGATCGTTTGTCCGCCATCGACGGTGTGGAGCTGCTCACCGATACCTTCTTCAACGAGTTTGCGGTCCGCTTGCCGAAGAAGGCCTCGGATGTGCTCGATGCGCTTGTAAAGAAAGGCGTTCTGGGCGGGGTCCCCGCCTCGCGGCTCTATCCCGGCGAGATGCAAGATGTGCTGATCATCGCCGCCACGGAAACCAATTCCGAGGCGGATCTGGCCGCCTTCGAAACCACACTGCGGGAGAGTGTCTGATGGGCATGAACACACACGGCCGTCCGACCCGTATGGAACACGATATCGATCCCGGCGGATATGAAGACAGCTTCTCAGGCTCGCGCGGGCTCGAACAGTCCGAAGCGCTATTGTTCGAGCGCGGTTCACTGGACGTTTCTGGCGTGGACCTGCCGGAACCCAAGGGCACGCCAAACCGCCTGGGTGGTTTGAAACGCGAAGGCGTGATTGGCCTGCCGGGCCTCTCCGAGCCGGAAACCATGCGCCATTATGTGCGCCTTTCGCGCAAGAATTACGCGATTGATCTGGGGCTTTATCCGCTTGGCTCGTGCACGATGAAGCACAATCCGCGCCTCAATGAGAAGATGGCGCGCCTGCCGGGCTTTGCCGATCTGCATCCCTTGCAGCCGGAACAGACTGTTCAGGGCGCTTACAAGCTGATTGAAGAGTTGGCGCGCTGGTTGATGGTGCTCACGAATACGCCGGCCGTGGCGATGAGCCCGAAAGCCGGCGCTCATGGCGAGCTTTGCGGCATGATGTCGATCCGCGCGGCGCTGGATGCGCGCGGCGAGACCCACCGCCGCCGCGTGCTGGTGCCGGAATCGGCGCACGGCACGAACCCGGCAACAGCGGTTCAGTGTGGCTTTCATTGCGATGAAATTCCGGCTGATGAAACCGGCCGTGTCGATATGGCGGCCTTCAAGGCCAAGCTGGGCGATGATGTCGCCGGCATCATGCTGACCAACCCGAACACGTGCGGGCTGTTTGAACGCGATATCAAAGAGATCGCCGATCTGATCCATGAGGCGGGCGGTTATTTCTACTGCGATGGCGCGAATTTCAACGCGATTGTTGGTCGCGTGCGTCCGGGCGATCTGGGTATTGATGCGATGCACATCAATTTGCACAAAACTTTTTCCACCCCGCATGGCGGCGGCGGTCCGGGCTCCGGCCCGACAGTGCTGTCCGAAGCGCTCGCGCCCTATGCACCGTTGCCTTTCGTCATCCAGACGGAAGATGGCGCGTCCCTGCGCATGGCAGAGAACGAGACCGATGTAGACGGCACAGGCGCGCACCCCTTTGGCCGGATGACGGCTTTCCACGGTCAGATGGGCATGTTTACCCGCGCGCTCACCTATATGATGAGCCATGGTTCTGACGGGTTGAAGCAGGCCTCGGAAGATGCGGTGCTGAATGCGAACTACATCCTCGCTTGCCTGAAAGATGTCATGACGCCGGCCTTTGACGGCACCTGCATGCACGAAGCCCTGTTCGATGATCGCTTCCTGAAAGATACCGGCGTGACCACGCTCGATTTCGCCAAGGCGATGATCGATGAGGGCTATCATCCCATGACGATGTATTTCCCGCTGGTGGTGCATGGGGCGATGCTGATCGAGCCCACTGAAACCGAATCCAAATCCGGTCTCGACCGCTTTTGCGATGTGCTGCGCGGCCTGTCGGAAGCCGCCAGGGCCGGTGATGTGGATCGTTTCAAGGCCGCCCCAGTGTATGCGCCGATGCGCCGTCTGGATGAAACGCGGGCTGCGCGTCAGCCGGTATTGCGCTGGACCCCGCCCGTCGCGGAAGCCGCGGAATAGGTGAAGCCTATTTGAGGGCTGTCCGGCGCAGGCGCTTTCCCAGCGCCAGTGCCGGGCGCTCATACACATAATAGGCAAGTGCAGAGACGATCAGCGATCCCGCGAGCATGGCGAAAATCAGCGCAAGATTATCGATGGGCCCAGGCATAGCGCGCGGCAGCCAGAGATGGGTCAGCGTCACGATCACCAGTACATGGCTGAGATACAGGCTGTAGGACCAGTCACCAATGCGCTGGGACCAGTCCGGAAAACGCAACTGGCCGCGCTGTTCCAGCCCGGCGATGCCCGCCACGATCAAAACGCTGGCCGGGCCAAAGGCCAGAACCCGGCCCCAGAAAAGCGGATAATTTTCCGGCGTCCGTAATCCTATCCAGAGCGCACCGGCCATCAGGGCGGCGATCCCGGCCGCCAGGATCAGCGCCGGAATGCGGATCCAGCCGCGATGATAAGCCAGCCCGGCAAACGCCCCGAAGATGAACTCATAGGTGTGCGGGTGAAAGGCGACCACCAGCCAGGGACCGGACTCCCGTGAGATGCCGGATGCCAAGCCAATTGCGATCAGACTGCCCCAAACCGTCAGGCCGATCGGCAGCCAACGCTCTTTCAGGACAAGCAGCGCACAAAAAACGAGGTAGAAGTAAAGCTCATGGGTCAGCGTCCAGGCGACACCCAGCAAGGGCTCGCCCTCCTGCGGCAAGAGCAGGAAGGAGGCGAGGAGGTCGGTTTGTGGCAGCCAGTCTCCCACCGTGCCCGCAGCCATCAACGCCATCAGCGTCAAAAAAGTGAAGAGCAGGGCGGGCGGGTAGATGCGCCAGAGCCGGTCCCACAAGAAGCGCTGGGGCTGGCCTGCGGTGTCAAACCGGCCGCGTGTGACATGCACCATGATGAAGCCGGAAATGACGAAGAAGAGGTCGACCCCCGCCACGCCATGATAGAGCCAGGGCGAGAGCACCGGATCGCCCAGCCGCAATTCATTGGCCTGGATGTGGATCGCCACCACCATCAGAGCAGCAATCGCCCGCAGCGCCTGGATGCTGCCCAACCGGGTGATCGGAGCTGAGGTCATTTGCGCGGAAACAGGACCCGGCCTGCCGAACGGGTCCAGACCAGCAGCGGGTATTCCACCAATCGATAGCTGAGCCAGGCAGCAATGATGGCCGCGATGACGAGCAAGACCAGCATGATGCCATTATCAATCAGGCCCATATCCGGCATCACAGCCGCCCAGAGCCAGGCGCCGGCGGACAGAACGATCAAATGACCGAGATAGAGTGAATAGGACCAATCACCGAGATTCTTGAAAAATGTGATGACACGTCCCTGGCGGCGCGGCTCCAGATTGATCGCGCCCATAACGATCAGGGCGGCGGGAATGCCGAACACGATCAACCGGTCCCAGAAAACCGGAAAGTTTTCAATGGAGATTGCCGGCCTCAAGAAAATGGCGGATGAAAACAAGACCAGCCCGGCCGCCACATGCGCCCAACCCATCCAGCGCGGCATAGAAAAGCGGAAATAGGCAATCACCGCCCCAAGAGCGAACTCGAAGGTCAAAGGGTGAAAGATCAGCCCCAGAACAGCCGACCGCAAGTGCAGGTCCAGGGCAGCGCCGACCGCCACGCCGGCCATCCAGAGGGCCAGGCCGGGCATCAACAGCTTGCGCGGCAGGAAGAGCAAAATCGCAAAGACGAGATAGAAATACATCTCGTGGATCAGCGTCCAGCCGACCGGCAATAGCGGTAATTGCGGCTGTGGAACCAACAGAAATGATTGCCAGATATAGCTGCTTGTCAGTTCGCGGTCTGAAATCGTCGGCCCGAAAACAAGAGCCGTCAGCATGACGGCGGAAAAAAACCAGAAGGGTGGATAGATCCGGGTGATCCGGTGATAGAGGAACCGTCCGATGGTTCCCGCCCTGTGATCATAATCACGGGTCACATGAACCATGACATAGCCGGAAATCACGAAAAACAGATCCACTCCGGCAAAACCGTGCAACAAAAAAGGCGAGGTCAGCCCCTCGCCGAGAAAGCGCCACTCAACCTGATAGAGATGCCCGATCACCACAGCCAATGCCGCCAGACCGCGCAGGATCTGGACGGATTGGAGGTGAGAGGCGGGTGGATGGGCCATTCGTATACGCAGTTCTGATTACCCGGAAGGTTCTAGACGGGATAGTGGCGAAACTCTAACTGCTTATCTGGCAAAGATTCGCCTTTTTCACTGTTAATGTGGCTCCCAAACCCTATCTAACGATGTAGGTGTGACCTATCTACAGCCAGTACTTCGCGCGCGGGAGAAGCATGAACGAAACGCTCAATAATATGAGCCGTAATCCGATCGGCAGCGTCATTGCGACCGTGCTGCGCATGATAGGCGTGGCCCTGGGTCTGGCGTTGATGTTTCTGGCTTTGCCGCTGGCCATCGTGACGCCATTTGTCCCTGTTGGCCTGCCGCTGTTTATTTTCGGAGCGATCCTGCTGGCGGGCAGTTCAAAAACCGCCCACCGAATAATCACGGGTTTTCTGAAACGGCACCCGGCAATCTGGAACCGCGTCAAGCGTGTGTTCGGGGAAAAAGACGACAGGCCGGACGAGGAAGACAAGCCTCAGCCCTGACGTCTGGCACGAAAAAAGCCCCGGAGCTCCGGGGCTTTGTTTCTGTAGGGGTCGAACTAACGATAGTTCAGCTTTTCTTCCATGTCCGCCAGATCGGTTTTCAACCGCGCAGCATGGTCGGACTTCTTCAGGTTTTTTGAAATCAGTTCGGCCGCATTGGCAGCGGCCAGGTCTGCGGCCCGCGATTTGACATCGGCAATCGCCTGGGCCTCGGCCTGTGCGATGCGTTGCTCTGCCAGCGAGGTCAGCCGCTCAAGGCGCGCAGAGGACTCAGCCCGGGCGGTCTCGGCCTGGATTTTCGCATCCTTACGCGCCATTTCGACGATGGCTTCGGCTTCCGCTTCGGCTTCGCGCTTCTTGCGCTGATAGCTCGCCATCAGCTCCTGGGCCTCTTCACGCATCCGGCGCGCTTCGTCCAACTCGTTGCGGATGGTCGCCGCGCGTTCATCCAGCGCTTTGGCCAGCAGTCCCGGTACACGCGCAATAACTGCGATGCCGATGACGATCACCAGGCCAATGAAAACCCAGAAAGTCGGGTCGGTCGTGGGATTAAGGAGATAATCGAAGTGCATGGTGTGCTCTCAATCTTCCTTATGCCGAACCGGCGTTGGGCTCGGAAATCAGCTTGCTGACGAGTTCATCCGCCAGTTCGCTGGAGATGTCGTCGAGGTGGGAAAGCGCATCCTTCCGCATCGCTGAAATGCGCTCTTCGGCGGCATCCAGCTCGGAATTGATCTGCTTTTCCACCTCCCGGTTTCCTTCGGCGATCTCGGCCTCGACCTCTTTGCGGGTCGTGGCCACGATGTTGTGCGCCTTGGCACGGGCATCGGCCAGATTCTTCTCGTAATCCGCCGCCGCCTGTTCGGCCTGCCGTTTGTTCTGCTCGGCAGCATCCCAATCGTCTGCAATCCGGTCCCGGCGGTCTTCAATCGTCGCCGCGATTTTCGGCAGGACCGAATTGGACAGGATGAAAAACAACAGGCCGAAGGTGACCAGCAGCCAGAAAATCTGTCCTGGCCAGGTGGAAATGTCGAGCTGTGGCAATCCGCCCGAACCGTAGGCATCGCCACCTGCGGCAGCGTCCTCCGGTGCGAAGAATGCGATCTCGACGAATACCTGCGAGACAGACGTCATGTCACTGGTCCTTTCAGCTTTTCACCCGTTAATGGATCAGGCGAAAAGAATGATCATGGCGACAACGAAACCCAGCAGGCCGGTGAATTCCGTCAGCGCGAAGCCGATCAGCAGGTTGGTGAACTGGCTGGCAGCTGCGGACGGGTTACGCAGAGCGCCGGACAGATAGCTGCTGAAGATCATACCGATACCAACACCGGCACCCGCGAGGGCGATGGCCGCGATACCGGCGCCAATTTGCTTTGCTGCATCAAGTTCCATTGGGGAAGCTCCTTAGATGAAGAGGTAATTAAGTTCGTTAGTGAGATGGGTGCAGAGCATCATTGATGTAGATGCACGAGAGCACAGCGAAAATGTAGGCCTGAAGGAAGGCGATCAGGAATTCGAGGCCCGTAACAGCGGTCAGGATGCCCATGGACAGGATGGCCAGAATGCCACCTGCACCGACCAGACCCAGAGCGCCGACCAATTGAATGGTAAAGCCGCCGAACAGCTTCAACAGCACGTGGCCAGCCAGCATGTTGGCGAACAAGCGGATCGCCAGGCTGATCGGGCGGCTGAGGAAGGACAGGATCTCGATCGGGACCAGCAAGGGATAAATCCAGAGCGGCAGGCCCGCCGGTGCGAACAGGCGCAGAAAACCCAGACCATTCTTCGTGAACCCGACCCACAGGACCGTACCGATTGTGATCAAGCCCAACATGAGCGTCACGATAATATGGCTTGTGACCGTGAACATGCCCGGCACCAGGCCCAGCAGGTTGGCCACAAAGATGAAGGTGAACAGGGTGAAGATGTAGGGGAAGAACCGCATTCCGTCCTTGCCCATGATCGACTTGGCCATGTCGGCGACGAATTCATACAGCAGTTCGGCCACCGATTGGCCCCGCGACGGAACAAGCGCACCACGTCGGGACAGGAAGGACAGGCCGCCGGCAATCAGCAGAACCACAATGATCATGCACAGGGCGGTGTTGGTGATCGTCAAATCGATCCCGAGAACGGTCGGCAGCTCGAAAACCGGCTGCACTTCGAACTGATACATCGGATCTGTTTCGAGGGTGGCCATGACGCTTTGTGTTCCGTTCAGTCTCGATCCGTCTTCCCGGAAGAAGAGGTGTTTTCCGCTTCTGCCTTCATTGCGGACCGCATCAGGTTCCGCATTCCGGCAGCAAATCCCAATCCAATACCGACCAACAGGAACCAGGGGCTGGTGCCGGCCAGTCTATCGATTGCCCAACCCAGAACGCCGCCCACGAACAGCCCAGCTATCAGATCGCTGGATGCCCGGATGGCGACCGACCAAGCCTTTCCTCTCTCACCGGCTTCGTCGATTTCTTCCGTCTGCCAAGGCTTTCGCTTCTCTTTCAGGCGCCGGTCAAAATCGTCGATGTCGCTGGGTCGGGAGGTGTCGTTCTTTTGGCGGTCTCGTTGAGCCATGACAATCGTTTTCGCCCATGGAACAGCTCCCCATGAGCGCGCGCAAGCTAGACAAGGGGGCATGGCAAGTCAAGCACACGAATGCTCATGTTATAGTATTGAATTTATTGAGTTTATTTACTCGGCGGCGATCATCTGTTCAGCCCGCGTCAAATCGACCGACACAAGCTGGGATACCCCTCTTTCGGCCATGGTTACTCCATAGAGCCGATCCATCCGCGCCATGGTCAGCGGATTGTGGGTGATCACAAGGAAACGCGTGGCTGTTAAGCGGCGCATTTCATCCAGCATCCGGCAGAAGCGATCCACATTGGCATCGTCCAGCGGGGCATCGACCTCGTCGAGCACGCAGACCGGGGCCGGATTCGACAAAAACACCGCGAAAATCAATGCGGAAGCCGTCAGCGCCTGCTCTCCGCCGGACATCAGCGACATGCGCTCCATCTTCTTGCCCGGCGGGCAGGCGAAGATTTCCAACCCGGCTTCCAGCGGATCATCATTCTCCGTCAGCGCCAGCTCGGCATGTCCACCTTCAAACAGGGTTTCAAACAGCTGGCGGAAATGCTGGTCGATACGCTCGAAGGCCTCCAGCAGGCGTGCACGGCCTTCGCGGGAAAGCGAATCAATGCCTTTACGCAAGCGATCAATGGCGGCCAGCAAGTCATCGCGCTCGGTGGTCAGCTCGTCCCGCTTTTCCTGTAATTCGGCCGCCTCCTGGTCTGCCCGCAGATTGACCGCGCCCAAACGCTCGCGGGAGGCCCGGGCCGAGTCCAGCTTGCGTTCCAGATCTTCCAGCGACAGCTTTTCAAATCCTGGCTCGATCCGCTCTGCCAGAGAGGCCGCCGTGCCGCTGGTCGCTTCACGAAGGCGCGAATCGGTTTCTTCCAACCGTTCGCGGGCGGCTGTGAGGCGCGCTTCATCTGCGGCGCGTTTCTCCCGCGCTGAAGACGCATCGCGTTCGGCACTGCGCGCGTCCGCGTCCGCAGATTTGGCGGCCTGTTCCGCTTTCAAGGCCGTATCGCGGGCTTCATCGGCGGCCCGGCTGGCAGCGGTCAGCGTTTCCGCGATCTGACCCAGATTCGCGCGCAGTTTTCCCGGTAATTCCTTGGCGGCATCCAGATCTGCGGTGGTCCGCCCCCGGCCTTCATTCAGTTCAGCGATGCGGGCTTCCGCAACGCCCCGGCGTTTCTGCCAATCGACCTTATCGGCAATGTTATCCTTGATCCGGCGCTCGCGATCAGCGGCCGCGCGAATGAGATCGTCTTTTTCCTGCCTGGCAGCATCGAAAATTGACCGGGCTTCCTCGGCGTCCCTGCGGGCCTGATCGAGCGCCGATTGCGCTTCAGGCAGGCGGTCATCATCGCGCAGGGCCTCGTCTGCGGCTTCCAATTGCTGGCGCGCTTCTTCGCCCTCGGCGGTCAAGCGATCAATCTCGGCCACAAGGGCAGAGCGCCGCTCATTATCCCGGGCGGCTTTCTCGCGGGCCGAGGCTGCGGCGGCTTGAGATTCGCGGGCGGCGGTCTCGCAGGTCCGGGCGGTTTGCCGGGCCAGCTGTTCAAACTCGCGGGCCTGAGCGGCGGCCAGCCGCGCTTCATCCAGCGCATCGCTGGCGGTTTCAATTTCGGTTTCGAGGTCTGTGCGCTCCAGCTGGGCTGCGTCCAGACGGTTGCGCTGTTCCAGACGGGCGGTGGCCGCCGACGGAGCATCCGCGCTCGCTGCAAAACCATCCCAACGCCACAGATCGCCGTCTTGCGTGACAAGGCGCTGGCCGGCTTGCAGCTGGCGGGCGGCGGCTTCCGCCTGCGCCGCATCCACAATACCGACCGAGGCGAGACGCGCGGCCAAAGACGGCGGTGCATCCACAAAATCGCTCAGCGGCGCACACCCTGCGGGCAGGGCCGCGGCACGCGTATTGACTTGCGTCCAGTGCCGTGAAGCTGTCGCGTCCAGCGACGCCTCAAGGTCTTCGCCCAGGGCGACGCCGAGGGCTTTTTCATAGCCCGGCTTGGCTCGCACCGAATCGAGGGCGCGGTTTTCAATCTCGTCCTGTTCCAACAGGCGGGTCAGCGTCGCGATTTCGCTTTCCAGCGCGGAAAGCTTGGCGCGCAGCGCGTTTAAGGGCTCCAGCGCTTCACGTTCCGCGGCTTCTTTTTTCAGCCGGTCTTTTTCAGCCGCTTCGCGTTTTGCTCGTGCTGTTTCAACCTCGGCTTCCGCCTTGGCGGCGTCCGCGATTTTCCGCTCCAACTCGCTCTCATCGCCTTCACCCAAAAGGGCAAAGGACTCTTCTGCGCGGGATTTCTCCAGCCGCAGCCGAGACATGCGCTGTTCTGCCTGGGTCTTGTTGCGAGCCGCCGCATCCCGCTCGGCGCGCAGGGCAGCAAATGCTTCCGATGCCTGATCCAGCGCGGCCTGTTTTACCTGACGCGTGGTTGCCGCTGTGTTGGTTTTTTCTTCAGCCGCTGCCAGCTTCTCCGCTTCGCCGTCGGCGCTGGCATTTAATTCGGCGATAGCGGCGTCGATGCGGGCGATGGCCGCCTCGGCATCTTCCATGATCAGCTTTTCGCGTTCCAGCTGGCTGGCAAGGTCAGCCAGTCGTTGGTCCAGCTCGTCCACGCGGCGTTCGGCCTCGGCTATGTCGCGGTCCGCTGTGTCGCGTTCGCGTTCGATCCGGCGCAAGGCTGCGCTGGCCTCGGCCTCGGCGAGGCGGAGCGGCTCAAGACCGGAGGCGGCTTTTTCAGCGGAAATCGTGGCAGTGGCGGCAAGCTCTGCGGCGTCATTGGCCGCCTGTGCGGAGGTTTCCAGCGCTTCTGCTGCTAGTTTTACCGCTGCGTCCGCTTCGCGCCAGCGCGACAGCCAGAGGGCCGCTTCCATGCCTCTGATATCGCCGGACAGCTTGCGATATCGCGCGGCCTGCCTTGATTGACGCTCCAGCTCGGACTGGCGCGATTCCAGCTCGTCGATGACATCCTGCAAGCGGTTGAGATTGGTCTCGGCAGCCCGCAGGCGTAATTCGCTTTCATGGCGGCGTGCACGCAAGCCTGAAACGCCAGCGGCTTCTTCGAGCACCTTGCGTCGATTTTCCGGTTTGGCGTTGATCAGCTCGCTGATCTGGCCCTGCCGGACCAGCGCGGGCGAGTTTGCGCCCGTGCCCGCATCAGCAAAAAGCAGCTGAACGTCCTTGGCGCGGACGTCCTCGCCATTGACCTTATAGTTCGAGCCCGCACCGCGCACGATGCGCCGGACAACCTCGATAATGGTGTTCTCATTGAAACGGGCGGGGGCGGTGCGGTCCTCATTACTGATGACCATCTTGACCTCGGCATGCTCGCGTGAGGGGCGGGCATCGGTGCCTGCGAAGATGACATCTTCCATACCCGAGCCGCGCAGTGATTTGGCCGAGGTCGCCCCCATCACCCAGCGCAAGGCTTCCAGCAGGTTGGACTTGCCGCAGCCATTTGGCCCGATCACGCCGGTCAGACCGGGCTCGATCGAGAGCTCGGTTGTATCCACAAACGACTTGAAGCCGGTCAGCCTGAGCGAGGTAAATTCCACGCAGTCCCCGTCTGTTACGACGGTCTTCCGCCCGCTGGCTGCCGTCTAGTCCACCCTATTCGCCGGTGTTTTCACCGTGCTCATAGGCCAGATACAAAATGATTCGCCGGAATGTGTCAGCGTCATGACTGGAAGGCACCAGATCGCCTTCCAGCATCAAAGGTTCACCATCTACATGATAAACATAGGCTAATCCGTCCGGCGTTGGGTCCGTCGTCAACAAATAATTGTTGATAAAGAAGGCCGGAGTGCCCGTGGCGCCATCCTCGATCGATTGTTGATGCCGCGCGAGAACAGCATTCTGTACCGATTCATTGGCCAGACAGGCATCCACATCTTCCTGCGACAGACCCAGCGCATTGCCCACCTGATAGTAGACAGGGGCCGGGCTTTCCTGGTTCTGCACCAGCTCGAAGACCTGTGTCTGGGTTTCAAACAACAGGTGCAACGCGTTGAAATACTGATCATCTGCCGCGCAATCGGCGATCATGAAGCCGATGGCGGCCAGCTGGGGCTGACCGGTCAGCATTTCCCGGTAGATGAAGCGCATCTCTCCGGATGAAATGAATTCGTCCTGCACCATCGGCCAGACTTCCTGATACCAGGAGCGGCAGTGCGGGCAGGACACCGACGCATATTCGACCATGACTATTGGCGCATCGAGATTGCCAACGGCCATATCGCCTTCGCGTTCTTCACCGGGGTGCGGCGTTTGTGCGAGCGCGGTGGTACCAAGGCCGAAGGCCAGAAGCAGGGCGGAAAGCGTGCGCATGATCATTCTGTTTCGCCGGCCGGTGCCGTTTCGCCGCCCGTGGCCTCGACCACGAAATGATCCAGCAACTGGACGAAGATTTCTTCGGTCACGACCGCCGGAACGGTCTCGCCATTGATCATGACAGGCGCGCCATTCCAGAAATAGACCAGCTGGCCGCCGGAACGCTCGGCATCCAGGATATGGCCGTTGATGATGAAACGCGGCGTGCCATCAATCCCGTCTTCCACGGCCTGATTGTGGGCATCCATCACGGTCTGGCGCAGCTCCGCATCCGTGATGCATTCTTCGAACTGCTGCCGGGACATGCCCACCGTTTCGGCGATGTTGCGGAACTCCTGGCGCGCGCCGGTCGGGCTTTGCGCGGCTGTGAAGATCGCCTGTTGTTGCGAGAACAGAAGATCGATCACGTCGAAATAACGGTCCGCCGGGGCACAGCGCGCCAACATGAAGCCGGCTTGCGCGAGACGCGGCTCACTGGTCAGCATTTCCCGGAAGACGAGGCGGACCTGACCGGTATCAATAAAGCGTTCTTCGATGGCCGGCAAAACCTGATCATGGAACTGGGCGCAGGCCGGACAGGAGGTCGAGGCATATTCGATCATCGTCACGGGTGCATCCGCCGAGCCCTTGGCGAAATCGCCTTCACGTTCGTATTGCGTGATGCCCCCCGATGAGGAAGAGCCTCCGCCGCCGCAAGCAGCAAGCACGAGCGAGCCGGCCAGAGCCGACAGCGTAACAATCCGGCGGGACAACACCATAATCTCAGTCTCCACGTTCGCGGGCCCTGAAGGCCGCATCCAAGCGATTGAGCGCGGAAGATAGCCGCGCATCGGGGTCAATCTCCACCCCCTCTGACATACGGGATTTCACTTCACGGTTCTGAAGCCCTGACGCTGCCTTTCCGCTGAGACGCGGCTGGCCCTGCCGGACCCGCAAGCGTGTCGGGGCGCTGCGGCCCATAATCATCTCCAAACGCTCGAGAATACGCGGCGCATCGGCTTCGATCAGAGCCCCGGCCGGACCCTTTGCGAGGATATAGAGCGTCTGGCCCTTCAGGCTGTCGGGGGAGGTCCACCCCGCCAGCCGCTCACCGACAATCTCGCTCCAATGTTCCTTCAGCCGGTCGGTGCCCGGGCCGAACTTTTGCGCCAGTGGTTTGAGAATTTTCGCCGCCGCCCGCCCGGCCGGCGGCGCGCCCTTGTATTGAGCGCGTCCGCGGCGATCTTTCAGATAGCGCGCAGCCAGCGTTTCCAGAGAAGGGGATTTACGGTCGGGCATGTCATCCATCGTTGCCAAGCTGCCGCGCCAAGACAAGTTAAAACGCCATGTCGAACGCGTCTGATCTTCCTATCCCCGAGCTGCGAAGAACATTGCTCGACTGGTATGACCGGGAAGGCCGGACCTTGCCCTGGAGGATCCGCCCTGAGAATCGCGCGGCGGGAAAGGTGGCCGATCCCTATGCCGTCTGGCTGTCGGAAATCATGCTGCAACAGACCACCGTACAGCACGCGACGCCCTATTATTTCAAATTTCTGGAACGCTGGCCGACAGTGCACGATCTGGCCGCCGCAGAGGATGATAACGTGTTCGCAGCCTGGGCCGGGCTGGGATATTATGCGCGGGCTCGAAACCTGCTGGCGTGCGCGCGGGCTATCTCAAAGGCAGGCGGCGAATTTCCCAGCGAAGAAAAGGACTTGCTCGCTCTGCCGGGCATAGGTCCCTACACAGCCGCAGCAATCCGCGCGGCAGCGTTTGATAAGCCCGCCAGCGTCGTCGATGGGAATGTGGAGCGCGTCATCACCCGGCTGCGCACGATCCCGCGCCCGGTGATCAAGGCCAAATCCGAGATCAAAGCCATCGCGGCAGAGATCGCTTCGCCGGATCGGCCGGGCGATTATGCGCAAGCGATTATGGATCTGGGGGCGACGGTCTGCACGCCGCGCAGTCCGGACTGTGGTGCATGCCCGTGGAATTTTGCCTGCAAGGCGCGTGCAGAAGGCAAACCGGAAAAATATCCGGTCAAACCGCCGAAAAAAGTCAAACCTCATAAGCACGCCATCGGGTTTGCGGTGTTCCGGGGGTCAAAAATCTGGCTGCGCAAGCGGCCTGAGAAAGGCCTCCTCGGCGGAATGCTGGAGTTGCCCTCCACCGATTGGCGCGTGGAAAATTGGGCGGAGGCAGAAGCCGCCGTCGATGCGCCATTCCGCGCCGATTGGCAAAAGCGTGGAACCGTTTCTCACGTATTCACGCATTTCACGCTGGATATGGAGATCTGGCGCGCCGAAGCGGCTGAGGACTGGCAGCCGGACGCTGGTGACTGGTATGAGGCTGCCGATATGGATCAGCTGGCCCTTCCGAGCCTGATGAAGAAAGCGATCAGGCCTTGTTTTTAAGCTTCTAGAGGAATTTCAGCAAAAGTGGGAACCGGTTTTGCGGTTCGAAATTCCGGCTAAAAATCACGCCTCTAAAGCCGCGCGGATTTCAGCGCGCAGCGTATCAATCGGGGCAAGTGCGCCCTTCTTGCGGATATGCCAGAACGTCCAGCCATTACAGGACGGCGCATTCTGGATCTCCGCCCCGACCTTGTGGATCGAGCCTTCAATCCGGCCTGAAACAATAGAGCCATCGGCGCGAACGCGTGCGGTGCGCTTGCCCTTTGAATCATATAGCAAATCGCCCGGCTTCACCATGCCGCGCTCAACCAGATTGCCGAACGGAATGCGCGGTTCAGAGCGCTTGGACTTGGTGACGGCCAGCATGTCATCGGCGGCAGGGCGGATCGCGTTCAAACGCTCGGTCGCGACGGCGACATACTCATCCTCGCGCTCAATACCGATATAGTTCCGGCCCAGGCGTTTGGCGGCGGCCCCGGTCGTACCCGTGCCAAAAAACGGATCAAGGATGAGATCACCCGGATCGCTGGTCGCCAGCAAAACGCGATGCAACAGGGCTTCCGGTTTCTGGGTCGGGTGCGCCTTCTTGCCATCGGACGCCTTGATGCGTTCGGAGCCCGAGCAGATCGGCAAAACCCAGTCTGAACGCATCTGCACGCCATCATTCAGCGCCTTCATGGCGGCATAATTGAAGGTCGGCTTGGCGTCCTTGGATTTGGCCGCCCAGATCAGGGTCTCATGCGCATTGGTAAAGCGCGTGCCCTTGAAATTCGGCATCGGATTGGTTTTGCGCCAGATCACATCATTCATGATCCAGAAGCCCATATCCTGAAGGAAAGAGCCCAGGCGGAAGATGTTGTGATAGGCGCCCATCACCCAGATGGCGCCATTGGGTTTTAATATGCGCTTGGCCTCTTCCATCCAGGCGCAGGAAAACAGGTCGTAATCATCATGATTGCCAATCTGGTCCCAATCAGCATCCACGGCAGAAACTTTTGAATTATCAGGACGATGGAGGTCGCCGCCAAGCTGGAGATTATAGGGCGGGTCCGCAAAGATGAGATCGATGCACGCATCCGGCAGCGAACGCATGACCTCCACGCATTCGCCTTGCAGAATCTGATTGACCGGCAGCTTGTCCCGCACCGCTTTACTCCACCCGCTTGACCACCATAGCAGCCCAGACTCGCTCAAACAGCCCTAATGCGGGGTTAAACCGGAAGCTAAACGAGGGAGGGCTGGCGCATGGGCGAAAAACTCATCCGGTGGAGAGGGCAGGGGCCGTGGGTGGCAATGGCATCCAGATGAGTGCGCGCGGCATAGCCCTTATGACCTTCAAAGCCATAGACCGGGAACCGGTTGGCGGCCCGGATCATCAGCTGATCCCGCACGGTTTTGGCGATGATGGAGGCGGCGGAGATGGCCGGCTCCAGCGCATCGCCGCCAATGATAAAGCGCGCCGGGGCGGGCAGGTTTTCCGGTGTGCGGTTGCCATCAATCAGGAATTCGGCGGGTGTTCCGCTCAGTCGAAACGCTGCGCGGCGCATGGCGGTCATGGTGGCCTGCAGAATATTGATCCGGTCAATCTCTTCGGGCTCTGACAGGCCAACGCCGACAAGCGCGCTTTCATAGATCTGTTCCGCCAGTGCAAGGCGGCGCTTTTCGGTCAGCTTCTTGGAATCATTCAGGCCTTCAATGGGTTCGCGCAGGATCACCGCCGCCGCCACCACGGGTCCGGCCAGCGGGCCTCTGCCTGCCTCGTCTATGCCTGCGATAGTATGCATGTCGTTCATCGGTATTTGCTAGCCTGATTGCTGACGGCTCTAAAACCCCTCACCCTCGAACACTCGCCTTTACGAAGGCTCGTATTCTTTCCCTCTCCCTCGAGGGAGAGGGAAGAGCGCGAATTCGCAGAGCGATGAGCGGTCAGGGTGAGGGGTTGAGAAACGCAACTTCTTTGTCATCCCGGATGTCGCGGAGCGGCAGTCCGGGACCCATGCCGTGTTGTTGATGTTCCAGCATGGGTTCCGGGCTCACGCTCCGCGTGCCCCGGAATGACGCGTGTGTTCGCGGATAACCCAAACTTATCCCCGCCCGCCAAACCTCCCCCATAATGACCCCACCTCACACCTCATGGAGCAGCGGGCTGCAGGCCGTCTGGAGACTTTGGTGAGAGGGGGATGCCTCGAGTGGGGGCGGTGTAACGAGCCGAGCCCATGAAAGAGCGCCTGGGCGCGCGTCGTCTCCGGATGAACGGAGGCGTACGGGACACCCTTGCAGGACATGAGGATGGAACAGGTCTTCAGACGAGTCCGGGAAGAAAACAGCGGACAGCGACTCTGGAGAAACCGGCCATCGGTTGGGCGCAAAGTATCGCGGCCCATGCGGTTCGGCGGGCTGGTTGAAGCCATACCCTAAGCGGTCCCGGACAGGCGAAAAGACATCCCGCGCGGGAGGCCTCATAAGCCACCCACACACAAAGTTTTCGGCTTGCGAGATACCTCCCGCGCGCTGCTTCTACCCTCGTACCTCGCGGTGAAAGCCGGCGGGGGTGTTGGTGCAGGTGTTTTCCCCTCCCCACACAGGGGGAGGGGATTCAGGATGCGAGCGTCGACTTAGGGCTCGAGATAAAATTGAATTTCGTTCTGACTCCGACTTTTTCAGAAAAGGGATAAATTTCTGGAAACGAAAAAGCCGGCTTTCACTATGCCTGAGATGCGATAACGGCAATTAGAATGAGAGCACCGGAAACAACAAAACCTAATATATAACGCCGATATAGCGAGAGATCGTCGATATGATGTTGAATGCGATCTAGAAGATTGCTCATCACAATACCTCCGGGCTAACGGTGCTGCTTAATTAATCCGTATACCAATAAAAAAAGAATTGCAAACCTGACCGGTTTCAGGGCCCTCAAAACAAACTCCCCTGATTGCCGCGGGCGAGGGGGCGTTCGAAGAGATCACAGCGCAGGCCCGGTCCACGGGTTTTCAGGCCATAGCGCTCAATCGCCTTGCGGAAGCGGCTGGCGAGCAGGCGCGCATAGGGCCCATCGCCGCGCTGGCGCTTGCCGAAGGCTGAATCATATTCCTCGCCGCCGCGCGTCTGGCGCACCAGCGACATGACATGAGACGCGCTGTCGGGCCGTGTGGTCGCCAGCCATTCCTTGAACAGGCCTTTGATTTCCATGGGCAGGCGCAGGAGGACATATCCCGCCGAGATCGCTCCGGCATCAGCGGCGGCCTGAAGGATGGCTTCGAGCTCGCGATCATTGAGCGCCGGGATCATGGGCGCGGCCATGATGGTGACGGGAATGCCCGCCTCGGTAAGGCCGCGCACGGCATCCAGACGGCGGCCGGGCGTGGCGGCGCGCGGTTCCATGTCCCGCGCCAGGCGCCGGTCCAGCGTGGTGATGGAAATAGCGGCGCGAAACAGGCCGCGCTTGGCCATGGGGGCAATGATGTCCAGATCCCGCAGGATAAGGGCCGATTTGGTGATGACGCTGACCGGATGGCTGAACTCGGCACAGACTTTCAGAATGTCGCGGGTGATCTGTTCGTCGCGTTCAATCGGCTGATAGCAATCAGTGTTCGCACCGATGACAATCGGTTCCACGCGGTAATGCCGATCGAGAAAGGCGCGCTCCAGCAACTTGGCCGCTTCGGGCTTTTTGAAGATGACGCTCTCGAAATCCAGCCCCGGCGAATAGCCCCAATAAGCGTGGCTGGGCCGGGCATAACAATAGACGCAGCCATGCTCGCACCCGCGATAGGGATTGATCGATTTGTTGAATGAAATATCCGGCGAATTATTTCGCGTCACAATCGAACGCGAGGCATCAATCAGGGTGACGGTGCGCAATTGCTCCGGCTCCGGATCGCTCTCACGCCAGCCATCATCGAAGGGCTCATAGGCCTGGTCTTCGAACCGGTTGGTGCGGTTGGAGCGCGCGCCACGGCCTCTCGGCTGCAAAGGCGTGGGCAAGGGATCACCGGTTAGGTCGGTGTGCTGATTCAGACAGGGCGGGGTACGGGGGGATTTGGCCATGGTCAGGATTATGTTCCTATTAAGAGAACAAATCAAGAACGGAAATCGCCAGTATTCACACCCTTGTCATCCCGGCGAAAGCCGGGCTGCGCTACGCTTCCGCCCGCTTCACCACTTCCAGCCAGTCGCGCCAGGCGCGAGCTTTTTCCTGCGGGCGGCGCAAGAGGAAGGCGGGGTGGAAAATCGGCATGGCGTCAACATGCTCACCCGCTTCGCCATCGGCATCTTTCAGCCGGTATTCCGACCAGCGGCCGCGCAGTTTCATGATGCCGGTCTGGGCGCGCATCAGGGCTTGTGCCGAAACCCCGCCGGCGAAGACGAGGACTTTCGGCTTGATGAGCGCAATATGCCGCTCAATCAGCGGCAGGCAGATGGCAATTTCCTCGGTCGAAGGGTTGCGATTACCAGGTGGGCGCCAGTTCAGGATGTTGGAAATGTAGATATCGGTTTCCGGGTCGAGGCCCGAGGCGCGGATCATTTTATCCAGCAATTG
Organism: Hyphobacterium sp.; assembly: GCF_965228115.1. GTDB lineage: Bacteria > Pseudomonadota > Alphaproteobacteria > Caulobacterales > Maricaulaceae > Hyphobacterium. The sequence continues at coordinate 1,040,521 of NZ_OZ245794.1, read as the reverse complement.
CCCGGAGCGACCCACAAAGGGCTTGCCTTGCTCGTCTTCATCGCGGCCAGGGGCTTCGCCGACGATCATGATGGTGGCGTCCGGATTACCCCGGCTGAAGACGGTGTTGCGGGCGGTGCGCTTCAGGGCGCAACCATCGAAATTCTCAATGGCGAACTTCAGCTCTTCGAGCGTGTTGGCCTTGGCCACCGCTTTTCGCGCATCGGCTGGATCGCCGTCGGCCTGGCCAAAACCAGCCGCCTGAGCCGCTTGGGGCGTCGCAATGGCGGGTTTTTCCCGCACCGGGTCGCGGCGTTCCGCAGGAGAGGGGGCCGGCGCGCGGGCCGGGCGTTTGGGAGGCGGCAGGGTCTCGGTGTCAATGCCCATGTCCTCCCACCAGCCGGTGAGCGCTTTCATTGCCAGGTTTTTGTCATTCGGTTCGGACATTGAGACGCAAGCAGGTCGGCTGGTAACACACAGAAAGGGCTCTAGATGAACATTGTTCGCTAAGCTAAGACACAATTCACTGGAAGCGAAGTCTGCGGGGCAAGGAGCGGCATTTATGTCCGAAGAGATTCAGCGCGAGTCGATGGAATATGACGTCATTATCGTCGGAGCGGGACCGGCCGGGCTGGCGGCCTCCATCCGGCTGAAACAGATGGCGGCCGAGGCCGGGTCCGACATTTCCGTTGCCGTGCTGGAAAAGGGCGGTGAGGTCGGTGCGCATATTCTCTCCGGCGTAGTGGTTGATCCCAAAGCGCTGGACGAATTGCTGCCCGACTGGCGGACACAGGATTGCCCGCTGAATACCGAGGTGAAGGATGATATTTTCCTCGCCCTGTCAGAGCATGGCAGTTTCCAGTTTCCCAATTTCGCCTTCCCGCCCTTCATGTCGAACCATGGCTGTTACACGGGCTCTTTGGGCGCGCTATGCCAGTGGATGGGCACGCACGCCGAAGCGCTGGGCGTTGAGATATATCCCGGCTTTGCCGCCGCTGACTTCATAGAGGAAGGCGGTGTCATCAAGGGCGTCGTCACCGGGGATTTCGGTGTGGGCCGGGATGGCAGCCAGAAAGATGGCTACATGCCGGGTATGGAGCTGCGCGGTAAATACACCCTGATCGGTGAGGGTGCGCGCGGGTCTTTGTCGAAGAAGTTGATTGAGAAATTCAACCTCGATGACGAGTCGGATCCCCAGAAATACGGCATCGGTCTGAAAGAGCTGTGGCGGGTTCAGCCCGACAAGCACAAGCCGGGAACGGTTCAGCACACAATGGGCTGGCCACTGGACAACAACACGGGCGGCGGCTCCTTCCTCTATCACTGGGGCGATAATCTGGTGTCCGTCGGGTTCGTGGTCCATCTGAACTACAAGAACCCGTACATCTCGCCGTTTGAAGAATTCCAACGGATGAAGACCCATCCGCAAATCCGCGAACTGTTTGAAGGCGCCGAGCGCCTGTCCTACGGAGCCCGCGCCATTACCGAGGGCGGTTATCAATCCGTGCCGAAGCTCGCCTTTCCGGGCGGGGCCTTGATTGGTTGTTCAGCCGGCTTTGTGAATGTGCCGCGGATCAAGGGCAGCCATAACGCCATGAAAACCGGCATGTTAGCGGCCGAAAGTGTTTTTGCCGCCGTCAGCGAAGGGCGAGAGGGCGATACGCTCGGCGATTATCAAGCCGCTTACGAAGCGTCCTGGGTGGCCAAAGATTTGAAGCTGGTGCGGAATGTCAAACCGCTCTGGTCAAAGTTCGGTACTTTCTTCGGCATTTTGCTGGGCGGAATGGATATGTGGATGAATTACATCCTCAAAGGATTCTCGCTGTTCGGCACGATGAAGCATGGTAAAACGGATGCCCAATCGTTGGAGCCTGCAGCAAACCATAAAAAGATCGACTATCCGAAACCGGATGGCGTTTTGACGTTTGACCGGCTGTCCTCGGTGTTCATTTCAAACACCAATCATGAGGAAGATCAGCCGGTTCATTTGAAAGTGGCCGATCTGGACCTCCAGAAGGCCAGCGAGCTGGAACAGTTCGCAGGTCCGTCCAGCCGCTATTGTCCGGCGGGCGTGTATGAATGGGTCGAGGATGAAACATCCGGCGAGATGAGTTTTGTCATCAATGCGCAGAACTGCGTGCATTGTAAGACCTGTGACATCAAGGACCCGAACCAGAACATCAACTGGACCACGCCGGAAGGCGGGCAGGGCCCGATCTATGCGAATATGTAGGCGCTTTGCCTTGCATGGCGGCCCATGCCGCGTAACGTGATGATATGAGTTTTCGCAACGCCCTTGTTTTCCTGATTGCCGGACCGCTTCTTGCGGCCTGCCAGACGACGGCGGAGGATGCGTCAGCACCGATGCTAGGGGCTGAGGACGAGGGCGTCTCTTCTTATGGCGCATTCCTTGCCGGCCGCTTTGCCGGAACCGCGCGGGATGCAGAAAGCGCTGCGGACTATTTCGCAACGGCCTTTGAACAAGAGCCGTCAAGCGCCATTCTGGCTGAGCGCACCTTCCTGTCAGCTGTTCTGTCGGGCGATCGTGAAACCGCGATCTCGGCTGGGCAGGTTGCGGTGGCCCGCGGGGATCAATCCCGGCTGGCCGGGCTATATCTGGCAGCAGATGCGCTGGCTGAACACCGCTATGAAGATGCGCTGGACTGGCTGGACGGGGAACAGCTGGGGCCGTTCAACCAGTTTATTGCCGAGCTCCTGTCGGATTGGGCCCGGGTCGGTGCGGGAGATATGGATGGCGCCCGGCTCCGCGCGGAAACAACCTCGGTTCCGGGGTATGCAGCGGCCTATCTGACGATGCATCGTGCCTTGTTGGCCGACATGGACCGGGATGAAGTCGCCGCAGATGGCGCCTATCAGGCCGCGATCTCTGAAAGCCCGTTTACCCGTGTAGCGGTCGCTCTTTATGGCGATTTTCTGCTGCGAGAACGGCGCAGGGATGAAGCCGTGGCGCTTTATGACCGGTATCTGCAGCAGCAGCCGCAGGAACGCAGCATCACCGAAGCCCGCCGCATTGCAGCAGAAACCCGCCGCACACCTCGTCGCATGTCTGTTCCTCAAGCCGCAGCGCGGGCGCTATTCGGGCCGTCTGCAGCTTTGGCCTCGCAAGCGGATATCGATCTGTCGGTGGTCTATCTTCGGCTGACCAACCGGCTGGATGATCAATACGCTCCCGCCACCGTGCTGTTGGCCGGTGCGCTGGAACGAACCGGCCTGGAAGAGGCCGCGCTGGAGGCGTATCAAACGGTTCCGGAAGGACCTTTCCGCCTGCCGGCCGATATCGACCGGATCTGGCTGCAAGCACGGCTGGGTGATGTGGATCGGTCGCTCGCAGAAGCACGTGAGATTGCGGCCGGGAATGCTTCTCCGGAAGCCCAGCTGGTTTATGCAGACCTATTGCGATCCAATGGCCAGTTCACATTGGCGGCGGAATACTACACCGCTGCGCTGGATCAGCGATTGGCCGCGGGACTGGTACCGGACTGGCGCTATTTTTACTTCCGCGCGATTTGCTATGAACAGACCGACCGCTGGGGACAGGCGGAGGCTGATTTCCAGTCAGCTCTCAGAATCTCGCCAAACGAAGCCGAAGTGCTGAATTATCTCGGCTATATGTGGGTCATTCGCGGCGAACACATCGACGAAGCGTTTGAAATGATCGAGCGGGCTGCGACGCTGGAACCTGAGCGCGGTCATATCATCGACAGCCTGGGCTGGGCGCATTATGTGCGCGGAAATTATGAAGCGGCTGTCCGCTACCTGGAGCGGGCCGTCGAATTGTCGCCCGAGGCCCCGACCATTAATTATCACCTCGGCGACGCCTACTGGCAGGTTGGCCGGCGTCTTGAAGCACGGTTCCAGTGGGAACGGGCCCTGTCCTTGGAGCCTGGCGAGGATGAACGCGTCGGACTGATGGCGCGCCTTGCAGGTCAGCCGCCTGAGGCTCCGGCGACTCGATATGCGGACGCCGTTACGCGTTGAATACTGAATTTGCCCCGGCGAAAATCAATCTGACACTTCGAGTGGGAGCTGTTCGCGAGGATGGCTACCACCCGATTGATTCCCTTGTGGTGTTTGCCGATTGGGGGGACCGGCTTTCCCTGAAGCCGGCGGCAGATCTAAGTCTGCAGATCACAGGCCCACAGGCCGGTGGCATTCCGCCAGGCGATGACAATCTTGTTCTGCGCGCCACTCGGGCACTGGCGAAAGCCGCAGGCCGGACGGCCACCGGTCACTTAACGCTCGACAAAAACATACCCGCCGGGGCCGGAATAGGCGGCGGGTCGGCAGATGCGGCTGCGGCGCTGCGCTTGTTCAATCGCTTATGGGAATTGGATTGGCCACTGGACATGCTGGCCGGGATCGGTGCCGAGATTGGCTCGGATGTTCCGGCTTGTGTCTGGTCGCAACCCTTGCGAATGACCGGGCGCGGTGAACGTATCCGCAGAATCGAGGACTGGCCGGACTTTCCGGCGCTGCTAGTCAATCCCGGCAAGTCCGTAACAACTGCGGATGTCTTCCGGGCGTTCGATCAAATGTCGCAGAACACAGGAACGGCGTTCCGGGCTCCGGAAATGCAAACGACGGCCAGCTTGCTCGCGGCTCTGGCAGAAGCCACGAATGATTTGACCGAACCCGCCCTTCAAACAGAACCGGCGATCGCCCAGATCCTGAACGCTCTGGACGTAACGGGTAAGCCCGCACTGGTGCGGATGTCGGGTTCAGGTGCGACCTGTTTTGCGCTGTATGGCAGCATTGACGACCGGAACTATGCAGACGCTCAGCTGAAATCAACTTATCCCCACTGGCATTGTTTCCCGGTATTATTGGCGGGCGCCACCGGGATTTCGACGTCATGACCTCGCCTCTTGTTTTTGCCGGATTCGTGCTTGCCGTGGCGGTCAGCTGGCTGGTTAAGCGCGCGGCGATCCTCGATCATCCCAATCAGCGCTCGAGCCATTCCAAACCCGTTCCACGCAGTGGAGGCTTCGGCGTTCTGGCGGCGATTGGCTTCGGTCTGTTACTCGCTGCAATGAATAGCGACGGGCCCGCTGTACTGCCGCTTGCCCTCGCCGGTGTCGGGTTTGGTATTCTGGGATTCTGGGACGATTTGGCAGCGCCTGCGACGATTTTGAAATTTGCCATTATTGTTGTCCTGGCCGCCGGCATTGTCTGGCTGGCCGGACCAGTGGAGGCGATCGGACTATTGGGCGATACCGCCTTCGCGTTGCCTTTTGTCGTCGGATTGGTGGGGTCAGTTCTCTGGATATTCGTGGCGGCCAACGCCACAAATTTCATGGACGGATCGGACGGGTTGATCGTTGCGGTTTTTTTGCCGGTCGGTTTGGGGCTGGCCCTTATAGGGGACGGCGCGGTTGCAACAGTGGGCCTGATGCTGGCCGCCGGGCTGGTGGGATTTGCCGTCTTTAACGTACCACGCGCGGTTCTGTTTCTGGGCGATGTGGGATCCCTATCCATCGGGGCGGTTTTCGCTGTTGCCGCGCTGTTGCTGATTGAAGCACCCGGACAGGTCTGGCTATTTCCGTTGATGATTTTGCCGGTTTTGACGGATGTGCTGTTGACGCTGGTCGGCAAACTCCGCCACCGGATCGGGTTTCTTGCGCCCCACAGGACGCATGCTTATCAACTGCTGATCCGAATGGGGTGGGCCCATTGGCAGGTCGCGCTCGGCTTCCTGATCCTGTCCAGCGTCTGCACCGGGGTGACTTGCTGGATGTATGAAAGCGAGACCCACGCTCTGGCGCTCCCGGTCTTTATTGCAGCTGTGATTGTCCTGAGCGGCTTGCACGCCACAGTGCGATTAAAGGCCTCAAGGCAAGGTCTGTTAAAGCCGTAATCAGCTGGCGCGCTGGACGACGAAATCTGTCAGATCCTGAAGCGCCGTTTTCCACTGATTATCCGGGAAGATATCCAGAGCTGTCCGCGCCGTGTTGGCTTTCTCGGCGGCCAGCTCAATGGTGCCGCGTAAGGCATCATGGCGCTGTAAATAGTCCATGGCGATCTCGTAGTCGCCATCTGTCTGTTCGCCATCTGCCATAACCCGGGACCAGAAGGTTTTTTCTTCTGCCGTCCCTTTTTGCAGGGCAAGCACCACAGGAATGGTCACCTTGCCTTCGCGGAAATCATCACCGGTATTCTTGCCGAGATTTTGCGCCAGACCCCCGTAATCCAGCGCATCATCAATCAGCTGGAAGGCCAGTCCCAGTTCGCGGCCATAGGTGTCAAGCGCTTCGATTTCCTGAGCCGAGCGTTTGGCGACAATGGCGGGTACCTCGGCGGCCGAGGCGAACAGGGCCGCCGTCTTGGCTTCGATGATTTCCATATAGGAGCCAACGCTGGCGTCGATATCGCCCTTGGCCGCCAGCTGGCGAACCTCGCCCTCTGCAATCACGCTAGACGCACGCGACAAGGACCGGAGGGCTTCCATGGAGCCGGCATCGACCATAAGCATGAAAGCGCGCGCAAACAGAAAATCACCGACCAGCACGCTGGGCGCATTGCCCCAGACCAGATTAGCGGCCTTCTTGCCCCGGCGCAGATCGCTGTCATCGACGACGTCATCATGCAACAGCGTTGCGGTGTGAATGAACTCAACGGCAGCCGCGAGCTTCAGATGCGCATCACCGGAATAGCCAATCATGTTGGCAGCTGCGATGGTGACCAGAGGACGCACGCGTTTCCCACCGGCCTCAACGAGGTATTTGCCCAGCTTGGGGATAAGCGGCACGGGCGATCCCATGCGCTCTATGATTAGCGCATTGACGGCGCGCATCTCGTCAGCGGCCAGCGCAGCCAGCTTCTCGGCCGCTGTTGGCTCGGCGGCGACAGCGTCGCCTGCGCTTTTCAGCGCGCGGTTGGCAATCGTGTTTATATCCAAGGGATCCTCTGGCAGCCGCCCCCTAACAGACTTGAGCAACAATAGAAACGGGTTGATGTTGCTGCAAGCTGGCAGCGCTGCGCTGATCGTCGCAGCCCATCATATAGTCGCGAGGTCGAAGTGATCGAAGTTTTCCGCACAAACAATCCCGTCGAATTGAATTACGCTGAGAGTGTTCTTCGTGATGCGGGGCTCAATCCGATCACGCTGGATGGCGAAACCGCCGGGCTTTATGGGGGGGCGGTGCCCTTCATCAAACGCCGCATCATGGTGATTGACGAAGAAGCTCATCGGGCAAAGACGGTTCTGAAAGAGGCGCTGAAGGATCTGCCGGGTGAGTGAACCGGTTACGCTTCTTGATGGCCGGGTGATCGCGCGGCAACCAGAGGCCGGTTTCCGGTCCGGGCTGGATGCAGTGCTGCTGGGGGCGTCGATCGACATCAAGCCGGAACATGTCGGCATGGAATTTGGCTGTGGAACCGGGGCTGCCATGCTGGTGGCGGCGTTTCACAACACCGTCAGCCGATTTCAGGGGTTTGATAAGGAGCCGCTGCTTGTGGGGATGGCCGCAGAAAATATTGACGCGAATGGCTGGAAAGACCGGGTGACGGCGTTTCAGGCCGATGTGGGAAACCCCGGCCATCTGGGGTTGGCCCATCAGGTGTTCTTCAACCCGCCTTATTTTGATGATGCGCGCAAGATCATTTCACCCAAGGAACTAAAGCGTTCCTCCTATTTGTCCGGCGAAGTGCCGCTGGAAAACTGGATCAAGCTGGCCAATCAGGTGCTGACTCCCAAGGGACGGATGACGTTGGTGCATCGGGCCGACCGGCTGAGTGATATTCTGGGCTATGCGAAGAAATGGTTTGGCGATGTGGTGATTAAACCGGTCGCGCCCTATGCGGATCAACCGGCCAAGCGGATTCTGGTCTCAGCCAGGAAAGGGACGAACGGGCCGATGAAGATATTGCGGCCGCTGGTGCTGCATGATGGCTCGGACCAGAAATACACCGATGAGGCGGAAGCGATCTTGCGGGGGAAGGACCGGATTGATCTGAGCTGACGATGTTTCCTTTGCAGGCAGGGAAACAACCCGTTCGTCATCGTCCGGCTTGACCGGACGATCTCAGAGACCCTCCGATCAAGCCGGAGGGTGACGAGTAACATTTCGAAGCGGCTACATGTATTCTTTAGCCCCCTCCGTCAGCTCCGCTGACACCTCCGCCGTAAACAGGGGAGGACACCCATTCTACCGCTATCCCAGCTTGATTGCAGGACCGGCGTTTTCTAGTGTCCGCGCGACTTTTCAGAGGGCCGGATTTCCGGCTGCGGGGCCAGCACAAATGACCGCGAAAAACGCGCCATCCTTTCAGGAATTGATCCTGCGGCTGCAGACCTATTGGGGTGAGCAGGGCTGCGCGATTCTTCAGCCCTATGATGTTGAAGTGGGGGCGGGAACCCTGCACCCGGCGACGACGCTCCGCTCGCTGGGGCCAAAGCCCTGGCGCGCAGCTTATGTGCAGCCGTCTCGGCGTCCGTCCGATGGCCGTTATGGTGAGAACCCGAACCGGCTGCAGCATTACTACCAGTTTCAGGTTTTGCTGAAGCCATGCCCGTTTAATCTGCAGGAACTCTATCTGGGTTCGCTGGATGCGATCGGGATCGATCGCGAACTGCATGATGTGCGCTTCGTCGAGGATGACTGGGAAAACCCGACAGTTGGTGCCTGGGGGCTGGGCTGGGAAGTCTGGTGTGACGGGATGGAGGTCAGCCAGTTCACCTATTTCCAGCAGGTCGGCGGTCTGGATGTCGATCTGGTCTCCGGCGAATTGACTTATGGGCTGGAACGCCTCGCCATGTATGTGCAGGGCGTTGAGAATGTCTACGACCTCGATTTCAACGGGGCGGGCCTGAAATATGGTGATGTCTTCCAGGAGGCCGAGCGGCAGTATTCGGAATTCAATTTCGAACATGCCGATGTCGATATGTTGATGCGGCAGTTTTCGGATGCTGAAAACCAGTGCAAGGCCTTGCTGGCGCTGGATATGCCGCTGCCGCTTCCCGCCTATGATTACTGTTTGAAAGCGTCACACCTGTTCAACCTGGTCGATGCGCGCGGCGCTATTTCTGTAGCCGAACGCGCCAGCTGGATCGCCCGGGTCAGAGAATTGGCAAAAGGATGTGCCGAAGCCTGGGTCGCCCAGGAGAAAGGGGAGGCGGCATGAGCCTTGAATTTTACCACAACCCGCAATCACGCGGGGCGATGACGCATTGGCTGCTCGAAGAGATTGGCTGTGACTACACGGTCAAGCCGGTCGCCTACGAAGACGGGTCGATGCGCACGCCGGAATTTCTGGCGATCAACCCGATGGGCAAAATCCCGGCGATCAAGGATGGCGAGACCATCGTCACCGAAACGACGGCCATCGCGATTTATCTGGCCGATAAATACAAGTCGCCGAATGACCTCGCGCCCGCGCTCGATGATCCGCGCCGCGGCGAGTATTTGCGCTGGATTGCCTATCAAAGTGCGTGCATCGATCCGGCCATGATGCAGGCCGGGCTGAAATTTGAAACCAAGCGGCAACAAGCCGGTTGGGGCGATGTCGAGCTGGTGAAAGACGTGCTCGATCAGCGCCTGGCGTCCACCAGCCCGTATTTGTTCGGTGACTGGTTCACCGCCGCTGATGTGCTGATCGGGGGCGCGCTCAGCTGGGCGACTCGTTTTGAAATGTTCGAGATGCGCGAGAATTACAAAGCCTATCTTGACGCCGTGCAATCGCGTCCGGCCTTCCAGAAGGCCATGGGTGGTTAGGACGTTTCAGTGCCCCAGCTTCTGCTCGAACTCTTCTCCGAGGAAATTCCTGCCCGTATGCAACCGCGCGCGGAAGCCGATCTTGAGCGGCTGTTTTCCGCTGCACTGAAAGAGGCCGGGCTGGGCTGGGAGAGTATCACCACATTCGCCGGGCCGCGTCGTCTGGGCTGTGTGATTGAAGGCTTGCCGGCCGAGACCGAGGCCGTGCGTGAAGAGCGCAAAGGCCCCCGCACCGATGCACCGGAAAAAGCTTTGCAGGGATTTATGCGCGGGGCGGGCGTTGAGAGCCTGGATGATTGCGAGGTCCGTGAGGACAAGAAGGGCTCGTTCTACGTTGCGGTGATTGAAAAGCCGGGCGTGAAAACGGCGGACGTCATCGCCTCGGTCGTGCCGGATATGATCCGGAACTTCCCCTGGCCGAAATCCATGAAGTTCGGCGAGAACGACCGGGCCCAGCGCTGGGTGCGTCCCCTGCAACGCCTTGTGTGCGTGTTTGATGGCCAAGTCGTGCCGGTTGAGGTGTTCGGGCTCAAAGCGGGCAATGAAACCGAAGGTCATCGCGTGCATGGGCCGGGACCATTCACCGTTTCAGATTTTGCGAAATATAAGTCTCAGCTGGAAGAAGACGGGCATGTCATTCTCGACCGGTCGGTGCGGGAAACGATCATTCTGGAAGGGGCCAAGCGCGTCTGTGTTGAGGCCGGTCTGGAGCTGATCGAGGATCAAGGCTTGCTGACAGAAGTCGCCGGGCTGGCGGAATGGCCGGTGCCGCTCTTGGGTCAGATGGATCCGGATTTCCTCGATCTGCCGCCGGAAGTCATTCAGCTCTCCATGAAGACGCATCAGAAATATTTCGCGGTGCGCGACCCGAAAACGGGGGAGCTGGCGCCAAATTTCGTGGTGGTGGCCAATCAGATGGCCCCGGATGGCGGTGCAGCCATTGCAGCGGGTAATGCGCGCGTCCTTTCGGCGCGTTTGGCCGATGGCCGTCATTTCTGGGATCTGGATCGCAAAACGCCGCTGACCGAGATGGCGGACGAGCTTTCCAAGGTCACCTTCCATCAAAAGCTGGGCACGGTGGCCGACAAGGTGGAGCGCGTGGCCGCGCTGGCGCGTGAGCTCGCGCCCGCTGTGGGCGCAGACCCGGATCAGGCGGAGCGCGCGGCGCGTCTGGCCAAGGCCGATCTGGTTTCGGAAATGGTCGGGGAGTTTCCTGAGCTGCAAGGCATGATGGGACGCTATTACGCGCTGGAGCAGGGCGAGCCGGCCGAGGTCGCCGATGCGATCCGCGATCATTACAAACCACAAGGCCCGTCGGATGCCGTACCGACCGCGCCGGTCAGTGCCGCCGTCGCACTGGCCGACAAGCTGGATACGCTGGTTGGCTTCTGGGCGATAGACGAAAAACCGACTGGCTCCAAAGACCCGTTCGCGCTGCGCCGGGCGGCGTTGGGCGTTATTCGGATATTGTTGGATAGCGAATATCGTCTGCCATTAATGAGCTTTAATGGCGTGAGTAATGGGAGCTATTCAATACAAATGGCTTCTGGGCGTGTCTTTTACGATGCGATCTCGCTGGCCTTCAAAGTTGGAAACGAAGAACTTGCTCAAGCACTACTGGAAGCTGCCGGTGCCGAGTTCGATGAGGACCTAATCCGATCGGGCGATCGTGGAGGCGATTTGTTAGTTGCGCCATACCAGGTCGGTCGAACTTCCGAAGAATTTCCGCGAGAGTTGTTGGCCTTCTTCGCTGACCGCCTGAAAGTCCACCTTAAGGATGACGGCATTTCGCATGATGTGATCGATGCGGTGTTTGCCTTGGGTGATGATGACCTGGTGCGGGTCACAAACCGCGCCCGGGCACTGCAAGGATTCCTAAATACCGAAGACGGTCAGGCACTGCTGGCGGGTTACAAGCGCGCGGCGAATATTCTCAAAGCCGAGGAGAAAAAAGACGGTGAGGGCGCGTTCGAGGGCGAGCTGGATAGCGACTACACCCCGGCAGAAGCCGAAGAAAAAGCGTTGATCGCGGCACTGGAAACGGCGCGGCCCGAGGCGGCCAAGGCGGTTGAAGCGGAAGACTTTAACGGCGCGATGAGTGCGCTATCTCAGCTGCGGATTCCGGTGGATGCCTTCTTTGACAAAGTCACCGTGAATCACGAAAACGAATTGCTGCGCCGCAACAGGCTTCGCCTTCTGGCGATGATCCGCAAGGCAGCGCACACCGTGGCCGATTTCAGCCGCATCGAGGGATAAGGGACAGGCGATGAGCGCAACCAAATGGGTCTATGCCTTCGGAGGCGGGTCGAGCGAAGGCGATGCGGAAATGCGCGAGCTGCTGGGCGGCAAGGGCGCCAATCTGGCTGAAATGGCCAAGCTGGGCCTGCCGGTGCCGCCGGGCTTTACCATCACCACCGAGGTTTGCGTCGCTTACTACGCCAATGAAAAGACCTGGCCGGCGGATCTGGAAGGCCAGATTGAAGGCGCGCTCGCCAATCTGGAAAGCACGACGGACAAGAAATTCGGCGATCCGGCGAACCCGCTGCTTGTGTCGGTGCGCTCGGGCGCCCGTGCCTCGATGCCGGGCATGATGGATACGGTTTTGAACCTCGGCCTGAATGACGAGACGGCGGAAGGTCTGGCCCAGCTATCCGGTGACAAGCGCTTTGCCTATGACAGCTATCGCCGCTTCATCCAGATGTATTCTGATGTGGTCCTAGGGCTGGATCATTCGATTTTCGAAGAGATCCTGGAGACCTTCAAGGAAGAGCGCGATTACACGCTGGACACCGATTTGTCGGCTGACGACTGGGTCGAGATTGTTGGCGAATACAAGCGCGCCGCTGCCGAAGCCTTGGGCCGGGATTTCCCGTCTGATCCACGCGAGCAGCTACAGGGCGCAATCTGCGCTGTGTTCGACAGCTGGATGACGGCGCGCGCGATCAAATATCGCGAGCTGCACGATATTCCTGAAAGCTGGGGCACTGCAGTGAATGTGCAGGCCATGGTGTTCGGCAATATGGGCGAGACCTCGGCCACGGGCGTGGCGTTCACGCGCGATCCGTCCACCGGCGAGAACGCTTATTATGGCGAGTTCCTGATCAATGCGCAGGGCGAAGATGTAGTCGCGGGCATTCGCACACCGCAATGTCTGACCAAGATCATGCGCGAAGGGCTGGGCGATCCGCAGCCTTCCATGCAGGAAGCCCTGCCGGACAGCTATGACGAGCTGATCAAGGTGTTCGATATTCTCGAACGCCATTATCGCGACATGCAGGACATCGAGTTTACGGTCGAGCGCGGCCGCCTCTGGATGCTGCAAACCCGCAATGGCAAGCGCACGGCGAAGGCGGCGTTGAAGATCGCGGTGGATCTCGCTCAGGAAGGTCTGATTTCCGAAGAAGAAGCGGTGATGCGGGTCGATCCGGCGCAGCTGGATCAATTGCTCCACCCGACGATTGCCGAGAATGTTTCCCGTGATGTGCTGGCCACCGGGCTGCCCGCGTCTCCTGGCGCAGCGGCTGGCATTGTCGTCTTTGACAGCGATGATGCCGAAGCCATCGCCAAGAAAGGCGAGCCGGTCATTCTGGTGCGCGTTGAAACCAGCCCGGAAGATATTCACGGCATGCACGCCGCGCAGGGCATTGTGACCGCGCGCGGGGGCATGACCTCTCACGCGGCTGTGGTCGCCCGTGGCATGGGCCGGCCTTGCGTCTCCGGTGCGGGCTCAATCCGCATCGACTATGCTGCCAAACAATTCACAGCGGGCAGCCGCACGGTGAAGGAAGGTGATTTCGTCACCATTGATGGTGGCACGGGCGAGGTGCTGGCCGGCGAGATTGAGATGATCAAGCCGGAACTGGCCGGTGATTTCGCGCAGCTGATGGAATGGGCGGACAAATCCCGCCGCATGAAGGTGCGCACCAATGCGGAAACGCCAGCGGACGTTCAGACCGCCAAGGAGTTTGGCGCGGAAGGCATCGGGCTTTGCCGCACCGAACATATGTTCTTTGACGCCGACCGGATTGCGGCTGTGCGCGAAATGATCCTGTCGGAAAACAAGGAAGGACGTGTTGCAGCGCTGGCGAAAATCCTGCCCATGCAGCGCGCGGATTTCGAAGCGATTTTCGAGATCATGGAAGACCGGCCGTGCACGATCCGCCTGCTTGACCCGCCCTTGCACGAGTTCCTGCCGCACACCGAAGAAGATGTTCACGCCGTTGCTGAAGCCACTGGCTTATCGGCGTCTGCCTTGATGGCGCGGGCCGAGGACTTATCCGAAGCCAATCCCATGCTGGGGCATCGCGGTTGCCGCTTGGGGATTTCCTTCCCGGAAATCTATGAGATGCAGGCGCGCGCGATTTTTGAAGCGCAGGTCAATGTCGAGAAAAAGACTGGGGTGAAGCCGGTCGCCGAGGTGATGATCCCGCTGGTCGCCACCGCAAAAGAGCTCGCCATCCTCAAAGCGGCTGTGGCAAAGGTCGCTGATGAAGTCGCCAGCGAATCCGGCACGACCCCGGAATACCTGATCGGGACGATGATCGAATTGCCGCGCGCGGCGCTGCGCGCCGATGAAATTGGTGAAGAGGCGGAGTTCTTCTCCTTTGGCACCAATGACCTGACCCAGACGACCTTTGGCTTATCGCGCGATGATGCCGGCAAGTTCATGCCGGATTACATTGGGCAAGGAATTTTCGAAAAAGACCCGTTTGTCACCATCGATCAGTCCGGCGTTGGCGATCTGGTTCGTATCGCGGCTGAGCGGGGCCGGTCGGTTCGAAGCGGGATCAAGCTGGGCATTTGCGGCGAACATGGCGGCGACCCGGCATCGATCCATTTCTGTGATTCGGTCGGGTTGGACTATGTGTCTTGTTCGCCATACCGCGTTCCGATAGCGCGACTGGCCGCCGCCCAGGCGGCCCTGAAGGCATCACCCTAAACATCTGAATCGTCATCAGATTGTCGCAGACCTGTTGAAAACGCATAGCAGATAACCCATTTGTAATGGCCGGTTCCGCTTGACGCGCCTGAGAAGGGCCTATAATCGACCGCGCCGCTTAAGGATGGCGCAAGAAAGCGTCCATCTCTTCGCATTAATCTTGCGAGGGTTGGAATTAGCAATAGACGGACATGACATGACCGCTTCGGCGAACCAAAACGCAAACGCGAAGATCAAGCGCTGGACCCGCATCGGCTTTGCCGTTGTCGCCCTGGCGCTGGTGGCTGCGCTTTTGCCATTCGCCGCCCACCGGTCCATCCAGCAGGATGATGTCGCCTACTGGCAGGACATGGCCGAACGTCATGTCGAATCCGAAGACGTTCTGGGCTGGTCCGCACCTTACGCGCTGCGGGTCGCGGCGCATGGGCTCGCGACAGATGATCTGGAGGGCGCGCGCGTAGTAATGCGCCCGCTGACAGCCGATCTGCGGACCTTTGACTCGACCCATATCGATCGTGCCCGGTTCAGCTCGGCTGAATTGCATTGTCTGGCTGAAGCCATTTATTACGAAGCGCGCGGCGAAAGCTTTGCCGGCCAGACAGCGGTCGCCGAAGTGGTTATGAATCGTGTCAATCACCGGGTTTATCCAGGCACAATTTGCGGTGTGGTCTATGAAGGCTCCGAACGCGTTACGGGCTGCCAATTCAGCTTTACCTGTGATGGCTCCATGGACCGCGCGCCTCGTGGCCGTTCCTGGCGGCGCTCGCAAATGGTCGCGGAGCATGTTGCGTTGGGCTTTGCCCCGCCGCGCACGCGCCGCGCGACGCATTATCACACCACAGCGGTTGACCCGCACTGGAATGACTCACTGGTCCAGACCGGTCAGATCGGGACACACATCTTCTATCGGTTCCCCAATCGCCGCGAGCGGGCGGAGATGCGCGCACGCGATCTTTAGACGCGCTATCCCTTTTTGAATTGATGGTTAACAGGCCTGTTTGGCACATGCTAATGTCCCCATAAGACAAGGGGAAATAGCATGATAAGGCAGTTAACTGTATGTAGTATCTCGTTAATTTCACTTTCGGCATGTTCGGAATGGCTCTCCAATGACGAAGCGTGGGTGCCTAATCTCGCGGTCGCTGACGGCTCAGCGCCTCAAGCTGTCGCCCCGTTCGATCTGCCAGGAACCCGTGATTTTCAATTGACGAATACGCAACCCGGTGCGCTGACCGGCTATCGAATTTTCACTGTAATGCAGCCGGGTCAGCAGGAAATCTACAGCGCAGTAATCCAGCTGCCGCCCGAGTTTTCCGTAAATTCCTTCGAGACCATTGGCCCGATTGGAACCATCGTTGGCACCTACGGTTTCGATTTTGATACGTCAACACTGGGGATTCCGGAGCGTGTGTTGCAGGTGAGATCTCTGTCCGCGACACGTGCTTATGTCGATTCAAATCTGGACGGCGCGTACCAACAGGTCGAGGAACCGACAATTGAATATGCAAATACGGAGAATGGGCCCACCATCACCTTGATTTCACCCTTTGGTGGCGATGGCCGGGACGATACGTTGTCTTCTCAGTTTTTCTCAAACATCGTCGCGAATGCAGTGCCGGGTGTTTTGACTAATCCTGTTGTTGCAGGCGATTATCAGATCACCGCAACTTTCACGTCTGTCGACCCTGACGGCGGAAATGATGGTCGGGACAATGGCACCGGTGAAGATCCTCAAGTGCTTGAGGATACTATGACGGTAACCATCGCTAACCCGCCCTTGCGCGCAGCCGTTCTGCCCACGAGCCGTTCTGTGCCGTTCAACTCACCAGCGACGGTTTTTGCGACCATTGTAAATAATGGTGATACGACCGCCACCGATTGCGAAATATTGCCGTCTTCTGTCACCACGACACGCATCGGCTTTCAAACAACTGACCCAAACACCAACGCATTAACGGGAACGGCAAATACCCCTGTATCCATCCCAGCGGGTTCGAGTCAGTCGTTCTTGCTGGTAACAACGCCCTTCGAAGAGTTTTTTGTGGGGGCAGTTCCGTTTCAACCGCTTCAAGTCGAATATCTGTTCGATTGCGCAAATACGCTGCCTGCGCCCATCCTGCCGGGAATAAATACGCTTCAGCTTTCAGCCTCATCAACTCCAACGGCGGATGTCATTGCTATTGCAGCAACGGCATCCAATGACGGCCGTGTTTCGACGGGTGGCCCTAATTCGAATGCAGCTTTTGCCGCTGCCGGGCTTAATATTGGAACCAGCGAAAGTATTACTGTTCGTCCCCGAGCGGTTCTGAACTGGACAGGTGTGGGATATGCGAATGGTCTGGATGCTCCTTTTAATGATGATGCGCTGCGCGTGCTGATTTGCGAAACGACAGGCCAACAAGGCGGCCAATGTCTCGCGCCAGCGACTGCTGACATTGCTATCACCTTTGATCCAAATGTACCGCGAACCTTCTCGCTTTTCGTTCGCGGACAGGGTCAAGTGGTCACGGATGATCCCGCTCGAAATCGCATTTTTGTCGACTTTGTCGCAGAGGATGGCACTATTCGCGG
Source organism: Hyphobacterium sp. (assembly GCF_965228115.1). Classification (GTDB taxonomy): domain Bacteria; phylum Pseudomonadota; class Alphaproteobacteria; order Caulobacterales; family Maricaulaceae; genus Hyphobacterium. The sequence continues at coordinate 1,023,301 of NZ_OZ245794.1, read as the reverse complement.
ACAGACGTCGGTCGCAGTAACGACGGCGAACTAGAATTTAGACCGCGTCCAATCCAAAATCGAAATTCGGCGCCGAGTGGGTTAGCGACCCAACGGAAATGATCTCGACGCCGGTTTCGGCGATATGGCGAACCGATTCGAGCGTGACGCCGCCCGAGGCTTCCAGGATTACGCGGCTAGCGGCTTCGACCACGGCAGAACGCAAATCTCCAATGTTGAAATTATCAAGCAGGACAACATCTGCGCCTGCTTTCATGACCCTCGATAAATCTTCCAACCGGTCTATTTCACATGAGATCCGAACCATGTGTCCGGCGTTTTCTCTTGCCGCACGGACAGCCTCAGCAGGGCTTTTCACGGCGGCAATATGATTATCCTTGATCAGGATGGCGTCTGAGAGATTGAAGCGATGCGGGGCGCCGCCACCGGCTCGAACGGCCTGAATTTCAAACGCGCGCAGGCCGGGTGTTGTTTTCCGGGTGTGAACAATTTTTGCCTTGGTACCCACAATCTCATCAACATAGCGGCGGGTGAGCGTCGCGATCCCACTCATGCGACCGAGAAAGTTGAGCGCTGTGCGTTCTGCCAACATGCACTCTCGGGCCGCCCCTTCGATCCGCAACACACTCTCATCGGGTTCGAGCGGATCGCCATCGCTGGCAAGCACGTCAATCGACAGGTTCGGGCCGGCCTGGGTGAAGACCTCGATGGCCGGTTGGAGGCCACACAAAACGCCGTTCTGCCGGGCCCGCAACTCAAAAGCCACCCTCGCGGTTTCCGGGACAACGGCCAGTGATGTAATGTCACCTGCACCGGAAACATCTTCCGCCAGAGCGCGCTGTACCGTTTCGCGAACAAGGTCGATGGGAAGATGTGGAATCATTCGGCAGCCCGTGCGGTTGGATTCATCGGCGCAATCAACGTGTCCTCTGCTTGGGCTGCTGGATGTGGGAAGTCCAGCCGGAAATGAGCACCTCGGCTCTCGGTCCGCGTCAAAGCTGCCACGGCGATGGTCCGCGAGAGGATTGTTTCATGTGTTCGTCCATAGCGCGCTTCCAGCCGGTCAATCCGGTTGAGCAGGTCTCGAAGGCCTGTGGCATCTCGCTCGACCCCAGCCAGATCACTCATCGCTCGACGAAGTCCCGGAAGCACGAGGCGCGGCAGCGACGTGACTTGTTGACCTCGCGGAGGCTGTGACGGTCGGACGGTTTGGGAGGTAAGGGCCTCGGCCAACCGGTAACCAATGACAAGCCCCTCGGCCAGCGAGTTAGAGGCCAGCCGGTTGGCCCCGTGCAGGCCATTATTTGCGCATTCACCAACTGCCCAAAGGCCGGTTACACCTGTATGCCCGTCAAGGTCGGTTGCGATGCCGCCCATTGTGTAGTGCGCTGCCGGACAAATCGGGATCAACTCGGTTCGAGGGTCAATCCCGGCTGTTTGGCAGGCGTTGAAAACGCCTGGGAATGCCTCAGGAAAAGCCTCACCGACTGCCGTACGCGCATCGAGATAAGATTGGCGACCTGACCGGTTGGCGTGGTACACGGCGCGCGCCACCACATCACGCGGGGCAAGATCTTGCCCGTCGGTGATAGACTTGCCGTCTGCATCAACAATACGCGCGCCTGTACCCCGCAAGGCCTCGGTGGCCAGTGGCAACGGATCCCCGCCGATCTGGATTGCGGTCGGGTGGAATTGCACGAATTCCGGGTTTCGGAACCCCGCACCGATCGCCATGGCCATGGCAATGGCCGAACCTGTCGCGCCTTGCGGGCTGGTTGTATCGGCAAAGAGACCACCATAGCCGCCCGTCGCCAGAACGGTATGTGCAGCTTGTAAGTCGTCTCTTTCACCCGCCGGGTCACGTACAATAACGCCAGCACATCCGCCTTCGTAAGAAGGAATCAAGCCCGTTGCCTGCCAGCCTTTGCGGATGTCAATGTGATCCGCTTTCCGGGCTGCGCGGATCAGCACGCCAAGAATGGCCTGTCCGGCTTGATCGCCCTTGATATGCGCAATGCGGGGATGCGAATGCGCGGCTTCGAGGCCAAGTGCGATGCGACCACTGTCATCGATATCGAACGGCACGCCCATCGCCTGAAGCGACGCGATTTGTTCTGGAATTCCTTGGGCCAGGGCTGTGGCGGCTTCCGGGCAAGTCAGACCGGCACCCGCTGCAATTGTATCGCCGGCGTGCAGGTCTGCGCTGTCACCATCACCAAGCGCTGCGGCAATGCCGCCTTGTGCCCAGGCGGTTGCCGCGCTAGTGCCCAACGCGGCGCCGGTTAAAACAATGACCGGTTTGGGTGCCAGTTTCAACGCCGTCCAGAGCCCGGCGATACCGGCCCCGACGATAACAACGGGACGTGTCATATCCGCCGCTACACCAGCGCGACCGGGACTGGCGCACGATCACGTTCAAATTGGGCGGGCTTATCCGGCTTGGGCAGATCGAGCATCCGCTGGATAGCGATACGCGCGCGCTCGGCTACGTCGCCATCAACAACCACTTCGTGTTGGTTATAGCGCAGCGCATCAAAAATATTTTCAAGCGTGATCCGCTTCATGTGCGGACAGAGATTGCACGGACGGACAAATTTCACGCCTGGGTTCTTAACCGCCACATTGTCGCTCATGGAGCACTCGGTCAGGAGCACAACTTTTTCCGGCTTCTGATCTTGCACAAATTTGGCCATGGCCGCAGTCGAACCCGCAAAGTCGGCAGCTTTGACCACTTCTTCCGGACTCTCCGGGTGGGTGAGTACGATCACGCCAGGGTGGCCTTCGCGCAGGGCTTCCACATCATCTGCGGTGAAGCGTTCATGGACTTCACAGCTGCCTTTCCATGTCAGGATGCGGACATCGGTATTCGCCGCGACATTTTTCGCTAGGAATTCATCCGGGATAAGGATCACGGTGTCCGATCCCCATTCCTTGGCCGCCCATTCCGTCACTTGAACCGCGTTGCTGGAGGTGCAGCAGACATCGACTTCGGCTTTCACAGCTGCTGACGTGTTCACATAGGTTATGATCGGATAGTCGGGATATTTCGCTCGGATCGCCCGAACATCTGCTGCTGTGATGCTCTCCGCGAGGGAGCAGCCTGCTTTCATGTCGGGGATCAGAACGGTCTTTTCAGGGCTCATAATCTTGGCGGTTTCCGCCATGAAATGCACGCCCGCCTGGATGATGGTATCCTGTTCAACCTCGGCCGCCATGCGGGCGAGGGCGAGACTGTCGCCGGAAAGATCGCCAACACAATTGAAGATCTCGGGGGTCATATAGTTATGCGCCAAGATGACAGCGCCTTTTTCTTTCTTCAGCCGGTTGATAGCGGCAATCAAAGGCGCATGGGCTGGCCATTCGTCGGGGAGGATCACGTCTCTGACCTGTTGATAAAGATGGTCAGTCTCGGCCCTTACTTCATCATCGTAAATAAGGGTCTCTGCCGGTTCAGATGGTGCAAAGTCCGTTTCACAGCGCCAGTTAGGGCGGGTCCAGTTCAAACCATCCATCTCAATTACTCCTTTTATGCTCAAAATGAGCATTATTAGGGTTCGAAGAAAGGTGGACACGGACGGTGCCCACCCTTTTGCTCTTACTGAGAACAAGTAGGTGTTTTACGGCAGAAAATCAATGGGTTTTGCAGTTACGCATTGCCTAGTTCAGACGCAAGCGAGGGACAGAAATGCCTGTGGCTTCGCCTTGACGGAGGACTTCGCGGCGATAGCGGAAGAGCTCCGCGGGGCGTCCGCCCGTGCGGGCCTCGAGCTTGCCTGTCCCTTCAATAAAGCCTGAGCGGTCAAGCGCGCGGCGGAAATTCTGTTTATGCAGGGGATAGCCAACAATGCCTTCTACAACCTGCTGGAGGCGCGAAAGCGTAAACACGTCTTGCATCAGCTCGAAAACGACAGGGCGGTATTTGATCTTACCGCGCAAGCGGCTGATCGCGGTGGCCATGATCCGGCGGTGATCGGACGCCATAGACCGGCTGATGGCGGGTGATGCGAGGCGCTCATCTCTGTCACGAGCGGATTCGGCGATCAGTCCGGCGCTATAGAGCAACTCATACCGGTCGAGACAGCGTTCCTCGATCCAGGGCCGGTTATCCAAACCAAAGTTGGCGCGTGTCCGGTCGCGCCGCGACGCCCTGCGCCCTTCTGTTTCCGCTTCATCGATCCAGTTGCGCAGGGCCGGCTCAATCTCATCGGACAAGATGGATGGCTTGCCATTGCGCCAGTCTTCCCATGGGAAAAACATGTACCAGTTCCACCATTCCCCACCGCCACTTGGAAGCGATTTTGCCTCGGGCGTCAGTGCGAGGTAGCCAATCGAAATAATTCGGGCCTCATTCGAAGCAGGAAGGTCGGCAAGCGGTGCTTCCCGCCCGCGGTCACCAAATGTGTAGAGTTGCTCGACATAGCCGAGCTGGAATTGCGCTTGCTCGCTCACCCATTCACGAAGGCCAATTTCGAAAGTCCTGTGACGGGCCGGATCAAAAGGACCGAAAGGCAGCGCTGGCTCTTTGGACTTGCGGGGCACGACGAGGACTTGCGGTGCCGTTTCGCCGGCGGCGATCACAACGGCATTCAGCCCAACTGCGACCGGCGGCAAGCTCATGTCGATCTTGTCGTCTGCGCATGATCCAATTGCTTCAACAAGGCATGAAACCGATCAAGAAACAATTCCTGCGCTTTGTTGGCGGCCATTGGACGAATTTCAATATCGAGCTCCGGCGGCAAGGGGCCGAAGAACTGCCGAGCCTCTTCTTCGCCAAAGCCGGCGATCTGAATAGCTTCCAGGTGTGCACATATCCGGTCGGCACGTTTAATCTTCCGTTTGACTTCAACGGGGCTTTTTGGCGGTAGACCAAATCGGATATGTACCGCCGCTTCCAGACGGTCCTCGAATTCGCGATAATTTACGCCCAGTGCCGCTTTGAACGGGCTGATCATGTCGCCGATGACATATTCTGAAGAATCATGAAGCAGAGCGGCAAGCCGCCATTTCGTTTCCAGCTTGGGATAAAGCGTTGAGACGATCTGTTCGACCAAAACGCTGTGTTCCGCAACAGAAAAGGCATGGGCGCCCCGAGTTTGGCCATTCCACCGCGCGACGCGGGCTAATCCATGGGCGATATCATCGATTTCAATATCGAGCGGAGAGGGATCGAGCAGGTCAAGCCGTCGGCCGGACAACATGCGTTGCCAGGCCCGAAGTGGAACATCTTTAGCGCGAACCCGCTTACTCATTTCGCTTTATCCCCGAATAATCAGCCGCTATTAACCCTCTGACTTCCTAAGCCCGATACGCTGGATATCAAGCATGGGCATGAGTGAAAGCGGAGCACTAGATGGCAAAAGAACGGATTGTCGTAACGCTGCAGGGTGACGATATCGATATCCTGCCATCGCGCGCGGCAGCACGACTGGCGGCACGATTTGACGCGACGCTCGATGCCATATTTCTGGAGCCTGATCCAACCGATTTCATGATGTGGGCCGGGCCAAGCGGCGCTGCAGTTTCCGTTATGGCCGGTGCGCTGTCGTCGATCCAGCAAGAGTCCGACAAGCGCGTTGAACAGGCAAAAATGACCTTTATTGATGCGCTCGAGTATGCCGATCTGACGGCGATCCGGGGGCGGTTTCTGAGAATTTCAGATCAACCCGAGGACGCTGCTGCGGAAACCCGTCTGTCACGCCTGGTCGTTACATCGCGCTATGCAGCATCCGGTAACGGCCCGGTTTCTGCATTGGCGACGGCAATCCTAATCGACGAACAAACACCTATTTATGTCTGCGGGGAAAAGGATACACCTCCGGCAAAAGTCGCTATCGCCTGGGATGGCTCGCGCGAGGCAGCCCGCGCCATGTATGCTGCCGCTCCCCTGATATCCGCCGCAGAGAAAGTCACTGTATTGCAGTCCGAGAAAGGCCTGGAATATCGGGATCGGCGGGCAGCCTCGGTTGACCGGCTTTACGACTGGCTCTCGGTCCGCGGCAAGCGATCAGAAACGGTAGATATTGATGCGTTTGGTCCGGATGTCGGCGAATGCCTGCTTCAAGGTGCACAGGACCATGATTTGCTCGTTGCCGGAGCCTATGGCCATTCGCGCTTGCGGGAGTTCGTTTTCGGCGGTGTTACACGCACACTTCTGGCTGCGACCGATGGTCCGGCCATGTTGCTTGCCCATTGACGTTTTTGGCTGCCATTCCCTTAAATGGCGAAGGGTTATTTGGAGGGAAGAGATGGCCTTGTCACGCGTTGTCATGAGATTGAGCCGCAATCCCGGTACCAGCCATCCTGATGGCGACGACCACCGGGGGTATACAATTGTTGCGCCTCTTGATGGGTCCGGCCATCTGGACCTGGATTTTTGGCGCAAGAACCGCGAAAAATGCATCGTTCTGCGGTTTTCACCCGATGAAGATGAGAAAGCCGATGGATGGCTGACTCATCGCGGCAGTCACTGGTACTTCCGCTATGATGAGGAAGATGAAGGGCCGGACGAGCCGGTCTACAGGCTGGGAGACCATGTCTTGCGCCTCGGCGAATATCTCACCATCCATGAGGCGGATGGAGAAGATCTCACCTACAAGATAACAGACGTTCAGAAGGTCTAGTCTATTCTTCGAAAACGATCGCAATGCGGTCCGCTTGCGGCGAGACTGCCAGCCTGGTCACGCCTGAAAACCCCATTCCGCCTAAATCGGAAATGGACTGCCAGCTAGCATGATCTTCATCGCGGTAAAACAGCGTATCGCCCGACGAAGAAAGCCAGCTTAACTGGCCCTCCGGGTTCAAAAAGACCGCGTAATCCTGACTCTCCCCCGGGAGACGAAAAAGCTCCAAAATCGAATCGGATGCAAAGTCGTATTCGTGGATCGTGAAACCGCCCTCGGCGTGCGCCAGTGTAAAATACGCCGATTGCCCATCCGGAGACGAGTAAAGCCCGCGGCCGGGTTCGGCTGTAACCTGCCGTTCAATGCCGTTGTCATTATCCGCCCAGCGCAAGGTGAAGGGATCGGTCAGCGCAAACAAAAGCATGACCGATTGGTCGCCGGACAATGCGTAATACCCGGATGGACCATAGGGATGAACCGGTGCTGATGACGCGCCATCGACCCGGGTCCGATAAACCTGACCGCCAACATCACCTGGCGCCTGGCGAATATAGGTAACGGACGTGCCGTCAGGTGACCGACGGGCCGAATACTCGCTGATGTCCGGTGTTGCGGTGAAAACGCTGACCGTGCCGTCCTGGCGCATATACCGGATATCGGTCTGATTGCCCGGCGTTTCTGTGGTGAAATAGAATCCACCGGCCTCGTCAAAGGCCGGTTGATTGTCGTAAAGGCCCTGCGTCGTATAAATCCGCGGCTGATCAATGACAGGAAGTCCGTCCTGCCAAGTCATCGTGGCAACGGCGATATCTGTATCCGGCAGGCCAGCGGTTTCGTCGTCTGTTGATCTTGGCGCTTCGGTTTCTGCGGCACTTTCGGTGTTGTCGTCCGATGTGTCCGGTTGGACTTCATCAACCGCTTGGTCCGGCGAACAGGCCGCAAGTAAAAATGCGCCCGAAATCCCGGCTATTGCTGACCTATGCATACTCCGCCTCCTAGCGTTTTTCGACGATGGCGGCTCCGCATCCATAACCTGCTCCGAACGCGCACATCAATCCACGTTCTCCCGGAACAAGATCGTCGGAGTGCATATCGAACGTCATCAACACGCTGGAGGAAGATGTGTTACCATATTCATTGAGAATAATCGGAGCGGCATCGGCATTCGGTTCGCGCTCGAGTGCTTTTTTCACAACCGCCTGCACGATCCGGATGTTGGCCTGATGCAGCCAGCCGCGCCGGATGTCGCTGGGCTTGTAGCCGAGATCCGAGATAAGGGTGGACGACACTTTGGACGCCATCGGAATGACGTCACGAAAAACGCGGTGACCATCCTGATCCACGAAGGCCTCGAAGGCTTCACCTTCTTCAAATTCGGTGTGGTTCATAAAGCCGAAATCGGACCGCAAGGCGTTTGACCATTTCGTCTCCAGCCGAACGCCTTGTAACTCCCAACCGCCGGCCTCGCGGTCACCCGCTTCGAGCAAAACAGCCGCGGCTGCGTCCCCGAAAATAAAATGAACCTCGCGACGCCGGTAGTGATTGATTGCGCTCATGATTTCCGGGCAGACAATGAGGATGGCGTCTGCCTGACCGGTCCGGATCAGTTCGCGCGCTTGCTGCATAGCGAAGATCGCTGAAGCGCAGGCCATGGTCATGTCAAAAGCCCATCCGCGTGTCATGCCGAGGGCGTTCTGTATTTCAACAGAAACGGCGGGAAAATTCCGCTGTTGAGCCGATGAGGCGACAATCAACCCGTCGACATCTTCGGCGGTCCGTCCGGCTTTCTCCAGGGCTTTTCTGGCAGCGCTCAGGCCAAATTCCGCCTGAAAAGCCATAGCTTCCTTTTCGCGATGCGGAATTCGTGGGCGCATTCGATTGATGTCCATCAAGCCGTCCTTGTCGACGACATGCCGATTCAGAATACCAGAGGCCTGTTCGATGAATTGTTCGCTCGAATGAGGAACGGCATTGAGATCGCCTGCTTCAATTGCCGCTTCGTTTTCAGCGTTGAACTGGTCGGCATAGGCATTAAACACCTCAACCAGCTCGGCATTGGTTATCCGGCTTTCCGGCGCGGTCCAGCCCACGGAACGAATGACGCAATCTCTCATGCCGCGCGTTTCTCCAAAATTACTGAGCCGACTGAGTAGCCTGCTCCAAATGAGCACATTAGCCCCTTTTCGCCAGCTGCGAAGCCATCGCTGTGACGGTGGAACGCAACCAGAGAACCCGCCCCGGCTGTATTCGCGAACTCGTTTAGAATAACGGGTGCTTCGTCCTCGGAAAATTCCCGGTCAAAGACCTTACGGGCGATCATCATATTCATATTGATGTTCGCCTGATGTAACCAGAGCCGCTTCATATCTGTGGACGCCAGATTATTGGCGGCAAGTTGTTTGAGGATCAAATCAGCCACCATGGGGCAGACTTCTTTGAAAACCCGCCGGCCTTCCTGGACAAAATACCGGTCTTCAAAGCCAGGTTCCGGCGTCTCGCAGGCGTTCAGGAAGCCAAAGTTCGACCGGATATTATTCGAGTAGACGGTTTTCATCTGCATGTTGCGGACAGACCATCCGTCAAGGCCGTCCTCCTCACGTTCAACCAACAGCGCGACCGCAACATCACCGAAAATAAAATGGCTGTCCCGGTCGCGGAAATTGAGCTGGGGCGTTGTAATTTCGGGTGTCACCAACAAAACCGACCGTGCCTGTCCGGTCTGAATGGCGTTGACGGCGTTTATCAGTCCGAACGTGCCCGACGAACATGCGACGCTCATATCGTAGCCAAACCCTTTTATTCCCAATGCGTTTTGAATTTCGATGGCGATGCAGGGGTAGGTGCGTTGCATGGTGGTTGCCGAACAAATGACGCCGTCAACTTCCGACGGATCACGGCCCGCAGCTTCGAGAGCGGCTTTCGCAGCTACTAGTCCCGCTTCTGCCATAACGGAAATTTCATTGTCGCCGCGCCGCCTGACGCCGGGTCGCATCCGATCAATGTCCAGCACGCCGGCCTTGTCGATTGTGTATCGGGACTGGATGCCCGACGCTTTCTCGATGAAACCTGATGACGATGGTTCTTTTGCCTGCAGAGTGCCTGCCGCAATGGCGTCCGCATTTCGGGCATTCCATTGTTCGACCCACGCATTGTAGCAGGCGACCAATTCGTCATTGCTGACGCTTTCGGGCGGGGTCCATAAGCCGCTGGATCGAATTACCGCATTGTGCATCTGGAAGATCCGTGAATAGAGCCGGAACTACTGGTCGTTGTAGATCGGGTTGTTGGTTTGACGTTCGATCTCACCGGTTCGAGGGTTTTCGCAGACCCATTCGCCTGGACCCGCCGGATCAGATGCCCTGGCCAGCCGGCATTCTCCGCGATGTAAATCCTGAGCCGTCAAATCTTCATTGTCACGCTCAGGTGGCCAATTCAACGTGGAACATCCCGCAAGTAATAACCCAGCAGCAATCAGTAAAACGGAAGATTTCATTCGCGCGCTCCCATCGATTTCACCTCGGCATGCCGGGGGCAGCCTACAAGATGATCATTGACCATGCCGACAGCCTGCATGAAGGCATAGACGATAACAGGTCCGCAAAATTTGAAACCCCGCTTCTTCAGGTCCTTTGACAGCGCCTCACTCAAGGGCGTTTTTGCAGGGACCTCAGCCATGGTCTGCCATGAATTCTGAATCGGTTGCCCGCCAATAAAATCCCACAGATAGGTGCTGAAGTCCTCGCCTTGATCGCGCATCTGCAGGAAAATGCGGGCGCCTGTTATGGTCGCCGCGATTTTCGGACGCGAACGGATGATGCCGGGATCATTTAGCAACCGATCAATGTCGCGTTCCTCATAGGCGGCGACTTTTTCCGGATCAAAGCCCTCAAAGGCGGCGCGGATCGTTTCCCGTTTTCTCAGAATGGTAATCCAGGCCAGCCCGGCTTGCATGCCATCGAGCACAAGCTTTTCCCAAAGCGCTCGGGAATCGTATTCGGGAACGCCCCACTCGGTATCGTGATAGGCCGCATAAAGCGGATCACCATCAGGAGCCCAGGGGCATCTCGTTAAACCTTGTGCCGTCATCCACTCGCTTTAGACCGGGAAATCCGATCTGGCGAGAGCGCGGCCTCAGTCCAGTTCGGGCTGGATGATATTCACAGCTATGCCGCCTATGGAGGGTTGAACCTCAGCGACCTCCAACCGGTCAAGCCGGACAATTGCAAGCGCGGTGGTGTCGTAAGCCGATGTCACTGTCCCGAGAGGCCGATCACCAGCCAGCAAGATATCACCTTGTTTGAGCAGTGTGTTTTTCGCCTCGATTTTCACAGTGCGCTTGCGGATTGTTCCTCGGCGTTTCATTCGTGACAGAACTTCCTGACCAATGAAGCAGCCTTTTCGCCACGCGATTCCGCCATAAAGGTCGAGGTTCACGTCCGTCGGGAACACCTCGGTTTCGAAGTAGTCACGGCCAAGTGCCGGCACGCCGCTGCGAATCTCTGCTGCCGTTTGTTCACTGTCGCCCGGTTCAAACCCGGACGAGGCCGGCTGGATGCTCCTGTGCGGCAGCGATGGGGACCGCGGATCGGCAGCGCCTTCGCCAACGATTACGGCGAGGTTTGAGTCCAGAACAATCTCGGCCTTGGCCCGAAGGCGATAGAGCGTGAGCCGTTTTACCAGGCTTTCGGCGGCCTCTCGCCAGATATCAAGATCGATCCCATCTTTTGTGCCATGCATCAGAAAGTCGGCAATGACTTTTCCTTGCGGGGTTAACAGCGCGCCGGATTTGATCTCGCCGGGACTGATTGCCGGAATGTCGGTGGTGATGACGCGCTGGAGAAACTCTGAAGTGTCTGGCCCGGCAATGCGGATAACAGAACGGTCTGCGAGGTGTCTGACGTGTGATGACATAGCCGCGATATGGCATTGAGTGTGGTGCTGGCCAAGGGGGCGGGCTTGGTTTAAGCCGCAATTCATGAAGCGGATTCTGTTCATCACGTCTACGCGGATTGGCGATGCAGTCATCAATTCCGGTGTGCTGGACTATCTCGTGCGGCAATGGCCGGATGCGAAGTTCACGGTTGCATGCGGGCCGTTGGCCCAGCCCGTTCTCGAGAACACGCCCGGGCTGGAGCGGCTGATCATAGTCAGGAAAAAATCTTTTGGCTTGCACTGGTTAGGCCTGTGGCGGCGGGTTGTTTTTCAGCACTGGGATTTGATTGTTGATTTGCGCGGATCTGCGATTGCCTATCTGCTTGCCGCAAATACACGGAAAGTCCTCCGGTCAACCAAAGTGAAAATGCATAAGGTTCGCGAGGCAGCCGGAGTGTTGCGCCTTGATCCGCCTCCTGAGCCCAGGCTCTATTTGCCGGAAGAAGCACGGCAACGCGCCCTACAGTGGATACCACCGGGCCGGGACTGGCTTGCCGTGTGTCCTTCGGCCAGCCTGCCTTTCAAAATGTGGCCCGCCACACACTTTGCAGAGTTGGTAAAAACACTTGTTTCGCCCGGCGGAGCCATGGCGGGAGCGGGAGTGGTGATTGTCGGCGGGCCTGGCGACGAACCGCATGCTGAACCTATACTGGCGGCTCTTCCCGATAATGGCGTTGTGGATCTGACCGGCAAACTCTATTTGTCCGATGTCGCAGCCATTGTTGAACGAGCGCGGCTGTTTATCGGCAATGACTCGGGCGTCATGCACATATCTGCTGCTATGGGAACGCCGACGCTTGGCCTGTTCGGTCCGTCGGACGAGATGTTGTACGGGCCCTATGGCGAGCAATGCGCAACGGTTCGGGGGCCTCGCGGATTGGAAGCCACGAAATCAGAGTTTCCGGATTGGCGCCAACACCCGTCGAGCTTGCTGGACGATCTGCGTGTTGAAGCTGTTATTGGAGCAGCCGAACGACTTCTGGAGAGAACAGAAAAGCCTGACTGAGCTCAGCACGCTGCAGGTTTTGTGATGTATGATATTGGAAAGCTTAGAAAACCGGGCGCGGACGGATCGCGCGGCAGAATTCTGGAAGGCTGAAGGGAACAAAGATCATGTCCGAGCGCACCAGCTTTTATTTCTTCGATATTGACGAAAACATCCTTCATCTTCCGACCAAGGTACATCTTCTCAACACCGTTACCGGCGAAGAGAAAACCATGTCGCAGCGCGAGTTCGAGGGCATTCGGGCCTATCTCGGCGTCGCCGGCGATTGGGAAGACTGGGCCGCACCGCCAGAACGCGCGTTTCGCGAGTTCGCAGACGGAAAAGACCGGAATGGTGAGGAATACTTGCTCAGAGATATCCGCCGGGCGTTAGAGGGCGGCGATTGGAAGGGGCCGTCCTGGGATATTTTCCGTTATGCTGTTCTCAAGAAGCGGCCGATCGCTGTCGTCACGGCGCGCCAGCATTCGCGTTCAACGATCAAGGCCGGGATTAATCTGCTCAAAGAGGCCGGTGAGATCCCGGAAAGCCCGAACTATGTGTCGATCTTCGGTGTTTCGAATCCTGAGGTTCGCGAAGAATTGGGGCCTCACCTCACAACGGCTGGCTTGAAGCGCAAGGCAATCCGCCAATGCGTTGAACGCGGCCTGGACGCCTATGGACGCGACCTTCAGCACAGCTTTGGCATGTCGGATGATGACCCGAAAAATGTCGATCTCATCACCTCGGCCATGCTGGAATGCAAGATAGACTATCCGGACATGCGATTCTTCGTGATTTCGACCAATCGCCGCCAGCATGTGAAGCTGGAAGTCTTCCCGCCGCATAAGGACGAATCCAAATTGCGCGCGGCGGAAGGCGACTATTACGGCTAGTCCAGTACCTCGTTTAGCATGGCCTGGCTCATCTGGGCTCCGCGCTGGGCTAGTTGTCGGCGCTGAGCCTCGGCTTCCGCGCCGCACCGCGTCCGGGTCTGCTGTTCAACCTGATAACCGTCATTGAAGGCTTCGATCAACCGCGATCGCCGAACGCCTGATACGGGGGCTTCAAGGCGGAGAAGTGCAATCATCTGGTCGCGCCATTGCTGATTGTCTTCGCCTTCGCACGCGAATGCCAGATAATGGAGTTGACCGAGCGTGTACGCCAGATAGGGAAGCGTTCGGCCCGGATCTCGGAACGGTTCCGGCTCTTCCTGGACATGCGCCGGTTCGGCATATTCGCGCGGCTTGTCTTGTGCCACTGCGGGTACCGCCCAGAAAGCCATAAAGATGAGTACGAGCCACTTCATGGTCGTTGTTTGCCGCAGCATTGCGGCGAGGTCTAGGCAGGCCTGATCACGCGCCGGGTCTCATCCCAGCTGACGCGCTTAATCGCTTCGTCAACCGGTACGAATTCTGCCGCATCAGCATCATCATCGGGAACAGGCTCACCGCTGAGCCATTCGGCTTCAAAGTCGATCAAAACGAAATGTTGGCCCTCCATAATGGAATCGACCACATCAATCAGGCGCGTAATCCGGGCGGTAACGCCGGTCTCTTCCTTGAGCTCCCGCAAGGCTGCGTCTCTGACCTGCTCGCCAAAGTCCACTTTGCCACCGGGAATAGACCATTTGCCTTTCAGGGGTTCGCGGCCACGCTTGATCAGTAAAACCTGATCGCCGCGGCGGCACACAACGCCAACACAGGCGAGGGGACGTTTCGTTTCAGACATGTCGGCTCCTTGACGGCGGGCGGTGCGTCGCGAAGCTAGACCAAATCGATGGAGAGACCAGCCCATGTGTGGCCGCTATGACATTGAGGTGGATCCCAAGACGCTGGGCGAGATGCTCGGCCTGGAGGTCCCCGAATTCATCGCCAATACGGACTTTTCGCCGGGCGATCGGGGACCGGTGATTGCGGTGGGGCAGGACGGTCAGACCCGGGTGGTTTTAATGCGCTGGGGGCTGGAGCCCAGCTGGATGAAAGAAAAACCCCGCCGGCCCATGTTTAATGCGCGTTCGGAGACGGTCGCGGAAAAGCCGATGTTCCGGAACGCATTCAAACGAAAGCGGGCCTTGGTCCCGGCAGTCGCCTTTTATGAATGGACCGGAAAACCCGGCGCCAAGACGAAATGGCGCTTCTCAAAGGTGGATGGCTCTCTGCTGGTGTTTGCCGGCTTGTGGGAAGCCCGAGACCGGGGTGATGGCCAGAAACAGCTGACCTTCACCATTCTGACAACGACACCGAATGCGGATGCGGCGGACTATCATGACCGGATGCCGGTCATTCTCGACGAGAACGCGCAGAAGATCTGGTTGGATGCCGAGGCGGATCCGCAGTTCCTTCTGGAGCTCGCGGCACCCGCTCCGGATGGGACGCTGAAAGTGGATGCGGCCTAGCGGCCCAAAAATTCTTCGTGGAGGCGGATCGTTGATTTCTGGCCGACATGTTCAGCGCATGTCTCGAGCCATTCGGACGCCGCCTGCCGACCAGCATCGCGCAGTGCGGTAAGCGCGCTCCAGCGCGTGTCGTATTTGGAATCGACGGGCAATTTGCGCATCGCGTCATCAGCCCGGATGGCATGCACCAGCATGTCGCGGAAATTTTCCTTCGATTCACCGGTCAGCTGGTTGTTTTCCATCAAGTCCTTCACAAAGGCGAGCGCGCGCAATTCTGCCAGCAGCGAGGCATTGAACGTGACCTCGTTGACCCGGTTCATGATGTCAGCGGCCGATTTCGGCGTTTCGGGTCGCTCAACAGGATTGAGATTTACGATCAGAATGTCGCGCGGTGTGTCAGCGTAATAGAGCGGCCAGATCGCTGGATTGCCGGTAAAGCCGCCATCCCAAAAAGCTTCACCGTCGATTTCGATCGCCTGAAACAGGAAGGGCAAGCAGGCTGAGGCCAGCACGGTATCCACCGTTATGTCTTCGCCAGAGAATATGCGGGGCCGGCCGGATCGGACCGAGGTTGCGCAGATGAAAAGCTGCACGTCCTTGCACGAAGCCAGCGCTTCAAATTTTACGCTTGAATTGAGAATGTCCCTTAGTGGGTTGAAATCAAAAGGATTGAGATCGTACGGGCTGGTGATCCGCGAAAGCGCATCGAGAAACGGGAAAATTTGATTTGCGGCTTGGAAACCTGGAAGCTTGGCCGGATGAAAGGTTGCGCCTGCGCGCGAAACATTCTGCCAGAAGCCTTCCAGCGCAGCCCGACCTTCATCAGAGCCACCGCGGCGAACACCATCGGTGTAGACGACAGCATTCATGGCACCCGCGCTGGTCGCCGTAATCGCGGAGGGAAGCAAACGCCCGTCTTCCGCGAGCCGGTCGATTACACCCCAGGTAAATGCGCCATGTGCGCCACCGCCCTGAAGGGCCAGAGAGACCGGCTGGCTCACCCTATTGCGCGACCCAGCCGCCATCGACCTGATAGGCCGCACCATTGCAGGATGCGCCTGCATCCGAGGCCAGGTAAAGCATCAGCCCGTTGAGCTGATCATAAGTTACGAATTGCTTGGTCGGTTGCGCCTTTAAAATGACATCATTGACGACGTCTTCTTCGCTAATGCCGCGCGCTTTGGCGGTGTCAGCAATCTGGCCTTCCACCAAAGGCGTTTTCACATAGCCAGGGCAGATGGCGTTGGACGTGATTCCAGACTCGGCAACTTCGAGCGCTACTGATTTGGTCAGGCCCATAATGCCGTGCTTGGCGGCGACATAAGCCGACTTGAATGGCGAGGCGACCAGCCCGTGTGCGGAGGCGATGTTGATGATACGTCCGCGTCCCTGATCTTTCATGATCGGAACGGCTGCTTTGATCGTGTGAAAAGCCGAGCTGAGGTTGATGGCAATGATCGAATCCCACTTGCCTTCAGGGAATTCTTCGACCTTTGCGACGTGCTGAATGCCGGCATTATTGACGAGGATATCGACCCGGCCGAGTTCGGATTTTGTGAACGCGATGAGGTCGGCAATCTCGTCCGGCTTCAACATATTCGCGCCGTGATAGCGCACGTCCACGCCATGGCGTTGCGCCAGATCGACGCGGGTGGTCTCAATCTCATCGCTATCGCCAAGTCCGTTGAGGACGATATTGGCGCCCGCGGCAGCAAGTCCCTCGGCCAAAGCCAGTCCTATGCCGCTGGTCGAACCCGTGATAACGGCAGCATGGCCGCTCAAATCTGTTTGGATACTGGTCATAGGGCGTCGCCTAACAAAAAATGCTGCATTGCACCATATGAGATTTCACGCTTCAGGCGGCTTTTTTCGCGTTCTTCGGGGCCGGTTGGGGGCGAGCAAATTCCAGCTTGTTGTCCGTTGAGGCCTCGGCATCGAAGCGATACCCGTCAATATTGAAGTCTGAAAGTTGGGCCGGGTCCGTCACGCGATTCTCGATGACCCAGCGCGCCATCAATCCGCGCGCAACTTTTGTGAACATGAAGAGCGGACGCGATTTGCCGTCTTTTTCCTCTTTAAAGGATACATCAATGACGTTGGCTTTTAGGGCTTTCTTGTCGACCACTTTGAAATACTCGTTCGACGACAGGTTCAGGATCGTGTCGGTCCCGGCAGCGTCGAGCGAGGCATTGAGCGCTTTCGCGATATCACTGCCCCAGTAATCATAGAGCGTTTCGCCCTTTCTGGTGTGCAGCTTTGTCCCCATTTCCAGACGATAGGGCTGAATCTGATCAAGCGGGCGCAATACGCCATAGAGACCAGACAGAATACGAAGCCGATCTTGCGCCCAGGTCAGGTCATCCTTGTCGAGATCAGAAGCACCAAGGCCCCTGTAAACCTCACCATTGAATGTGAGCACGGCCGCCTTGCCACTTTTGTTCTCAGGGTCAAAGGCCCGGAAGCGTTCATAGTTCAGTTGCGCCAGATCATCCGACAAGCCCATCATTTGTTGAATTTTCGACCGGGTCAGGTTGCGGGTTGTCTTCGACAGCGTCGCGGCACGCGCCAGCAATTCCGGCTGGGTTGTTTCCGGCGACGGCTGATCCTCGAAATTCATAAGTTTGGCAGGCGAAAGAAGAACAAGCATGGCAACCTCCTGACCCCGATGTAGTTTGATTGGCGGCGGGTTTAAAGGCCCGCTAGCGCGCAACAGGGATCAAGACCCGTGGATTCATGATGCCCTTGGGATCAAGCGCTGATTTGATAGAGCGCATCAGTTCCACTTCCAGAGGCCGGCGCTCGGCCAGATCGTCTGATTTAAGGGTGCCGACACCGTGTTCAGCGGCGATCGAGCCGCCATATTTCTGGACCAGATCATAGATCGCTTCAGTGGCGGGCTGGCAGCGTTCAAGGAACGCATCCCCTGCGCCGGCTTCCTGGCTGGCCACATTGAAGTGAACATTGCCGTCTCCGACATGGCCGAACGCGATGACATTGGCGCCTTCGACCAGGCGTTCAGAAGCCGCTGTCGCTTCCACGATAAAGGCGGCGATTTTCGAAACCGGGATTGAGACGTCATGTTTTGCCGCTTTGCCATGGGCTTTTTCGGCTTCTGCGATCGGCTCGCGGAGTTGCCAAAGGGCGTGCGCCTGGCTCTCGCTTTCAGCGATAACCGCATCCGTGACCAGGCCCGCTTCAAACCCTGAGGAAAGGGCGTCCTCCATAGCCGCGCGGCCTTCGCCGACCCGGGCGGCGCCGATTTCAAGAAGGGCATACCAGGGGTGCGTTTGATCCAGCGGATCGCGGGTATCGGGGATGTGTTGCAAGACCAGGTCGAGCGCGTTGCGCGGAATGATTTCAAGCGCTGAAAGCGTGCCACCGGAAGCAGATTTGGCAAGACCGAGCAGGTCTACCGCGGCTGCGGGTGATGGGATTCCCGCGAATGCGACACTGGTCTCGGCGGGTTTTGGGAAGAGTTTCAGCGTCGCGGCTGTGACAAGGCCTAAAGTGCCTTCGGCGCCAATGAAAACCTGTTTCAGATCATAACCGGAGTTATCCTTGCGAAGGCCGCGCAGCCCGTTCCAGATGCGTCCGTCTGGAAGGATGGCTTCAATCCCCAACACCAGATCCCGCATCATGCCATAGCGCAGCACATGCACGCCGCCGGCATTGGTGGAGATCAATCCGCCAATCGTCGCCGAGCCTTGCGAGCCCAGGCTGAGCGGGAATAGCCGGTCCACTTTTTCCGCTTCATTCTGAATGCTCTCAAGAATGCAGCCCGCCTCGACGGTGATGGCATCATTTGCGGTGTCGATTTCGCGAACCTGTTTCATGCGGGAAAGGGAAATAAGAACCTCACCACGCGGAATAGACCCACCGACAAGCCCGGTATTCCCGCCTTGCGGGGTGATGGCGATACCTTCCCGCGCGCAAATTCGCACGCAGGCTGCTGCTTCTTCCGTTGTGGCCGGTTTGAGCAGTAGAGGCGTTTCACCTTGCCAACGGCCCCGCCAGTCGCACGTGTGAGGCGCAAGTTCATGTGGGTCGTCACTCCAGCCTTTGGCGCCAACGGCGTCTTTAAGGGCGGTCAGCGTTTCGATAGAGATCATGTCTGGTCTCGTGGTGCAGCGGCGCGTTGAAGGCGGTCATTAATGGCTTCGCCCAGACCTTCGTCAGGAATGGGGGAAACTGCAATGCGTTTCGGTGCGCGGGCGTCGAGTTGCCGCAGAAAAGCAAATAGATTGGCCGCCGCTTCTTTCAGGCTAGCGCTTGGGGACAGGTCAAGATCAGCGTCAGCCCGACCGCCAAATCCAAGTAGAACTTCGCCTTCTTGTTTTTTGGCGGCATTCAGGCGGATGGGTGCTCCTGGCGCATAGTGGCTGGAAAGCATGCCGGGCGACAACAATGCTGCGTCGGTTTCGGGGGCGGCGAGCGGTTCCGTGATCGTTTCGATGTCGCTTCGCGCGAGGCCGCCTTTGCGCAACAAGACAGCATTTTCTCCATTAAAGCCTATGACGGTAGACTCCAGCCCGATCGCGCACGGCCCCGCATCGAGAATAAGATCGGCTTTTTCGCCCAATCCTTCGGCGACATGTTGGGCAGTGGTTGGGCTGACCGCTCCTGAGGGGTTGGCGCTGGGCGCGACGAGCGGTTTGCCAAAAGCTGCAATAACCGCTCGCGGAACAGGATGGTCCGGGCAACGCACCGCTAACGTATCCAGCCCGGCGCTGGCCAGATCGTGGACGGGACAGTGCGGCAATCGAGGCAAAACTAATGTCAGAGGGCCGGGCCAGAAGGCTTCAGCGAGCTTTTCTGCTGCGGGATTAAAGGCGACAAGCTGCTCTGCCATAGCTTTGTTGCTGACATGGGCAATCAACGGATTAAAGCGCGGACGCGCTTTGGCTTCGTAAATTCGTGCAATGGCCTCGCCGCTGGTCGCATCTGCCGCGAGCCCGTAGACCGTTTCCGTTGGAATCGCGACCAGGGCACCTGATTGCAGCGTGGTGCAGGCTTCTGCGATCGCATCGGGATCGGTTGCGGATTTGATCGTAGCCGACATGGCGTCTGATTGGGCCGGGACGGCCGGTGAATCAAGCCTAGCGCGCGGCTTCAATGTGCAGCTTGACCGTTACTGTCTCAGCTGAACTGGCCCAATTGCCAGCTCCGATGCCAAAATCTTCGCGCGCGAGCGTCAACTCGCCTCTTGCAACCGCGCGATCTCCCTCAATCGAAAGACGAAAGGCCAGATCAGCGGGTTGCGTGGAATCGCGCAGTGTGATGCTGCCGCTGGCGAGATAGCATTCGCCGTCTCCTTCAGCGCAGGCGTCGAACGAGGTCACATCGGTCGCGACAAAAACGGCCAGCGGAAAAGTGTCTGCATCCAACCCGTCATCGCTGACCATTTCAGAATTGTATTGGGGATTGCCGGTGTCCCCGCTCTCGACCATGACACGGCCAACAATTCGGGCGTCGGGCAAATTTTCAGGGTCGAAACGGATTTCGGTTTCGAAATTGCTGAACTCTCCGGACACGGTGCTGCCGAATGCGGTCGTTTCGATGCGGACGGAACTGGCTTCATTGTCCAGTGTCCAGTCGCTGGCGACGGCTGGCGCTGACAAGGCCAGCGCCAGTCCAAGGGGGAGGAGGTTTTTCATTTTTAGTCTCGTTGTTTCAGGAAGATCACCATGCGCGTAAGCACATCATCCTTCTTGATAAAGTGATGCTGCAATGCGGCAGCAATATGAAGCGCCAAAAGCCCAAGTATGATCCAGGCGCCGGCGCTGTGAGCGCGTGCCGTGACCTCATGTAGCGCTTCGTTTTCACTCACAAGATTGGGGAGCTCTATGCTCTCCACATTGAAGAGATAATTTGGAAAACCGGACGCAGAAGCCGTTAGCCACCCCCCAATCGGCATGCCGATCATGAGCGCGTAGAACGCCCAATGAGTGAAGCGAGACGCTGTTTTTTCCCATGGTTTCATATTGTCCGGCAGGGGCGGTGGCGGGTTCATAAAACGCCAGAGCAACCGAAAGACACTCAAGACGAGCACCAGAATGCCAAAAGTCTTGTGCCAGCTATAAAGCGTTGTGACATCAGTAAAGCTGACCGATGTGTCCCCGGCAAAAAGCGCATCACTCATGTCACCAGCCCGCCAGCCCGCAAAAATCAAAACGATGATTGTGATCGCCATGATCCAGTGAAGCGATATCGCAACGCCTGTGTATCGCTTCGATTCGGTCATGCCTTATTCCTCCCGAAGGAACTCGGCCTCGATCCGGATTCTTACTTCGTCGCCGGCGATGCCCGCCGGGACCAGCTGGCCGATCCCAAACTCACTTCTGGACACCACCATATCGGCTCCAAAGCCAATGACATCCCGATTTTCCAGAAAGTTGAAATTTCCGCCATAGAAAACAATGTCCATCCGGACAGGCTGGGTAACGCCACGAATGGTCAGATTTCCATCGGCATAGCCAGCGTTTTCGCCCGTCACGGCAATCCCATGCGCTTCAAACAGGATTTGTGGGCTGGTATCAGCAGCAAACCAGCCCGGCCCGCGCAGCCGTTCATCGAAGTCTTCGTTACCGGTCGAAATCGAGTCTGCCGCAATAATCGCGGTAAGCCGGGCCGCTTCAGGCGCGAGTGGGTCGAACGTCAGGCTGGCGTCCAGTTCATCAAAGCGGGCTGTATACCAAGCGAGGCCAAAGTGGCGGGCTTGCCAGTGAACCGAAGCATGGTTCCGATCCAGCCGCCAATCCCCGGCCGGCAACGCTACCGGATCCGTGACCGGCGCGGAGACGCACGCTGTGATCAAGAGGACCGGCAAGAGAAGAATTAATCGTTTCACATTGCTGAAGGTAGGGCGGAATGACGCGCAGCCCAATGCTCGACGCCTGAAAATCCGGCGTTATCTTGCGGGGCAGGGATGGAGAGATCAGATCATGTACCGCGCACCTGTCGACGATATTCGCTTTGCTCTGGAAGAAATTGCCGTCATGGACGGCCTGAAGACGACGGGCGCGTTCCCGGATCTCTCGTCCGATTTGACGGCGGCGATCCTCGAAGAGGCGGGCAAGTTCTCCAATGATGTTCTGGCGCCACTAAACCGTCCAGGTGATCTGGCGGGCTGTAAGCTGGATGATGGCGCTGTCACCACCCCGCCAGGGATCAAGGAGGCCTATGCGCAATTCGTGGAGGGCGGCTGGCAAGGTCTGCAATTCCCGGCAGAGCACGGCGGAATGGGGCTGCCACGGGCCCTCGGTTCAGCGGTCATGGAAACGCTGCAATCTGCCAATATGGCCTTTTCCCTTGGGCCAATGCTGACGTTTGGCGCCATCGAGGCGCTGATTGCGCGCGGTTCGGACGAACAAAAAACCACCTATTTGCCAAAGCTGCTGACCGGCGAGTGGTCGGCGACAATGCAGTTGACCGAGCCCCAGGCCGGCTCTGATGTTGGCGCTCTGCGGACCAAGGCCGAGCCGAATGGCGATGGAAGCTACGCGATCTCCGGCCAGAAAATCTACATCACCTGGGGCGAGCATGACTGCGCTGAGAATATCATTCACTGCGTGTTGGCCCGCACGCCGGACGGACCTGCTGGCACAAAGGGCATTTCCCTTTTCCTGATCCCGAAATTCCTCGTGAACGAGGATTGTTCGTTGGGCGAACGCAACGCGATCAAGGCGATTGGATTGGAACATAAGTTGGGAATTCATGGCAGTCCGACCTGTGTGATGGAAATGGATGGCGCAACAGGCTGGCTGATCGGTGAAGAGTTTGGCGGCATGGCGGCGATGTTCATCATGATGAATGCGGCTCGCCTCGCAGTTGGCGTTCAGGGCGTTGGCATCGCCGAGCGGGCTTATCAGCAAGCCCTCGCCTATGCGATGGACCGCAAGCAAGGCCGTGCGCCCGGGATCGACGGCGAGGCGCCGCATGCCATTATCCATCATCCGGACGTCCGCAATATGCTGACGACCATGAAAGCCAAGATCGAGGCGGCCCGGGCGATTTGCTATTGCTGCGCTGTGGCCGCAGACGAAGCCGAGTTTGAGCAAGACGAAGAAGATCGGGCTTTCGCCAAGCGCCGCGAGGAACTGCTCACCCCGATTTCCAAGGCCTGGTCGACGGATGTTGGCGTTGAAGTGTCGTCGCTTGGCATTCAGGTGCATGGTGGCATGGGTTTCATCGAAGAAACCGGAGCCGCTCAGCATTTCCGGGATGCGCGCATTGCACCGATTTATGAAGGCACGAACGGCATTCAGGCCATCGACCTTGTCGGCCGGAAGCTCACCATGTCGGGCGGTGCCGCGCTTCGCGAAATTCTGGAAGATATCCGGCAGACGGTCGAAGACTGCGCGACCTCGTCTAATCCCGAGCTGCCGAAACTTGCGACCCGCCTGGGACCAGCTGCCGATGCGCTCGAGGCCGGTGCAGCCTGGCTCACATCTGCGGGTCAGGATCGCGAAGATATGCTGGCGGGTGCAACCGCTTATCAAAAACTCGCGGGTGATGTGATCGGTGGGTGGTTGTTATGTGTCGGCGCCGTCTCAGCTCAACGGCGACTGAAAGAGGGCGAGGGGGACCCCGCCTTTGCCCACGGCAAAATCCGCCTCGCGCGTCATTTTGCCGAAACCGTGTTGAGCCTTGCGCCTTCCACATTGGGTGCGGTTCAGGTTGGCGCGGATCTGCTAGCGGATGATGCGGCGTTGGGAGCCTAGAACCAGAACGTGGTGGGATCGGGATTGGGCCGTCCGTCAATCAGACGAATGAGGCCGACAATTACCCTGACGATTACCCAAAGCGTCCACAGCAAGTAAATCACGACGGCCACCGGAATCAGGATCACGGTCAAAAGACAGATGAACGCGACGACCAGCAACGCGATCGCATAGATCACCGTGTGCAGCTGAAACTCGTAATGTGTTGCCAACCATTGAGGCGCTTTGTCCCGTCTGAACCACGCGATGATTGCGGCGATCAGCATCGAAACGCCATTTGCCGGTCCAATCAGAAACAGAACGTAGGTGATGCCAGCGAGTAAGCGCTCATTGGATTCACTCACCGAATTCGCGGTCGGGGTTACGTTTTTCATCTGCGCCTCAATCATTTGTAATGCCATCAAAGGCTTGTTTTCGTTATACGTGCAACGCACCATGAAACTATGGCCAAAAAGGGCCGGTCAGGAAAACCTGCATGCAGCGCATTCAGAACCGTTTATGGCTTGGATATGGTCTCGTCTTTGGCGGGGGCATCATTCTGGCGGGCGCGCTGCTGTATGATGCTGTTTCAGACCAGATCCTCGCCTGGCCCTGGTCACTGGCCTGGTATGTGATGGCGTTGATCCCGTCATCAGGGATTGCCTTGGTATTTTTAACGGCGATCGAAGAACGCCGCCGTGCGGCAGCGGAGGAAGATGAATGACCATTCCCGTCACGATGGGGCTTAACGTGCCTGGCCGCGAAATCGGTGAAATCGTTGGGGTCGCACGCGGAAGTGTTGTGAAGGCGCGCTTTTTTGTGCGCGACATTTTTGCGTCCTTGCGAAACATCGTTGGCGGGGAAGTCAATGAATATTCAGAACTCTTGGAAGAATCCCGTTCCGAAGCCTATGCGCGGATGCTTGAAAATGCCCAGAGCATGGGCGCGGATGCGATCATCTGCTTTCGTTTTTCAACATCGGCCATTATGGAGGGATCTTCTGAAATCCTCGCCTATGGCACAGCGGTAAAGCTTAAATGATGTCCTTTATGAAGCGCATGGCCGGGAATGCGGCCGGAGAAGTCATGGACACTGTCCGGTTCTTCGCCGGAGTTGCCGCCGTCTGGCTTGTCATCATCACGGTGCTGTTCGCCCCCTTTCATATCCCTTCCGAGAGTATGCAGCCCTCGCTTGAGGTTGGTGACCGGGTTCTGGTTTCGAAATGGGCTTATGGATATTCGCGCCACTCATTGCCGCTGGGTATTGGCTATCACGTGCCAGAAAGCGTCGATTTACGTATTTTTCCTCGCAATCCGGAACGGGGCGATGTCGTGGTATTCCGCAATCCGGATGATCCAAGAAACCTAATCAAACGCGTGATCGGTCTGCCTGGCGATGTAATCAGCGTCCAGGGTGGTCGGCTTTTCATCAATGGCGAACAGGTTGAACGCGAGCGCATTGAAGAACGGACTTATATGCCCCATGGCGACAGACGACCTGTAACCGTGACGGCTTATATTGAAACGCTTCCGAACGGCGTACAGCACCATATTTATGAGCGCTCGGACTTTGATAGCGTTGACGATGTCGGCCCCTTTCGCGTCCCGATGAATTCCGTCTTTGTTATGGGCGATAATCGCGATAGCAGTGTCGACAGCCGTTTTTCTTCAGTGGGTTATGTAGAACTCACGGAAGTGGTCGGGCGGGCAGAAACGGTCATGTTCACCTTCAAGCGCTGCCAGCGCCAGGAAGGGATTTATTGCCCGGCGGGCCGCGTCTGGCGCGGGCTGCAACTCTAGAAATTGGAGAGCGTGTCATGTCGCTTGAAGGAAAAACACTATTCATCACGGGGGCAAGCCGCGGCATTGGTCAGGCGATCGCAGAGCGCTGTGCCCGCGATGGTGCCAATATCGTAGTGGCGGCTAAAACCGCTGATCCGCACCCGAAGCTTGAAGGCACGATCTACACAGCCGCCGACGCCGTGGAAAAAGCGGGTGGAAAAGCGCTGCCGCTGGTTGTCGACATTCGCGATGAAGCCAATGTCGAGGCGGCGATTGCCAAATCCGTCGATCATTTCGGCGGCATCGATATTGTGGTCAATAACGCGTCGGCGATTTTCCCGCGCAGCACCAAGGACACGCCGGTCAAGCGCTGGGACCTCATGCATCAGGTTAATGCGCGTGGCACCTATCTGGTAACGCAGAAATGCTTGCCGCATCTGGAAAAGGCCGAAAACCCGCACATCCTCGCCCTGTCTCCGCCGCTCGACATGGACGTGAAATGGTTTGCGCCACACGTGGCTTATACCAGCGCCAAATATGGAATGAGTCTTTGCATTCTGGGTTGGTCGGGAGAGTTCAAGGGAAAAATTGCCGCCAATGCCATCTGGCCCCGCACCGCGATCGCAACCGCGGCGATAGCAAACGTCTTGGCCGGCGAAGAAGCGTTCAAGAATTGCCGGAAACCGGAAATTCTGGCGGATACAGCTTATCTGGTTTTGAACAAGCCGGCAGCAGAATTTACCGGCAACTTCCTGATTGATGATAGTTTTCTGGTCTCTGAAGGCGTCACCAACCTTGACCAATACGCTGTATCGCCGGGCGACGAACTTCTCCCTGATTTCTTCGTTCCAGAGAATCCGCCCGCGCCAGAGGGTGTAAACATCATGAATATTTCGCTGTCGCATTAGTGCGAATGAAAACCGTCATTCTGACGTCCGATGCAGGTTATGAGCACCGTGTTCCGCCGCCTCACGCTGAAAATCCCGCGCGATTAAGGGCGGTCAGGGACGCCATCGCGGAGACCCGGCTGCTAGGCCAGGTGCCAGTGATTCAGGCCCGGCGGGCAGAGTGGGAAGAACTCTCGCGTGTCCATACATCAGCTCATATTGACGCCATTTTTGACGGTGAGCCCGAGGATCATGAGTCCTTTCACGGGTTCGATTTTGATACCTTCATGTCGCGCGGATCGCTGGAAGCCGCCTTGCGGGCCGCGGGGTGTACCGCGCAGGCAGTCGATCTGATTATGGCGGGTGACGTGGAAGCCGTTTTTTGCGCCACACGTCCACCGGGCCACCATGCTGAGCGTGCCAAGCCCATGGGATTTTGCCTGTTCAATAATATCGCGATCGGGGCGTTGCACGCGCTCGACGTCCACGGTTTTTCGAAAGTGGCCATCATCGATATTGATGTTCATCATGGAAACGGCAGCCAGGATGTTGCCGAAACCGAACCGCGAATTGTGTTCGGGTCGATCCATGAATCTCCACTTTATCCCGGCAGCGGGAGAGAGTCCGAAACCGGTCTCAACGGCAATGTTATTAATGTGACCGTGGCCGCTGGCACGGTGGGCGATGTCTGGCGGCAAAAGATCGAGAACGAATTATTGATTCCGATCGCTGTGCAGAAACCAGAATTCATATTTGTTTCGGCTGGATTTGACGGCCATGCAGCCGACCCGTTGGCAAATCTGCGTCTGGACGAGAGCGACTATATGTGGGCGGCGGAACAACTGTGTGCATTGGCACGGGAAACGGCATCTTCCCGACTTGTGTGTTGCCTGGAGGGCGGCTACGACTTGGGCGCGCTGGGCCGTTCGGCTGCAGCGTTTATCGAAACACTGTCGCAAGGGTAGGGGACCGGTCGGCAGTCCAATGACGCCCCCTCATGCAGGTGCCATGATCGAGACGCGCACAGACCATGTTCATGCGCCTGGCGCGATTACGATCGCGCGGCATGGCCGTCCTGACGCTGATCGGACGGTGAAGATCAATTGGCAAGGGTATGAAGAGTGGTGGAAAGGTTATGATGCTGCGGGCCTGGCACCGGGGCAGACCCCACCCGAGGTGCTGGTTCAAGCCGCGGCAGAAGCGCGGGTGGTTTTTGCCAGCACTCTGCCCCGCGCCGTTGAAACAGCGGCAGCGGCCGCGCCTGACCGCGAACTTGTGATTGATGCTGACTTCGTTGAGGCTCCCCTTCCGCCGCCGCAATTCTCGGGAGTCCTTAAGCCGGGTACCTGGGGCGTCTATGCCCGTATTTTCTGGTGGTTCGGTGCCGCTAGAGGGCTGGAAACGCGGAAGGAAGCGGAATTCCGGGCGGAGCGGGCCGCCGACAAGCTGGTGATCGCTGCGCAGGATGGGCCCGTCCTGTTATGCGCGCATGGCTGGTTTAATCGAATGCTTCGTCCACCCTTGAGGCGGCGCGGCTGGAAATGCGTTCAGGATGGTGGCGATACCTACTGGTCCTGCCGCCGCTATGAATTGATCCGCTAGCGGGCCATTGCTGCGCGCTGATAGCCTGCTTAATGTTCAGCCCAAGCTAGGAGAATGGATGTGTCTGACGACAAAGCTTCAGATATCAAGGTACTGAGTTTCGAGGCGGCACTCGCCGAACTTGAATCTATCGTTCAACAGCTTGAGTCTGGCGACGTCGAGTTAGAGAAATCGATCGAAATTTACGAGCGGGGCGCTGCGCTCAAAGCCCATTGTGAGCGAAAACTACGCGAGGCCGAGCTGAAAGTGGAGAAAATCGTCCTTGATGACTCCGGTTCGGTCAAGACCGAGGACGCGGATCTTTAAGAATGGCCGGCCTTGAAGTGTTCGCCACAGATCGACTGTCCGTCTGCAGGTCACCTTTTGTCTGATTTCAAAGCCTTGCTGGCCGAAACGGCTGACCGCGTAACCGTCGCGATGGATGCGCTTCTACCCCGGGCAACGGGACCGGAATCCCAGCTTATTTCTGCCATGAGGTACGCAGCGCTGGGTCCAGGCAAGCGCTTGCGACCTTTTCTTGCGATCGAGTGCGGGCGTTTGGTCGGAGCAGATGAGCGCGGTCTATTGCGCGTGGCGACAGCGATTGAGTGCATCCACGCCTACTCGCTGATTCACGACGATCTTCCCTGCATGGACGATGATGATATGCGCCGCGGCCGTCCGACCGTGCACAAGGAATATGACGAGGTGACTGCGGTTCTGGCAGGCGATGCGCTTCAGACCTTCGCTTTCGAAATCCTCGCCGACGAAGAGACGACGGGTAGCCCCAAACGCCGCTGTGAGCTGATCAGGCGATTGGCCGAAGCTTCTGGAGCCAGAGGCATGGTGGGGGGGCAAATGATCGATATGCGGGCGGACAGGATCGAATCTGATATCAACATTATCACGCGCTTGCAGCGTATGAAGACTGGGGCCCTAATCGCCTACTCGGCGGAATCAGGGGCTATTCTCGCCGGGGCGGGTCCGGACGTCCGCCGGGCATTGGAAGGCTTCGCTCACGATATTGGCCTGGCTTTTCAGATCCGGGATGATCTTCTGGATGCCGAGGGTAAAGCCGAGGAAACCGGCAAAGCCGTCGGAAAGGATGGTGATCAGGGAAAAGCCACCTTCGTAACAATTTTGGGCCTCGAAGGCGCGCGAGACCGTGCGCGTCGTCTTGCCGCGCAAGCCAAAGATCATCTTGAACCTTTCGGCGAATGTGCCACGCTGTTGCATCAGGTGGCCGACTATGTCCTTGAACGGCGGTCATAATTTGAAAGTTGAATGCCCATGGCACCCAAAACACCCACGCTCGATACGGTTGATTACCCCAGTGATTTGAAGGGTATGGACCTTCATTCGCTTAACAAGCTCGCAGATGAATTAAGGGCTGAAACCATTGACGCCGTGTCCACAACAGGAGGACACCTTGGTGCCGGGCTGGGCGTGGTAGAGCTGACTGTCGCGCTTCATCATGTGTTTGATACGCCAAATGACATTTTGATTTGGGACGTCGGCCATCAGTGTTATCCGCATAAAATCCTGACCGGCCGGCGTGACCGCATACGCACGCTTCGACAGGGCGGGGGGCTATCAGGTTTCACGAAGCGGTCAGAAAGCGAGTATGATCCCTTCGGTGCGGCGCATGCCTCTACGTCTATCTCGGCTGCGCTCGGTTTTACCGTTGCCCGCGACCTTCGCGAGGAAAATCAGAATGTTATCGCCGTTATCGGCGACGGCTCCATGTCGGCGGGTATGGCATATGAAGCCATGAATAATGCCGGTGCGCTCGATAGCCGGATGATCGTAATCCTTAACGACAATGACATGTCGATCGCCCCGCCGGTTGGCGCGATGAGCCATTACTTTGCCAATCTCGTTTCGTCACGCGGTTATCGGTCTTTCCGGAAAATGGGCAAGGCTGTTGCGAAGGCTGTTGGTCTGGAGAAAACGCTCCGAAAGGCTGAAGAGTATGCCCATGGTATGGCCGTCGGCGGCACGCTTTTTGAAGAAATGGGTTTTACCTATGTCGGCCCGATTGATGGACATGACATGGATGCTCTCACGCAGGTCTTGAAAAATGTCAAAGCCTTCGAACGCGGACCGGTGTTGGTCCATGTCGTGACCGAGAAAGGCAAAGGTTACTCCTTCGCAGAGCAGTCAGACGACAAATATCACGGTGTTGCAAAATTCAATGTGGTGACTGGCGAACAGAAAAAATCGTCTGGCGGCCCGCCAAGCTACACCAAGGTATTTGCCAAATCCCTCGTCAGGGAAGCTGAAAAAGACGATAGTATTTGCGCCATCACCGCCGCCATGCCCGGTGGGACGGGGCTTGATATTTTTGGCGAAGCTTTTCCGGACCGGACATTCGACGTTGGAATCGCGGAACAGCACGCCGTTACTTTTGCGGCTGGACTGGCAGCCGCGGGAATGAAGCCCTTTGCGGCAATCTACTCGACCTTCCTGCAGCGTGGTTATGACCAGGTTGTGCATGACGTCGCAATCCAGAAATTGCCGGTGCGCTTTGCGATTGACCGGGCCGGGCTCGTTGGGGCCGACGGTCAAACGCATGCCGGCTCTTTCGATCTGGGATATTTGGGCGCTTTGCCGGGCATGACGATTATGGCGGCTTCAGATGAGGCAGAGCTGGCGCGAATGGTCGCGACGTCCGTCCAGATTGATGATGGCCCAAGTGCGTTCCGTTATCCGCGTGGGTCCGGAACGGGTGTCGAGATCCCGCAGATTGCCGAGCCATTGGAAATCGGCAAGGGACGTATTGTCCATGAGGGAACCAAGATCGCAATTCTGTCTCTGGGCGGGCGCCTCCAAGAGGCGCTGAAAGCGGCAGAGGAATTGACCGCTTGCGGCATGCCGACAACCGTTGCAGATGCGCGTTTTGCCAAACCGCTTGACGAAGATCTGATCCTCAGGCTTGCGAAAGAACACGAAGTTCTTGTGACGATCGAAGAAGGCGCTCGCGGCGGGTTCGGCGCGTTTGTGCTTCACATGCTGGCAGAACGCGGTGCATTGGATACCGGTCTGAAGATCCGGACGATGACCTTGCCGGATATTTTCCAGAACCAGGACACACCGGAACGCATGTATGACGAAGCAGGTCTCAACGCACCGCATATAGTGGCATGCGCACTCGATGCGCTTGGAAGGGCCGACGAGGCCATAACCGCAATTGGCGGTGCTGCACAATAGAACGGTGACTGGATCTCGGCTCGACGTCTTTCTGGTCCAATCCGGTCAATTCGAAACACGTGCACGATCACGCGAAGCGATACTAGCTGGCAGGGTCAGCGTTGATGGCAAAGTTGTGCGCAAGCCGTCCTTTCGAATCTCGCACGGCATGTCGGTCGAATCGGAAGCTCTGCATCCCTATGTCAGCCGGGCTGCGTTAAAGCTGAAAGGGGCGTTGGAGACATTTGAAGTCTCCGTTAGCGGTAAAACCTGCCTCGACATCGGGGCTTCGACGGGCGGTTTTGTCGAGGTGCTACTTGAAGCGTCAGCCAAGCATGTGATCGCGGTTGATGTTGGCAAAGCGCAATTGCACGAAAAGCTGAAACGAGATCCCAGAGTCTTGTCGCTGGAACAACAGGATGCCAGAGACCTCGATGCTGATCAGTTTTCGGAAGCACCAGCAATCATCACCTGCGATGCCAGTTTCATCGGACTAGCAAAGATAATTGAGAGACCGTTGGCGCTTTCGGCTCCCTCATCTGATCTGATTGCCTTGTTCAAACCTCAGTTTGAAGTCGGCCCTGCGCATGTTGGTAAAGGCGGTCTCGTTAAAGACAACGCCGCCATTGCGGCGGCGCTGGAAGTTTTCAAAGCCTGGCTGGACACCCAAACTGATTTTCATTTTGTCGCCCAAAAGGACAGTCCGATTACGGGCGGGGATGGCAATCGAGAATGGCTTATCCACGCCCGCAAATCATAGGACTATCGAGCCGGACGCCAGATGCTATCCACGCCCTGGCACATATAGACTTCGTTGGCCGTCACGGTGCCATACTGGTTTTGGCTGCGCGTCGTCATCCAGCGGCAGTTTCCGGTCCGCGGCGTGCCGGCCTGATAGACCCGGCCTTCCGGACGCGGTGCGCCTGCAAGCCCGTCTGATCCATAGTAAGTCTGGTCCGATCTCTGGTCCTGATAGTAGGGATCGTAGCCATAGTCGGTCTGGCTGTGATGCTGATCGTAATAAGGTTCCTGATACCCATAATTATCGCCATAATAACCAGCGTCATAGCCGCGATAATCCGGGGCACAGGGCTCGCCCCCAGCAACACCCGCACCGACGAGCGCACCAATTCCCACGCCAGCGGCGACGGCCAGATCATTGTCGTGGCGCTCATTATAACGGTGACGGCCGCGATATCCGCCGCGTCCCCGGTATCCACGTCCCCGATACCCATGGCGGCCGCGATAGCTATCACGATCATCAAATTCATCTTCGATCTCGGCACCCAGAACACCGCCGATGATGGCGCCAACCAGCGCACCAGCAATCTGGCGCCCCTGACGATT
Source organism: Hyphobacterium sp. (assembly GCF_965228115.1). Classification (GTDB taxonomy): domain Bacteria; phylum Pseudomonadota; class Alphaproteobacteria; order Caulobacterales; family Maricaulaceae; genus Hyphobacterium. The sequence continues at coordinate 990,885 of NZ_OZ245794.1, read as the reverse complement.
GGATTCGCATTCTGCTTGCGAATGATACTGCGATTGCGCTTCTGCGGCCGGAACCAATACGACGATGGACGCGGACGCGATAAGCAGGCTGCGAATGCCGGGCATTGAGAAGTCTCCATTGGCTTGGCCGGGTTATCCGGCGTTTCCATCAAAAACTATGCCAGACCGGATGAGCCCAGCATGAACAAAGAACCGGCTCCTGTTCAGGAACCGGTTTTCTGTGGGAGTCTTACCGTCGTCTACTGGTGGCGGGCGACCTGCCATCGGCCGTAGGCGTCCCGGCACATCCGCACCTCGTCAACAACGAAGCTGCCATCCGGCATGTAGATTTCCGCGTCACCCCAGCGGCACCGGCGGCCACCATAGTCATACCAGTCCCGGGCATAGACCACGCCGCGAACACCGGAATACGGATTATGCCAGTAATACGGGCTTCCATGCGTGAACGAGTGGCTTACCGCATAGTGGAATTGTCCACGATCGCAGTCATTCAATGCCGAGCCGATCCCGGCACCGAAAAATCCACCGAGCAGGATCCCTGCCGCATCATCATCGGCAACTGCAGCTCCAAACAGAGCCCCGAGAATCGCCCCTGCGAGGACCTGATCGCCATTCGAGCGACACCCACGATCATAGTAATTGAAATTATAGCGGGCATAGCCGCGATCATAATACCGTGTGTGATAGTGCCAGCTTGTCCGTATTGGACGATGATAGTTGCGATAATAGCGCCGGGCATCGTGAACGCCATTCACATACCCCCGGCGGAAAGAACCGCGATTATACCGGCGCGAGTCCCGGCGTGCGTCGCGATATCCCTGGCGGTAACCGCCACGTGTTGTCCGCCGACCATCTCTAAACCCGTCCCGGTATCCCCCGCGACCGCGCCAGTTATCGTTGCCGCGGCCTCCCCTGGCGCCGCGTCCATCATACCGTCCGCCGCGGCCACGCCAATTGTCATTGCCACGGCCTCCTCTGGCACCCCGGCCATCATTTCGCCCACCGCGGCCACGCCAGTTATCACCATTTCCGCCGCGCCCGCCGCGAGCGCCCCGGCCATCACCGCGCCCGCCGCGTCCGCGACCGGCACCATCGCCTCGTCCGCCTCGGCCACGGCCAGCGCCGTCACCGCGTCCGCCGCGTCCAGCGCCATCGCCACGACCGCCGCGCTGGTTGCCGGGATCAAACTGCGTAAAGCCGCCGGACTCATTGGGTAAGGCGACATCCGGCCGACCCCCGCCACGGCCGCCCCGACCGCCTTCACCGCGACCGCCGCCGCGACCACCCCGGCCGCCTTCACCGCGACCGCCGCGGTTTCGCGCTCCTTCGCCGCGGCCGCCCCTGTTTCGCGTTCCTTCGCCGCGCCCGCCGCGACCCCCGCGCGCACCGTCGCGTCGTGGTCCCCGATCGCCTCTCGCACCTCGATTTTCGTTTTGCTGAAAGGCGAGTTGAGTAAAGGTAAGCTCCACCTGGTGTAGCGTTTCGCCAGCCTGTTCGGCAGCTGCTTCGGCCTCCGGCGCGGAAACAGTTGCAATAACGGAGACAGCAAGAGCAGAGGCAGCGAGTAGGCAGCTGTTTTTGAAGGGGGTCATCATAGGTAGTTCCTTTCAGCAGCGGCCGATGGACCTCGCGATTCCAGACGACCTTTGTTGAAAGGTTAAAAAAAGCGCCATGACGCTAATATGAACAATTGGTTCAGGTTTATGGTTGGCCCATCTGGCCACGATGCCTTAGCATCTGGTCCGCCAATATAATCGCCAGCATGGCTTCTGCTACAGGCACGGCCCGAATACCAACGCAGGGATCGTGACGGCCCCGTGTTTCGATTTCGGTTTCATTGAAATCGCGATCGAGCGTTCTCCGCGAAATTCGTATCGACGATGTCGGCTTGATTGCTAAACGCACAACGATGTCCTGTCCCGTCGAAATGCCCCCGAGAACGCCGCCATTGTGATTTGAAAGAAAGACCGGCCCGTCTTTTCCGGACCTCATTTCATCTGCGGCGTCCTTGCCGCTCATAGCCGAGTTTGCAAACCCGGATCCAATTTCGACGCCTTTCGCCGCCGGGATGGACATCATCGCTCCGGCCAGCTCTGCATCCAGCTTGCCGTAGACCGGTTCTCCCCAGCCGGCCGGAATGCCGCTGGCGCGGACCTCGACAATGGCTCCGGTCGAATTTCCTTCTTTTCTCAAATCATCCAGCTTGCTTTCCCACTTTCCGACAATTTCACGGTCAGGCGAAAAGAAGGGGTTTTCATTGGTTTCCTCCCAATTCCAGTTCTCGCGGTTGATCACGGTCCCGCCAAGTGAAACCAGCGCCCCACGAATCTGCACCTTCGGCCCGAGAATTTGCCGGGCAACAGCGCCAGCAGCCACGCGCGCCGCCGTTTCCCGCGCCGATGCCCGGCCACCGCCTCGATAGTCACGAACACCGTATTTGGCGTCGTAAGTATAATCTGCGTGGCCAGGACGCCATTTATCGCGGATGTCCGAGTAGTCTTTGGATCTTGCGTCGGTATTTTCAATTAGAAGCGAAATGGGGGTTCCTGTTGTTACCGGGCCGTCCGTTCGATCATCCTCGAAAGTGCCAGACAGAATCTTGACTTCATCTGCTTCCTGCCGTGGCGAAACATGCCGGTTCTGACCCGGGCGCCGCTTATCCAGCCAGGGTTGGATTAGGCTCTCCGTCAGCGGAATGCCCGCCGGGCAGCCATCGATAATCGTCCCAAGGGCAGGACCATGACTTTCGCCCCAGGTCGTGACCCGGAACAATTTTCCGAAGCTGTTGTGAGACATGGTGTTTCCCGAGCCGCTTTGGTTCGAAACTACAGGATGGTGCAGCGGAGGTCACGCGGCACTGCGAGCTTTGCGCACCCATTTCGCGAAGCGGCTGTTCGGCGATTGATCCACGAAGTCTCGTACAAATTCATCGAGGTGATCGCTACAGCTTTTGGGTTCCATGCCGGCTGCTTTGGGCTGCACAAGAATTCGTGCCGATATACCCGGCTCGCCGAGGGCCTGAATTATTTCACCGCTTGCTGCGCCTTGCGGTATCCGGAACATCACGGACTGATTGCGAACTTTGAGAACCCGATTGATTCCGGCCTTTGCTTCGGCCGCGGTTATTTCCAGATCAACAACTATCGCCGGGACAGATTCAATCAGCCTTATGGCCGCTACAGCATCCGCGAGCCTGCGGAGCGTTTCCGGGGTCGCGGGCGTGCGATCTGGATGCAGATCTTTGGCAAGACGTCGAAAGGCGCTTTTTGCCTCCGTAAGGCTGGCCGTTTCCGTAAGGCCAAGCACCTGCATCGCCGATTGAAGATCCGAGTTCGGAAGTGTCATGAGGCGCAGATTAGCGGGGAGTGTGTTCCCGATTGGTTGATGTCCAGCAAGCCTCTATATATCTGGCTCATCGAGGAGGTGCCCTATGAACCGTAAATCCGCAGATATCCCCGCATCTCCGACTTCCGATGACTATCAAGCGACCGCTGACGCGAACGCTGCTGAGATTTTCAATCGAGAAGAGCCTTTCGCCTTGTTTGCCGATTGGTTTGCCGATGCCAAATCAAAAGAACCGAATGATCCCAATGCGATGGCGCTGGCGACGGTTGATGCGGACGGGCTGCCGGATGTCCGAATGGTCTTGTTGAAGGGCTATGATCAGGACGGCTTTGTTTTCTACACGAACCTTGAGAGCGCCAAAGGGGAACAGCTATTGGCGACTAAAAAAGCGGCCCTGTGCTTTCATTGGAAGTCATTGCGGCGACAGATCAGGGTAAGAGGCGATGTGACTTCTGTTAGCGCAGAAGAGGCGGATGAGTATTTCAATTCCCGCGCCCGCGACAGCCGGATTGGAGCCTGGGCATCCAAGCAGTCCCGTCCGCTGGAAAGCCGCTTTGCTCTGGAGAAAGCCGTCGCAAAAGAAGCCGCCCGGTTTGGTGTCGGCAATGTCCCACGGCCTGCGCACTGGTCGGGTTTCCGCTTAATTCCAACGCAAATCGAGTTCTGGCGGGATCGGCCCTTTCGTCTTCACGACCGGCTGGTTTTCCACCGCGACAAAAGCGGTTGGTCGCAGGAACGTCTTTATCCCTGAAGCTTCAGTACCAAAAACTGGTCCAATGCGTCTGCAACTCTTGACGTTACGCCCAACTTCTCAAAGAGCCCCAGCGCGCTTGGCGGGTCTATATTCGTTTTGTTGACGTCGACGATGTAAAGGCGGCCGTTTTTTCGATCCCGCAACACGTCGATTGCCCCCCATTCGAGACCGATTTCGCGCGCGAATACGACAAGTCGCTCGGTTTCGCTGGCAGAAAACAGGGTTTCGGGCGCTGCGGTCGTCACAGAAGAATTCTGGTTCGAGAAGCGCGTCTCAAGCTTGCGTTCCTTGACGAACACCACCGGAATCTGCGGTCCGACCACTAAACAGCGATAGTCACGCACAAGGTCGCCCGCAAAACGGTTATCGACCAAGCGCTGATAGGCAAAACCGAAACGGCGTTTGCAGGGTCCTGCAACCACCCTCCCGTCATGGGCGCCATTCTTCTCAGACTTTTCAACGAGGTCGCCGGCGTGAGAAATCGGATCGACGGCGATGGAGTATCCAAAAACGCGTTCGAAGATATCGCCAACCCGCGATTTCGAGACATCACGGCATTCCTGATTGAGCGTTGCTTGTGCCTCTATCTTTTTCTGCCAGCTTGCGGTCGTCTGATCCTCAAAGAAACAGACCAGATCTGCCTCTTCTGCCGCTTTTGTAAAACGCGCACCACGCAAGCGGAGACAGGCCCAAACAAAGTACCAGGGCCGGGGTGAATTCGGATAAAACGCCACCCTGATGCCGGGCTTGCCAATTGTACGCAGGCGCCAGATTTGAATGCACGCAAAGAATAAAAGCCATCGAAGGCAAACGAAGACAAGCGACCCGCCTAAAGGCAGGTGATGGCCCGTGCTTTTTACCGCAACACGGCCATTCTCGAGCGACCAGTCTGACCACCAAAATGCGCTATTCATGGTCTGTCACGTGTGTTCCAACGCCCAACTTGTCTTCAATCCGGTACGCTCCTTGCGATGGTCCATGGAAGCGACAAGGGAATGTACCATGCCGGGATGGATCAGCGCCATGAACTTTGTGTCCGCGCGTTTGCGCCGGGCGGTGTTTGTCTTGCTGATCGTTGCCGTTGTTCAAGCCAGTCCGGGCTTTCTGACGCTCCCCACAGATACAATCTACGCAGAAGATGGCAGCATTACACTGCGGCGGCCCCTTGATTGACATTGCCTGGCAACGCAAGAAATAGCGCTTAACACCAGCAGGGTCGGCGCGTTCATGCTCGGATACATCACCCGGCGACTCCTGATCGCCATTCCTACCATTCTGGTGATCATCACGGTCGCATTCTTCATGATGCGCGCTGCCCCGGGCGGTCCGTTCGATTTGGAACGTCCAATGCCGGAAGAGGTGCGGCAGAACATTCTCGAGCATTTTGGCTTCGACCGGCCCCTTTATGTGCAATACCTGTCCTACCTCGGTGATCTGGCTCAGGCCGATCTTGGCCCGTCCTTGCGATTCCGGGACAAGACGGTCTCCGACATTATCGTCGAGGGATTTCCGGTAAGTGCGACGATCGGGCTATTGTCGATCGGATTGGCCTTAATCGTCGGTACTATTCTGGGGTCGTTGGCTGCGTTACGGCAAAACAAAACCAGTGATTACGCGGTAATGGGCTTTGCAATGGCGGGGATAACAATTCCGCCCTTTGTAATGGGGCCGATTCTGGCCCTGGTCTTCGGTTTGTATCTGGGTCTGCTGCCAACCGGCGGTCTGGATCCAAGATTCGGAATGACGCCAGAACGATTGATCCTGCCGGTTATCACGCTGGCGCTGCCGCAAATCGCAATCGTGTCGCGATTGATGCGAGCCAGCATGATTGAAGTGCTGCGCTCCAACTATATCCGGACGGCGCGGGCCAAAGGGCTTTCAGGACCTGTGGTTCTATTCCGGCATGCTTTGCGCGCAGCGATATTGCCGCTGGTCAGCTATATCGGTCCGGCATCTGCCGCGCTGGTGACGGGTTCAATTGTCATTGAACAGGTCTTTCAGTTGCCAGGCATCGGCCGGCAGTTTGTGATGGCGGCTCTGCAACGCGACTACACAGTCGTCATGGGCGTTGTCATCGTTTACGCCTCGCTGATCATCATCCTGAATCTGTTGGCGGACTTGCTTTACGCCGCACTGAATCCGAGAGTGAAGTTCGAATGAACACAGTCCTTTCATCGGAAGCCAATGCGGAAGCCCTCGAAACGGCGGCGGTTGAAGGCCGCTCGCTCTGGGATGACGCGCTTGCGCGGCTGTTCCGCAACCGGGCTGCCGTCGGCAGCATGATTATCCTCGGACTTCTGGTTCTAATTGCGGTGGTAGGTCCGTTTATCTGGCCGCACAGCCATGAAACAATTTATCGGGATCGGGTCTCGCTGCCGCCAACGCTCGAGAACTGGCATATTTTTGGAACAGATGCGCAAGGCCGCGATCTTGTTGCGCGCACGATGATCGGCCTGGGCGTGTCGCTAATGGTCGGGATCGTCGCGTCTTTTGTGTCGCTGGTCATTGGCGTGATCTGGGGGGCCACGGCGGGGTTCATTGGTGGCCGCGTAGACCAGATCATGATGCGTATTGTGGACGTGCTCTACTCGCTTCCCTTCATATTCTTCGTGATCATCCTGATGGTTGTTTTCGGGCGAAATATCATTCTGATTTTTGTTGCAATCGGCGCGGTGGAATGGCTGACGATGGCCCGGATTGTCCGCGGGCAGACCATCTCCATCAAATCCATGGAGTTTGTGGAGGCAGCAGAAGCTGCCGGGGTGTCTCGCTGGTCGACAATCCAGCGCCATATTATTCCCAATGTGCTGGGACCGGTGATTGTTTACGTCACGTTGATGATCCCCGTGGTGATTCTCGCTGAAAGCTTCCTCAGCTTTCTGGGGCTGGGCGTGCAGGAACCACTCACATCACTTGGCCGGCTTATCGCGACCGGAGCCCAAGACATGCAAATTGCGCCATGGACGCTGTTTGTGCCGGCGGCCACGATGATGCTGACGCTGTTCTGCTTCAACTTTATTGGCGATGGCGTCCGCGACGCGATTGATCCGAAAGACCGCTAGCTCGCCTAGCGAACGCGCCGGACCCGCAGCGCCCGTCCGGTGCCGTTGATTTGCATGAAATAGCTGCCCATCGCAGCTCGCCGGATTTCAGCAACGTTGTCCGCATTCTCATCATACCGGAATCGCTCCGATCCGGACTGAACCCAGACCTGGCCATTCGCCATGTAGAAGCGATGGCGGCCGTAGGCGATTTCGCGAATTCGCTCGATATCCATGACGATACGCTCAACGCCGCCGTCTTCGTCGCGTTCGACCACTTCAACACCATTGATGGCTTGAGTATCCGTGGGCCTGACGGTTTCTTCCCGCGCGTCAGGGCCGCCCCGATTCGTTAACCTGGCGAAAATTCCACCACGGCGCCGTGGCTCCTCTTCTGCGGATCCGGGGCTTGCAGCCGCTGCAGGTTCGCGAGCGGTTTCAGCAACCGTGACGGTGACATCAGCCGGTGCCACTGTCTCGTTCGATGCAGTTTCGTTCGATGCCATGCGATCTGGCGTTGTCGCGGGATCCAATGGATCCAACGCATTGCCGCTTTCGTTGAACATGGAAAAACTGAGGCTGGGCATGCTAGGCAAATCAAATCCGAAGGCGTCCCGTTCGACAGCCTCGATGTCCTGTCGGTAAACGCCGACCAGGCCGTTATCTCTTTCTGCGGACAAACGGGCCGCCGCTGCGTCGAAACAGGCCAGACGTGACGACTGGTCGGAAATTTGCTGACACACCAGAATGTCATCGAGAACATCTGCTTCCTGGGCATGAGCCCCGGCGCCGATCGCTATGGCCAGCAGCGCAGACGCCGCCAGCGTACTTGTCAGGTATTTTTTGCGGTCGATCATACGATTATCCAATTCAACTAGCGCTCGCGCCTGGCACGGAACCAACGGCCTTGATCATTCAACTGCATGAAGTGCGACCCCAGTGCGCCACTTCGCACATGCACGATCATGTCTTCCACGACCGCCCTCCGCGAGAAATAAATCCGCGTGTCGTCGGTTTGCCGCCAGATCTGGCCATTCTGCAGCGTGATGATCATCCGGTTCTGCCGATCGCGATCAATGCTTTGCACCGGCAGGCCTTCAATCCGGGTGATTTGACCCTGATCATTGCGCTCGACGACGCGAGTGGTCCCTTCTGATCCGCCGGAAGTCCCGGTCGTGGTATTTGCAGCTTCTGCTATATCGGTCGATCCGGAATTGAACAGCTGAGGCATTCGTACGCTGGGCAGCCTGAAATCGGGAATGTTGAGGCCATAGGTCGCCTCCTCAGCGGCCTCGACATCATTTCGGCTCACGACCGCCACCTCGCCCGAATTTGCCGCTTCATAAAGCGTGTCCACGGCAGCATCGAGGCAGGCGAGGCGCGCGGCTGAGTCGTCGATTTGACGGCATTCAAAAAGAGGAGATAGGGGCGTGCCTATGTCTTGCGCGGCCGCTGGCAGCGCAAAAACAACCGAAAAACCAATGGCTAGTAATCTCACATTCATCGTAAGCTTGATATCAGTGTTTGCGTCTCGCAGAATATGAGGGACGCCAAGGGGTCTGTCGACCTCGGGCCGCAATTATCAGTTAGCGATAAACAGCTTTCAGATCGGGAACGGAGAGGGTCCTGACCATGACGACTAAAACCAAGTTTCGGACTGCCTTGTTAATGACGGTGTCTGCCGGATTGCTGGCGGCGTGTGGCGGATCGGGAGATGTTGACTCCGATCTGGTTACCCTTCACCGGGGCAATAGTGCTGAACCTCTGACGCTGGATCCGCACAAGGCCAGCGGCACGTGGGAAAACAATATCATTGGCGACATGTTCATCGGTTTGTTCACCGATGATGTTTACGGCTCTCCGATTCCAGGAATGGCCGAAAGCTGGGAAGTCAGTGAAGACGGATTGACATGGACGTTCGAGCTTCGTGAGGCGACCTGGTCTGACGGCGTGCCTGTCACAGCTCATGATTTTGAGTACGCTATTCAGCGAATTCTGGCACCCGCAACTTTGGCTCAATATGCCTCCCTGCTCTATCCGATCGAAAACGCACAGGCTGTGAACCAGGGCGAGATGCCACCGGAAGCGGTCGGTGTTGAGGCCGTTGATGACGATACGTTTGTGATCCGGCTCGAGAACCCGGCACCTTATCTGCCGGGACTGCTGACCCATTACACCACCTTCCCGGTGCCACGCCATGTTGTGGAGGAAGTGGGCGATCAATGGGTTCAGCCCGAACATATCGAGGTGAATGGCCCTTATCAGCTGGTACAGTGGTCCACCAATAATTTCGTCCATGTGGAACGCAATGAACTGTTCTTCGACAATGAAAATGTCTGCATCGACGAGGTCTTCTATTATCCAACAGTCGACTCTTCTGCTGGAGTCCGCCGCGTTCAAAATGACGAGCTACACGTCAACAACGAGTTTCCTGGCCAGCACATTGATCGGCTGCGCCGAGAGATCCCTGAATATGTACGTGTCTATCCCTATATGGGTACGGTCTATTTCTCGATGAATAACGACATCGAGATGTTCTCCGACGTGCGGGTTCGCAATGCGCTTGGCATGGCGATCAATCGCGAATTTCTGGCGGACGAAATCTACCGCGATGGCCGCGCAGCAGCGTATTCGCTGGTTCCGCCAAATGTCGCCAACTATGCCGGTGGCGTTTCGACGGAATGGGCTGATTGGCCGATGGAGCAGCGCCGCGAGCGCGCGCGTGAGCTTCTCGTCGAAGCCGGTTATGGTCCCGATAATCCGCTGGAGTTCGAGTACACGCACCGGTCAACGGGCGACAACCCGCGTATTGCGCCGGTGGTCCAGCAGGATTGGGAAAGCATTGCGGATTGGGTGAATGTCGAGATCGTCCAGATCGAAACCCAGATTCACTATGAAAATCTGCGCTCGGCCGATTACCAAATTGGTGATGGTGGCTGGATTGCCGACTATAATGACCCTTACAACTTCCTGTTCCTGGCGGAAGAGCGTTCGATCCCGATGAATTACTCCCGCTATCGCAATGCGGAGTATGATGATCTCCTTGCCCGCGGGAATCGCGAGCTGGACATGGAAGTTCGCGCAAGCCTTCTTGCCGAGGCCGAGCAGGCGATGATCGATGACATGCCGCTCATTCCGATCGTGTTCTACGTCAATCGCGCTGTCGTCAGCCCGGACGTGACAGGTTGGGAAGACAATGTCGTCCACATCCACCGGACACGGTTTATGTGTCTGAATTCGGCGCAAACCGCTGATGCTGGAAGCTCTGGCGATACAGCGTCCGAGTAATTGAGGTAATACTCAACTTTCAAAACCCTCTCCCATCGGCTTTAATGCCCGGTGGGGGAGGGTTTTTTCGTGTCTGATCCAATTTCGGACGGCGTGATAGCCGATGCGGCAGCAGAGGAAGCCCGCGCTTCGCGGCGTCACTCAAGTCATTCCAGATTTGAAAATGAAACGCATGGCGAGTGCTCGAATTGCGGTACGTCATTGCGCGGACGCATTTGTCATAGCTGTGGTCAGGACAGTGCAAACTTTCACCGGCCAGTCTGGACCCTGATCTCGGAAGTTCTGGATGGTTTAATCGGTTTTGACGGGCGTTTCTGGCGGACCCTTCCTGCTTTGATGTTCCGGCCCGGCTATCTGACACGCCGATATCTTGAAGGGGTGAGGGCGCGCTATGTCCAACCTTTCCGATTATACCTCTTTGCCAGTATCGCGTTTTTCCTTCTCTTCAATTTCTCCAATGGCAGCTGGGATAATCGAATGGTCAACGCTGCCGAGCTTGATCCGGAGCAGCGCGCCCAACTTGAAGAGACCCTTGGAGAGCTGGCGCAAAGCAATCCCGAACTTGCCGAACGCTTAGAAAGTGAAATCGGCAATCGGCCGGCAGACCTGGAAACGCCCGATATCAGCGAAACAGCACTGGCTGAAGTGTTTGATACGCAATCGATGCGTGAAGAGATGAAAGACCAGCTGCGCCGTGGATTGATTCCAGAAGACTTTCCAGGTGAAGAGGTGGCAGCCAGCTCGGAAGTCGTTGTGGGGGATCCACAAGATATCCAGGTTTCAATTGATACGGGCGGCTTGTCCTGGCTTCCATTACCGGCCCGACGCCAGCTGGTCGGTCAGTTTGAGCGCGTCATTGACGAACCCGGCCTGCTGTTCGATGCGATGGAGCGATGGCTACCCCGGCTCATGTTCGGATTGCTGCCGGTCTATGCGCTGGTTTTGGCGATCGGCCAGATCTGGCGGCGTGGGTTTTATTTCTACGACCATTTGATCGTCTCGCTTCACCTCCACGCTTTTCTGTTCGTCATGTTTTTCTTGTTACAGCTGGCCAACCCCGTCATTGGCGGCTGGGGCATCCTGATCTTTCTGATCTGGAGTAATTATTACGTCTACCGGATACACCGAGCCGTGTATGAGCATGGTCGTTTCATGTCCATCGTCAGGACGATCACCCTCGATTTCACCTATCTTATCGTGCTCAGCTTTGCAGCGTTGCTCCTGATATTCATCGGTGTTCTCGCGGCTTGATCGCTAACGCGGTTCGATTGGATTTCCCCGCAGTTCGCGTCCTTGCTGATTAGCCTGTCGCGCTTCCATCAAAACCCGAAACTCGGGCGTGTTCATGAGCGCATTGAGTTGCGCCAATGATTGGGCCCCTTCAGCGGACACGCCGAAAATATCCTGAAACGCTTCAAACGGTGTTTGTTGTCTCGGAAAACGCTGCAGATTTACAGTTTGCTCAGCCTCGATTCCGGCAAGCTCGCGCGCGGCTGCAACCGCTTCCATGAAACCGCCAATCTCGTCGACGAGGCCGTTTGCCAGTGCTTGTTCACCTGTCCAGACGCGGCCACGCGCAATGTTCTCGACATCCGACAAATCCATTCCGCGGCCCTCGGCAACCCGGCTTGTGAAGTCCTGATAGATATCGACCAGCGTCTCCTCGACCGCATTGCGTTGCGATTCCGTCCAGCTCTCGCTGCCCGAATAGGCCGAGGCAAATTCTCCGCCAACTGTGACCTGTTCAAAATTGACTCCCAAAAGACCAAAGGTCTCACCAAGATCAATCTTGCCCCCATAGACGCCTATGGAGCCGGTTATCGTCGTTGCGTTGGCAACAATATGATCTGCCGGAGCGGCAATATAATAGCCGCCTGACGCGGCGGCGCCGCCCATGCTGACAACGACCGGAATGCCATCTTCGCGTGCCCGCCGGATAGCGTCCCAGATCTGATCGGAGGCAATGCTTGATCCGCCGGGTGAATCCACCCGGACAATGATTGATTCCGGATTGGCTGCTGCCGCTGCGGAGATGGCTTCTGCCATGGAGTCCCCTCCAATAACGGGTTCGCCGCCGAATGGCGAGGAGATTCCAGAACCCGTTACGATCGCGCCCTGGCCCTCCACCAGCGCGATGCGTGGACCGGGACGAATCAGAACGCCGCTTAGGCGATAATCTTCGATGTCGGTGATCGTCGCATTGCCGCCCGCAAGACGGATGGCTGCATCCCGTGCCGCGGCGACATGGCTGAGCTCGTCGACCAGGCCGGCTGCCTGAGCATCTTCAGCGCTGTGGGGTGAATTCTCGATCAGTTCGCGAAGGGATTCCAGGTCGATCCCGCGGCCTTGCGCGGACTGCTCCAGTGCCGTGTCATAGATCGACTGGAAATAGGAGAGGGTCGATTCGAGGTGTTCCGGCGTGAATCCAGACTCCGTAAAGCCATTCGGACCATTCTTGTATTCGAACAAGCGAATGAATTCGGCATCCGCCCCGATCCGCTCGAGCGTATCGCCGTAAAAGGCGATCTCACCTGAGAGGCCGGCTGAGGAAAAGTTCGCTGTGTCTTGCAGCCAGATCTCATCTGCGCCTGAAACGGCAAGGTAGTTGGTTACGGATGTCCCACTGAAACCCTGTGAGTGGACGAGAACGGGGCGGCCCGTCTCCCGGAATGCAGACAGGGCACGGTGGATTTCCTCGGCCTCGGCGGCAGCCATTCCAAATTCGTTGGCGCGGATGAACAGCCCCGCAACGCGGTTGTCATCCCCCGCTCTGTCGATCAAGCGAACCAGATCGACCAGTGAGGCTGGATCTGCGAATGCGAACGGAGACCGGGAGGGTTGATCCAGCCGCGGCTCGCGAAGGTCAATCTCGAGAACCATGCGCCCCGGTGGTAGTGCGGCGTTTTCAGAAGCGTCCGCACCGAGTGAGGCGAACAATCCAATCAGCCCGAAGATCAAAAGGAAGACGGTTAGAATGGAGCCAATAATGACGCCGACTATCGAGCCGAACAAAGTGATGAAAAACTGTTTCATGAAACGCCCTGAAGCTGGAACCGGAAATTCTCTGCAGATAATATTGCACGCCAAGGCTCCAGGAAAAGCCAGCGCCTGCGTCTTTATCGTGAGAGATTGTTCGAGCCTGTGCCCGGAAAACCACGAGGGCAGCAGAGCGGAAGCGGCAAATGGTCGGAGTAGCAAGATTTGAACTTGCGACCCCCGCCTCCCGAAGACGGTGCTCTACCAGGCTGAGCTATACTCCGACCGGAGCGCGGGCTTATAGCCAACTCGTTTGCAGGATTCAATGACTACAGCATCACCCCGTTGCATCATGTGCAGTGAGAGTCTATCTAGCGCCTCCGCCGCGCAATGCGGACGCCTGCTGGGGCGTAGCTTAGTTGGTAAAGCAGCGGTTTTTGGTACCGAAGAGCGGAGGTTCGAGTCCTCCCGCCCCAGCCATCATTTTTCCGCGGAAATTGAATCAAAGACAATTGATCGGGTCGATCGCCAAGAGCGATCCGAACGCACTGATCTTGAAAAACACGGCAACTTTTTACAGCGCGGCTTAGAACAAATTTTTGTGAACCTTCGCGTTCAGCCGAATACCCTTAACCTGAGATGGGTTGAATTCGCGTGTGAAGGCAGGCGTTTGCAGCCAATACCCCGACTACACGAAAAACCATCAACAAAATGCGTTTTGAACCGCATTGATGCCGTATACCTCTATTGATTGACGCGCGGCTCTTGTTTAGCGTCCGACACCAAGAAGGCGGAAATCGCCAAACGAGACGGAAGGCAAACTTCCGCAAAGCGAGGGGAAGGGGTTGTTTCGAGGTTTCTTCCCGCTTTTTTCGAATCTGCAGGTTCGGGCCGGTACGAGTACGCCGTCCGGCCTCAGAACAAGCAGGGGCTTAATCCGGCGCGGGGGCGCCGGCAAAGCGAAAACAGTCAGTCAGGCGTAGCAGATGCACTGCTGCGCTGTTCAACGTGAGGCGAGACATGGCGAACATGAAAAAGTGGCTTTGCACTTCTGTCGCAGCGGCGGTTCTTTCCGTCGGTGGGGCCGGTGTCGCGAATGCGCAAATCCAACAGGCACTCTCCACAGGTGCCCAATCCACACAGGACGGGGCTTCAACCCAGTCGCAGATCGATTCCATTGATGATCAGCGCACTGATGCAGAGCTCGAATACCGGGCCTTGCTGCAGCAGATCGAAAGCCAGCGGCTCTACGTGGCCCAGCAGGAAGTTTTCATTCAGTCGCAAGACAATGAAATTGCCTCTCTTCAATTGCAGATCGACAGTGTCGGCAATATCCAGCGCGATCTCATTCCGATGTTGCGGGAGATGGTCGACAACCTCCGTGAGTTTGTCGAGCTTGATCTGCCCTTCCAGCAGGAAGACCGTCTGGCGGAAATTGATGAGCTCTATGACCTCATTGACGACCCGGAAGTGTCCGCAGCTGAAAAATACCGCGTCATTCTGAACCGCTACGAAATCGAAGCGTCTTATGGCCGCGGACTTCGCACCTACTCGGAAGACACCATCGTGGACGACTCCGACGTAACCTACGAATATTTGCAGGTTGGCCGCACGGTTCTGATCCGTCAGAACCCGGATGAAAGCCTGTCCATGCTCTATCGTGATGGTTCAGGCTGGATGGACGTTCCTGCGAGCTTTAATAACGATGTTCAGCGTGCCTTCCGGATTGCCCGCGAAGTTACGACCCCTGAAGTCTTCACCGTGCCGCTTCCCGGCTCGGAAGCCCAGTAACCCGGCCCTGACGGAGAATTTGTGATGAAGATCAATCTCAAAACACTTGCCGCAGCGGTCGCCTTCGGGGCCGCATGTACTGCCAGCGCTCTCGCCCAGTCCGCGCCGGCATCCAACATCAATGAATTGCTGAACCGGTTGCGCTCTGATGTGCGCGAGGCCTCAGCTGAAAATCAGGAACGCCTGCAACGCTTCCGGGCAGAACGCAACCAGCAGACCTCTTTGCTGGCCGGCGCACGCTCGCAGCTTGCTGCTCTGGAATCACAAGCCGACGCGCTTGAAGCGCAGTTCGCAACGAACCAGGGCCGGATCGACGAACTCGCCGAGGAGCTCCGCGTCGCCCAGGGCGAATTCGGTGAATTGTTCGGTGTTGCGCGCCAGACAGCTGGCGAATTCGGCTCACTGATCGACAGCTCGATTGCAAGCGCCCAACACCCGGGCCGCGCCGATGCGCTGATCGAATTGTCCAACAGCCGCGTCCTGCCGACTCGCGCAGAACTGGATGAAATCTGGCGGGGTATCACCGCCGAGATGATCTACCAGGCGGAGATCTCTTCGTTCGAAGCCCCTGTGGCTGACTTGACCTGCGCTGGCGGCTACTCGGTTGTCCGCGTCGGTGTGTTCGTCGCCTACGCGGTGTGTGGCGGTGAGGCGGTCTTTGCCCAATATACGCTGCCAGAAAACGCAATCGGCGACGCCGATTATAGCCTGATCGCGCTTGGCGCGCAGCCGCCGGCCAGCATTACAGGTCCGGCTGTTGAGCTGTTCAACGCTGATCGTGGCACGATCGTTTCGGGTCCGGTTGATCCGTCGCGTGGTGGTCTTCTGGTTGTCTACCGGGATATTCCGGATCTGGGCGAGCGGATCAATCAAGGCCGTATCGTGGGCCGGATCATTCTGGGTCTCCTCGCGGTTTCTGTCGCATTCGGCCTCTTCCGCTTGTTGATGCTGGTGCTCGAGTCCATGGCGGTTGCGGGCCAGAAACGCCGTTCGACCCCGTCAAGAGGCAATTCGCTTGGCCGCGTCATGCTGGCTTACGAATCCGTCAAGGATCACAATGAGGAAGTCATCGAGCTGAAGCTGGATGAAGCCATCCTCAAAGAAACGCCGAAGCTGGAATTTGGTCTCAACTTCCTGAAGCTCGCAGCTGGTATCGCACCGCTGTTGGGTCTTCTGGGTACGGTGACCGGTATGATCCGGACATTTACACAGATCACACTCTTCGGTACTGGCGATCCGCGCATCATGGCTGGCGGTATTTCCGAAGCGCTCGTAACCACGGTGCTCGGCCTTATTTCCGCCATTCCGCTGTTGTTCCTTCACAGCTTCGCATCCAGCTTCTCGCGCGGTGTGCAGCAGACGCTGGAAGAGCAAGCAGCCGGTATCGTGGCGCGCCATGCGGAAGAGCGTGCTGGCGGCTCGGCTTAAGGGGAGGTCCAGAATATGGATTTCCAAGCAGCCCTTGGCGGACTGAACGAGTTCCTGGATCGAGGCGGCTTCGTGCTCGTCTGGATCATGGCGCTGACGTTCGTGATGTGGGCCTTCATCCTTGAGCGCTTGGCATACTTCTTCTTCGCCCAGGCGGGCGATGCCAAGCGCGCTCTCAAGGAATGGTCCGCACGGTCCGACCGGACATCATGGCACGCTCACGCGATCCGTGATCAGCTGATCTCCGAGGCCAAGCAGAAAGCGGAAAACAATGTCGAGCTTGTCAAAACGCTCGTTGCTGTTGCACCGCTCTTCGGTCTCCTGGGTACGGTGACCGGCATGGTGCAGGTGTTTGACGTGATGGCCGTTTCAGGCTCGTCGGATGCTCGCGCGATGTCAGCCGGTGTGTCCCGTGCAACCATCCCAACAATGGCGGGCATGGTGGCGGCGCTGTCAGGTCTGGTTTTCTCCAACCAGATCGAGCGTCTGGCTCGGTATCGCACGGCCGTTCTCGCCGACAAACTCGAACTGGAGTAGGCGCTATGCGTAGACGAGCCAGTAGAAAGCCCGATCAGGCCGAAGTGAACATGACGCCGATGCTCGACATCGTGTTCATTCTACTGATCTTTTTCATCGTGACGGCGACCTTCCTGCAAGAGCAGGGCTTTGATATGCGTCCGCCGCCGCCGTGTGAAGATTGCCCGGACAACCCTGATAGCGTGGTGATTTTGGTTCAGATTGATGCCGAGAATCGCGTCTTTGTGAACCAGCGGTCTACCAGTGAAGACAGGGTGCTCGCCGCAGTGCAGCGGATTCGGGCTGAAAACCCGCAGAGTGCGGTTTTGATTCAGCCGAATGACGAGGCTTTAACAGGAACTGTGTCCCTGATTTGGGATGATATGCGCGGCAATGGAATTCCGGTTTCGATCCAACGATCGAACGAAGAAGGCAACTAGCCCGGGGAGGGTATTATGGCGCGACGTAGGAGCCGCGTACAAACGGATGAAGAGGACGTCGAACTGAACATGACGCCCATGCTGGATGTTGTGTTCATCCTTCTTATCTTCTTTATCGTCACGGCCGTCTTCGTGAAGGAGCCTGGCATTGACGTGTTGCGCCCGGATGTTGCGGGCAGCGAGCGCATGAAGCCGACCCTTCTGGTGGCGGTGACCTCAGCTGATGAAATCTGGATCAATCGGAATGTTTACGAGATGAATCAGATCCGCGGCGTTCTGGAGCAGCTTCTGTCGGAAAACCCCCGCGCAGAGGCGATGATCCAGGCCGATGAAGGGTCGCCGGTTGGCACAGTGTTGGATGTTCAGGAAATGCTGACCGAGCTTGGCGTCGAAGAAGTCCACATCTCGGACGAGCCATAGGAGGCGATTATGGGAAATCTGATTCGGATCATAATTGGTGTTCCTGTTGCGGCCGTTATCACGTTCGCTCTCTTCATGCTGATGTTGCGGCTCATTTCCGTTGACGAGGTCGAGATTGAAGACGTCGGGGATGATCTCAGCTTCGACATCAACCCTCAGGTTGAAGAATTGAATGCCCGGACACGGGACACATCTATCGAGGATGTGGAACAGGTTCAGCCCCCACCGCCTCCACCGCAGATTGAACGTCAGGCGGCCGACCTGCCGCAAGAAAGCCTGTCGACCATTGTGGGCAACATTCCGGAATTCGAGGCGCCGGACCTCAATTCGGGCAATGTGAGCTTCAACGTCTCGGACCGCGATGCCCAGCCACTGGTGCGTATTCCGCCTCAATACCCGCCCCGCGCATTGGAACGCGGCCTGGAAGGGCATTGCGATATGCAGTTCAATGTTTCCCCAGACGGGACACCGATCGATGTTCAGGCAACAAATTGCACCAGCAGGATGTTCGAGCGGGCTTCAATCCGCGCAGTGGAGCGTTGGAGATACAGCCAGCGGATCGTGGACGGGGTCGCCCAGACGCGGGTTGGCGTGGTAACCCGGATCGAGTTTAATTTGGCGGAGTAGGCAGGATTGGCGTTTCCTGCAGCCTAGTTAGCTAAAAAAGTCGAACGAAGACGAAGGTAAATCAATGTTGAGCAGATTTATTGTTTTTGCAATCTCGTCCGTCCTGATAACGGCATTTGCTATTCCGGATGCCGATGCTCAGCGACGCAATCGCGATCAACAGGAAGGCAGCGCCGAAAATCGGACGATGTCGAATGCGGTTGGCGAGCCTGTTCTGGCTGCTCAGGAATGCCTCGATGTTGAAGATTATGGCTGCGTTTTCAACAACCTCAATCCGCTTCTAAGTACGGAACTCAACTCCTTTGAGCGCTTCGTTATTCTCCGCATGCGCGGTGTCGCTTATTATAATCAGGAACAGATCGCGAATGCGATCCGCGATTTTGAAAGCGCGTTGAATACCGGCGCGGCGACCTTCGATGAAGCCGTCGCTCTGCGGACAAATGTCGGTCAGCTCTACATCATTTCCGAACGGTATACGGAAGGCATCAACTCTCTGGAGCAAGCTATCCGAGATGGTGCCGAGTTGACGTCCAGCCTCGCCATGCTGATGGCGCAAGCTTATGCACAGGCTGATCGGTTTAGTGGCGGTCTTCGCTATGCGGAGGCCCAATACAATCTGGCGAGTCCGCGCGACCGGCGTCATTATGATATGTTGTTATTGTACTATCAGCAATTGGAACGCACGTCAGATCAGCTCCGCTTGATTTCAGATATGGTTGAGCGCTGGCCTGGCGATCGGAATATCTGGACGTCTCTGGTGGCCTTGATGGCGCAGACCAACAACGAATCCGGTGCGTTCGAAGCCAACAAGCTGATGTACCTCAATGGTATGTTGCGTGAGGAACGCGAGCTGGTCAGGCTGGCCCAGTATTACAGCTATTTTGAGTATCCCTATCGCGGCGGCGTGATCATGGAACGCGAAATGAATGCCGGCCGTATCGCCCGCAACCGTGAGAATCTGGAAATCCTGTCCAATATCTGGCGTCAGGCGAGAGAATATGAACGTGCGATTCCGGTGCTGGAAGCGGTCGCTCAACAAGGTGACGGGTCCGACTATCTGAATTTGGCCGAAGCCTACTATCAGGAAAATCGGTTGCCCGAAGCCGAGCAGGCGTTTCAAACGGCGATCAGCCGCGGCGGTTTGAACCGCCCCGGAGATGCCATCGCGCTGCTGGGAACTGTTCGCTATGAGCAAAATGACCGTCAGGGTGCGCTCCAGGCGTTCCGCCAGTGCGGTGGGTATGCCTATAGCCGCCGAACCTGCAATGGCTGGGTCACCTTCATCACGAATGAGATCAATGCCGAAGATCAACGCCGCCTGCTTCGTGAGCGTGTAACCGTTGAAGGCTGCCGCAATGTTGTGCGGGATGCTATCAATCTTGCGACGATTATCGGATCCGAGGAAGATATCGACGACGAAGGAAATATCCGCGTTTCGGTGCCTGAAGAGTGTCAGCCCTATTTCAACTCGTTCGGCCAGCAGATTGCCGGGCCGGGCTTTGAACAAGCCGCTGCCGCGGCCGAAGGCGACAGCGACGCTGGTTAGTTTGAGCTGAAACTTGAACTCTAAAACCCCGGCTGACCTGCCGGGGTTTTTCTTTGGCAAGAATGCCGTGCTTCCGGCTTATCCGCGCCGCAATCTTACAGGATGTTCATTTTCGGGGTTTGAGGGGGCGCTTTTGGAAGGGGAGCGCCGAATGCAACGCATTTTACGCACAACTATCAGCCTGCCACTGGCCGGGCTGATCACTCTATCTCTCGCCGCCTTTATGAGCGGGCTGATCCGGGTTGAGGGAACACCCAATACCGACACTACCGAGCTGACGCTTGATCTATTTCCGAGGGTTGAACTCGTCGAGCCTGCCAGCGATCTGGACATGACGGATATCAGTCGTATTGATCCGCCGCCACCGCTACCCACAATTGATGTCGAGGCGGCCAGCCGGCCAGACGACGGGCTCGAGATTGTGGTTGGCGGGATTCCCGACTTCGGGGAGACGGTGATCCAATCAAGTGCCATCACTTGGAACGCCACGGATCGCGAAACAAATCCAATGGTTCGGATAGCACCGGTCTATCCGCCGCGGGCCCTGGAACGGGGCATTGAAGGCTATTGCACGATGAATTTTGATATCGGTCCGGACGGTGTGCCGATCAACATCCGCGCGAGTTATTGTACGAGCGGCATGTTTGAACGGAATTCTGTCCGCGCAATGGAAAGATGGCGGTATTCGCCTAGAATTGTTGACGGCAACCCTGTGGTTCAGAGAAATCTGACGACGCAGATCGATTTCCAGATTGCCGACTAGACGAGGTGAGGCCGGGCGCGAAGCCCGGCCTCCAATCCTACTCTGCTTCGTCAGCTTCCGCGTCGGCCAGGCCAACCGTCATAAGTGCAAAGGCCCAGTTCTCGGCGGTTTCGCGCAAGCTATCAAAGCGGCCGGATGCTCCGCCATGGCCGGCGCCCATATTGGTCCGCATCAGTGTCAGGCCATTATCGTTCCGCCGGTCCCGCAGCCGCGCTGTCCATTTCGCTGGTTCCCAATACGTCACCCGCGGATCTGTGAGGCCGGCAGTTGCCAGCACATGCGGATAGTCTTGAGCCACGACATTATCGTAGGGGCTGTATTCCGCGATGGTGTCATAGGCGTCTGGATCCTCGATCGGGTTGCCCCATTCCGGCCATTCCGGCGGCGTGAGTGGCAGGCTCGGATCGGACATGGTGTTGATGACGTCGACGAAGGGAACGGCTCCGATGGCGCCGGCAAAGAGGTCGGGCTGCATATTGATCGCCGCACCCACCAGCAATCCGCCTGCTGACCCGCCATAGGCCACCATATCGCCGCGCGACGTGAACCCTTCTTCGATCAGGGCCTCACCGGCGGAAATGAAATCGCGGAACGTGTTGATCTTGTTTTCCAGCTTTCCATCAAGATACCAGCTATAGCCGCGCGCCTGGCTGCCGCGAATGTGTGCGATAGCGTAGATCATACCGCGATCCACAAGCGAAAGTGGCGTAACGCGGAACGATGCCGGTATTGTAATGCCATAGCTGCCATAGCCGTAGAGCATCAGCGGAGCCGACCCATCCACAGGCGTGTCGCGGTGGTGAAGGATCGTCACCGGGATCATCTCACCATCATGTGCGGGAGCCATGATACGGCGCACCACATAATCTGCAGGGTCGTGACCGGAGGGAACCTCCTGCGTTTTACGCAAAACGCGCTCTCGCGAAGCCATATTGTAGTCATATGTCTCTTCGGGCGTGGCAGGGCTTTCGTAAGAAAAGCGCATTTCGTCGGTCGCGAACTCGTAACCCGGGTTCACGCCCAGAGAGTAGGCTTCTTCTTCAAACGCGATGCTATGCTCTTCGCCGGACTCCAGATTTCGGACCACAATGCGCGGCAGGGCGTTTTCCCGCTCCGCCCGGACCATCCAGTCTCTGAAACCCAGAAGTCCCGTGACCAGCGTGCCGGGGCGATGAGCGATAACGGTTTCCCAATTCTCCCGCTGCGGGGCGTCGATTGGCGCTCGCATGATCTGGAAGTCGACAGCGCCGCCAAGATTGGTCCGGATATAAAAGCCGTTTCCGGTTTCAGTCAGCGAATACTCGACATCGGTCTCCCGCGCGGCCACTAAAATGGCCTCGCTCTCCGGTGCATTGGCATCAATCAGACGCAGCTCGCTGGTGGTATGGCCAGAGGTAGAAATGACCACATAGCTGTCACCAGCGGTCTTTCCGACATTGACGAAAAAGCCGTCATCTTCTTCTTCGTAGATGAGCTCGCTGGCCTCAGAACCGCGATCCTGACGGTAAACGCGTTTTGACCGGCCATTATCGTCGCGCCAGACCCAAAACAGTGTTTGGGAGTCATTCGCCCAGGTGAAATTCCCGGTGCTTTCATCTGTCATCGTGGCGATGTCTTCACCCGTGGCCAGATCGCGGATCCGGATTTCGTAATATTCCGACCCCCGCGTATCGACCGCATAAGCAAGAAAGCGGTGATCGGGGCTGTGAGATACGCCTCCGAAGTCCAGATATTCAATGCCTTCGGCTTCTGCATCGCCGTCCAGAAGTATTTGCTCGGCATCGTCCTCGGGCGAAGACGGGTCGACCGGTCTGCGCGCGTAAATTGGATACTGCCCACCCTCGCGATAGCGCGTGTAGTACTCAAATTCGCTATCTCGTTCGGGCACCGAGCTATCGTCCTCACGGATCCGGCCGCGGATCTCCTGAAAGATGCGCTCTTGTAAGGCCTGTGTCGGCTCCATCACCGCGTCATAGTAGGTGTTCTCGGCATCCAGATGCGCCCGGATGTCGGCTTGAAGTACCGACGGGTCCCGCATCACTTCCTGCCAGTTGTCGTCACGCAGCCACGCAAATTCATCGACACGTGTGCGGCCGAGTTGTTCGATTGTCACAGGGCGTTGTTCGGCCACTGGAGGCGTGATCTGCAGGGCTCTTTCAATCAGGCTCATGCTGGCAGTCTCGACTTCCGTTTCAGTTTGAGTTTCGGGCGAAGCATCGCGGTCAACTTCAGACTCGTTCGGGGCTTCTGTTGCAGGGCTGCAGGCGCTTAGCAGGGCGATGGCCGCCAATCCGCTGCAGAACGCAAGAATGCGCGGTAACATGGACGAACTCCTCAAAGCGTTTGTTCTCTATCATTATGCCTGTCTTGGCGCGCTTGCGACAAGCTGCTTCACAGCTATTGGTGCGGATTGCCAACAGCGCTCATACACGCTCACGCTTGTTTAACGCCTGTCCCGGCATTTTCGTCGTTAACAGGTAAGCAAATGACTCAGTCTGAACCCCTCACTCTTTCTCAAACGGCGCTGGAGGTAGGCAATGCACGCGGCGTGCTGGCGCGGCGTCTTGCTGATCTGATTTGTCTGCCGTCGAGCGTGATCAGCCCGCAAGAAAGATGGATAGTGGGCGATCTGTTGCATGAGATCTTGCGCAATAGCGACGCCCGGATTCGAAAACGCTGTGCCCAACGCCTTGCAGAGATAAAGGATGCGCCAGCCAATATCGTGAAGCTGCTTGCCGCGGATGCAATCGATATTGCAGAGCCGCTATTATCGTCCTCGGGTGCGCTGTCTGATTTCGACCTGATGGAAATTGCGAGACTAGGTACACTGGATCACCGCGTCCTGATTGCGCGTCGAGATGGGGTATCCGAGACGGTAACGGCGGCCCTGGCCTCCTTAGGTGAGCCCGCTGTTGTGCACGCGTTATTGAAAAATGCGCAGGCCCGGTTTGCTGCGCCAACCGTTTCTCACATTGTCAGCCTTGCGCAGGATGATCAGCTCTATGTGCCGGCCTTGCTGAAGCGACCGGAATTGCGCCCAAGAGCTGCGCTTCAGCTTTTCTGGACGTGCAACACTACTAATCGCAAGGCAATCCTCGCCCGATTTGCGGTTTCGCGAACCTTGATGATCGAAGCTGCAGACGGCGTCTTTGCCATGGCAGCCGGAGAGGGGTGGTCCGATCCGCTGGTGAACCGAGCGCTGCGTTTTGTTGACCGCCGGCAAAGGAATCGCGAAGCAGCTGAAGAAAGCTCATACGGGTCGCTCGAAGGACTTATCGCCAATATGCAGTCGTCAGGGGTTAGCCGGGATCGAATCGGCGAGCTAGGCCTCCTTGCTGGTATCAGCGATTCGCTCGCGCTTCGCATTTGTGAGGATCTGGGTGGCGAACCTCTCGCCATTCTTTGCAAAGCGACCGGCGCAGATCGTTCGGTGCTCGACCAGCTTTGCTCTGCCCTGTCCGGTTTGCGCGAGGGCGGGGGGCGCGACCGCGCGATGCACATTTATGATGGGTTGTCTGTTGAGAAGGCCCAGACCGTTTTACGCTATTGGGATTGGTCGAAAGCCGGAAGCGACCGTACCAAATAGTCTTGTCACAATTCATGTGAAGGAATCGGCCTGAAGCACTGGCCAAGCTGCATGGGCATGGTTAAAAGCCTCTCCACAGCGCGTATTCGCGCGTCCGGGTTTGGGAGGCATGATGATCTACGCAGTAAGTTTGAGCCTCGTTCTGGCTCTGCTGTGGTGGATCTTGTCCGGCTATGACAAGGTCATACTGCTTTCATTTGGAGCCGCCAGTGTTTTTATCGCGATGGTGCTTGTTTTCCGCATGCGTATTCTGGACCGGGAAACGTCACCCTTTCTGCGGCTACCGACACTCATTCCATACTACACCTGGTTGGGTGGAGAGGTGGCAAAGTCCTGCATTGCGGTCGTGAAAGCCTCCTTGAAACCGGAAATCGACATCACGCCGCGTCTCGTTCGGGTTCCTGTCAAAGCGGACACAGACCTCGCGCGCTGCGTATTCGCGAATTCGATCACCTTGACCCCTGGCACGGTTTCGGTGGAAGTCGAGGATGACGCGATATTGGTTCATGCTCTGGACGGCAGTTTTTCAGATGCTGACGCCTTCGCGGAAATGAATTTGAATGCGGCACGCGCAACAGACGGACGCGCGAAATGATGGATTGGGTCAATCTGATTGCCGCGCTGTCCATGACGGTTGCAATGGCCATTATGCTGGCGCGTCTTCTCGCAGGGCCGAGTTTGTATGATCGCGTGCTTGCCGCTAATTCTTTTGGCACGAAAACTGTCTTGCTGCTCGTGATATTCAGCCTGCTGGTCGGGCGTGCCGATGGTGTTGATATTGCTTTGCTTTATGCGTTGATCAACTTCGTTGCGACGATCGCTGTCTTGAAGTTTTTCCGTTACCGCTCGCTTGAGATCGCCCTGGCGCAGATGTCCTTGCGGCGGGCCGTAGACGGGGACGATGATTGATGGAAACGCTATTACTGATCCGTGATATCGTGAGCGCCATCCTGATGGCGATCGGCGTTATATTCGTGCTTGCCGGAGCCATCGGTGTGGTTCGCTTGCCGGATTTTTACACGCGGCTTCATGCGGCGGGTGTCACCGATACGCTCGGGGCGGAACTTATAATTCTGGCGTTGATCCTTCAGGCCGGTTTTACGCTGCTGGCGGCCAAGCTGGCGCTCGTCGGATTTATTCTTTTCCTGACCAGTCCGACCGCCACGCACGCTGTTGCCAACGCGGCCCATCGTGCAGGGCTCAATCCTTTGCTCTCCAGACATCAGCCACCGCACCCGCGGGAGTCCAGTGACGGGGAGGGAAAGTCATGAGCGAGTTCGATTGGACCCAGCTGCTTGATTACGCGCTGATGGCGATGCTTGTGGCAATTGCGGTTGCGATAGTGCGCCTGCGAAATCTTTTCGCGGCGGTTATGCTGATGGGCGTTTATAGCCTTGTGTCCGCCGCGTGGTTTGTCTCTCTGGATGCGGTCGATGTGGCCTTCACCGAAGCCGCGGTGGGCGCGGGTATTTCAACTGTATTGATGCTCGCGGCGATGCTTTTGACTGCCCGGGAAGCCGAGCCGATTGGTTCTGGCCGGCATTGGGCCGCCCTGACGGTGGTTTCCGTTACCGGTGCGGCCTTGTTTTATGCTGTGGGCGATATGCCGGTCTATGGAGATATAAATTCGCCGGCTAACTCCTATGTCGGTATGGATTACATCGCGAGTACACCTTCCGAAGTCGCCGTGCCTAATGTGGTCACGGCTATTCTGGCCAGTTATCGTGGGTTCGATACGTTTGGCGAAGTCGTTGTGATTTTCGCGGCTGGACTTGGCGTCATGCTGCTGCTGGGCCTGAATGGCAATCGCCAAGATAAGGAGGATCGATCGTGAATCCCTACCTTATCCTTCGTGTCGTCTCGAAGCTGCTGATCCCGATAATCGTCGTTTACGGCCTTTATGTGCACTTCCATGGCGAATACAGCCCGGGCGGCGGTTTCCAGGCCGGAACCATTGTTGCTGCCGGGGTCATTCTCTATGCGCTGATATTTGGCGTCGACAACGCAAAGCGCGCCGTGCCGCCAACATTCGTAAAGTTTCTGGGGGCCTTTGGTGTGCTGCTTTATGGCGGAACAGGGGTGGCGTCCTTGTTGTTGGGCGCGAACTATCTCGACTATGACGCCTTGCATCCTGACCAGGCCCATAAAACCGGCCAGCTGATCGGCATTATTGTGATCGAGCTTGGCGTCCTGACGACGGTTTTTGCGGTCATGATGATGATTTTCTATGCCTTTGCGAGCCGCGCACCTGATATTCCTGAAGAGGAATGGAAATGATTGAAATCATTGCGGAACGCTTCAATTTTATCGTCGTCATCATATTAATGATGACCGGGCTTTATGCTGTGATTGCCACTGGCAATCTCGTCAAGCGGCTGGTCGGTCTTTCGCTTTTCCAGACGTCGGTATTTTTGCTGTTCATTACAACCAGCAAGGTATTTGGCGGGCAGCCGCCCATCCTGCCCTATCCGCTCTATTCGTCGGAAGGTAACGGGTATGACAGCGGCGGTGGCGACGCCAGCCCGGATGCCGCGTATTCCGCAGAGGAAACGGCGACAGCGGCGGCGGAGGCCATCTATTCCAACCCCCTGCCGCACGTGCTGATCCTGACAGCGATTGTCGTCGGCGTCGCTACGCTCTCGGTTGGTCTGGCATTGGTTGTGCGCATCCGCGAAACCTATGGATCCATCGAAGACGACGACATCAACAAGGCAGATTACGCTGTCGATAGCGCCGGGAGAAACACCTGATGGAGTTTCTAGCCGCTATGATGCCGGCCCAGATTATGGAGCACGGGCCGGCGATCGTCGTCGTCATCCCGCTATTGATGGCTGCGGTCGCTACCGTGATGCCCAATGGTAAAGCGGGCTGGACCATTGCCTTGGTTACGACGGTGGCCTCCGCTCTCGTCGCCATTGCCGTTGCCGTGAATGTTCAGAGCGTAGGCGTGATCTCTTATGCAATGGGAGGCTGGGAGCCACCCGCCGGCATTGAATTCCGTATTGACGATCTTAATGCGGTCTTATTGTTGCTCATCGCCTTTACCGGCGTGTTGAGCGTGATTTACGCGCTCCCGAGTGTTGCAGATGAAATCGCGGAAAACCGGCAAGCCTTGTTCTATGCGGCTTTCCTGGTCTGCTTTGCCGGACTGATTGGGGTGGCGATTACGGGCGACGCCTTTAACATGTTTGTGTTCCTCGAGATATCATCGATCTCGACCTACATTCTTGTTGGCATGGGGGCTTCGGGCGACAGACGAGCCCTCACAGCAGCTTACAATTATCTGATCCTCGGAACGATCGGCGCGACGTTCTTCGTCATCGGGGTGGGTTTCCTGTACATGGCGACCGGCACGCTGAACATGTTTGACATGGCCGGGCGCATTCCCGAATTGAGCGACAGCCGGGTAATTCAAGCTGCTTTTGCTTTCATCATTGTCGGCTTGGGCCTCAAGGCGGCTATGTTCCCGTTGCACATCTGGCTGCCGAACGCCTATGCGTTTGCGCCCAATTTCGTAACGACATTTCTGGCGGCAACGGCCACCAAGGTCGCATTCTACACGCTCGTCCGGTTCGCGTTCGACGTCTTCTGGCCGGAAGCGCCTTTTGTGCAGATCAGCTTCCTGTGGGTGTTCGCAATCCTTGGCATCATCGGGATGCTGGTGGCTTCTATCCAGGCGGTCTTTCAACACGATGCGCGCCGATTGCTGGCGTTCTCCTCGGTCGCGCAAGTTGGCTACATGATGCTCGGCTTGGGTATTGGCACGCTGGCCGGCGTATCCGCCGGGATGCTTCATCTTGTGAACCACGCCATGATGAAAGGCGCCTTGTTCATGGCGCTGGGAGCCTTCGCGATCCGCTTTGGTGTCAGACGAATTGACGATCTGAACGGCTTCGCGCGCACCATGCCATTTACTGCAATTGCTTTCACCATCGCAGGCCTCAGCCTCGTGGGTGTCCCCATGACAGTCGGGTTCTGGTCGAAATGGTATCTTGGCGTCGCAGCCTTCGAAAATGGCTGGTGGTGGGCCGTGGCGGCGTTGATTATCTCATCGCTGATCGCATTGGCATATGTTGCCCGCATGCTGGCGGCGATCTGGGTGGCAAAGCCGCACCATGACCGCACCGGAGCCATTGCTTCGAGCCGGGCACCGCTGATGATGTTGGTGCCGATGTGGGTGCTTGCAATTGCGAATGTCTGGTTCTTCTTCGAGCCGGAATTTCTTGTCGGCTTGGCCAATGCGGCCGCAGAGGCCGCGCTGGCAGGAGCAAGCCGATGATGTGGTCGCCTGAAATCGCTCTAATTGCCGCGCTCGTGATCCCGTTGATCGGCGGGCTGTTTGTTGGGCTGCTGGGCAAGACGCCGAATTTCCGGGAAGGCGCAACGCTGACGGCAGCCGTTCTGCTCGCATTAAATGTTGCCTATTTGGTTTCGGTCACAGGCGACCGGCCGGAACTGACCTATGCCATTGGCGATACTGGTTTGTCCTTCGGGTTCAGGCTGGAGCCGCTCGGAGCCGTTTTTGCCGCCGTGGCAAGTGGGTTATGGATCGTAAATTCGCTCTATTCGATCGGATATATGCGAGGCAATAACGAGCAGAACCAGACCCGGTTCTATGTCTTTTTCACGATCGCTATTGCCTGTGCGATGGGTGTGGCTTTGGCCTCCAACCTTTTGACAATGTTCGTTTTTTATGAAGCATTGACATTGTCGACCTATCCGCTCGTCGCGCATAAGGGCGATGGGAATGCGCGGCGCGGCGCGGCCATCTATCTTGCTATTCTGCTTGGCACCTCCATTGGCCTGTTGTTGCCTGCGATTATTGCGACGCAGTTTATCGCCGGCTCTACGGATTTCATTGTGGGTGGCCTTCTCAAAAGCCAGGTCACACCACTGATTGCCAGTGTTCTTTTGATCCTGTTCGCTTTTGGAATCGGCAAGGCGGCTTTAATGCCTGTGCATCCCTGGCTACCAAACGCGATGGTCGCGCCGACACCTGTATCGGCCTTGCTACATGCCGTTGCCGTTGTGAAAGCAGGTGTGTTCGCGATTTTAAAGGTAGCCACCTACATTTTTGGCCCTGAGACGATCCAGTCAGCGCCAGCGTCAGAGTGGCTGGCCTGGATTGCGGCGATTTCGATTGTCCTCGCATCTATTATTGCGATGTCGAGCAATAACTTGAAACGACGGCTGGCGTTTTCGACGGTTAGCCAGCTCTCCTATGTGACGTTGGGCGCGATGATCGCGGCCCCGCTTGCCCTTCTGGGGGCGGCTTTGCAGATCGTCATGCACGCCTGGGGAAAAATCACACTCTTCATGTGCGCGGGCGCGATTTATACCGCCACCAAGAAGACGGAGATTTCCGATATGCGGGGGCTGGGGCATTTGATGCCCTGGACATTTGGCGCGTTCACCGTCGGGGCCTTCGCCATCATCGGTCTGCCGCCTTTTGGTGGCATGTGGCCAAAGCTTTATTTGATGCTCGGCGCCGCCAGCGCCGGTCAGCTCGCCCTTATCGGGGCGTTGATCCTGTCATCGGTTTTGAACGTCGCCTACCTGCTGCCGCTGTCAGCACGCGGGTTCTTTGATCCGCCGCCCAAAGAAGGATTGAAAAAGCCGGGTCCTGTCCTGGCCGTATTGCCTCCGGTCATCACGGCGGCCGGCATTACGGTTCTGTTTTTCCTGATTGGCCCATTGACTGAATTTCTGGCACCGGTGTTTGAGGTGGAGCTTTAAGATGAGCGAGAAAAACCCGACGACGGGCGCGCACGCCGCCGACGACCAGGTCCATCCTGCCGCCCGGCCATTTTTATGGCTCGAAAAGCCAGCCGTTAAAGCGGCTCCTTTTTATATTTTCGGTGCGTTGGCCTTGGCGCTTCTGGTGTTGGAGTTTTTCTTTCCGCTTCATGCTGTGTCGAAATGGGATGATGTCATCGGATTCTACGAAATCGAGGGGTTCGTCGGGTTTTGTCTCGCCGTGCTGATGGGATGGCCCCTGCGTCGCCTGTTGGGTCGGCCGGAAGAATATTACGATGTGGAGGGAGATCATGACTGATCTCATCGCATCCGGTCTTTCGCCGGCACTCCCTGTCATCCTTGCGGGCCTAATTGCAACGGTTTCACCGTCTTACACGCTACGGAAAATCCTGATGATTGCCGCGCCGCTTGCGGCCGCGGCGGTTTGGTTCAGTTCAGACGTCGGAATATTCGGCATTTTCGAGGTCGCGGGATTTACGCTGGAAACCTACCGGTTTGACCCCTTATCCCGGGTGTGGGGATTGGTCTTCATCCTCGCGATTTTTCTGAACTCGATTTATGCTCTGCACGACCGGGATCAGCTGGCAGATGCGTCGACACTGATTTATTCCGGCGCGGGTCTCGGCGCGGTGTTTGCCGGAGATCTGCTAACCCTCTTCCTCTATTGGGAACTGACCGCAATCAGTTCGGTCTTCCTCGTTTGGGCGAGCCGGAATCCCGCTGCTTATCGCGCGGGACTGCGATACCTCGCGATTCATGTATTCTCGGGCGTAATGTTGTTGGCTGGCGCCGTTATGTTCGCTCAGCATCAGGGAAGCTGGCAGTTCAATGCGATTGATGTGAACGCGCCGGGCGGTCTGCTGATCCTGATAGCGTTCGGGATCAAGGCGGCATTCCCGCTCTTGCACAACTGGATGCAGGATGCCTATCCCAAGTCGACCGCGACAGGCGCAGTCGTCCTTTCGGCCTTTACCACCAAGCTTGCTATATACGCCTTGGCCCGCGGGTTTGCGGGACTGGATGTGCTGGTCTGGATCGGCTGCATCATGGTGGCCTTCCCGGTCTTTTATGCGGTTATCGAAAACGATCTCCGCCGGGTCCTGGCCTATTCGCTGAACAACCAGCTGGGATTCATGGTTGCCGCCATCGGGGTGGGTACCGAGCTCGGGCTCAATGGTGCTGCAGCCCATGCCTTTGTGCATATTATCTACAAGGCGCTGCTTTTCATGACGATGGGCGCTGTCTTCATGCGCGTCGGCCATACCCAGGCATCGCGATTGGGCGGGCTTTATAAATCCATGCCCTTCACCGCCTTCTTCTGTTTGATCGGAGCGGGGGCGATCTCGGCCTTCCCGCTCTTCTCGGGCTTTGTGGCCAAGGCGCTGACGATTTCGGCCGTGGCCTATGCCGGTTACGAGATTCCCTTCGTGATACTCGTTTTTGCCTCAGCCGGTGTGCTGGAACACTCGGGTATCAAAATTCCGTATTTTGCCTTCTTCCACCACGATCAGGGTCATCGCGTGAAAGAAGCACCTTGGAACATGCTACTGGCCATGGGGCTGGCCTCTTTCCTCTGCATTTATCTGGGCGTGAATTACGGAGTTTTGTACGATTTGCTGCCCTTTGCGGTGGAGTATGAGCCGTACACATTCGACCATATTGTCGGGCAAATGCAGCTCCTCCTTGCGGCGCTGTTCGCCTTTACCTTCCTCGTCAGGTTCAAGCTCTATCCCGAAGAGGTTCGATCGGTAAATCTCGATACGGACTGGATATACCGGAAGGTTGGCAATGGTGTGTTCCGGTGGAGTTGGCAGATGATCGACCGGTTAAGCGCCGCGATCGGTAATCGCGTGCGTAACCTGGGCCGGGACGTGTCGGGCAAGCTGTTCAACCTGTTCAGTCCAGCAGGCGCGATGAGCCGCGATGTCCCAAGCGGGGTGCTGGCTATCTGGACAAGTGTCCTGCTGGGGATCGTAATGCTGATCGCCTATTTCGCAGGATAGCCAGCTTATCCTCCAGAAATTTGTACACAATTATAAAGTGTATATAGACATGTCGCCACAAAGATAGGAAAGTTATCCTCACATTCCAGAACCGCTCTTAGACTGCGCGGAGCAGTGGAGATCGATAAAAGAGATGTGTGGACAACAATTACTTGAACGGGATCTGGCACGTGCCCGGCTTGCCCGCGAAACCGTCGCATTTGCGTTTGATGTGCCGGCTGACGAAATCGCGGCCCCGACGCGGCGCTCATCTGAAGTCGCGTTTGCACGACAAGTTGCGATGTATCTTGCGCATGTTGCATTCGAACTAAATCTGGCGCGTGTGGGGCTGGCCTTCGGACGCGACCGCTCAACCGCGGCTCATGCCTGCCAGATAGTAGAGGATCGGCGAGATGATCCGGCCTTTGATGCCTGGCTGGACGGTCTGGAGGATTGTCTAAGGACGGCGCCGGAACCCGAACGGACGGGACAGGCGGCCTAGATATGAGGGTGCCTGCCTGGCAAAGACGGCTAGCGGCCTCCAGCGGTCAATTGCGGCCAATCCCCGCCGAACCGGACATCTGGGGCGTCTTTCCGAAGGGCGACCGGCGTAAACGGCCGCTTGCACGCATCAGTTTTGATGTCGTTAAGGCAGCAAGAGCTGAAGGTGTGATCCGGCCAGTTTCTGCTGATGCCTACGAACTCGCGACGGATCCGGAGGCGGCTTCGGCGCGCCGGTTGGGTGATTTTCAAGTCCAGCACACGATCTCGAAGCGGAAGAATTTCATCTCCGCCGAAGGCCATATCCAGAATCGCGAGATCAATATTGCGGACTCGCCGCTTTCACGATGGACCAAGCGTGATCCCGCAACGGGCAAGGCCTATCTTTCCGTTTCGGAGTTCGAGGCCGGGGAGCGCTTGCGTGATGACTACAATGGTTCCGTGCTCGCCGAGCGGATAACCGCCGATTGGGCGAGTTATGCAGCCCCCTCGCGAAGCAGCGGAGGCCGCGCAAGGGAGGACGCATCCAATTCGGCCCGGGACGCCAAGGACCGTGTTTTTGCCGCGCTGGATGCCGTAGGTGCCGGTCTGGATCAAATCCTGATTGAGGTTTGTATCAGGGAGAAAGGCATGGAAGCAGCCGAGCGGCAACAGGGTTGGCCCCGGCGCGCCGGTAAGGCCGTTCTCAAGATCGCGTTGCAGCGCCTTGCGATCCACTATGGTATGCTGCGCGCTAGCGATGTGCGGCCTGAATCTCGGCCGCCTCCGTCTTGATCCGTGCAATCATGCTGTTGAGGCCATTCGAGCGCTGGGGCGACAGGTGTTCCGCAAGCCCGATTTTTTCCAGCACCGACCGCGCATCGATTTCGCCGATCTCGCTAGCAGCCCGGCCCGAGTATAGCCGGATCATCAAGGCGGCGAGACCTTTAACGATGTGGGCGTCTGAGTCAGCTTGAAATTCAAAGACGTTGTTTTGAGGCGGACTGATAGCAAGCCAGACACGGCTGGTGCATCCCTTGACCCGGTTCGCTTCTGTTTTCTCGGACTGCGGTAAGGCGGGCAGGGCTTTGCCCATGTCGATCAAATAGCGATATCGCTCCTCCCAATCGTCCAGGAAGTCGAATTCTTCAATGAGATCGTCGATGTCAGTTTGGGTATCCGGGGCCATGCCCGGCACATAGAGCGTCTTTCGCTCAATAACAAGAAATCACGATGCGTCAGCGCTCGTATGTTCGCGCTCATCAAGCCAGGTATCGACCCGGTCCAGCGACTCGCTGGCTGCGATGGTGACAAGACCGCCCGCTTCGCTGGCCAGATCACAGAGGGCGGGCAGATCCGTGCAGACCTGGTGCAATCGTTGGCCCTGCTCGATCATTTCGGAAATGTCGTCCGGCGCGGTCATACCTTCGCTGGAAAAGACAGCGGCAGGCGCAAAAGCGGAGACAATGGCGATCCAGAAAATAGCGCGAAATGCAATGCTCATTTGGTCAGCCCGTTCTGTTGATGACACACATGTCCCATCTGCAAGAAGGAGGCTAACCAAAGCCGGCGCAGATTTCCATCGAAACGCGAGTTAATAGAAAATAAACAAAAAAGCAGATCGTTCGAATTCTAATATATAGAAATCAGTTTGACTTCTTTACTTGTTGTTAAGTTTGTATCGTTGTGAAACACCTGACGTCGTTGCAGCCCTAATTGCTGCGATTCTGTGCCGCTTCGAGGCAATTAGACACATCCAGCAGTGCATGCTGGGCAATGCAGAATGAATCTTCGTATTCGAAATGGGCCGCAGCGACACATTGGGCAAGGTTTACGCGGGCCCAATCAATACAGCGTTGCGCAAGCGGATCTGCCAGCAGCGTCCGGATTGAATCTTCCGAATAACGGGAATCATTCCCGATCGCACGCAAGGCTGCGATTGACAGGATTCGTCCAACACGGACCCGGTCGGGTTCGTAAGGGACATCTGGATCAAGTGACAGATCAGGCGTGCTCGTTGGCAAACGCGGTGCTGGCGATGCAAACAAGGATGATGCCGGCGCCAGTTCGGCCTCGCTTACAAAACGGGTTGAGAACATATCTGTCGCGAGGGGTGCAGAAACACTATCTGCCGCCGTCAGAGCAGCGAGGCGGTTTTGACGATCACGCGCCACCGCATTGGCCCAACGCTCATTCTGAAGGTCATACGCAGCCAATCGGTATTGTTCTCCGATTTGACGGATTTCGCCTGAATCGGCTTCGATTGCCTCAATGACAGAGTCGCTGGCCTGGTCGGAATACCGGAACGCTCCCGCGTACGCAGGGTCGCTGACAAGAGCGGAAATTGCTGCATCGCGTCCGTAGAAGTCAGCGACATCCCTAACATCGTCAAGAAATTGGGGATGGCGCTCGGCAATGAGGGAGGAATAGGCCAGCCAGGCGCGGACTAGGCGCTCGCGTGCCAGGTAGACGGCCAGTTCATCCATGGATTGGTCGAGAACGGCCCCCGATGTGATTTCGCGCTCGCGGATTTCACCCAGTGTACGGTGAAACCCGGCATACTGACTGGCTGATCGAAGGACGAGATCGTTCTCGTCGGACGCGGGAGTTTGGGCGACATCCAATCGCAGAACGGGTTGCTCTGCAGGTTGCGTTTGTGGCGCATCCTGAATGGCTGTCATGAAAGCAACAGCGGAAATCAAGATATCAATCACAATCAAACACTCCTCTTCGGGACCCAATTTGCATAATGGTCGGTTCAACGCCATCACGCCAGACGTGTTTGGAGTTTGCTGCAGTCATTCTTGATGAAATCTTGCGTTAACGAATTTTGCGGCGGGTTAACCCCTTGTTAAGTGGGTGAGCGAAGGCTCAGAGTGCGGCTCCAAAGCGAGTCGCGGCAAAACGAGACGCTGCTCTGATGCGACTGACCAACCTCATTCTCCGTTCCGGCGGATTTCTCGTCCACCTTGGCTGGGCGATTGCAGTTGTTGTGATGGCGCTTGCCTGGTTTGACGGATTCGAGGCCTCACAGCTCGTCCTGGCGGCCGGTATTGCAGCCGCGCTTTTGCCGGCAGTTTTTGGAATTCTTTATGCACGCCGGTCAGCGGACCGTTTTCCCCGGCTTCTCCTGACGCTGATGTGGGTCGGCCTTGCAGCGGCGTGCGCAGTCATGACTGGCGGCGTTTTGGGACCGGCAGCCTGGGCATTTCTTCTGCCCGTTGCAGCAATTGCGTCATTTGGTGGCCGAGGGGCCATTATTGAGGCGGCGGCTCTCTCTGGAGCAACTTCGATCTTGTTGTTGGGATTGCAATTGTTGGGCTTGTTGCCGGTAATCTCTGTTGGTGCCGATATGATTTTGGCGGGATCGTTTGCGGCCGCGTGGTTTGTCGCCACCGGCTTCGCCTTCGCCGCGATCAGGAGTGTCCGGCAGACCGTGCGCCATGGCCGGCTGGTACGGAAACACCTCGCCCAAAGCCAGGCATTTGAAAATGCACCTCTGCCAATTCTTGTTTCGAAAGACGGTAATATTCTCGCTGCCTCGAAAGCAACACGTGACATGTTGCCGGGATTGCCGCCTCATTTACACGGATTGCCCTTAAGCGATCTGGCATTTTCAGAGCAAGACCGGGCATATTTTGACGCCGGTTTTGCGACGGCGTCTAACACAGTCGAAATTCGTGGAGCATCCGGTAATGCCAAAGGCGTCCAGATATTTCATACGCCATCGGGTGTCACAGCGCTTGTCCCGTCCAACTCCGATGCTGCATCTGTAAAGGTTCAACGCCAACTGACCGAGGAGCGTGATCAGGCCAGGTTGGAGGCGAAGGCAAAATCTGAGTTTCTTGCCTCGGTCAGTCATGAAATCCGAACACCATTGAATGCGATTATTGGCTTTTCCGATGCCATGAAATCGCGGCTATTCGGCCCGGTTCCCGCAAAATATGCGGAATATGCAGAACTGATCCATGAGAGCGGTCGGCATCTGCATGAGCTGATTGGTGACGTGCTCGATCTCTCCAAAATCGAGGCTGAGAGTTACGAATTATCGCTGGAGCGCTTTAACGCCCGGGATGTGATCGAACTGTGCGTGCGGATGCTCTCCCAGCGCGCGGATGATGCGAAGGTCTCAGTTGAACTCGCGGTTGAGGACGATTTGCCCGTCAAAGCAGATCGCAAGGCATTGCGCCAGATCCTATTGAATCTGCTATCCAACGCAATCAAATTCACGCCCGCGGCCGGCGTGATTGTGGTTATGGCCAAAGTTGAGGGCCAGCGCCTCTCGCTAGCCGTCGGCGATAGTGGGCCGGGAATTCCCGAAGCGGAGCTGGAGATGCTCGGGCAGCGCTATGTGCAAGCGTCGACCGCGCAAGGAACCACTGAACGCGGATCAGGCCTCGGGCTTTCGCTTGTGAAGGCATTAGCTGAAATGCACGGCGGGGAAATGAGGCTGGCCAGCAAAGTGGGCGAGGGAACAACGGTCTCTGTTTCAATGCCGGTGATTCACAAGGAAGCAAGCGCGGGAGATGCTGCCGAACCGCTTGAAATCCATACCCGGATTGAACGCGCGCAAACTGCCGGCCAGTCAATCGTTTCAGCGTCCAGCAGATAGATCCGGACTTGATCGAACGAACGCCAGGGCGGCTGCGAAGTCGCCGACACCGATAAAGCGGGTGGCGATCCGGTTTCCAGAAGCGTCAAAGGCCAACACTTCAATCGCCTCACGCGGGTCGAGCTCGACGAGCGACTCCAGTGCTGCGGACGGAAAGTTGAAGAATATACCGTCTTCAGCTGCAATTCGTGCCGAGGCCAGAAACTGATGGCTGCCATGCTGGGGAGGCAGATAGGACGTCCACTCCGGTGCGCCGTTGATTGTCAAAAGGCCGCCAAGCGTTGGATCGTACAATGAGGGCACACGCTCAGGATCGCGCATCCGGACCCTTACTGCCGCGACATCTGCATCAAGGTGAACAGCTGCCGCAAGTGACTGCTCGCCATTGCGATTATAAATCCCGAAGACCATGGGCAGCCGCGGGCCCGCAAATCCCTGCGAAATTACCCAGCTATCATATGCGAAGGGCCGGGTGGCTTGCCAGGCGCCCGGCGCACTGACATATGTCTGCGTGCGCTCGCGAAGCCAGCCTGCAAACGCAAACCGGATAATCCCCGCAAGATTGGACGTGGCTTCCGCGTTGCAGGATTGACTGGCGGCATTCCGCGTAATTTGCTGATAGCTCTCGTCAATGGTTTGCGCCGAATATCCCTGCCTGAGCAAGCTGCCACGGGTCTGCAGATAAGCCCCATCGAGTGCGAGCCGTTCCTGCTCATTGAACAGGG
This sequence comes from Hyphobacterium sp., assembly GCF_965228115.1. Taxonomy (GTDB): domain Bacteria; phylum Pseudomonadota; class Alphaproteobacteria; order Caulobacterales; family Maricaulaceae; genus Hyphobacterium. The sequence goes on along the minus strand of NZ_OZ245794.1, from coordinate 952,808 downwards.
CGCACCGATCATCCAACGCGCGAGCAAGAGCCCGCTGCGCAAAGGTATCAAGCGGCGTTGGGGTCTGGACGTTCGCGCCCGCCAGCACGAACGCGGCCAGCACGGCTTGCATGGCGTCCTCCGTTCAGGAGGGTCAAATTACCGCCAACCGGTTGATTTGTCGTGAATCCGCCGCCGGCGCCAAATTGCGCGCAATAAAAACAGACCCGCCAACATAAACAGGACGAAGGCGATTTCGCGAGGCGTCAGCTCTGGCAGCCCATAGCGTTGAGCGAGAGAAATGTCGTCATCAACAGAGTAGTCATAAGCCGTTACCCCTCCTTCATCCCAGAACGCCGCCCGTCCGTTTAAAGCCGACCAGTGATCTGATCTGGAAAGCATTTGCGAGGCGCGCAAGAATCCCGATGGACGCGGCGAGGTGAATCCGGCGATCCATCGCGTCGGGTTTTCGGGATCCGTGAACGCTGTTGCCACGCCTGAAGCGGCAGGTAACAAATCATCAGCGTAGGCGGCAGAACTCAGGCGCAAGCTATTGCGTTGCCCGGTTTGCGCTGCTGCTGCGCGCAGGGCTGTCCGGAATTCTGCCGGGGCACCCCTCACAAAGGCACGATCTGTCAACGCTCCGGTTCCGATGAAAACGGTGTGCCGATCCGCCGGTGCGTCGAAGCTGTTGGTGCCGTACCAAGCATATATCCATGCGGTCTGGTGGGCGAGTGCCGTTCGGCTCATGATCGAAAGCGCAGCGAGCCGGGCTTCTCCGTCCGGCTCAGTTACAATCACGGACGCTTGCGCGCCCCGACCTTCACCGAATGGAAGTTGGGCATTTGCAAAGCTCCCGAGCGCGCTCGAATACGGAATGGATTGGGTGCTCTCGCGGCCAATTACGCCGGCGTTCAACGCGTCAGCAACGCGGAATACCTGGCTCCCGCTTCTTATCGATCGGCTGGCAAACACCCGTGCCACTGTTTCCAGGTCCCGGCGCTGCCGGCCAGCAATCAGGATTTGGTGAGGGCCTTGGCTGTCGAAACGGATCTCGGGTCCTGTCAAATCGGCATCCAGCTCGAATCCGATGCTTATGTCAGCATCAGCTGCGTTAGCAACGAATTCAGGCGTGCGGTTCATTCTCAGCGCCACGCCCTGGGCCAGAATGGACTCCAGCATAATTTCGTCCGGCTGATCCTCGATATGGATACGATCCAGTCGCGGGAAATCTGCCATCATCGCCGCCTCAGCAGAACCCAGAGAAGCAAGCCCGGCAGCATTCTGGTATTCCACACGCAATCGAGACTCGCTGCCATCGAGACTCCAGTAGCCTTGATCCTGATCCTCGAGAACGATTGTGACGAGGTTGGTACCGGATTGGAGCGTGGATGATGGAAGATCAATTTCTGCAAGGATGGGCTGGTCTGCGGGTTCGATCCGCACGGCACGGCTATTATTGACCATGACCAATAACGCCGAGCGGTTTCTCGGAGCGGGTCTCAGGTTAAGGACGAGGCGCCCCCCCGATGGCTCAATCGTCGGTCCCAAGGCAAATTGAATGGTCGACTCCGGCGCGTCAGCATCAATCGAGAGATTGCCAATTGGTTGATTGAGATTTGCGAGCGGCGTTTCTTGAACCGAGACATCGTCAGGCGTCTCCGCCATGGCCGTCGCCCACCAGCCAGCCAGAATCAATGCCAACAGCACACGCGATACTCGTACAAACATGATACGCTCCCCACCCTTTTATACTTTATTAAGCAATTGGCTTGCCATCAATGGAAATGACGCAAATCAGGGCAGAAATCTGGGTGCAAGCCTTGCTTCGCCGCGCTATGGTTGCAGGGGTGATGGGGGGAGTTCTCCGCTCAGGCGATAAAGATGCCGGCGCTATCCTTTTACGTGTATCGCGGTTGGATGGAACGGCGGATTTCTACGTCCCGGCACGGGACATGGAAGGGCAGCGAATCTGGACGCAGCCACTTGGGAACGCGCCCGTCGACGAGGCCAGAATCGGCCAGTATTGCGAACGCCGGATTGAGGATGATCCCGACCTCTGGGTTGTTGAACTGGAAGATCGCGAGGGGCGTCATTTTCTGACCGAGCCGGTTGAGCGCATGGATTAGGCTTGCGCTGCTGCGCGGCTGCAATTAGGTCCCCGCAAATACCAGAACGAATTGGCGATCAATTATGAGCGCAACGACCCCTATCGGCGCATGGAATACGCGGCGGACCTACGCCATCATTTCGCACCCTGATGCCGGTAAAACGACGCTGACAGAGAATATCCTATTTGCCGCCGGCTCGATACGGCTGGCCGGGCAGGTTCGTGCACGTGGTGAAAATCGCAGGACGCGTTCTGACTGGATGAAGATCGAGCAGGATCGGGGAATTTCCGTCTCGGCCTCTGTGATGACCTATGAATACAAGGGGCTGACGTTCAACCTCCTCGATACGCCGGGTCACGAAGATTTTTCCGAGGATACATACCGGACGCTCACCGCCGCGGACAGCGCAATCATGGTGCTCGATGCTGCGCGGGGTGTAGAGCCGCGAACCCTGAAACTCGTTGAGGTTTGCCGCTTACGCGATATCCCGATCCTCACATTCATCAATAAGCTCGACCGGGAAGCTCTCGCGCCTGAGGCCCTCCTGGATGACATCCAGGACAAGCTGGCGCTCGACACGGCGCCGATGCAGTGGCCCGCAGCCTCAGGCCAACGCTTTGCCGGCGTGATGGATCTGGCAAAAGACAAATTTGTGCCCTTCAAGCCGGAGGAGGGCGAGATGGCGTCCGGAGCGCCGGTTGGTGCGGATCAGCTCGAAGGGCTACTTACGCCCGACGTTTATGGGGAGTTGACCGAAGGCGTCGAAATGGCCCGCGAGCTCTGCCCGCCATTTAAAAAACAATCTTATGAGGAAGGGCATCTGACGCCGGTCTATTTTGGCTCGGCGCTCAAGCGCTTCGGGATTACCGAGCTGCTGGATGCACTTGCCGATGTTGCTCCCGGACCTCAGCCGGAATCGGCGATCATCAAGAAAGCTGACCGCGAGATTTTGCCTGATGGCAAAGACGTCTCCGGGTTTGTTTTCAAGGTACAAGCCAATATGGACCCGAACCATCGCGACCGGGTCGCTTTCTTGCGATTGGCGTCAGGCAAATTCAAAAGGGGCATGAAGCTGAAAACCCATAAGGGCAAATCAATCACCGTCTCCTCGCCGATCATGTTTTTTGCGCAGGACCGGGAAATCGCCGACGAGGCATTTGCAGGTGACGTGATTGGTATCCCCAATCACGGCCTTTTGCGGGTGGGCGACAGCCTCAGCGAGAGCGGCGAGATTGTGTTCGCCGGCATTCCGAATTTTGCGCCCGAAATCTTGCGTCGTGCGCGGTTGGCTGATCCCCTGAAAGCCAAACATTTGAAGAAAGCCCTGGAATCTCTTGCGGAGGAGGGCGTGACCCAGCTTTTCCGGCCGGTCATTGGCGGCGATTTTGTTGTTGGGGCCGTCGGTCAGCTCCAGATCGAGGTTATGGCAGAACGCGTGTCGGCCGAATACGGGCTTGATGTGACTTTTGAACCCGCCCCTTACGAAACTGCCCGTTGGCTCAGCGGCAGCGATAAGGACATCGACGCTTTTGCGGACCGGCATAAAAGCGCGATGGCGGAAGATATTGATGGTGATCCGGTATTTCTGGCCAAATCGGCTTGGGAAGTTGGCTATTCGGAAGAAAAATGGCCTGACCTGAAATTCCTTCGGGCCAAGGAGCGAAACCAGTGAGCCAGCCGGATCTATCAATTTTCAACGAGGTCACCGAAGAAGCGCAATCGCTGTGGGCGCTCGCGCTCGACGTTTGGGATACCAGTTTTCTGGGCGCCAGCGTGGGGCAAGGATTGCTAGCCGTATTGGCCTTGCTGGCAGGGCTTCTGCTCCGAGGCCTTATTGCAAAATGGCTGATCGGTTTTCTACGCCGATTTGTCCGCCGGACCTTGACGCCGATCGATGATGCCATCGTTGATGCCCTCGCCGGACCCATGAAACTCATCCCGGTGATTGTCTCTATCTATGTGGCCGGGATTGTTTTGGGATTTGGCGGCGACAATTCGATGGGCTCGCGGATTGTGCAGTCACTGATCGCGATTTCTCTTTTCTGGGCGTTGCACAACGCGGTGAAGCCGGTTGCTAACAGTCTTGATGCCCTGGCTGAGGCCTTGACGCCGGTTATGATCGATTGGCTGACAAAAGCCTTTCAGATCATCTTTATCATTGTGGGGGCGGCCGCTGTTCTTGAAATCTGGTCGATCCCGGTTGGCCCAATTGTCGCCGGTCTCGGATTGTTTGGCGTGGCCGTCGGGCTCGGGGCCCAGGATCTATTCAAGAATTTGATTGCTGGTGTCCTGATTCTCACCGAGCGCCGATTCTTGCCTGGAGACTGGGTAAAGGTTGACGGCGTGGTTGAAGGAACGGTCGAGAAAATCAACTTCCGGTCAACGGTTGTCCGGCGGTTTGACAAAGGACCCGTCTACGTTCCCAACTCGAAGCTTTCGGACAACGCCGTGACCAATTTTTCGCGTATGACGCACCGCCGGATCAGCTGGGCGATCGGGGTAGAGTACAAGACGACGACAGAGCAGCTGGCATTTATCCGGGACAAGACGCTGGATTTTGTGCTCAACCATCCGGAATTCGCCAAACCGCCGGAGGTTACGACTTTCATGCGGGTTGATGCTTTCGGCCCCTCATCGATCGATTTCAAGCTCTACGCGTTTACCGTCACGACCAACTGGACGGAGTGGTTGCGGATAAAGGAGGAGCTCGCCTTTGAGCTTATGAAGATTGTCCATGAGGCCGGGACATCGTTCGCCTTCCCGTCACAGACCGTCTATGTCGATGATGGTTCGGAGGTCTTCTTGCCACCGCATCTCAAGGCGGAAGCCCAAAAGATCCAGCAGCCCACTAACTCCGGCGGAGAAAGCGGCTGAACCGAAGCTCTGTCGGGCATTTTGGCCGCTTAAGCGGCCTCTGCCTTCTTCCGCAACAGCATGAAGCGCAAGGCTCGTTGCGCTTCGCGTTCAGACAGTTCGTCGAAAATCCGACCATACTCGCGTGCATCACGCAGGGCGTCGCCTTTCCCGGCATTGCGAAGGACGGACAGAGTGACAAAGAGCGAGCGATCCAGACCGCCTGCCTTGCAGATAAGGCAAAGTGGATCAATGCTCGGGCTCTCTAGCGCGCGTTTAGCGGTGCCAAGATCTGTTTCCGCGAGCACCGCCAGGCCTGCGGCGCAACGCATTGTCTGTTTTTCCCGCATCAACTTGATAACCAGAGCACTGTCCAGTTGGCGACGAAGCTTCATCGCATTGATGTATCGCTTGGCCTCGTCGGCATCCTTATCATTGCCCAGGCGGGCCTCAAGGCGCGCGTGCGAGGCTTCCATCGCTTTTTGAAGCTCTTCCGGGTCGATGCCGTCAAATCTATCAAGAATTCGATGACGCAAACGCGTTTCGACGACTGCCATCATGTCATTCAGGAGATCGGCCGGCATTTCTTTCCGGTTGACCAGGGGCTCGTGCAACGCCGTACTGGTTTCCGCACGTTCGGTGATTGTTTCGAATGCTTTTCGCGAAAGGCGCGCACCGGCGTTTTTCACGAGTGAAGCGACTGTCTCATCTGTGCCGCGGCGAATGATCGTTTCCGAAACGGACTCCGGCACATTCTCGCGCTGTGTGATGACTCTCAGGTGTGACTGGCCTTTCTCTTCCGCGAGCGAAAGCAAGTCATCCTCGGACAAGGTGTTGGATGATTTCAAAATCGGGGCTGCGACCTCAATAACGTCCCGCGCAAGCTGCATAACCAGACCATGAGGCGCGGCGTCCGTTCCCGCGAAGCGCTCCGCCAGTTCCTCTCGCGCATCCTGAGCGGTTTCTTCCGCCAGGCGCGAGAGGACGTTGTCATACTGTGAATGGGTCGCAGACCCTGCGCTTGGAATATCATCGAAGAAATGGTCGGTGACTTCACGAAGCAATTCCCGGCGCCGGTCACTCGATTTTTCCTTGGCCAGATCGACCAGCTTGTGAAGATTGGATTGGACCGACATTCAAACCGCCAGAATTCTTGAAACCTGAGTTTCCGCAAAACCGGTAAAGAAAGCGTGGCCAGCCGAGGTTAATTCATTCCGCGAAATGTCATTGCGCCTTGCCCCTGTGAGCGATATTGAGGCCGATCAATCCCGGGAGCGTGCTGATATGACGGAGACTACCCGCCTGAGCTGGCGCCAGAAGTTGGAACGCTTCGTCGAAAGCCCGCTTTTTCTCAATACGATCATTGGCATCATTCTTTTCAACGCGTTTACGCTGGGACTGGAAACCTACCCCATTGAAACGCCGTGGATTGCCAATGCCCTGCCGGTTATCGATTCCATTATCGTCGGGATTTTTGTCGTGGAGCTTACGCTGAAGCTCATTGCGTACGGGCCGCGGTTTTTCCGGAGTGGGTGGAACTGGTTCGATCTGATCATCGTTTCGATTTCGCTGGTCCCGGATGCAGGCGCCTTCTCGGTGTTGCGGGCAATGCGCATTTTGCGGGTATTCCGCTTATTCTCGATCATGCCGGACATGCGAAAAGTGATCGAGGCGCTGATGAAGGCGATCCCCGGTATGGGGGCCATCCTCGCGGTACTTTCTCTTATCTTCTACGTTTCGGCTGTGATGGGCACAAAGCTGTTCGGCGAGAGCAATCCAATGTTCGAGACGCTGGGCGGATCGGCGTTCACGCTTTTTCAGGTGATGACGCTGGAAAGCTGGTCGATGGATGTCGCGCGGCCAACCATGGAAGCCTATCCCTTCGCCTGGCTGTTCTTTGTCGTTTTCATCGTCCTGACGACCTTTGCCGTTTTGAACATGTTCATCGCGGTCATCGTTGACTCCCTGCAATCGAAACACTTCGACGAAGAGGAAGAGCGGGCGGCAAAGAGTGAGGCGGATGCCCAGGCGGACCGCGATGTCGTGCATGCGGAATTAACGGAAATCCGTGACGAACTCAAAGCGCTTCGCGAAGCACTCGAGAAGCGCTAGGGGATCGCATTCACCTCCCTTTCGAAAGCGCTTGTCAGGTCAGCATAGAAGGCTGCGAGCCGCTCTTCATATTCTGTCCGTTCGCGTGGGGCCGGAGCCGCCAGCAAGCGCGGGGGCAGGCTGGAATGCGCGTCGATCATGAAGTCGCGCCATATGCGGGCCGGCAGGCCTCCACCCGTGACGTCCCGTGTCGGCGTGTCATCATCATTTCCCACCCAGACACCGGCAACATAGTCGGCGCTGAATCCAATAAACCAGGCATCCCGGAAGGACTGGCTGGTACCGGTTTTACCCGCTACAGGCCGATCTCCCATACGCGCGTTGACACCAGTGCCGCTCAAAACAACGTCCTGCATCATGGTGGAAAGCGTTAGCATATCGGCTTCCTCGGCCACGCGTTCCGGATCGCTGGTGATCGGCGCTTCCCACAGTATATCTCCGCGCGAATTGCTGATCCGTTGCAGAAAAACGGGCGGATGCCGCAGGCCAGCTGTGGCGATCGTGCCATAGGCGGAAGTCAATTCCACCAGCGTAACTTCAACCGCGCCAAGTGCCAGCGCCGGCAGAGGTGGCAGCTCGGTTTCGATGCCCAAACGCGCCGCTGTTTCTACAAGCGTTTCAGGCCCGACTTGCGCGCCGATTTGGGCAGCGACAGTGTTGATGGATCGCCGGAACGCCTCCTGTAGCGTTACGCGGCCCCGGAAATTCCCGCCAAAATTCTGGGGTTGCCAACCTTCCAGATCAATGGGCTCATCAAGGTAGGCGGTGAAGGGTGACGCCCCATCCTCCAGCGCTGCCAGAAAGACAAAGGGTTTGAAAGCAGAGCCCGGTTGCCGCCGCGCCTGTGCGGCTCTGTTGAACTGGCTGACGGCATAATCCCGTCCCCCAATCAGAGCCAGAAGCTGACCATCATAGGCGAATACGACGAGCGCGGCTTCGCCAGCGCGTTCTGCTTCGCTTTCCTGATCCATCCGGCTGGTCAGTCTTTCATGCGCGGTCTCCTGCAGGTCAGGGTCAATAGAGATTTGAAGAACCACATCCGAGGGAAGGTCCCCAATTTCGGATCGGGCGAATTGAACCGCGAGATCAAAAACATGGCCATAAACATCAGGGTCGCGCCGTGTCTCCGGCTCTCGAATTACCGGTTCCGCCGGGCTGGCTTCCGCAGCGGCACGTTGCTCAGCGGAAATGAAACCCGTTTCCTCCATCGCGGCCAGCACGATCGCTGCACGCGCTTGCGCAGCTGACAGGTTATTCGTCGGATCGAGACGGCTTGGCGCTTTTGGCAGGGCCGCAAGCATGGCGGCCTCGGCGAGCGTCAGCTCGGTCGCAGATTTGTTGAAGTATCGCAGCGCCGCAGCTTCGATGCCATAAGCACCCGCGCCAAAATAAATCCGGTTCAAATAAAGTTGTAGAATTTGCTCCTTTGTCAGGCGGCGTTCCAATGCCCAGGCAAGACGCATTTCCTGAATTTTCCGGCGCATAGAGCGCTCTGGGGTCAGCACCAGATTTTTGACCAATTGCATAGTGATCGTCGAGCCGCCCTGTACGGTCGCACCAGCCCTCAAATTGGCCAGCACAGATCTACCGGCGGCCCAGACATCCACGCCGGAATGCTCGTAAAACCGTTGATCCTCGATGGCGAGAAACGCCTGCGCGACATGTTCCGGCAAATCTTCAATCTGTGCGGGGGCACCATAAAGGGGTCCGCGGACGTCTATGATTTCTCCATGGCGGTCCACAAGGGTGATCGAGTTCTCACGACGGACATCCCACAGAACCTCTAGATTTTCGGGCAATGACGGCATGTCTGAGAACGCCCACCGCCAGAAAGTGCCGCCTGCAACCCCGCCAATCAAAACGGTCAACGCGACCACTATCGTTACGATCCAGGCCAGCCGTTCGCGGCGCCTGCTTTTTTCAGCTAGAAGATCGGCTCTAAACGGGGGCATTGACCCGCACGGGCTCCCAAGAATGCGTAAGGTTATGGCCTAATGTCTAACGACCCGTTCTGGAAAGTGAAATCGCTGAAAGAGATGTCGCGCGAAGAATGGGAGTCTCTATGTGACGGATGTGGCAAGTGCTGCCTTGTGCAGCTGGAAGACGAGGACGGGGACCGGCTTTTCACATCTGTTTCTTGTAAACTCTATGACGGCGCAACCGGCCGGTGCAAAGATTATAGCAACAGGTCCGTCAGGGTGCCCGATTGTGTAGTCTTATCGCCTGAAAATGTCGGCCAGCTGGAATGGATGCCAAACACCTGCGCCTACCGGCTGATCCATGAAGGACAGGATTTGCCTGAATGGCACCCGCTGGTCACCGGGGATCCACAATCGACCTTTAAAGCGGGCATGAGTGTTCGTGGCCTAGTGATTTCGGAACTGCAGGTCGATGAAGACAGTCTCGAAGCGTTTGTGACCGATTGGCCGGGCGAAAGCGGGGATAGATGACTGCCTATCCGCAGACGCGCAGATAAAAGCTGCATGATTACAATATATTGAAATTAATCTTTGGAAGAAATCCGTCGCGCGCGGTCCCGGGGCTATAAACCGGCATGGTCGGAAAAAAGCCAAAGAGACAGCGTCTCGACCGGACCGATTGGGAAATGCGGATCCGGCAGTATGAGGCCGGAACGCCCATCGCGGACATTGCCCAGGAAACCGGGCTGAGCACACAATGGGTTTACACGAAAATTGGCCGCCACCGGTCAGAACCAAAAACAGATCGTGATCGGCATCATCTGGAGGCTATGCGCCGTGAGTTGATCCGCGCCGAGACCGATTTGATGTGCGGCAACGTCGAGGGTTCGGTGAAACGCATGCGCGCGCTAGCCATGCTGATCAAGCTGGAAAGCGAATTCAATCAGTGTGGCGATGCGGCGACTGGGACGCCTGTGGAGGCTGACGATTTCACAGATGCCAAGGTCGAGCTTGAACGCCGGCTTGCTCGCTTACGGGCCGCAAGCGCAGGAAAAAGCCTGGCTGAACTTGGTTACGAAGAACCAAGCGAAGGGGTTTCTGAGTGATTGGGAATTCTGGGCGCGGCCCGCTCAGCTGCCGCCCGAGACAGACTGGCTGATCTGGCTATTCCTTGGCGGGCGCGGGGCCGGGAAAACACGGGCCGGGTCGGAGTGGGTGAGAAACCGGATCTTAGCCGGTTGTCGCCGGATCGGGTTGGTTGCACCGACGTTGAATGATGCCAGAGAGGTGATGATTGGCGGGCCGTCCGGCCTGCGGAATATTGGTCCTGAGGCCGAACGGCCAAACTATGAGCCGTCGCGGCGGCGATTGATCTGGCCGAATGGCGCGGAAGGCTACGTGTTTTCGGCTGAAGATCCGGACAGTCTTCGCGGTCCGCAATTTGATACAATCTGGGCCGATGAGTTTGCGGCCTGGTCTTATCCTCAGGAGACGCTGGATACGCTGTTGATGGGCTTGCGCTTGGGCGATGATCCCCGGCTGACCATCACAACGACACCCCGGCCGATCCCGGCGCTGAAAGCACTGGTCAAGCGACCCGGTGTGTCGATGACGCGGTCCACCAGCGCAGAGAATGCCGGGAATCTGGCCGCCGGCTTTATCCCGGCGATGCAGGCCGCCTATGGCGGTTCGCTGCTGGGCCGGCAAGAGCTGGATGGCGTGCTGATCGAAGATCCGCAAGGCGCGCTCTGGACCCGAAACGATATTGAAAACGCCTGCTCGGATGCCCCTGTGGACCCGCAGCGGATTGTTGTGGCGGTTGACCCTCCCGCAACCGGCCATGACCGCTCGGATGAATGCGGGATTATCGTCGCAGGCGCGTCGGGCGAGGGTAGCGATCGAATAGCCAGCGTGCTGGCCGATCGCTCCTTCGGCCCGGCGAAACCATCGGCCTGGGCTGATGCAGTTGCCGCGGCGTTCGATGGATTTGAAGCCGACTGCGTGGTCGCGGAATCCAATCAGGGCGGAGACATGGTCGCGGCGGTTCTGAAAGCCGGCCGGCCGGATCTACCGGTCAAGCTGGTCCGCGCCAGCCGGGGAAAGCGCGCCCGCGCGGAACCGATTGCGGCGCTTTATTCGGCGGGCCGGGTGAAACATTCAGGGCGCTTTGCAGCGCTCGAAGACCAAATGTGTGCATTCGGATCCCCGGAAGCCGGATCGCAAAGCCCTGACCGTGTGGATGCGCTGGTCTGGGGCATCACGGATTTGATGATGACGCCGCAGTCGGCACCAAGGCTGAGGCAGCTTTAGAGAGAAATATGCTCAATCAACTTGCCCGGACGCTCGGGCTGACCACCAAAACATCGGCGGCCAAGCCACTGATCGCGCTGTCCTTTGGGTCGCGCGCTGCCTGGACACCACGCGACTATGCGGCGCTCTCCAAGGAAGGGTTTGCGCGCAATCCAATTGTGCATCGCTGTGTCCGATTGATCTCTGAAGCGGCCGCCTCGACGCCGTTGGCTGTGCAATCGGCGGGCGAGGGCGAACACCCGGTGGCGAGGCTTCTTGCTCAACCCAATCCGGATCAATCTGCTCAGGAGTTTTTCGAAACCCATTACGGCTTTTTGCAGATCGCCGGAAATGCCTATGCCGAAGTCGCCACGCTTGATGGTGCGCCACGCGAAGTGTTCACGCTGCGGCCCGACCGGATGCGTGTTCTACCCGGAAAGCGGGGCTGGCCGGATGGCTGGGAGTATTCCGCGAATGGACGCAAAGTGACGTTTGCGCGCGACCGTGCCAGCGGTCGCTCGCCCATCCTTCATATGCGTAGCTTTCATCCGACAGATGATCATTACGGGTTAAGTCCGCTGGAGGCGGCGGCTGCGTCCATCGATGTCCACAATTCAGGCGGCGCGTGGGCGAAAGCTCTGCTGGACAATGCAGCCCGGCCATCTGGTGCGCTGGTGTTTAATGCGGGCGAGGGCTCGAACCTGACCGATGATCAATTCGACCGTCTGAAAGCCGAGTTGATGGACGCCTATACCGGTCCTGCCAATGCAGGCCGGCCCATGTTGCTGGAGGGCGGTCTGGACTGGAAACCGATGGCGATGAGCCCTGCGGATATGGACTTCATTGAAGCCCGGCGAGAAGCCGCAAGGGAGATCGCGCAGGCCTTTGGCGTGCCGCCGATGTTGCTCGGTCTGCCGGGCGACAACACCTATGCAAATTACAAGGAGGCCAATCTGGCGTTCTGGCGGCAGACGGTGCTCCCGCTAGTTCGGAAATCGGCCCGGGCGTTCACCGGCTGGCTGTCGCCCTGGTTTGAAAACGAGTTCGAGATCGTGGCGGATACCAGCGCGCTTCCCGCCCTGGCCGGTGAACGCACTAGCGATTGGGCGCGGATCAGCGAGGCTGATTTTCTGACCGACGCCGAAAAGCGCCGCCTGCTCGGTCTGCCGGACGCGTCATGACAAATTGGCGGGTGGAGCGGACGGTCACGCTGGGTGTGGTCGTCGCGCTGGTGATGCAAACCGGAGGCGCGTTGATCTGGGCCGGTGCAGCCAGTGAAAGGCTGAACCGTTTGGAAGATGAAGCCGTGATCCATGAATCGGCATCTGAACGGCTGGCGCGGCTGGAAGTGCAGATCCTGCAGGCGCAGGAAACATTGATCCGCATCGAACGGCGTCTGGACGAACGCGAACACTAACGGAGAGCTTGATGACAGAAACCGGCGTAGTGGCTGAGCCGCTGCGGATAGAAGGTTATGCCAGCCTGTTTGGCCTGGCGGACCTCAACAAGGATATCGTCCGGCGCGGCGCATTTGCGCGTGGTCTGCAGCGTCGCGGCATCAAGGGCGTGCGAATGCTGTTTCAGCATGATGCCGGAGAGCCCGTTGGCGTCTGGGATGAAATCCGCGAGGACTCAGAGGGCCTGTTCGTCAGTGGCCGGGTTTTGATGGCCGGGCCGAGAGGCCGGGCGACGGCTGAGCTCATCCGTCAGGGCGCAGTAGATGGCTTGTCCATTGGCTTTCGGACCGAGCGGTTTGCCCCGCGCTCCGGCGGCGGGCGGGAGCTTCAACATATTGATCTTTGGGAAGTGTCGATCGTGACCTTCCCCATGTTGCCGCAAGCGCGATTGCGCGTCGCGGCGCCCGCGGCTGTGGCCGCATAACCATCGTCTCAACAAGAGGATTTACATGACGAAGGAAACCAAGATGGCGGCGCCGTCGGCGGAAACCCGCGCGGCGCTGAGCGAAGTGCTGTGCGCGTTTGAAGCGTTCAAGGATGCCAATGACCGGCGTCTCGACGAGATCGAGGCCAAATCCGCGGCTGATCCGTTACTGGATGATAAGGTCGCGCGCATTGATGCGGCGCTGAACAAGGCGCAGGACCGCCTCGACCGGCTGGCGTTGGATCAGTCCCGCCCGGGCCTGGAGGGCAAGGCTGCGAGTGAAACCAAGGCAGCCTGGGATGGCTATATGCGCACCGGCGAAACCGCCAGCCTGATCGAAGGCAAAGCGTTGTCGGTCGGCACCGGCTCTGATGGCGGCTATGTGGCTCCGGCAGAAACCGAGGCGCTGATTGATCGTCTGCTGACGACGGCTTCGCCCATCCGCGCGATTGCCAGCGTCAAACAGACCACGGCCAACACGTTCAAAAAACCGGTCAGCCTGGATGGCGCAGCAACAGGTTGGGTGTCGGAAACGGCGGCGCGTCCAGAAACCGACAGTCCGACGCTGGATCTGCTCGATTTCCCGACGGCGGAGCTTTACGCCATGCCGGCAGCGACAACCGCGCTCTTGGATGATGCGCTGGTCGATATCGATCAATGGCTGGCCGAAGAAGTGCAGGATGTGTTTGCCGCGCAGGAAAGCGATGCATTCATCAACGGCAATGGCACCAACAAGCCGCGCGGCTTCCTGAACTACACCAAGACGGCGGATGTGTCGGCGGTCTGGGGTGAGATTGGCTATGTTGCGACGGGCGTCGATGGTGATTTTGCCGCGAGCGATCCGGCGGATGATCTGATCGATCTCATCTATGCGCCCAAGCCGGGCTATCGCACCGAAGGCCGCTTTGTGATGAACCGCCGCACGGTGTCTGCTGTGCGAAAGTTCAAGGATTCCAATGGCGATTATATCTGGCAGCCTTCCCTGACCGAGGGCGGGCAGGCCACCCTGCTGGGCTATCCGGTGACGGAAGCCGAAGATATGCCGGACATTGGTTCGGATGCTTACGCGATTGCCTTTGGCGATTTCCGCCGTGGCTATCTGGTGGTCGATCGTCAGGGCGTGCAGGTGTTGCGCGATCCGTATTCCGTCAAGCCGTACGTCCTGTTCTACACAACCAAGCGTGTCGGCGGTGGGGTGCAGGATTTCAACGCGATCAAGCTGTTGAAGTTTGGGGTGAGCTAATCTGTGCTGCCTGGCTCCGGGGCGGGGTTCCGGCCTCGCTCCGGGCCGTGATATCGCATCCAAGTCTGATAGTACTCAAAGCGTTCGGTGATGATGAACTGAGGCAGAAACACATCATGCCAGTTTCGGCCGTGGTCACCCTTGAGCGCGCGTTTGGCTGACATCGAAGCGTACACGGCATTGCCGACAATCGCCCAAGTCAGAGCCGCTGTACCAAGCAGGAATGTGGCATTCATGTCGTTCAACACGCTTGCTAGCGCCTCTGGCGCTGAGCCATCGGAGCTCTGATAAGCCTCGAACACTATCCCGATGATAATGAGGCACAATATCGAAAAGGCTAAGAGAATGCGGGCGGCCAATTCCTTGGGATAGAGGCTAGGGAAATTCGCAACATCCTGTGGGCTTTGGAACCAGCGATTGGAGCGGGTGCCTCCGATTGCGGCGAAACCGGTAACGAGAAAGGCGACCGCTTGGACGAGTGTTGCGAGCCTCAAGGCCGCAGGGTTATCCAGATTATGGGCAACAATCGCGATGATGAGCGACGACAAAAGCAGAGGCAGGCAAACGATCACCGCAATCCGAACGGGATGCGTTCGGTAAGAATGATCAACTGTCATCCGGTTTCCGTTTCTTTCCGATGGCAATAAAGACCACGAGCACGATTGCCAGGGAAATACCGCCAGCGCCCAGATATCCGATCTGCGGAAAAAGCGAATAAACGAATACACCGATTGCGATCATTGCGATCAATATGAACGGGCCAAAAACCTCCCAAGAGATCGCGCTCAACAGATCACGACCGAAAGACTGTGGGCCTTTAGCTTCTCTGTCCGACTGACGCTCTTTTTCATCACCTGAAAGGGACACAATGACACTCCAACTCGTCACGCCGCCGGTGGTCGAGCCCGTTGCCCTGCCTGACGCCAAGGCGTTTTTGCGGGTCGGGACGGCTGCCGAAGACGATCTTATATTGCAGTTGATTGCCTCTACACGCCAGCGCGTTGAGGCAGAAATTGGTCGGGCGTTGATCTCGCGGACCTATCTTGAAGCGCTGGATCGCTGGGATGTGCCCGGCCGGATCGCGGCCAATGGCCAACAATTCCGGCTGCTAATGCCGCCGCTGGTTTCGGTTTCGTCTGTGACGGTTTTTGATGCCGACGGAACCGGCGAAGTCTGGAATGCGGCGAACTATTTCGTCGATACGCAGTCCGATCCGGGCCGCATTGTGCCCGTTTCTGGTGGGTTTCCGCGGCCCGGCCGGGAAGCAGCCGGCATCGAGATCGTTTTCGAGGCGGGATACGGCCCTGCGAGCGATGACGTGCCGGAGGCGTTGCGCGAAGCCGTGATGCGGCTGGCCGCCGATGCCTATCTCAACCGGGAAGGGCGAACGGAAAGACCGCTGCCGATGGCGGTTCAAAGCCTGCTCGCTCCGTTCAAACGGGTGCGGCTATGAGTGCGGAGGCGGTGTTTCAGGATGCGCTGCTCGCAAGGTTGGCAGAGCACCCGGAGGTGCAAACGGTTCTGGGCGATCCGCCCCGCATTCATGACGGAGCTCCGGAAGGAACAGCCTATCCCTATTTGACGGTCGGGCGGGGTGTCAGCGAGCTGCGCGACGCGGCAGATACCGATTTGATCGAACACCGGCTGACGCTGCATTTGTGGACAAGAGATATCGCCCGGCGAGACACAAAAGAGGCGTTGGGAACCATCCGCGCGGCGATCCATGAAAGCTCATTCGCGCTGGCTGCCGGG
Source organism: Hyphobacterium sp. (assembly GCF_965228115.1). Taxonomy (GTDB): domain Bacteria; phylum Pseudomonadota; class Alphaproteobacteria; order Caulobacterales; family Maricaulaceae; genus Hyphobacterium. Next base: position 936,669 of record NZ_OZ245794.1, on the reverse strand, counting down.
TTCTCGCTCATTTCCTGCCGGGTCGTCTATTCCGATGTTTTCCGGACTTCTGACAACCGGCTCGCGCATGGCGTGCTGCGGGTTCAGGCGCTCATTCAAAATACTGATGGAGTTAATTCATGACCGCTCAGCGCGGAAAAGACCTGTTGCTTAAAATCGGTGACGGCGGTTCGCCGGAAAGCTTTATCAGCGTGGCGGGCCTGCGGGCTCGCACCATTACGCTGAACGCCCGAACCATCGATGCCACCACATCCGACAGCCCGGACGGTTGGCGGGAATTGCTGGCGGGGGCCGGGTTGAAATCCTGTGCGGTTTCGGGTGCCGGGCTGTTTGTGGATGCGGCGGCTGATGAAGCCGTGCGGCAAGCCTTCTTCGATCAAAGCGCGCCGAACTGGCAGCTTGTGATCCCGGACTTCGGAACCATTGAGGGCGCCTTCCAGATTGCCGCGCTCGAGTATGCCGGGCGGCATGACGGGGAAGCGACCTATTCGCTATCGCTCGCCTCGGCCGGGGCGCTCTCTTTTGATGCCATCGCATGACCATGAACCGCGCGCGCGGTGAGGTGCCGCTGATCATTGATGGTGAAGAACGCACTTTGTGCCTGACGCTCGGTGCGTTGGCCGAGATCGAAACCGCGCTTGCCTGTTCAGGTTTTACCGAAATGGGCGAGCGCATGAAAAATCTGTCAGCGGGCGATCTCGTTCGGGTCGTTCAGGCGCTTCTGGCAGGCGGGGAGGGCGTGAAACTGGATCTGGCAACGGCGCGCATAGACCCGGCAGCAGCGGTGAAAGCCGTTGCGGATTGCTTTGATTGCGGATTGTGACGGGCTTGCCTTTTCGGGCCTGGCTGCGGCTGGCGGCGGAACGCTACGGGATCGCGCCACACCAATTCTGGGCCCTCTCGCTGATGGAATGGCTGGCGCTGACCCATTCGGAAAGCCCCCCGGCGTTGCAACGCAGCGCTCTATCAAATCTCCTGAAAGCCTATCCGGACAAGAAAAATGGACACTGATTTTGAAACAGAGCGCATCGAAGAAGAGGCTGTTCGGGCCGGCAACGCCCTTCTGCGCCTGGCCGAAGGTCCGGCGCAACAAGCAGCCGACGTTATGAGTGAAGCCTTTGATAGAGCGGGCAATCGCATTGAATCGGCCCTGAGCCGGGCTGCGCGGTCGGGCGAATTCAGCTTCAGCGCAATGGCGGACGCGATCCTGCGGGATCTTTCAAGGCTGGCAACAGAACGCTTTATCCAGGCACCGATCGATAGCCTGCTCGGCCAAATCGGAAGCCAGCTTCCTTTCCTGGGTGCACGTGCGGAAGGCGGGCCGGTTCAATCCGGCGGCGCCTATCTGGTCGGAGAGCGCGGGCCGGAATTGTTTGTTCCTGGCACCACGGGTCAGATTGGCACGACGAACCCGATCAATATTTCTATTCGGTTTGAGGGCAGCGCAAAGCCCTCCCAGTTGCGGCAAACGGAAACCCAAATCGCGACGGCGCTGGCTCGCGCGGTGCGGAAAGGGGCGGCCCGGTTATGACGTCGGTTTTCCACGATATTCAATTTCCGTTTTCTGTTGCGATGGGCGCGAGTGGCGGACCTGTCCGGCGCACGGAGATCGTCACATTGGCCTCCGGGAAGGAAGAGCGGAACACGCCATGGGCCCATTCCCGCCGCCGCTGGAATGCGTCTCCGGGTATTAAATCGTTGCACGATCTTCGCCTGCTGCAGGATTTCTTCGAGGCCAGGCGCGGTCAGCTGCATGGCTTCCGGTTTTGCGATCCTGTTGATAACGCCAGCGGCGATCCCGTGTCGCCCTCGGATCAGCCTCTTGGCGTTGGCGATGGCCAGGCTACGGACTTCCAACTCATCAAGCGCTATGCCGATCAGGCTGGCATCTATGAACGTCCGATCCAGAAGCCGGTTCCGGGCAGCGTACGCCTCGGCAGGAATGGTGAAGAAGTTGAAATAGGCATGGATGCGACCGTCGAGTTCGATACCGGCAAGGTCTGCTTTCTCAGCCCGCCGGATGCGGGCGATGTCCTGACGGCTGGATTCCGTTTCGACGTGCCCGTCAGATTCGATACCGACCGGCTGGACATATCGCTGGACGCTTTTAGAGCCGGCGAAATTTCGGATCTTCCCCTAATCGAAATTCTGGTTTGACCAATGTTATCTGTTCCAAATGAGCTCCAGGCGCGCCTTGATGGTGGTGTCACCACTTTGTGCTGGTGCTGGCGGGTGGAGAGACGCGATGGACAGGTGTTTGGATTTACGGATCACGATGGTGAGCTGGAGATAGATGGGCTGAGCTATGTAGCGGACTCCGGTCTAACTGGTTCCGAGCTTGATGTCCGCACAGGGCGCGAAAGCGCAACTGGCGAGGTTGCGGGCGTTTTCGATCATGATGCGATTACCGCTGCCGATTTGCGCAACGGCCTGTGGAATGGCGCCATGATCGAGGTCTTCAGGGTGGATTGGACGTCTCCTGCACTGAAGGTAAAAACCTGGATCGGTGAGTTCGGCAGCATTTCGCACGATGGCGTTTCCTATCGTGCCGAGCTTCACGGTTACAGCCGCCGGCTGGAACGCTCGATCGGGCGCATCTATTCGCGTCATTGTGATGCAAGTTTCGGCGATCCACGCTGCGGCCTGGATGCGTCATCAGCGGAATTCCATAGTTCTGGAACGGTCTCCGCCTTGTTGCCGTCGGGTTTCGCGGTTGATGGTTTGAACACTTACTCTGATGGCTGGTTTTCGAGCGGTTGGCTTGAATGGACCAGCGGCACATCAACGGGCCAGCGGAGCCGCGTCCGCCGTCATCATATCTCGGAAGGTCAGGTTGTTCTGACGCTTGATGCCGACCAGTCACTCGTCGAGGCCGGGGATACTTTTGATGTTGTTGCAGGATGCGACAAGCGGCATGCGACCTGTCGGGACAAGTTTTCCAACATACAGAATTTCCGCGGCTTTTCATTAATCCCCGGCTTGGACGCACTCGCGGCTTCTCCAGCTTCAGAACGAAGCCGGGACGGGGGATCACGTGGCACGCCAACATGATCCGTAGGGAAGCGCTTGCGCTTGCCCGCCAATGGATAGGAACACCCTTTCATCCACAGGCCAGCCGGCACGGCGTGGGCTGCGACTGCGCCGGACTGGTTCGAGGTGTCTGGCGAGAACTCTACGGCACAGAGCCCGAAGGACTGCCGGTATCGCCCTGGCCAGAACACCCCGCCAACAATCATCTGACGGCAACTCTCGACTATTGGATGACCGAGACATCAAAACCGGTTCCGGGCGATGTCATGACATTCAGATGGCGACACAATGACCCTGCGGGTCATTGCGGCATTCTTGCCCCGCATCAGCGGCTGATTCACACCTATTGGCGCCGCGCAGTCAGCGAAACCGCGATCACAGCATGGTGGTCGCGCCGCGAATGCCGCGCTTACTCTTTTCCAGACAGGTAGCTTTATGGGACAACTCGTTTTCGGGACGCTGGGCAAATCCGTTGGCCAGGCCCTTTTGCCAAACGGTCTTTCGGCATTTGGGCCAAATGTGTCGGGCCAGACACTGGGTGGATTGGCGGGGGCCGCACTTGGCAGTGTTTTGGACAGCGCGCTGTTCAGACCGGGACATATTGACGGCCCCCGGCTGGACGCCTTGCCGGTGCAGGGGTCAACAGAAGGGGCTCCCATCCCCTTGATCTATGGCCGAGGCCGTTTGGCCGGGCAGGTGATCTGGGCTTCCCGATATACCGAGCACCGGTCAAGCACGGGTGGCGGCAAAGGCGGACCCCGCGTTTCGAACTACAAATATTCGATTAGTTTTGCCGTCGGCATTTGCGAAGGCGAAATTGACGGAATTGGCCGGATCTGGGCGAATGGAGAGTTGCTCGACCCGAAGGGTGTTCACTTCCGGCTTTACCGAGGCGAGGAAACGCAAGCGCTCGACCCGCTGATCGAAACGATCGAGGGGTCTGACAATTGTCCTGCATTCCGCGGTCTGGCCTATATCGTTTTCGAAGACATGGGATTAGACAATTTTGGCAATCGTGTTCCCAACCTGTCTTTTGAAGTCTTTCGAAGCCCGCAAGACACGTCGGGCCCGGATCGGCTGGAAAACAAAATTCGGGGCGTAGACCTCATCCCGGCTTCCGGTGAGTTTGCTTATTCAACAACACCGATCAATGAAGTGCTGGGTCCCGGCCGGCAGCGGGCCATCAACATAAACAATGCTCGCGGCGCGTCTGACTTTGAAGTGGCCATTGATGATCTGGAAAGGTCTTTGCCGAATTGCAAATCCGTGCTCATTGTATCGGCCTGGTTTGGGAATGACCTCAGATGCGGTGACTGCGAAATTTGGCCTGGCACCGAAGCGCGGGACAAGGTGACAACGCCGCACACCTGGTCTGTCGCGGGCGAGGACCGATCGACGGCCTACTTAATCTCACAAATCGATGGCCAGCCCATTTATGGCGGAACGCCGTCCGACCGATCACTGATCGAAGCCATTCGGGATCTCAAGTCACGCGGGTTCTCGGTTTCACTCTACCCCTTCATCCTGATGGACATCCCGGCAGGAAATTCTCGTCCTGATCCTTACGGCGCTAGCGAACAAGCCGCTTTCCCCTGGCGCGGACGCATCACCTGTTTCCCTGCAGCGGGCGAACCGGGGACAGTGGATGGCAGTCAGGCTGCTGCAACGCAGGTTGACGATTTTTTTGGCACAGCGAGCGCTTCCGACTTTGTCGTCGATCATGAAAGCGTTGCTTATGCGGGACCTGAAGACTGGCGTTTCCGCCGCTTCATCCTGCACCATGCCGCTATCGCGGCAGCTGCAGGCGGTGTGGACGCCTTCCTTATTGGCACCGAAATGCGTGGGCTCACTACAATCCGTGGCGATGGCGAAAGTTTTCCGGCCGTTGATCAATTCTGCGATCTCGCGAATGAAGTACGTCTCCTCGTCGGCCCGGACACAAAACTTTCCTATGCGGCCGATTGGTCCGAATATTTTGGATTCCAGCCTGCCGATGGCAGCGGAAATGTTTATTTTCACCTCGACGCTTTATGGGCTGATCCCAACATTGATGCGGTCGCTATCGATTGGTACGCCCCGCTCTCCGACTGGCGCGAAGGCGATGATCATCTCGATGCCGCCAGCATTCAGACCCTGCATGATCTGTCCTATCTGTCCGGCAATGTGGAGGGCGGGGAAGGGTATGACTGGTATTATGCCAATGATTCCGATCGTTTGAGTCAGGTGCGCACGCCAATCAGCGATAGCGGATATCAGAAACACTGGGTCTATCGCTACAAAGATATCCGGAACTGGTGGTCTAATCCTCACTTTGACCGCCGTGCCGGTTTAGAGCTGACCACTGCTTCGCCATGGATTCCAGAGTCCAAACCTGTCTGGTTCACCGAAGTCGGTTGCCCGGCAATCGACAAGGGTAGCAATCAACCCAATGTTTTTGTTGACCCAAAAAGTTCGGAGAGCTTCATGCCCTATTTCTCCGGGGGCTCTCGAGACGATTTGATTCAACGGCGGTATATAGAAGCGCAACTTGAATACTGGGCGGTCGAGTCCGGCAATAATCCGGTTTCCTCTGTGTATGGCGGGTCGATGATTGACCCTGACTACATTCATGTATGGACGTGGGACGCCCGGCCCTTTCCAGATTTTCCGGTCCGGTCCGGCGCCTGGTCAGATGCCGATAACTGGCGGCTGGGTCATTGGTTGAATGGCCGCATGGGAATATCGCCGCTCGAAATTATTGTTCGCGATATTGCGGAACGAGTGGGCCTCGTAATCGACACATCTGGGATCGCCGGGATGGTATCCGGCTATGTAATTGACCGGCCCATGTCGGCACGTGATGCGCTGTCGCCGCTGATGGCTGCCTTCGGATTTTCGCTTGTCGACCGCGCTGCTGGTGCCGTTGCGCTTCAGCCTGGACGGGCTATTCCGCAAGTTATCGATGCCGAAAATCTCACGATTTCGGATGAGGCGGGCTCGTATGTCATGACTGAAGCTGACCCGAGCGAACTGCCGCGCGATGTTCGGGTTTTCTATCAAAGAGATAGTGCGGACTATCGTGTTTCCAGCCTGTATGCTCGAAAGGAAACTGGCGATCTGGAGGCTGTCGTCGATATCCAGCTGCCTCTGCTGGCAGATGAAAGCACTGCGTCAGCTTGGGCAAATGACTTTCTGCGAAACGCCCATGCGTCAACGCCCCAAATTCGCTTTACGCTTGCCCCATCCCTGATTTCAATTGAAGCAGGCGACTGTGTGCAATTCGACGATCATCGAATGATGATCAATAGCAGAACCGGACAAGACGTCGCCGAATTGAACGCTGCACCGTTTGGGGAGCTCAGCTATTATCTCTCCGGGAGTACGCCAGATGATGCGGGTGGCGTTTTGGGTCCGGTTACAGAGCCCGACCTCATTCTGATCGATATGCCATTGCAGCCGAATGAAACGGTCGACCGCGATGGGCCGCTCGCGGCGGTCTTCGCGGATCCCTGGCCCGGCGACATCTCTGTTTTTGCAGGTGAGACCCCCTCCAGCTTCATCGATCGCCGAACCGCCACGCAGCCGGCCATTATTGGAATGACCGCGACCGATCTGGAACAAGTTCAGCCGGGGAGGTGGCACCGCAATAACTTTGTTGATGTAATTCTGGAAGATGAATCGCTCACGACGAGACCCCCGCGCGAAGTATTGGACGGTGCTAACCGGGTTGCTGTTGAAGGATCGGGAGGCTGGTTCACGCTCCAATTTGAACGCGCTGAATTGTTGGCGCCCCGGGCCTATCGGCTTTCAGGCTTACTAACGGACGATGCAATTCAACTCGGCCAAGCCTTGGCCCCATGCCGCTGCGTCATCCTGGATTTTGCCGTTGGCCCCCTGCCATTGGCTCCGTACGAACACTCAGCAGAGCTCCTCTTCGGTGCCGGTCCCGCGGGGCAACCACCCACTGATGCAGCAGACACCTTTGTTTACCAGCGCAGGGATCTTGAACCTCTCGCGCCCGTTCACCTCAAGGCACGACATAAAACTGCTGATTGGCAATTTTCGTGGATCCGGCGAAGTCGAATTGGCGGAGATGACTGGGAATCTGCAGACGTCCTTCTCGACGAGAATGAGGAAAAGTATCTCCTAGGGTTTTACCTGGACGGCGTCCTTATAGAGGCGCGTGAAACCGAAACGCCGTCGCTTGAAATGAGTATCGATGAGTTTGAAGCGATTATGGGATCGGCACCTCTGACTTTCGAAATGAAAGTGCAACAAATCTCGCAGCGTACCGGGCCCGGAAAGCTAGCGAGTCTCACCGTTTCAGCGGGTTGAACTTGCCTTTGGACATGGATTGCGGCAGCTGTGTCGCTGATGAGCGATCCCTACCAAATCCTTGGCGTATCCCGAACAGCAACGCAGGATGAAATCCGCGCGGCCTATCGCAAGCTTGCCAAGAAATGGCACCCGGACGCCAATCCCGATAACGCGGCCGCAGAGAATAATTTCAAGAAAGCGAGTGCTGCGTTTCGTCTTCTGTCAAATCCGGATCTGCGGTCTCGTTTCGATCGCGGCGAAATTGACGCCAATGGCGATGACATTGCGCCACATTCTCATTTCCGAGAGACAGGGCGCGGCCGGCCGCATGGCGAGTTCTCCGATATTTTCTCCGATCTGTTCAGCGATTTTGGTGCCGCTTCCCCGCCACAGCGCGGTGCCGACATTACTGCAACGCTTGATCTCGAATTCGCCGAGGCCGCCAGGGGCGGCAGCCGCAGGGTTCAACTGCCTGGGGGACGCAAGGTCGACGTTAAGATTCCGGCAGGTGTCGAAGCCGGAAAAACGCTGCGGCTGGCTGGGCAGGGGCAGGCGGGTCAACGCGGTGCCCGCGCTGGTGACCTTCTGATCTCTATCAAAGTAAAGCCACATCGCTGGTTCAGCCGGGATGGCGACACAGTTCGACTCGACTTGCCAATTAGCATCAAGGAAGCCGTTACGGGCGCTAAAGTCCGCGTCCCTACACTGGCGGGCGCAGTCGATCTGAAAATTCCGCCAAACTCGACCTCTGGAACGCTTCTGCGGATCAAGGGTCGGGGAATCGCCCGGAAAAATCATGCGCCGGGCGACCAAATTGTCCGTTTGATGGTCGATGTCCCGACAGATACAGGCTTAACCGATCTCTTGCGCGGCTGGACTCCCCCATCAGAATACAAGCCTCGCAAAAACATAAAAATCTGATTATCTGTTCATTCAGCGGGTGTTCAGTGACGCGAGGGCAATTTGCCGCCCATGAACAGACGACAAGTCATAACTGCAGGGCTCGGGGCTCTGGCATTGTTTGCGGCGGGCGCTCCAGTGGCTCAGGCGCAAGATATGCAGAACAGATATACGGCACCTCAGGCGCGCGATGCCCGGGATGCCGGTGATGTCCTGCCAGCGCTTCGGGTCATTTCGATCGTGCGCAACCGTTATCCGGGTGCCGATGTGTTAGATGCCCGCCTACAGCGCGGGTCTTCACCCCAATATGTTGTGACGATTCTTACTCGTGAAGGGCGCCGCGTTGATGTGATCGTCGACGCCCGCTCCGGGCGTATCCTTGGTGAGAGATAGGTGACGAAATGCGCGTTTTGGTGATTGAAGACCATCCCGATCTGAACCGCCAGCTCAACCGGGCACTAACGGACGCTGGTTACGCGGTCGATGCCGCCATGGATGGTGAAGAAGGTCACTTTCTGGGTGACACAGAACCCTATGATGCCGTTGTGCTGGATCTGGGATTGCCGCAGATTGATGGGGTCACAGTGCTCGAGCGCTGGCGCAAAGACGGCAAGGATTTTCCCGTGCTTATTCTGACGGCGCGGGACCGCTGGAGCGAAAAGGTTGCGGGGTTTGATGCCGGCGCTGATGACTATCTTACCAAGCCTTTCCATACCGAAGAGCTATTGGCGCGTTTGCGCGCTCTTACACGTCGAGCGGCCGGACACGCCTCTTCCAGCATTGATTGCGGTCAGCTGTCCGTCGATACGCGCGGTGCTCGTTTGTTCATCGATGGGGCACCGATCAAACTGACATCGCATGAATTCCGTCTGATCAGCTACATGGCGCACCATCAGGACCGTGTCATTTCTCGGTCCGAGCTCGTCGAGCATATTTACGATCAGGACTTCGACCGGGATTCGAACACGATCGAGGTGTTTATCGGCCGGCTGCGCAAGAAAATTGGCTCTGACCGGATCGAAACCGTGCGTGGACTGGGCTATCGCTTGATCGATCCAGACGCCAAGGCCGCGTGAGTCAGCCAACCCGATCATTATTCCGGCGGCTGGTCCTTACCGCTATTGTATGGACCCTAGTGGCCCTGATTGCTGTGGCGTTGGCACTCACCACGCTATTTCAAAACTCTGTGCTGCGGGACCTGGACGATCGTTTACAGGCTGTTGCACTCACCGTTATCGCGACAGCAGAGCGTGATGGTGATGGCCGGGTGGAGCCGTCGCAACCGCCCCTCGATAGCCGGTATAACCGTGCCTTCCAGGGACGCTACTGGCAGATCAACGAAATTGTCGATGAGAGCGTAGGCGAGGTCATCGGCGAATCTGAATCGCTGCTCGATGAAGTTATCCCGGTGGAGGCGGATGCCTTCAGTCTGGCATTACAGAACTTCGGACAGCCGATCGCGTACAACATTAAAGGACCGGACGATCAGACGCTCCGCATTATCATGCAAGCCATCGAGTTGCCGGGTGATGATGGCCGCGTCCTTGTTCTGGCGGCAGAAGATCGCCGTCCGGCAGATGCAGAAGTGCGTCGTTTTGCGGTCGTCTCCATCATTATTTTTCTGGTGTTCGGAGTTGCACTGTCGGCTGGTGTGATTGTGCAAGTGCGTATCGGCCTCGCCCCGATATACAAGATGCGCGATGCCGTCGCTGAAGTCCGGGAGGGCCGGGCGGAGCGGGTTGAAGGCGATTACCCTGTCGAATTGCAGCCTCTGGGCAGCGAACTGAACTCTCTGCTGGATCATTCGCGTGAGGTCGTTGATCGTGCCCGAACTCATGTCGGCAATCTGGCGCACGCGCTGAAGACACCGATTGCGGTTTTGCTAAATGAATCCCGAAATTCGGAAGGTGAATTGGCGTCGGTCGTTCAGCGGCAAACCACCACCATGTCGCGACAGGTGGATCACCATCTCCGGCGCGCTCGTGCGGCCGCTCATGCAAAAGCGTTCGGTGCGAGAACGGAAGTTGACAGCGTGATTGATGATCTTTCGCGAACCTTATCAAGGATCTATTCGCGAGAGGCCAAAACAATTGACGCCTATACGGCAGATGGCCTCGTCTTTCGTGGTGAACGGCAAGACCTCGAGGAAATGATAGGGAATCTTGCCGACAATGCCTGCAAGTGGGCGTCCGGAAAGATACGGGTTGCCGGGACGTTCGGAGCTGACGGCGTGATCAAAATTAGCGTCGAAGATGATGGCCCGGGAATGAGCCAGGAGCAGATGGAATTGGCGCTTCAAAGAGGTGTCAGACTGGATGAGGAAGCTCCGGGGACCGGGCTTGGTCTGTCCATTGTGGCGGACCTGGCCCGAGTTTACGGTGGCGAACTTGAATTGAGCACATCAGATCTGGGTGGGTTAGCAGCCACACTTTTGCTGCCCGGCGCGCATCGCTAAAGGCCGATTAACGATATTTGCCTAGCCTCCACTGTCATTTGCGATCCGAGGCCATGAAAGCTTTATCTGAAAAACAGAAAATCAGCCTGATTGCGCTTTGGCGCAATTTGCCGACGGTAACACGTGAAAGCCTTTTGACGGCGGCTGCACACGACAGTCGGCTGGGTCAGATTCTCCAAGAAATCGACTCCGAAGCCGCCGAATGCCCTCGCGCATCCGAGGATGAATTTTTTGAACGGTTTCGCGTATTCAAAGACTTGATTGGCGGGATTGATCAGCCACCAACGCACGCCCGTTTCACCGAAGACTGTTTAAGAGAGGTCGAGAAAATATGCGACCCCGACACCCGGAATTGGCCCGGTCAGGCCGCGAATATTGATCAGCAACAATCATGGCGGACAGCAGCGGCAGATAGCGTTCTGTCGAAGATGGAGAGCGCCCGAACTGATAAATCGCTAAAGAAAACTCTCACCGATTTGTTAGGCCCTGCGTTCGAGAACGAGCTCAACGAAATCGCCTGCCTGCTCAAACATGACACAGCCATTTGTTCGGAAATTGCAGGGTTGCCGAAATCGATCCCAAATTTCTCGGAGGAATTGGTTGTCGGCGTTCGCGATTCCTATGAACGAATTTGCTCACAAGCACCTGAAGCCAGTCTCTGGTTCCTGTATATCGTCACAGCACGGCTTGAGAAAACGGCTCAGATTTTCCGGGCCGTCGAAAAAATCGGTAAACGCAGTGACGATGCATTGGTATCAAAAACCGACCTGGCGGATATCGGCGATCTCGTGCTGGCCAATGCAGAATTCTGGGCCGATCAGTTTTCCAAACAGCCCAAATCTCTGGAAGAGGCGGATGCGGCCGGGGCGGCTTTAGCCAAATATGTTGAAGTCACGGTGGGAATGACACGTGAATTCGGTATCAGGAAAGACGGGCGTTGGGGAAAATCGCTATTTGCTATTCGAGCGAAAGCATCCGAATCGCTGGAGAGCTTTTTCAAGCATGTGGAAAAGACGTTTTCGCGTGCGCTTCCACACCCAGCCAAAGGCCAGCATGGACTGGCAAAGCCCGGCGCGATGCCCGACCCAGCCAGGATAGTCGAGGCCGAGTCCGGTCTTCGCTTTCTTGCGCTGGCAGGAGAGTGGGCCAGCCAGGCCGCCGTCGGAAGCTCGCAAAAACACGCAGCAGATTTTGCTCGTGAGGAAATTGACGAATGCGCCCGCGCCTTGCTTGAGATTCTCCGGACCGCAGAGGGCGAAGATTCTGACAAAGCGTCTGAAGCGATTGCACTTTGTGTGCGTTACATGCGCGCCTCGAAGGATGAAGAAAACGCAGCTTTGATCCAGCGTCGCGCCGTCGCGGTCCGGGCAAACGCCGCCTGATTTTCTTGCCTTCCTTGGCCGGGGTGATAAGCCGCGCGCCATGGCAAAAACATCCTCCCCTGACATTTTAGCGCTCGAGGCGCGGGCCCAATCGGCGGCGAAGCTCTATTCGCCGAGTGCGACGAGGAATAGCGGCCCTATCCGGGAGGTGCTGACCGGATTATTGCCGGAAGATGCCCACGTGCTGGAAGTTGGATCAGGTACGGGCGAACACGGCGAAGCCGTCTGCATGCTCCGGCCCGACATCCGGTGGACACCGAGCGACCCCGATCCGGATTCGCGCGCAAGCCAGTCTGCGCGATCTATAGAGATTGAAGGGTTACAGAATCCGCTCGCGCTCGATCTCACTAGCCCGGATTGGTCAGCAGGGCTGGGTGTATTCAATGCTTTGATTTGTTGTAACGTGATCCATATCTCGCCTTGGGACGTGGCAGAAAACCTTGCACAGGCAGCGGACAGCCTGCTGGAAAGTGATGGATTCGTGTTTCTCTATGGCCCTTACCTCGAAGGCAACGCAACGGCATCTTCGAATCTTCAATTCGATGCAAGTTTAAGGGTACGAAATCCGCAATGGGGCGTGCGCGCGCTTGACGCGGTGACGGATCTCTTCGCGCGGTATAATTTCGAGCTCACATCGCGGATTGATATGCCCGCGAATAATCTTTCGCTCGTTTTTCAGCGACTGGTGAAATGATCGCGCTATCGATTTCTCTTGCTGTCATCGGATTTGCCATCGCGGCCTTTGTGATTTGGCCGATTGCGCGCTCTACACCCCAGTGGCGCGCGCCTCTTATCCTTTCCAGCATCGTGTTGTCTGCTGCCCTTGCCTATTTCGTTGGTGCGCAACCAGGCCAACCCGGGGCTCCGTATGCGGAACGCGCGGAGGCACGCCTGGCTGCGGATCCGACATCCTTGTCACCGGCGGAGCGGATTGAGCGGTTGCGTGATTTGATAAGAGAACACGATCAGGATGCCGACAGCTGGGCCCAACTTGGCCGGATGCTGGCGCGCAGCGAGCGCGAGCTCGAGGCCATTAGCGCGTTTCAACGCTCGTTACGAATTGAAATGCGGGCACAAACGCTTTCGGACCTTGGCCAGACTTTTATCAATTTGAATGATGGCACGGTCACAGAGCAAGCAGCAGCGGCTTTTGAAGAAGCGCGGCGATTGGATCCGGCCCTGCCGGAACCTGCGTTTTTCCTGGGGCTTGCGGCTTTTCAGTCGGGCGATATCGAGGCCGCGGAGCAGGCCTGGTTTGATATATTGGCCCGTCTTGATGAGAATTCGCCGTACAGGATTCTGATTGCGCAGCAAGCTTTCCAGCTTCTATCCCAACCTCAAGTGAGTGAGGAAGCAGTAAGTCAGGCTGCTGATGATGAAAATCTGGAGCCGGCAGCGCGAGCTGCGGCCATGGTTGAACGCTTGGAAGCGCGCGTACAAAACGGTCAGGCAAGTTTCGCCGACTGGCTCCGTGTCATCCGAATTCGCGGCCTGATAGAGAATGAAACCGGCGCCATTGAAGCCTTGAATGAGGCCCGCATCATATATGCTGATAATGCAGGGGCGATGGCGATCCTCGACTTGCTGAGTGCGGCGTTACAACAATCAAATGAGGCTGAAGAATGAGAGCCCGTTCCCAAAGACTGATCATGGTCGGCGTTGCCGGACTGATCCTGATTGCCTCCGTCGGATTGGCGTTGGTGGCATTGAGAGACGCCATTGTCTTGTTTTACAGCCCAAGCGAAGTCGCCGCCGAACCTCCTGCCATTGGTGAGCGTATTCGCGTTGGCGGTCTGGTCGTTGAAGGCAGCGTGGTGCGCCCCGCCCAGGGGGGGGCCGATTTTTCCGTCACTGACGGGGTTGAGACGATCCGTATCAGCTATTCAGGCTCTCTTCCTGACCTGTTCCGTGAAGGGCAAGGCATTGTCGCCGAGGGGGCGTTTCAGTCCCCGGAAGTTTTCCAGGCTTCGACCGTCCTGGCCAAGCATGATGAGACCTATATGCCGCCGGAAGTTGCTGAAGCGCTGCGTGAAACCGGCGTCTGGCAGGGCGAGGAAAGTCGATGATCGCAGAGATCGGCCGTTTCCTTGTTGCACTCGCGCTGATTCTGTCATTCGTTCAGCTGGCTGCTGGCTGGAGGTTTGCGGGGGCTGGTGCCGCCGCGATGGCCCAGCTTTCCGCGCGGGCGTCCTATGCAGCTCTGGCTTCTGCCGTGACTGCCTTTGGCCTCCTGATCGTGCTATTCTTGCAGTCGGATTTTTCGGTCGCTTACGTCGCCAGCCACTCTCACGTCGATAAACCTCTGTTCTACAAGATCGCCGCAGCATGGGGCGGCCATGAAGGCTCGATGCTGCTGTGGTGCGTCATGCTTGTGGCCGTTGGCGCTGCGCTGGCGCGGTTCGCTCTGGCGCATGATCCGAGTTTGAAATTCAGATCGGTTGCTGTTCAGGCTGTTCTTCAGATCATGTTCCTGGGGTTTCTGGCATTTGCCTCGAACCCGTTTGACCGGCTTGTCGAAGTACCGATTCAAGGTGCTGATCTAAACCCAATTCTTCAAGACCCGGCACTCGCGGTTCACCCGCCAACGCTTTATGTCGGGTATGTCGGTCTGTCGGCGGCTTTCTCACTTGCAGTTGCGGGACTGATTGAAGGCCGGGGAGGCAGAGCTATCGCGTCTGCCTTGCGGCCCTGGTCGCTTGTCGCGTGGACCGCTTTGACAGCGGGTATCGCGCTAGGCTCCTGGTGGGCGTATTACGAACTTGGCTGGGGCGGCTGGTGGTTCTGGGATCCGGTTGAAAACGCGAGTTTCATGCCCTGGTTGATAGCGGCAGCCTTGATCCACTCGGCGATCGCGACTGAACGGTCCGGGAACTATGCGGGATGGACGGCCTTTCTGGCCATTCTCGCCTTTTCCATGTCGACGCTGGGCGCTTTTCTGGTCCGCTCAGGCGTGCTGACATCCGTTCATGCGTTTGCGTTGGATCCGGAACGCGGGATGTGGATTTTGGGGATCATGACGGTCCTCGCAGGCGGAGGTCTTACACTCTTCGCGCTGCGATCCCATACGCTTGGTAAAGGCGACGGGTTTGCCCTGACAAGCCGCGAAGCCTTCATCGGGGCAAACAATCTTCTGCTCTGTGCTGTTGCCGGGACTGTCTTGATCGGGACCTTGTATCCTTTGATCGGTTCCGCTTTGGGTGCCACCGGCATTTCAGTTGGTGCCGCCTATTTCAATGCGACAGCTTCGCCCTTCTTGGCTGCCTTATTGATTTTCCTGCCCTTGGCTCCCTTCCTGCCATGGGGCAGGGCCGGGCTGAACAGGCGACTGGCCCTTCGCGCTTCCCTCTGGATCCTGCCCGGCGTGCTCGCCGGCATCTGGGCTTTCTTGATCGGCGGATCGGGCGTCGCGATCGGCGCGGCGGCTCTCGGCGGTTGGACGCTGGCCGGAATTCTCGCGGATATCTGGCAGCATCGGCAACTCGCCGGAGTGGCAGTAAAGTTTGGTTTGGCCGGCCGGGTGCTCGCGCATGGTGGCGTCGCGGCAATTGCATTGGGAGCCGTTGCAGACTCAACAGGTGATCCGGAGAATGCGCGGGCCATTGCGCTGGGAGAAAGCCTCAGCGCGGGCGGGTACGAGCTTACGCTGGCTGATGTCACGCGGGCAGACGGCCCGAACTTCCTCGCCGATGAGGCCCGCTTGTTGATCAATGACGGCGAGGGCGGCGTACTGACACCCCAACGCCGGTTTTATACCGCGGCCGAGCAAACGACGCGAGAGGTCGCAATCCGCTCTGCGATCGATGGTGATCTTTACGTTTCACTGGGTGAGCCGCGCGAGCGGGAGGACGGTACGATCGCCTACGAACTTCGTGCCACATTCAATCCCCTGGTCTGGCTGCTGGGCCTGGGCGGGACACTGATCGTAATTGGCGGGATTATTGCCAGTATTGGCAGGGCATTTGAGCCACGCCGACGGGAGGCTGCGACATGATCAAGGTGCTTCTGATTGGCTTGCTGCTGCAGACGACGGTGCTTTCGCCTGAACAGGAAGCTGAGGCAGCGGCCCTCATGCGGGAAATCCGTTGTGTCGTATGTGACGGGCAATCTATTGGCGATTCCGACGCGCCCCTTGCGCAGGACATGCGCCTGTTTGTTCGGACCCAGATCGGCGCAGGCGCAGATCCTGAATCGGTGCGAATTGCTATGTCACAGCGCTATGGAGACGAAGTTCTGCTCCGCCCGCGTCTCACGGCGCAGACTTTTCCGCTATATGCTGCCCCTGTTCTCCTGTTGATCGCAGGTGCATTACTAATCGGATTGGCTTCACGGCGGCGCTAACGCTCGTGTGAGCAAGGATTGACTTGCGATAATACACGAAGGCGTCCAAATCGGCTTCATGAGTTCATGGGAGGCCGGGATGCCACAATCGAGGAAAGTCGAATTTACAGGTGCTTTGGGTGACAAGCTGGCAGCGAAACTTGACCTGCCGATCGGGTATCCGCGTGCCTTTGCGCTTTTTGCCCATTGCTTTTCGTGTTCTAAGGATATTCACGCAGCCTCCCGAATTGCGCGACGGCTGGCAGCTGATGGCATCGCCGTCCTGCGGTTTGATTTCACCGGGCTAGGGCACTCCGAGGGTGATTTCGCAAACACCAATTTTTCTTCAAACATCGCCGACCTTGTGAAAGCGGCGGGGCACCTTGAGTCCGAATTCGAGGCCCCGGCCATCCTCATCGGCCATAGCCTTGGTGGAGCGGCTGTAATCGCAGCAGCCCATGAAATTCCATCTGTGAGAGCGGTCGTGACAATCGGAGCGCCGGCTGATGCCGAGCACGTGGCTCAACAGTTCGCCGGTTCTATTGCTGAAATAGAAACCGAGGGTGAGGCAACGGTCGCGCTCGGCGGGCGCCCATTCAAAATCAAGAAACAATTCCTTGATGACATTTCCGGACGAACGCTTGAAGAAGCGGTCACGCATCTGAAACGACCGATTTTGGTCTGTCATTCACCGATTGATGCAACTGTCGGCATAGATAATGCCACCCGGTTGTTTGTTGCTGCCAAGCACCCGAAAAGCTTTTTAAGCTTGGATACTGCGGATCATCTTTTGTCCAATGAAACCGACTCGCACCATGTCGCGGACGTGGTGTCGGCTTGGGCAGAACGGTATGCGGCGCCGGATCCGCTCCCGGCACCGCCGAAGCCCATAAAAGACGGGGTCATTGTTCAAGAGACCGGTCTGGGCCGGTTTCAGAACTGGGTGGTCAATCAGGACCACGCGATTCTCGCTGATGAACCAGGGGCTGTAGGAGGCCTGGGCTCTGGTATGACGCCTTATGGCTATGTCTCGGCAGGTCTAGCCGCCTGCACGTCCATGACAATCCGGATGTATGCAGATCACAAGAAAATACCGCTCGACCGGGTAACGGTCAGCGTGGTGCATAACAAGAGCCATGTGGATGATTGCGAGAGTTGTGAGGCGGGAAAGGCGGTCAAGATTGACGTCTTCGAAAAAGAGATCCGCCTTGAAGGTGCGTTGGATGACGATCAGCGCGCGAGGCTGATGGAAATCGCAGACAAATGCCCGGTCCACCGCACCTTTCATGCTGAGGTGAAGGTGCGCACGCGGCTTGCGCGATAAAGCTGCCAAACTACGGTTCGTAATGTTTTCGTAAGAAAGCGGACATCTCAACGATATCCGTCGCCTGTCACCTTGCTGACAGGCTGGCTTATAGTGCGAGAGGAATAAACGCCCAATGCTTACCAGAGTTCGTTCTGTTGCCCTGATCCCGCTTCTGGCTGTGTCCTGTGTGCTTGGCGCACCGGCCTTGGCCCAAAGCGAGGACGTTCCGCGTTATGCAGAAGCAGTGCCGAGCGGTTTGCCGCTCTCGCTCGCTGATCTGGTCGAGGATGTGAGCCCATCAGTTGTTTCGATCAATGCGCGCATCACTGCGCCCACGGGTCCGGATGGAATGTTTGGTCCTGAGTTCGAGGGGATGCCGCCGCAGTTTCGTGAGTGGTTCGAGCGTCAATTTCCCGATCAGCCGCAACAACGCCCTGAAGGCCGCTCGCTTGGATCCGGATTCTTTGTTGATGCGCAAGGGCACGTTGTTACCAACAATCATGTCATTGAGAATGCGTCAGAAATAACCGTTACACTTTCCAACGGCGACGAGTATGAGGCCGAAATCGTAGGCGCCGATCCGTTGACGGATCTCGCCTTGCTCCGTGTCGACGCCGATAATGTTGATTTTGACTTTGTGACGCTGGATCGCACCCCGGACATCCGGGTTGGAGACTTTGTAATCGCGGTAGGAAATCCATTTGGATTGGGCGGAACCGCGACGTTCGGGATGGTTTCCGCTACGGGACGCGAATTACCAACCAATGTTTACAATAATTTCTTGCAGGTCGATGCCGCCATTAACCGAGGTAATTCCGGCGGTCCGACCTTTAATCTCGACGGCGACGTCGTCGGCGTGAACTCTCAAATCATCTCACGATCCGGCGGCAATGACGGGATTGGATTTGCGATTCCGTCGGATGTCGCGGCCCGGATTGTGGACCAACTCCTGCAAGATGGTCGCGTTGCGCGAGGCTGGCTAGGCGTGCAAATCCAGAATGTTACGGCTGATATTGCTGATAGTCTCGGAATTGAATCCTCACGCGGAGCCATTGTCTCGTCAATCGTCTCCGGAGGTCCAGCGGATCGTGCGGGATTCGAGCGTTCTGACGTGGTCACAGCGATTAATGGCGAAGCGGTCGAAAGTTCCGCTGATTTGACGCGTCGCGTTGCGCAATTTGCGGCCGGTGAAGACGTCTCTTTCAATGTGATCCGGGACGAGGAGGAAATTGTCATTACGGCCACGCTCGGAGATCGTCCGGGCGAAAGCGAACTCAACACGCTGCAATCCGTTGATGAGCCGGACGAACCCGCATCGGTTTTCTTCGGGATGTCTGTTCAGCCGATGGACGAAAACAGCGCGGAGCGCCTCGGTATGGTGGATATGCCTGGACTGATGGTTTCTGACGTTGAGCAGGGAAGCGAGGCCGCAGAAAAAGGATTGCGGACGGGCGATGTAATTCGCGAGGCAGGGGGCGAAGAAGTCTCCACCGTCGAGGAATTCCGGAGCGCCATTGATGCGGCGCGCGGCGATGGCCGCAATGCCATTCTCCTTCTCGTGCAAGGCGCAGCGGGCCAACGGTATGTTGCCCTGCAAATTGAACGGCTGTGAGAAAGCTATACACCCAACGAAAGGCTGGCTGACATGCGTATTCTGATAATCGAAGATGACCGTGAGGCGGCCAACTATATTCGCAAAGGCCTCAAGGAATCGGGCCATGTCGTGGATCATGCGGCCGATGGTGAGGAAGGCCTCGAACTCGGCCGGGCCGCTGATTATGACATTCTTGTCGTCGATAGGATGCTGCCCAAGCTCGACGGACTTTCAGTAATCGAGACCCTGCGCGACGAAGGGGTGTCATCTCCCGTTTTAATTCTCTCGGCGCTTGGCGAAGTGGATCAGCGCGTGGAAGGCCTGAAGGCCGGTGGTGATGACTATCTGGTCAAACCTTATGCCTTCGCCGAGCTTCTGGCCCGGATCGAGGCATTAGCCAGGCGCCGCGATCCTGAAGCGGTCAGAACAAAGCTTGTCGTAGGCGATCTAGAGATGGATCTCTTGGCTCGCAAGGTCGTGCGCAATGCTGAGGAAATCCTGTTGCAGCCGCGCGAGTTTCGTCTGCTTGAGTTTCTAATGAAGCATTCCGGGCAGGTTGTGACCCGAACGATGTTGCTGGAAAAGGTCTGGGATTATCATTTTGATCCCCAGACCAATGTGATCGATGTGCACATCTCGCGGTTACGCTCAAAGATCGATAAGCCCTTTGATGACGCCTTGCTGCATACAGTCAGGGGTGCAGGATACCGGCTGCAAGCCTAGCCGGATCGGATGAGTGCATGACACGGCGTCTGCCGTCCTTTGTTAGAACCACGGCATTCCGGCTGACGCTTTTGTCAGCCGGTCTGTTCGCACTTTCCAGTTTTCTGATCCTTGCCTTTGTATATGCCGCGTCCGCTGGCGCTGCTATTAATCGCACAGACGCGGTCATCAACGATGAACTGGCTGCGCTTGGACGCCGCTACGACGAGGCCGGCATCGATGGCGTAAATCGCTACATCCTCCAGCGAACGGTGGGCGGGAGCGATTTTCTATACCTGCTGGTCAATGAAAACGGCCGATTGCTCTCTGGAAACCTCAATGGGTTGCCCGAAGTTGATGCCAGTAGCGAAGGATGGCTGGACTTCGTCTATGGACGGGCGCCAACAGGCGATGAGAGTGACGCGCAGGACGAGCGGCGCGCCCGCGCCCGGCTGGTACAGATTGGTAGCGGTCATGCGGTTTTTGTTGGCGTCGATGTTGAGGATGAAAACCGGCTGATTGGCCGAATGCTGCGGGCCATTCTCATTGCATCCGCATTGGTCATCGCGTTGGGTATTGCCTCAGGTGTCGTAGTCTCCCGGAGGTTTTCGCGGCGGCTGGACCATATCAACTCCGTTGCGCGCAGCGTTCGGGGTGGAAAGCTGGCGTCCCGTGCGCGCCAGAATGGCTCCGGTGACGAGCTTGATGAGTTATCCGGGAATTTCAATGACATGTTGGACCGGCTGGAGGAGATGGTTCATCGCATGCGCAATGTCGGCGATTCGATCGCCCATGATTTGCGCTCGCCGCTAACACGCATGCGGAATCGGATGGAGGCGGCTCTACGAGCGGACGGCGACCGCGCAAGTCGCCAGGCCGCTCTGGAACAGGCACTCAATGATTCAGATGAGTTGTTAGGTGTTTTCAACGCCATTTTGTCCATCTCGCGTATCGAGGCAGGGGAGAGGCGCGATTCCTTTGAAGTCTTTGACCCAGCCCAAATCGTTGAAGATATGGGCGAACTCTATGAACCAGTTTGTGAGGATTCCGGTCACGCTTTCGGGTTGGAAAGCGCCTCAGGATTGCGGTTGCGCGGTGACAAAAGCCTTGTATCGCAGGCCATGGCAAACATGCTGGATAATGCTGTGAAGTACACACCGGCTGGCGGCGCCGTTCAATTGCGTTTGCGACGCTGCAGCGACGGACGCGCTGAAATTTCGGTAACTGATACCGGCCCGGGAATCCCGCTGGAAGAGCGTGCTCGTGTGACGCAACGATTTGTACGCCTTGAGAAATCGAGAAATCAGCCCGGCTCCGGTTTGGGGCTTAGTCTGGTAAAAGCCATTGCCGATGTTCATCGGGCAGAACTGGTGCTCGACGAAGGTGCGGGCGGTCTGGACGGCATGGGGCCGGGGCTCCGGATTGCGCTGGTGTTTCCATCTGTCGAAGACAGGGCTTGAATTCCCACCGAAAGCGTCAAGTCTGCTTGAATGGCCGGGACAGATTCTCTTTTCGACCTGAATTCATTCTCTTCCGGGATCGAAATCGGTGAGGGAAGCGGGCTCGATTTTCCCGCTTCATTGACAAAGGCCGACATCCGGTTTCTCGAATCCGTATTTGCGTTGTCGCCCTATCTCGCGCGCTTGGCCCGCTCGCGGCTGGGATTGATCGCGACCTTGAAGGGGCTACCGGTCGCCAAGGTGCTCGACGATTTGCAAGCGCACATTCTCGATCTGCCTATGAGTGTTTCGAATGAATCTGAACTTGCCGGCCAGCTGCGGCAGTTAAAAGGCGATGCGCATCTGGTGCACGCACTCGGCGAGCTTTCTGGGGCCCTGGATATTATGGAGTCGGCAGAGGGCTTATCGCGGTTGGCCGACGCCTGTATTCGCGCCGCGCTTGAAGGTCATGTGCGGTTGGGGCTTGAAACCGGTAAATTCGAAGAGCCCGCAGACTGGGCCAACCCTTTGCCCGGCGTTTTTATACTCGCCCTCGGAAAGCTCGGCGCAGAGGAGCTTAATTTCTCGAGCGATATTGACCTGGTCGCCCTTTATGATTCCTCAGCGCTGACCGGCCTGATCGCTGCAGAACCTGAACGTCGATTGCCGCGTTTGATCAAGGCGCTATCCCGCTTGCTCCATGACGATACGCCGGATGGATATGTTTTCCGGATGGATTTGCGGCTGCGGCCTGACCCTTCATCGACGCCCGCCATTCTCTCCATCAATGCGGCGATGAATTATTATGAATCGCGCGGGCAGAATTGGGAGCGGGCCGCCTATATCAAGGCGCGCCCCTGTGCTGGAGATCGTGAATGTGCCGTCGATTTCCTGGCAAATCTACGACCGTTTATCTGGCGCAGGACGCTTGATTACGGTGCGGTTGAGGATATTCATTCCCTGGCACGTCAAATCCAGTCGGTCGGCGCTCGCGCCAGAATCAAGCCTGCGGGCCATGATTTGAAACTCGGCCGGGGCGGTATTCGGGAAATCGAATTTACAGCCCAAATTCCACAACTGGTCCTGGGCGGCAGGCAGCCTGAATTGAGAATCCGTTCGCCCTTCGAGGCTCTGGATGCACTCGCCGCCAGTCGAATTGTTGAACCGGCTGCGATCGCGGACCTGAAGGCCGAGTACCGGTTTTTGCGGAGTGTTGAGCACCGGCTCCAAATGGTGAGTGATGAGCAGACACAGGAGCTGCCGTGCGAGAATGGCGCACGACGCAAGCTCGCAATTTTTTGCGGATTTCCCAATCTGGAGGAGTTTGACGACCGCATCACGTCTGCACTGCAGACGGTTCATGGCCATTTTTCCAGTCAGTTCGGCGCAGCGGACAGTTTGGCAGATGAGCTGGGTAGTCTCGTCTTCACCGGTGTCGATCCGGCGAAGGAGACGCTGAATACGTTGAGCGCGATGGGCTTCCAGTTTCCTGATATTGCATGGGCGCGGATGAATGCTTGGTTATCCGGGGGAGCCAGAGCGATGCGCACTACGCGCGCTCGCCAGGTTTTGACACGGCTGGCACCGCGGCTCCTGAGGGCGATGGCGGATACCGGTGAACCCGATTCGGCATTGACCCGATTTGCGGCATTTATCGAAGGGCTGCCGATAGGCGTTCAGCCGCTTTCCATGTTGGAGAATGAGCCAGATCTGGCGCGTGAGCTGGTGACCGTCATCGGCCTCGCGCCCAGCATGGCGACGACGCTGGCGCAGCGCCCTGCGGTCATGGACGTCATGATGGATGCGCCTTTCGCGCGTCCTCTCAAGGATGACCCGACTGGCGAGTTGGGTGAGCGTATGGCCGCGCATATGTCCGAGGCGATAGATCCCGAGGACGCGATGAACCGGGCCCGGCGGCTGGTGCGCGAAGAACGGTTTCGGATCGGCAGTCAGCTTCTGGTCGGACGCGCGGATTTCAGCGCGGCCGGCAGAGCATTCGGCGATGTTGCGGATCTTGCCATTTCGGCCATGGCGACCGTTGCGCTTGAACGGGTTGTCGATCGCTTTGGGGATCCGCCCGGCCGGTTTTCAGTTCTTGGATTAGGCAAGCTTGGTAGCCGGGAATTGGCCGCTGATTCCGATCTGGACATCATGCTGGTCTATGATCCTGCTGACGGGGCAGAAGGCGAAGCGCCCTCCTATTTTTCTCGATTTGCACAACGCCTGGTCAGCGCGTTGTCTGCGCCGACCGAGGAAGGCAGCATGTATGAGATAGATATGCAGCTTCGTCCGTCGGGAAAAGCAGGGCCGATTGCTGTGCGGTTGTCGAGTTTCCGCGATTATTACCTGACCGAGGCTTGGACATGGGAGCGGATGGCGTTGACCCGCTTACGCGCGATTACCGGGGATGCCGCGCTTATTGCCGACATAGCTAAAGCGATAAACGCCGCACTTGTAAGCAAGCGGTCGTCAGAGCAGATAATCAGCGACGCGCTTGAAATGCGGAGGCGTCTCGAACGGGAACGGCCGGCCATCGGCGACTGGGACTTGAAATTAAGGCCTGGTGGAATTCTCGATATCGAGTTTGTCGCGCAGCTTGGACAGCTTCTACTCGGTCAAGCTGGCCGCTATGTCCCTCAACCGGATACGGCGGCACAAATTCGTTCTATCGAGGCGGCCGGCCTCCTCACAAATGAGGATGCAGACCTTTTTTGCAGAGCGTTGAAACTCTGGCTGTCATTGTCGCAGATCATCCGAACGGCGCATGGTTCCGGTTTCGATCCCAACTCTGCATCCAGCGGATTTTCGCGGCGGCTCTCAAAACTCAGCGGTCAGGCGTCCATGTCCAATCTGATTGCGCATGTAAACAGCACGGCGAGGGAGGTGCGCAAAGCATTCGAATTAAATATCGGTCATCTCAGTCCCGATGCGACGGAAACGCCGTCGCACTTCGTTGAGTGGGTGCGGGGCAACAATTAGGAGACCAAAATGAAATCCTCCCTCGTTATTGCCGGCTTGGCCGGAGTTATGGTTTTTGCGGCAACCGCCGACGCTCAACATCGTGGACAGGGGCGGCACGGGCCCGAACGCGCCATGATGATGTTGCGGGCGGCTGACGCCAATGGTGACAACAACATTACGCTTTCGGAAGTGCAGGCATTGCAGGCCGACATGTTCGAGTGGATGGACCGGAATGGTGACGGCGTCCTTTCTCGAGCCGATCGTTCGCCGGTCCATCAGCGTCTAGCCGCGATCCGTGAAGCAGAAGGTGCAAGCGAGAGCCGGCGGGAACGGCGACGTGCGCGTCGGGGTCAACAGCGCGATACCAATGGCGATGGCCAGATCTCGCGTGAAGAATTTCTCGGCGGCGAAAATCGCATATTCGAGCGGCTTGATGCTAACAATGATAGTGTCATTACACCGGACGAGCTGGACGCGGCGGTTGAAAATGCGCGTGAACGCCGGGAGAGCCGCCGGTTCTGGTGGCGCGAGTAGGCGTCGGGACCAGGCCGGGTAAGGAAGGTAGTTGATCGGGCATGGTAGCCGGGAAACCGACCGGTATTCATCCGGACCAGACTTTGTTAGAGGATGATGCAGCGCTGATGCAACGTATCGCCTCCGGCGACCGGTCTGCGGCCTTGGCCCTCATGGACCGCTCCTTGTCGAGGATTTTGGCTATCGCCAACCGAATGTTGGCGGATCCGGTCGAAGCGGAGGATGTAGCCCAGGATACGTTTTTGCGCGCTTGGAAAGCGGCTGGCCGTTGGCAGCCAGGCCAGGCCAGGGTCGAAACCTGGATGTGCCGGATTGCCACTAATCTTTGCCTGGATCGATTGAGAAAGAGGCGAGAGACCGCAATGGATACCCCGCCGGAAATGCGGGATGGAACCGTTTCGGCGGATTCAGACCTGGTCGCTCGTGATGCAAAGACGAGTGTGATGGAGGCGGTAAAATCGTTGCCATCGCGTCAGCGTGCAGCGCTTGAACTTTGTCACTTTCAGGAGATGACGAATATCGAAGCTGCCGCCGAAATGGGCATTAGCGTTGAGGCGCTGGAATCTTTACTCGCCAGGGGACGGCGGAAACTGAAGGAGATTCTGCTGCCGCAGCGCGGGGACTTGGTGAACAGCCTTTCAGAAGGGGCGGCGCAGGCGCCGGAGGTGATGTGATGGATATGAAGCGTTTTGAAGAACTCGCCGACATCTATGGCGGTGAGTTGGAGCGTTGGCCAGAAGACGTGCGCCAGCAGGCCGAGGCGTTCGCCGCAGAAGAAACAGCTGCAACGGACTATTTGAGAGATGCTGCCAAGATTGATGGCCTTTTGGCCGGTGTGAAGGCGGTGCCGGCAAGTGAGTTACTGGTCCGAAAGATTCTGCAATCTGCGCCCAAACCCGCCTTTGATGCAGATTGGCGGCGCCCGGCCATAGCTGCGGCATTTGCATTGATCTTTGGATTGGCGGGCGGGTTTGCAGGTGGGCTGGTGACACCGGTCTCCGAACAGGATGATGATCTGGTTTCCCTGGACTATGCTGACCCCTTTGATGGTCTAGAGGAAGATTGGTCAGCTTGGGATTGGAGCGACACATGAACCGCGCGCTCCCCTGGATCATCGCACTTCTCATTTCCTTGACCGCAAATGGAGTTATGACCGGTCTGGTCCTTCATCAGCTCGCAGGGGCTCCCCGGTTAGGCGATGTCGTTTCGCGGGATGAAATGCGACCTCCGCCGCCACGCTCGCGCGGTATGCGCACCGGCGGATTCAACATCCGCGGCTTTTTGCGCAACTTGCCGCCAGAGCATCGCGAAATGGCCCGGCAAAGATTTGACGCTGAACGCGAGACCGTTCGCGCGTTGATGCTCGCGGGCCGCGAAGCTCAACTGGAGGCGGAGGCCGCTCTTCTGGCCAACCCTTATGACGCCGAAGCTGCTGCCACCGCGCTCGACAATTTACGTCAACGCCGATTCGAAATTGAAAGCGCTGTAGAAGACATTGTGCTTGATCTTGTTGCAGATCTTCCTGCCGAAGAAAGAATTCGGGCTTTGGAAGCTGGCCGTCGGCCTCACCGGCCCAGGCGTGATCGCCGGCCGCCCCCAAGAGATGATTTCTAGCTAGCCGGTACCGGTCGCGGGTTCCACAACAAGTTCGCGATCGACCGTGTCAGATGAATCGGCTTCATCTTCTCCACCGTCATAGGGAACGATGATTGTGACCGTTGTGCCTTCACCCAATTCGCTGTCGATCTCCATGCGCCCTGCATGCATCTCGATGAGTGATTTGGACAAAGCAAGGCCCAACCCGGTCCCCTGATGGCTCTTTGAGTGCTGGCTTTCGATCTGCTCGAACGGTCGACCGAGGCGCGGCAAATCTTCCTTGGGAATGCCGATGCCTGTGTCGGCCACTTGAAGCGCCAATTGCCCTTCAATCTCAAAGCTTCTCACTGTCACGCGGCCTTCTTCAGGCGTGAATTTCACAGCGTTTGACAGCAGGTTCAACACGACCTGCTTCATTGCGCGTGGATCGGCTGTTAGATCAGGCAGCGTCTCATCCAGTTCCGACACCAGCCGGATGGATTTTTCATCTGCGCGCGCTTTAACCAGCCGCAAGCTTTGCTCGACGATCGTCGCCAGGCTGGCCGGTTCTTTTTGAAGCTGCATCTTGCCAGCCTCGATTTTCGACATGTCGAGAATATCGTTGATCAAGGACAACAGGTGTTGGCCGGACGTGTGAATGTCTTTGACGTAGTCAATATACCGCTCATCCCCAAGCGGACCGAACATCTCCCGGAGCATGATTTCAGAAAATCCGTTTACGGCATTCAAGGGCGTTCGCAATTCATGGCTCATATTAGCGAGAAACTCGCTTTTCGAGCGATTGGCTTCTTCGGCGCGGATTTTCTCTTCTTCATATTTGTTTGCGAGTTCGGCGATGCGCTGTTGATTGCGGCGGACGTCCTCAACCGTATTCCGCAGCCTTTGTTCGGATTCTTTCAGCGCGCTTTCCTGATTTTTCAGGTCCGTGATGTCCGCGCCGACACTGACCAGACCACCATCGCTGGTAGACCGCTCTGAATAGTGTAACCAGCGTCCGTCGCCGAGCTCCATCTCGTAGGCATCGCCCGGACTTGCGCCGGACTGCACTGATTTGATGGTCCGGCTGGCTGCGGCTTCGACTTGCTCGTAGCTCATGCCGGGTTTGAGCGCTGACGCCGTGAAATCGAAGAAATCCCGGAATTTCCGGTTCCACATTATCAATCGGCGGCGCGGATCCCACAGGACGAAAGATTCCGACATGGACTCTAGAGCGGCTCGCAGCCGGTTTTCGGCTGCGGCAACACGTGCCTGCGCCCCTTTGCGTTCTGTGATGTCTATGGCGACGCCCACCAGGCGGCCTGTGTGCTCGTCCTCGGATTCGCCCCATGGGCGCCCCCGCAAGTGGAACCAGAGCGGAAGGCTGCTGGCTTGAGCCTCAATGTCGATATCTCTGGCCTTCGCCGACCCCCGGATTGCTGCTGCGATGCGTTCCCGGTCGCGGTGACTGAATAGCGAGAGGAACTCGGCGCTGGATAGAACCATCGCTTCTTCACGGCCAAGAATTCGTGCAAATGAATCCGTTAGAAAGACGGTGTCATTTCGCCGATCCCAGTCCCAGACGCCGCAGCGGGCACCTTCAATCGCCAGCCGGAACCGTTTCTCGCTGTCGCCCAGTGCCAAGCGGGCAGACTTTAAACTGCGCATCTGGGTCGAAAGGGCTGCGGATAAGCCGATTGCAAAGATCACAGGCGCGACGAACAAAAGCCCGTAAAGGATCCGGGTCCGAGTCCACGTGCCGAAATCAATGCTGGAATCGCCAATGATGACCACGCTGAGATCGCCATAGGGCAGGGGCGCTGCCGCCAGAACCATTTCGCGCTCGCCAATATGCAGGCCGGTCAGAGCTTCGCCGGATTGCGCAATTCTGTTTATGGAATCCGCAGGGATGCCGAACCGCTCCGGCAGGGATTCGGTGAACAAGCCGCCGGATCTGGGAGGCTGCATCGACAAAGCATAACCGCTTGTATCCACAAGGATGGCGACATGCCGTGGATCTGCCTGTGGCAGAAGGGCTGCCGGATCAAGCTGAATCAGAACTGCGCCCACGGCCCCCGTTTGGATCTGGACGGGAATGGCAACAGCGAGTTGAGGTGGCAAACCACTCGCCGGACGCGTTGAAACGAAGCCGCCCGGTGAGGCCAGTGCGACATCGGCCAGGGCTTGAATGCGGGGTTCAGCTTGTTGTCCGGGTACGAGGAAGGCTGCGGCACTGACCGCCCGAAGGGACCGGATTGTGTCAAGGCGCTGATCAATCGTTGTTTCCAGGCTCTGCGGGTCCAGAGCGCCGGTATCAGCGAGCGCGATATTCAATGCGGTTGCTGTTTCCCGCAAAATCGCGGCCGCGGCCTCCGCGCGATAGCCCGCATCTCTGGAATGACTTTGTTGGGCCTCAGCGCGCGCCGAAGTGTTTTCCTGATATAGCTTGAATCCAATCACACCGCCGAACATTGCGGTGAACAACACAACCGAGAGAACAATCCAGACGACACCTCGGACCTCGCCTGAAAAATCGGCGGATCCTTTTCCATGAGCAGGGGCCCGCCTGGCCGGTCGGGCACTCCGCTTGGGCGCGGTCCGGGCTGCATTGCGGCGAATCATTCCCGACAGAATAGAGGCGGTTTTGCCCCCCTGTCGACCAGCAATATCGAGTTGATCAGGCGACGTTAGGCTGAGCCGGATCGTCGGACCGCCGTTCGGGGCCTTTGTATTTATCCGGATCGTGTCGACGCCGATCCGGACCAAAAAATACCTTGGTTCGAACGAAAGGCCGGGCGCGATCAATCACAGCGCCGATTTTCCGGTAGAGGTCGGTCGCGGTAATTGGCTTCGCACAAAATTCGGTGGCACCAGCATCGCGTGCGGCCATCACACGGCTTTTCTCCGCGTATGCCGAGAGCATGATGATCGGCATGAAGGGGTTATCCATGCGGTCTTCATCACGCATGAATTTGATCAGTTCCAGACCATCCATCCCCTCCATTTGGAAGTCCAGAATGGCAACGTCGATGGATTCATTGCGCAGAATTTCCAGCGCTTCCTGTCCCGACGACGCTTCGTAAATCGTGTGTATATTGAAGCCGTTAAGGATAGTGCGCACGATCTTGAGCATGTGCGCATTATCATCAACAACCAGAAAGGAGAGCTTGCTCAGATTCGCCGGCATCCCATCCGCCCCTTCGAATGTGAAAGGTCAGATTAGAAACAAAGCGTTAGCTCCTCGTTAAGCTGCCTGCTCGTTGTGGGATGGCTTGTCTGCAGGCCGAGATTGAATGCGTTTCAGCGTCGCTTTGGCCACCTCGCAAAGGCTGCGGATTTCCTCCGGCATTTCATCGGCTTTCTGCGCCTCGCTGGCGAGGCGTTCGGCGAGCTTCATCAAGGTGGGAGCCGCCGTTATCAACCGGGCCTGGAACTCGATATTTTGCGGATCGCGGTCGTATTCCGCCCCCGGAACCCGCCAGCCGCCCCAGTTCTGTTCGTCGGTCACGACCACAGGAAACGTTCCGGGGAAAGGGTGGTGTGCGCATTCATCCAGGCTTTGCCATTTGTTTTTGGCGCGCATCAGCCGCCAGCGCCCAGTTTCGGCGTCCTGGCGTTCTTCTTCGCTCAACTCGTCGGCCGTGAAATCCCGACCCAGGCCGCAATCATAGGAAATCCGGACCGGTTCCTCGACGCCTTTCACCCAATGGGGTTTGACCTGTTCGATCAGCGCCCAGGTTCCTACCGGGCGCACAAAGACGCGCTGATGTTTGTGAAAATCCGCTTTTGCCATGACTTTGCTCCGGATTGAGCCAGAAGTTTACGAGACAGGCCTTAGAACAGCGTTAAGCCGCTCGTCCGGTTTGTTGATTTCCAGCTTGCGCGGTATGTGAGCGCACATGACGACCGTTTTGCCTCTCGATCGCCGCTTTTGCGTGGCGCCCATGATGGATTGGACTGACCGGCATTGCCGGGTCTTCCATCGCGTGCTGACGCGTGGAGCTTTGCTTTACACCGAGATGGCAACGAGTGCGGCCGTGGTGCATGGCGATGTCGAGCGATTGATTGGTTTTACTGCTGCTGAACAACCGGTTGCCCTTCAATTGGGTGGCTCCAATCCTGATGAATTGGCGTCGGCGGCGCGTATTGGTGCAGATCTCGGCTACGCAGAAATCAATCTCAATGTTGGCTGTCCGTCTGACCGGGTTCAATCCGGCCGGTTTGGCGCCTGTCTGATCCGCGAGCCCGGCCTTGTTGCGGATTGCCTGCAAGCCATGGCCGAAGCAGTCGATGTGCCGGTTACGGTAAAATGCCGCATTGGCGTTGATGATCAGGAGCCGCGAGACGCGCTTCCAGCCTTGCTTTCCGCGGTTCGTGAGCGCGGCATCAAAACGGCGATCATTCATGCTCGTAAAGCGTGGCTGAAAGGATTGAGTCCGAAGGAAAACCGGACGGTTCCGCCGCTGGATTACGGCCTGGTTCATCAATCCAAGCAGGATTTCCCGGATATGGAAATCATCCTCAATGGCGGGCTGGAATCTCTGCAAGCCGGTATTGAAGCGCAACAGAATCTCGACGGGATCATGCTGGGACGGGCCGCCTATCATACGCCTTGGGAATTGGCGCTGGTCGATAGCCTTGTCTATGGCCAGCCGGACCCGATCCAATCGCCGCATGAGGCGGTGCGCGCCTATTTTCCTTATATCGAAGCGCAACTGACCCAGGGCACACGCCTTCATTCCATCACACGCCATATGCTCGGCCTGTTTCATGGACGGCCGGGTGCCCGCCAGTGGCGGCGCATCCTTTCCGAACGCGCTGTTCGCGATGGCGCCGGTCTTGAGGTTGTCGAAGACGCGCTCGCCGCCACTCAACCCGCCATGATGCCCGCATGACGGCCGAACTTGCCGGACTGGCCGCGGCGCTTATCGCAACGGGATTGTTTGCCGGTCTGATTGCTGGTCTGTTCGGCATTGGCGGTGGCGTGGTCATGGTGCCGGCCTTTTACTTCGTCCTCGGCGCGCTGGGGTATGAAGATGGCCCCCGCATGCATATGGCGGTCGGCACGTCGCTCGCCGTCATTGTGGCAACCTCGCTTCGATCTGTTTCTGCGCATGCCAAACATGGCGCGGTGGATTTCAGTATCCTGCGAACCTGGGTACCGTGGATTGTTTTTGGCGCACTCGTCGGCGGCTTCGTCGCGGACATCATCCCGGGCCGCGGGTTGACGGGATTGTTCGGATTTGTGGCGCTGTTGCTGTCAGCTCAGTTCTTCTTTGGTCGGCCGGATTGGCAGCTTGCGTCGCAAATGCCGGGCGGTGCGATCAGGGCGGGGTTGGGCTCCTTTATCGGCGCGATGTCATCTCTATTGGGAATCGGTGGCGGGGTTTTTGGCGTCACGCTGATGACGCTATGCGGAAAGTCGATCCGACAGGCCGTGGCTACGGCAGCCGGATTTGGCGTCGCGATTGGTGTGCCCGGGGCGCTAAGTTTCGTTATCTGGGGCCTTGATGAGCCGGGCCGTACGCCCACCGCGCTGGGCTATGTCGATGGTTTGGGATTTCTCATCCTGGCGGCGTCGGCATTCTTCATAGCGCCGATTGGCGCAAAGCTCGCGCATTCCATGCCGGAAACCCTCTTGCGGCGCTTGTTTGCCATCGGCCTTGTTGCGACGGCATTCAGCCTGCTTCGGGAAGCGTTTCTTGGCGGATAATCAGGTGCTAACCGCCTTGCTGGCCCGGTATTTCAACTCTCTTGTTTTCAGTTGTTCTTTAACCTGCCTGCGCTCGGCGTCTGAATAAGCGGTCCATTGCCCTAATTCATCGAGCGTGCGGAAACATCCGACGCACAGACCAGCCGCCGGATCAACAAAACAGATTTGCTTGCAAGGGCTCCAGATCGTCATAACAGGACATTGTCACGGCTGACCGCGTGCAGGCAAGACTTGCCGCAAGGCCCGGAAGCTTAATAGGGTTTGCCTTCATCGCCGGGGGCATCATTCATGGAAGATCTGGGTTTGCAGCTGCGCAGCTTTCTGGGCCTGTTTGCATTTATCGGGATTGCGTGGCTGCTTGGCCCGAGAAAATCGCTGCCCTGGAAGTTGATAATCGGTGCGATTGTCCTTCAGTTCGCGATTGCCATTGCGCTTTATTCCCTCGGGCCGACCCGCGCTTTTCTGGCTTCGTTGACGGGCGTCGTCAGTGCGTTGCAAGCCGCCACAATGGAAGGCGTTGATTTCGTTTTCGGCTATCTGTCGGGTGCCAATGCGCCTTTTGTCCTTGATGAGAACAATGCTGGCCGGACGTTTATTTTCGCGTTCCAGGCTTTGCCCATGGTGATTTTCCTCTCGGCTCTTTCGGCTCTGCTTTGGCGATGGAGAATTCTGGAATTTGTCGTGAAAGGCTTTGCCTGGGCGTTCCGCAAAACGCTGGGACTGTCGGGTGCGGCTAGCCTCGGCGCATCGGCCAACATCTTCCTTGGAATGACGGAATCGCCGCTGTTGATCAAACCGCGCATGCCGCAGATCAGCCGGAGTGATCTCTTCCTGATCATGACGGTGGGTTTCTCCACCGTCGCGGGTTCGGTCATGGCCGTTTATGTCAGCCAGCTCAGCGGCATCATCGACGGCGCGGCAGGGCATATTGTGACGGCCTCGCTGATCTCGATCCCCGCCGCTGTGTTGCTGGCACGGCTGATGTATCCTGCTGATGGTGCCGGGGAGGAAGATCGCTCGACGGAAAAAATCCCCACCGAGGTTTATCATTCCTCCATGGATGCGTTGACGCGCGGCGTCACGGATGGCGTGAAGCTTTTCATCAATATCATCGCCATGCTGCTCGTCTTTACCGCCATTGTAGCGCTTGTGAATATGATGCTTGGCGCCTTTCCCGATGTTGGTGGGGCACCTCTGTCTGTGGACCGCATTCTCGGCTGGGTGTTTGCGCCAATCGTCTGGCTGGCGGGGGTGCCTTGGGCTGAAGCGACACAGGCCGGGGCCGTTATGGGGCTGAAGACGGCGCTCAATGAAATCATCGCCTATGGCCGCCTCAGTGAAATCGGACCGGAGCTCTCACCCCGGACCAATCTGATCATGACCTATGCGGTGTGCGGATTTGCGAACTTCTCCAGCGTTGGCATCCTGATCGGTGGCATGTTGGCCATCGCGCCCAGCCGCCGGGAAGACATTCTTGATCTGGCACCGAAAGCCCTCATTTCCGGCACGTTTGCGACTTTGATGACCGGCGCGGTGATCGGGGTTCTGCCGATGAGCCTGTTCAGCTAGTCACCCCGGCGCGGGAATAATTTTGACCGCAACCAGCCAAGCGTGGAGTTGCCCGTTAGCTCCTTGCGGTAGGCATCGTCCATAAAGCGCGAAATGCCGCGGATCTCACCGACCATCTCCAGCCGTGTCTGCATGGGGTGGTCGGGGTCGAGTGTCTTGATCAACCTGGCGGGGGCACCCGCCACCACGCCATAGGCTGGCACGTCTTTTGTTACAACGGAACGCGCGCCAATGACCGCATGATCGCCGATGGTCACGCCTTTAGCGATGAAGGCTCCATCGCCCACCCAGACATTCTCCCCCAGCACAACCGGGCGGCCTTCCGGGGCGGGGTCGATGCGGTTGTAGAGGCCATGCCAGTCGCTATCGGTAACTGTCGCATTGGCGGCAAACAGGCAGGCATGGCCAATCCGGATGGATTTTGTCGCCAGAATGCGGGTGCCCGGTGCCATGAAGACCGCATCGCCGATCTCGATCTCTCCCGCTTGATCCTGCGGCGACCAGACCGTAAGGCGCACCTTATTGTCCGCCGTCGCGACGATGTTCAACGACGTGCCGGCTGAAATATTCGGGCCGAAAACCTCGATTTGCCAGGGCTGCGTGAGTTTTACCGCAGGGCCGAGGCGTTCGAAATGCGGGGCGAGGAAATGCCGCGCCCAGGCATTTTCAAAGCGTTCCCAGGCAGAATGCATCCAGTAGGGGCGATGATCTCTTCGCATTTCTTCTTTCACGCGCTAGGCATTAAACCATGAATGACGAGAGTGTGGATAACGCCATCCTGAAACTTGTCGAGGCGCGTGGCGCAGGCAAGTCCATCTGCCCCAGCGAAGCGGCCCGCGAACTGGATACCGAAAACTGGCGTAGCCGCTTGGGCCTTGTGCGCCGACGCGCGGTAGATCTTGCACTGGCCGGGCGTGTCGCCATTCTGCGCAAGGGCAAGCCCGTTGATCCTGAACGCTTCAAAGGCGTCTATCGGATCTCCCTGCCTGATGTCTGACCTCGGCGCGCTCCTTTCTGACATTCGCGCCTGCCGCGCCTGCGAGGGGGAAATTCCCGAGCCGCGACCCGTGGTGCAAGCCGCTTCGGGTGCCCGCATTCGCATCATTGGCCAAGCTCCAGGTACGCGTGTTCATGAATCAGGCAGACCGTTCACCGACCCCTCTGGCGACCGATTACGCGAATGGATGGGCGTGTCGCCGGACTTTTTTTATGATCCCACCAAGATTGCGATCACGCCTATGGGTTTTTGCTTTCCCGGACTGGATGCCAAAGGCGGTGACAAGCCGCCCAGACCGCGTTGTGCCAAGCTGTGGCAGGCGCCTTTGGATGCACATTTGAAAGATGTGCGCCTGACGCTGTTGATTGGCGGATATGCGCAAAAATTCGTTTTGCAAGACCGCTATAAGGGCCGGGTGACTGAGACGGTTGCGGCGTGGGAAGAGTTTGCGCCGAGCTACATTCCTTTACCGCACCCGTCCTGGCGCAATAATGCCTGGCTAAAGCGGCATGCCTGGTTTGCGGACGACCTCTTACCCATGCTGCAGCGCAATATGAAATTGTTGCTCGAATAGCCGCGCGCAAAGCTTGTCGTGCAGGGCATCTAGAGCTATTCCGGCGCCGCAATGCACAACCCCGCTATCGGGGCTTTCTGCAAGGTTGTTCTGACCAGCGATTGGACTCTGAAATGAGCGTTTTCGAGCATCCCTCCTTCGATAATCACGAGAAAGTGCTTTTCGCGACAGACGAAAAGACCGGCTTGAAAGCGATCATCGGGGTTCATTCAACTGCTCGCGGACCGGCCTGCGGTGGATGCCGCTTCTGGACCTATGAAAGTTCCGCGGATGCGCTCAATGACGCGCTCCGTTTATCGCAAGGCATGAGCTATAAGAATGTGATGGCGGATTTGCCGATTGGCGGCGGAAAAAGCGTGATCATGAAGCCCGCTGGCGCATTCGATCGTGAAGCGCTGTTTGAAGCCTTTGGCCGCGCTGTTGAGTCCCTGAATGGGCATTATATCACGGCCGAAGACGTCGGGGTCAGCCCGGTCGATATGGTGAGCGTTCGAAAGCAGACGCGGCATGTCACCGGACTTCCGGAAGCGTCCGGTGACCCGTCGCCGGTTACTGCTGAAGGGGTTTTCCGCGGCATTCGCGCTTGCGTGAGGCGGGCAACGGGGTCGGACGATTTGTCGGGCATTCGCGTTGCCGTACAGGGTGCAGCCGGTCATGTCGGGACCTATCTATGTGGCCATCTGCACAAGGCTGGCGCGCAAATTTTCGTCGCTGACATGAATGTCGACGCGCTTGAAAAGCATAAAGCTGAATTCGGGGCGGTGATTGTCGACAAGGACAATATTTACGATCAGGTCGTGGATGTTTTTGCGCCGTGTGCTCTTGGCTCTATCATCAATCCGGAGACCATTGACCGGTTGAAAGTCCGCGTTGTTGCCGGGGCCGCCAATAATCAGCTGGCAATGCTGGAAATGGGTGCCGAGCTACAACGCCGCGGTATTCTCTACGCGCCCGACTATGTCATCAATGCAGGCGGCATCATCAATGTGACCGGCGAAATCCGCGGGGATTATGACACCGCCTGGGTGCAGCAAAAGCTGGTCAATCTGGAAGCCACGCTGGGTGAAATCCTCGATCGCGCCGAGAATGAAGGCCGTCCATCAAATGTGATCGCTGATGAGATGGCCCGGGCCCGCCTGGAAGAAGCTGCCGCCAGCAAAGCGGCTGCTGACTAGCGCGATACCACTGAAAGCGCTGCTTCATCCAGAGCCAGGCGGATCGTTTCGCCGGTCTTTTTGCCATGAGTAAGGGGCAAATCCGTCAGCCAAGTTGAGCCGTCCGCTGCAATCGCTGTGATGCGGAAGCGTCCCTGACGGATGCGGACATCGGCGACGCGCAATTCCGCACCCTTC
Source organism: Hyphobacterium sp. (assembly GCF_965228115.1). Taxonomy (GTDB): domain Bacteria; phylum Pseudomonadota; class Alphaproteobacteria; order Caulobacterales; family Maricaulaceae; genus Hyphobacterium. Next base: position 899,976 of record NZ_OZ245794.1, on the reverse strand, counting down.
TGGCTTTCAATCACCGCTTCCGGCCGCGCCAGCAAAACGGCATCACTGCCGTCGGGAAGGGCCGTTCTGACCGCGCCGAGCGGGCTCGCAATCTCGCCATTGCTGACGGTGCCGTTAAAAACGGTTACATCGCCCAATAATTGAGCGCAGGTGCGCGATTGCGGTGTCTGATAGACCTCTGCCGGCGCGCCCGATTGAACAATCCGCCCGTCTTCCATCAGGAAAAGCCGGTCGGCGAGTTCGAAGGCTTCATCGGCATCATGAGTGACCATCAAGGCGGCCGCTCCGGCTTCGCGGATGGCGGCAATCGTATGCGCCCTGAGGTCTGACCGCAAGCGCCGGTCGAGACTTGAGAAGGGCTCGTCCAGCAAGACAATTTTGGGGCGCGGGGCCAAGGCACGGGCCAGGGCTACGCGTTGTTTTTCTCCGCCGGAAAGTTCATGCGGAAATGACCGGGCGAGATGGCCGATCTCGACCGTTTTCATCAGACCGGCAATGCGGGTCGCGATCTCGTCACCGTTCATCAAGCCTTTGAGACCGAAAGCGATATTCTGTTGAACCGTCAAATGCGGGAACAAGGCGTAGTCCTGAAAGACAAAGCCCACGCCGCGTTGCTGGGTCTTGATGAACTCGGCCCCGGCATCCCAATTCTGTGCAAGCGATGTGAGTTGGCCTCGATCCAACCTGATGAGGCCGGCCACCACTTTCAGGAGGGTGGATTTGCCTGCCCCCGAGGGTCCCAATACCGCCGCGATTTCGCCAATACCAAGCGTCAAATCGACACCATTGAGGATCGGTGATCCTCCGAGGGCTTTGCTTGCCGCGCGAATGTCCAGGAGCGGGGCAGTCATTGTCGTTGTCCCGATGTCAATGTACGCGCGGCCATGATCATGGCCGGCAATGTGGCCAGAACAATCATCAATGACGGCAGCGCTGCTTGTCCAAGGCGCTCGTCTGCCGCCAGATTGTGGGCAATGACGGCAAGCGTGTCAGTATTGAATGGCCGCAGGATCATTGTGGCTGGAAGCTCTTTCATCACTTCAACGAATACTAACAAAGCTGCGATGCCCACACCGCTCAAGATCAGCGGCCAGTGGATTTCGCGGACAATTCTGCGGCGTCCCGCTCCGAGTGTCATGGCGGCGTTGTCGAGACTATCGGTTACTCGTGACAGGGCCGTTTCGCTTGGCGCGATTGCGACGGCTGCAAAGCGTGAAACATAGGCGAATATCAAGGCTCCAGCAGTTGCCGTGAGAAGCAGGGGGAACATGCCGCCCCAGAGCCCGTCCAGAAGGGTTTGCAGACCGGCAAACACAATCAATACGCCAACTGCAGCGACCGCTCCTGGAGCGGCATATCCCAGACTGGCCAGGCGGGCGGCGAGCTTGCCAAAGCGCGTGCCGCTCCGAATGCCATAGGCCGCGCCCAATCCCAACAGCGCCGCCAGAACAGCCGTGATTGCGGCAAGCGTAACGGAATTGACCAGCGCGCCTGGGACGCCCTGGGCGAGGGGTTCGGTAAAGGCGTGATAGACAAGGCGGCCAAGAGGCAAAACCAATCCGAGCAAGATGGGCGTCAGGCAGGCGAGTATAGCGAGCGCAGCTTTGCTTGAGGATAAGGTTTCAAGGGGTTGGGTTGCTGCTTTGCCGCGCGTCTGACCAAATCTCGCGCGAGACCGGCTCTGGCGCTCGATCGCAAAGGCAAGATAGGCAAAGAGCGCAAGCACAATCGCGATCCGGGCGGCGTCTGCAAGCGATCCAGCGCCCGCCCAGGTGCGTACGACGCCGACGGTCAGCGTGGGTGCACCCAGATGTGAGACCGCCCCGAAATCGGCGATCGATTCCATGGCCACAAGCGCGAGGCCAGCCGCAATCGCTGGACGAACAAGCGGCAGTGTAACCCGCGAAAAGACCTGCCAATCCGATGCGCCCAGTGTCCGGGCGGCATGGGCCATTTCCGCTGGCTGGTCTGCAAAAGCCTGGCGGGCAATCAGGTAGACATAAGGGTAAAGCGTGACGCCGAAGATAAATCCGGCTCCCAGCGGTCCGCTGACGGTCGGCAAGCTAGTAGCCAGCCACTCTAATCCGCCCTCGCGCAAGGGCGTTTTGATGGGGCCTGACCCCTGGGTCAGATCCAGCCAGCCAAAGGCCGCGACATAAGCCGGAACCGCCAGGGGAAGCGCCAGCGCCCAGCCGAAAATTCTGTGTCCTGGGAATGAGAAGCGGGCAATCAGCCAGCCTCCTGTCGTGCCAATCAATCCGGCAATTACTATCGCGACACCGGTTACGAGCACGGTATTGGCGACGTATTCGCCGAGCCGCGTCTGGGCCAGATGAATCAGGTAATCGCCCCAGGGGGAGCTGAACGCGACCCAGGCAACCGCCAGAATGGGTCCAGCTGCGATAAGCGCGGCCAGACTTCCGAGAAATGCCGGTCCGGTTTTCGCTCCGTTCATAAAGCCCTAGGGCCAGCCCGACCGGTCAAGAATGCGGCGAGCGGCCTCCGAATTGTCTCCAAGCTCGGAGAGATTGAGCGTATCGGCCTGGAAGTCCATGACTGCCCGCAGACGCGGATTTTCGAACGCGGCACCTTCGACGGCCGGGATCTCATTGGTCAACTCGGCATAGGCCCGCTGGCCTTGCTCGCTCAGCAAGAAGCGAATGAAGGTCTCGGCATTCGCGGCATTTGGAGCATTGGCGGCAATACCTACACCGGAAATATTCACATGCGTGCCATGCTCACCTTCAGGAAATATCAGACCAATACCATCCGAGACAGCCGTGTCATTGGCATCATCGGAATTGGCGAGCCGGACATAATAATAATGATTGACCATGGCGACATCGCATTCACCGGCATGGATCGCCCGCAACTGGTCTGTGTCGCCGCCCTGCGGATTGCGGGCGAGATTGGCATCAATGCTCCGCACCCAGGCTTCTGCAGCTTGTTCTCCATGGTGAGCGATCAAGGCCGCCGTCAGTGACTCATTGTAAACATTGGTGGACGAGCGGACACAGATCCGGTTTTGCCAGCGCGGATCAGCCAGATCGAGATAATCGCCGATTTCGGCCGGATCGACGCGATCATTTGCATACGCGATGACGCGGGCCCGCAGCGCAAAACCCAGCCAGTGCCCGTCCGGATCGATAAAGGTGCCCGGAACGCCGGTTGCGATATCTGAGTAATCTTCCTGCGCAAACAGGCCGGCCGCCTCGGCGCGGTGAAGGCGGTTAGCGTCAACCGTGATGACGATGTCCGCAGGGCTGCGCTCGCCATCGGCACGGATCCGTTCGATCAACAGATCGCCGCCGGCTTCGATCAGGTTGATCTCAATGCCGGTTTCCTCGGTAAAGGCCGCATAGACAACCCGGTCCGACTCGTAATGGCGGGAGGAGTAGACGTTGAGGCTCTGCGATCCTGCAGTCTGATCAGCGGTATCGCTGTCACTTGCCGGTTGGGAGCAGGCCGCCAAGGCGAGGCCAAGGGCTGCGGGCAGCAATCGTCTCAACATGTCATTCTCCGGTCTTTTGTGCTCAGCGGGTTTACACTTTTGCGAATGTTTCGCAAGAAGCGATTCTGCCGCAGGAGCAGCGACTGTCTTTTGAAGGAATAGGAATGGTGGGCGATGCTGGGATTGAACCAGCGACCCCTGCCGTGTGAAGGCAGTGCTCTCCCGCTGAGCTAATCGCCCATTCCTGAAGGCGCGGCGTATAGGCGTTGAGCTGGTAAAAGGTCAAGCCTCACGCACAATTGAATGGCTGGAATCTAAATTTTTCGATTTTTTTTGAGGAATGGGTTGACCTTTCGTCACGAACTCGTCATAGACCCGCCAGCCTGTTAACAGGCGGTGTGGAAACGCGGTGTTGGTACCTGATGTTTCCGATTTCCTAGAGGGGAGCGCACGTAACCCAGGCGGAATAAACCGCCGGTTCGGAGTATCGCTATGAGCAATGACCTCTGCACGCCGGAAGGCGCGCGCCGACTGAAGCAACGAATCGAAGCCTACTGGGCTGATCGTGGCTATGATGTGAATATTGAACTTGTGGACGCTGGCTTTATGCCGGCTATGCGGTCTGCCCGGACCGATGTCCGCTCGAATATGGTCAATGGCATGCCGCGCCGTCAGAGCGCAGCCAATGATTCGGCGCCCAGCCGGACCGCCAATGACCGCCTGCCGGAGTTGCGCTCGGCCTAACACCGGCCCTGCCAGAGCTCTGCCAGCGTATCGGGCAAGCTATCAAACCGATTGATCACCGCATCAGCGCCCAGGGCCTGTTGCGGGATCTCACTGTAACCATGCGTCAGGATCACGGACGGGATGCCGGCCGCCTTGGCGCAGGATACGTCGGTGATGGAATCGCCGATCAGGGCGAAGTTGGGTCCGGCGTCGCCGACCGCACTCCAGAAGTGCGCCGCATCCGGCTTCTTCGCTTGGGTCCGATCGGGTCCGATGATCCGTTCAAAGCGCCGGGTCATGCCCAGAGCGTCCAGCAGTGCATCTGCGAGGACGCTGGGCTTGTTTGTGCAGACAGACAGGCGGGCTCCTTTGTCTTCGAGCAGGTCCAATACGTTCAGGCAGCCTTCGAAAGGCTGGCTGAGATCGGCTATGCCGGCCTTGTAGACCTCGATGAAGCGGTCAACCCTCGTGTCGATGTCGGCGCTTTCGATATGGCGTTGTTGCGCGGCATAGGCACGCTCAATCAGAACCCGTGCACCCCGGCCCACCATGGCACGCACATCGCTGAGCGCGACATTGTCCAGCCCATCTTCTCCGACCACCACATTCAGCGCCCGCACAAGATCGGGGGCGGTATCCACCAGCGTCCCATCCAGATCGAATGCAATGCCTGCGCCCCGGAAACAGTCTGTCATGAATTCTGACCTCTCTTGCCTGCGGTTACGCCTTTTGTGCGGTCGCATCCCTCGCCAACTTGGTCTATAGCGCGTTGTCTCTTTTGCAATCCGCGATGGGATGAGGAGTTCCGTCCATGACAGCCAAACGCGCCGCCATCATTCTTGCCGCCGGTCTGGGCACACGAATGAAGTCCGATCTGCCCAAATGCATGCACGGCGTGGGTGGCCGCCCGATGCTGGAATGGTCGATCGATCTGGCGCGCAAGACCGGGTCGGAGCGCGTCGTCACGGTCTACGGAAAAAAATCGTCGCAGATCGGTGAACTCGGTGAGGCCAACAAGACCGCCACAGCGCTGCAAGATCCGCCCCTGGGCACGGGTCATGCGGTTCAGGCGGCTGAAGCGGCCATGGCGGGTTTCAAAGGACACGCGATTGTCCTTTATGGCGATACGCCGCTGATTACGGCTGAAACTGTGGAGAAGGTGTTTGCGGCGCTGGACGAAGGGGCGTCTGTGGCGGTGCTGGGCTTCACACCGGATGATCCCGGCGCCTATGGCCGATTGATCGTCAAGAATGGTATTCTCGATCGGATCGTCGAGTTTAAAGACGCCAATGACGAAGAACGGGCTGTTGGCTTTGTGAACTCCGGTGTTCTGGCGGCGCCTGCGCCCTTGCTGTTCGAGCTGCTGGGCGAGGTCACAAATGAAAATGCCAATGGCGAATATTACCTGACCGATGTTGTGGGACTTGCCCGGGCGCGCGGCTTGAAAGCGGTCGCCGTTGAGGGTGATGCCGCTGAAGTGCTGGGCGTGAATTCCCGCGTCGATCTTGCGGAAGCCGAAGCCAGCTGGCAGCGCCGCCGCCGCGACGAATTGATGCGCGAGGGCGTCACTATGACCGCGCCGGAAACTGTTTTCTTCGCGCACGATACCCAGATCGAGCGCGATGTGATCATCGAGCCGAATGTCGTGTTCGGACCCGGCGTGACTGTCGAATCCGGTACGATCATTCATGCCTTCTCTCACCTGGAAGGCGCGGTCGTTCGCGCCGGTGCGGATATCGGGCCTTATGCCCGCTTGCGTCCGGGCGCGGATATCGGATCGAAAGCGCGGATCGGCAATTTCGTCGAGGTCAAGAAGTCTACTTTCGGTGAGGGCGCGAAAGCCAATCACCTCTCTTACATTGGTGACGCGACGGTTGGCGCGAAAGCCAATATCGGCGCGGGCACGATCACCTGTAATTATGATGGATATGGCAAGCATCAGACCCATATCGGGCAGGGAGCTTTCATCGGCTCGAATTCCTCGCTTGTTGCACCGGTGAAGATCGGCGACGGCGCCTATACGGGATCGGGCGGTGTGGTGACAGAAGATGTGCCCGATAATGCGCTGGCCTTGGGACGGGCCAGTCAGGTGAACAAGGATGGCTGGGCGGCGCGCTTTCGTGCGGCGATGGAAAAACGAAAAACAAAGAGCTGAGCCATGACTATATCTGAACGGCTGACCGAACCGGCCCTTTTCAAGACCGGGGCTTATATTGGTGGCAAATGGACCAGCGGGGATAAGTCTTTTCCCGTCTATAATCCGGCGAACCGCCAGACCCTGGCCGACGTGACTGATGTGGGCGCCGAGGGCGCAAAAACGGCGATCGCTGCGGCAAGCGAAGGGCTCAAGCGCTGGAAAAAGACCTCACCCTTCGAGCGCTGCCGCGTCCTGCTGAAATGGTATGATCTAATCCAGCGCTATTCCGATGATCTGGGGACGCTGATCACAGCGGAAATGGGCAAGCCCCTTCGCGAGGCCAAGGGCGAGGTGGCGTATGGTGCGGCCTTTATTGAGTGGTCGGCGCAGGAAGCTGCGCGTGTTCACGGCGAGACACTGCCGGTCGCGGCGCCCGGTGCGCGCGGCTGGACATTGCGTCAGCCGGTCGGTGTGGTCTCCTGCATTACGCCCTGGAATTTCCCGGCCGCCATGATCACCCGTAAAGCCGCGCCTGCGCTTGCGGCGGGATGCTCTATTGTCATCAAGCCGGCGCCCGAGACGCCGCTGACCGCTCTGGCGCTGGCGGAGCTGGCAGACCGGGCCGGTTTCCCGGCTGGCGTCTTCAATGTTATTTGTGGCGATGCACAGGATTTGGGGCCGGTTATGACTGGATCGCCTGAGGTGCGGATGATCGGCTTCACCGGCTCGACGGAAGTCGGCAAGCTGCTGATGCGGCAGGCTGCGGACGGGATCAAACGGGTCTCGCTGGAGCTGGGCGGTAATGCTCCCTTCATCGTTATGGATGATGCGGATCTGGATGCAGCCGCTGCGGGTGTGGCCCAGGCGAAATTCCGCTCTGGCGGGCAAACCTGTGTGTCGCCGAACCGGATCATCGTTCAGGAAGGTGTGGCCGACGCCTTTGTTGGACGTTTGCAGGCAAAGATCGCCAGCGTGAAAGCCGGCGATGGATTTGACAGCGCCAGCGATATCGGGCCGCTGATTCACGATGAAGCGGTGGATCGCGTCGACGCGCTGGTGAAAAGCGCGGTCGCGGGGGGCGCGAAAGTGCTGACTGGTGGGCAGCCGCTGGCCGACGAGCTGGGAGGGTCGTTCTACGCGCCGACGCTTCTGGACGGCGGAAGCTTTGATCTCGAGATCGCCCGAAGCGAGATCTTTGGCCCGGTCGCGTCGGTTTATCGCGCCAGTGATGAAACGCAGATTGTGCAGCTGGCAAATGACACGCCTTACGGGCTGGCAGCCTATCTTTACACGCGGGATATTGGCCGGGTGCATCGAATGACCGAAGAGCTGGATTATGGCATGATCGGCGTTAACGCACCGATGGTGGGTTCGGCTTCCACACCATTTGGCGGGGTCAAGGAATCCGGAATTGGCCGCGAAGGCGGTAAATGGGGTGTAGAAGAGTTCACCGAGCTCAAATACGTGCTGCTGGCTGGAGTGAACGGGTGAGTGCATCTCAGCAGAAGACCAATGCGGCAGCTGCTGCGCTCGATTATATCAGCGATGGTATGGTGGTCGGCCTGGGATCCGGCTCGACATCGGAAGTCTTCGTGCGGCAGCTGGGAGAGCGGGTCCGCGACGGGCTGAGCATCATTGGCATTCCCACGTCCGAGCAGACCGCAGAGATCGCGCGCCAAAGCGGGATTGAGCTGAAGCCCATCGATCATGTTGACCGCATCAATGTCACGGTGGATGGCGCAGACGAGGTTGATGGCCGCTTCCAACTGATCAAGGGCGGCGGTGGTTGCCTGTTGCGCGAAAAAATCATCGCCCATGCCTCGGACCTGATGGTGGTGATAGTCGATGAGACCAAGTTGAAGGGTCAGCTGGGTGAGTTTCCCCTTCCGGTCGAGGTCGATCCGTTTGCGTTTACGATCACCGCCAAGAAGATTTTCGACACGCTGCGCGCCTGCGGTGTGAAAGGCGCGGACGTCAATCTGCGGCGCAAGGGCGATGGTCTCGCGCCCTTTGTGACAGATGGCGGCCACTACATTCTGGATTGCGCGTGCGAGGCTATCCCCAATGCGTCGGAATTGAGCCAGCGCCTGGTCCAGATTCCGGGCGTGGTGGAACATGGCCTGTTCATCGGACTGGCGCGTGTTGTGATTGTCGGCGAGGATCGCGGCGCGCGGGTTATGGAGCTTTAGACTATGTCTTTGAATTTGAAATTTATCGTGGCCGCTCTGGCCATGTTGGTGGTAACGGCAGCCGCACAGGCGCAAGACAATCGGCAGGCCCTGGCTGAGCAGGTCGTGCGGGAGTCCGGGGCTGACAGCATGATGATTCAGACCATTCAGGCAACTTCGCCTTTGATCATCGAGGCCTTCAGAGCCGATGTCCCGGATCTGACCCAGCCCGAGGGTGAGATGATCGTCGGTTATTTTATTGATGAGATCCGCACGCTGATGCCTCAATTCATTGCCGAGATCAGCGCGATTTATGCGCAGAACTTCACCGAAGAAGAATTGCAGCAATTGCTGGATTTCTATCGCTCGCCGGTCGGCCAGCGTCTGATCGAGGTTCAGCCGCAAATCGCGACACAGGCGCAAGTTGTTGGTGAGCGTCTCGGCCAGCAGGCGATGACAAATGCGATGCCGCAAATCCAGACGCTGATCGAGAACCGCTAGGCGATTTTTCACGTGTCTGATTTTGATTTCGACCTGTTCGTTATCGGTGCGGGCTCCGGAGGAGTTCGCGCTGCACGCATGTCGGCCATGCGTGGCGCACGAGTGGCCATTGCCGAGGAATATCGCGTGGGCGGCACATGCGTGATCCGCGGCTGTGTGCCCAAGAAGTTTCTTGTTTACGCGTCTGCCTATGGCAAAGCCTTCAAGGAGGCGGAAGGCTATGGATGGAGCGTGGACGGGGCTTCGCACGATTGGACGACTCTGTGCGATAATCTGCATGCAGAGGTCGACCGCCTGTCGGGGATTTACTGGAAGAATTTGTCCAATTCGGGCGTCGAAATTTACAGCCAACGCGCTGAAATCGAGGACGCCCATACTATCCGGCTTCAGGATGACGACCGAACCATCACCGCCAAATATATTCTGATTGCCACCGGCGGTCAGCCTGCGCGGATGGGCATTCCGGGCGAAGAGCTGACGCTGGATTCCAACGATGTCTTCCTGATGAAGGAACGGCCCCGTCACGTGGTGATCAATGGCGGAGGCTATATTGCTTGCGAATTCGCACAGGTTTTTGCCGGGCTGGGCTCGCAGGTTTGCCAGATCTATCGTGGCGATACCGTCTTGCGCGGTTTCGACGATGACATTCGCGCGCATGTTCATGGTGAATTGAAGCGGTCGGGCGTGCGGGTGATGACCCACGCCAATACGATCAAAGTCTCGAAAGACGGGACAGGCCAGCGCGTCGTCGAGACGGATACGGGCGATACCATCAAGGCCGATGCCGTGATCCAGGCGGTCGGCCGGAACCCTTATACAAAGGGTCTCGGGCTGGAGAATGCCGGCGTTGAGCTCGATAAGGCAGGCGCTGTGAAAGTCGACGAATACTCGAAGACCAGTGTCGATAGCATCTATGCCGTTGGTGATGTGACCAACCGGGTCAATCTGACCCCGGTGGCCATTCGCGAAGGCGCGGCCTTCGCGGCAACCGTGTTTGGTGAAACGCCAACGGCGTTTGATCATGCCGATATCGCCAGCGCCGTATTCACCCAGCCGCCTGTCGGCGTAGTCGGCCTGACGGAAGCCGAGGCCCGGCGCAAGTTCGGCCAGATTGATATCTACAAGGCGAATTTCAGACCGATGAAAAACATGCTGTCCGGGTCGGAAAGCCGCATGGTGGTTAAACTTGTTGTGCGGCAGGATAGCGAACAGGTGGTCGGCGTGCACATGGCAGGCGATGACAGCCCTGAAATCATTCAGGCGGTTGGCATTGCCGTGAAAGCGGGCCTTACCAAGGCGCAGTTTGACGCTACCTGCGCTGTGCACCCGACCGTGGCTGAAGAATTGGTGACGTTGAAAGAAAAATGGACACCGCCGGAAATCTCGTGAACTGGACCCCGTCATCCTGGCGCCGCTTTCCTGCGGCGCAGCTGCCCGATTATCCCGATGCAGCGCGCTTGCAGGCAGTAGAGGCCGAGCTGGCCAGCAAACCGCCTCTGGTCTTTGCCGGAGAAGTGCGCCGCCTTCGCCGTCAGCTGGCGCAGGTTACGGCGGGGAATGCCTTCCTGCTGCAGGGCGGGGATTGTGCTGAAAGTTTCAAGGAATTTTCGGCAGATAATGTCCGCGACACTTTCCGCGTGATTCTGCAGATGGCGGTCATCCTGACCTTTGCTGCGGCAAAGCCCGTGGTGAAAGTCGGACGCATTGCGGGTCAATTCACCAAGCCGCGTTCCAAGCCGACCGAAACCATGGACGGTCTGGAGTTGCCCAGCTATCGCGGCGATAGCGTTAATGACATGGCGTTTGAGGCCGAGGCCCGTATGCCGGATCCGCAGCGCCTGATCCGGTCCTATGAACAATCGGCGGCGACGATCAATCTCTTGCGGGCCTTCGCCTCGGGCGGTTTCGCTGATCTGGGCAATGTCCATCAATGGACGCTGGAATTCGTCAAGGATTCCCCGGCCAGTGACCGCTATGCCGAGCTGGCAGGGCGCATTTCCGAGGCACTGGCGTTTATGCGGGCTTGCGGCGTGACCGGCGATGCCGCACGCAGTCTTGAGGGCGTTGATTTCTATACCAGCCATGAAGCGCTTCACCTGCCATTTGAAGAGGCTTTGACCCGCCGCGATTCCACGGGCACCGGTCACCTCGCCACATCGGCTCATCTTTTGTGGATTGGAGAGCGATCGCGCCAGCCTGATGGCGCCCATGTCGAATTTACCAGCGGGTTGATCAATCCGGTCGGCATCAAGTGCGGCCCTACGATGGACGCGGATGACCTCTTCCCGGTGCTCGACAAGCTGAACCCGGAAAACGAGGCCGGGCGCATTATACTCATCGCCCGCATGGGGGCGGATAAGGTTCGCGACCGGCTGCCGCATCTGGTGAAAGCTGTGGAGGCTGATGGCCGCTCTGTGATCTGGTCGTGCGATCCGATGCACGGCAATACGGTGAAGACCGATAGCGGCTATAAAACGCGGGATTTCGACCGCGTTCTGTCAGAGCTGGAAGGCTTCATGCAGGCGGTAGCCGAAGCAGGGGCCTATCCCGGCGGCGTTCATTTTGAAATGACCGGCCAGGATGTGACGGAATGTGTCGGCGGGGCCAAGGCCCTGACGGAAGCTGACCTGTCGTCGCGCTATCACACCCATTGCGATCCACGGCTGAATGCCGATCAGGCGCTGGATATGGCTTTCCGGATTGCCGAAGCCCTGACGGCCGCCCGCGAAGGCAAGTCCCGCGCGGCCTAGTTCTCCGTCGGCTGGATTTCCAGTTCCGGATTATCATCTGGCGAATCGCCCTGGCTGGGCGTGGAGAAGACCTGTCCGGGATAGATCAGATCAGGATCTCGGATCTGATCCTGATTGGCCTCATAGATCACCGTATAGCGCATGCCCTCGCCATAGAGCCGATGGGCAATCCGCCACAGGCTGTTGCCCGGCTGAACAACCACACGGCCCTCGCCGAGTTGAATATCGGCTGGCGCTGTCCGTTCAAACGGCAGCGCAATTACGGCTTCAACATCGCCATAAACCGACAGCATATCGATCTGCAGATCATAAACGCCCGGAGCGAGAGCTTCAGCCGCACGCAGCGACCAGCGGCCATTTCCATCCGCACTGGTTTCGCCCACGATCGCGCCATTGGCGAACACGCGAACGCGATTGCCTGGCGTGGCCCGACCGGCAAAAATTACCGCGCCTTCATCGTCATAATCCACTGTTTCCAGGGTTAGGGGACCGGATGATACGCCTTGCATTGGTCCCTGGCGGACTTCGGAGGCTTCGCCCGGATTGGTGATCACGACCAGCGGGATCTCATCGCGGGATTCCGGGATCGAAACGAGGACGGTTTGTTCCGACAGGCGTGACTGACCGCTTTCGTCCGTCATCTGAAGCGACAATTCCAGTGAGCCGGCGGGCAGGGGTTCATCAATAATCACCACCCATTCGCCGCGTTCATCAATCTCGGTTTCGTCGATCACATCGCCATTGGCGAGAATGGCCAGCATCCAGCCCGGTTCGCCGCGGCCGGCAATCACTGCGGTGCCCGCCGGGTCGATCCGCACAATGTCAAAGCTGGGGGGCGGCGCTTGTGTGGCCAGCTCAGAAAGTGAACCCGCTTCGGACGCCGGTCCGTCGTTCCCGAGCTGTGTTTCTTCAACTGGCGCAGGCGTCCGGGTCAGCACGAAGACGGCTGCTGCGCCAATCGCAAGCGCGGCAAGAATTGCTGCCATGATCAGGGACCGCATGGCGGTCATGCCAATTCTCCTTTTCGAAACGGTGTATCACGGCCATTGAAGCTCGCAACACGCCGATGTGCGGCATAAGATGTATTTGCGAAATAACAGGACAAAAAGAAATGGCGAAAGTGCGGTCGATCGGTGTCTTTTGCGGTTCCGCAGCAGGGCGGGACCCGGCTTATGGTCGTGCAGCAAAGTCGGCAGGTGAGGCGATTGCCGATTCCGGCTCGCGGCTGGTCTATGGCGGCGGGGACGTAGGTTTGATGGGGATTGCCGCGAAATCGGCCCTGGAGGCCGGCGGCAAGGTGTTGGGCGTGATTCCTGAATTCATGATTCGCACCGAAGGCCTTTATGAAGACGCTGAAACGCGCGTTGTGACGACCATGTCGATCCGCAAGAATATGCTGATTGAGGAAAGCGATGCCTTTCTGATCCTGCCAGGCGGGGTAGGTACGCTGGAAGAAATTTTTGATGTGCTTTCCCGCCAGCGTCTGTCGCAACATGACAAACCGGTCGCCTTTCTCGATGTGGACGAATTCTGGGGTCCGTTTTTCAAACTCCTGCTCCGGACCGAACAGGAAGGCTTCACGCCGGATGGCTTCCACGATCATGTCACGATTCATAACACGGCTTCAGAAGCCGTGGAGCGTTTGTTGGGCAAGTTGGCCGCTTAGCTCTTCAAGCGTTCCAGCACCCGGTCCCGGCCGATCAGCGGTAAAAGCTCAGACATATCCGGGCCGCGCTGTTCGCCGGTCAGCGCCAAACGCAACGGCATGAAGAGGGCTTTTCCCTTGCGGCCTGTCTGCTCTTTCAGCGCGTTGGTCCATTGCCCCCAGCTCTCACCGGTCAGTTCGCCTGCGGGCAGGGCGGCGGCAGCTTCGGCAATGTAATCCGCTTCTTCGATGACCGGTGTGACCGGGCCTTCGATCAGCTGATACCAGCTTTTCGCATCCGCAAGCGATTCGAGGTTCGGGGCGACCGCGTGCCAGAAGGCTTCGCCACCATCGGCCTCCATCGCGACGAGCCGGTCTTTGACCGCCGTATAGTCCAACTGGTGCAACACGCGGGCATTGAGGCGCGCCAGCTCTTCCGGATCGAAACGGGCCGGGGCGCGGCCAAATTTCTCGAACGAAAACTCTTCGATCAGTGTGTCGAGTGATGGGTGCGCATCGACCGGATCAGACGTGCCGATCTTGGCGAGCAGCGAAAGGATGGCCATTGGCTCAATGCCTTCTTCGCGCAGGTCTGCAATCGCCAGCGTACCGAGACGTTTAGACAGCTTGCCGCCATCTGCTCCAACCAGCAGCGCGGAATGCGCAAAAAGCGGGGCTTTGCCGCCGAGGGCTTCGAAAATCTCAATCTGCGCGCCGGAATTGGTGACATGGTCTTCGCCGCGGACCACCGCTGTGATGCCGGCCTCGATATCGTCGACCACGCTGGGCAGGGTGTAGAGATAAGAGCCATCCTCTCGGATCAGGATCGGGTCGGACAGAGAGGAGGTCTCAATCGTGGTTTCGCCGCGGATGAGGTCGGTCCAGCTGACCGGATTGCCGGACAGTTTGAAGCGCCAGTGCGGCTTGCGGCCTTCGGCTTCATAAGCGACCTTTTGCTCATCCGTCAGGTTCAGCGCGGCGCGGTCGTAAACCGGCGGCTTGCCTTGTGCGCGCTGGATCTTGCGTTTGCGGTCGAGCTCATCTCCCGTCTCATAGGCCGGGTAGAGCAGGCCCGTCTCTTTCAATTTCGCGGCGGCCGCGTCGTATTTTTCAAACCGGTCGGACTGATTGAAGGTTTCATCCCAGTTCAAACCCAGCCATTTGAGGTCTGTCTTGATCAGGTCCTCGTTTTCCTTCGTCGAGCGCTCCAGATCCGTATCATCAATACGCAGCACAAACGTGCCGTCTGTCTGGCGGGCATAAAGTACATTCGTCAGCGCGGTGCGGACATTGCCGACGTGCAGTTTACCGGTCGGGCTGGGGGCGAAACGGACTTTGGTCGTCATGGGATCAGGCCTGCAAAAACAAGAGCGCGCGGCTTAGCGCTGATGCGGGTTTGCGGCAAGGGGAAGGGGCGGTTGCCCCTTCCGATCTCTCCTGCCTATCTAAAAGTAGTCATCCCTGTTTGAACCATCATAGCGGCCGGATTTCATGCAGCATCGCTTGAAAGGACCGTCCGGATCCGCAGGGGCAGGGGTCGTTTCGCCCAAGTTTTTCGATCAACTCTATCTCGCCGCCTTTGATGAAACGGTGGCCGCGCTTGACGTTTGTTTCGCTGGGATAGCCCTTACGACGCTTGCTTGTCGGCTCGAAAGCAAGGGGCGTTTTCATCTATGTGTTTTGGCATTTTCGCCTCCCTTGTTGGCGGGGGCGTTCTAGGCATTGGCGACCCGGAAGTAAATCGAAAGACCAACCCCCCCGCCGGCCTTGGCCGCGAGGTACGAGGGTAGAAGCAGCGCGCGGGAGGTATCTCGCAAGCCGAAAACTTTGTGTGTGGGTGGCTTATGAGGCCTCCCGCGCGGGATGTCTTTTCGCCTGTCCGGGACCGCTTAGGGTATGGCTTCAACCAGCCCGCCGAACCGCATGGGCCGCGATACTTTGCGCCCAACCGATGGCCGGTTTCTCCAGAGTCGCTGTCCGCTGTTTTCTTCCCGGACTCGTCTGAAGACCTCATTCCATCCTCATGTCCTGCAAGGGTGTCCCGTACGCCTCCGTTCATCCGGAGACGACGCGCGCCCAGGCGCTCTTTCATGAAAGTGATCCGTTAAGTCACCCCCACTCGAGGCATCCCCCTCTCACCCGACCTACAGACGGCCTGCAGCCCGCTGCTCCATAAGGTGTGAGGTGGGAGGCATTGTAGGTGGGAATGAGAGCGTGGGGATAAGTTTGGTTTATCCGCGAACACACGCGTCATTCCGGGGCACGCGGAGCGTGAGCCCGGAACCCATGCTGGAACATCAACAACACGGCATGGGTCCCGGACTGCCGCTCCGCGACATCCGGGATGACAAAGAAGTTGCGTTTCTCAACCCCTCACCCTGACCGCTCATCGCTCTGCGAATTCGCGCTCTTCCCTCTCCCTCGAGGGAGAGGGAAAGAATACGAGCCTTCGTAAAGGCGAGTGTTCGAGGGTGAGGGGTTATTTCACCGATCGAAACTTGTTCGTGATCGGATAGCGGCGGTCGCGGCCGAAGTTCTTTCGGCCGATCTTGACGCCCGGCGGGGCTTGGCGGCGTTTGTATTCCGCGCGGTAAAGCATGTTCTCGATCCGCGAGATGAGCGCTGCGTCATGGCCACGCGTTCCGATTTTCAGCGGGCCTTCCTCATTCTCGACAAGGCCGGTCAGGATATCATCCAGCACGGCATAATCCGGCAGGCTGTCCTGATCGGTCTGATCGGGTTTCAGTTCGGCGGAGGGTGCCTTGGTGATGATGCGTTCCGGGATGACCGTTCCGGCGGGTGCGAGGCCAGGTGAGGCATTCTGTTCATTGCGCCAGCGGGCGAGTTCATAAACCTCTGTTTTATATATGTCTTTCAGCGCGTTATAGCCGCCATTCATATCGCCATAGAGCGTGGCATAGCCCACGGCCATTTCCGATTTGTTGCCGGTGGACAAGACCATCGGCCCGAACTTGTTGGAAAGCGCCATTAACACTACGCCGCGCATGCGCGATTGAATGTTTTCTTCCGTCGTGTCGGGCTCGCGGCCTGTGAAGGCCTCGGCCAGTACACTGCTCATGGCGGCAATGGCAGGTTCCACATCAATAATGTCGTATTTCACACCGAGTGCTTTGGCGCACGCCTTGGCGTCCTCCAGGCTTTCGGTGGAAGTGTATTTGGACGGCATCATGACCGCCCAGACGCGGTCGGGGCCAAGCGCATCAGCAGCGATGGCCGCAGAAATCGCGCTGTCGATGCCACCGGACATGCCCAGCACGACGCCGGGAAAGCCGTTCTTGTTCACATAATCACCGAGCGCGAGGCACATCGCTTTCCAGTCGGCTTCCAGACCGGTGAAGGTGCGGGCTTTGGCGTCGCTGACGCCCGTCCAGCCGGTGTCCGTCTTTTCCCAATCGGAATAAGCAATAGCGTCTTCAAACGCGGGCAGGCGCTGGATCTCGGTGCCATCCGGTAGCCAGGCAAAAGAGGCCCCGTCAAAGACCAGCTCGTCCTGCCCTCCGACCTGATTAACGAAGACCAGCGGCACATTGATGTCGCGCCATTTGGCGAAAGCGGTCTGGCGCTCGGTTTCGATGGAGCGCCGCCAGGGAGAGCCATTGATCGAGATGAAGAACTCCGCGCCCTGTTCAGCAAGCGCGCGCGGGGCGCTTTCCAGCCAGATATCCTCGCAGATTGGCAGGCCTAGCTTTATGCCGCGCCATTCCACCGGCTCCGGTTTTGGGCCGGAGGCAAAAACCCGCTTTTCGTCAAAGACGGCATAGTTGGGCAGATCGCATTTATAGCGCACGGCTTGTATGCCCTGATCGATGAGGATGACGGCATTGTAGAGCTTGCCGTCCTCCCTCCAGGGCGCACCGATCAGGGTGGCGATGCCGTCTTCCGCGGCGAAGGCTTCAATCGCTTCGTGGCAGGCTTCAACGGCTGCGGGTTTCAGAACCAGATCTTCAGGGGGATATCCAAGGATAAACAACTCCGGCAGGACCAGAAGGTCAGCGCCATTTGCTGCGGCTTCCGCCCGTGCGGCACGCGCCTTTTCCAGATTGCCGGAAATGTCCCCGACAATTGGGTTAAGCTGAGCAGAGGCGATGCGCAGGCGTGTCATGGACGCGATCTAGACCCGCGCGAGGTCCGGTTCAAGCGGCGCGATCCAGTCCGGCGGCGCGGTCGATGTCGCGGGCGATAGCCAGCGCTGCCAATCCGGCTTCGGCGGGCACGGCAACGGGCGCGCCATCCAGCACGCTTTCGATGAAAGAGTTGACGTTGGCGCCCAGCGAATCTTTGGCTTTCGGGTCTTCAGCAAAATCCGGGTTCAAATCGTAGCCGGTTTCATTGGTGAAGGTCTTGGCGACGAAATCCACTTCCAGAAAACCGCTGGCATAATCAATGCGCATGACGCGATCGAGGTCTTCGGCGGCGCGGCTGGAGTCCAGGCGCGCCTCAAACCCGTCAGCAAAGGTCAGGCGGGCTTCTGCGGCGTCCGGCGTGTTGGTGAAAATCTTCTCGGCGCGCGCTTCCAGATCAACCAGCTTGGTTGTTGCCAGCGCCATGACGAGATCGAGATCATGGATCATCAAATCGACCGTCACGGACACATCCAGATTGCGGGTCGAGCGAAGGCCCATGCGGCGCGCCGCGATGCGTTTCGGTGAATCCGGAATGTCGAATACGCCCATGGCGTTGAACACAAATCGTTCCTGATGGCCCACTTGCAGGACCAGGTTTTCTGCTTGCGCCAGATCGGCCAGCTCCCTGCCCAAAGCGGCCGTATCCGCCAGGGGTTTTTCAACCAGCACATGCTTGCCGGCGCTCAGCGCAGCTTTCGCCGCGCCATAATGCGCAATGGCGGGGCTGGCGATGGTGACGGCATCGCAAGCGGCGATCAGGTCGTCCATGCTGGCAAAAGCGGTCGTGCCAAGCTCGTCAGCGAGTTTTTGCGCCCGCGCCGTATCGACATCATAGACGCCGCCCAACCGAGCGCGCTCACTGGCGTTGTATTTGCGGGCATGGTGTCCGCCGAAAACGCCTGCGCCAATGACGCCGCCGGTCAAAATTGTGTCACGAATGGCCATACGGGGTGAGTTAGCAGGACGTTTCTTACCAGCAAGCAAATGGCGCAGCCCGCTGCTTCAAGAATTGTTGCCGGGTCTTGCGGGGCAAAACCCTTGTGAGAATCGCTTTGCAGGCTAGGTTATTCGCGAAGGGAGGAACATCGCGATGAGTGATCCGAACAAGCCGGATGATGTGCGTCCGTCCAAAGCGGATGTTGATGATATCGCCGATGCTTCCATTGGTGTGGATACCCGCATCTTCCGGACGCTCTGGGATACGCTGGTTCACACGCCGCGTGTCGTTGAAGCGGCTTATGCCGGCGACCGCGAAAAATATGTCCCCATAATCCGGTTGTTCCTGGTGCTGTTTGGATTGCAGTTCGCGATCATGGCGCTGTTGAACCTGCCAGTAGGATTAAGTCTCGAAACACTTGCCCCGGATGAAACCTCCCAGGCGGCAGTCCAGGTCTGGCTGGATGAATCAAGTGAAAGTTTTGAGGCGGTAGAGGCGACCCTGCAAAGCGCGTCCGGCTGGTCTGTGACGATTGTCAGTTTTTTAAGCTCGCTGCCTTTCCTGATCATGCTCAAATTCTACAAGTGGCAGCGGTCCTTTTTTGGCCATTTGCTAGCGTATCTGGCGGCGACCAATGCGTCCTACATCGTCATGCTGCCGATGATGCTGCTCGGTGCAATCGGGCCTTTGGAATTCCTGTTCTGGGGCGGGTTCTCGCTTGCGATGATTGTCTATTTCGCGGCCACGGCCCGGATTCTCTATCGTTTTTATTCCCAGAATGCTTTTGTTGTCGCCCTGCAGACACTGGGCCTGGTCATTATTTTGCCGATCACTTTCCTATTGATGACGATCGCGCTTCTCTTCATCGCCGACTTTGCGCTGCAGCAAGCTCATGACATGTCGATCTGGCGCCTGTTTTTGCTCAGCGCGGAAGCCGCAGCTCAAGGAAATTCTCAATGAAATCTCGTGAAGTCCATCTGACCGCTTATCCCAAGGGCGAGCCAACGCCGGAGCATTTCAAACTTGGCGAAGCTGACATCCCTGAGCCCGCTGAAGGCGAAGTGCGCGTGGTCAATAAATGGCTGTCGGTTGACCCTTATATGCGCGGCCGGATGAGCGGCATCCGCACCTATATCGACCCGTTCGCGTTGGGCGCGCCCATGGAAGGCGGCGCGGTTGGTCAGGTGGAAAGCTCCAACCATGAAGGCTTTGCACCCGGTGACTGGGTGATGTCGATGAATGGCTGGCGCGAGGCCTATGTGGCACCAGGGCAGGGCCTGCAAAAGCTCGATACCACGCATATCGCGCCGGAAGATTATCTCGGCATTGCCGGTCTGACGGGCATGACGGCCTATGTCGGCCTGAAGCGCTGCATCGACCTGCAAGCGGGGGAGAGCGTCTGGATTTCCGCTGGCGCGGGGGCCGTGGGCTCGGCGGCGATCCAGTTTTCAAAGGCGATGGGTGCAAAAGTCGTCGCGACCGCCGGCGGTCAAGACAAGGTGGAGTATTGCCGTTCCATCGGCGCGGATTCAGCCGTGGATTACAAATCCACCGACAATCTGGCCAAAGCGGTGAAGCAAGCCAATGAAGGCGGCGTGGACGGCTATTTTGAAAATGTCGGCGGCACGCATTGGACGGCGGCTCTGGAGGTTTTGAAGCCCAAGGGCCGGATTGCGGCCTGCGGCATGATCCAGCGCTATAATGATGCGGGCGCTCAGCCCTTGCCGGATAATTTGACGAATATCGTCGCTAAATCCCTGCATATTCAGGGTTTCATCGTGTCGGATCATTTCGACATGCTGGAAAGTTTCATCGGCGATCTTGGTGCCTGGATGGCAGCCGGCAAGGTGACACCGCGCAATACGGTTAAGGAGGGTATTGAGAACATGCCATCCGCCTTCATGGGGCTCTTTTCCGGTGAAAATACCGGCAAGATGCTGGTCAAGCTTTGAGCGAGCAAAGGCCTTCCGATTCACGCGATCCGATCCAGGAAAAAGATCCGGGCGACATCAAGCGCGCGACCGAAGAAATCTTCGGGATCAATCTGCGGTCCATTCATACGCTGAAAGACCTGCTAATTCGGCCTCAGGCCGTCTTTGCGGCCTATGCGCAACGTGACACGGTTACCTACACGCCCGCGCTCCGGCTTTGGCTGGGGCTGATCGGGATTTCGTTTTTGGTGTCGTTCATCTGGGGCGGCTATCAGGGCATCATCCGCCGCAGCGTGGAGCAATGGCCGCCAGAACAACGCGCGGACTTTGTTGCGTCGCTGGCGCAGGCAGACATGGACCTGGAGGCTTATGTGGATCGCTTTGCCGATGCCGCACAACTGATCCACACGCCATTGATCGCGCTGTGCACGGGGCTTGTTGGGTTCATTCCCGGGCTGATTGGCAAAGGCCTGACTTGGCAAGCCCGGCTGAATATCACCTTCGCCATTCTGGCGATTGCGTCGCTGATTGGCATCTTCCTGTCGCCGATTACCATCTATGCGCCGGACTTGATGATCGTGCCTATCGTAATAATCGCATTGATCTACGGGATCACGCATTACCGGGGTACGCCGGGTCTGCCGAATTACACGCCGCGCTGGCGAATAACGCGTGCGGCAGTTTTTTCGGTCGTCACGATTACGATGGTGATGGTGGGTGGGGTCATCATGGCCTTGTCATCAGTAATCTATGCGATGTGGCCAATTTTCCAGCTGGCTATGAACTAGTTGCGCGCGGCGCTTTTCCGCGCGACCACGCCCAGCACATATCCGCCAGCAATCGCGCCCGTCAGCTCTGGCCAATATCCGTCAAAACCAAGCGCCCGCATGGCGGCAAACCCCGCAATGGCGGCGAGAATCGGCGCGGGAATCAACCGAATCATCCTCAGGGCACGGACAGGTGAAAAGGGTGGTTCATTGCGGGTCATGGTGCCCAAACCAGCGCAAAGCGCGTGCCGGACTGCAAAAAAGCCGGGAAAAACCCCTGAATCCCATGCTGCAATGGCGAAAAACTGGCGTTTTTCCCTTGCCATACAGGGCTCCCGCGTCCTCAATTGGGGCGTCAACTCATCAGTTGTACGCCTCCGGATGTTCATCGGCGGCGTGTACAGTCAACTCAATTGGGGGAGACCCGAAATGAACAAATCAGAACTCGCCAAAGCCGTTGCTGACTCCACCGGCATGTCCAAAGCCCAGGCTGGCGAAGCCGTGGATGCCACGATCGACGCCATCGTTGGCGCCGTGAAAGGCAAGGACAATGTCCAGCTGGCCGGTTTCGGCACCTTCTACCCCAAGCATCGTGAAGCCCGTCAGGTCCGCAATCCGCGTACCGGCGAAACCATGATGTCCAAGGCCAAGACGTCCGCGGCTTTCCGCCCGGCTGCGAGCCTGAAAGACATCTGATCCGGTTTCACAACCGATTGGATCAAACGCCGTCCGGTTCGTCCGGGCGGCGTTTTTCTATTCCGGTGACGTCTGAATGCTGGCGGATGCCAGCCAAACACCCTATTTGACGCAACATGGCTCAAA
Source organism: Hyphobacterium sp. (assembly GCF_965228115.1). Taxonomy (GTDB): domain Bacteria; phylum Pseudomonadota; class Alphaproteobacteria; order Caulobacterales; family Maricaulaceae; genus Hyphobacterium. The sequence continues at coordinate 877,996 of NZ_OZ245794.1, read as the reverse complement.
CGGACACCGCTCCGCCTGAAGGCAATTTCCGCACCGCGCTGGGCCGGCTCTTCCGCCTGCTTTTGTCATCGGACATGAAACGCTGGCGGCCGCGCATGGCCCTCGCGCTGGGTCTGACTCTGATCGCCAAAGTCTTCGCTGTGTCCGCCCCTGTCATGTTCGGCAATGGCGTTAATGCAATTGCGGACCGTGCGGTGGATGCCGTGATCTGGGGTTTTGTGCTGGCCTTCGTGTTCTACGCGGGTGCACGTTTCATGAGCGTTGGCGCGCCGCAATTACGCGATGCGCTGTTTGCGCCGGTCAGCCAGGATGCTCAACGCCTGACGGCCGTGCGGGCCTTCGGACATGTCCAGCGCCTGTCGATTGGCTTTCACCAGACCAAGCGGACCGGGGCGCTGAACCGGATCATTGATCGCGGATCCCGGGCGATTGATTTTTTCCTGCGTTTCTTCGTGTTCAATATCGGCCCGACCGTATTCGAGCTTTTGCTTGCCGCCTCCGTCATGGGTGTGGCCTACGGTTGGGAATTTCCGGTCATCGCTGTGGTCACCGTGGCGGCCTATGCCGTCTCCACCGCGCTGGTCACCGAATGGCGTGTGCGCCTGCGCCGCGACATGAACGAGGCCGACAATGAAGCCAGCGCCCGTGCTGTGGACGCGCTGTTGAACTTTGAAACTGTCAAGTCTTTCGCCGCTGAACGGCGCGAGACGGATCGCTATGACGAAGCGCTGACCCGCTATGCTGATGCGGCCAGCAAGTCCATGGGTTCGCTGGCTTTCCTGAATGGCTTGCAGGCCTTCATCATGAATGCCGGCCTGTTGGCGATGGCGATCGTGGCTGGCCTGAAAGCCTGGAATGGCACAATGCAGGTCGGCGATATCGCCGCCGTTACCTTGATCCTGATGAATATCTATCAGCCCCTGAACATATTGGGTTGGGCCTATCGCGAGATCCGGCAGGCGGCTGTGGATATGGAGCGCTTGTTTGAAACCCTGGCGATTGAGCCGGACGTGGCCGATGCCGCTGAGGCGCACGAGCTGACCCATTGCCGGGGTGAGGTGAGGTTTGAGGCTGTCAGCTTTGCCCATGAGGGGCGGGAGCGCTCGCTGGATGAGGTCAGCTTTGAGCTGCCGCCCGGCAGCTTTACCGGGGTGTGTGGCTCCTCAGGTGCTGGTAAGTCGACGCTGTTGAAGCTTCTCTTCCGGTTCTACGATCCGGAATCCGGCCGGGTGTTGATCGACGGGCAGGATCTGCGGGACGTAACGCAGGATAGTTTGCGCGCCGAGCTGGGCCTGGTGCCGCAAGATGTCGTCCTGTTCAACGATACGCTGGGCGCGAATATCCAGTATGGCGACCCGGATGCGGATGAAGACGCGTTGCTGGCCGCAGCCGAGCTGGCGCAGTTGGGCGATTTCATCCGCAACCTGCCTGACGGTCTGAACACACGCGTTGGCGAGCGGGGGCTGAAACTCTCCGGCGGTGAGAAACAGCGCGTGGGCGTCGCCCGGGCGATATTGAAAAACCCGCGCATCCTGATTCTCGATGAAGCCACCTCCGCGTTGGATTCTGAAACCGAGGAAGAAGTCCAAAAAGCGCTGAACAAGGCCGCACAGGGACGTACAACCCTCGCTGTGGCGCACCGCCTTTCGACGATTGCGGGTGCGGACCAGATTCTGGTGATGGACGCCGGCCGCATTGTGGAACGCGGCACACATGGCGAATTGCTGGCGCTGGACGGGCTCTATGCCCGAATGTGGCACCGCCAGGCAGAGGCCGAGACCGTCCCGGCCTAGTGCAGACCCACCGCGGTCGTTTCTTCCGATACAATTGTAGCGGCCACGTCGCCGCCGCCGCCCACCACCCGGTAATTGCCCGGCATGAGTGAGATTGGTTCACCGCCCGTCAGACCGCTGGCGACGATCTCCCCATTTTCATCGAGAACCTCAAACCGGGTGGCGACGGCGCTGACCAAGGCTTCAGCCAGCCCGCTGGCATCTGCGGCTCTGAAGTATTCGCCATTGCCAGCGGCGGCCCAGCTTTCGAAGGTGCGTTCCAGATCGGCATCATCAATGGCAAAACCAACGACATTCACCCGGATATCCCAGCCGCGCTCACGCAAGGCCTGAATGGCGGTGGCCGGATCGCCGTCGCAGGTTTCTTCGCCATCGGTGAGGACGATCAGCACAATTTCGCCGCTCACCCCGTCCAGATCGCTCGGGACGGCGGCTATGGAATCGGCAATCGGCGTGCGGGCCAGATTCATGGCGTTGATACCCGCGATCGTGGATTGAGCAGCCGCGCGATCAAGTGGTCCAAGCGGGATCTCCAGATCGGTGCGGCAGCTATCGGATTCGCGATGGCCAAAGACACGCAGTGCAAAACCAGTACCTTGGGGAATGGTGTCTGCGATGAGTTCGCTCAGCGTGGCGCGGGCAATTTCAATGCGCCGTTCGCCATCAATGCGCTGGAGCATGGAGCCGGAGGCATCGAGGATGATCTCAACGGCATCCCCGGAGCCGAGGGCGGCCTGATTTTGCGTCACGGCCAGCTCGCCCGGCGGGTTAGGCGCAGGCACGACCAAAAAGGGTGCGGTATCCATCACCTCGCGGGCTCGCGAGCGGTATTCAAGTACGTATTCGCCCTCTTCAGCTGGAGCGGTCAGTTCCGCATCCGGTACGTTTGGATCGACATACTGATAGTCAAGTTCGGTGCCGGCCCCGTCTGTAATGATGATCAGATCACCGCTATTTCCATTGCCCTGCCAGTTCGCCAGGAATCGCTGGCGGGTCCGGACCTCGGCAGGGGCGGTGACGTCCACGCTGGCCGCCACGATCTCGATGGGAGAACGGCCAATGACGCGGTTATTTGAGACGTAGACCACATCAAATTCGCCAAGCGTCTCGGCAACGCGGAGGCGCGCTTCATTGCCGCTCGTATTGCCGACATATCTATAGCTTCCAATGCCACTGCGGGCCTCGCCATCGCGATCTGCAAAGGTGAGGCGGTCGCCGGAATTCTCCGGGCCTTCAAACTGGACCGTGATCTGGCCGCCCGCATGGATAGTGGTCGGCGCGGTGACGGTTGCGCTGATGGACCCGACTGTCACCGGAGCCCGCGCCAGAATAGTCGAACCCGACCGGTAGATGACGTCGTACTCACCGGCATCTGCAGGGGCGCGGAGATTGCGGCTGCCTGCCGTCCGGTCGCCGACATAGCCATAGGAGGTGCCGCGGATAAACTCACCATCGCGTGCCGCCCAGGTGATCTGATCGCTGCGGCTGGCGGGGCCCGTCCAGCTGACGTCGATCGTCTCTCCGGCTCCGGCGGATTCCGGCGCGGTCACGCTGGCCTCGGCCATAATAACCGTCAGGATTTGTGAAGCGACAACCTCACCTTCATGCAGAAAGACGAGGATGTAATCGCCTGGTGCTTCAGGCACTTCGATGCCTTCGGGATTATTGCGAACATAGGAATAGCCCGCACGGCGCGCGCCTTCCTCTGTCGGGCGAATCTCGATCAGATTTCCAGTGTCGTCGGCCGCTGTCCACGTGACTTCGATGCGCTGACGAATATGAGCCTGATCCGGGGCGCTGATGGAATAGTCCTGTGCCAGCACCGAAGCGGGCCAAAGCAAAAGCATTAGAATTACCAAAACGCGCATGATCATCTCCCCTGTTGGGGAGAAATTGCCAGAACTTCGCGCTAACGGCGAGTCTTACTCGGCGGGCTTGGGAGTATCGGTTTTAGTGCTCCGCCCCATACGCTTGCGGACCCAAGCTACCAGTATTGGGATGAAGGCGACCACCTTCCGGCGGAAATTCCCCATCCGCATCGGCACACCCAGGAAGACCGGGGTCAGGATCAATGTCAGCAAGGTCGCAAAGCCGAGGCCCCAGACGACAGCGCTGGACAGCTGCACCCACCATTCAGACGCCGGGCCGCCAATCGAGATGACACCGGTGCCAAAATTGGCGTTGATCTGAAACACCATGGGCAGAAGCCCACAGATCGTCGTCACCGTGGTCAGCATGACCGGGCGCAACCGCTGGGCGGCGGTGCGCACTATGCTTTCGTCCACACCAAAGCCAAGATCACGCATGCGGTGATAGGTGTCGATCAGCACGATATTATTGTTCACAACAATACCCGCAAGCGTCACAATTCCGGTGCCGACAAACAGCACCGAGATGTATGGAAAGGATAGCTGTATTCCCAAAAGCACGCCCACGACCGACAGGACGACGGCCTGGAGCGTCAGGAAGACGTGCCAGAAATTATTGAACTGCCATAAGAGGATAACTGCCATGATGAAGAGGGACACGAGCATGGCCGTCTCGAAGAAGGCCGCGGCTTCAGCCGCCCCTTCATCTGCGCCGCGATAACGGACGTGAATGTCCCGCGAAATATTGCCCTCAGCCTGTTGTTCCGAGACCCAGTCACGTAATTCAGCCCGCAGGATATTTCCGGCTTCGCCTTCAGCGGCGTTGGCGCGGATATCAATCACGCGGCGGCCATCGCGGCGGCTGACGGTATCGACACGCTGGCGGGCTTCGCGGGTCACGAAGTTGGAAAGTGGAACCGAGCCTTCGGAAGTGTTCACCCGCAGCTGATCGAGCGCTTCAATGCTGCGATAATTCTCCGGGAAGCGGACACGGATATCGACCTCTTCATCGGCATCATCCGGGCGATAACGGCCCACCAGCGCGCCATTGGTGACGAGCTGTACGGCGGCGCCGATTTGCTGGACATCTGCGCCGAAACGCCCGGCCTCTTCGCGATCGACAATGATTTCCCATTCCAGACCGGGCAGGGGCAATGTGTCTTCGATGTCGATCATGCGCGGATCTTCATCGAGATGGGCCCGAACCAGCAGCGCCGCCTCGTTGAGGGCCTGCTCATTGTTCGAGCGCAGCTCGATCTGGATGTCCTTGCCCTGTGGTGGGCCCTGTTCAAACTCGCGCACCTCAGTGACAAGGCCGGGAATGCCGGTCGCGGCGTCCTGGATATCGGCGAGAATTTCCCGGCCATTGCGGCGCTGCCCATAAGGCAGGAATTCAATGAAGATGCGGGCCACAGTATCGGACGGGGCATTTGAGGCGCCATCATTGAATGTAGACGCGCCTGCAGCGGCGCCAACCGTCGTGTAGTAGCCTTGAATGCCTTCAATTCCGGCTATGCGTTCTTCGACCTGAAGGGCGAGCCCGTATTGTTCTGTTGGCGACAAATTCCCCCGGGCACGCACGAAGACATAGACGCGCTCCGGCTCGACATCGAGGAATTGCTCTACCCGGTGAGGGGTCGACCCAAACCAAATGACAATACCGATCACCGCGACAATCGTCGCCAGCGCCACCATCAGCGGGCGTTTCACCAGTGTGGCGATCATGCGGGTATAGGCACCGGTGAAGCCGGGCAATTCGGTAGGCTTCGATTCACTGTCGGCCGCCAGGCTTGCCAGCGCGCTGGCATCGCCCTTGGCTGGTTGCTTACCAATCACGGAGCCGAGGGCGGGCAGGAAGACCAGCGCCATCAAGAGCGCTGATGACAAGACGAAGATCAGCGTGGTCGGCAGATAAGCCATGAACTGGCCTTCGATGGAATTCCAGAACAGGAAAGGCAGGAAGGCGGCCAGCGTGGTGCAGGTGGACGAGATGATCGGCCAGAACATGCGCTTGCCGGCCATGGCGTAGCTTTCTATGCGCGGACGGCCTTCGGCCAGCTTCCGGTCGGCATATTCGACAACCACTATGGCCCCATCGACCAGAAGGCCGACGGCCAGCACCATGGCGAACATCACCATGAAGTTCACCGAATAACCAAAGACGGCGAGCAACAGGAAAGAAAACAGGAAGCTGGAGGGAATGGCGATCCCCACCAGAAGCGCGGACCTTATGCCCAGAGCGGCGACCACGAGGATCATCACCAGCACGATGGCCAGCGTGATCGAGGAGGTCAGGCTGTTCAGGCTGTCCTGCACATAGGTGGAGACATCCAGAGAAAAGGCGTGGCCTGCCGTTTCCGGCCAGGTTTCGGCGATCTCTTCAACGCGGGTGCGTACATCCTGCGTCATGTCGATGATGTTTGCGCCGGGGCGGCGGACGACCTGAAGCGAGAACGCCGGACGGCCATCATAGCGGGCAAAGCCGTCGCGATCCTTGAAGGTGCGGCGGACATCGGCAATGTCGGCCATGGTGATGACCGTGTCGCCAGAACGCGCAACCGGCAAGGAGAGCGCATCGGCCGCGGTTTCAAACAGGCCCGGCACTTTCACCTGGAAACGCGCATCGCCAGTATCGAGAGCGCCGGCGGCCACCAGCTGATTATTGGATTGAACCGCCTGGATCACCTGGGCAGAGGTAATGCCATAGGCCTGCAAGCGCGCAGGATCGACGATAACTTCAAGAAGCTCGTCGCGGGTGCCCGCCAGATTGGCTTCCAGCACCGAGGGCAAGGCTTCCAGCTCGTCCTGAAGATTGCGGGCCATACGGAACAAGGCACGCTCGGGGATGTCGCCATAAAGCTGCACCACAATGGCAGGAGCGAGGGCGGCATTGACTTCGCGTAGAACAGGCTCGCGGGCATCTTCGGGGAATTCCCGGCGGGCGAGATCAATCGCCTCGCGGACGTCCAGAATGGCCTGGTCCGAATCGAAGGTAATATCGAATTCGAGCACCATCACGCCAGCCCCCAGGGCCCCGGTAGAATTGAGCTCCTCCAGCCCCTCAATGGCCCGCAACTCGGTCTCGGCCGGGCGCAGGATCAAGCGTTCGGCATCTTCTGGGGACAAACCTTCCAGCGGCACCGTCACGCCAATGAAGGGGATGGGAATGTCTGGATCGGCTTCTTTCGGGGCGGTCAGGTAAGAAATCAGTCCGGCGATCAGCATCACGCCGAAGATGACCAGGATCATGCGGACGCGGTTAACCGCAAAATCGACAAGACCGGTCATTGCGCCGGTACGGCGTCAACGCTGGCGCCGTCCTCTACAAAGTCCTGGCCCTGCACGATGACATGGGCCGGATCCGGCAGGCCGGATACCCAGCTGCCGCCGGCATCATCCGACAGCCATTGCACGGGCAGGAAGCGGACGATGGTCTCGCCCTCCAGCACGCGTACACCGATCTCACCCGCATCATTCAGCGCCAGCACCGTCGTCGGAACAAGGTGTGCCGGACGGCTCGCCAGCGGGATGATGATCTCGGTGGTCACACCCGCGCGAAGCGCGCCGTCAGGGTTGGCGATTGATAGCTCGGCCCGGAAGGTGCGGGTGGCGGGATCCGCCCGGCGCGCAATCCGGCGAACTTCGCCATTGACGTTTTCCCCGGTGATCAGGCGCGCACGTCCGCCCATGCCGGTTTCCAGGCTGCCGACATCGTCTTCAGTCACTTGTGCGACGGCCAATAGCGGGTCGAGTTGAAGGACGAGACCGCAGGGCTCACCGGGCGCGAGGAAATCGCCGATCTCCGCTTCACGCTGGTCAAACCAGCCATCGAATGGCGCGCGAATGAAAGTGTTCGCCATTTCTTCCTGCGCAGCTTGTAAGCGCGCGCGGGCCCCATCGCGTACGGCTTCGAGTGCGGCGACGGAATTCTGTGAGCGAAAACCGCGATCACTCAGCGCCACAGCGCCTTCATATTCCTGCTGAGCCGCGCGCAGATCCGCCCTTGCCTGATCGAGCGCGGCCTGGCGCGCATCCACATCCAGCCGGCAGAGCAAATCGCCTTCTTCTACTCGCGTTCCTTCGATCGCCGGGGCTTCGATCACCCGTCCGCCCGTTTCTGCCCGGACGGCAACCGCGCGAATGGCTTCGGTGCGGCCCCGCAAGACCAGAAAGGCGGGATGTTCGCTGGCCTCTACAGTCTGGTACACAACGCGCGGCGCCCGCGACGGCGCGTCGACATCGCCGCTAGCCGATTCAGTGTCCCTGCTGTTGAAGATTGTTCCAATCAGGAAAAAGCCGCCGACCAGAACGACGATCACAAGGGCGGCAATATATCGGCCATTGAGGCGCATGAGCTTAATCCTGTCCTGTCACGCCAAGGGCGTGCTGCAGCTGCGAGATAGGCCTATTCCCGCAAAGATGCGAGGCCTAATCCGTGAATTGATCAAAGATTTTCGGAATTGAGCAGTATTTGTGATCGTATTGGAGCCGTTTTTTTTGCGGCCGCGCAATCCGTAACCGGCCGAATACCGTAAGCTTGAACAGGGTAAAAAGAAAACGGTGCGGCGATGATCGGCTTTAAATCTGCCTTCGTAATATTCCTGGCGAGTTTTGTGCTCGAAGCCGAGCCCAACCGCATAGATACCGCTCTGGAAAGCGTGCCTGATTTTTCCGGCGTCGTCCTTGTCAGCGAAAATGGCGAGATAACTTCTGAACGCGCCATTGGCATCGCCGATGAGGAGAACGCGCTAGCCATGCAAGCGCAACTGGATTGGCGTTGGGCATCGGTTACCAAACAGGTTGTCGCGGTCCTTGTCATGCAACTGGTCGAAGACGGGCGGGTGAGCCTTGATACACCCCTAAGTGAGGCCGCACCCGGTTTCGATGTCCGGCGCGCCAACCGGATCACAGTTCGGGATTTGTTGAGGCACACGACCGGTTTGCCGGATCCGGATGACCTCAGCGAGGCTGAGTTCGATGCGTCGACATTTGATTCCTTTGATTTCTGCACGGATGGCCGGGCCCGCCAGAACGCGCCCTTCAACTATAATAATTGCGACTATGTCGCCCTGGGTGCGGTAATCGAACATGTCAGCGGCGAACCCTGGGAAGACCAATTACAAGCCCGCATTCTCGAGCCTGCGGGCATGACGCGTACGCGTGTCGGTGGCGGCGAAGACGATGGCACCGTCATCGGTTATGACCGGGCAGGCGTTGCTTCGGCGCGGCGCGATCTTGAACTCTATGGGGCCGCCGGAGCGCTGGTGGGGCCGCCGGAAGACTTGATCCGCTTCAACACAGCCTTAATGGAAGGCCGCTTGTTAGATGAAGCGTCTCTTGAAACGCTATGGGAGGGTGTCCCTCGTCTGGGTTTTGTGGCGCTGGGGGCGTGGAGCTTCTCGGCCCCGCTCGCTGGATGTGATGGCTCCGTCGCGCTTGTGGAGCGGCGCGGGTTCATCTCAGGCGTTCAGGTTCGTAATATTCTTGCGGTCGAACGCGGACAGAGTCTGGTGGTTTTCCTCAACCGCGGGGACTTCGATTTTGGCGAGATCTGGATGGGCTCGGGTCTCAGCTATGATCTCGCCGGCGCGGCCTTTTGCGAGAGTTGACTCGCTTTTTTTGCCCTTCGGGTCTCCGATTGGGGTGATCGCGCCCGGCCTATAGGCGGACGGAACGCGTGTCCGCCGTCTTTCCAGACGGAAACTGCAGAAAAACTGCAGCGATTAAACCGATCGTCACCCAGATGGCTCAACCGTCTTCCAGGGCTCTGATATTCAACAGTATTTTGACTTGAGATACGTCCGTCGCGATGGCTAGATTTATTGTTTTTCGGCGCAAAATTATCGGTTTTCGTGAAAATAATATCGATTTTCGATATTTTTTTCTTGCATACCGATAAATCCATGGTATTGATACTTCCACGGACGGCGAAATGATCGTCCGGACAACAAAACAACTGGTCGATTTTGAAACGTAACAAAGGAGAAAACAAAATGGTCGGGTCCAATATTTCACGCACGGTTGCAGCTTTTGCGATCAATGCTTTCCTTATCGTTGCCGTTGGTGGCGGTATCTTTGCGGCGCTGTCACCGGTGGTCGCGTGAGGGTAAAACGGTTCCGGCGGTAGCTTTCAAAAGCGCCGCCGGGAACCAGAGTTCAAAGTCAGGGAGACGTCACACATGGCCATTCGCGTCACCCTCGACAGGATACTTCTCGAGCGCCGCCTGTCCCAGACAGAGCTGTGCGATCGGGTCGGGATCTCAAAGGCCAACCTGTCCATCCTCAAGACGGGAAAAGCCAGGGCCATAAGGTTTTCGATGCTGGAAGCGTTGTGCCAGGAGCTGGATTGTCAGCCGCGCGACCTTCTCAGCCACGATGAGGAGATAAGCCGCGTATCCATCGCGGCTTGATAAAACACCCCGGACGGGTTCTCGGCCGGTTGGTGAGGAGACAGCGGGAGCGGGCCTGATTGGCATATAGCCCCTTCCCAAGAGCGCCATTCGGGCCGTTCCCAGCCCCCCAGCGCGCTCCCGCTGTTTCCTTTTTCTCTTATAGAACAGATTATTGGCACAGCCTAATCGGCAGTGATTTGCTGGGCTGTTATGGCGACCGACCATTTTTATGAGATTTTGAGTGGCTCCCTGGGACGGGCTCGAACCGCCGACCCGGTGATTAACAGTCACCTGCTCTACCAACTGAGCTACCAGGGAATAACCGTCTCAATAGGGGCGCGGCTATATCACCCTAATCCTTCTTGCGGCAAGCCTTCTGACGCATCAAACTGCACAAAGAAAGATCGGGAGCCAAAAAGGCTCCCGATAAGGCATTGGGTGGATGGTGGGGTGTCTTCACGGGAAGACCGTTACACTTTCCCTAAAGAGGGTAAATGTTAGGTTAACGATAAGGCGATTTGGTCTGAAAGGATTCAAATTGTTTGCGAAATTCCTGACGGGGAGGTCAGAAAAATGCGGGAATACACAACATATCGCGATTTCTTTCCCTATTACCTACAAGAACACGCCCAGCCTGCGACGCGCTATCTTCACTATTTCGGCTCGGTGTTAGCGATTGGCGTGCTGGTTTATGCGCTGGCGACACAAAGCTGGTGGATGTTGCTGTTGCCGCCGGTCGCCGGATACTTCTTCGCCTGGGTTAGCCATGCGTTCGTGGAGCGCAACAAGCCGGCGACCTTTACTTATCCGCTTTGGTCCCTTCGCGGCGATTATCACATGCTGTGGCTGGCGATCACCGGAAAGCTGGACGCCGAGCTGAAGCGCGCGGGCGTGAGGCCGCAAGCGGCGGAGTAGAACGTCGATCTATTCGGTGGGCGGGACGGTTACCGCGGCGCTGGTCGCAGATCTTACGGTTCCGCTGGCATCCGAAAATCTCAGGAACACCCGTGAATTGGCCGGAGAGAAGGGGATGCCTGCACCATTGCTGTTGTCGCGAACAAAGGCGGCAAAGAAGGCAGGTTCATTACGCCCAAGATTACTGGTCGTCACGCTGGGGCCGCGCGGCGTAATGCAGGCAGCGGTCGTGGCATCAATCTGACAGACCTCGATTGTGACCGGCAAGTTGGCTGCACCGGTATCGGCTGTAGTGGTCAGGGTGATGCCGCTGGCGCCGGCCGAGCCATCGCCCGCACCGATATTGACCAGGGCCGCCGTCATCACGCCTGCGCGCCCGGCCTCTGCGATCCGGATCGTACCATCGCCGCTGGCGGTCGAACTGATCGAGAGAATATCCGGCACTGGCGCGTTCTGGATAGACAGAAACACCGTGTTCAACCCGACAACGGATCCCAGATTGGCATTCTCACAGGTCACTTGCGGCTGGAAATCGACGCCCTGTAACCCAGTCTCGCTGACCGGGCTGAGCGCCAGCACAAAGCTGGCGGTCCCACCGGCCAGGAGATCAAAGACCGGATCGGCCGGCCCGATGGCGGCATTGTTGGCATCCACACGCCGGTAGGACAGCGTTACGGGGTCTCCACCGGCGGCAGTGATTCGGCAAGATTGGGCGGGCGTTGTCGCCCGGCTGACGACCGACATGAAAACCGTTATGTCCGGCCCTCCGGTATAGCCCGACCGGGCAGCGGGCAGGGTAGCGGCGACGATGCGGCCTTCCGGGACATTGTTGGATGTAAATCTGGCTGCGACCGTCCGGGTTTCATTGGCTGAAAATGCACATTGCGGATTGGTGCTGCCGCTGCAGGGCCCTTCCACCCAACTGGCAAAGGCTGACCCGAAAGCCGCCGCTGCGGTCAAGGTCACGGCCTCACCCTGAAGGAAGGCTTCTGAACAATCATTTTCACACTCGATGCCGGCGGGCACGCTGGTGACCATGCCGGCACCGAGGCCGGGCAGCGTGACGGTGACCGTCCGACGGGGCACGCTGGCCAGGTCCAGCGGTGTTGCAGCCGTATTGCCAAAGCCAGCCCCGTCTGTGGCGGCATTCTGTGCGACGCCCAGTGTCAGATTGCTTTCCCCTGCGGGCGTGACGGTGACGGTGTATACCGACCCGCTTTGAGCCTGGAAATTCGACAAGGAGGCGTTGGTGACGGCGATATCGCCTTGATCAAATCCGCTGACGCCCTCGGTGAAGGTAATGGTCAGGGTGAAAGGCGCATCAATCGGCAAAGTGCCGTTATGCGACAGGCTGACATCCGGCGGGAGATTGTCGACAGTAAATCCTTCGTCCGCGCCCTGTGGCGACAGATTTGTCAGGGCGTTTCCGGCAAGGTCTGCCAAATTGTGTCCTGCCGCTATGGCGAGCGTGACAGGACCATTCAGGCTGGCGAGATCGCCTCCAGATACGGAGACGTCAACAATATTCGGTGCCGCCTGGCTGGCCGTCAGTGTCGCGGTTGTGCCCGTGGTTTCAAAATCATCGGCGGCGATGGGCTCGACCACCAGCGTCAGCATGGTGATATACGCGCCATTGCTATTGCCCACAAAAACGCGAAAACCCGTTGGTGTGGGCAGGGAGGTGATCGAAAAAGCGCTATACATCGGCGTTTGCGGCGAGGCGAATTCGCGAAGAATGGGCGTCAGACGGCCATCGCTTCCAACCGCGAAAACCTGAACGCCCCGATCCGGACTTCCGCTAGAGGCCGCGCTGCTCGCCACAGACAGAAATGTCTGGCCCTGAAAGCGGGTGACGGTCATTTCTTTGGGATTCGCGGCCAGAATTCCATTCCCATTCTGGAGGTTTTGAATCCACTGCAGGTTTCCATTCGAGAGGATGGAAAACGCGCTGACGCCGAGATCCGCCGAGCCGGACACATAAATGTAGTTCTGCTCGCCAATCTGGAGGTGCTCCAGATCTCCCGCGCCATTCACGAATATTGCGGCGGTGTCGATAATGCGATGCTGGAACGTTAGCGCGCCTTCATTTCCAACGGAAAAAATGGTCAAGCCGTGGTCAATGATTCCGGCAACATAGAGATAGGTAATTCCATTAATGACGGCCGTCACCGCAGATCGGGCCCCAGCAAGTTCGAAGTCCGAGTTTTCGCCATCATTTACATTGAAAACAGACGTGATCTGTCCGTCCGCTGCGATCTGAAAAACGCTGACGCCCCAGTCTTCCTGACCCGTGACAAACAGGTAGTCCTGGCCTCCGACTGATGCCGCGTGAATATCACTGACGCCGCCCAGCTGGAGTTGTTCGTTGTCGCCAATATTCTGGATATTGGTCAGCGTGCCATTATTGGCGATCGTGAAAACACTGACGCCATCATCGCCCCGGCTGCCGACATAAAGATAATGCGTGTCTCCGATCCGGTGGACATAAGCCGCTGCGGCCTGATTGAGGTAGACATCATCATTATCGGCCACATTATGGACGGTGCGGAAAATATTATCGGGCGTGATATCCAGAACGGTTAGTCCATGGTCACGGAAACCGGGCGCGAAAATCAACGGGGTGCCGTCTATTTCGACCGATGCCAGCGCAATCGAACCGTCAAAAAACGTGCTGGAACCGTCGAGGACGTTTTGAAACTGGGTCAGGCCAAGATCCGCCGCCCGAACGCCTTCATTGAATGTCACCCGCCAGGCCAACGCGTCGGCCGAGGTGCGTTCAGATGTGGGGTTTTGCCGTTCAATACTGCTGACCAGGGGCGCCGTTGTGTCTTGGCCGTGCAAGGCGGACACAAAGACAAGGCTGGCAAAGCCCGCCAGCAAAACTTTGCCCAGAAAGCCGGGCCCCGAAAGCTTGATCATTTTAATCCCCCTCACTGAGTGGGAGCATTCAACACAAGTACATCAAGTTCAATCGGGAATTGTACCAGGAATGACGAAAAGCTGGAGGCTCCGCCCGGAATCGAACCGGGGTACACGGATTTGCAATCCGCTGCGTCACCACTCCGCCACGGAGCCGCCTTGTGGTGTGGGCGAGGTTTGTAACCGAGCGATTGCTTTGCCGCAATGCGTCTTAACACGCCCTTTGAACCGGTCCGGGACACCACCGGTTCTCTACCACCGTCATCGGCTATTGCGGCTTGCTTTCAACGCGCGATATAAGCGCGGTCAGCGAGAACACAGGGGGCTATGACGTGGCCGATTTCACGCGCGAACGCGATGCCATGGTGGACAGCCAGATCCATACGGCGGATGTTACGGACCGGCGGCTGCTCAAGGCGTTCCGGACCCTTCCGCGGGAAAAGTTTGTGCCGAGAAGCCGTCTCGCCCTGGCCTATGCCGATACCGAGATTGAAACAGCATCGGGCCGCTTCATGATGCGCCCGCGTGATTTGTCCCTCTTGATCCACATGGTTGATATCCAGCCGGGCGAGTTGGTGCTCAACCCGGCCAGCGGCCGCGGTTATGCGGCCGCTGTCCTGTCGCGCATGGCAGAGACGGTTGTCTGCGTGGAAAAAGATGAAACGCTGGTAGAAAAATCCTCGGCGCTCCTGGCGGATGCCGGTTGTGATAATGCCGTTGTGGTTCAGGGCGATCCGGCAAACGGCATGCCGGGGCAGGGACCGTATGACGTTATTTTTGTTGAGGGCGGCGTCGAAGCCCCACCGCGCGCCTGGTTCGATCAGTTGAAAGACGGGGGCCGCCTGGCCGTTGTGATATCAAAGGGCGCCATCGGCAAGGCGACCGTCTTCCAGCGTTCCGGCGACAGTATCGGGCAACGCGTGGTATTTGATTCCTCGCCGCGCCTGCTTCCGGGCTTCAAGCGCGAAGCGGGTTTCGTCTTCTAGTTCGGCACCATTTTCGGCGGCCGGGTCGATGTTTTCAGCTTGACATCGTATGCGTGTTTACTAAGTGAACGGTGTTCACTTTGTCGCGCTTTGGCGGCTTCGTGACAATCGTTACAAACCAGACACTATGCGCACGCGTATTGGTGTATAGATTAGAGCGAAACCCGAGGGACCCATTCATGTTGACGAGATTATCTGGCTTCGCTCTAGCTGCGGCTGCTTTGATGGCCGCACCGGTCACTGCGCAAACCTTTGAGGAAACGCTGCAGCTGACTTACCGGTCGAACCCGACGCTGCAGGCGCAACGCGCTTCGGTCCGGGCCGCAGAGGAAAGCATTGTCCAGGCCCGTTCGGCCTGGCTCCCGAATATCTCCGCGCAGGCCAGTGTCTCTAATGCGCGAACAGAATCGACCGGCGGTTTCTTCAATCAGTCAAACACCGTGACCCCGCAGAGCTATCGTATCGATGCCAGTCAGGCGATCTGGCGCGGGGGAGAAATCAGTGGGGCAATCAGCCAGGCCGAAGCGAGTGTTCTGGCCGCCCGCGAAGGACTGCGGACGACCGAGCAGAATGTCTTGCTGGCGGCAGCGACCGCTTATCTGGACGTCCGCCGCGATGTCGAGATTGCGCAAATCCGCCGCAATAATGTGGAAGTTCTGCTGGCACAGCTGGATGCGGCAGAAGACCGGTTTGAAGTCGGTGAGATCACCCGCACGGACGTCTCACAGGCCGAAGCGCGCCTGGCGAGTGCACGGGCCCAGCTGGCCGGGGCCCTGTCGCAACTGGCGGCCAGCCGCGCACGCTATAACGCGGTGGTCGGACAATATCCGGCCACGCTGAGCCCAGAACCGCCCTTGCCGGATCTGCCCGCCGAGCTGGAAGATGCCATGGAAATCGCGCTGGATTTCAGCCCGGTTTTGCGGACCGCCGCGTTTAATGAAGATTCGGCGCGGGCCGGGCTGCGAATCGCCCGCGGTGCGTTTTCTCCGGATGTGTCCTTGAGCGGTTCAGCCAGCCGGACCAATGATCAGACGTTTTCAGGCGATCAAACCGATCGCTATTCGCTAACCGCAACCGTGTCGGTGCCGCTATATACCGGCGGGCTCAACCGCTCGCGGGTCCGGCAGGCCGCTTTCAATGCGGATCAGGCGCGGATTCGTGTCACCGAAGCCCGGCGACAGGTCGAAGAAATTGTCACCACGGCGTTCAATAATCTGGCGGCCAGCCGATCAGTGATTACGTCCAGCCAGCGCTCGGTGGAAGCCAATGAAATCGCTCTGGAAGGCGTGCAACAGGAAGCCTTTGTGGGCCTTCGGACCACGCTGGATGTCTTGAATGCCGAGCAGGAATTGCTGGATGCCCGGCTGACGCTGGTGACAGCAGAACGCGACTCCTACGTGGCCGGGCTTGGCCTGCTGCAGGCGATGGGCTTGTTGACGTCGGACACGCTGAACATTGAGGCGGAGCCGGAACCCTTTACCAGCACGCCTGAACGGGAGCCTGTCGACTTCACGCCGTGGAATTAATTCGCCATTAACTGGGCTTTCCGTCTGGACACTTTGGCCCAAGACCGGTTTTATTCTCCCAACAGGGGAAGTTACGGATCAAAGGACCCGCGCGCTCATGTCCAGCGAAGCTGCAGAAAACGAACCGTCCATGGAGGAAATTCTCGCCTCGATCCGCCGGATCATTGATGAGGACGAGGACGGTGGTGAGAATGCCGAAGCCGCCGATGAGGTGGAGGCCGTTGATGAGCCTGTCGCCGAAGCGGCTCCGGAACCGGCGCCCGAGCCTGAGCCGGAACCCGCGCCGGAACCCGAAGTTACGGCCGAGGATGAAGTGCTGGAGCTGACGGACAAGGTCGAAGAACCCGGCGCTGGCACCGATCCGCTCGCGCTGGATGATGATCTCATGATTGTCGATCGCGAGGAAGAAGAGGTCGCCCCGGTGCCTGAGCCAGAGCCTGAGCCGGAACCGGTGGCCGAAGTCGCGCCGGAGCCAGAACCCGAGCCCGAACCGGTTGTGGACGAAGACGCTCTAGTCAGCGCGCCTGCTGCAACGGCAGCTTCGGGTGCTTTCGATGCGCTGGCGCACAATCTGCGCGTGGCGACCGATGATGGCGCAACACTTGAAGGCATTGTCCGCGAGTTGATGCGCCCGATGCTGAAAGAATGGCTCGACAATAATCTGCCGAGCATTGTCGAACAGAAAGTCGAAGCTGAAATCGAACGGATTGCCCGTCGACGCTAAGCCTTCTCTGACACCAACAGAAACAGGGCGTCGACGAAATCGTCGGCGCCCTTTATGTATCCGCCGCCATGACTGATCTTGCCAAGACATTTGATCCAAAGAACACCGAGCCGCGCCTTTACGCGGCCTGGGAAGAGGCGGGCACCTTCAAGCCGAAGGATGACCCGGACGCTGAAACCTATTCCATCGTCATTCCGCCGCCGAATGTGACGGGCAGCCTGCATATTGGCCATGCCTTGAACAATACGCTGCAGGATGTGCTGATCCGCTATCACCGCATGCTGGGCAAATCCGTGCTCTGGCAACCGGGCACGGACCATGCGGGCATTGCCACGCAGATGGTGGTCGAGCGCCAGCTGGCCGAACAAGGCAATATCTCCCGCCGCGATATGGGCCGCGAGGAATTCATTGAACGCGTCTGGGAATGGAAAGAAGAATCCGGCGGCACGATCCTCAATCAGTTGCGCCGGCTGGGCGCGTCCTGTGACTGGAGCCGCGAGCGCTTCACCATGGATGAGGGTCTGTCCAAGGCCGTCCTGAAAGTCTTTGTCGAGCTGTACAATCAGGACCTGATTTACCGCGGCAAGCGCCTGGTGAATTGGGACCCGCATTTTGAAACCGCGATTTCGGATCTTGAGGTGGAGAACACCGAGGTCGACGGGCATATGTGGCACTTCAAATATCCGCTCGCGGATGGCCGCACCTATACCTATGTTGAAAAAGATGCGGACGGGAACATCGTGCTCGAAGAAAAGCGCGATTACATCTCCATCGCCACCACCCGCCCGGAAACCATGCTGGGCGATGGCGCGGTAGCCGTGCACCCGGATGATGAACGCTATGCGCCCATCGTGGGCGCGCTGTGTGAGATTCCGGTGGGTCCGAAAGAACACCGCCGCCTCATCCCGATCATCACGGATGAATATCCCGATCCGGAATTTGGCTCTGGCGCGGTGAAGATTACCGGCGCGCACGATTTCAACGACTATGAAGTCGCCAAGCGCAATAATATTCCGCTCTACCGGCTGATGGATTTGCGCGCCTCGCTGCGTGCCGATGGCGCGCCCTATGCCGAAGACTCCGCCAAGGCGATGGAGATCGCCAAAACCGGGAATCTGCCATCTGAAAACGAGGTCGATGCGATCAACCTGGTGCCGGAAGAATATCGCGGGCTCGACCGGTTTGAAGCGCGGGAAAAAATCGTCAAAGCGATCACTGAGGAAGGCCTGGCCGTCACCGTGAAAACGGAAGAGGGCAGCGAAAAACCGTTCGTTGAAAACAAAAAAATTCAACAGCCCTTCGGTGATCGGTCCGGCGTGGTGATCGAGCCGATGCTGACCGACCAATGGTTTGTGAAGGCGGATATTCTCGCCAAAGAGGCCATTGAGTCCGTCGAGGATGGGCGCACCAAATTCCATCCGAAGAACTGGGAAAACACCTATTTCAACTGGATGCGCAATATCCAGCCCTGGTGCATCTCGCGCCAGTTGTGGTGGGGGCACCGGATTCCGGCATGGTATGATGAAGACGGAAAAGTCTTTGTCGCCGAGAGCGAAGCCGAAGCATCTGCTGCGGCTGGCGGTAAACCTCTAAGGCAGGACGAGGACGTCCTCGACACCTGGTTCTCCTCTGCCCTGTGGCCGTTCTCGACCCTCGGCTGGCCGGACGACACCAAAGAGCTGGAACGCTTCTACCCGACCTCTGTGCTGGTCACCGCGTTTGACATCATCTTCTTCTGGGTGGCCCGAATGATGATGCAGGGGCTTCATTTCAAACAGGAAATTCCCTTCCACGATGTGTACATCCACGCGCTGGTGCGCGATGAGCACGGCGCGAAAATGTCCAAGTCCAAGGGCAATGTCATCGACCCGCTGGAGCTGGTCGATGAATACGGTGCCGATGCGGTGCGCTTCACGCTGGCCGCGCTGGCCGCACAAGGCCGCGACATCCGCATGTCGAAAGAGCGGGTCGAGGGGTACCGGAATTTCGGCACCAAGCTGTGGAATGCGGCGCGCTTCTGCCTGATGAATGATTGTGTGCAGGATCCGGATTTTGATCCCAAATCCGTCAAGCAAACCGTCAATCAATGGCTGCTGGGTGAAGCTGAAGTGGCTTCCGCCGCCGTGGCCAAGGGGCTGGAAACCTATCGCTTTAATGAGGCGGCGGGCGCAGCGTACAGATTTGTTTGGAATGTGTTCTGCGACTGGCATCTGGAATTTGCCAAGCCGCTTCTGTCCGGTGAGGACGAAGCCGCCAAGGCGGAGACCCGCGCCACCACGGCCTATGTGCTGGAAATTGCGCTGAAACTGCTTCACCCTTTCATGCCGTTTGTGACCGAAGAGTTGTGGGAGAAAACGGCAGGCGAGCGTGGCCGCGACAGCCTGTTGATCGTCGCAGATTGGCCAAAGCTGGACGGCCTCGCCAATCCGGAAGCTCAGGCGGAGATGAACTGGCTGGTCGGCCTGATCACGGAAATCCGCAAGCTGCGCTCGGAAATGAATATTCCGCCGAATGCCAAGCCGAACGGTCTGGCGGTCGGGGCTGATGCGGACCTTGCTGCGCGCTTGGAGCGGCAATCGGCCCTGATCTGCCGTCTGGCGCGTTTGGACTCGGTGGCGCCCGCCGAGTCCGCGCCGGACGGCTCAGCGCAGATCGTGGTGGATGAGGTTACCTATGCCCTGCCGCTGGAAGGCGTCATCGATTTTGATGCGGAACGCGCCCGGCTGGACAAGGAAATCGACAAGGTCACCGGCGAAATCACCCGGCTTGAGAAAAAGCTCGGCAATGAGAAATTCGTGGCCAACGCCCCGGAAGCGGTCGTGGCAGGCGAACGCGAGAAGCTGGCGGATTATACCGCTCAGAAAGAGGCCTTGGCTGAGGCCAGGGCACGGTTGGGGTAATTTTTGCGTCATCCCGGGGCGCGCGAAGCGTGAGCCCGGGACCCATGCCGGAACTTCCATGTCACAGAATGGGTCCCCGCCTTCGCGGGGATGAAGAGATTGAGTTTGACCCCGTCAAACTGACAGCTAGCCTCCGTGCCATGAGCGAATCCCTGTCCTCGGAAATGGAAGCCATCTGGCGCGAAGAGCTGTCGCCCTTCCTCGCCGAACGCGAACAGCGCCGGAAGAAGGCCGTTGGCAATATCGTTGTTGGAACCGGGCTGGGCGTTGCGGCAGGGATTACCGCGGCGGCCATCCTGCTGGCGTTCGGCCTGTTTCCCTTTGCTTTGTTTGCCTTGATCGGCTTGCCGGTTGCTGGCGGCGCGGTGGGCAGCGCCAAGTTCAATGAACTTAAAAAAGAAGTGAAGCTGGGGCTTCTGGGCAAGCTCGCCGAAGCTTCGGACATGCGCTATTCGCTGCAGCCGGCGGAACCGGCCCGCTTTGATGTGTTCCGCGAGCATGGCTTGCTGCCCAATTCCGACCGGCGCAGTTTCGAAGATCACTTCATCGGTGAACGCCATCGCTCGGTATTCGAGCTTTATGAGGCCAAGCTGGAAGAAAAACGCCGGAGCAAAAACCGCACTTATTGGGTCACGGTCTTTCGCGGTCTGCTGGTGCGGATTGAGTTTCCCCGTACCGTCGAAGGCGTGACCGTCATTACCCGTGACAAGGGCTTCTTCAACATGTTTGAAGGCTGGGGCCGGAAAACCTTCGGCAGCAAGAAGCTGGAGCGCGTTGGCCTGGTCGATCCGAAGTTTGAAAAGATTTTCGAGGTCTATTCCACCGATCAGGTGATGTCGCGTTACTTGCTGACCCCGACCTTCATGGAGCGTTTGCTGGCATTGGAAACCGCTGTAGAGGGCAAGAAAGTCCGCGCCGCCTTTGATGATCGGCAAGGCGGTGGCGAGCTGTTGATCGCGGTGGAAACCGGAAACCTCTTCGAGCCGGGCAGCCTGTTCAAACCGCTCGATGATGAAGAACGTGTGCGCACGCTTCTGGAAGAGATTGATCTGGTCACCGGCATGCTGGATTTGATGGTCCGCCCGCCCGAGCTGGGCGAGAATGTGCTGGCAGATCAGAGTTGAGTCATGATGGCGTCTCGCGCGAAGCGGAAGCTTCTGGATACGCAAGTTGAGCTGAAGCTGGCTCCCATCCGCAAGGAGCGGGCCCGCACCAAGCGGCTATTTTTCATCGGCTCCATCGCATCGGTTGGACTCGGTACGGCCATCGGTTTCCTGATTTATTCCTATTGGCCAGGCGCCGCGATTTTCACCGGTCTCGCTGTGGCAGCGGCGGGGGCGAATTTTGCGCACAGGCCTTTGGCGGGGATAGACCGGAAGATCCGGCGTCTGGTTGAAGCCGCTATGCTGGAGCCTTACGGGCTGGACTCCGTCGACAGCGTATTTGCGGATGATAAAACACCCGTCATCGCCGAGCTGGGCCTTGTTCCACGCGGCCTTGAGTACAAGCACGCGCACCGATACCAATCAAAGGCGCTCGGCCTGTCGATCGAGGAATTGCGGATAAAAGGCATGCCCATGGAAACTCCGGTCGGCCGGGTTCCACGAATTTTGTTTTATGGACAAGTCCTGGAGCGCACACTGGATTCTCTGGAAATCGAACCGTTTATCCTGCTCCCCCGCCGCTATGAAATAACCAGTCAGATTCGCCATCAGAGAGATTTGTTTCTGGCAGACGCTTATCTGCGCAGCGAGCGCAAGGACGTGGCGTTGAGTCAGTATTATCAGGTCTGGGGCCGCAAATCGGTGGAAGGCGATATCGTTCCGGATCGCATACGCGAAGCCGCCATCAAGGCGCGTTACCTCTTCCCGCAAAATCAACTGGCCATTTCTGTAACCCGGCACCCTCAGACGGGGTGGAGCCTTCATATGAGCGTTGATATTGGCGGTCTTTATCGGACGGAAAAAAGCGTGGATGCGCCCCTGGCGGACGAAACACTGGCTTATTTTCACGACAATCTGAGGGCCTTGATGCAGGCGCAGCAATTAATTCTCGACGCTCTGGATCAGAACTCAAACGTGCCCACCACCGGCACGTGATCGGACGCTTTCGGCTTGCCGCGGGTGGCTTTGTGGATCTCGACGGATTTCAGCTTGTCGGCGGCTTGCGGAGAGCACAGCAAATGGTCGATGCGGATGCCGTGATCTTTTTGCCAGGCACCGGCCTGATAGTCCCAGAAGGTATATTTGTGGGCGCGGCCATCACACTGATCAAAGGCACTGGTCAGGCCCAGCCACAGTAAGGAGCGATAGGCGGCGCGCGATTCCGGCCGGGTGAGGGCATCGCCCTCCCATGCGGCGGGATCATGCACGTCGAGATCGCCGGGGATGACATTGTAATCACCCGCAAGGACAAGGTTCTCCTCAAAAGTGAGAAGCTCTTCTGCACGCGCTTTCAACCGCTTCATCCAGGCCAGCTTGTAGTCATATTTCGGGCCGGGCGCGGGATTGCCATTGGGCAGGTAGATTGAGGCGACGCGTACCACGCCGTCATCGGTGGAGATCACGGCTTCGAGGTAACGCGCCTGTTCATCCTCGTCATCGCCGGGCAGGCCAACCTGTATTTCCTCAATCGGGAATTTCGAGAGAATAGCCACGCCATTGTAAGATTTTTGCCCGTGCGTTTCGACATTGTATCCGAGGTCTTCAATCTCCATCCGGGGGAAGTTTTCATCCACCGTCTTGATTTCCTGCAGGCAGACAATGTCGGTCTGGCTTTCCCGCAGCCAGTCGAGCACGTTCTGGAGCCGCGCCTTGACGGAGTTGACGTTCCAGGTGGCGATGGTGACAGTCATGGGCGCATCCGGGGGTAAGAGAATCCGATGAATGAAGAGATAGCATCGCCGCAAAGGAAGTTCACGGGCTGGCGCTTCTTCCGCCTGCTTTTTGCCAGCGCGGTGGCCGTGTTCATCGGTCTCATCGGTTTTGGCATGTGGTTCGCCAATTTGATGACATTTGCCCCGGTGATGGGGGACGACGACGCCAGCCTGATCCTGAACCTGGTCATGATTGATATGTTCGCTGGCCCATTCGTGGCCGCAGGCTCGCTGATCCTCGGCTGGATCGTTTTCTTCTTCCGGCCCGTGGTTGGTATCCGGATCATCATTATTCCCCCGATCCTGTGGGGGCTATCGATCTTTGCGATCTTCTTTATTTCATTCGCGTTTTTTGACGGCGCGTTTGACTGGTCGGGAGGTTAGAACCCCCGAAAACTCGCAATCTCGTCAAGCTCTGCGCGTTCGGTCCGCATAGTGTTCAGGGGATGATCCGGGTCGGCATAACCCAAAGACATGCCACAATAGACCTGTTCGTCTTCGGGCAGATCGAGCGCCTTGCCGACCGTTTTGGTGAACCGTGTCCAGGCTTCCTGCATGCAGGTGGCCAGACCATGGCCTTCAGCCGCCAGTGTGACCGCATAGATAAACATGCCCAGATGGGCCCATTGATTGGGATTCATCTTCGGATCGATGGTGAAAAACAGCCCGACCGGCGCATCGAAGAACTCGAAATTCTTCAGAACCTGACCCAGTCTCCCGGCCTTGTCCTCGCGCGGGATTTGCAGAATGTCATACATCTGCTCGCCCACCGCATAGCGGCGTGAGCGATAGGGCTCCCAAAGTTTTTCCGGATAGACGGGAAAGGCGTTCTCATCGCCGAAGGGGTCAACTTCCATCTTGGCTTTGACGGCGTCGATAATGGCCTGCCGGTCCTCGCCGGAAACCACATGCACTTTCCAGGGCTGAAGATTGCCACCGGATGGCGACCAGCGCGCATCATCGAGAATGGCGCGCACTGTGGCTTCAGAAACCGGCTTGTCCAGAAAGCCGCGCGTGGAAATGCGCGACTTCAGCGCGTCGAGAACGTCCATCAGATCGAGAAGCTGACGCCGCAGCCACAGGCCGCCGTCGCATTCGGATTTTCGATCTTGAAAGTCGCGCCCAGCAGATCATCGGTGAAATCGATCACGCATTCATCGAGGAAGGGCAGGGAGGCGGCATCAATCGCCACTTTCGCGCCATCGCGTTCCAGAACGGTATCGTCCTGCGTGGCGGCCTCGTCCAGATCGAATTTATAGGAAAAACCGGAACAGCCGCCGCCTTCCACGGCGATGCGCATCACGCCTGCTTTTTCAGCGGCGAGGATGGCATTGATACGCTTGGCGGCGCGTTCGGTCAGTTCGATATTCGGCGCAGACATGTCCGCTCCTCCATAACTGTGTCGATATATGGCGCTGACGCCGCAAAACGCAAACCTTTCTGGTGTCGCCTGCTGCCTTGGCTTGGCCATGTTCACCGCCAACACTGTGGTGACTGTAATTCATTGCCGGTTATTCACAGCCAGGCTGGCGCTGGCAGGCGCAAAAGCGGGCCGGGATGGTGTTAATCTTCAGGGGATCAGGTGATTCGCCCGATCGGAACGGAAACGCCATGAGTGACCGACGCACACAATTTGATCCGGATGAAGACTTCGGCGACGACGAGACCTTCGATGCGCGCGGCGATTCGCGCCGGGGTCCGCTGCTCCTGACGACGGCGTTTGCCGTTTTTATCCTGTTTGTCGCCGTTGTGTGGAGCGCCTATCAACAGGGCGTGCGGGACCGGGATGAGCCGCCGCGCATTCTTGCCGATGCCGAACCCTATCGGGAGCGCCCGGCAGATCCTGGTGGCACCCAAACGCCTGATCTTGATATCGATGCCTATGACCGGATCTCCGGAGAAGACACGGGCGGCGAAAATACGACGCCGCGCGCCGGACCGGAGGAGCCCGCCGGGCGTCCGGGCTTGCGGCTGGAAGAAACCACGCCTGATCAAACCGGAAATGACGCCGCGCCGGAGCGTGAAGCCCCCGCCGAAGCCGAGCGGGTGGAAACCGCAACACCGCCGCCGGCACAGGCTGAAGAGCGTTCCACCACGCCTGTTCGTACCGAGCCCGAACCTCGCGAGGCCGAGCCAGAGCCGGATTCTGCTCCGCCGCCGGCCACGTCCAACCTGGCCATTCCCGCGCCGGTCAGCGGAGGCAGCTGGGTGGTGCAGATCGGCTCCTTCCGCACCGAGGAGGAAGCCGAAGGCGCATGGGTCAATTTCATCAGCCGCTATTCGGATATCGCCGCAGGCTCTTCGCCGGACATACAATCTGCGGAAATTGAGGGGCGGGGCACTTATCACCGCTTGCGGGTCGCCGCCTTTGCCGGCCGCGATGAAGCCTCGGCATTTTGTGCGGCTTTGCAGGATCGCGGGCAGGATTGCTACGCGGCGCGCAGATGAGTTCGCGCGCGGCGATTTTCGGACTGGAAGGCCGGGAGCTGTCTCACAGCGAACGCGACTTTTTCCGCGAGGCTGCGCCCTGGGGATTTATCCTGTTTGCCCGCAATATCGAAGGTCCAAAACAAGTTGCCCGGCTGTGCGTCGCCCTGCGCGATGCGGTGGGACGGGAAGCCCCGGTCTTCATTGATCAGGAAGGCGGACGAGTGCAGCGCTTTCGTCCACCCAACTGGCGGGATGCGCCACCCGCGGCTGTATTCGGCGCGCTGTATCAACGCGATGCGGACGCTGCCAAGGAGGCCGTCTGGCTCAATCATCGCTTGATCGCCGATGAGCTTCGCGCCAGCGGCGTCGATGCCGATTGTGCCCCTTGTCTCGATCTGGCGATTGAAGGTGCGGATGCGGTGATTGGTGATAGGGCTTTCGGCGCAGATGTGGACGTTATTTCAACGCTGGGCCGCTCTGCGATGGAAGGTCTGATGGCGGGCGGTGTTGCGCCGGTCATCAAGCATGTGCCCGGGCATGGCCGGGCCGATGCAGACAGTCATTTCCATCTGCCTCGCGTGAAGGAAGACCTTGAAACCCTGACCCAAACCGATTTTGCGCCGTTCAAGGCATTGAATGACGCGGTGATGGGGATGACGGCGCATATCGTCTACGACGCGCTCGATCCGGACACTCCGGCGACGATGTCCGATCCAGCCATCGGTCATATCCGCCGCGAGATCGGCTTTGACGGGCTGTTGATGACGGATGACCTGTCGATGAAGGCACTGACCGGCTCGTTTGCCGAGCGGACAGAACGGTCCATCCGGGCCGGTTGCGATATCGTTCTGCACTGTAATGGTCAGCGCAAGGAGATGGAGCCGGTCGCAGAGGCTGCGCCCCTCCTGGCTGGTGCTGCGCTGCGCCGTGCAAAGGCGGCAGAAGCGGCGCGCAATCAGGGCGAAGACTTTGATGCAGAGGCCGGGCTTGCGAAACTGCAAACCCTTCTGTCAGGTAAGGCGGCATGAGCGAGGAATTCGAAGAAGACCTGCCGTTCCAGGCCGCTGAAGACGCCGACCATGAGGCGTTGATCGTCGATATTGATGGCTATGAGGGGCCGCTGCACCTGCTGTTGGCGCTCGCGCGCAAGAAAAAGATCGACCTCACCAAACTCTCCATTCTGGAGCTCGCCGAGCAATATCTCGCCTTCGTTGAAGCCGCGCGGCAGCGGCTGGATCTGGCGGCGGAATATCTCGTTATGGCGAGCTGGCTCGCCTATCTGAAATCACGTCTCCTTTTGCCAAAACCGGCCAAGGATGAGGACGAGATGGAGCCCGAGCAGATGGCAGCGGCTTTGGCCTTCCGCCTGCGCCGTCTGGATGCCATGCGCGCGGCTGGCAAGGCGCTGTTTGCGGGCACGCTGCACAGGCGCGATGTCTTCCCGCGCGGCATGCCGGAAGGCGTGCGCACGCTGCGCGCCTCCAAATATGAAGCCAATCTCTATGATTTGCTGAGCGCCTATTCCAAGCGCCGTCAGGCGATGGTGCGCGCGGACTACAAGCCGCAATTGCCCAAAGTCTATGGGCTGGAAACCGCACGGCTGCGGTTGGAGCGGATGCTGCCAGAGGTCAAGGACTGGCGTACGCTGGATAGCCTGCTGCCGGATGCGGGTGAACTTGGGCCCGACGCCCCGCCCAAGCGTTCGGTACTGGCGAGTTCCACGCTTGCCGTGCTGGAAGTCACCAAGGACGGTCATGCGCGTTTGCGGCAATCAAAAGCCTTTGATCCGATTGAAGTGCGCGGTCACTCTGATGAGGCGCCCTCATGAGCGATGAGACGCAAAACAAGCCCGATCCCATCCATGAGGCGATCGAGAAGCTGCGCGAACGGGCCGACCGGCAGGGTGCGACCGAGACCGGCAGTGATGCGAAAGGCCCACGCCTGGCCGTTGATGCGGAGCGTCAGCGGATGCGGCGGCTGGAAGCTCTCTTGTTTGCGGCTGAAGAGCCGCTCGACATTGAAACCCTGCAAACCCGGCTGCCTGTCGAAAGCGATGTGGAATCGCTGCTGGAAGCTTTGCAGGAAGATTATGCCAAACGCGGCGTACAACTGACCGAGGTGGGTGGCCGCTGGCGGTTTGAAACCGCACCGGATTTGCGCGGGCTGTTGGAAGAAATCCGCGAAGAACCGCGCAAGCTGTCCGATGCCGCGCTCGAGACGCTGGCCATCATCGCCTATCACCAGCCGGTGACCCGCGCCGAGATTGAAGAAATTCGCGGCGTGGCGGTTTCCAAAGGGACGCTGGACTTATTGTTCGAACTGGGCTGGATCCGTCCGCGTGGCCGCCGCCGTTCACCGGGCCGGCCGGTCACTTACGGGACGACGCAAAGCTTCCTCGCTTATTTCAGCCTTGCCAGTATTGGCGATCTGCCGGGGCAGGCGGATCTGAAAGCGGCGGGATTGCTGGATGCGCGCCTGCCGCCGGGATTTGAAATCCCCGATCCCGGCCTGCCGGGCAGCGGCGAGGATGAAGACCCGCTGGACCCGGAAGAGGATGCCCATCTCTTCCATGTCGACTTCATGGAAGACGGCGAAGATGACAGCAATAGCTGACGTGGAAATGGACGTTCGGCGCTGGCTCGTCTAAATCTGGTGGGGAAGGCCCGCAGGAGGACTGAATGGCACCGGGTGTCTGGCAAATTCTGATTATCGTTGTGCTCGTCGTGCTGTTGTTCGGCGCAGGGCGGATTTCCGGCCTGATGGGCGAGGTGGCCAAAGGGATCACCAGTTTCCGCAAAGGTTTGAAAGAAGGGGCTGAAGAAGAGGAAAACACCTCGGAAAGCTCGAATACGGCCTCGATCAGCGAGGATGCGGACACCTCCAGCGCCGCCTCCGAGCGCGAGGAAGAAACGCCGCGGAACTAGGAGCCGGATATGAATCCCGGCTTTGGCGCTCCTGAATTACTGGTCCTGGCGGTGGTGGCCCTGATCGTCATCGGACCGAAAGACCTGCCCCAAATGTTCCGGCGGATTGGAAGATTTGTCGGCCAGGCGCGCGCCATGGCTCGCGATTTCCAGCGCAGTTTCGACGAGATGGGCCGCGAATCCGAAATGGCTGACCTCCGCAAGGAAATCGAGGCCTTGAAAGCCGGCAATCCCGCAAACGAGTTGAAGCGCGAGCTGGAGGATGTGCGCCGTGAACTGGCGGATCTGGAACACGAGGACATCGTGGAAAAGAAAATCGCGGCAGCAGAGAAAGCCAAACAGGATGAAAAACCGCCGGAGCAGATCGATCACAAGCCCGACGCCGTTATTGATGCCGACGTGACCGAAAAAGAACCGGCGGTCAAGAAATGACGGACAAGCTGGTCGAATCCCCGCCCGAAGATGACGTCGAGGCGAGCCGGGCCCCGTTGCTGGAGCATTTGACCGAACTGCGCACGCGGCTGATCCGTCTGGTTTGTGTGCTCGCGGTGGGGTTCGTCATCTGCTTCATCTTCGCCGAGCAGATCTACAATTTCCTGCTGGTGCCGTTTGAGGATGCTGCCGCGCGGGTGCGGGGTGATGATCTGGCGCTTGAGCTGATCTTTACCGCGCCGCTGGAATTTTTCTTTGTAAAGGTGAAGCTCGCCTTTTTCGGAGCTTTGATCCTGGCTTTTCCCTGGCTGGCCTATGAAATCTACGGCTTTGTCTCGCCGGGTCTCTACAAGAATGAAAAGGGGGCGTTTGCGCCCTTCCTGATCGGCGCGCCGGCCCTGTTCGTTTCAGGTATGGCCTTTGTCTATTACTTCGTTCTGCCCTTTGTGATGCGTTTTGCGCTGGGGCAGGAACAGCTTTCCTCCGGAGACGGGCCAACGATCCAGTTGCTGACGCGGGTGTCCGATTATCTCAATCTCGTGACCACGCTGATCCTCGCCTTCGGTCTCAGTTTCCAGCTACCGGTATTGCTGATGCTGTTGGGGATGGCAGGGATTGTGAACTCGGCCATGCTGATCAAGTTCTGGAAGTTTGCGTTGCTCGGTGTGTTCGTCTTTGCGGCTTTTGTGACGCCGCCAGACCCGATCAGCCAGGTGATCCTGGGTACGGTCCTCATGGCGCTTTATGGCATTTCGATCGGAGCGGTGAAGCTGGTCGAGCGCAAGGAAAACACCATTGCGCCCTAACGGCTTGTTGCAAGTGCAACAAGCCCTCGCTATCACGCAGCGAAACACGACGCAGAGCAAATCCCATGCACGATATCCGCTTTATCCGGGATAACCCCGACGCTTTTGATGCTGGCCTCGCCAAGCGCTTCCTGGAGCCGCAGGCCGATGAGCTGTTGCGGCTGGACCGCAAATGGCGCGAGGCTGTCACCCGCCAGCAAGAGGCGGAAACCCAGCGCAATGCCCTGTCCAAGCAGATCGGACAGGCCAAGGCGAAGGGCGATGAGGACGAATTCAACCGGCTGCGTTCGGAAGTCGAGCGCCTGAAATCGGTTCTGGAAGAAAGCGGCACAGAAGCCGCCAAGTTCGAAGAAATCCTCAATCAGCACCTTGCCGGATTGCCGAACCTGCCGGCGGATGATGTGCCGGTTGGCGAAGATGAAGATGCCAATGAAGAGGTGCGCGGCTGGGGCGAACCGTCAGAATTCGACTTCGAGCCGAAGGATCATGTTGATCTGGGTGAAGGGCTGAAGCAGCTGGATTTCGAACGTGCCGCCGCGATGTCGGGCTCGCGCTTTGCCGTATTGACCGGTGGTCTAGCGCGGCTGGAGCGCGCGCTCGCGCAATTCATGCTGGACCTGCACACCCAAGAGCACGGCTTTACCGAGGTCAGCCCGCCCTATCTGGTGCGCGATGAAGCCATGTTCGGCACGGGTCAACTTCCGAAATTTGCCGAAGATTCCTTTCATACGGACAATGGTTATTGGTTGGTGCCGACCTCGGAAGTGCCGCTGACCAATTTGTTCCGCGGACATATTCATGTTGAAGCCGAGTTTCCGGCGCGCCTGACAGCATTCACGCCGTGCTTCCGCTCTGAAGCCGGGTCGGCGGGACGCGATACGCGCGGCCTCATCCGTATGCACCAATTCCACAAGGTCGAGATGGTGTGCGTGACGAAACCCGAGGACTCTGATGACGAGCTCGAGCGCATGACGAATTGCGCCGAAGAAGTCCTGCGCCGCTTGGAATTGCCCTACCGGGTAATGAAGCTGTCGTCGGGCGATATGGGCTTTGGCGCGCGGCGGACCTTCGATCTGGAAGTCTGGCTGCCCAGCCAGAAAACCTATCGCGAGATTTCCTCCTGCTCCAATTGCGGAGACTTTCAGGCCCGGCGCATGAATGCGCGCTTCCGCCGCGAGGGTGAGAAAAAACCGGAATTTTTGCACACGCTGAATGGCTCTGGCGTGGCCACGGGACGTGCTTTGCTGGCGGTCATGGAAAACCACCAGAATGCCGATGGTACGATTACCGTGCCGGATGTGCTGCGACCCTATATGGGCGGGCTTGAGGTGCTGGGGGCTTAAACGGCACGCGTGTTTTCGCGCAACCAGGCCTCCAAGGTGTTGAATTCCAGTTGTTGCTTCTCATAGAGCGGCAAAAGGAAGTCCATCAGCGCGTCTGGTGTGGCCGTCAATTCAACCCCATTCAGCCCGAGGAAGATGATCGTCGACGCTAATGCAGTGCGTTTATTGCCATCGATGAAGGCGTGATTGTGCGACAGGCTTTCCCAGAGGGCCGCAGCTTCGGCAATCAAATCGTCATAATAGCCAGACCGGGGACGGAAGAGGGCCGCTTCCAGTGCGCCGGCATCCCGTAAGCCGTTCGAGCCACCAAATTCCGCAATCTGCCGGGCATGAATGTCGAGCACATCCTCCAGCGTCAGCCAGATACGGCTCATTCGGCGAGCTTCCGGAAGACGTCCTCATACCGGTCGATGGCACGTTCGTGCAGCGCTTTGACTTTCTCCCTGCGTGAAGCGCCGTCGCGGTCGTCCAGCAGCCCGCGTACCGCTTCTTCCAGCAGAACCTGGATTTGACGGCCCTCTGTACGGGCCAGTTCACGCAGATCTGCCAGCAAAGCGGCATCCATCTGGGTGGCAAATTTTTCGCGTTGTTCGCCCATGGCGGTCTCCAATGTTCATCATGATATATCAAGAAATCGAAGAATCGCCAACTGAATCCGGCAGAATTTCAGGGCTGGTCAATCGTTTGAAAGCGTTTAGACACGGGTGCTCAAAGGTGAGCTCATGATAAATCCCCGCATTCTTCTGACCAATGATGATGGCATCCGCGCGCGCGGTCTCAAATCGCTGCGCAAGATTGCGGCTGAATTGTCCGACGATGTGTGGATCGCCGCTCCTGCGGAAGAGCAATCCGGAGCCGGGCGTTCGCTAACCCTGCATGAGCCTTTGCGCGTCCGCAAAGTCGAGGACAAGGCCTTTGCCATCACCGGCACGCCCACCGATGCCGTCCTGATGGGCATTCAGGATCTGATCACGGATAAAAAGCCTGACCTGGTCCTGTCCGGTGTGAATCGCGGCGGCAATATAGCCGAGGATGTGACGTTTTCCGGCACGGTCGCGGGCGCGATGCAGGGCATGCAACTGGGTATCCCTTCCATCGCGCTCAGTCAGGTTTATTCCTATCTGCCCAAGGCCGAAGTGCCCTGGGAAACGGCTGAAACTTTTGGCGCGCCCATTATCCGGCGGCTTCTCGAAGAAGGCTGGCCGGAGGATGTGCTGATCAATATCAACTTCCCGGATCGGGCACCGGAAGAGATCACCGAGGTGGAAGTTACGCGGCAGGGCCGGCGCGATCAGGGCATTGTTCATGCTGACAAGCGCACCGATCCGCGCGGCGTGGACTATTACTGGATTGGTTTTCGCGGCGCACCACAAAGCCCGGCAGAAGGGGATGATCTGCATGCCGTGATGGGCGGGCGGATTTCGGTGACGCCGCTGCATGTGGATCTGACCCATCTGGAAACCCATCACCGATTGCGCCGCCGGATAGGCGGCGCTCCGCCCCGGACGTGATCCTTTGATGGGTGCGCCAGACGAACGCGTTATCCAGCTGGTCATGCGTTTGCGCGGAGAGGGCGTGACGGATGCAAAAGTGCTGGGGGCAATCGAGCGCACGCCGCGGGATGTGTTTGTACCGGAACGGTTTTCTGATCAGGCGTTTGAGAACCGGCCGCTGCCGATCGATTGCGGCCAGACCATCAGTCAGCCGCTGGTCGTGGGCATGATGACCCAGCTTTTGCAAGTTGATGACCGCTGCAAGGTGTTGGAGATCGGGACGGGGTCGGGCTATCAGGCAGCGATCCTGTCGAAGCTGGCGCGGCGGGTCTACACGATCGAGCGTTACCGCACGTTGGCCAAAGAAGCCGAAGAGCGGTTTGCGCGTCTGCGGTTGACAAATGTTACGCCAAGGATTGGCGACGGGACAAAGGGCTGGCCCGAACAGGCGCCGTTCGACCGGGTCATGGTAACCGCCGGCGCCCCTGTTCGGCCAGATACGCTGCTGGACCAGCTGAAACCCGGCGGTATTGCCGTCATTCCGGTTGATAATGATCAGGGAGCGCAAACCCTGATGCGTTATGTCAAAACCGAGGGCGGAGAGCTGCAGGAAACCGCAATGATGGCGGTGCGCTTTGTCCCGCTTGTGGATGGTGAAGCCAAAGCGCTGTGATTCGCGTTTGGCTAACGCGTGATTAACGCCTGTCAGGCTTACTGACCGGCAGTTTGCCGTGGTGACTTGCCTGATCATGCCGATGATCCGTCTCATTTTGCCTGTTTTGACGTGTGTGGCCGTGGCTGCGTGCGCGACGCCGGCACCGCGCGAGCCGGCGAGGATCGATTATCGCACGCAGAACACCAGCGGGCCTTCGCCAGAGGTCACCCGAACGTCTGCTTCGCCGCGTTGCGGACCGGGCGAGCGGTATACGGTGCAATCCGGCGATACGCTGTCGGAAATCGCTGAATCCTGCGGGGTCAGCACGTCGGAGCTCGCCTCTGCGAATGGTCTGACACCGCCTTATCAGGTTTATGCGGGTCAGGATTTGTCGTTTCCCCGGCCGTCCACCCACACCGTTCGCCGCGGTGAAAATCTCTACCGGATCGGCCTGCGCTATAATATGAGCTGGGTTGATCTTGCGGCTCACAATGGAATGTCACCGCCCTATGCGGTTGAAGTTGGGCAGGTACTGAACCTGCCGGGCGGTAATGTGCGGACCGTGTCGCTGGAACCTCCACCCACGCGAAGCCAGTCCTCGCGTCCACCGGCCACACGGGACACGCCGGTGCGTGTAGAAGAATCCGATCCGCCACCGCAAACCCGGCGTCCGGCTGCGCCGCGCGAAGAGGTGCCAGAGCCTACAGGGCCCGTGGTTTTCCAATGGCCGATCCAGGGAGAGATTGTTTCCACCTTCGGTCCAAAACCTGATGGCCAGCGCAATGATGGCGTGAATATCCGCGCCGATGAGGGCGATAGCGTTCGAGCATCAGCCGCGGGCACGGTGGTTTATGCAGGTGGCGAGCTGCAGGGATTTGGAGAATTGATCCTGATCCGCCATGCGCAAGGCTTTGTTACGGCTTATGCCCACAACTCCCGGCTTTTAGTGGCGGAAGGCGACCGGGTCGAGCAGGGGCAGCTGATTGCGGAAGCCGGTTCGACGGGCTCGGTCGATTCCCCGCAGGTGCATTTTGAAATCCGCCGGGGCGTGACACCTGAAGACCCGATGCAACACCTGCCGGGAAGTTAACCGCCAACCCTTGTTGCAAGCCGGACGCGTCCCGATATATTCCCGCGACCTTCCAATAAACGGCTCGCTTAAGGGGCAACTTACATGTTTGACGCAATTCAGATCGCAGCAGCCTCCGGTGGTTCGGGGGGCGCGATGGCGGCCTTGATCCAGTTTGCACCGCTGATCCTGATCTTCGTGGTGTTCTACTTCCTGCTGATCCGCCCGCAGCAAAAGCGGATGAAGGAGCATCGGGAGATGGTCGCCGCCCTGTCCAAGGGAGACGAGGTTGTCACTTCCGGCGGCATTCTCGGCAAGGTGACGAAAGTTGATGACGCCGAAGCCCAGGTCGAAATTGCGACCGGCGTGAAAGTCCGCGTCATGAAGGCGACGATTTCCGAAGTGAGATCCCGCACTCAGCCGAAAGCCGCCAACGACGCAAAGGCGGATAAGAAAACCGACAAAACCGTATCGGGGTAAGAGCTTATGCTCTATTTCGCCAACTGGAAGATTGCGCTGGTCCTGGTTGTTGCCGCTCTTGGCATCTGGTTCGCTGCGCCGAATTTCTCACCTGTTCCCGGCCAGACGGTCAATCTGGGTCTCGACCTTCAGGGCGGCTCGCACCTTGTGTTCGAAGTCGACCTGCCCGGCGTGACCGCCGACCGGCTGGATGGACTATCCAGTGAGGCGAATAATGTGTTGCGCCAGCAGCCGGTCATCCCCACGGCGGCCAACGCCGTGATCGGGGAACAGGTCGTGATCCGTATTGCCCGTGCAGAAGACATGGAAGACGCGTATACGCGTCTGCAGGAATTGTCGCGGCCGGTGGGTGATGGGACGCTGACGGGTGTGCAATCCCGTTCCGTATCGTTTAGCCGCGATGACGCAGAGCGGACGATCCGGATGGAACTGACAGATGCGGCGCTGGTCGACATCCGTGACCGCACCATTGCCCAGTCCATCGAAGTGATCCGCCGCCGGATTGATGAAACCGGAACGACCGAACCGACGATTGCCCGTCAGGGCGATGCGCGGATCCTGGTACAAGTGCCGGGTGAAAGCGATCCGCAACGGATTATCGAACTGGTGGGTACGACGGCTGTCATGACCTTCCATCTGGTCCGCGAAGACGTACCGGTCGGGGCAGATGGCGAGGCGCGAACCCCTCCGGGCGTCCGGATTGTGCCGCAAGATACGGCGGGCGAACCTTTTATCGCGATCGAGCGCCGCGCCATGGTATCGGGAGAGAACCTGACTTATGCAGGGTCTACCTTCCAGGAGGGGCGGCCCGTTGTTGAGTTCCGCTTTGATACGACTGGCGCAGCAGCCTTCGGCCGCGTTACCGCCCAGAACGTGAATCGCCGATTTGCCATATTGCTGGATGATGTGGCGATTTCTTCGCCGGTGATCCGCGGGCCCATCCTGGGCGGATCCGGTGTGATCGAGGGCAATTTTACCTTCGAAACAGCCAATGACCTCGCCGTGCTGCTGCAAGCCGGTGCCTTGCCGGCCGAGCTGACGGTGGTCGAACAGCGTTCGGTCGGACCGGGCCTGGGACAGGACTCCATCAATAAGGGCCGCATCGCGATCATTATCGGCTTTATCGGCGTGATCCTGTTTATGCTGGCCGCCTATTCGGTGTTCGGGATTTTCTCGAATCTTGCGCTTTTATTGAATGTGACGCTGATCCTCGGGGCGTTATCTGGCTTACAGGCCACTTTGACCCTGCCAGGCATCGCCGGCATCATCCTGACCATCGGTATGGCCGTGGATGCCAATGTGCTGATCTATGAGCGCATCCGCGAAGAAACCAAGATGGGCCGAACGCCTGCCAATGCGGTCGAGAAAGGCTATTCCGAAGCCCTTTCGGCTATTCTGGACGCCAATATCACCACGCTGATTGCCGCCGGTGTGCTCTACATGCTGGGCGCCGGCCCGGTGCGCGGCTTTGCCGTGACGCTGGGAATCGGCATCCTGACTTCCGTGTTTACCGCTTTCGTCTTCTCCCGCCTGCTGATTGCGATGTGGGTGAAGGGGCTGAAGCCCAAAAAGCTCCCGATTTAGGAGACGGCCCATGTCCCTTGCGCTCGTCAACATACTGCCGTCCGATACGACCATTCCTTTCATCAAGGCGCGCTTTGTTGCCTTCATTGTCTCTGCGGCCATGATCATCGGCTCCATTGGCGCGTTTGCGACGATGGGCCTGAATTTCGGTATCGACTTTACCGGAGGTGTGACGCTGGAAGTGCGCACCGAGGAAGAGATCGACGCCGACAAGATTGATGAAATGCGGGGGTTGCTGAACGGGCTGGGGCTTGGCGCGATCGAGCTGCAAGGCCTGTCGGAAATCGACCCCGAATCCGACTGTTTCGGCAATCGTTGTGCCTTGATCCGTGTTCAGCCACAGGAAGGCGAAGGCCTGGAAGCCGAAGAGGCCCAGCAGGAAGCCAATCTGGCCGTTCAGGGCGCGCTGACCGACCAGTATCCGGGCATTGAGTTCCGCTCGATCAATGTGCTCGGCCCGAAAGTCTCCGGCGAGTTGGTCCAGGCCGGTGTGACGTCCATCATCGTCGCGCTCGTTTTGATGCTGATCTACATCTGGTTCCGCTTTGAATGGCAGTATTCCGTCGGGGCGGTTCTGGCGCTGGTTCATGATGTCATCATCACCATCGGCATGTTCGCGATCACCCAGCTGGAATTCAACCTTTCGACCATTGCAGCCATCCTGACTATTGTCGGGTATTCGATGAACGATACCGTCGTGGTCTATGACCGGATCCGTGAGAAGTTGCGGAAGTTCAAGAAAGAACCGCTCGAAGTCGTGCTGAACCGCGCGATCAACAAGACGCTCTCGCGCACCATTCTGACGTCCGTGACCACGCTAGTGGCGCTGATCTCGCTTTGGGCGCTCGGCGGCGCGGCCCTGCAGGGCTTCGCGTTTGCGATGATCTTTGGCGTGATCATCGGCACGTATTCTTCGATCTTTATTGCGGCGCCGCTTTTGTTGATCACCAAAGTTAAGCGCGACACGGTGGAAGGCTAGTCCGGGCGAAAGCCCGATCGGGCGCAATCGGACCGAAGCGAAAGCGCATTTTGCAATACCCGGCCGGGTGATAGAGTCAGCCTCGAAACGAATCGGGGAGGGATTCACACATGGCTGCCATTCTCGGCAATCTTCGCACGACCATTCACATTTCGCTGGCGCTGGCGATCATCTTTTTCGCGGCGATCTTTTTCCTGAACTGGGCCCCTGGAATGCTCAGCTTCTGGGAAGCCGTTGCCCGTTGGACCCATGTCGTGGCCGGCATCATGTGGATCGGCCTCTTATGGTATTTCAACTTCGTCCAGATTCCGACAATGCCGGAAATCCCGGATGAGCAGAAACCGGCGATCGGCAAGCATATCGCGCCCAAAGCCCTGTTCTGGTTCCGCTGGGGCGCAGCCTTCACTGTGCTGACGGGCCTGATTGTGGCGCACCTCAATCGCTATCTGGTCGATGCGCTGACGCTGGGCGCGCTCAATGGTTTCTCCGTGCCCTATCACATCGTGATCGGCATCGGCATGTGGCTCGCCCTGATCATGGCGTTTAATGTCTGGTTCGTGATCTGGCCCAATCAGAAAATCGCGCTGGGACTGGTCGAAGCCGAGGCTGACGCCAAGCCGAAAGCCGCCAAAACGGCCATGCTGTTTTCGCGGACAAACACATTGCTCTCGCTGCCCATGCTGGTGGCGATGGCGGGCGCGCAGACGCTGTTTGGCTAACGCGCTTTACGTGCAATGAGAAAGGCCCGCCAATTGGCGGGCCTTTTGGTGTCCGGTTGTGCTGCGCTATTGGCCGGATTTTGCCAGATTCTCCGCCGCGAACTCCCAATTGATCAGATCATTCAGGAAGGCCGAGATGAAATCCGGACGCCGGTTCTGGAAATCGAGATAATAGGCGTGCTCCCAGACATCCAGCGTCAGCAGGGGAACAACCCCCTCTTCGGTCAGAGGCGTTTCCGCATTGAGCGTTTTGCGGACCTCCAGCTTGCCATCCTTCACGACCAGCCAGGCCCAACCGGATCCGAACTGGGTCGCGCCAGCGTCGGCAAAAGCGTTCTTGAAACCTTCTAGAGAGCCAAAATCGCGGTCGATGCGATCGGCCAGATCACCGGTTGGCGCGCCGCCGCCATTGGGACTCATCGAGTTCCAGAAAAAGGTGTGGTTCCAAGTTTGGGCCGCATTGTTAAACAGACCCTGATCGCCATCAGCGGCGGCTTTGCGGACGAGGTCTTGCAAGGACAGATCAGCTTCCGGCTTGCCTTCGATTGCCGCATTCATCTTGGTCACATAGGCCGCGTGGTGCTTGCCATGATGAAAGCTGAAGGTTTCCGCAGAAATATGCGGCTCCAGCGCGTTAGCGGCATAAGGAAGGTCGGGGAGGGTGTGGGCCATGTTTAGCTCCATCTGTCATTGGTTCAGGACGCCGCAAGGCGGGCGCTCTATCTCTGCTCTCCATATGGGAGGCTCGGACGGGCTTTCCACCGGAATATGATGATGTTGCGATGACAGACGCAGTTAAAGCGGAAAAAATTCAGAGCGATCGCGAGCTGGCGGCGATGTTCGCGCCCGAGCCAGCGCGTAGCCGATTGCTGGCGTTCTATCGCTGGCTGGAAGAGGTGGAAGACATTCCGGTCCGGGCAAAGGAGCCCGCCATTCAAGCCATGCGCTTTGCCTGGCATCGCGAGGCGGTTGCTGATCTTTTCGCCTCCCCGCAAAAAATCCGCCGGCATGCGGCCTATGAAGGTCTGGCGCCGCTCGCCGCTGAAACGCCCGGCCTGTCCCGGGCCGGCTTGATAGGCCTTATTGATGCGCTGGAAGCGGCAGTGTCACCTGAACCGATTACCGACATGGCAAGCCTGCTTGAACTTGTCGATGCGCAACATGAAGGCGTGATGGGCTTGGCGTTGCAAGTGCTGGCCATGGACGCGCCCGACATGATGCAGGCGGCTTCACGCGCCTCGGGTCTGGCGCAATGGGTCCGGCAGTTTGCGTTCCGCGCTGGCCGGCAATTGCCGCTGATCCCGGCGCGAGATCTTGAGGCCGCCGGTCTGAATGAGCACCGGCTGGCGACCGGACGCGAAGCTGAACTGGCCCGGCAGGCCTTTTCCGGTGTGATCGAGGCGCTGGATACTGCTTTAGGCGAGTTGCAGGGTGCGGAGCCATGTCCGGCAGAAGCGTTTCCGGTGCTCGGACAGGCGAGGCTGGCACGAGCGACGCTGAAGACGGCCAAGAAGTCCGGCGACCTTTACCGGACCGGCTTTGCCCGGCCGCAATTTGCCCGACAGCTGGATCTGATCCGGGCCTCGCTGACCGGCCGCCTCTAGTTCCCGATGTTTTCGGCCAGAAACGCGTCGATCTCCTGATAGATCCGGATCCGGTTCTCCGCCCGCGAGAGCCAGTGGTCGGCGGAAGGTAATTCCAGATAGGCCGGCTCCTGCCCGTTGCGGCGCAATGCCGCCCTCATCATGCGCGATTGTTCCACGGGTACGACCGTGTCGTCACGCCCGTGAATC
Organism: Hyphobacterium sp.; assembly: GCF_965228115.1. Classification (GTDB taxonomy): domain Bacteria; phylum Pseudomonadota; class Alphaproteobacteria; order Caulobacterales; family Maricaulaceae; genus Hyphobacterium. The sequence continues at coordinate 838,391 of NZ_OZ245794.1, read as the reverse complement.
AACAGGATGCGCGCGGTGATGTGTTCAGCCGCATGGCGCGGCGAAACGCGGTCCATCTCGCGGCGCCGGCTGCCTTCATCGCCGGTTACGGCTAGCGCCCAATAATCCAGCAACCAGGAAAACTCGCCAAACCGGTCTTGCGTCCATTCCAGCATTTCCGGAATGTCATAGAGGCCTGCCACGCCAAAGGCGCAACGGTAGAGATCCGGCGTATAGGCCGCCCCGGCCAAAGCGGAATAACCGCCATAGCTGAAGCCGCCAATGCACACCCGGTTGGGGTCAACCAGACCAGCATTGATCAGGGCGGTGACGCCATCATTGACATCGGTCTGCATGACGCCGGTTCCCCATTGACCGAATCCGGCTGTTTCCCAGGCATGGCCATAACCGGCAGATCCCCGGAAATTCGGTTGCAGGACGGCGTAGCCGCGATGACCGAGAAAGTGCGCCAGCGAGTCATATCCGCCCTGGTCGCGCGCTGCGGGACCGCCATGCGGCAGCACGACCAGCGGATGCGGGCCTTGCGTATCGGGCAGCGTCAGATAGGCGGGGATGTTCGTTCCGTCCACGGCCGCATAGCTGATCAGCCGGCGGCGAGGCAGCGTGGTGCCTTCCAGTTCCGGGAAACGCGCGCCGAGATTGGTCAGGCTGCCATCTTCAGTATTGTAGAGGAAATAGGCCGAAGGCGCGTCTTCGAACGCAAACGCAACCACGAACAGGCGCCGGGCTTCATCCCAGTTCAACAATTGCAGGGGTGGCGTTCCCTCGGGCAAGCGGCTCATCAAACTGGCATGGACAGCGCCCAAGTCCTCGTCCAGCCAGACCGGGTGGGTGAAATTCTCACCCGTATAATGAATGGCCACGATCTGATTGTCGTAGGGATCAAGTGAGGCCCCGGCGACATCAAATTGGGGATGAGAATAAATGACGTCCTCACGCTCCCCCGTTTCGGGATTTACAGCCCGGACCACATTACGGGAAGCGTTCGAGAACTGGGCATATTCCAGAATAGCGAAACGTCCATCGGGCAGCTGGCCGAGCCCCCAAAAATGCGGCTGTGTTGCGTTACGAATTTCAACCGCTTCAACCCGGTCACCATTCCCGGTAAATACAATACGCTGTTGATCGTGCAGGTTAGAATATTCTAGGCGGGCAAAGGGGTTGGAGTCTTCATCCAGATACCAACCCACTGCCGTATCAATTCCAACAGCGTAGTTTCTGCCATGGCCGTTGCTCGGATCAGCCGAAACAAGCGCTGTTTCCCGCATCATGATGACGCGGTCATCCGGCGTAATGCCGATTACACGTCCGCCCCCAACGCGAGCAGAACGCGATCCGAGATTTGCCAGCAATTGCCTGGATTCAAGATTATTCTCGATATCCATCGAGACGGTTCGGTGGATATCAAGATTTCCGTGGACCCGTCGGCTGCCCCGCGAAACGCTGGCGGACAGGAGAACATAGCGATCTCCCGCCCAACGAACGGCTTCCGGGCGAATCTCGGAAATGTCGGCGGAAATTAATTCGCCCGACGAAATTTCTCCTACCACAATCCGGGGCGTACCATCCGGATTGGCGATGAAGGCGATATGCGTACCGCTGGGCGAAATGACCGGCGAGGAAATCGCCGGATCGCGCGCAAAGGCGTCTACGCTTAATTGCCGGGCATCCGCCTGGCCAATATTCGCGAGAGCGAAAAAAACGAAGCCGATCAGGATCGCAAAGCGACGCATGAGAACCCCCAGAGACATTTGATGTCCCGGATGGTTACTCAGCCTGAGCGCGAGTTCAACCGGTTTGATCCGGCCTTACGCGGCCTGTTTCATATCCATCAGCCACGCATCGATATCGGCCAGGGCGCGCGCGCTCATGGCACGTTTGCGGGCGACGGATTTCTCCTTGCCACGAATGCGCTTGCCGTCTGCGGTTTTCTGCGGCGTTTCAATTGCCGGGAAGAGGCCGAAATTGACATTCATCGGCTGGAAGCTGGCTTTTGGACCGGACAAATGCCCGCCTGTCACGTGGGTCAGCAAGGCACCCAGTGCCGTGGTTTCCGGCGGTGCGCTCATTGGCTGGCCGAGGCGTTCCGCCGCGGCGAACCGTCCCGCCAGAATGCCCATGGCGGCGCTTTCTACATAGCCTTCCACGCCGATGACTTGACCGGCAAAGCGAAGTGAGGGCCGCGCTTTCAGGCGTAGCTCGCTATCCAGCAGCTTGGGGGAGTTGAGGAAGGTGTTCCTGTGAATGCCGCCGAGCCGCGCAAAGCGGGCATTCTCGAGCCCCGGGATCATCCGGAAAATTTCGGCCTGAGCGCCGTATTTCAGCTTGGTCTGGAAGCCGACCATGTTGAACAGCGTGCCGAGCTGGTTGTCCTGGCGCAGCTGGACAACGGCATGGGGTTTGACATCGGGATTATGCTTGTTGGTCAGGCCACGCGGTTTCATCGGGCCAAAGCGCAGCGTTTCCGGGCCACGTTCGGCCATCACCTCGATGGGAAGGCAGGCCTCGAAATAGGGCGTGTCCTTTTCCCAGTCTTTAAACTCGGTTTGTGGCGCATTGAGCAACGCGTCGAGAAAGGCTTCGTATTGGCCCTTATCCATCGGGCAGTTAATGTAGGCGGCTTTATCGGCTTCGGTCTCACCCTTGTCATAGCGCGACTGCATCCAGGCCACATCCATATTGATGCTGTCGGTCTCGATGATCGGTGCGATGGCATCAAAAAAGGCGAGCGAATCCTCGCCCGTCAGTTCCAGCACGGCCTCGGCGAGCGCCGGGGAAGTGAGGGGGCCGGTCGCGACAATCACACTGTCCCACTCTTCCGGCGGCAGGCCGGCAATTTCGCCGCGTTCAATGGTGACCAGCGGATGGTCTTCCAGTGCTTGCGTGACGCGCTGCGAGAACAGCTCCCGATCGACGGCCAATGCACCGCCTGCCGGCACCTGGCTGATATCGCCAGTGGTCATGATGATCGAGTTGGCCCGGCGCATTTCTTCATGCAGCAGGCCGACGGCATTGTTCTCGGCATCATCCGAGCGGAAGGAATTGGAACAGACCAGCTCTGCCAGGCCGTCCGTCTGGTGGGCTTCGGTTTTTCGCACTGGGCGCATCTCGTGCAGAATGACGGGCACGCCCGCTTGCGCGAGCTGCCAGCTGGCTTCGGATCCGGCCATGCCGCCGCCGATAACGTGAACAGGTTTCATCATGGCGCGGGGATATAATCCCTTCGCCGCTTTTCCCCAAGCCCCCTTCGCAAACTCGCCTCAGGCGTGTAGAGTTCCGGCAAGTTGGAAATGGGGAGTTTCATGCGTGTTCTGATCGCTCTTTTGTGCGGTTTGTTACTGGCTGCCTCTGCGAGTGCGCAGGGATTGCCGCAGGCGGTGGCGGACGCCTACCGCGCGTATGAATCAGCTCTCGATGCGGAAAATTGGGCAGAAGCGGCCCGGCAGGCCGAAACCGCCTGGCGCGCGGCGGAAGAGGGCGGCGTTGCACCGGAAACGACGACCGTTCTTGCGGCCAATTTCGGCGAAGTCGCGCTATTAATTGGCAATAATGCAGGCAGCGCCGAAGCCTATGAACGGGCAGTGGAGTTGATGGGACGTCGTCATGAGGATGTCGCAACAAGATCTACTTATTTGCGGTATGCCGCGCAGGCGCGGTTCCTGCTGCAGGATTATCGCGCGACAAAGCGTTTGTCCCGTGAAGCTGTGCAGGGATTTGAGCGCTTGCCGGAAGGCGAGGCGCGTTCGGTTGGCCTCTATCACGGCAACATGCTGCGGGCGTTTGCTCATATGAATGATCGTGAAGCGATACGCGGTGGTGACTTTGCGCAGGAGGCGATGGAAGCACTCGGTGATATCGGCCCTGTCCAGAATGACGACACCGCCAGCCTGACATTTCTCGCTGGGTTGAGCTCTGCTGTGAGACGCCAGGAGGAAGACGCTGCCTATTATCTGACGATCTCCAGCTACATCAATAACGCGATTGGCTCGGGCCCGGATGCCAGCGCAATCGCGACCGCCTGGGCGAGCTATATTCGCGGCGAACTGCAACCCGGTGAACGGGCCGAACTGCTTCGCCGGCTTCGCGACAGTGGCTATGCGCCAGCAGAATGTTCCACCAATGGTGAAGGGTGTTACCCCTTTGATTGGGCCAGCCAGTTTGGCGAGGCAGTGGACGTTCTGGATGCCGAGCCGGTCGAGCGGCGACCGCCCCGATATCCCGACGATGCGGCGATGGCCGGAATCAGTGGCTTTGCGTTGCTAAGGTTTGATGTCACCTCCGAAGGAGAAATCATCGACCCCGAAGCGGTCTATTCCATTCCCGTCACATCGTTCGGTGAAGCCAGCCTGCGGGCCCTGAGAGATTGGGAGTATCGGCCAGCCATGGTCGATGGTGTCCCGGTCGACCGCGAGGACATTGTGGTGCGGATGGAATTTTATATGGAGAACTGATGCTTCTTGCACTTGTAGCCGCTGCGTTGCAATCAACGGCCGCAACGCCCGACCCTGAGGCTTGTGAGGCAGTTGTCGACCGCCTGGAAGTACGCCGTGCGGTCCGGGCGGGCGGCGCGGATCAGATCATCGAGGCGTCCGAGTTGATTGGTGAATGCGCAGGCCGGGAAGAATTGCTGGTCCTCGCCACGCAATCGGCCTGGGAAGTCGGCAATATGGAGGCGGTCGTCGTGTTGTCGGCCAGCGCCTTGCGCTTGCTCGAGGATCGCCGCTGTGCCTGGACGCCGCTGGCTGCGCGGCTGGCCTTTGCCGCCGGGTTTTCCCGGGAAGCTGTGAGGGAGCGCGGCTCCGCCTTTTATTTTCATGTCGCGAATACGGTTCACCGCCGCACGGATGCCTTGGAACGGGATTGGGTCAGGGTTGCCGAAGCGTTTGACGATGATTTCGGTATCAGCCCGCCTGACGATATATTTGCCTTCGGCAGCGCCTATATCGAGCGCCCCTACCGCGTTGATCAAGAAGCTTGCGGACAATTGCCCGGCTTTCATATCCGGTTTGATTCAGAGGTTCGCGACACGGCCTATGTGGTGTTGGATCTCGAGACCAACCGGGATGGCGAAATCCGTCATGTGCGGCAAATCCTGTCTTATCCGGGACCAGTTTCCAGCGCTTTCGTCGGGTCGCTAAGGGGCCGGGAAATGCGGTGGAATTACTGGGATGATTACAGGATCATCGGTTTCAGCCCTTGCGCCACCGGATGGTTTCTTGCGGAAGAGGAGGCGGCGGCGTGCCTGCCGGGATACGATCCTGCGGACAAAGCCCCCGACAGCAATTGACCCATTGCCCGGCGGCGTTCCGGGTATAGTTTCGCGGCCATGACACGACTGTCTTCCTTCACCGCCTTGCCCGGCGCGATCGTCCGGACGCTGGCCTTTTTCCATCAGAATGCCGGGATGGCCGCGATTGTGGCGATCCCGCCCGGCCTTGCCGCAGTGGCGCTGACCTATCGGACCGGCGCGGTCACGAGCGAATTTGCCGCGTCGAATTGGGGCGCTTATCTGATTGCTCTGGCCGGTTGGTATTTTGCCACCGTCATGGCCCAGGCCGCCCTGTTTCGCATAGTGTTGCGGGGAAAAGCGGAAGGCGTGCTGGGGCTGCAGTTCGGCGCGGACGAGCTGAAGCTGGCGGCCAGCTGGGCGCTGATCTTTTTCCTGATCTTTATTGGCGGCGGCATCGCGGCCGTGGCCTTCGCGTCCATCATGGGCGCGGTTTCGATGGTTTCGCGCGATGAGGCCGGGCTGGCGCCGGAAGACCCGGTGGTCAGCGGCAATATTCCCGAGCTTGCGGCCTATTATGGTCCGGTAGAATGGGGGCTGGCCATTCTGATTGGCGGTTTTTTCCTGATCTTGCTGGGCGGGTTTGCCGGCCGGCTGTTGCTGGCCCCGGCAGCCAGTATTGCACGGCGCAAAGTGCAGGCGCTGTCCGTCATGGCGATGACCAGGAAACGCGGCTTTGCCGTCGTTCTGGGCGCGATCCTGTGCTTTGTTCCGGCTGGCCTGATCGTGCATGGATTTGGCGTTCTGGCCGAGCAAGGCTTTGCAACACCCGTGCATCAACCCGCCCGCCTGTTCGGTCCGGACGGGTTTGTGGCCAGCTGGGCGGTTTATGCCCCTCTGGCCTTTGTCCATGGCTGGCTGGCCGCCTTCCTGACGACACCACTGTTTGCCGGGCTGACCGCTGCGCTCTACCGCGCGTGGGGCGGGGACGAGTAGTTTTCCGTTCCCTCTAGCGGTTTCCTCTGTTGTCCGCACAATAAGAGCGGGATGACAGGGAGGTGTACATGAGCACCCGTGCGTTTGATTTCGGCGATGCCGTATTCCATTTTTTCCGAGTAGCGGGCGAGAAACCCGCCGCGGTGATCTGGATTGGCCTGTGGCAGACGGTTTTTTACGGCGGTCTGGTCTATCTTGGCTGGCTTTTGGTTGGCGATTTCTACATCTGGCTAATCAATATGGCGATCAGCGGTCAGGAACCGACGGATATGGAAGTGCTCGAGCGGATGGGGGGCATGTTCGCCTTTATTCCGCTGGTGACCATCGGGGCCATTCTGATTGCCCTGATGGCACAAGCCGCCTGGTTGCGCCTTCTGACGCGCGGCGAAATGGCGGCGGTCATTCCGTTCCGGTTGGGCGGAGATGAAGGACGCCTATTTGTCACCAATCTGGGTCTGATAGCCCTGTTGATAGCGTTCCAGATTGTGTTCGGGCTCGCCTTTGCCATTGTCGGCGGCGGAATGGCGCTGGCCGTAGGCGCGGGCGGCGGCGGAGAGCTGGGCGCAGGCCTTGCGGGCGGCTTTGGCGTTTTTCTGGTTTTGATGCTGGGATTGATTGCCGCCATCTTTATCGGCGTCCGGATCTCTGCCGCACCCGCTACGACGATACTGGAGCGCCGCATCGCCTTTCCGGCCTGGAGCGCGACCAAGGGCAAGTTTTGGCCGGTGCTGGGCGCGTATGTGGTCGTCATCATCCTGGTGGCGGTTGTGGGCTCTGTAGTTGGCGTGGTTCTCAATCTGGCGTTTCTTGGCGCGCTGCTTCCGGTGATGGGTGAATTCATTCAGATGGCTGAAACCGGCCACGATCCGAGTGTCGAGGAAGTCCGCGCCTTGTTCGGCGAGCTCTTCACGTCGCCCGCCACGATCGGGACCTTTATCGCCATTGGAACCCTGTCGGTCTTCATGCAAACCATCATCGAGGCCATCTGGCACAGCGTGGGCGCTTACATCGCGATCAATAACCGGGCTGACGCTGCGCCTGTGGATACTTCGCCCGCCGGCTGACCGGTTTGGCTTGCCTTTCGCTCCCGGCTGGTCTGTAAGACGCATATCAGCCAGGAGTCGTATTGTACCATGAAGCTCGAATTCGATTTTGGCAAAGCGCTGGGCTTTTTCATTGAAGTCATCCGCGCGCGTCCGTCCGCCTTTGTGATCCTGTCGGTCTGGACCATTCTGTACGGGTCGGTCATCAGCGCGCTCCAGCTGCAGGCGATGGGGCCTCAGATGGCGGCGCTGGCTGATGTTTCGGCTCTGGGGCCGGATCCGACGACAGACGACACCCAAGCGGTGCTCAACGCCTTCGGGAATTATTTTTCGGCCATGCTTCCCTACCTGGCGGTGGGTCTGATTATTGGTGTTGTTCTGGAGGCGGCCTGGTTGCGCGTGTTCGTCCGGGGCGAGAATACAGGCCTGTTCCCCTTCCGGCTCGGCGCCGACGAGCTGGTTTATGCGCTGGCGGGCGTGCTGGTCTTGCTGGTGATGCTGATTGGCCTGGTCGTCAGTACCATCGGCATGTTTCTCGTCATGCTCCTGTTCAGCTTCGGCGGCGTGGCCGGTGCGTTTATCGGCGGAATGCTGGGCTTCATCCTGTTCATGAGTGTGTTCATCTTTGCCTGCATTCTCATTACGCCCGTGCCAGCGCTGACCATCCTGCGCCAACGTGTTTCCCTGATCGAAGGGATGCGCGGTGCGCGCCAGATTTTCTGGCCCTTGCTGGGATGTGTGATCGTGGCCGTTCTGGCGGCCGTCGTTGTCTATTTCGTGCTCATGTCGGTTAATGCGGCCATGCCGTTCAACGAATATGGACAGCTGCCCGGCGGCGGCTCGGCCGGTCTGGGCTCGCTGATCGTCTACTACGCCATCTTCCAGGCGCTGGCGATTTTCCCGGCGGCGATGCTGCGCGGGATTGCCTGCTATGCGGCGCTCCGGATTGATGATGGCGGACGTCCGCTCGCAGATACGTTTGAATAGGCGGATTGCCGCCGTCAGGCGCTTTTCTTGCGCCTGGACTTTTTGCGTGTAGCATCCCGGTCCAGCATGGGTTTGAGATAGCGGCCGGTCCAGCTGGCCTCGACCTCGGCGACTTGTTCTGGCGTGCCGGTGGCGACGATCTCGCCGCCGCCATCGCCGCCTTCCGGACCCAGATCAATCAGGTGATCGGCGGTCTTGATGACGTCCAGATTATGCTCGATCACCACCACGGAATTTCCGGTCTCGACCAGCTCGTGCAGCACTTCCAACAGCTTGCGGACATCTTCGAAATGAAGGCCGGTGGTCGGTTCGTCCAGAATATAGAGCGTCTTGCCGGTCGCGCGTTTGGATAGCTCCTTGGACAGCTTGACGCGCTGGGCTTCCCCGCCGGAAAGCTGCGTCGCCGGCTGGCCGATCTTCACATAGCCCAGGCCCACGCGTTTGAGCGTTTCCATTTTGTCGCGAACCGCCGGCACGGCCTTGAAGAAGTCTGCGCCTTCTTCCACCGTCATATCCAGAACATCGGCGATGGATTTGCCCTTGAAGGTGACTTCCAGCGTTTCGCGATTGAAGCGCTTGCCGTGACAGACATCGCACGGCACGAAAACGTCCGGCAGGAAGTGCATTTCAATCTTTACGACGCCATCACCCTGACAAGCCTCACAGCGCCCGCCCTTTACATTGAAAGAAAAGCGGCCCGGCTTGTAACCGCGCGCTTTGGATTCCGGCAGGCCCGCAAACCATTCGCGGATCGGCGTGAACGCGCCGGTATAGGTGGCCGGGTTTGACCGCGGCGTCCGGCCAATCGGTGACTGGTCGATATCAATGATCTTGTCGAGATGTTCGAGGCCTTTGATGCGCTCATACGGCGCGGGCACGTTCTGGGCCTTATTCAGCTTGCGTGCGGCCGCCTTGTAGAGCGTCTCGATCGTCAGCGTGGATTTGCCCCCGCCGGACACGCCGGTGACGCACAGGAAAACGCCGAGCGGAAACTCCGCTGTGACGTTTTTGAGGTTGTTGCCGGTCGCGCCTTCAACAATGAGCTTCTTGCCTTTTTTGCCCTTGCGGCGGGCCTCCGGGATCTCGATCTCACGGGTGCCGGACAGGTATTGCCCTGTCAGGCTCTTTGGATTGGCCTTGATCTCTTCCGGCTTGCCAGAGGCGACGATTTCCCCGCCATGGACGCCGGCCGCCGGACCCAGATCGACGACATGATCTGCCGTCAGAATGGCTTCCTCATCGTGCTCGACCACTATGACCGTATTGCCGAGATCGCGCAGCCCCTGAAGCGATTCCAGCAGGCGGGTATTGTCGCGTTGATGCAGGCCAATGGACGGCTCATCGAGCACGTAGAGCACCCCGGTCAGGCCCGAACCGATCTGCGAGGCCAAGCGGATGCGCTGGCTTTCTCCACCTGAGAGCGTACCGGAGGCCCGGTCCAGCGTGAGATAATCCAGACCCACATCGACCAGGAACTTCAAGCGCTCGCGGATTTCCTTCAAAATCCGTTCGGCAATGGCCTTCTCTTTCGGCGTGAAACCTTCAGCCACTTCGCCGAACCACTCTGCCGCTTCGCGGGTTGAAACCCGGCTGGCGTCGGAGATGTCCGTCCCCGCGATTTTTACCGCCAAAGCTTCGGGTTTCAGACGCTTGCCGCCGCAGGTTTCGCACGGTTGGGAGGATTGAAAGCGGGCGAGATCATCGCGTACCCAGCTGGAATCGGTCTCCCGCCAGCGGCGCTCCAGATTGGGAATAACGCCTTCGAAGGTTTTGGTCGTCTCGAAGGTCCGAAGCCCGTCCTCGTATTTGAATTTTATCTTCTCTTTCGTCCCGTAAAGAACGACTTTCTTGAAATCATCCAACAGGTCGCGCCAGGGCTCGAACATGGACGCGCCGAAATGATCGGCGAGGGCTGTCAGCGTCTGTTGATAGAGCTTTGAGGTCGTGCGGCTCCACGGTGCCACTGCGCCGTCATACAAACTCTTGCCGCGATCGGGCACGACGAGCTGTTCGTCGAATTTCAGCGTTTGTCCCAGACCATCACAGGCCGGGCAGGCGCCAAACGGATTGTTGAAGGAAAACAGGCGTGGTTCGATTTCTTCAATCGTGAAGCCAGACACCGGGCAGGCGAATTTCTCCGAGAAGATGATCCGGCGCGGCTCGTCCTCGCCCTCAGCCTTGTCCGCAAATTCGGCGACCGCGATACCGTCGGCGATTTTCAGTGCCGCTTCGAGGGATTCCGCAAAGCGCTGTTCCATGCCTTCGCGCACGATGACCCGGTCCACGACCACATCAATGTCGTGCTTGTACTTTTTATCCAGCGTGGGCGGTTCTTCGAGGGAATAAAACTCGCCATCGACTTTCACGCGTTGAAAGCCGGCTTTCAGCCATTCGCCGAATTCCTTGCGGTATTCGCCTTTGCGTCCGCGCACGGCAGGCGCCAGCAGGTAGAGCCGCGAGCCTTCTTCCAGCTCCATCAGCCGGTCGACCATCTGGCTGACCGTCTGGCTTTCAATCGGCAGTCCCGTGGCGGGTGAATAGGGGATGCCAACTCGCGCCCAGAGCAGGCGCATATAGTCATAGATCTCGGTGACAGTCGCGACGGTCGAGCGCGGGTTTTTCGAGGTGGTTTTCTGTTCAATCGAGATGGCCGGGGAAAGTCCTTCAATGGAATCCACATCCGGCTTGCTCATCAGCTCCAGAAACTGACGCGCATAGGCGGAAAGGCTCTCCACATAGCGGCGCTGACCCTCGGCATAGATGGTATCGAAGGCCAGTGAGGATTTGCCCGAGCCGGACAGGCCCGTGAACACAATCAGCTCGTCGCGCGGAATCTCCAGCGTGACGTTCTTTAGATTGTGTTCGCGCGCGCCCTGGACGCGAATGGACTTCATGGTATCGGCCATAGACTCGAACCTCTTGGTGCGTTCAACTGCAGGGAATCGCGCAATTGACCGCGAGAACATTATGTGAACATCATGTGTGGGTCTACCGTTAAGGCAGGCACCAGCAGAGAAGGGAAGATGGGCAAATGGCGGGCAGCGTCAACAAGGTGATACTCGTAGGCAATCTCGGAGCCGATCCGGAAATGCGCCGATTAAACTCTGGCGACCCGGTTTGCAATCTGCGGATTGCGACCTCCGAAAACTGGCGGGACAAAGGATCTGGTGAGCGAAAAGAAAAAACCGAGTGGCACAACGTAGTGATTTTTAACGAGAACCTCTGCAAGGTGGCGGAGAACTATCTGCGCAAGGGTTCGAAAATTTACATCGAAGGCCAGCTGCAAACCCGCAAGTGGCAGGACCGTGACGGCAATGACCGTTACACGACTGAAATTGTTTTACAGCGCTATCGGGGTGAACTGCAGATGCTGGATAGCCGTGGCGACAATCAGGGCGGGGGCAGCTATGATCGTGCGAGCGATCGTTCCGGTGGCAGCGGACAGGTGTCCGACAATCGCGACAATTTCCGGAATGACGACATGGATGACGAGATTCCGTTTTGATGACGCGTAAGAGTATTTTTGGCGGCCTTCTGGCCGCGATCATGATGTCGGGTCTGGCCGCAGCTCAGAACACCGAGTTTGGCGGCACCCGGTATCCGCAGCTTCAAGAGATTCAGACGCCGGATGGGCAGGTGGCCCAATTTGTTATTGGCCAGTCGGCCTGGGGCGAAGTGCTTTCCGAAGTCGGCCTTCTGCGGGCAGAGCCGGCCTCGCGTGACCGCGAGATTGCCGAGCGTCTTTATTCGGTACGGGATACGATTCCGCCGGCTTTCCTGTATGAATCCGCGCGGCGATTTGCTTCCTTCAATCCGGATCAGTCGGTTTATGTGTTTTTACTCGCACGGGCGCGGACGATCTATGATGCACGCCGCTGTGTGGACTCAACCGCCGTACATGGCCTGCCGGTGATGACGGATATGGCCGGTGCGGAAGTGGCCGCCTTGATGAACATCACCACCGATGGCCAGATCACGCCGCGGACCCAGCGTATGCAGGCGGCGCTGGATCGCTTGCTTTCGTCGAATGATATTTTCAACAGTACCGCTTCGCCCTGGTGGATCTGTTCCGGGTCGGACAGCGCTTATTATGCCGCAGCCAACAATGCGGCCATGCCGCAAGCGGAATGGTTGAAAGGCGAAGCCCTGTGGCCGGATATCCAGCAAAGCGTGATCCGCAATATTCGCGAAAATCAGGCGCTGCTGGCGATCACGATGGGCACGCGCGAATTGACGGAGCAGCCCTAGGGCCGAACTCCGGCGTGTCCGGACACATATTTTCTCGTGTTGGAACAGGCGTTTCCTCAAACTGTCGGCGTCTTCCGGCAGTCTGGGCTTTGTGCCTTGTTGCCCGACCGGACAACACGAGGAGAGTAGAATGACCCGAACGCCAAGCGGCCCAAAAAGAAAAGCGAGATGATCGAAGTGCGCGTGCCGTACTCGATGAAACAGGCTTTTCTGAAACGCTGCGAAGAACGCGGAACCCGCCTCCGCGAAGCGGTCCGGGAAATGATTGATGCGCGCCAGCTTCGTCTTACTGGATCGGAATGTGGATGAAGTGGTGTCGATTAACGAGTTGGCGATCGCGCCGGGAGAGACCGGATTTGCGCCCGGCCAAGAGGCGCTGGAGGCGGCTGAGCGCCGTGTGACAGAGCTCGATAGCGATGGCGACAATCAGCTGAGTTTCCGTGAGTTCATGGCGGACACGTTAGGCCGTTCATTGCGTGTGATTAGGGAAAGCCGCAGGTGTGATCGAGCGGCCTTCGATGTTTGTAAATCAACGGGTTTCCGGCTAGCTTGAAGGTTCGTTTCCGCTGGTGATTCCTGACCCGGCGATTTGCCTGTCCGGCGCACTGGATCGCCGGAGGCTGGCAGACCTGAGAGGCCTTCCTTGAGCGACGAAAACGAGCCACCGATTTCCGACGATTTGCCACCTGAGGATCCCGGTGTCGCGCCGATTTCCATCGAAGATGAGATGCGGCGCTCCTATCTCGATTATGCAATGAGCGTCATCGTCAGCCGCGCCATCCCCGATGCGCGCGACGGGCTGAAGCCGGTGCACCGGCGCATTCTCTGGTCGATGCATGAGCAGGGCTATACCCGCGACAAGCAGTACAGGAAATCGGCCCGCGTCGTCGGTGATGTGATCGGTAAATATCACCCGCACGGCGATCAGGCCGTTTATGACGCGCTGGCGCGCATGGCGCAGGATTTTTCCATGAGCCTGCCACTGCTCGACGGGCAAGGTAATTTTGGTTCGGTGGACGGTGATCCGCCGGCCGCCATGCGTTACACAGAAGTGCGCATGGACAAGCCGGCCGAGGCGCTGCTGGCCGATATCGACAAATCCACCGTTGATTTTGCCGAAAACTATGACGGTTCGGAAAGCGAACCGGTCGTCCTGCCGGCGCGTTATCCCAATCTGCTGGTGAATGGCGGTGGCGGTATCGCAGTGGGTATGGCGACGAATATTCCGCCGCACAATCTCGGCGAAATTGTCGACGCAACGGTTGCCCTGTTGGAAGATCCGGAGATTGACGATCTCGGATTGCTGGACATCGTTCCCGGACCCGACTTCCCGACCGGCGGTCAGATTGTGGGCCGGGCCGGTTCGCGTGCAGGCCTGTCGACCGGCCGCGGCTCGGTGGTGATGCGGGCCGCCTCAACTGTTGAAGAGATCCGCAAGGACCGGCAGGCCATCATCATCACGGCCATTCCCTATCAGGTGAACAAGGCCTCGATGATCGAGAAGATTGCCGAGCTGGTTCGCGACAAGCGCGTGGAAGGCATTTCTGATCTGCGTGATGAATCAAACCGCAATGGCATGCGGGTCGTCATCGAACTGAAGAAAGATGCCAATGCGGAGGTGATCCTCAACCAGCTTTATCGCTGGTCTCCCCTGCAACAGAATTTCGGCGTCAACATGCTCTCGCTCGTCGGCGGACGACCCGAGCTGATGGGAATGCGCGGTTATCTGCAGACATTCCTGCAATTCCGCGAGGAAGTCGTCGCCCGCCGCGCCCGGCACGAGCTGAAAAAAGCGCGGGAACGCGCCCATGTCCTGGTTGGCCTGGCGCTGGCCGTGGCCAATATCGATGAAGTGATCGCCCTGATCCGCAAAGCTCCGAACCCGGCCACAGCCCGCGAACAATTGATGGAGCGCGACTGGCCGGCGAAAGATGTCGCCTCGCTGGTGGCGCTGGTGGCGGATCCGCGTTCGGTGATCAGTGATGGCAATACGCTGCGCCTGACCCTGGAACAGGCGCAGGCCATCATGGATCTGCGTCTTGCCCGCCTGACGGCTTTGGGCCGGGAAGAGCTGGGCGATGAAGCCAAAGGGCTTGCCGACAAGATCAAGGACTTGCTGGATATTTTGAAGTCGCGTGCCCGGGTGCAGGCGATTATCAAGGAAGAATTGCTCGAAGCGAAAGAGAAATTCGCGGTTCCACGCCGAACCGAAATTCTGGATGTCGAACTGGAAGTCGAAGACGAAGACCTGATCGCGCGCGAAGAGATGGTCGTGACGGTGACCCATGGCGGTTATGTCAAACGCACGCCGCTCTCGGACTACCGGGCGCAGCGCCGCGGCGGGAAAGGCCGCTCAGGCATGTCGATGAAGGATGAGGACTTTGTGTCCACACTCTTCGTTGCCAATACCCATGTGCCGCTTCTCTTCTTCTCGTCGGACGGCATGGTCTATAAGTCCAAGACGTGGCGTTTGCCGATTGGTGCGCCCAATACGCGCGGCAAAGCGCTGGTGAACATCTTCCCGCTGGAGGAAGGCGTCACCATCACCTCCGTTATGGCGCTGCCAGAAGATGAGAGCGAGTGGGAAAATCTGGATGTGATGTTCGCCACCACGTCCGGCACGGTCCGCCGTAACAAGCTGTCAGACTTTGTCCAGGTCAATCGCAATGGCAAAATCGCCATGAAGCTGGAAGGCGAAGATCAGATCGTTGATGTGCGCCTGTGTACCGAAGGCGATGATGTTCTGCTGACCACGCGAAAAGGCCGGGCGATCCGCTTTGCCACAACCGATGTGCGCGTCTTCAAAGGCCGCAATTCCGTGGGCGTTCGCGGCGTGAAGCTGGCCGACAAAGACCACGTCATTTCGATGGCGATCCTGCATCATGTCGATGTCACACCAGAAGAAGCACGTGCGTATCTGAAACATGCTGCGGCCATGCGCCGGGCGGTGGCCGGGGCCGAAGACGGCGAAGACGTCGAAGAAATTTCCGTGGAAGAGGGCGAGGAAGCGGCCCTCACGCCGGAACGCATCGCGGAACTGGGCGGCAAGGAAGAATTTGTCCTGGCGGTGGCCTGCGACGGCTTTGGCAAACGCTCGTCAGCCTATGAATACCGCGTGATGAATCGCGGCGGGCAAGGCGTGGCCGGGCATGATTTGTCGCGCGGCGTGCCGCTGGCGGCCGGCTTCGCGGTCGAAGAGGCCGATCAGATCATGGCGGTCACCGATGGCGGACAGTTGATCCGCTTCCCGGTCGACAGTGTTCGCATTGCCGGGCGCGCCACGAAGGGCGTGACGCTCTTAAAGCCGCGAGACGGGGAATCCGTGGTCTCGGTTGTCCGCATCGCGGAAAGCGGCGAGGATGAAGACGACGAGACGGCAGCCGAAGGCGAAACCGACGCATGACCTCGCGGATCGCGCTATATCCGGGCACATTTGACCCGATCACCAATGGCCATGTCGACATTATTCACCGTGCGGTGAAGCTGGTCGACAAGCTGGTAATCGGCGTTGCCATTAATGAAGACAAAGGCCCGCTGTTTTCGCTGACCGAGCGCGTGGCGATGGCCGAGCATGTTGCTGAGCAGCTGAAAACCGATACCGAGATCGAAGTGCGTCCCTTTGACGGGCTGCTGATGCATTTTGCCCAAGAGGTGGGGGCTTCCAGCATTGTCCGCGGGCTGCGCGCGGTGTCGGACTTTGAATATGAATTTCAGATGGTCGGGATGAATCAACGGCTCAATCCTGATATCGAGACCGTGTTTTTGATGGCGGACCCGCGCCATCAGGCCGTCGCATCGCGGCTGGTCAAGGAAATTGCCCGGCTGGGCGGGGATGTCAGCGCTTTTGTGTCCCCCTCGGTCAAAGCCATGTTGCTGGAGAAATTTGCGTGATGAAAAAAATCTGGCTGACCTCGGTCTTCGCCCTGTCGCTCAGTGCTGTGGCCTGCGCGGAAAGCGCGCCGGAAGCCGAAATTGAAACCGCGGCCGCGGAAACCGGGAGCGCCGCAGCTGACGCTGCCAGTGAAACCGGCACGGTAACGGAAACGGTGTCACAATCCGAAACTCAGACCGAAGCGGTCGAAGAAGAGGCTGTGGCCGCCGTGGAGTTTCCGGATGAGGCCTGGCGCGAAGTGCCGCAAGACCGTCTGCTCTATATCGAAACAGATCACGGCATGGTCATTGTCGAACTGGCGCCGGAGTTCACCCCGCTGCATGTCGAACGGATGACCACGCTCGCCAATGAGCGGTTTTACGACTTCCTGGTCTGGCACCGGGTGATTGACGGATTTGTGGCCCAGGGCGGAGGCAGCCGCACCAATCCCAACCACCGTACCGAATTGCCGCCCGTGCCGGGTGAATTTACGGTCCGCCGCGATCCGAACGAGATCACGATCATGGAAACACAAGACCGTGTCATCAATGAACGCAGCAATCCGGCGATGGCCCGGGCGGGCTTCTGGAATGGTTTCCCTGCGGGCACGCAAGCGTCTGCTCTGGCTGGCATCACGGCAGATGGCCGCGTGGAAAGCTGGCTTTTGCATTGTGTAGGTGCGGCCGCGATGGCGCGGACGAATGATCCCAATAGCGCCGGCAGCCAGTTTTACATCACGCGCGGCAATGCCGAGCATCTGAATGCCCAATACACGGTCTGGGGCCGCGTGCGCGCCGGACAGGACGCGGTGGATTCCATTGCGGTGGGTACGATGGGGCAAGATATCGGCTTTCAGCCGGATACCATCCGGTCAATGCGCGTAGGATCCGATGATGGCTTTGACGGTCAGGTGACGGTGGAAGTGGTCGATACAACAAGCGAGGCTTTTGCCAGCTGGCTGGAGCCCTATACGGTTCAGGGAACGGACATTTGCGAGATTGATGTGCCGGTCCGCATAACGGAGTAGGATGAATGGCCGATCAAAACCTGGTGTTTCAACTCGATGGCGGTGACGTCGTCATCAAGCTTCGCGATGATCTCGCGCCCAATCATGTGGCGCGCATCAGCGAGCTGGCCTCTGAAGGGTTTTACGACGGTGTCGTGTTTCACCGCGTGATCGATGGCTTCATGGCCCAGGGCGGTGATCCGACGGGCCGTGGCACCGGTGGCTCTGACAAGCCGGATCTGAATGCCGAGTTTTCGCGTGAGCCGCATGTGCGCGGCGTGTGTTCCATGGCCCGGACGAATGATCCGAACAGTGCGAACAGCCAGTTTTTCATCTGCTTTGACGATGCGACTTTCCTGGATGGTCAGTACACCGTCTGGGGCGAGGTGATTTCCGGTATGGAACATGTGGATGCTCTGCCCAAGGGTGAGCCGCCGGCCAAGCCGGGTAAGATCATCCAGGCGCGTCTGGAAGCGGCCTAAGCCATGCCCAGCCCGGTTGTTCATTTCGAAATCGGGTGTGAAAACCTGGAACAGACCGTGGCGTTCTATGAGCGCGTCTTCGGCTGGGATGTGTCGCCGGGCAGCGACATGTCCCGTACCGTCGAATCGACAGGCCCGGACGGCATGTCTGGACACTTCACGTCGCTGGGTCATGAACCGCACAACTACGTCAATATCTATATCCGCGTAGAGGATGTGGCGGCGTCGGTCGATGAGGTCGCGCAAGCTGGCGGAGAGGCGATCGTGGGGCCATTGCCCACGCCGCAAGGTGAGACCTTTGCCTGGGTGAAAGACCCGGCGGGCAATACGATTGGCTTGCTGGGGCCTTAACGCTCTCGTCTTGACCAGAGCACAAACCTGCCAATGACCGGGCGGTGATCGGAACCGGTGTTTGGACCCACCTTGATATCGACCGTCTGCCAACGCACCCCTGCATAGATGTGATCAATTCCGGCGAACAGGGTCGGCATGGGCAGGGCGTTTCCATGCTCATCTATCCAGCGTCCCTGAGAAGGCCAGGTCGCTATGGAATGTGTGCGCCGCGTCGGCGTGAGGTCCCGATCAAAGCGGGCCAGTGCCGCCGAAGGCGCTGCAGCGTTGAAATCACCGAGAATGATGAGTGTGTCCTGTTCAAACAGCCTCACGATCTGGGCGAAATTGATGCGTTCCTGATCCTGCAGGGAGAGCGGGTTGGGCCAGGTGAAGTGGACATTCACCACCACAAAGTCTTCGCCACCGGGATGACGGATCCGCGCCCAATTGCTGGCCGGGAAATCCCAATACCATTCCGGATCGCCGAGGCTGCGATTGGCATCCAGCAGGTCGCGCATACAGCCTGAGTCGATGATCGGTAGCCGTGAATACAGCCGCACCGGTGCCCGGCCGCATTCCGCTTCGAACGGGTAGTCAGTATCCAGCGCCGTATGGATCGCGCGCGTGCGGACCCCGGCCTCTTGCAGGGCAAGGATGTCAGCATCGATCTCGCGCAAGACATCAATCGTCAAATCATGGGCGCGATTGCGGCCCCAGAGATTATGACTGGCGAGGGTGATCGCATCGCCGGAGTCGCCGCGCGACGTGTCTTGAAACGCGGTTTGCCAGAAACTGCCAGCGGAGGGCAGCCAGATGGCGAGGGTCAACACCGCGATTGCGATCCCTCTGGATGGCACGCGCCAGACTGCCCAGATCACAAGGGCGATGCAGGCAAGAGCCCAGAGCGGCCAGATCTGGCGGTAAAGATCGGCAAAACCAAAGGCCGGGGCAATCCAGAGCATAATGGCGACAAAGCCCAGGCCGATCGCCGCGAGGTCCGTTAAATAGGGTCGTCCAATTGATCGCCGCTTGAACCTCAACGCCACGCCCTATCTCCCATCACACGCAGAACATTACTTGCCGGGATTTGCGGCAGAATATAGACCCCGCCGCGATGAAACTGAGTGATTTCGATTTCGAGCTTCCCGAAGAGCTGATTGCGCTGCGCCCGGCGCGGCCGCGCGATGCTGCGCGCCTGCTGCATGTACCGGCAAAGGGCGCGCTGGCGGATCGTGGCGTGCGCGATCTGCCGGATCTTTTACATCCCGGCGATGTGATGGTGTTCAACGACACCCGCGTGATGCCTGCCGCGCTGTCCGGCACCCGCCCGGCACGCGATGCGACGGGCCAGAATGTGGCGGTCTCGGTGAATTTGCATCAGCGCGATGGCCGCGATGGCTGGCGGGCCTTTGTCAAACCTGGCAAGCGTTTGCGCGAAGGCGACATTCTTCAGTTTGGCGCATTCTCCGCGGAGATCGAGCGGAAAACCGAAGCTGGCGATGTTATTCTGCGGTTTGATTTGGCGGGCGATGAGCTTGATGCGGCTATTGAAGCCACAGGAACGCCGCCCCTGCCGCCCTACATCGCGTCCAAGCGGGAGGTCGATGCGGCGGATGCCGATGATTACCAGACCATCTATGCCGATGATGACAAGTCTGAATCCGTGGCCGCACCAACAGCAGGCCTGCACTTTACCGACCGCTTGATGGACGCTCTGAAGGCGCGCGGCGTCTTGATGACGCAAGTCACCTTGCATGTCGGGGCGGGCACCTTCCTGCCGGTCAAAACCGAAAATGTCGCCGAGCACCAGATGCATTCAGAATGGTGTGAAATTTCCAATTCGGCTGCCGGCATGATCAATGCCGCCATGGCAGAAGGCCGCCGCGTGATCCCGGTTGGTACGACCGCCTTGCGGACGATTGAAAGCATGGCGGATAAGGGGCGCGTAAAAACCGGCACAATGGATACAGATATTTTCATCACGCCGGGCTATCAATTCCAGATCACCGATGCGCTGATGACGAATTTTCACCTTCCGAAGTCCACGCTCTTTATGTTGGTGTCCGCGCTGGCTGGGCTAAACCGGATGCAGGTGGCCTATGCCCACGCAATCAAGGAAAATTACCGCTTCTTCTCTTATGGCGATTCCAGCTTGATCGAGCGCGCGAAGTGAGTTTCGACTTTGAGATCCAGGCCCGGGATGGCGCGGCGCGGACCGGTGTTCTGAAAACGCCGCGAGGCGATATCCGTACACCGGCCTTCATGCCAGTTGGAACGGCGGCGACCGTAAAGGCGCTCTATCCGGAACAGGTGAGGGCGGCCGGGGCCGATATTATTCTGGGCAATACCTATCATCTCATGCTGCGCCCTGGCGCGGAGCGGGTGAAGCGCCTTGGCGGGCTGCATGACTTCATGCGCTGGGACAAACCGATCCTGACCGATTCCGGCGGTTTTCAGGTTTGGTCCCTGGCGGGCTTGCGCAAGTTGACCGAGGAAGGTGTGGAGTTTCAGTCGCATATCGATGGCTCCAAACACCAGTTGACCCCGGAACGTGCGATAGAAATCCAGGCCGATTTGCTCGGCGCGGATATCTCGATGCAGCTTGATGAGTGCACGAATTTCCCCTGCACGGAGGAGGAGGCGCGGACCTCCATGGAGCTTTCGCTGCGCTGGGGGCAACGCTGCAAGGACGCGTTCGGCGCGCGGGATGCTCAGGCTCTATTCGGGATCGTTCAGGGCTCGGTTTATGAACACCTCCGCCGGGAGTCGGCACAGCGTCTGACTGAGATTGGCTTTGACGGCTATGCCGTCGGAGGCTTGGCCGTCGGTGAAGGGCGAGAGGCGATGTGCGAGGTGCTCGACTTCACGGTGCCGACGCTTCCCGATGACCGCCCGCACTATCTGATGGGCGTGGGCAAGCCGATTGATCTGGTGGAGGCGGTCGCGCGCGGAATCGACATGTTTGACTGTGTCATGCCGACCCGCTCGGGCCGCCATGGCCAGGCGTGGTCAGACTATGGACCGGTTAATCTGAAACGCGCCGAGTTTGCTGAGGACAACACACCGTTGGCGCCCGAGATCGATTGTCCGGCCAGCCGGGATTATTCCAAGGCCTATCTGCACCACTTAACCCGGGCCGGGGAATATCTCTCCGCCATGCTACTAAGCTGGCATAATATAGCCTATTATCAGCATCTTATGCAGCGTATGCGCGCGGCGATCCGCTCTGGTGAGTTTGATAGTTTTGCCAGTGAGTTCCGCGTGCGCTGGGCAGAAGGCGAAGCGCGCCGGTCCTAGTCGGCCTGACCCGGCAGCGACAATTCATACTCGTCAAATGCGCGGGTCAGATAGCGCTCACCGCATCCAAAGCCGTCGAAAAGACCTCTTAGATAAGCCCGGCGATTCAGGGCCGTCGTGCGCTGCTGACGCGCTTCGCGCTCAATTTCACCCGCCCGCCCGACGAAGCGGAGTATCGGCCGCGCTGGATTAAGACCGACAATCGTCGAGCGATAGAGATCTACAGCGCCATCACCCACAGCCGATCCGCCGCGCTGCGCCCACATGGCGCTGCGTTCGCGCCAGGTGCGTTCATCTTCGGTTTCGTTCTGTTGACGCTCAGGCACGTATATCGCCTCTGGCCCGAGTACGGCCGTCAACCGCGCAATATCCCGGGCCGTGGTTGAACAGACCCGCCGGGCCCCTTCGCCGCCATAGGGCGTCGGAACAGTTTCATCGCCTTCATCGACCATGATCTGGCCGGGCCGGTCCTGTGGGCGGCCGAGCGCATCTAGCACCGCGCTTTGAGTTGTTTCAACGCCGGATGACGCCACGCCACCGGTCCGCTCGCTCATGCTGGAGCACCCGGCGATCATGATTGCGGTGACAAGAAGGGGCAGTGATGATCTCATGGTGCGGAATACTATCGTCACCCTTTCCGAACTGCACGAAAGAATGTGATTATTCTAACCGGAAGATTGACCTTGCCGGACGGACGCTATACGTCGTGCCTCCTCCTTTGGGAGCCCGTAGCTCAGCTGGTAGAGCAACTGACTTTTAATCAGTAGGTCCACGGTTCGAACCCGTGCGGGCTCACCATTTTCCCCGACCCTGTTTTTGACCCCTGCAATGGCGGTGATGGATTCCTGTTTTCGATGTGGGCGAATCTCTATCCGCGAACATCGATCACTGTGTTGGAAACTGAGTGCAATTTTACTGCGCCGCTCCGCCGTGTGACCAAATCCCTGCAAACCGGTGCGTAATTGCAACACCGCCTGAGGCGCAGTTTGCTTAACGCAGATTACCCGCTGCGTGCGAGTCTGGGGCCATTATTCAATGCTGGACGCGGGATTCTCGCCTGAGAAGCGAGTTTTTATTAAGTCTTTCCGCGCTGAAAAAAGCCTGTCCCGCTTACGCATCTCAGCGCTCTTTGGGGTGGCATCCCGAAAAAAATTCCTGTAGTTATCCTTGCAGCGCGTTTTCAAACAGCGCGTCTTTTGTGTCTGGATTTTAGACCAGACGATCTTGTTCACGCGATGGAGGCTTTTGCCTCCGGAGGGGGTAAAATGAAAAAGTGGCTTCTCACAGCAGCCGCGACCGGTGCCATCGCTGTGGCGTCCGGTGCCGCACATGCTGACGAAGGCTGGTACGCCAGCGTTGGCGTCGGTAATGGCGGCTTCGGCTCTGCTGAAGTTGAAGGTTTGTTCCCAGGCGACGACATTGATGGGGCAGGTGACTGGCGCCAGAATGCCGCGTTTGGTTA
This sequence comes from Hyphobacterium sp., assembly GCF_965228115.1. GTDB lineage: Bacteria > Pseudomonadota > Alphaproteobacteria > Caulobacterales > Maricaulaceae > Hyphobacterium. The sequence goes on along the minus strand of NZ_OZ245794.1, from coordinate 815,439 downwards.
TGACTGGGCCGATGGCTGGCGGATCGAGTTGGAAGCAGCTCACCGTTTCAACGACTTTGGTGCGGTCGGTCATCATGGGCAGAGCTTTAGCTCGATGCACATGTGGTCCGGTATGGTCAATGTGTATCGTGACTTTGGCGAAAGCGGTTTCGCGATTCCTTACGTGGGTGCCGGTATCGGTGCCGCGCTGGTTGACGCCAGCATCGGCGGTTGGGACAGCGGCCGCGTGCCGACATTCGGTGGTGGCGGCACAGCCGGCACCGTCCTGAATCCAATCGGTGCCGCCTATGTTCATGTTGACGACAATGATGCGACCTATATCGCCAACCTGATTGCGGGTGTTGGCTGGCATCTGTCGGAGCAGCTGATCCTTGACACGCAATATCGCTATGTCTGGGTCGGCGAGACTGATTTCAACGGTCTGTCCTATAACGGTCCGTTCCCGACGACACTGCCGATCAACGCCCAAGCCGGTGGTGGTCAAGGCAATGCGGCGTCGGCCAACCAGGCCCAGCTGAAAGTGGATCGTTTCAGCGGTCATGAAGCATGGATCGGTCTGCGTTATCTCTTCGCAGCGCCTCCGCCGCCTCCGCCGCCTCCACCTCCGCCGCCGCCTCCGCCGCCGCCGCCGCCGCCTCCGCCTCCGCCTCCGCCTCCGCCGCCTCCGGGCCCGGTGTGTGAAGATGTTGGCTTCGTGGTCTACTTCGAGTGGGATCGTTCGAACCTGACCGATCAGGCTCGTGCGGTGATCAACCAGGCGGTCAACCAGGCTCGCAATTGCGGCGTGTCCAGCGTCTCGATCGACGGTCACGCTGACCGTTCGGGTGCTGCGGCCTACAATGTCGGCCTCTCCGAGCGCCGTGCACGTGCGGTTCGCGACGAACTGGTCCGCCTCGGCGTTCCGGCTAGCGCGGTCTCGCTGCAGGCCCTGGGCGAAAGCCGCCCGGCGGTTCAGACGCCTGATGGTGTCCGTGAGCCGCTCAACCGTCGCGCCGAGGTCCTTATCGACCTCCGCTAATCTGACGGTTAGCTGACTAAAGAAGCGGTCCGGCCATAAGGCCGGGCCGTTTTCTTTTGTGCTTTCGCTTGTGGCCGCCGCGGGCGCCTGCCTGCCGCACTGGCGAACAATACACCGCAGGCTTGACCGGTTGGACGGGCTTCCTAGAACGGCAGTCAGTCCCGGTTTTCACGCTTTCAATTGAGGCAATTCATGAGCGGTAAGATTTCACTCAATACCGGGGAAATAGCGGCGCTCGATTGGATCGATCAGCAAGCGGACGGGATGGTGACCCGGCTGAGGGATTGGGTGAACATCAATTCTGGCAGCCACAATGCCGATGGTCTGGAAAAGATGCGGACCTGTCTGGAGGAGGCCTTTTCTCCGCTCTGTGGCGAGATTGCGGCTCAAGCGCTTGAGTCGACAACCGTGGTGGAGAAAAACGGAGAGGTCACGCAGCAGACCTATACGCCGTCCTTCCATCTGCGGCAGCGCCCTGATGCCCCGATACGGATCGTTCTGACCGGTCACCACGATACTGTCTTTCCCAAGGAAGACAGTTTCCAGTCCTGGTCGATGTGGGATGATGACCGGATGAACGGGCCCGGTGGCGCCGATATGAAAGGCGGGTTGCTGGTTATGCTTCATGCGCTGATGGCGCTTGAACGACATCCGGACCGCGAGCAGATCGGCTATGATGTCTTCATCAGCCCGGATGAGGAAATCGGTTCACTGGGATCTGGCCCGCACATCCACAGGCTGGGGTCAAAGGCGGATATTGGCATGACATATGAGCCGGCTCTGGCCGACGGCTCGCTGGCCGGTGCACGCAAAGGGTCGGGCAACTGGTCGTTGAAAGTCTCCGGCCGCGCAGCCCATGCGGGCCGGGAGCATCACCTGGGCAGGAATGCGATCATCGCCGCTTCGGAGTTCGCTCTGGCCCTGGATACGCTGAATGGTCAGCGCGAAGGGGTGACTTTTAATGTGTCGAGGATTGATGGCGGTGGGCCGCCGAATGTCGTGCCGGCCAATGGTGTTGTGCGTTTCAACGTCCGGGTTGCAGAGGAAGCGGATCAGGACTGGGTGATTGGCCATCTGGACCGGCTGACAGCGGAAACTGCAGAACGGGATGGAATTACCGCGGAGTTATTCGGCGGGTTTACCCGTCCGGCCAAGCCCATGACGCCGGCCAATGCCCAGATGTTTGAATGGACGCGGGCTGCGGGTTCGGCTCTGGGGCTCGACATCAAATGGAATGCGACCGGTGGGGTCTGCGAAGGTAATAATCTCTGGGCCGCGGGCTGTCCCAATGTGGACACGCTTGGCGCATGTGGTGCCGACATCCACTCACACAATGAGATGGTTCTGCTGTCCAGCCTGCCTGAACGGGCCAAGCTGTCCGCGATCATGCTGATGAAGTTTGCATCGGGAGAATTTGACGCCAAAGCTGCACGCGCTCTGGCGGCAGGGGGAATGTAGATGCTGAGAGTGCGGGCGGCACGCCGTGATGACATCGATGAATTTGTGAAGCTGGCAGATGCGGCGGGCACAGGTTTTACGAGCCTGGCCGTTGGCCGCGACGAGCTCGCCGCGCGGCTGGAAACATCGCTGTCGGCGTTTGGCTCGGATCATGGCGCACCCGCAGAACTGGTCTATCAGCTGATGCTGGAAGATACGGAAAGCGGTGCGGTTCTGGGCTGTTCGGCGGTGAAGGATGCGGTCGGCCTGTCCAAGCCTTACTATGACTTCAAAATTGTCACGCTGGCGCAATCCTCGAAGGAGGCAGGCCGGCGTTTTGACATGCATGTCATGCTGCTGGTCAATGATTTTGCCGGTGACACAGAGGTCGGCACGCTCTTCGTGGGTGAAAAAGCGCGCGGTTTGGGCGCCGGACGCTTAGTCGCTCAATCACGGTATTTGCTGATCGCTACGGATTATGGCCGCTTTGGCCCGAACGTGTTGTCTGAATTGCGGGGCGTTGTCCGCGAAGACGGGTCCTCTCCATTCTTCGATCATGTCACGCGGCCCTTCTTCAAGATGACGTTCGAGGAAGCGGATCAGATGAGCGCCAGCTCGGATAATCAGTTCATTCTGGATCTGATGCCGAAATTTCCGATCTATCTGGAAATCCTGCCCGAAGCCGCCCGCGACGTGATCGGCAAAACCCACAAGCACGGGATCGGCGCGCGTAAATTGCTGGAATGGGAAGGCATGAGATTTAACGGCTATGTCGATGTCTTTGACGGTGGCCCGCTGATGTCGGTGCCGACACGGGAGGCGCGGACCGGCCGCGAAAGCCGGTTGTTGGCAGTCGGATCCGGCAGTGGTGAGATCGAAGCGTTGGTGTCGACGAATCGATTTGAAGACTTCCGCGTGGTGCGAACGCGCGTCGGATTTGAGGACGATTTTCTTTTGCTGGATGGCGAAGCCCAAAGCGCGCTGGATGTGACAAGCGGTGAAACCGTTCGACTCTGGAGTGCAGAATGAAACTGAGCGGACAATCCTATATCGATGGAAAGTGGACTGCCGGGGGCGGTAGCGCCTTTCAGTCGGTGGACCCTGCAAGCGGTGACGTCGTCTGGCGGGGCGAAAGCGCTGATCAAGGTAGAGTTGATGCGGCGTTTGCCGCCGCGAGGAAAGCGTTTCCTGATTGGGCGCGTACACCATTGGCGGAACGCATTGCCGTTGTGGAAGCCTTTGGCAGGCGGTTGGCCGATCAAAAGAGCGAACTGGCTGAGCTTATTTCGCGCGAGACCGGCAAGGCGCTCTGGGACAGTCAGGGTGAAGCAGCGGCTATGGCCGGAAAGATCGGCATTTCGATCAAGGCCTATGATGACCGGACCGGCGCAACTCATCTGGAAACAGATTTCGGCGCGGCGGAATTGCGCCATAAACCGCTGGGCGTAATGTTTGTGCTGGGTCCCTATAATTTTCCCGGACATTTGCCTAACGGCCATATCGTGCCGGCTTTGATTGCCGGAAATACCTGTGTTTTCAAACCCTCGGAGCTGACGCCCGCAGTGGGTGAGTGGATGATCCGGCAATGGGAGGCTGTTGGCCTTCCAGCAGGTGTTTTGAACCTGATCCCGGGTGCGCGCGAGACCGGTGCGGCTGCGCTGGATCAGTCCGGGCTGGACGGGGTGTTGTTTACCGGTTCGCACAATACGGGGCAGTTCATTCATAAGAAATTTGCGGGTCGAACCGGCATTCAACTGGCTCTGGAAATGGGCGGCAATAATCCGCTGGTGATCTGGGATGCCGCTGATGCCGAAGCGTCTGCGAGGCTTGCGGCGTTTTCTGCTTTCATCACGTCGGGCCAGCGATGTTCCTGTGCCCGGCGAATCATTATTGCAGAGGGTGAAGCCGGTGATGACATTGTTGCGGCTTTTGCGGCTCTCACCGATCAGCTGACACTGGGTGCCTGGAGCGATGATCCTGAACCGTTTATGGGGCCGCTTGTGACCGAGGCCGCAGCCGATCAGGTGATCCAGGGCCAGGCCAGGCTGCTGGAAGCGGGCGCACAGTCCATTCGTGAGGCGTCGCTTCTTGAGCGCGGCAAAGCCTTTGTGACGCCAGGAATAGTTGATGTAACGGGGATCGATCACCCGGATGCCGAGATATTTGGACCCCTGGTCAAGATCATCCGGGTTTCAGATTTCGACGCAGCTTTGGCGGAGGCGAATAATACGGCCTATGGGCTGTCTGCGGGGCTGGTCAGCGATGATGCAGACCTCTGGGACCGGTTCCGGATCGAAGCGCGCGCGGGGATCGTCAACTGGAACCGTCCGACACCGGGCGCGGCATCCAGCATGCCGTTTGGCGGGCCGGGGCAATCAGGCAATCTGCGCCCATCGGCCTACTATGCGGCAGATTATTGCGCCTATCCGGTTGCCAGCCAGATCGCTGAAAAGCCGGAACGGATCGCCTTGAAAGGCGTGAAATGAGCGCGATTGAAGCTAATTTTGATGGCCTGATCGGCCCGACCCATAATTATGCCGGACTCAGCTTCGGCAATGTCGCTTCGGATAAAAACCGGGGCGCGGTTTCCTCACCGCTCGGCGCTGTATTGGAAGGCCTGGGCAAGGCGAAAGCTCTGGCAGATGCCGGCCTTGTGCAGGGAATATTGCCGCCACAGGCGAGGCCGGACACGGAATATCTGCGGCGGCTGGGGTTTTCAGGGTCCGACACAAGCGTGCTTGAAACCGCATGGCGGGCTGACCCGGTGCTTGTGCGAAACGTCTATTCTGCTTCGCCCATGTGGGCGGCGAACGCCGCCATGGTATCTCCGTCAGCAGATACACAGGACCGGCGATTGCACATGACGCCGGCAAATCTGGCGACGACATTGCATCGGTCCATCGAGGGTAAGTCAACCCAGAACGCGCTTAACGCGGTTTTTCCGGGGCAGGCGTTCAAGGTCCATGCCCCGCTGCCGCTTCAGTCGACTTTTGCGGATGAAGGGGCGGCCAATCATGTCCGCTTGTGTGCCGAGCACGGTGAGCCGGGCGTTGAAATTTTTGTTTATGGCCGCGAAAGCGGAGAAACCTGGCAGGGCCGCTATCCGGCCCGGCAGACACGCGAATCCTGCGAGGCCATCGCCCGCGCCCATGGTCTGGACATGAAGCGTTGCGTGTTCATCCGTCAGGCACAGGCGGCGATTGATGCCGGCGCTTTTCATAATGATGTTGTTTGCGTTGGTACGCTGAAAACCCTTTTCTTCCATACACTTGCTTTCGAAGATAAGGCTGAGGCACTCGAGCAGATCAGGCAAGCTGCGGCCGGACTATTCGATCCTATATTTGTCGAGGTGGCCGAGGCCGACGTGCCGATCAGGGATGCGATCAGCAGCTATTTATTCAACTCGCAATTACTGGCCATGCCGGGTGACGACCGGTTGATGCTGAATGCGCCGATCGAGTGCGAGGAAACGGACTCGACGCGAAATTATTGTGACATGCTGACGGCCGGGAATGGGCCCATCGGGCGAGTGAACTTCGTCGATGTGCGCCAGTCCATGCGGAATGGCGGCGGGCCGGCCTGTCTGCGGTTGCGCGTGGTGCTGACACCGGCTGAGCTGGCGTCGGTTAACCCCGCCTGCCTGATGAATGATGCGCGGTATGAAACGCTGTGTGACTGGGCGCGAGCCCATTATCGCGACGCGCTGCACCCGGATGATCTCGGCGACCCCGCCTTGATAGAAGAAAGCCGGACAGCGCTGGATGCTCTGACCGGCCTTCTTGATCTCGGATCGGATTTTTATCCTTTCCAGCGTTGATCGCGATATCCGGACTTGGGTCCGTAGTAATTATAGCTGGGCTCGGGCCGGACCGACGTGATGCGGTTACCCAACCCGATCTGGTTGAGATTGCGGATATCCCGGTCGATCCGGCGGCAGGGAGATCCGAAATTGGCGTCCTCACACACGGTCCAAGAGTCCGGACCCTCAACGATGGCTGACATGGCCTGATCATTGAAATTCCGGTTGCTGAGATTGTTGTTTTCGCGGCGGACGCGGACCGAGGGGCCGGTAAAGTTCGGCCCGGCAAACAGAATCAGGACGCTCTCGCCATATCCATCATTATAGCCGCCACCCGGATAGTAGCCGCCGTTCAATCCGCCATCATCATAGTCCGGACGGGCCGAAGAGATGCGATTGCCCAGTCCGATCTGGTTGAGGTTGCGGATATCCCGGTCAATGCGCCGGCAGGGAGATCCAAAATTATTGTCTTCGCAGACTGTCCAGCTGCCATAACCATTGATCTGTGCGGACATGGCCTGGTCGTTAAAACCCAACCGATTGAAGCTGCTGGTTTCTCTATCAAGCGTCACGGACCGCCCGGTAAAGTTCGGACCGGACCAGAAGGTGATGGAGCCATCATCGCGATAACCGCCGCCCGACCAACCTCCTGAACCGCCGCCGGGGCGGCCGGCGCCAAATTCCATACGCGCTGATGACACATGGCCATCGAGGCTGAGCTGGTTGAGATGGGAGATGTCCCGCGAAATCTCCCGGCAGACACCGCGGAAATTTGAGTCCTGGCAAATGGTCCAGCTGCCGCGCCCTTCAACGCGCACCGACAGGGCGCGGTCATTAAAACCGATCGACTGGAAATTGGTGACATCCGTATCGATGGTAACGGACTGGCCTTGAAAGTTGGGCTGGGAATAGAAGGTCAGCGCCCGGTTCCCCCGGCCAGGGCGACCACCGGGCCGCGTGCCACCCGGACGTCCCGCGCCATATTCCATTCGGGCAGAGGAGATATGGCCGTCCAGGCTGATCGCATTGAGATGCGGAATATCCGTCGAGATTTGCCGGCAAACGCCACCGAAGTTGGAGTGCTGGCAGACCGTCCAGGTGCCACGGCCTTCAACGCGTACCGACAAGGCACGGTCATTGAAGCCGATCGACTGGAAATTGGTCACATCCGTGTTGATCGTGACCGATTGACCCTGGAAATTAGGTTGCGAGTAAAATGTCAGCGCGCGGTTTCCGCGTTGTGCGTCCGCAGCGGCGGAGAAAACCAAAACCCCGATCAGTGCGGTTAATGCCCACTTCCAGTTCATTTCAAGCTCCCGGTCTGGCCAAAAAATCCATCAAGCTCCGCTATCTTGTTACGATCAAGGTGAACCTGCGGCAACAAATCTGCGTTTATTGCGGATTATTGCCGTCCGGCTCATCGCCCTCTTCGTTTCCAGTGTTCTGACCGGAGTTCCCGCGATTTCCAAACAGCCCGCGTAGCAGGCGTTCCGCCGGGTCTTCAGGTTCCTGGGTTTCTTCTCCGCCTTGATCTGATGTGCCGGAATTGCCGCCAATGCCCAGCACATCACCAATCGCGTTGCGGATGGCGTCTTCCGGGCTTTGCCCGCCGGCAATGCCCTGAACCACGCCCTGCACCAGATTTTGCTGCAAGGTGCTGAAATCGATGCCGACGGTGGGCTGGTCAAATGTGCCGCCAATCACGATGGGCACGACAATGCCGCGCAGGTCCCGGTCACCGCCCTGACCCTGGATGCTGGCCACAGCACGCGGACGCAGGCGATAGGATTGGCGCTGCTGGCCGATATCGATTGTCCCGAGCCCCTCGACCCGCAATAGCGGCGAGAGCATCAGCAGATCATTATTGGTGGCAACGCCATCCTGAATCGTGAAGCTGCCCGCCAATGTTGAGAAGTCTGTTTCCTCGTTTTCGCCAAAGCCTTCGGGCAGGCGGCGTGTCGTCAAAGCGGTCTCAATGCCGCGAATGGCTTGCGCCAGATTCACGCCTCGAATGGCGCCATTATCAAAGCCGAAGCGGCCATTCCCATCCATGCTGCGCATCAATTCAGCCTGATTGTTTCCCGACATCAGGACATCAATATTCACCAGCCCAATTCCCGACAGCCGATCAAATCCGACTGCTGCCTGCAACAGGGGCAAGGCCGCAATCGACTCCATGTCCGATCGTATGCGGAAAGACGGTGTTGCCCCCCGGCCATTGGCGACGAAAAGCGCACTGCCACCACCTTCGTACAATGATATTTGCGATAGATTGGCTTCCAGGCGCGAATTCACCAACTCGACATTCAGGACGGCATCCGCGATTTCGACATCCTGGATTTCCAGCTCTCCCACGCTCAGATTCAGATTGGCATCCAGCATATCCAGCGCGGAGAGGTCGATGCGGTCTTCAGACCAGGGCGACACGCCGCCGGTGCGGGCCGTCGTTGCCGGGGCGACCGGGATGTAGGGCGTTACGTTTAATCGCGGCAGGTTTAACGTGCCGGACAGAACCGGTTTGGTGCCGCTGAAATCGGCGCCGATCCTGCCGGTGCCCGATGTCTGGTCAAGGCGCAAGCGTGCCGGTGTTTCCGTTGTTCCCACCCGGATGCTGCCAAGGTCGCCGGAAACCGGACCGTTCAAGGTAAATCCTTCAAGCCCTTCGCCAGGCGGCAGGGGCGAGCCGGCAAAAGCAGCAAGCTGGCGAATGGAGGGGATATTGATATCTGCCGAACCGGCATAGCTGATGCTTTCACCTTCCAGGACATCGCCATCAAAGCTGAGATCAATCAGATCACCTCCCAGTGTCAGACGAGCCGCCACTTGATCGCCTTCAAAAAAGCCGCGCAGAGACCCGAGATGCGCCGTCAGGGTCATGGCTTCACCATCAGCAGCAAGCGATCCGTCCAGATCGAGCGCTTCATCAAGCCCGGGCATCTGTATATTCAGATCCAGCCCCCGAATTTCCCGGCGTGTGGCCCCGCTTTCATAGCTGATGAATCCGTTCCGGATCCGGATATCACCCAGCGATGCTTCAAAGGGCAGGGCGCCGGGACGACGAACAAACCCCTCACTGGATGCAGGTGAGGCATCGGCGGATTGAGCCGGGCTGCCCAATGTCCAGTTATTGCGGTTGCCCTGTTGTTGGAGACGTATCGCCGGGTCCACAAGTACAAACTCGTCAATGATCACGTTTCGCGAGAGCAACGGCCAGAGTTGAACGCCGACGCGCATTTCCGCCATGTCCGCGAAAGCTGCGTCACCAAAGCCCTCGGCATTGGCAATGGACACATCCGTGGCGGTAATCTGGACGTTCGGGATGATGGTCAGTCGTACTTCACCTGCCAAGGTCACTTCGCGTCCCAAGGCCTCGCTTGCGGCGATTTGCGCGCGGTCACGATAGAAGGATTCCGGCAGCAAAATCGGGATCAGGATCGCAGCGATTATCAGGATCAGAACGAGACCGATCACAACGGTCAGAAGGCGGCGAATCATAAAGGTCTCCGATTTTTTTGGCGCGTATCCGGTTTCATGCCGGGATTTTGTGGCTAGTATAGCGCAAACAATTATGGCCGTTCAGGGGGCGAGTTATGACAATGAAGAAATTTCCGATGAATCGCCGCGACATCGTTCTTGGGTTGGCGGCGGGAAGCATTCTTCCGGTCGCAGGATGCGCACAAAATGATGCGCTGGGCCGCAGCCAGCTGCAGCTCGTGTCCGATAATCAGATCATGTATTTGTCCCAGCAGGCTTGGACCCAGGCCATTTCCCGTGAACGGGTGCTGCGCGACCCGGGCTATAATCGCCGTCTGCAACGCGTCGGCTCCAACATGGTTGCCCGCTCCGGTATGTCGCATCTCGATTGGGAATTCGTGGTGATCGATTCCGATCAGGTCAATGCCTGGGTCTTGCCAAACGGGAAGGTCGCCTTTTATCGCGGCATTCTCGATATCATGGAAGAAGACGGGCATGTCGCGACCGTGATGGGCCATGAGATGGGCCATGTCGCCGGGCGGCATGCGGGCGAGCGCGCCAGCCAGCAACAAGCCAGCCAGATCGGAATGCAGCTCGCCGGCGCTCTGCTCCAGTCGCAAGGTGTAAACTTCGATGACAATATGGCTGCGGCACTCGGGGCCGGGGTCACTTATGGCGTGATCTTGCCGTATTCGCGTCAACACGAGCTGGAAGCCGACCGTCTGGGCGTCGATTACATGGTGGCGTCAGGTTATGAGCCTCACCATGCACTGGATTTCTGGGTGGCCATGTCGTCGCTGCACCGCGGATCGTCTGCGGAATTCATGTCGACACACCCATCCGACGATACGCGGATTGCGGCCATGCGCGAGCATATCGCCTCGCGCGGTTATTCCTGACTTTCGGCTTCCGCTTCCGCCCGTTCGGCGATCAAGGCGCGTGCTTCATCCATGCTGTCGACTTGCTCGATCGTGTCGATGGCGCATCGAAACCCGTTCTGCGGCGTAATGAATTCCACAACCGGATGACAGATTGTAGCATTGCTGCCGAATGAGGTGGCGATCTGAATGCCAAAATTCAGGTCCGGGCAGCGATGCCGCATTGTCGCCAGATAGTGCCGGCTGGCCCCGCCGCGGAACACCACATGTTCGCGATCAATGACGCTGTAGCTGTTGATATTGGTCATTCGCAGGCAGCGGGGTGAGTCTTCTTCTTCACCCATCGCCCCGGCAGGTGCTACCGCAAAGGCTGACGCGGCGATTGACGCCAGAATCAAGGTTCTCATCTCGTACTCCTTGCTACGAGTTATGTCCCCGCTGACGGAATGATGGGACTGTGCCGCATGAGTTTCAAGTTAAATCCACGTATGAAGGTTGCGATTGCCGGCGGTGGAATCGCCGGATTGGCCTGTGCTTACGTCCTTCTGCAAAGGGGCGCGGCGGTAAGTCTTTTCGAGGCCGGACAGGTGGGGCGCGGCGCGCTCTGGGCGTCCGGCGGCATGCTGGCAGGCGGATTTGAATGCGCAGCGCATAATGCGCCGCCTGATCTTGCCGAGCTTTCAAGACGCAGCATGTCGCTCTGGCATCAATGGGCGCAGGAGCTGGGGCCTGACCGGATCGGTTTCCGTGCGAGCGGCGTGTTGGCATCGGCTTTAACATCGGTAGAGCAGGGCTGGCTGGACGGTCTTGCCGCCTATGCGAAGGCACACGGCTTCAGGACTCAATCGGCCAAGCCGGAAACTGCGGGACTGAATGCTGAAACCGCTCTGATCTTCAATCAGGATGGCGAACTGGATAATCGGAGGCTCGGCCCGGTGTTGGCCGATGCCGTCCGGCAGTTTGGTGGTCAGGTGTATGAAAATACGCCGGTAATAGGGGTCGACATCAATGGCGGCGTTGTTGTTCAACACGCCCGAGGTGCGTTTGAAGCGGATGCGGTCATCCTCGCAACAGGGCATGAAGCTGCGCAGCTTGCTGGATTTGAGCCGGCCCTGTCTCAGCTTATTCCTGTCAAAGGCCAGATGTTGTCGGTTGAAGCTACACATCTGAACCTGCCGGCCTGTGTGCGTGCGATAGATGTCTATCTCTCCCAGAAGCCAGGCGGCCGCGTTGTGATCGGCGCGACCAGCGAAACCGGGGTATGCGACGACCAAGTGGATCCGGCCGCTATTGCCGCGCTTCGGGACCGCGCCAACCTGTTGCTTCCCGGTTTGAAAGAGCAAACCGAGCTGGAACGCTGGTGCGGTATCCGGCCGGGAACGCGCGATGGGCTTCCTATATTTGGCGCGGGCCAGACCGGTGGAGTCTTTCTTGCGACAGGGCTCTATCGCAATGGCGTTTTGCTGGCACCGGCGGTGGCGGAATCGATGGCGGATATGATTCTGACCGGCGCGAGCGGGATGTCGGCCTTGTCTCCAAGTCGGTTTGAACCGCATTAACGCGGCATTAGCCGACGCTTTGAAGACTGCGCTCAGCTAAGTTGAGGCTGGTTATGAGCACGATTTCACCTGCGGGCGATTCAACACATGCCCTGATTGCCAGGGCATCACAGGAAACCGGTGCGGATTTTGACTTCATGGTGCGGACCGCCGCACGGGAATCGAATTTTGACGCCAATGCCCGTGCGACGACGTCATCAGCTGCGGGCATGTACCAGTTTCTCGATCAAACCTGGCTGGCCATGGTCAACCGTCATGGTGCCCAACACGGGATGGCGATGGAGGCTTCTCAGATCGAACAGAATGCTCAGGGCCGCTATACTGTTGCCGACCCAGCTGAACGACAGCGCATTCTTGATCTTCGTTTTAACGCAGGGCTGGCGGCGCGAATGGCGGGTGAGCTGGCGGCGGAAAACGCGTCCATCCTGCAATCGCGAATCGGACGTCAGCCGACGTCCGGTGAGCTGTATGCCGCACATTTCCTCGGAGCGAGTGGCGCCTCGCAATTGATCAACACGGCGTCCGAAACGCCGGGAATGCGCGCCAGCGAGCTGTTCCCGGCAGCCGCAGCAGCGAACCGCAATGTGTTTTTCGATGCCGGACGCGCCCGCTCGGCACAGGAAGTATTGGCAGGGCTGACCCGGGAAACACCGGTGTCAGCGCCACATACGGTGCCAGATGCGCCGTCGCCGCCCTCGCGGCTGGAATTCAACCGGCCGGTGTCTGCGCAAGCGCAAGCCTTCTTTACGCGCGGGCTGGGAATTACCGGCGATGGGACGCTGTCGCCTGAAGTCGTTGCGATTCTGGCGTCTCTGGAAGCACCCGGCAGCCGAGACCGGAACGAAAGTTAATCCCCGGCACGCGAATCTAAGGTTTCGTTAACACGAGAGTCGGACCCTCTACCTTGAGGCCGAATCGCATGGGGTGATTTGGCAAGCTGCAGGACGAAGCTCATGAGCATCGTGGCGATGCGTTCGCGCCTTACTGACGAAGATATCCGGCGCCTTGTAAAAGGCGAGAATGCCGAAGATCGCGCGCTCGCGGCCCGCAAGATTTGCCAACGCATTGATTCGCCGGAATTGTCGGCGGAAGAGCGCCAGGCCGCCGATGCGATCATCAATATGATCGCTCAAGATGCTGCGACGCTGGTGCGCCGCGCGCTGGCCGTCACCCTGCGTCAATCTCCGCACCTGCCCAAGGATGTCGCACTTAAGCTGGCGAAGGATATCGATTCCATCGCCGTGCCTGTGATTGCCGGCAGTCCGGTCTTCACCGATGCCGAATTGATCGAGATCGTCAGATCCGAGCCTGGCGCGAAATTGGCGGCGGTTGCGGCGCGCGAGACCGTTTCGAAGCCGGTTGTCATGTCGCTGATCGATCATGCGGATGAAACCGCGATGGGGATTGTGGCGGCAAATGACGGCGCGGAATTCGATGATGAGGCTTACGAGCGCTCTATCAGCCGCTTTGGTGAATCCAAAACGGTGATGGATTCCTTCGTATCGCGTTCCATCCTGCCTATTGAAATTACCGAGAAAATTATTGCCCGCGTCAGCGATGATGCGTTGCAACGCCTTGTCAGGAAGCACGCCCTGCCGCCGCAAATCGCTGTTGATCTGGCCGAGGGCGCGCGAGAGCGGGCAACCGTTGATCTGGTGGATCAAGCCGGCGTTGCCCCGGACATGGACCGCTTTGTCGAACAATTGCAGTCGTCAGGACGCCTGACGCCATCCATTATTTTGCGCGGCCTGCTGCGCGGGCATATTGCGTTCTTCGAGCACGCCATTGCCCGGCTTGCTGGTGTTCCCCATTCCAAAGCCTGGCTATTGATCCATGATGCCGGCCCGTTGGGGCTGAAGGCCGTGTTTGAGCGCACAGGATTGCCGCAGAGACTGCTGCCAGCCATTCGTGCCGCTATTGATACGGTTCACTCAATCGAAATGGGGCCGGGCGAAGAGGGGCGCATCCTGTTCAGACGCCGCCTTGTTGAGCGCTCGCTGACAAAGTTTCAGGGCGTTCCCGAAGAAGATCTGGAATATATCCTGTCGCGCCTCGATCAGGATGAAGCAGACGATCAGCCTGCAGCCCGCATCGCCGGCTGATCTTCAAACTCTGCCACTAGATCCAGAACCTGGCTTTCAAGCTCCTCTGCCAGCGCTTTGCCAACAGGATTTTGATCATCCCTCACGCCCTGACGAAGGGCCGCGCGGATGGCGTGCGTATGCGCCAAAGCCAGCTTGGTGGGGGCAATGGCACGCTTTTCTTCGGTCTCAATCAATTTTGAGAGTGATCCGGCCATGCGGGTGACAATCGGAAAATTGTAGGTCGTGCCCATACCGCGCAGATCGTGTGCCCGTGCAAACAAAGTCTCACCAGCCGGGCTGTTGATCCCGTCGCGCGCCACATGAGTAGCCGCGTCTTCGAGTTTTTCGACCTCATTTTCCAGCCAGTTGGAAAAAACTTCTTTCATGTCGTCGAGCGCGGCTTCGGCGCGTTCGATCGCCTTTTCATCAATTGGACCGATGCGGCCGCCGACCTTCACGCGTAGCATGTTCGGCGGCGTGATCATTTCAATCGGTTGTTCTTTCTTGACCATGTCAGAATTCCCTATGCGTGGGCTTGGGTGGCAAGTGCTGATTGCGAAGCAGCCGGCGTTGCGTGGACCGAAATGAGCGCAGACTTTAGCTCGCTGATCCGGCAGGGGCGCGTAAAGTCAACAATCGGAAGTGAAGTGTCGGCCAGATCGGCGGCGTCACTATCGCGTCCCAGAATAATGGCATCGACGGCCTGAGCCGCGAAGACATTGCTGGCCTCCTCGGCTGTGCCAGCCGTCGGGGTGGCCGGGCATCCCAGCGCGCCAAGCATGGCCTGTAGCGCTTGTTGCAAAGGCCGCGAGCGGCTGTAAATCAGCACCGTCATACCCAATCCATTCGACGCGTTATCCATAATCACCATCCCTATCCCGCGCTTATTATGCGGATTGGGATAATGGCTATCAGAGTATGTTTAACGCCTGACTAAGCGGGATCAGGTCTGGAACTGTTCAATCAGGATGCGTTCGCCCAAAGCGCGGCCTTCATCGAATAGCATGGTCAGGGTGACGTCGGTGGCTTCGCTGATGTCGACGGACACTACATCCCGGAATTCCTGATTATCGGCCACAGCGGCGACCGGGCGGTGGGCCGGCTCGAGCACATCAAACCGGACCGTGCTGTCATGGCTTAACAAGGCACCCCGCCATCGGCGGGGCCGGAAGGCACTGATCGGGGTCAACGCAAGAGCGCGGGATCCGAGCGGCAAAATGGGTCCATGAGCCGAGGCATTATAGGCGGTTGAACCTGCTGGCGTGGCGACCATGACACCATCTGCTGCCAGCTCGTCGAGGCGAACACGGCCATCGACTGAAATCCGGATTTTTGCGGTCTGCCGGGTTTCCCTCAAGAGTGAGACTTCATTGATAGCCAGAAGGGTGGCCGTGTGTCCGGCCTCATCTGTCATGACCGCTCTGAGTGGATGGATTGATGTGCGTTCAGCACGTCGCAGATGACCAATCAAATCATCTTCTGCCGGGCTGTTCATCAGGAAACCAACCGAGCCATAATTGACACCATAGACAGGCGCCCCGGTGGCCATGGAAGCGTGCAAGGCTTCGAGCATCATTCCATCGCCGCCGAGTGCGATGATGACATCCGCCTTGTCCACCGTGACCTGGCGATACTGAGCCACAAGGCGCGTCCGGGCCTCTTGTGCTTCGGGGCGGTCACTCGCCAGAAAGGCGAGAGCAGGTTTTTCTGGCAAGGCGGTAGCGTTCACTCCGGGCTCCTGAAACGGTCCGGATTATTCAAACGCTTAGCGCAAGGCGGCGCAAGGCATCATAGGCGCTGCCCGGCGTAAACTTCTGGAAGATGTTCGCAGCGCTCATCATCGCATCAGATGGCAGATCGTCCTGGATTCGCCCGGCTTTTTGCATGCCACGGACAACGGACGGGAAGAGTGATTTATCGATACGTGCCGCCCGGCAAGCCAGTGCCGTAGCCCGCATGCTGGAGGCCCCGAGTGCTGCGCGCCAGTTTTCCACGGGCAGGCCGCAAAGATCGGCAAGGGCGTAATCGAAGAAGAGGATTTTCCCGTCAGTTAGCGCGCGCACGACGAGCGTTCCGTCCAGTTCGCCCATGGCCGACATTTGCTCGACCAGTTTTCTGATTTCTTCTTCCTCATCTTCTGCTGGCTGCAGGGTCGTGGTTTCAATTACTGTTTCCGCCAAGGCACCCGGCTTGAGATCGAAATGTTTTTCCACCTGATCGCGGACCGCGCCGGAGATCTTCCTGGTCAGCGTATCAATCAGGCTGGGCGGCGCGTCATCGCGCTCGAGCAGATCGTGCGCGATCTCGTCATCTTCGTCAGCCGCGTTGAAGCACTTGTCGAGCGTACGTTCCGAGAGCCGCGCAGTGTGGTTTTGCGCCAGACTGCGAAGAACGCGGATTTCAGATTTGAACGCAGCCGCATCGCTGACAGCGATCCCGATATGGAGGCGTTCTGCGATCATTATGCGGTGCTTTTCGCTGCCGGTTTCGGCCAGTTCGACCAAATCCTCGGCCTCCAGGACCTGGCTTTGCGCAATAATCGACTCCGCGACGCTCGGTGCATCAAATGCCAGAAAGCGGATTATGCCGCGCGGAGCCCAGTTACATCCGGCGAGCTTGTTGGCCATCTGAACGCGGACTTGCTCCTCAACCTTATGGGCAAGGGAGAGCAGCAGGTCATTGGCAATCGGCTCCACGCGATTGGACAAGGGTTTGGCCGTGCAGATATCGGTCACGCCCAAGGCCAAAGCCGCGCGGCTTTCCGGCGTCTTGATGCGCGCCATCTGTGTTAAGGCGGAAGCGATATCGCTCATTGGCCTGCCTGTTTTCCGTCAACGAAATTACCGTGAGTCTGCACACGATGACAGACATGGTTACGCGCTCGTTAAGGCACATCTAAAGGTAGGTCATTGACGCCATCCGCACAGCGTTCAATTTTAGGATCAAATCTGGAGGCCTTTATGGACGATCAAAAACCGCCAAGCGTCAAAGAACAGGTGAGTGAAGACGAGTGGAAAGCCCGCTGTGATCTGGCTGCGCTCTACCGGCTGGTGCGAATGCACGGCTGGGATGATTTGTTTTTCACTCACATTTCCATGCGTGTCCCGGGTCCGGACGAGCATTTCCTGCTCAATCCGTTCGGCCTGCTTTACGAGGATGTTACGGCATCCAATCTTGTGAAAGTAGATCTGGACGGGAATGTCCTCCCGCCGTCCATGTATGGAATCAATCCAGCGGGTTTTACGATCCACTCGGCCATTCATGCGGCCCGTCCGGATGTGAAAGTCGCGCTGCATCTGCATACGGATCAGGGCGTCGCCGTTTCGGCGCAGAAGCGGGGCCTTCTGCCGATTTCCCAAACGGCTATGACCATCCTCAATGATGTCAGCTATCATGATTATGAAGGCATCGCGCTGATCGAAGACGAGAAGGCGCGCCTTGTCGCGGATCTGGGGGAAAAACACCTGATGATTCTGCGCAATCATGGAACACTATCTGTAGGTGCAAATCCGTTTCAGGCTTACTTGAGGATTTTCAATCTCGAACGGGCGTGTAACATGCAGATCATGGCCCAATCGGGTGGCTCGGAATTGATCGAATGGGATCAGGAAAAACAGGACCTGGTGTTTTCGCAGGCGAACGAGGGGGTAAACAACGAGCTGTTTGCCGAAATCGCCTGGCATGCGCTGCGCACCCGCGTCGATCGGGAATCGCCGGGATACGATCAGTAAGCCTCGCCGCAGCGCTGATCTGGACTCCGGCAGTGCATGCTGGAGCCTGGGTTCAGGAAAAAGGCCAAGGCATCATGATTTCAGGCCTGTTAATCTCGCAGGCTGAAGCGGGGCTGGGTGCGGCCGGGGAGACAATCCCCGGCCTTTCTTTTTCCAAGTTTGAAACCTCGATCTATGCCGAATACGGTTTGAGCGACCGCCTGACTCTGATCCTTCAGCTGGCCAGCCAACGCGTGAGCCAGGACAATAATGGCATCACCGACACCGCCGAAGGCCTTTCCGCTAGCCGGGCAGGACTTCAAGCGAGATTGTGGCAATCGGGAAGAATTGTTGTATCGGCGCAGTTGGCGGCGGTTATCCCCGGGGGCGGCGAGAATATTGCGGATCGCCCCCTGGGTGATGGCGCAAATGGAGCCGAAGCCCGCCTGCTTATCGGCCGGTCTTTAGGCACTAACGGTTTTGCAGACCTGCAAGCCGGTTATACCTGGAGGGCCGAGGGCTATCCTGAGGAATACCGGCTGGATGCGACTCTGGGATGGCGATGGGCAGAGCGCTATCAGCTGCTCGCACAATCCTTCTACACGCAAGGCGAAGCGGACCGCCAACGCAGTCACCGGGCGTTCCGTCAGCATAAGCTGCAGGTCTCGGCGGGGCGGGCGATCGGCAATGGCACGTTGATGTTCGGGGCGTTCACGACGATTGATGGCCGTAACTCAATCGACGAATCCGGTGTAATTGTCAGCTGGTGGCGCCGCTTCTAGTCTGCCGAATACCCGGTTTCGTGCATCAGATAGGCGATCACGTTCACGCGGTCCTCTTCGTCGCGAAGGCCTACAAATGACATACGGTTGCCCGGCAGGAACTCGCGCGGGTTTGCCAGCCAGGCGTCGAGTTGCTCCGGCGTCCAGATGAAATCGGCCTCTTCGAGTGCCGTGGAATAGTCAAATCCATCCTGGGTACCGACCACTTGGCCGAACATGCCATAAAGGTTGGGGCCGACCCGATTTCCACCGTCCGGTGTGACGGTGTGACAGGAAGCGCATCGGCGGAACATGCGCCGGCCGGTGTCATAGTCTGCAGCATTGTAAGGAGCGGGCAGGGCGGAGAGATCAACCGTCGGAATGGCGGGCGGGCTGGTGTCCTCGCCATTGTGCGAAATCACGCCATCCTCGCCGGTGTCACCGCCTCCGCCACAGGCTGTCAGAAACACTGCAGTTGCGGCCAGGGCGATCAAGGAAGACAGTTTCATATCCAGCTCCAATACCTGTTGATCTCGACTTAGGCCGGTTTCGGCCCGGCGGCAATCATCTCTAACGTCTTGTAAGGCAGGTTGTCTGCTCTAGCTGTGCGGACATGGCCGATGGCACAGAAAAAGCATCCCGTAGTTGGCTGGCCCCTGCCTTTCAGGCGATCGCGATCGACGATGAGGGGCGGACCTGCCGGGATATTCCTGACAGCGCTTGTCGCGAGGAAGCCGGGAATTTCTTCCGCCATGTGGGCGCGCTGTCCTTGTCGAAGAGCGCCGACGGATTGATTGATCCGAAACTGGTGTTGAGCTGGCTAATCCTGCAGCTGGGCGCACCCGCTGCCCTTGTCGGGTTTCTGGTGCCGATCCGCGAGGCTGGCGCGCTTTTACCGCAATTATTTACCGCAGGCGCTCTGCGTCGCTTGCCACAGCGCAAATGGGCCTGGGCGGCAGGAGCTGCGCTCCAGGCGCTGGCCGCTCTGTCGATCGGGTTGATCGCCGTATTTCTGGAGGGCGCGCTGGCTGGAGCCTTGATCCTCCTTGCTTTGACGGTTCTCGCCCTGGCGCGCAGCGTCTGTTCGGTTTGCTATAAGGACGTGCTCGGCAAGACGGTCGACAAAACACGACGGGGCCGGGCGACCGGGTTGGCGGGCACTATCGCGTCCGTCACGGTGATTGTGTTTGCGCTGGCTCTTATGACCGGCGTGGTCGAACGCGTTTCGTTGGTGACCGGCGCGCTGTTTTTGGCGGCACTCGCCTGGCTGGCCGCTTCGTGTGATTTCATCACACTGAGGGAACATTCCGGAGCAACAGACGGCGGAAAAGCAGCGTTCTCGGCCGCGATCGAGAATATGGGTTACCTCAAAGAGGATGCCCAGCTGCGCCGGTTTATCCTGGTTCGCTCATTGTTGACCTCCACAGCTTTGGCCCCGCCTTTCATGGTGGCGGCGGCTTCGGCCACCGGGGCATTGCCGCTGGGTGCGCTTGTCCTGGCCTCGGCCTCTGCAGCGCTTGTCAGCAGCTATGTCTGGGGATGGCTGTCAGACCGGTCGAGCCGGAAAGTGTTGATGATAGCAGGCTTGGCGGGTGCGGGCGGATTGGTGGCAAGCGCCGCTCTGGCGTTGGCCGGATGGCTGCACCCGCTCTTTGCCCTGCCGGCCATGATTTTCCTCGTCATGATTGCTTATCAAGGCGTCCGGCTTGGGCGGTCAACGCATCTGACCGACATGGCCACAGAAGACACCCGCGCCGCCTACACAGCCTTGTCCAACACGATTGTCGGCCTGGTTTTGATCGCGGGGGCTCTATTCAGCTTAATCGCAGCGCTGGCCGGGCCGGTGCTGGTTCTGGCTCTGATGGCCGGTATGGCGCTCCTGGCAACACTCTTCTCGCGCGGGCTTGATGAGGTTCAAGCGCGCTAACTCTGCCGCACCGGTTGCTGACAATGAGCGCGGCGCGGTGCTTGCTTTTTGTCTGGCAGATTGCGAGTAAATCAAAGCGAAGACAGGCAAGTTTTGCGGGGGGTCTTGTGAGCAATATTACGCGGTCTGTATTTGACATGGCCGAGGCGCATTCGGACCGGTTGGCGGTCTGGGCGCGGGCGAAAACCCTGAGTTATGGTGAGTTCCGGGACCGGGCTGCGCTCATCGGCACCAAATTACGCGCGCAAGGCCTTGGCCGGGGCATGCGGGTGGCTGTGCTCGGCAAGCGCACACCCACGCTTTACGCATCGATTCTGGGCGTGATGGCGTCTGGGGCGACCTACGTGACCTTAAACCCCCGTTTTCCCGATAGCCGGAACCGGCTGATCCTGAAAGCCGCCGGTGCCAAGGCGCTGGTTGTGGAACAATCCTGTGCCGCCGGCCTCGCTGAGATCGTTGCCGATCTGCCTGATCTTGAGTTTATCGTGACACCGGATCGCGACGGGCCGATTGACGGCGTCAGCTTGCCGGTGATCGGCGCGGCAGACCTTTCCGCCTCTGCCGATGCGCTGGATCCTGATCTGGACGCGCCGGAAACCGATTTGATGTATGTGATCTTCACCTCTGGCAGCACGGGCCTGCCGAAGGGTGTGCCGATCACGCATGCGCATTTGCGCGCCTATCTGGATAATATCGCTTCGGTCATTTGCCCGACCGAGCCGGATGACCGGGTGATCCAGATCAGCGATGTGACCTTTGACGTCTCCATCCATGACATGTTCACCGCCTGGACGAATGGCGCGGCCATGATCTCCATCCCGGAAAACAGCGCCCTGATGTCCTCGCGCTTTGTGGAAGAACAGGAAATCACGCAGTGGTTTTCTGTGCCGTCAACGGCGCGGCTATTGGCAGAGAACAAACTTTTATCGCCAGGCAGCATGCCCAGCCTGCGCTCGACGATTTTCGCGGGCGAACCGCTGGTCGCTTCTGTGGCGTCTGATTGGTATTCGGCTGCGCCCAACGCGCCGGTCTGGAACATCTATGGCCCGACAGAGGGCACGATTTCGCTGTGCGGTCGTAAATTTGCCGCCGAAGATTTTGATCCGCATGAAGTCGTCTCGTTGGGCGAACCTTTCTCCGGCAATAAGATGGGGCTGTTCAATCACGAGACCAATGCGCCGGTCGGCGGCGACGAGGTCGGCGAGATCTGCTTTACCGGCAATCAGGTGTTTGATGGCTACTGGCAGGATCCCGAGCTTAACGCCAAGCGCTTCTTCGAACGCGATGGGGTGACCTGGTATAAAACCGGGGATTTGGGCCGTTACACACAAGAAAAAGGCTTCATTTTTGCGGGCCGGGCGGACAATCAAACAAAAATCCGGGGCTTCCGTGTCGAACTTGGCGAGATTGAAAGCACGGTGCGCGCCGTCAGCGAAACGACGGATGTTGCGGTTCTGCCCTGGCCGGTGATTGAGGGTGGCAATGCGATGGGTTGTGTGGCCTTCATCCGGTCCGCTGCGCCGGTGACAGACGAGAAGATCATCCTTGATTACTGCCGTGAAAAGCTGGCCGATTACATGATCCCAGATCGGTTGATCTTCCTGGATGAGCTACCGCTCAACGCCAATGGCAAGGTGGATTACAAAGCGCTGGCCAAGCGCGAAGAACTCGAGGGCTGATCCGATGCGGTTTATCATCATCGGCAGCGGTAAAGCCGCCATTGATACAGCGCGGATCCTGAAAGCCGACGACACGGCGGCGCTTGTCGGTCTGGTCGGTGATCCGCGGCACGAGACCGCGCAATCTTCGCTGGAAGCTCTCGCGGCGAAGCTGGAGCTTCCTTATCAAGCCGCAACCCGGCTCTCGACACCTGAGGTGCTGGCATTCGTCGGCGGGCTTAAGCCGGATTACATCATCAGTGCCAATAACTATATGATCTTCAAGCGTGAAATGCTTGACCTGCCCACATATGGAACCGTGAATTTTCATAATGGCCCCTTACCGGATTATGCCGGGCTCAATCCGATTTCCTGGGCCATTCTGAATGGTGAGCGGGAATACGGCATCGCCTGGCATTTCGTCGATGAGGGGATCGATACGGGTGACATCATCCATGTCGAACGCTTTCCCTTCGAGCCGGATATCACGGTCGTGCGCGCCATTATGAAGGTCATTATGGGCGGGATGTCATCCTTCAAAACTATCGTTCTGCCGCAATTATTGTCGCGCGAGTTCTCGCCCGTGGTGCAGGATTCCGGTCAGCGGCGCTATTTTGCTGGCAAGGACCGGCCCGAAAACGGGGATTTGCCCTGGTGGTGGCCGGAAGACCGGCTGGAGCCCTTGTCGCGTGCGCTATGGTTTGCGCCACTCGCTAATGGATATTACCGCCCGCGCGTGATCACAGCGGACAGGCGCGACGTGTTTGCCGAGCGCTTTGAATTTCTCGCCGAAGCCATTTCAGAGCCGCCTGGCAGCGTACTGAAAGCCGACGTAGACGGGATCGAAATCGCCGTTGCGGGAGGACGTTTGAGTATCCCGGAGATTTATGCCGACAGTGATGTCCGGAAGGCCGAAGCGCTAAATCCGGTTGAAATTGGTCTCAAAACCGGCGATGTGCTGCGCCAACCAGACCAATATAACGGGAATTGAGCCATGTCTATTGAATCCGATCTGCTCGAAGTCTTCCGCGAGACCTTCAACGATGACAGCATTGAAATTTCGCGTGAAACGACCGCAGAAGACATAGAAGGCTGGGATTCCCTGTCGCATGTTGGCTTGATCATGGCGGCGGAAGCGAAGTTCGAGATCCGCTTCAACACGACTGAAATCTCCATGCTCGAAAATGTTGGTGAATTCATGGACATCATCAAAGAGCGGACCGGCCGGGAATAAACCGTATGCCGGTGATCGAACAGGACGGCCGGCGGCTCGACTATCTTGAAGAAGGCGAGGGGCCTCGCCTTGTCCTCATTCATTCCTCCGTAAGTGGTGCCCGGCAATGGAAACCGGTGATGAAGGCCTTCGCCGATCGTTACCAATGCTTGGCTCCCAATCTGATGGGGTATGCGAAAACATCCCCCTGGTCCGATGGTCAGGTCACGCTTGACGATCATGTGGATGCCATTGCGCCGGTTTTTGACGGTGATGGGCCAATCGAGCTGGTGGGGCATTCCTTTGGCGGCATGGTGGCCGCTAAAGCCGCCGGACGGTTTGGCGACAAAATCTCGCGACTGATCCTGGTCGAACCCAACCCGTTCAACCTGCTTCATGAGGGCGAAACTGCATCGCTTGCAGTCCAGCTGGAAGCCGCGTTTAAAAAAATCTGTGAAGCAGGTGCCAGGGACGACTGGCTGACGGCGGCAGAGGTCTTCATCTCTTTCTGGGAAGGGGAAGACGTTTGGGCTGGCATGGGCGAACATCACCGGATCGCCTTTTCCTGGACGTTGCCGCCTTTAATCCATGAATGGGAAGCGGTTTTCCCCGCTGATGCAACCAGCCTGTTTGCCGACATCGCTTGTCCGACAGAAGTCATCTACGCGGCGGACACCAATGCGGTGATTGCCGGCCTGATGCCAAAGGTCAGACAGCTCCGTCCGGATTGGTCCCAGCACGTTGTGCCGGAAGGCGGGCATATGTTCCCGAAGACCGAGCCGGAGCTCATGATCGCCCTATTGGAAGACCGGCTGGCGCACACGCGCAGTTGACCCGGACCGGCACGCAAGGCTATTCGCGCTCGCTGGGGCGTG
Organism: Hyphobacterium sp.; assembly: GCF_965228115.1. Lineage (GTDB taxonomy): Bacteria > Pseudomonadota > Alphaproteobacteria > Caulobacterales > Maricaulaceae > Hyphobacterium. Next base: position 791,046 of record NZ_OZ245794.1, on the reverse strand, counting down.
CCTGAAACAAGGCACGCGGGACGATCGGGAAGTGCATCCGGTGTTACAGGCTGATTTGATAAGCGGATTGCCGTCCATTCCAGCGGCTTCGCCACAGTTTCTGGCGATTGCGGGCGTGGCCATTCTGCTGGCGCAATTTCGCCAGTGGCGGCTGATCCCGTTTGCCCTGGCGCTGGGTGGCGCGCTGATCGCGATCTCCTGGGCGAGCCAGATTCAATTCATTCTGTTGATGACGGCATTGGTCAGCAATTTCCTCATCCTTCAGGTTGCCTGGGGGCAATCAACGCCGCTTAGCCGGGGGCTCGTCAAATTCGGTGTCGCCTGGCATGTGCTTTTGCTCGGAGCCACAAAAGTCGAGGCCTTTGCGGGACCGCTCGGCCTCGTGGGCACGATCGGTATTTCCTATCTCACCTTCCGGCAGATCCAGCTTCTCTTGATCGCGGACCGGGCGCGCGAGCCCTTAAATGCCGCGCTTTGGCTGTCCTTCCTGATCAACCCGCTGACGCTGATCGCCGGGCCCATCCAGACCTGGGAAGCGCACCTGAAGGACATGGCGGTGCGGACTCTGCCGGGTGGCCGGGAGTGGTTGGATGGGTTGCAGCGCATCACGACCGGGGCTTTGAAAATTCTGGTGTTGGCCCCGATTTTCGCCGGGCAAAGCGATTTTGCCGCTCTGGCGGCGGGCGAGCCGACAGCGACCGATCTGACGATCGCGTTATATAGCTATTACATTTTCCTCTTCCTTGATTTCTCCGGCTATATCGACATCGTCGTGGGGCTAAGCCGTTTGCTGGGCTTCAAAGCGTTTCCTGAGAACTTCAACCGGCCCTATCTGGCCGTGGATTTCCAGGATTTCTGGAACCGCTGGAATATGACGCTGGGGCATTGGTTCAAGACGTTTCTGTTCACGCCCTTGCTGGTTCAACTGACCCGCACTTTTGGTCCCAAGCGCCAGAATCTGGCGATCATGACCGGCCTGTTCATCACCTTCTTCCTGATCGGGCTATGGCACGGCATTGCCTGGAATTTCATCGTGTTTGGTTTCATCCAGGCGGCAGGCGTGTCCCTGACGCATCTGGCCCGCTCGGCCATGATCAAGAAATATGGCCGCAAGCGCTTTAACGAGATGGACAATCAGCTGGCCGGCCGCATCGTGCGCATCATCATTTTCCAGCACATGATTGCGGCCAGCTTCCTTTTCCTCGACAACGATGTCGGCAATGTATTGGCGGTTCTATGATAGAGAATGACAAACCCAAGCCGCGTTTCGCGAGACTGGCCGCTGCCGCCCTGTGGCTGGGGCTGAAGCTTTACCTGCTTTATCTGTTTGCCTCGCCCGATGGCGCGGTGCCGGTCTATCAGGGATTCTGATCGGCGATGCGGCCCTATCTTCTCTCCAGCCTTGCGGGTTTCTTTTTGCTTGCGGCGGTGATTGCCGTCGTTGAAGGCGTTGTGCGCAGCGCTCCGGTTACGGCGTATCTGGCGGAACGCCCGGCCGATCTGGTCACCGAGGCCGGCTACAATGCCCGGCTTGCCGCCCTGTCACGCATGGAGGGTGAGCGTATCGTGGTGTTGGGCGATTCTGTGGGGCTCGGGCAGGTGATGGCCAATTATGGTCTGGCGGACTGGCAGGACGGAGAATTGTCTCGCGCATTGGCGGCGGAACGGCCCGGCGCGACGATTTCCAATCTCAGTGCCAATGGCCTGAAGGCCGCCGACTATGCGCGCACCGTAGAGGATGTTGTTGCGCTGGAGGTCGACGCCATTGTGCTGGTGCTCAGCGCCCGCGCCTTCTCATCTGACTTTGACGCCTATGACGAACAACACGCCCATGACTGGCGGCGCGAGGGCTTTGCGGCGCCGCTCCTCCAGGCGCGCGGTGCCGCCGACATTGTGCTGACCGATTTTACCGGTGGGCCCTTACCGGCGGTTTTGACGGGGGTTCGCGCACGGTCTCAGCCTGTTCCGGAAACCGGCACGGTTGATCCGGTATCGGCGCTTTTGTTCCGCCAGCGGCTGGCTTCAGCTGAATTTGACCCGTCTGAGGGTTTTCAAGCCCGTCGGCTAGCCGAAGCGCTTCAAGCGGCCGAAGCCGCAGGCGTGGCCCTGGTGCTGGTTTATGCCACCGAGAACCCGGACTTGCGGGATCAGATATTGCCCTCTGCGCTGCGGGAGCGGAATTTCGCCGCCATGCTGGCCTTTGCAGAACAAGCCGCCCCGAATGCGCCTTTCCTGGGTCCCGATCCCGATATGTCAGGCGAGCATTATGTCGATCAGATGCACCCGACGCCGGACGGATACCGAATTATGGCTCGCCGCATTGCGCCGGTTCTCGAGCAGGAATTGGTGGCGCGCTGAACTCAAGGCTTTTCCGGCGGTTATATGCTCTGACCGGAGGGACGCGCCTGCCTTGACAAAACCCGTCAGTTTGCCGATTGAGGCGGTCCATCCAGCGGGTTCCGGGAGAGTATGATGTTTGGACGCGTAGAACGCCTGTCGGCCCTGTCGGGCCTGTGCCTTGTTCTTGTGGCGTGTGGTGGTGGAGCTACCGACCCGGACGCCCCGGCAAACGCCGCTAGCAGCGGGCCAGCTTACGAGATGAGCGATATCGTTGATGACGCTCTGGTCAACATCCAGGTCATCGGCGTGGAAAACGGCGTAGCGAACGGGTATTTCGATGTTCAACCGCTGACCGGTGACACCACGACGCTGGAGACAACGCGCGAATTGATGACCGCGCTTGCAGCTGAATTTGGTGAGGTCTTGCCCTTCCTGACAGATGCGGATGTCTCCGAAGTCGAGCTTCGCATTATCCGCATCACCAATCTGGACGAATACAATGTCGGGGACGGGTTCGAGGATGTTGCAGATGCCCGCCTTGTTGCGACCGACGGTGATTGGGAATTGGTCAGCCTGGAGACGCGCTGATGCGCAACTGGTTTGCCGGGCTGCTATCGCTTGTTGCGGCCCTTTGCCTGACTGCGGCTAGCGCCAGGGCGCAAGAAAGCGTTTCTGCCGAACCCACCCTGATGGACGGAATCAACGCCTATCGGGCCGGTGAGTTTGAAACAGCGCGTTCAATCCTGGAAATATACGATGCCCAGGAGGACCCGACCGCCCAGTTTTTCCTCGGACGGATGTATCATGACGGTCAGGGCGTCGAAGCTGATATTGATCGTGCGCTGGATTACCTGATCGCATCTTCCGAAAATGGGGATGTCAATGCGCCGGTCTGGGCGGCAGGTATTCTTCAGCCCCGCAACGAGAATGAGCGCGCAGCCTATTTTCACCGCATGGCGCTGGAACGCGGTCTGCACGTCACATCGATGATGCAGATGGCGAACTTCCATCGGAATTCGCGCATCGCCAACCCGAACCAGACAGCGGCAGCCCGGTATTTCGCCTTGGGCACGGCCACTCTGGACCGGATCAATGTCGAGGACCCGACGGATTATCTGGCCGGGTTCAGCTGCTATGAATTGCTGTTGGCCGTCTTCGTGGAAACGCGGTCCCAGCCCGGAAATGGCGCAGCCACCATTGATGAATTCTACCCGGCGTTTTTCCAGTGCGCGGAAAGCGAAGACACATCCGAACTGCGTGCTCGATTGATTGCGGCGGCAACAGCGCGTCTGGATGCGTTTGATCTTGCGGCCATCGATGAAAGCCAGACGCTTTTTTCCTTTTCTGATGGCGGAGGTGATGCGCGGGCAAGCGTTTTGCCCCGTCCATTCGCAGGCCGCGTGGGCTTCACCAGCGATGCCGATTCCGACAGTGCCTCGGCGTCAATCGCCATGCATGCTTATTTGAATGATCATCTCGGGCTGCCCATTGCCAGCTCCATCTTTGTTTCGGGCTCAGGACCGACCATCGAAACGCCTTCTACAGGCGATGATGAAGACCCGTTGGTTTTGATGTCGGTATTCAATGGCGTGGACAGACCAAATCAGTCGCCGGTGTTCGGCGCGCCGAATTATTTCAATATTGGCCGGGCCTGGCATCGGGGCCGGTACGACCATTTGCACAGCTGGTTTTCGGACGGCGAAACCTATCTGATGCGCGGTCCCTGGGCGATATCCTCCAGCCCGCAAATTCCGCTCAGCGAACTGTTGTCGCGCCCCGCCGAGCGGTTCCAACAGTCCGGGCTCGTCCTGCGTCTCTACCTGTCTGAACGCCCGGCGGAAGACTTGCGTATCGCGTTTCAGACACAGGAAGGTTCAACGGTCGCTGTGAACTCTGCCGAGATCGTGAACTTCCAGCGTATGGAGCTGGACGAAGGCGAGCAGCGGCATGTTATCGTCCTGACACTGCCGGGCCGTTATCCGGACTTTTTCCTGCCGGCGGGAGACGTGCTTGATCAGAGCTCGATCGCCTCGGTTCAGATTGCATCGCCCTCCTGTGCTGCGGATTGCGCGATCCAGCTCATCAAGATTGAAGTCAATAATTTTGATCGCGCAACCGCGATAAATCAGGCGCGGATGTTGCGGGATCTGCGGATTTTCCCGATGGGCTTTACGTCACATGGCGGGGAGGGATGGCATGTTCATGGCAATCCCGCCGCCTTGCCAGCATTCTGGGACGAGTTGGTGAGCGCTACTGCGGTGCCGAATGTGCCGCATCGTTCTCCAACCTTCACCACCGCCAATGTCGAAGACACCAAGGGCTATATCGAGGACGTTCTGACAGAAATCGGCGTCCTGGCTGTGCGTCCCCAGACGCTCTATGGCGGCCGGCAAAGCAATGAGGCCATACAAGACTGGGACGCGCCCTATAATCATTTCGGCATCTATGCGGACAAGGTGAATTTCGCGACCACACACTTTTTCGATCATCCGCCTTTTCAGGCGCCGGTCGAGTTTCACTATGATTATTTCCGCTCACGTCTGAATGTTGACGAAGATCTGTTGCAACGCGTTTGCGTCGAAGGGGCCTGCAATATTTCCCAGAACAATACGCTGCCGCTGCTGATCGAGGCCTCGTTTCAACGTGCGGAGAATACCGACGGTCATTTCAGCCATCTCTGGTACACGCATTTCGGTTCACCAACTGCTTTACATGAACCCACAGTCAATACGCCGTTCAGCGCCGATTCCCGCGCCGCGTTTGAACGCCTCAGCGCGTCTTTCCTCGGTTTTCATGCCGATGGTGCGCCAACGCTGGATGAACGGCTTTATGTAAGCTCCGCCGCAGAAGGCATTTTGTCGCGAAAGCTGGAATACATCCTGTCCAGCGGCCTGATGCGCCTTCACGTGGAAGGAGATCGCATAATCGTCGGCGATGCCATCGATCCTTTCCTCGGCGGGCTTTATCCCGATGAAAACCGGGTTACTCAAGATCTCGCCATGCTCAGCTATCAAGTCGAGGATGTGTTTGCGGCTGACTTCATCTTCAATGACGAGCCTTTGCCGGTCATGCGCCGCCGTTCAGGCGAGGGAGAGGCCGGTGAGGTGACGATCGTCGATTCCGGCGCCGCGCAGACTTTGGTTTTTGCCGGACTGGACACAGACGCCAGTGACCGTACGCAAATCCCACTGGCGCGGTCGGATGGCGGCTGGGCTGGATGCGCTGTACCCTATCAACAGGCGGATATTTTCAATGCCCGCTTTTTGAGCTTCGCCAATCCATTTGCGGATGCTGAACAAAGCGGTGCATTGGAGATCCGGGTGACGCTGCGTCCGCATTCGCAGCTATCCTATGGTATTGAAACGCAAGCGCTCGTGGAACACGTCTTCACAAGCAACCCCGCGCAAGTCATTCAGACCTCGGGCGTTAGTCAGACCGTCCACCGGTTTGATCTGCCCGCTGAGGGTGGACGCCAGCCGGCGCGCATCTTCGCGCCGGTGTTCATGCCGGCCGCTTATCGGCCTGTTTCAGACGATGGCGTGGGCCTTGCCTTTGCGGGACAGGTCGAAGAGGTCTGTGTCCGGATTGAAGGAGAGCGCCCGGCCGACGCGTTCGGGCCGGTTGAGGTGCTTCAGGCCCGCCGCGATATCCGCTCGGATGCCATCTTCGCACCGCTGATCGGTGGGCAATTATCCGGCGACAGCGCAGCGTCCGGGGCCTTGATGCTCGAAGCAGAGGCGAATGGCGCTATCACCGTGCTCACGGCGTCGGCAGGATATTATCACGGCGACGTGCCAGCACCCGGATATTATCGCGCCCGCTGGATTTCGGACGATTGTTCGGACAGCCCGGAGCGATTAATCCTCATTCAACGTGACCGGCTGGACCTGGATTTAACGGTCACGGGCTGTGCCTTGAGCGAAACGGAGCGCCGCTGATGACCCTGGATTGGCGCCATTATGCGGCTGGGGCGGCTGTGATCGCGCTTCTCGCCGTGCTTGTATTTTTGTTCTGGCCGGAAGCCAACCGGGGTGAACCTTCCTTTGTTCGCGATCCATTGGTCACGGGAATAACAGCTGAAACCGGGGCGCTGGCAAACGCTCAGGGGCTTGAGGTCGAAGGTCAACTGGGCCGCCCGGCCAGCCCGGAAATCGCGATCGATTTCGATTGGACCTTGCCAGCCGATCGTGGCCCGGCGAGCGCGACGCAATCGCTGGTCCTGGGCGTGTTCGACCAAGTGCCCTATGCCGCAAAATCACATGTCACAGTCCGCTATGGCGCGTCCATCGTCGAAGAACGCATTGGACCCATCTCCGTCGGTTCGACCTTTCTGGTGCCCTATGATGAGAGTGTGGTTGTCGGCGCGGAAGGCTTGATGCAGCCCGTCTCGGCGGACCGGTTCCAGTTGGCGCTGGCGGGGCGGACGGCTCCGCCGCTGGCCATCGTAATTGAGCGCGCCGATGCACCGCCTCTGGCCTTCACCTATAATTTCGACGAGGCAGCGCTGACTGGTGTTCTCACCCGGTCGATCGTGGCGTTTTCCCAGGTTGAGCCGATCCTTGAGAGCGCAGACACGCTGAACATTTCAGCCATCGAAGCGGCCGACGCCCCTCGCGGGCAGGTCCGCTTCGATGTCTCCCTCCCTGATGAGGGCGCACCGGTTACAGCGGCCTATCTGGTCTTTCAGGCGGTTCCCGATCAACTAATCGAAATCGCGTTTGCCGGATTGATCGCAGATGCGCCGGCAGCCGATCTGATTACGGTCCAGCTTGCCGGTTTTGAAAGCGATGGACGTGTCCGTCTGGAGCTGATGACGCCTGACGGGCAGATGCTCACGGCCCAGCCGGCCTCAAACGGTCAGCTGATCTTTCCGCGGCCGGATGCGGATCTGTTCCGCGCGCGATTTGTGACCGACAATGACGTCACATATTTCCCGTCCGGGCGCTGGATTGCCCGCGATCAGGTTTTGCCGGACCGGCTGGTCTATGCCCCCGATTATGTGAATGCTGGCGGGGAAATGAATGATTATGCCCGTTGGCAGCAATCGGTCCGGCGCTCGCGCGTGCAGACGCGCTATACCGAGCTTTATGCCCCGCACACCCGCGCCTGGTGGTCGGGGGCTGCCAACAAGATGACCCGCTTCCGGGCAGAGTATTTCTATAACAATATCGGCTTTCACGATATTGATGTGATGCGCGCCAATCGCGATCAATGCGAGGTCGGCTTCTATGTTGGCGAGTCGCTGGTGGAATCACGCCAGATGCGCCTGCATGAGCGCACGGTCTCCATCCTGTCAGAGAATTTATCGCTGGAAAGCGGGCATTGCGTGCTGGTCCACAATGTGGCGCCGGGCAAAAGCATTCAGAGCTATGAAGACCTGTTGCGCCTGCATCGGGACTATCAGCCGGATTTCATGGTTTTCGAGCTTAGCCCGTCGATTTTCTATTATATGACGCCGGTCATTGCCGAGACCTTCTTTGGCTTTGCAAGCGGACGCAGCCCGGTCGCGGCCTTTGATCTGAATGAAGCTGGAGATCTGGTCTATGTGCCGCCGGCCGCGGACTGGATCGAACATACCGTGCCCTCCAGTTCCACGCTGCCCAGTGGTGCGCCGCTCTCGACGGCCTTCCTTTTGCCGGAAGGGCATACCCCGCCTGAAGTCGATCGCGCCTGGGAGGTGTTCTCCCGGATAATCGGGCTCTACAGGACCGAGTTTCCGGAAACCGAGATTTACATCGAGGCGGCGTACGAAAATGCCCGCTGCGCGGCGGCGGGAACGTGCGGTCCGGCGGAATATAATTCAGCCGTCACCGGGGCGCGTGTTGCCTCGGGTCCGCCTGCCTTCTATGACCGGTTGGAAGCCTTCTGTGCAAGCCATGACCTGGTCTGCACAATGGGCCATGATGGCGGTCAGGATTCCTTGTTCAGCGAGCCACTGCTGTATGAAAACGACTTTCACTTTACAGAATTCGGCAATCACTGGCTGGCGCATCTGATGGCGGCGGATATCGCCGCAGACCGCGCCGCAAATCAGGCCGCCGAAAGCGTGGCTGACTAGAAAAACCCGGTCATCGCCCGTGCAGCCTGGCGGATGCGTTGTGGGTTCTCCACCAGCGCGAGCCGGACAAAGCCATCGCCGCGTTCGCCAAAACCAAGCCCCGGTGAGACGGCCACGCCGGTTTCATCCAGCAAGCGTTTGGAAAATTCAAGCGAGCCCAATTCCCGGTATTTTTCCGGGATAGGCGCCCAGGCAAACATGGTGGCTGGCGGGCTGGGTACGTCAAACCCGGCCCGGCCAAAACTTTCCACCAGGCAGTCCCGGCGTTCGCGATAGACGCGGCGGTTTTCTTCAATCCCGTCCTGCGGGCCGTCCAGCGCAGCGATCGCGGCCACCTGAATGGGCGTGAAGGCGCCATAATCGAGATAGGATTTGACGAGTTTCAACGCGCCGATCAGCCGTTCCGATCCGGCGGCAAACCCCATCCGCCAGCCCGGCATGGAATAGGTTTTGGACATGGAGGTAAATTCAATCGCCACCTCGCGCGCTTCGGGCACCTCCAGGATGGACGGCGGCGGATTACCGTCGAAATAGATCTCCGAATAGGCGAGATCGGAAATGATGATCAGATTGTATTGTTTGGCGAGTTTGACCGCTTCCCGGTAAAAATCGAGGTCGACGGTTTGCGTCGTCGGGTTGGACGGAAAGTTCAATACCAACACCGTCGGGGCCGGAACGGACCGGCGGCAAGCGGCAGAAACTTCTGCAAAGAAATGCTCCGGGTCTCCGAATGTCACAGGACGCACCGCAGCGCCCGCAATGATGAAGCCGAACATATGAATGGGATAGGACGGATCGGGCACCAGAATAGTATCGCCCGGCGCGGTCACGGCGGTAGCAAAGCTCGCCAGACCTTCTTTAGAGCCCAGCGTGACGCAAATCTCTTTTTCTGCGTCCAGCGCGACGTTGAAGCGGCGCTCATAATAGCGGCCGACGGCTTTGCGCAGGGCGGGAATGCCCATGCTGGAAGAATAGCGGTGCGCGCGCGGATCGGCGGCGACCTCCTTGAGTTTTTCGATAATGTGCGGGGCCGGGGGCATGTCCGGATTGCCCATGCCGAAATCAATGACATCCACGCCGGCATGGCGCTTTTCCAGCTTCATGCGGTTCACTTCCGCAAAGACGTAAGGCGGCAGGCGGCGTTCGCGATAAAAGACTGACATGGCGGCGTTGCATCCTACTTGGATTTTTTCAAACTAATTCATATTGAGTTTGAAAAACCCAGCAAGAGCGCACATCCAGCACGTTTCCGGTTTACGGATATGCTTCGGCTATGGTCGTTGTACAAAACCTGACTATTCGACCAGATGCCAGTAACCGATGATGTAAAGACGAGCCCTTTGATTCTGCATGCTAACTGCAGTATCGGCTGGAATGACTCGACCATCCGAATTTGAAGCGGGGCGCAATTCCGCATCGTCGCATCGCCCCAATCGCATCTCTGCGCTGCCATTTACAGGAATAGCGGTTAATCCGCGGGCATCATAGATGATGCCTTCTGTTTCTCCCGACCCGAGAATGACGCTCAAAGGGTAATTGCCCCAGCCGCTATCGATTCGCTCGCCTTTTCTGCTAATAGCGGCCAAGAAGCAGACCCGAATTCGGTTCATACCTGTATCCTCAGAAACGCGTCCTACAACCGTGTACAGCGTTTCAGAATTGAAGGTATCATTTGGGCCAACACACCAAATACCATGTGTTTCTCGTCGATAGCCATGACTAATGCCGGACTGGGTTAGATTGTTAAGGTTTCGGCATTGGCGGTCCTGATCTTCAGCGTTGGCATCCTCTTCCGAGTCACCACTGCTGCCTTCTGAGTTGCCACTGCTGACAATCATCGTTCCAACAGCGGTTCTTACGTCGGCTATCAGCTGAGCGAATTCCTCACCCTGCCACTCATCAGGAAATTTCAATCCTTCGTCATCGGACGAAATTACAACGCTGCCATGATTATATATTGCGTCTACGGTGTGGTCCTCAATTACTTCTTGCGCCGTCGCAGTCGTGGCCCACCCCAAAGCCACAACAATAGATAGAAATAGCCTGTGCATTGCATCCTCCCTATTCAAGCTAAGATTGTTACTCTACGCCCGCGATAAAACAAGTGTGTGACGGTCTAGATCGAAGGCAGAGTTAGGCGATGCCCAGTTGAGCAACCAATTGCGGGTATATGGGATCTATATAAATCCCGCTTGCTGAATTTGGGAAAAGACATCCGCTGGTGCTCCCAGCCTTGAGCGCGTTTCATGTGAGCACGGTCGATTGCGACTGTGTCGGTGCTTGGCAGTCGGGCCGCGCGCAAAGGAAACAATGGAAGAGCCACATTCTCCGACAAGTTTCGACCAACCGATCGAATCTCCCGCCTTTGACGGACGAGCGAAGGCCCCTGCGGGGCATTCCGCGCTTGATTTTGATCTGCTGGTCCGCCTTCGCCAAGGCTACGGCGCGACAGCCTTCGCTCATTCAGCTGTCTTGCCCAGCCGAAGCTCTCGTCTTTAATGCCCAGGATGACAACCGCCAACGCGCCAGCCTTGAGCGCGTTTCATGTGAGCGCGGCCCGCAGTAACAGCGCTGGTGCTTGGCATCCGGGCCGTGCGCAACGGAAAAAACGTAAGAGCTATATTCACCGACCAAATTCGATCCCCCGGATCGAATTTCCCGCCTTTGGCGGGCGTCGGTGAATGGTGCCGGCAGAGGGACTCGAACCCCCGACCCCCTGATTACAAATCAGGTGCTCTACCAGCTGAGCTATGCCGGCGACCAAGGCGCTGCTTATAGCGAAGCGGAGCGCGCGGGCAAGCACGCTTCGCTTTCCATTTCGGCGCGATCAGAAAAAGCTGTAAATCAGCCCGGCGAGCAGATAGGCCGTCAGCTGATTGCCAAAATGAATCAGCGTCAGCTCCAGCTTTTGCTGTTCCCAGATGTGGGCGAGCAATTGCGTTGTCGCTGAGAAGAACAACCAGACCAGGAAGGCCGCCTTCAGGCTGGCCACCAGCCCGTCCGCGTCTTTCCAGACCAGAACCACGCCAATGCCAATCGCGGCGATCAGTGAATTGGTCACGCCCTTGGCCATGGTGAGGCCCATATTGGTTTCTTTCAGGCCTTCTTCGGTGAACCCGTTCAGCGCCATCCAGCGCTTGCCGAACAGCGGGCCGTACCAAAGGAAACCGACCAACATAAATCCGAATGTGGACAGCAAGACTGCAATGAGATTGATGCCATAGACGTCCATGGACTTTCCTCCCCTGTTATTCGCGCGTATGTCTCGCGCTATTGGTGGAAAGCCTAAACCCCAAAGCAGAAAAACAAGAAGCGGAAATGGCCCGGTATCTGATCACAAGTGCGCTACCCTATATCAATGGCGTCAAACATCTCGGCAATCTGGCAGGCTCCATGCTGCCAGCAGATGTCTATGCGCGTTTCCAGCGTCTGCGTGGCCATGACGTTTTGTATATCTGCGCCACTGATGAGCATGGCACGCCAGCCGAGCTGGCCGCGGCCAGTGCCGGGGTGGATGTGAGGACCTATTGCGATCAGGAGCATGAAATCCAGCGCCAGGCTGGCGAGGGCTTTGCACTCAGCTTTGATTATTTCGGCCGCACCTCGAATGCGCCGAATCATCGCCTCACCCAGCATTTTGCCGGGGTCCTGGAAGATAAGGGGCTGATCGAGGAACGCGCTGACGAGCAGGTGTTCTCGATAGACGACGACCGTTTCTTGCCCGACCGCTATGTCGAAGGCACATGCCCGCATTGCGACTTTGAACGGGCGCGCGGCGATCAATGCGATAATTGCGGGCGGCTCCTGGAACCGACGGATCTGATCAATCCCTATTCGAAGATTTCCGGCTCTAAGAATATTGAAGTGCGCGAAACGCGGCACCTTTATCTCTTGCAGACGAAGATGGAACCAAAGCTGCGCGAATGGGTCGATGCCGCCGCTGATAGCTGGCCATCCCTCGCGGTCTCCATTGCCAATAAGTGGCTGGATGAAGGTCTGCGGGATCGCTCCATCACGCGCGACCTCTCCTGGGGAGTGCCGGTGGCCCGCGAGGGCGAGGTGCGGCCCGGCTTCGACAATAAGGTCTTTTACGTCTGGTTTGATGCGCCCATCGGCTATATCGGCGCGACCGAGGAATGGGCGAATGCCACGGGCGTTGATTGGGAAAGCTGGTGGCGCACCGATAAGGGGGCAGATGATGTCACCTATGTCCAGTTCATGGGCAAGGATAATGTCGCCTTCCATACCGTCTCTTTCCCCGCGACCATTCTGGGCTCTGAAGAGCCCTGGAAGACGGTGGACCGGCTGAAAGCCTTTAACTGGTTGAACTGGTATGGCGGCAAGTTTTCAACCTCTGAAAAGCGCGGTGTCTTTATGGATACGGCGCTGGAGCTGCTGCCGTCGGATTACTGGCGCTGGTATCTGACCGCGAATGCGCCGGAAGGCTCGGACACCCAATTTACCTGGGAGCATTTCCAGGGCGTGGTGAACAAGGACCTGGCCGATGTGCTGGGCAATTTCATCAACCGGATTTTGCGCTTCACCAAGTCGCGTTTTGATGGGCAAGTGCCCGAAGGCGGCGAGCCCGGCGAACATGAAGCCTGGCTGGCGCGCGAGGTCGATGAGCGGCTGGCTGCGATCATCGAAAACTATGAGGCCATGCGTTTTCGCCCGGCAGCGGCCGAGACCCGGGCCCTGTGGGCGGCGGGCAATGAGTATCTGACCCGCGCCGAACCCTGGACGCATTTCAAGACCGATAAGGTCAAGGCCGCTGTCGGTGTGCGCACCGCGCTGAATCTGGCCGTTTTGATGGGCATAACCGCCCAGCCGATCATTCCCGATACGGCAGCGAAAATCCTTTCCTGCCTAGGCGTTCCAGAGGGCAATCGCAATTGGCCAAACGAACCCGCAGCGAACTTGCTGGATGTCCTGCCGAAAGGGCTTGAGGTCACCCCGCCGGACGTTCTCTTTGCGAAAATTGATGACGATCAAGTCGCCGACTGGACGGAAAGATTTGGAGGGGAAGGGTAGGCTGAAAGGCAATTTGCATCGGTGACCCGTCGAAGCGAAATCACGGAATTTCTCACCACTCTCACATCTCCCAACGCGCAGCCTCATCCGTTGGCGAACGCAGCGCTGGTGGTGCGGCGCGGCGGCGAGGTGATTTTTGACGGTGCGAGCGAATTTATCGACGCTGCCGCGCCAGAGCCCGGCCGTCTTTTCACGACCGAGACACCAATCCGCTTTGCATCGGTGTCCAAAACAATTACGGCGCGGCTGGTGGTGGAATTGGCACAAGCGGACCGGTTTTCGCTGGACGATAATCTTTTCGAGCTGATCGGTCTTGAGGCGGAAATTCCCAAGCCCGTGCCGGTGTGGACCGCGCTGAACCATACCTCTTCCCTGACCGATAGAGCCGGTTACTTCGTCGATCCGCCCGAGCGTTTGTATGATCTGATCATGCAGAATTGGCATCAGATCGCCGATGACCGCCGGCCCGGCGAATATTTTCTTTATGCGAACCTGAATTACGTGCTGCTGGGTTGGCTCATCGAAGCCGTCAGCGGTCAACGCTTTCATGAGCTCGCCCGGAAACGGGTGCTGGAACCGCTGGGAATATCCGGCGGGTTTAACTGGGAGGGCGTTCCTCCAGAGCGACGGGCGGAACGCGCACCGGTTGGCCGCTGGGAGGCCGGGCGCTTTGTCGAAAAATTCGACGGGCTGGATCTGAAGCTTGAAGGTGAGGTCATTGATCGGTTCGGGCAGGGGCTGAGAATCAGGGATTTTCCGCTGGGCGAAGGCGCGGCGATCTTTTCGCCTCATGCCGGTCTGCGCATGAGCGTGCGCGACGCCGCGTTACTGGCCGAGAGTTTCGGCTCGGATGATCCGGCGGTGGCGTTCCAGCGCAAACCCAGCTGGCGTTTTGATCCGGCCTTGCGGAACGGTGCGCCGGGTGAGGGGCTGTTTTACTCTTTCGGAGCCGGCTTGCAGATCCTGCCCACGGGGGACGTCTATCCCGGCGAGCTCTGCGGCCATTATGGCGATGCGTTCGGCTTTCGCGGCGGGTGCTGGTGGGATGCCACCAGCGGGCTCTCCTTTGCCTATTCGCTGAACGGCTTTGCGGAAAACCCCGGCGTCAGTGACGATGATTATTTCCGCCCGCAAGAGCTGGCATTGATGCGCCTGGTGGGCGAGGTGTTTGCCTGACCCCTTGACCCTTCGAGCGGCGCGGCGTCCTATTAGGTCAGGGAATTAAAGGGGTTTGATCATGAATCGGTATCTGGGCTCTGTGGCCGCTTTGGCGTTGTCTTTGACAGCTTTATCCGGCGCCTCTATCGCGGACGAGGATTTGCGAGGCGATATTGCCAGCGACTGGTCGGCCAATCTGGAAGCGTTGTATCAGCACTTCCATGCCAATCCGGAGCTCTCCCTGATGGAGGTCGAGACCGCTGCGCGCATGGCCGAGGAGTTCCGCGCGCTGGGTTTCGAGGTGACCGAAGAGGTCGGCGGCACCGGCGTTGTCGGGGTGATGGAAAATGGCGAGGGCCCGGTCCTGTTGATGCGGGCCGATATGGACGGCCTGCCCATGGAAGAAAACACGGGCCTGTCCTTTGCTTCGCGCGCCATGGGGACGGACCGGCGCGGGCAGGAAAGCTTTGTTATGCATTCCTGTGCCCATGACACCCATATGGTCGGCCTGATCGGCGCGGCCCGTCAGCTGGTCGAACGGCGCGAGGACTGGTCCGGGACGCTGGTCCTGATCGCCCAGCCGGCCGAAGAGATCGGGCTTGGCGCCATGATGATGCTGACGGATGGCCTGTATGAGCGCTTTCCGCTGCCCGATGCGGTGGTGTCCTTCCACACATTCGGCGCGATTCCCTCCGGTATGATCGGCTATGTGCCGGGCTTTGCCATGGCGAATGTTGACAGCGTCGATATCACCGTGCGCGGGATTGGCGCGCATGGCTCCACGCCGCATGTCGGGCGCGACCCGATTCTGCTCGCCTCGCAAATTGTTGTAGCGCTGCAAAGCCTGGTCAGCCGCGAAATGAACCCGCTGGAAACCGGCGTGGTGACGGTGGGGGCGATCAATGGCGGCACCAAGCACAACATTATTCCCGATGATGTGCATATGCAGATCACGGTCCGGTCGTATACGGATGAATCGCGCGAAATGCTGCTGGCCGGGATCGAGCGCATCGCACATGGTCAGGCCATGGCCGCCGGTATTCCCGAAGAGCTCTGGCCGACAGTGGAGGTGGAAGAACCCTACACGCCGGCGACCTACAATGATCCGGAATTGACCGAACAGGCGGCCGGCATTCTGCGCGGACGCTTTGGTGATGTGGCCGTGCGCCAGCTGGATCCGGTGACCGGCGGGGAAGATTTTTCCCGCTATGGCCGTACCGAACATGATGTGCCGATCTTCATGTTCTGGGTCGGTGGAACGCCGCGGGATACGCTTTTGGATTACCAATCGCGGGGTCTGTCCGCGCCGGGCAATCACTCGGCCCTGTTTGCGCCGGATGCCGAAACCGCGATTACGCAGGCCGCAGAAGGCCTGACAGCCATCGCGCTGGATTTCCTGCAGCCTGACGGCGCGCAATAAGGGCAAAACGCAAAATGGTCTCACGCATTTCGTCCGGCGCGGTCTGGGAAGATCGCGTCGGCTATCGCCGCGCGGTTAAAGACGGCCCGCTCATATGGGTGTCCGGCACGGTGGCTGTCGGCGAAGACGGCCAGCCTTTTGCGCCAGGCGATATGGAAGCGCAGACGCGGCGCTGTCTGGACATTATCGAGGCGGCGCTGGCAAAGCTGGGCGCGAGGATGAGCGATATCCGCCGCACACGGGTGTTCGTGACCGATATGAGCCCGGAGGCGCAGGCCGCCTTCGGGCGCGCGCATTCGGCTGTGTTTGGCGAGTTCCCACCGGCCTCAGCACTTTATGGCATTTCGGCCCTGGCAGCCCCGGATTTTCTGGTCGAGATTGAAGCCGATGCCTATCTGGACGGAGGCGATTGATGCGCGCGCTCGCCGCTTTATTCCTGCTATTTCACAGCGTTTCTTTCGCAGATGAACTTTCTGTGCCCAGTGTCTGGGAGAACCAATCCGGTTCGGTTTTGTATATTGATCGCGTGGATGAGACCGGCCGCCTGACCGGGCGCTATGTAAACGCCGCGACAGGCTATCGCTGTCAGGGCATTGAATATGCCGTCGAGGGCCGGGTGTTTGATCCGTTGATCACCTTCAACGTGGTCTGGTCAGCGGATGCCGAGACCTGTCATTCCATCACCAGCTGGACCGGCGTGATCGATGGCGATGTAATCGAAACCGAGTGGTCGTTAGTGCGTTGGTCTGATGCCGGTTCAGAGCCCGGCGATGGTGAAGAACTCGGCCGCTTTGGGGGCACCAGCCGGTTCGAACGACGAGACTAACTCTCCGGATTCATTCTCTTAGTCTGTGGATTCGCCGCTAAGGCGACTTTCGGGTATCCTTACCGCAGCGAGGGGAATAACAGGGGAGATATCCAATGCTTCGACTAATTCTAGTGATTGCCGCTATGACGGCGGGTGGAATGGCTTTCGGTGGTTGGGCAACGGCCGAAGCCGAGCAAACCAAACAAAACAATGCGAACATGGAAATCCATGCGCGGCTGGTTCAGCAAGGCGGCTTTACTGAGGCGTTCCAGCAAGCAATGGAGAGCGGCAATTTCCGCCAAGCCGCTTCGTTGGCTCGTTCGGGTGATGCTATGCGCGGCACGACAACACGAGAAAGTGGGTCGGGAATGGCCACCGGCCGCCGGACTTTTGAGCCGGTCCGTGCGACCACCTCATCCGCCTCATCGTCGGCCTCGACCAGTCTTGCGGCGAACACCCCGCCACCAGAGCCAGCGGACTATAATTGTAACAGCGGCAATTGTGCCTGCGCCGGGGCATCCGATTGCGTTGCCATGGCGCCGATCTGTGTCGAAGGCACAATCGGGTGCAATGATTATGGCTGCACCTGTCAGGAAGCGACCGACTAGCTGGACGTAAACCGTGCGGCATAGGCCGCATAAAGGGTAATCGCGGCTGCGTTGGAGATGTTCAAACTTTCCACCTTTCCGGTGGTAGGGATGGACACCAGTACATCACAATTCTCCGCCACGCGCGGCCGCAACCCTTTATCTTCTGCGCCCATCACGATCACCAGGCCAGGACCGGAGTGTTCGGCGATGGCTTGAGGAAGACTCGTGTCTGCCTCTCCGGCCAGGCCGATGACAGAACGGCCCGCTTTTTTCAGCTCAATCAGCGTATCGGCGATATTGGTAACGCGGATATGCGGCACGGTCTCGACCGCGCCCACTGAAGCCTTGGCCGTCGCCCCGAAAAGCGGCGGGGATTTACGGTCCTGCATGATGATCGCACGGGCACCGAAAGCGGCAGCCGACCGGAAGACAGCGCCGACATTTTGCGGGTCTGTGACCTGATCCAGCACAACCAGCACGCCATGGGTCGGGTCTTTGACCGCGTTCAGCGATTCGGCCTTCGGCGCTGAAACCCTGGCTGCAAATCCCTGATGGACTGCCCCTTCGGGCAGGGCGGCGGTGATGACGTCCGGTTTGGAATCCTCGAATAAGGTTCCTTGCGGCACTTCGCGCTGGGCGTTCAGGGTTAGCAAAACCCGTTTTACCTCGCGGCGCGGATTGGTCAGTGCAGCGAGCACGGCGTGACGGCCCCAGATCCAGCCTTCCTCGATTGCCCCGGAACTGGGTGAAGCCTTTGAAAACTTGTTTGAATTTGGGCGGTTGCGCCCTGATTGTCTCGTCACTATAGTCCGCGCTCCCTTGACCGAGGGCTCTCAACCCGCCGCGTGGTTACTGCAATCTTCTGCAGATTGACACCATCGGCATGTTGCGTCGGCGAATTATCTGCGGATAAGACGCTTGCCTCGAATGCACCTGGAGGGGTGGTCGAGTGGTTAAAGGCACCAGACTGTAAATCTGGCGACGAGAGTCTACGCTGGTTCGAATCCAGCCCCCTCCACCAGCCTTCGCTCGCTGGCGCGAGCTTCGGCTCGGCAAGCCAGCTTTTATGAGAGTGAAGGCTGTCTCGCCCTAGCTTTAGCGGAGGCGGACTGCCAGCTTCCGTCAGCTCGAATGATTTTCTTTGCCTCGCGCCAGTTCGCTGCGCTCACGGCTCCGGCGGGGCGGGCGAAAGCCGGGACCGCAGTCGCAGCCTGGGGGGATTTCTTCCTTATGCTTTGTGGCTGTCACAAGTAGCGACAGACCTCTCGACGTATCCGTTTCGCGCCGTTACATAAGCGCTTCGGCGCGGGTATAGCTCAATGGTAGAGCAGCAGCCTTCCAAGCTGAATATGCGGGTTCGATTCCCGCTACCCGCTCCAGCTTCTCTTTATCTCGCGGCAATTCGCTTCGCTCATGCCCCCGACGGGGCGGCCTGACCGGCCGGCAGCGGGTCCCGTGCTTGGGCCAGAGCAACAATAGATTAGCTGTATCCCGATAAGGCTGCCCCTTGCGTTTGAAGGCGGCTAAGTCTATCTCCCGCGCTCAATGAGTTACGCGCTGGTTTCAGTCGCGTTATTTCCGGTCATAATTCAAGAGGAAGTGAGACGATGGCCAAGGAGAAGTTTGAGCGCACGAAGCCGCATGCGAACATTGGCACGATTGGTCATGTTGACCACGGCAAGACGACGCTGACGGCAGCGATTACGAAGCAGTTTGGTGAGTTCAAGGCGTATGATCAGATTGATGCGGCGCCTGAGGAGAAGGCTCGCGGGATCACGATCTCGACGGCTCACGTGGAGTATGAGACGGAGAACCGTCACTATGCGCACGTCGACTGTCCGGGTCACGCAGATTACGTAAAGAACATGATCACCGGTGCGGCCCAGATGGATGGCGCGATCCTGGTGGTGAACGCAGCAGACGGCCCGATGCCGCAGACGCGCGAGCACATCCTGCTGGCCCGCCAGGTTGGCGTTCCGGCTCTGGTGGTGTTTTTGAACAAGGTTGACCAGGTTGACGATGAAGAGCTCCTGGAGCTGGTCGAGATGGAAGTGCGCGAGCTGCTTTCTTCTTATGACTTCCCGGGTGACGACATTCCGATCATCGCCGGTTCGGCTCTGGCCGCTCTGGAAGATCGTGATGACAATATCGGTAAAGAGAAGATCGCCGAGCTGATGGCGGCTGTGGATGAGTACATCCCGACGCCGGAGCGTCCGGTGGATCAGGACTTCCTGATGCCGATCGAGGACGTGTTCTCGATCTCGGGCCGGGGTACGGTTGTGACCGGCCGGATCGAGCGCGGTGTTGTGAAAGTGGGCGAAGAGATCGAGATCGTGGGCATCCGCGATACGGTCAAGACGACGTGTACGGGCGTTGAGATGTTCCGCAAGCTCCTGGATCAGGGCCAGGCGGGCGACAATGTCGGTGTGCTCCTGCGCGGTATCGACCGTGAAGGCGTTGAGCGCGGTCAGGTTCTGGCCAAGCCGGGGTCGATCACGCCGCACGCCAAGTTCGAAGCCGAAGCCTACATCCTGACCAAGGAAGAGGGCGGACGCCACACCCCGTTCTTCACCAATTACCGCCCGCAATTCTACTTCCGGACCACGGATGTGACGGGTGTTGTGACCCTGAAAGAGGGTACGGAGATGGTGATGCCGGGCGATAATGCCGAGCTGAATGTGGAACTGATCACGCCGATCGCGATGGATCAGGGTCTGCGCTTTGCGATCCGCGAAGGCGGCCGCACGGTTGGTGCCGGAGTCGTTTCGAAAATCATCGAGTAATCGACCGGCCACATCCCGGATCAGGCCACACCTGACCCGGAACAGATCAAGGGGCGTCCAACGCGGGCGCCCCTTTTTCTTTGGGCGGATGGTTTTCCGGCTGGTGCGCTGTGTCACAAAATTGCGGAAATTCTTTTGCGATTTGCGCTTTGAGGTGTTGACGGAAGCGACTCATACCGGTAGACGACGCCCCTCGTGAATGAACTGGCGGTGCCTGACGGCAGACGCAGTTCCATGAAGCGAACAAGATGGTTTCAAGCGCGCCGATCGGTGGCCGGAAGGTTACGCCTATCAGTGCGCCTTTAATTGTGTGGACGAACTACGATGGCACAGCAGAATATTCGCATTCGCCTGAAAGCTTTCGATCACCGCGTGCTGGACACCTCCGCGCGCGAGATCGTTTCAACGGCGAAGCGCACCGGCGCCAATGTGCGCGGGCCCATCCCGCTGCCGACCCGGCTGGAGCGTTTTACCGTTCTTCGGGGTCCGCACATCGACAAAAAATCGCGCGAGCAGTTCGAAATCCGGACGCATAAGCGCCTGTTGGACATTGTCGATCCCACCCCGCAAACGGTCGATGCTTTGATGAAGCTGGACCTGTCGGCGGGTGTCGACGTCGAGATCAAGCTGGGAGCCTAAGATGCGCACGGGCCTGATTGCCAAAAAGGTCGGGATGACCCGGGTGTTCGCCGAGGATGGCGCGCACATTCCGGTGACCGTTCTTCAACTCGAAAACTGCCAGGTCGTGGCACAGCGTACTTCCGATCGCGACGGTTACACTGCCGTTCAGCTGGGCGCTGGCGCGGCGAAAGCCAAGCGGACCTCCAAGGCGATGCGCGGCCACTTTGCCAAAGCGCAGGTCGAGCCGAAGCGCCGCCTGACGGAGTTTCGCGTTTCCGAAGATAATTTGATCGAGCCGGGTTCCGAGTTGACCGCCGAGCACTTCGTGCCGGGTCAGAAAGTGGATGTGGCCGGAACCAGCATTGGTAAGGGCTTTGCCGGTGCCATGAAACGCTGGAACTTCGGCGGTCTGCGCGCCACGCACGGCGTGTCGATCTCGCACCGGTCGCATGGTTCGACCGGTCAGTGTCAGGATCCGGGCAAGGTCTTCAAAGGCAAGAAGATGGCCGGTCACCTCGGTAATGAGCGCGTGACCATCCAGAACCTCGACATCGTTCGTGTAGATGCCAATGACGGCTACATCCTGGTCCGCGGTGCGGTGCCGGGCTCTGCCGGGTCTTGGGTCGAGATTCGCGATGCTGTGAAGGGCCATGGTGACGCCGAGCTGCCGATGCCGGGTGCCATCCGCGAAGAAGAAGAGCCCGTGGCTCTGACCGATGCCGAGCCGGCGACGCCGGAGGCCGATATGGATGCCGAGGGCGGTCTGCCGAATGAGCAAGCGCCCGCTGAGGAAAACACCGCAGGGGCCGATGACGCCGCAGGCGAAGAGGAGTCCAAATCATGAAGGTCGAGGTAAAAACCCTCGCCGCGAAGGATGCGGGCAATGTGGATCTGGACGATGCCGTGTTCGGTATTGGCGAGGTCCGGGCCGATCTCCTGCAGCGCGTGGTGAAGTGGCAGCTAGCCCGCCGCCAGGCTGGCACGCACAAGGCGCAGGAACGCAATGAGGTCTCCCGCACCGGCAAAAAATATGGCCGCCAGAAGGGTTCCGGTGGCGCACGCCACGGCAATCGCCGCGCTCCGATCTTTGTCGGCGGTGGCAAGGCTCACGGGCCGCGCGTTCGCAGCCATGCCCATGACGTGCCGAAGAAGGTTCGGGCTTTGGCGCTGAAACATGCCCTGTCGGCCAAGGTTGGTTCAGATGCGCTGATCGTCGTCGACAATGCGGCCATCAAAGAAGCCAAAACCAAGTCAGTCCGTGATGCCTTTGCCAAGCTCAACATCAGCAATGCGCTGATCATTGATGGCGATGCGGTAGATGCGAATTTCGCGAAGGCCGCTGGAAACATTCCGCACATTGATGTGCTGCCGGCGCAAGGTCTGAATGTTTATGACGTGCTGCGTCACGACCAGCTGGTTCTGACCAAGGCGGCCGTTGAAAAAATCCATGAGCGCTTCGCGGCGAAGGAGGCGGCATAATGGCCAAAACCCAAGCAAACGCCCGCCACTATGATTCCCTGCTGTCGCCGGTGATCACCGAGAAATCCACCCTGTTGTCCGAAGACGGCAAGGTTGTTTTCCGCGTGCCGCTGACCGCGACCAAGACGGAAATCGCTGACGCGGTGGAAACGCTCTTCAAGGTGAAGGTGACGGCGGTGAACACGCTGCGCCTGAAAGGCAAAACCAAGCGCTTCCGCGGCCGGATCGGCCAGCGCTCGGACATGAAAAAAGCAATCGTCACCCTTGCCGAGGGCGATTCGATTGACGTGACCACGGGGCTCTAGAACCATGGCGCTTAAGACATATAAACCCACCTCGCCGGGCCGGCGCGCTCTGGTGCTGGTTGACCGCGAAGGCCTCCACAAGGGCCGTCCGGAGAAAAGCCTTGTTGAAGGCAAGACCAAGAAGGGTGGCCGCAACAATACCGGTCGTATCACTGCCCGCCGTCGTGGCGGGGGTGCCAAGACGCTTTACCGGAAAGTCGACTTCAAACGTGCCAAGCACGACATCGAAGCGACGGTGCTGCGCCTGGAATACGATCCGAACCGGACCGCTTTTATTGCGCTGATCGAATATGCCGATGGCGAGAAGTCCTACATTTTGGCACCGCAGCGTTTGTCTGAAGGCGACAAGGTGATGTCGGGCACCACCGGTGTGGACGTGAAGCCGGGCAACTGCATGCCGCTAAAGGCGATGCCGGTCGGCACCATCATCCACAATATCGAGATGAAGCCGGGCAAGGGCGGTCAGATCGCACGTTCGGCTGGCGGTTACGCCCAGCTGGTAGGCCGCGATGGCGGTTATGCTCAGGTCCGTCTGAACTCGGGTGAGCTGCGTGCTGTACCTGAATTGTGTGTGGCGACCGTTGGGGCCGTTTCCAACCCGGATCACATGAACCAGAATCTCGGAAAGGCCGGCCGCAAGCGCTACATGGGCAAGCGCCCGTCCGTTCGTGGCGTGGCCATGAACCCGATCGATCACCCGCATGGCGGCGGTGAAGGCCGTACGTCTGGCGGCCGTCACCCGGTCACGCCTTGGGGTCAGCCTACGAAAGGTGCCAAGACCCGCAAGAACAAGGCGACCGATAAATTCATCCTCCGCTCGCGCCATCAGCGCAAGTCACGCTAAGGGAGCGCGGTCACTATGCCTCGTTCAGTCTGGAAAGGTCCGTTCGTCGACGGATATCTCCTTAAAAAGGCCGAAGCGTCTCACGCTGAAGGCCGCAAGAAGCCGATCAAGACCTGGTCGCGCCGTTCCACCATCATGCCGCAGTTTGTGGGCCTGACTTTTCAGGTTCACAACGGCAACAAATTCATTCCGGTGTTGGTGACCGAAGACATGGTCGGCCACAAGCTGGGTGAATTTGCGCCGTCGCGGACCTATTACGGTCACGCTGCGGATAAGAAGGCGAAGAGGGGCTAATTATGACCACCTTGACCCGCCAGAAGAAACGCGATGAAGACGGAAAGAATGTCCGCCGCGTGGCTGATAACGAAGCCCGCGCTAAGCAGACGATGATCCGTATCAGCCCGCAAAAGCTGAACCTGGTTGCCGCATCCATCCGCGGCAAAAAGGTTGAAGGCGCTCGGGCAACGCTGGAATTTTCGCGCAAGCGCATTGCCAAGGACGTTCTGAAAGTCCTCGACAGCGCGATTGCCAATGCCGAGAACAATCACGGCCTCGACATCGACAGCCTTGTCGTATCGGAAGCCTTTGTCGGCAAAAACCTGGTAATGAAACGGTTTCGCGCGCGTGCCCGTGGCCGTGCTGCGAAAGTGCTGAAGCCGTTTTCCGAGCTGACGATTGTCGTCCGTGAAATTGAGGAGGCCGCCTGATGGGTCAGAAGGTCAATCCGATCGGGCTGCGGCTCGGTGTGAACCGCACGTGGGAATCCCGCTGGTACGCCAATACGGGCGAGTATGCGGATCTCCTGCATGAAGATCTGAAAATCCGCGAAATGTTGCGCAAGCGTTTGAAGAATGCCAGCGTTTCCAAGATCGTGATCGAGCGCCCGCACAAGAAGTGCACGGTAACCGTTTATACGGCGCGCCCGGGCGTGGTGATCGGCAAAAAGGGTGCAGATATCGAAGTGCTGCGCCGTGAATTGCAGAAGATCGTCAAGGGTGAGGTCTTCCTCAACCTGGTCGAGGTTCGCAAGCCGGAAATCGACGCCACGCTGGTCGCAGAGTCGATCGCACAACAGCTTGAGCGCCGCGTGGCCTTCCGCCGCGCAATGAAGCGTTCGCTGCAAACCGCGATGCGTATGGGCGCCAAGGGCTGCAAAGTGGTCTGCGGTGGCCGTCTCGGCGGCGCCGAGATCGCGCGCGTTGAGCAATACCAAGAGGGTTCGGTGCCGCTGCACACGCTGCGCGCCGACATTGATTATGGAACCGCGGAAGCCTCCACGGCGATGGGCATCATCGGCATCAAGGTCTGGATCTACAAAGGTGAGATCCTCGAGCACGATCCGATGGCGCAAGAGCGTCGCCTGCAGGAATCCGGTGAGCAGCGCGCCCGCTCTGGCAGCGGCAACCGCGCAGCGTAACGAACAGGGACGACGGAGCGAAAGACAATGCTTCAACCGAAACGCACCAAGTTCCGGAAGGCGCACAAGGGCCGCATCAAGGGCGCGGCCAAGGGCGGCTTCACGTTGAATTTCGGATCCTATGGCCTCAAGGCCATGGAGCCAGAGCGCGTCACCGCACGCCAGATCGAAGCGACCCGCCGGGCGATTACTCGCCACATGAAACGGGCTGGCCGGGTCTGGATCCGGATTTTCCCCGATGTGCCGGTGTCTAAAAAGCCGACAGAAGTCCGCATGGGTAAGGGTAAGGGTTCGCCTGAATTCTGGGCCGCCAAGGTCAAGCCCGGCCGGATCATGTTCGAGATTGATGGTGTGCCCGAGAACGTCGCGCGTGAAGCGCTGTCGCTCGGCGCGGCCAAGCTGCCGGTGAAGACGAAAATCGTCGCCCGGATCGGCGAGTAGGAGTGAGACGTTATGCAAGCTGTTGATGTCCGCGCGATGAGCGACGATCAGCTGAAGGACGAGCTCCTGAAGCTGAAAAAAGAACAATTTAACCTGCGTTTCCAGCAGGCCTCGGGTCAGTTGCAAAACACCGCCCGCGTCAAAACGGTGCGCCGCACAATCGCGCGTATCCAGACGGTTCAGGCCGAGCGGACCGCGCAAGCCGGTCAAGGGAGCTAAGCGATGCCCAAACGCGTATTGCAAGGCGTCGTGGTAAGCGACAAGGGCGAGAAAACTGTCGTGGTGAAAGTGGAGCGGACCTTTCTGCACCCGCTTCTCCGCAAAACGGTGCGCCGCTCCAAGCGTTATCACGCGCATGATGAGGCCAATGCCCTCAAAGTGGGTGACCAGACCTTCATTCAGGAATGTGCACCCAAGTCGAAACTGAAACGGTGGGAGGTCGTGACCACTGACGCGTAAGCGTTGGCGGACAGACCTTTGTAAGGAGGATCGAGATGATCCAGATGCAATCCAATCTGGACGTGGCCGATAATTCGGGTGCCCGCCGTGTGCAGTGCATTAAAGTGCTCGGCGGTGCCAAGCGGCGCTACGCTCATGTGGGCGACATCATCGTGGTGTCGGTCAAGGAAGCGATCCCGCGCGGCCGCGTCAAAAAGGGTGATGTGCGCCGCGCCGTCGTGGTCCGCGTTGCCAAAGACATCAAACGCAAGGATGGCTCGGTGATCCGCTTTGACAGCAACGCCGCCGTTCTCGTGAACAATAATGAAGAGCCGATCGGCACCCGTATCTTTGGGCCGGTTCCGCGCGAGCTTCGCGCCAAGAACCACATGAAGATCGTGTCGCTGGCTCCGGAGGTGCTGTAGTCATGGCTGCGAAGATCAAAAAGGGTGACAAGGTCGTCGTCCTGGCCGGCCGCGACAAGGGCAAGACGGGCGAAGTCGTCAAGTCGATCCCGGCGGAAAACCGCGTCATCGTGCGCGGCGTGAACATCGTCAAGCGCCACCAGCGCCCGACGCAAGCGTCCGCAGGCGGCATCGAAACCAAAGAAGCGCCGATCCACGTATCCAATGTGGCGCTTGCCGATCCGAAATCCGGAGAAGCAACCCGCGTCGGTTTCAAGATGGAAGGCGACCGCAAGGTCCGCGTGGCCAAGAAATCCGGTGAGGTCCTCGATGGCTGATGTAAAAGAATATACGCCGCGCCTGCGCTCGAAATATCGCGAAGAGATCCGTGATCGGCTGAAAGAAAAGTTCGGCTACACGAATCCGATGCAGATTCCGCGCATTGAGAAAGTGGTCCTGAATATGGGTGTCGGTGAAGCCGCCCAGGATTCCAAGAAGATCAATGGCGCATATGAAGACCTGGAATTGATCGCAGGCCAAAAGCCGATCAAGACCAAGTCGCGGAACTCCATCGCCGGCTTCAAGCTGCGCGATGGCCAGAATGTCGGCGTGAAAGTCACGCTGCGTCAGGACCGCATGTATGAATTTCTGGACCGTTTGATCACGATCGCGCTGCCGCGCGTTCGCGACTTCCGCGGTCTGAACGGAAAAAGCTTTGATGGCCGTGGCAACTACGCCATGGGCCTGAAAGAGCACATCGTGTTTCCCGAGATTGACTACGACAAGGTCGAGAAGATCCGGGGGATGGACATTGTGGTCTGCACGACCGCGAAAACCAATGACGAGGCGAAAGCCCTGTTGGCCGAGTTCGACTTTCCATTCTCGAACTAACGCAACAGGAGGGCGTCCCCGCGGTGGGGCCGCACGCAGGAGGAAGTAAATGGCGAAGACAAGTGCTGTCGAGCGTAACCGTAAGCGTCAGAAGCTGGCCGAACGGTATGCTGCCAAAAGAGCCGAGCTGAAGGCGATCGCGCGCGATACGTCAAAGCCGGTTGAGGAGCGTTTCGCGGCTCAGCTGAAGCTGGCAGAGCTGCCGCGGAATTCCGCGCCGAACCGGGTTCGCAATCGTTGCGAAGTCACGGGTCGTCCGCGCGGGTATTACCGCAAGCTGAAAATGTCGCGGATTGCACTGCGCGAGTTGGCCTCGAACGGGTACATCCCGGGCATGGTCAAGTCGAGCTGGTAGTCGGGAGGGATTGAAAATGTATGTGAATGATCCTCTCGGTGATATGCTCACCCGCATCCGGAATGCGCTGATGCGAAACCGGACGTCTGTCGCCACGCCGGCTTCGAACCTGCGCAAGCGCGTTCTCGATGTGCTGCAAACCGAAGGCTATATCCGCGGTTATTCCGAGGTTGAACATGCCGACGGCAAGCGCGAATTCGAAATCGAGCTTAAGTATTACGAAGGCGAGCCGGTCATCGGCGAGATTAGCCGCGTTTCAACGCCGGGCCGCCGTGTGTATTCCAAAGTGAAGGATTTGCCCCTGATCTCGAACGGTCTGGGTATCGCGATCGTCTCCACCCCGATGGGTGTGATGTCCGATGCCGCCGCGCGCGAGCAGAATGTCGGCGGCGAAATCCTCTGCAAGGTCAGCTAGGGAGCCAAAAACGATGTCACGTATCGGAAAACTCCCCGTCGCCATTCCTTCCGGTGTGGACGTGCGCCTCGAGGGCCGCGATCTGACGCTGAAAGGTCCGAAAGGCGAGCTGAACCTGACGGCGGTAGAAGACGTAACCCTGTCAAAGGGCGAGGACGGCATTGAAGTGAAGCCGTCCAGCGAAAGCAAGCGGGCCCGCGCCATGTGGGGTATGACCCGTGCTTTGATCGCCAACATGATGACGGGCGTCTCTGAAGGCTTCAACAAGACGCTGGAGCTTGAAGGCGTCGGTTACCGGGCGCAAATGCAGGGTTCAAACCTGAAACTGTCACTCGGCTTCAGCCATGACGTGGTTTACGAGCCGCCGCAAGGCATTCAAATCCAGGCGACCAAGCCGACGGAAATCATCGTCTCGGGCGCTGACAAACAACAAGTTGGCCAGGTTGCCGCGGAAATCCGCCGCTATCGTCCGCCAGAGCCCTACAAGGGCAAGGGCGTGCGCTATCAGGGCGAATACATCCGCCGCAAAGAAGGCAAGAAGAAGTAGGCGCGAAGATCATGAAAAGCTCACGCGAAAAAATGCAGCGCCGCGCATCGCGCAACCGGATCAAGCTCCGCAAGGTGGCCAATGGCCGCCCGCGGCTGTCTGTCTACCGGTCGTCCAAGCACATCTACGCCCAGCTGATCGACGATCAGCAAGGCGTGACGCTGGCGTCCGCTTCGACGGCAGAAGCCGATACCAAAGGCACCGGCGCGAATGTCGCGGCGGCAGCGGAAGTCGGCAAGCGCCTGGCGGAACGCGCCACCAAGGCCGGGGTTAAAGACGTCGTCTTTGATCGCGGCGGTTACATCTTTCACGGTCGCATCAAGGCTCTGGCCGAGGCGGCACGTGAAGGTGGTTTGAACTTTTAAGGGAGCGGCCAATGGCTCGTAATGAAGAAAACCGCGGCCGCGGACGCCGGCGTGACCGGGACGAGGAACAGGACGAAATCGTCGACAAGCTCGTTCACATCAACCGCGTTGCCAAAACCGTGAAAGGTGGCCGGAACTTCCAGTTTGCCGCGCTTGTTGTCGCTGGCGACCAGAAGGGCCGGGTCGGCTTCGGTCAGGGTAAAGCCCGCGAAGTACCGGAAGCCATCCGCAAGGCAACGGAAGAAGCCAAGAAGAACCTGGTGCGTGTGCCGCTGCGCGAGGGCCGCACGCTGCACCATGACAGCCCGGGACGCCATGGCGCCGGGAAAGTGGTTCTGCGCGCAGCGCCTCCGGGAACCGGCGTGATTGCCGGCGGTCCGATGCGCGCCGTGCTGGAAACCCTGGGCGTTCAGGATGTCGTGGCGAAGTCCACCGGTACCTCGAACCCGTACAACATGATCCGTGCGACTTTTGATGCGCTGAAGCATCAGAAAAGCCCGCGTTCCATCGCGGCCAAGCGCGGTCTGAAAGTTGGCGATCTGGTCAACCGTCGCAATGACGGGGCCTCGGCGCCGGAAGCTCTGGAGGGCTAATCAATGGCCGCCAAGAAAACTCTCAAGGTGCGTCAAACGGGCAGCCCGATCCGGCGTCCGCAAGACCAGCGCCAAACGCTGATCGGTCTGGGCCTGAACAAGGTTGGCCGGGTGCGTGAACTGGAAGATACACCCGCAGTGCGCGGCATGATCAGCAAAGTGTCGCACATGGTGGAGATCGTCGAGGACTAGTCCTGAGGACTATTCCTTCGAAGGAGAATTAGACATGCGTCTCAATGAATTGCGCGATAAGGACGGCTCGACCAAGTCCCGTACCCGCGTCGGCCGTGGAATCGGCTCCGGCAAGGGCAAGACGGGCGGCCGTGGCGTCAAAGGTCAGAAGTCGCGCTCGGGCGTGGCGATCAAGGGCTTTGAAGGCGGTCAGATGCCGCTTCACATGCGTTTGCCCAAGCGCGGCTTTAACAAGCCGAACCGTCTGGCCTTCGCAGAAGTGAATATCGGCCGTCTGGAAGCGGCGATCAAAGCCAAGAAGATCGACGCCAAGAAAGCGATTGATGCTGCTGCCCTGATTGCGGCCGGTCTGGTGCGTCGTGAAAAAGATGGCGTGCGCCTTCTTGCGAAAGGCGAGCTCAAGTCCAAAGTAGAGATCACGGTTGCAGGCGCGACCAAAGCCGCCATCGAAGCGGTTGAGAAAGCTGGTGGTAAAGTGACCGTTGTTGCGCCGAAGCCTGCGAAATCTGACAAGGCGGCGGACTAGCCCGCACATCGTGAGGACGGACAATGGCATCTGCTGCTGAACAGCTTGCATCGAACATGAATTTTTCGTCTTTCGCGAAAGCGAAAGAGCTGCAGCAGCGTATATTCTTCACACTGGCCATTCTCGTGGCCTATCGGCTTGGCACCTACATCCCGGTACCCGGAATTGATCCGGTCCAGTATCAGGCTCTGTTCGACAGCCAGGCCGGTGGCGTTATCGGCGTGTTCAACATCTTCTCCGGCGGTGCCGTTGAGCGGATGGCGATCTTTGCGCTGAACGTCATGCCCTACATTTCAGCTTCCATCATCATGCAGTTGATGGCCGCGACCGTTCCGTCGCTGGAAAAGCTGAAAAAGGAAGGTGGCGAGCAGGGCCGCAAGCAGATCAACCAGTATTCGCGTTACCTGACCGTGCTGCTGGCAGCCGTGCAGGGCGGCGCAATTGCGGTTTCCATGATGCAGCCGGGCTCTGGCGGCCAGACGATCGCGCTGGATCCGGGCCTCTTCTTCCTGGTTTCAACGACGCTGACCTTTGTTGGCGGCACAATGCTGCTGATGTGGATGGGCGAGCAGGTCACGGCGCGTGGCGTCGGCAATGGTATCTCGCTGATTATCTTTACTGGAATTATCGCCGTACTGCCGGGGCTGATCTACAGCCTGTTCGAGCAGGCGCGTCAGGGTCAGATTACTGGCGGTTCGCTGCTGGGTATCATGGCGCTGATGCTGGCGACGCTGACCTTTGTGGTCTTCATCGAGCGCTCACAGCGCCGTCTGCTGGTCCAGTATCCCAAGCGTCAGCAGGGCCAGCGCATGGTAGGGGGTGATACCTCCTTCCTGCCGCTGAAGCTGAATACGGCAGGTGTTATCCCGGCCATCTTCGCGACCTCGCTGCTTTTGTTGCCGACGACGGTTGCCAATATGTGGGCGACGACGGGCCCGGAATGGCTGCAGGCGATTGCTGCTCAGTTGGGCCGCGGTCAGCCGCTTTTCATTGCGCTTTACGGCCTGATGGTGATCTTCTTTGCCTTCTTCTACACATCCATCGTGTTCAATCCCGATGATGTGGCGGAGAATCTTCGCAAATATGGTGGCTTCCTGCCGGGTATTCGCCCGGGCAAGCGCACCGCGGAATATCTGGATTATGTGCTGACCCGCCTGACTGTGATCGGCGCACTTTATCTGGCGATTGTCTGTTTGATCCCGGAAATCCTGACCGGCGGGGCTGCAGGGGCTGTGACCTTTGCGCTCGGCGGAACGGCGATCCTGATTATCGTGTCGGTGTCGATGGACACGGTGACGCAAATCCAATCGCATCTGTTGGCCCATCAGTATGAAGGCCTGATCAAGAAACAGCGCCTGCGGGGCCGCAATCGATGAACCTTGTTCTGTTCGGACCTCCCGGCTGCGGAAAAGGTACGCAAGCCAAGAACCTGGTCGCCAAACGCGGCTGGGTTCAATTGTCTACAGGCGACATGCTTCGCGCCGCCATTGCGGCAGGGTCGGATCTGGGACAGCGCGTGAAAGCGATCATGGATTCGGGCGCGTTGGTGTCCGACGAGATCGTGATTGAACTGATCGCCGAGCGCTTGCCGGAAGCGGAAGCTGCGGGCGGTGCCATTTTTGACGGGTTTCCGCGGACGGTGGCACAGGCTGAAGCGCTGGACCGGTTGCTGGAAGGCCGCAAGACACAGGTCGACAAGGTGGTCCGCCTCGTCGTGGACAATGAAGAACTGGTCCGTCGTATGGCCAAGCGCGCCGCAGAAGAGGGCCGCGCAGACGATACGGTGGAGGCCTTCAAGGTGCGCCTTGAAGCTTATGAAACACAAACCGCGCCTTTGATCCCCTACTACACGGATCAGGGCAAAGTTGTTGAAGTCGATGGGATGGGGTCGATCGAGGCGGTTTCCGCTGCGATTGCTACAGCACTCGACGGATAGTGAAATCCCGCATTCTGCCCGGTTGACGGGGAGTATGCGGACAATATAGATAGCGCCCTTCGCGAAAAGGGCGGCGTTTTATGCGCCCGGCGTTGGCCGGGGCGGAATTCGCCGTCAATGAAGGTCGCGATTTGAGGTAAGGAGAGCATTGTGGCCCGCATAGCTGGTGTCAACATTCCGACGAACAAGCGCGTTGAAATCGCGCTGCGCTACATTCACGGGATCGGTCCCGCGATGGCGAAAGAAATTTGCGAGAAAGTCGGCATTGCCTCGGAGCGGCGTGTCAACGAACTCTCGGACGCGGAAGTCATTCAGATCCGTGAAACGATCGACCGTGACTACATGGTGGAGGGGGATCTCCGCCGCGAGGTTGCCGTGAACATCAAGCGTCTTATGGACCTTGGTAATTATCGTGGCTTGCGCCATCGCCGGGGGCTTCCGGTCCGCGGCCAGCGTACGCACACCAACGCCCGGACCCGCAAAGGCCCGGCCAAGCCGATTGCCGGCAAGAAGAAGTAAGGCGGGTTAAGTTATGGCAAAAGCACCGGAACGCGTTAAGCGCCGCGAGCGCAAGAATATCACATCGGGCGTGGCCCATGTGAATGCGTCCTTCAACAATACGCAGGTGACAATCACCGACGCGCAGGGCAACACCATTTCCTGGTCGACTGCCGGCGCGAACGGCTTCAAGGGTTCGCGCAAATCCACGCCTTATGCGGCGCAGATTGCGGCCGAAGAGGCGGCAAAGAAGGCGATGGATCACGGCATGAAGACGCTGGAAGTCAATGTTTCCGGTCCGGGGTCGGGCCGCGAATCGGCATTGCGCGCTCTGCAGGCAGCGGGTTTGACCATCACGTCCATCCGCGACGTGACGCCGATCCCGCACAATGGCTGCCGCCCGCCGAAGCGCCGCCGCGTATAATTCCGCTCCTGATCCAGGGGCAAGATTTTTGAGATTTGCGCCGCGGATTTGCCGCTGGTCGCAGGAAAGAAGGGGTTTCACCCGTGATCGAGAAGAACTGGCAAGAACTCATTCGTCCGATGAAGCCGGAAGTCAAAGCGGGTCACGACCCGGAGCGCAGCGCGTCGATCATCGCCGAGCCGCTCGAGCGTGGCTTTGGCATGACGCTGGGTAATGCCCTGCGCCGTGTGCTCTTGTCTTCGCTTCAGGGCGCGGCCATCACCTCGGTCCAGATCGATGGTGTGGTGCACGAGTTTTCGTCTATCCCGGGCGTGCGTGAAGATGTCACCGACATTGTTTTGAACCTGAAAGGTGTGGCGCTGCGCGTTCACTCGGAAGGTGAAAAGCGGGTCGTGCTGAAAAAGTCCGGCCCCGGCGTTGTGACGGCAGGCGATATTGAAGAGACCGCCGACGTTGAAATCGTCGATAAGGATCATGTCATCTGCACGCTGGATGAAGGCGCGGAAATCCGCTTCACCCTGACGGTCGATAGCGGCAAGGGCTACGTCCCGGCCGAGCGCAATCGTCCGGAAGATGCGCCGATCGGCCTGATTGCGATCGACTCGCTCTACAGCCCGGTCAAGCGCGTGGCCTACCGTGTAGAAAACACCCGGGAAGGCCAGGTTCTGGATTATGACAAGCTGATTCTGGACATTGAAACCGATGGCACGGTCACGCCGGAAGACGCTGTCGCGTTCGCGGCGCGCATCCTGCAGGACCAGTTCCAGATCTTCATCAACTTCGAAGAAGCTGTCGAAGCCCGCCCTGCCGAGGACGATCGCCCGGAGCTGGACTTCAACCCGGCGCTTCTGAAGAAAGTCGACGAGCTGGAATTGTCGGTCCGTTCAGCCAACTGCCTGAAGAACGACAACATCGTTTATATCGGCGACCTCATTCAAAAGTCCGAAGCGGAAATGCTGCGGACCCCGAATTTTGGCCGCAAATCGCTCAACGAGATCAAAGAAGTTCTCGCCCAGATGGGTCTGCATCTGGGTATGGAAGCGCCGAACTGGCCGCCAGAGAATATCGAAGACCTCGCCAAGAAGTATGAGGAAAACGTCTGATCCAAGCGGCTGTGAAGCCCCTTCGATCCGGACTCTTTTGGAGATAACGCCATGCGCCACGGCATCGCACACCGCAAGCTCGGTCGCACCACTTCGCACCGCAAGGCCATGTTCGCCAATATGGCGGCATCGCTGATCGAACATGAGCAGATCGTCACGACTCTGCCCAAGGCGAAAGAGATGAAGCCTTTCATGGACAAGTTGATCACGCTGGCCAAGCGTGGCGATTTGCACGCCCGCCGCCAGGCGATCTCGAAAGTCCGCAATGTCGAGCAGGTCGGCAAGCTGTTTGAAACGCTGGGCCCGCGCTATGCAGAGCGCAGCGGCGGATATACGCGCGTTCTGAAAGCGGGTTTCCGCCATGGCGACAACGCGCCGCTGGCCGTGATAGAACTGGTCGATCGTGACCCGGAAGCACGCGGCGCTGCTGATCGAGCCCGCAATGCGGAAATGGATGAGTTTGCAGAAGAGTAATCTGCAATTCACCGTGAATTCAGGATCAGGCGGCTTCCTTGCGGGAGGCCGCCTTTTTCCTATCTAGACTCTCAAATGACCGGGCAGGAGAGATGAGATGACACGATTTGCGCTATCCCTGCTAGCTGCGGCGGCTGTATTTACGACCGCTTGTCAGGCACAGGATGAAGCAATTGAGCTGACGCCGCCCTCGCTGGCAGATGCCGGAACCGGGACGGAAACGCTGACCGAAGACAGTTTCCGTGAAGTGCCGGGCAGCCAGGCGCAGATGCAATTGTCGTTTGCGCCCATTGTGCGCGATACCGCGCCGGCGGTTGTGAACGTCTATACCACCCGTACCGTTCAGCGCCGGATGGATCCCTTCTTCGAGCGGTTTTTCGGCCGCCAAGGACCGCGACAGCAGGGATCGCTGGGTTCCGGGGTGATCGTCGATTCCACCGGCGTGGTTGTGACCAATAATCATGTTGTTGAAG
This sequence comes from Hyphobacterium sp., assembly GCF_965228115.1. Lineage (GTDB taxonomy): Bacteria > Pseudomonadota > Alphaproteobacteria > Caulobacterales > Maricaulaceae > Hyphobacterium. The sequence goes on along the minus strand of NZ_OZ245794.1, from coordinate 756,117 downwards.
GCGCGGACGAGCTTCGCGTCGTGCTGAATGACCGCCGCGAGTTCGAAGCCGAAATTCTTCTGGCCGATGAAAATACGGATCTGGCTGTATTGCGGATTGATACCGACGAACCACTGCCGGCCCTGACTTTCGCCCAGCCTGGAGCCGCTGAGATTGGTGATCTGGTGCTGGCGATCGGTAATCCGTTCGGTGTGGGGCAGACGGTCACATCAGGCATTGTTTCTGCCTTGGCGCGAACAGAAGTTGGCGTGACGGACTTTGCATTTTTCATCCAGACTGATGCTGCGATCAATCCGGGCAATTCCGGTGGCGCTCTGGTGAACATGGATGGCGCGCTGATTGGTGTGAATTCGGCGATCTATTCGCGTTCAGGCGGGTCGAACGGGATCGGCTTTGCCATCCCTGTCGAAATGGTCCGCCGTGTGGTGGATGCCGCCCTGACAGAAGGCGAGCTGGTGCAGCCCTGGCTGGGCGCGCGCTTGCAAACCGTAACCGGAGATATTGCGGATTCGCTCGGGTTGGACCGTCCGCGCGGCGCATTGATATCGGATGTTTATCCCGGAGCAGCCGCGGAAGATGCGGGCCTGGAACAGGGCGACATCATTCTGGCCATTGATGGCGTTGACATCAATGACGAGCCAGGAGCTCGGTTCCGCTATGCGATCCGTGCCGTCGGCGAGGCGTCCGACTTTACGGTTCTGCGTAATGGCCGCGAGCGGTCCGTGTCGGTTCCCGTTGACGTGGCGCCTGGCAGCGTGGAACCGTTTAGCCGCGTCATAGAGGGGGCCAACCCGCTGGCTGGCGTGGAGGTGGTGGAGCTTTCACCAGCCTTCAATGAGGCGGTTGGTTTTGATCCCTTTGCCCGTGGCGTGGTCGTGTTTAACGTCCAGCGTGGTTCGGCGGCAGACTATTTCGGGTTCCGCCCCGGTGACCGGGTCATCGAACTCCTCGGAACGCGGATTGAGGAAATCAGCGATCTGGAAAGCCTGCTGGACGGGCAGGATGGCCTGAAATCCTGGCCGATTGCCATTGAACGCCGTGGCCGCCGACAGGAAGCGAATCTGGAACTCTAGTTTTCCCGGTCTTCATTCAGCTGAACCACGCTCCAGACATGCCCGAACGGGTCACGCAGCTTGCCATGGCGGCCAAAGAATTCATCCGTCACCTCGCGGATGACGACGCATCCGGCTTTGACCGCCCGGTCAAACCAGGCATCGGCATCATCCACGGTTAGATTGATGGTGAAAGTCGTCCGGTTGCCGAGTGTCGGCGGGGCCACATTACCGATCTGATCTTCCATCTCGGGGAATTCATCGGCCAGCATCAAAAGGTGGCCGTTAATCCGCAGGGAGGCATGGCCCATCTTGCCTTCAAACTCATACCGTTCGAGCTCTTCAGCAGCAAAAGCGGCTTTGTAGAACTCGATCGCAGCGGCACCATCACGGACGCTGAGATACGGGGCGGTGGCGGTGAAGGTCATGGTGTTTCTCCATCAATTGAAAGATAAACTAGGCGAATGAGCTCACTGTTTGAAGCTGCCGGTCTGGAAGATGAAGCGCCGCGTCCGCTGGCCGACCGTTTGCGGCCAAATTCACTGGATGAGGTTGTCGGGCAGGATCATCTTTTGAAGGGCGAAGGACCGATCGCCCGAATGCGTTCGCAGAAGCGTTTTGCCTCCATAATACTCTGGGGCCCGCCGGGTGTCGGAAAGACCACGATTGCGCGATTGCTGGCGGATGAGTCCGGGTTGGAGTTCGAGCCACTTTCAGCGGTTTTCTCTGGAGTCGCGGATCTCAAAAAAGCGTTTGAGCGCGCACGAGCGCGCCGTCAGGCGGGAAGGGGTACGCTGCTCTTCGTGGATGAAATCCACCGCTTTAACCGGGCCCAGCAAGATGGATTTCTCCCGGTCGTCGAGGAGGGCGTGATCACGCTCGTCGGGGCAACAACGGAAAACCCGAGTTTTGAATTGAACGCCGCTTTGCTGTCACGCGCGCAGGTTCTGGTGCTGAAGCGCTTGGAGGCGGAGAGCCTGGAACTATTGGTGCAGCGCGCGGAAAGCGAGCAAGGGCGCGAACTGCCCGTCACGAAAGACGCCCGGGCTGCGCTTTTCGAGCTGGCGAACGGCGATGGCCGCTATCTGCTGAACCTCGTCGAAGAATTGTTCGCGCTGGACCGTGAAGAGCCTCTTAGCCCCGCGGACCTGTCGACCTATCTGCAACGGCGTGCCCCGGTTTATGACCGCGACCGGGACGAGCACTACAATCTGATCTCCGCCCTTCATAAATCAGTGCGCGGTTCGGACCCGGATGCGGCGCTCTACTGGTTGGCACGCATGCTGGAAGGCGGCGAAGACCCGTTGTTTCTCGCCCGGCGCATTGTGCGTATGGCGAATGAGGATATCGGTCTGGCCGATCCGACCGCCATTCACGCGGCGCTGGCCGCAAAAGAGACCTATGACTTCCTGGGATCGCCGGAGGGCGAGCTGGCGCTGGCGCAGGCGGTCGTGCATCTGGCGTGCGCGCCGAAATCGAATGCGGTTTATTCCGCCTATAAGGCCGCCAGGAAGGCCGCGAGCGAAACGGGCAGTCTCCCGCCACCCAAATACATTCTCAACGCGCCCACGCGTCTGATGAAAGATGAGGGATATGGCGCGGGCTATGAATATGATCATAGCGCCGACGGCGGATTTTCTGGTCAGGATTATTTCCCGGAAGCGATGAAAGACCGCCCGGTCTTCTACGACCCCACGGATCGCGGGCGCGAGGCGGCGATTTCCGAGCGTTTGGCCAGATGGCGGAAAATCCGGGCGAAGCGGAGGGAGGAATGATGCGCAATTTTCTGTTCGGCCTGATCGTCACAACCATTATCGTCTTCCTCAGCTATCACGCCGCGCTTTGGTATGGGCGGTCTCTGTTTGAAGAGCCCGATGTAGAAGTCGTTGAAAGCGTCACCGAGCGACTGAATGCGCAGCGCATTGTGCTGGTGTTTGCGCATCCCGATGATGAAATTACGTCCACAGAGCTGATCCGCCGGGCTGTCGAGGAGGGCGCTTTTGTGGCGACCCTCACCGCGACGCGCGGCGAGGCAGGAACACAATTTCCGGAAATCGTAGATCAATCCTATCTGGGCCTGATCCGTGAAGGCGAGTTGCGCCAGCATGGCTTTTCGCTGGGCATTGATGAGCAGGTGGTATTTGACTTGCCGGATGGTGGTGTGCCGGACGCTATCAGCGATGCCGATCTGGCAGATCAGGTGCTCGCCGAGCTGGTCCGGCTGGAACCGGAAGCCGTGGTGACGTTCCATCCGCCAAGCGGAGTTTCGCTCCACCCGGATCACATGGCGATCGGCCGGGCCACTCTGTTGGCCGTACAGGACTATGCAACGCGCCGCGGCGAAGCGGTGACTTTGGCCTATACGCTCAATTCTCGCCCTGGCTCGCGGCGGTTTGGCGGGGAGCGCTATGCTCGGGTGGCAGATTTACAGCCCGAGCCGGATTTTGCTTTAGATGCAGGTGCCGAGCTGAAAACGCGAGCCTGGGAAATCCATGCCTCGCAAGCGGATTATTTGCGCGAGACAACGGGCGTTCCCGCCTGGTTGCTCTATGCACTGTGGACGCAGGAATACTACGCGGTGCGCGTAATCGAGCCCTAGAATCAAAAACGGGGAGCGTCGGCTCCCCGTTTCGAAATTCCTTAGGCCAGTGCCGGAAGAACCGCTGCGGCCATGCCGCCAAACACGGCGACCATCAGGCCAACTTGCAGCACGGCGGCGAGGGTTGCGCTCAATCGATCCATAATTCATCTCCTTATTATTATTGGTCTGACGGTGCGCCCGTCAGACAAGTGATGACATAAGTCGTTTATTTGGATGCACAAATGCGCCCCCGCCATAACCGTTATGCAAAAATGCATGGGTTAGCCGCGCTTGCACCGGCGCTCCAACTCCCATATCTCCCGCACCCATGACGAACCTCCTTCTCATAGCTGCTGGCGGTGCCCTCGGCGCGGTGAGCCGGCATCTGACCGGACAGTTTTTCCTGCGCGCGGTCGGGCCGGACTGGCCCTATGGGACCTTTGTGGTGAATGTGCTGGGCGGGCTGATGCTCGGGGCGTTTGTCGGCTGGCTCTCGCAAGCGGGCCGCAGTGATGCCAATGAGTTACGCGCCTTCTTTGCAGTCGGAGCGTTGGGCGGTTTTACGACGTTTTCGGCTTTCTCGCTGGATGTGGTGGTGATGCTAGAACGCAAGGCGTGGGGCGCGGCGGCTTTCTATGTGTCGGCGTCGGTGGTTTTGTCCGTGCTAGCGCTATTTGTTGGCTTGCTGTTGGCCCGGAGAGTGTTCGCATGAGCGGTGTTCAGACGCTGACCGTGCAGCCCGGCGAAGAAGGCGCGCGCCTCGATAAATGGTTCAAGCGCAAGTTTCCGCATGTGCCCAATGGACGCTTGCAGAAAGCCTTGCGGAAGGGTGAGATCCGCGTGGATGGCGCGCGGGCCAAAGCCGACACGCGCGTTGAAGCGGGGCAATCCATTCGCATTCCACCTCTGCCAGATGCGGACCCGAACTATCAAAAGCCTGAAGCGTCCATCAGCCGCGAAGATGCCGACTATCTTCGTTCGCTGGTGATCTATCAGGACAAGGATTTGATCGCTTTCAACAAGCCAGCCGGGCTGGCCGTGCAGGGCGGGTCAAAAACCACGCGCCATGTGGATGGCTTGCTGGCAGCTTTTGGCAAGGGCGATCAAAAGCCGCGCCTGGTACACCGGCTGGATCGCGACACTTCTGGCGTACTGGTCGTCGCAAAGACGCCTGCGGCGGCCGCCAAGCTGGCCAAGGCGTTCCAGTCCCGCCAGACGGAAAAGACCTATTGGGCGATTGTCTCTGGCGTGCCGAAACCCAAGACGGGCGAGATCAAGGGCTTTTTGAAGAAAGACACGGGCGGCGCGCATGGCCGCGAGCAGATGATGCCCGCCCAACATGGCGAGCCGGGCGCGCAGCATGCGTTGACGCGCTATACCGTTGTGGCGGAAGCCGGTCAGAAAGCCAGCTGGATCGCCATGCAGCCCATTACGGGCCGGACGCACCAGTTGCGGGTTCATGCCTCGCTGATCGGCCATGCGATTGTGGGCGATAAGAAATATACCAGCCACCGGCCCATTCCGGACAATCTGTCGGGCAAGCTGCACCTGCATGCGCGGCGTCTGGTGCTGCCGCTGGGGGGTAGGCCGCTGGCGCTGGAGGCTGATCCGCCTGAACATCTAAACCGGACTTTTGCGGCGCTGGGCTTTAACCCGGCGGATATTGATGAGGCTGAAATTGCGGAGTTGCTGGCGTGAGCGACTTGAAACTCGCCCTGTTTGATCTGGACGGCACGCTGGTCGACTCGCGACAGCTAATTGCCCAGTCCATGGATGAAGCCTTCCGCAAGAATGGGCTGAAAGGCTGCTCCTATGATCAGGTGCGCCAGATTGTCGGAATCGAATTATTCGAAGCCATCCCGATGCTATTGTCGGAGGATTATCCCGCTGAAGGCGCGGTGAAGATCGGCAATGATTTTCGTGAGATTTTTGTGCGTAACCGATCTGACGGCACGCATACGGAAGGGCTTTATGAGGGCGCACGGGAACTCTTGCACGAGCTCGATGATGCCGGTTGGCTATTGGGTGTGGCGACCGGAAAGCCGCGCCGCGGCGTTGATCATATTCTCGATGCGCATGGCCTGCACGGGATGTTCGTCACGCTGAACACCAGCTGCACCGGCGTGGGAAAACCCAATCCGCGCATGGTGCTGGAAGCGATGCAGGAAACCGGCGTGGACGCTCACCGAACGATCATGATCGGGGATTCCTCCCACGATATTCAGATGGCGTTGAACGCCAAGGTAACGGCAGCGGGCGTCGCCTGGGGCTTTCACACTCCCGAGGAGCTGAGCGCATCGGGCGCCCATTCCGTGCATGAGGATTTTGAGTGTCTCGCGCGGGGTTTGACCGCTTTTGGCGAAGGCAAGGCGGCATGAGCGAAAAGATGAAAGAAGGCGTCCGCCTTCCGTCGCGCGAGGACGGCCTGCCCAAGCGCTTCTACAAAAAGGTGAGCGTTGCCGAGACAACAGGTGGCTGGGCCGTTCAACTGGATGGGCGCGGCATAAAAACGCCGATGAAGAACGCGCTGGCGGCGCCGACCAGGGTGCTCGCTGAACTGATGGCGGCAGAATGGTCCGCACAGGGCGAAAAGATTGACCCCTTCATCATGCCCGTGACCCGGCTGGCGCATGGGGCGATTGATTCTGCGCCCTCAAACCGACCGGCGATTATCGCGGAAGTCCTGAAATATGCCGGAACTGATTTGATGCGCCATCGCGGTGAGGATGCCGAGCTGGTGAAACGGCAAAAAGCCGTCTGGGATCCGTATCTGGACTGGGCGGAGGCCGCGCTGGGCGCGAAATTGCCCGCCGTGGAAGGCATCATGCCCGCTGAAACCGCGCCGCAAGCGCTCGACGCGTTGAAGGCCAAGACCGAGAGCTATGACCATTGGCAACTCACGGCTCTGGCGCAGGCCACGGCGCTCACGACATCTGCCGTGCTGGGATTTGCTCTGGTCGAGGGTCAGGCAAGCGCCGAAGAGATTTTCACCGCCAGCCGCGTTGATGAAGACTTCCAGATCGAAAACTGGGGCGAAGATGCTGAGGCGGAAGCACGCGCCGCGCGGTTGAAGGCCGAATGCTTGGCGATTGGCGCGATGCTAGAGGCGCTTTGACATGTCCGTGACGCGGCTTGTCGTGCATGACCCTGCCTGGGCAGAGGTCTATGCACGGGAAGCCAAGGCGTTAAAGGCAATGTTTGGTGCTGCGCTGACCGACATCGATCATATTGGCAGCACCGCCATTCCCGGCATTCTGGCCAAACCGGTCATCGATATTCTGGGCTCGGCGAACGATCTTTCTAAAATCGATGCGCGCAATGCCGAGATGTTGGCGCTGGGCTATGAACCGAAGGGTGAGCATGGCCTTGCCGGGCGGCGCTATTTCCGAAAAGCCGATGCGCGTGGCCGACGGCGCGTCCATCTGCACATCTATCGGAAGGGCGATGCAGCCTTGCACCGTCATCTGGTCTTTCGCGATTTTCTGATCGCCCACCCGGATAAGGCCAAAGCATACTCTGAATTGAAGCGGGAGCTGACCCAAACACTAGGCTTGTCAGGCCAAGCATATCAGAGTGCGAAACAGGATTGGATAGATCGAACGCTTCAAGCCGCGCTCGATTGGGCAGCGCGTCAATAACCGCCCTGATAAATTGCCCTTTTCCTGCACTCAGTGCTAACTGACGCAAATTGCGATCACGCCAAGAGGGGCCTTCATGCAGGATATTCTCAAAGAGCTGGAAAACCGGCGCGAACGCGCACGTCGGGGCGGGGGTGACGCCCGCATCGCCAAGCAGCATGAAAAGGGCAAGCTGTCCGCCCGCGAGCGGGTGGAATTGCTGCTGGATGAAGGCTCGTTTGAAGAATGGGATATGTTCGTTGAGCATCGCTGTACCGATTTTGGCATGGCGGACAAGAAAATCCCCGGTGATGGCGTGGTCACCGGCCATGGCACGATCAATGGCCGCCTAGTTTATCTCTTCTCCAAGGATTTCACCGTGTTCGGCGGCTCCCTGTCGGAAACGCACGCTCAGAAGATCGTCAAAATCCAAAAAGCCGCAATCCAGAATGGCGCGCCCGTGATTGGCATTTTCGATGCGGGCGGGGCCCGTATTCAGGAAGGTGTTGCCTCGCTGGCGGGCTATGCCGATATCTTCTTGCAGAACACGCTGGCCTCCGGCGTGGTGCCGCAGATCTCGGTGATTATGGGCCCGTGCGCAGGCGGGGATGTCTATTCTCCAGCGATCACCGACTTCATCTTCATGGTGAAGGATACGTCCTACATGTATGTGACCGGCCCGGACGTGGTGAAGACCGTCACCAATGAAGAAGTCAGTCATGAGGACCTGGGTGGGGCGTCGGTTCATGCCAAGAAATCCGGCGTGGCGGATGGCGCGTTCGGAAATGATCTGGAAGCCCTGGTGCAGATGCGCCGGCTGATCGATTTTCTGCCGCTGTCCAACCGGGAAAAGCCGCCAACCAGGCCCAGCTATGACAGTGCAGAGCGTTCAGAGCCCAGCCTGGACTCGCTGGTGCCGCCCAATCCGAACAAGCCCTATGACATTGTGGAGCTTATCGAAAAAACCGCCGATGAGGGCGATTTCTTCGAGATCGCACCCGATTATGGCAAGAATATCGTCGTCGGCTTTGGCCGCCTGGATGGCCAGCCCGTGGGCTTTGTCGCGAACCAGCCGATGAGCCTAGCTGGCGTCTTGGACATTGATGCCAGCCGCAAGGGCGCGCGTTTTGTGCGTTTCTGCGATGCCTTCAATATCCCGATCGTGACTTTCGTGGACGTGCCCGGCTTCCTGCCCGGTACCAAGCAGGAATATGGCGGCCTCATCAAACATGGCGCAAAATTGCTGTTTGCTTATGCCGAAGCCACCGTGCCGAAGCTGACGGTCATCACCCGCAAGGCCTATGGCGGGGCGTATGATGTGATGAGCTCCAAACACCTGCGCGGCGACGTCAACTATGCCTGGCCGACGGCGGAAATCGCCGTGATGGGCGCCAAGGGCGCGGCCGAGATTATCCATCGCGCGGACCTCGGCGATGAAGAAAAAATGGCCGAGCATGTGAAGGAATATGAGGACCGCTTCGCCAACCCGTTCGTGGCGGCTGGGCGCGGCTATATCGATGATGTCATCCAGCCGCGCAATACGCGCCGCCGCCTGATCAAGGCGCTACGCACGCTGGCGAACAAGAAGGCCGAAAACCCCTGGAAGAAGCACGATAATATTCCGTTGTGAGGGAGTGCTAAATGGAGATTGACGAAGGCACAAAAACTTCTGCAATCAAATCAATTTCGGAAGGGCTTGATAAAATATTCGGCAAGAGTGGAAGCGAGGTTGGTGAATACCTTGCAGACAAGGTTCGTTTCCATCGCTGGAGGTCACTAAACAAGCTGTTGGATAAAGCAAATAATTATGCCAGCGATCACGATATTCGAGCTGAGTTCCCATCACTAAAAGTGCTAGTGCCGATAGTCGAAAGCGCAACTCTCGAAGATGATGACGACCTGTTGGAATTCTGGGCAAGACTTCTGGTAGCGGCAGGTGATGCTTCGTCGGCAACTATTGCGAACCACCGACAAATTCTTGCGTCAATTAGTTCTGACGAGGCTAAACTTATTGAAAGTACCAAAGTTTTTGATGACGGTCGCTGTTTCTCTCGGCCGTCAGCTAATTACCGCATCGAAAACCAGCGCCATATTTACATTTCGGCTCGGCAATACCTTTTTCAAAACTTTGATCCTTCGACAGGTCTCTCGACTGCGATCAAAGAGGCGATCGACAAGTTCGTTCAAAACACAAATCGGATCGAAGGGCTAAAAATTCTTCATTTCACGATCGGGAGCATCTCCCCTGCAGGTTCACAGCAATATTTCTATTCCGAAGAATACCAAAACTCTTACGACTCTATAGAAAATTTGGTCCATCTTGGCTTCTACCGATCAGCTGAAGTCCAAGTCGAGCATGATGTGCCTGGAGCAAAATGCACCGTCTCGTATGTTGAAGTGACACCCACTGGTGCTTTGTTGCTTCGCGCGCTGGGGCTTACAAAAGAACGAAAACCCTTGGAAGAAGCGTGATAATATTGAGTTGTGATGCCCGACCCGATTGATCATCAAAAAGTAATTAGAATCTCACTCGAGGCGCTCGAAAGAGAGATGCCAGATCGCCGCTTGCAATCGGGAGGCGCAGCAACCGTAGCAATCGGTTCAATAACCTATTTCTTGGAGGCAGATTGGGTCGATAGTGCAAATTCTTCAGAAGTCACTTTGATCATTGGATTAATCACTAGTTTTTGCCTTGCTGTGGGATCGGCGTTTTTCAGTGCGAACCGGTTGAGCGAAATGCGATTTCTTTATGCCGAGATGCTTTCGAAAATTGAGCAAGGGGAAGATTGGTCCGTTTCGGCAAGAAAAGCGACGCGCGATCATGGTCGAGCGAGACTCGGATATCAGGGTTTTTTTCTGGCTTTCGGTATAGGTGTCTTTCTAGGCGCAATGCTTGTGTATTCGCGATTGACCTAGAAATCAGAGTGTTTCGCTTCCCGCATCTCGATATCCTTGCGTTTCGCGTGCACGGTTTCGCGAGCTTTATACTTCTGGCCCTGGCGTTTGTGCGGCTTGCAAACTAGGCAACCTGCGCGGTTGGATTGGATTTTCTGTTTCTGATGGACCTCCGGGTCAAGCCCGAAGGCCCCAGAAGTTAATTCGTTTTACTTAACCGAAATATGTCCGGGGTGCCCGGACTTGATCCGGGCATCCATCGACTAATTGAAAGATAGACCCTCGGATCAAGTCCGAGGGACCCAGTCATTTTAGCATTTGAGATGATTGAAAACTCTAGGGTGCCCGGACTTGATCCGGGCATCCATCGGCTAAAAGAATGACGGACCCTCGGGTCCCCCGATCGGGGTCGAGGGCAGGCAAGCCCGAGGGACCCAGAGGAAAGCGGTTCAAACCCAGTTCTGCAATTCGTCATACCAATCACGCCAGTCGGGATTGCGTTCATTGATGAGGTCGATCTTCCAGTCGCGTTTCCATTTCTTCCAGCGTCGCTCGCACGCGATGGCGTCGCGAGTGAAGTCGAACTGCTCGAAATAAACCAGCGTGAAGACCTTGTATTTCTTGCAAAAGATGGAGCCTGCGCCATTGCGGTGCTCCCAAACTCGCCGGGCAATATCGTCGGTCGAGCCGATATAGAGCGTGCCATAAGGCTTTGACGCCAGAATGTAGGCGTAGGCGGGCATGCAATTATTAGTTTAGAGATGGACCTCCGGGTCAAGCCCGAAGGCCCCGGAGAAACTACAGTCTTTGCCAGACCCGTAATCTACGCGCCCCTTGCAATTGGCCTCGGCCATCTACACCTGACATCTCAACAGGAGGGCGCGAGCGCGCCTTGAACGGGGAGAAGGCAGATGAAACTCACCTATGCCGGACTGGCGGCCATTGCAGCAGCCACTGGTGCTCTGGCGGATGATCAGATCGTCATCGTCAACAAGGGCGCCGATACCGTCTCGATCATTGATGCCGCGAGCTATGAAAGCGCCGGCGACATTGCCGTCGGGCGCAACCCTCACGAGGTTTACGTCTCTCCCGATGGCGAGACCGCTTACATTTCCGACTATGGCAATTCCCAGGGCACGACGATTTCGGTCATTGATCTGGAAACCGCCACCCGCACCGATGTTTGGGATTTGCAAGGCAATCGCGGTCCGCACGGCATCTGGGTTTCAAATGACGGCACGCTGGTCTGGGCGACAACCGAAACCAGCGGCACGGTGGTGGAATTGTCGACACCAACCGGCGAGCTGACGAATGTCTGGGAAACCAACCAACTCACCTCGCACCAGCTGGTGCCGACGCCGGATGATACCAAGCTCTACGTTGCCAATATCGGTTCGGCCTCTGTGACGGTCATTGATCGTATCGCGAACACTGTGACAACGGTGCGGACTGATGCGGGCGCGGAAGGCATTGATGTGTCGCCAGATGGCTCGGAAGTCTGGGTCACCAATCGCGGCGCGGACAATATTTCCATCATTGATGTCGCCACCGATACGGTGATCGACACGATCTCATCGCAAGGCGGGTTCCCGATCCGCGCGAAGTTTACGCCGGATGGATCTCAGGTCTTTGTGTCCAACGCCACAACAGGTTCGGTGGCGGTGTTTGACGCGGAAACACGGGCGCATCTGGGTACGGTGGAGGTCGGGGCGGTGCCCGTGGGTATTCTGATTTCGCCGGATGGCGGGCGCGCGTTTATCGCCAACACGCAGGATGACTTCATCACCGTTATTGATGTGGCCACACGCGAAGTCATCGACCGGATCGAAACCGGCGATGAACCAGACGGCATGGCCTGGGCGGTCCGCTAGGCTTCGGCCTCGGTCTTGGTTTCAAACTTGATATTGCGGCCCAGCAGGCTGGCGGCGAGGACGCTCCAGATCGCCAGGTGTTCGCGCAAAGCGTCCTGACCGCCCAGCAAGCTGGCGAGGCCCGCCAGCAGGATAAGCGCCATGCCCAGCTGCACTCGTTGGCAATGGCAGGGCTCTGCGATGGCATCCATCAAGGCCGCGACTTCGCAGGTATTCCAGATATTGCCGATGACCAGCACGCTGATTACCACCACGGTGACGATCCAGCCGCGCACCAGAGTGTCGAGATCGGAAAACACACCCGTATCGCTGGAGAAGATCGCAAAACCCATGCCGAGGCCCAAGACTACTGCCGCCAGAATATTCGGCAGGGCCGGTTTTTCGAATATGGCGTCAATGATGAGCGCAATGATCGCCACGCCGGCGATCCACCAGGCTCCATCGACGAAGACCGCTCCCAGGCCGAGACCCGTCAAAGCAAAAATGTCGATGATTTTTGGCGCCGGACCAACGGTGCGATTGACCAGTCGAACCGCAAAGAGGACCGCTGCCAGTGACATCAGAGCAAAGGGATAACCCAGACCAGCGATCAGTACGGCCAGCCCCATGGCTATAAAGCCGGTCGCGTTGTGGTCCGGGTCCATTTCGCGGCCCAACGCCCAGGTCAGAAATGCAGTGAATAACCCGTACACACCGGCAAGGGCGGCCTCCGCAAAGCCGCCGCCATTAAACATCGTCCAACCGAACAGGCCGATCGCGATCACCGGTAACAGGATCAGCACCGCCAGATTGGTGGGGTATTTCGCCTCGACCGGGCGGGCGAGAGTGGAAATCTTGTGAATTGGATGGCTCATGGCGCTCTCGACTGATTTGGCCGCCAACTTATCCCTATCGGCGGCAATGGGAAGCGGTCTAGACTGTGATCCATGTTGCCATCGCTGGGAATCGCTGCGCTTTTAATCACGCTCACCGTCATCATTCACATGACCGGGCTGATTGTGCTGATGCGGTTTCTTGAAGCCCGCTCACATCATATCAAACCGTTTCAGTCCGGTTTCCGGCAGGGGCTGTTCATCGTGCTGGTTATACTCGGACTTGTGGCGATCCACTTTTTCGAGATCATGGTTTATGCGATGGCCTATTCCGCGCTGGGTATTTTCGAGACGTTCGAGGCCTCGCTGTATTACTCCACCTCGGCCTTTACGACCGTGGGCTTCGGCGATGTCGCGATCGCCAGTGAATGGCGCTTGCTGGGCGCGCTGGAAGGCCTCAATGGCTTTCTGCTGATTGGCTGGTCGACAGCGTTCATGGTGGCGCTGATCGGCCGGATGCGCACCAATGAGATGGATTGGCTGGATCGCTTGAGGGACCGGCGCGACTAGCCTCTTTGCTTGCCCCGGACGCAACAAGCACGGTAAACCGGTGAAAACCTTTCGGGGACAAGAAAAGGGCTTTCATGTTCGATAAAATCCTGATCGCCAATCGCGGCGAGATTGCCGTGCGCGTTATCAAGACCTGTCAGCGCCTCGGCATTGAAACCGTTGCGGTTTATTCCGAGGCCGATGCCGGGTCGAAAGCCGTCGACATGGCCGATGAGGCGGTTTTCATCGGTCCACCTGCGCCGGGCGAAAGCTATCTGGTGATTGAAAAAATCATTGAGGCCGCCCAGAAAACCGGGGCGCAAGCTGTTCATCCCGGTTTCGGTTTTTTGTCGGAAAATCCGAACTTTCCCATGGCGCTGAAAGAGGCCGGCATTGAATGGATCGGCCCGAATCCGCACGCCATTGAGGCGATGGGTGACAAGATCACGTCCAAGAAGTTTGCTGCTGAAGCCAAGGTCTCAACCGTGCCCGGCCATATGGGCCTGATTGAAGATGCGGAGGAAGCGGTGAAAATCTCCGCCGAGATCGGCTATCCGGTAATGATCAAGGCCTCGGCGGGTGGCGGCGGCAAGGGCATGCGGATTGCCTACTCGGATCAAGAAGCGCGCGATGGATTCAAGTCAGCCCGCAATGAAGCCCGGTCTTCATTCGGGGACGAGCGCATCTTCATCGAGAAGTTTATCGAGCGCCCGCGTCATATCGAGATCCAGGTGTTAGGCGATCGGCATGGCAATGTAATCCACCTGAATGAGCGCGAATGTTCGGTCCAGCGCCGGAATCAGAAAGTGCTCGAAGAAGCGCCATCGCCCTTCCTCGACAAAGCGACGCGCGAAGCCATGGGCGCACAAGCCGTCGCCCTCTCGAAAGCGGTTGATTATGACAGTGCCGGGACGGTCGAGTTTATCGTCGACAAGGACAAGAATTTCTACTTCCTCGAAATGAATACCCGCCTTCAGGTGGAACATCCCGTCACCGAGATGACGCACGGCATCGATCTGGTCGAACAGATGATCCGCATCGCGGCAGGCCAGAAGCTGGAGTTGCGCCAGAAGGATGTGAAAATAAATGGCTGGGCCGTCGAGGCGCGGCTTTATGCTGAAGACCCGTATCGCGGCTTTCTGCCCTCCATTGGCCGTTTGATCCGCTATTCTGAACCGGCCGAGGGAAAGCTGGGCGAGGGCACGTTGCGCATTGATTCCGGTGTGCGCGAGGGCGACGAAATCTCGCTCTTTTATGATCCGATGATCGCCAAGGTGGTCGCCCACGGCAAAACCCGCGAGACCGCAATCGATACGCTGCTGGAAGGGCTGGACCGCTATCATATCGAAGGTCTGCAGCCGAACACACCTTTCCTGGCGGCCTGTCTGGAAGAAGAGGATTTTCGGGAGGGCGATATTCACACCGGCTATATCGCCGAAAAATTCCCGGAAGGGTTTACCGGCACCGAACCAACGGAATTCCAGACGCGGGCGATCGCGGCGACGGCTGCTTTCATTCACACGGTCATGACCCGCCGGGCAGCACGTACCTCCGGGCGTCTGACCCCACTGCCGCGCATCTATACCGATGAATGGGATGTGTTGATGGATAAGCAGCGCATCGCCGTTGATATTGATCTGCCGGATGCCGCAATAGGCGGCGGCACGCCAGCCAAGCTGATTATGCCGGAGCTGGATGGCGGCCCCGTGAAACTAGAGAGCGCCTGGTTGCCCGGCGAACATGTGTTTGACGGGCTGATGGATGATGAACATTTCGCGGTAGAATTCAAAAACCTCACTGAAGGGTATCGGTTGCGCCATCGCGGTTATACGACGACCGCGATTGTTGCTACGCACCGGTCAGCGGACCTCCATGCCATTCTCCCAGAGCGCGACACCAGTGCGTCGGCGAAACAGGTTACAAGTCCCATGCCAGGCCTTGTGGTCACGCTGGAAGCCCAGGCTGGGGACGAGGTGAAAGCAGGTGCGCCGCTGCTGGTGGTCGAAGCGATGAAGATGGAAAACGTCATCCGAGCCGAGATGGACGGGGTGGTGAAACAGATTGCTGTAGAGGCCGGACAGTCGGTGTCTGCCGATGAATTGCTGGTCGAATTTGAATAGGCGGGACAAAGAACAGGCGGGACAGGGGCTGAAACGGTCCCGCTTCAAAGCTTTCGTCGACGGGGTTAAAGCCGACTCCGGTCGATAACTTCTGACAGGGACAAAACCTATGAATCCGCTTGCTATTGTGACGCCCATTCAACGCGCGGCACCTGCCGCTTTTTTGATCGGGCTTGTTATTCTTGCTGTTGCCGATGCCGCCAAAACCTGGTTCGGAACAACGCTCGGAACGAGTGATAACAGCGAGCTTTTTGGCTATCTTTCGATGGCGCTCTTCTTCTTGCTTGTTGTGTTTGTTTCTTTCCTCTTCATCAACCGGCGGCGCGATGCTGACCGGGGTATCATGCTGTTTTTGCTGCCGGTTATTGTTGCGGCCCTGGTCAGCATGATCGCCTCCGGCATTCTGGCCGTTACCGTCTCGATTGGTTTGATGGGTGAGTATGCGGAATCCATCGGGCGTGATTTCCAGACCGTGGCGCAGGATCCGGCCATGCAGGAAGATTTCCAGGCCTGGCTGGAAGAAAACACTGCCATGGCGCAAGAAAGACTGTCGCCGGCAGCTTGGGTTGGGTTTGGCGGATTCTGGGCAGTGACCTTCCTGTTCGGCTTCTGGTTTGCCTCCATGAAGCGCGAGGATGACGAGACCGTTGCGTAATCTTCGCTCGAAAGGCGATTGACAGAATGCGGCTTCCCCTCGCAGTTTAGACGAAACTGGCAGGGGAGGCCGTTTTCATGGATATCGCGAAACTACAAAACCTACTTTTGACGTTTGAAGGCCGGATTGGCCCGACTTCATTGATGCAAGGCACAGTGGCGGTGTTCGCCGTGGCGATCATCATCCAGCTGATTTCGATTATGTTGCCGTTTTTCGGCATTATCGGGCTGGCCTTGCTTTATCCGATGTTCTGCCTGCACGCGAAGCGGTTTCACGATGGCGGCAAGCCGGCCATCTGGACGCTGGCCGTACTTGGCGGGATTCTGGTGGGCGGTTTCATCATCTCGATGATTTTGACGCCCTTGCTGGTGGGCGACATGTTCGCGGCGGCGATGCGCGGCGAGGATGTGACGGGCATGGGCTACCGGCTCAAGAGCTTCCTGGTTGGCATTATTGTCGGCGCGGCGACGTATTTTGGAGCGGCGTTTGTCGTCAATCAGGTGGTTAAAGGCGATCCGGCAGACAATGCCTATGGCCCGCCGCCCACCGATGCGGCGTCACCCAATCCGCTAGGCTAATTCATCATCCAACAGGGACGTTTCTTATGAATCTGACGCATGTTCTTTTCAGCCCGAATGGCCGGATCGGCCAGCAGGAATTCTGGATCGGGGTTCTCATTATTGTTGGTGGGAATTTGTTTCTGACATGGCTGCCGTTTATCGGCATGATCATCTGGCTGGCCCTGCTTTACATCGGCGTGTGCGTTTTCGGTAAGCGCCTTCATGATGCTGGCCGGTCGGCCTGGCTGCATGGGGCGGTCTGGCTGGTGCAGATTGCGCTGACGATTGTCGGCTTCATGATAGCCGGCGGCGCGGTGCTAGCCGCTGTCACCAGCGGTGGAGGCGATGAGGCTGCAATCATGGCCGCCATTGGCGCCTCGGGCGGGTTGTTCCTTGTGTTCGGCCTCGGCCTGTTGATCTGGATTGTTTACACGATCTGGGTGGGTGTTGCGGCCAGCGATCCCAATGACAACCGGTTCGGACCCGCGGCGGGGAATGTGGCGCATGTCTTTTCGCCCGATCCAGCGGCGCCGGCAGCTCCAGCCGCTCCAGAGACTCCATCAGAACCACCGGCAGCTGATACGCCGGCTTCCGGGGATACACCGTCCGCAGATAATACCGAGCCGAAACCCTAGGCGGGTTCGGTCAGCCTGGGTGGAGCAACTTGCTCCACCGGACCAAACACGGTCTGGAAGGATTTGAGGAAAGCCTGGTCCGTGTCGGCCAGGCTTTCTTCTATGCCCAGATCGGCCAGGCTGGTGACGCCATAGCGCGGATCGTCAATGCCGCAGGGCGTGATACCTTCGAAATGAGACAGATCCGGCGACACGTTCAAGGCGATGCCATGGAAAGACACCCAGCGGCGCAGGCGTACGCCAATTGCGGCGATTTTGTCTTCATAACCTTCGCCCTTGTCTGGGCGATTGACCCAGACACCAACGCGTTCACACCGCCGGTCGCTCTCCACGCCGAACTGATCCAGGGCGCCGATGATCCAGTCTTCCAGCCCGCGCACGAATTTGCGGGCATCGCGCCCCCGCTTTGTAAGGTCCAGCATGACATAGCCCACGCGCTGTCCGGGGCCGTGATAGGTATATTCGCCGCCACGCCCGGCCTCAAACACAGGAAAGCGTTCGGGGTCTTTCAGGTCTTCGATCTTGGCGCTCGTGCCAGCGGTATAGAGCGGGGCATGCTCCAACATCCAGACCAGCTCGTCGGCTTCGCCCGCGGCAATGGCGGCGGCGCGCTGTTCCATGAAGGCCACAGCCTCCGGATAGGGCACAAAGCCTTCAGATACGGCCCATTCGGTGCGGATTTCGGTCATCTTTCCACTTTCCTTAACCCGCCGGAAAGGCGGCTCACCCAACATCGGGTCACCGCTTGATGGTTTCAAGCGTGAAAGGGAGTTTGCGGGTGAGTCAGCTCGGGTCTGTAAAAGTCGAACTGTCAGTGGTTCTGGGACAATCCTCCATGCCGATCTCGCAGTTTCTGCGGATGGGCCGGGGCGCTGTTATTCCGCTGGAATGCAGCGAAGACGAACCGATCTGGATTCTCGCCAATGGACACCCGATCGCACGCGGCGAGATCATCATTCAGGGGGATCGCGTGACGGTCTCGATCCTCGGTCCGGCGGACGTAAACGACTTCGAGGCGATGGCCGCCTGATATTTGCACACAATCTAGCTTCACAAGATCAATTCAGCCTGCTATCCCGCGCGCCTTCCAGTGATGCGGCCGTGGCGGAACTGGTAGACGCGCAGCGTTGAGGTCGCTGTGGGGTAAAACCCGTGGAAGTTCGAGTCTTCTCGGCCGCACCATTTCAAACCAGTTTGCTATGCAAAATTTTCGGCCCAGTGGGCCGAAAATCGGTTTGAAATGCCCCGGCAGGGGCCAAGATGCCGCCCGCCATAGGCGGGAAATTCGATCCGGTGGATCGAATTTGGGCTTTGAATATAGCTCTTTCGTTGTTTCCGTTGCGCTCGGCCCCAATGCCAAGCACGAGCGCTGTCGCCATGGGCCGTGCTCACATGAAACGCGCTCAAGGCTGCGGTGTTTGGTAGATACCAACAGAATCCAGAAGGCGAAAACGGGCATTCAAATTCCATCAGCTTGAATGGTTTGTTTTGCCTCGCGCTGATACGCTTATGCGACCCCTCCATATGCGACGCCCGTCAAAGCTGACATTTCCTTTCTCCAAGTTGTCAGATCGTCTTGGTTGAATTTCGACAAATGATCGTGGCCACAAGCGCGTGCCATAACCTGCATCAATTCAATCGAGGCCTCGAAGAAATTCGCCAATTGGCGCGCCGACTTCTGAACAATCAACCGACTGACGAGATGCGGCTTCTGTGTTGCGATTCCAACCGGACAGTTGTTGGTATGGCATGCGCGCATGGCAAGGCACCCGATTGCCTGCATGGCGGAATTCGACACAGCAATCGCATCGGCTCCAAGTGCCATAGCCTTGATAAAATCAGCCGGCTTTCGCAGACCACCTGTAATCACGAGCGTGACATCTTGACGACCGCAGGAATCAAGATGACGACGCGCTCGCGCCAACGCAGGAATTGTTGGAACGCTGATATTATCCCGAAACAGGATCGGGGCCGCACCGGTTCCGCCACCTCGGCCATCGAGGATGATATAATCGACACCCACATTAAGGGCTGCGTCTATATCCTTTTCGATGTGCTGTGCGGATAATTTGTAGCCTATAGGAATGCCACCCGTGCGGTCGCGAACCTCGTCCGCGAAGGACTTGATTTGTGCCGCGTCTGTCCAGTCAGGAAAGCGCGGCGGTGAAATCGCATCTTGACCCTCGGGAATGCCACGCACCTCGGCTATCTTGCCTTTGTTTTTGGTTCCAGGAAGGTGGCCGCCAGTTCCGGTCTTGGCACCTTGGCCACCCTTGAAATGAAACGCCTGAACATTTGTCAATTTGTCCCACGAAAACCCGAAGCGGGCCGACGCAAGCTCGTAAAAATAGCGCGAGTTGGCTTCCTGTTCTTCTGGAAGCATACCGCCTTCCCCAGAGCATATGCCGGTTCCTGCCAGCTCTGCGCCGAGCGCGAGCGCGACCTTGGCGGGCTCTGATAATGCACCGAAGGACATATCCGAAACGAATAGCGGAATCTTCAACTTTAGCGGCTTTTGTGAGTTCGGGCCGATAACCACTTCCGTGCCCACGGGATCGTCGTCAAGAAGTGGTACCTTTTGAAGCTGAGCTGTCAGGATTTGCAAATCGTCCCAGGTAGGTAGTTCGTCCCGGGGCACCCCCATAGATTCAACCTTACCGTGATGCCCCGTCTTTGATAGCCCATCCCGAGCATATTCCTGGATCAGGCCATTAAGCGGTTCTTCGGCGGTGCCGTGAGATGTATCAGCGTAGAGTCCAAGGTAAGCGTCGCGATTGAATGGCTGCGGGTTGTCTTGGCCCCAAGAGGTGATCTCATCCTCATCAACGAGTACTCGATCGTCCTCAACCCATGACTTGAACTTCGGCAGTTTTTCTTCGTTGGCGTATTCCGAAACCCCGGTATCCAATCGATAGTCCCAGTTATGCAGTCCGCAAATGAGATTGCGCCCGCTGACATACCCGTCAGACATCAAAGCTCCGCGGTGCAAGCACCGCCCGTAGAACACCGCCACTTCATCGTCGAAACGTACTACGACCAGGTCAACTTCAGCGACTAAAGCATATTGGGGTTTCCGATCTGGAATTTCGCTATAGGTCGCAATGGCTACTTTATTCATATCGTACACCCTTTGTGCTGCACGCCGTCGATGCATTGGCTGAGTTCTGAATTCACGACCCTTCTGATCGCCTGTCTTTTTCCTCTAATTCCTTAATTTCCATCCCAAGGAAAAAACTGATCGCTGTGCGAACGACGACAAGGCCCACAAGAATGTAGAGGTCTTCCAAGGCTCGCGTCGCAACCGAGTGCAAGATGTCGGAGACAATCATGAACTCAATCGCTGCAAGAATGTATCCGCCGAGTTCAATTCGATTTCGGCGCATCTGATGCGCGCAGTCCAATCCGCGCAAACGTTGGAACTCGATAATGGCAATGTGGGTGCAAAATTTAAGTGCGCCGATCAATGCGATGGCAACCCCAACCAGATCAACGATGAGGGCAACCGATTCCAGAAAATGAAACAGCAGAGAGCCTTCTTCCATATCAATTCCACATAAGTCAGACCCCATAAGTGGTATAGGGAATTCGAGTTGGTCTCAATCGCGCAGCCGCCGATATTTCCTAATTCTTGCGAAACCGCACGAACAAAAATGACTGAATCTTCAAGGCGGTTCTGAAACGATAACCCGGTGTTTGAATTATCAAATTCTACTGGTGCGCGCGGCCCGGACTCATAAGCGAGATATTTCTTTCTCCGGCAGCTCCCCCGCCTTCGCCTGCGGTCCATACGGCTTTACCAACCGCCAGACATGATCCGGGATAATGGATTTCATGCGGCTGTGCTCGGCCTCGCGCACGGGTGGAGTAGTGATGCCCGGAGCGTGGCTTTCGTTATCAGGCATTCAGCTAAATAGATTTGGCAGAGGCCGAATTAAGCTGGCGATTTTAGTTTTCGCTATGTCCAATGACAGAAAAAGTTATCTGGTCCGCGCTTACTTCATGGACGGCCAGCTCGAGATCGCGGAACCTAATCGTTTCTGCTCCCACCGGATAAGTGAGTTCCTGATAAAAGGCCTGCCTCGCGAGATCATTGTCGGTGAATTCCCGATAGTTTAGGCGAATTGATGATCCATCGATGCCCGAAAAGATAATCTGATAATTCTGGCCATCCGGAGTATTCGAAATTTGCTCCGAATTGGCTCTTTCGACGGATCCGGCCCCACTATTCGTTTGAAAAGTATAGATCATGAAAACAGGTGGGCCGCCAGCATTGGCGTTCAGTATTTTATCCTGAACTTGCCCAATTTGGTTGTAAACGATCCCATAGCTACCAAACCAAAAGAACTCCATTTCTTCGTCGTTTAAGACAGTAAGCCCGCCATACTCAAAACTTTCGCCGATTTGGAAATCATGATTGAAAACCGGGCCGTTGATAGAAAAAGGCTGTTGCACCTCAACCCTATCACCCGAGTAAACATCGCGGCGGTAATCACGAACACGAATCATGGAATTGCCGACAACGGTCGTGACTGGTTCGTTTAACTCATAGCTTCTTTCTGTTACCCGTTCCGTCGAAATCAGTTGTGGGCCCATCGCGTACTGAACACTTGCGCAGGCTGAAAGCATGGCAGTCAAAAACAATACCGCTAGTGATCGAAACATATATTCCTCCCCCAATGCTCGCTGAATCTATCGGGGTATCCTTTTCCACTCAAGGTCGTTTTTATCCAACAGGACTCGAAGTCAACTCTGGTAAAAACGCACAATCCAAGGAGTCTAGAAATCAACGATGATGACAATCGGCACGCCGCTATCGCCTTCTGCGACAAAAGTACTTTTTCTGGGTGCGGGAGAGCTGGGCAAGGAAGTGGTGATCGAGTTGCAAAGGCTCGGCGTCGAGGTGATTGCCTGCGACCGCTACAAAAATGCGCCGGGCATGCAGGTCGCGCATCGATCCTATGTTCTCGACATGACCGATGCGGCGGCGGTGCGCAAAGTGATCGAAGCGGAACGCCCGCACTTCATCGTACCGGAGATTGAAGCGATTGCGACGGATGAGTTAGCGGCCATCGAAGCGGATGGGTTGGCGACCGTAATCCCAACCGCCTGCGCAACGCAGCTGACCATGAACCGCGAAGGCATTCGCCGCTTGGCGGTCGAAGAACTCGGTCTTCAAACCAGCCCGTACGCCTTTGCCAGTGATGGCGAAACGCTGGCGGCCGAGGCGGAGCGCATTGGCTATCCGGTGTTTGTAAAGCCGGTGATGTCGTCGTCGGGCAAGGGGCAGAGTTTTGTGAAGAGCGCTGCGGACATCCATGCTGCCTGGGACCATGCGCTGGAAGCCGGACGCACCAATCAGGTCCGCGTCATCGTCGAAGGCGCGGTTGATTTTGACTATGAAATCACCCTGCTGGCCGTGCGCCATGCGGGCGGCACGGATTTCTGCGCACCTATCGGTCATCGTCAGGAAGATGGCGATTATGTGGAAAGCTGGCAGCCTCAGCCGATGAGCGAGGCGGCGCTGGCTACGGCGCAGGAGATGGCCCGCAAAGTGACCGACGCATTGGGCGGTCGCGGCCTGTTCGGTGTGGAGCTGTTTGTAAAAGGCGATGAGGTCTGGTTTTCCGAAGTCAGCCCCCGTCCGCACGATACCGGGCTGGTGACGCTGGGCACGCAGGACCAGAGTGAGTTTGAACTTCATGCCCGCGCGATTCTCGGTCTGCCGGTCGATACGTCGCTAACGCGCCCCGGCGCCAGCGCCGTGATCTATGGTGGTCTTGATGCGGAAGGGGTCACCTTCTCTGGTATTGATGACGCTCTGGCCGTACCCGGCAGTCAGCTGCGCTTGTTTGGAAAGCCGGTCAGCTATGAAAAGCGGCGCATGGGTGTGGCCGTCGTTCATGCCGAGGATATCGATACCGCGCGGGAGCGGGCGCGTCAGTCCGCCAGTGCTGTAGCCGTCTCGGAATAACCCGAAATTCCAGATGAATTTGCCGCGGTAAGGCGTATGCTCGCCTCGTTACGCAAAGGGTTTACCCATGGCTGATTTCGCCCCGGAACTGGAACCGGAAGAAGAGCTGAACTCGGTGGATACCGACATCACGATTGTTGCGCGCTTGGCGGCAGCTATCGCCGATGGGGATGCATTTCTCGTCAAGGAAATCCTTGATGATTTGCATCCGGCGGATGCGGCCGATGTGTTGGAACAGCTGACCACCGAACAAGTCCGTCAGGCGGCCAAGCTCGCACCGGATGCTTTCACCGGCGAATTGCTGTCGGAAATGCAATGGGACATCCGCGATGATGTGACCGAATTGCTGGAGCCCAAGCAGATCGCCGAGGCGATCAAGGAGCTCGATTCGGATGACGCCGCGCTGGTGCTCGAAGAGCTGGATGATGAAGCACGCGAGCAGGTGCTTTCAGAAGTCTCGGTTGAAGACCGCACCCTTCTGGAAGCCCAATTCGAGCACGATGAAGAGACGGTCGGTCGTCTCATGCAGCGTGATTTCGTGGCGGCGCCGGAACACTGGACCGTCGGCGATGCCATCGATCACATGCGTAAAGCCGGCGAGGACCTGCCAGATATTTTCTTCGATGTTTACATTGTGGACGCCGCGCTCAAGCCCATGGGCGCGGTCCCGGTCAGCCAGCTCATGCGTTCAAAGCGGGAAACGCTTCTTTCGAACTTGATGGGCGAATTGCGGATTAAGATCGCGCCAGACGTTGATCAGGAAGAAGCGGCTTACCTGTTTGAGAAATATCATCTGTTCTCCGCGCCCGTGGTCGATGAAGGCGGGCGCCTGACCGGTATGTTGACCATCGACGACATGGTCGGTGTCATTCAGGAAGAAAACAAGGAAGACTTGCTCGCCCTGGCCGGGGTGAATGATGCGGGCCTGTCTGACAGCGTCTGGGATTCGGTGCGATCGCGTGCGCCCTGGCTTTTGGTCAATCTGGCGACCGCCATTCTGGCGTCCGGCGTGATCGCAATCTTTGAAGATGCATTGGCGGCCATTGTCGCGCTTGCGGTTCTAATGCCGATTGTTGCTTCCATGGGCGGGAATGCTGGTACGCAATCGCTGACGGTTGCGGTTCGTGCAATCGCGTCGCGCGATTTGACGGCTGCCAACGCGCGTCGGGTGATCATCCGCGAGACGCTGACGGGCCTGGTCAACGGGGTGATTTTTGCGGTCGTGATGGGGCTGGTCGCCATGATCTGGTTCCAGAATGTGTCGCTGGCCGGCGTCATTGCGCTGGCCATGGTGATCAATTTGGTCTTCGCGGGACTGTCCGGAATCGCGGTCCCGCTGATCCTTAGAAAGTTTGGCGCAGACCCAGCTGTCTCATCCTCGGTATTTGTCACAACTGTAACCGATGTGATCGGCTTCTTTGCCTTTCTTGGATTGGCTGCCATCATTCTGCTCTGATTTCCATCCACGCGGGGGAAGGAGTTATGGCCAATGCGTTTTGATCAGTTTGTGCTTTCCCTTGTGTGCGGCGCGATCTTCGCGTCCGCTGCGGTCGCCGACGGGTATTGGCGGCGCTCAGCAGAGTTGCTGGACCCGCGGGCCGGATTGTCAGCCGTGACGCTGGACGGCCGCGTCTATGCAGCCGGGGGGTCCGGCCTGACCGAACCCAACAGCACAGTCGAGGTTTACGACCCTTCACGCCTGCAGTGGAATGAGGCGACTGGCCTGCCGCGCGGGCTCGAGCGCTTTGGTTTTGCAACGCTGGACGGCCGGCTCTATGCAGCAGGCGGATATGCCGGGCCGGAGCAGTCGCGTTATTCGGGCCTGGATCTTAACAATTCCGGCGATTTTCAGCGCCCGGCATTCGAGCCGCTTCGGCCGAGCGCGGAAATGTGGTCGCTGAACCCTGCCGAGAATATCTGGCAGCGCGAAACCGCCATGCCGGGGCCCAAAGCGGCCTTTCAGCTGGTGGCGCTCAACGGGCTCCTCTACGCGATTGGAGGAGAAGAAGGCAGCGACGGTATATTTGTCTTCGATCCCGCCCGGCGGAGTTGGAGCGAGATGGACGCGCCAGAGGAAATCGCCCGTCGCGGGGCGGCTTCAGTGGCAAGAAACGGCCGGATTTATTTCATGGGAGGCGTTACGCAGGGGGTTCCAACCGCGCGCGTGGATATCTTTGACCCCGAAACGGGTAGCTGGAGTATCGGACCGGCCATGCCTCAACCGCGGGCCGGTCATTCTGCCGCCGTGCTGGACGGGGCGATCCATGTGCTGGGTGGGCGTGGCGAGGGTATGTCGACCACGCTGTCCAGTCACATTCGCCTCGACACAGGCGCGACCCAGTGGGCGGACGAACCGGATCTGCAATCGCCGCGGACCGATGCCGCCGCCGTCGCTATCAACGGCGAATTGATGATCATTGGGGGCGGTGCGGGTGGCGGATTTTTCGCTCCCTTTACCGCCATTGGCGGAACGGACATCTTTACGCCTGAAAACAATTAAACACTCCGGCGCTGCTCTTGCAGAGGGACCGTTGAACAGTCAGCGGACCGTCTTGAAATGGAACAGTCATGAAGCCGCGTTTGAAGTCCACACCTGCCGCGCGCGACCTGATAAAGGCGCACCAGCCCTTTTTGCCGACAGCGCGGCAAGAGGCAGACGGTGCCTGGAAGGTGGGCTATGGCCACCGTGCTGCGGCCAAGCAAGGCGTCTCCGTATCCGAGGCGGACGCCAGCCTTTTGCTGATCTACGACGTGCTGCAGGCTGAAAAGGCGATTGATGAATCCGTGAAAGGCGAGCTCGGCGCACCCCAGCGGGACGCCCTGGTCTCTTTCGCGCTGGGCATTGGTCTTCCGGCATTCCGTCGCAGCGCCATCGTGCGATTGATCGGAAAGGGCCGCTGGCGCGATGCGGCGGACGCCATAGCCGCCTGGAATGGCGGGGGTTCTGAGCGTCATGCTGCGGAACGCGACCTCTTTTTGAAGGACTTACCCAAGGATACACGCAGCACGCCGGTCGAGCTGGTGATCGAGTTTGATCATCCCGATGAGGAAGAGGCCGTCGCGCCTGTAATTAACGCTGACAGCGCGCCGGAAACGACACAAGACATGCCGGCAACTGTGCCAGAAACAATTGGGGAAGAAGAAAAGGCTGAGCCTGTGCTGGCTGCCACACCGGCCGGTCCGCAGCGTTCAGAGCTTGCCGAACGCGTGATTGCCCGCATGCAAGCTCAACTGTCCGGCCCGATCCGTGAGACCGCGTATGCGGCACGGGGGGCTGCGGCTGCAGAAGAGGCGGTTCAAAAGACAGACCCAGCACCGGTCGAAGATGGGGCTCTGGCAACTGCCGGATCAGCGGCTTTTAGAGGCCCGCTAGGGTATGCGTTCACGCAGTCTGCCGATATGGACGATGAGCTTCCGGCCGATGCGGATGATGGCGAGGACAGTGCGTCTGCCGATGCCGATCCAGACGAGACGCCGCCGCCCGTTATTGATCCGGGTCTGGGGGCATCTGGCGAAGTGTCGGGACAGGGCCTGACTGATGATGATGACGAAACCAGCGGCAGCGAAACTGACGAAACACTGCCGCAGCCGGAAGAAATCGACACCGCGCTAGCCAGTAATGGCAAGACCGAGAAATCCAATGGCTGGACGAATGGCGACGCTACGCCTGCGCCCGGCAAGAATGGCGGTCATCTCGGCGAAATCATTCTCTTGATTTTTGGCTTGATCTTGTTAGCGGGCGGTATCTGGGACTTATCAACGCAACCGGGTGGTGATGCTGAAGAGCCGAACCTGTTCATTGGCCTGTCTGCGTTGGTCGTAGGCTTTATCTTCGCGGTCGGAGCCGCGATCTGGCTGATCGGCGCGCGGAAGAAATAGGCGGGACTTCCCCCTGCGCCTTAACTTGACCTGACACGGTGATTGCGCCAAATCCGGCGCATGATCCCGAACCAATACCCTTCCATGAATTTCGACCTTGGCGACACGGCCGAAATGATCCGCGATACCGTCCGCAGCTTTGCTTCGGATGAATTGGCGCCGCGCGCTGCCGAGATTGACGAGACGGACACCTTCCCGGTCGATATGTGGCAGAAGATGGGGGAGCTGGGCCTGCTCGGCATTACCGTCGAAGAGGAGTGGGGCGGCAGCGGCCTTGGCTATGTCGAACACTGCATTGCCATGGAAGAAATCTCCCGGGCTTCAGGCTCTGTTGGCCTGTCTTATGGCGCGCACTCCAATCTGTGTGTGAACCAGATTCGCCGCTGGGCCAACGACACACAAAAAGCCAAATACCTGCCCCAGCTGGTGTCCGGTGAGCATGTTGGCGCGCTGGCCATGTCCGAACCCGGTGCCGGATCAGACGTTGTTTCCATGCGTTTGAAAGCCGAAAAGAAGGGTGATCATTACGTTCTGAATGGCTCAAAAATGTGGATCACCAATGGTCCGTCTGCGGACGTGATGGTGGTCTATGCCAAGACAGACCCCGACGCGCATTCGCGCGGCATCACCGCTTTTTTGATCGAAAAAGGCATGAAGGGATTCTCGGTCGCGCAAAAACTCGACAAGCTGGGCATGCGCGGTTCCGAAACCGGTGAGCTGGTCTTTGAAGACTGCGAAGTGCCGGAAGAAAACGTGATGGGGCCGCTCAATGGTGGTGTCACCGTCTTAATGAGCGGTCTGGATTATGAGCGCGCCGTGCTGGCAGCGGGGCCGATCGGCATCATGCAGGCCTGCATGGATACGGTTCTTCCTTATGTGCATGAGCGCAAGCAGTTCGACCGCGAAATCGGCTCTTTCCAACTGGTCCAGGGTAAGCTGGCGGACATGTATGTCCGGATGAATGCAGCCCGCGCTTACACCTATGAAGTCGCAAAGATCTGCGACCGGGGTGAAAAAGCGCGCAAGGACGCTGCGGGCGCTATCTTGTTCTCGGCGGAAGCTGCCACCCAGACGGCGCTCGATGCGATCCAGTTGCTCGGCGGCAATGGCTATATCAATGAATATCCCACGGGCCGGCTGCTCCGTGATGCCAAGCTATACGAGATTGGCGCCGGCACCAGCGAGATCCGCCGCTGGCTGATCGGACGGGAATTGTTCGAGGAAAGCGCCTAAGCGGCTTTGCCAGATTGCCTCGTCTGGTACGCTCGCCCGGACAGGGAGAGCGATATGGCGAAAATTACCGGATTGGGCGGCATTTTTCACGTGGTGAAAGACCCGGCTGCGACGCGGGCCTGGTATAGAAAATATCTGGGCCTTGAGGGCGAATACGGGCCTAAGCTGAAATGGTCGGAAGAGACTGGCGACCAGCCCTACAGCCTGGTCGGGAAATTCACTTCGAACGAGTATTTCCAGCCAAGCGATAAGGAATTCATGATCAATCTCCGCGTTGATAATCTTGATGAATTCGTCTCCGGGCTTAAGGCCAAGGGGCTCGAAATTCTCGGCGAAAGCGATGAAGGCTATGGGAAGTTTGCCTGGATCATGGATTGCGACGGGGTGAAAATAGAACTCTGGCAACAGTTGGACCCACCGGAATGACCGAATTTTCTGATCTCAGGGCGTTGTTTATCAATTGCACGCTCAAGCGCCTCCCAGCGGCGTCGCACACTGATGCGCTGATGGATGTCGCACGCGCAATCATGAAAAAGCAGGGTGTTTCGGTCGATACGGTTCGGTTGATCGATTATGAGGTTGCTACCGGTGTCTACCCGGATATGCGAGAGCATGGCTGGGATAAGGATGCGTGGCCGGATATCTGGAACAAGGTGCGCCATGCCGACATCCTGGTTGTTGGAACGCCGATCTGGCTGGGAGCCGAAAGCTCTATATGCCGCAAATTGATCGAGCGCCTCTATGCCATGTCTGGCGAGCAAAACGAAAAGGGCCAGTTTATCTTCTACGGCAAAACAGCCGGCACAATCGTCACCGGCAATGAGGATGGCATCAAACATGTGGGCATGTCGGTGCTCTATTCGCTGCAGCATATTGGCTACGCTATCCCCCCACAAGCGGATGCTGGATGGATTGGCGAAGCGGGGCCAGGAAAATCCTATGCCGATGAAGGGTCAGGCGGTCCGGAAAACGAGTTCACCCAGCGCAATACGACCTTCATGACCTGGAATCTCATGCATTTGGCGCGGATACTCAAACAATCAGGCGGCTTCCCAGCCGAAGGAAATTCGAAAAAAGATTGGGATTGCGGCAATAATTACGGCCATCCCAATCCGGAATACCGCTAGTCAAATTGACTTGCTCTGGCCTTTTGTCGCTGGTCTATGCTCTGGGAGCGTTGCAAATCATCGCCGAACCCACTTTGCAGGAACGAGCGGATTTTACTCAGTGTATTGATACCCAGGATGAAGAAAGCTGCTTCGATTTAATCGTGAATTCGTGTGTTCCAACGCTTGATACGGAAACACACGAGGGGGTTCTTGCCTGCGCCCAACGCGAACTGACTTTGTGGGAAGAGCTCGTTGAGGCGCGCTATGAAGCATTGCTTGAGGTGGTCGAGGGCGCGGAAGAGGCTCAGTCAGATGAAGATGGCGGCGACCCGCGTGATGAGCTGCGCGCCTCGCAGAGTTTTTGGGAATCGCTACGCGATAGTGATTGCGCCCACATGGCGTCTGCCTATCGTGTCGAAACGCTCAGCCGTTTGACCGCGCTTGAGTGTTTTCGGCTCCAGTCAGCAGAACGGGCAATTTGGTTGGGAACCCAGCTGACAAAAGGCTAGAGCCCGAAGGCCAGCCGATCGTTTTCGTCGAGACTTGTCAGAGCGTATTCTGCGGCACGGCGGCCTGCCTCAATGGTTTCTTCAAACCGTTTCCATTCGCGCAGATCCGTTGTGGTGTCGGGCAAAACGAGCATGTCGACGGCCTCGCGATAGGCTTGGTGCTTGCCGACCATGACGCCTGCGGTTGCCGAGCGCATCAACAGCGACGCAATGGGCGGAAGTTCATTGAGCCCATGCTGACGCACCCAGCCGATAAAGCTGGGCGCATCGCGGAATTCATCCGCATTTACGGCTTTGGCGCGGGTTACGTCCACGCCAGCGCTGATGCCCCGATGGAAGGCGCGCATTTGCTCGGACGGGAAGTTGGTGAACACCGCCCCATCGACCAGCACATTATCGCCATCCAGAACGGGCGGCAGGATGCCGGGAATGGCGATGGTTGCGCGGAGTGCATCCCGTAAACGTCCGCTGCGATGGATGTGGGGACGTCCCGTCGAGAGATTGGAAGAAATACAGAAATACGGCCGGGCCATGTCCGCGATTTCGACGTCGCCAAAATGCTTTTCCAGCCTATCATCGACGCGTTTTCCTCGCGCCAGCGAGACAACCGGTAAGCGCCAATCTCCCAGCGGGTTGGAGGCAACGAAGGCTTCGCGAACCCGCTCGACGAGTTCGTCCTGAGTCCATTCCAGGGCTACACCGGCCGCGATGATCGCCCCCATTGAAGCCCCGCCCACAAAATCGAATTCCAGGCCCGCCTTCCGGAATGCTTCAACCGCACCAATATGGGCATAGGCTCGCGCCCCACCGCCAGACAAGACCAGGCCGATCGATTTGCCGGCCAGAGTCCGCGCCAGGCGGGCCAGGTCATCGGGGCGTTCCTGACGCCAATGAAAGACTCGAGCCGCCTCAGCGGCATCGGCCCATTCCTGCGGGCGGGAGGCGCGCCGGTCCCCACCATCATGCACCAGCACGACATCGAGGAGCTTCAATCTCGCGGCCGGTGAGGGGTCATCCGGCAATAGGGGGATTGAAGGCCGGGCATCGCCACGTGCCAGTAGCCAGACCCGGTCTGCCCGGCCCATTGCCCGGCGCGCCCACTGGCTGTCGCCAAGACGCGCCGCCAGAATGACCACCTGATGGTCCTGTTCATAGGCATCGAGTTTGGGCCCGGAAAAATCAGCGGATTCCTCACCAAGAATGGCTGCTGACACGCCAATCTTGCCCAAAGCAGAGCGAAGCTTTTTGGCGCGATAATCAAGATCAATCGTCGGCGAACAAGAGACGAGTGCAAAAACTTTGGGTTCCGATCCGTGGCGCTGCGGACCGGTGCGCAGCCGTCGCAGCATCATCTTGGACAATTCGCGCATCAGCGAGGGATGCTTGTTGGTCAGGCGTTCAAATTCAGCGGTTGGCAAGCGAACAATTTCGCTGTCTCGCATGGCGTAAACACTGGCCGAATGTGCCCGTTCTTCCAGCATGGACATTTCGCCGACCGGTTCGCCGGCGCGGATGTAGCCCAAAAGGTTAGGGCGGCCCATTGGCCCATCACGAAAGGCGGCTAACGCACCTGACCGCAATAAATAAAGCGCGTCTGAGCGCTCGCCTTCAGAAAACAGCATCTGCCCGGCGGGCAGGCAAAACCACTCCACTTCGTGCTCGACCGCTTTGAGAGCGGCCTTGCCGATATCATTAAAGAAGCCGGGAATCGAAAGGCTGAGTGGCATGGGGCCGGTTTAATCCAGAAACTCCCAGCTGTCAGCGCCGTCAAAATGGCGCACGCGCACGATTCCGGGTAGCGGGTCATCGGCGGTCGTGAAATTGATCTTCATGCGCTTGGGCGCATCCGGATCGCGGCTGCTCCAATGGGTGGTCACACCGCACTTTGTGCAGCGATGAACGGTCAGGGTTTCATCGCCGGAAACGTAACCGGTCTGGGGAAGGTCTGCTGTGATTGAGGTGTTTGCCGGATCAACCTCACCCCATTGCGTGCCGAGCTTGCGGCAGAGCGAGCAATTGCAGACGGTAACTGACTCTGGCCAGGCGACGATTTCCCAACGCACAGAGCCGCAATGACAGCCGCCCTTGATCATTTGCTGCGCCCCATCCGGCGGACCGGGGCGAGGGGCTGGAAATTCCCTTCCCGCTTTTCGCCGCGGGCCGTGATGGCTTCCTGAATATCTTCGGGCGTCCACAGCGCGGCTTGCAGGGTCATGGCGTGTTTCAGACTGTCTTCAACAGAATGATCTCTTGCATAAAGGAAGGACCGCTTGGTGCCGGAGATGGTCAGCGGTGCTTTTGAAGCAATGGATTGGGCAATCTGATCGACATGCGCGCGCAAAGCGTCCGCATCATCAAGCACCGCATTGTACAAGCCTATCTTTTCCGCGCGTTCTGCTGTCAGGTTTTCGCCTGTATAGGCCAGTTCACGCGCGATGCCGTCGGGCACGAGCTTCGGCAGGCGCTGCAGGGTGCCGACATCGGCGAACATGCCGATATTGGTTTCTTCAATGCGCAGCCAGGCGTCATTCGTGCCAAATCGTAGATCACAGGCGCAGATCATATCCACGCCGCCGCCGACGCACGGCCCCTGGATCGCCGCGATAACCGGAAAACGCGCGGTTTCAAACGCGGTGAAACTGTCTTGCAAGGCCAGCGCAGCGGTCATGAAGGTTTCGCGCATGGCAGATGTGCCGGTCCCAAGCGCGTTTGGATCGGTAAAGACCGAGATGTCCATACCCGCAGTAAAGACCGGACCTTCCGCATCGAGAATGAGCACGCGGGTCTGGCCTGCATCAGACAATTCACCGACTGCGTCCGGCAGTTCCGCCCAGAAGGCAGGCGTCATTGTGTTGCGCTTGTCCGGCCGATTCAGCGTGATGCGCGCTATCGGACCGTCCTGGGTCAGGTTGAAGCTGGAATAGCTCATAAGATAAAGGCTCCCCGTTTGGGCGAGGAGCCTTCCTCGTTGCGCGCTAGGGCGCAAGCGCTTTTCGCGTGTTTATTCGGCAGGAATGTAGTCGAGCACATCGACCCAGTCGAACTCAACCGCGTCCTGGAAGAATTGATCGAACAGGAATTTATGGCCTGAGCCATAGATCACCAGAATACGATCGCCCGGCTCTGAAAGCTGGCCGATCTGGGCAAATATGTGGAGATTCCGGCCCCACCAATTGGCCATGTTTTGCGCGCCAACCGGATTATCCGCCGAGCCCAGCTGGGCGAGCGTTAAATACACGTTATGGAGCGAGAGCATCTCCGGCGTATTGACCGTCCGCAAGCGCGTGGACACCGAAACGTCCGGGCGATTTACTTCTCTTTCCCAAGCCGCCATCGTGGTCTGAAGCGCGCCCAGACGGGCCATAAGGTGGCCTTGATCGTATTCGCCGCCCGCGGCCATCATGGCGTCAAAATCCATGCCGGAGCGGTAATCCGCCGCAAAGAGCCGGTCATGGCCCAGCCGGGCGGCCAGGCGCATGCCGATTTGTTGTCGTTCATTGACGGTCAGCTGATGATCACCCGCCAGATAGCGCTGATAATCCGCGTTAAAGCCTTCTTCGGCTTCCGGCAGCAGTTCCACGACAATTTTGGTTGGGTTGAACTGCGCCAACGCGTCAACGAGGGCTTCAATCTCGGCCTGCCGGGTGGCGGCCAGATAATCATCAACTTCCGGATTGATATAATCTGCGCCTCCGCCGGTGAAGTGGAATGTGCCCAGCACCATGATTTGCGGGGTCTCGTCCTGAGCCAGTGTGGTGCTTGAAATCGCCATGGCGGCAAATGTGGCAGTGAGAAAGTGTTTCATTGTTTTTCCCCAATCGACGCGAAGGAGATGCGGCTGAGTGCTCAAATGGATGCAGGCTCACCATTGCGCCTTGCGTCCCGCCCGGCTTAATTGGCGGCGAAACCGATGGGGCACATCCATGAGCCGACTGACCTCTGCCGCCGATACTCAATCGGAAAGCTACACCGCCAATCGCGAGGCCATGCTCAGCCTCATTGATGAGCTGCGGACCAAGACCGAGGAAGCCGCGCTGGGTGGATCCGAGCGCTCCCGCGAACGCCATTTATCCCGCGGTAAGCTGCTGCCTCGTGACCGCGTTGAGCGATTGCTGGATCCCGGTTCGCCTTTCCTTGAGATTGGCGCGCTGGCCGCCAATGGCATGTATGAAGGCAATGTCCACGGCGCGGGTATGATTGCTGGCATTGGCCGGGTCTCAGGCCGTGAGGTGATGGTGGTCTGCAATGACCCGACCATCAAGGGCGGCGCCTATTATCCGATGACGGTGAAGAAGCACCTGCGGGCGCAGGAAATCGCCATGCAGAACCGTCTGCCGTGTGTCTATCTTGTGGATAGTGGCGGGGCGAATCTGCCCCACCAGGCTGAAGTTTTTCCGGATCGCGAGCATTTTGGCCGGATTTTCTATAATCAGGCGCAAATGTCCTCGATGGGCATTCCCCAGATCGCGTCGGTGATGGGCTCTTGTACCGCGGGTGGCGCGTATGTTCCGGCCATGTCGGATGAAACAATCATCGTTCGCAAGCAGGGCACGATTTTCCTGGGCGGCCCGCCTCTGGTGAAGGCGGCCACGGGCGAGGTGATCTCAGCCGAAGATCTGGGTGGAGCGGATGTCCATGCACGCCAGTCCGGTGTGGCGGATCATTATGCCAGTAATGATGAGCATGCTTTGTTTATCGCGCGCCGCATTGTCGGCACGCTGAACACCACCAAGTCGCATAATCTGGATCTCTCTGACCCGATTGAGCCGGATTATGATTCGGACGAACTCAACGGCGTGGTGCCGGTGGACCTGCGTACGCCCTATGATGTGCGCGAGGTGATCGCCCGCATCGTCGATGGCTCTGAGTTTGATGAATTCAAAAAGCTGTTCGGCGAAACACTGGTGTGTGGCTTTGCGCGCCTGCATGGCATGCCGGTCGGGATCATCGCCAATAACGGCATTCTGTTTTCTGAAAGCGCCCAGAAGGGGGCGCATTTCATCGAATTATGTGCGCAGCGGAAAATCCCGCTCATCTTCCTGCAAAATATCACCGGCTTCATGGTGGGCTCGAAGTATGAGGCGGGCGGCATCGCCAAGGATGGCGCCAAGCTGGTGACCGCCGTGTCGTGCTTTGCCGGGCCGAAAGTCACCATCATCATTGGCGGCTCTTATGGCGCTGGCAATTACGGTATGTGCGGACGGGCTTACAGCCCGCGCTTCCTCTTTATGTGGCCGAACTCACGCATTTCCGTGATGGGCGGCGAACAGGCGGCCAGCGTGCTGGCGACGGTTAAACGTGACGGCATGGAAGCGCGCGGCGAAGATTGGCCGGCGAAAGAGGAAGAAAGCTTCAAACAGCCGATCCGTGATCTCTATGAGAAAGAAGGCTCGCCCTATTACTCCACGGCGCGCCTGTGGGATGACGGCATCATCGCCCCGTCCGATACCCGCCGTGTTCTGGCGCTGTCACTCTCCGCTGCGATGAATGCGCCGTTCGAAGACACGAAATTCGGCGTGTTCAGGATGTAAGCAATCCAGTTTCGTTTGGGTCACGTATCTTCCCGCATGTCCTGCAGGAGATTGCCCCATGCGTTTCATCGCTTTGTTTGCCGCTTTGATTGTGTCGTCCGCCGCCATGGCGGCTGAGGAGCCCGCCTTCACCTCTGTGGCGCGCGACGGAAACATCGAAGTGCGTGATTATGCATCGATGATTGTGGCCGAAGTGCAGGTGCGCGGCAGCCGGGGCCGGGCCAGCAGTGCCGGGTTCCGCCCATTGGCTGATTTCATCTTCGGCAATAATGCGCCGCGTCAGGAAATCGACATGACCGCGCCGGTCACCACCACGCGCGGACAGGAGATCGCCATGACGGCACCGGTCACCTCAACAGAAGCCACAGATGGCATCTGGACGGTCGGTTTCGTTATGCCGTCTGAATATACGATGGAAACCCTGCCAGAGCCGAATAATCCCGCTGTGCAGCTGCGCGAAGTGCCAGGGCGGCGTATGGTCGTGATCGAGTTCAATGGCGCGCGGACATCTGATCGTTTGGATACGCATCTAAACGAGCTGGAAAGTTGGCTGGCGGCGCAAGGTTACGAGGCCGTTGGCGAGGCGGAATATGCATCTTACAGCGCGCCCTGGGTGCCCACGCCCTTCAAACGCCATGAAATCATGATCGAAGTTGTGCCGTCCAATTGAAGGTTTTCGTTATAAATCCGGGTGGCTTTGCAGACACAGCCTGCTGCTTTTATGTGATGTTTGCCGGGGATGCCTCAAACGGTGCAAGATTGGGGCGTAAAAACCATATGTTACAGACTCATCACAAATATCGCCTCTGACGCGAGCCCCCTTGCCACAGCCCGTCTTTTCCTAACAATGTTTTAACAAAGCGCGTTGTCTGGGGTAGAGTGGGCGCGTTTGGGAGCGTTTTGAGGGGAAAACACACATGGAATATGTGGATATGGTGCACGGCTGGCTCTATCAGGGCTACCAATTCTTTGAGCCGGGCCTTTTGATGTATGCCGGGAATGGCGAAATGGTGAACTGGATGCCTTTGCTGATCCAGTTCGGCATTATTGCGCTTGTGCTTGCGCTATTGTTGCGCTCGGGCGGGGCCATTCTGATTTTCACCTTTGTGGGTGTTGTCATTCACGTCATCGTGGATGTCGTTATGCCCATGGTAAGGGGTGGCGGAATGGACGGGTTTGATTTCGGTGCCTTTGCCGGGCAATTCACCGACATGACCTATCTAAAATATCTGGGCGCACTCGCGGTCATGTATTTCATTGGCATCATGGTGCTGGGCATCATCAAGAGCATGATTTTCCGCGGCGACTGATCCGCGGCACATGCAAGTGCGGAAAGGGCCGTTGGGAGACCAGCGGCCCTTTTTCTTTGCGGTCTGGCCGCGTGCGCGGTATCCGAAACAGGAAACCGATTGTGAGGCTTGCTTGATGTCCGATACCGCCCCCGTCCTGCTTGATGTTACGCCCGGCGAACTCGCCGTGGTGACGATCAACCGCCCGGAAAAGAAAAACGCGTTCGATCGCGAAACCATCAACAAGTTGAGCGAGATTTTCGATCTCCTCGCGAAAAATACTGATGAGGTCCGCGTCGTGATGCTGCGCGGAGCGGGCGACACGTTCTGCGCGGGCGGCGACCTCAACTGGATGAAGGATGCCGCCGGCTATACCCGCGAGCAGAATATCGAGGATGCTGAAGCCCTGGCAGGCATGCTCTACCGCTTGTTCAACTTGCCGCAGCTGACGATCGCGTTGGTGCAAGGTGCAGCCATGGGGGGCGGGTCCGGCCTCGTCGCGGCGTGTGATGTCGCAATTGCGCAGTCACAGACAAAGTTCCGTTTCTCCGAAGTCCGGCTCGGTCTGACTCCGGCCACGATCTCGCCCTTCGTAATCCGGGCCATCGGACCGAAATGGGCGCGGGCCCTGTTTGCGACCGCCGAGGGGTTTGATGCGAAGTTCGCGCACATGATCGGGCTGGTTCAGTATGTCGTCGAGGATGCAAACGAGTTGGACGACATGGCGGAGTACGTCGCCCGTCTCGGCTTTTCTGCTGCCCCGGGTGCGATCGCTGATGCCAAGGAGCTCGTCGATGATGTGGTGGGTCACAAAATCAATCACGGGCTGATGGATGATCTCGCCAAGCGGATCGCGCATCGCCGCGCCAGCGAAGAGGGCCGGGAAGGGCTCGGCGCTTTCCTGGAGAAACGCAAACCCGACTGGGCGGGGTAAGCCGCTCTGGAGCTTTTCCAAGACCCCCGCGCCTGGTTGCATGCCCGCCGTGAGGCGTGGCGCGCTGCCTATGTTCGTGGGCCGGTTACGCAATTCCTGTTTGAGTTTATTTCTTTCGGGATCAAACAGGCTTGGGCCTGCCTGTTCGGCGGGGCGATGATTGTCCTTTTGATGGGGACGTTTCTGTTCTACCCGGAAAACGCGCTGCTGCCGCGCTATGATTTTATCACGCTGTCGGCTATCGCGATTCAGGCAGCTTTGCTCGTCACACGGCTGGAAACCTGGGAGGAGGCGCGGGTCATCCTCGTCTTTCACATTGTCGGCACGGTGATGGAGATCTTCAAAACCTACGCGGGTTCGTGGATTTACCCCGAGGAAGCGTACTTACGAATTGCGGGTGTGCCCTTATTTTCCGGCTTCATGTATGCGGCGGTCGGCAGCTATCTCGCGCGGGTCTGGCGCATTTTCGAGTTTAAATTCGACCGCTTCCCACCCTTATGGATTCAAGGCCTTCTGGCACTGGCGATCTATATCAATTTCTTCACCCATCATTACACCATCGACATCCGCTGGGGGCTCTATGCCGCCACGCTGCTTATCTATGGTCCGTGCGTGATCTGGTTCCGGCCGGACATCAAACACCGCTTCATGCCGCTGGTGGTTGGTCTTTTGCTGGTCGCGCTCTTTATCTGGTTTGCCGAGAATATCGGCACATTTGCGCGCGCGTGGGCCTATCCCGGTCAGGAAGAGGGCTGGCATATGGTGTCGATTCAAAAGCTGGGTTCGTGGTATCTCCTGATGATCATCAGCTTTGTGCTCGTGGCGGCTGTCCACGCTCAGCGAAGGCTGACTAAACACCCAGCTGAATAAGTTATTTCTGGGTCCCTCGGGCTTGACCCGAGGGTCTATCTTCTAAATGAAATTGATGGCTTCCCGGATTAAGTCCGGGAAGCCCGGGATTTCTTCGACGAGGACAGGCTTCATGTTCAAAACGCTGTTGATCGCCAATCGTGGAGAGATCGCCAGGCGCGTCATGCGCACCGCCAAGCGCATGGGTATCAAAACCGTTGCGGTCTATTCCGAGGCCGATGCCGATGCCCCGCACGTGAAAGAGGCCGATGAAGCGGTCTTGCTGGGCCCGGCCCCGAGCGCGGAAAGCTATCTGCGCGCCGATAAAATCCTCGAAGCCGCCAAGCAGGCCGGCGCTGAAGCGATTCACCCGGGTTATGGCTTTCTTTCTGAAAACGCTGACTTTGCCCGGGCCTGCGCCGCGGCGGGGATCAAGTTCGTCGGTCCGTCGGCGGAATCCATCGAGGCGATGGGTCTGAAAGACCGCGCCAAGAAGCTGATGGAAGAGGCCGGTGTGCCTGTCACGCCCGGTTATCACGGCGAAAACCAGGACCCGGCGCATTTGAAGAATGCCGCGGATGCGATTGGCTATCCGGTCTTGATCAAGGCGGTTGCCGGAGGCGGCGGCAAAGGCATGCGCAAGGTCGAGGCGGAAGGAGATTTTCTCGATGCGCTGGATAGCTGTAAACGCGAAGCAAAATCCTCTTTTGCCAATGATGAAGTTTTGATCGAGAAATTCATTGAGAACCCGCGCCATATCGAAGTGCAGGTCTTTGGCGACAGCCGCGGACGGGTCATTCACCTCTTCGAACGCGATTGTTCACTCCAGCGCCGCCATCAGAAAGTCATCGAGGAAGCTCCCGCACCTGGCATGACGCCGAATGTGCGCGCGGCCATGTGCTCTGCTGCGGTACAGGCCGCCAAGGCGGTGAATTATGAGGGCGCTGGTACGATTGAATTTATCGTCGATGGATCCGGCGCGCTGCGCGAAGACGGTTTTTATTTCATGGAGATGAATACGCGTCTTCAGGTCGAGCATCCGGTCACAGAGATGGTGACGGGCCTTGATCTGGTCGAGCTTCAGCTGAAGGTCGCGGCGGGCGGCTCAGTCCCGGAACAAGACCAGATTTCCCTGAACGGTCACGCCATCGAAGCGCGGCTCTATGCCGAGGATCCGGCGAATGGCTTTCTGCCGAGTATTGGGAAGCTCGCCGTTCTCGACCTGCCCTATGCGGTGAAGGGTGTCCGTGTCGATAGCGGCGTAGAACCCGGTGGTGAAGTTTCGCTCCATTATGATCCCATGATCGCCAAAGTGATTTCTTCGGGTGAAAATCGCGATCACGCGATTTCATTATCCCTCGCAGCGCTGGATGCGACCCGCGTCTATCCGGTTAAGACCAATGGCGGGTTTTTAGCGGCGTGTCTGAACGATCTGGATTTTCAATCCGGGAATGTCTCGACCGGGCTTATTGGCGAAAAACTGGATTCGCTCATTCCCGCTGGGGTGCAGAAAGAAGACGCCGCACTGGCTGCGGCAAGCGTCATTGCCAAGGCCAAGTCTGCCGCCGGACGCGACCCCTGGGGCATGCCCGACGGGTTTCGTACCAATCGCCCGGCGCGCGTGGATGTCCGCTTCGAGGTTGAAAACCAGGCCGTCTCGGTCAACCTCTCAGGCCCGTCAGCTCAAGTGGACGGCGAGGCCGTCGATTTGCCATCTGGTTACCGCGCGAAAATCATTGGCGACACCGACGGCGTGGTTGTTTTCAATCACGGTCGGGCCAGCCGTTTTGATTTTCCCCGACCCGATGCCGCTGCGGATGCCGCGGAAGCAGGCGGTCTGGTCAAGGCGCCAATGCCGGGCAAGGTCTTGTCCTTGAATGTGGCGGAAGGCGATGCGGTGGTGAAAGGTCAGAAATTGCTGGTGTTGGAAGCCATGAAAATGGAGCACGCGCTGGCAGCGCCGCGCGATGGCGTGATTGCGTCCGTATCTATCGCGGCTGGTGACCAAGTGGGCGAAGGCGATGCGCTTGTGACGTTGGCTGACGAAGAAGAGGCGGCGGCTTAACTCACCTCGTCATCCCGGAAAGGCTTCAGCCTTGTCCGGGACCCATGCCGGAACGCCGACATCACAGAATGGGTTCCGGGCTCGCACTTCGTGCGCCCCGGAATGACGCAGTTCTCAAAACTGGCCCGATCCTTGCTCTCCTCTCACGCGAAACGTGGAGGTGGCCATGAACGGCACAGGCGAAACACAAAATACGGGCAAAGTTGTCACGGAATGGACCAAAGAGGCCCAATCCGGCTTCCGGAAGAAAGTTGTGGTGGGTCAGCACGATCTGCACCAACGCCCGGAATTTTTGGATGAAGCGCTGGCCGCGCTGATAGAGCGACATCCGCGGGATCTGATCGATTTCTGCACCATGGGCGATCTGGATGAAGGCGCGGACAGCTGGCGCGCTGGCGATCCGGGCGATCTGTCCGGTCTTGAGCTGCTGGAGGCCGTGAAAGCCGGCAAGCTGTGGATCAATCTGCGCGAAGCGATGAATGTAGATCCGGATTACCGCCCGCTTTATGATCAGATGCTGGCCGACATGAAGGCCAATAATCCCGGCTACAAGACGCTGAATGCGGAAAGCGGCATTCTGATTTCCTCGCCAACGGCGCAGGTGTTCATCCATTCGGATGTCTCGGAAACCATTCTCTGGCATGTGCGCGGCAAGAAGCGCATCCGGATCTATCCAGCAGAAGCGCCCTATGTGACGGATGAGCGGATGGAAGCCATCCTGCATATGGAACAGACGGAAGATCTGCCCTTCGAGCCTAGCTGGGACAATGAATGTGAGGCGGTCGATCTGGAGCCGGGCATGTTCACGTCCTGGCCGCTGCATGGCCCGCACCGGGTGCAGAACCTGTCGGGAATGAATGTCTCGGTGACGATGGAGATCGTGACGCCGGAATCCTTGCTGAAGAATGGTGTCTTGCACGCCAATGGCGTTCTGCGCCGCCGCTTTGGCATGAATCCGACCTCGGTCGAAGCCTCTGGCCCAAGTGCTTATCTGAAGCTGGCCTTTTCCAAAATGGCCAAGAAGATCTGGCGGAATACCAAGCCGATGCCGAAATCGGAAACCACGTTCGAGATTGACGGCAATCAGCCTTCTGGCTTCCGCGACAAAGCTGCATAAGGCAGCTGGCGGTCTTTTTGAAATGCGTTATCCCTTTTCCTGGCGGGGCGTTCTGACAGGCAAAGGGATTTTGCATGAAATGGATACTCGCTGCCGCCGTCCTGGGGCTTTCCGCCCCTGCTTTTGCTGATTATTCCAGCTTCCCACAACCGCTCGCGCAGGCGTTGGAACTGGCGCAAGACTCTCCGGAAGGGGCGGTCTGGCGCTTTACGTTCCACATCACCATTGATGGCGAGGAGATGACGGCGCGCTTTGACGGCACACAGCCTGACGGCGCTGACTGGACCTTGCTGTCACCAGCTAGTGCGGACGAGCTAAGCGATCCGCTGGCTGAAATCTGGACGGATATGAATACCGTCGATGATGCAGAAGAGGCGGATGACGGCGTCTCTATCGGGGCGGATGGCCTGTTCTTCGATGAGGATGCTGCCAGCATGGTATCCGGCGGGATCGAAGAGCTCGGCGATGGACGCTACGCCTTCCGGCCAAATCTCGATCCTGATGCAGAAGAGCCCGACCCCATGGCAGACAATATGACGGGAGAGGTCGCTCTGTCTGCGAATGGCTATATCAATGAGTTACGTATTTTTGCACCGGAAAGCTTTAAGCCGAATGCGGCGGCGCGGGTTCATACCTTTGAAATGCGTATGACCTTCGACCAGCTCGAGGGTTTTCCGGCGCCCATCATGATCAGCATGGCGACCGATATTGAGGTCAGCGCTCTGTTCCAGCGGCAATCGCAAAGCCTCGAATTCCGCTTTTCAGATGTGGAATACACAGCGCCCTGACTTGGCCAAATAGGAGAGTCGTCCTAGCTAATCGTACAATGACGATGCATCTGATCAAGTTGTGCGTGGGCGCTGACTCCATCGAGGATCTCGAAAACTACCGCACCCGCGTCAAGGCCGCGGCTAAGGCGCGCGGCGAAACCTGGCAGTCGACGCATGTCACGCGCATGTTCCCGAAACAGGCAACGAAAATTCTGGAGGGTGGCAGCCTCTACTGGGTGATCAAACGGGTCATCCAGGTGCGCCAGCGGATAATCGATCTGCAGGAAGTCATCGGTGATGACGGCATCAAGCGCTGTGCCATCATTATGGATAATGAGCTGATCCGCACCGCGCCAGCTGTCAGGCGTCCTTTCCAGGGCTGGCGCTATCTCAAGCCGGACGATGCGCCTATGGATTTGTCAGACCCGGCCGCAGGTGGTGCCGAGCTCCCTGCCGACCTTCGTCGGAAGCTGATCGAAATCGGCGCGTGGTAGTTACCCAACCGGCAGATTATCGATCAGCCGAGTCTTCCCCAGCCATACTGCGGCCAGAACACGCGCCGGCTGTTTAACCGGGCCAGCGGGAAGAGGGGCCAGCGTGCTCGCGCAGCGCGCTTCGATATAATCCACGCGGTCAAACGTGTTAGCAGCTTTGGCCAGTGCTTTGCCCTGCGCGGTTTCCCAATCGACCCCCTTGGCGAGATCATCCGCAAAACCGCTGAGGGCCAGGAACAACTGCGCGGCCTGACCGCGCTCGCTGGTCGACAAATACGCGTTGCGCGACGAAAGAGCGAGGCCGTCGCGTTCCCGCAAGGTCGGACCGGGAATAATCTCAATTGGCAAGTCCAGATCGCGCACCATGGACTGAATGACGCGCAGCTGCTGATAGTCCTTCTCGCCAAAAACGGCGAGGTCGGGCTGGATCCGGTTGAAGAGCTTGGCGACGACGATGGCCACGCCTCCAAAGAAATGTGGGCGGAAATCGGTTTCCAGCCCGAGGGCCGGGCCTTCCAGCGTGAGTTGTGTCGAGAAGCCGTCCGGATACATGTCCGAGGCGACAGGCGCATAAAGCAGATCGCATCCGGCCGTCGCCAACTTGGCGGCATCGGTGTCCAGTGTGCGCGGGTAAGCGTCGAAATCCTCACCCGGCGCAAACTGGGTGGGATTGACGAAAATACTGGCGATCACGCGATCTGCATTCTCTTTGGCAGTCTTGACAAGCGAGAGATGCCCTTCGTGCAGCGCGCCCATGGTCGGCACGCATCCGATCGTCTCACCGGCTTGCCGCCAGTCGCGCACCTGCCGCCGCAAGTCTGTCAGATCCGCCGTGGCGGGAAGGGGAAGAGAGGAAAGCGCACCCATAAAGGCCGGATAGTGCGGGATCACTCTGGACGCAAGCCATGCGACTCGCGTTACACAGGATGCATGATCCGGTTCGCCATTCTGTTCACCCTGCCATTTGTGCTTAGCGCCTGCATGAGCACGCGCTCGGAGCCGGGTGCCCCGGTAGCAGAAGCTGCACCGATCGCGCGCACCGCCTCAGCAGGGTTGGCTGCCCAGCTGGCGGCCGATCTGGACTGGCGATCCCGCTACGATCCTGCGACGCTCGATCAGGTAGAAGAAGATATGCGACGTCTGGCCCTGCGGCTGGCAGCCCCGCCAGAACCCGCGCCGGAGCCGGAACCGCTGGCAGCAGACCCGGAAGGCGGGCAAAGCCTGATGCATGCCATTCACCTGGCTTCCTACCGCAATGAGCAGAATGCCCGTTCTGGCTGGCAATCCCTGCAAGCGCTTTTTCCCGATCTGATGCTGGAC
The DNA here is from genome assembly GCF_965228115.1 of Hyphobacterium sp. Lineage (GTDB taxonomy): Bacteria > Pseudomonadota > Alphaproteobacteria > Caulobacterales > Maricaulaceae > Hyphobacterium. The sequence continues at coordinate 711,700 of NZ_OZ245794.1, read as the reverse complement.
CGGCAGGCCCGCCTTGAAGAAGCTGATCTCGGGTCCAGAGGTGTGTTTCTGCGCTTGAAAGCCGGCCCCTTCCTGACAGGAGCCGAAGCCGAAGCAGCCTGTGCGCAAGTGGTTGCGGCTGGCGGCTGGTGCGATGTCACTGACTTCACCGGACGGCCGATGGACCCTTGAATCCGGCTGTTGATTCAAATGCCCGTTGAGGGAGATTTTTATTCTCTGCATGGCACCAGATTTGCTCCAGTTTGAGCATGAACCGCGTTTCTGAACTCTGGTGTTGTAAATGAATTTTCCGTCGCGACCTGAACGCCTGGGCGGTTTCCGCCTGATCCGCCGCAATTCCGGCGCGCACGTCATTGTGGTGGGCAATGAAAAGGGTGGGGCAGGCAAGTCGACGGTAGCCCTTCATCTGGCTATTGCGCTTCTCCGAATGGGACAGCGGGTCGGGATAATCGATCTTGATCTGAGACAGCGCTCTACCGGGCGCTATCTGCAGAACCGCCGCGACTGGATGAGCCATCACGGAATCGAATTGCCTATGCCGCAAGAGGGCCGGGTCGAGCCCAGCCAGCTGCGCCATCTGGATGAGGCCGAAGCCGAGGAAGATGTGCGCTTTCAAGCGGTGTTCAGCGAGCTGAAGGCGGAAAATGATTTCATCGTTATCGATGCTCCGGGCGCGGATACGCATTATTCGCGACTTGCCCACGCCGTGGCGGATACCATTCTGACGCCCGTCAATGACAGCTTTATCGATTTTGATCTCCTCGCCGAGATTGACGCGCGCACCTTTGAAGTGGGCCGGCCGAGTGTGTATTCGGAGATGGTCTGGGAGTGCCGGAAGAAACGCGCCGGGCGCGACAAGGTCTCCATCGACTGGGTGGTCATGCGCAACCGCATGTCCCAGCTCGATGCGCGCAACAAGCGCCGGGTGGGTGAAGGGCTTAAGCGTCTGTCCGAGCGGATCGGTTTCCGGCTGGCACCGGGTTTTGCCGAGCGCGTCATTTACCGGGAACTCTTTCCGCTGGGACTGACCCTGCTGGATTTGACCGAAGACGGTTCGACCGTGGCCTTCTCGATGAGCCATGTTGCCGCGCGTCAGGAATTGCGGGAATTGCTGAGCGTTCTTAGATTACCGGAACTGGCTGACTCGAAGATCCCGTTCTGATGCCTTTTTTGATCCTGGGCTTTGTGGCCCTGATTGTTCTGGTCCTGCTGTCGCGGGCCTTTGCGCGGATGGAAACCGCCGAGGCGGCGCGCTGGTCGCGTATTACGCTTGGGTTGGCCATAACGATTGTCGGCGGGCTTATCAGCCTGCGGGGGCTGGCATTTGTCGGCGCACCAATTGCGACCTTCGGTATCGGGATGATGGCAATCGGGGCAGGTTTCAGACCCAAGCCAAGGCGGAATGATGGTCAGGCATCACCGCCTGCAACCCCGACTACCAGAAGCCGCGAGGAGGCGCTGGACCTCCTGGGTCTGGAAGGAAATCCTGATGAAACTGAAATCCGCGAGGCTTATCGAAAGCTTATGAAAAAGGTTCACCCGGATTCAGGCGGAACAGATGGCCTGTCGCGGCGATTGACCGAAGCACGCGATATTCTGCTGAAGGATTAGCTGCCAGGGGCGACGGCAAAACAGGGTTCGTCATGAGCGGCGAGCTGGGAGCACACCTGCCTCGCAACGTCTGCGGCTAACCCGGTGAAGCGGGCCCGGAACAATGCTCGGCCATCCCGTTCAAATTGCGGCGTTTCCATTGTGGCACCGCTAAGCGCAACGGCCAGGTCCTGGATCGTTTCAAGCCGGGCCTGGGCCGCCGCGGCATCGGCATACGCCCCGACCTGTACGGACCAGTCGCCGGAAGAAACTCCGGCGAGAACCGGTTCGGTGTCTTCAGGCGGCGCTTCGACGGCTGCGGGCCGCGATGGGGTATCGACCGATCCCAAATCATCCGTAATTTCGATGCGCAAGGGCGGCAGCGTGTCTCCGTCGCCTTGTGCGACCGGCATGGTCAGATCCAGCGCTGCAATCCGGGTGGCGATCAAATCCTGTTCGCGAATTGGGTTCAGCCGGGGTTGAAGATCGCGGGCGGCGACAATCAGGGCTTCGCGATTATTCAGCGAGCGAAAAGCCGCCTCGATCAGTTGTTCGGTGTGATTGTCGCGATAGGAGGCGGTTGGCCCGCCCATGACGACCGCAACAAGGCGCGTATCGTCACGCGTCGCGGTCGTGGCAATATTGAAGCCGGAAGCGCGGATATAACCGGTCTTCATTCCGTCAACGCCTTCGACCCGTCCGATCAGACGGTTGTGCGAGCGATAGGTGCGCCCTGCATGGGAAAAGCGCGTCTCTTCGAAATACGGCATGTATTGCGGAAAATCGCGGCGCAGAGCCAGGGTCAGCCGCGCCATATCCCGCGCTGTCGTCACCTGACGCGAATTCGGCAATCCCGACGCATTTCTGAATGTGGTGTTGGATAAGCCCAGTTCGCGGGCGCGGGCCGTCATTTCCACAGCAAAGGCGCGCTCTGTCCCCGCCAGTTCTTCGGCGACCACCACAGCGACATCATTGGCACTCTTGATAATCAGCGCCCGGATCGCGGTTTCAACGCTCAGCGTATCCCCGGTCGACAGATTGATGTTGGAAGGTTGCTGACTGGCAGCGATGCGCGAAGCGGTAAGATTGCTTTCAAGTGTCAGCTCGCCGTTCTCAATGGCCTCGAACAAAAGGTAGAGCGTCATCATCTTGGTGAGAGACGCCGGATAGCGGCGCGCGTCAGCCAGGCGGCTGTGCAGAATTTCACCTGTTTCGGCATCTGCCACGAAGGCCGCATAGCGGCGCGTGTCGGCCGCTGCCGGGAAAGCCAGCAGGCACGCAAATACGGCCATTGCCGCGAGAACGCAGGCGCGAAGAGCCAACATAGCGCGACATTGAAGCGGAAACCCCTTGCAGGGCGGTTAAAATCTGTCCCGTAAATAGTTATTGTGCAGTGCAACAATTTTCTTGACGCATATGCGAATTTCCGGCATATGAATGCTGCAACTGCGAACAAACGAGTCGCAACACAGAGTTAGAAGATGACAAAAGCAACCGCGAAACCCGCTGCAGACAAGGCCAAAACGGCGAAAAAACCGGCTTCGGTGAAAGCCGCTGCCACGGCCCCCGCGAAAGCCGAGTCTGCCCCGAAAACAAAAACCCCGGCCAAGAAAGCCGCTGTAAAGAAATCAGTGGCCCGCAAGCCGGTTAAAGCCAAATCCTCCCCGAAAAAGGACACCAAGACCATGACCAAAGCTCAAACCACCGTCGTCAATGAGACGATCGAAAAAATGACCTCAGCCGGCAACGAAGCTTTCAAAGAAGGTTTCGAGAAGTCGCTGAAATCCGTGAACGACGTCAACGCCTTCACCAAAGAGAATGTTGATGCCGTGATCGCTTCGGCTACCGCTGCTGGCAAAAACGCCGAAACCCTAAACGCTAATGCTGTCGCTTATGCCAAGACCTCCATGGAATCGGCTGTTGCGGCGACCAAAGCGCTGACCGGTGCCAAGTCCGTTCAGGACATGATCGAAGTCCAGACCGACTTCGTGAAGTCCTCCATGGACCTGTTCCTGGCGGAAATGAACAAGACCACCGACCTGTATGCCGGTGCTGTCAAAGACGTGACCAAGCCGATCAATGACCGCTTCGCGGCGTCGGTCGAAATGGTTCAGTCGGCCCGCTAAGGCCGACTCAGGGACGGATCATCCTCCCCCGATCCGTCCTACAATTTCTCCCCAACTGGCCCGGTGGACCTCCACCGGGCCTTTTCTTTGCGGAAAACTAACGCTCCATCGCGCCTTTTCCGGCCAATATTTTGTTCCGGAATTTGGCAATGCGGGTGATCCGGGTTGCGGGCTTCTTTGCTCCACTCAAATTGATCGCATAGCTTTTCTGACGGCCCGGCGTGAGCCGATGAAAGGCCTCTGCAAGTTCCGGGTCCGCGTCCAGGGCGTCAATCAATTCATCAGGCAGATCGACGGTTCGGCTAGATTTAGGCGGCTTGATTTTCGCTTCGGCATAGCTTTTCGCCTCGGTCAGATAGGCTGAGATAACGGGCTCAAGGGCGGCGACACTTTCGTCGTGGCCAAAGCGGAGCATGTCAGGATATTCAGTATTCGGACCCTGTTTTTCAAGCACGCCTTCGGGGTCTTTCATCAAAGCTGCATGAAAAAAGCTGAGGCGAAAGTCAGTCCGGAAAGCACCAATTATCGCAATATTGCGGCCCGAAAACATGTAACAGGGATGGCCCCATTTGACGGTTTCGGTCAGTCCGGCATCAAGGCAGAGCTGACGCAGCTTTGTCAGACCTGCGATCCATTTACGGGTCGAGCAGTCCGGAGTGGCGAAGCGATCGCACCGGCCACAGCCTTTTGAAAAGTACTCCTTGATTTCTGTGATCATGGCGGTGCGTTTTTTCTGGCGGCGTCGAAAATAGCCTAAATTAACCCTCTCAGTGTCACAATTTGGTTCCAGATGTGCACCAAGCTGTTCACGATCGTCGATAGGGTCTTCCCAGGGCGCAAAGCTTGCATATCTAATAGCGAGTAATGCGACGAGCCGAATCGATGACCGAGCGCCGCGATAAACCCGGCAACCCTGATCGCGAAACAGGGGTAGCCACCCGCACCCGGCCCAAGACGAAGAAACCGTCTTTGTACCGGGTTGTGATGTTGAACGATGATTTCACGCCGATGGAATTCGTCGTCGAGGTCCTGATGCGGATCTTCAACAAGTCGCCGGAAGAAGCGACGCAGATCATGCTTCACGTCCACCAGAATGGCGTCGGCGTATGCGGCGTGTTCACTTTCGAAATCGCCGAAACGAAGGTGGCACAAGTGATGGATCTGGCACGGCGCGCGCAGCATCCGCTGCAATGTACGATGGAAAAGGAATAGACATTGCCTTCATTTTCAACCTCCCTTGAAGACACGCTGCACCGCGCCCTCGGGTTTGCAAATGAGCGTGGACATGAATTCGCCACGCTGGAGCATCTCCTGCTCGCCCTCGTCGATGACGAGGACGCGGCCGGGGTAATGAAGGCGTGTGATGTCGATCTGGGGGAGTTGAAGGCGACACTGACCGCTTTTGTCGATGCCGAGCTTGGCGAGTTGGCGGTCGACGACAATGAAGACGCTAAACCGACGACTGGCTTCCAGCGGGTCATTCAGCGCGCCGTTATCCATGTGCAGAATGCCGGCCGCGAAGAAGTCACCGGCGCAAATGTTCTCGTGGCGATCTTCGCTGAACGGGAAAGTCATGCCGCGCACTTCCTCGCTGAGCGGGATATGACCCGCTATGACGCGGTCAATTACATTTCCCATGGAATCGCGAAACGTCCCGGCGAAAGCGAAGCGCGGCCGGTCCGAGGCGCCGCGGAAGAAGACGATGAGGATGAAAAAGAGGCTGATGCGTTGTCGACGTATTGCGTCGATCTGAATGCCAAGGCTGCAGCCGGCGATGTCGATCCGCTGATTGGACGCGGCCCTGAGGTGGAGCGTTGCGTGCAGGTGCTTTGCCGCCGCCGCAAGAATAATCCGCTTCTCGTGGGCGACCCCGGCGTCGGTAAAACCGCGATAGCAGAAGGCCTGGCGCGTAAGATTGTTGAACACGATGTGCCAGAAGTCCTGCTAGACGCCACGATTTACTCGCTCGATATGGGCTCGCTGCTGGCGGGTACCCGCTATCGCGGTGATTTCGAAGAACGCGTGAAACAGGTCGTCCAGGAACTGGAAGCGCGCGAAGGCGCGATCCTCTTCATTGACGAAATTCATACCGTCATCGGGGCGGGTGCCACGTCTGGCGGCGCGATGGATGCGTCCAACCTGTTGAAGCCAGCCTTGCAGTCTGGCGGCCTGCGCTGCATGGGCTCGACGACCTATAAGGAGTTTCGCCAGCACTTCGAGAAGGACCGCGCGCTGGCGCGGCGCTTCCAGAAGATTGATGTGGTGGAACCGACCAAGGACGATACGGTCAAAATCCTGCAGGGCCTGAAGCCTTATTTTGAAAAATTCCACGATGTCCGCTTCACCAATGATGCGGTGAAAACGGCTGTGGATCTGTCGGATCGCTATATCACGGACCGCAAATTGCCGGACAAGGCGATTGATGTGATCGATGAGGCCGGTGCGCGCATGCGGCTCCTGCCGGTGTCGAAGCGCAAGAAAACCATCAGCGCCAAGCAGGTGGAAACAGTGGTCGCCAAAATGGCCCGTATTCCTGAGAAATCCGTCTCCAAGGATGACGAGATTGCACTCAAAACGCTGGGCTCTGATTTGCGCCATGTGGTGTTTGGACAGGACGAAGCGATCGACAAGCTTTCCTCGGCGATAAAGCTCGCCCGTGCCGGCTTGCGTGAGCCTGAAAAGCCGATCGGCAATTATCTCTTCTCTGGTCCGACTGGCGTCGGCAAGACGGAGGTGGCCAAACAGCTGGCCTCGATTTTGGGTGTAGAGCTATTGCGTTTCGATATGTCCGAATACATGGAACGCCACACGGTTTCACGTCTGATCGGCGCTCCTCCGGGATATGTCGGGCATGATCAGGGCGGGCTATTGACCGATGCCGTGGATCAGCATCGCCATGCCGTGCTGTTGCTGGATGAGATCGAGAAGGCGCATCCGGACCTGTTCAACATCCTCCTGCAGGTAATGGATCATGGCAGCCTGACGGATGCCAATGGCAAGACGGTTGATTTCCGCAATGTCGTTGTGATCATGACGACGAATGCTGGGGCTTCCGATGCCGCGAAAGAGGCCATTGGATTTGGACGCGACAAGCGCGAAGGCGAGGACCAGGCAGCGATCGAGCGTTTGTTCACGCCGGAATTCCGTAATCGTCTCGATGCCATCATTCCGTTCGCGGGTTTGTCGCAGCCCATCGTTAACAAGGTCGTCCAGAAATTCGTGCTTCAGCTGGAAGCCCAGCTGGCCGATCGCGGCGTGACCTTCGAGCTGACCGATGAGGCAACCGAATGGCTGTCCACGCGCGGCTATGATGACAAATTTGGCGCCCGGCCGCTGGCTCGGGTGATTCAGGAGCACATCAAAAAACCGCTGGCGGATGAGATCCTGTTTGGCCAACTGAAGAAGGGCGGTCTGGTGAAGGTCGATGTCGATGCGGCGGATAAGGAACGCCTCGACTTCGAAATCACCCCAGGTGACCGCATCAAGCCGAAGAAGCCGAAAGGCAGCGGCAAGAAAAAGACGAAAGAGCCGGTGCGCTAGCCAGCGCTATTCAGCAAACACTTCGTTTGGCGACAAACCGCCGTCCGTCCGGGCGGCGGTTTTTTGCTGCTCGCGATATTCCCGTGGTGTCTGTCCGGTGGCCTGCTTGAAGGCCCGATTGAATGGCCCCAGCGAGGCAAAACCGCTGTCGAGCGCCACATTCAGAATGCCGCGATCGCTCTTGTCTGGATCTGATAACAAGTGCTTGGCGTGTTCGATTCTGAACTGGTTAATGAAGCGATTGAAATTGGGTTGACCAAGGCCCGCGACGATGGCGCGGGTGACTTTGTAGTCTTTCTCGTTCAGCCGAGCCGCCAGCGTGGCCACTTTCAGATCCGGGTCGAGATAGGCACCTTTGGAAACAAGCTGCTGGGCTCGACGAGCCAAGGCGCGCTCGTCCTCATTTGCGGGCGGCGCTTTTCGTGCAGATCCGTCCGGGAGTGGATTGGTTTGCCGGTAAAAGATCGCGATGCTGGTGCAGGTCATGATTATGATCGCACAAATGCCCTGGATGAGCATGGTCAGGCCCGGGGAGAAAATTAGGAGATCGCCGCGATCAAACAGGATGACGCATATCCCTACTGCTGCGCCGAAACTGGACAGGAAGGTGTAGCGTATTCGTTTTTCGCCATCAGAGATACCTGACCACCCGTTCAAGCCTTCTCCGAAGGCCAGTACCAAAGCCGCGGAACTAAACAGGGTCTGCATTGTATCCAGACGGGTCATCCAGTTTGAAAGCGCGGCTTCGCCTATCACTGCTCCGAATCCCACCGACAAGGCGATCTGATCAAATAGGGTCGGAAGGAAAATACCTGCGACCACGACGCTTTCCGGCCAACCGATCTTCGCGTTGTGCCGGAACAAGGCTCTCGTGGCGAGCCAGAAGAAGGAACACGATGCACAGGAGGCAATTGCGATGACCGGGTAAGTCACACCGAGGGCAGGGCGACCTGCGACCTCAATGATCATGATAGCGGCCATACCTACGCAGAACGCCGCCCAGTAAAGATAAAGCGGCGAAAACGCCCGGCGCAGCGCGATCCAGCCCAGCCAGGCCAGTGCGCCACCAACGCTCAACAGTTTCAATCCCGCTCCAAGGGCTAGCACGCGCCACTCCTGTTCAGACCGTCATGATGCGCCCGATCCCCCCTGTCATGCAAGGGCCGCAAAAGCGCGCCGATTTCCAAATCGGCGAGCCTCGCATCGGACATGTGTGTGATTTTCAGAGCCAGACCTGCCGTGAAAGGCGGGCATGAAGAAAAGGATACATCATGGTCGATGCCACACTTTCCCGCGCCGGCGGGCTTTCTCCACATCGCTTTCTCAAATTTTCAGGCCTGTCCTGGTTCCTTGTTGCCGTGATCGGCCAATGGTTGTTTGCGTACTATGTGATTGCGGCCTACGCGCCCGAGACACTCAGCGGCGATTGGGCGCGTTGGGATGAAACAGGTCTCATTCAGGGGTTTACACAGGCGGACGTCATTGGAAATCTGGCCTTCATCTCCCACACCCTTCTGACGTTCATCATCTGCGTTGGCGGCACGATGCAGCTAATGCCACCGATCCGGAACCGGTTTCCAGCCCTGCATCGTTGGACAGGTCGAACGTATTTACTGATCGGTGCGTTCATGGCGATTGGCGGCATCTGGATGATCTGGGGCCGCGAAACCCGACTGACTGATCTTGGCGGGTGGGGCACGACGATTAATGGGCTGATGGCGCTGGTGACCATCGCGGTCGCGTTCTGGTTTGCGCGTAAGCGTGACATCGACCGGCACCGCAGATGGGCCATGCGCACTTTTATCCTGCTTAGCGGCGTCTGGTTCACGCGTATTGGATATATGGGGTGGGCGATACTTACTGGCGGAGCAGGAATGGGCCGCTCGCTTGATGGCCCCTTCGATATGTTTATCGCCTTTGGCAGTTATCTGGTACCTTTGGCGATACTGGAGCTTTACTTCTGGGCATCGCAATACCGTTCAAGTGCCGCGAAGTTGGGCATGTCCGCCGTGATGTTCGCCGCAGCAGGGTTTACGGCCCTGGGCACATTCGGAGCCTGGAATATGATGTGGAGCCCCCACATCTAACCCAGAGCGGCTCGGATTTTTTCCGCTTGGGCGTTCAATTCCTCCATATCCGCTTGTCCGCCACCATGGCGGCCAAGCGGAATGGCGTCCCAGCGCGGGATAATGTGAAAATGGATGTGAAACACGGTCTGCCCGGCGGGCGCGCCATTAAATTGGGTCACGACAATGCCGTCGGGATCCAGCCCGGTTTCCACCGCCTTAGCCAATGCTTTCACGCGTGAGATGGCCTGAGCGGCCGCGCCATCAGATAAATCCAGCAGGTTGCGCGCTGGCTCCTTTGGAATGACCAGGCAATGGCCAGGCGATTGCGGAAAGATATCCATGATCGCGACGGCGTGCTCATCATCGAACAATTTGATCGCCGGGGCGTCACCGGCAATGATCTTCGCGAAGATATTCGTGTCGTCATACTGGCCGGTCAGGCTCATGAGGGCGCTCCTTAAATTCTGGCAAGAGGTCTAACCGTCATCCAGCGCGGTTGAAAGGTAATTCCGATTGCTGGGCGTCAATGTCCGCCAGCACGACCCGGCGTTCATGATCGAGATAGTCGCCGACCGCCCGGCGGAAATTTTCATCGGGAAAATAATGCGTGGAATAGACCGGCTTGGGCTTGTATCCGCGCGCCAGCTTGTGTTCACCCTGAGCGCCGGCTTCTACGCGCGAAAGGCCGGTTTCTATCGCAAAATCAATCGCCTGATGATAGCAGAGCTCGAAATGAAGAAACGGCGTGTCGGCCAGCCGACCCCAATAACGGCCAAACACGGCTTCTGACCCGATGAAGTTCAGCGCGGCGGCGATATAGCGCCCGTCCTGCTTCGCCATGACCAGCAGAATTTTATCTGCCATTCGCTGATGAATGAGATCGAAGAATTTGCGGTTGAGGTAAGGTGCCCCCCATTTGCGGTTGCCCGTATCCTGATAACAGGCAAAAAACACATCCCAATGCTCGGGCCGGAGATCTGCGCCGGTCAGTCGCTCGATCTGGATATCTGCTTGAGCGGCGGCGCGTTCCTTCTTGAGAGCTTTTCGCTTGCGGGAGGCGAGGGCGTCCAGGAAGCCCTCATAGCTGTCATATCCGTCATTTTCCCAGATATATTGCCGGTCGACGCGCAACATCAAATCCAGCTCACCGGCGATCTGGCGATCTGTTCCAGACGGGAAATTCATCGACCAGACGGGGAGCTGGTTCTGTTCAGCCACCCGCATCGCCGCTTCGGCCAGGCCCTTGCGGACGTCTCGGTCGGGCGACAACAGGCGGCGCCCGGTGGCTGGCGTGAAAGGTATGGCGCTCAACAGCTTGGGATAGTATCGACCACCTGCGCGCTCATAAGCATCCGCCCAGGCGTGATCAAACACGTATTCGCCATAAGAATGGCCCTTGGCGTAGGCGGGCAGGGCGCCGACCAGCTCACCTGTTTCGGTCTCCGCGAGCAAATGCACCGGTTGCCAGCCGGTTTCGGTCGTGGCGCTGCCGCTGAATTCCAGGGCCTCCAGAAAATTCCAGGAGAGGAAGGGATCATACGCCACACCGTCCGGATTCGCGACGCGATCCCAGTCAGATTTCGCAACATCGGACAGGCTGGACGCCGTGCGGATTGTGATCCCGGTCATTACGTAAGGAAATAGGCGCTTATCGGGGTTGGGAAAAGCAGGCGACTGGAATATGTCTTGATTCAACAATAGGGGACACATCATGACATCACGGTTTGAAGGTAAGGTCGCGCTGGTTACAGGTGGATCGCGCGGCATCGGCGCGGCCATTGCGAAACGACTGGCCAGTGAAGGGGCGGATGTCGTCCTGACCTATGGCGGATCTCAGGAAAAAGCCGAGGCTGTCGCCGAGGAAATCCGCGCCATGGGACGGAAATCCGAGGCCATTCATTGCGATGCCGCACAACGCGGCGCGACGTCTGCCGTGATCAGTGATGTTGCCGCCCGCTATGGTCAGCTGGACGTGCTGGTCAATAATGCCGGCGTTTACCCTCTGACGTCTTTGGCCAAATGTCCGGATGAAACCTGGGATCACATGCTGGCGGTGAATTTGACGGCGGTTTTCGAGGGGCTGCGCGCTGCCTATCAGGTGATGGGGCAGGGCGGATCGATCATTACCATCGGCTCGGTCGCAGGCGATGCGGCGCAAATGCCTGGCGTTGGCGTCTATTCTTCGTCGAAAGCCGGAGTTGAGCTTATTACCCGCGCGGCCGGTCGCGAGTTTGGCCGCAAGGGAATCCGGGCGAACATCGTGCAACCGGGCCCGATTGATACGGACATGAATCCTGCCGATGGTCAGAATGCGGAATTGCAGAAAATGATGGTGCCGCTGGGCCGCTATGGCCACAGCGAGGAGGTGGCTGCGGCTGTTGCGTTCCTGGCCAGTGATGACGGCTCCTACGTCAATGGCACCACGTTAAAGGTGTGCGGCGGGATGACTGCATGACGGTGATTTTGCGGGGCGTAATTGCAGGTATCGCGCTGGCCGCAGTCCTGGTGCAGTACGCTGTATTTGCTGTTGAAACGGAGCTGGATTTCGTTACGGCAACGGTAAGGTATTTCAGCTTTTTCACGATCTGGACAAACCTGCTCGTGGCGATGGGGCTGGGCGCGAATGCTTTTTTCCCCAACACTGCAATGGGCAAGTTTTTCGGCCAGGATCATATCAGAACTGCGGTCACGGCGTTTATCGTCGTGGTCGGCATCGTCTATCATTTATTGTTAGCAGCAGATCATGATCCGGTCGGCATTTCAGCGGTACTGAATCACTTCCTGCATACTATTGTTCCCGCCATTGTTTTCCTGGAATGGCTCTTTAATTCAGGAACCCGGGATACCCGATTTGTCCAAGTCATTTCCTGGCAGGTCTATCCGGTGCTCTACACCATCTACACGCTGATCAAGGGGGCGGTGACGGGCTTTTATCCCTACCCCTTCCTGGACGTGAATACGCTGGGATATCTTGGGGTCGCACAAGAATTGGTCGGCCAGGTGATTGGCTTTGTTGTGATGGGGCTCATCCTCGTCGCAATCGGACGCTTGCAGGCCAGATTAATGCGCTAGCGCACTCGAAATATAGCGTCGATCTCGACGGCTGCGCCCAGCGGCAGAACCGGGCAGGAAACGGCGGACCGGGCGTGGCGGCCGGCTTCGCTAAACACGTCCACCATCACGTCTGAAGCGCCATTAATCACTTTTGGAATGGCTTCAAATTCCGGTGTGGCGCACACGAAACCGCCAAGCTTCACAACGCGCACCAGACGCGAAAGATCGCCGTCCAGCGCGGCGCTCAGCTGGGCAATAAGGTTGAGCGCGCACAAGCGGGCTGCCGCCTGTCCTTGTTCAACATTCATGCTTTCGCCCAGACGGCCCTTCACGAGACCCTCCGGCCCAAGGGATATCTGGCCTGACACAAACACCTGATCGCCGCTGCGGACGAAGGGCACGTAGTTGGCGACCGGTGCAGCGGCTTCTGGCAGGGTCAGCCCAAGTTCTGCAAGGCGTTGTTCGGGCGTCGACATGGCGGTCTCCTGTAGCTGGCCCGGTTCTACACCGCTGCGGTAGCGAAACAAGCGGCTTGACTTGACGCGGTGGTTATCCAGCAGAGTGGGTGAAACCGCCGGATGGATTGCGAGCCATGGCAGAGTATTTCGAGACCAATCTGCGCCTTATGGCAGAGGATGGATATGAGTTATCCGCGACGGTCTTGGTGCCTGACGCGCCAAAGGCCAGCGTATTGCTGTCGTCTGGTACCGGCTTTCCCAAGGAGTTTTACAAGCGTCTGGGTGAGGCCGGAGCTAAACGCGGATTTGCTGTTCTTCTCTACGATTATCGAGGCATCGCGGGCTCTACGCCCGAGGGCGGTTTAAAGGGTTTCAAAGCCGATATGCTCGATTGGGGGCGGCTGGATATGACCGCAGCGGGGGCGCATGCGCGGTCATTGGCCCCCGGCAAGCCCTTCTTTACGCTGGGCCACAGCGTTGGGGGGCATCTGATCGGGTTTTCTCCGATCGGGCCTCAGGCGCAAGGCCATGCCTTTCTCAATGTCGGCTCGGGTTTTTGGGGCGGCTCCGCCTGGCACTATAGGCCGATAGCGCTGTTTTTCTGGTTGGTCTACGGTCCCGCGTGCCTGGCCACCAAAGGCTATATCCCGGCTGGCGGTTTGTGGGGCGGAACGGCACTGCCACGCGATGCTTATACCCTGTGGCGGCACTGGTGCTTTCAGCCCGGCTATTATGGCGACCTATTGGATGAGCTCACGCCTCATTGGTTTTCGGATGTGACCGCACCCATCCGGGCGTGGGGCGCCAAAGACGATCCCATCGCCAACCCTCGAACGACCGAAGACATTCTGAAGCTCTATACGGCGGCTCCGAAAGAGAACATCTGGATCGATCCTGCGGATCTGGGACAAAAGTCCATTGGCCATCAGGGCTTGATGAGCCGTCGATGTGCCGCGTTCTGGGACGAGGTGTATGACTGGTTCGATGCGCTCATCTAGAGCGTAGAGAGCGGCCCTTCATGATTGCCGTGTCGCCAAACTTGGCGCGGGCCTTGTCCATCGCGCGTTCGGCCGCAGCGCGTTTCGGGGCGTCCGGGTCGAGCAGGTCCATAATGTCGGTGCTGCCATGTACAAGGTTGGAAATTCCGATCCCTATCAGGCGGAATTTGCGGCCATCAACCTCGGCTTTAAGAAGCTCGCGGCCCACACGGAAGAGCGTATCCGCCAACTGGGTCGGGTCGGACAGCGTGCGCCTGCGCGTTATGATTTTGAAAGCCTGGGTACGCAGCTTCAGTGTGACGACATAACCGGACACGTCCTTGCTTTTAGCCATATCAGCCACGCGAACGCATTGACGCCAAAGCCGCTTTTCGAGCTCTGCGTAGTCAGAAATGTCGTCGAAAAATGTCGTTTCCGAAGAAACGCTCTTTCGTTCCCGCCCTGGAGAGACCACACGATAATCCTCTCCGCGCGCCAGCTTGGCCAGGCGGTATCCGCCATCGCCATAGCGTTCAGCCATGGTTTTCTCACCCAGCTTCACGACATCGGCGAGCGTTTTGATACCGTCTTTTTCAAGCTTGGCCGCAAACACCGGCCCAACGCCGAAAACAGCACGGGTGGGTTGTTGCAAAAGAAAGCCGGGTGCGTCGGCTTTGCCGAGAATGAAAAAGCCGTCCGGTTTGTCCTGATCGGAGGCCAGTTTGGCTAGAAACTTGTTATGGGCGAGGCCGACCGAGACGGTGATACCGACCTCTGCGCGAATCTTGCGCTGCAAGCGCAACAAGGTCAGGGCAGGCGGGGCATGATGCAGGCGTTCCGTGCCGGTCAGATCCAGAAACGCTTCGTCGATTGAGAGCGGTTCGACAGATGGTGTGACCGCTTTCATCATCTCGCGGATACGTTTGCCTTCTTCCGCATAAAGGCCCATCCGGGGTTTAATCACCACGGCGTCAGGGCAGGCTTTAAGCGCCTTGAACATTGGCATGGCAGACTTAACGCCATATAACCGCGCGACATAGCAAGCCGTTGAAACAACGCCGCGTTTACCACCGCCAATGATAACTGGCTTGTCCTCAAGCGAGGGATCGTCGCGCTTTTCGATGGCGGCATAGAACGCATCGCAATCGATATGGGCAATAGCCAGTTCATTGATTTCGGGATGGCGCAACAGACGGTGTGATCCGCACGCGACGCAGGTGTTGCTTTCGTCCACCTGCGACAGGCAGGCCCGGCAATATCCAGACGCGGCGCTCATTCCAGCGGCCAGAGCCAGGCGGCCCCGCGCACACCGGAACTGTCGCCATGCTTGTGTTTGCGGATTTTTGTCGTGACTTGATCACTGAACACAAATTGCGGGAGACGCTCTTCGACCGCATCGCAAAGACCCGGAATGTTGGATAGCCCGCCACCCAGAACGATGATCTCCGGATCAAGAATATTGATCAGGGTGGAAAGTCCGCGCGCCAGGCGGTCATGAAAACGCTCAATTGTGGCCGCGGCTTGAGCATTGCCCTCTACGGCAGCGGCGACAATCTGCGCCGGGGAAAGAAAGGCTTTTGAGGCGCGCAGGTGATCGTCCGTCAGCGCAGGTCCGGAAAGCCAGGTTTCGATGCATCCTTTGAGCCCGCATTTGCAGTCTGGCCCAGGAACTTCATCCGCGCGAGCCCAGGGCAGTCCGGTGTGTCCCCATTCTCCACCAAGCAGGCCATGGCCGGAGATCAGCTGGCCCTTAATGACAATCCCGCCGCCCACCCCGGTTCCGAGGATGACGCCAAACACGGTATTCGCGTCCTTTCCTGCGCCATCGACCGCTTCGGATAGCGCAAAGCAGTTGGCATCGTTGGCGCACCGCACCATTTGGCCGATGGCGGTTTCAATATCTTTGTCGAGCGGATGGCCATTTAATTCGGCCGAGTTGGAATTTCTCACAAGGCCGGTGACTGGACTGATCGAACCGGGGTGGCCAATACCAACAGGAACCGAATCACTTTTGGCGACTTCGCGTACCTCGTCCACCAGTTCAGCTATGACAGCGATTTTTTCCGCGTAAGGACGCGGCGTGGGTTTTCGCTTGGAAAACCGCGTCACACCGTCAGAATCTACCAGTGCGATCTCTGTTTTGGTGCCACCGAGATCCACGCCGATTCGAAACATGCTTCCGCCAACGCTCCGCTTGTGATTAGCTTCAAGTTCTTATCTTGTTCCAGCGCGGGAGGAAAGATTTAGCGCCGACTCATTCTTGATTAAGGAACATCTGGCTTAATGCATGCGGGGTGTTAAACGGGATGCGCAATGACGCATCCACAATTCGGGATGCAGCGGCGTTATGCTTCAGGTCATGCCCAAAAAGGTTCTCATCGTCGAGGACAATGAGCTCAATATGAAGCTCTTTACCGATTTGCTCGAAGCTCATGGCTACGAGACCGTCGGCACGAATAATGGTCTGAACGCGCTGGATTTGGCCCGCGAGCACTCGCCCGACCTCATTTTAATGGATATCCAGCTTCCAGAAGTGTCCGGTCTGGAAGTCACGAAATGGCTCAAGGATGACGACGAATTGTCATCGATCCCGGTCATTGCGGTGACGGCGTTTGCCATGAAAGGCGATGAAGAGCGTATCCGCGAAGGCGGTTGCGAAGCCTATATGGCGAAACCGATCAGCGTTTCGGTCTTTATCGAGACCGTGCGGGGCTTCCTCGGCGAGGAGGCCGCATGAGCGCAAGGGTCCTTGTCGTGGACGACCAGGAACCCAATGTCCGACTGCTCGAAGCCAAGCTGAAAGCCGAGTATTTCGAGGTCGTGACGGCGTTCAATGGTCTCGACGCCATTTCCAAAACTAATGATCACCAGCCTGACGTCATTTTGCTCGACATTATGATGCCGGGCATGGACGGATTTGAAGTGTGCCGGAAGCTAAAGGCGGACCGGCGGACCCGTCATATCCCGATCGTGATGGTGACTGCGCTCGACCAGCCCGAAGATCGCGTACGCGGTCTGGAAGCCGGTGCAGATGATTTCCTGACCAAGCCGGTTGATAATCTCCCGCTCTTTGCGCGGATCCGTTCCTTACTTCGCTTGAAAGTCTTGCTGGATGAGTTGAGGGTTCGCGAGGACAAGGTGGAAGCGCGTGGACTTTCGCCGGTTGAGGCCAATGAAACGGATATATCGGGATCACGCCAGTTGATCATTACCGGTGAAGAACGGATTGCGGAACATCTGGCGGAACGATTGCCCGATGAGGCCGTTGCGGAAAAGGAAATCGACCCAGCGAAAGCCGTAAGCCGTGCTGCTGATGGGTTCGACCTCATAATTGTGGATTTAACGACGAAAGTGTTCGACGCCCTTCGGGTATGCGCGCGCATTCGATCAAATTCCGAAACGCGGCATGTGCCGATTCTGGCGATTGTAGATCCGGATGAAATGGCCCGCTCAGTTCGGGCGCTGGATCTGGGTGTGAACGATATTGTCAATCGTCCTGTTGATCGCGGTGAGTTGAATGCTCGCATCCGCACGCAACTTCGTCGCAAGCGCTATGCCGATATGTTGCGGGAGCGCTTGGACGATAGCCTGGAGATGGCGGTGACCGATCCGCTGACCGGGCTTTCGAACCGCCGCTATCTGTCATCCCGGCTGGAACAAGCGGTTCAACGTGTTGCACACGGTGAAGAAACCGCCTGCGTGATGATCGCAGACCTCGATTATTTCAAACGCGTCAACGACTCTTACGGGCATGATGCCGGCGACGCCGTGCTGCAGCAATTCGCGGAATGCCTGCGCCACCGAGCTCGGGCCGTTGATCTGGTTGCGCGATTTGGCGGCGAGGAATTCGTTGTATTGATGCCGAGCGTGACCTTGAATGAGGCGGCGATTGGCGCTGAACGCTTGAGAGCTACGGTCAATAAATTGTCTTTCCGGCTTCCCGGCACCGATAGTGTGCTGGCTGTGACGGTTTCAATCGGCCTTGCCGAGATCCATGCCGGCGATACCGTTGACAGCGCGCTAAGACGCGCAGATGAAGCGCTTTACCGCGCGAAAGCGGCTGGGCGGAACTGTGTTAAGCTGGAAAAAGTTCAGACGAAGGCTGCCTGATAAATCAAGTAATTACTTGATTTTGCCTTCTTTGAATTCGACGTGCTTTTTCGCAACCGGGTCGTATTTCCGCACGACCATTTTCTCGGTCATCGTGCGGGCGTTTTTCTTGGTCACATAGAAATAGCCGGTCCCCGCCGTGGAGTTCAGACGGATTTTGATGGTTGTCGGCTTGGCCATGACCTTATTCCCTAATGCGAAACGGGCTGGCGGGCTCTATCCCGTCAGCGGAGGCGCGGAACATACTTATGGCGCGCCGCGTGTCAACGGGCTTTGCGTGTGAAATGACGCAAGGTCAGAAAGGCCAGATAGGCCATGGCCATGCCGCTGGTGACGATCAAAAGGCCATGCGGATTGATCACATCCATAGTCGGACCGCCTATCGCCGGACCAAATAAGGAGCCAACCCCATAGGCCATCACAAAAGCGGCATTGGCCGCGGCCATGGAGCCGCCATCAAAGCGCTCGCCGATCAAGGCAAGGCCGAGCGTATAAAGACCCGTAGCTGTCCCTACATAGATAAACATGACCGCATAAAGTGCCGCCGGTGTTGCGCCGACGTGGAAGATCAATGCCGGACCAATCACGCACATACATGTCGCCACCACTGCGACCCGGAGGCGTCCCACTTGATCGGCCAAGCGACCAAGCGGGGCTTGCAGGAAGATGCCGCCCAACGCCCCGGCTGCCATCATGAATCCGATCGATGTATCGATCAGGCCAATTCGCTCGCCATATACTGGAAAGAGCGAGAAGAAGATTGTTTCGGTCGCGCCGAACAGTAGGCCTGCGCCAATCGCGGCGGGCGCATATCCTGCCGCCTTGATCATTGCCGAAAATCCAGCCGATTCAGCGTCCGGTTTTTGAATGCCGGGACCGCGCAACAACATGATGGGAATGGATCCGCCAGCAAACAAACAAAAAGCGGCGATCCAGGGGCCCCAGCCGGTCGACCCGAAA
The DNA here is from genome assembly GCF_965228115.1 of Hyphobacterium sp. GTDB lineage: Bacteria > Pseudomonadota > Alphaproteobacteria > Caulobacterales > Maricaulaceae > Hyphobacterium. The sequence continues at coordinate 692,816 of NZ_OZ245794.1, read as the reverse complement.
GCCGCCAGCATTAGCCCGCCTGCGCCAAACCCGCCCGCGAGTGCCGTGGCATAAAGGCCGAGGATCGTGGCGCGGCGTTCTTTTGGTGCGATCTGGTTGATCCAGGTCTCCGACGCCACAAAGACTACGGTCATGGTCATTCCCATTGCAAACCGCATGGCGAACCAGAAAGCGACATTCGGAAATAACGGAAAAAAGGGAACGGTTGCTGCCGTAATCAATAGGCAGGCAACTATCAGCTGTCGGCCTGGCAGGACCGACATGAGCCGAGGAACAAAAGGTGTAGCGATAATCGTCGAGAGCGCGGCGGCGGCGCCGTTCAAGCCAACGATCATACCCGAGCCGGTCATGGCTTCGAGGTTGAGCGCCATGACGGGCATCAGCAGGGTAAAGCCGCATCCGACCAGCGCGGCACAGATGATTGCCGCGATCAGCGATCGGGCGCGGCCATGCAGTTCAGATGTGAAAAAGGCAAGCGACATGCGCGCCGCTATAGCGGATCAACCTGCATCCGTCTTGCCAGTTCACGCACATGACGGGGCGGTGCGCTGGGGTCGCCCAGCCGTCGTTCAAGCTCACCCAGCACGAAACGCGTGATAGGAGGCAGTTTGAGGGTTTCTGCCTCTTCGCGCGTCACCCAGCGGATATCCAGTAATTCATCGCTGTCTTGATCGAATTCCGCCGCCACGCATTGATCGGCGTCAGCATGGAAGAACCACGCGTCAAATCGCCTGACCCGCCCCGGCGGGGTGATTGCTCGGGCGATCAGTTTTAAACCGCTGGCATCAGGTTGCAGCCCGGCCTGTTTGAAAGGACGCCAGTTGGCATGTCGGGAGCGAATCAGGCCTCGTCGGCCAACCAACAGCCCGGCCTCCTCCGCTGTCTCCCTTATCGCTGCAGCTGCGGCTGCATGCGCGCGGCGTTCATTGGTCACGCGGCACATGGAAGCCAAATCTTCATCCGGCATGGTCCCAGCCAGGGGGGCGTAATGGTCGGCTTTATCGACGCGGCCGCCGGGAAACACGTAAAGCTCTGGCATGAAGGCATGGCGCGAGGATCGCTTACCCATCAGGATTTCGCGGCCGCGCTGGCTTTCGCGGGTCACAATCAACGTGCCCGCCAGCTTGGGGCGCAGCGCAGGGGCGGGTTTCTTGCTCATCGCCGGCGGCTCTTTTTGGATTTGCCGCGATGCCTGGCGTAATGCGGACGGTTCGTATTCCGTTGAGGACCTTTGCGTTTTGGGCCTGCGCGCCGCTTGGGACCTTTCGCTGGTGGCGTCAGCAGATCGAACAATAGACCACCTGTAACAGGCGTGGCTTCATCGAGCCGGACGGTGACCGGCATGCCTAGGCGATAAATACCGCCGCTTTGCAGTCCGATCAGCGCGTGAAGCGTCTCGTCGTGCTCGAAACGCTCATGACCAATCCGGCTGATCGGAACCAGGCCATCCGCGCCCGTCCCATTCAGTTTCACAAAGGCCCCAAAACGCGTCACGCCGGAAATCCGGCCTTCAAATTCGCTGCCGACCTGTTCAGCCAGGTAGAGCGCAATGTACCGGTCTGTCGCATCACGTTCTGCGGCCATGGCCCGGCGTTCCAGCGCGGTAATGTCCTCGGCGATGGCCTCCAGCTGGCTGGCTTCGGCCTCGGTCTGACCGTCCTTGCCCAGCTTGCAGGCGCTGATCAGAGCCCGGTGAACCGTCAAATCCGCATAGCGGCGGATCGGCGAGGTGAAATGCGCATAGCGGCGCAGATTAAGCCCGTAATGGCCCAGATTTTCATTCGAATAAACGGCTTGCGATTGTGATCGCAGGACGACCTCGTTCACCGTCTCATAATGTTCGCTGCCTTTAGCGCTGCTAAGCAACCGGTTGAAGCGATCCGGGCGAGGGGGTTCCCCGCGTGACCAGCTCATATCCAATGAGGCGAGGAAATCGGCCAGCGCGTCCATCTTCTCTAAGCTCGGCGGCTCATGGACACGATAAATCAGCTTTCGGCCCTTTTGCTCCAGCGTTTCTGCAGCCGCCACATTGGCCTGGATCATAAACTCTTCGATCAGCTTGTGCGCATCAAAGCGCTCGCGCGTTTCAATCGAGGAGATTTTGCCGTCCTCGCCAACGCGAACGCGGCGTTCTGGCGCATCAATCTCCAGCGGCCCGCGGTTTTGCCGGGCTTTCGAGAGCGCAGCGTAAGCGCCCCACAAGGGCTTCAATACCAGATCGAGGAGAGGTTCGGCTTTTTCGTTTGGCGCGCCATCAATGGCGCGCTGCGCATCCATGTAGGACAGCTTGGCCGCTGAGCGCATCCAGCCGCGTATGAATTCATGACGCTTTTTCTGGCCGTCAGCGGCAAACACCATCCGAACCGCCATGCAGGGTCGTTCTTCTTTCTCGCGCAGGGAGCAAAGGTCATTGGAAAGCCGTTCCGGCAGCATCGGCACAACGCGGTCAGGCAGGTAAACTGAATTGCCACGCTTGAGTGCGCCTTTGTCGAGATCTGATCCCGGCGTCACATAGGCGGCGACATCGGCGATTGCGACAATAACTTCCCAACCACCTGGGTTGTTCGTGTCTGTGTCAGGCGCGGCCCAGACTGCATCATCGTGATCACGGGCATCTTCCGGATCGATGGTGATTAGCGGGATGTCGCGGAGATCCGTGCGGTTCCCGATGGAGGCCGGCTTCAGCCTCTCAACGAATTCGAGTTCTTTTTCGCCAAAACCGGTCGGGATACCGTGCGAGTGCAAAGCGATCAGACTGCCGGCCTTGGGCGAGTTTGCATCGCCGACAACTTCCTCGATGATGGCGGTCTTCAGACCGTAGCGTTGCTCCTTGCCGAGGCGGCAAAGCACCAGCTCGCCATCCTTGGCTTTCTCCGCTTCGCCTTTGGCAGGCAGCAATTCCTTGCGAGAACGGCGATCAACCGGCTTCAGGCGCGGATGGCTGCCGGATTTATCCATCATGCAAAGGATGCGGTGCGCGCTCTGGCCAAGCTTGCGGATGAGACGCGCCTCATAGCAGCCGTCATCTTCCGGTTCGAGGCGCACGAGCGCGCGATCCCCGACACCCAGCGCCGGACCGCGGCCGCGCCCGTCGCCTTCGCCAGGGGCCATGCGTATGATCGGCGGATCATCATGGCCGCGCTCAGGGCGCGCGAGCAGCTCGCCATCGGTATCGCGATCATGGATCACGACAACCATCACGCTCGGCAAAGCGCCCTTTAGCGTGAAAGCATTACGGCCTTCCTTGCGGATGGTGCCGTCGGCTTGAAGCTCGCGCAGAAGGTCCTTCAGGACCTTACGATCATCGCCTTTAAGCTTGAGCGCACGGGCGATCTCGCGCTTGCCAAACTCGCCTTGTCCCAAGCGAATGGCTTCAATCACCGCGTCGCGGGTCAGGGCTTGAAAGGCGGGTTTGGACTTGCCGGTCACGCCTTCTTCTTCGCAGGCGCTTTCTTCTTGGCCGGGGCCTTTTTCTTTGCCGCAGTTTTCCGCCGGGCTGGCTTTTTGCTGCCCTTGGCCTCTTTTTCAGCCACCAGTTTCATTGCCGTTTCCAGATCAATCGTTTCCGGATCGGCATCCTTGGGCAGGGTGGCATTGATCTTCTTGTATTTGATGTAGGGGCCATAACGACCGCTCATCACGCGAACGGGTTCGCCTTCATGATCGCCAAGCTCTTTAAGCGCTTGCGGCGCGCCTCTTGTGGCTTTCTTCTCGGCCAGCACGGTCACTGCGCGGTTCAGCCCGATTTCGAAGACTTCCTCGATATTCGGCAGGTTCGCATAAAGGCGGCCATGTTTCACGAAAGGACCATACCGGCCCAGCCCGGCCTCAATCGGTTCATTGTCTTCCGGGTGTGAACCAACCAGACGCGGCAGCGACAGCAGTTTGAGCGCTTTTGCGAGATCCAGTTCGTCCTTGCTCCACCCTTTTGGAATGGAGGAACGCTTCGGCTTTTCTTCGCCGGGGATCGCAACTTCGACATAGGCTCCAAAGCGCCCATCTTTCAGATAGACGGTCTCGCCGCTTTCCGGATCGACACCCAGCGCGCCATCACCTTCAGCCACGGGCTCATCATCGGTCGCGCTGAGCGGGCGGGTGTATTTGCAATCGGGATAATTGCTGCATCCCAGGAACGCCCCGAACTTACCCAATCGGATGGACAGCCGGCCTTCATTACAGGATGGGCAAAGACGTGGGTCGGATCCGTCTTCCTTTTCCGGGAAGATGTGCGGCGCGAGCGCTTCGTTCAGCGCTTCGAGCACCTCGCCAATGCGGAGTTCGCCGATCTTTTCAACATCGCCGGAGAAGTTCGCCCAGAAATCCCGCAGCAGCGCTTTCCAGTCGAGATCACCGCGCGAGACTTTATCGAGCTGGTCTTCCAGGCCCGCTGTGAAGTCGTATTCGACATAGCGTTCGAAGAAGTTCTCAAGAAAGGCGGTGACAACCCGGCCCTTATCCTCCGGGATGAACCGGTTCTTCTCCATGCGCACATATTCGCGGTCGCGAAGCACGGTCAGTGTGGACGCATAGGTGGACGGCCGGCCAATGCCGAGTTCCTCCAGGCGTTTCACCAGCGAGGCTTCGGTAAAGCGTGGTGGCGGTTGGGTGAAGTGCTGGTCCGAATAAGTCTTTTTAGACTCGGCGTTTGCACCGCTCTCGACTTTCGGCAGGCGGTTTTCGCCTTCCTCATCCTCGTCGTCACGGCCTTCCTGATAGAGCGTCAGGAAGCCGTCGAAGAGCAAGACGGAGCCGGTTGCCCGCAAAGCAAGCGACTTATCCGCGCTTTCAATATCGATGCTGGTGCGCTCAAAACGTGCGCTCTCCATCTGGCTGGCAACAGCACGCTTCCAGATCAGTTCATAGAGCCGGGCCTGATCATCATCGAGGTGCAGATCTTCCGGTGCGCGGGTAAAGCTGGTCGGGCGGATCGCCTCGTGGGCTTCCTGCGCATTGCGTTGTTTGGACGAGTATTTGCGCGGTGCCGATGGGGAATAGAGCGAACCATACCGGTCGCTGATCACATCTCGAACCTGGTTAATGGCTTCAGGCGCCATCTCGACGCCATCGGTCCGCATATAGGTGATGAGACCGACCGTCTCGCCGCCGATATTGACGCCCTCATAAAGCTTCTGCGCGGTCCGCATGGTGCGCTGGGCGTTAAAGCCCAGCTTGCGGGCGGCTTCCTGTTGCAGCGTTGAGGTGGTGAACGGGGCAGGCGGGTTTCGCCGTGCTGGTTTCGCTTCCACGGAAGCGATCGTCAGGCTGGCGGACTCGACCGCAGACGCCGCAGCAGTCGCCATAGCGCGGTCCTTGATGGACAGCTTCTGGAGCTTCTTACCGTCGAATTTCGTCAGCTTGGCGCGGAAAGGCGACGACGAGCCGGAGACAATGTCCGCATCGACCGTCCAGTATTCTTCGTCTTTGAACTTTTCGATTTCCAATTCGCGGTCACAAATGATCCGCAAAGCCACCGATTGCACGCGGCCCGCTGAGCGCGCGCCCGGCAGTTTCCGCCAGAGCACCGGAGAGAGCGTGAAGCCCACCAGATAATCGAGCGCACGGCGTGCCAGATAGGCTTCGACCAATTCCATGTCGATCGCGCGCGGGTGGCGCATCGCTTCCTGCACCGCGCTTTTTGTGATGGCGTTGAACGCGACACGCTGGACTTCAACGTCCTTTAGAACGCGGCGCTTGGTCAGCGCTTCCAGCAGGTGCCAGGAGATCGCTTCGCCTTCACGATCCGGGTCGGTGGCCAGCACCAACCGGTCAGCGCCGCGAACCGCATCGGCAATATCTTTTACGCGTTTCAGCGACTTGCCGTCGACTTCCCACTTCATGGCGAAGTCATCATCGGGATTTACCGAGCCATCCTTGGGCGGCAAATCGCGGACATGGCCATAGCTGGCAAGGACCTCATAATCCTTACCGAGATACTTGCCGATGGTTTTTGCCTTGGCCGGTGATTCGACGACAATTACGTTCATTCAATAACTTCCGGGGTGTTTTGGCCTTCTCAGATAGGCCGGAAATTGGCGGCGGAAACTGAGCGAGCCTCTCTGGCCTGTCAACTCGCCTCTTGCGTATACAATTATAAATAGTAATAAAGGATCGGTCGGAGAGGGCGGGGGAATGATGACAGTATCGCTGACACCACAACAGGATGGATTGCCACCCGATCACACGGCCGAGTTCGTGATGGAAATGTTGAATGAGCTTGCCGCGCTGTCAGATCGCGCCGGTCTTGCGCAATCAAGTGCGTTGATTTCGGCTGCGATCCCGCTCGTAGAGTTGGAAAACCGATCTGACTATCGACGGCCGTCAGAATAATCTGCCTGGACGGAGCCTCCGGGTAAGATATTCGCGCGGCCAGCCAGTTCGAGCTCAACCAATACACTATGGACCAAACCTGCGGGCAGATCAGACTGCCGGACGACCTCGTCGATGCTGACAGGTGAGGGGGAAAGCAAATCTGCGATCCGCTCTCTTACGGTCGAATTCGTTTCGACGTCATTATCGACCCGGTAGTCTTCCGTATCAGATTCCGCTGCTACCGGGCGTTTGGCCTGCTGCAAGATCTCGAGCACGTCATCAGCGTTTTCGATAAGTGCAGCTCCATCCCGAATGAGCTTGTTCGTCCCTTTGGCGCGCGGGTCCAGCGGTGAACCGGGCGTGGCCATAACTTCACGGCCCTGTTCGGCCGCCAATCGGGCTGTAATCAGTGAGCCGGAGCGCATGGCCGCTTCAATTACGACGGTGCCAAGCGACAGCCCCGAAATCAGACGGTTCCGACGCGGAAAGTCGCGGGCTGTCGGTGTGCCACCGAGGCGCGATTCCGTGACGAGCAGACCGTCGCGGGCGATATCCCGATGCAATTCAGCATGTTCAGGTGGATAGATATGATCGATCCCGCCAGCGAGAACCGCAATCGTTCCGGTGGTCAGCGACCCGCTGTGTGCGGCCCCATCTATTCCTCGCGCCAGGCCCGAGACAATCGTGATTCCGGTGCGGCCCAATTCATTTGCCAGATCGCGCGCGAAGCGGATTCCAATTGCAGACGCGTTTCTGGATCCGACAATCGCACAGCAGGGCGCGGCATCAGGATCCAGACGCCCCATCACGGTGATCACCGGCGGTGGGGGATCGAGAGCCGCAAGCAGATCCGGATAATCGGGTTCGCAGGCCATCAATAGTCGCGCGCCTTGAGTTTCTGTTGCTTCCAGTTCCGCCTCAGCGGCCTCTGGAGCCAGGATTTTAAGCGGTTTTTGGCGACCGCCACGCGCGGCCAGATCAGGCAAAGCCTCGAGGGCGTTCGCCGCGTTGCCGAAGCGGGCTATCAGCTTGGAAAATGTAACCGGACCAACCTGGGGCGTGCGGGCCAGCCGCAGCCAGTCAATGCGTTCAGCGGCAGATAATTCCCGCCGGATCACGCCGACTTCGCGCCAATGAGCGGTTCGCCGCCGGCGAGTATCCGGGAGATGTTGGCGCGATGCCGCCAATAAATCAGTGCGGCCAAAAAGACGCACAGAACAGCAACATCGGGGCGATCAAACGCGTAAGCGATGATCGGCGCAGCGGCTGCAGCGACTAGCGCGCTTAATGAAGAAATGCGCAGCATGAGCGCCATCCCAATCCAGGTCAAAGCGGCGAGAATGCCAACGGGCCAGGCCACTGCGAACAACGTTCCATAGAAGGTGGCGACGCCCTTGCCGCCTTTGAAGCCGAGCCATACCGGGAAACAGTGCCCCAGGAATGCTGCACCGCCGGCGACGAGGCCTTCGGTGGTGCCAAACAGGGCGGTGAAGATAAGCGCCGCTATGCCGGCTTTTCCCGCATCCAGAATGAGCGTGGCGGCGGCGAGATCTTTGCGGCCAGTGCGCAGCACATTTGTAGCGCCGATATTCTTTGATCCGATGTCTCTTATGTCGCCGAGCCCGGCGAGGCGCGTCAGGACGAGCCCAAACGGCACCGAGCCGAGGAGATAGCCGCCAATGGCGGCCATTGAGATCGCGATTAATTCCCAACCGGACATAAGCTACCCCTTCTGGTTGTAGACAATGCCCCCATCAATGAGGGTCATCAAGACCTGCCCCTGAAAGCGCCGGCCTTTCCAGGCGGCATTCTGCCGCAAAGACCGGCTGCTTTCGGTGTCGAACACCCACGGTTTGTCACCATCAACGAGCATCAGATCAGCCGGTGCGCCGATATCAATCCGCCCTTGAGGCAAGTTCAGCAGATCCGCCGGGCCACTTGTCAAAGGGCGAAGCGCCGAGATCAGGTCCAACTCATCTTCGTGCACCAGGCGCAACATGTTTGCCAACAAGGTTTCGATAGAAATCGAGCCGGGTGCAGCTTCCGCAAACGGTTGGGCCTTGGCGTCCGCACTCATTGGGGTGTGATCGGATACCACAGCATCAATCAGCCCGCTCTCAATAGCCGATAACAACGCACGCCGGTCTTCCTCGCTGCGCAGCGGCGGAGACAGTCGGAAGGCCGGATCCAGCCCGTCGGCATCAACGGCATTCAGAGCGAGATTTGCGATGCTGACGGTCGCGCAGACTTCGAGACCGCGCTTCTTGGCTCGAGATACCGCTTCCAGCCCTTCACGGGTTGAAACCCGATCAATCATGAGCCGACCGCCGGTCAGCTCTGCAATGGCTACATCGCGGTCAATCGCGATCCGTTCGGACATGGCCGGCTCGACGTGAAGACCATAGCGGGCAGCCGCTTCGCTTTCGGTGGCAGCCGCCTGGCTAGAAAGAGACGTGACCCGCGCTGGTGACGCCACCCAAAGCTCGAACCCGGCGGCATAGTTGAGGACATTCCGGAAGCTGGCTGCGTCTGCAATTGGCCGGTTTCCTTGAGAGACGAAAGCAGCGCCGCTTTCGGCCATCAGGCCCATTTCCGACAGGGTTTCACCCGCCAGGTTTGCAGTCGCGCCGCCTGCGATCAGCAATTTGACCGGCATAGGCCGTGCGCCGGATCGCAGCGCCAACACGGCCTCAGGTGTATCGATAGGTGTCGCATCAGTCGACGAGACGACAACCGTTCCAACCCCGCCTTGGGCGGCGGCTTGAGCCAGGCTGTCGAGCGTTTCGCCATTGGGCGTGAAGGCCGGTTCAATGGCAGCCCGCAAATCAATAACCGCAGGGGCCAGAATGGCCCCGCCCGCGTCGATGACATGGTCGCCATTCTGGGCAATGCCTTCGCCGAAATCAGCGATTAGCCCGTCTTCGACGCGCAGATCAGAAAGCTCATCGCGGCCGGTCGCGGGATCAACGAGGCGAGCCTGAAGAAAGGTGAGGGAGGTCATCGCCTGAGTTCCTCATTCTTGCGGGCGCGCACGCCCAATTGTTCCAGCACAGCCATTCGGATCGCGACCCCGGCTTCGACCTGGTCAAGCACCAGGCTACGCTCTGGATGATCCGCCAACGCGCTATCAATTTCGACATTGCGGTTCATCGGACCCGGATGCATCACCACACATTCAGGATTGGCAAGCTCCAGCCGACGCTCGGATACGCCCCAGAAATGAAAATATTCCCGCGTTGACGGAATGAAGGCGCCTGACATGCGCTCGCGTTGAAGACGAAGCGTGATCACCGCATCGCAGCCTTCCAGCGCATCATCCAGATTATGAAAAATGTCCGCGCCCCATCGATCGACATCGACGGGTAAGAGCGTGGGCGGCGCGCATAGTCTAATCTCAGCGCCCAATAGGTTCAGCATCCCAACGTCTGAACGCGCGACGCGGCTATGCAGGATATCCCCGACAATCAGAATACGCTTGCCGCCGACATCGCCAATACGGCGGGTGAGCGCAAACAAATCAAGCAAGCCCTGCGTGGGATGGGAGTGCATGCCATCGCCCGCATTGATCGTCGCGATGCCGGTTTCGCGGTGAATGAGATCAGCCGCGCCAGTGGAGGCATGGCGCACGACCAAAAGGTCTGGCCGCATGGCGGCCAGCGTCCTCGCCGTGTCGGCCAGCGTTTCGCCTTTCTTCGTAGAAGAATTTGAAGCGGTAAAGTTGACGACGTCCGCACCCAGGCGCTTCCCAGCCAGCTCAAAGGAGGCAAGGGTGCGGGTAGACGGTTCGAAAAACAGATTGATCTGGGTCAGCCCACGCAGGACGTCATGTTTTTTGTCCGGTGAGCGATTGACATTGAGCCAATGCTCGGCCCGCTCGAATATTATTTGAATATCTAAAGGATTGAGATCATCGACCGTGATGAGACGGTCATGCGGAAAATCATAGCTAAAGTCAGCGCGACCCATGTGAATTCCCAGCTGATTTCGGGCGGTATAAGGTGCAAGTCGGTTTCCGGCAATCCCTTGTGGGTGCCAGGCGTGTGGAGAAGGTCGATGCGGATCCGGGAAATGACGGCAGAAGATGCTGATGCTGTCCTGTCGATTTATGCCGAAGGGATCGCAACCGGCCATGCGACCTTTGAGAGCGAAGCGCCCGATTGGGCGGGATTTGACGCCAAGCGTTTGAAACAACCGCGGCTGGTAGCTGTTGATGGTGAAGGAACCGTTTTGGGTTGGGCGGCGGCGTCGGCTGTATCCGACCGGTGCGTTTATGGCGGCGTGGCGGAAGGCACGATTTACATCGCCAGGGCGGCGCGGCGGAAAGGCGTCGGCCGCAGACTGCTGACGGATTTTGTGAAGGCGGCTGAAGATGCAGGCATCTGGACGTTGAATGCAGGAATTTTTGCTGAAAACATCGCCTCTATTCAGCTTCACGAGGCTTGCGGATACCGGATTGTCGGCACGCGAAAGGCACTAGGAAAAATGAGCTATGGTCCAAAGGCCGGGCAATGGCGCGATGTGGTGTTGATGGAACATCGCAGCCAGCGGATCGGAGTGGATTGAGATGATCGCAGTAATCTCAGCGATCGCATTACAAGCGGCACCGGTCGAAAGCTGCCCGGTGGAACTGGTTGTACTCGGCGTCGCGCAGGATGGCGGCATTCCTCAGATCAATGTGCAGGATGATCCGGCCTGGGATGATGAAAGCCTGAGGCACCGGGTCGTCTCCCTTGGCGTGATCGATCATGAGGCGGGAAAACGATATCTCTTCGAGGCAACACCGGATTTCCGGGAACAAGTCCGGGATTTGAACGAACGGGCCGGAACCAGCGGTGCGCCGGACGCGATTTTCATCACCCATGCGCATATCGGCCACTACACGGGTCTGATGTTTCTAGGCTTTGAGTCGATGAACGCGGACAGCGTTCCGGTTTATGTCCCGCCGATGATGGCCTTTTTTCTGACAGAGTCCGGCCCTTGGAGCCAGCTTGTTGAGTACGAAAACATCGAGGTTCGTGAGCTCTTGAGTGAAAGGGTCGAGATGGAAGACGGCGGCCGGTACGTTGGTTCAAGCCGATTGACGGGGCATTCATCTGACCGGATTTCTGTCAGAGCATTCGCGGTGCCTCACAGAAGAGAATTTGCCGCAACTGTGGGCTACCAGATTGAGGGACCAGCCAAGTCAGCGGTCTTCATCCCTGATATCGATAGCTGGGAGGAGTGGGGTCTGAGCATTGAGGACGTGGTTCAGGAAAATGACATCATCTATGTCGATGCGACATTCTTTGACGACAACGAGCTGCCCGGAAGGGATATGAGTGCCATCCCCCATCCGCGCGTATCTGAAACCATGGACCTGTTCCAGGACTATCCTGACGAAATCCGTCAGCGGATCCGCTTCATCCATTACAATCACACCAACCCCATACGGTATGAAGACAGCGAAGAGACACGCGAAGTGCTGGAGCGCGGTTATCGGATTGCCCGTGAAGGCGAGACCATCTGCCTCTAGCCGATTTGGGTCGCGACCCAGACCGCCAGCGGCAGAGTGATCATGGACAGCAAGGTAGAAGCCGTCACATCGCCGGCCGTGAGACGGCGATCTCCGCCGAGTTGTTGCGCCAGCACATAGGCAGACGCGGCTCCAGGTGAGGCCCCAACGAGAACGACAATCGCGAGTTCATCGCCGCGCACGCCAAAAGCGTAGGCGACCGCGCCAAAAACAAATGGCGCAACAATCAGCTTCATGGTCACGGAAATCGCCAGTAAATGCCGCCTCGCGTTGAGTGCAGAGAAATCCAGCGCTGCGCCGACGGCTAACAGTATCAAGGGCAAAGCGGCACGACCCATCAGCGCGAGGACATCGGCGATAGGTCCGGACTGGAACCAACCAAAGACATTCGCCACGCCGCCCGCAAGGCAGCCAAGAATCAGCGGATTTGAGATAATCCGCCAGAGCACCGCCCCTACATCCGGTTTCTTCTCGCTGGTGCCCCAGATCGTCAGGACTGTCACAGCCATGACATTCACAATGGGAATCGTGACGACCATTATGAGCGAAACCAGGACCTCACCGCTCAGCCCGTAGGACAGGGTTGCGAGCGCCAGAATCACCAGCCCGTTCCAGCGCACCGAGCCTTGGAAAATACTGGTGAAGGCGGGCCCATCGGTGTTGATCAGTGGCTTCAGGGCAATGGCGAGCGCGCCCATGGCAATAAAACCGAGTGCCGCAGCGGCAACGGCGGGCGCAACCGTGATGGCGTCAAAATCAGCTCGCGAAATTACCGAGAAGAGCAGGGCAGGCGAGAGGCCCACATAGGCCAGCCGGGAAATGGCGGGCCATTGTTCCGCCGGCATCAAGCCGGAGCGCCTTAATCCCCAGCCCACGCCAATGACCGCAAAGATGGGCAGAAGCGCGCCGAAGATCGGGTTCATCCTGAAAGAGCCTCGATCGCGTCTTCCAGAATAACCGAGGCCGCATAGGCGTCGATCAGACGATCTATTTCGTCGCGTTTCTTGCCGGTCGCGCGAAGTCGTTGTTCCGCCTTGTCGGACGACAAGCGTTCATCCTGATAAAGGATCGGAATGTCTCGAAGCCGCTTGAGGTTTGTGCCCAAGGCGCGAGCGGATTGTGCTCTTGGACCGATCGAACCGTCCATATTGATCGGCAGGCCGATCACTAGGCCTACGCAGCGAAACTCATCATAAAGCTCGAACACGCGTGCGGCATCCACCGAGAACTTTCTGCGCTGGATTGTTTCAACCGGCGTGATGATGCCGCGTTCGGAATTTGTGACCGCAACGCCCAGAGTTTTCTCTCCCGGATCAAGCGCGAGAAGCGGGCCTGTTGGCGGAATGCCGGTTGCGTCAGACATGATTGTTTGCGTGCGCCTGCATCGGTTTTCAGTCAAGCTTTCTTGCACCGCACAACGCGCATTGCTAGTCAGTCGCTTTGTTGGATGATTTCCACGAAATGAGGCGAAAGTCATGGCCGTCACAGAAGACGATGTGAAACGTATTGCGCGGCTTGCGCGGATCGCTGAACCCAGCGACCGGCTGACCGCGTTGACGGGTGAGCTGAACGGTATCCTAAACTGGATCGAACAACTCAACGAGGTCGACACCGACGGCGTTGAGCCGATGACCACGCCTGTGAAATTTCCGCTTCCTCAGCGCGAGGATGTGGTCAGCGATGGCGGCATTCGCGACAAGGTGCTGGCTAATGCGCCGAAGGCCGAAGAAGGTTTCTTCGTGGTGCCGAAAAGCGTCGAATAAATGAGCATTATCGTCCGATATGCCGATCCGCTCAGCAGCGAGGCGCGCGATTTGATCGCTGCGCTCGATGCGGAGCTATCCGGGCATTATGACGAGGAAAACAACTTCCCGATGGCGCCTGAAGAACTGGTCGACACCAAGATCGATTTCTTCATGGCCGAGACCTTCGAAGGCGAGAAAGTCGGAACCATCGCGCTGCGCCGGTACAAGGACTATGCGGAGATCAAGCGCATGTTCGTGGCCGAACCAGCGCGCGGAAAAGGCGCAGCTCAAGCCTTGCTGAAAGCGGCGCATGAAAGCGCTAAGCAGCACGGTCTGCCGAATGTGCGGCTGGAAACGGGCTCCTATCAGAAAGCCGCGATCGCGCTTTACGAGCGCGCCGGCTATATCCGCCGCAGCTCGTTTGGCGAGTATCCACCGGAAAGCGAGCAAAACATCTATTTCGAGATCAACCTTGCCGATGAAGAGGCAGATGGATCATGACTGATCTTCTTTCCCATTCCCTCGCGGACATTACCGCGAAGCTGAAGGCGCGTGAGGTGTCCGCGACGGAAGTTGCGACTGCTGCGCTGGATGCCGCGGAAGCCTCTCAAGGCGCGCTGAATGCGTTTACGGCGATTAACCGCGACAAGACGTTGGCCATGGCCAAAGCCTCTGATGAGAAGCTGGCCAAGGGCGAAGGCGGTCTGATTGAAGGCGCGCCAATTGCGGTGAAGGATCTGTTTGCGGTCGAGGGTGTTTCGACCACGGCGTGCTCACATATCCTTGATGGGTTTGAGCCCCCGTATGAGTCCACCGTCACGACAAAGTTATGGGAAGCTGGCGGTATTTTCCTGGGCAAGACGAATATGGACGAGTTCGCTATGGGATCGTCCAATGAGACCTCCTATTTTGGCAATGTCATCAACCCGTGGCGCGCTGAGGGCTCTGACGCCCAGCTGACGCCTGGTGGGTCCTCCGGCGGTTCGGCGGCGGCTGTGGCGGCGGATATCGCGTTCGGCGCTACTGGTACGGACACTGGCGGTTCGATCCGTCAGCCTGCTGCGTTTACAGGAACCGTTGGCGTGAAAGGCACATACGGCCGCGCATCCCGTTTGGGTGCGGTTGCATTTGCGTCATCGCTTGACCATCCGGGCCCCTTCGCAAAATCGGTGAAGGATGCGGCCATTCTGATGCAGGCCATGTCGGGTCATGATCCCAAGGAGTCGACCTCGCTGCCGCTGGATGTGCCGGACTGGATTTCCGCCGCGTCTGCTTCGATCAAGGGCAAGCGAATTGGCGTCCCCAAGGAATACCGAATGGATGGCATGCCCGATGAGATCGAAGCACTGTGGCAGCAGGGCGTGGAATGGCTGAAAGCGGCCGGGTGCGAGATAGTCGATGTCTCCCTGCCGCATACGAAGTATGCCCTGCCGACCTATTACATCATCAACCCGGCGGAAGCCTCATCCAACCTCGCGCGCTATGACGGCATGCGGTACGGCCTGCGGGTCGACGGCGAGGATCTGACCGATACCTATGAAAAATCCCGCGCTGAAGGGTTCGGTGATGAGGTGCAGCGCCGGGTCTTGATGGGCACTTATGTGCTGTCGGCGGGTTATTATGATGCGTACTACCTCAAAGCTCTGAAAGTACGCCGGCGCATTCTTGAGGACTTCGAAAAAGCCTTTGAACAGTGTGATGCGCTGCTGACGCCCTCGACGCCATCGGCTGCATTCGAGTTGGGCACGAAATCGGATGATCCGATCTCGATGTATCTCAATGACATCTTCACGGTGACGGCCAATATCGCGGGCGTTCCGGCGATGTCAGTTCCGGCCGGGCTGGATGGCTCAGGCCTGCCGCTGGGCCTTCAGGTCATCACGCCTGCGCTGGATGAGGCGACCATGTTCTCCGTCGGTGCGGCATTGGAAGATGCGGCCGCCTTTACTCGCAAGCCGGGGAAATGGTGGTGACACCGCATCCCGCTCTTCGCCTCGTTGGCCCGGTCATCTTTGCCGGCGGACTGCTTGCAGTCTTAGGTGCATTGATCTTCTCGGGCCGTATTGCGATCGAGAATGGTGAGTTGATTGGTAGCATCATCCTGGCCTGTGGCGGGGCGGCACTCCTGTTCGGAATGATTACGCGCGCTGCGTGGCGTGCCGTTGAATCGGCACATCGTCAAAATGAACAAGCTCAAGCCGGAGATAAGGAATGAGCGATCACACATTCACGCTGCCCGGAGCGACGGGCGATTGGGAAATTGTCGTGGGGATGGAAGTCCATGCCCAGGTCGCGTCCAATTCCAAGCTGTTTTCCGGCTCGGCCACAGAATATGGCGCGGAACCAAATACGCAGGTCAGCCTCGTTGACGCCGCCATGCCTGGTATGTTGCCGGTCATCAATTCCTATTGCGTGGAACAGGCCGTCCGCACCGGTCTGGGACTGAACGCCAAAATCAACGAATATTCGCGCTTTGATCGGAAGAATTATTTCTACCCGGATCTGCCGCAGGGCTATCAGATCAGCCAATTCCAGTTCCCGATTGTGGGTGAAGGCGAGATTGAGTGCGAGCGCGATGATGGCTCACGCTTCGTTGTGGGCATTGAGCGCCTGCATCTGGAGCAGGATGCCGGTAAGTCGATCCATGATCTCGATCCGAATGCGACCTATGTGGACCTCAACCGCTCAGGCGTGGCTCTGATGGAAATTGTCTCACGGCCGCATATCCGCTCACCGGAAGAAGCTGCCGCCTATATGAAAACGCTGCGCACCATTGTCCGCTATCTGGGTACGTGTGGCGGCGATATGGAAAAGGGTCAGATGCGCGCGGACGTGAATGTCTCGATATGCAAGCCCGGCGCGTATGAGAAGTTCCGTGAGACAGAAGATTTCTCGCATCTCGGTACACGGTGCGAGATCAAGAACGTCAACTCCATGCGCTTCATCATGCAGGCGATTGTCTATGAAGCAAACCGGCAGATCGAGCTGGTCGAGGATGGCGGCACGGTTGATCAGGAGACGCGGCTGTTTGATGCCAACAAGGGCGTCACGCGCTCCATGCGGTCGAAAGAAGAAGCGCATGATTATCGCTACTTCCCTTGTCCCGACCTGTTGCCGCTGGAATTGTCGCCAGAGCGTATCGCCGAGATCAAAGCAGATTTGCCAGAATTGCCGGCGGAGAAGCGCAAGCGTTTCGTCGAGGAAATGGGCCTGACCGAGTACGATGCGTCCGTGCTCGCGGCGGACAAAGATCGCGCCGATTATTTCGAAGCGGTCGCGGAAGGCCGTGATGGCAAGCTGGCGGTAAACTGGGTCAATAACGAGCTGTTTGGCCGATTGAACAAGGAAGGCCTGGGCATCACCGACAGCCCGGTTTCTGCAGATCAACTCGGTGAGCTCGTCGAACTTATCTCTTCAGACGTCATTTCCGGCAAGATTGCCAAAGATGTCTTCGAGATCGTCTGGACTGAAGGTGGCAGCCCGAAACAGATCGTCGAGGAACGTGGCCTGAAGCAGGTCACCGATACCGGCGCGATCGAAGCCGTGATCGATCAGCTGATTGCTGATAATCCTGATCAGGTGGCGTCTATTGCAAAGAATCCGAGGGCCATGGGCTGGTTTGTTGGCCAAGTGATGAAAGCCATGCAAGGCAAAGCCAATCCAAAAGCCGTGAATGAAATCCTGCGGAAGAAGCTGGGCGGGTAGAGAAACCGGTTTGCTTTCGCGGCGTTCCGAGTCAGTGTAACCACCCAAGTATTGAAAGGTGTTCATATGTTGGAAGGTATCGAAAAACCGATGCCCGGCAGGGACGCCGCTGGCCATGGCAAGAACGTACATTCCTGGTTTCAACGATAGGGGCCGTCGTCCTTCTCGGGATTGTCCTGCTTGTGTTTGCGGTTTCTCGCTAAATCAGCATTCGACCAAAAAAACCGCTGAGAATCGGCCTGAATTCCCTTGAAATCCGGTGGCGGACGACATATCTCCGCTCCAGCAGAAAAGGAGCCTCCCCATGCCGCTTTTCAATAACGCACGTAAATCCGCCCGTCGTCTCCGCAAGGGTCAGAGCTGGACGGATAATGGTTTCGCACTGACGGTCGTCGGTGCCATGTCGACGGCAGGCCTTGGTGCCCTTGTCGCTTCGACCATGATCTAGAGTTATTTCCGCCCGGCCTGCCGGGCGTCGAATGGCAATAAAGAAGCCCGGCGCATAAACCGCGCCGGGCTTTTTCTATTCGCAAAAAAATTACTGGTTGAAGGTCGTGATGGTGTACTCAGCGACTTCATCCGCCGCGCGTGTCACAGCATTATTGGCGCTGCCGCCGAAGAACCCGCTGTCGATGCGTCCCTCAGACTGAATTCGCGACAGGACTTCGCCGGAAGCATCACGGAAGACGACTTCGATCGTCGTGGACGCTTCGCCCGCATTTCCAATTCCGCCCCAGAAATAGCGGGCCATACGATTTCCGCTATTGAAGGCCAGAAAACGATATTCAATCGTCAGGCCGCCCGATTGTTCAGTAAACATGCCGCTATCAATGATCCGTTCCCGCAAGCGCGATTCGAACTCCTGAACCGCGCCGCCATCAACTGGAACTGTATGGGTTCCGGCGCTAATTGAGGCATCGTCAAACCGCATTCCGCCGGTATAAGCGCTATCGACCAGGGTGGAGGCTGTTCCGCAAGCCGCCAAAGTGGCAGCGGCAAAAATAGTGATCAAAATCCGATGCATGGTGTTCCCCGCAATTGTTAAAAGCGGCGCCATTGTTAGACGCAAGCGTGTCCGAGACAACCACAAAACGTAAGGATTCGACAGAAAACTGACAGCTAAAGCAGGCGGATCTCTTTCAATCGTTCCACCAGAAATTCCTGAGACGAGATTGGCTCGGGATAATGGTTCACGCCATCTTTTCCGATGCAGTTTTCCAGCGTGCGGATTTCATAGTCCGGGCGGAAGTGCAGGAAGAAGGGCACCGAAAAGCGTGCGAATTTCTGGCGCTCCGGAGCAGGGTTGACCACTCGGTGGGTGGTCGACGGCAGCACATTGTTAGTGAGGCGCTGCAGCATGTCGCCAACATTAATGACCAGGCAGCCAGCCGGTGGGTTCACACTGATCCAGTCGCCCGTGCGGCGATCAATCACCTGAAGGCCGGCTTCATCCGCGCCCAGTAACAGCGTGATCGTGTTGATGTCTTCATGAGCAGCGGCACGGACAGACCCCTCCGGCACCGTTGAATCCTGAGCGGGATAGTGCAGTAGTCGAAGAACGGAGTTGCCGTCCCTGATGGTGTCATCAAAGAAGTACTCGTCCAGTTCAAGATCGCGAGCTACGGCGCGCAAGAGGCGCGTGCCCAGCCTGTCAAGCGCATTATAAAGATCTTTGACCGCGTCCCATCCTTCGATTTCGTCAGGCGTTATGTTGTCCGCCATCGTCTCGCGATAGGGATGATCGGCAGGCAGTTCCCGGCCGACATGCCAGAATTCTTTCAGGTCGATATGGTCTGAGTCTTTGGCGGCTTCCGTGCCGAAGGGGGTATAGCCGCGGGCGCCTGCGCCGCCCTTGATGAAATATTTTTGCTTGATCCCATCAGGGAGGGCAAAGAAGGCCTTCGCGCGATCCAGCGCTTTGTCAATGATGGCCTGATCCACGCCATGGTCAGATATGACTGCAAAACCAAACCGGCGAAACTCTTCTCCTAGTTCAGCCGCAAAGGTCTCGGGATCGGTTTCATCCAGCTTCATGGAAACTGGCGGGATAACTTGGTCGCTCATTTCGCCCTCACGAATTTCCGCGTTGTTTTACTTTGCGATTTCAGCAGGGCAAGCGGGCTCGCGCCAGTCAGCGCATTGCCGCAGGGCCAATCTGCAAGGATTTGGTGAGAGGTGCTAACGGAAGGGCCTGTTTCCGTTAGCGGCTTCCGGATTGATTCAGAGCTGATTCAGATCGCTTAACCGATCTCAAGACTCCCTAACGGAAATAAACCAAATAAATCGATTAACCCTGATTTTTCTTTACCTTATGGGAACCCATTCCGGTGAATCTCCAACTTGTCCGAGGCCGAAAACGGTCGGGGCATTGGGTGGAACGCCTTCTCGTTACAACGGCAAAGCCGGGACGGAAGGCCTAGATGATGGGGGCCGAAATGGCTTTCACTGATGTGGAAACGGCGCAAGCTCACGATGCGGTCAACACCGATCCGACGGGCGATGATCTTTGCAAACTCGGTATTCTTTATTCGACGGGTCAGGGCGGCACAGTCGATTTCGTCGAGGCGCACAAATGGTTCAACCTCGCCACGCTGATGGGGTGTGAAGCGGCCAAGTATTATCGTCAGGAAATCTCTGACGAGATGGACCGCATGCAAATCTCTGAAGCTCAGCGCGCAGCACGCGACTGGCTGGCCACGCGTCACTAGACGCGAATGCTAGCGATTGTCGTTGATCGCGTCCGCGATGGCGAAGGAAAACGCCTGATCGAGCGGCAATATGCCATAGACATATTGCTGTACGAACAGGGTCACCTCCGCGACCGTTGATCGCGGTACGAAGACGATATCGTGCCGCTGGAGAACAAACGGGTCGCCGTCGCCATCTCCGCGAAGCGCCCGGTGCAGATTGACGGTTCGCATCATCAGGCCGTCACCATTGGGCGCCCGGCGCAGAATGACGACATCTCCGCGCGCTGCGGTATCGCGGAAGCCCCCCGCGAGGATAACCGCTTCCAGGGCACCAATGCGTGAAGGCATGGGGTACATGCCCGGCGTATTGACCTGACCGCCAACAATAATGTTCTGCGCGCCAAAGTCAGTCGCCGTGACCTCCACAATCGGGTCGCGCAGCATGGTTGTGTAAGCGTCCGCAATCGAGCCGGCGGCTTGGGAATCTGTCCGCCCGGCGACCATGACCCTGCCGGCCAAAGGCAGGTTTACCCGGCCATCCGGGCCCACCACGGCGGAACGGTTCAGCTCACTGGCTGTATGTACGGTCACATCAATCGTATCGCCAGGAAACAGCAGGAAGGATGGATCCTGTTGGCGCCACTCAACAAAACGGATATCGCCCCAACCTGCCGGCGCGGTCGAGCCAGCCACGCCGCCGCCTTCCCAGGCCCAATAGTCGGGTTCGCGTTCACCACGATTGAAGGGCGCCGTCACCACACCGCCCACACCATCAACCACGGCCCCGCCGACGGCGCGCGTTGAGTTGCCAACGACACGTGCGGTGCTGCACCCGGCGAGAACCATCGCCAATACCAGTATGAAAATCCGCTTCATGACCGACTCATCTGTCATTTCTTACCTGAATACGAACCTTCCGCGTTTCGGATAATGAAAAATTAAACCACGCAGCGCTTTTCTCCTGTGCATGAGTCGCGCTTACGCAGGTTCGGGCCGTCCGCCACCACCAACGCCTCCCCATGGGGAGCGGCGTGAGCTGGATTTATACGACCTCATTGAAATGATGTGGTCGCAGCGCGGCACGATTCTCGCTGTTTTTCTGGTTATTTTTATTGTCGGCGGCGCTGCGGCTTATTTTATGCTGGAGCGCAGCTATGAAGCACGCGCCCGCTTGCTCGTGCTGCTGGACGATCAGGATCTAACGCCCGGGGCTGCTGGCTCTGGTGACGGCTTTATCATTGAGCAGGTGATGCAGTCAGAGGCGGAAATCCTGAATTCAGAGGCCGTTAGGCGCCGCGCGCTGGAGGCACTGGGCCCTGCCGCGGTGCTGCCTGAGGGCGGAACAGAAGCACTTGCGCTGCGGACCTTGCGGCAAAGTTTTGCGGTTGAACGCGCCCCAAACGCGTCTGTGCTTATACCGGTCCTTGAAAGCAACAACCCTGCGCGTTCTGAAACGGCGCTTAACGCGATTATCGATGCGTACATTGAATACCGCCAGATTGTCCTTACAGGCGATGGCTTCAGCGGCATTGCCGATCGCCGGATGCAGGCCGATGCGGCTCACGCAGCGGCATTGGCGGCGCTCGATGAATTCCTTCGTCAGAATGATATTGTCGACTATGAAGCGGACCGTGCTGCGGCCACCACACGCGTCGCCACACTCCAGAATCAGATGCTGACGGCCCAATCTGCCGCTGCCGCCGCGCGATCTGCCGGCAGTGCAATAGAAGAACGTGTCTCGGGAATGCCCGAAAGCATTGAGATTTACGTCGATAGCAGTGCGGAAAACCAATTGGCGGAATTGCGGCTCGAGCGCGAACGCTTGCTCGCGCGTTATCTTGAAGCGGCGCCTCCGGTGGTTGCGATCGATCGCGAGATTGCTGAACTTGAGGAGTTTATTGCGGGTGGCGGAGTAGCGGGCCTCGGCAACACACGCACCGGCGTGAATGAAGTCCGTCAGGCGCTGGTCGAGGAGCAGCTTCGTCAGGAATCGCAAGGCGTGGCGCAAACATCGCTTGCAGCCTCTTTGCGCACACAGCTACGTGCAGCCCAAGGCGAAGTTCAAAGGCTTCGTGCTTTGGCCCCTGTGTTTCGTCGTTTGGCGCAGGATGTGACCGCAACCGAGGCCGCCGCGAGCTTGCTTGCGACCCAGCAGGCCGAGGCCGAAGCCCGGCAATCGCTTGCGCCGGGCAGTGCGGATGCGATCCGCATTGTCGAGCGCGCCTATGCACCGCCAGAAGGATCGTCGCTGCGCAAGCTGGGCGTCGTTGCCGCCTTTATATTTGCAGCGGGAACAGCCGTTCTTCTGGGGTTGCTGCGTGGCTACTGGATCCAGCATGTCAGCCCAAACGCACCCCGTCTGCGGCGACCGGTCTTTCAACAGACAGCGGAAACAACCGAAGCCATTGGCCCCATGCCGTCACGTGTCGCAGGCGTCCCGGTGCTGACCCGAATCCCACAACGTGCCGCGCCGTTGGGCCGGCGTTAACCGGTCGCGGGGAATCCTCGGTAGAGATAGGCGATTCGCGGCAACTTGATGGTAGATCTTTCTATGGACATGCAGGCTCTGGTCTCCCGTTTGGAACCCATTGCGCGGCCGGGGGGGCAAGGTCGGGTTTTGATGTTCCTGGGCGCAAGCCGTGGGGCAGGGGCGTCCAGTGTCGCGCGCGCCTTTGCGCGGGCAGCGGCGCGCCGGTCGCGCCGCGGTGTCTGGCTGATTGATCTTGATTTTGCACGTAATGCTCAGGCGCAAGCGTTGGTGTCTCCTGGTGCTTCTTCTTTTGATGCCTCGTTTGGGCGGGACCCGTTTTGGCAGGCTGAACCGGTGAGTGCTCAAGCCCGGCTGGTTGCACGGCCTGCTGGGGAGCATCTTTACATCACCGAATTCCAGCGATCCCGCGCCAGTATTGAACGCCTTCAATTCCGGTCTGCGCAAGCTTATTGGAATGCCGTTCGTGGCAGCATTGACCTGGCGGTGCTGGATGCGCCGGGTGCGGGCCGCGCTGTCTTGCCCGTTGCCGGCGATTCGGATGGCGTCATTCTTGTTGCCGATGAGAGCCGTTGGGATGAGCGATCCATTGCAGCGCGCCGCCATGCGATTGAACAGCAAGGCGGCCGCGTGGTTGGGATTGTTTGCAATCGGTCCCGGTATTCGGCCGGGCAGGCAGCTTGAATCAGGTCTCCGACCATATCCAGATCCTGCGGGCTGGACCGCGAATGAATATTCTCCGGCCGCTTGAATACCTACTGGCCGGCACAATCCTATTTCTGGTGTCACAGGGGCTGCTGGGGCCTTTATTGGCGGACCCCGCCGATCCAGAAGGTCCGGCCCTGCTGCGGGTCATGTGGCTCCCGGTGTATGGACTAACGCTGGCTTGGCTATTGATCACGCCGATGCGCTCGATCGATGTCATGATGCGAACGCCATTGATCTTGATCCTGAGCGCGCTTTGTCTGGCCTCTTTCCTTTGGTCATGGGACGCCGGTGTGACTCAAAGACGAGGCTTTGCGCTCGTCATGACGACGCTGTTCGGCCTGTTGCTGGCATCGCGGTTTAACTGGCGGGAGATCATTCCGCTGTTCGCGGCCGTCTTTGGCGTGCTGGCGGTGATGAGCGCTTTGATGGCCCTTGGATATCCAACATTGGGCGTCCATCACGATATTCATGTTGGCGCCTGGCGCGGCATCTGGTGGGAGAAAAACACGCTTGGGGCCATGATGGCCTTCGGCACCATGGCCTCGCTTGCTGCGGCTGTCTGTCAGCCGGAACGCCGTTGGATCTGGTGGGGGCTGGCGGCCTTCATGGCGGCCATGGTGTTAATGTCGACTTCCCGCACCGCTTTGCTTGCCCTGATGCTGGGTCTCTCGATCCTGTCGGCTGTCCATTTGTGCCGCCGAGGATTTGGGTTCTCCGCGCTCATCTTGTTGGGCGGTGGATTGGTCGCGTTCATCGCCGCGTTGGTCCTTGCGATTGCTCCGGTCGCGGTTCTCGAAGCTCTCGGGCGGGATGCCACTCTGACCGGGCGGACAGACATCTGGGTGGTATTGGCAGAACAGGTCGCTGCTAATCCCTGGACGGGTTATGGCTATGGCGCATTCTGGAGCGGAGAATATGGCCCGGCCTTCTGGGTCCGGCAACGCACACAATGGGAGGTTCCCACTGCGCATAATGGCTGGCTCGAGATTGCGTTGAGCATCGGCATTCCTGGTGTGATTCTGATGGCGCTTTCGCTATTAGCGTCGATCCTTCGGGCGTTGTCTCGCCTTTTTAATGGACCAGAGGCCTACTGGGCTCTGGCCTTCCTGGCACTGATCTCACTGATCAGTATTTCAGAGAGCAACCTCTTGCAGCGCAACGCGATTGTCTGGGTGCTTTATGTGGCAACTGCCGCGCGATTGGCTTTGCCGCTGCGATATGAAGCGGTCAAGGAGCGATAGGCTTCGCTGACAGGCAGTACCACCGCTTTGCTATCAGCAATTGCGTCTAACAAGCCGACATATTGTTCAACCGTACAGCCCCATTCGGTTGGTTTGTCCTGAATGTCGTGCGCGTAAAAAATCAACCAACCCGGCTTGGCCATGGCGGCTTTTATCCAGAGATGGGCCTTGGCGATTCCGTCTGCGCCACCATCGATACCCACGGCCTTTAACAGCAACCTGTCCGAGCCATTGCGGTTAATGCCCGGCTGCACACCGCGCAGGGTTTCAAAGCGTTCTCCGAGCGCGGCTTTTACTGCTGGAGCGCTCTCCCCATAAGGAAAAGCAAAGGCCGTCAGCTTGTCGTCAAATCCCAATTCCCGTAACGCCGCTTCATTCTGATCGCATTGCGTTTGCGCTTCCGCCGGGCTGATCTGGCCCAGATCGGTGTGATCCAGCGTGTGACAGCCGATTTCGTGGCCTGCAGCATGAAGCCTGCGCACGTCATCGGCGGACAGCATTTCGCCATGATGGGTCGAGGAACCGATAAATCCTGCGGCCGTGTAATAGGTTCCACGCCAGCCACGTTTTTCGAGTTCTGCCGCGCCGACATCACCCGCAGATTTCGGGAAATCGTCGAATGTGATCGAAACGACCAAACGGTCCGGGTCCACCTCTATTGGATCGCGCTCAAACAATCGGGCTTGCAGCCGCTTCAGCTTGCCAAAGGCACCGCTGGAAGGAATGTAGGTCCTGGTGGTCATTAAATGGCCTCCGCGGCCCAGCTGGCGCGCCAAAGGCGCAGCGCAAGTGTTCTCGATTTCATCGGGGCAACTGGTGATTTTGCCATCAAGGCCCAGATGCCACGCAGCAGAGCCTGGCCCGGAACGGCTTTCAGAAACCGCGCTGCTTTAGCGCTTGGCAACTTGGCCAGATCTGGATGCTTTTCCAGCAGGCGTGCATAGTTGAAAGCGGCATCCCGGAACTTTCGAAGCAGCACATCCGGTGTTTGCCAGCCGGAATGCCCGGCTGGATTATCGCAATGGACAAGCTGGCCAACGGCATCCGCGCGAACCGCCCAATCGACATCCTCCCAGCCCCAGCCGGTGAAATGCTCGTCGAAGGTCACATGACGCATGAGATTGGCTTCAACCAATAAATTGCTGGTGCAGAAGGCGGTCGCGCCAATCGCATTACGCGTCTCGGCGGTGTTCTCGTCACTCGATTGAGCCAAGGCCGCATGCAGGCGGTGCGAGCGCTCGGTCACCGGATCGGCGATATACCCGCCGAAACAGGCGTCAAATCCGCCTTGCTCAACCAGATCAAGCCAGGTCGCAAGAAAGCCGTCCTCGACGGTCATGTCCGCATCAAGGTAGAGAAACCAGTCTCCAACGGCGGCGCTGGCCAGCCGATTGCGGCCAGCAGCTCGCCCGACATTGCGGTGAGACGTCAACAGACGGACCGGCGCGGCGAGAATGCTGATGGCTTTGGTGACTTGCTCGTTCAAAGCAGGGTCCGGCTCTCCATCGTCAAAAAGGACGATCTCTACCGGCAACTCCGATGGAATGATTTGTTCGCTCAGCGCCGTGACCAGCGGCAGCGGATTATCCCGATAGAAGGGGATGAGGACTGAAAGCTTCGCAGCGGAGGTCGTCGAGGCTGCCGTGTTGGAATAGTCGGCATAGGTGCTCATGCGGAAGCCTCCTGTGGACGCAGCCAGCTTTGAGCGACGCTTAACCAGCTGCGGCATCCTGCGATGTTCAGCCCCAGCGCTGCCGTCACATAGACCATGCCACCCAAGGCAGCCTGGCCGAACAGGACGAGGATTGCAGGGCCATTGATCGGAAGGGTGATGACGGCGAGGGCCATTATACCCGTGGCGAGCGCGGCTTTGCCCCAATCCATCCAGGGCAGGGGCAGGGCAAATAATCGCCGCCCGATCAAGGCGCACAGTACAAGCCCTGCTGTGTAGGATATCAGCGTGGCTGCTGCGGCTCCCGCGATGCCATAGATCGGCAGCAGGAGTACGTTCAGACCAAGGTTTAGCACTGCAGCTCCCGCCATAATGGCCGCCATCCAGCGGGTTTTGCGCTTTAGAATGAAGCTCTCATGGAAATAATAGGTCATTAGGCCATTCATCAGCCCGGCTAAAGCAATCCAGGGCAGGATCAGCGTGGCTCCTTCGCGGAATTCTTCCCCCACCATAACACCCGCCAGCGGCGCGGCGACCAGGGCAAGGCCCGCAGCTGCCGGAAACCCTATCAAGCCCATCACGCGTGCCGATTGACCGGCAACTTCCCGCGCGGCGTTTTCGCCTTTTTCTTCGAGGGCCTTGATCATTAACGGCGTGGCAGCTGCGCCCAGCCAAATGAAAATAATGTCGATGGTCCGATCCGCGAGGCCGTAACCCGCCGAGTAGATGCCAACGGCCGCTTCGTTCAGGAAACCGGCGATAAGGAAGCGATCTCCGGCGGAGAGCAAATGCTCGAACACCAGCGAGATCGAGACCGGTAGGCCATAAGCGAAATAAACTGCGGCGCGGCGCTTGCGCGGCTTCCCGCCTTTGGCCTTGCGGGCTTGAGCCGGCAGCTCGAACATTAGCGTAATCACACACGCAAGCGCCATACCCGCGATGGGACCTGCTGCGCCAAGCGGCGTGGCCATTACCAGTCCGATTCCAATCGCAAAGCCCGCCAGTGTGTTGAACGTTTCAAAGAGGGAGTATGAGGCGACCTCGCCGTTTGCACGCCGGGTCTCCAGACCGATCGCCAGTGTGGAGCGAAGCGTGAGCGCCATCAGGCCGAAGGCGAGGGCGGTTTTCATTTCCAGGCTGAGCGGGGCAAGCCAGATGGCAAGTCCTCCACTCGCCAGTACGCCAATCGCAATCAGCGCGTAGGATGTGTAAACCGTGACAAGATGAGACGCGAGATGACCGCGTTGCTGGGCGCGGGCATGAAAGCGCGCCACCGACGCATCCAGCCAGGTGTGAAACGCCATCGCCGTAATATGCATAGCCGCAAGCGCGAGCGCGTATTGGCCATACATTTCCGCTGGCATCAGGCGTGTCAGAACGGCCACGCCGCCAAAGCCGACAAGCGCGCGGGCGATCTGCACAGGCAGGTATCCAAGAATGTGTTTGCCCAGCATGTCTTTGGCGCACTCCTGATTGAACCCAAGAGTGTGACGCAAACCACCTAAAATGCGGTGAACGCGCAGGCTTTTGTCGAAACGAAGCGGAAACCCTGTTGCGCTATGGTGCTGACAACCGGGAACAAGGTGCATCCATGTCGTCGCAAATCACTGCTGAACTGAAAAAGCCCAGCGAACTAAGCCCAGCAGAGCGCGAGGCTTGGCAAGAGTTCACCGACCACAATTCCACGCTCACTAGCCCTTATTTCCGGCTGGAATTCGCGGATGCCATGGAAGTCGCGCGCACCGATACCCGCGTGATTGTGGCGCGCCGAAGTGGAGAATTGCTGGGCTTCTTGCCCTTGCAGCTGGGCAAGGTGGGTTATGCGCGGCCGCTCGGTGGTCCGTTGGGTGATGTTCAGGGACTTATTCAGCCGGGCGGAGCCCAAGCTGATCCGCGTGACTGGTTGCGCGCCAGCGGCGTACCACTGTTTGAATTTCAAAGCGCGGTCGGGGTGGATCAGAAGTGGCGCGACTATGGCCGAACCCAGGACGGATCCTGGGTCTGTGATCTCAGCGGCGGTTTTGAGGCCTATGAAGCTCACCGCCAACTTTTGTCGCCGAGTGCTTTCAAGAATATCCGTTCGCGCACGCGCCGGCTTGAAAAAGTTGAAGAGGGTTTTGAATTCTGCCTGCAGGATGAACGGCTGGACGTCTTTGACACCATGATTGAGTGGAAGCGTCAGCAATATCACCGGACGCAGGTCTTCGACGTGTTTTCTGTGGGTTGGACCAAAACGCTCCTCGAAGCTATCTTGAAAACCCAGACAGATCGCTTCAGGGGCACCTGCTCAACACTGCGGATTGGCGGCAAGATCGCGGCTGTTCATATCGGCATGGCGAGCGAGGCGCTAACCCATTACTGGTTTCCGGCCTATGACCCGGAGTTCAATCGGATCAGTCCGGGATTGCTCCTCCTAATTGAGATGATCAAAGATGCGGCAGAGCGTGGCCATACGGGTTTGGAGCTTGGCCCTGGTGAATACCGTTTCAAGCTGGAATTGGGCTCCTATCAGGTGCCGTTGTGGCAGGGCTGTATGATGACGCGCTCCGCTCCTGCCGTTCTCAGAGGTGTCAGCCAGGTGCTAGCGGGGGCCTGCGAAAAGGCACCTCTTGGTAAAATCGGATCGTTGCCGCGGCGTGCTTTGCGCAAAGCCGACAAGCTAGCGGCCTTTTATGCATGGTAATCGGGCCTGACCGCCGGACCGTCCTGATTTCAGGCGCTGCGGCTCTTACCATGGGCTGTCAAAAAGCCCGAACATCTCCGAAAATCGACCTCTGGAATAACTCCACCGGTCCGCATCTGCGCGGCGCGGTGTTTCCGCAAAGGCGGGTCTATCCGGAAATTGATGGCGACGTGTTTTTAGGGAGCGGTTCGGTGGGCGCGCCGATCACCAATCAGGCGCTGGATAGTCTGGCCGCTGCGGGTGCAAATTTCGCTCTGCTCTCGCATCCGGGATTGTTCTCTGAAACGGCTCCCTACCGCCAGGATCGCGCAATAGAAGATCATCTCGCCGACATGGTCGAACGCTGTCGGCAAAGAGGGATTTTTACCGTCATCGGATTCCGGACAGGTCCCGGACGATCAGAGTTTACTTTTCATCGCGATAGTCCCGGGGATTGGTTTCCGGCTTCGATGATAAATGAGCGCGTCTGGTCGGATGCCGAAGCCCAAGCGGCCTGGGCTGAAATGTGGCGCCACGCCGCCCGCCAGTTTCGAGGTCATGAGAGTGTGGCCGGGTATCTTCTCATGGTTGAACCGAATGGCAGCCACATTGTGCGCCATTCGCCCTGGTCAGGCATGGCCAGAACGCTGGCGGACGCTATTAGGTCCGTTGATGCCGAAACGCCGTTGCTGATCAGCCCGGATGGCTATGCGCATCTCAGCGGCGCGAATGGTTTCTCGGTGCCCCCGGCGTCCAATACTGTTTTGACCGTCCATGACTATGAACCCTTCGCCTATACGCATGGCGATCCGATGAGCGCAGCATCCTTCACGCCCGAGCAGGCGAGGCTTGATGCGCCTGTCGCCGGTCGCTGGATGCTAGGCGAATTTGGCGTGCGCCGCTGGGCTCATGGCGCTGAACAATTCCTGCGCTATCGAATGGAGTCGCTGGACTCACACGGCGCGAACTCGGCCTTCTTTCACTGGGAGACGGGGTGGGAGCCCTATGACTCACAGGAAAATGCCTGGATCCCGCACTATGGCCGTGAACAACGCGCTTTAAGACCAGCAGCGGATGCGCCCATGCTGGCTGTGCTTCAAGAATTCTGGTCGCGCAATCGCGCGCGGCCCTAGCGGATATTGGTGCTGTCGCCCAACAGGGCGGGCCCGGTACGCAACATGATCCAGAGATCAAACCACAGGCTGGCGCGGGCAATGTATTCAACATCATAGCGGATACGTTCGCGCGCGGATTCTGGCGTATGGAGCGGGCCGCGCGATCCGTTGACCTGTGCCCAGCCCGTTAGACCCGGTTTTACGCGATGGCGATGAGCGTATTCGCCCACAAGGCTGGATGTTAGGGCGGCACCTGTGCGCATGCCGGGCGCATGAGGACGCGGACCAACGAGCGACATGTCGCCTTTCAGCACATTCCAGAGCTGTGGGAGTTCATCCAGGCTGGTCTTGCGAATAAATTTGCCGATTCGCGTGACGCGCGGATCATCGCGCTCGACTTGGCGCACTGCGCCGTTTTTCGGAGCAGGATCATTGCGCATGGAGCGGAATTTCAGGACTTCGATCAGGCGACCATTAAAGCCTTCGCGCTTTTGCCGGAAAAGGACCGGGCCTGGAGAATCCAGCTTGATCAGGACCGCGAGGACCGCCATCACAGGCAAGGCAGCAAGGAACATCGCGGATCCGATCAGCAGATCCTGCAACCGCTTCGTGATTACCCAGCCCGGCGAAGCGGGTTGGCCAGATAGCCGCGCAGCTGAAACATTCGCGATATCTTCCAGCTTTTGGCGCTTTGGATTGAAATTCTCGAAATCGAGCAGCAAGGAAACCGGTTGGGGCAGCCCTGAGAGCCGCGCCAGCAACTCCCGGACACGATCGACCGCATGTGGCGTCACCGTAACGACAATTCGGTCGACCTCGTGAAGCAGCGGCCAATGCGACAGTTCCTGAAGGGTTCCGAGATAGGGTGCGCCAGCCAGCGTTGAGGGGCTGCGGGTTTGACGGTCATCAAAGACGCCAAGAATATTGATTGACTTGCTGCGGCCATTGGCTTCGATCAACCGGCGCGCATTTGCGGTTGCGCCGACCACGACCACGTTGGACGCCAATCGGCCTTGGCGGGCCCAGAACTCGATAAAGAATGCATAGATGCAGTGCACAACAAGAAGGGTTGCCGCGCCGACACCTGAAAGCTGCGATGCTGCCAGAACGATGGCCGGGTCGGCGAGGCGGGCCAGCAAAATCGTCGCCGTGCCGGCCATCCCCAAAGCGATGACGGCAAAAGCCACGTGCTGCCAAGCCGAGCGTCGAGCTCTGATCCTATAAACGCTGCTGAGGCGTAAGCCGGCGGCCGCCACTCCAACGAAAACCAGCATCGGCCAAAAGCTTGCCATATAGACCAGGACCGCTGTTGCCACGAGGCAAGCCATAATGCCGCCATCAACGAGCTGAAAGACCCGGCTTAGCGTCGGCCGATCAATTCGATTGATGGGTGGATTGATACATGAAGGGTCAGCCCGGCGTTTGTTGCCTGGCAATGTGCCGTTAAACGCCGCCGACACATCGTTTGCCGGCGAAAATGGTCCTTGAGCATGCGAACGATCATTCATGGTGACCGGCTCCGATCAAATTTAATCTCGCCGGATAATAGTCCCATAACCAAAAGAAACCGTTGTCGGACGTGGTTACCCAAGTCTGAACATGACAGGCTTCGCGCTAGCCGGTTTTGCCTGTATGTTGATCTGGTTGCGATGAATTGGGGACATCGATGAATTGCCGGATAATCGTTTTGGTCACAGTCGGTTTGTTCGCCGCCGGGTGCGCGTACACGCCGGACGGAATTCCACGCGAAGATTTGATTTCTACGGCGGTAGCTGCGCCTGCGCCTGCTCCTGAGCCCGCACCGGGTGAGGGCGATGAGGAAGCACTCGTTGTGCTGGTGGACGGTGAAACGGGAGATGATACGGCCAACGAAGAGGCTCTCACAGAAGTGGAAGTAAGCGGAACTGGCCGCGGCGCTGTCGTTCCGGAATCGCGGGAGATCGAGCTCGGCGAGATTGTCACCGGCGGAAGTGGCGGCGGTGCTGCGAGCGCCGCCAGCGGATTTGTTTATCCCAGTGTCGGATCGGCCTTTGCGGCCACACGTCCGGAAACGCCTTATGTAATGGAGGCCGGGGGAGAGACGCCTTATTGGCGATCACAGTCCTCGTTCTACGAGCTGGACGGTATCGTCTTCGCGGAATTTTCTTTGATCGCGGTAGATCGTGAGCCGATCCTCGCCACGCTGCGTCAGGTGCCCGAGGCGGCTGCGCCCGGTTTCCGGCGTTATGTTTCGGTCGAAGGAGCGCCGGTTTCGGCGGCCTATCAGGCCGGCCCATGTGGAGCCGGAGACGGAATTCAGCGGGGCTATTTCGCGTCAATCCGGGTCGGCGATGAAGGTTTCGAGGGATGTGCACGGGAGACCGGCGGGCAGTGGGACTGGAGCCGGGATCTTTTGACCCGTTATGACGCCATCATGTTGTGCCTGGATGAAGTGCCGGATGCAGTCGGTGCAGTTGACGCCTATTCACCGTCCGAAACCAATACGGCGGTGCGAGTGTTGCGCAGCGACCAGAGCCGCATTGAGTGTGTAATCGTCAATGAAGATTTGCGAATGGCCTCGGTGCGGGAGCTGGATGTCACCGAGGTCCATCTGAATGAGGGTCGGACGGTCTTCTTGCGGGAAATCGGAGAAACCCGCGATGAGTGCCGCTCTTATGAGAATATTTTTGGACCGGATGGCAGGTTGATGGGGGTTCTGGCTCATGATCTTTGCCAAAACCCGCGCGCTCATTTTCAGGGTCCCCCGCCGGACCCTGAAAGCTGATCTAAGTTTGCGTGAAAAGCTTGGCGAATTCGCCATATCCCTCAGCTTCAAGGTCGGCGACCGGTATGAAGCGGAGGGATGCAGAGTTGATGCAATAGCGCAACCCGCCTTGATCTGCTGGTCCGTCAGGAAAAACATGGCCGAGATGGCTGTCACCATGTGACGACCGCACTTCGGTTCGTATCATGCCGTGTGAAGTGTCCCGTAATTCATTGATGTTCTCAGCGTCAACTGGCCTGGTAAAGCTCGGCCATCCACAGCCAGAATCGAACTTGTCGAAAGACGTAAATAGTGGCTCTCCGGAAACGATATCGACGTAGATGCCGATCTCTTTGTGATCATTATACTCCCCTGTGAAGGGTCGTTCTGTGCCGTTTTCCTGGGTAACGCGGTATTGTTCGGCGGTGAGTCCAGAGATGGTGTCAGCATCTTTTTTATACGTTCTGCCCATAGCGATTTCTTCCTTTTTTCCGTTCAGACCCCGGATGTGGTTATGGCTGTCAGGTTTTGCCACCAGGATCGCGCAGAGTTGATCGCAGAACGGGCTTGTCAGTTCTGCGCGCTCGACACGGGTTGCCCACCTGCGGATTGAGCTTCGTCTTCAAGCTTCTTTGACATCCAGTTCGGCGTTTTTGTGAACCGGCCCAGCACGCTGTAGGCCACGGGGATCACGAAGAGGGTGAACAGGGTCGCCACGGCAACGCCGGTGAAAATCACAACGCCGATGGTTATCCGGCTTTCAGAACCCGGGCCATCCGCCAGCATGAGAGGTGCGGCGCCAATTGCGGTCGACAGTCCGGTCATCAAAATTGGCCGGAACCGTATTTCAGCGGCATCCAGAGTGGCCGTCATCACATCGCGCCCATCCTCGCGGAGCTGGTTTGCAAACTCGACGATCAAGATACCGTTTTTGGCTGCGAGCCCGATGAGTATGACAAGCCCGATTTGAGAATAGATATTCAAGCTGGAACCGATCAGTTCCAGACCAAACAATCCGCCGGTCACGGCCAGGGGAACGGTAAGCATGATGACGAAGGGTTGAATGAAGCTTTCGAACTGAGCCGCCAACACAAGAAATACAATCAATAGCGCCATGCCAAAGGCGAACAGAAGGGCTGAATTGGCCTCAAGAAATTCCTTTGCGCCGCCAAGATAGGTGGTCGAAAAACCCGGAGCCAATTCGCGTTCTGCCCAACCATCCAGCCAGCCGACGGCTTCGCCAAGCGAATATCCCTCAGCAAGCGTCGCCGAAACCGTGATCGCCCGTTGCCGGTTAATCCGGTTGCGTGACGATGCTTCTCCAACCTCCTGGATCGATACAAGGTTGGAAAGCGGAATCAGCCGGTTTTCCCGCCCTTCCACAAAAAGCGTCTCAAGGTCCTGAGCGCTGGATCTCTGATCACGCCGGTTTTCCATGATCACATTGTAGGCTTCGCCGTCATCGATGAACTGTCCAACGCGGCGGGAACCGAGATGCGTTTGGAGGGTCTGGCCAATATCCGCCACGGATACGCCGAGCGCCGCGGCTCGTTCTCGATCAATCTGAACCACAAAACGCGGGCTGGTGGGCTCGTAATTTTTGCGAGCCCGCAACAGGGCAGGGTTTTCCGATCTGATAGCCGCTAAAAGGCGTTCAGCCTCGGCGTCCAGCGCTTCATAGTCCGGTCCTTGCAACACAAACTGTATATCGTCTCCGCCCCCGCCCCCGCCGCTCAGCGCTGAGCGCATGGATGCAAAAGCGCGAACACCCGTCAGCTGGCCAAATTGGCCATTGATCTCGCCGACGATCTCCGCGCCATCGCGCCGGTCGTCCCAGTGCACCATGGTGCCAATAACGATGCCGGAATTGAATCCGGATCCGCCCCAGCCAGGCGAGACGACAAGAACGCGGCGAAGTTCACCGGATTCTACATAGTCGAGCACAACGCGTTCAACGGCATCGGCCTGGTCGCTCATATAGTCAAAGCTTGCGCCTTCGGGGCCTGAGAAAAAGCCAAAGAAGCCACCGCGATCCTCTGGCGGGGTCAGCTCTCCGGGCAACCGGTCCAGCAAGTACACTGACCCGCCGAGCGCGATAACAATGACCGGGATGATCGCCAATGGAAACCGCACGGCAATCTCGAGGCTGGAGCGATAATTCGACCGCAGTTTTTGAACGATCCCATTGACCCATTTGGCGGGCCCGCGCGCCTGTTTTGAGGGTTTGATCAGCTTTGATGCCATCATCGGCGACAACGTCAACGCCACAAAGCTGGAGAGAATGACGGCTACCGCAATCGTGAGAGCCAGCTCATTGAATATCCGGCCGATAAATCCTGGCAGGAACACCAGCGGGACAAAGACGGAAACGAGGACGGCGGTTGTGGCAATCACCGCGAAAAAGACCTGCCGGCCGCCGCGAAGCGAGGCGAGCGCCGGGGGCTCGCCCATATCAACACGGCGTTGGATATTCTCAAGCACGACGATGGAATCATCGACCACCAGGCCAATCACCAAAACCAGGGCGAGAAGTGTCAGGATGTTTATGGAGAATCCGGCCAGCGCCAGCCCGGCAAAAACACCCACCAGGCATACCGGAACGACGGCTGCGGGAATTATGGCGGCGCGGAAGCTGCCGAGAAACAGGTAGATAATGAAGACCACAAGCGTCGCCGCGATAAACAAGGTACGCCAGACTTCCCGAATGGATTCCTCAATGAAAATCGTGTCATCCGATGCGACGATCAGGCTCATACCTTCAGGCAATGTCGTCCGGACCT
The DNA here is from genome assembly GCF_965228115.1 of Hyphobacterium sp. Classification (GTDB taxonomy): domain Bacteria; phylum Pseudomonadota; class Alphaproteobacteria; order Caulobacterales; family Maricaulaceae; genus Hyphobacterium. The sequence continues at coordinate 657,446 of NZ_OZ245794.1, read as the reverse complement.
GATCAGCGATTGCCGCAACATCATCGGCAACCTGCACGGAGTTGGCCTGGCTTTGTCGGACAAACCCCAGCCCAATCATGTTCTCGCCATTGCCGCGGAACAGGGTGCGGGGTTGTTCTGCCTCTAATGAGACATCTGCGACCTCTCCCAGCCTGATAATATGACCGCCTTCTCCGGTCGTGAGCGGGAGACGTTCAAAGCTCTCCGGGTCTGCAAACAGGCGTTCGACGCGGACAACGATATTTGTGTCATCGGTTTCGATCGACCCGCCGGGCACCTCGATATTCTGTGACCGTAAAGCGGCGTCGATGTCAGCAACGGTGATCTGGCGAGCCGCCATGGCCTGAGGATCGAGCCAAACGCGGATAGCGTAGCGCCGCTCACCGCCGACTCGCACCTGTGCGACGCCATCGATCACGCTGAACCGGTCAATCAGATTGCGGGTCGCAAAATCCGTGAGTTCTTCCGACGTCAGCCGGTCGGACATCAGCGAATACCACATGAAGGGGCGCGCATCGGAATCCTGCTTGCGGATTTCGAGTTCTTCGACCTCCGGCGGCAAGGCATCGGTGACACGAGACACCGCATCGCGCACGTCATTTGCTGCGGCTTCAATATTTCTGCTCAGGTCGAATGTGATCGAGATATTGGCCCCGCCATCACGCGATGACGATGAAATCAGATCGATACCTTCTATCCCCGAAAGCTGGTCCTCGATGATTTGCGTGACGCGGTTTTCGACGACCTCTGCATTCGCGCCGGGATAATCGACTGAAACCGAGACAATCGGCTGATCAACATCGGGAAGTTCGCGCAGCGGCAATTGCTGGAAACCGAGCGTGCCGAAAACAATGATCAGCGCACTGATCACAAAGGCCAGCACGGGCCGGCGGACGGCGACGTCGGAAAGTGTCATGGCTGTCCCGTCAGGCTTGTTGTCAAGCTGGCATCGAGGTCGGCGTTTTCGCGTCCGCCGCGCGTTTCTGTGACAGAAACCGGCATCCCGTTGCGGACCCGGTGTACGCCTTCGGCGACAACCTGCTCGCCGGCATTCAGCCCGGAGTGTATTTCCACCAAATCGCCCTGCCGAAGGCCCAGTTGGACCTGACGCTGCTCTATCAGTGATCCGTTTTCACCGGTCTGAATCACGTAAACAAAGGTGTTTTCCCGCAACCGGGTGATGGCAGAACCCGGCACGGCGGCATTCATACGTTCATTCCTGCGGATATCGACCGTCATCAGCTGGCCCGGCCGCAGGCGGGCATCGGAATTATCGATTTCCGCACGCACCGTGATGGTTCGCGTGACCGGATCTACCCGGCTATCGATCTGGGCAATTACGCCCTCAAAAACGTAGTCGGGATAAGCAGATGTTCGGGCCTGAACGGGCAGATCGGTCTGCAAAGCCGCGAGAAACCGCTCGGGAACCGGGAAATCAAGCTTGATCGTGCTCGTATCATCCAGCGTGACAATGGGGTCGCCGGGACGCACCAGGCTGCCGGTACTGATCTCTCTTAATCCGACAACACCGCCGAAGGGGGCACGAATAATTCTGTCTGCCAGTTGCGCTTCGATCGAGTTCACGCGCGCACGGGCACGATCAACGGCAGCATTGGCTTCGTCGAGGCGTTGGCGTGGCGCAATGCCTCGATCGATCAGATCCTGGACGCGGTTCAATTCCTGGCGGGCTTCGCGTGAAGTGGCGCGCGCCTCCGACAGGCTGGCTGCTTCTTCGGTATCGGTCAGTTCGACCAGAATGTCGTCGGCTTCAACGCGCTGGCCACTATCGAAATTAATGCGTGAGATCGTGTCAGAAACGCGCGCGGTTATGGTGACGGTTTCGTTCGCTCGAGCCGTACCCAGAGCTTCGACAACATCGGCGAATTCCCTTGTTTCAACGATGAAGGCGGCGACATGCGTTGTCCGCCCGCCCCAGCCACCGCCAGATGGCTCTTCGGTGCCAAACGACCGGAAGAGAACGATGGCCGTCATGGCGGCAAATACGCCGAGGACGACGATGAGAGTGGCTGCGCGGGTCATTGATACCTCCGGGCGGCGAAAATGCGCCTTTTGTCCCGGACTTCAAGGTCATCATTTCCAGTACAGAGGACTTTGGCACGAATTCCCGGACTGCAATTGGTGTTGAGCCGGATTTCGCCAGTCGCTAGAACGCGCGTTACATTATAACCCTTCCATCACATTGAGGTTTCGTTATGAAGTCATCGCTCCTGATTGGCACCGCAGCTTCGGCTCTTTTGCTCGCGGGCTGTTCCCAGCAAGAAAACGATGCGGCTGACGCATCTGACACAATGGTGGATGAAGCCAGCATGGCTGAAATGGACTCTGCCGTATCCGAGACGCCGATCGAAGAGAATACGAGCGGCCCGAATCCGGCGATCGAGAACAATCCGCTTCTCGCGGAGTGGACGACACCACATGGTGCACCACCATTCGATTTGATTTCGGAAGAACATTTCGTCCCGGCGTTTAATGCGGCGTTCGAGTCTCATTCCGCGGAAATCAACGCAATCGCGTCTAACAGCGAACCGCCCACCTTCGACAATACAATCCTGGCGATGGAAACCTCCGGCGTTGACCTGGGCCGGATCAGCCGGGTCTTTTTCAATCTGGCCAGCTCAGCTTCGAATGACGATATCCGTGCCATTCAACGCGAAATGAGCCCGCGCCTCGCTGCGCACTCGGCCTCGATCACGTTGAATGCCGATTTGTTCGCTCGGATCGACAGCCTGTACCAGCAGCGCGATTCGCTGGGTCTGAATGCCCAGCAATTGCGTTTGCTTGAAACCACGCACCACGACTTCGTTCGCGCCGGAGCTCAGCTGGAGGGTGACGATCGGGAGCGATTTGCAGAGGTGCGTGCAGGTCTTGCTGGTCTGTACACCCAGTTTGCCCAGAATGAACAAGCTGACCGGGAGGGCTGGACGCTTGCGCTGGACGCGGAAGATCTTGAAGGCTTGCCGGACTATATCGTCTCGGCTGCGGCAGGTGCCGCCGCAGATCGCGGTCTGGAAGGACATGTCGTCACGCTTGCCCGTTCCAGTGTCGAGCCCTTCCTTCAGACTTCGCCGAACCGTGAACTCCGCGAAGAGGCCTGGACGGCCTGGATGACGCGCGGCGACAACGAGAACGACAACAACAACCACCAAACCATCCGGGACATCCTTCAGCTTCGCCTCGAAATGGCAAACCTGTTGGGATATGAAAGCTTTGCGCACTACCGGACGGGCGGCACGATGGCCGGTACGCCGGATGCGGCGCTTGAGCTCATGGAACAAGTTTGGTGGCCGGCCCGGAACCGGGCTCTGGAAGAGCAGGGCGATATTGAGGCCCGCATTGCCGCCGCTGGTCTCGATCACGAGGTGGCGCCATGGGATTGGCGCTATTACACCGAGCAGGTCCGCGCCGAACGGTATGATCTCGACCAGAGCGAAGTGAAAGCCTATCTGCAGCTCGATAATATGATCGAGGCGCAATTCTATGTGGCCGAGCGCCTGTTTGGTATCAGCTTCAACGAGCGTTTTGATATTCCCACCTACCACCCGGACGCGCGGGTCTGGGAAATGACCAATCCTGAAGGCGAGGTGATCGGCCTGTTCTACGGCGATTATTTTGCGCGACCGGGCAAAAGGGGCGGTGCGTGGATGTCCAGCTTCCGCCCACAAAACGGCGTGAACGGCGACATTCCGATCATTATCAATAACTGCAATTACAACCGCCCGGCCGAGGGTGAACCGGCTCTGTTGTCCTTTACGGATGCCAGCACGCTGTTCCACGAGTTTGGCCATGCGCTTCACGGTCTCTTGTCGGCGACTGATTACCCAAGCCTGGCGGGAACATCTGTAGACCGCGATTTTGTCGAATTCCCGGCGCAGATTTACGAGCACTGGCTGGAGCAGCCGGAAGTGCTGGAGCGTTTTGCGCTGCATCACGAAACCGGGGAGCCTATGCCGCCGGAATTGCTTGAGCGTGTGCTACAGGCTCAGACCTTCAATCAGGGCTTTGCCACGGTTGAGTTCCTGAACTCCGGCTTCGTGGATATGGCGTACCACCTGGAACCCAATCCAGCCGATGTGGATATTCACGAGTTCGAGCAGACCGTATTGGCAAGCCGGGATAATCTTGACGCCATCCCTATGCGCCACCGCTCGCCACACTTCCTGCATACGTTTGCAGGTGAGGGCTATTCGGCTGGCTATTACAGCTATCTTTGGGCGGGCGTGCTCGACAATGATGGCTTTGCTGCCTTTGAGGAGGCTGGCGACATCTTTGATCCTGAATTGGCGCAACGCCTACTCGACAGCGTGTTCTCAGCCGGTGACAGCGAACCGGCCATGGATGCCTACGTCGGTTTCCGCGGGCGCGAACCGAGCGTCGAGCCGCTCTTGCGGAACCGTGGTTTCATCGAGACCGGCGGCTGATCCTTTAGCGAAATCCAGACAAGAGCCCGGGCAATCCTTGTTGTCCGGGCTTTTTTGTTGCCGAACACAAAGACGCGTACGCATTCGCCTGCTTGTTGTCACCATTTCAGAAAAAGGTGGCGGAGACGAAGGGATTCGAACCCTCGATACCTTGCGGTATACTCCCTTAGCAGGGGAGCGCCTTCGACCACTCGGCCACGTCTCCACGGACGGGTTTAGCCGGACCCACCATCTGTGATCAAGCACGCATAACGGTTCAGCTGTAGCGGGATATTAACCCTGACGGGGTAAGCACGATCTTCCTGGTGGGTAAAACAAAAAACTAAACGGGAAGTCATATGAACCGCTTTAACTGGAAACAGGCAGGATTGACCTGTCTGGTCGCTCTGGGTGTGGCGTCAACGGCTGCGATTACAGGCTATCTGACGCTTGATCCCTATTTTGAAGACCGGCTGATGGAGCAGAGCGCGCTTCACATAGAAGAACGCGCCAACCGTCAGCGAGCCTTGTTTGAGGATGTCCGGGCCATCGAGGTTGCAGCAGAACGCAGCTTTAGCCGGCGGCTCGCGGCAATCGGGGATCGCGATGTGTCGGCAGAGTTCGACCGTTTATTCCCGCTATATGGAGACGGTACCCGCCGCTCCGTGCCTGAATTGTTTGAGGGGCAGGCCGATGAGCGTGGAGATTTCGTTTATGGTGTTGGCGCCTTTATCCCGAATGCGGACGCCATGACTCCGGACCGTCAGCGGCGTTTGCTGGCGGCTTATCACACGGTTCGGCAAACCGGCGAAGCGATTAATTCGCGGTTCGATAACATCTACTTTTTCACGCCTTACAATGACCTCATCATTTTCGCTCCACAACGCGAGGATCGCTTGGAATTCTACAGGATGAACGCGCCTGCGGACTTTGGATTTCAACATCAGATGACGGCAACCGTCGTGGATCCCGTGAATAATCCACTTGGAATAACGGCGTGCACGGAATTAACGCGCCTGCTTTATGTGGAAGATGGATCGGCTTTGACCACAGGATGTCACACGCCTATCCGGGCTGGCGGGCGTCATCTGGGTGCGTTTGGCATCACGATATCGATGCAGACCTATCTCGCCAATGCGATTGTGGATGCTGAACCAGATTCTGAGAATATGATCCTCACGCGGGATGGCGATCTGATCGCCCATCGGGAATTATTGTTTGCTGAAGTTCTGACCCCGGAACTGGTCAATGGTGCCAATCTGTCAGCCCGTTCCGATATCATCTCGGAAGCAATCCGGGCGGACGGAAGAGCCAATGGGGTCGTCGTAACGAGTGACGACCGGATCGTGGCGTATGCCCGCATTGAAACTCCGGGCTGGTATTTTGTGATCAGCCGCCCGGGATGGCTGGTGCATCGGCAGGCGTCCAAGCTGGCGGGCATGATCTTTATATTTTCGTTCCTCGGCGTTTTCTCACAAGCAATTGTTCGCTGGCTCTATCGATGGCTCAAGCGGCAGGGCAATGCTCGGGACAAGAATTCGGAACCGCGCTGGTCAGCAGCCTGAGGCAGACAACAAAAATAACTCTGGCCGGATGCGTGTGACATGGGTAAGAGGCGGCCAACTTCCCGGCCGCCTCGAGTCCCAGAATGTCTGTATCGCCCGAAAAACTTCGTAACATCGCCATTGTCGCTCATGTGGATCATGGCAAGACAACGCTTGTCGATCAGCTCCTGCAACAATCCGGAACTCTGGGGGAGCGCGCTGAAGCCACCGAGCGCATGATGGACTCCAACGATTTGGAGAAAGAGCGCGGCATCACCATTCTCGCCAAGAACACGGCTGTGACCTGGCGGGATTGGCGGATCAACATTATCGACACGCCTGGTCACGCCGACTTTGGTGGCGAAGTAGAACGCGTCCTGTCGATGGCGGACTCGGTTCTATTGCTTGTCGATGCCGTAGATGGCCCGATGCCACAAACAGCCTTCGTGACCCGGAAAGCGCTTGAGCGCGGATTGAATCCGATTGTTGTTGTCAACAAGATTGACCGTCCAGGTGCCCGGCCCGACTGGGTGGTCGACCAGACTTTTGATCTTTTCGATCGGCTGGGCGCGACCGACGAACAGCTGGATTTTCCGGTCGTATTCGCCTCTGCCCTGAATGGCTTTGCCGGTCTGGATGCTGATGCGCCGGGCGACGACATGACCGCGCTGTTTCAAATGATTGTGGACCATACGCCGCCGCCCCCTGTGGATCTGAACGGACCGCTTCAGCTGCAAGTGAGTGCGCTTGACTATTCGAGCTTTACCGGCGTGATCGGGATCGGCCGGATTCGCTGCGGCTCGTTGGCGAAGAACCAACAGGTCACCGTGATCGGTGCGGACGGTAAGACGCGACGCGGCAAGATTCAGCAGGTTTTGGGCTTTCACGGGCTCGAGCGCATCGAAATGTCGAAAGCGACCGCGGGCGATATTATTACTTTCACCGGGTTGGACCCGCTGCATATCTCGGACACGGTCTGCGCGCCTGAGGCGGTTGAAGCCCTGCCTCCATTGTCCGTGGACGAACCCACCATCGCCATGACCTTTCAGGTCAATGACAGCCCCTTTGCCGGGCGCGATGGCAAGTTTGTAACCAGCCGGAACATCGCTGAACGGTTGGAACGCGAACTCATCCACAATGTCGCACTCCGTGTGGAACAGCTCGATGAGGCCGATAAGTTCAAGGTGTCCGGGCGGGGCGAGCTTCACCTGTCTGTCCTGATCGAAAACATGCGGCGGGAAGGCTTTGAGTTGGCGATCTCCCGGCCACAAGTTCTGACGCGTGAGATTGACGGTGTTCTGAGCGAGCCCTGGGAAAATCTGGTGGTCGACCTGCCAGAAGAATCGCAGGGCACGATTATGGAGAAGCTGGGCGAGCGCAAAGGTCAGCTGAAGAATATGGTTCAGGATGGCCAAGGCCGGGTTCGTCTCGATTATGAGATTCCGACCCGGGGATTGATCGGCTTCCGGTCAGAGTTTCTGACAGCGACATCCGGGGCCGGTTTGATGTTTCACACCTTCGACCATTACGCGCCGCGTGTTCCCGGTGAAATCGGACAGCGCCATAACGGGTCACTGGTGTCCATGGTGGATGGCAAGGCGCTGGCCTTCGCCCTGTGGAATCTACAGGAGCGAGGCCGTTTGTTCATCGGGCACGGGACGGATGTCTATGAGGGCATGATCATTGGCATTCATTCCCGCGATAACGACCTTGCAGTGAACCCGACCAAGGGCAAGCAGTTGACCAATATCCGGGCTGCGGGGGCTGACGAGGCGATTATTCTCACACCTCCGATCAAGACCACGCTCGAATTTGCACTGGAATTTATCAATGATGACGAGCTCGTGGAGGTGACGCCGCAAACCATCCGCATTCGAAAGCGTTGGCTGAAAGAACACGAACGAAAGAAGGCCAGCCGGGCTTCGGCGGCCTGATGCTCCGCAATAGCTTTACGACTGCCTCCGAATCGCCTCAAGCAAGGGTTGTAATGGCCAGAAAGGCCGTCGCAACTCAGAAAGAGGAGACTGATATGCTGAAGATGAAGAAGCTGCGGAAATCCACTCCGAAAGCCAAGCGCGTCCTTTACTGGGACTAGGGCTTACCGATTTAAGCGCCTCGCAGCCTCCACCCGGCTGCGGGGCGTTTTTCGTTTACAGTGTTGGTCATGAATACGCTCCTGGAAAAGTGTGGACTCGAGGCTGAGGCGGCTTTCGCCGCGGCTGAAAAGGATGCAGCGGCTTTCACACAGACCGCGTGTGATCTGTTCGGAAAATGGGATCTGGCCTCGGAAGTCTCGTTGGACACATTATTCGAGGCGGCCAAGAGGACCGAAATTGCCGACCAGGGCGGGTCGCAGAAGCCAGGCCTTATCGAGCTCTTTCGCGGCGAGCATGTGCGGATGGTGGCTCATCTCTGGTCGGATGCGGCCGACCGGCTACATCAGCATGACTGGACCGGAGCTTTTCAGGTCATTGAAGGCCAGTCGTTCAACGCGATCTACGAATTTGTTGAAACAGCCCGGATTGAAGAATTCAGCATTGGTGCCCTTGCGCGGACGGATTTGAAGATATTCGAGCCGGGTGCCATTCAGCCGGTGATAGAGGGAGGGGGGTTGATTCACAGCGTCGTCTATTCCGGAAAGCCCGGGATGGCGATCAGCTTGCGGGTGGCAGGCGAGGGCGCCAGGGGAGCGTTCGAGTATTTGAGGCCGGGCTTGCGGGCTCCGTCACACCGGCGGAGAGGAAACAGCGCATCGCAAGTCGATCTGCTGGCCCAGGCGCTTCAAGTTGACGAGGAATTGTACTGGCAGAGACTGGCTGAGCTGGCTGGCAATCTAAGCGGTGCTGGCTTGCTACGTCTACTGGATGCGGCGGCATTTGATGGACTGCCGCTTCCAGGTGATCCCCCGGACATGATTGTTGCCCGCTTGCCGGAGGCCGGTTTAATCCTTGAGTCGCTAAACGACATTGAACGCAGTGATAAGACGCGGGAGCTGTTGAGTGAACATTCGCATCCGGAATTGCGCAAAGTTATCTGCGCGATGTTTCACAGCGACAATCGGACCGAGCTGCAAGAGAGCCTTCGGCGAGCCGGTTTTGCCGAGCCTGTCAGGGCGATCGGACTGGCTCTGGGGGCCTTGCTGATTGACGCTGAAGAATCCGATGCACCACCGCCAGACCATTTGATTGATGCGCTCGGCGAAGCGGCACTCACAGGCAATATTTCAGAGGCGCTCACGGCGATGGCAGTTGCCGGAAAGGGTGCGCCCTATTTGCAAGATCATGCCGCGTTTGTGAGGCAGGCATTTGATTCGATGGAGGAGGCACCATTTTTTCGATGCCTCCTCAAGCCCTGATCAGTCCGCTGGCCGCTGGGCATCCCGGAGCGCCCGGAACTCATTCCCTTCATACCAGTTTGGCCAGTCATTGGAGTTCGCGACGCGTTCGCCCAGCAAATAGAGCAGGGTGGCATCACGTGCCAGAGCGTCGAAGTCCCAGTCATAACTGAATTCATCAGACGGTTGGTGATAGTCACGCGCGCGGTAAGCGGCGTTCAATTCTTCGACATGGCCCGCGCCCAGTTCGATATTCACCGAGCCGGTGTCGGCATAGATCATCGGAACGCCTCGTTTGGCGAGCGAGATATGATCTGACCGGTAGAAGTATCCGGCTGCCGGGTCGGGATCCGGCGAAAGTGTCCGGTTCTGAGTTGCGGCGACGACGGCAAGGTGATCTTCGAGCTCCGATGCGCCATAGCCAATCACCACGATATCGCTGGTCGGACCCGTGGGCAGCATGCCGTCCATATTGAGACCGCCGACCGTTTGTTCGAAGGGCACAAGGGGTGACGTGGCATAATATTCAGAACCCAAAAGGCCGGATTCTTCAGCGGTCACAGCAATGATCATCACAGACCGTTCTGGCGGATTGGCCGCAAAGGCTTGCCCGATCTCCAGGATGGAACTCGTGCCCGTCGCATTGTCGATCGCGCCATTGTAGAGCACGTCCCGGTCCGAGCCGAAGCTTTCCCGAATGCCGATATGATCCCAATGGGCCATGTAGAGAATGTATTCATCGGGCCGTTCTGTTCCCTCGACCACGCCGGCAACATTCCTCGAAGCCAGAAATTCGTGATCGGTGACGATCGTGCCGTTTGCGACTGCACCCGGTATTTCAACCGGCTCGAATCCAGGCTGATGCGCAGCTTCAACCAGGGCGTCAAAATCCAGGCCAGTTGCGTCGAACAATTCCCGGGCCCGTTCGTTGGTAATCCAGGTTTCGGCACCCACGAATGGCATGGAGTCTTCCGGGCGTTGGAGATCGTATTGCGGGCCAGACCAGGATCCGGAGACCACATTCCAGCCATAGCTGGCCGCTTCGGTTTCATGAATGATGATGACGGCGTCCGCCCCCTGACGCGCGGCTTCCTCATATTTGTAGGTCCAGCGGCCATAATAGGTCATGGCATTGCCGTTGAAGAGGTCGGGGTCGCCCGACGCAAAGCCGGGGTCGTTGATCAACATGACAACCGTGCGGCCTTCCACATCGAGACCAGCGTAATCGTTCCAGCCATATTCTGGAGCGACGACGCCATAGCCTACAAACACCAACTCAGAATTCTCGATTGAAACGGTCTCGTCGAGTCGCCGTGTGCCGTAGACGACATCCGTCAGTAATTCGAGGCCCATGGGTTCGCCATTAACGGTGATATCAAAACCGGATGCGCCGACATTCATGGTGGCTTCGACCAGTGGGACGGCCTGGAAATAGCTGCTATCCTCACCGGCCGGCATCAGGCCGGCGCTTTCCATTTCATCGGCCAGCCATTGGGACGCAAGAATGCCGCCCGGTGTGGCGGGCGCTCTGCCCTCGAACTCGTCGGACGCCAACGTCTGGATCCGCCAGGCAAGGTCCTCGCCCGTAATTGCTGCGGAAGTCTCCTGGTGTGGCGGACGTGCGTTCGGGTCCAGCTGTGTTGTTTGCGTCCCTTCGGGACCGCTGGCGAAAGGCTGATCAGCCGCCGCCTGAGAGATGCTCTCCTCCATGTCCGGATCAGCAGTGGCTGTATCTGTCGGTTGGCTGCAACCAACCAAAACCAGACTTGCCGCAGCAGTTAGAAGCATTGCACGCATGATTTCCCCTCCTGAATTGAGGGCATTGTCTTCAGCAGAGTTGGAAATGCAATTCTCTGAAACAGATCAATGCGTTATAATATAACGGCTACGGTGAGGGCGGCGGCGAGCAGCATCGCCGCAGTTCGCTGCAATGAGATCAGGTGGGCGGACAGAACCATCAGACGAATTGTGGTTGAAGATCGATGCAATCCTGACGATTATCTGCCGGTTCCAGTCCGAGATTCGTGCGATGCGTTTTTTGTCCCTTTGGTTTTGCGTTTGTGTGTGGGTTGGTTCGTCCGCAACGGTTTTCGCTGATCCGCCCGTAGCGCGGGATGATGACATTGAACTCACGGAAGGCGAGCCAGCGATATTCAATCTGTTCGCTGACAATGGAAACGGATCAGATTTCGACGCCGATGGAGATCATTTTTTTCTGCTTGCGCTTGGCAGGCCGCCCTCCACCAACAACACGCAAAGCTTCAGCGGCGAGCATTATTTCAGTCCTCGAGGTTTGGGCGAGCTAAGCTTTGATGAAAATGGCAATGTTTCGATTCAGCCCACCTATGAGGCCATGGGGACTGGCGAGGCTTCGCGTGCAGAACTGGAATACATAATCCAATCAGGCCAAACGACGCGGCAGGCCCTGGCCGGAGCGCGAACCGGCTACGAGGCGCAAAATTTTGTCTCCGACAATCAGTATGTTGCGACGATCGAGCAGATGGCATTCGAATTCGATTTCAATGCCGATGGAAACAATGACATATTTATTCGCATCAGCACCAATGAGCCTGATCCGGCAAATGACAGGAATTTCTTCCACTACCTTGTCATTCTGTTTGATGTTTCGGTTCTTGCCGATGGCATTGTTGATCTGAATGAACTGACCGGTGCCAATGGAACTGCCTTCCAGTTTCCGTCAAACGGAACGCAAAACGCGCGCATTGTTGGCGACATGACGGGTGATGGTGCAGCCGACATCTACTTTTCCAGAAACTTTGCCTACACGGGTCAGTTTCAGCAGCGACTGAACCGGCAAGACGGGCAGATCCTCCTCGGGCGTCCAGACGCTGAGCCCGGTGGACTGCAAGTTTATGCGTCGTATGGCACGGCCCGCATGGCCCTGTTGAGCTTTGAGGATATTGGCTTGACCGTCCGAGACCCTTTGATCGGTCAGGGCGATATCAACAATGACGGCCTTGCAGACCTTCTGGTTCCCTATTGCCGATCAGAATTCAATGTTCACCCCGCATTCCTCGGAATTGTTCTCGGGTCCCCGACAATAAGCGGTGAGCTCAATCTCTTTGATCTGATCACCAATAACGGTAGCAGCATTGCGCTGGCCGATGATGATTGCCGCATGCGTGGTCTCGGAACCTGGCTTGAAGACCGCAATGGCGATGGCGTGAACGACTTTATCTTGCCGATCGATAATGCCGATGGCGGCTCCACGATACTGTTGGGTTATGGCGTCGTGGGCAATTATCCCTCCTCCCTGACCTTGTTGGAGGGACCTTTCCCGCGCGCCTACGGCTTCACCTTTTTCACCGAGAACGATCACATTGTTAAAGACATTCTGTCGGGCGGCGACTTTAACGGGAACGGGCGAAACGAATTCATTTTTAACTCGCGTTCGAGCGAGGGAAATAACTTTGTGACTGTGTTGGACTCCCCATCGACAATCGATTTTTTAGCCGGAGTGAGTCTGGAGTCGTCTGTTAGCAATGGCACCGGTTTTACTTTGCGGGAGAACGGACCCGGCAATCATTTCGAGGTTTTTGCCGCTGATCGCGTGTTTGCAGACCTGAATGATGACCCGTTCGATGACTTTTTACTGCGTTTCCAACAGCGGTTTGACACATTTTCCCGCATTGGCGGCGGGCTGATCTATGGTCGTGACGCTCCCCTGCCGGCGGCTGTGTCTTATGAAAATCTGTCCGCGACCGGTGTCGACACGCTTTTTGACGGTCCCTTCATCAGAGACAATAACCGCTGCGTTCGTTTTTTTGGGGGGTTCGGCCCCGATCTGAATGCGGATGGCACGGATGACGTCTTTGACGGTACGTTGAGCCGAATTGGCGGTAGTTGCCGGTTTGGGCTGGACGGCAATCCGGTCGGAGCGGCTTTTGAACCCGAGACGGCAAGCGCAGATATTCGCATCGCCATGCGCGGCGTTGATAGCCCTATTCAGTTTGATGATGCGACGCTCAATGTTGTCGTAGGCATGCCAAACCTGCGCAGCAGTGTGACCTCATCTGTTTCTGACGAAGATTTGCTGGATCAATTATTTGTAAGCGCCGTGAATGGTGACGCGCGCTTGGTCGGTCGCTGGATACCGCTTTCGCAGGGCGGGCGTATGCAGGTGCTGGGATCTGGCGAGGTCTATTTTGACGTTTACCAGGAACATCGTGATCTCGCTCGCAACGAAATCATCACCGAACAGTTTACCGCGACGATGAGCTCAACTGGTGGAGACTCCGCGACCGCCACATTCACGGTTCGGATCACCGGAAGCCCAGTCGTTGTTGAAGCCAGGCCCGATTTCATTGTTGGCAAACCCGGCCAGACCATTACCGGAAACATATTCAGTGATAATGGAGCCGGAGCTGACTATTCCGAATCCGGACAGGCGGCACTCTATCGTGCCTATGTGGTGCGGGGGCCGTCTCGCGAAAGCCAGGACTTTGTTATTGGCGAGCGGCTGACCCTCAATGCCGGTGGCGAGTTGCTGTTGAATGCAGATGGCAGTTTCGAATTTACTGTGCCGCAATCTGCCGGAGCTGGTTATCCGCGTTTCCCGGTAAATTACTTTATTCGCGACGCCCAACTCGGCAGCGCATCTCAGGAAATTGCCTACTTTTCCACTGAAGGCATTAACGATGAGATGGTTGAAATCCAGCTCAACATTATTGCGCCGCCGCGGGAATTTCCGGTGGTCTCATCCGGGCGTTTTGAATGCGAGGACGATTGTCTCATTCGTCGTTTCGCAGATGAGCAAGGGGTGATCCAGTGGAGCCGCAGACAATCTGTTGATGGCCGGGTCCTCGAGGTCACAGACATGACTGGCCCCTGCGCTGATGCCGATTATTCGAGCTATATTTGCCGGTTTGATCTGACCGAAGACACAACAATTGATATGACCTTCGCGTATTCTGACGAAGGCGATGCCAGAGTTTTTGCATCCGTTCTTCCTGCGGCGCGTTCGATGGAGGTTGGCGGCGCACCCGCGACAATTTTTGCAACCATCGCCAACAGCGCCCGGACCGTCGCCACGAATTGCTTGATAAACACATTCTCACCGTTCCCGATGGATATTTCCTTCCAGCGCACGGATGCTGCAAACCAACCCATCGGCACAGCCAATGAACTGGTCGATATTCCAAGAGGTGGCCTGCAAACCTTTGTCGTGGCCTTCGAAGCGACCGGTGAGATCGAAGGTGTGGATTTCTTCCCGCAATTCCGTTGCAGCAATGGTTCTGTGACGCCTATCCGCGGCGTGAACTCCGTGTTCCTGTCGGCGTCCGATACGCCCGTTCCGGACATTCTGTCGATCGGGGCCACCCCGTCCGGCGATGGGGTGATCCGAATTCCGAGCGTCGGCGGGATCAGCTTTATGAGCGCGGCGGCGATCAATATTGGCGCGGGAGATCCAGCACCCGATGGACTTGAAGCGCGTTTGTCGAATGAAGCCACAATCACGGTCACGGCCGATACCGGATTGGCCAATCTGCCGTTGACGATTGAGGTTTGTGAAACTGACACGCAGGGCCGCTGCCTGGCACCAAGGTCTGCGGATGTAACCACACAGATTGGCGACAGCGCCAGGACGTTTGCGGTGTTTGTGCGGGCGTCCGGCGATCAGGGCGTTGCCTTTGATCCAGCAAATGCGCGAGTCTATCTCCGCTTTACGGATTCCAATGGCGTGGTGCGCAGCGTCACCAGCGCCGCTGTGACGGCGCCGGCACCGGAATCCGGTGCGGATATCGCGGGTATTTGGGCGCTCACGGCCGTCACAGGCGACCAGCAGATAGAGCGCCAATTGATTATTGATCGACAAGGGCGGGCTTTGATGCTGGGCGAGAGCGCATCCGTCCTCGCGCTTCGGGTGGGAGAGCTTGCCGACGGTGTGCGGTCCATCGAATTGGCGGATCCCGCAGGCGGTCCGGTCTTTGCTGGCTCGGTTCGTGAAGGTCTGTCGCTGCACCTGACGGACGTATCCAGCGGGCGTGTTTTCAGAGGCGTGCCCGGCCAGCCTGTTCCGGCAAGTCCGGAGGCCGGGCGATATATTCTGACGGATCAGTCAGGCGCTGAAGTTGGGCTGGCCAGCATCCTTGCGGATGGCTCCATGACGGGTGAGGCGCTGGGATGTGGTTTTGCCGCCGAGGTCGGCTCGACCGTCCTCCAAGAAACCGGATTTGCAGCCTGTGAGGCGTCATCCGGAATTGTTTCTGTCATCACCCGGTTTGATTTTGATCAAAACCGGTATCGCCCTGCGCTCGTGCTTTCGGGCCTGACGGAGTCT
Organism: Hyphobacterium sp.; assembly: GCF_965228115.1. Classification (GTDB taxonomy): domain Bacteria; phylum Pseudomonadota; class Alphaproteobacteria; order Caulobacterales; family Maricaulaceae; genus Hyphobacterium. The sequence goes on along the minus strand of NZ_OZ245794.1, from coordinate 641,849 downwards.
GTGTTCTGGATGGAGGCTGCGGACCCGAGCTAGCGGCCGATTGCGCGCCCGCGAACGCCCGGCAGACCGCAAAGATTGGTCATGCGCCAACCCGCGGACGTCTGGACGAGCTCGCAGCGGAAGTAATCCTGACCGCGATTGCCCGGCAGACGGACAATCTGTTCGGGCGCAAAAGTCACACTGCCGCCGGTCATCGAGCGGAACCGGTCCTGTTGATAAACGGCGATGGTGCGCTGGGTCGTAATGACATTTCCCTCACCATCCACGCGGCGCGGCATATCGATGACGCAGGGCGGGGGCTGGGTCAGGACGCCAACAATCGTGCCGCCCGTATAGCCCTGATTTCCCCAGAGATGATTGTTGATGTAGGGGTCGCGACGTTCCAGCATGCGCCGAGCCTGTCCTTGGGTGGAGAGGCGCGCAAGCGTTTGATGATCGCGGGCAATGACGGCGCGGAAGATCTCGAACTCTTCGCCCACAGGCGCACGGCAGGCCAAAGTGACGGGTTCTGGCGCGGTCGTCGTACAAGCTGCCAAACCAAGCGTAGAGGCCAGCACCGCCCCGGCCAGATATTTCTTCAACATGGTCATCCCCGCATATTGCACGCCGCCGCAAGGCCGCTGATAAGGTCTAGCATGCGATGGAAACCCGATAGAGGTAAATACGCGATTATGATGGCCGGTGTTTAAACTGAAAGATCAGCTTAAACCGCATCGATCGGCACCTTGATGTAGCGGATGCCATTGTCTTCTGGTTCCGGCAGGTGGCCTGCGCGCATATTCACTTGCACCGAAGGCAGGATGAGCTTGGGCACGGCCAGGCCGGCATCGCGCTCGGTGCGCATTTTTACAAACTCATCCTCGTTGGTGTTGTGACCGACATGAATGTTTTTGGCTTTCTCTTCGCCAATTGTGGTTTGATAAATGTAGTCTGAGCGGTCCTTCGGCAGATAATCATGACAGAGGAAAACGCGCGTTTCGTCCGGGAGCGCAAAAAGCTTCTGGATGGATTGGTAAAGCGCGCGTGCGTCCCCGCCCGGGAAATCACAGCGTGCTGTTCCGAAATCAGCCGCAAATAGCGTATCGCCAACAAACAGCGCATCACCGATCAGATAAGACATGCAGGCCGGTGTATGGCCGGGCGTGTGGATGGCTTTGGCGTCCAGCTCGCCGATTTTGAATGTCTCACCATCTTTGAACAAATGGCTGAATTGCGAGCCGTCGGTGGCCACGCCATTGGCATTGAACAGCCTGGTGAAAATCTTCTGCACGTCCTGGACATGCGCACCAATGGCGATCTTTCCGCCGAGTTGTTCCTGTAAATAGGGCGCAGCTGAGAGGTGATCGGCGTGGACGTGGGTTTCGGCGACCCACTCAATCGTCAGGCCGCGATCCTTGACCGTCTGGATGATTTCATCGGCGGCGGTCGTGTGCGTCCGACCTGAGGCGGAACAATAATCCAGCACGGAATCGATAATCGCAGCGTGATTGGTCGCGGGGTCAATGACGATATGGGTGATCGTATTGGTGTCGTCATGGAAGAAGCTGAGTACTTCAGGATTCATCGGGTCCTCTCCCTTATTGCCAAAACATATGGCGACGCTTTACACACTTCGGAAGTGGACAAAACAGCACAGAGGGTATGGGAATGAGTGAGCTGGAAAACATGTCGCCGAAAGCCGTTCAGGACGCGCTGGATGCGGGCGAGATTTTGCTGATCGATGTGCGTGAAGCCAATGAATATGGGCTGGAGCGTATTCCCGGTGCTTTGCTGTATCCCTTGTCCACGCTAGACCCGAAGGCCATTCCGGTGGGTGGACCAAAGCGGGTGGTTTTCCATTGTGCCGCCGGACGCCGTTCGGCCATGGCTGCCATGCGTTGTCAGGATGAAGGCGTAAATGTCGATGCGCATTTGGAGGGCGGTCTTGGTGCGTGGAAAGAGGCCGGCCTTGCCATCATCGAAACCGATCCGCTGACCGGGCAGGTGAAGGGCGGTTAGGGCGGCGTAAGTCGGGACACAATGTTCATGCAGCATCGCCCGTTGGAAGATATACACAACGAATTGAATCAGACGCTGGATCGTTTAGTTTTAGGGCTTTCAATTGGTTGTAATTCCCACGATTTGGCTGGCGTCAAAGAGCTGTTCCTAGCAAACGAACACACAGAAGGGTTGTGTTTACTGGACTCAATTCTGAATGGTAAAGAGTTACCTGCAGCGTCGCTGAGGCTGTATGATCGTTTGGTCGTGCTTTCGGACGAATACGCGGCGTCTTTCAGAGCGGAATCTCGTTTAGCGTTTGGCATACCGGAGTTCTTGGCGCGCCCGTTTCGAGTTGTTCTCGGGTGGGGGGAAAAGCCAAATTGAATCAGCTAGTGCTCTCAAACATTGCGATACGGATCATTTGGCTTTGCCGCTTCGTTTTTGGTGTCGAACGGACGGTTGTTCGCCACGGGCAATCTTTATCGCGGGAACAGCTGAATGAAATTCAGAACGAGTTGGAGGGATCTGTTTTTGTGGGCGAAGTAGCCCAGAATGGCGACTGCGTCGTTGTTGAATGGTCACTAATAGATCCGATTTTCGTTGTCTTTTCGGTCTTGATCGCGCTTTTCCTTGTTTCGTTCCTTGGGTCGTTTATCGCGGGACTAATCATGCTTGAACCATTTCTCGTTCTACTTGGTCTTGCCGGAGTCGCCGTGATAGCTGTGATTTCCCGCTTTGGAATGGCGTCCTACCGCCCATCCATTCGTGAAGCTTTGCGATCAATAGATCAGTGATTTTCCAGACAGAGACCGTGAGGTTTGATCGCTAAACGGGTATAAGAAATGTACGACTGACTCTGCCCACTTGTTTTAGCATGTTAAAACGCTATATCGACACTCACGGAGGTGAGTGCCATGAGAAAACCCGGCAAAAATGAGGGTCCGGAGGAGCGCGGCGCGCTGATTGATGCGCTACTCGAGCTGAAAAACGCCGAGGAGATGGACCGGTTTCTGACCGATCTGTGCACACCCGGCGAGATCCAGACCTTGTCCGAGCGCTGGCGCGTCGCGCGCCTGCTCAATGAAGGCGATTACACCTACCGGCAGATCTCCGAACAGACGGGCGCGTCCACCGCCACGGTGACGCGGGTGGCCCGTTTCCTCTCCCAGGAAGCGGCGCAGGGCTATCGGCTTGTGCTGGACAGACAAAAGAAAAAACAAAATGCCTGATGATCGATTGAAGCTGGCGGTGCAGTCCAAAGGACGGCTGTCGGATGGCGGAATGGACTTACTGAAACAGGCCGGGGTGCGCTTTGCCTATGGCCGCGATCAACTGCACCGGCGCGCAGAAAACCTTCCGCTGGATCTGATGCTGGTAAGGGATGATGACATCCCTAGCTTTGTCGCGGGTGGTGCCTGTGATTACGGCATTGTGGGCGAGAATGTGCTCTATGAAATGCAAGCGCGGTCTGACCGTTATGCCAATCTGGAAGTCGCGCTGCCACTCGGCTTTGCGGGCTGCACGTTGAAGCTGGCTGCGCCCAAGGACGGATCGATAAAAACAATCGCTGATCTCGCCGGGAAAAGCGTGGCGACGTCCTATCCGGGACTGACCAAGCGCTATCTCGAGGATCGCGGCATTGCTGCCGAGATCGTTGAAATGCGTGGCTCGGTCGAAGTCGCGCCGCGCATGGGCATAGCCGATGCGATCTGTGATCTGGTCTCCTCCGGTGCCACGCTGGAAGCGAATGGCTTGGCTGCGTTTGAAACCGTTCTGGAAAGTCAGGCCGTGCTGGTCCGCCGGAAGGTATCCCGGTCACCGGATATCGATGAGGTGGCGGAAACCCTGATCGAGCGGATGGAAGGCGTAATCGCGTCGGCACAGACCAAGTATATCCTGCTGAATGCGCCCAGGGATAAATTGGCCGAGATCAAGGCTCTCTTGCCGGGCACGGATGCGCCGACCGTGGCGCAGATCGCGGATCGGGACGATGTGGTCGCTGTTCACGCCGTGTGCCGGGAACGCGTTTTCTGGGAGACGCTGGAAAAGCTGCGCGGGGCAGGCGCGCGCGCCATTCTGGTGCTCCCAATCGAAAAAATGATGGCGTGAGGCCGCGATGAAACGGGTTTTCTGGTCCAGCCTTGATGAGGCGGCGCGCCGTGATCTGTTCCGCGCGCCGGCGGAATCGGCCGCTGTGCGCAATGCCGCGATAGAGATTGTGGAATCCGTGCGGCGCGATGGCAGCTCCGCGGTATTTGAATATGCGCGGCGGCTGGATGGCTTCACCGGCGAAGATTTCCGCGTTCCGGCTGACGAGATCGCGGCGGCTCGTGAGGCCATGGGCGAGGCTGATCTCGCTGCCATTGAGGCCGCCATAAACGCCGTGCGCCAGTTTCATGCGCCGCAAGGGCTCGTCGAGTATTCCCAGGAGACCTGGCCGGGCATCACCTGTTCGCGCCGGACCGATCCTATCGCCTCTGCCGGACTTTATGTACCGGCAGGCTCCGCGCCGCTGGTTTCGACCCTGATCATGCTGGCCGTGCCCGCGCAGATGGCCGGCGTGCCGAGTATTGCCGTCACCATTCCGCCAGGGCCGGACGGTAAGGTGAATACTACCGTGCTGGCCGCCGCGAGCGTAATGGGCCTCGATCAGGTCTTTACCGTCGGCGGTGCACAGGCCATTGCGGCCCTGGCTTTTGGCGAAGCCGGATTGCCGCGCGTCGCCAAAATTTTCGGTCCCGGCAATGCCTGGGTCGCTGCGGCCAAATCCTATGTCTCCACCCTTCCGGGCGGACCGGCGATTGACCTGCCGGCAGGTCCTAGCGAGGTCATGGTGATTGCCGATACCACGGCTGATCCGGCTTTTGTTGCTGCGGATTTGCTGGCTCAGGCCGAGCATGACCCACTCGCAAAAGTCTCGCTGGTTTCCGTGGATGCGGATGGCAAAGCCATCTCCGACGATGTCGAGCGTCAGCTGGCTGCGTTGCCGCGGAAGGACATCGCCGCGGCAGCCATGCAGAATGCCGAGTGCATCGAAGCGCGCTCCCGGCAGGAGGCGATCGAGATCGCCCAATATGGCGCGCCCGAACACTTGATCATCCAAACCCAACGGGCCGGCGAGCTGGCTGAACGGATTACCACCGCCGGGGCGATCTTCCTTGGCCCCTGGACGCCGGAATCCATGGGCGATTATGCCGCTGGCCCTAATCATACCCTGCCCACCGGTGGGGCGGGCCGGGCCTGCTCGGGTGTCACGGTGGAGTCCTTCCAGCGTACGACGACCCTCATTGAGGCGACCCGCAAAGGTGCGGAAGCCATCGCGCCGACCGTTGAGCGCCTGGCGCAACTCGAAGGGCTGGCCGCCCATAAGGAGGCAATGGCGTTCCGCCGCCGGGCAGGTGGGGCATGACATTCGACGATCTCTCCCTCGACAGGACGGGGCTGGCCCGGACGGCGCTGTTGGAAAAGCTGCGCTCGCGCTATGCTGCCCGTCATCAGATTAACGCTGCCGAGGTAGTGTTTCTGCCCAGTTCGGAGGTCCTTTCTTTGCTGGACCGCACAGATCTGAAATCGGACCGGTTCGGTCCGGTCGAAGCGCCGATCACGGCCGTATTTACTTCGGTAAACGATCCAATCCGGGCCTGGGAATCTACTTTGGGTGATGGCTTGATCGAAACGGGTCTCCAGCAAATAAGCGCAATATCGAAATCACAAAAAACTAATGAAAATATAGCCCTAAAGACAAAACAAAAAGCACTACTTGAGGCGTTTAGCGGTTGGCCTGAGGTGGCAAAGGCAGCGGTGTCCCACAATAAACTTACGTTAGAACTGGAAGATTCCGCCGGTTTCGCTGCGCGTCTTTCCGGACTTGGTATTCAGCTGTCTTTTGAAGGCTATCGCGCGGAAATGCCGGTCGTTTCGGCAACTGATATTGGCGAATTGCTGGACCGTTTGGGGGCCGTACCGGCCCGTTCGGCCCAAGTGAGACGCACCACCAAGGAAACCGATATTTTCGTCGCGCTCTCCCTCGAAGCCGAGTCACCCATCTCAATCGATACGGGTATCGAGTACTTCGATCACATGCTGGAACAGATCGCCAAGCACGGTGGATTTTCCCTGGAGATTGCTTGTGAAGGCGACACCGGCGTGGATGCCCACCACACGATTGAAGATGTCGCGCTCGCCTTTGGTGAAGCTCTGGCCAAGGCTCTGGGCGACCGGCGGGGCATTGGCCGCTTTGGCTTTGAGTTGCCCATGGACGAAACTCGGGCCGGGGTGTGGATTGATCTTTCGGGCCGGCCGTTCGCGAAATTCTCCGGCGACATTCCCGGTGAGCGCGTGGGAGAGTTCCCGGTCGAGATGACCCCGCACGTCTTCCGGTCCATCGCGGATAGTTTGAAAGCGGCCATCCACGTTGATGTCTCCGGCGAGAACGCTCACCACATGATCGAAGCATGCTTCAAGGCCTTCGGCCGGGCGCTGCGCCAGGCTGTAAAGATCGAAGGCGATGCCATCCCCTCGACAAAAGGTGTGCTGTGACTGTCGCACTGATTGATACGGGCTGTGCCAATATTTTCTCCGTTCAGGCCGCTCTGGACCGGATGGGTGTGGGCCACACTCTAGCTGCCATGCCCGGTGAAGCGGATAAGTCGGAGCGGCTGATCCTGCCCGGCGTGGGCGCTGCGGGGCCAGCAATGGCGCGCTTGAATGCGTCGGGCTGGGCAGACGCTCTTCATACCGAGACGCGGCCATTGATGGGCATCTGTCTGGGTATGCAGCTTCTGTTCGAGCGCTCGGCAGAGGGCGATGTCGAAACGCTTGGCCTAATCCCCGGTGAAGTGAAGGTCATGCAGGCGCCCTCTGACGGTGTGTTGCCGCATATGGGCTGGAACCAGCTGGCAATTGATCGTGAGGACCCATTGCTGAGCGGTATTGAGCCGGGTGCTTACGTCTATTTCGTTCACGGGTATGCCGCCCCGGTCGGGGAGCATACGCTCGCCAGCTGCGACTATGGCGGAAATTTTTCGGCAACGATCCGGTCCGGCAATGTGATGGGTTGTCAATTCCATCCGGAACGCTCCGCGGTACCGGGCGCGCAAATCCTCAAGAACTTTCTGGAGTTGACGGCATGATTCTCTATCCAGCGATTGATCTTCTGGACGGCCGCGTGGTGCGCCTCACCAAGGGCGATTTTAGTGCAGTCACTGATTATGGCGACGATCCGGTTGCGGTGGCTGAGAGCTATGCGGCGCTTGGGGCCCAGTGGCTGCATGTCGTCGATCTCTCCGGTGCTCGTGACGGTACGCGCCGGCAAACGGCGACGATTAGCGATCTGGCAAATTGCGGACTTAAAGTGCAGGTCGGCGGCGGTATTCGCAAGGCGGTCGACATCGATGCGCTGATCAATGCCGGAGCCAGCCGGGTCATAGTTGGCAGTCTGGCGGTAACCGCGCCGGAACAGGTCGCCTCCTGGATTTCCCGATATGGCCCAGAGAAGATTGTCGCCGCCTTCGACGTGCGCATTGAAGACGGTGAGATCTGGCCGACGACATCCGGATGGACGCAATCGGGAGCTGAACCACTTGCGGGGTTACTCGAACATTATGCGGGTTCCGGTCTTCGGCATGCGCTCGTCACCGATGTGGCGAAAGATGGCGCGTTGGAGGGGCCCAATGTTTATCTCTATAGCAATCTGACGGCCTTGCGACCCGACATTGCCTGGCAGGCGTCCGGCGGTGTTGCTGCACTATCTGACTTGTCAGCTCTGGCAAAGGTAGGTGCGTCTGGCGCGATTATCGGCAAGGCGCTTTATGAGGGGCGTTTCACGTTAGCGGAGGCAATGGCGTGCTTGCCAAGCGGATAATCCCTTGCCTCGACGTGCGCCATGGCCGCGTGGTGAAGGGGGTGCGCTTCCGCAATCACGAGGACGTGGGAGATATCGTTGAGCTTGCGGCCCGTTATGCCCGGGAGGGCGCGGACGAGCTGGTCTTCTACGACATCACGGCCAGTCCGGAAGCCCGTTCTGTTGAACCGGAGTGGGTGAAGCGTGTAGCGCGTGAGCTTGATATCCCTTTCTGCGTAGCTGGCGGGATTCGCGGTGTCGATGATGCCCGTGCGCGGTTATTTGCGGGAGCTGACAAGGTGTCGGTTAATTCGCCGGCGCTGGCTGATCCGTCTTTAATCAATCGCCTTGCAGCGGAGTTTGGCCGCCAGTGCATCGTTGTTGGCTTAGATAGCCGCGAGATTGATGGGGAATGGCGGGTGCATTCGAATACGGGTGATCCCGACAAGACTAAAACCGAAGCGCGCCAGACTCTGGACTGGATTGCCGAGGTGATAGATCGCGGGGCGGGCGAAATCGTCTTGAATTGCATGGATCAGGACGGGGTGCGGCAGGGATATGATGTCGAACAGCTTATGGCGGCACGGGCCGTTTGCACCGTCCCGTTGATCGCGTCCGGTGGGGCGGGTCGTGTGGAAGATTTCGCGCGTGTTTTCGACGAGGCGAAAGTTGATGGCGCGCTGGCCGCCAGCGTGTTCCACAAGCAAGTCATCGCCATTCCGGAATTGAAAACTTTTCTGGCGGACAAGGGGATCGAGGTGCGGCCATGATTGATGTGCGAGCGATTGACTTTGAGAAGGGCGGGGGGCTCGTCCCGGCGATCATTCAACACGTCCGTACCGGTCAGGTTTTAATGCTCGGATATATGAATGCCGAAGCAGTTGAAAGAACGATTCGGGATAATCTCGTAACCTTCTATAGCCGCAGCAAAAACCGGCTTTGGACGAAAGGTGAAACCAGCGGCAATCATCTGCAACTGGACTCAATCCAGATTGATTGCGACCGGGACACGATTCTGGTGAAAGCGCACCCGCAGGGGCCGGTTTGTCATCTGGGTGAACCCACCTGTTTTGCCGAAGATGTCCCGCCACCGCTTTCTTTCCTGGCGCAGCTGGAACTCATTATCGATCAACGCCGCGAAGCCGATCCCGATGAAAGCTATGTAGCGGGCTTGCTCGCCAAGCCGATCAGCAAAATCGCCCAGAAGGTTGGCGAGGAAGGGGTAGAAACCGCTCTGGCGGCGGTGGGTGAAGATAACGAAGACCTCAAGAATGAGGCAGCTGATTTGGTGTTTCACCTCCAGCTCATGCTCCGCGCGCGCGGTTTGTCCTTAGGCGATGTCGTTGAAACGCTTGCGGGGCGGCATCGCTAGGTCAGCAATCTTGTCATGACCTCGTTATAGCGCTGAACCACCCGCTCGCGGATAACATGGCGTCCGTCCCTCACAATATGCCGCCCCGCTGACCAGACGTCAGAGATACAAGAGCCGCCACCAGCGAAGATCCAGCCGTCCAGCAAGGCATCACCGGCTTTGCCGGCGAGGCTGGGATGGTTGCGATCAATAGCCATAAGATCGGCGAAATTTCCCGAAACGATAGCGCCGGAATCCCTGTCCAAAGCCTGAGCACCACCATAAAGCGCGTTTTCATACAGGCTGCGCCCGGTCGAACCGCCGGGCACGGTCAGCAGCGTTCTTTTTTGGTGCGTAAGGCGCTGTCCCCATTCATAGAGGCGCAGTTCCTCGGCAGCATCGGTGCGCACATGACTGTCGGTGCCAATACCCCATCGACCTCTCAAGCTCTGCCATTGCACCCCGTTAAACGCGCCATCGCCCAGATCCGCTTCTGTTGTCGGGCAAATTCCGGCGACGGCATTCGTATCTGAGAGCGCTCTTGTCTCCGCTTCGGTCATATGTGTGGCGTGAACCAAGCACCATTTTTCATTCACATTGGCATGGTCTAGAAGCCATTCGACCGGGCGCTGCCCCGACCAGTTGAGGCAGTCGCTGACTTCCTTTTGTTGTTCGGCGATATGAATATGAAAAGGTCCCTCAGGAGCGCCATTCAGCAAAGTTTCCAGATCTTCCGGCGTGACGGCCCGCAGTGAATGCGGCGCAAGGCCTAACACATCGTCAGATCGATCAAGGTGGCGTTTGCAAGCATCACGAAGCTTAAGCAGGACGTTTGCCCTATTGGAAAAGCGCGTTTGCGCTTCTGTTATTGGCGCACCGCCAAAGCCACTGCGGACATAGGCGACAGGCAGCAGGGTAAGGCCAAGCCCGGTTTCATTTGCCGCGGCTGCAATTCTGCCAGCCATTTCGGCGACATCGTTATAGGGCCGGCCATCGGGCTGATGATGGAGATAGTGAAACTCCGCGACCGCCGCAAAACCGCTTTCGGCCAGTTCTGCATAGAGCAGGGCGGCGATGGCATTGACTTCGTCAGGGCCGAGTTTTGGCAGGAAGGCATACATCGTTTCCCGCCAGCTCCAGAAATCATCATTGCCGGTTCCACGCACCTGGGTGAGCCCCGCCAAGGCGCGCTGAAATGCGTGCGAGTGCAGATTGCACAAGGCCGGGAGCAAGACACCATAGCGCTCGGCATCGCTTGCCGGTGGCGTATCGGCCTGAACAGACTTGATCCGGCCTTTGGCGTCGATCGAAATCTGGACGTCATTCATCCAGCCCTCAGGGAGCAGGGCAGATGCTGCGTAAAGCTTGCGCATCAGGGCAATCCTCTGACAAGACAATATCCAGTGTAAGGATTCTCGGCGGCTTGGGGAGATCGCCATGCGGGTCGATCGCGTTTTTACCAAGGCAAGGCTGGCCACCATGGCCGGAAATACGCCCTATGGCGTCATCGATGATGGGGCCATTGCGATCCGCGACGGGCGGATTGTCTGGATTGGCGATGCGTCCGATGCGCCGGATTGCGACGACGTCGAGGCACTTGAAGGACGCTGGGTGACACCGGCTCTGGTCGATTGTCATACGCACATCGTCTTTGCCGGGGACCGCTCCAACGAGTTCGAAAAACGGCTGGCCGGTGTAAGTTATGAAACGATCGCCCGCGAAGGCGGAGGTATTGTTTCGACGGTTAAAGCCGTGAGGGCAGCCGGGGCGGCAGATCTGGCAGCAAGTGCGCTTTCTCGCCTTGATCCGTTGATTCAAGAAGGTCTAGGAACTATTGAAATTAAAACGGGTTATGGATTAAACTTCGAGTCTGAACTTAATATGCTAAAGGCAATCCGCAGTCTGGGTTTGGTGACCGGTTTGCGGGTTCAGTCCACGCTTTTGGCGGCCCATGCTATTCCACCGGAATATGCTGGAAAAGCCGATGCCTATATTGACGATGTTTGCATTCCGTTGGTGCGGGAGGCCGCTCGCGAAGGGCTGGCAGATGCGGTAGATGCCTATTGCGAAGGGATAGCGTTTTCTCCTGAACAAACCCGGCGCGTCTTTGATGCCGCAAAAGAGGCGGGGCTGGCGATCAAGCTTCATGCCGATCAGCTAAGTGATCTCGGTGGCGCCTCGCTGGCGGCAGACTATGGCGCGCTCAGCGCCGACCACCTGGAATATACTACGAAAGCTGGCATCGTGGATATGTCGCGGTCCGGAACCGTGGCCGTTCTTTTACCGGGTGCCTTTTACATGCTCAATGAAACGCGGAAGCCACCGGTTGAGGCCATGCGCAAAGCCGGGGTCCCGATGGCAGTGGCCACGGATGCTAATCCCGGCACGTCGCCTATCCTGTCGCTGCTAACCTCAGCGAATATGGCCTGCACCCTGTTTGGACTGACGGTGGAAGAAGCCTTGGCTGGGATAACGCGGGAAGGGGCACGGGCGCTGGGTTTTCAAAATGAAATCGGAACGCTGGAGGTCGGCAAACGCTGTGACCTGGCTGTTTGGGATGTCGACCATCTGCCGCAACTCATCCAATGGGTCGGGGCCCGGCCGCTGCATGGCCGCGTGCTTTCGGGGGAGTGGGCATGAGTGTCAGTCTGAAACCCGGCGCGATGGCGCTGACGGATTGGTGCAGCATCTATCGCGGTACATCCGTTGAGGTCGATCGTGGCTGTAAGGGCGGCGTGGAGCGCGCCGCTCAGGCGGTTGCGGAGTTGGTCGCTTCAGGACGAGCGGTTTACGGCGTGAATACGGGGTTTGGAAAACTGGCGCAGAGCCGCATCGCCGATGCCGAACTCGCCGAGCTTCAAAAACGTCTGGTTCTCTCGCATGCCGCCGGGGTGGGAGAGCCCATGCCGCCTGCGATCGCGCGGCTGATGATCGCCCTGAAAATCGCCTCGCTTGGCCGAGGGGTTTCAGGCGTACGCTGGCAAGTCATCGAAACGCTGGAAGCGTTGATCCAGCGCGATTGCATTCCGTTGATCCCGTGCCAGGGCTCGGTTGGGGCATCTGGCGATCTTGCGCCACTGGCACAGCTGGCGGCGGTTCTGATTGGCGTCGGCGAGGTCTGGTTTGAAGGCGAGCAAATGCCCGCCGAGAAGGGCTTGAAGAAAGCTGGTCTGAAACCGCTGGAACTAGGCCCCAAAGAAGGGCTCGCGCTGTTGAATGGCACTCAGTTCTCGACCGCTTATGCGCTGGCGGGGTTGTTTGAAGCGGAGCGCGCTTTCCAGTCGGCTCTGGTGACCGGTGCGATGAGTGTCGATGCCGCCAAGGGCTCGCTCGCGCCCTTTGATCCACGCATTCATGAGTGCCGCGGACATCAAGGGCAGATGGATGCGGCAGCGGCCTATCTCGACCTGTTGACCGAAAGTGAAATACCGGCCTCTCATATTGATTGCGCCAAGGTGCAGGACCCGTATTGCCTGCGCTGTCAGCCCCAGGTGATGGGCGCGGCGCTGGGTGTATTGCGGCAAGCCGCAGCAACGCTGGCGACCGAAGCCAATGCGGTCACAGACAATCCGTTGATTTTCCCGGACGGGCCGGACGCAATTTCCGGCGGGAATTTCCATGCCGAACCAGTGGCGTTTGCCGCCGATATGATTGCGATGGCGGTTTGCGAGATCGGTTCCTTATCTGAGCGTCGTCAGGCCATGCTGGTTGACCCGGTTCTGTCCGGCTTGCCAGCTTTCCTGTCGCCTGCACCGGGGCTGAATTCCGGTTTCATGATCCCGCAGGTCACTGCGGCAGCTCTGGTATCCGAGAACAAGCAGCGCGCCATGCCAGCCAGCGTGGATTCCATTCCGACCTCGGCAAATCAGGAAGACCATGTTTCGATGGCCGCGCATGGTGCCCGGCGCTTGATGGCGATGACGGGCAATCTCCATGGCATAATCGCGCTGGAATGGATGACAGCAGCCCAAGCGCTCGATTTCCACGCGCCGCTGAAATCTTCGGAGAGCATTGAAGCCGCCAAAACATTGCTCCGCGCGGACGTTCCCATGCTGGAAGATGACCGGTATTTCGCACCGGACATCAAAACCGCGACGGATCTCGTGCGTGATGGTGCGCTATCTGGTATTGCCGACCTGCCGGGCTTTGCCTGATGCCAGATCTGTTCGTGCTTTCTGAGGGCACTAGCCCGCTGCTGATCAATTTCCCGCATTCTGGCACGATGCTGCCGGATGACATAGCCGCGCGCATGACGCCGGTGGCGCGTCAGCTGCCGGATACGGACTGGCATGTCGATCAGCTCTACAGTTTTGCAGCTGGCCACGGCGCGACGACCCTGAAAGCGACACTTTCCCGTTATGTGATTGACCTCAATCGCGATCCGGGCGGGCAGTCGCTCTATCCGGGGCAGGCGACGACGGGGCTGGTGCCGACCGAATTGTTCGACGGGCCTCCGGTCTATAAAAAGAACCCGCCAGATTCCGAAGACATCAAAACGCGCCGCGAGAGCTATTTCGATCCCTACCACGCGGAACTGAGTGCCCAGATCGCACGCATCAAGGCACTGCATGGCTACTGCGTCCTCTATGATGCGCACTCGATTGCCTCGAATGTGCCCCGCCTGTTTGAAGGCGAATTACCCGTGCTGAATCTGGGCACGAATTCCGGCCAGTCCTGTGCGCCGGAGATCGAACAGGCGGCCTCAAAAGCCATGACGGGCCAGAATGCCTACAAAGCGGTCTCAAACGGCCGCTTCAAGGGCGGATGGATCACTCGCCATTACGGCCAACCCGATCACGGCGTTCATGCCCTCCAGATGGAGCTGGCCCAACGCGCCTACATGGATGAAGCCACGGGCCAATACGACAAAGCGAGGGCGGCCCGGCTTCAACCCGTTCTTTCCGGTATTCTAACCGCAGCGCTTGACGCTGCGGATAACTTGCACAGGGAGCCCGTCTGATGGCGTCCAACCGACTTGATAATGCCCGCACCATCCGCGCGAAGACCGGTCCTGAGCTGGACGCCAAATCCTGGCTGACCGAAGCGCCTTTGCGTATGCTGATGAATAATCTCGACCCCGATGTGGCGGAAAAGCCGGAAGAACTGGTCGTCTATGGCGGCATTGGCCGGGCGGCGCGCGATTGGGAAGCGTTCGACCGGATTGTCTCGACGTTGAAGCGCATGGAGGCGGATGAAACTCTTCTGGTGCAGTCCGGCAAGCCGGTGGGCGTGTTCCAGACACATGCCGATGCGCCGCGCGTGTTGATCGCGAACTCCAATCTGGTCCCGGCCTGGGCCAATTGGGAGCATTTCCGCGAGCTCGATCGCAAGGGCCTTATGATGTACGGCCAGATGACAGCCGGTTCGTGGATTTATATCGGCTCTCAGGGCATCGTTCAGGGCACGTATGAAACGTTTGCCGAGCTGGGTCGCCAGCATTTTGGCGGCGATCTGACCGGCAAGTGGATCCTGACAGGTGGTTTGGGCGGTATGGGCGGGGCCCAGCCCCTGGCGGCGACCATGGCCGGGGCGTCCATGCTGGCGGTGGAGTGCCAGCCCTCGCGCATCGATATGCGCCTTCGCACGCGCTATCTCGATGAACGCGCCGATACGCTGGATGAGGCGCTGGCCATCATCGAGACCGCACATTCCGAAGGGCGGGCGGTCTCTGTGGGTCTGCTGGGTAATGCGGCAGAGATCTTTCCGGAAATGGTAAAGCGCGGCATCAAGCCGGATGCGGTGACGGATCAGACCTCGGCGCATGATCCGGTAAATGGTTATCTGCCCGCCGGTTGGTCGTTGGAAGAATGGTTTGAAAAGCGCGAAAGCGATCCGGAGGCGGTGTCGGCAGCCGCGAAAAAGTCGATGGCCGATCAGGTGCGCGCCATGCTGGCGTTTTGGGAGCAGGGCATTCCGGTCCTCGATTATGGCAATAATATCCGCCAGATGGCGCAGGATGTTGGTGTTGAGAATGCGTTCGATTTTCCCGGATTTGTGCCCGCGTATATCCGCCCGTTGTTTTGCCGGGGGATCGGGCCGTTTCGCTGGGCGGCGCTGTCGGGTGATCCGGAAGACATCTATAAAACCGATGCCAAGGTGAAGGAGCTGATCCCCGATGATAAACATCTTCACAACTGGCTGGACATGGCGAAGGAGCGCATCGCCTTTCAGGGCCTGCCTGCGCGCATTTGCTGGGTCGGGCTGGGTCAGCGGCATCGTCTGGGCCTGGCGTTCAATGAGATGGTGGCGTCGGGCGAATTGTCCGCGCCGGTCGTGATTGGCCGGGATCATCTGGATTCCGGCTCTGTGGCGTCGCCCAACCGTGAAACCGAAGCGATGAGCGATGGATCGGATGCGGTCGCCGACTGGCCGCTCCTCAATGCGCTTTTGAACACGGCGTCCGGGGCGACCTGGGTGTCGCTGCATCATGGTGGCGGCGTGGGCATGGGCTATTCCCTGCATTCCGGTCAGGTCATCTGTTGTGATGGTACGCCGGAAGCCGCCAAACGCATCGAGCGCGTGCTCTGGAATGATCCCGGCACCGGCGTGATGCGTCATGCCGATGCGGGCTATGACATCGCAAAAGACTGTGCCCGCGAGCAGGGGTTGGATTTGCCGAGTCTGTAAGGGGTTCTGCACCAACACCCCCGCCGGTGTTCACCGCGAGGTTTGAGATAGAAGAAGCAGCGCGCGAGAGGGATCTCGCAAGCCGTATATCTAAGTTGTAGTGGGGTGGCTTATGAGGCCTCCCGCGCGGGATGTCTTATCGCCTGTCCGGGACGGCTTAGGGTATGGCTTCAACCAGCCCGCCGAACCGCATGGGTCACGATGCTTTGTGCCCAACTGATGGACGGTTTCTCCAGAGTCACTGCCCGTGGTTTTCTAGCCGGGCTCGTCTGAAGACCTGTTCCATCCTCATGTCCTGCAAGGGTGTCCCGTACGCCTCCGTTCATCCGGAGACGACGCGCGCCCAGGCGCTCTTTCATGGACACGGTTCGTTACACCGCCCCCACTCGAGGCATCCCCCTCTCACCCAGATCTACAGACGGCCTGCAGCCCGCTGCTCCATAAGGCGTGAGGTGAGGGCATTATGGCGGAGGTTTGGAGGGCGGGGATAAGTTTGGCTTATCCACGTCATCGTCCGGCTTGACCGAACGATCTCGTCATAGAGACCCTCCGATCAAGTCGGAGGGTGACGAGTAAATACTTACCTCATGCCGAGGTGACTGCGAAGAATAGCCTCAAAAAACGCAGGACCTAAGCATACCCATCCATCAGTTCTTTGAGTTTTCCAGAACCCGGGCAGAGCTTTGAATGGTCAATCGCGTTGAGCGGCACATCAGGCAGATGGTTCATCTCGCCCATTTCAGGCCGGTTTTCATCGATGTAGATGAGGCCGGTCGGGATCTCTGATCCCTCCAGATTCTTCAAAAGATCAAAGGCCGCATCGCGATCGCGCGGATCATGGTTTTTATCTGTTTTGCGGAGGACAACATCACCGCCATTGTGCATGGGAATGGTGATGGCTTCGCCATCGCCATACTCCGCCGTGATTTCCTGTTCTTCAGGAACAAAATCGGCATGGATAACCGGGTGATAATATTTGTAGGTATGAGCGTAGGATTTGGTCGAGCCGGCATGGTCGTTGAAGGTGACGCAAGGACTGACCACATCAATAAGGGCAAAGCCCTTGTGCATCAGGCCCGCCTTGATGAGCGGAACCAGCTGGGTCTTATCGCCTGAAAAGCTGCGCGCGACGAAAGTTGCGCCCAGGGTGAGGGCGGTGCGAACCGGATCAATCGGGGTCTGTTCGTTCACTTCGCCATATTTGGCACGTGATCCGACATCGGCAGAGGCCGAAAACTGACCCTTTGTGAGGCCATAAACGCCATTATTCTCGATGACGTAAAGCATGTTCAGATTGCGTCGGATGGCATGAGCGAACTGTCCCATTCCGATGGAGAGCGAGTCTCCATCGCCTGACACGCCGATATAATGCAGGTCCGGGTTTACGGCGGCGGCCCCCGTCGCGACCGATGGCATACGTCCGTGCACGGTATTGATGCCGCTTGACTGGCCCAGGAAGTAAGCGGTTGTCTTTGATGAACAGCCAATGCCGGAAATCTTGGCGGCGCGGTGTGGCTCCAGATCCAGCTCATGGAACGCTCTTACAAATGCGGCTGTGATGGAATCATGACCGCAACCAGCGCACAGCGTGGACGCGACACCTTCGTAGTCTCGTTGGGTCAGGCCCTGCTTATTCTTTGGCAGGTGTTTGTCGACGAGCGGTTTTGTGATGGACGCCATATCTCTAGCTCTCAGCCTGGCAGTGTTCGGTGATCATGTTCACGACGCGATCGACATCGGTGGGCATGCCGGAATAATCGAGGATCGGGATCAGCTTTTCCTTGGGGGCGTCAGTTTCGTTGATCAGAAGCTGGCGCAGCTGGCCATCGCGGTTCTGTTCCACCACAAAGACCTGATCATACGCCTCCATGAAGGCTTCGACCTGTGAATGGAAGGGAAAGGCTTTCACACGCAGATAGTCAAAATCGAGCCCGTTTTCGGCCATCTGGTGAACGGCTTCAGCAATGGCTGCTGCACACCCGCCAACCGTCAGAATAGCGCGGCTTGTTTCCTTGCCGCATTTATTGATGACCGGCGGAGGAAGGTGATCAGCGGCATTCTTCCATTTTTGAAGAATCCGGTCGAGAACCTCCTGATAAGCTCCTGAATCTTCAGTGTATCCGCCAAATTTGTTGTGACCCGACCCGCGCGTGAAATACGCCCCCTTCGGGTGTTCGCCCGGAATGGTGCGATAGGGAATACCATCCCCATCCACATCCAGATAGCGGTGGAATTTCTCGACTTTTTCCAGGTCTTCTGCGTTCAGAATTTTGCCGCGATCAGGTTGGCGGCGATCCTCCCATTCAAAGCGTGGCACCATCCACTCATTCATGCCGATATCAAGATCGGACAGAACAAAAACAGGCGTCTGAAAGCGTTCGGCGATATCAAAGGCATCGGCTGATAATTCGAAACACTCTTTTGGATCCGCGGGGAACAGAACGATGTGCTTGGTGTCGCCATGGCTGGCATAGGCCGCCAGCAGAATATCGCCCTGCTGGGTCCGCGTGGGCATGCCGGTCGAAGGGCCAACACGCTGAATATCGAAGAAGACCGACGGGACTTCGGCGTAATAGGCAAAACCGATAAACTCGCTCATCAGCGAGATGCCAGGCCCGGAAGTCGGCGTGAAGGCGCGCGCGCCATTCCAGCTGGCGCCGATGACCATGCCGGCGGCCGACAACTCATCTTCAGCCTGGATGATGCAGTAATTGTTCTTGCCGGTTTCCTCGTCCACGCGCAGCTTCTGGCAATGCGCCTTGAAGCCGTCCATCAGAGAGGTGGACGGTGTAATGGGATACCAGGCCCCGAATGTGGCTCCGGCATAGACACAGCCCAGCGCTGCCGCGTCATTGCCTTCGATCAGGATGCAGTCCTTGGTCTCATCCATCGGCTCAAAGCGGAGCGGCAGGGGATCATAATGCTCGCGGATATAGTCGAAGCCCAGCATCAATGCCTTCATGTTCGGCGCGATCAGCTTGGGTTTGGCCTTGAAGGTTTCTTCCACCAGGCCGCGAATGGCGGCCATATCCAGGCCTGTCAGTGCGGCGATCGCGCCGACATAGGCCATGTTTTTCATCAGGACGCGGGTACGCGCATTCGAAAACTCGCTATTGGTCATCCGGGCAAGCGGAACACCGATCACGGTAATGTCTTCGCGGCCATAAAATTTCGGGCGCGGCCAGGTGGAATCGTAAAGCAGTGTGCCGCCTGGCGAGACCGATTTCAGGTCCTGCTCATAGCTTTCCAGATTCATGGCGACCATCAGATCGACGTCGCTGCGGCGGGCGGTCCAGCCATCCCTGGATACCCGGATTTCATACCAGGTCGGCAATCCCTGAATGTTAGACGGAAACAGGTTCTTCCCGGTAACGGGGATGCCCATCCGGAAGATGGACTTCATCAACAAGCCATTGGCCGAGGCCGAGCCTGTGCCGTTCACATTGCCGATCTTGATGACGAAGTCATTGACCTTTACCTCGGTTGAATTCGAGGCGTCGGCTTTGGCTTGCACATTCATTCCGCGGCTCTCCGGCTGGCGGCTGCGGCAAGCTCGTCGTCGGCATGCGGCAGGAAGATGGTGGATTTCTGCATATCCCAGGCCCCTGTGGGGCAGCGCTCGGCGCACAGGCCGCAATGCAGGCAAAGGTCTTCGTCTTTCAGCATCACGCGGCTGGTGTTCGGCAGGTCTTCGGAGACCCATAGCGCCTGATCAAGGTTTTCAGCCGGTGCTGACAAGCGTGTCCGCAGATCGGCTTCTTCCCCATTAGGCGCGATGGTCAGGCAATTAACCGGGCAGATGTCGATGCAGGCGTCACACTCGGTACAAGCGGGCGCCGTGAACACCGTCTGGATATCGCAATTCAGGCAGCGTTCCACCTCGGTCTTGATCTCTTCGGGCGTAAAGCCGAGCTCGACCTCAATATCGAGGGATTTAAAGCGCTCTTCCAGATCAACTTCCGGCATTTCGCGCCGGTGGAGAGGATCATAATCATTGGAATAGGACCATTCATTCGGTCCCATTTTCACAGTTTCCAGATTGAGCCCGCGTGGCAACCGCTCGGTAATGTCCTCGTCCTGGCAATGCTTGTGAATGGAGATGGCGGCTTGATGGCCATGTTCCACGGCCCAGATGATGTTCAGCGGGCCAAAGGCGGCATCCCCGCCAAAGAATACGCCCTTACGTGTGGATTCGTGGGTCGTCTTGTCGACAATCGGCGTTTCCCACTTGTCGAATTCAATGCCGATATCGCGCTCTATCCAGGGAAAAGCATTGTCCTGTCCGATGGCAAGGATGACATCATCGCAAGGGAGAGTGGTCTCACCCGTGACGCGCTGACCGGTGATCTTCCCGCTCTCGTCGAGATCATATTCCATGACCTCGAACGTCATGCCCGTCAGCTTGCCGTTTTCGATAACGAAGGCTTTGGGCGAATGGTTCACCACGATTTCGACGCGCTCATGCTCGGCGTCTTTCAACTCCCAGGGCGAGGCCTTGAAGAACTGACGTGGCTTGCGCGCAATGACCTTCACATCTTTGGATCCAAGGCGAAGCGAGGTGCGGCAGCAATCCATGGCGGTATTGCCAACGCCGATGATCAGGACGCGCTTGCCGATGGTGTCCGTATGGTCGAAAGCGACCTCTTCCAGCCACTGGATGCCGATATGGATGTTGTCTGACGCTTCTTCGCGTCCAGGAATGTTCAGATCCTTGCCCTTGGGTGCGCCGGAACCGACGAAGACGGCATGATAGCCTTCCTCCATCAGATCCTTCATGGACTCGATGCGATGACCGGTCTTCAACGTGACGCCCATGTCGAGAATGTAGCCGATCTCGTCATCCAGCACTTTTTGCGGCAGGCGGAAGGACGGGATGTTGGCGATCATCAAACCGCCCGGCTTTTTGTGGGCTTCAAAGATGGTGCAGTCATAGCCCAGAGGCGCGAGATCATTCGCCACCGTTAGAGAGGCGGGACCTGCACCGATCAGCGCGACTTTCTTGCCATTTGCGGCTTCCGGTCTGGGGATGAGGTGGGAAACCTCACTGCGGTGATCGGCGGCCACGCGCTTTAACCGGCAGATTGCGACCGGTTCGTCTTCCACCCGCGTGCGGCGGCAGGCCGGTTCGCATGGGCGGTCGCAAACGCGTCCGAGAATGCCCGGAAACACGTTTGAACGGCGATTGACCATATAGGCTTCGGTGTAACGGCCCTGTGCGATCAAGCGGATATAGTCAGGCACAGGCGTGTGTGCGGGGCAGGCCCACTGGCAATCCACAACCTTGTGAAAATAATCCGGATCGAGGGTATCGGTCGGCTTCATGCCCATCGAATATCCAGAGCCGGTCAGACGGCTCCGTTCCCTTCCAACTTACGCTAATCGCAAGCTAAACCCGGATTTGATCCGCATGCCAAGGAAAACCGGCACTATTTCGCACCTGCAATATGGTTTTTGTCGCATCT
This sequence comes from Hyphobacterium sp., assembly GCF_965228115.1. GTDB lineage: Bacteria > Pseudomonadota > Alphaproteobacteria > Caulobacterales > Maricaulaceae > Hyphobacterium. The sequence goes on along the minus strand of NZ_OZ245794.1, from coordinate 620,587 downwards.
TGCGTGGATTGAAAGCAGTGCCGGGCGCGTTTATGTCTCGCGCCACACCCCAGGGAGCCCTTTGATATGACTGACGCCTTTTATTCGCATCTCGCCGATACGCTGCAACAGATCGAGGCCGATGGGCTTTATAAACGCGAGCGGGTGATCACTACGCCGCAGTTTTCCGAGATCAATGTCGAGCGCAATGGCAAGACCGATCATGTCATAAATTTCTGCGCCAATAATTATCTGGGTCTCGCGGATAATCAGGAACTGATCCACGCCGCCAAGGATGCCCTTGATGATTATGGCTTTGGCGTTGCCTCTGTCCGCTTCATCTGCGGCACGCAGACGGTTCACAGAGAACTGGAAAAGGCGATTGCCAACTTCACCGGTCAGGAAGACGCCATCCTTTATGCGGCGGCGTTTGACGCGAATGGCGGTGTGTTCGAGCCGCTGCTGGAAGCCGAAGATGCCATCATTTCCGATGCGTTGAACCATGCCTCCATCATTGATGGCGTGCGCCTGTGTAAGGCCAAGCGCTTCCGCTATGCCAATTCGGACATGGAGGATCTGGAGACCCAGCTGAAAGCCGCTGAGGCCGCCGGCGCGCGTCATAAGCTGATCGTAACGGACGGCGTGTTTTCCATGGATGGCTATATCGCGGATCTGAAATCCATTTGCGATCTGGCGGACAAGTATGGCGCGCTGGTGATGGTGGATGACTGCCATGCGCATGGCTTTATGGGCGCCAAAGGCCGGGGCACGCCGGAGCATTGCGGCGTGATGGGCCGGGTCGACATCATTACCGGCACGCTGGGCAAGGCGCTGGGCGGGGCGATGGGCGGCTTTACCGCGGCGCGCAAGGAGATCATTGATCTCTTACGTCAGCGCTCACGGCCTTACCTGTTCTCCAATTCCCTCGCACCGTCGATTGCCGGGGCCTCGCTGAAAGCGCTGGAACTGGTGGAAAACGGCGATGATCTGCGCGCGCAGCTGTTTGCCAATGCCAAGCAATTCCGCACGGGTATGACCAAGGCCGGGTTCGAACTGTTGCCGGGTGAACATCCGATCATTCCGGTCATGCTGGGCGATGCCGCGTTGAGCCAGAAAATGGCGGACCGGCTGATGGAGGAGGGCGTTTATGTGATCGGCTTCTTCTATCCCGTCGTGCCCAAGGGCAAGGCGCGCATCCGCACCCAGATGAGCGCGGCGCATTCACCGGATCAGATCCACCGGGCGGTTGAGGCGTTTACGAAGGTCGGGAAGGAATTGGGGGTGGTCTAAACCCCCATGACATTCCGGTCATAATCCTGTACCAATTCGCTTACATCTTCGCCGTGGGAAGCGAATCTGCATCTGTTTGACTGCTGGGGGGCATCAAAGCGGCAAGTGACTTGCCGAGGAGGTTTTGATGTCTGAACCGTCAACCGACAGCGCAGCAGACTCTGCGCCATCATCCCCGCCCGCCAGCAGCGCGCGTCCGTCTGACGAGATGCTGCCCTTCCTGAATAATTTCCACGACATCTTCACCACAATCGGTGTGCTGATTCTGCTCGGCGGCCTGGGCGTCGGCGCGGGCACCGTTATGAGCGGGTTGGAGATCGAAGAGGGCAGCTTGCGCTGGCAAATGGCGCTGATGGGCCTGATTGGCGGCATCGCTATTGTCACCTGGCTTTTGTCCGCCGTGCTGGTGGGCCGGCAAAGGCGTATTTTGCCGGGTATCTTTCTGTGCGGGGCGTTTACGGTTTCGGTCACCATCGTTTTGGTATGGGCCTATGCACAATTCCTGCAGCACGGGCTGAATATCGGCGAGGGCACGTTTGAGGGCCGGTTCGGCTTTGCCGATGACATGGAATTCAATCGCGACACGGTCAATCTGGTGCTGGCGGAGGTTCCGATCGCGCTGCGGATCCTTCCGATTGTCGCCGGACTGGCCGCTCTGGTGCCGGTCGCCATGTTTTATTTCAGCTTCCGCCTGCCGTTTGCCGGTGGATTGATGGGTGTTGGGCTAGCGACCCTGGCGGCGCTGACCCTGTTTACGATCGATCCCTACACGGCGGGCATGTACGCACCGGCCCTGAATGTCGCCATCGGGGCCGCGCTCTTGCTGGCGGGGATCGTATTTGATGCCCGTGATCCGCAACGCACAACGCGGCTTTCGGGTACAGCGTTCTGGCTTCACTTCTTTGCTGCGCCGATCCTGTTATCGGCGGTGTTGAATGTGGTGCAAATCGGCTGGACTTTTGATGAGGCCGACTTTGCCAATCCGGAAGCCATCAACCTGTTGGCGGCTATGGGCTCGGATGGCGGCAATGCCACCCAGCTGGCCGTCACCGCGCTGGTCGTGATTGCGATCTTTGCGCTCGTCTCCCTGTTGATCAATCGACGGGCCCTGATCGTCTCGGGTTTGCTGACAGCGGGTATCTCGATTGCCGTGATCGTTAATCAGGCCGGGTTGGAAACGCCGACCGTCGTCGCGATTACCTTGTTGTCGCTGGGCGCGGTGGTGGTCCTTCTGGGCGCGGCCTGGAACCCTGTGCGCAGCATCTTGCTGGCGCCTGTACCCTCTGAGGGTCCGCTGGCGCGGGTCTTCCCGCCGGTCAGCCACGTCGAAGGTTAGTCACAACGTCATCCCGGGCAGGCTCTGGCCTGTTCCGGGACCCATGCCGTGAATGATGACGTTCCGGAATGGGTCCCGGGCTCGCGCCTCCGGCCCGCCCCGGGATGACGAGAGAGTTGAGCCTTTTCCTGATTGAATAGTCCGCTTAAAGTTGCCGCTTGGGGAGGCGTTTAATGATCTGGCTGCAACGCGGATTTTTGGTTCTGACGCTGGTCTTTGCGGCGGCCACGATCTTTCTAGCGATGAAAATCCAGGAAGTTCCGTTGCCGGACCAGTTCGAGCTGCCGAACGGATTTTCAACGCCCATTTTGGCAATGGAATTTCCCAGAGATGCGGCGGACCTCGCCTTTGTTCGGGGCCTCGAAAATGAGGATATGCGCCGGCATATCTATGTCGTGCAGTATATCGATCAGTTCTTTCCCTGGGCGTATGCGGGGTTGGTTACAGTTTTCATAGCATTTCTAACTCTGAAATTTTCGGGTCGAGCCTCGAATAGGTGGGCTGTAATTGGTCCCATGTTGCCGGTGTTAATTCTTCTACCGCACGGGATTACGAGCAGGGACTTCTATGAAAATGAAATGATCGACCGCGCAATTATTATGGTGATGGACGAGGACAGCGCGCTGCCTCGTGCGGAAAGCCGCGTGGCAGAATCAGTGACCTCTGCGGCTTGGCGAAAGTGGGGGATGATCGGCGTTTCGGTTTTAATGATCGGTATTCTGTTCGCCATGAATGGATATCTGATTATGGGAGGTCTGTTATTGATCCCCGCACTGGTAACCAGCTACGCCCGCTTTATCGATCCCACCGGACCGACCATCGAGTTCATGGCGCAGACGATTGCTGTTTTCTTTCTCGCCATTCCGCTGATGGCGGTTTATTTCCTCGTCCAGTCATTCCGCCGGACGGAGCCTACAAATGAAAGCCCTCGCCAAGTCGAAAGCTGAACCTGGAATCTGGATGATCGAGGACGCGCCGATGCCGGAAATCGGCCCGGATGATGTGCTCATCAAGATCAAGAAAACGGCCATCTGCGGCACAGACATCCACATCTATAACTGGGATGAATGGGCGCAGAAAAACGTGCCCGCGCCCATGGTGGTGGGCCATGAATATGCCGGCGTGGTCGAGGCTGTTGGTGAAGACGTGAAACGCATCAAGCCGGGCCAGCGCGTGTCGGGTGAGGGGCATATCATCGGTGGCGCGTCTCGTGCCGCGCGGGCCGGCAAGTTTCACCTTGATCCCGATACCAAGGGCATTGGCGTCAATATTCCCGGCGCGTTTGCCGAATATCTCAGCCTGCCAGCGTTTAACGTGGTCGAACTGCCCGACGAAGTGCCCGATGAGATTGGTGCCATCCTCGATCCGCTGGGCAATGCGGTACACACCGCGCTGCAGTTTGATCTGGTCGGCGAGGATGTTCTGGTCACCGGGGCCGGGCCTATCGGCATTATGGCGGCCGCTGTCGCGCGTCATGCCGGGGCCCGTCATGTGGTGCTGACGGATATTAATCCGGACCGGTTGAAACTGGCCGAAGATGTGGTGCCAAATCTGCGGCCGGTGAATGTCGGCAAGGAAGAGCTCAGCGTGGTGATGGCCGAATTAAAAATGCGCGAAGGCTTTGATGTCGGTCTTGAAATGTCGGGCGCGCAACCTGCCTTCCAGCAAATGCTCGATTCCATGGTGATGGGCGGCAAGGTTGCCATGCTGGGCACGCCCGCGCGGGCCTATGACATCAATTTCGCCGACATCATTTTTAAGGCGCTGACCGTGAAGGGCGTTTATGGCCGCGAAATGTTTGAGACCTGGTATAAAATGCTGTCCATGCTGCAATCAGGTCTGGATGTGTCCAAAGTGATTACCCACCGCCTGCCGGTGGATGATTTTCAGGCCGGGTTCGATGCCATGCGCTCGGGCAAGTCGGGCAAGGTGGTGTTGGATTGGGGGTAGAATACTTTAAGCAAACAAGCGAATGACAGGTCTCAAATATCCTCCACCTCAAGGCTGGGCGGCGATTTCACTCGCGACATTGAAGCTCGTGGTCTGTAGCGTAATCGTATTCGGATTGGCATTACCATTTGCCGCCGTAGGCGCTTTCTCGAACGGCTTGTCGGCAAACTCGTCCGAAATATCCACGGTCATGATGATCGCTTCAGTGATGTTGTTCGGAGCCGGTATCTCGCAAATTGCTGGCGGTATCGTCTGGTTATGGGAGAATGGTAAATCGCCGCATACTGTGACAACAAGACGTCGCATTGCCGCCAAGGTTCTAATGGTCGCAGTTCCGGTCGGATTCATAGCGATTAATCTATTCGTATTAGTGAGTTATCCATGACCGACACCCGCCTCCCGCTAGAATTCACCGAAAAGCCGCTCGACGACATGACGGCGGAGGCGGAAGCTTTCTATGCCGATATCAAGAAGCGCCGCACGGTGCGGGAGTTTTCCGGCCGGGATGTGCCGCGCGAGATTATCGAAAATGCGATTCTGGCGGCGGGAACCGCGCCCTCGGGCGCCAATCACCAGCCCTGGTTTTTCTCCGTGCTGGGGAAGGGGCCATTGCGTACCAAGCTGCGCGAGGCCGCCGAGGCCGAAGAACGCGCTTTTTATCAGGAGAAAGCCAGTCAGGAGTGGCTGGATGCGCTGGAACCGCTCGGCACGGATGATCACAAGCCCTATCTGGAAATCGCGCCCTGGATCATCGCTGTGTTCGCACAGCGGCGCGGAGGCGTGACGGCCGGGGAAAACAAGAAGAATTACTATGTAAGTGAGAGCGTCGGCATTGCCTGCGGCATGCTCTTAACCGCTTTGCATCGCGCCGGTCTGGTGACGCTGACCCACACGCCCAATCCGATGACCTTCGTGTCGGAGATCTGTAACCGGCCCAAGGATGAAAAGCCCTACATGCTGATCGTGGCGGGCTATCCGGCAGATGGCGCAACCGTGCCGGAACATGCGCTGATCAAAAAGCCCCTGTCGGACATCGCTGAATTCATCGAGTAAATCTCATGGCCGTCACTTTCGTCGTTGAACGCGATTATGCGATGGAGGCAGACGCACATTTTGCAGAGATCGTGAAATTCGACGAGCTGGCCGAGGCCATGTCCTCGCAAGTGACCTATGAGGGCTTGCCGACTGGCGAGGCCTTTGCGGGGCAATCGATAGATCTGAAACTGCGCCTATATGGCTGGTTGCCGATCGGGCGCTGGCATATCGACGTGATGGACCGTGATGATGCCGCCCGGCGGCTGGTGAGCCGCGAACATGGCACGATGGCCAAGCGGCATGATCATGTTTTGACCATAGAACCGTTGGACGGTGGTGGTTGCCGGCATCGCGACGAAATTACCGTCGATGCCGGCTGGCGGACGGGCTGGTATGCGAAGACGGCTCGGCGCATGTATGAACAGCGCCATGATCTGCGCACCCGTTTGAGAGGCGAGGTTTAAGCCGCGACGCGTTGCCGGGTCGACGTCGTCGACCAGATCAGGGCGATAATCCAGCCAATCAGCGTCCAGCCCAACAGGAAGTTGGTCAGAAAGATTGCGAACGCATTATGGTGGCTGCGCACCAGTGCGATCAAGCTGGGCAAAAAGAACATCGCGATTAGCACGATGAGTTCCATCAAACTCACTCCTTATCGAATTTCGATAAAAACATAAGTGAGTCCGACCAGGTGCGCAAGAGCCGGGCAGGGGGATTGATGGTTAGAAAATCCCGTCATTCCGGGGCGCACGATGTGCGAGCCCGGAACCCATGCTAAAACGTCGCCAGTCCGGCATGGGTCCCGGATCAGGCTTGCGCCCGTCCGGGATGACGACATGGGTTTTAAGCCCCCATGCCTTCCGTGCCCGGGAATTGGTAGTCCTTGAACATTTCCCGCAGCTTGGTTTTCAGGATTTTACCCGTCGCGCCGATCGGCATTTCCTCGATGAACTGGACATCATCGGGGATCCACAGCTTGGGCACGACGCCGGCGAGGTATTCCTTGATGCTGTCGCCATCCGGCTCTGCGCCGGGGGCGAGCTGCACGATCAGCAGCGGGCGTTCGTCCCATTTCGGGTGCGGCATGCCGATGGCAGCGGCCATGGCAACGCTGGGATGGCCCATGGCGGCATTTTCGAGATCAATAGAGGAGACCCATTCGCCACCGGTCTTGATGACATCCTTGGACCGGTCGGTGATGGTCATGAAACCATCGGAATCAAGGTGGGCGACGTCGCCGGTGCGCATCCAACCATCATCGGTGAAGGCTTCCACGCCAGCGCCCCGGTAATAGCCCGAAGCAATCCACGGGCCGCGTACCTGGACGTGACCAGAGGATTTACCATCCCAAGGCATTTCATTGCCTTCATCGTCAACGATGCGCATTTCCACACCATAAACGAGACGGCCCTGTTTCAGCTTCAGCTTGACCTCGTCTTCGCGGTCTATGCCGATATGTTTGGCCAACGGGGTGTTAACCGTGCCCAGCGGGCTCATCTCGGTCATGCCCCAGCCTTGCTGCATGGTCACGCCATATTCGTCCTCAAAGACGCGGAGCAGGGCCTCTGGCAGAGCCGACCCGCCGATCAGGACTCGTTCGATGCCATCGATGCGCTTGTTGTTCTCGCGCAGATATTGCAGCAGGCCGAGCCAGACGGTTGGAACACCGGCGACATAATTGACGCCCTCTTCCTCGATCATTTCATGCAGGCCCGCCCCATCAAGGCGTGGCCCGGGCATAACCAGCTTCGCCCCCGCCATCGGCGCTGCATAAGGGATGCCCCAGGCATTGACGTGGAACATGGGAACCACGGGGCAGAGCACGCCTTGCGCGCCCACACCGATGACGTCTGCAGCGCAGGTCGTCATGGCATGTAAGAGAGTGGAGCGGTGGGAATACAAGACGCCTTTGGGATCACCCGTGGTGCCGGACGTATAACAAAGGCCAGCGGCGGCGCGCTCATCAAACTCCGGCCAGTCATAGTCGGGCTTTTGCGCGTCGATCAGGTCTTCATAGGCGAGGCATTTGGTCTGGACATCCTTGGTGTGATTGGAGTCCGTCATCAACACCCAGTGCTTCACCGTTTTGCAATGCTTGGCGATGCCATCAATCAGCGGCGCAAAGGTCTTGTCAAAGAAGACGGCTTTGGATTGGGCATGATTGAGGATCCAGATGATCTGCGCAGGGTCGAGACGGGGATTGACCGTATGGACCACGGCACCGATGCCCGACACGCCGTAATAAAGCTCGAAATGCCGGTGCGTATTCCAGGCAATCGTGGAGACCCGGTCGGACTGTTTGATCTTGAGCTTTTTCGTCAACGCATTTGCCAGCTGACGCGTGCGGGTATGAGCCTCGGAATAGCCATAGCGATGTGTCGAAAGATCTTCCGGCAGGCGGCTGACGATCTCCCGGTCGCCATGGCAATTGTCGGCATGTTTCAAAATCCCTGAAATCATCAGGGGGGCATCCATCATCTCGCCCTTCAGCATCATGTCATTCTCCCCGGTTTTGTCCGACTTGCGGACCTGAACGTATTCAAGCCTGTCTTGCGGCCACAGCGCAACGCCTTTGCGTGTCTTTTTAAAAGCGAATACAGGCATTGCCAGTAGGGAGTTTCAGCAATGACCGGTCTGCCAACCTATGAGGACGTTCTGGAGGCCGCACGCCAGATCAAGGGCGAGGCGGTGCGAACACCCTTGCTGGAAAATGATGTATTGAATGCCCAGCTGGGCGGGCGAGTGCTAATCAAGCCGGAATGTCTACAACGCACCGGCTCGTTCAAATTCCGCGGGGCGTATAATCGCCTGTCGCGCTTGAACGAGGCTGAGCGAGCCAAGGGCGTTGTGGCGTTCTCGTCCGGTAATCATGCCCAGGGCGTCGCGTTGGCGGCCAGGCTGCTGGGCATACCCGCCACCATTGTCATGCCGTCGGATGCCCCGGCGATTAAAGCCGAAGGGGTGAAACGGTTCGGTGGCACAATCGTGCCCTATGACCGCGAGACCGAAAGCCGGGAAGAGATTTCAGCCCGGTTGGTCGAAGAACAGGGCGCGACCTTGGTGCCCTCCTATGATGATATTTATATCATGGCCGGGCAGGGCACGGTCGGTCTCGAAGTGGCGGAAGATTTAACGGCGCGGGGGCTGAACCCCGATCAATTTGTGTGCTGCACAGGGGGCGGCGGGCTGATTGGCGGATCGGGTTTAGCAATAAGGCAGCATTTTCCCCGTTGCGAGCTCTGGGCGGCAGAGCCAGAAGGCTTCGATGATCACAAACGGTCCTTGGAAGCAGGCGATTGGGTTGCGAATGCCCGGAAATCCGGTTCCATCCAGGATGCGATTATTACACCGGAGCCGGGTCGGCTAACCTTTCAACTCAACCGGAAACAGCTCACCGGAGCCGTGACCGCCAGTGATGACGATACGCTGCGCGCCATCGCCTTCCAGTGGAAGCAATTGAAACTGGTCGCGGAGCCCGGCGGCTCCACCGCTTTTGCCAGCCTTTTCAACGGTCAGATCGACACGAAAGACAAGACAACCGTGGTGGTCGTGACCGGCGGCAATGTCGATCCCGCGATTTTCCGGCAGGCGCTGGAATTCGTCTAGAAATACCCTGCGCCGCGGCGAAGATCATATTCAAGTTCCAGCGGCACGGGCTGCCCATCGCCCAGACGCCACCGATAGACCTGCACATTCTCCATCACGCGTTGGACATAGTTCCGCGTTTCAGAGAATGGGATAGATTCAATCCAGTCGATCGGGTCGATCTCGTCGGTTCGCGGGTCGCCATAGTCCTGGATCCAGCGCCGCGCCCGGTGTCCGCCGGCATTATAGGCCGCCATGGCGAGGATGTAGCTGCCATCGAACTCATCGATCACTTCCTGCAAGTGATACTGGCCCAGGCGCATATTGTATTCAGCGTCATAGGTGAGCGACTCATACCGATAGGGCAGGCCCATGCGCCGGGCCGTTTGGCGGGCTGTGGCCGGCATCATCTGCATCATGCCGCGGGCCCCGGCACCGGATACAGCGCGCGGATCAAACTCTGTTTCCTGCCGAATGATGGCATGTGAGAGCGCGGGCTCCGGATCCCCATAGCCAGAAGGCGGCAGATCGACGACCGGATAGCTTTCTTCCGGCAGGATATTCCAACGATAGCTGGCCGCTTTGGCCGCACGAACGCCCTGGCGCAAATAGCCATATTCCTGCGTCAATTGAGCGAGGAGGCGGCTTTCAGCGGCGTCCTCCAGCTCGTCATCAAAATGATAGCTGAAGACGCGGAAAAAATAATCTTCATTCTGTTCGGCCAGCAGTCGCAAGGCGCGTGTGACCGGCCGGGATTCGAAACGGATCCGTGTGCCCTCGGTGATCAGCGGCGGCGGGGCCAATTCCATAAGCGGGCGGCCATTCTCTGCCAGGCGCACGTGTGCCATCTGGCCGTAGAATGTGGTGAGGTGAACGGCAGAAAGCCGGTAAAATTCGAGTGCGTCTTCTGTCCGACCCAAATCTTCCGCAGCCCGGCCTTGCCAATAACGGGCGCGGGCAACCGAGACCGGGAAAGTCACGCCGGTTTCGAGACGAGTGAAATGGTTCAGCGCGTCTTCCGGACGGTCAAGATAACGCAAGGCCAGCCAACCGGAGACGAATTCCGCGTCGGCAAAGTCTACGCCATGTTCCATGCCATGGGCCGAAGCGAGCCGATACGCTGTGGCATATTCACGATCCCGGATCAGATTGAGGATCATCAAGCGGCGTTCCAGCCACATATCATCCAGCGCGGCCGGATCGTCATGTGTATCAGGAAGCTGCAACAACATTTCCAGCGCGCCTTCATCCAGATTGGCCCGGCGGCGCCAGCGCGCGCGCTCATAAATCAGGCCGGGATGGTTGGCGAGCCCTGCGGGAACACGGGCTACGGCTGCATTCACGCCGCTCTGCCGGGCAGCAAGCGCAATTCGCGCATCCAGCAGGGCGCGATTGGGATTGTCGAGCTCGCTGCGAAGACGGCGGGCTGCGGAGCGTTGTCCCCGCCAAAGCAGAAAATCAACGCGCGCGTCATGATCGGAAAGGGTCAGGATATCTTCATGGGCGTCGAAAATCTCATCCTGGCGGTAAAGCCGGAATGTGTGATTGCGCCAGGCGTCGCGAATATAGGGGACAGCTTCCGCAAGGCGGCCGGATGCGCGCAACGCCTCGCCCAATGCAATCTTGCCTTCACCAGAGACCGGTTCATTGCCTTCAAACCAGTTGACGATGAATTCCGGCGACAGGCCCGACGTTGAAATCTTGAATTCGGCTTCGGTGCGGATGGTGGTGTACTGCGGCCAGCCTTCCAGCTCCTCAAGAGCGAGATCGAGCTCCATAAAGGTCGCGTCTTCATCAGAGGTCGCGATTCGCCAGAGCAGAATGTTGCTGGCGACGGAATCGGATATCCGCCGCCTTGTGTCGCGAACCAATCCCCATTCCCCGTCTTCGGAGGCTTCAAGTCCACGCTCAAGCATGAAAAAATCATGCTGATCCAGATATCTGGAAGGGTTAGGACGGTCAGGGCGCAGGCGCGGATCAGGTGACTGGGCATCCGCCGGCAGAAGGATTGCCAGCAGGCCGGTAATCAGGACCAGTTGAGAGAAAAATCGCATTGCACTCATCATGTCCGCAAAGGAGGCGCCATCATGGCGCGCGCCTTGTTACTGTCCAGAGCCGTTATGCGGCCTTGGCCGCTAATCTGGCGTTCGATAGGCTGATGACCAGTAAAAACTTTGTCAGGTTGATTACCCATGTTTTCCGGATCCCTTACAGCGCTGGTGACTCCATTCAAGAATGGTGCCGTTGATGACGCCGCTTTTCAGGCGCTGGTGCAGCGCCAGATTGATGAGGGCACGCATGGCCTCGTGCCGGTGGGCACAACCGGCGAAAGCCCCTGCCTGACTCTGGATGAGAAGAAGCGGGTTATCGAACTGACAGTCGAGGTCGCCAATGGCGCGGTGCCAGTGATTGCTGGAACCGGGTCAAACAATACGGCCGCGACCATCGAGATGCACAAATGGGCGAAAGCCGCCGGTGTGGATGGCTCTCTGGTGGTCGCACCTTACTACAACAAACCCTCACAAGACGGCCTGCTCCGGCATTTTGAAGCGATCGCACAAAGTGCTGACTTACCCATCATCGTCTATAACATTCCCGGCCGCTCCATCGTGGATATAACGCCTGAAACCATGGCACGGATTGCGGAACTGCCCGGCGTGGTTGGCGTCAAGGACGCCACGGGTGATCTCACCCGGCTGGGCGCTCATCGACGCCTGATCGGTGCGGACTTCATCCAGCTGTCCGGTGAGGACCCGACGGCCATTGGATACAATGCAGAAGGCGGAACTGGCTGCATCTCGGTTTCGTCGAATGTCGCGCCAGCTTTGTGTGCGCAAATGCAGAATGCGACGCTGTCGGGCGATTATCAGGAAGCGCTGGAAATCGGCGATCAACTTCAGCCACTTCATCGGGCACTTTTCCTGTCACCCAGCCCCGGCCCCGCGAAATACGCCTTGAGTTTGCTGGGTTTGTGCTTACCTGAGGTGCGCTTGCCGCTGACCGAACCTCCCGAGGAGGTGAAAGCAGAGGTGAAAGCGGCCATGGAATACGCCGGATTGATCTGATGCCCCAGAAAAAAGACGGCGCGATCGCTATTAACCGGCGTGCGCGTTTCGACTATGAGATTGAGGAGACGTTTGAAGCGGGGATTGCGCTGCAGGGCAGCGAGGTCAAATCCCTGCGCAATGGGCGTGCGAACATCGCCGAGGCCTATGTCGGCCCGGAGGGCGAAGAAATTTTTCTCATCAATGCGGATATCCCGCCCTATGCGGGTGCCAACCAGTTCAATCATGAACCGCGCCGCCGCCGGAAATTACTGTTGAAAAAGAAAGAGATCGCCAAGCTTTTGGGCGCCGTCGCCCGCGAAGGCCGGACGATCATCCCCTTGCGGCTTTATTTCAATGATCGCGGGCTGGCCAAGCTTCTAATCGGGCTGGCGAAGGGTAAGAAAACCATCGACAAGCGCGAAACCGTCAAGCGGCGAGATTGGGATCGTCAGAAATCCCGCTTGATCAAGAATTACGGTTAGCCGTCCAGATACTTTCTGATATCCGCGAACACAGCCTCGAACATCTCTTCGGTGAGGCGGCCCGTATTCGTATTGTATCGCGAGCAGTGATAGCTATCGAAAATTCGCAAATTGCGCCCTTCGATCCCGAAGTCCTGAGCGGCCTGGTGGGCAAACTTCATGGCGGCGACCCTTTGTCCAAGCGCGCGCAGCGTGTTGTCGTGTGAAATTTTACCGAGACAAAGCAGCGCTTTCAGCCGGGACAAGGCGGCAATCCGGCTGGTCAGAAAGGGTCGGCAGGCATTGGCCTCTGCGCCGACCGGCTTGTTTTCCGGCGGCACGCAACGTACCGCATTGGTGATCATGACATCTTCGAGATCCAGCCCGTCTCCTGCATGGCCGGCATACGTTCCGCGGGTAAAACCGGCCTTTTCCAGCGTGGCATAAAGCAGATCGCCGGCAAAATCGCCGGTGAAGGGCCGCCCTGTCTGGTTGGCTCCTTTAAGCCCCGGCGCCAAACCTACGATCAAAAGCCGGGCGTTTTCATCCCCAAAAGACTCAACAGGGGCGTTGTGGAACTCTGGATACTTCACCGCATTGTCCTTGCGAAACTGAACCAGTCGCGGACAAAGCGGACAATCCAGAGGCGCTTCGGGCGGGACGTTAGTCGTCATTGCGTTGCGGACGTCCGCCCTCCCGGCCGATCATTTTCTCAAGATCCGCGAGATCAATAAATCCGTCCGCCTGGCGGCGCAGATCATCAGAAATCATGGGCGGCCTGGCCTTCATGGAGGACACGACCGTCACGCGTGCGCCCTTGCGCTGGCATTGATCGACGGCATAGCGAAAATCACCATCTCCAGAAAACAGAATGATATGATCGAGATAGCTAGCAGCAAGAACGATATCGACGGCGAGTTCAACATCCATATCACCCTTGATCCGGCGGCGACCGCTATCGTCGGTAAATTCCTTGGTCGGCTTCGTGACCACGTTGAAGCCATTATAATCCAGCCAGTCGACCAGCGGCTTCAGCGGTGTGAAGTCCTCATTCTCGAGGAGGGCCGTGTAATAGTTCGCCCGTGTCAATCGGCCACGTTTCTTGAATTCTTCCAACAGTTTGCGGTAATCAATATCAAAATCGAGCGATTTGGATGTCGAATAAAGATTGGCCCCGTCAATAAAGAGGCCGATGCGTTCATTAGGATAAAAGGTCATAATCAAATTCCGTGATGCAAAGGTTTGAACGAATGAGCGCCCATAGCGAAATATTTGTCGGGCTGGGTGGTAATCTGCCGTTTCAAGCTCTGGAACCGCAAGAGACGCTGACACGTGCCCTTCAGCTTCTCAAATCGCATGGTGTGCGGCCTGTACATGTGTCGTCCTTCTGGATTTCGCCCGCCTGGCCGGACCCATCCAAACCCGCTTATACCAACGCGGTTGCGGAAGTTGAAACGGCGCTTGATCCGCTGGTGCTGCTGGAAACGCTGCACATGGTTGAAAGTGCGCTAGGGCGTGTCCGTGTGGGACCGAATAGTTCTCGAACACTGGATCTGGACCTGATTGATTATCGCGGCCAGGTGCTAGACACGAAAACCTTGACCTTGCCGCACCAGCGGGCACATGAACGCGCCTTTGTTTTGTTGCCGCTACAGGAATTGGCGGCGAACTGGACTCATCCGGTAAGCGGCGCGGCGATAGACCAGTTGATTGCCGATCTTGAGCCATCCGCCCGTAAGGCGACTGTCCGGCTCTAGAAAAAGCTGTGCTGCAATGCGGCAAAGCCCTTGCGGGAGAGGGCAAGGAGCGTTACCTACTCCGATCCGTTTGCACGCAATTATCCAGGAGGCGAACGCGCATGGCCCGCGTTACCGTTGAAGACTGCATCGAAAAAGTCACGAACCGGTTTGATCTGGTTCTCATGGCGGCGCACCGCGCCCGCAATATCTCGGCCGGTTCCGAACTGACCCTGGACCGTGACAATGACAAAAACCCCGTTGTCGCGCTGCGCGAAATTGCAGAAGACAAGCTGGATCTGAATGCACTTCAGGACAGCCTGGTAAATGGGCTGCAACGCGTGATCCCCAGCGATGAGGAAGAAGAAGAACGCGCTTCGCCGCAGGATGATCTTCCGCAAATCGCGTCCAAGCCGACCCCGGCCGATCCGGATGAAGCCGATATGCTTAAAGCGCTTCAAAGCGATCGTGACGGAGCGCCGGACAACCGGTTCTAAACCGCGGTGAGCCTGGCCGCGCCCGACCTCAGAACGCCGGCGAGTGATCCTTTTCCAACCGCCGATGACCTCATCGGGCGTATCTCGAAATACCACCCCCGGGTGAATGAAGAGCTGATCCGCAGCGCTTATGCGTTTGCGGAGGACGCCCATGCGCCGCAAAAGCGGCATTCGGGCGAGCCCTATTTTGCGCATGTCGCGTCGGTCGCCATGATCCTCGCGGACCTGAAGATGGATTCCGCGACCATCTGTACAGGACTTCTCCACGATACGGTCGAGGATACGCCCGCAACGCTGGATGATCTGGCAACGCATTTCTCACCCGAGATTTCAAGTCTCGTCGATGGGGTGACCAAGCTGGGTCAGATGGAGCTGAGTTCGACGCGGACCCGTCAAGCGGAAAACTTTCAGAAACTGATCGTCGCGATTTCGTCCGACGTGCGGGTGCTGATCGTGAAACTGGCTGACCGACTGCACAATATGCGCACGTTGCATCATGTGCCCAAGCCAGACAAACGTGAGCGGGTCGCCACGGAGACGCTGGAAATCTATGCCCCGCTGGCGCGGCGGATCGGGATTAACCGGATCTGTGTGGAGCTGGAGGACTTATCCTTCCAATACGTCAATCCGGCCGCCTTTGAGTCGGTCGCCAAACGGCTAGGCGAGATGCGGGATGCCAACGCCGGAGAAGTCGCCGAGGTCTCCCATGTTTTGACAGAAAAACTGGATAAGGCCGGGATTGAAGGCCGGGTTTTCGGGCGAGAAAAGCGGCCTTATTCGATCTGGCGCAAGCTTGACCGCAAAAACATCACCTTCGATGAAATCGCGGATATCTATGCCTTCCGCTTGATTATTGACGACAATAATGTCGATGAGTGCTATCGCGCCCTTGGCGTGATCCACCAGAACTGGCGCTGTGTGCCAGAACGATTTCGGGATTTCATCTCGACCCCTAAACCTAATAATTACCGCTCTTTGCACACCACCATTGTAGGGCCCGACAGTGTGCGCTTGGAAATCCAGATCCGCACCGAAGATATGGATGCGGTCGCGGAAAGCGGGGTTGCGGCACACTGGCGCTATAAAGGTCAGGATTATGGCTATGACGCCGATGCGGCGAAATCAGCGGGCGGAGACCCGTTGGAACGCTTGCGTCCTTTTGTGGAGATTTTGGAGCAGGGCGGTGATCCGGATGAATTCCTGGAACACGCCAAGCTCGAAATGTTCGCAGATCAGGTTTACTGTTTCACGCCGAAAGGCGAACTGATCGCTTTGCCGAATGGCGCAACGCCACTGGATTTTGCCTATGCGGTTCATACCGAGCTGGGTCACACGACGATCGGGGCCAAGATCAATGGCCGCGACCGCCCGCTCCGAACGCGGCTGCGCAATGGCGATGTGGTTCACATCCTCAAAGGCGGGCTGCGTCAGCCGCCCGCGGGCTGGGAAGAGCTAGCGATCACAGGCAAGGCGCGGGCCGCGATTCGCCGATTGATCCGGACGACGGAGAAAGCTGAATTCGAGGGCATTGGCAAGATGCTCGCCGAACATGCCTTCGAGCGCGAAGGCAAGATATTCAAGGAAAAAGGCCTTGAGGACGCCCTCGCGCGCCTCGAGCTGGCGGATGTTGACGCGCTTTATCAGGCACTCGGGCGCGGGCGGATTACGTCGGGCGAGTTTCTCGATGCGGTCTTCCCAGGACGCCGCGATAGCCGTCAGTATGCGGCGGGTGAAAAAGAGCTTATCCGGGACGAGAAAGCGCGGTTGTATGTCCGCGGGCGGGGTTTGACGCCGGGTGTTTCGATCCATTTTGCGGAATGCTGCTCACCGCTGCCGGGTGACCGGATAGTCGGTGTGATGGTGCCGGACAAGGGCGTGACCATTCACACCATCGATTGTGGCGTGCTGACCGATCATGATGAGAGTGATCTCGACCGCTGGATCGACCTTGGCTGGACGGCCGAAGCGGAAGAAAATGCCGTTTCCACCGCTCGCGTTCATGCGGTGATGCACAACACGCCGGGTACGCTGGCCGATATTGCCCGCGCGGTCGGTGAAAACCGCGGCAATATCGGCAACCTATCCACGCTGAAACGGTCCAAAGACTTCTTTGAAATGCAATTTGATATCGAGGTGTTCGACAATCGGCACCTTTCAAACATTATATCGGCCTTGAAGATGTGCTCGGGCGTTGTGTCTGCAGAGCGCGTTCGTGGTGGAAGCGGAGATGACAACTGATGGATACCCAGGCGGTGCTGAACGAATTCCGGGCGGCCGGCGCGCTGCTGGAGGGGCATTTTGTCTTGTCCTCCGGATTGCGCAGCCCGGTCTTTCTGCAAAAGGCCAAAGTGTTTGCTGATGCGAAGCGAACCGCGACGCTGTGCGCAGCCCTGGCCGACATGGTGCGCGATCATCTGGATCAGAAGCCGGACATCATCGTGTCACCGGCGGTTGGCGGGATCGTTCCCGGCTATGAGATGGGGCGGCAGATGGACTTGCCCGCCATTTATGTCGAGCGTGAGGACGGAGCATTTCGTTTGCGGCGCGGGTTTGAGCTCCATGAGGGTCAAAAGGTGCTGGTGGTGGAAGATATTGTGACCACCGGGCTGTCATCGCGCGAGTGCATCGACTCACTGAAAGAGACAGGCGCTGATGTGATTGCCGAGGCTTGTTTGATTGATCGCTCGGGCGGCAAGGCGGACGTTGGCGTGCCGTTGATTGCACTGGCGACGGTCGAGTTTCCGGCCTATCCGGCGGATGATCTGCCGCCGGAGCTGGCCGCCATTCCGGCGACCAAGCCGGGCAGCCGGGGATTGCAAGCATGAGCAGTCATGTCCGCCTTGGCGTGAATATCGATCATGTCGCGACCATCCGGAATGCGCGCGGCGGCGTGCACCCCGATCCCGTGCGCGCAGCGCGTCAGGCGGCTGAAGCCGGAGCGGACGGCATCACTGCTCACTTGCGCGAAGACCGCCGGCATATCGGCGACAAGGATATCGAGCGCCTTTCCACCGAGATTGATCTGCCATTGAATTTTGAAATGGCAGCAACTGAAGAAATGCTGGCGATCGCACTGGCGCATAACCCCCATGCCGCCTGCCTTGTTCCGGAAAAACGTGAGGAGCGCACCACCGAGGGCGGGTTGGATGTCGCCGGTCAGCATTCGCTGATTGCGCCCTTCGTGACCAAGTTGAATGCGGCGGGTATCCGGGTCTCGCTGTTCATTGAGCCGGACCCGGTCCAAATCGCGGTGGCTGAAGCCATTGGCGCATCCGTCGTTGAGTTTCACACCGGAGCGTATTGCGACGCCTTCCTTGAAGGGGATCAGGCCAGAACCGCGGATCATTTGAAACGCATTACTGAGGCCTGCGCGCTGGCGCATCAACGCGGTCTGGAAGTCCATGCCGGACATGGCCTGACCTACGACACGGTGAAGCCGGTGGCTGCGATTGCGGAAGTCAAAGAGCTGAACATCGGTCATTTCCTGATTGGCGAAGCGATCTTCAGAGGCCTGCGTGAAGCGGTGACGACGATGCGCGGCTTGATCGCTGATGCCCGTCGCGAGGCGGCGGCTTGATCATCGGGACCGGCACCGACCTGATTGATATCCGGCGGATTGAAAAAACGCTCGACCGGTTTGGTGAGCGCTTTACCAATCGCTGCTTTACTGAGATCGAGCGCACCAAATCCGATCGCCGCAAGGAACGCGCGGCCAGTTATGCCAAGCGCTATGCTGCAAAAGAGGCGGGAGCAAAAGCGCTCGGGACCGGCATTGCCCGCGGGGTATCCTGGAAAGAGATTGGCGTGGTGAATCTGCCGGGCGGCAAGCCGACGCTGGATCTGCAAGGCCGGGCGCTGGACTGGCTTGCCCGACTGACGCCGGAAGGGATGACGGCTTTTGTGCATATCTCCATCACCGACGAGCCGCCTTACGCCTTGGCGAATGTGATCATTGAGGCCTTGCCAGAGGATGAGGCATGAATCCGGAACTGGACGCCCTTCAGGAGCGGATCGGGTATCATTTCAAGGATATGGCGCTGCTTCAGCGGGCAATGACCCATGCCAGTTTTGGCGATGGCGACAAGTCGGTTGCCAATAATGAGCGGCTGGAATTCTTAGGCGACCGGGTGCTGGGGCTTCTGGCATCTGAAACGATGTTTTTAAAATTCAAAGCTGCTAAGGAAGGCCGGCTGGCGCCGCTCTATAATTCACTTGTCGACAAAAAAGCGTGTGAAAAAGTGGCGCGTGCTTTTGATCTGGGGCCGGGTTTGCGCCTGTCTCCCGCAGAAGACCGTGTGGGTGGCCGGAACAAGGCGTCGATCCTTGCCGATGCAACAGAAGCCGTGATGGCCGCGGTTTATCTGGATGGCGGGCTGGAGGCGGTGCGCGGTGTGTTTGAACGCGGATGGGGCGAGGCGATTGCCAATCTGACCGCCAAGCCGCGCAATCCGAAATCCGACCTGCAAGAGCTGGCCGCCAAGCGTAATCTCGGGCATCCGCACTATGAAGTGCTGGAACAGGCGGGACCCGATCACAAGCCGGTTTTTGTTGTAAAAGTTGAGCTGGGGCGACTGGATCCGTGCGAAGGGCAAGGCGGATCGAAACAGTCTGCTGAACGGGCGGCCGCAACGGCGATGCTACAAAGGATTTCAGGGAATGAGTGACACACGGGCCGGATTTGTGGCCGTCATCGGCGCCCCAAATGCGGGAAAGTCCTCACTGGTCAATGCGCTGGTGGGCGAAAAAGTCTCCATTGTTACCCGGAAGGTGCAAACCACACGCTTTCCGGTGCGCGGCATCGCCATGGAAGGAGAAGCGCAGATCATCCTAGTGGATACGCCCGGCGTGTTCGAGCCGCGCCGGCGTCTGGATCGGGCGATGGTAAAATCCGCCTGGACCGGGGCCGATGATGCCGATGGTATTGTTCATGTGATCGATGCGGAAGCGCAAGATCGTGTGGCCAATGGACAGGGCGATGGCGCGGACAAGCTGTCGGTCAAGGATGATGACCGCGTCATTGACGGTCTGAAGGCGGCTAGCAAGACCGCCATTCTGGCGCTCAACAAGATTGATACGCTGGAGCGGGATCGGTTGTTACCGCTGACCGAACGCTTGAATGAAAGTGGCGTCTATTCAGAGACTTATATGATTAGCGCAACGCGCGGTTATGGCATTCCGGATTTGAAAGCGCGGCTGGCCGAGATGATGCCGCAGGGGCCGCATCTTTATCCCGCCGATCAGGCTGCGGATATTCCCCAGCAGTTGCTGGCGGCGGAGATTACACGCGAAAAGGTCTATGACCGACTGCATCAGGAATTGCCCTATGCCAGTGCGGTCGAGACGGAAAGCTGGCGGCGCCTGCATGATGGCTCGGTGCGGATTGAACAGCGTATCTATGTCGATCGGACCAGCCAAAAGCCGATTGTGCTGGGCAAGGGCGGCCAAACCATCAAGGCAATTGGCGCAACTGCGCGCGAAGAGATGGAGGCCGTTTTCGGCCATAAGGTGCATCTTTTCCTGCAGGTACAGGTTCAATCAGGATGGGATGAAAACCGGGCGCGCTATCGCGCCATGGGGCTGGAATTCGATAGCTGATGGAATGGACCGGCAAGGGTATTGTTCTGGCCGTCCGGCCACATGGTGAAACCAGCGCCATTGTTGAACTTCTAACCGAAGACCATGGCCGTCATGCCGGTCTGGTCCGCGGCGGGCGATCGCGCACGATGCGACCGGTTCTGCAACCGGGAAATACCGTCATGGCGACCTGGCGGGCGCGGCTGGCGGATCATCTGGGCAATTACGCGATTGAAGCGGACAAGTCTCGCGCCGGTATTGTGATGGACGATCCGCTGGCCTTGGCCGGGTTGAATGCGGCAAGTGCGCTGGCGTCTCTGGCATTGCCAGAACGCGAACAGCACACCCGAGTCTATTCCGGGCTGGAAATTCTGCTGGATCAACTTGAAGACCCGGAGATCTGGCCGGTGCTTTATGTCCGCTGGGAGGCGGGGCTCTTGAAAGACCTGGGCTATGGGCTGGATTTTGAGAAATGCGCCGCAACCGGCGCGGTCGATGATCTGACCCATATCAGCCCGCGCTCGGGCCGCGCCGTCAGCCGGGAAGCAGCCGAACCCTATATCGACAAGCTGTTGCCTTTGCCCGCTTATCTGCGCGATCCGTCTGCGGGCTATAGACTGGGCGAAATCGCTGCCGGGCTGGCCATGACTGGCTTTTTCCTGGAGCGCCGGGTGCTCTGGCCAATTGATAAGGAATTACCCGAAGCGCGGGTGCGATTGATCCGCGCGCTCACGGACGCCGGGCGGATTTAGCGGCATACTGATCACCTACGAATCAGGAGCGGCCCATGGGCGATGTGTTCACGCCTGAAGATGGTGAGATTTTCGAGGAACCTTTCGATGAAGCGTTGTCCAAGCGCTATCTCGCTTATGCCTTGTCGACCATCACCCAGCGGGCCCTGCCGGATGCGCGGGACGGGCTGAAGCCGGTTCACCGGCGTATCCTGCATGCGATGCGGGTTTTGAAGCTGAATCCGCGCGATGCCTTCAAGAAATCGGCGCGCGTTGTGGGCGATGTGATCGGTAAGTTCCACCCGCATGGCGATCAGGCGGTTTATGACGCGCTGGTGCGGCTGGCGCAGGATTTTGCCTCGCGTTATCCGCTGGTCGAAGGGCAGGGCAATTTTGGCAATGTCGATGGCGATGGCGCCGCGGCCATGCGTTACACCGAAGCGCGCCTGACCGAAGCAGCGGAGTTGCTGCTTCAGGACATTGATCAAGGTACAGTCGATTTCCGCGAAACCTATGATGGGTCTGAAGAAGAACCCATCGTTCTACCTGCCGCTTTTCCAAACCTGTTGGCCAATGGTGCAACTGGTATTGCGGTTGGCATGGCGACGTCCATTCCGCCGCATAATGTCTATGAGCTATGCCGGGCGTCGCGCACGCTGATTTCCAATCCGGAGGCCTCCGTCGCGCAATTGCTGCGCTCGGTGAAAGGACCCGATTTCCCGACCGGCGGAATTTGTGTCGAACCGCCAGAAGCTGTCCGTGAGGCCTATGAAACCGGGCGGGGCGGGTTTCGCTTGCGTGCGCGGTGGGACACCGAAGATCTGGGTCGTGGCACCTGGCAAATCGTGGTCACGGAAATTCCGTATCAGGTTCAAAAATCCAAGCTGGTTGAGCGCATCGCGCAATTGCTGGACCAGAAAAAGCTGCCGCTTCTTGAGGATGTGCGCGATGAAAGCGCCGAAGACATACGCCTGGTGCTCGTGCCCAAGAGCAAGAATGTTGATCCGGCCGTTCTTATGGCCGCGCTCAACAAGCTGAGTGATCTGGAAACGCGCGTTTCCTTGAACCTCAACGTGCTTGACCCGGCGGGCACGCCGCGCGTCATGAGCCTGAAAGACGCGCTGCGCATCTGGCTGGATCATCGCCGCGAGGTGATCGTTCGGCGGGCAAATACACGCCTCGCCAAGGTCGAAGACCGGCTGGAAGTTTTGGCGGGCTATATCATCGTCTATGCCGATCTGGACGAGGTGATCCGCATCATCCGGTTTGAGGATGAGCCCAAGCAGGAATTGATGCGGGCCTTCTCACTAACCGATCGGCAGGCGGAAGCGATCCTCAATATGCGGCTTCGCGCCTTGCGGAAGCTGGAAGAACTCGAGATCCGCAAGGAAGAGACCAATCTCAAGGCTGAGCGGGGTGAGCTTAAGGCGCTGTTGGCCTCAGAAGACAAGCAATGGGCGACGGTCGATGGCGAGGTCGCCGAACTTGAAACCCGCTATGGCCCCAGGACCGAACTCGGCCGACGCCGCACGGACTTTGAAGAAGCCGGTGAAGACATTGGCGATGTTGTGGCTGAAGCGCTTATCGTGCGCGAACCGATCCTGGTTGTGGTCTCACAGAAGGGTTGGATCCGTGCTTTGAAAGGTCACGGACATGATATCGGTGCGATTGCCTTCAAGGACGGCGATAGCGCGCTTTTCACCGTGAAATGTGAGACGATCGACAAGCTGATCCTGTTTGCGACGGATGGAAAATTCTACGCCATTGATGCCTCCAAACTGCCTGGCGGACGAGGGCATGGTGATCCGTTGCGCTTGCATGCCGGGCTGCCGGAAGATGCCGCGCCTCTGGCCTTGTTTAAGCACGATCCGGAGCGCGAATTGCTGATCGCGTCGCGAGAAGGCAATGGGTTCCGCGTAAAAGAAGGCGATGTGTTTGCCTTCAAGAAAGGCGGCAAGCAGGCGCTGAATGTCGGTGAAGGCGAGGCGCTGGCTTGCGTACCGGTCTCTGGCAGTAAAATAGCCGTGTCGAATAACAAGAAGCGCCTGTTGATCTTCGATCTCGAGGATCTACCGCAAATGAGCCGGGGCAAGGGCGTACGCCTGATGGGCGGCAAGGGTGCAGAACTGATCGATGTGACGACTTTCGACCCCAAAGAGGGCCTTGCCTGGATTGACGGGGCAGGCCGCCGCCATGTCAGCGAGGATTGGCGCGATTGGGAAGGAAAGCGCGCTCAGGCGGGCTCGGTGCGGCCTCGCGGCTTTCCAAAAACAGGAAAATTTTTGCCATCGGACCCGGTGGCTGTAGCGCGCGCCATGGATTCGGCGTAATCAGGTTTTAGAACCGAACCAAACGGTCAGGAGGGACCTCCCAAATGGAATGGATTATTCTGCTTATCATATTGGTTGTCATTGGCTTTTTTGTCATTGGAATTTACAACCGATTGGTGGCGCTGCGTCAGACAACCAATCAGGCGTGGGGTGATATCGATGTGCAGCTGAAACAGCGTGTCGACCTTATTCCCAACCTCGTAAATACGGTGAAGGGCTATGCGTCTCATGAAAAGGAGACGTTGGAGAATGTCGTCAAGGCGCGTCAGGCGTCTGTTGATGCCAGCAATGTGAAAGATCAGGCGCAGGCGGAAAATCTGCTCACTGGCGCGCTTCGCCAGATTTTCGCGCTGTCGGAAGCCTATCCGGAATTGAAGGCGAACGAGAACTTCCTCGCGCTGCAGAACGAGTTGGCCGATCTGGAAAACAAGATCGCGGCCGCCCGCCGTTTCTTCAACAACGCGGTGAACGAGTACAATACGGCCCGGGAACAATTCCCGGCGGTCTTGTTTGCCAACATGTTTGGCTTCCTGCCGCGTGAGTTCTTCGAAGTCGCTGACCGCGCTGCGGTGGAAAACGCCCCTGAGGTGAAGTTCTAAGAGGCGTAATTACAATGGGCGCGGCGGGTCTCCGCACACATATCTGGAACAATAATCTGAAATCCATCCTGTTATTGGCTGGATTTCCGTTCCTGATCCTGTTGCTGGCGTTTGCTGCCGCGCTTGTTTTTTCCGATTTTGGCGACGGGATCAGCTATGGCCCGGGGCTGGGCGGGGAATTTGAGCGGGCGCTTGATAACTGGCCGCAAATGGCGCTGTTCTCTCTGATCGCTGCGGGCATCTGGTTTGTGATCGCCTGGTTTGGGCATCAAGCGATGATCGACATGTCGACCGGCGCGCATTCGGTGACCCGGCAGGAAGAGCCAGAGCTTTACAACCTTCTGGAAAATCTCTGCATTTCGCGTGGCTTGTCCATGCCGAAGCTGAAGGTAATCGAGTCGCCTGTGCTGAATGCCTATGCCAGCGGGCTGACTGAAAAACAGTACACCGTCACGGTCACACGCGGACTGATGCAGCGCCTCAACCGTTCCGAGCTGGAAGCCGTATTGGCGCACGAACTATCCCACATCATCCATCGCGATGTGCGCCTGTTGGTGATCTCGGTGATCTTTGTCGGCATCTTCTCATTTGTGGCGCAAATCCTGTTCCGCTCGCTCTTCTGGGGCGGCATTGGCGGGCGCTCAACCGGGCGGCGTGGCAATGCCATGTTGTTGATGCTGATCGCCATCGCGATTGTGGCGGTGGCCTACGCGCTGGCGATTGCGATCCGCTTTGCGCTCTCAAGAAAGCGCGAATACATGGCCGATGCCGGAGCGGTGGACCTCACACGGAATCCCGATGCGATGATTTCGGCATTGGAGAAGATTTCCGGAAATGCGGAACTTGAAGCACCCGACGGGGTGCGTGAAATGATGATCGAAAATCCGACGGCGGGTCTAGCAGGCCTTTTCGCGACTCACCCGCCGATTGAAAAGCGTATTGAGGCGCTGATCCAGTATGCGGGTGGCGAGCGAAATCGCGGCGCAACGAGTGTGCCGGTGATCTAGACGCGTTCCAACAACAGGATCTCCACGCCCTCGAAGTCGGCTTTTTCGTAGACCTCATAGCCGAGACGTTCAGCGATTTTCAGCGACGGAATATTGGCAGGTTCGATCATGCAGATCGTCCGTTTGCCAGGGTGGTATTCATCCATCCAGTCGACGCAAGCGCGCATCGCTTCGGTGCCATAGCCCTGGCCATGAAAGCGTTTGTCGAGCGCATAGCCAATCTCCGGATCGGTCGAGAACCCTTTCGGTGAATCGCGGCGGAAATCGGCAAAGCCCACCAGGCCGACGAACTCACCGGATGCTTTCTCATCGAGGGACCAATAGCCATAATTCAGGATTGGCCATTGACCCGCACTGTTGGTGATCCGCCGCCAGGACTGCATGGGCGTGCCCGGTTCGCCGCCGATAAACCGAACATTCTCCGGATCGGACCAGATGCGATGGACGGGTTCAAAATCTGCCGCAGTGATTTCGCGTAGCACCAGGCGCTCGGTTTCGATGCGTGGGGCGATGGCGAATCTAGTCATAGATCAATTCGGGCAATCCGGTGGCCAGCCAGGGCAAGAGGGCGACCAGGATAATCACAGCGACTTGTATTCCCACAAAGGGCAGGGCGCCGCGATAGATGGCGCCTGTCGTCACTTGTGGCGGGGCCACACCGCGCAAATAGAAAAGCGCAAATCCGAAGGGCGGCGTGAGGAAGCTGGTCTGCAGGTTCAGCGCCATCAACACGCCCAGCCAGACCGGATCAATGCCCATCATCAACAGAATGGGCGCGACTATCGGTACGACGACGAAGGTGATCTCGATGAAATCGAGGAAGAAGCCCAACAGGAACATGACCAGCATAACGATGGCCAGCGCCCCCCACTTGCCGCCCGGCACGGCCTCCAGCGCCGCTTGAACCGTGGCATCGCCGCCCAGCTCCTTGAAAATCAGGGAGAAGAGCGCCGCGCCGATCAGAATGACAAACACCATGGACGAGATTTGCGCCGTGGCGCGCATCACATCGTCGAGCACGCCGGTCTTTTTCAAGCGCCAGAGCGCGGTCAGAGTGCCGAGTATAACGAGCAAAACCAGCCCGTAGGCGAGGAACATGCCGGTTTGATCGGCGGCGGAAATGTCGTCGCGGCCGATACGCAAATCAAAGACCAGCGTCAGTCCGATAAGCGCAAGCAGGCCGAACGCCCCTAACCCGGCCAGCCACCGGCCTGTGCCCGGATTGGTCTCGGCCCCGGCATTGCGGAAGCCAGCGAGGAAGGTCGCGCCGACCGCGCCAATTGCGGCGGCTTCAGTTGGTGTGGCGAGTCCTCCCAGAATGGAGCCCAGAACGGCGATAATAAGAGCTAGCGGCGGCACCAGGGCGTGCATAATCCTGAATAGCGAGACCCCTGCAGCGGCAGGCGCTGCGGGCGCTTTGGCGGGTTGGGTAATGGCGACAAAAATCTGATAGCCGACATAGGCGGCGACCAGGAAAAGGCCGGGAATCAGCGCGCCTGCAAAGAGATCCCCCACGGTGACGATGTCGGGGGAGAAAATGCCCTGATTGCGTTGGGCTTCCTGATAGGCGTTTGAGATCTGATCCCCGAGCAGCACGAGCACGATGGATGGCGGAATAATCTGACCCAGCGTGCCCGCCGCGGCGATGGAACCAGACGCCAGTCCTGGATCGTATCCGCGCTTCAGCATGGTTGGCAAAGAGAGAAGCCCCATGGTGACGACCGTGGCACCGACAATGCCGGTCGATGCCGCCAGCAGTGCCCCCACAACCACAACCGAGATGCCCAAACCGCCCCGCAGTGAGCCAAAGAGAGCGCCCATGGCTTCGAGCAATTCCTCGGCGACCTTCGATTTTTCGAGCATCACGCCCATGAACACAAAGAGCGGGACGGCGACCAGGATCGACCGGTCCATCTCCATCATGTTGCCATAGATGCGCTGTGGGAAAGCGCGCAAATGGATGGGATCAAACAGGTTCAATCCATAGCCGATCAGCGCGAAAGCCAGCGCGACCCCGGCGAGTGTGAAGGCCACAGGAAATCCGCGTAGAAGCGCAATGAACGCCGCGGCGAACATCAAAAACGGCAGGAGCTCGATCAGGATCTGCATGTCAGAGCTCGCTATCAATCGGGTCGATATGGCCGGGTGCCTGACGACCGGCGAGCGTCAAGGCCGCCCGCATGGCCCAGGCCAAGCCCTGAATCAACACAATCAGGGCAAAAACCGGAATAGCGGTTTTCAACAGGAATACGATCGGAAGGCCGTCGCTTTCGCGTGAGCGTTCCAGAATGCGCCAGCTGGCATTGATGTAAGGCGTTGAAACAAAAAGGATCAACAGTGCCATTGGCATCAGCGCCAGATAGGTACCGATCATATCGGTCCAGGCTTTGCCACGTTCCGATAGCTTGGCGTAGAGAATATCCACCCGGACATGACCGTCTGCAAGTAAGGTCGAACCGACTGACAGCAGGAACAGGAGCGCATGCATGTAGATGATGCTCTCCTGCAGCTTGGTGGAGGCAAAGCCGAACACATAGCGCTGGATGACGACCGTAGCGGTCACGATCACCAGGCCCAGCGCGAGCCAGCGTGCGGCATCGCCAATGGTTGTGCTGATGGAGTCGGCGGTGCCAATCAGCTGCCGGAGCAGCCCATCAATCGGATCGGGCAAACCGGTAAACCGGCCTACCAATCCGGCGATCAGCGGCAGGACCAAAAGGGGTAGCAACCAGGGCCCGATCGTGCCCAGCACGCCGCCAATCGTCCGTGCCAATGGATAAAGGTTGATATCAATCCAGCCGGAGATAGCGCCGCTCATTGCGCCGTCAGCAAAGATCAGCGCAAGGCTGACGGTAACTATAATTACGAGAAGCCAGTCGCCGGCCTTCATCAGCCGCCCAGAACGCGTTCGCGCTGCATAAAGTAGGGCGTTTCGGAAATCCGCGCCCATTCGCGGCCACGCTGGCGGGCGGCGAGATAGCTGTCATAAACGCGTCGCGTCATTGGGTCAGCATCAGCAACATCGGCGACGACTTGTTCGGCGATTTCACCAATGCGCAGCCAGGCATCATCGGTAAAGGAGCGGAGCTGGACATTGTGTTCATTGACGAGCACGTCGAGCGCCAGGGCGTTCTGGTGCGGATATTCGCCGAGCGAGACATTGTTCACCGCGCGGCAGGCGGCCTGGATAATGGCCTGATGATCAGAATCCAGACCGTCCCAGACACCGGCATTGATACCAAGGCTCAAAGCTGACCCCGGCTCATGGAAACCGGGGCCATAATAATACGGGGCTTCGCGGTAAAAGCCGAATGCGAGATCATTCCATGGGCCGACCCATTCTGTCGCATCAATCGTCCCGTTTTGCAGCGCTGGATAGATCTCACTGCCGGACAGGGCGACGGCCGCACCGCCCAACTCGCGCAACACATTGCCGCCCAGTCCGGGAATACGCATGCGAAGTCCGCGGAAGTCTTCCAGCGAGTTGATTTCGCGTTTGAACCAGCCGCCCATCTGATGGCCGGAATTGGCCGCCTGAAAGGCGACCACGCCAAACTCCCGGCCGAGCTCGTGCCAAAGCTCCTGACCGCCACCGAATTCGACCCAGGCCATGATTTCGCTGGCTGTCATACCAAGGGGCACGGCTGTGAAGAAGTTGAAAGCGGGTGATTTGCCCTGCCAGTAATATTCAGCCGCATGATACATGTCGGCCGTGCCGGTCGCGACAGCATCGAAGGCTTCAAATGCGCCGACAATCTCACCGGCGGCATAGACCTGCACTTCCAGCGATCCGTTCGACATGCTGTTGCAAAACTCCGCAACGCGATCTGCCGCCGTGCCTAGCCCGGGAAAGTTCGCCGGCCAGGTAGTGACCATGCGCAAACGGCGTGTGCGCCTTGTCTGTATATTCGGGGCCGCGACATTGCTTTCCTGCCCCTGGCTGCAGGCTGTCGCAACAGAAGCGGCGGCCACACTGGCTCCGCTCAAAAAAGTCCGGCGATCCATATTATTCTTCCCCAAAGTCCATTTCGGTCTGGCGTCCGAATTCGGTGTCGTCAAAACGCCGCCACCCTGATGCCGTTAGAATCTCCAGCGGCCTGTATCGCGACTTGTAGGCCATTTTTTCGCTGCCGGGCACCCAATACCCCAGATAAACATAGGGCAGGCCCTCGCTCTTCGACCATCGGATGGCGTCGAGGATGGCAAATTTTCCAAAACTGCGAGCCGGCTGGTCCGGGTCAAAAAAACTGTAAAGCAAGGACGGACCATCGCGGAGACGATCGATCAGGGCCGCTGCCCGTAGAACGCCTGCTTCGTCGCGATACTCCACGATATCGGTGCGTTGCGCGCCATCTTCGACCATCATGGCGTAATCGGCAAAGGACATGCCGGCCATGTCGCCGTCGCCATGGCGCGTATCAAGATAGCGGGTAAGAAGTTGAAACTGCTCCATCGTCGCATGGGCTGGACATTCATCGCGGCTGAGATCGGCATTGGCTCTCAACACACGGCGGTTTGATCGCGAGAAGGAGAAGTCATTGACCGGTATGCGGGCCGACCGGCAAGCATCACAGGCTTCACAGGCGGGCCGGTAAAGCACGGCTTGCGAGCGGCGGAAACCGGCATGGGTCAGCGCGTCATTGAGCGCCGGCCCGTCCCCGGGTTCAAGCCGTGTGAAAAGCTTGCGTTCCATGCGTCCTGGCAAATAGGGGCAAGGGCCTGCCGCCGTCAGGTAGAAAGGGATTTGCCGGGTTGTGAAGGGATGTGTCACCTGACGAACCGATTCCTTTGCTGATGCCTGTCGTAATCTGCCTGTCTAAATTCCGAAATGAAAGGCGGCGATGGCCGTGAAGACCATCCAGAGAATGATCACCAGCGGCGCACCGGCCTTGATATAGTCCGCAAACTTGTAATGGCCCGGCCCCATAACCAGCAAATTGGTTTGATAGCCAATCGGCGTGGCGAAAGAGGTGTTCGCGGCAAATAGAACGGTCAATGCGAACAGGATCGGATCTTCGCCCATTTGGGTGGCTGTTCCGATGGCGATGGGCGTAAACAGGATGGCGGTGGCATTGTTGGACAGGACATTGGTCAATGCCGCGACAAGAATAAACAAGACCGAGACCAGAACGACCGGGCCGTAGGGTGAGAAGGTCGAGACGACCACGCCTGCCAGATAATCTGCTGCTCCAGTCGATTGCAGGGCAGTGCCCAATGCAAAGGCTGAGCCCACAAGCAGGTAAACGCGCATATCAACGGCCCGCGCGGCTTGCCGGGAATTCAAACAGCCTGCGGCGATCATGGCGACAGCGCCCAATATAGAGGCATGCACAATGGGCATGAGATTGGTGGCCGCGGCGATCACGACCCCACCAAAAATAATCAGCGCATAGTTGGCGCGCCTCGGGTCGGGCAGATCGGTAGTCGCCCAGGCCATCAAGAGCAGGTCACGCTCATTACGAAGCTGACGCAGCGAGTCGGCCTTGCCGAACAACAAGAGCACATCGCCCGATTCAATGCGGATCTCGCCCATTCGCTTCCGGATCATCCTTGACCGGCGCTGCACGCCTAAGACCACACAGCCTGTCAGATGCCGGAAGCCAATCTGTTCAACCGTACGGCCTATCAGGCGAGAGCCGGGCGGGATAACCGACTCGGATAATCCCAATCGTTCGCCGGGGGCGGGTTCATCTCCGCCGGCACCGCTTTGAAGCAAGCCACGCAGATATTCCGCACGTGAGGTGAGGAGGTCAGCCAGCGTCTTGCGTGTTGCCGCGACGATCAGCAAGTCTCCCGTGCGCAGCTTCACCTCTTCAAACGGGGGCAGGATGGCATGTTCGCCACGCTGGATCATGCGCACGGTGACATCCGGCAGGTCAGGGAACATGCCCGCGATCGGTGTCTGCCCGCGCAGGGGATGATCGCGGGTAATTTCCAGCTGCGCGATGAATTGCTTGCCATCGCCACCGGCAATCTCGCTTTCCATCGTGGCGCGTTCCGGCAGGAGGCGTGGCAACACGAAGGTGACATAAAGAATACCGACTGCAGCCAGGATCAACCCGTATTGCGAGGGTGCGAAGAAGGCCAGCGGTTCACCCGAAAAGGCCTGATAGCTGTCCGACACCAGCAAGTTCGTGGACGAGCCAATCAGCGTGGTCATGCCGGCAAGGATGCAGATATAGCTAAGCGGGATCATGATCTTCGAGGGCGAAGCGCCCATCCGCCCGGCTATGGCCACCAGAATGGGGATAAACATCACCACGACAGGCGTATTGTTGATGAAAGCGCTGACCACAAAGACGAAAAAGAAGATGGCCAGAAGCGTCGAAACGGGCCGTTTGTCATAGGACGCCAACAAGCGTTGGGTTGGACCCTCCATGGCACCGGTCTGGAAAATGCCCTGACCGACGACAAGCAAGGCCATAATGGTGAGCAGGGCCGGGTTGGCAAACCCCGCCAGAATCAGTCCCGCATCGGGATTGTTTGCAGGTAACGGAAAAAACTGGAAAAAAACCAGAATGATGGCGACGATCGATGCCGATACGACCTCAATCGAGAATTTTTCCCAGATGAAAAAGACGATGGCGATGGCGACAAACACCATTGTCGCCCACATCTGCCAGTATTCCATGCCTGCTTCGGGCATTCCGGTCACGATCCTCCCCCGCCGCGCATTCGCGAACAGGGGAGACTATTCCCGGTAACCTCTCAGGAATCGAGTGTTTTTTTCGGCTCAGGCCGGGATCAGCGGTTCAACCCGTGATTAGGAGCGATCACCGGAGCTTCGCGTAGAAGCAGAATTGAAATCCGGCGATTGCCCGCGAGATAAGGATCGTCCGGGAAGAGCGGTTCACTGCCGGCCCGGCCCGTCACCTCGGCTATCCGATCATCGCTAAGCCCGCCTTCCTGAAGGATGGCCCGCGCTGCGTTGGCGCGATCGGCGGACAATTCCCAGTTGGAGTATGTATCGCTTGGCGAGGGGCCGGCATCAGTATGGCCTGAAACGGCAATCCGGTTCGGCAATTCCGCAGCGATCTCCGCCACGGCGCGCAGCAGGACCACCGCACGCTCATTAGGTTGAACGGAGCCCGGATTGAACATCGGGCGGCCTTCTTCATCGACCAGCTGGATGCGCAAGCCTTCCGGCGTTTGCTCAATAATCAACTGACGGGTCAGTTCGGCCAGTTCCGGCATATCCTGCAAGGATTGGCGCAAAGACATCTCTGCAGACGCAAATTCGGCCTGCTCGCGGCGCTCTCGTGCTTGTGCCATGGCGTCCGCACTCACGGCAGCAGAGGCCGATTCCGGGCTTTCCTGCGGTGTTTCCGTCTCATCGCGAATGGCGTCGGGCGACAGGCGTTCGATAACGGAAGAGGTGCCCGCTGCACGCGCGCCTTCTTCACCCAGAGCGGTACCCGCAAGAATACCGCCATTTCCTGATTGTGATGGGCTGACGCTCGCCGGGGCAAAGTAGTCGGCAATGCCGCGGCGCTGTTCCGGCGTGGTGGTATTGATGAGCCACATCAGGAGGAAGAAGGCCATCATGGCTGTCACGAAGTCGGCATAGGCAACTTTCCAAGCGCCGCCATGGTGGCCATGATCGCCGCCTTTCTTGACTTTCTTGATGATGATGGGCTGATCAGTCGCCATCTTATTTACCACCCTGTTTTATACCCGCCTGTGTTTGGCCGGTTTGTTCTTTGATTGGGGCGGAGTATGTCCCAACGTGGTTAAGGTCCGGTTTCGAACCGATTCGGAGATTGGCAATTGATTTCTAGCGACCAGTTTCGCGAAGCCATGTCGCGCTATCCCACCGGTGTTACGGTTGTGACCGCAAAAAGGGATGGCCGGGTTTATGGTATCACTGCCAATTCCTTTGCCTCGGTTTCTCTCGACCCACCACTGGTCTTGTGGTCTGTCGGAAAACACGGCGATCGCGGCGCGGTCTTCGCCGGGGCCGAGGCATTTGCGATCTGTTTTCTCACGCAAGATCAAGCCGATATTGCGAGCCATTGTGCCGAGCATGATGATTTGCCGGAGGGCAAATGGTCAACGAATGCGGCCGGCCTGCCTGTTATCGATGAGGCCGGAGTTGTGCTGACGTGCCGGCAATATGCGGTCTATCCAGGCGGCGACCATGACATCATTGTGGGTGAAGTAACGGATATAGCCGTTGCGGACGGCAAAGGCGCGCTTGGTTTTTACAAGCGCGACTATGGGCGGTTGGAGTAGGTGATGGCGAGCTGCGCTTTTCTTGGTCTGGGCGTGATGGGCTATCCGATGGCCGGCCATCTGGAAGCGGCCGGGCATAGTGTCAGCGTTTGGAACCGCACCACGGGCAAGGCGTCCAAATGGGCCGCCGGGCATCGCGGTATGGCCGCTGCAACGCCAGAACAGGCCGTTTCCGGCGTTGATTTTGTTCTGATGTGTTTAGGTGATGATCCGGATGTGCGCGAGATCGCGGAAAAAATCATCCCGAAGATGAAGCGCGGCGCGGTTCTGATCGATCATACAACGGCGTCTGCCGAGCTGGCACGGGAACTGAGTGCGGCCTGCAAAGAGCGCGATATCGGCTTTATCGATGCGCCGGTTTCTGGCGGACAGGCCGGCGCGGAAAATGGCCAGCTGGCGGTAATGTGTGGCGGTGAGGACGATGTTTTTACTTATGCAGCACCGGTCATGCAGGCCTATGCCAAGGCGGTGACGCTGATTGGCGGGCCGGGTTCGGGTCAATTGACCAAAATGGTCAATCAGATCTGCATTGCCGGTGTCGTTCAGGGCTTGTCGGAAGGCTTGCATTTTGCAGAGCAGGCCGGGCTGGATGCTGAGAAGGTCATCGGGGCGATTTCCAAGGGCGCAGCGCAGTCCTGGCAGATGGAAAATCGCTGGCAGACCATGATGGCCGATGAATTCGAGCATGGCTTTGCGACCGACTGGATGCGCAAGGATCTCCGGATTGCGCTTGAAGAAGCCCGCCGAAATAATTCGCGTTTGCCGGTCGCGGCGCTGGTTGATCAGTTTTACGCCGAAATTCAGGCGATGGGTGGCGGGCGTTGGGACACTTCCAGCTTGATTGCGCGGCTGAAAAACGCCGATAAGGGCTAGATGCGCCTTATCGAACTGACTTTTCCAAACACGGTTGACACCCAACCCCTTTTGAAATCCTGCCTGCGGGCCGAGCCGGTGGATCATCGGCTGGAACCCGCCGATGAGCGCGGACGGCGTGTTCTGCGGATGTATTTCAAATCCGGACAGGGCCAGGAGGCGATCGACGCCATTCAGGGTCAGCTTGGCGAGACCGATGGCTGGCGGCTGGTCGTTATCCCGGTGGAAGCCACACTTCCCAAGGAAGAAGCCGAGGAAGAGGCCGAAGCGCGCAATAAACGCAAAACGCTGGCGCTTCGCGAGGAGCTTTACGAAGACATCGCTTCCGGTGCCAAGCTCAACAATGATTTTTTGATCCTCACCGGTCTGTCGGCCATTGTGGCGGCGCTTGGTATGAGTTCGAACAGTGTAGCCGCCGTGATCGGTGCGATGGTGATTGCGCCTTTGCTGGGGCCAATTCTGGCGTTTTCCTTTGCTTCGGCGCTTGGCGATCTTGATTTGATGGGCAAAGCCGCTCGGACGGCGCTGGCCGGTCTTGGTTTTGGCCTCGGCATCAGTTTTGCGCTTGGCATGGTGATTTCAATCAACACCGAAAGCCCGGAGCTCGTCGCGCGCACGATTGTCGGTGTGGATACAACAGCACTCGCGCTTGCCTCCGGTGCAGCGGCCGCACTGTCGCTTTCCACAGGCGTGGCCAGTGCTCTGGTCGGTGTGATGGTCGCGGTCGCTTTATTGCCTCCGGCAGCTGCACTTGGGCTATATGCCGGGGCCGGGGAATGGGGCATGGCCGCTCGTGCCGGGCTGTTGCTGGCCATCAATGTGGTTAGCGTCAATCTGGCGGCCCTCTTTACCTATCGCGCGAAAGGCATCCGCCCGCGCACCTGGCTGGAGCGGAAATCGGCCAAACGCTCTGTGTTCGTGAATTATGCGGTCTGGGCGATATTGATCGTCGCGCTTACAGTCATTGCCTGGCGAGTGGCGGCGATTGATGCTTTGCGCGGCATATGAAAAACCCCGCCGCAAGCGCGACGGGGTTTCCCGACTTCAGGCTTAATTGGCGTTAGTCGCTGCCCGGCATCAACCGTTCCACGGTGGCCATCACAATGACCAGCAATGAAGCCGCGCCGAGAACCGCACCGTAATTTGTGAATATGCCGGTGAGGTATTCGCCGACGGCTGGAACGCCGCCAAGAGCGGCCGCGCCGCCCGCATAAAGGAAAATCGCCGCGATGATCAGTGATTTGCGGTGATCGCCTTTGACAAACCACCCGCTTGCCAAGCCAAGAACTGCCAGGATCAATCCGGCATAGTCAAAGCTGACGAACGCGAACACTATAGCCGCCAATAACGCAACGGCCCATACGATCTTGTCGAGTGACATGTGTCTCCCCCATTTGGTTTGCTTCTCGCATGACGCAATCGTCATACGTGGCGGCGGGAACTTAATTCGTATAGGGAAGGCAATTCAAGTCTGGTTGTATGAGTATTCAACAGAAAAAATTTGGTGGTAATTGATCTTCATGACAGTCGAAATTCTTTTTATTGTGCTGGATTTTGGAGGCATTGCTCTGTTTGCTTATTCAGGCGGGATGCTGGCCGCCCGAAAGGAGTTGGATCCTTTTGGAGCCGCCATATTGGGGGCCGTTACCGGCATGGGGGGTGGCACACTCCGCGACCTGTTGTTGGGTGAAGCGCCGGTCTATTGGGTCGAGGCACCAGAATATCTCGGGATCGCGCTCGCCGGTGCCCTTTTGGGCTATTACACCTCGCCCTGGGCGCAATCGGTGGCAACACGCAGGGCAGCGCTGACCTGGGCGGATGCTGTTGGCATGTCAGTCTTCTGCGTGCTCGGCGCACAGGCCGGGCTGGCCGTGGGTGCGCACTGGTCGATTGCCATGCTGACCGGTGTGATGAGCGCGGCCTTCGGCGGTTTGCTGCGCGATATCATCGTCAATGATGTGCCGCTGGTTTTGAAGGCGGAAATCTATGCGCTCGCTGCGCTAGCCGGCGCGGGGGCTTATGTTGCCGCCGTGGCACTTGGAATTGGCGAAGGCATTGCCGCGATCGGAGCGGCGCTGATTGCCTTCGTCATTCGCGGTTGCGCGATTGCGTTCAACTGGACGCTGCCGCCCTTGGGCAAGGTTGGCTAGAGCCTAATTCGAACGTGTCTTGCCGTCGTGAATACGAATATCAATCTCTCGCAGGCCATGGGCTCTACCAAATCGATAAATAAGGTCGGCCTGATTCTTGTCTGCCCGCTTCAATCTGACGGGGAAAGTCGCAACTTTGTGTGCGAGGTCAGCTCGGATAGGCGCCCCATAGAGTGCGGCCATATCCTCGCTCAAAAAATCCTCAATTTGCCAGATGGCGACTTCAATATTTTCCCGGTCAGGAGTGGCAGTGTATAGCAGTTCCAGATCAACCGCATGGATCTTCCGGCGCTGCTCGATCTGGCGGTGATAGTGGCGGATCAGTTGACGCATCTGGCCGAGCCAGCTGGTATCATATGTATTTGTCTCGCCATAAGGATCGCCTGCATTGCTGATAAAAATCAGGCGGTGCCCTTTGGCTTCTTCCACGCCCATATTTCCGTAAATGCCGCCATCGCCCAGCTCCATGCGATTAAGGAAATGTGGCCTTTCATGATCGGGAATCTTGTCGATCCAGGGTGTTTTCCCTGCTTTTCTGCTGTCGTCGTGCACCGGGGCGTCATCAAGCTTCAAACAGAAGGGCGAGAAAAAGGGTGGAAACGCCGCCGACCCGGTTACAACGTCGGCAATCGCGAAATTCTGCTTGGCCGTACCGATCTTGTAGTTTTGCGCTTGTGGCTGGCCGTCTTCTTTCGAAAACGTCCAACGTGTGCTTGTGCGTAAGTCCGAGGAATTAAAACAGAAATTCGGGACTTTACCTTTCTCCGGGTCGGGAATGTCGCTCAGACTCGTGTCGCCGTAGAAGTGTTTTCGCAGGGCTTTCGAAAGGTATTCCCCCGCCGAAGGGCCGCCGAGCGCATAGCTGCGAACGCCTCTTAGAATGGATGGTGTGTCAATCGTGACGGATGTGTATTTTCTAATGAGGGGTTCGACGATGACCTCATCGAAATTGATTGCAACATCATCTTCGTCAAATTTCAGTTGATCCCAGTGAATAGCCAACCACGCAATGGTAAAGCTGCCTCCTGACACAGATGAAATTGTATCGAGTGTCCTGAGCATGCCGCGTTCATTGAGAGCTGCGATGCTGCCGAGATTAAAGAGCCCGGATTTATATCCGCCGCCTGAAACGCAAAGAATGCTCCCCTTCGAGACATTACCAAAGGAGACGCCACGGGCTCTGTTGGAACTGGTCAGGGGAACTTCGTCAGCGGTCCAGAAGTTAATATTCGGTGGTTTGGGTTTATGACGGACCGGTGAACTGAGTTCCTGAACCAAATTCCAGCCCAGATATCCAAGAGCCAATAAAATTAAGAAAAGAACGCCCCAGTTTAGTATTCGCCAAGGGTCGCTTGCCATATTAATCGCAATGAAAATATTGGCGATTGTCGTCAATACGATCAGAAAAACGATGAGGGTAATCGCAACGCGTATTAGACGTTCCATGCTAGACCTCCTGATCGGCGTTAATCAACATAAGGTCGTGGGCCTGTTTTGGGCAAGGGAAGACCGATTTATTACTCCTGCAAAAGGCTGGAACTTTCCAGGTTAGAGGCCGCTTAGTGCGCCTTCCAGATCCGCGATCAGGTCAGCCGCCGGTTCGATGCCGCAGGAGAGGCGCACCAGATCATCGGGTGTCGGGCTGTCGGGGCCTTCGATGGGTTTGCGGTGCTCGATCAGGCTTTCCACCCCGCCCAGCGACGTCGCCTGTATGAAGACGTTGGTTGTTGCGGCCAGTTTTCGCGCGGCGTCGTATCCGCCTTTCAGGCGCA
Organism: Hyphobacterium sp.; assembly: GCF_965228115.1. Classification (GTDB taxonomy): domain Bacteria; phylum Pseudomonadota; class Alphaproteobacteria; order Caulobacterales; family Maricaulaceae; genus Hyphobacterium. Next base: position 582,403 of record NZ_OZ245794.1, on the reverse strand, counting down.
GCGACAGCATGCCGCCAAAACCGCCGGTCATTTGCTGCGCAGCAATTTTATGGCCGGGATGGGTTGACAAGCCGGGATAGAGCACTTGGTCCACAGCAGAATAATTGGACATGGCTTCTGCGACCGCCAATGCATTGGCGCTGTGGCGTTCAAAACGCAGGAAGAGCGTGCGCAGGCCACGCATCAACAGCCAGCTTTCGAACCCGCCGGGAATGGCGCCGCCCTTATTGTGCGCGTCATAGATCTCATCCCAACGGGCATTCTTCTTCCGTGTTGAGAGGACCCCTGCCAGCACATCGGAATGACCATTCAGATATTTCGTGGCCGAGTGCATGACGATATCTGCGCCCAGCTCCAGCGGCCGTGTGGTGCACGGTGGGGCGCAGGTAGAATCGATCGCCAGCGTCGCGCCCGCCTCATGCGCGATGACCGCACTGGCCGCGATATCAACGATTTTCCAGCCCGGATTGGCGGGCGTTTCGATCCAGATCAGATCGGTTTCGCCTTTGCGGATTGCCGCTCGCAGCGCATCCAGATCGCCCGGTTCGACAAAGCTGACACTTATGCGTTGCTTGTCAGACAGCCGGTTCAATAGCGCCTTTGCGCCATAATACATCTCAGTCTGCGCCACGACGTGCCCGCCGGTTGGGACGGTCTCCAGAACGGTCGCAATGGCCGCCATGCCAGACGCGAACAGCCGCGTGTCTGCTGCACCTTCGAGTGCAGCAATTACCGCAGCAATATGCGCTTCGGTCGGGCCATCCGGGCGGCGATAATCGGTATGGCCGATCAGCGCATTCTGATCATCGCGCGCGTAGGTACTGGAAAGATGCACCGACGGGATGACCGCGCCGGTTTCCGCATCAATCTTGTGCAGCGCCTGGACCGCTAGAGTTTCCTTGGAGGGCTTAGCCATTCAGATCTTAGCCATTCAGGGCTTCAGCCGCGCGCGGGGCGAAATAGGTGATGATGCCCGCTGCGCCGGCGCGTTTGAACGCCATCAGGCTTTCCAGCATGACGCGGTCGCCATCGATCCAGCCATTGGCGGCGGCCGCTTCGATCATGGCGTATTCGCCGGATACCTGAAAGGCGAGAGTGGGGACGCCAAAGGTCTCGGAAATGCGGCGCACAATATCCAGATAGGGCACGCCGGGTTTGACCATCACCATATCCGCGCCTTCATCAATATCGAGGGCGACTTCGCGCAAGGCTTCCTCGGTATTGGCCGGGTCCATCTGATAGGTTTTTTTGTCCCCCTGCAGCACAGCGCCGGAGCCAATCGCTTCGCGATAGGGGCCATAGAAACCCGAGGCGTATTTCGCGGCATAGGACAGGATCATCGTGTCGGTGAAGCTGGCATTTTCCAGCGCATCGCGGATGGCACCGATCCGGCCATCCATCATGTCGGATGGGGCAACAACATCGCATCCCGCTTCGGCCTGAACCAGCGCCTGCCGGATCAGCCGGGTGACGGTCTCATCATTCAGGATGACATTATCTTTCAGGACGCCGTCATGGCCATGCGTGGTGAAAGGGTCGAGCGCCACATCGCAGATTACGCCGACATTCGGCGCGGCGTCCTTGATGGTCTTGATCGCTTGCGGGATGAGGCCGTCTGCATTCAGGGCTTCGGTGCCGGCATCATCTTTTCTGGCGGGGTCGATATGCGGGAAAATCGCCATCGCCGGAATGCCCAGAGCTTCGGCGCGCTTTGCGGCGTCTGCCAGAGCTTTCAGGCCGAGACGTTCCACGCCCGGCATCGCTGCGACGGGCTCAGTGGGGTCTGCGCTATCAGACACCACAACCGCCCAAACGAGATCATTCGGCGTCAGCACGTTTTCCTGAACCAGCCGACGGGACCAGTCGGCCTGACGCAAACGCCGCATCCGTGTCGCTGGAAAAGCACCCATTGCGTCCTACCCTCGCTATTGCCGAAACGCGTCGTCCACGTTAGGGCTTCGCCGCGAAATTCAAAAGCCTTTGACCTGTTTAAAGGGAGCGCCCCTTGCACTTCGACCTCAATGAAGATCAGAGCCTGATTCAGGATGCCGCCCGCAAGTTTGCGGAGGACCGCATGAAGCCGTTTGCGGCGGAATGGGACGAGACCAAGCATTTCCCGGAAGATGTTTTGCGCGAAGCCGCCGAGATGGGCTTTGCCGGCATCTACACTGGCGAGGCGCATGGCGGTTCCGGCATGAGCCGCCTGGATGCGTGCCTGATCTTCGAACAATTGTCTCGCGGGTGTGTGTCCACGGCGGCGTATATTTCCATCCACAATATGTGCGCCTGGATGATCGACACCTGGGGTTCGGACGAACAACGCGCGCGCTTCCTGCCATCGCTGATGACGATGGAGCATTTCGCGTCCTATTGCCTGACCGAGCCAGGGGCCGGGTCTGATGCGGGCGCTCTGCGCACCAAGGCTGTCCGCGATGGCGAAGACTACATCCTCAACGGCTCGAAGGCCTTTATCTCCGGCGGTGGCCGGTCTGACATCTATGTCGTTATGGCGCGCACCGGCGGAGAGGGGCCGGGCGGTATCTCGACTTTTGTGGTCGAAAAAGGCACGCCGGGGCTGTCTTTCGGGGCCAACGAGAAGAAGCTGGGCTGGAATTCCCAACCCACCGCTGTTGTAAACTTTGAAGATTGCCGCGTGCCCGCTGCCAACCGGTTGGGCGATGAAGGCATTGGTTTCAAGATTGCCATGAATGGACTGAATGGCGGGCGCGTGAATATCGGGGCCTGCTCGCTCGGCGGCGCAGCAGAAGCGCTGGATGTGGCCAGCGACTATGTTCAATCGCGCCAGCAGTTCGGAAAACCTATTGCCGGGTTCCAGGTGACGCAGTTCAAGCTGGCCGATATGGCGACGGATCTGGAGGCCTCGCGCCTCATGCTCTATCGCGCCGCTGCCGCGATTGATGCAAAAGACCCGTCCACGCCGAAACACTGCGCCATGGCCAAACGGTTCGCGACGGATGCGTGCTTTGATATCGTCAATCAGGCCCTGCAACTGCATGGCGGTTATGGCTATCTGAAGGATTATCCGATCGAGCGAATTTTGCGTGATCTACGCGTGCATCAGATACTGGAAGGCACGAACGAAATCATGCGCGTGATTATCGCCAAGGATGTGATGAAATAGCGGGATGTTGAATGTCAGGTGGTGAGCGGAAGGCAGGAATTGGAATGTGGGCACGGGCTTTCGCGAGCCTCGTGGCGCTGGCAATAGGTCTGCTTCTCCAATTGCCTTATGTCGACAGCAACAACTCTGCCTTTCTCATTTCAGTCTACAAAGTAGTGCCGGTCGCTGCGTTGGTGATGATAAGCCTTTTGTTGTTTCCGACTCGTGGCTTGGTATTGCGGCTACTGACGGCGGCTGGAGCGTTCCTGATCGTCGCCATCTGGATGCTTGTTTGGACGCAGTTTGCCGTCACGTTTCGCTGAAGATCTAGCGACCAAATCCGCCAACAAGGGATTGTAAATGACCGACGAAATCATTGCTCGTAAATCTGGCCATGTTGGCCGTATCACGCTGAACCGCCCGAAGGCGCTGAATGCGCTGTCGATGGCGATGGTCACCGGCATGATCGAGGCGCTGCAGGCTTGGCAGAATGACGACTCGGTCAAGGCCGTGGTCGTGGATGGCGAGGGCGAAAAAGGCTTTTGCGCCGGGGGTGATATCCGCATGCTGCATGACAGCGGCAAGGCGGGCGGCGAGGAGGCCTGGCGTTTCTGGCATGACGAGTATCAACTCAATACGCTGATCAAGCGCTATCCCAAGCCTTATGTGGCGCTGATTGATGGCATCACCATGGGCGGCGGCGTGGGCATTTCGGTGCACGGTTCACATCGCGTTGCCGGAGACCGAACCATGCTGGCCATGCCGGAAACCGGCATTGGCTTTTTCCCGGATGTAGGTGGGACTTACTTCCTGCCGCGCCTGGCGGGTGAAATCGGCATGTGGATGGGTTTGACCGGTGCACGCTTGAAAGCGGCCGATGCGGTCGCGGCGGGCATCGCCACGCATTACACGCCATCGGATGATCTGCCCGCGCTGATCTCTGCGCTGGAAAGCGCGGACTTGTCCGATGACGACGCTCTGGAAGTCTTGCTGGAAGAACATTCCGGGGATCCCGGCTCGTCCGACCTGGCGCTGACGCGGGGCCTGATCGATGCCGCCTTTGCCGGGGATGATGTGTCTGAGATGGTGTCGCGCATTGAAGCGGCCGGCGATCCCTGGTCGGTTAAACAGGCGAAGATTATCGCGACGAAATCGCCGACGGCGCTGAAGCTGACCTGTGCGGCCATCCGCAGTGGCGCGGATAAATCATTCGAAGACGTGATGCGTCAGGAATTGCGGGTCTCGACCCATTGCCTGGATGGCGTTGATTTCTATGAAGGCGTCCGCGCGGTGATCATCGATAAAGATAATGCGCCGAACTGGTCGCCCTCCGCGCTGGCCGAGGTCGATGACGCCGATATTGCCAAATATTTCGAGCCGCTTGCGGCGGATAAAGAACTGACCTTCCTGGGAGAGTAAGTCATGGCCACCATCGGATTTATCGGGCTGGGCAATATGGGCTCGGGAATGTGCGCCAACCTGGTGAAGGCGGGGCATAATGTCCGCGCCTTCGACCTCAACCCGGATGCCGTCGCGCGCGCAGAGTCTGCGGGCGCGGATGGTGTTGATAGTGCCGCTGCTGCCGTGACTGATGCCGATGCCGTTGTGACCATGCTGCCCGCGGGCAAGCATGTCCGTGCGGTCTATGAAACGGACGTGTTTGAAACGGCCGCACCCGGCACGCTGATGATGGATTGTTCCACCATTGATGTGGACACTGCCAAGGCGGTCGGAAAGCTGGCGGCGGCCAAGGGTTTTCTTTTTGTGGATTCGCCCGTGTCCGGCGGGGTGGCAGCGGCGGATGCGGGCACGCTAACCTTCATGGTCGGCGGTCCGGAAGAGGCCTTCCAGCGCGCCGAGGAATTCCTGTCCATCATGGGCAAGGCGGTCATTCATGCCGGTGATGCGGGGACCGGGCAGGCGGCCAAGATCTGCAATAACATGCTGCTGGCGATCACCATGATTGGCACGTCAGAGGCCTTTGCTCTCGCAGAGAAACTCGGGCTCGATCAGCAGAAATTCTATGATATTTCCTCGAAAGCCTCCGGCCAATCCTGGTCGATGACCAGCTATTGTCCGGTTCCGGGCCCGGTCGAAACCTCGCCCGCCAATCGCGGTTATCAGCCGGGCTTTGCCACAGCTATGATGCTCAAGGATTTGAAGCTCGCCATGGATGCTGCGGCTGCGTCCGGGGCCACCACGCCACTCGGTGCGCAATCAGAAGCGCTCTATGCCATGTTTGATAATCTCGGCGGCGGAACTGCGGATTTCTCAGGCATTTACAAGCTTCTGGATGGAAGTTGGAAAGGCGATTAATCGGTTTTTAGGCTGTTTCGGTTACCGTTCTCCAAAACAACAAAATGATGTTGGGTGGAATGGAGAGACCGACATGGCCTTAGCCGAGTCGTTGGTGTCGGCTGCGGAGACCCGCGCGGACTATCTGGAATTGCTGCAACGTGTTGAGCGCCTTCACCGGCAGCTGCTCGACGTTGTGAAGGATGAACTGGATCGGGGGCGCTTGCGCGACCTGACCAGTGTTCAGGCGCTGTTGATTTATAATATTGGCGATCAGGTTCTCACTGCTGGTGAATTGAAGACGCGCGGCCATTATCTCGGCTCGAATGTTTCCTACAATTTGAAGAAGCTCGTTGACCTGGGATTTGTGAGCCAGGAGCGTTCCGAAAGTGACCGGCGCACGGTTCGCATCAGCTTGACGAAAGCGGGTCTGGATGTCTCCGAGCACCTTCAAGCTTTGTTCGTACGTCAGTCAGTAGCGCTGGAGCCCTCGGGTGGGCTGAATACGGAGACAGTGGAAGCCACCAATGTTGCGCTGGAACGTCTGGAGCGCTTCTGGGCGGATCATATCCGCTTCCGCCTCTAAGGATTTTTACAGGTGCGTCCATCTGCCCGGCTCGCCAAACGATCTGAATTGTTTAGATAAGGCCTAGACCAAATTCAGAACGGCAATGGAATTCCGGCACATGGACTATCAGACCGCCTTTAAATCTGCCCTTACCCGTGTGCGTGCGGAAGGCCGTTATCGCGTGTTCGCCAATCTTCGCCGCTACAAAGGCGAGTTCCCGAGAGCGCGCTGGCGGACGGAAGATGGCGAAGTCCGTGATGTCGTGGTGTGGTGTTCAAATGATTATCTCGGCATGGGCCAGCAGGCTTGCGTGACCGAGTCCATGAAACAGGCGATCGATGACGTTGGCGCCGGGGCGGGAGGCACCCGCAACATCTCCGGCACCACAAACTATCATGTCGATCTGGAACGATCTCTGGCCGATCTGCACAATAAAGACGCCGCGCTGCTCTTTACTTCGGGTTATATCTCAAACGAAGCGACGATCGCGACGCTGGGAAAGATTTTTCCGGATCTCATCATTTATTCCGATGCGCTCAATCACGCTTCAATGATCGAGGGTGTGCGCGGCGCGCGTTGCGGAAAACATGTCTGGCGGCACAATGACGTCGAACATCTGGAGGCGTTGCTAAGGGCCGCTCCGCTGGAACAACCCAAGCTGATCGCGTTTGAATCCGTGTATTCAATGGATGGGGATATCGGTCCCATCAAAGAGGTTTGTGATCTCGCGGACAAGTACAATGCCATGACCTATGTGGACGAGGTCCATGCGGTTGGGCTGTATGGTTCGCGCGGGGGCGGTATTGCCGAGCGCGATGGTCTGATGGACCGCATCACGATCATCGAAGGCACGCTTGGCAAAGCCTATGGCGTGATGGGTGGATATATCGCTGCCGATGGCCACATTGTGGATGCCATCCGGTCCTGGGCACCAGGCTTTATTTTCACGACGTCACTTGCTCCAGCACTGGCCGCAGGAGCGCGCGCGAGCGTGGAATATCTGAAATCCGCTCATCATCTGCGCGAACAGCACCAGGAACGCGCCGCGACCCTGAAACAGCGCCTGCGTGAAGCTGATCTACCGGTTATGGACAGCGAAACCCACATCGTGCCGCTTTGGGTCGGGAATCCGGTGATGTGCAAGCGGATCTCGGATGCCTTGCTGACGGATCACGGTATTTATGTGCAGCCGATTAACTACCCGACCGTGCCACGGGGTACCGAGCGCTTGCGCTTTACGCCGACCCCGGCGCATGATGATGCCATGTTTGATCAACTCATCGATGCCTTGCAGGACGTCTGGGTGCGCTTTGAGGCCCGGAGGACGGCCTGAGCCGGAGCCGGCTCGGCGTAGAGGGCCTCGCGGACCGCGAGGTCATTTTTGAGTTTATCGAAATGGCAAATGCCATCCGCGTGGCGGCGATTGATGTCGCAACCGGCGAAGAAGTCGTGATTCAATCGCCGAAGACCGCGACCCGGCTGGATATGGAGCGGGTTGCTGCCGCCAAACTTGCCAGAAAACTTGGCCTGACCCCGCAAAAGAAACGGCCGGATGACGGATCATCCGGCCGGGGAATCAAGGTCTGAGCCCTCGATTACTTTGCTTTGCGACTGCCGCGTCCCAGGCCAATGTCTTTGGCGAAGGCCGAGCGCTTGCGTGAATAGGCTGGCGCGACCATTGGATAGTCAGCCGGCAAGCCCCATTTGCGGCGATAATCGTCCGGCGACATATCGTATTGGGAACGCAAATACCGCTTCAACATTTTAAGTTTCTTGCCGTCTTCAAGACAAACGATGTAATCGTCGGTCACGGACTTTGAAATTGCGACGGCGGGTTTTGCTTTCGGCTCGGGTTTTGCGACGGCGCCGCTGATATCACCCATTGTGGAGTGAACAGAGCGGATCAGTTCTGGAATACTTTCAGCCGGAACAGAATTGTGGGTCAGGAAAGACGCCACAATATCTGTGGTCATTCTCAGCAGTTCTTCCTCATCAACGTTATTGAGGGGTATGTCAGCCATGATTACTCCGTTGCTGGCTTCTTTATTGACGAGCGGTTGTCATCCGCATGTGTAGGAAGGCAGAGAATAATTTTCAATAACTTCCGCATTGATCGATGTGCAAAAATAACGGGATTGCCGTTGGCGTCAGGATTCGCCTGCGGCAAGAGGATCATTGTCAGGTACAAATCAGCTGCCTATCAACAGGAAAACGAGTCTTCGCAGGAGTGCAAAACGTGTCCAATCCGTTTTTCAGCCAGCCCCTTTTGGAATCTGATCCTGATCTGGCAAATGCCATCGGAAAGGAAATCCGGCGGCAACAACAGCAGATCGAGTTGATCGCGTCAGAAAACATCGTGTCTCGTGCTGTACTGGAGGCACAGGGTTCGCCGCTGACAAACAAATATGCCGAGGGCTATCCGGGCCGCCGTTATTATGGAGGTTGCGAGTTTGTCGACATCGCTGAGGATCTGGCGCGCGACCGGGCCAAGCAACTTTTTGGCGCTGCTTATGCGAATGTTCAGCCCAGCTCTGGCAGTCAGGCAAACCAGGGTGTGTTCCTCGCGCTTTTAAAGCCGGGCGACAAAATTCTTGGGATGAGCCTCGATGCGGGCGGGCATCTGACACATGGGGCCAAGCCTAACATGTCCGGCAAGTGGTTCGAACCGCATTATTATGGCGTGCGGGAAGAAGATGCGCTGATCGATTACGAAGCGCTTGAAGCCCAGGCGGCTGCAGTGCGGCCCAAGCTGATCATTGCGGGTGGGTCGGCTTATCCTCGAAAAATCGACTTTGAGCGCTTCCGTAAGATCGCCGATGAGGTCGGGGCTTATCTTCTGGTGGATATGGCGCATTTCGCGGGGCTGGTGGCCGGTGGCGTCTATCCCAACCCGGTGCCGCATGCTGATGTGGTCACAACGACGACCCATAAAACGCTACGCGGACCACGCGGTGGCATGATCCTGTCGCGTGACACGGAATTGGGCAAGAAGTTCAACTCCGCCATCTTCCCGGGGCTACAAGGCGGGCCTCTGATGCATGTAATTGCAGCCAAAGCCGTCGCATTTGGTGAAGCCCTGCGTCCGGAGTTCAAGGATTATGTGAAAGCGGTCATCGCCAATTGTCAGGCCATGGCCGGGGTCTTGAAAGACGGCGGCTATGAGATTGTATCCGGCGGCACGGACTCGCATCTGGCTCTGGTGGATCTGCGGCCAAAATCGCTCACAGGCGACATTTCCGAGCAGGCATTGGAGCGCGCCTTCATGACCTGTAACAAGAATGGCGTGCCCTTCGATCCGGAAAAACCGATGGTGACATCCGGCCTGCGGATCGGATCACCCGCGGCAACGACGCGTGGTTTCGGCGAGAAAGAGTTCAAACAGGTTGGCGGAATGATGGTCGAGGTCCTTGATGCGCTGGCGGAAAACCGGTCGGGCAACAAGGCTGTAGAAGAGAATGTGCGCGATCGCGTCATTGCACTGACGGAGCGCTTTCCGATTTATCCCGAACTGGCCTAGACTTGCCGGATGCGTTGTCCCTTTTGCAGCCATCCTGACACTCAGGTCAAAGATTCAAGGCCTGCCGAAGATGGGGCGGCTATTCGCCGCCGCCGCTTTTGCCCCAGCTGTTCGGCCCGCTTCACGACATTCGAGCGCGTGCAGCTTCGCGAGTTGACCGTGGTGAAGCGAAATGGCCGCCGCGCGCCGTTCGACCGCGACAAGCTGGAGCGCTCGGTCGCATTGGCGGTCCAAAAACGCAATATCGAGCCGGATCGTGTAGATCAAATGGTGTCAGGTATTGTGCGGCGCCTGGAAAGTTCAGGGGATGCGGATGTGACGTCCGACATGATCGGGGAATTGGTCATGGACGCCCTGAAAAGCCTCGATCCGGTCGCCTATGTCCGTTATGCGAGCGTTTACAAAGACTTCCGGGAAGTCGATGATTTCCGCGACTTCATCAAGGGTGAGCAGCTGGCCCAGCCCAATATCGAGGACCCAAAAGGTAAATCATGAGCACGCCCGGCGGCGGTTCGGTCACCCTGAAACTCGCAACATCGCTGGATGGGCGTATCGCGCTTTTTAATGGCGCGTCGCAATGGATTACGGGTGAAGCTGCCCGCGAAAAAGTTCACCAGCTTCGCAGTGAACATGATGTGATCCTGACGGGGATCGGCACAGTGCTGGCAGATGACCCTCAGATGACCGTGCGCTTACCCGGTTATGACGGCGACCAGCCTGGCCGTGTGGTTCTGGACACCAGATTGCGCCTTCCCGAAACAGCAAAGCTGTTGAACGGCGAGGGAGGGATGGTGCTGGTTTTCTGCGGCGGTGATGTGCCAGCCGGCCATCAAGCTGCGATAGAGGCGAAAGGCGCGGTGGTAGAACCGATGAACCGTTTTGACGGCCCCAGCATCAGCCTGAAGGCTGCCATTGCGCGGATCCGGGAGCTGGGTGGGGACAACATCATGATAGAAGCGGGCGCAAAAATTGCGGCCAGCGCTCTCAAGCATGACCTGGTGGATCGGATCGAATGGTTTCGTGCGCCGATGGTGCTAGGTGGAGATGGACTGCCGGTCTTTGCAGCCCTTGGCCTTGAGCGGCTGGACGAAGCGCCCATCTTCCAGCGTGTCGGCGTGACCGAATGCGGCGCTGATCTGCATGAAAGCTATCAAAAGGCGCGCTGATGTTTACCGGAATTGTAGATTCGATGGGCGTGGTGCGTGAGGTGAGCGGCTCCAAGGACCGCCGCTTTGTGATCGAAAGCGATTATGACCCGGATAACATCGCGCTTGGTGCGTCGATCGCGCATGCGGGGGCGTGTTTGACGGTCGTGGAGGTGTCGTCCACCACTACGGGCGCGTCTTTTGTGGTCGAGGTGTCGCCCGAGACGTTAGACCGGACAACGCTTGGCGATTGGGTTGTGGGCAGTCGGATAAATCTTGAGCGCTCCTTGAAGATGGGTGACGAACTCGGTGGTCATCTGGTCACCGGCCATGTGGATGGGCTTGGCGAAGTTGTTCTACGCGAGGATCAGGGTGATTGGCTGAAGCTTGGTATTCGCGCACCGTCCGAGTTTTCCAAATTCATTGCCGAAAAAGGTTCCATAGCGGTGGAGGGGGTGTCCTTGACCGTAAATGGTGTGAACAATGACGTGTTTGATCTCATGATCATTCCACACACCGCCAAGGTTACGACTCTGGGCGGGCTGCAAATTGGCGCGCGGGTCAATCTTGAAGTTGATTTGATGGCACGCTACGCCGCGCGCTTGATGCAAGCAGAAAGCTAGGCGATGGCCAGCGATACCCCGCTTTCCCCGATTGAGGACATTATCGAGGACGCCCGCAATGGGCGGATGTTCATTCTCGTGGATGCGGACGACCGGGAGAATGAAGGCGATCTGGTGATACCGGCGCAATTTGCGACGCCGGATGCCGTCAACTTTATGGCACGGCATGGGCGGGGGTTGATCTGTCTGTCCCTGACCCAGGAGCGCTCGGAAACGCTCGGCCTGAAGATGATGTCCTCGGACAATCGGACCCGGCATCAAACCGCCTTTACGGTCTCTATCGAGGCGCGCGAAGGGGTCTCGACCGGCATTTCCGCCCATGACCGGGCTTTGACCATTTCAACGGCGATCGATCCCGTCAAAGACAAGGCTGATATCGTCACGCCCGGACACGTCTTCCCGCTGATTGCGCGTGATGGCGGCGTGCTTGTCCGGGCTGGGCATACCGAAGCAGCCGTCGATATTTCTCGTCTGGCGGGGGTGAATCCGTCCGGCGTGATCTGCGAAATCATGAATGAAGACGGCACGATGGCCCGGATGCCGGACCTGGTCGCCTTTGCGCAGCTGCACGGTCTGAAGATCGCGACCATTGCAGATCTGATCGCCTATCGCCGCCGGAACGATCGCTTTATCGAGCGGCGGGGCGATGTGCCGTTTGAAAGCCATTGGGGCGGAATTTTCAAACTGGTCGTCTACCGCAGCCTGGTCGACGGGTTCGAACATGTCGCTCTTGTGAAGGGCTCTCCGGAACCGGATCACCCGACGTTGGTGCGCATGCACAAGGTCAGTTTTGTGGATGATGTGCTGGCGGCTACCGGATCGCGCGCTGGCCTGGTGGAAGTCGCGATGCAAACGCTCGCCCAGCATGATGGTCCTGCCGTGATGGTATTTATTCGCGAAACCAATCTCAACGCGATCCGCGAACGCTTTGGGGCCAAGCCGAGCGAACCGGATGAAAAGCGCGAGGAACGGCGGTTGCGCGAATATGGCATCGGTGCGCAAATTCTTACCGATCTGGGTGTGGGCCAGATGGATTTGCTGACAACCGCGCCACAACAAATTGTCGGACTGGAAGGGTACGGGCTATCCATCCATGAAACGCTTTCACTTGGAGATTATACCTGATGCAGGGACAGCCGCGTATACTGATCGTCGTTGCGCCTTATTACAATGAGATCAGCGATGCCTTGTTGGCGGGCGCCAAGGCGGCGCTTGGTGAGGCTGAGGTGGAGATCGTGGAGGTACCGGGCGCATTGGAAATTCCCGGCGCGATTGCCACAGCCGTAAAAAGCCGTGCGCGTTTTGACGGCTTTGTCGCTTTGGGCTGTGTGATCCGCGGTGAAACCAGCCATTATGACTATGTGGCGGGTGAATCCGCGCGTGCCTTGATGGACCTGACGCTAGAGGGCATAGCGGTTGGTAATGGAATTCTCACCGTCGAAAATCGCGATCAGGCAATGGTCCGCGCGCGCGACAAGGACAAGGGCGGTGATGCCGCGAAGGCTGCTTTGGCCATGATTGCCTTGCGCGAGCGATTCGGAGCCGCTTGATGGAAGTTGCGGATGACATTCAACCGGAATTGAAACCGGCGGCGGCCGTGAGACTGGCGGCTGTGCAGGCCCTGTTCCAGATTGAACAAAGCGGAGATGATGTCGGGAAAATCGCCATGCAATTCATCGCCCACCGCCTTCCCGAAAATGCGGATGCGGATCTGTTTGAAAGCCTTGTGAAGGGCACTGCAGCGGCCATGCCCGTTCTGGATCAACAAATCGGCGAAGCGCTGAAAAGCGGATGGACGGTGCAACGCCTCGACCCGACCTTGCGGGCGATCCTGCGATGTGGGTTATTCGAGCTTTCGCATCGGACCCATGAGCCGGCGCGGCTATTGCTGGATCACTATGTCGATCTGGCCGGATCGTTCTTTCCGGATAAGGAAACCGCGTTTGCAAATGCCGTCCTGGATCGGTTGGCGCGGGATATCCGGCCCGGCCAGTTGAACGCGTGAGCCGAACGGACGAATTCGAGTTTATCGCGCAATTTCTTGCGCCCCTTGCTGCCGGATATGAAGGCGCCTTCGGCCTGGCAGATGATGCCGCCCGCATGTCTGCGCTCGACGGCCTCATCGTGACCACGGATACGCTGGTTCAAGGCGTGCACTTCCGTCATTCAGACGACTGGCAGAGCGTTGCCGGCAAGGCGGTTCGCGTAAATCTGTCTGATCTGGCGGGAATGGCGGCGAGACCACATGCCGTGATGTTATCCATCACATGGCCCGAGGCCGTGACCCGCGATCAGCAAGAAATTTTTGCACTCGGGTTTGGCGAAACCCTTAAGCAATTTCAGATTCCCCTGATTGGCGGGGATTCAACAAGGGGCGGAGACCGGCTGGTTGTGACGGTCACCGCATTTGGCGAAACGCAGAAACCGCTCCTGCGGAGCAAGGCCAAGCCGGGTGATCATCTGTTTGTGACCGGTACGATCGGCGATGCGGGTCTCGGACTGACGGCATTTGACCTTGGGCTTGAAGCAGGCCCAGCGGATGTCTTGAATCGCCGTTATTTACAGCCGGAACCGCGATTGACGATGGCAGAGGCCGCTGGCCGTTTTGCGAGCGCCGGTATGGACATTTCTGACGGCCTGATTGCTGATGCGGGCCACATTGCAGCCGTTAGCGGCGTCGGGATTGAAATTTATCTATCGCAGTTGCCGCTTTCGGGAGCTGCCATGTCCTGGCTGGAACGACAGTCTGAGCGCGATGAAGCATTGGTGCAGCTCGCCACGGCTGGGGATGATTACGAACTTCTGCTGTCTGTTCCGGTTGAAAACACCGCTGGCCTGCAAGGCGCAGCGGACGCGGCAGGCATCGCGTTGACCCGTATCGGCCGGGCGGTGGAGGGGGCGGGTGTACGGGTCCTCGATACGAAGGGCGAGCCGGTTCAAATCATCCGGAGCGGATTCACTCATTTTTGAGACCCTTCTGATAGGTCAAAAGAATGACCAGGTTCATTTCATCCGTGATCGCTCTTTTGCTATTCGGTGTGGCGTCGGCAATGGCCGGGGCACCGCCTGCAGAGGGGGAATCCAGTGTGTCCAGTGACATAAATATTGACTGGAATCACGAAGACACCAGCGCCGATGAAGCACATGCGAATGCGATGGCTGATCTCGGAGTTGACGACGGTCACCCGCGCATTGTCGTCATGCCCGCCATTGTTGTGCCGCTGGTCGTCGAGAACCGTTTGCGTGGCTATGCCTATATCCATTCGCGCTTACTGGTGTCGGAAGGCGAGAATGCCAGCGATATCATCGAGCAAACGCATTTCGCGCTGGATCGTCTTATTCGCGCCAGTCATCGTCATAATCTGACGGCAGAGAGTGGCGATACGATTGATATCGAATTGACTCGCGATGTCTGGCTTCAGGCTCTGGCGGAGTATTTCGGGGAAGATGTCATCGAGCGACTGGCTATCATGCCGCCGGATACCCGCCTTATTCGCTGACAAATCAATATCTTGACGCATTGCAGACGGGCGTGTTGCGCCCGCGTTATGCTTTGGGCATATTTCCGCCACTTTTCAGCGGGGGCTGGCCGTTCACGGGACACCGGGAGCGGCCTCTTTCCTTCCCCAAACAACAAACGTTTTTGAAACGAAAGGCTTCACGCCATGAATATGGAATTGGGACTGGTTATCCTGGCCGGCCTGCTCGCCGTGATTTACGGTGCTGTGCAAAGCCGGTCGATTCTGGCGGCCGACGCCGGAAATGACCGTATGAAAGAGATCGCCTCGGCGATCCAGGAAGGCGCGAACGCCTATCTGAACCGGCAATACATCACGATTGGAATCGTGGGGGTTGTTGTTGCCATTATCGTTGGCATTCTGCTTGGCCCGCTTGTGGCCATCGGCTTCGTCATTGGTGCCGTTCTGTCGGGTGTTGCCGGTTTCATCGGCATGTTGATCTCGGTTCGTGCCAATGTCCGGACAACTCAGGCGGCAACACAGAGCCTTGCCGGCGGTCTTTCGATGGCCTTCCGCTCGGGCGCCGTTACCGGCATGTTGGTGGCCGGTCTCGCCCTGCTGGGCGTGGCTGTTTACTTCTACATCCTGCTGATGATGGGCTTTGAGGCGACAAGCCGGACCGTCATCGACGCACTTGTTGCGCTCGGTTTCGGGGCCTCACTGATCTCGATCTTCGCGCGTCTTGGCGGCGGTATTTTCACCAAGGGGGCTGATGTCGGCGGCGACATGGTCGGCAAGGTCGAAGCGGGCATTCCTGAAGATGATCCCCGTAACGCCGCAACCATCGCGGACAATGTCGGAGATAATGTCGGTGATTGCGCGGGCATGGCCGCAGACCTGTTTGAAACCTATGCTGTGACGGTTGTTGCCACCATGGTTCTGGCCTCCATCTTCTTTGTTGGCGAAGCCGGTCCGATGATGCTGTTGCCGCTCGCAATCGGCGCTGTGTGTATCGTCACCTCGATCATTGGCACCTTCTTTGTACGCCTGGGCAAGTCCAACAACATTATGGGCGCGCTCTATAAAGGCTTTATCGCATCTGCCGTTCTGTCTGTTCCGGCCGTTGCTGCAGCCGTCTATTTCGTATTGCCGAATGGCTTTGGCGACATTGGCAACACAACGGGCATGGCGCTCTTTCTGTGTGGCCTCGTCGGCCTGGTCGTCACCGGCCTGATCATCTGGATCACGGAATACTATACGGGAGTGTCAGCACGGCCTGTCCGCTCTGTCGCGCAGGCGTCGGTTTCCGGTCATGGCACAAACGTCATTCAGGGGCTTGCTGTTTCTCTGGAAGCAACGGCGCTGCCCGCACTGGTCATCATTGCCGGTATCATCGGCACCTATCTCCTTGCGGGCCTGTTCGGTATCGCGATTGCCGTGACCACCATGCTGGCACTGGCAGGTATGGTTGTCGCGCTGGATGCGTTTGGCCCGGTGACCGACAATGCCGGTGGTATTGCGGAAATGGCTGGCTTGCCGGATGAAGTCCGCAACACCACGGATGCTCTGGATGCTGTGGGTAACACCACCAAAGCCGTGACCAAGGGTTATGCCATTGGTTCTGCGGGTCTTGGCGCTCTGGTGCTGTTTGCGGCCTATACGGCAGATATCCAGTTCTTCATCGAGAACGCGGAAGAAGGCAGCTTCTTTGCCAATCTGGTTTACGGTGGAACGGAAGTCGCGGCGAATGTTGTGAACTTCTCGCTGTCCAACCCGTATGTCGTGGTCGGCCTGCTGTTTGGAGGTCTTCTGCCCTTCCTGTTCGGTGGTATGTCGATGATGGCCGTGGGCCGTGCGGCCCAATCGGTCGTCGTTGAAGTGCGCCGCCAGTTCCGGGAAAAGCCGGGCATCATGCAGGGCACAGAAAAGCCGGATTATGGCCGCGCCGTTGACCTTCTGACCAAAGCGGCGATCCGCGAAATGATCGTGCCATCGCTTCTGCCGGTCTTATCGCCGATCATCCTGTTCTTCGTGATCATGTTCATCGCAGGCCCGGGACCGGCGCTGTCTTCTGTCGGGGCCATGCTGCTGGGTGTGATCGTGACGGGCCTGTTCGTGGCCATTTCTATGACCTCGGGCGGCGGTGCCTGGGACAATGCCAAAAAAGCCATTGAAGACGGTTTCACCGACTCTGATGGCAATGTGCATGAGAAGGGTTCCGAAGCTCACAAGGCTGCGGTGACCGGCGATACGGTTGGCGATCCTTATAAGGATACAGCCGGCCCGGCGGTCAACCCGATGATCAAGATCACCAATATCGTAGCGCTGTTGCTGCTGGCGGTGATCGCGCACTAGTGCAAGTGCGGATCTGACAAGAAAGCCCCGGTCATATGGCCGGGGCTTTTTACTGTGCGACTTCAAATTTTGCGGGGTTACTCGTCCCGGCGCGGTCCGCCTGCGCCACCTGGCAGGTTCTGTTCGCCGCCAAACTGTTCGCTCGGCAAATTGCCGATATTTCCGAACAATTGTTCCCAGATGCTCATTCCGCGGCCCGGAGTGGGTGTCTCGCGATCGATCAGGGCGACGCGGCGGCCATCTTCGATGCCGTATTCATTGACCTCGGAGACAACACCGTCCTCGTCAAACCGGACCTCCACCACGCGCCGGTAGCTGGTTTGCGGACGCTGATAGGCCAGGGACTGGCGGGTGTCCGACATGTAATACCATGTCGTCGATTCAAACACGCCTTGTGTAGACGGGCTGCCAAGCGCTTCGAAAACGCTGGCCTGATTATCCTCACCGGGGACAATTTCCGGAACTTCCACATCCGCGTAGATGTAACCGTGATTGCGCAGAACCGGCGTGCAGCCCGCGGCCGCAATCGACCCTGCTGTGATGGCAAGTAGCAATGCCCGCTTCATGAAATAAAACCCTGACGACTGACCTGTGTTACGGTGCCGCGTTGAACTAGCGGAGGCCGGACATAGCTTCAAGTCCGGTTCGCAAGGAGTGTTCATCGCATGTTGTCGATCTTCAAGTCTGCTAAGCAGGGCGCGGCGCATATTGAAAGCCTTTACGACGCGATCGTGGAGAAGGCCCGTCAACCGTTTTTCTACACCGAAGGAGAGGTTCCGGACACTGCTGAAGGCCGTTTCGAGGTGATAGCGCTCCATGTGATTCTGGCGATCCGGCAGCTGAATTCCGAAGGTGAAGCCGGAAAAGATGCCGGTCAGGCTCTATTCGAGCACTTCTTCAAGGACATGGATTCAGCACTTCGCGAGATGGGAATTGGCGACACCAGTATCGGCAAGAAAGTCCGCGCAATGGCCGAGGTTTTCTATGGCCGGTTCAAGGCATATGCAAAGGCCAGCGATGCTGGTGATGCCGATCAGCTGGCAGAAGCGATTTCAAGAAATGTCTTTGAAACGGAGACGGCACCGTCAGCCTCGCGTTTTGCGACTTACTATTTGAACAGCATGGAGACATTATCCGGGCAGAAACTGCTCGATAATGGTGCGGCGCAGCAATTGAGATACGCCAATTTCTAGCTCGTGGACCTGCTGCAAGCTGGCTTGCATCCCACCTGACAATGACTAAGGTCGCGCCGGTTTCAACAAAGCGAGGGGTGGGGTTAAAGCCGCTCCAGCCAAGGTATGACCCGTAGCGCTCCGATCATTTCTGTCGATGCCATGGGGGCCGATCACGGCCCGTCTATCGCTGTCGAAGGCATTGGCCATATTCTGCGCCGGCGGCCTGAGTCCCAGGCGAAGTTTCTGCTTCATGGGGACGAGGCTCAGATAGGACCGATGCTGGAGCAAGCCGACGCATTGACCCGCGAACGCACTACGCTTCTTCATACCGATTCCGAAGTCCGGATGACGGACAAGCCGAGCGAGGCCGTGCGCCGCTCGCGTGGGTCGTCCATGTGGAATTCGTTGGTTTCTGTGAAGAATGGCGAGGCTGACGTGGTGGTCTCGGCGGGCAATACCGGTGCCCTTATGGCGATTTCAAAAGTGGTCTTGCGGATGAAGAAGGGCGTTCATCGCCCGGCCATATCCGCGAGCTGGCCGACGCCTCGCGGACACACCGTTGTTCTGGATGTCGGGGCCAATGTGGAATGCGGACCCTCGCAGCTGGTTGAGTTTGCCATCATGGGCGAGGCGTTTCATCGAGCCGTCCATGGTTCCAGCGAACCCACGGTGGGTTTGTTGAATGTCGGCCAGGAAGAGTTGAAGGGAAACGACACGGTGCGGGCGGCCGACCGGCTGATCCGCGATGCCGGAATAGATTTCAAATATCATGGTTTTGTCGAAGGCGATGATATCTCTCTCGGCATTACGGATGTGGTCGTCACCGACGGCTTTAGTGGCAATATTGCGCTGAAGACCGCCGAGGGCGCGGTAAAGCTTGTCGGTCACTGGATGCGCGAATCCTTCACCAGTTCTCTAAGCGCAAAAATTGGTGCGGCTTTTCTCAGCATGGGGGGGCTGGATCATCTTCGGTCAAAGCTTGATCCGCGTTCAATCAATGGCGGCGTTCTGCTCGGTCTCAACGGTATGGTGGTCAAGAGCCATGGTGGGACTGACAGCGAAGGCTTCGCGACGGCTTTGGGCCTTGGCATTGATATGGCGGGCAGTGGCTTCCTGACTGAAATCGAAGCCAATCTGGCGCGCCTGATCGCCGCTGGCGAAGCCCAGTCTCAAGCCGCGCAGTGAGTGATTTTCGTGCCAGGCTGGCCGGGCAGGGCTATTACCTGCCCGAGCGCGTCGTCACAAACGAGGAGCTTTCAACGCGGGTCGAGACGAGTGACGAGTGGATTCGCGCGCGTACTGGCATTCGCGAAAGGCGAATTGCTGCAGAGGGCGAGACAACGTCTGATCTGGGTTTTGAGGCCGCAAAGCAGGCCCTGTCAGACGCCCGGCTATCGGCGGATGACATCGATCTGATCATCGTTGCCACGACGACGCCGGATCTGGTTTTTCCCGCCACCGCGGCCTTGATTCAGAAAAAGCTGGGAATCCGGCATGGCGCGGCCTTTGACATTCAGGCGGTTTGTTCGGGATTTATTTATGCGCTTGCCGTCGCGGACGGGCTGTTAAAGGGCGGCGTGTTTCAGCGCGCGCTTGTCATCGGTTCCGAGACCATGTCGCGAATCCTCAACTGGGAAGATCGCACGACCTGTGTGCTGTTTGGAGATGGGGCGGGAGCCTGGATTCTGGACCGCACAGAAAGCGATAGCGGGCTGTTGGGATATGATCTGCGGTCAGAGGGTCACTATGCAGACATTTTGAAAACCAGCGGCGGTGTGTCAGCGACGCAATCGTCGGGCTTTCTTGAAATGGAAGGTCCGGCTGTTTTCAAGCACGCAGTCACGAAAATTTCAAACTCGATGCAGCGCTTGCTGGAACGGGAAAATGTGGATGTGAACGATGTTGATTGGTTTGTGCCGCACCAGGCCAATCAGCGAATTCTCGAAGGCGTTGCTGATAAGCTGAAGATTGACCGTAATCGCGTAGTTTCTACTGTCGCTGTACATGGAAACACGTCTGCTGCATCCGTTCCGCTGGCCTTTGGTCAAGCGGTCTCAGATGGCCGGATCAAGCGCGGGAATTTGTGTTTGCTGGAGGCTTTAGGCGGAGGTCTGACCTGGGGGTCAGTCTTGATGCGTTATTAATGATAGAGGCGGGCTAAAGCATTGACGCGACTAGCCCATAAGGATTAGCCTATAATCGTCTGTTGGGGGAATAGCATGGCAGGTAAAACCATAACGCGAGCTGATCTTGCGGACGCTGTTCATCAGAAGATCGGTCTTTCACGGCAAGAGTCTGCGGACCTTGTTCAGTCCGTCCTGGGAATGGTGTCGGACTCCCTTGCTGAAGGGAATTCCGTAAAATTGTCATCCTTTGGGTCTTTTGTTCTTCGTGACAAGAATGGTCGTATTGGCCGTAATCCCAAGACAGGCGAAGAGGTGCCGATCGAGCCGCGCCGCGTGTTGACCTTCAAACCGTCCCAGGTGCTCAAGGAAAAGGTCGATAAGGGCCATCCGCGAGGCTAGAAACGTGACGGAAAAAGCGCCCGACGCTTACAGGACCATCAGCGAAGCAGCTGCCGAGCTTGATCTTCCGGCGCATGTGCTTCGCTTCTGGGAAAGCCGTTTCAAGCAAATCAAGCCGGTCAAACGGGCCGGGGGACGCCGCCTCTACCGGCCGAGCGATCTTCGTTTGCTTATGGGCATCCGAACCCTGTTGTACGATCAGGGTTATACGATCAAGGGCGCGCAGAAATACCTCAAGGAACATGGCGTCAGCGTTGTCTCGGGATTGGCTGGTCCGGAAAACGACAGCGCGCCGGAAACGGTGCCAGTGTCCAAGCGGTACGTGCCCGAAGCCCCGGTAACAAATGGCCAAAACCTGTCACCGGTAATCAAACGGCTGGAAACAGCAAAGGCAACGCTTGATGGAGCGTTAGCGTCCCGGCGGACCAACTAACTTCTGCGGTTGCAGCGCGGAAATGCCCCCCCTATAAGACGGCTCCCCTAGCCGGGTTTATTCGCCCGGCTTCTATTCGGTTCGGAGCGTGGCGCAGCCCGGTTAGCGCACCGGTCTGGGGGACCGGGGGTCGCGAGTTCAAATCTCGCCGCTCCGACCATTTACCCTTTGAAAATTTACGGTTGTCAGCCGTCGCGAATATGGCAAGCTCCCCGGATAATGGGAGATCGGAAATGCGTGTTTTATTGTCTGGACTGTTGATGTCGGTCGCGCCTGTTGCCCTGGCGCAAGATCGCCTGGCGTGGGAGTTTGATGTTCCTGCCATCGAACAGCCTGCCCAGTTGAACGATGAGCTGGCCGTGGGCGATGCCAGCAACCATGAATGGGTGTTGAACCTTTCAGACACTTTGACCGTTCTTTCGCAGGGGCAAAGCGTTTCCGTTCCAATGCCTTACGGCGCCTTGCATGAAGGGCATGTCGGGGAGAACCGGGCCACGGCATCCGGTGGCCGGCACATGCATATCGACTTTGGTGAGCCCGGGCAGGGGGCGCTGATCCATGTTGGTTTGAACGCGACCTATGGCCGGGTCTGGACCGAAGACGGCGAGTTTGTGATTCAGCCTGGTGAAAATGGCAGCGTTATCATGCGGGTTGCGCCGGATGAGCCCTTTGTTCACGAACCCCTTGATGGAAGTCAGCTCTTTCGACCTGTGAGCCAGGCTCAGCAGGCACAAAATCTGGATCGGCCAAATGCGGGCGCCGATACCTTTGATTTCCTCTATTTCTATGACTTCCAGATGATTGATGTGCATGGCTGGGGACTTCCAGATCTTGCGGCCACTGATATCGGGAATCTGCAAACAGCACTGACCCAATCGCGGGTTCCGATATTTGCGGACCTTACGCAGCTGGCTTTCATGGACATTCCGCAGGCCTATTCCAGCCATGACCTGCTTGTTGTCGATACCGGTCCGCGCGCGGGTTACATGACGGGCTTGCAGGCGCGCGTCGATGCGCTTGGAATTGATGTGATTTCGCTAAACCGCGTGTCTGACAACACCCGTACAAACCAGAGTGGAGACAACGATAATTTCTGCGGACTGGGATTTGTTCATAATCCCCTTTCAAATTTTACTGGCCGTTCTCACATCAATGTTTGTCACAATGGTCTGACGCTCGCGCATGAAACCGGGCACAATATGGGTTTGGCGCATGGCTTGGAGACGGACAATTCGTCAGGCCGTCCTGAAGCGTGGGCGCGTGGATTCAGGATCGATAGTTCGTCGTCTTCTGGCGGGGTTTTCACCTCAGTCATGGCTTACGGGTCCAACCGGACGCCGCAATTTTCGGATCCGACGATTCGCTGTCCCGAACGGGGCAGCGTGTGCGGCATTCCGCTTGACCCCGGCAATACCAGCCTGGGATCCTATGCCGGTGAAGCATTGCGGAGATGGGCGACAGGTATTCCGTCGCAGCAAGTGCCGAATCGGCGTTTGCGGAGCTCGGTATTGCCGACCAGCCGGTTTGTTGCGACCAACACTGCTGCAACTGCCTTCATGACGGTGATCAACCCGAATAATGTTGCCGGGACAAACTGTATCATCGAGCATCATGGTCCCTACAGGAACAGTTTTACCTTTCAGCGGACAGATCCCGGCACGAATGCAACCGTTGGAAATCCAAATGAAGCGGTGACGATTCCGGCGGGCGGCATTCAGACCTTTGTCGTCTCGCTCACGCCGGGCGCAGATCTGGCAGGAGTGCGGTTCGCGCCTTACGCCTCCTGTGACAATGTGCCGATGGCGGCCGTAGATCCCGGTTTGAACACGTTGGATCTGGGTGCGGATGCGGCGGGCGGTCCAGATTTGATCGCCTTGTCGGCAACCATTGGAAATACAGGAATTGTCGAGGTTCCGGATGGACGTCGCGGTGTCTTTTCGGTGGCGACCATCAATATTGGCGGAGCCGGCGATGTGACGGTACGCGCCCAATCATTGGCGCCAGGGCTTCCTGCAACCGGACAAGTCTGTCAGACCAACCCGCAAGGGGCCTGTCTGGCCGCTCCGGCAGATTCTCTGACACTGAATATCGGCGCGAATGACACGCCGACATTCGGCGTGTTTGTGCGGACCAATTTCGCTACACCGTTCAGCGCTCGCGAGCGCTTCCAGTTCCAGATGGAAGTAGGCGGTCAAACCCGGGGCTCAACCTCGGTTGCGGTTCGCGACGGTGGGGCCATTGTGGCGCCTGGGAATGCCGATCACGCGTTCACCGTCAGGGCTTTTGACGAGGCAACAGGTCAGCTGGCCAACCATGCCACGGGCTATTTTGACCGCTTCGAAATTGTCAGTCAGCCCGGTGGCGGGACGCTCGCTCTGAATGGAAGCACGGGTGTTTACACGTATACGGCGGGCGCGACTGCCGGCGGTGACACTTTCACCTATCGTGCGGGCAATTCGGCTGGATGGTCTCCAACCCAGACAGCGACGGTCACGATTACGGCTTTGCCTGTTCCGAGTGTGACTGCTTTCACGCTCGAGGAAGATACGGACGGGACGTTTACCGTCGATCTCGACGATCATGCAGACGCGAACATCGAGATCGACCGGTTTGTGCTAACAACGCCACCGTCGGGAACACATACATTCGATCCGCTCACCGGCGTTATTTCAGGCCCGCTACCCTCAAGCGTAGGGAATTATGGTTTCTCTTTTGCGGCGGAAAACCGGTCCGGCCAAAGTGCGTCTATGAGCGGTACATTCAATGTCGTCGCTTATGATTCATGCGCGCCGCGCGATTCCACGCCGGGACGTATTTCCCGCCGGGCCGGAGCGGTCGCGGGTTTCACTGCGGACGGAAGCGCAACTCGGGATGAGGCCGCGTTGTTGGCTGCGCCGCTGTGTATGACCGTTACCGAGAACAGTACTGCATTTGGAGGTTTGGTGCGGATGGAAAACGATGCCCTCGGATTGAGATTCGCTATCCAACTGGTGTCGAATGCCACGCGATACCGTTTTTATCTGAGCACGTCGTTCAACCGAAATCCCAATGGTTGGGATTACATTTTCGATATGTGCGAGGATGCTCAAACGGGCCGGCTAACAACGTGTTAGGCACGATCATTCGCGATAAGGCCTGAGGAAATCATCAGACCAGTGATTGCGGCTGTAAAGAAGTAGAGGCCGGGCTGCTCAAAGATTTGAATGGCCCGGTCGCCTGACAGGGTGAAAACGATGATAGCGGCGATAAAGACGTCGATCATCGACCATTTCCCGAGCCGGTCGACCCAGACAAGCGCGCTTCGACCGCGGGCCCAGCCGGCATTCACCGCGGAGAGGTAAATGGCTTTTCCGATCGGAAACAGGATAGAGAAAACGAGGATCACAAGGCCTAGCAAGTATTGCCCGGTTTCCAGCAGGGCGCGTGTTACATCGATCAGCGAGTGGGCATCGGTAAAGAAGATCAGCCGGCGCGTTTCCAACATCGGGCTTAAAAGACCAGCGGCCAGACATACAGCCGACACCAGGATCAACAGGCGTGCGGCAACGCCGCCGCGTCCATGGGTTCTGGATATGGATGTGTCAGCCATCTTTTCGCCTCCCGTATTCGCCCATCAGGCGAAGAAAATGCGGCGACACGAGGGCAGGGCGGCTGGCAATGAAAAAGGGCCGCGCCGAACGCGCAGCCCTTTCGTTTGGTGTCACAGTGAAATCAATAGCCACTGAGTTGGGCGACGCGCGCGGCCCCCCAGGCATCATCACCCAGGAATTCTCCAGCGGCTTGTGCCCGCTTGTAGAAAAAGCCGATGTCATATTCATCCGTCATACCGACACCGCCATGCATCTGAATGGCTTCAGACGCTGACAGACGCGCGACCTTGGTGGCTTTGGCCTTGGCCGCGGCAATCCAGAGTCCGGCCTGGCTGGGCGACTCATCCAGTTGCCGCAAGGCTTTCACGACGAGCGATTGTGCCATCTCGACTTCCGTCAACAGATGCGCAGCACGGTGCTGGAGCCCCTGGAAAGAGCCGATCTTTTGACCAAATTGCTCGCGTTCCTTGATGTAATCCAGCGTCCGGGTGAAGGCTTCTTCCGCCACGCCCAGCTGTTCTGCCGCCAGGCAGGCGCGGCCTGCATCCAGCACGGTCTCCAGTAGCGCGTCGCCGTCCTCGGTTTCGGACAGAAGGGCATCGCCATCTAGCTTGACATCATCAAAATTGATGTCGGCAGGTGCGTGACTGTCGACTGACCGGCGCAGCTGGCGCTCCACGCCGTCCGTTTTTGGATCGACGAGGAAAAGGCCCAGCTTTCCGTCATCCATCTTCGCGGCCACGATCAGCATGTCCGCGCCATTGCCGCAGACGACAAAGCGTTTCTTACCATTCAGTTTGAAACCATTCCCGTCCTTGGTGGCCGTGGTTTCGATGGCGCTGGCGTCATGCCGGGCTTTTTCGTCCAGCGCTAGGGCATAGACCTTATCGCCCGAGGCAATCTGCGGCAGGTGAGCCGCTTTCTGATCATCCGTTCCACCGAGGCGCAACGCGGTCGCGCAAAGAATGGAGGACGACAGGAAAGGCGTGGCAGCCAATGTCCGGCCCATTTCCCACAGGATGAGGCCGGCAGCGGTATAACCCATATCCACGCCGCCATATTCTTCGGGAATGACGATGCCATTCCAGCCCATATCGCCCATTTCTTTCCAGACGGCATGGCGGAAGCCGTCCTTACAGCCTTCATCGCGCAGGCGGCGAAGTTCAGAGACGGGAGATTTTTCTTCAAGAAAGGCTTTGGCGCTGTCGCGCAACATCTGCTCTTCTTCAGAATAGAGATAGCTCATTGATCTGGCTCCTTAGCTGCTGGGAAGCTCAAGCACGCGCTTGGCCAGAATGTTGAGCTGAATTTCAGACGTGCCGCCTTCAATCGAGTTGGCGCGAGAGCGCAACCAGGCGCGGGCCGGGTCGCCATCGGTGGGATCATCGCCCTCCCAGAGCAAACCATCGGTGCCCAGAGCTGACATGTTCAGCTCATGCCGGCGCTTGTTCAGCTCGGTGCCATAGTATTTCAGCATGGATGCCTTGGCGCCGACGCCCTGACCGCTATCGGCCTGATCCTTGATCCGCTGCAGCGTGGTTTCAAACGCCAAGGCATCAATCGTCAGGCGGGCGATATCTCCGCGCAGGATGGGATCAGCAACGCGGCCATCTGCATCGACTTCACCCGATTTGTGGGCTGCCGTCACCGGGTTCATCTGCGCGCCCGAGCCACCTCCGGCGATATTCGCGCGCTCATGTGAAAGCAGATATTTCGCAACATCCCAGCCCTTGCCGGCTTCATGAACGATGTTGGTTTTCGGCACTTTCACATCGTCAAAGAAAGTCTCGCAGAAGGGTGATTTTCCGGAGATCAGCTTGATCGGCTTGGTGGAAACACCTTCCCAGGTCATGTCGACCAGAAGGAAGGAAATGCCGTTGTGCTTGGGCGCGTCCGGTTCGGTACGCACCAGAACGAAGATCCAGTCGCATTCATCAGCATAGCTGGTCCAGACCTTCTGGCCATTTACGACCCAATGGTCGCCCTGATCGTCGCCCTTGGTGCGCAGGGCTGCGAGGTCTGAGCCTGCGCCCGGTTCGGAATAACCTTGGGCCCAACGAATTTCACCGCGCGTGATTTGCGGCAAATAGTGTTTTTTCTGTTCCTCTGTGCCGTACTTTAAAAGCGCCGGCCCGAGCATCCAGATGCCAAAGGAAATCAGCGCCGGCCGGGCTTTGATGGCCGCCAATTCCTCTTTCAGGACTTCGGCTTCATCTTTGGAGAGGCCACCGCCGCCATATTCTGTTGGCCAGGTCGGGCAGGTCCAGCCCTTCTCCGCCATGCGCTCCAGCCAGAGCTTCTGGTCCTCGCTGGCGAATTCGAAGCGCTTGCCGCCCCAGCAAATATCTTTTTCGGATTTGATCGGGCTGCGCATCGACTCCGGGCAATTGGCTTCCAGCCAGGCCCGTGTATCGCTGCGGAAGGTTTCAAGATCGCTCATCTTTGCTCCCCATGAGTTTTGCTGGCGGTGAGATTAGCGCATGAAACAGGTGAGGCGAGTGTGTTTTCCAGCTGCGGCATTTGATCTCCGGGACTTGCCAACACGTGACGTGAAGGTAAGTCACCGCGCACGGAGATTTGAATGACGACGACCCATCCTCAAACCAGCCAGCCGGTTTTTATCTGGTTGATGATAGTTGCGCTTTTCGTAACCGCCATGATCCTCGTGGGTGGGGCTACGCGGCTAACGGATTCAGGCTTGTCGATCACCGAATGGCGGCCTGTTACCGGGGCGATCCCGCCTTTGTCTTCGGAAGGCTGGGATCGGGAGCTGGAGCTTTATCGCTCAACAACCGAGTATCAGGTGCAGAATCGCGGGATGAGCATGGAAGAGTTCCAGTTCATCTACTGGTGGGAATGGGGGCATCGCTTCCTGGGCCGCGTGATCGGGCTGATCTTTGCCGTGCCGTTCTTTTTCTTTCTGTTCCGCCGGATGATACCTGCCGGGATGACCCTGCCACTGACCGGCCTGTTCTTCCTGGGTGGTCTTCAGGGTGCGATTGGCTGGTGGATGGTAGCCAGCGGTCTCGTAGACCGGCTGGATGTCAGCCAATACCGGTTGGCGACCCATCTTGGCATGGCATTCGTAATCCTGGGGCTGACGCTCTGGCTGGCCATGGATGCACGATATGGGAGGCAGCCCGCTGGCGGCGGCCGCCTGATGGTCTGGACGAAGGCGTTCTGGGCCCTTGTCTTCTTGCAGATCGTGCTCGGGGCCTTTGTGGCCGGGCTGGATGCGGGCCGCATCTTCACCACCTGGCCGCTGATGGAAGGTCGTCTGATCCCGGATGGGTATCTGGCGGGCATGAGTTGGCTGCAAGCCGCCTTTGAAAGCCGGCCGGCGGTCCAATTGCATCACCGCTGGACAGGATATCTGTTGGCGATTTGCGCCGCCGTTTTAAGTTTTGCCTTATGGCGCAAGGGGCTTAAAGCCGCTGCAGGGGCTCTGGCGGTAATTACCGCTGCGCAGATCATACTGGGTATCACCACGCTGGTGCACGCAGCGCCGCTCAGCCTGTCACTGATCCATCAGGGTGGGGCGATTGCTTTGTTTGCAGCGGCTGGATTGACGGCGTGGAAAATCCGGCGCGTCTAGTCCGTCAAGGTCAGTGCTCTGGCAAATGTTTCACGGGCGATCAGTCGGATTCGTCCATCCTCCTCGTCGGCGATAGCCACAAGGCCGGATTGGTAGGCTGCCCCGCCAAAGGACGCCTCGCTTGAGGAAATCGCACCGGGTTGGCTGATGCCCGGGATCGAGAAACCGGCGCGTACAACCACATCGCCGATCCGTTCCAGCGTCATGCCATCCAGTGCTTCGATGGTCGTGGCCGTGCCATCTGTTGCCAGCAAGACCGGGCGGCCGAGAAACGGCCCTGCCGTCAAGCTCGTCGCGAAACCCTCGATCTCGCGATCAACTGCTCCGCTTTCATCGAACCGGATAATGCCGCCGGCCGGACCAGATGCATAAAGGAATCCATTGCCTGCCGCACAGCTTCTGGCGGGAAAGGGCAGGTCGAATGACCGGATACGTTCTGCGCCAATCAATTCTCCGCCAGTATCGGATATCCGCCAAATCTCGGCAGTCGTCGAGCGTGATAGAACAAGCAGGTCGACATAGCCAATGCCTTCACCAAGAGCACAAAGGCTGGCGATCTCGCTGTCCATCGAGATCGGTTCCAGCGGCGCTTCGATCAAGGCCGGTCCATCCCGAAAGAGCGCAAATGCACGAACCAGATTGGCATCCCGGTCAGCGGCAAACAGCAGAGGCAAGGCTTCGCCACGTAACTGAAATCCGGGCGCAGACGCCAGGCCCCAAAGGCGAGGCCCAGCCATGCGATGAACGGACTGCCCATCCGCATTGTATAGATCCAGGCCGCCTTCGCGCGGTGCCGACACAATCAATCCGGCCCAGGCGGTCGATGAATCCGGCAGAAAAGCGACGGCTTCCACTCCCTCGCTTTCGACGCGTTCGACCACGCCGGTCGAGACGAGCTCGATATTGTCCTCGGAGGCGGATGGAGTCGGAGTTTCGACTTCTGATGTGTCCGGCTCGCTCGCGGGTTCGCAGGCGGCCAGCAGGAGTGCGCTTGTCGCAATGGCTCCGAGTTTCGCAAATTTGTGTGGCAAGCGGCCACCTGTTTCGCAAAGGCTGTTGATCCGTCTGGTGAGGAACATGAATGGCAACTCGCTATATCGGGTTTCTGGATATCGGTGTGACGGGCAATGTATATAGATGGCCAAGAGCCGTCACGCCGCGAATGTAGAAGGACGTTATCCGGCTTCAATGCAGAGTGAGGTATTATCATACCGTATATCTAAATAATTGAAATGTTTGAATTCTGAAATACAAGTTGACGGTCCGTCGTCTAAGCTCTAAGTCGCGCGCTCGATTTCGCCGGACACCGGCTGACTGATGAGAGAGACACAATGAAAACCATTTCCGCCAAACCTGCGGAGGTCGAGCACAAGTGGATCGTCGTTGACGCAGAAGACGCCGTTGTGGGCCGTCTTGCTGCTTTTGTCGCGTCCCGCCTGCGCGGCAAGCACCGCCCCGATTTCACGCCGCATGTCGACACCGGCGACCATGTCGTCGTGATCAATGCGGGTAAAGTCCGCTTCACCGGCAACAAGATGGGTGACAAGCGCTATTACCGCCACACCGGTCATCCGGGCGGCATCAAGGAAACCTCCCCGGAAAAAATCCTGCGCGGTCAGCATCCGGAACGCGTTGTCGAAATGGCCGTCAAGCGCATGCTGCCCAAAGACAGTCCGCTGGCGCGTTCGCAATTTTCCAAGCTGCGCGTTTATGCCGGTGCCGAGCACCCGCATGAAGCCCAGCAGCCTGAAACGATCGACTTCAAGTCGATGAACACCAAAAACGCCCGGAGCTAATCATGGCTGAGACCACACGTTCCCTCGAAGACCTCAAGGACGCGATCAACGAGTCCGATGCTCCGGTTGCCGTGACAGAAACTGAAGCACTGCCCGAGCCGAAAATCGATGAGCATGGCCGTGCCTATGCCACCGGTAAGCGGAAAGATGCGGTTGCCCGCGTCTGGATCAAGCGGGGCAATGGCAAGATCACGGTCAATGGCCGCGATCAGGAGATCTATTTTGCCCGTCCGGTGCTGCGCATGATGCTGCAACAACCGTTCGAAGTCGCCGAGCGCAAGGACGAGTTTGACGTGATCTGCACGGTCAAAGGCGGAGGCCTGTCGGGCCAGGCCGGTGCCGTGCGCCACGGGATTTCCAAAGCGCTGACGCTTTATGAGCCGGCGCTGCGCCGTCCGCTCAAGGCTGAAGGCTTCCTGACCCGCGATAGCCGCGTCGTCGAGCGTAAGAAATACGGCAAGAAAAAAGCCCGCCGGAGCTTCCAGTTCTCCAAGCGCTAGGCTTTCTTACGTATCCTTATCAAGCGGGCGGTCCATCAGGCCGCCCGTTTTTTATTTCGGCAAATGTCTTTGCGATCTGATCAAAAACGATGCGAACGCGCTGTGACGTGTTCAGCTCGCTATGGGTGACCAACCAGGTGGGCACAGTTACGGAGAATTGATCCCGCAGTATGGGCAACAGATCCGCATAATCACGCGCAATAAAGTGCGGCAGAACACTGATGCCAAGTCCTGCGCGGACAAGACCCAGGATGACCTCTCCGCTGTCGCTGCGGTGATGAACGTCTTCCTTCCGAATATTGAGACCGCGTTCAGCCAATCCCGCGGACACGCGTTCCGGTGTTTCAAAGCCGATAAAGCTGTGCCCTGCGAGCGCATCCAGCGTTTTAGGTGTTCCATACTTTGCGACCCATGCCTGTGAGGCGAAAAGGCAGGCGTCAGATTCATCAATCAGCTTGGCGATTAAGTCCGGTTGTTCGGGGCGGGCATGACGCAGTGCGATATCCGCTTCGCGCTTGTTCAGATCCCGTAACTCGTTTGACGCGACAATCTCGATATCAATGCCCGGAGCATAGGTCGAAAGCTCTGCAATCACGATTGGCAGGAAGCGGGCCGCGGTGAAGCTGGTTGCCGTGATCGTCACCAGTCCTTCAGCGGCGAGGGATTGGCCGGAAGCGGCAAGTGATATTCTGGTGGCGGCTTCGGCCATGGTGCGAACATGCTCGACCAATTCTCGTCCGGCTGCCGTTACCATCATTGACCGGCGGCCGCGTTGGAACAGGGTAACGCCCAGCTCTTCTTCCAAGGCCGCAATCTGCCGGCTCAGCGTGGGCTGGGTAGACCCCAGCGCTCTTGCGGCTGCAGAGAACGAGCCTTCGTCGACCGTCGCGAGAAAGGCGCGGATCTGGTTCCAGTCGAAATTGATGGCCTGCCAATTCATACATAAACGTATATCAGATAGGCCATATTGGGCAATTTATCTTTGAAATACGCATGGGTATTGAAAGCACAACAGACATATCGCGCTTGAGGGCGCAGCAAACAGGACAAACGAAAATGAGTAACAGCGCAGGATTTTGGGACCGGATTGCGGACAAATATGCGGCCCGGCCCGTCGATAATGAAGAAGCCTATCAGCGAAAGCTGGAGATGACCCGAGCGCTCTTCAACCCGGAAATGGATATTGTGGAGTTTGGATGCGGCACCGGAACGACGGCGCTCTATCACGCACCTCATGTCAATCAGGTCTTGGCCAGCGATATTTCAGAGCGAATGATCGAGATCGCCTGGTCCAAAGCACAGGCCCAGGGTATCGAAAATGTGATGTTCGAGGTGGACGATATCGACAGCCACAAACCGCAGAAGAACCGGTTTGGCGTGGTCATGATGCATTCCCTGCTTCACTTGTTGAAGGATCGCCGGGCTGCAATTCGTAAGGCTTACGAAATGACCGCACCAGGCGGTTATTACGTGACGAGCACGGTTTGCATCTCCGGAATCAAACGGGCTCTCGCCGTCATGATTTTTGCCATGCGGCTATTTGGCAAAGCGCCAATGGTGAAGTTCTTTTCTAGCAAGGTGTTAGTGGAGGATATGAAGGCGGCCGGATTCGCCATAGATACTGTCTGGCAACCCGAGGGCGGTCTCGCCGTTTTCATCATCGCAAAGAAACCTGTTTCCTGAAAGTAGGGGCCGTGAGGGCGCGGCCAACACGAAAGACAATCATGGCGAGCATTGAAAACTCCGGCACCACCCAGAGCCAGGCCAACAAGGATCGCGGCTCCGGCTTTGCCGCTGAACTTGAGCGGGACAAGGCGCACCGCGCAAAGGCACGCTCGGTCAAGCCGCTGAGCCGGCTGGTGCCTTACATTCTTCGGTACCCGGCACTGCTCGCCGCGTTCTTTGTTTTTCTGGTGCTGGCGGCGGGATTGACGCTGGTCTTGCCGGCCGCTTTTCGCCTGGTCGTGGATTGCGGCTTTGGGGGTGCGCCGGATGCAGCGGCCTGCGAACTGGTGACGATGGGCACCAACCTGTCGCGATATTTTATCCTGGGCATCGGGCTTGCGATTGCCCTGGCCATCTTCAGTGCGCTGCGGTTCTACTTCATCAGCCGTCTTGGTGAGCGGGTTGTCGCGGATTTGCGCCGGGCCGTGTTCGACCATCTGTTGTCGCTCAGCCCGTCTTTTTACGTGCATACGCGTACCGGCGAGGTGTTGTCGCGTCTGACAACGGATACGACTTTGATCCAGACAGTCGTTGGGTCGTCGATCTCCTTTGCGGTCCGCACGATCGCGACCACATTCGGAGCGTTGGCGCTGATGGTGGTGGTGAACTGGCAGCTGGCGCTGATGGTGCTGGCGCTTGGACCGGTCATCCTCTTGCCCATCCTCTTCTTTGGTCGCCGCGTGCAGCGCCTCTCGCGTGAATCGCAGGATGCGCTGGCGAATGCGTCGGCTCGGGCTGGTGAAAGCTTGCAATCCATTGAGACGGTTCAGGCTTTTACGCGCGAACCGGATGAACGGGTCCGCTTTGGCCATGTGGTTGAGGCGACGTTTGACGTTTCTCTGCGTCGTATTGGCGTGCGCGCCGTTATGACGGTTGTGCTGTTCTCGTTGATCTTCAGCGGTTTGATCGCCGTTCTGTGGTTTGGCGCGACACAGGTGCAATCCGGAGCGATTACGCCCGGCGAGATGACGCAGTTTGTTATGTACGCCTTCATCGCCGTCAGCGGCGCGGGCGTGCTGACCGAAACTTACGCCGAGGTGATGCGGGCAGCGGGCGCCACCGAACGTCTGATGGAATTGCTCGCGGCTGAAACGGATATTGCCGCGCCGGCCAATCCGTCGGCGTTGCCCAAGGAAATTAGCGGCCGCATCCAGTTTGAGGATGTGTCTTTTGCCTATCCGGCACGGCCCGACACGACCGTTCTGAACGATGTCAGCCTGAATGTCGCCGCAGGAGAGACGGTAGCTCTGGTCGGGGCATCGGGAGCAGGCAAATCAACCATCTTCCAGCTGCTCTTGCGGCTCTATGATCCGAAATCAGGTCTGATCCGGCTGGACGGGGTTGATATCGCCCGCGTCGATCCGATCGAACTGCGCCGATGTTTGGCGGTGGTGCAGCAAAATGCGCCGCTTTTTTCCGGCAGCGTGATTGACAATATCCGATTTGGCCGCCCGGAGGCGACGGACGAAGAAATCATCGCCGCCGCCAAGGCCGCTAACGCTCATGACTTCATCACCGCCTTGCCGGACGGCTATCTGACCGAGCTGGGCGAGGGCGGGGCGACGATATCCGGTGGTCAACGCCAGCGTCTCGCGATTGCCCGCGCTGTTTTGCGCGACGCACCCGTCCTGTTGCTGGATGAAGCGACCAGCGCACTGGATCCGGAAAGCGAACAGGTTATTCAGGCCGCGTTTGAAACCGCGTCAAAAGACCGGACGACATTGGTGATTGCGCACCGGCTCGCCACCATCCGGCACGCTGACCGCATTATAGTCATGGAAGACGGTAGAATTGCCGATATCGGCACGCACGACGAACTTCTCAGCCGCGAGGGCGTTTACAAGCGCTATATCGAGCTACAGTTCGGGTCGGTGGACGCGGCGAAGTAATCGACAGCTGGAGCGTCCAAAGCGCGTCTGGGATTACGATTTTTTCGCACGCACTTGCTCTTTCAACATTTCATAATAACCAGACCATTCTCCGGGTTCAGGGTTTTCAGACACATACTCGGCAAACTCTTCATCCGAGAGTGAACTGATCCATTCACCAAAAGCAATGGCATAGCCGTCTCCGCCTCCCATTCGCCAGCCGATCGAGTGTCGCGGAATGTCAGGGCATGCCTTCCAAGGCGGTTCCATCGGCTTAGGGTAATCAGGCAGCTCAAGCTTGATTTCGCCCGACCTTAAAAGCTCGACGAACTCTTCGCCAGAATACCACTCCCGTGACGGATGTGATGCGGGCTGTGGATTGAATGTTCGACGCATCCATGACCACATTTGGTTCAGCTCCTCACCAACACGTATTCCCCGGGTGCATCGCAGATGGGCTTTAACTTGCCATCGCCGGGTTTGCGGGCGGGAACATGCTTGCCCGAACGCTCATAGAGCCAGTCGCGCCATTCCAGCCACCAGGAACCCGGAACCTCTTCTGCCGCGCCCAACCAGTCTTCGACACTGTCCGGAAGGTCCTTATTGACCCAGTGCTGATACTTGTTCGCGCCGGGGTGGTTGATGACGCCGGCTATGTGACCAGAGCCTGCCAGCATGAATCGCACCGGACCGCCAAAGCGTTGCGCGCCGCGATAGACGGACGGGTAGGGTGCGATGTGATCATCGCGGCTGGCCTGCATGAAGATCGGGGTTTTTACCTGGTCGAGATGCAGGGTGTGGCCGTCCATTTCGATCTTTCCTTTTGAGAGACGGTTATTGCGGTACATGTTGTCGAGATACCAGAGATGCAGGGTTTCCGGCATGCGGGTCTGATCGGCATTCCAGAACAAAAGGTCAAACGCCTGTGGCTGGCGTCCGAGCAGATAGTTCGAGACGACAAAGGACCAGACCAGATCATTGGACCGCAACAGGTTGAATGTGTCCGACATAGACCGGCCATCCAGCACACCGCCTTGAGCCTTCATCAGACGGCTGATTTCCTTGAACCAGGCATCATCCACAAACAGCAAGAGGTCGCCGGCCAGCTCAAAATCGGTCTGCGCGGCAAAGAAGGTGGCGGAGGTGACCTTGTCGGCTTCCCCCCGCGCTTCCAGCAACGCCAGCGCGGTCGCCAGCATGGTGCCGCCTATGCAATAGCCAGCGGTATGGACGCTGTCTTCGCCTGTCGCGTCCTTGACGGCATCAATTGCCTTGAACAGACCGTCCTCGATATAGTTCTGGAAGGTTTTCTCCCGCATTTCCGGGCCTGGATTGACCCAGGATATCAGGAAGACG
Source organism: Hyphobacterium sp. (assembly GCF_965228115.1). Taxonomy (GTDB): domain Bacteria; phylum Pseudomonadota; class Alphaproteobacteria; order Caulobacterales; family Maricaulaceae; genus Hyphobacterium. The sequence goes on along the minus strand of NZ_OZ245794.1, from coordinate 546,758 downwards.
GTAAAGCCTTGCTGAGTCAGCCAGCGCACCATGGAATTTTTCTCGCGCATATCCATGATGTAATATTTGTTGATCCAGGGCGGAGCGATCAGAAGCGGGCGTTCCTTCACCGTTTCGGTCGTGGCGTCATACTGGATCAGCTCAAAGAGCTCGCTGCGCAGGACGACCTTGCCCTTGGTTGCCGCCAGATCTTCTCCGACCTTGAACCCTTCCATATCCGTCTGGGTCAGGGCCAGACGTCCACCACCGGCCTCCAGATCTCGCGCCAGGTTTGCCAGGCCGCGTGTCAGATTCTGGCCGCGTGACTGCATGGTCTCTCGGATCACATCCGGATTGGTCAGAGCAAAATTGGTGGGCGCAAGCGCGTCCGTCATTTGCTTGGTCAGAAACTCGACCTTGCGCTGAACGGCTGGATCAACGCCTTCAACACCATGCACCAGCCCCATCAGGAAATTCTGGTTGAGGAGGTAGGACTGCTTCATGGCATCGAAGACCGGGTTTTGCGACCAGTCCTCGCTGCGCCAGCGCTTATCGCCTGCTTCCGGTTCGATCACGGCTTTGGCTTCGCCCGACAGGAGCCGTTTTGTCGTGTGGCTCCACAAATCCAGATAACCGCGCATGAGGCTGGCTTGTGCAGTCATCAGCTTTTCCGGATCGCTGACGATTTTACTCCAGACTTCGCCAAATTCCGGTGTGGCATTGATAGCGCCTGTGTCCGGCAGCTGAATGTCGCCCTCCAGTGCTTTGCGCATGGAATCAGACATCAGCTTCTGACTTTTGAGCGCGGCCTGCATGACGTTGCGCGACATCTCATCCAGCTTTTCGACGTCCGCCGGATTTAGCGGGCGCAAATCGGAAAGGCCCGGGATCGCTGCCGCTTCGGTCTTGGGTGGCGTTGCGGGCTTGGGCTCTGTCTTGTCTTTGCTGGCGGGCGTTGTCCGTGCGGCCGCGGTTTTTTTTGTTGTCGCTTTCGCGCGCGGTTTGCGGGCTTTGGCCGCAGGTTTTTTCTCGGTCATGTTTGCGCCCCTTCCGATGTGCACAGGCGGTGACAGATCAGCTCCACAGCGTATAGATAGCGCGAGCGGCGTCCAGCACCGGAGCAGGACTTTGAAACGTATTTTTCTTGTCATCGGATGTCTGCCTCTTGCGGCGTGTATGACCCCGACCCTTCCGGGCGGTTTCGAGGACGAGCAAAGCTGGTTTGACGAGCGCGTGGCATCGGGAGCAACCGATCAGAATGCGCCTCCGGTCATTCCGGACAAATCACCGGCGTTGAGCGCCTCGGAAATAGAGCAGGCGTCGCAAGCCGTGTTGCGCGTGCGGGATGCCCTTCTTCAGGAAGAACGGGCCAGCCAGCCGCCCGTATCCGATACAGAGAATTTTGCCAATCAGGCCCGTGAGCGGGCCGAGCCACCCGACCCAATCGACTGAATTTCCTCCCCCGGAGTACTGATATGACGACTGCCCGAGATCTTGAACGCCTGGCGCTGGACGCCGTTGCTGCGGCCGAAGCTGCCGCGATTGCCGCCTATCGCCTTGTGGGGCGCGGCGACAAGGAAGCGGCCGATCAGGCCGCGGTCGATGCGCTGCGGACGGGTTTGAACGCGATGGCCATGAGGGGTCGGATCGTAATCGGTGAGGGTGAACGTGATGAAGCACCCATGCTTTATATCGGCGAAGAAGTCGGCACAGGCGAGGGGCCTGAGATTGATATCGCGCTGGATCCGCTGGAAGGTACGTCTCTGACGGCTAAAGGCATGTCCAATGCGCTCGCAGTTGTTTCATTCGCCGCGCGAGGCGGGCTGCTCTATGCGCCGGACACCTATATGGACAAGATTGCGGTCGGGCCGGGTTTGCCTGACGGAGTGATCGATCTTGACAAGAGCCCGTCGGAGAATGTCCGGGCTATTGCGGCGGCAAGAGGTGTTGCAACGGAAGATGTCACCGTATGCGTGCTGGAACGCGAGCGTCACGAAGGCATCGTAGCGGATATCCGCTCGGTCGGGGCGCGCATTATGATGATCCCGGATGGGGATGTGGCCGGCGTAATCGCCACCACTGATCCGTCAACCGGAATCGATATGTATGTGGGGCAGGGCGGGGCGCCGGAAGGCGTGCTCGCAGCCACTGCGCTGCGCTGTGTGGGCGGGCAGATGCAGGCGCGCCTGTTCTTCCGAAATGATGATGAGCGCGGCCGTGCGGCCAAGGCCGGGATTACCGATCTGGACCGAAAATATGATCTCAGCGAGCTGGCATCGTCCGATTGTCTGTTCGTTGCAACGGGTGTGACCTCGGGAGCGCTGGTGGAAGGCGTAGACGTCGCTGCGGGCGAAGTTGCGACGGAAACCCTGCTGATGCAGTCCTCCGGTTCCATCGTGCGCCGCGTACAGACGGTCCGGCCCCTCTAGAAAATGTCTGAGCCGTATTCCGTCGAACAATCGATTGGTGGACGGCAATGGCGGCTGTGCGAGATTGATGGCGGCCTGATCGGGGAGATCAGACGCAAAGCCGGAATTGATGAAATACTGGCGCGCGTTCTGGCGGCGCGCGGTGTGACAGCTGAAGAAGCCGGCGAATTCCTGTCGCCGACCCTGCGTCATTACTTCCCCGATCCGTCCAGCTTTCAGGATATGGATGTGGCCGCTTCGGCCATTTGGGAAGCCGTAGAGGCCGGCAAGACACTCGCCGTTTTCGCGGACTATGATGTCGATGGAGCGACTTCAGCGGCCCAGCTGATCCGGTATTTCAGAGCGGTCGGGCACTCGCTACTGCTCTATGTGCCTGACCGGATTGAAGAAGGCTACGGTCCGTCCGAAGAAGCCTTTTCGCGTTTAAAAGAGCAGGGCGCAGAATTCGTCATCACGGTCGATTGCGGCGCGGCGGCACACGCGCCCTTGAAAGCCGCCCACGACATGGCGTTGGATGTGGTGGTGGTCGATCATCATTTGATGAGCGCGGATCTGCCGCCGGCTCTGGCGATTGTGAATCCAAATCGTCCTGATGATCAATCTGGTTGTGGGCATATGGCCGCCGCCGGCGTGACTTTTGTGCTTCTTGCCGCGTTGAACCGGGAAGGACGGCGGCGCGGGCTTTTCGAAAGCGGCAAGGAGCCCGACATTCTGGCGCTGGCAGACCTGTCCGCGCTTGGAACGCTGTGTGATGTCGTCGCCTTGCGGGATGTGAACCGGGCGATTGTCTCCCAGGGTCTCAAAATCATGCGCCGATGGTCCCATCCGGGTTTGAAAGCCCTGGCGGATGTGGGCGGGCTGACCGGTGATCCGTCAGCCTATCATCTGGGGTTCGTGCTGGGCCCGCGTATTAATGCAGGCGGACGCGTGGGACAGGCCGATCTTGGCGCACGTCTCTTATCGTCTGATGATCCAGCCGAGTGCGCGCAGATCGCAGCCGATCTTGATGCCTTCAATGCCGAGCGAAAGCAGATCGAGCTGGATGTGCTGGATGCCGCGCAAGCACAGCTGCTGGCGCGTGGCGACACCGATGCGCCGATCCTGATTGCCACGGGCGAAGGGTGGCATCCCGGTGTGATCGGTATTGTCGCGGGACGGATCAAGGAACGGTTTGGGCGGCCGTCCATCGTCATCGGCATCGAAAATGGCCTGGGAAAGGGCTCGGGCCGCTCGGTTGGAGGCGTGGATCTTGGAAGTGCGATTGCCGCTGCCAAAGAGGACGGGATTTTGATTGCGGGGGGCGGGCACCCCATGGCTGCGGGTCTGACCATTGAGGAAGGCAAGGTCGGTGCCTTGCAAGCTTATCTGGAAGACCGGCTGCAGCCCGAATGGGATGCCTCACATGATCAACGGGCCATGACGCTCGATGTTGAATTGACGCCTGCGGGTGCCACGCTCGATCTCGCGGAACGAATCATGAGGGCCGCCCCCTATGGTCAGGGCTTTGCCGAGCCTCGCTTCCTGATGCGGAATGTGCGTGTGGCCTATGCCGAGCGGGTCGGTGCCGATCACGTGCGCTTCAGTCTGAGTGATGAAGCCGGACAGCGCGTAAACGGGATCATCTTCCGTCAGGCCGATCAGCCGATTGGTGAGGCCCTGTTGGGCGGGTCAGAGCAAATCTGGGATGCTGCAGGCCGTTTGAAACTGGATGAATGGCGCGGTCAGCGGCGCGTTCAGTTTCATCTGGAAGATCTGGTTCTTTCGAAGTGAAAACTCTGCAGGATGACGCTTGCGTGTCCGAGACGAAGTGGATATATCACGCCCTCCGATCTCGCGGGCCCTTCGTCTATCGGTTAGGACGCCAGGTTTTCAACCTGGAAAGAGGGGTTCGATTCCCCTAGGGCCTGCCATCGGTTTTCCACGACATTAGGCGCCAAAATATCGTCAGTAGGGCGTTCGTCGCGTTTTGTATTCGCATTTCCAGCAGAAAAAATTGAATCCGCTGATTCTATGCGGATTGCCAACTAGTTGAATAGCAGACGCTATTTTCTGTCCGGGGATGCCCTCATTATTTTTATACAGACGATATTCCCTTTTATGAAGAAAGTGTTACCATAATTCCCCTGTGAGTTGAGTATCGAGGGGATGGTCATGGCGGGGGCGGCCGAGACAAATACCGAAACACTGGCAAGTATAGTAGAAGGCCGCGTCAAGTGGTTTGATCCAACGCGGGGTTATGGATTCATTGAAACAGAGGATGGCGGCGGAGATGTTCTTTTGCACGCCAGCCGGCTTCGTATGGCGGGCAAATCGGCGGCACCTGAAGGCGCTGCGGTCAAATGCCTGACCATCAGGGGAGATCGAGGGCGGCAGGCCGTCGAGATCCTTTCAATTACGGGCGGTGTGGAAAATGATGCCCGCCCGCGGCGCTTCCATCCCAAACGGGAGCCTGACGACAGTGTTTGCGCGGCCGTTGTGAAATGGTTCGACGCGGATCGCGGATACGGTTTTCTTGATTGTGATGGTATCGACGGAGATGTGTTTCTTCATGCGGCCACCCTGCGCCGGGCCGGTATTGATGAAGTCCACCCGGGAGAAACCATGCAGGCGAAATGTTGCGATGGTCCCAAAGGGGTATTGGCGGAAGAAGTCTATCCCACACAATACGCCTGATCTCACACAGCGGCTGAAACGCGCTCTGAATTTGCAGCTTTCAGGAATTGCGAATGCCATGTCTGCCGTCTAGCTTGAGCGGCATGAAACACGTGCTCATTCTTGCTTTATCGGCGTTGATGGCTTCGGCTGCCTGCGCACAGATTCCTCCAGCCCCTCCGGGTGATCCGGCACATCCGGATACGGTGATCGAATTCGGGGATCCGGAAACCGTTATCATCGTGACAGATGATCGGGAGATCGCCTTTTCGGCCTTGATTGCGGATACTGATCCAGAACGCTCGCGGGGTTTGATGTTCCGGGAAAGCCTGGCGGATGATGAAGCCATGCTGTTCAATTATGAAGAAGTCCAACCGGTTTCGATCTGGATGCGCAACACCGAGATTCCGCTGGATATTCTGTACATTGCCGATGACGGCACCATCCGGAAAATCGTGATGAATGCCCAACCGCACTCGCTGCGCTCCATGGCATCGGATTTCCCGGTGTTGGGTGTGCTCGAGATCCGCGGTGGCCTGTCGCGCGAAGCCGAAATCCGGCCCGGACACATCGTGCGTCATGCCACTTTTGGCAATTTGGATTTGCCTGAACCTGACAGCGACGATATGCCAATCGAAGATGCGGCGATCGACTCGGAACCCGTTGAAACAGATGGCGGCGAGTGAGGCGCTTGTCAGCCCGTTAAAGCGTGACTAAACACCCGCAGAGTATTGATGGAATTGTCGGGGCGTAGCGCAGCCTGGTAGCGCATCTGCTTTGGGAGCAGAGGGTCGCAAGTTCGAATCTTGCCGCCCCGACCAGTCCTCAGGAGGCCGGACAGTCAAATGTTTGCGAAAATCTACCGCCCCTCGCGCACGGCAATGCAATCAGGAACGGCTAAAACCCGTGACTGGGTGCTTGAGTTCGAACCGGCCATGGCCAAGCGTCCGGACCCGTTGATGGGCTGGAATTCCTCAGGCGATACGAACCAGCAGGTAAAGCTGAAATTCGGAAGCAAGGAACAGGCGGTGGCCTATGCCAATCGATATGGCATTCCCTTTCGCGTGACCGAAAAGCCGGAGCAGGTTCGCAAGTCAAAATCCTATGCGGCCAATTTCTCTGCTGACAGAAAAGAGCCCTGGTCGCACTAGGCCGGGCTGTTGGCCCCGTAGCTCAACTGGATAGAGCACCGGACTTCTAATCCGACGGTTGTAGGTTCGAGTCCTACCGGGGTCGCCATGCTGCCTTCAGGCGCTGGCCTTGATTGCCTGTTCGATATCCGCCCACAGGTCTTCAACATCTTCGAGCCCGATTGAGAAGCGGATAAGGGCGCCGTTGCGTGCCTTACGGTGATTGCGCTTGAGCTGCGGGTCGCAATGCACGGCCAGGCTTTCATATCCACCCCAGGAAAACCCGAGGCCGAACACGTTCAGTGCGTCCAGGAATTGTTCGCTTCGGCCCAGATCCCATTCTGGAAACTGAACGGCAAAAACGCCGGCAGGAGCCGTAAAGTCTCGTTCATAGAGCGCATGGTCCGGATGTTCTGGTAAAGCGGGGTGGAGAACTTCACTGACATCCGGTCGTTGTGCCAGCCGTTTGGCAATCAAGATTGAACCCGCCGCGCTTTTCTCCATTCGGAGCGCCAGTGTTCTAAGGCCGCGAAGTGCAAGGAAGGCGTCATCGGAAGACACATTCATACCTATCCGCCATTCGGCCTTTTTCAGGCGTGCGGCGGCATTACCGCGGGCAGTGACGGCACCCATCACGAAATCAGAATGACCGCCGACATATTTGGTCAGGGATTGGGCAGCATAATCCGCGCCAAGATCCAGCATGTTGGCGTTGAGTCCAGCCGACCAGGTATCATCGACCATCACTTTTGCACCGGCGTTGTGGGCAACGTCACAGATTGCAGGAATGTCCTGAACCTCAAAGGTCAGAGAGCCGGGCGACTCACAGAAAACAAGCTGGGTGTTTTCCTTCACTAGCTTTTTGATCCCTTCGCCTATCCGGGGATCGAAAAACTCCACGTCCACACCCCATCGGGTGACGGTTTCTTCCAGAAACATACGGGTTGGCCCGTAAAGGCAATCGGCCGCCAACAAATGCCCGCCTGCACTTACCTCCGCGATAACAGGCAAGGACATGGCCGAAAGGCCTGACGGAGCAAGGGCGCAATAATCAGCGGCTTGCATCTCGCAAAGGGCCGCGCGAAGCCCGTTCTGGCATTCGGTTCCAAAACGACCGTAGAGCGGAGTGCCGTCGGGCCTGTTATAAAGCTCATGCGCGGTCCCGGCGAGAATTGTTGACGCCCGGTTCACCGGTGGATTTACGGCGCGTGTGCCATGATGTGTCCGGCCCGCACGCGTCAATTGGGTGTCGCGCTTCATTCGATTCCCCGTTACAAACAAAGCGAGTTTCAACCAATCGCGTGGAGTTTTCCAGCCGTGAACCCGATGTCCTTCCTTTCGAGACGCCGTTTGCGGGAAGCCGCCGTGGTGATGCTCGGCGGATTGGCTGGTATCGGGATTGATACGGGCGAGTTGGCGCAGGCCGGTAATACGCTGCGGGCGATCGAGGCACGCGGAGAATTGCTTTGCGGTGTCGATGGCGGTTTGACCGGATTTGCGGAACAGGATGAAGACGGCAATTGGAGCGGATTTGATACCGATCTGTGCCGGGCCTATGCCGCGGCTATTCTGGGCGATGCGAATGACGTCCGCTTTGTGCCGCTGACAACCGCGGAGCGGTTCGAGGCGCTAGCCGATGGCGAGATAGATATTCTGATCCGCAATACGAGCTGGACCTTCGCGCGCGATGTCGGCCAGAACTTCGATTTTGCAGGGATCGCCTATTATGACGGTCAAGGCTTTATGGTGCCGGCGGACCTGGGAATATCCAGCGCGCGCGACATCAATGGAGCCCGGATATGCGTGCAGGGCAGTACGACCACCGCGCTGAATCTGGCTGATTTCATCGACGCCAACGCGCTCAATGTTGACGTAATAGAATATTCGACGGCGCAAGACGGGCTGGATGGCTATGTTGCAGGCGAGTGCGATGTCTACACAAATGACCTTTCGTCATTAGCCGGCTTGCGGACACAGCTTAGCCAGCCGGGTGATCACATCTTGCTGCCAGATGTCATCTCAAAAGAACCGCTTGGGCCCGTAATCCGGGCGGGTGAATCCCGGTTTCTCGACGTCTCCCGGTGGGTGTTGTTTACCTTGATTGCGGCCGAAGAATTCGGCGTCAGCCAGGTTAATGTGATCGAGCAAAGCGAAAATGCGCGAAATTCCGAAATCCGCCGGATGCTGGGGATAGAAGAAAACTTCGGCGAGCAACTGGGTCTGGAAAATGATTTTGCCGTTTCGATGCTGTCGGCCACGGGCAATTATGGTGAAATTTTCAGCCGGAATCTGGGGCAGGAGTCCGAACTGGGTTTACGGCGCGGTTTGAATGCGCAATGGACCGAAGGCGGGTTGCTCTATTCGCCGCCTTTCCGCTAGGCCAGCCAGGGCGGGACCGGCAGGTTTTTTTCTTTCAGAAATTCAGGATTATAGAGCTTGCTTTGGTAGCGGGAGCCATAGTCACATAATATGGTGACGATTGTGTGGCCGGGGCCCATTTCCTTGGCCATCCGGATCGCCCCGGCAATGTTCACACCGGCTGATCCGCCAAGACACAAGCCTTCTTCGGTGACCAGATCGAAAAGAAGGGGCAGGGCTTCTTCGTCAGGGATTCGATAAGCCCGGTCGACCTGAACGCCCTCCAGATTTGCCGTAATGCGGCTCTGGCCAATGCCCTCAGTGATCGATGTGCCGGACGCGCAAAGCTCGCCTTCGGCATAAAAACCGTAGAGAGCTGCTCCACCGGGGTCAGCCAGGCCAATCTGTATGTCCGGATTGCGTTCCTTTAACGCCTTCGACACGCCACCAAGCGTTCCGCCCGAGCCAACGGCGCAAATAAAGCCATCGACCTTGCCGTTCAGCTCATTCCAGATTTCCGGTCCTGTGGTTTGATAGTGCGCATCCCGATTGGCGGTATTGTCGAACTGATTGGCCCAGATCGCGCCGTTTGGCTCGGTTGCGTTCAGTTTTTCTGCCAGCTTGCCGGAATAACGGGCATAATGATTTGGATTAGCATACGGAACAGCGTCCACCTCGATAAGTTCTGCGCCCATCAGCTGGATGGCGTCTTTCTTTTCTTTTGACTGGGTGCGCGGAAATACAATGACAACCCTGTACCCGAGAGCTGCCCCTACCATGGCCAGGCCGATGCCTGTGTTGCCCGCGGTGCCTTCGACAATTGTGCCGCCTTGCTTCAAGGTACCGGACGCTTCTGCGGCACGGATGATTCCAAGCGCGGCGCGATCCTTGACCGATCCGCCCGGGTTTAAAAACTCCGCTTTTCCAAGAATTTCACATCCGGTTTCGTCAGACGCCCGGTTTAGCCGGAGGAGCGGTGTATTGCCGATGAGATCGATGACGTTTCCGGCGATGGGCATTGAATTGGACTCCTCATTGTTTGAGCAAGCTAGGGAGGCGTTCGCATGCCTTCAAGAATTGGGGAGCGTTTGTGATCCGGATTTGCGGCAACTGCGTAATGAATTCCAAGAAGTGGAGAATGCAGGTTTGAATACGCGCCTGAAAGATGAATGGGTCCTTGATCATGCCAGCGGTGCCGCGCCCCGGGCCGTTCGCGTGCTTGTAGACAGTGCTGCGGAGATTAATCCGGAAATCCGCGCTCAATTGGATGTCGCCGAACGCATTGGTGCCAGCCTGGCGATGGCTGATCTCTGGTCGACCACGCCCGCGGCTCCGGAGGTCGAAGACGCTATCATAGTGGAAACGGATCAAAATCCGGGTGATCCGCTATATCCAGCTGCTCTCTCGGGTCTGGGATTCCGGCAGAACCTCTCGCCCTGGCGCAGCCGATTGGGCGGGGTACGGAGCCGCAAGGTGAACCGCCTTTGCGAATCCGGGATTGACGCCCGCCTGTTTGAAATTCAACCGGGTGCATCCATTCCCGACCACGATCATGGTGATCAGGAACTGACCCTTGTCTTGCAAGGCGGGTTTAGAGACTCGAATGGAATTTATCACCGCGGTGACGTTTGCGTTGGCGAAGCTAACGAAGCCCACAATCCCGTTGGGCTGGACGGTGAGCCGTGTATCTGTTTTTCAGTGGCAATAGGCGGCTATAAATTCCGAAATCCATTGATCTCGATTGCTGCGAGCTTCTTGAAATGATCCGAAAGTCGCTTCTTGCCTCCCTCGCTGTCGCGTTTGTTGCGCTTCCGGGCGCTGCACCCGCGATCGATCGCGCGGCAATACCTGCCTCAAACAGCATCGAGTTCGATGTCTATCGCGGGAACAGCCGCTTTGGATCACATATCCTGAGATTTGAAGAGCAGGGCGATCAGCTGCGCGTTGTCAGCGATGTGGATCTGCGGGTCCGGATCGGGCCGATTACGGCCTTCCGATATGAGCACGACTCCGTCGAGATCTATCAGGATGGTGAACTGGTCAGTATCGAGGCGTCGACCCTGAAAGATGGCGAGCGTTTGATCGTTGATATCGACCGCAACGGAACGCAACTGGTCGGCCGCGGCACAAATGCCGAAGGCGAGCCCGTAGACATTTCCCACCCGCTTTCGCTGATGCCGTCCAGCCACTGGCAGGGATATTCGACCGGCCTCAGCTCGGTCCTGAATACAGAAACCGGCGAGGAAATGCCGGTGACTGTTACCGAGCTTGGTACGGAGACCCTTGAAATTAATAGGCAGTCTGTCGAAGCGCGCCGCGTGCGCCTTGAAGGCTCTCTGACCCTTGATCTCTGGTACAGTGCCGAGGGCGAATGGCTGCGTTGTCAGTTTTCCGCGCGCGGGCAGGATATCACCTACATTCGCCGAAACATCTGATGTCAGCTGGCAGAACGCTCAGACTTGTTCTGGGTGATCAACTTTCTCCGGATATGTCCTCCCTGCAGGATTGCTGCGATGGCGACCTCGTGCTCTTGGCCGAGGTCATGGACGAAGCCACCTATGTCCGGCATCACAAGAAAAAGATCGCTTTTCTGTTTTCGGCGATGCGCCATTTTGCCGGGGAACTAACCGGCGCAGGACACGACGTTCGCTACGTGAAACTGACCGATGAAGGTAATTCTGGTTCTCTGGCGGGTGAGGTCGAACGCGCGCTTAAAGAAGACGGCTCCTTTGAACAAATCGTTGTCACGGCGCCCGGCGAGTATCGTCTGCTGGAGGAAATGCAAGGCTGGAACGATCGGTTCGATGTGCCGGTCTCTATCCGTGAGGATGATCGCTTTATCTGCCCGCTCGATCGGTTCAATGACTGGGCAGAAGGCCGCAAACGTCTGATGATGGAATATTTCTACCGCGAGATGCGGCGCGAAACCGGGCTCCTGATGGACGGAGACAAGCCGGTCGGCGGGCAATGGAATTTTGATCAGGACAATCGCAAGAAACTGCCTGAGGGAATCAAACTTCCCACTCGGACCTCGCGACAGCCGGATGACATCACCCGGGAAGTCATCTCACTAGTCGAGGACCGCTTCGGAGATCATTTCGGTGACATTGAACCCTTCAACTATGCGGTCACACGGCAAACCGCTAAAAATGATCTCAAATTCTTCCTGACCGAATGCCTGCCTTGTTTCGGGGATTATCAGGATGCAATGGTCAAAGATGAGGCCTTTCTCTTCCATTCGGTCATCTCGATGTACATCAATTGCGGCCTGCTGGATCCGCGGGCGGTGTGTGAAGCCGCCGAGGCCGAGTGGGAAGCGAAGCGCGCGCCGATCAATGCGGTTGAGGGATTTATCCGGCAGATCCTCGGCTGGCGGGAATATGTGCGCGGGCTCTACTGGCTGAAAATGCCGGACTATGCTGAAACCAACTTCCTGGAAGCCAAGCGGGATCTGCCTGATTTTTACTGGACGGCGGATACCAAAATGGCTTGCGTCCGTGATGCCGTCGAGACCACACGCAAGCATGCTTATGCTCATCATATCCAGCGCCTGATGATCACTGGAAATTTCTCGCTACTCGCCGGGGTTGTGCCGAAAGCCGTCGAGGAATGGTATTTGCTGGTATATGCCGATGCGTATGAGTGGGTGGAATTGCCCAATACGCACGGGATGGCGCTGTTTGCCGATGGCGGTGTGATGGCCACAAAGCCTTATGCGGCAAGCGGGGCCTACATCAACCGGATGTCCGATTATTGCGCCAATTGTTCCTATTCCGTCTCGCAAAAGAATGGCGATAAGGCGTGCCCGTTCAATTACTTGTACTGGAATTTTATGATAGAAAATCAGGATCGCCTGAAAGGCAATCAACGCCTTTCCATGCCGTATCGAAATCTTTCCAAAATGAGCGAAGAAAAAGTTGCGGCCATCAAGGATGATAGCGCGCGATTTTTCAAAGAGATCGGGATCGCCTAGCGGCTGAGCGTGTATTGGGCCACGTCGATGCGGCCGGTGCGGAAGCCCGCCTCGCAATAGGCCAGATAAAACTCCCACATGCGCCGGAAACGGTCATCAAAACCCATCGGCTTGATGCCATCCCAAGCGGCGGTGAAGCGTTTCATCCATTCTGCCAGCGTATCGGCATAATCGGTCGCAAAGGCCTCGACCTTCTCAAACCCGAGATTGGCGCGATTGAACTCTTCCTTCAGGCGTTCAAGGCTCGGCAAGACACCGCCCGGAAAGATGTATCGCTGAATGAAGTCGGCGCGATTGGCATATTTTTCAAACAGATCGTCGCGGATCGAGATGATCTGGAGGCCCGCCAGGCCGCCGGGTTTCAGGCAGTCATGCACTTTGGAAAAGAAGGACGGCCAGTATTCCTGCCCGACCGCCTCGAACATTTCTATGGAGGCGATCTTGTCATACTGACCGGTTTCGTCGCGATAATCCTGAAGCTTGATCTCGACTTGATCGCCGAGCTGGAGTTTTTCCATCCGGTCGATGGCATAGGCGCGCTGTTCTTCGGAAAGTGTCAGGCAGGTCACCCGAGCGCCCCGCTCGCGCGCTGCATACTCCGCAAATCCGCCCCAGCCGCAGCCGATTTCAAGCACGTGCTCGCCTTCTTGGAGGCCAATCGAGTCGGCCAACGCACGATATTTGTTGCGTTGGGCGTCTTCGAGCGATTGCTCAGGCGTCTCATAGCGCGCGGAGGAATAGGTCATCGAAGGGTCGAGCCATTTTTCATAGAAATCATTGCCCAGATCATAGTGGGCCTGGATATTCTTCTTGGCGCCGGCTCGCGTATTGGGGCGCAGGCTGTGATAAATCCAGTGGAAGAAACGCGTCACAGGTCCGCCGGTTACCAGATCCGGTTTTGAATCCAGATTGACCGAAAAAAAGCTGAGAAGAGCGGCTAGATCCGGTGAAGACCATTCGCCCGCCATATAGCCCTCGCCAAAACCGACATCTCCGCCCGCGACCGCCCGGCGGATGAAGCGGTAGTCATGGACGTGCAATTCAGCGACGGGGCCCTCTGTCTGACCTTCAAAGACGAGCCGTTCGCCATTGACGAACTGCACTGTCAGTTTTCCGACAGGCAAATTCAAAAGCAATTTCAAACCGCTGCGTAGACCCAGGGGAAGGTCTTGCAAGGCATCAATCGTCTGGCGGCTTGCCAGCTGATCCGGTGTGAGTATCGCAGGCATCAAAAGGAACCTTACTGTTTTTGCGGTTGGGATTCCAGAACCGGTGTTGCCGGATGCCGGGGAGGTTCGGGACGATTGTGATAGCGTGCGCCTTTGATCCAGAGACGGGCCGCCTCGAAATGGATTGCGCCGATGGTGAACAAGGTGGAAAGCGGAAATCCGGTAAACCAGCGGAAGAATTGCATCCCTGTCGCGGGGCGTTTCTCCAGTGTCATGGATGCGCGAAAGTCAGCCTCGCCGTCTTCGGCTTTGCGAATGGCGAGAGACAACGCCTCGTCGGGTGGCTGCAGGGCAAAAGCATATTCGCCTGAGACGTCAAAGAAGGGCGAAACATGCAGATTCTTCTCGGCATTGTGGCGTTCCACGGCCTCGCCACTGACCGGGGCGACATAGGCATGGGCATCGCCGAACGTGTTGTGCACTTCATAAATAATGCCCAGCAATGCGCCATCCTCGGCGTATCCGAAATGCAGGGAAATGGGATTGAACTGATAGCCCAGAATACGCGGCTGGCAGATAAAATAGACGCGATCGACACCCTTTATGCCGTTCTCATGGAAGCGGGCGAGGGACCAGTCCCTTAAAGATGATCCATCACGTGCGCCGAAATCTTTCTCGCAGAAAGAAAACGGACCGGATTTATTGATGGCGAGCCACTTGGTGACCTGACCGGCCTCGTCTAGGCGGTTGAGATCGACACCTATCATTGCAACGGGGTATTTGAACGCGTGTTCAAAGGGTTGCAGGCGCTTGTGCACAGTGGTGCCCCGCCAGATGGCAAGTGGTGCGCTCACTCTGCAGCCGTCAATGCAGGCTGCAGTACCGGCGGGCGTTTACCCCAGCGACCACCATCGACATCGCCTTCAGCGAAACTCCAGGGAATTTGTCCGCCCAGGCGCAAGGCGACGCGTAAGCCGGATCGAAGCCCGTCTTCGTGAAATCCATAGCCCAGCCAGGCGCCGGCAAACCAGGTCCGCTTCACGCCTTGAACGCTGTTGAAGATGCGCTGAGCCGCATGGCCAGCCCGGCTGAATTGCGGGTGATCATACTGGAACTCGCCAAAGACCAGATCCGGATCCGGTTCACGATGCGGGTTCAGTGTTACAAACAGTGGTTTGGTCGCATCAATGCCCTGCAGGCGGTTCATGTCATAGGTCACCGAGGCTGGACCGTTCTCGACGTCGCGGCAGTAATTCCAGGCGGCCCGTGCGCCAATCCGTTTCGGGCACAGGCTTTCATCGCGGTGCAGCACGGCACGATTGCCGGAATAGGGAATGGCGCCAAGGAGCTCGGCTTCATTGTGATCAAGATCGCGGATCAGCTTGCGCGATTGATCCGAGTGACAGGCGAGAATGACCTCGTCGAACTCTTCCACGCGGCCATCCCCGGTTTCAATGGTTACGCCATATTCATTTCGCCAGACACCTGTGGCGGGCTCAGCCAGATTGACCTTGCCCGTCAATTCGGCGGCAATTTTCTTCACATATTCGCGGCTGCCGCCTTTCACCGTACGCCATTGCGGGCGCTTCATGTGCATCAGGCGATGGTTCTGGAAAAATTTCACAAAGGCATCGGCTGGATAGGCCCGCATATCTTCTTCGCTGGCCGACCAGATAGCTGCCCCCATGGGCAAAAGGTAGTTGCGCGAAAAACGCGTGCCAAATCCCTGTGTGGTGAGGTAATCGCCCAACGCGATACCGGCGAGATTTCCGGCTTCCAGGTCCTTTTGTGCTCGCTGGTTAAAACGCAGCACATCGCGCAGCATGGTCAAATAGGAGGGGCGCACGGCATTGCGTTTCTGTGCAAACAGCCCGCCCAAGCCATTGGATGACCATTCAATATCGCCGTCCAGAGCAAAGCTGAAGCTCATATCCGATTGATGCGACTCAACGCCCAAGGCCTCGAACAGGGCGATCATGTTGGGATAGTTCAACGGATTGTAGACAATAAAGCCGGTATCGACCGAAATCGGCGTGCCATCATAGACGATATCCACCGTATTGGCGTGACCACCCAGCCGATCACGCTTTTCAAACAGTGTCACATCATGGACATTCCGCAGCGCCCAGGCGGCACCGAGGCCTGAAATCCCGGCACCAATGATGGCGATGCGTTTGCGGTTCACGAAGTCAGGCGTAATGATCGGGCTCATGCAGCTTCTTTCAGGCTTTTAAAGGCGTCCAGCGCCCGTTCTCGGGCGGCGGAGTGATCTACAATCGGTTCGGGATAGGTCTGGCCCAGTTCAATGCCGGCGTCTTTCAGGACAATCGGTCCGGCTTCCCAAGGCTTGTTGAGAAATTTATTCGGCAGCTGTGCGATTTCCGGCACCCATTTGCGGATGTACTCGCCATTCGGATCGAACTTTTCGCCCTGCGTTATCGGGTTGAAAATGCGGAAATAGGGCGCGGCGTCCGCTCCGGATCCGGCGACCCATTGCCAGCTGGCTGAATTATTCGCGAGATCGGCATCGACCAGCGTATCCCAGAACCAGCGTTCACCTTCGCGCCAATCGGTCATCAGATGTTTGATCAAGAACGACGCCGTTATCATGCGCACACGGTTGTGCATCCAGCCGGTCTGCCAGAGCTGGCGCATCCCCGCATCGACAATTGGATAACCGGTCTGACCGCGCTGCCAGGCGAGGAGCGTGTCGGAGTTGTTCAGCCAGGGAAAGCGGTCGAATTTGTCCTGATAGTTCTGTTCAGGAAAATTCGGGAAGTGATAGAGAAGATTATAAGAAAATTCTCTCCAACCGATCTCGCTCAGGAATTTCTCGGTGTTTTTGTCCCCGACTGTTTCGCGATGGCTTTCTGCCACGGCAACAATCTGGCGCGGGCTTATTTCACCAAAGGCAAGGTGCGGTGAGAGGCGGGATGTCCAGGGTTTGTCCGGGCGGTCACGTCCACCAGCATAATGGGCCGCATCGTCCTCCAGAAAATCCGTCAGGCGCTGGCGCGCCCCGTCTTCGCCCGGTGTCCAAACGTCCGGGAAATCCTTCGCCCAGTCCGGATTGCGCGGCAATAGATTCCAATCGTCCAATTCCTCGGACGTTGGCCATTTGTCTAGCGACTGTATCTGGGAAGGTGCCTTTAAGGGCGTACCTGGATCAACCTCGCTCCGAACGGAACGCCAGAAAGGGGTGAAAACGCGGAATGGGTCACCGGATTTGTTTTTCACCGTCCAGGGCTCAACTAGCAGAGTGGCGTTGAAAGACTGAACGTCCAGGCCCTGTTCTTTCAGGTGTGATTTGATATCGGAATCTCGTTGCCGGGCGGAAGACTCATAGCGGCGATTCCAATAGACCGCCGCAGCGCCTGTTTCCTTGATCAACTCCTTGAGCACATTATGGCTGTTCCCCGCGCGCAGAACCAGATGGTTGCCGGTTTGATCTAGACGGGTATTCAGTGCGGACAGGCTGTGATGCAGCCACCATCGCGCCGCGCCGCCCAGCTTCCAGTCCCCTGGTGTTTCAGCATCGAGAATAAAGACAGGAAGAACGGGCCGGCCGCTTTCAACGGCCGCATGAAGCGCCGGGTTGTCAGCTAGTCGCAAATCCTGGCGGAACCAGACAATAACGGGCGCAGTTCGGGGGGAGGACAAAACGGCAGCGGCCTTCTATTCTTCTTGAATATACCTACGTTGGGCAGGGAAAAGCGGATCAGACCGCTTCACACTTTTCAGCAAAGAAAGTCAGCACATGGCCGATCGCCACCCCAATTCCGTTATCGAAATTCCACGCCCTGGCGGTGCACCGGTCCAGATTGGCAATGACCGCAAGCTGGTCTTGCTGGCAGGCCCGTGCGCGCTGGAAAGCCGGGAGCATGCGCTGGACGTGTCTGGCCGTCTAAAAGAGATCGCCGATCGCCTCGATATCGGGTTGGTTTACAAAACGTCTTTCGACAAGGCCAACCGGACCAGCCTGTCCAGTGCGCGGGGGATCGGGCTCGAATCCGCGCTGCCGATCTTTCAGGAAATCCGTGAAACGACGGGCCTGCCGGTGCTGACGGATGTTCACACAGCGGAACAATGCGCGATCGCCGCCCAGGCGGTGGATGTGCTGCAAATCCCGGCGTTCCTGTGCCGGCAGACGGATCTGCTGATCGCCGCCGCGCAAACCGGCAAGGTTATCAATGTCAAAAAGGGGCAATTCCTGGCCCCATGGGATATGAAAAACGTCATCGCGAAAGTCACTGGCGCCGGTAATTCCAATGTGATGGCCTGCGAACGCGGCGCCAGCTTTGGCTACAATACGCTTGTCTCGGATATGCGCGCCTTACCCGTGCTGGCCGATATTGGGTGTCCGGTAGTATTCGATGCCACGCATTCCGTGCAACAACCCGGCGGACAGGGCGGCACCAGTGGCGGACAGCGGGAATTCGTTCCGGTGCTCGCGCGGGCGGCTGTCTCCGTTGGTGTGGCTGCCGTGTTTATGGAAACGCACCCTGACCCTGACAATGCGCCATCGGATGGGCCGAACATGGTGCCCCTGGATCAGTTTGAAGGGCTTGTTTCGCGCTTGCTGGAATATGACCAGGTCACCAAGGGCTGGTAAGGGCGAAGATTCATGGATATCCGCACTCTTTCCGGTATTCTCGAAAAAGCGTCCGGCATCCGTGTGCTATGCGTCGGGGACGTGATGCTCGACCGATTCGTGTACGGTGCAACACATCGTGTCTCGCGCGAAGCGCCTGTGCCTGTATTGGATGAAAGCTCGATCGAGCAAATGCTCGGAGGCGCGGGCAATGTGATCCGAAACGTGCGGGCGATCGGAGCCCAGGCGCGTCTGATCAGTGTCGTCGGGGATGACAGTGAAGCTGATGCGCTTCGGCATGAGCTAAACGCTGCGGGCGCTGATCATACGCTCATTGCGGATGGAATGCGGGCCACGCCAGTCAAAACCCGGTTTGTGGCCAACGGTCACCAGATGCTTTGCGTGGACCGGAATCCAAAAAGCGCATTGACGCCGGATGTCGAGCGCCAGTTGCTTTCCGCCATTGAGGCCGAAATTGGCAAATCTGACATCGTGATTCTTTCCGACTATGGCCGCGGTGTTGTCTCGTCAGCTGTCAGTCAGGGTCTGATGAAGCTGGCAGCCAAGGCCGGGATCCGGGTGTGCGTTGATCCGCGGGGGAAGGATTTCTCTCGGTATAATGGGGCTTTTTTGATCAAACCGAACGCGCTGGAGCTTTTCGAGGAGTGCGAAATAGACCCGGTTGATGACGCCGCGTGTGAAAACGCCCTTGGTCGGGTTTATGGGCAGCTCGACGATGTTGAACACCTCATCGTCACGCGTGGGTCGCGCGGCATGAGTGTGACAGATGGGCACGCCGTGACCCATGTCCGCACACGCCCCAGACAGGTCTATGATGTCTCTGGCGCAGGCGATACGGCGATTTCAATGCTGGCGATTGCCTTGGGGGCCGGGTCTGACTTGCGCGATGCGATGGAGGCCGCAGTGCACGCTTCCGGAGAAGTCGTAACCAAGGTGGGAACCGCTACGGTTACGCCGCATGATCTGATTGCTGCCAGTGGCGGCGATCGCGCCGAAGGAGCGGTCGGGTTGTCAGATCTGATTGAGACAGTTGCGCGTTGGCGGGCGCATGGCCTGAAGATCGGCCTGACGAACGGTTGTTTTGATATCCTGCATGCGGGCCATGTCCGATATCTGCAAAACGCCCGGGCAGGATGCGACCGCTTGATTGTCGGACTGAACTCCGATGCATCCGTCAAACGCCTGAAAGGTGAGGGGCGGCCCGTGAATGATTCCGGTGTGCGAGCGGAAGTGCTTTCAGCCCTCGGTGCGGTCGATCAGGTGGTGGTATTCGATCAAGATACGCCGGCTGACCTGATCGAGGCCTTACGGCCAGAGATCTATTTCAAAGGCGCAGATTATTCGCTTGAGGATTTAGGGCCGCTAGGCGGAGATGTTGTGGAATCCTATGGCGGCGAGATTTGTTTGATCCCCCTGGTCGAGGGCCAATCAACCACCACAATCATTAACCGCTTATCCAGCTGATCTAACCACCACCTGCGCGATCCGGTATGGGCGTAATCGGAGCATCCTCCACATCCTCCGGGGCCTGGAGGGGTGGCGCCATCTGGTTCTCGGCTTCAAAGACCGGCATGAAGGCTTGCGTCCGCCGCGCGATGTCTGCCCGCAAGTCCTCGTAAAATAGATTGAAGGGCGGCAACTGGTAATTCTCCATCAGACGGCCGGGCCGATGTAGTGATCTGGAACGGGGTTCCTCAATCATCAGGACACCATCTGTGCATTGCGCACCGGTTTGCGCTGGCAAGGCCGCAGGAGCTGCCCCTTCTCGAAAGCCCGATGCCTGAGCCCCTCCAAGATGCAACCGGGCAGGGGCATAATCGGTTGTCCGCGCGCCGAGGATCGGATTTACACAAAGCACGCGGCGTCCATCGATCAGGCTGAATCCGCCATCAGGCGACCAAACCAGGCTTCGCTCCGTCAGAATTCGGATGCGGTCATCATTGTCACTCAGCGCCGAAACAAAACTATGCACGCAACGAAAGTCTTCCGGCGTCTCACAAGGTGGAATCTCCGATAACGGGCCTTCGAAGAGGTCGAGTGGAAGCGGGCTCTCCTGCACGTAAGCCGTGACCATGCGGCGGCGCAGCGCCTCATCGCGGGCGATGACCTCGGCTATCAGGATGGACGCATGTAAACCGCCTTGACCGACGCCGGAGATGATGAAGGGACGATCTTCTCCGATCCGTTCCAGAAAGTCCTGAAAGGCTAGCTGAACGTCTTCTGAAGCGGTTTGCCGCGCAGCCACACCGTCTTCGCGGAGATTGCTGAACACATAGAGGGCGGCTTGCCGGTAGCGTGGTGCGAAAATCTGGGCGGCGTCCCCGAATGGCGCAGCAAAATTCGGGATCTGAATCTCTATGGCATCGAGTGATGGCTGCTCCGCATCCAGGGGCGTATTCCAGTGACTGCCACCGGAATAAGTTGTGCCATGGATAAAGAAGAGCGCCGGGCGTGCGTCCGGCGATTCCGGCAAAACATACCAGGCGCTGCTTTGGCGATAGTCTGGCGCTTCGGGCGGAATGTAGGTTTGATAAGGCTCGCCCGGATCAAGGAATGACTGATAAATCTGGTCACGTAAAACCCAGGATGCGAGCGCGAGGAGCATAAAGAAGCCGGCCCCGAGGACGATCACCACTCTTAGGGCCACACGAAAACGGGCGGGATTTGTGCTTGGTGACATCCGGTTATGACCTCATGCATGTTGGCGGATGACGTTACGAGGCGTAGTGTCGCCGAGTTGACCGCAGAATCAACCGGACGGGCTGTCTGTAAAACAGGAAAGGAGGCGGCGTTTGTTCCGCTGGCTCAGAAACAGCTTGCTGACGGGAATCGTGGTCGCGCTTCCTGTTACCGTCACGATCTGGCTGATTTATACCTTTGTCAGCTTTGTAGATCGGGTCATCAAACCCCTGATTCCGGACCGCTATAATCCAGAAACCTATTTGCCGTTTGCTCTGCCGGGCCTCGGCGTCGTCGTGGCCGTCATCGGACTGACGGTTCTGGGGGGATTGGCTGCGAATTTCTTTGGCCGGTCATTGATCGGCGTCGGCGAGCGGCTTCTGAACAACGTGCCGCTGGTCCGGAATATCTATGGCGCGGTCAAGCAGATCGCCGAGACGGTGTTTTCCAACCGGCAGCATTCCTTCCGGGAAGTGGTTCTTGTGGAGTTTCCGACCCAGGGCTCGTATGCGGTCGGTTTCGTCACTGCAGATGCCCGTGGAGAAATCCAGGAAGATGTCGGGGATGATGCGATCGGGGTGTTTGTGCCCACCACGCCGAACCCAACCTCTGGCTTTCTTCTTTATACGCCCCGTTCGCGGGTGACCCAGCTGGACATGTCCGTTGAGGAGGCCGCGAAAATGATCATCTCCTTTGGCCTGGTTACGCCGGAAGGTCTGGCTCCAGCGGATGGCACGACTCCCAACGCTACGCCGCCCGAATCACCGTCAGAGGGGCGTTAGCCAGATTCAATCAGGCGGATTCCGGCATCCTGTTCAAAGAGATAAAGTAAGGTCCGGCGGGCTTCGGCCAGTGGTCCGGTAAATTCCGGGTCCTCATAGACCGCCTTTCGCGCAGCTTCATTGGCCAGCGGAATCAATTCGAGATGGGCCTCGATGTCGACCAGCTTGTAATCCGGTAAACCGCTTTGGCGTACGCCGAGTGGATCACCGGCGCCGCGCAGCTTCCAGTCTTTCTCGGCGATCTGAAAGCCATCGTCGGTTGATTTCATGACTTCCAATCGTTTGCGGGCAATCTCGCCCAGCGGCTCTTGATAAAGTAGAAGACAGGTCGACGCCTTGTCAGACCGGCCGACGCGCCCACGCAACTGATGCAGTTGGGCCAGACCAAAGCGCTCGGCGTGCTCGATCACCATGATGGTGGCATCGGGCGCATCGATCCCGACTTCAATCACGGTTGTCGCGACAAGAATATCGATCTTGCCTTCGCGGAAGCGGATCGCGGCGTCATCTTTTTCTTTCGCCTTCATCCGTCCATGAACAAGACCGACGCGATCCTCTCCATAGATAGCGGCCAGTTGGGCGAACCGGTCCTCCGCAGCGGATAGATCGATCTGATCGGATTCCTCAACCAGCGGGCAAACCCAATAGACGCGCTGGTTTTGTTCAATGGCGCGGCCAATGCCGTCGATAACGCTGTTGATCCGATCCATTGAGATGGTGCGTGTGTCCGGCGGTTTCCGGCCCGCCGGTTTTTCGTCCAGCCGGGACATGTCCATATGGCCATAAACCGAAAGTGCGAGCGTGCGCGGGATCGGAGTTGCGGTCATCACCAGAAGGTCCGGACGCTGGCCTTTCGCCGACAGTTTCAGTCGATCCGAAACCCCAAAGCGGTGTTGTTCATCAATGATGACAAGGCCGAGCTTTTCAAACTCAACGCCTTCCTGAAACAGCGCATGTGTTCCGCAAACCACATGAGTATTGCCATTGGAAAGGTCGGCTGTGATCGCCCCGCGTTTCTTGCCTTTGTCGCGACCGGTCAGAGCGGCAACCGACAAACCGGCAGGAGCGAGAAAGAGTTCCAGATTGCGGGCCAGCTGACGCGCGAGTATCTCGGTCGGTGCCATGACAGCGGTCTGGTACCCGGCTTCTGCGGCCCGAGCTGCAGCAAGGGCGGCCACAAAGGTCTTGCCTGACCCGACATCGCCATGGAGAAGACGCATCATGCGTTGATCCGATGCCATATCACGGGTGATCTCTGCGAACGATCGCGTCTGCGCGCCTGTGGGCTCGAACGGGGCGTTGGTCAGGACTTTCTCGACACGAGAACCGTCACCAATCAGGGCGTGCCCGGTTCGCCTGCGGCGGCGCTGTCCGACGATCTGTAAGGCCAGCTGACGGGCGAACAATTCATCAAAGGCCAGCCTTTGATGGGCCGGATGTATCGCGTCTGTTTCGGCCTGGGTTTCAGGCGTGTGTAAGACTTGAAGCGCTTCATGCCAGCGCGGCCAATTCCGGTCTTGCAGAACGGCTCCATCATGCCATTCGTGCAGCTCGGGAATATCCTTCATAGCGGCTTTAAGGGCTTTGCGGAGCACTTTTTGGCTAAGGCCCTGGGTCAGGGGGTAAACGGTTTCCAGACCGCCCAATTCCGCCGCCTCGGCTTCCGTCAGCACCAGATCCGGGTGCGTGATCTGTTTTTCGCTGCCAAAGGTCTCGATTTTGCCTGATACAATCCGGGTCTCGCCCTCGGGCAGCAGCTTGGTCAGATAGGGTATACGCGGGCGGAAATAGACCAGGTGGAGGAAACCTGTCTCATCGCTCATCCTCACCTTATACGGCGTGAATTTGTTACGGGGCGGTTCGATATGGTGCTCGATCTCGGCCTTGATAGTAACAATCTGGCCTTCCGGCGCGTCTGCGATCTTTGGTCTCAGGCTGCGGTCGATCACAGAGGTTGGGCGCAAGAAAAGCAAATCCTTGACCCGGCGTCCGGCGACTTTTTCAATCAGCACAGCCAGCCGCGTGCCAAGACCGGGCAGTGTGGTGATCTCTTTAAAGAGCGGGAAGAGAATCTCGGGTCGCATGATCTGCAGCTTGTGGCACGGCGCGGCTTCACGCCAGCGCCGGGTCAGACTATATGCCCGCAGCATGTCAGATGAAATTGAAATTCGCCGCCGCCGTTTGCTTTACCGCGCGGATCATCGCGGCTTCAAAGAAGCCGATCTGGTGATTGGCGGCTTTGCCCGTGCGCGTCTTGCCGACATGAGCGAAAACGAGCTGGATGAGTTCGAGGCTTTGCTCGAGATTCCGGATCAGGAACTTTATGCTTGGATCGTGGGCCGCGAACCCGTGCCGCAAGACGTGGATGGCCCCGTATTTCAAGCCCTCGCGGCCTCCGCGCACGCGGTCACCAAGACCGGATAAATGAACTGGGTTGAGCCTCTCGCGCATGCGTCCGGCCGGACGACAATTGGCGGTGCACCTGAAGGCTATGATGCTTTTCTGCTCGGCGAGGCTCTTCATTCGAGGGGCGGGGTCGGCCTGTTTGTGGCGCGGGATGATTCCCGCGCAGCTGCTTTTGAAACCGCCTGGCGGTTCTTTGCGCCGAAGATTCCGGCCTTGCGACTACCCGCCTGGGATTGCCAGCCCTATGACCGGGTGTCTCCCAGCCCGCGCGTGGCGGCAAGGCGAGCGGCCACGTTGTCCTGGTTGGCCGGGCGCAAACCAGAGGATCAAACGCCGCTGCTGGTCATCGGAACGGTCAATTCGGTCACCCAGAAATGTGCGCCACGGGAGGCCATGTCGGCACGCGGCTTTGCTGCCAAACCCGGTGAGATCATCGATCTGGACGCGCTGAAATCCTATTTGTCGGCAAATGGTTATGCCCGGACCACATCGGTTCGCGAGCCGGGTGATTTTGCGATCCGCGGTGGAGTCATTGATGCGTTTCCACCCACAGAAGGCGAGCCGGTCCGGCTCGATCTATTCGGTGATACGCTGGAATCGATCCGGGCGTTTGATCCGGAAACCCAGCGTTCCACACGCCAGCTGAAAGCGATCCGCTTTTCTCCAGTCAGTGAGCTTTTTCTGGACGAAGACAGCATTTCCCGTTTCCGGAGTGGTTATGTTTCCGCTTTCGGCGCGATCACAGACGGAGACCCGATCTATGAAGGCGTGAGTGCTGGCTTGCGCCCGCAAGGGGTTGAGCACTGGCTGCCGCTTTTTCATGAGGCGCTTGAAACACCACTCGCCTATCTCGGGGGATCGCCGCTGATCGGGCTGGATCATCTGGCTCAGGATGCGCTGAAACAGCGCCAGGAACTGATCGATGACTATTACGATGCGCGCAAGCACGCAGCGGCGAATGTAAAAGGTGGACTCAAGGCGCCTGTCTATCGCGCCTTGCCATCCGAAAGCCTGTATCAATCTCCCCAGGCCTTTTCAGCGAGCCTGGATCACTCGGATACACGTCAGTTCACGCCGTTCCGCGAGCCGGACGCGCTGGATGCAGGCGGCCGGCAATCCAAGAGCTTTGCGGCTGAACGTGCGGCAGAAGGCGTCAATGTTTTTGACGCCGCGGCCAGCCATATTCAATCAGGCCTAAAGTCCGGAAAACGGGTCATTATTGCGTCCTGGACTGAAGGTGCTGCAGACCGGATGTCGACGGTTCTTGGCGATCACGGTCTGCAGACACCGCAGCGCCTTCAGCGATGGCACGAGCTTGCGAAGTTTCCGAAGAATATAGCGCTCGGCATTATCCTGCCATTGGAGCACGGCTTTGAAACCGATGACCTGCTGGTTCTGTCAGAGCAGGATATTCTGGGCGACCGGCTGGCCCGGCCCCGCCGGAAGAAAGGGGCGGACGTCATCATGGAGGCGGGCTCTTTGTCCGCCAATGATCTGGTCGTTCATGCCGAGCATGGTCTGGGGCGCTATCTTGGCTTGAAGACGCTGGATGTGCATGACGCCCCGCATGATTGCCTGGAGATTGAGTATTCCGGCGCCGCGAAACTGTTTTTGCCGGTTGAGAATATCGAACTGCTGTCGCGCTATGGAAATGAGGGCGAGGGCGTTCAGCTGGACAAGCTGGGTGGGGTTGCCTGGCAGGCGCGCAAGGCCAAGGCCAAGAAACGCTTGCGGGATATGGCTGAGCAGCTCATCCGGATTGCTGCCCAACGCAATGCCAAGAAAGCTGATGTGATCGTTCCGCCCAGCGGCTCCTATGACGAATTCTCTGCGGCTTTTCCCTATGCCGAAACCGATGATCAGCTTTCAGCGATTGAAGATGTGTTCGGGGATCTGGCCAGTGGCCGCCCCATGGACCGGCTCATTTGCGGCGATGTCGGGTTTGGGAAAACCGAAGTTGCGCTTCGGGCGGCGTTTATCACCGCGCTGGAAGGCCGGCAGGTGGCGGTGGTCGCGCCCACTACGCTGCTGGCCCGTCAACACTTCAGGACGTTTTCCGAGCGGTTCCGGAACTGGCCGGTCAAGGTGCGGCATCTGTCTCGGCTGGTGCCTGCAAAAGAAGCAACCGCAACACGCGAGGAATTACGCGACGGCAAGGCCGAAATTGTCGTGGGGACGCATGCGCTTTTGTCTGACAGTGTGAAGTTTTCCGATCTGGGCCTTTTGATCGTCGATGAAGAACAGCATTTCGGCGTCAAACACAAAGAACGGCTGAAAGAATTGCGCGCTGATGTTCACGTGCTGACGCTGACGGCCACACCGATCCCCCGGACATTGCAACTGGCGCTGACGGGTATTCGCGATCTGTCCATCATTGCAACGCCGCCGATCGACCGTCTGGCCGTGCGCACTTATGTGTCACCTTTTGATCCTGTGACGGTTCGGGAAGCTTTGCTCCGCGAGAAGTATCGCGGCGGGTTGTGTTATTTCGTGGCCCCGCGGATTTCTGATCTCGAGTCCATGGCAGAATTCCTGCGAGAGCAGGTGCCCGAAGTGTCCTATGTCGTCGCGCACGGGCAAATGGCGCCGACCCGGCTCGAAGATATCATGACGGCTTTTTATGAAGGCCGGTATGATGTGCTGGTCTCGACCTCGATCGTGGAATCCGGGCTGGATGTTCCTACCGCGAATACGATGGTGATCTATCGCGCTGACCGGTTCGGTCTTGCACAACTGTATCAGCTCCGCGGGCGCGTGGGTCGGTCGAAAACCCGGGCCTATGCGTATCTAACGACCGATCCGAACAAGCCGATGACAGTACAGGCAGAGCAGCGCCTCCAGGTCTTGCACAGCCTCGATACGCTCGGGGCCGGTTTCACACTGGCCAGCCATGATCTGGACATCCGGGGCGGCGGGAATCTGCTCGGCGAGGAGCAATCCGGACACATCCGCGATGTGGGCGTGGAGCTTTATCAATCCATGCTGGAAGAAGCGGTGGCGTCATTGAAAGATGACCGCGAGGCTGAAGACCATGACTGGTCACCTGCGATCAATGCCGGCGCGGCTGTTCTGATCCCGGAAGGTTATGTGGCCGATCTGGATTTGCGGCTCCAACTCTATCGCCGCGTCTCTAATCTCGAAGGCAAGGCTGAACGTGAAGCCTTCGCAGCAGAGTTGATCGACCGGTTCGGGCCCTTGCCTGAGGAGGTCGAGCAATTGCTGCAGATCATGGCGATCAAGACGCTTTGCAAAGTTGCAGGCGTTCAAAAAGCGGATGCCGGTCCTAAAGGAGCCACCCTGCAATTCCGGAATGATCAATTTTCAAACCCGGCCGGGCTGGTGAAGCTGATTACCGAGCATTCGCAGGAATTCAAACTGCGTCCCGATCAGAAAATATTCGTCCCCGGAAACTGGCCTGATCCAAAACAACGCTTGAAGGGTTTGCAACGCGCATTGGCGCGGCTTGCGGATCTCGCACGGAAAGACCCGGCCTAGACGGCCTCGAGACGGGTCGAGTCCAGCAGACGCTGACCCCGTTCGATCAAGGCTTCGGCCGTTTCTTCGCCTGCCGCTTCAAGCGCTCCGCAGTGCACATTTAATCTGAAGGGGTGTAGCGGATCGTCCCCGTCAAAGGCCGTACATTCCGCGACCGCGCTTACACGCTCGGCGACACAGCCAGCGCCTTCGCGATCTGTGTAGGGCAAAATGGCCGCGAAAAGATCGGGTGCCAGTAAGGCCGGTGCATCTTCTGCCCGCAATAAATGACGCAACATGGACGCAAACTGCTGATGGGCGGCCGCAACTTTTTCAGCGCTCACTTCGACTTCGGGAGGATCAATGGACATCATCACCAGCCCCGTCGGCTTCCTACTTTGCGAGGCGTTTTCCAGCAGGTCCTGCAGATGGGCCAACGCGAATCGTTTTTGATACAGGCCTAGCGCCGGGTCGACGGTCTGGGTTGCCCGGCAGTTCTCAAGAATGGCCTTGGCGTCGCGCCGCCTGCGCCGTTCATCCGCCAGTCTGAGAACCCGGCCGCTGATCTCTGTCGGTGAGGCGTTGGCTGGAAGAATGTCTGATACGCCACGAGCAAAAGCCTCGTCTGCTGCATCAAAACGTCCAGACGGCGTCAGCAGTAATACCGGCGTGTGATAGAGCCGTGCATTGCGCCGCATGGCGGAAGAGATGGTGAAAGCGAGTTCTTTTTTTCCAAGAGCGTTCAGTATTACGGCATCGAAGGGGCGTTCATGCAGGTAATCAAAGGCAGAGAAAGAAGAAAACGCGGCGATCATCGCGGTCCCGGCATGTTCCAGTGCGTGCCGGATGGCCATGAAACGAGATGTTGCTTCACCGACGAACAAAACAGTCGGCTTCTTGGCTTTCAGCGGGTCCGCGGGTGGGGTGTGACCGAACACTGCGGCAGCCGCCATGCGCCGCCGTGCGACGTCCTCCATCACCCAAAGCCTGCGCAGGGATTGAATTCGGTTGGCCAGCTGAACCGGCGAAACCGGACGCCTCAACCATCCGTCAAATCCTTCAGGCGGGTGATCCGCCTCAGAGATCAGGATGACGGGTGGGCGGTCCTTCGTGCGGCCAGCGTGAAGGGCTGCCAGCTCCCTTGCGCGCTCCGTATCCGCAGCACAAATCAGGATTGCGTCAAATTTTCGATGACTGACAGGTTGGTGTGGCGAAACGGAATGGGTTGATATCCGGTAGATATCGAGATCAGACGGCCCGACCGAAAGATCTCCGCCTTCGTCTACAACAGCGATGTTCAGTCGGCGTGTCATTCGCCCCCCAGGCGCTCTGTGACATAAAGTGTCATAAAATTGGCAAGGTGAAAACCGCTGAACGCCAGCCTGAAGCGCCGTTCATAAGCCATTCAAGCAGGGTTCGGTACTTCTGTTCACGAGATCAACGGACACCCTTCTTGTCCCTCGCACGTTCGTTGTCTCGGCCGGCTTGTCCGGCCCACCAATCCCAGACGCGCCAGCCTGCACCCACAGGCTGGCGTTTTGGTGTTCAAAACCCGATTTTGCCTGTATGGCCATCGTCATGGAACAAGTCCGACGCATTGCAGGGGTCGTAACGCAGGGGTTTCAGCTGGTGATCAGCTGGCCGCCCTTGGCTGTGCTCATTGCCTCTGTCAGCCGGACCATGGCCCGCGAGGTGATGTTGTTTGCCGGGGGCGTATCCTTCTTCACCCTGCTGGCCATTTTTCCGCTCGTCGCCGTCGCGGTGGCCATCTATGGCCTGGTGTTCGATGTGAGCGATGCTGCGGCACAGATTGACCGTTTTGCCAGTGTTATCCCGGAATCGGGCCGGGCCTTTGCCGAACGACAGATCGCGCCGATCGCCGAGGCACCGCGCGTGTCGCTATCTTTGCAAGGCCTTGTGGCACTTGGAATTTCGTTTTTTGCGGCGTCCCGGGGCGCCAAAGCCGTGATTGCCGGGCTCAATCAGATCGGCGGTGTGGGTGATCTGCGGAATGTGATCAAGTTCAATGCCGTCGCTATGATGACGGTGGTAGCCGGCGGCGCCTTGCTGGTGCTTGTCAATATCGTGGTGTTTTCCATTCCCACGATTGTCCGGCCGATTTTCGACGCAATGGGGCTGGAGTTTTCCGGCATCGATTCTTTCTTCAACGAGTGGACAGCTGTGCTGGTAACAATGATCGCCGCCTTGACCTTGCTTTATCGCTTCCTGATGCGCCGGGCAGGGGGCATCGGCTGGGTGGCATCGGTCACGGCGGCCATGGTCGCCACCTTGATCTGGATGCTCGTATCGGCCGGTTTTTCTTACTATGTGTCCGGCTGGATCCGCCCGACGGCCTATGGTTCCGTCGGCGCGTTGATCGTTTTCCTGTTATGGATCTATTGGGGCGCTTACGCCGTGTTTTTCGGCGGGGCTTTGGCGGTTGAAGTCGATAAACGCCGCAAAGGTGAACTTGCCAAGACGGCATGACTGGCCAAATCCGCTGCAA
Organism: Hyphobacterium sp.; assembly: GCF_965228115.1. Taxonomy (GTDB): domain Bacteria; phylum Pseudomonadota; class Alphaproteobacteria; order Caulobacterales; family Maricaulaceae; genus Hyphobacterium. The sequence goes on along the minus strand of NZ_OZ245794.1, from coordinate 516,609 downwards.
CCGATATAAGCAGCGGCACAATCTCTCTCACCGGAAAAAGGATGCGGGATGAACAAGATCTACCCTGATGCGAGCGCAGCGCTGGACGGCCTTTTGTTTGATGGCATGACCATCATGGCGGGCGGCTTTGGCCTTTGCGGCATTCCGGAAAATGCGATCGACGCCATTCTGGAATCGGGCGTGAAAGACCTCACCATTATTTCGAATAATTGCGGTGTGGACGGTTTTGGTCTGGGCAAGTTGCTAGACGCTAAACGCATCAAGAAAATGGTCTCGTCCTATGTGGGAGAGAACAAGGAATTTGAGCGCCAATTCCTGTCCGGTGAGCTGGAACTGGAATTTAATCCGCAAGGCACGCTCGCCGAACGCATTCGTGCCGGTGGGGCCGGCATTCCCGGTTTCTACGTGAAAACCGGCGTCGGCACCGTGATCGCGGAAGGTAAGGACCATCGCGATTTCAACGGCGAAACATACATTATGGAAACCGGGCTGGTCGCAGATTTGTCGATCGTGAAAGGCTGGAAGGCCGACACCCAGGGCAATATGATCTACCGGAAAACAGCTCGCAATTTCAATCCGATGATGGCAACAGCCGGCAAGGTCACGCTGGCTGAAGTTGAAGAGATTGTTGAAGTTGGCGAACTGGATGCCGACAATATCCACACGGCGGGCATTTTCGTGCAGCGCCTGATCAAGGGCGAGTTTGAAAAACGTATCGAACAACGCACGACGCGCACCAAGGAGAACGCCTGATGCCCTGGACACGCGAAGACATGGCGCGCCGTGCCGCGCAGGAACTCGAAGACGGCTTCTACGTCAATCTGGGTATTGGTATTCCGACCCTGGTGCCGAACTTCATTGGTGAAGAGATTGACGTCACCCTGCAGTCTGAAAACGGCATGCTGGGCATGGGCCCGTTTCCCTATGATCAGGATGTTGATCCTGACCTCATTAATGCCGGCAAGCAAACCATCACCGAGCTACGGCGTACGAGCTATTTCTCGTCCGCTGACAGCTTTGGAATGATCCGCGGTGGACATATTGATTTGTCTATCCTGGGGGCCATGGAAGTCTCTCAGGATGGCGATATCGCCAACTGGATGATCCCCGGCAAGATGGTCAAAGGCATGGGCGGCGCAATGGACCTGGTCGCCGGTGTGAAGCGGATTGTGGTGATCATGGATCACACTTCCAAAGCCGGTGATCCCAAGCTGTTGAAGAAATGCACGCTGCCGCTCACCGGCACCGGCGTTGTGGATCGCATCATCACGACGCTTGGCGTGTTCGATGTGACCGACAAAGGTCTGGTTCTGATCGAGCTGGCACCGGAGGTCAGCGTGGATGACATCAAGGCCAGTACCGAAGCTGAATTCACCGTCAGCGAGGCGCTGACGCAGCCTTCCTAGCTGCGGCGATGACCAACCGTTTCGGGATCGGCATTGGCACTATTGTCGCGAGCGGGCTGACCACGCTGACATTCGTGACGTTTCTGGGCGCCGTCTTTCCGGCGGCCCCGAATGATGTCGCCCGGACGCACCTGATCATTGCGGTCATCCTGCCATTTTTTGGTTTCATTACGGCGGTTTTGCTAACCGCGAGCGCTTATCTTCTGAGTGCGGCACGCCTGGCACAAATCTGGATATTGCTACCGCAACTGGTCTCTGCGGCGTTCAACTTTGTGCTGCTCGTGATGGTAACAAACCAGACCACGGCTGCATTGAGCCAATGGTTTGAGACCGGCACCGGAAGTTCCGAGGATATCGACTGGATTATCCGTGCCGGCCTGGCCGTGGGTGTGCTGGCCGTGATTGTTGCATTGACCGTGTTTTCTGTCCGGCACTTTTCATCGTCAGACGCAAGAAAGTCCGATAAAAAACAATCGTAAAGCATCCAGATTTAGTGTGGGGAGAGCTCGACCTTTCCGGGCTTTTCCTCACTTCCGCGTGAGCCGCATGACCATAGTTTAACTAGGTGATTTAGGGGCATCGGCGCATTTTCTGTCCCGCAGAGGGAGGATGCGATGCCGCTTACCCGATTATCTTTGAATAATCCGGCCGCCGTTTTTGTCGGCATTGCGCTGATTGTTTTGCTGGGTGCGGCCTCCCTTATGCGGCTACCGGTTCAGCTGTTTCCCGATACCGATCAGCCCACTGTGAATATCGCAACCTTCTGGCGGTCTGCCTCTCCTCTGGAGATGGAATCGGAAATTGTCGAACCGCAGGAGCAAGCGCTTGCGGGATTGCCGGGCATGGAAGAGATGCGTGTCTTTGTCTCGGAAGGCACGGCCTTTATCAATCTGACCTTCTCGGTCGATACAGATATGACACAGACGGCGATCGAGATATCCAATCGCCTCTCCCAGGTGCCGCCCTTGCCGCGCGATGCCATCGGGCCGAATATTGGCGGCTTCGGCGGGGACGCCCAGCAGAGCCTGATCTGGTTTTTTCTGCAGGCCTTGCCGGAAAACCCCAATGATATTCACACCTACTCGACCTTTGTTGATGATGTGATTGTACCGCGGCTGGAGTCCATTCCCGGCGTCGCAAGCGTCAATATCGGGTGGGGATTGCGGCCCGAAGAATTGCAAATAACCGTCGATCCGTTTCGCGCTGCCGAACTCGGGGTCACCTTGCCGCAAATTTCGGCCGCGATCATCAACAACCAGGATGTTTCGGGCGGAAATGCTGATATCGGCCGCCGATCGTATCAAATGCGCTTTGAGGGTGAGTTTGAACCGCAGGAGCTCGACGAGCTTGTAATCGTCTGGCGCGAAGGCAGTCCTGTCTATTTGCGTGATGTCGCCGAAGTGACGGTCAGCTATGGCGAGCGCAATAACTTTACCTATCAGAATGGCAATCCGGCCATGGGTATCGAGGTCCGCCGCCAGGCAGGCGCGAACGTGCTGGCCGCACTGGACGCCGTGAAAGCCGAAGTCGCTATCATCAACGAGACGCTGCTGGCAGAGCGCAACCTCGTCATGGCACCATCCTTTGATGCCAGCGTGTTTATCATGCGGGCAATCAATCTCTTACGGACGAATCTGTTGATCGGGATCTTGATGGCGGTTGCCGGTTTGTGGCTGTTTCTCAGGCGGACCCGTGCAACGCTCATCATCTCGATGACCATCCCGATCAGCCTGCTTGCGACACTGATTGTGCTTTACCTCTTTGGCCGCACGATCAATGTCATCTCGCTGGCAGGCCTGGCATTTGCCACAGGCATGGTCATGGATGCCGCCATTGTGGTGTTGGAAAACATCATCAGGCGACGCGAACTGGGAGAGGATCCGGATACAGCTTCAGAAAAAGGGGCGGCGCAGGTCTGGGGAGCGTTACTGGCCTCAACGGTGACGACCGTCGCAATCTTTTTGCCACTGATCTTTGTCTCGGACGTTGAAGGACAACTCTTTGCTGACCTTGCGATTACCATCGCCGTTGGCGTGGGTATTTCCATGGTCGTGGCGGTGACCATCTTGCCGGTGGCCGTGAAACATCTGGTGCGCGACCGGAAAACCGGAACAAAACAGCCCATCATGAATGCAATTGCCGATGGCGTGCTGCGGTTGACGGATCGCCGGGCGATAAAGTTCGGGCTCATTGCCGGCCTCATTGCCATTCCGCTGGCCCTTACCTTCGTCCTGCGTCCGCCAATGGATTATTTGCCGCCGGTAAAGCGCGATGCCGTTGATGTCTTTTTTGGCTTTCCGCCCGGCTCGAATATGGACTGGATCGACAGCGAAGTGGCGCAAACGCTGATCGAGCGGTTAGAGCCTTACATGTCGGGTGAACAGGAGCCCGCACTGCGGAACTACTATTTTGGGACTTTTCCCGGTGGCCAGGGCGCAACAGCCGGTATCCGGGTTCAAGATCAAAATCAGGTTCGCGAGCTGGAACGGATTGTCCGCGAAGAAATCATCGTTGGAATCCCGGACGTCTTTGCCTTTGCGCAGCAAGGCGATTTGTTTGGCGGATTTGCCCAAGGCGGCAATATTCAGCTCAACATTCAAAGCGCGGACCCGGATGCCCGAGCAAATGCAGCCCAGCTGGGTTTGCAGATGCTGCGCGAGCGCTTTCCGGGCATAAACATCAATGCCAATCCGCCACCTCAGGCGACACAGCCGCGCTTGACCATGGTGCCCAATGACCGCCGGATTCAAGAGGCGGGTTGGGCCCGGCGCAATGTTGCCGGCATGATTTCCATGCTGGGCGATGGCCAGTTCATTGGTGAATATTTTGACGGCGAATCACGGATGAACATCATCCTGCGATCTGAAGGCTGGAGTACGCCCGACGAGCTCGCGGGACTGCCGATCGTCACCCCCTCCGGAGCGGTTGTGCCGCTGGATGATCTTGTGTCGATCCGCGAAGAGGTCGGGGTCGGGAATATCCAGCGGGTCGACCGCCGCCGGACCATCACAATTTTCATCAACCAGCCCGAAGGGCAGTCGCTGGAAGAAATACTCACCATTGTGCAGGACGAGGTCGAGCCGGCCATCATGGATGCGCTGCCGCCCGATGGCGTGGTTAGCTATGGCGGAAGCGCGGACAGTCTGGCGCGAGCCCAGCGAACCATGCTGTCCAATATCGGCCTGGCTTTGGTGATCCTGTTCCTGATCCTTGCCGGCATGTTCCGCTCGATCCGGGACGCGCTCCTGGTTCTCGTGTCGATCCCGCTGGCGGGGATTGGCGGGGTCATCATGTTGTTGATCCTCAACCTGTTCACCAACCAGCCGCTCGACCTGCTGACCATGATGGGCTTTTTCATCCTGTTGGGTCTGGTCATCAATAATGCCATCCTGCTGGTTGATCAGACGCGGCAGGGCGAACGTGACGGCTTGCTCAGACGGGATGCCGTGGATCAAGCACTGCGGATGCGCTTGAGGCCGATCTTCATGAGCACGATGACCAGTCTTCTCGGCATGTTGCCCCTCTTACTATTCCCGGGTGTGGGCAGCGAGATTTATCGGGGTCTAGCCGCGGCGATTGTTGGCGGCATGAGCGTCAGCCTGATCTTTACCCTTCTTTTAATTCCCAGCCTGCTGCGGCTGGGCGAGACACGGCAAGCGCAACGCGTTGCAGCTGCGCGCGCCCAACCGGCGGAATAAACAGATGATGAAACTCGTGACGTCATTCGCTCTGGCCTTCTTCACGGCGGCTACCGCTCTGGCCCAGCAAGGGCCGCCTCCGGCAAATGTCCGGGTGGCAGAGGCGGTCGAAACGGATATGGCACCGACGATCCAGAGTCCCGCAACCGTATTGAGCCGGAATGATTCACGGATCGCCGCGGAAGCCAATGGCAGGGTTGTCATGGTCGCCGAACCCGGTGACCTCATCGAGGCTGGTGAACCGGTGGCGCGGCTGGACGATATGCAAGCGCGGCTGCAATTGGGCGAAGCGCAAGCACGGCTCGCGCGTTTGCGGGCAAATGCAGATTATCAGAGTTCCGAATTTGAAAGATGGTCTCGATTGGCTGAAGCCGGGACCGCGCCGCAAACGCGATTGCGGGAGGTTGAACTGGCGCGGAATCTGGCCGTTCAAGAGCTCAACGAAGCGCAAAGCGCCGTACAACGTGCACGGTTGGATCTCGCGCGGACCGAGATCCTGGCGCCTTTTACAGGACGCGTGGTAGAACGCCTTATCCAGGTGGGAGAGTATTCTTCGCCCGGGCGGGAAATTGTGCGGCTGGTGGATACGAACTCACTTGAGGCCCGCAGCCAGGCCCCTTTGAGTGTTGCAGCGTTTATCGCCGTCGGTGACGAGGTTGAAGTTGGCGACGGCGATCGCCGGATTCTGGCGCCAATCCGCGCGATTATTCCTGTTGGCGATGCCGTGTCCCGCACCTTCGAGCTTCGTATCGAGCTGGACAATTCACCCTGGATCGCGGGATCGGGCGTTCGTGCCTACTTGCCGCGCGGTGAATCGGTGCATGTGGTTGCTGTTCCTCAGGATGCGATTGTCCTGCGGACGAGAGGCAGTCATGTCTGGTTCATTGGAGAGGACAACACTGCAGAGCAGGTTCAGGTGGTGACCGGCGATCGAAATGGCGAATTGATTGCGGTAACCGGCGAGATTGCCGCGGGAGATCGTGTGGTGGTTCGCGGGGCAGAAAATCTCCGTCCCGGTCAGGCGGTTAACATACTCAATGAAACACAAATTGCGGGCGGCACGTCGGGTACAGGCGGGAATGTCGCGAACTAAACCGGCTAGCAAACGGGTACGTTGATTGCGAGCCCGCCTTGCGATGTTTCCTTGTATTTGTCCGACATGTCCTTGGCGACGTCATTCATCGTCTTGATGACCTGATCGAGCGACACTTTGTGCTCGCCATCACCCGATAAGGCGAGGCGGGCTGCATCAATCGCTTTTACGGCGCCAATGGCATTGCGTTCGATGCAAGGAATTTGAACCAGCCCGGCCACGGGATCACAGGTCAGGCCCAGATTGTGTTCCATGCCGATCTCTGCTGCATTCTCGATCTGCAGATTATTGCCGCCCAGCGCCGCCGCCAGTCCGCCCGCGGCCATGGAACAGGCGACGCCCACTTCGCCCTGGCAACCCGCTTCCGCGCCGGAAATCGAGGCGTTTTTCTTATACAAGGCACCGATGGCGGCAGCCGTCAGATAAAAACGAAGAATCGCATCCTTGTCGTCGGACTTCCAATGGTGGCGGTCATAATAACGTACAACAGCTGGAATGATCCCGGCTGCGCCATTGGTGGGCGCTGTGACGACCCGCCCGCCAGCGGCGTTTTCTTCATTCACGGCCATGGCCCAAAGATTGATCCAGTCCATGAAGGTGAGGGGATCTGCCTCGGCTTTGTCGGGATTGTTCAAGAGCGCTCGGTGTATGGAAGGAGCCCGGCGCTTTACGTTCAGCCCGCCTGGCAGAATGCCTTCCTCGCGAAGGCCGCGATTTATGCAACCTTCCATGGCCTTCCAGATTTCACGGACACCCTTTCGTATCTCGTCTTCGGACCGGAAAGCCTTCTCATTTTCCAGCATGATTTGGGGAATGGTCAGCCCGGTTTCCTTGCCAATCCGCAGAAGGTCATCACCGGTATTGAATGGATAGGGCTCACCCTCCTGTTCGCCCACTGCGGAGTTGCGTCCGGCTTCGGTTTCATCGATTACAAAGCCGCCGCCGATCGAGTACCAGATTTCCTCGCGCAGCACGTCTCCGGTAGCTGTTTCGGCGATGAATTTCATGGCATTGGAGTGAAAGGGCAGGCGCGTTTCGCCCTTGAAGAGCAGGTCCCGACCGTATTCGAAATTGATCTCTTTTTGTCCACCGGCTTTCAGCCGTTTGGTCGATTTAATGCGGTCGATGGTGGGTGCCATTGTATCCGGGTCGATCTCCGCCGGGTCCTGACCTTCGAGGCCCAAAAGAACAGCCGAATCCGTGCCATGCCCGACACCGGTGAAGGCAAGCGAGCCGTAGAGCTCACACGACAACCGGTTGAGCGAGGACAGGTCATGGTCTTCGGCCACGCGCTCCACAAAAATCTTGGCTGCCTTCATCGGGCCAACGGTGTGAGAGCTGGACGGGCCCACGCCAATCTTGAAAAGATCAAAGACGCCGAGATGCATGGGGTTTAGCTGTCGCCGAGGCCGCGATCCGGGGTGAATGCGTTAAAGCAAAGGATAGTCTGCGTATCTTTGATGCCCGGCAGGATCTGAACACGCTGGTTTACGAAACGGCCGATATCTTCATCAGCATCAACCGAGAAATGCGCCAGCAAGTCATAAACGCCGGAGACGGAATGGACGTGGCGGGCCTCGTCGATCTTGTCGACGATATCGCTGGCTACATCATAGGTTTTGCCGAGCTCGCATTTGATGAAAACGTAAAACTGGCGCATGCCTGAAGCCTCCTGGACCCGAATGTTCTAGCCGGGTTTCCGGCGTCTGCCTACATGGATTGACCGCCATTCAGCGCGATGGCCTGGCCGTTTATGCTGCGACTGTCGGGATGGCAGAGCCAGCCGGCGATTTCTGCGACTTCCTCGACCTCTAACAGACGCCCTTGCGGATTGCTTTTGGCAAGTTCCGCGATGGCTTGTTCCCGCGTTGCGCCGGTTTTCTCGATGATCGTCCGGATGGCGCTCTCGGCCATTTCGGTGCGGACATAGCCTGGACATATCGCATTCACGGTGGTCTGAGTCCTGGCCCATTCGGCTGCCAGGGCACGGGTCATCCCGATAACGGCATGCTTTGAGGCGCAATAGTGCGAGATGTAGGGGCCTCCGCCCAGGCCCGCGATCGAGGAAATATTGATCACCCGGCCATGATCAGCCTCGCGCATATCGTTTGTAACGGCTTTGGTGCAGCGGAAAACACCGGTCACATTTACATTCTGAATGCGCAGGAATTCCTCTTCGCTCAGGCGATGGAAGGGCGCCGACGAGGCAATGCCGGCATTATTGACGAGAACCATCACTGGACCGTTTTCCTTGGCGGATGCGAAGGCGGTTTCCACCGAAGCCGGGTCGCTGACATCACACTGAATGGCCGTTGCACGCTCGATCTTGGCCGCCTCTTTTTCCAGACGTTCCAGATTACGTCCCATCAGCACACAATTTGCGCCATCGGCTGCAAGGCGTTTGGCAATGGCGAGGCCAATACCCGTTCCGCCACCCGTAATGACCGCGGTTTTTCCATCCAGATGCGTCATTCAGCTGTCCCTTTTCCAGGTCGAAAATTTGCCGCCCGATGTCGCTAGTTCGACGATTAAAGGTGCGGGCGTCCACCATTTGGAGCCGTATTTGCTCTGATAATGCTCAATGCGCGCAAGCGCGTGATCAAGGCCGAGTTCGTCAGCATAAAACATCGGCCCGCCGCGATAGCGCGGGAAGCCATAGCCATTGGCGTAAACCACATCGATATCGCTGGAGCGCTGTGCTATGCCCTCGGCGAGAATGGCCGCGCCCTCATTGATCAGGCCGAGCATGCAGCGCTCGACGATTTCGTCTGATGAAATGGCCCGACGCTCTATTCCGTGTTCCTTGGCGATGTCTTCGATCAGATCATCGACCAGCGGGTCGGGCTGGGGCGTGCGATTGCCTTTATCGTAGCGATAAATTCCCGCACCATTCTTCTGACCCTTCCGGTCCATTTCCACCAGCCGGTCGTGTAAGGCCGAGGCGAGCGGCTCGTAATCTACGCCCGCTTTCAGGGACCGCCGGTTGTCATATCCGATATCCAGCCCCGCCAGATCGGCCATCGCCATGGGCCCCATCGGCATACCGAACTCATAAAGCGCTTTATCGACTTCTTGTGGGGTAGCGCCCTCAATCACGCACAGGCCAGCCTCGCGGCCATAGCCTTTCAGCATGCGGTTTCCGATGAAACCATGACATACGCCGGATACGACCGGGACCTTGCGAATCCGCTTGGCGGCATCCAGCGCGGTTGCCAGCGCTTCGTCAGATGTTTCCTTGCCGCGTACAATTTCCAGCAGGCGCATGACATTCGCAGGCGAGAAGAAGTGCATGCCCAGAATACGCGTCGGGTCCTTGGTGCCAGCGGCAATTTCATCAATGTCGAGATAAGAGGTATTGGTGGCGATGATGGCGTCTGGCCGAGCGACCGAATCCAGTTCCGTAAACACGGATCGTTTCACGTCTATGCGTTCAAACACGGCTTCGATGATGAGATCGCAAGCAGCGAAAGCGGACCAGTCATCAGCCGGTTGAATGCGATCAAGACGATCCAAAGCTTCGGCTTCGCTCATCCGGCCCTTAGCGGCAGAAGCCTTGTACAGGTTCTCAATGCGCTCCCGGCCCGCCTTGAGGGCATCGGCATTGGCGTCAAACAGACGAACGGCGAATCCGGCATTTGCGAACGCCATGGCGATACCACCCCCCATCGTGCCGGCGCCCACAACGCCAATTAGTCCGAGGGATTTCGGCGCCGCAGCAAGCCCATCGACTTTTGCGGACAAGCGCTCGGAAAAGAAGAGGTGGCGCATGGCCGCGGCCTGGGAACCGCCGACCAATTCCATGAACAGATCGCGCTCTTTCTTCAGCGCGTCTTCGAAGGAAAGTTCTGCGGCCGCCAGGACCGCTTCTGTCGCTTTTTCAACGGCGAGCTGTCCGCGGCGGGTCTTGTTGGCCCTGGCCAGAACCCCATCCAGCTCTGATTTGTCACAAGCGGGAACCGGCAAGTCCTTCACGCGGCGCTTATCCGTGACGGCCGCTGCAAAGGCGAAGGCGTTTTCAAGAATGTCGCCATCGGCGACTTCGTCGCACAGGCCGATCTCAACCGCTTTGGCAGCCCCGATGGGTTTGCCATCCAGTGTCATTTTCAGCGTTTCCGAAATGCCGATCAGACGAGGGGAGCGCTGCGTTCCGCCTGCGCCCGGGAAAATGCCCAGCTCGATCTCAGGATAGCCGACCCGGCCTTTGCGATCGATGATGCGATAGTCACAGCCCAGTGCGGTTTCCAGCCCGCCGCCCAGCGAGGTGCCTTGCATGGCCGCAATCACCGGAGCCGGGCAGGCCTCCAATGCCTCAATCATGTCGAGCAGGTTGGGTGATTGCATGGGCTTGCCGAACTCGGTGATGTCAGCGCCTGCAAAGAAGGTCCGGCCTTCGCAATGCAAGATAACCGACTTGGCGTCGCCGACATCAGCCAGGGCTTTCACAACGCCCTCCCGCACGGCAAAGCCCAGCGCATTTACCGGCGGGTTGTTGACCTTGATAATCAGGCAATCACCGCGGCGTTCAGTAGTGACGATTTCGCTCATGTGACGGCGGCCTTTTGCTTGAATTGGGCGTCGTCCCAGGCCCGGCTTTCCATGATGTCAGCGAGAATGCTGACCGCATTCCAGACGTTTTCATATGAGTTGTAGAGCGGTGCAAATCCGAAGCGGAGAATATCGGGCGCGCGGAAGTCGCCGATCACATTGCGGGCGATCAATGCCTGCATGATGGCGTAGCCTTCCGGGTGATGAAAACTGACCTGGCTGCCGCGCTGGTCTGCCTCAACAGGGCAGGCGGGTTGGAAGCCATACGCGCCGCATTTCTCTTCAACGAGTTCTAAGAACAAGTTCCCGAGAGCTGACGATTTGGCGCGAATGTCGGCCATATCCGCTTCGAGCATCAAGTCCACGCCGACTTCGAGTGCCGCACATCCCAGAATGCCCGGCGTGCCGCATTGAAAGCGGTCAATGCCGGGGGCGGGCTCATAGAAATCATCAAACGCAAAGGGGGCCTTATGGCCTAACCAACCGGAAAGAGCCGGAAAGACTTTTTCCTGATGGCGTTCAGCGGCGAAAGTAAAGGCCGGCGCGCCGGGGCCACCATTCAGGTATTTATACCCGCACCCCACGGCAAAATCCGCATCACAGCCATTCAGATCAACCGGCATGGCCCCGCAGGAATGCGAGAGATCCCAAATGACAGGAATACCTTTCTTGTGCGCTGCTTGGGTAACGCCCTTCATGTCTTGAACGCGACCGGTTTTGTAATGTGTGTGCGTGAGGAGAAGGGCAGCGACGCTCGCATCGAGGTTTGACAGGATGTCACCCGGATCAACAAGCCTCGCCTCAACGCGATCAGGCGCGATGGCGGCCAGCCCTTCCATCATGTAAGCATCAGTGGGGAAGTTACCGGTTTCCGACAATAATACCGATCGCTCTTCATTTAGTTGAAGACTTGCGCTCAAGCACTTGAACACATTGATAGATGTCGTATCCCCAACGATCAATTCTTTTTCGCTGGCGCCGACCAGGGCCGCAATCTTGCCACCTATCCGTCGCGGCGCGTTGATCCAGTCATTGCTGTTCCAGGACCGGATCAGATCCTGTCCCCACTCACGTTGGACGACGTCTGCCAAGCGCGTTTTTGCCGCCTTTGGCAGACAGCCCAGCGAATTGCCGTCCAGATAGATCAGCCCCTTGGGAATGTCGAAACGATCGCGGAATCTCGCAAGCCGGTCTTCCCGGTCCAGTTTGCGGATCTGCTCTAATGTGGTGGCTGACATGTCAGAGCTCCCTCAGGACAGCGCGCACGGGCGAGGCATCGGCCCCTTCGATTTTCAGGGGCAGGGCGATCAGGTCATATGCACCTTCTTCCACATTATCGAGCACGAGGCCTTCCAAAATGGCCATGCCGGCGCGACGGACCGCATGGTGGGCGTCTAGAGTCTTGGAGGTTTCAGGATCCAGCGATGGGCCGTCCATTCCGACCAATTTAACGCCCGATGACGCGAGTAACTCGATTGTTTCCCAAGCAATCGCGGCATAATCCGAAACCCAATTCCCGGTTGGAAAACGGTCGAAGGTGCGGAACAGCACGCGTTCGGCACCATCGGCTTTTGAGAGATCAAAGTGGGTCGGCTCAACGCGCTCTGTTGCAGATGTCACATCGAAAACAAAACAGCGTCCCAGATAAATGGCAGGGTCGACGTCCGCGATGTCCGCACCTGTTGGGTCATAATGCAAGGGCGCATCGGCATGCGCGCCTGAGTGCGTCGACAGGGTGAGCCGGGAGACATTCACCGGGCATTCCGGATCAATCTGCCAGGTCCGCTCGAGTGAGAAGTTGGTATCTCCCGGCCAGACCGGAAGCTCGGGCCGCAAGATTTGCGATATATCGATGAGACGCTTGGTCATAGGCTATAGGCTGGTCCGGACGGTCCATAGTTCGGGATAAAAGCGAAGTTCCAGCGCTTTCACGAGATAGGAGACGCCGCCGGTACCGCCCGTGCCGCGGCGGTAACCGATGATGCGCTCCACCGTCTTCATGTGATTGAACCGCCATTGCTGGAAGCGATGTTCCACATCGACGAGTTTCTCGGCAAGTTCATACAACGCCCAGTGCTTTTCCGGGTCGGCATAAACAGCCCGCCACGCTGCTTCAACGGCCTCACTTTGCGCATAGGGCTCGGACCAATCCCGTTCGACCTTGTCTGAAGGAATGTCAAACCCGGCCTTTGAAAGCTGGATCAGGGTTTCATCGTAAATACTTGGAAGCGCGAGATACTTCCGGACCTGATCGGCAGCTTTTGTCTTGCCGTGGACGCGCGCCATCGCCGGGTTTTTATTACCCAGACGATATTCCAGCATGCGGTATTGATAGCTCTGGAAACCGGAGCTTTGGCCCAGCTTGTCGCGGAAGCGGAGATAGTCAGCTGGGGTCATGGTGGCGAGGATCGACCAGGATTGAGTCAGCTGCTCCTGGATGCGTGCCATCCGCGCCAGCATTTTGAAAGAGGGACCGAATTCGCCGCGCTTCAAACAATCGATCGCTGCGTCCAGTTCATGCAGGCAGAGCTTCATCCATAGCTCGGAAGCCTGATGAATGATGATGAACATCATCTCGTCATGTTCATCCGTCAGGGGCGTCTGGGCAGTCAGAACTTCTTCCAGCCGCAAATAACGTCCATAAGACAAGCCGCCTTCCGGCGACCAGTGCACATCCTCGCCTGACAGATCGACAGAGGTGCTGATTGTATCCGTCATGAGGGCTCCCTCATTGGTGTGGCCGGAACCTAACCAGTGTTAACGCAAACCGGAAGCGCAAGCGGGCTCGATTTGCAGAAAGGCGGCGCTAGATGGCTTTTTATGACTCGTCCCACGGAAATCGTCTGGTTCAAGCGCGATCTGCGCGCACAGGATCACGCAGCGCTTTTTGCTGCCGCAGAAACGGGCTCTGTTCTGCCGCTTTACATTGTTGAACCGGAGTATTGGTCCTTGCCGGATAGTTCCAAACGGCAATGGGATTTTGTGCGTGAGTCGCTGCTGGAGCTAGATGAAGCGCTTCAAGCCGCCGGGCAGGGCCTGATCATCCGAACGGGCGATGCAATCGATGTACTAGACGGCTTGCGTGAGGGGTATGGAATCAGACGGGTTTGGTCGCATGAGGAAACCGGGAATGACTGGACCTATCAGCGCGATAAACGCGTCGCGGCCTGGGCCTCGGTGCAAGGCGTAGAATGGCGGGAGATGCGTCAATCAGGGGTGATCCGGCGTCTGAAAAGCCGCAATGGCTGGGCGGCGAAATGGGACCGGCAAATGGCGCAGCCGAAACTTCCAGTGCCAAACCTGACAGCATTATCCAATATGGAGTCTGCCCCCATCCCGGATGCGGCGTCTTTGGGGTTGGCTGACGATCCCTGTCCGGCAAGGCAGACAGGCGGGCGAAAGGCCGGGCTTCAAACCCTGGCCTCGTTTTTGAGCGAACGCGGCGAGCCGTATCAAAAGGCCATGTCGGCCCCCGAAGCCGGCGCGTATCATTGTTCGCGGCTTTCGCCGCATCTCGCCTGGGGCACGCTTTCGATGCGCGAAGCGGCTCAGGCCGGCTGGAAGCGACAGGCCGAGGTGCGGCAGTCCAACAATCCCGGCCGTTGGAAAGGCGCGATGAATTCCTTCATTGGCCGTCTGCACTGGCGCGATCACTTCATGCAGAAGCTGGAAGACGAGCCCCGCTTCGAGTTTGCAAACCTGCACCGAGGGTATGACGGGCTGCGACCAGCCGCGCCCGATCAAGAAATGTTACACGCCTATGAGGCTGGCGAAACGGGCATTCCTTTTATTGACGCGTGTATGCGCTGTCTGACGGCGACGGGTTGGATGAATTTCCGGATGCGCGCCATGCTGCAATCGTTCGCCAGCTATCATCTCTGGCTGCCGTGGCAGAAATCTGGTCTCGTAATGGCGCGCCGTTTTACCGATTACGAGCCGGGCATTCACTGGCCACAAGTACAGATGCAATCGGGTACCACAGGTATCAATGCGGTGCGGATATACAATCCGGTCAAGCAAGGGCAGGATCATGATCCCTTGGGCCGCTTCACCCGCAAATGGGTGCCAGAACTGGAAGCGGTTCCGATGGCTTATTTGCAGACGCCCTGGATCTGGGAGGCAGCCGGAAGCCTGCTTGGCAAGACCTATCCGCACCCGATTGTGGATCTGAAAACGGCCGCTCAAGCAGCGAAGGATCAGGTGTATGGCATCCGCCGGTCAGAGGCCTTCAAGGCGGATGCGAATAGCATTCAGACCAAGCATGGCAGCCGCAAAAGCGGGATCCGCATGCGGGGCCAGCGATCACGCGCTCAAAATCAGGAGTCAAACCAACTTTCCTTTGATCTTTGAACAGATACCTCTGATTGATGTGGTCAGTCCATCGCCTTTGCGTTAGGGTTGTGCCAAATCGCCAGAACCGAGGATGATCATGCGGTTTTTGATTGCCGGTCTATTCTTGTTGGCTGCGGGCCTTGCCCATGCTGATGACATCGGTGATGGAACTGGCACCAATGGCCTGATCAACGGCGATGTCACGATCAATAGCGAGATCGATTCGGGCGGCGATGAAGACTGGTTCCGCGTGCCGATGGAACAGGGCGACTGGATCTCCGTTTCGGTTCAACCCGATACCACGGACGGGACCCCCATTGAGTTTTTGCAGCTCGAATTCCGGGCACCGGATGGTACGACGGTAAGGCAGGCCGATACGGCGAATACGGCTGGCGACGGTGTCGAATTTTTTGATCGGGCCCCGGCAACGGGTGATTTCTATATCGTCGTTGGTGCCCAATTCCTGAACAATACCGGGGACTATACGCTGGTCGTCGACATCACCGAGGACGATGCTGGCGACACATTCGCGACGTCGGTAGAGATTGCCTATGGCAGCAATGCTTTTGGTGCGATCCAGTTTGTGGGTGAGCAGGATATTTACCGGGCGAACGTACCTGCCGGAACGTCGCTCCTTTTGATCCTGGAAAACCTCCAGCCTGGCAATGTGAATGGGGAGTTGGGTTTTATCGTACGCGATGGAGAAGGGCGGCTGCTCGGGCAATTGCCACCCGGATTCAGCAATGAAGTCGCGCCAACCCAAAAAGCCTTTGTCCGGCCCGATCTGACGACCGAGGACGGGATCGTCTATTTTTTCATCAATGGAGCGGTTTCCAATCAATCCGAAATGCCAATCAATTACCGTCTGCGGCTGGAAACGCAGGATACAGATCCCTCACGCCACTATATTTCCGAGACCTTCCAGCCCGGCGCCAACAGTTTTTCCGGCACGATCACGCCGGGCGATCATGGTGTCTCTTTTCTACTCGAAAACGGCTATGAGCCCAATACGATTGCGGGCTTGCGGATCGAGACCAATCCGCCTCAATGTGTCTCGCGCTTGAGCGTTGAAAGCGTGGAGCAAACCGCCTCTGCGCGCCCGGACGGTTTCTTCCAACCGGCCATACACGTCAATAATGAGGATTGCTGGGGTCCGACGTGTACGGAATGCGTAATGTTTGATTACACGGTTTATGCCCCCGATGAGATGATCGATTATGATGCCGAGCGGCTGAATTATCCGATCCCGCCGGGTGGCTCCTGGATTGGCATCAATTCAAACGACAGATCGTCGAACAACATTGTTCTTGCCGGCCCGGAACTGGATGGCGAGTACAGCTTCATACTAAACGGTAACAGCTCCAGCGGAACCATTACGCTTTTGACTGGATTTCCCGCGCAGGGATCTGGCGATTTGCCGCTGACATTTGCTGGAACAGTTAATCCCGACGGGGCTGCACCTGGCACGAATACCTGGCGTTATCAGGTCACACGTCCAAGCCTGTTCCGAGTAGATTACGAAAATCCGGATCGGGTCGAGGATGTCAGCTTGCGCGCTGCGGTGCTACCGGAAGCGCGGGCGGTGGCTGTCGGTGAACCCGCGACCTTCTTTGCAACCATCATCAATAATTCTGATGTCGATGGCACGAATTGCCGGATCGAGCCGGATGGTTGGCCCTTTGCCTACTGGACGTTCGCCCAGACCAATCCGGCGACCAATGAGCGGATCGGAAATTACTTCCAGCCGGTGGATATTCCAGCGCGCGGCTCGGCGAGCTTCCTCGGTATTTTCCAACCGGTCGGCGAAATCCCTTCTAACGCCATCTCTTTCAGTTTTGAGTGCGACAATTCCGGGTCTGCGCCGCAATTCCTGGATGTAAATACGTTCCGCCTCTCGGCATCCTCCACACCGGGCCCGGATATTGTGATGTCAAACGCCACGCCTGCTGGCGGTGGTGTCGCCCGCTTGCCTTCGAATTCCGGCGTGACGGTTATGGCGGTTGCGGCGATCAATATAGGCGTGGCCGGAGATCTCGTGTTTACGCCGGAAGTGCGCGGTGATCAGAATCTGACCGTTGAAATTTGCTACACCAACCCCAACACGGCTCAATGCGTCACGCCTCGGGACGCTAGCGTGACACGGTCCTTGTCCCAGAATGAGGTGGCGACGTTCAATGTCTTCATCCGGGGCCAGGGGCAGGACATTGCGTTTTCGCCGGCAACTAACCGGATTGCATTACAAGCCACAACGCCAGCGCCAGATAATAATCTGGTGTCTGTTACCTCGGTTGCCGTCACAACGGCGCAGTAATCAAGACGAACAATCGTCAGGCGTACAATATTGTTATAACATAACATGCCCCAATCCTTAATTTTGGGCAGTGAATACCTGTTAATCCCCATTGGAACCCAGTTTTTACTCGCCTCGCAGGGAATCGCGGTCTAGGATCGGGCGAGGGAGTTCTCTACGCAGGGGAGTATTATGAGAAATTTTCTGTTTTCGGTGGGGCTCGCCGCAATAACAGCCGCTTCGGCATTCGCCGACGACATGTTCGAAGGTGTTAATGAGGTCGCAGCCGATAATGGCCGCGGCCTTGTTATTTTTGACAACCTGAATCCAGACATCATGCGCATGGATGTGGGCGAGCGTGTTTCGCTTAATTTCGGCTCGGGATACGAGGCTGAACTTGACCGTCTGGACGTTCAGGCGATGGGCGCGAATATTTGGGTCGGGCGGATTGCCGATCACACGATCCACAATCGCATTCTGATTACCCAGACGAATGGTTATACCTTTGGGCAGATTCGCGCGCCTGACGGATTGTTCTATATCTATCCCGGATCGCATGGACGGCACGAAATCCTGCAAATCACCGAGGATGATCACTTTATCGAAACGCCGGGTGATTATCTGGTCCCGGATGTAAATATCCTTCGGGAACTGGCCGCTTCAAATGCGCCCGTAGAGGGGCTTGATGGCGTTCAGACGATCCCGGCCGATGTGAATGACATCATCGATATCGCGCTATTCTACACCGATAGTTTTGTGACGCGTTGGGGGCTCGCAACCAGTGGGCGGGTGCAGTATCTCGTCGCGTTCCTTGATCAGGCTTTGATCGACTCCCAGACCGGGATGCGCGCGCGACTGGTGCATTCCAGCCAGGTCAGCATTACGACCGAAACATCTGATCAATCCCAAACGCTGGTAAATCTCACCGGATCTGATCTGACCGGCGGGGGCCAAGCCGTCACGCAGGACCTCAGCGCCTTGCGGACCGCCCGTGATACATTTGGCGCCGATCTGGCTGCGATAGTTCAGCGTTCCCAAACGGGGCAGAGCAGCTGTGGTCTGGCCTGGCTAAATGGCGGCAGCTCGGATGTGATTGGTAATTCAAGCGCCGTGGCTGGCTATTCTGTCAATGCCGACTGGATCCGGGATACAGACACGCCCAGCGGTTCTTTCTCACTTTGTGCAGACCGGACTTTTGCTCACGAGATCGGGCACAATATGGGCATGGCGCACAATGTGGAGAATTCCTCAGGCGTCGGATCCGGTGTTCGTGCCTATGCCCACGGGCACCGCGTTGACGGTTCGTTCCGGACCATCATGGCTTATGACTCCGGAGCCAGCGAAACAGCCGTCAATTACTTCTCGAACCCGAGCATCACGCTATGCCCGGGCGGGGCGGCCTGCGGAATTGCCGCGTCGGCGCCCGTGGACGGGTTTGACGCGCCTCAGACCAACGACCCGGCCGATGTGGCGCGCGCCGCACGGGAAGAAGGACGCAATGTCACGGGCTTCCGTGCGGTTGCACCGCGTGTCGTGTCATCGGTGTTGCCAACAACCCGAACGGTTCAGACCGGTAATACTGCGACAGCCTTTGCATCCATGATCAATCCCGGGGCCACTGGTTCTACGGCGACGGGTTGTGGATTGCGGCTTTCGGGTGCCACGGCAGCGCAGTTCTCCTATCAAACCACAACAGCGGCGAATGCTCTAACCGGAACGCCAAATACCACGGTCAGTATCCCTGCGGGCGGTGTGCAGAACTTTGTGTTCTCGGTCACCAGTGCAGATGCATTCAGCGATAATGTCCGCACGCCCGGTTTCTTTCCTTCCGTGAATGATGAAACCAACCTGTTTATCGAGGCATTTTGCGACAATCGCCGGTCGGGGGAATATAATCTCGGTTTGAATTCGCTGACCTTCCGCGCGAGCGATGCAGCACCCGTGGACATTGTTGCGCTGGCAGCATCGGGAGATCCGGGACGGGTCAATGTTCCGACAACGGGTAATTTCGTCGGCGTGTTTTCTGTCGCAATTTCCAATGTTGGCGTTGCAGGCTCGGTCACGGTTACAGCCGATACCGGCACGCAGACACTGGCGGTCAACGAGATCGAGATTTGCCAGACCGATCCGGGAACCGGTGCCTGCACCAATGCCCGCGAGAATACCAAAACGCTGACCGTGCCAGCAAATGGCACGGCAACGTTCGGGATATTCGTGCGGGGAACGGGCGCAGCGATCGCTAATGACCCGGCCCGCAACCGGGTCTTCGTCCGATTTGCCTCGGGCGGAGCGCCGGTCGGCGCGACGAGCGTGGCGGTCCGCACGCAATAGAACGTACTGTCAACGTCTGACTTAAAAGCCCGGTCCTGTGCCGGGCTTTTTCTTTCGTTCTACAGCAACGGCATCGGCGATGATCTGCTTGATTGGCGGGTGACAAGGAGATACCCGTAATTATTGGGACACCGGGAGTGTGTGATGCGTCTGGAATTACCTGCAATGGCCGCCATGCTTTTTCTGCCCGCTACGGCCTTGGCGGACCCGCATAATGTCTTCGGCCTTTTTGCGGTTGAGGATGGTAACTCGCATGTCGAGATTTCCGATTGCGGGGATGGAACGCCTTGCGGGGCGGTCGTCTGGATTGACCCGACCTCCATCGAAAGCGGCCTGCCGCCCGAAGAAGTGACGGCACCGTCGACCGGCGAGCCCGTGCTCGGCATGGTGATTTTGCAGGGTTTGCGGGAAGCGCGCCGCGACTGGCGTGGGGGTACAATCTATAGCCCTTCGGCAGACCAGTCCTATGGCGCGCGCATCCGGCGTCTCGAGACTGGAGAGCTGGAAGTGAAAGGATGCGTTGGCCCGATTTGCCAGACCCAGATCTGGACAAATCTAGATCCGTAACCCCGTTACACGTCAAAGCCTTGGCCGTTAAATTTCGTTAGCGCAGCACTCGCCGAACCTCCAGTACTCACCCTTTTGTGCGATTGCGCGGCTATATCGAACCGTGACTTTATGCCTCTACCCGAAAAAGCTGAGCTGTGAACGCAGCGCAGGGGACCGGGAGTTTGGGTTGGCATGAACTTGCCAGCCAGATGCGTGCAGGAGTGCTTGGCTGTTCCTGGCCTTCTGATCACGTGTCAGGGCGTAAGGGGGCCAAGCATGTCATTCTTGTATCGTTCTGCAGTCGCACTCATTGTCATTGCTGCATTTGCCTTGGCCCCGCATTCTGATGCTCAAACGGGCATCAATAACGCCGACAACCTTCGCGACGATTTGTTTGGCGGCAGCGATGATCCGATTCTCGTTACTGTTGGGGGTAATGACTTTTTATATGCGGTTTCGTCGGTCGATCATGGCGTCATGGCCTTTTCGATCGCGGCCAATGGGATGCTGACTCCTGTTGATGAGATAACCGGGGCCGATTCCGCAGTTTTGGAACAGCCCTATGCACTGGAATCGGCGAATGTTGGTGGAACAACATACCTCTTCGTTGCGGCCCGCGTGTCTGCTGCCATCAATGTTTTTTCCATCGCCAACGATGGAACGTTGAGTTTCGTCACGTCGGTTTCCGATAACGGAATCACAAATATCAACCTTCTAACCGACCTTGCAGTCGCCGACGTTGGTGGGACAACATATCTGCTGGGTGTCAGTGCGCTCGATGACGGCGTCAGCGTCTTTTCCGTGGCGGCCAACGGGACGCTGACGAATGTAGAGAATGTCAATGATGCCGGTTCGCTTGAGCTAGATGGAGCCTGGGGTGTCGCAACTGCGGAAGTAGGCGGCGTTGATTATGCCTTCGTAAGCGGCGTGTTTGACGATGGCGTGAGCGTGTTCTCCATTGGTGCTAACGGGACCCTGACCAACACCGACAACGTCGCAGATAGCGGTAGTTTGGAACTCGATGCTCCCTGGGAACTCAATACAGTCGAGGTTGGTGGAACGACCTTCGTTGTCGTCGCGGGTAATAATGACGACGGGTTGAGTGTTTTTTCGGTGGCGGCGAATGGGACCCTGACCAACGTCCAGAATATCAATGATAACGGGTTTTTGGAATTGAATGGCGCCCGAGAGGTTTCGTTTGTCGAAATCGGTGGCACGACCTTCCTCTATGCAACCGGCGCGATTGATGACGGCGTCAGTATTTTTTCTATGGCGGCCAACGGGACGCTGACGAATGTGTCCAATGTGCCCGATACCGACTCCATTGCCCTTAATGGTGCCGCCGGTGTGGCAGCTGGACTGATAGATGGCTCGCCCTTCGTGTACGTCACGGGAAATTCGGATAACGGCATTTCGGGCTTTTCAGCAGCGGCAAATGGCATACTGACGAACATTCAAACTCTGAAAGACAACTCCAATATTACACTCGATCAGGTTTACGATCTGGCCGTGGCTGAAGTTGGCGGAAATGACTACCTTTTCACAGCCGCCAACAATGACGATGCCGTTTCTGTTCTTTCGATTGCAGCAGACGGCAGTCTGGCCCAGGTTGCCAATGCCGTTGATGACGCGACGCTTGAAATTAACGGCGTCCGGTCGGTTGCGACAGCCAATGTCGGAGGTGCGGATTTCCTGTTTGCGGCCGGTTACCTAGATGATGGGGTCAGCGTTTTTTCAGTCGCAGTAAATGGTGCGCTGACAAACGTCTTTAATGTTGCTGATGACGGCACAATGAATCTCCAAGAGGCGCGAAGCCTTGCGATCGCCAATATCGGTGGAACGGATCTACTGTTTGTGGCCGGACACCGGGATGAGGGTGTCAGCGTGTTTTCGATTGCAGCCAACGGCACGCTGACGAATGTCTTCAACTTTGCTGACGACAACACGACGAGTTTTGACCAGCCAACATCTGTTTCTACGGCAGTCGTCGACGGCACAACCTATCTCTTCGTCGGCGGTGGAACGGATGGCTTTGGTTCCGGCGGCGGGATCAGCGTCTTTTCGGTTGCCGCAAATGGCACGCTTACCAATGTGGCGAACACGACCGATGGCGGCTCACTCGAGCTAGAGGGCGACATCAGCACAGCCATCGCTGAAATAGGCGGAACGACATACCTTTTTGCTGCAGGGAGCGATGATCATGGCGTCTCTGTTTTTTCTGTGGCGGCCAATGGCAGCCTGAGTAATGTTGATAATGAAAGCGATAATGCGTCCCGCCTGATGAGTGGAAGCAGCGCGGTGCATGCTTTTTCCAGTGGCGGGACGACCTATCTGGCGGTGACGGGAGAAAGCGAAGACGGCATTACGCTGTTCAGTGTCGCCGCGAACGGAACGCTCACCCATTTCGCCAACATCGCTGACGACACGACTAGGCTACTCGATAACGCGCATGCGCTCACCTCAGGCACCGCTAATGGTACAACCTATCTGTTTACCGGCGCATGGCGTGATGACGGCGTCAGTGTGTTTTCTGTTGATGGCGTTGCGCCAACCGTCGCGGTTAATATCGTCGATGCGTCCTTGAGCGACGCTGACAATGCCTCGAATGTGACTTTTGAGTTCTCCGAACCGGTGAGCGGTTTTGTGGCCGGCGATTTGACGGTTGCTGGCGGTTCGATTTCGGCCTTCACCAATGTCGATGCCGATAGCTGGACGGCGACCTTTACCGCTGACGATAACTCGACCGTACAGGGCTCGGTGACCGTAAACGCGGCCAGCTATACAGACTTGGCAGGCAATGCGGGCGCCAGCGGCAATGACACGGTGACGGTAGATACCGTAAACCCAACCGTCACGGTTAATATCGTCGATGCGTCCTTGAGCGACGCTGACAATGCCTCGAACGTGACTTTTGAGTTCTCCGAACCGGTGAGCGGTTTTGTGGCCGGCGATTTGACGGTTGCTGGCGGTTCGATTTCGGCCTTCACCAATGTCGATGCCGACAGCTGGACGGCGACTTTTACTGCTGACGACAACTCGACCGTACAGGGCTCGGTGACCGTAAACGCGGCCAGTTATACAGACTTGGCAGGCAATGCGGGCGCCAGCGGCAATGACACGGTGACGGTAGATACCGTAAACCCAACCGTCACGGTTAATATCGTCGATGCGTCCTTGAGCGACGCTGACAATGCCTCGAATGTGACTTTTGAGTTCTCCGAACCGGTGAGCGGTTTTGTGGCCGGCGATTTGACGGTTGCTGGCGGTTCGATTTCGGCCTTCACCAATGTCGATGCCGACAGCTGGACGGCGACCTTTACTGCTGACGACAGCTCGACCACGCAGGGCTCGGTGACGGTAAACGCGGCCAGCTATACAGACTTGGCAGGCAATGCGGGCGCCAGCGGCAATGACACGGTGACGGTAGATACGGTTAACCCAACCCTGACCGCGTTTGCGCGGAATAATCCAGCGACCGAAAACACCGATGCAGATAGGCTGGTGTTCAACATTACCTTCAGTGAAAATGTTGCGAACGTATCAGCCAATGATTTCGATGTTACGGGGACGACCGCAACTGGCGTCCTGGAGGGCTCAAATGCGGCCTATACGCTGACTTTAACTGGTGGTGACCTCGCTAATCTGAATGGTACGGTCGGGCTTGATCTCGCTGCCGGTCAGGACATCACCGATACGGTCGGAAATGCCCTTGGGGCGGGGGAGCCCGGGACTGATGAGACCTACAGCGTGTCGAATGATGCCGTCGCGCCGCGCATAGTATCTATCCAGCGGCAATCGCCGACAGCCACCCCCACGAATGCCGACAGCGTGACGTGGCGCGTCACGTTTGACGAAGATGTCACAAATGTCGGGTCAGCGGATTTTTCTATCACCGGGACTACCGGCAGCGGCGTGCTTAATCCGGTTTCGGCAACGGTGTTCGATTTGACGGTTTCCGGAGGTGATTTCGCCGATTTAAATGGCACTGTCACCCTGTCGATTGCCGGCGGACAGGACATACAGGATCTCGCAGGCAACGCCCTGACGAACACGGCGCCAACCGGCACGAATGACAACACGTTCGAGGTAGATAATTCTGCCCCATTGATCACGGGTCTGCAGCGCAATGATCCGG
Organism: Hyphobacterium sp.; assembly: GCF_965228115.1. GTDB lineage: Bacteria > Pseudomonadota > Alphaproteobacteria > Caulobacterales > Maricaulaceae > Hyphobacterium. The sequence goes on along the minus strand of NZ_OZ245794.1, from coordinate 492,230 downwards.
AACGCACCGCGCTTGATTCCGTCAGCTGGCTGATCGTTTTCGACTCCGCCATGCAAAATTTGTCGGAAGCGGACTTCCAGATCACCGGCACGACGGCAGGGTTGACAGTTGAGCCCCGCACGCCCGGAAATCCATCAGAATTCAATGTAACAGCAAGCGGCGGCAATCTGGCGAATCTGAATGGTGACATCACGCTTAGTATCAATCCAGCGCATGATCTGACCGATCCGGCGGGCAACGCCTTGACCAATCTGGTTTCGGTATTCGCCCCGAACGAGCCGACCTACACAATTGATAATACCGCGCCTCAGATCACATCCATCGATTTCCAGAATCCGGCCAGCTCGCCAACCAATGCGGACAGTTTGACCTGGCGCGTGACGTTCAACGAGGCGGTGGCAAATGTCACAGCGGATGACTTCACTGTTCCGAATACAACCGGAACCGTGTCGGTTGGAAATATAACGGGCACCACTGTTGATGTGACCGTGTCCGGCGGCGATGTTCCAACGTTCAACAGCTTTTTGTCGCTCGGCTTTGCAGCCGGTCAGAATATTGCAGATCTTGCGGGCAACGCGCTGACAGATTTGACGGTTCAAAGCGGCACGAACAATTTTGTCTACGCCATGGACAATACGCCGCCGGGTGTCGACATTTTCTTTCCGCTGACGGCTCCGTCCATCGCGACACCGACCGCGACCTGGTCACTGTCTTTCTTTGACAGCGTCAGCAATTTGAGCGTCGATGACTTTGAAATCGTGACTTCGGCCAATATCACGGCATCCAATGCACGGATCGAGAATTATACGGCGCCCAGTGCAAGTGCGCGCGTGCTTGTTGATCTGGTGTCGACAGATGGCCTCCCAGGGACCGCTGCGCTGAACCTACGGGCTAATACTGATGTCATCGACACGCTGGGCAATGGCAATGGTTTGAACGGTTTTGCACCGGCGTTTACGGGGGTGAACAATAACAACCGGTTCAATGTGGATCTGACGGCGCCCACTGTCGTGTCGGTTGTGGCTGATTCTGTCACCAGTCAGGATATTTTAAACTGGCGAATTACGTTCTCCGAAAATGTATCTGGCGCCAGTGCCGGAAGCTTTACAGTCAACGGAACAACAGCTGGCCCGGTTCTGGTGAATACGATCGACAACATTGTGGACATTACGGTTTCCGGCGGCGACCTCGCAGGGCTGAATGGCGATGTCTCACTCGGTCTTACAGGCGCATCGGTTATCGTCGACGGAGTGGGCAATCCGCTCGCCTCTCTCGCGCCAGTGGGCGGTGGAGCCGATAATCGCACTGTAACAATCGACAACACGGCTCCGCAGCTCTTGGCCTTCGAACGTCTGACGCCGTTCGGCGAGCAGACCAATGCCGATAGTCTGACTTTCATTGTGAATTTCAACGAGGCGGTCACCAATGTTGATGCGGCTGATTTCACCGTGAATGGAACCACGACCGCAACCATCACTGACGTCTCCGAGAGTGCCGGCGCGCCTGACGATGGCGGACCCGTCGGTATTGCCAGCAGCCCGACCTCGTTTGCGTATGAGGTTACGATTTCTGGTGGCGACCTCGCCAGCTTTACAGGCGTTGTCGGTCTCGACCTGGCTGCGGCGCCGACCATCACGGATGCAGCTGGCAACGCTCTGCCCGCAGGCGAGCCGGGTACGGATCAGACCTATGATGTCCGTAACCAGGCGCCAGCTCTGGCGTCCATCACGCGATTGACGCCGACGGATAGCACTACCAATGCCGACAGCCTGACCTGGCGACTGACCTTCGCACAGATCGACGGGACCTTCACTCTCCCAGCGAATGCCTTCACCGTCACAGGCACGGATGCCTCTGTGACGAATGTCTCCCGCTTTTCTATCGGGCTGGATGTGACCGTCTCGGGTGGCAGCCCGGGAAATGGCATTGCGGATCTGAATGGTGATGTCACGCTCGGCCTGGCGAATACTGACTTCAGCGATGACTATGGAAATGTCATGGATCGCACGATCCCGGCGGGTGCCGAGTTGACCTACACGCTCGATAATACGGCACCGTCGATCAATCTGTTTAAAGCAGGCGCAGGTAGCCCCTTTACCACTGATCCTGAATTGACGATTGCTTTCTCGGAGGACGTGACCGGCTTTACGCTGGACGACATCGTTGTTTCCGGCGCGACTCTGTCTGGTTTCCGGGCGAATAATGCGCGCTTCTACTTCGTGACGGTAAACCGGGTAGCGGATGGCAATTTCACAGTCGACATTCCGGCGGGCGTGGCCACAGATGCGGGCGGCAATCCAAACCAGGCGGCGACGCAATACCAGGGTAGCTTCGACACCACGCCTCCTGTGGTCGTACTATCGACCAGTGCCACCGAACCGGTAACTGGCAATAGTTTCGACATCAATATTGATTTCGCCGAGGACGTAACCGGCCTCAGTGAAGGCGATTTTGTTGTGGTCAATGGCAGTACCAACAATCTTGCCGGCGGCCCACAGAATTTCACGATGGAAATTCGCCCGACTTCTGGTGCGGCGGGGAATGTCACGATTGATTTACCGGCTGGTGGTGTAGAAGATGCTGCGGAGCTGGAAAACACGGCCAGTAATCAGCTGGTCGTCGCCTTCGACCGCGAAGCGCCGACGCTCACCTCTATCGTCAGGCAGTCGCCAGCCAACGAGTCGATTGGTTCGGCAACGGCACAGGTCGTCTTCCGCGCGACTTTCAGTGAAGGCGTGACCAATGTCGACGTCAATGACTGGGAGATCCGGCAGGGCGGCGGCGGAACGATCACAAACGTGTCGCAGGTCAGTTCAAACGTCTATGACATCACCTACACGCTTCAAAATGCCGCCGGCACGATTGAGATGGGGATCACGCAATCCGGAAACGTGTCGATAGAAGACACTGCTGGAAACGCGCTGGTCAATGAAGACGCGACGGGGACAACCGACACTTATCAGCGCGATACTTCTGCGCCTATTACTACCAATGTGGTGCTTGATACCGCCGGAGGATCGCCGACAGCCTCCGATACGTTGACGTGGACGGTCTCTTTCAACGAGGACATGGCGAACGCCTCGGCAGATGACTTTGCCCTCTCCGGCACAACAGCAACGATAACAAATCTTACAATTCCGTCGGCCTCCAGCGTGACTGTTACGGCCTCGGGCGGCGATCTGTCGACATTCAATGGTGCCGTGACGCTGAGCCTGGCGGCAGGTTCTGATCTCTCTGATCTCGTCGGAAATCCGCTGACGAACCTTATGAATTCAGGCACGGATCAGAGAACCGTCGTCCTGGACAATGCCGGGCCGGTTGTCACGATTGCCGGGCCTGCCGGACCGATCGCGGGCGCGTTTACCGCGACTTTCAACTTCTCCGAAGATATCACCGGGTTCGAGCTCGGCGATATTGTTGTCGGCAATGGAGCCGCATCCAATATCCAGGATGTCAGCACGCTTCCGCCTGGCATTGATGCGCCGCAGCTCGACGGAAACAGTTTTACAGCAACGATCACGCCTGCCGGCGATGGCGATGTCACGGTCAATGTTGCCGCTGGCGCCGTGAACGATGTCGTGGGGAATGCCAGCTCTGCGGCCGCGCAATTCCAGGTGACAAATGATCAAACCGGTCCCACCGGCTACACATTCGAGATTGATCAGGATCCGATCAATATAGCCAATGTCGGTGCCGTCTCGATCACCTTTGGTGGCTTCGAAATCGGTTCAGCCTATGAATACACGCTGTCGTCCAGCGGTGGCGGAACGCCCCTGGCGGGTAATGGTGTTGCTGCAACCGAGGGGGGCACTTTGCCTAGCGCCGATGCCTCCGGTTTGGCGGATGGCACAATCACGGCCACCGTGACGCTGACCGACGCCCTGGGGAATGCCGGCGATCCGGTCGTGGATGTCGTCATCAAGGACACCGTTTCTCCGACGCTCACTGCATTTGCACGAAGCACACCGGCAACAGAACAAACCGATGCCGATACGCTGGTGTTTGCGATTACCTTCTCTGAATCCGTGGCGAATGTGTCCGCTGAGGATTTCGAGATCACCGGCACAACGGCGACCGGCGTACTTGCCGGGGCAGGGGCGGCCTATACACTCACACTATCAGGCGGCGATCTGGCGAACCTCAATGGCGTTGTGGGTCTGAACCTGGCGGCGGGTCAGAACATCACGGATGCGGCCGGGAATCCGCTGGCGGCCGGAGAGCCGGTGACGGATGAAACCTTTGATGTCCTGAATGATGCCGAAGCGCCCCGCGTGGCCCGTTTCACAAGGGGGTCGCCTTTCCTGTCGCCCACTGCGGCAGATGCACTTAGCTGGGAAATCCGCTTCAACGAAGATGTCCAGAATGTCGATGCGGGCGATTTCGCGATCAGCGGCACAACCGCAACCGTTACCGGATTAGTGGCCAGCGATGCTCGGAACTTCACCGTGACGATATCCGGAGGAGATCTGGATAATCTCAACGGAACGGTCACGCTGGATTTCGCTGCTGGTCAGGATATTCAAGATCTTGCTGGCAACGCGCTGACCGATACGAGCTCGACGGGGACGAACAACCGCTCCTTCTTCCTCGATCACATTGCCCCGACGGCCACGATATCCGGACCCGACGGCCCGGTGAGCGGTGTTTTCGCTATTTCAATCGAATTCTCTGAGTTTGTGGAGGCCATTACAGCGGGGGATCTGACGGTTACGAATGGGTCGATCGCCAATTTTGTGGCCGCCGATACGGCCCTTCCGCCAGGAATAGATGCGCCGATGTCCGTGACCTATGAGCGGCGTTTCACTGCGGATGTGACGCCCGATGGGGATGGTGAAGTCGCAATTTCACTGGCGAGCGGCAGCTTCCGGGATGTGGCTCTGAATCCCAATACCGCAGCGGCCAACTTCTCGATCACTGCCGATGGGACAGCGCCACGCGTGACCCGCTTTGCGCGAGGTGAGCCCTTTCTTTCACCCACCGCTTCGGACACGTTGAACTGGACCATCCAGTTCGGTGAACCGGTTCAAAACGTGGATGCCGCAGATTTTGCGGTAGATGGCACAACTGCAACCGTCACAAATGTGACCGCTTCGGACGCCCGGAACTACACCGTAACTGTTTCCGGTGGTGATCTGGATAATTTGAACGGAACGGTGACGCTCGACTTTGCCGTGGGTCAGGATATCGCTGACCTGGCAGGTAATGCTTTGACCGATACAAGTTCGACCGGAACAAATAACCGGTCCTTCTTCCTGGATCACATTTCGCCCACAGCCTCGATTACGGGCCCTGACGGGCCGATCAATGCGGCGTTTACGGTAAATATCGAATTCTCGGAATTCGTGGAATCCATCGACCTCGATGATATAACGGTGACGAATGGCACAGCGGCCAATCTTGCCGTTGCCACCGATGCGCCGTTGGCAGATTTGGACTCCCCGTCATCGGTGACCTATGAGCGCCGCTATACGGTTGAAATTACGCCTGAAAGCGATGGAGATGTTATCGTTGCGCTGGCGGCTGGAAGTTTCCGGGATGTGGCGCTTAACGCCAACTCGGCTGAGGCCAGCTTTACGGTAGCGCGTGAAACGACCGCACCGCGGGTTTCCCGCATCGTCCGGGCGGCTCCGACGCTGTTGTCTCCAACCCGCGAAGATAGCCTTAACTGGTCGGTGCGTTTCAGCGAGGACGTTGTAAATGTTGATGCTGGTGATTTTGCGGTCACGGGTTCGACCGCCACGGTCACAAGTGTCAGTCCGCTCATGCAGGCGCTGAGTGCTCCCGTGAGCGTGCAGGAGCGTAACCCCTATGCGGCGATGGCGGTTTCGAACAATGAGTTCACCGTGACAATCGGAGGAGGTGATCTTGAAGATCTTACCGGTCTTGTATCCCTGACCTTCAGTGGAAATCAGAACGTCACCGATAAAGCGGGCAATGCCTTGACCGACACAACGCCCACCGGAACCAATGCAAATTATTTCTATCTGGATCACACCGGTCCGGTACCGTCATTCTCGTCAGATCAGGCGTCACCGGCGTCCGGTGCATTCGTGCTGGAAATTGATTTTGACGAGTATATCGATGCCAGCACGTTCACATTGGATGACCTTGCGGTCACAAATGGGGTGGCCTCGAATTTGGTCGTTCGGCCTAATCCTGCGCCTCTGGCGATGGAGGGCATAGACTCCCCGGCATCGGTGACGCTCGAATATCAATTTGGCGTCACCATCACGCCGTCAACAAACGGGCCTGTGACGGTCAACATGGCAGCTGATGCAGTCACTGATTTCGTTGGCAATCCAAGTTCCGCGGCGAGCGAGTTCACGATCACCAATGATGAAAGCCGTACCTTGACGGTGAGCCTGACCGGCGTGGGCCGGGGAGAGGTTTCGAGCAATCCGGTTGGCATTGATTGTGGTGGGGATTGTTCCGAAACCTATGCATTAGGGGCTTCAGTGACGTTGACCGCGGATCCGGAAAACGACTCCAGTTTTGCGAGTTGGACGGCGGGACCTTGCACTGGTTCGACCGATCCGGTTTGTGTCGTGACGATGACGACCAATCAATCTGTGACGGCCCGATTCACGCTGGATAGCCCACCCGATGGTCGGATTGTGGCGTCCATTCTACCCGGTGCCCGCTCTGGTGTGGTTGGCGGGAGCCCACTGACGGCTTTCCTTACGGTGATCAGCCAATCGACGTCTCCAGCGCAAAGTTGTGCACTGGCGGCACCGGATGGCGCTCCGGCAACCATCAGCTACCAAGCGCTCGATGGTGCCAACATGCCGACCGGACCGATTGATCCGCTGTTCGATCTTCCCGAAGGAGGCGCGCTCAGCTTCGTGCTGTCATTGACGCCTACCGCCGTGACCCCAACCAGTGGCTATGAGTTCCTGCCGGTCATTGATTGTCAGAATGCCAGCCTCGACCCGATTGTCGGCGTGAGCTCCCTGCTTTTGAACATCTCTGCCCAACCACAACCGGATATCGTTTCGGCCAGTGCGACGGCGTCTGGGGATGGTGTTATCCGGATTGCCAATCCCGGGGGCGTCGGCGCGATGTCAGCCTCATCGATCAATATCGGGGCCGGGGATGGATCTGCGGCAGCCGGGCAGGCCACTATCACCGTGACCGCAGATACAGGCGCGGCCAGCCTGCCGCTTCAGCTCGAGGTTTGTCAGATTGATCAGGTCACTGCGCAATGCCTGACCCCGCGTGGGGCGAGCGCGACTGTGATTTTTGATCCCAATGTGGGTTATTTCTTTGCGGTGTTTGTCCGCGATCAGAGTACGGGCGGCATTGCGTTCGACCCTGCCAATGCACGCGTTTTCCTTCGCTTCCGTGATGCCAACGGAGCGTTGCGGTCCTCTACCAGCGCCGCCGTAACGTCACCGGCACCGTCCACGGATGTTGCTGCTCCCGAGGCGAGTGCCTTGCAAGGCCGCTGGAGTGTGTTGATGCGTCAGCCTGATGGCATCTGGCCCGGACTTGCGCGGACGGATTTGTTCGTGGGTTCTGGCGGTGTTGCGCTGGTGGCCAACGACAATCAAATTCGCAGGATAACTCTCGGAAATGCGCTCGTTGACTGGCGTACGCGGACCGGCGAGTTCAGCTCAGGAACTCTTGCGGGAACGTGGCGGCCTGACGGGACTATCCGCGCAGGTCAGGAATGGGCGGATGAGACCGGCGCTTTCTGGGGCGTGCGCGATCAGCGCTCTGAATCCTTGGTCAGTTGGCCCCAGGCCGCCGGCCTATATGGCAGCACCCTTCATATCGGCGAGAATGGCGAGGTGAGGGGCCTGGTTGCGGGCTGTGCTGTTTATGCGTCCCCGTCGGGTCTGGCGGGAGCGATTACCGAAATGACCTTGTCGGGCTGTTCCGAAGCGGGAAGTTACCATGCGGTCATTGACCTGCCAGCAAATGAGAATGACGCTGCCGCGATCCTGATTGCGAATGAAGCCAGAGGGTGGCGATTGACGGTGGACTAAGCGGATTTCGGTCTATCGCCGCCTGAACAAGCTGGCGGAGGAGGAGGGATTCGAACCCCCGGAACCTCGCGGTTCAACGGTTTTCAAGACCGCCGCATTCGACCACTCTGCCACTCCTCCGCGGGTCGTGCGCTCTCATAGCGGGCTTGGGCCCAAAAAAGCAATGGGCGAATGCTTACGCTTGCTTCACCACTTTCATCTAAACTGCAGAGTGGATGGAATTAGGGTGGAGTCTGGACATGCGCGTCTCAGCCCGGAATATATCGGTTATGATGGTTTTGGCTTGCGCTGCGATGCTGGCGGCCTGCTCGTCGTCTGCGCACGTCGTTCGGGGTCTGAGCGTCAGTGCGCCGGTCATCGGGTCAGGGTCATCGAGCTCGGCGCGGCTTAACCGTACCGGGGCAGGGGAACAAAAGATCGGCCGGCCCTACACCATCAATGGCCGGACCTATGTGCCCGCGAGGGATGACGATTATGACGAGATCGGGGTTTCCTCCTGGTATGGCCCGAATTTTCATGGACGCCCCACAGCCAATGGCGAAATATTCGACCAGAATGAGCTGAGCGCCGCGCATCCGACCTTGCCCATTCCGGCTCTGATCGAGGTGACAAACCTGGAGAATGGCCGCACGCAGGTTTTGAGATTGAATGATCGGGGTCCGTTTGCCCGGGATCGAATTCTTGATGTCAGCCGGGCCGCCGCTATCGAGCTCGGGTTTTTGCAACAAGGCACGGCGCGTGTCCGGGTGCGATATCTGGGGCCGCCTGACGGCGTTGCCGCTGCCGGTTCGGTGGCTCCGTCACGGATTATTGCCGCCAACACGGCGACCGGGCGCTTCCGCGTGCAGGCCGGTGCGTTTTCCCAACGTGCCAATGCAGAAGCGCTTAGACGGAGGCTTTCCTCACAGGGAGACGCGTCCATCGAACGGGTCCGATCCCGGGGCCGCAACATATACCGGGTCTTCGTCGGCGATGACCTGCCCCGTTCCGAGGCCGATCGTTTGAGCCGGTCACTGGGCCGTTTTGGGGTCTATGACGCACGCGTAGTGGCATTAAACTGACAGCGCACTTGCGGGGCGGCCAGCCACGCGTTTCAATCTGACCTCTGACCCGGCTGTCTGATTCCGCGATGGAGGAACGCTTCGTGCGCGCTTTTCTGATTTTTTGCCTGCTCACGCTCATGCCGTCGGTGCAGGCGCAGACGTTTCAGACGTCTGCCAGTCACGCCGTCATTCTCGATTATGAGAGCGGTGAGGTCCTGTACAATCACAATGGCGATACGCCCATGCCGCCCTCGTCAATGTCCAAGCTGATGACATTGCTGATGACTTTTGAAGCAATTGAGCAGGGGACTTTGTCGCTGGACACCGAATTGCCGGTCTCTGAATACGCGTGGCGAACCGGAGGAGCCGCGTCCGGATCCTCGACCATGTTCCTTGAGGTGAATTCGCGGGTCCGCGTTGAAGATCTAATCCGCAGCATTATCATCCAGTCCGGTAATGATGCGTGTATTGTCCTGGCCGAGGCGATTTCCGGGTCCGAAACGGCCTTTGCAGCGGATATGACGCAGCGCGCGCAGGAGCTCGGTCTTTCCAGCGCCAGTTTTGCGAATTCGACCGGGTGGCCACATCCTGATCATCGGATCAGCGCAATTGACCTGGCGCGTCTGACGGTGTTGCTGATCCGGGAGTACCCGCAATATTACCCGATCTTCGCCGAACGCGAGATGACCTATAACGGGATCCGCCAATTCAACCGGAATCCCCTGTTGAATATGCCCGGTGTGGACGGGCTTAAAACTGGACATACCCAGGAGGCAGGTTACGGGCTTGTCGCGTCGGGCGAACGCGACGGGACGCGCCGGATTGTGGTCTATAACGGCATGGATAGCGAACGCTCGCGCGCCAGCGAAGGCGAGCGTTTGATGCGTGCCGCGCTCGCCGAATTTGAGTTAGTACGGCTGGCACAGGCGGGCGAGGAAATTGGCTCTGCCGATGTGTTTCAGGGCGTGAGTGAAACGGTTGGCTTGCGTCTGACTGAAAATGCCCAGCTGGGTCTTCATATTCGGGCTGCCAATGATCTGCGGGCGGAAATTGTATATGACGGCCCCATTGCAGCGCCGATCGCTGAAGGCGATGCCATTGCCCGGCTGGAAGTCTCGGCGCCGGGCCTGGAACCGCGCTCCTTTGAACTGGTTGCAGCTGAGGATGTTGCCCGAAAAGGCCTTGTCGGGCTGGCTCTGTCCGGTTTGGGCGGATTGTTTGGCGTGAATTGATGGTCAAGGGGTTGTTTGTCACCCTTGAAGGCGGGGAAGGCGCGGGCAAGTCCACGCTTGCGCGGTCGCTGCAGGCTGACCTCAAGGCAGCCGGATACGAAGTGATCGTGACGCGTGAACCGGGTGGTACGCCCGGGGCTGAAGAGATCCGGCAACTGCTGGTGGAGGGCAAGACCGACCGTTGGTCGGCGATGACAGAAGCCTTGTTGTTTTACGCGGCCCGGAATGATCATGTCGAAAAGGCGATCCGGCCCGCGCTGGATCGGGGAGCAATTGTTATCTCCGATCGTTTTGCCGATTCCACGCTTGCCTACCAGGGCGCGGCTGGTGGAATATCCATGGATCGCCTTCGCCAATTGCACACGCTAGTCCTGGGCGAGTTCCAGCCAGACCTTACCTTGTTGATCGATATTCCACCCGAGCTTGGTATCGACCGGACTCAGGCGCGGTTAGGGCTCGAAATCCGTTTTGAATCAAAGGAGATGGAGTTTCATCGCCGCTTGCGGGCTTGCTATCACCAACTTGCTGAATTGGCTCCGGAACGCATTGAAACACTGGATGGCACCGCGTCACCTGATGATGTGGCGATGGCTGCCATCATGGCTGTGCGAAGGCGGTTGCCGGAATGAGCAGCGCGGCCGATCTGGATCCGGACACCGAGGAAGGTTGTGCACCGCCCCGCGAGATTGAAGATCTGTTCGGTCATGATGCGGCTTGGGACGCATTCGAGCAGGCTCGACAAAGCCAGCGAATGCATCACGCCTGGATGATTACGGGGCCCAAGGGGGTGGGAAAGGCCAGCCTGGCCTATAAGGCGGCAGTTTCCTTGCTGGGGGAAACGCGCGGCCTTGAGGCAGCGGCCCGGAAAGTGCGCGCAAAATCACACCCGAACCTTCTGACGATCAATCGGCCCTGGGATGAAAAACGCAAGCGATGGCGTGCGGAAATCACGATAGACGAAGTCCGCCGGGTTCCGGATTTCTTTTCGCGAAGCGCCGGTGAACCGGGATGGCGGATTGCGATCATTGATTCCATGGACGAGTTCAACCGAAATGCCGCGAACGGTTTGCTCAAAACTCTGGAAGAGCCGCCGGAGCGCGGTCTTCTGTTTCTGGTCACACACTCACCCGGACGATTGCTGCCGACCATCCGCTCGCGCTGCCGGCATCTTGAGCTGCGCGCTCCGGAGGTTGAAGAAACGGCAGACTGGTTGGTCAGAAGGCAGGGTATAGACTCTGGAAAAGCAAATTCTGTTTCAATGCTGGCGAAGGGTGCGCCGGGCAGGGCGCTGGCCTTTCTTCATTCCGGTGCCCTTGATCTGGAGCAGGATGTCCGGAACCTTCTGGATCGTTTGCCAAACTGGGATCAAAAATCCTCCCGCCGATTGGCTGCGCGCGTTTCGGCGCGGGGCGCAGAGGGTTTGCGTCCTCAATTCTTTGCGTCGCTTTCGCGCAATGCGGCCCGCCTTGCCAAAGAACGGGCGATTGAAGGCCTGCCTCCGGATGCGTGGCTTACCGCCAGACTGGAAATTGAAAAACTGGCCGGTGAAACTCAAGGGCTCTATCTCGATACCAAGCAGGCGGCGCTCTCGGCGCTTGCCCACATGGAAAAAGCCGCACGCGAGGCCCGCTAGCTGGAATGCTGATTGACAGTCACACCAATCTTCATGGCGATACTTATGCACAGGATTTGCCTGAGGTTTTGTCGCGGGCGAAAGGCGCCGGTGTCGGCGGTATGATTGCGATCTGTTGCCGTTTGTCCGATTTCGACGACGTACTGGCAATCGCCGAGGCGAATGAGAATATCTGGTGCACGATCGGCGCACACCCACATCACGCCAAAGACCGGCCGGACGTGCCGCTTGAAGAATTGCTGGAAAAGGCGGCCCATCCGAAAGTCATCGGAATCGGTGAAACCGGGCTGGATTTTCACTATGGGTACAGCCCGCGCGGAGATCAGTTTCAAAGTCTGAAAACCCATGTCGAGGCGGCAAGACAAACCGGATTGCCATTGATCCTTCACACGCGCGATGCCGATGCCGAAATGGCGGACTTTCTGGAAGCAGAAATGGCGCGCGGCCCTTTCAAGGCGCTGATGCATTGTTACACGGGCGGTGAAGATCTGGCGCGCCGGGCTGCGGCCCTGGGCGCTTATTTTGCCGCGTCTGGCATTGTGACCTTCAAGAAAGCCGAGGACGTCCGCCAGGTCTTCCGCGATACGATCCCGCAAGACCGGGTAATCATCGAGACGGATTGCCCGTATCTGGCACCGGTGCCGCATCGTGGCCGCCGGAATGAACCAGCCTATCTGCCCGACGTGCTGGCGGGCCTGTGTCCGCTTTATGGCTGGACACCGGAGGAGGGCGCAGAAAAAACCACAAAGGCCTTCTTTGATCTATTCTCTAAAGCCCGGCGGCCCGAATGACCGATCAATCGGTTTGGCAAGTGACGATATTGGGCTGTGGCTCGTCCGGCGGCGTTCCGCGTCCTGATGGTGATTGGGGCGCGTGCAATCCAGACAATCCCAAAAACCGGCGACGGCGCTGTAGCTTGTTGGTCGAATATGCGGAAACAAGCACGCTTTTTGAAAATGGTTCGGTCACAACCATTGTCATCGACACTTCGCCGGACTTCCGCGAACAAATGCTGTCTGCGGGCGTAAACCGTCTTGATGGCGTAGTTTTCACGCATGATCATGCGGATCAGACCCACGGCATTGACGATCTGAGGCCCTATGTGTTGCGGGCGCGAAAGCGGATGCCAGTCTGGATGATCCCGGAAACCCGCAACAGCCTGACAAATCGCTTCAAATATGTGTTTGAGAGCAAGGCCGGATCTCCGTATCCATCCATTCTCGAAGCACGCGATATTCCCGCTCAGGGCGTCGAGTTTCATCTTGATGGGCCAGGTGGCGCTCTTCCTATGATGATGCTGCGCCTTGAACATGGCGGAATAATCGCGGCCGGTTTCCGGTTTGGACCCTTCGCATATTCTCCGGATGTCAGCGCTGTGCCCGAGACAGCATTCGACATTCTGAGGCAAGTCCCGGTCTGGATCGTTGATGCACTGCGCGAGACACCACACCCGACTCATGCCAGCGTGAGTGATGCACTGGGGTGGCTGGATCACGCACAAGCCGGGAGGGGCGTGCTGACAAATCTTCATGTTGATCTCGACTATGAGGCACTGGCAGCGCGATTGCCTGAAAATATTGTGCCGGCGTATGACGGCTTTCAGCTTCGATTTTGAAATGATTAGAAATAGATATCATATGTCTCATAATATATATTATGCGCATATCATACATTGATCTCAGGAGTAGCGCGACTTGAAACAGCCAACTCCCCTCGGAAAACTCCGCACTATAATGGAGCGGCTCCGTGATCCTGAAACGGGTTGCCCGTGGGATGTTGGCCAGACATTCGAGACCATCGCCCCTTATACGATCGAGGAAGCCTATGAGGTGGATGACGCGATCCGCCGGAATGATATGGACGATCTCAAGAGTGAGCTTGGCGATCTTTTGCTGCAGGTCGTGTTTCACTCCCGCATGGCGGAAGAAGCTGGTTTCTTTGATTTTGATGATGTCGCAGATGCCATCAATGACAAGATGATCCGCCGGCATCCGCACGTGTTTGGCGACAAGCAATATGCCGACAATGAGGCACAGACACAGGACTGGGAAGCCATCAAGGCTGATGAGCGCAAGAAAAGCAAAGGCTCTGAAGGATTGCTGGATGACGTTCCGCTGGCCCTGCCCGCTTTAAAGCGGGCTCAGAAGCTTCAGAAACGAGCGGCGACGGTAGGTTTTGACTGGCCGGATGCCAAACGTGTGCTCCAAAAGCTGGATGAAGAACGTGAAGAAGTCGGTGAAGCGATAGAAACGGGTGATCTAGACCGGATTGAAGACGAGATTGGAGATCTTCTGTTTGTCTGCGCAAACCTGGCGCGTAAAACCCGAATCGACAGCGAAGCGGCCTTGCGCCGCGCGAATACAAAATTCGAACGTCGTTTCAGATACATAGAACAAACATTGAAAGCTGATAATCGGGACATTAAGGCTGTCAGCCTTGATGATATGGAAGCCTTGTGGGTAGACGCCAAGAAGCTCGAAAACACGCAAAAAAAAACCTAGACCGCGTCTTCCAGTTTTGGCGTTAAAGCCGGAAATTGCGCAGCAAAGCGTCCGGCTGCTTCCGGAGACAATCTTGCCCTCACCGTCGTGCGGCCCTGTTCATCAACAATTTCGCTCAGAACAGCACCGTGCTCGTGTAACCAGGCCACCGGGCGATGCTCACCGGGCGATGTGACGGCTTCGAGCAGCACCGTCTGCTCGGCGAGAGTGTCATCGATAGCGGCGAGTAAGCGATCTATCCCCTCGCCTGTCTGCGCCGACACAGAAATGGCGCAGCGGGCTTCATCGCTTTTGCGCGGAAGCGCGCTAACGGCATCAACATCCAATGGCTCACTGTCAGACCACAGATCGATTTTGTTGAAGACTTCGATGACCGGTTGCCCATGCTCGCTACCGGCGTCGAGCGCATCCAGTATGGCTTCAACTTCCCGGCGCCGGGTTTCGAAATCCACCGCGGATACGTCCAGCACGTGAAGGATAATGTCGGCCTCGCGGACTTCTTCCAGCGTTGCACGAAAGGCGGCCACCAGTTCGGTGGGAAGATCGGTGATAAAGCCGACTGTGTCCGATAACATGATTTGCGACCCTGCCGGCGTCCGCAGCCCTCTTACGGTGGTGTCCAGCGTTGCAAAAGGCATGTCTTTTGCGAACACCCCTGCCCCGGTCATCTTGTTGAAAAGTGTCGACTTTCCAGCATTGGTATAACCAACAATGGCCACGACTGGAAAAGGCGTGGCCTTACGGGTCTTGCGGTGCAGCGCGCGTGTCCTTCGTACCTCTTCAAGCTCCCGGCGAAGACGTGCCATCTTGTCCGCAAGGATCCGGCGGTCAGCCTCAATCTGGGTTTCGCCGGGCCCGCCCACTGTACCCATTCCGCCGCGCTGGCGTTCCAGGTGTGTCCATGTGCGAACCAGCCGCGAGCGTTCATAAGCCAACCTGGCCAGCTCAACCTGCAAGCGGCCTTCCTTGGTTCGGGCTCGAAGACCAAAAATTTCAAGAATCAAACCGGTGCGGTCGATGACCTTCACCTTCCAGGTCTTCTCGAGATTGCGTTGCTGCACGGGAGAGAGCGCCGCATCCACGATGACGACCGAGGCCTCTTGCTCTTCGATGAAGAACTTCATCTCCTCCAACTTGCCACGTCCCAGATAGCGGCCCGGATCTATTTTCCGGACCGGGGCAAATATGGAGGACTGAACATCAAGTCCGAGGGCTTCGGCAAGGCCCGTCGCTTCGTCCAGACGGGCGTGTTCTTCCACATCTTCAGGGCCCAGCCTGGCGCGGATAACTACCGCTTTGTCGGCAGGCCGTTCGGTTTCAATCAAGCTTCGCTGTCCTCGCCGCCCTCTTCCTCCTCAAACAGGGAAACCGGAGCTGAAGGCATAATTGTCGAGATCGCATGTTTGTAGACCAGTTGGGACTGGCCATCGCGCCGGAGCAGGAGGCAGAAATTATCAAACCAGGTCACCACGCCCTGCAGTTTCACCCCGTTCACCAGAAAAATCGTCAGGGGTGTTTTCGTTTTGCGGACTGAGTTGAGGAATACGTCCTGGAGGTTATTGCTTTTTCTTTCACCAGACATGTGTGCGCTCCTGTTATTTTTGTTCTTGGCGTCCCCAATGTCCCGTCAGATTACCGGGTGTTTGCGGCGTCGTGCAAGCAAGGGCGGAGACCGCCGTACATTTGCGCCCCTCGCCCGCTCTTTCGCAGTTGCAACATAACTCTCTCGTAACTGCAAGGAAAACGTTCCCGGATGCCCGTTTCCGACGGGCTGGCCGTCAATCTCGATGACCGGCGTGGCAAAAGTCGACGCCGACGTTACAAAGGCTTCCTGGGCCAATCGGGCCTCTTCCAGAGAAAAGGCGCGTTCTTCGGTCCGGATGCCTTCTTTAGCAGCGAGGGCGATAATGGTACGCCGCGTAATCCCATTCAGGATGTCGTGGTCGGCCGGACGCGTTATGAGAACCCCTTCCGCATTGACAATCCAGGCATTTGAGGCCGAGCCCTCAGTAACCAGGCCTGCGTCATCAATCATCCAACCTTCCTGCGCGCCTGCCTCTGCGGCCGCCTGACGGACCAGCACGTTGGGCAAGAGGGAAACTGTCTTGATGTCGCGCCGCCCCCAACGGATATCGGGCTGCGTAATCACCTTGATGCCTTCACGGGCTTTGCGCTCGATACGTTCAGCGTTTGTGGCTTTCGCGGTCATAATGACGCTGGCACGGGTTTGAGGGCCGGGGAAAACATGGTCCCGTCGCGCCTGCCCGCGCGAAATCTGCAGATAGATCAACCCACTATGCAGCCTGTTGAGCTCGATCATGCGGAACAGGACTGCGGAGAGCGCCTGATTGCTCATGGGAGATTTGATGCGAAGCTCACCAAGCGATCTGGCCAACCGCATCAAATGCCCATCGAAATCCATCAACTGGCCCTTTGTCACCCCCCACACTTCATAGACCGCATCCGCAAACTGATTGCCGCGATCTTCGATGTGTATGCGGGCATGAGGATGCGCAATAAAGCGGCCATTGACGTAGGCAAAACGCGACATGGGGCTCTAGAATCTCCTGAACAAAGCAACGATCGCCGCCAGACCGGCCAGCACTTCCAACCGGCCAAGCACCATAAGCAGGATCGAATATATTTTCGCCATTGCGGGTAAGTCACTCCAGGAAAATTCAGGTGACAGCTGGTTGTGCAGAGGCCCGGCATTGGCGAGCGCGGTGGTCGCGACACTCCAGGCGGCATCAAAAGGGGCGCCGAGCAGCGACAGGATGACGATCGAAATCGCGACCAGTCCGATATAGCTCAGCACTGTTGCCCACAATGCGAGCATAGCCGGGTTATCCGCACTGCGCCCGCGATAGCGAATTCCGACAACGCCTGACGGATTTGCCATCCGCGCCAGCTCTACAAAAGCAGATTGGGAAAGAATGACGAGCCGCGAGATTTTCAACCCGCCTGCTGTGGACGCTGCGGCTCCGCCTATCATGGCCGCCAATACGGCTGCCAACGGCACATAGCCTGCCGATTCCGTGGCCGAAAAGCCAGCGGTCGTGATGACGAAGATGGCATCAGCCAGGGAGCTCAGCGGTGCGGCAGGCGCGTCAGTCGATATCAGGAAAATCAGGTAGAGCCCGGCGATCACACCGAGCATGGCCAACAGATCACCATTCAGGGGAATTCGATAACGGCTAACCGCATCGCGCACCACCGCGATATTGATTGCCCCTGCGAATGCCAGCACAGCCAACAACGCGATTGCCAAGGCTGGCACTTGCGACAGGAGAGGCCCGGAAGAGACGGTATAGCCTCCCGTTGAGAGCGCGCTCATCGCCAGGCAAAGTGCTTCAAATATCGGAACGCCGGTGGCGATAAGCGCCAGCATACCCACCGCGAGGATGCCGCAATAAACGACAAGGATGCGGCGTGCGGCAACTTGCAAGTTGGAAAAAATATTCTCTTGATCGACTGTCAAAAGGATGGATTTTCTGAGCTCCAGCCCGCCGCGGTCGAATGCGGCTAAGACGCCCGCAGCCGTTAGCAAAGTAAGATATCCACCGACAAAGCTGATGAAGCAGCGCCAGAATATGATGGCGTCAGGGACCGCTTCGGGGGGCGAGAGAATAGCTCCGGTCGTGGTCAGGGCCGAATACGCCTCAAACGCACCGTCAAGATAGCTGGCGTCCGGAATGAAAAACAAAAATGGCACAACAAGAAAAAGAGGCGTTGTAACCCACATCGCCATCACATAGGCCGAAGCCTCTGCCGCGCGTGCGATAATTTTCACGCCTCCGGTTGCCGACCAGATCAGTCCACCGGCAAAACCCAGCAACCCTGCTGTGATCGCAAATGCCTGTGCGGCCAGCCACGCTTGCCCCAGTGCGGAAAAAGCTGCGACAATACCGATGACAAGAGAGAGCCCTGTCCAGGTCTGTCCCAAAGGACGCAGAAATCCGAGCGATCGCATTACCGGCTAGAAATAATCCAGGCTAACGCGGAACAGGCGCTCGACTTTTGGGACTGCATCAGATTCTGCGAATAGCAGCATGCGATCGCCTTCTTTCACCACGGCTTGCTCGCCCGGCATGAAAATCTCGCCGTCCTGAACCAATGCGCCGATCGTGACATTGTCCGGCAATTCAAGATCATCGATCGATTTTCCCATCAAGGGTGAGGTCGCCAGGACAACACCTTCAAGCGCTTCGGCCAACCCCCCGGCAATAGATTGAAGTCCGGTAATCCGGCCGCGACGGATGTGCTGGAGAATGGTCGAAACCGTTGTTGTGCGCGGATCAATGAAGGCATCAACTTCGAGCGCATCCCTTAAAGGCTTGAAGGCCTCCTCATTCACCAGACAAATGGCTCTCCCCGCCCCTTCACGCTTGGCCATGACGGCGCTGAGGAGGTTGACCTTGTCATCATTCGTCACACAGACGGCAAGTTCGGCTCGATCCACTCCGGCCTCGCGCAACAATTCCGGCGTCAAGCCGTCGCCGTGAAGGACAACGGTGCGTTTCAGCTGATTGGCCGCCGCTTCAGCGCGGCTTTTATTGGCTTCGATCAGGCGGACTTTCACGCGCCCCAGACGTTCCAGAGCGCGCGCAACATAGACGCCGATATTTCCAGCACCAATTACGATGACGCGGCGGACTTTCTCGGTTTTCTCTCCGAGAATCTGTAACGCGCGATCCAGCATTTTTGGCTCAATTGCGATGTAGATTTCATCGTCCGCCAGTAGCGGGTCACTGACCGTTGGGACAAACAGCTTGCCGTCGCGATTTACTCCGCAAAGCGAAAGCCGCAGATCCGGAAAAATCTCGCGTATCTGTTCGATGGAAGAACCTGCCACAGGGCTGTCTTCATGCATCCGGATGCCCAGAAGTTGAACGCGTCCGCCGGCAAACAAGGCGGTTGAAAAAGCACCGGGCGTTTCAACCCGCTGCAAGATCGCCCGCCCGACTTCCTGTTCAGGTGAGATGACGACGTCTACCGGCAGGTTGCCGGTCGAAAACAGCCCTCGCCATGCGGGATCCAGATAGGCCTGAGCGCGCACCCGGGCGATCCGCATTGGCGTCTTGAAGAGAGAGTGCGCGACCTGGCAAGCGATCATGTTCGTTTCATCGGAATGCGTTACCGCAACCAGCAATTCCGCATCTGCCACGCCTGCACGCTCTAGCGATTCAGGATGAGCACCGTGGCCCACCACGCCCCGGACATCGAGATCTGTCGTGATCTGGGAAATGAGTTCTGGAGACCAATCTACAACGGTCACCGCATTACCTTCGCGCGATAGCGCCTTGGCGATGCCGTAACCGACGCGCCCTGCCCCGCAGACGACTGCCTTCATGGCGTCTTCCTTATTCCTCGGCCAGCTCGCCGTCCGAACGGGCTTCAGAGGTATTTACCCCTAATGATTTGAGCTTGCGATGCAAGGCAGAGCGTTCCATCCCGATGAAAGCCGCCGTGCGGGAAATATTCCCGCCAAATCGATTTATCTGGGATTTCAGGTACTCGCGTTCAAATTTTTCACGTGCCTCGCGAAGCGGTAAGGCAATCATGCGCTCTGCGTCAAAGCCGCTTTCGTCGGTCTCGCGGCCGGCCACTTCGGAGGGTAGCGAATCCAGAGTGATCGGACCGTCTTCACTGCCCGATGCAAGAATAAGCAATCGCTCAACATTATTACGCAGCTGCCGGACATTACCGGGCCAGTCATGCGCCTGCAGTGCCGCCATGGCATCTTCACCGATCTGCCTGCGGGACAAACCGGACGCGCTGGTAATGCGGTTGAGGAAGTGTTCGACCAGCAGGGGTATGTCCTCGCGGCGTTCCGAAAGGCCGGGAACCTCAACCGGCACGACAGCCAGGCGATGATATAGGTCTTCCCGGAATAGCCCCGAGGAAATGTGTTCCCGCAGATTTCGTGAGGACGATGATACGACCCGCACATTGATGCGGACATCTTCACCGCCGCCAATCCGGCGGAAGCTTGAATCGACCAGCATGCGAAGAAGCTTGTTTTGTGTAGCGACGGGCATGTCGCCGATCTCATCAAAGAAAAGCGTGCCGCCATGCGCGCGTTCGAGCAGCCCGACTTGTGTGACCAGCCCCTGGTCGTTTTCCGCTCCAAACAGTTCCTCTTCGACGCGGTCAGGCTCCATTCCTGCCGCGTTGACAGCAACAAACGGGGCTTTGGCGCGTGGTGAGCGGGCATGAATCAGGCGAGCCACCACTTCTTTGCCGCAGCCCGCGGGGCCCGAAATCAAGACGCGGCTATTTGTCGGACCGACCCGCTCAATAAGTTGGCGCAGCTGAGAGACAGCACCGGATTTGCCAATCAGCTCGGTTTCTCCCGCGCCCCGCGCCTTCAGTTCTGCGTTTTCGCGCCGGAGCTGGCTGGCTTCCATCGCCCGTTCTATCGTCAAGATCAGCTTGTCGCTCTTAAAGGGCTTCTCGATGAAGTCATAGGCGCCCTTACGGATCGCGGCGACCGCTGTTTCAATGGTGCCGTGCCCGGATATCACAATCACCGGAAGCTCGGGATCGACTTTCTTCATTTCGCCCAGCAACTCGATGCCATCCAGCCGGCTGCCCTGCAGCCAGACATCGAGAATCACAAGCGATGGCTTTCGGGTTCGCAAGGCGGCTAAGGCATCATCAGCATTGCCTGCCTCCCGAGCTTGATAGCCCTCATCTTCGAGCAGACCTGCAATGAGGTCCCGGATGTCTTCTTCATCATCAACAATGAGAATGTCGTTGGCCATGTCTCACGCCTGCGCAGTTTCGGGGTTAGAAGCGAATTCGGGGCCAGTTTCGCCCGCAATCGGAAAGCGGAGCCGGACAATGGCACCCGGACCCTCATCGGGCTGATCCAGTTCCAGCCGTCCGCCATGGTCTTCCATGACGCGTTTCACAATTGCCAGACCCAGGCCGGTCCCTTTTTCCCGTGTCGTCATATAGGGCTCTGTCAGACGTTCGCGATTGACCTGAGGCCAGCCCAGCCCGTTGTCCGCTATAGTGATGGTGGCAAAATCATCCCGGTTTACGAGTGCCAATTCGATACGGCCGGACGGCCCTTTCCCGGCATCCGCATCCATCCGGGCGATGACGCTTTCTGAGGCATTCTTGACGATATTCGTCAAAGCCTGCGATGCGAGCCGCTCATCGCATTGAGCCAGAACGTCTTCGGAAGGTGGTTTGAAGTCGATTTCGATCGACGGGCTGGCAACGCGTTGGGCGAAAACCACATTGCGGATCATCTCAGACAGGCCGACGGATTCGATCTTGGGCTGCGGCATCCGGGCGAAGGACGAGAACTCATCAACCATTCGTCCGATATCGCCAACCTGCCGGACAATCGTTTCAACACAGCGGTCAAAAGTTGGCAGATCATCCGCGTTGATGGTCTTGCGGTACCGCCGCTGCAAGCGTTCGGCTGACAGCTGGATCGGTGTCAGCGGATTCTTGATTTCATGCGCAATGCGGCGCGCGACATCGCGCCAGGCCGCGCTCCTTTGCGCAGCAACCAAGCGGCTGACATCGTCAAAGGTGATGATCAGACCTGCATCCGGATCAAGGCCCGCGCGGACGTTCAAACTGATGGGCCGTTCCTCATCTTCTGAAAGCTCGACCTGTGATTCCGCGATTTCTCCCGGACGCTGGCGGGCTTGAATGGCGACGCTTTCCAGTTCCGGCGATGCAGCCGCCAGCTCCTGGCCGACCAACTGATCCTGCTCTCGACCCAGAAGATCGCAGGCAGGTCGATTTACAAGGGTAATCCGGTCCTGATCATCAAGACCGATTACGCCCGCGCTGACACCGGACAAGACTGCCTCTGTGAAGGCCCGGCGCTTTTCAGATTGAGAATTTGCCAATAGCAATTCCCGCCTCTGCCCGCGCAACTGGCGCGTCATACGATTGAATGCGCGGCCCAACGTAGCGATCTCGTCATCCTCGCGCTTGACTTCAACCCGAACATCGAGATTGCCGCTGCGCACTTCTTCAGCGGCTGTCACAAGGCTGGAAACCGGCCTTACGACACGTGTCGCCGCAGACAGCGCCAGCCAGATTGCCCCAAGCAGGATCAACAACGCTGTCTGGATATACAGAAGAATAAAGACCAGGCGGGATTCGGCCTCGCTTTCTGTGGCAGAGCGATAATCATCAAGTGCCGCTTGAGCCCGCTGCAACAGGCTGAGATCGATATCCAGCGTGACATAAAGAAACGCATCTTCGTAGGCGGGCAAAAGCAGGAGCGCGCGAAGCGCCGGTTCGTCTCCCGTCAACTGGTCCGGATCAGAAACCCCCAGATCGCCGCCCCGCGCCAGAGCGTACAGGGCGTCGGATGGAACAATAAAGGCGGGCGCATTCGTGTTCTCTGCGCTCGCCAGCTGGACCCCATTGCCGTCAACCAGATAGGCTGAACGGAATCCGCGGATAATCACCTGACGCCTGAAGTAACTTGTGTAAGTCTCTGTGTTATCTGTGAATGCTGCGACAGGATCTGCCTGACTCAGGTCAAACGCCATCAGCTGAATCTCTTCCAGCGCCGCATCGGCCTGCTGCTCTACAATCGCTCGCGCCGTATCGGCTGCAGATTCGACAACCGTGTTGACCCTTTCACCAAACCAGTATTCGACGCCGCGCGTCAGCACCCCGCCCAGAAAAAGCGCCATCAGGATGGCAGGCGCTGCAGCGGCAAGCGAGAACATCGCAATAAAGCGCAAATGAAGCCGCGGAGCAGGCTCGCCGAAGCGGCGGCCGGAAAACCTGATTGCCACACGATAGCCAACGATCCCCCCCAAGCCCAGGAGTATGACGAGATTGGCGGATAAAAGTGCAATCAGATTGCGGCGACCGGGAAAGGTCTGATCATCACCGAAGATCAATACGATTGCGGCAAACGCGATGATGGCCGTTGCGACAGTTACGCCTGCCCATAAAAGCAGGATGAGGCCGTTGGGAACGGCCCGCTTTTGCGGCTTGATGACCGTGTCGTGTTCGAGGGCTTCTGCCGACATTCCCAGCAGTTTCCCCGAGATGTTGCGTTAAATCAACATGCTTGTGTCGTAATCGCCACAGAGTTCAGGCGGCGGCGCGGGAACCGAAAGACATTGTGTCCAGCAGGGTGCCGATTGTGCGCGGGTCTGTTTCACGACACAACACCAGGCGCATGTCGGGCTGTCCGGGTAATTCGGAGCTTACGAAAGCGGCAAAATGCTTTCGCATCATCCGGACACCGACATGATCGCCGTAAAACCCGAGAGACGCCTCAAACTGCTGTTTCAACCCCGTCAACTTTTCCTGGAATGAAATCACCTGCCGCTTTCCCGTCAGGGCATTGTGGACGTTTGCTATGAGCCAGGGCCGCCCTTCGGCAGCGCGGCCAATCATGACGAGATCCGCCTCGGATTGCGCTAAGGCGTGGCGCGCGGTCACCTCGTCCAGGATATCGCCATTGACGGCGACCGGAATGGAAACAGCCGACTTGACCTCGCCGACCATCGTCCAATCCGCCTGTCCCTTGTAGAATTGTTGCCGCGTCCTGCCATGCACCGTGACCATCGCAATGCCCGCTCTTTCGGCGCGTTGGGCTAGTTCCGCTGCATTCAGGCTGTCATGATCCCAACCCAGCCGCATTTTCAGCGTCACCGGAACTTTGACCGCTGACAAAGTCGCCTCGATCAATGCCTGCGCATGATCCAGGTCGCGCATCAATGCGGAACCTGACAGGCCGTTGGTCACCTTCTTTGCGGGGCAGCCCATATTGATATCAATGATATCCGCGCCCTCGCCTTCGGCGATCCCTGCGGCTTCGAACATCCAGCGGGCCTCACGACCCGCCAGCTGAAGAATTTTTAACCCCGCGCCATCATCCAGGGCGGCTTTTTCCCATGCTTGCTTGCCACCGGTGACCAGTTCTTCACTCGCAACCATCTCGCTGACCACCAATCGGGCCCCGAAAGCGCGCGCCTGTTGGCGAAAAGGCAAATCCGTCACGCCGGACATGGGAGCCAGCATGGCACGGGCATCAATCTGGTGTGGACCAATTTGTATCACTGACAGCACTCTGACTGGTCTCTGAAGCGGGCGGAACCTATAGAGAAGGTAGATAGTCCGCAAGCTGGAGCCGATTCCCCCCGTGTCCTCGCCGAGAACCGCTGCCCTGATTGTTGCTGCCGGACGCGGAATGCGGGCAGGTGGCGGATTGCCAAAACAATTCCGGGATTTGAACGGCAAGCCGGTACTGGCGCATACGCTTTATGTTTTTCGCTCACATCCGCTCGTCGACGATATTCTCGTCGTCATTCACGAAGACGATGAAGCCTATTTCAAGGATCATTTCGATCAGGACGGTCTGAGCTATTGTTTTGGTGGAAACACACGATCGAAGTCAGTGAGGAACGGGATAGAGGCACTGGCCTCCCGTCCGATTGAGCGGATTTTGATCCATGATGGCGCACGGCCCTATCTTTCAACGGACCTGATCGACCAATTGCTCTTATCGCTGGATACGCATTCCGCTGTTATTCCAGGATTACCTCAAACCGATGCCACGTTTGAAGTAGCAGAAGACTGTCTGGTTGCGCCCGTCAATCGTGAGCAGCTGGTGCGGGCACAGACGCCTCAGGCCTTCCGTTTTGGCGTGATCAGGGAGGCCTTCAAACATGCATCAGAGGATGCACCCGCGCCGGATGAAGCCAGCCTGGCACTGGCCCATGGGGTCGATGTGGCGGTCATTCCGGGCGATCCGGGAAATTCTAAGCTGACCTTTGCTGAGGACTTTCAAATGCCGGACAACAGCACGGCCGCGCTCACGGTCTCAGGCCAGGGATTTGATGTCCACCGGCTGGCCGAAGGTGAAGGTGTCTGGCTGTGTGGGGTCTTTATTGCCTGCCCGTTGCGGCTGATCGGCCACTCCGACGCCGATGCCGGATTGCATGCCCTCACGGATGCCTTGCTGGGAGCGATTTGCGCTGGCGATATCGGCCAACACTTCCCGCCCTCTGACCCGCAATGGAAAGATGCTCCGTCGTCCAGATTTCTGGCTCACGCCGTTGAACTGGCCAGGCGACGTGGCGCCCGCCCGCTCCATGCCGATGTCACACTCATATGCGAGCGCCCGAAAATCGGGCCGCATCGCGATGCCATGAAACAGATAATCGCCGAACTGATGGGACTTCCGACTGCTCGGGTAAATGTAAAAGCGACAACCACTGAAGGCCTGGGCTATACTGGGCGAGGCGAAGGATTGGCCGCTCAGGCCATCGTAACGGTGCAGATCGATGAATGATCTCGAGGCAGAAATTTCAGCGCTTGCAATTCAACTTGTGAAGCAAGGAACAGAGAAATCACTCCGGCTGGTCGTGGCCGAAAGCTGCACCGGCGGGCTGATTGGCGGGGCGATCACCCGTGTACCCGGATCATCAGAAACCTTTGATCGAGGCTATATCACTTATTCCAATGCTGCGAAGATGGATGAGTTGAGCGTTTCCGGTGCCAGTCTTGCCGATCATGGCGCCGTTTCAGAAGCCGTAGCGAGAGAGATGGCCCAGGGTGCCCTCTCCCGCGCACACGGAGATGTTGCCGTGTCGGTGACCGGTATTGCCGGACCTGGAGGCAGCGAACACAAACCCGCCGGCCTGGTCTGGTTCGGGCTTGCAACCCGCTCAGGGGCGCTTGTCACGCGTGAACAGAATTATGGCGATATCGGCCGCGATACTGTGCGGCAATCGGCGGTGCGTGAGGCGTTGGAGCTTTTATTACTCGGTGTGGATCGTTCTTAGATCACCGAAATCCCACTCACCGGTTTTTTCGTAACGGCGGCCGGCTTCTGCCGCAAAGCGGTTTACGAGAACGCGGACCGCGCGCTCTTTATTCGCGCGCAAAAGCATCCCCAGAACCATATTTGAAAACTGGAACCGAAGCTGGAAGTCGATCCGCGTTGAACCATCGTCAAGGGCGGTAAGGCGCCAGTCATTTTCCAGAACCTTGAACGGGCCTTCGACCAAATCTACCCGGATTGACTGTGCGTCGCGATTGGCATCCACGCGGGTCACGAACCGTTCCTTGGCAACTTTGTATCGGACAATCGCTTCGGCCGTAAAAATGCCGGGGTCACCCTCCCCAACCCGTTCCAATACGCGAAGCGATGTCAGGTAAGGAATGAAATCCGGGTATTGCTCAACGCCTGCAACCAGCTCGAACACATCAGCCGGGGCGTGACGCACCCGAAGCGTTTCAGAATGTGTGGTGATCATCGCCCGGCCAGAGCCTGATCACGCGCAGCCCGCAGCTGCCGGAAATCATCACCCGCATGATAGCTGGACCGGGTCAGCGGCGTTGCTGACACCATCAGAAACCCTTTGGCCCGCGCGATGGTCTCATACGCTTTGAATTCTTTCGGCTCCACGAAGCGGTCGACAGCCGCATGTTTGCGGGTCGGCTGCAGGTATTGTCCGATCGTCAGAAAATCGATGCCGGCGGACCGCATATCGTCCATCACCTGCATGACCTCTTCCTTGGTTTCGCCAAGTCCGACCATCAACCCGGATTTCGTGAACTGGGAGGGATCCCGTTCCTTGACCTGCTCTAACAGACGCAGGGAATGGAAATAGCGCGCGCCCGGACGGATTTTCAGATAGAGCCGCGGTACGGTTTCCAGATTGTGATTGAACACATCCGGTCTGGCATCGATGACGGTGTTGATTGCACCGTCCTTGCGCAGGAAATCCGGCGTCAGAATTTCAATGGTCGTTTTTGGTGAGGCGTTGCGGATGGCGTTGATGACGTCCACAAAATGCTGCGCCCCGCCATCATTCAGATCATCGCGATCCACCGATGTGATCACAACATGCTCGAGGCCCATCTTGACCACGGCATCAGCAATCCGGTTGGCTTCATCATGGTCGACGGCGCCCGGCAGGCCGGTTTTCACATTGCAAAACGCACAGGCCCGCGTGCAGGTGTCGCCGAGGATCATGAATGTGGCGTGTTTCTGGGCCCAGCATTCACCAATATTGGGGCAACCGGCCTCTTCACAGACCGTGACCAGATCATTGTCTTTTACGATCTTGCGCGTCTCGGAATAGTCCTTGCCGATCGGAGCCCGCACCCGAATCCAGTCCGGCTTCCGCTGGACGGGATTATCCGGGCGGTGTTGCTTTTCCGGATGACGAGGCTTGGGTGCCTCTGACAGGGTATCGATCAGGTTTGCCATTGCGGCGCAACATGGCGTTAGTTGCGGGCAGCTTCAAGCGCTGCCCGCAATTTAGCCGCAGGCCTAGACCGCTTCCGTCTCCGGCGCGGCAGGCGGTGCTGGCTGTTCTTTGCTGCCGAAGGCGGCAAAAGCCCAGGCGCCAAGGCCAATCCACGAAAGGAGAAGTCCTGCAATCAGACCCAGTGGCGGAGCGACGGCCCACAAGGCGCTCGCCAGCATGACGATTACAAACAGGCTCAATAAGCGAAGGCCAAAACCGGGGTTTGGCCGGTTTGTGCGATTGAAGATCAAATCACCGACTGCGATGGCACCCAGCGGAAAAGCCAACAAGAGGACAAATAACCCAAACAGCCACCAGAACGGCACAAGCGCCACGCCGACAACTGTTATGGCGAGCAAAATCGTTCCGGTTACCATCAGGATCAACCACCCCATTGGCAGCATGAACAATCCAATGAGCGGGGCCACGAACGCATTTTCGCGGAACTTGCGGGACAAACGCCCGACGCCATTGGGCATGAATGCCATGGCAAGCAAGCCAAGCAAGAAGGAAAAACCACCAATCAGGACAAGAAAGAATTCGGCCGGTGGAATGACGTCTTCGATCAGCGAGGCTATCCGTTCCAGCTCCTCAGCATCCTCTTGCCATTCAAACTCAAACTCGCCGAAGGTGTAATTTATCGGGGTCGCAAGCTGCGCTGCGCCTGAGATGTCTGCCTGGTTAGGCCCGGTATAGTCGATGGCACCGTTCACTACGGCCGTATCCGTGATGGTCAAACGGCGCGCTTCGATACGGATATCGCCGTCATATTGACCCGCGAGCGTTACTTCCTCTGCCGTGATATCGAGCGTCTCAAGGAAGCGCCCCTCCAGCTCAATTTCACGTCCCGTCATCGCGGCCCGGCCAGTCACTACGGACCCCGGTGTCAGTTCAAAATCACCGACAGCGACATCCAGATCGCCACCTATCGTGCCGGAGTATGAGACATAGCCACCGGCAAAATCGGCGTCGTCACCAATATCCATGCGGATCTGAACCGAGCCGCCAGCCATGGCGGCATCACCTCCGATATCACCGCTGGCCTCGACATTACCGCCGGCAATCTGGGCATCCCCGCCAATGATGAGATCGGCCTGGACATTGCCGCCGGCGAGGGCAACATCTCCGCCCACACGGCCAGACACCTCAATGGATCCAGCGATGGCTTTCAGGTCGCCATCGCGGTCAATGCCTTGCAAATTGATATGGCCGCCGATCGTTTGCGCGTGACCAAGGCCGGACAGCGACAAAGTCAAACCTGCGGCCAGTAAGAGGGTTTTATTGATCATTATGTCCTCCGTTCGCCCCCCGGCGAGAAGGTTGAATGGGGAAGATATCTAGCGGTCATATGGTTCCAGAACGTCGTTACATTCGCGCCCGTTGAGGGCTTCATAACTGATGTTGGCTTCAGTCCGGCGATTATCGTAAACCGGCGCTTCGTCAGCAAAAACGGCCATGGTGCCTGAGATATTGGCATTCTCACCGATTTCCACCCGGAGCGCACAAATCGCACTGCTCTCTCCGACAGCACCGTCGATCCGCGCCAGGCCATTATTATCCCCGCCCCAGCGGCGGCCCCATCGGCTGCCAGGATAGAGGCTGGCGATCAGCCGGCCATTCACCGCGCCTGTCAGATGCAAGCTGCTTCCAGCGAGGCTGGCATCGCCATTAAGCGTTCCAAACAGTTCAAGATCGCTGCCCGCGAGCGAGGTGTCGCCATCAATGCGGCTAGAAGATTCAATAACGATATCACTGCCGGCCACATCCAGGTCGCTGGCGACAGTGCCCGCAATTGTCACGTCACTGCCTGCAATCGAAAGCGAACCGCCCGTTGAACCTGACCAGTTCACATCACTTCCGGCAATATCCACGTCGCGTTCCGCTGCGCCCCGCCAATCCACATCGCTACCGGCAATGCTGGCCTCTCCGCCGACGCTTCCGTCAAATTCGACGTCAGACCCGACGAGGGACATATCCCCATCAACATCTGCCGAGATCGTGAGATCCGATCCGATCAGCGATAAATCACCGCCAATCCGCCCGGAAATATCCATGTCGCTGCCCATCAGGCTGACATCGCCGTCCTGATCGAACACATGACGGCCATCGGAACCGGAATGGGATGTGTAACTCACGGTCGCGTTCGCGCTATTGCTGCAAGCGGCCAAGGCCAGCGCACCCGCAGCGGTGCCGACGGCTAACAAGCTTTTCATGTCTGCAATCTCCAGACTCGAGAGACCGGCATAAGCCTGTCTTGTTCGCTCCCCAGCGATGACAGAGTCATATCATATCGAAATTCGATATGAAAGCGATTTTTCGTTTTTCGATAAATTTTTGCAGTCCGAATGGAATAACCCGACAGTTGTAAACGGAATTTTGGACTTTCCAGCCCGCTTGCAAACGCCTAACGTCCGCGTCAATTAAAGGAAAAGCGCGTAGACGCACTCCACGGGAGAGACACATGACCGACCGCAAACACGCGGACGATGGCTCTGTATTGGAAACTGAAGCCGCACCGGAAACCGTCGAAACCGATGCCGATACGGCCTCAATAAGGCCTGAGTCCCAATCCGATACCGTGGAAGAAACCAGCGATCTAGCGGCTGATTCGCCGTCAGACGACGATCCGGATCTGACGACTGATGGAGATAATCCGCCCGCAGTTGATCCCTCGTCCTGGCCCCATATCGAGGGTGAGCCCTTCCGGCTCTCCCGGGCTCGCAAGACCGTCTTGCAGGCGCTCATGCGCGCCAAAGCCCAGGCGGGCGGCGATCAGGTCGTTATCATCGATGCTGATGGACGAAAGCTGGATTACACCGAAATCCTGCGGGCTTCATTCGCGCTGGGCTCCGCGCTTTGCCGCTGCACAGAGCGCGGCGAAACTGTGGCTGTGCTTCTGCCGACCGGGGCAGGATCGGGCATCGCCTATTTTGCGCTCAACACCTATGGCCGCATACCGGCGATGCTGAATTTCACCGCCGGGCCGAAAGCCATCAAGGCGGCTTGCCGCGGGTCTAAAGCGACGAAGATCGTGACCGCACACAAGTTTATTGAATTGGGTGGCCTGGAAGAGCTGGAATCCCAGCTGAAAGACGACCATGAGATGATTTATCTTGAGGACGTCCGCGAGGAGATTTCCCTTACCGACAAGATCAGGGCCATTGTTGGCCCCCTCTTGCCCTGGCTGGTCGCGCCACAGCCGAAACCGGAAGACACCGCGGTCATCCTGTTCACCTCAGGGACTGAAGGAGATCCAAAGGGCGTGGCACTCAGCCACATGAATCTGGTCGCGAATGTCGAACAGGCCCGCTCGCATGTTGATATTTTGCCCAGCGACATCGTCTTCAATTCACTGCCAACTTTCCACAGCTTTGGCCTGACGGGCGGGCTGTTATTACCGCTATTGGCAGGCATCCCTGCCGTGCTTCACCCCAGCCCCTTGCAGGGCAAGACGATTATGGAGCGGGTGCGTAAGACCAAGGCGACAGTTCTGTTCGCAACCGACACCTTCCTGAATCAATATGCCCGTGTCGCCGACAAGGGTGACTTCGACTCCCTGCGTTTTGTGGTTTGCGGCGCTGAACGCGTAAAAGATGAAACGCGGACCATGGTCCGGCGGGAGTTCGACCTGTTGGTGCTGGAAGGCTATGGTGCCACAGAGGCTGCGCCGGTCATTGCTGTGAATCAGCCTGAACGCAACAAGCCCGGCACAGTTGGCCGGCTTATCCCGGGCATGCAGGCGCGGCTTGAACCTGTCGAGGGCATTGAGGATGGCGGCCGCCTTCATGTGAAGGGGCCGAATGTCATGAAGGGCTATATCTATGCGGACAATCCGGGGGTCATTAATGCGCCACCGGACGGTTGGCACGATACCGGCGATATCGTCGCCTTTGACGAAGACGACTGCGTGCAGATCAAGGGCCGCGAAAAGCGGTTTGCCAAGATTGGCGGTGAAATGGTCTCTCTGGCTGTTGTTGAAAACATCGCCACATCACTCTGGCCGGACTGTCTTCATGCAGCCGTCACTTTGCCCGACGCCCGGAAAGGCGAGCAGGTCGCAATCGTAACCGAGTATCCGAATGCGGAACGCAGCGACATGGTCGCTTTTGCCCGCAGCCACGGCATCGCCGAACTTGCGATCCCGAAACGGGTAATCCCGGTTTCCGAGATCCCCGTTCTGGGTACTGGCAAGATCAACTATGTCGCTGTGAATAAGCTCGCCAAGGGCGAGGACTAGTCCCGGCAGCGCTCGCCGTCGCGATTTACGAAGGTAATGTTCGACGCATCGAACCCGTCATAATAGGTGGGTTCATCATCGGCATGCACCGTCAGCGGCCCGTTGACTTCGGCACCACTCAGGAACCGCACTTCGTGGGCACACACGTCGCCACCGGCTTCAAGAACGCCGGAAATATCCAGCTCGCTGCGATCGCGGCGGCGGAACCAACCTTCGTTTGAATTGCCGCGAAAGTCGACGGCTTGATCGGCACGCCCATCGAAATCCATTGCGCCGAACGCAATCTCGAGCCTGGACTGTGCATGACCATTAAAATCAAGCGCACCGGCACTGATTTCGACATCGCCTGCAAAGACAGAGTCCGAACTAACATCCACGGCACCGCCAGAAATCTCTGCGCGGCCACCAATCTGCAGATTCATGTCGACAGCGCCGCCACTGATTTCAGCATTGCGGGCCACACTTCCGGAAAGCTCTACGGCACCGCCGCTGGCCTGCAGGTCTTCGCCGACCTCGACACTGGCTTCAACAGCAGCGCCTGAGACTTCAAGATCGCCGGTGAAGCTTCCGCTGACCTCGACGGTCGCGCCGGAGAAAGACCCGTCACCGCTAACTTCGCCGGAATACTCGACGGTGATTCCGGACATGGAGACGTTCTGATTCTGGGCAAGACCAGGCGCAGTTGCGAGAACCGCCACAGACGCACCAACGAGATAGATCGTTTTCATTTCAAGCTCCCTTTCAAGGTTCAAGAGAGCCCCTTCCGGCGCTCACTGTTGCGATTTTCGTGAGAAGATCAACCCGCCTTAGATACGGCGATCGGAAATATCCTCGCAATTGCGATAACCCAGCGCTTCAAATTCGAAGTTACCTTCCCAATCCGGGCGTTCTTCGGCAATAACGGTCAATGCACCGTCGACACTGGCGCCGCGGCGGAAATCAACGCGTGAGGCGCAAATCACCCCGCCCTGCTCTAAGCGGCCAGATATAACAACGCGGCCGCTGCGGTTATCACCATTCGTTCCATACACTTCAACCGGCTGGGCAAACCGTCCTTCAAGGTTAAACCGCGCACCCATGGCGTCCAATGGACCCAGAACATCACCTTTGATCGTGGCGCGCGCGCCCAGGACTTCCAAACGGCCACCGAACCGGCCATCGAGCATCATGGTCGCGCCGGCAACTTCGGTGTCGCCCTCAACCGAACCCGTAAAGCGGATCCGGGCCCCTTCAATGTTCAGATTGCCGCCAACCCGGGCATCCGACACGACATTGGCGCCCGACAAGGACAGGTCGCGCTCGATATCGCCCCCGGCATCTACAAACATGCCGGCATACTCGGCACTGCCTGTGGCATCGACATCGCCGCTGGCGACCAGTCCGGCCCGCTCAATGGAACGATTGCTGGCGGGTCCGTGGCTGGAATAGCTGCAGCCAGCCAAAGCGATAGCGGCTGCGGACAAGGCAAGAATGGCTTTCATGGATTGGCTCCCTGTAGTGGCCCGCAATTCGGGCATTCACTAGAGAGATGCAGGCCAATACCGGTTTGGATGCAGTCTAGATGTGCAGCACGCGGTCATACGCATCGAGCACGCTTTCATGCATCATTTCTGACAAGGTCGGGTGTGGGAAGATGGCGTGCATGAGTTCCTGCTCGGTTGTCTCAAGCACTTTGCCGACCATGAAACCCTGGATCAGCTCGGTGACTTCAGCTCCCACCATATGGGCGCCCAACAACTCACCGGTCTTGGCATCGAAGATGGTCTTGATCAGGCCCTGATCTTCGCCAAGCGCGATGGCCTTGCCATTACCCACAAAGGGAAAACGTCCGACCTTGACTTGATGCCCGGCTTCTTTGGCCTTGGCTTCCGTCAGACCGACAGACGCCACTTGCGGGTGGCAATAGGTGCAGCCCGGAATATTGCGCGTATCCATGGTGTGCGGATTTTGCCCGGCGATCTTCTCAACACAGATAATGCCTTCATGGCTGGCCTTGTGCGCCAGCCAGGGCGGACCCGCAACGTCGCCAATCGCATAGAGGCCTTTGACGTTTGTCTTGCCATATCCATCAATCACAACATGGCCCCGATCGGTTCTCACGCCGAGCGCTTCCAGGCCGATATTTTCGATATTCCCGGTTATGCCGATGGCGAGAATAACCTTCTCGACTTCAATGACCTGACTTTTGCCATCTTTGGTTTTGATGGTGGCTTTGACCGATTTGGCGGACTTTTCGAGTTTTTCGACCTGCGCCCCGGTGATCAGATTCATGCCCTGTTTCTTGAACTGCTTGGCCGCGAAGGCAGAGATTTCTTCGTCCTCGACCGGTAGGACGCGATCCATCATCTCCACGACCGTCACATCTGCGCCCATGGTTTTATAGAAGCTGGCGAATTCGATCCCGATGGCGCCAGAACCGATCACCAGAAGGGATTTCGGCATGGTTTCGGGCACCATGGCTTCTCTATAGGACCAGATCTGCTTGCCATCGGGTTCCAGACCCGCCTGCGGGATGGTGCGGGCGCGGGCGCCGGTAGCAAGAATGACATGCTTGGCGGTGAAGGCCGTGTCCTTTTTATCCTTGCCTTTCACCACGACTTTGGGGGCGGCCGTACCCTTCTCCAGACGGGCTTCGCCCTCAATCACAGTAATCTTGTGTTTCTTCATCAACATGCCGACGCCGCCAGACAAACGGCCTGAGACTTTGCGGGAACGCTCAACAACTTTCTTGATGTCGAAAGAAATGTCTTTTGCGGCCAAACCGAACTCATCAGCGCGGTGCATCAGATGGTAGATCTCAGACGTGCGCAGCAATGCCTTAGTCGGAATACAGCCCCAGTTCAGGCAAATTCCGCCCAGCTTGTCACGTTCGACAATGGCGGTTTTCAGGCCCAGCTGGGAGGCACGGATCGCCGTCACATATCCGCCCGGGCCACTGCCGATAATGATGAGATCAAACTGGTCCGCCATGGGGAGCTCCTCGCAATTCCGAACCCGGTTTGGCGGCTGGCTGCGCAAAAATCAATGGCTCTGGCGCAAGGCGGGTTTGCATCCCGGATGGACCGGTCCATGCTGCGCCCGAATGGAGGGAGATTGCCATGACGATTGAGGCCCTGAGAACGCCGGAAGACCGCTTCGCCAATTTGCCGGATTGGCCCTATGAGCCGCGCTATATCGACGATCTGCCGGGCTATGACGGCCTGCGCATGCACTATGTGGATGAAGGCCCGAAAGGTGCGCCTGTCTTCCTGTGCCTGCATGGTGAACCCAGCTGGGCCTATCTCTATCGCAAGATGATGCCGGTCTTTCTCGACGCTGGTTATCGCGTTGTAGCACCGGATTTCTTTGGCTTTGGGCGATCAGACAAGCCAGCGAAAGACGAGACCTATACCTTCCACTTCCATCGCAACGCGCTGCAAGCCTTTTTCGAGCGTATGGACCTCACAGATGTTTGCCTGGTCTGCCAGGATTGGGGCGGGTTACTAGGCCTCACCATCCCCATGGATTACGCCGACCGGTTCACGCGGCTGATTATCATGAATACCGGGCTAGGTGTGGGCCGCGATCCGGGCCCTGGCTTCATCGCCTGGCGAGATTATGTCGCGACCAATCCGGAATTTCATGTGGGCGATCTCATGAAACGCGCCACGCCGATTTTAAACGAG
Organism: Hyphobacterium sp.; assembly: GCF_965228115.1. Lineage (GTDB taxonomy): Bacteria > Pseudomonadota > Alphaproteobacteria > Caulobacterales > Maricaulaceae > Hyphobacterium. Next base: position 456,672 of record NZ_OZ245794.1, on the reverse strand, counting down.
GCTGAGGTGGCGGCCTATCAGGCCCCCTTCCCTGACCCGTCCTATATGGGCGGCGCACGGCGCTTTCCGGCGCTGGTACCGATCAAGCCGGATATGGAAGGCGTTCAAACCAGTTTGAAGGCCGCTGCGTTCTGGAGCCAAAAATGGTCGGGTGACAGCTTTATGGCCGTTGGGATGCAGGACCCGGTTCTGGGGCCCGGCGCGATGAAAGCGATGCAAAAGCTGATCAAAAACTGCCCGGACCCGATGGAAATCGAGGATGGCGGCCATTTCGTTCAGGAATGGGGCGAGCCGATTGCCAAGGCGGCCTTGGAGAAGTTCGGGCTCTAGAGGTCGACCAGTTCCTGCGTCAAATCGCTGTCCGGATTGTCGCCCGTATTGGTGACGCCGGCCTTTTCAAACAGCATGATGTGGACCGGTTCTTCAACGCAGACCGGGTGATGACGCACGCCCTTGGGAATGACGCAAAACTCCCCGGCCTTCAGGACAACATCATCCTGGCCTTCAATCTCGATGCGTAGAATGCCTTTTGTGACGAGGAACATTTCGTCTTCCTCATCATGCTTGTGCCAATCAAACTCGCCTTCGCCCTTCGCCAGCTTGATGTCGTAATCATCGACCTTGGCGATCCGTTTGGGCGACCAGGGCGCATCAAACTGTGCGTGTTTCTCAGCGATGTTGATCGTTTTGGTCATCACATCAGCATCGTCATCGGATCTTCGACAAAGCCTTTGAAGGCTGCAATCCAACGTGCGCCCGTTGCGCCATCAACGACGCGATGATCGCAGGTCAGCGTGACCGTCATTACAGTCGCCTTTGCCAGCGCGCCGTCTTTCACGACCGGGCGTTCTTCGCCAGCGCCAACCGACAGGATCATGCCCTGCGGCGGGTTCAGGATAGAGGCAAAGGACTTAATCCCGAACATGCCCAGATTGGACAGGCTGAACGTGCCGCCCTGAAACTCTTCCGGCTTTAACTTGCGATCGCGGGCGCGGGTGGCGAGGTCTTTCATCTCCGCGGAGATTTGAGCCAGACCCTTGGCGTCCGCATCCTTGATGATGGGCGTGATCAGCCCGCCTTCAATCGCAACCGCGACCGACACATCAGCGTGCAGATGACGGGCAATGCGGCCATCTTCAATCCAGCTGGAATTCGCTTCAGGCACGCGCTTCAGCGCCAGGCCGGACGCCTTGATCAGAATATCATTGACCGAGATTTTCACGCCGTCGGGCGCGCGCTCATTCAACTCCTTGCGGAAGGCCAGCAGCTTATCCAGCTCGCAATCCACATTCAGCGGGAAGTGCGGCACATCGCGGAAGCTGTCTGACAAGCGCTTGGCCGAAATCTTTGTAATATTGTCGGCTTTTTCGATCTCATAGCGATCTGAGGCAATGCCATAAGCCAGGAGCGGATCGTCGGTTGAAACCGGCGCAGGTGCAGATGCTGTGTCCGGCGCCGCCATAACGGACGCCATCGCTGAGGCCGTCGATGCCGACGTCGCACCATCAAAGCCCTCAATGTCGCGTTTAACGATGCGGCCATTCGGGCCGGTGCCCGTGACGCCGGACAGGTCAATGCCTGCCTGTTCTGCCAGACGCTTGGCCAGGGGCGAGGCTTTGATGCGATCGCCGGAGGCGGACGTCGAAGCCGGGGCGGCTTTCGGAGATTCAGGAGACGGTGCGGGCGCAGATTCAGCGGGTTTCTCTGCCGGTGCGGCTGGCGCGGACTCACTTGCCCCCGGAGAATAACCGTCCAGCGCGGAGGCGTCTTCATCCTCCTCAAGCAAGAGCGCGATCAGCTCATTGACCTTCACGCCTTCGGCGCCTTCCTCAACGAGGATTTTGCCAACGACGCCTTCATCGACGGCCTCGACTTCCATCGTCGCCTTATCGGTCTCGATCTCGGCGATCACATCCCCGGAAGAGACAGTGTCTCCCTCCTTGATGTTCCATTTGGCGAGCGTGCCTTCTTCCATTGTGGGAGACAGGGCGGGCATCAAGACTTCAATCGGCATGGATCGATCCTTGGATAGAAACACGGCGCAGATCAATGCGCGCTTCGGTCTGTTGGAGTGCGTTCTGTTGGCGTTTGGGTGGAGCCGTTAGAACACCTTCGATAATCAGGCAGACTTCCAGCGCCCGATAAGAGACGATGTCTTCCTGTTGGCTCAAGCACGATTCACGGGTCGATGGTGAAAAGCTCTCCCAGGTCTGGCGCAAACGGCCGCGGGCATAGGATTCCGCTTCATAGCAGACCGCATCATCGCCGCAGATATCGGCGAGCGCGACCTCTTCCAGCTGAGGCCCGGCCAGGAGCGAAAGAGCGAGTGACAGCATCATGCGGGCTGGTCCTGATGATCAGGGTTGATAGCGGCAACATTGGCTTCCCAGTTCGCGCCGTCAAATTCCTCAATGCGGCCGGCTATGCCCTGATCCGCATCGAAGCAACGCAGATTAAGGGAAATCCCGTCTGGATGAGAGCGCGGATGATAGTAGCTTTTCACGCCGCATTGCTTGCAAAACAGATGCTTCGCCGCGCCGGTGTTGAAGGTGTATTCCGTCAGCTGATCCTCGCCCGCGGTGATCCGGAAGTCTTCTTTCTCGACGATCACATGGATGAAACCCGTCTTGGTGCAGATCGAACAATTGCACGACAGCGCCACGACTTCATCGGGCAGATCCGCCTCCCAGCGCACCGCGCCACAATGGCAGCCACCGCTGCGGGGTTTGGTGAGTGAAGTCATCACTCCGCGTAACACACCTGTTTCGCCGCACGGACGACATCGTCCTTATTCGGCAGGGAGAGGGCTTCCAGATTGCCGGCATAGGGCAGAGGCACGTCTTTCTGATGCACGCGCGTCGGCGGAGCGTCGAGATAATCGAAGGCTTCGGCCATAACCACGGCGGCGATTTCCGCGCCCACGCCATGCTGGCCCCAGCCTTCTTCCGCACAGACGATGCGATTGGTTTTCTTCACGCTTTCGATGACGGTCGCCGTATCAAGCGGGCGCAGGGTGCGGAGATCAATTACCTCGGCATCAATCCCCTCACCCGCTAGTTCTTCAGCGGCTTCCAGCGCAAAGCCGACCATGCGCGAATGCGCGACAATGGTAACGTCTGAGCCCTCACGCCGGATTTTTGCCTTGCCAATGGGCAAGATCCAGTCCTCGACATCAGGGACATCGAAGGTTTCGCCATAGATCAGCTCATGTTCCAGAAACACGACCGGGTTCGGATCGCGAATGGCGGCTTTCAGCAGGCCTTTCGCATCAGCTGAATCGTAAGGCGCGATGACTTTCAAGCCCGGCACGTTCGCATACCAGGCGGAATAATCCTGGCTGTGCTGGGCGCCCACGCGGCTGGCCGCGCCATTGGGACCGCGGAACACAATCGGGCAGCCCATCTGACCGCCCGACATGTACAGCGTTTTGGCCGCCGAGTTGATGATGTGGTCAATCGCCTGCATGGCGAAGTTGAAGGTCATGAACTCAATGATCGGGCGTAGACCGCCAAAGGCCGCCCCCACACCTAGACCGGCAAAGCCATGCTCGGTAATCGGTGTATCCACGACGCGTTTGGAACCGAATTCCTGCAGGAGGTTGCGCGTAACTTTATAAGCGCCCTGATACTCAGCCACTTCCTCACCCATCACGAAGACGGTCTCGTCACGGCGCATCTCTTCCGCCATGGCATCGCGCAGGGCATCGCGGACCGTGGTGGGGACCATGTCGGTGTTGGACGGGACTTCCGGGTCATGGGCGGCACTGATCTTGGCGGGCGCTGCCGAGGCCGATTCTGACGCAGGCGCCGGCGATTCTTCAGGCTCGGGCGCAGGCTCCGGTTCAGATGAAGGTGCTGGAGAGGCCTCAGCCGCGCTGGCATCCTCACCCTCTTCCAGCAGGATGGCGATGGGCTGATTGACCTTCACGCCTTCACTGCCTTCTTCCACCAACAGCTTGCCAACCACTCCTTCTTCGACGGCTTCGACTTCCATCGTGGCCTTGTCGGTTTCAATCTCGGCAATGACATCACCGGAGGAGACGGTATCGCCTTCCTTTACCAGCCATTTGGCGAGATTGCCCTCTTCCATGGTCGGCGAGAGCGCCGGCATCAAAACTTCAATCGGCATGAATCAGGCTCCGGAAAAGGGCAGGATTTGAAGGGCGATCATGGCGATCCCGACAAAGCCGGCAAACCAGACAAGGGTCCTCAGCCAGGGAATGCCAAACCAGTAGGTCGGGGCGTAGACGATCCGGGCCGCCAGGAACAAGCCCGCACCCAATTGGGTCGTGTCATTCAGATTGTCAGTGACATAAGCTACCAGCACCAAGGGCACGAACATCACCAGAGATTCGACCATGTTGGCATTTGCACGGCGGGCCCGGCACAGCATCACGCCTTTATCGGTAACGTCATCACGTGCGCCCGCCATTGTGGCCGGATTGTTTTCGAGGTTGGAGAGGATGGCCTGAACCACGATCATCAGGAAGTAAACGAAGATCGAGGCAACGAGGTAGGAAAGTTCCAACGGCATTATACAGCCTCCTTCTCAGGGCTAAATCTGGCGACGTGTTCGCGCATGCGCGTCGCAAATTCGATATAGGTGTTCATCGGGCGGATCAGAACTTCCAGCCGTGTCATGCGGCCATCATTGCCCAGGGTGATCTTGTCGATTCCGACCAGGCCCTTGCCGTCTACTGTGCCGGTGAATTCCAGGATGATCCCGTTGTCTTTTATCCATTCCTCACGATAAGCGAAGCCATCAATCGTATCGATCACGCCTTGAAGGATATGGATGAGATAGGCCTTGTCAGTCGTTGGCTTCCAGACGACCGGAGAATGCAGCTCACATCCTTCTGCGATGATCTCGTCCATCAAGGACGCATCGCGTTGAAGAACGGCGTCATGCCATTTGGTAAGGAAATCGGCGGGGGTCATGTGATGGCTCCCTTCTTGAAGCTCTTGATCCCGGCCCACCAGAAGGGGGCGCTAACCAGGACCACCACTAGCGCGAAGACGACTCCGAACTCGCTGACCATGGTGATATTGCCATCACCGCGCTCACTCATCTCGTCGAGGACACGCTGAATGAACACATTATGTGCGGCATGAAAAGTCGCTGCAGGCCAGAGCGATCCGGATTTAAGGCGCAGCCAGGCCATGGGCCCGGACAAGGCCGTGACCATAATTAGGAAGGAAAGCAACTCCCAGAGCTGGTTGCCACCAGAATTGTAATCGCTGAACAGGAGACCGGGGAAATGCCAGACGGCCCAGATAACGCCTGTTACCAATGTCGCCAGTGCAAATCCCCATGCCTCGGTCAAACGCGGTGTCAGGAAACCCCGCCAGCCGATTTCCTCGCCAAGTGCCCGCGCATAGGCATTCACCACGCCAGCGGCGAACACGATGATTACGGTTGGTAGAAGCGCCAGTGCACTGTCCCAGTTGGATAGTGGACCGCCTTCCCGGAACGCTGCTTGAAGATCCGGCGTTGCGAAGCTTGCCCAGCCCATTGCCCCTGCCAGACCATAAGCCAGCGTGCCATAGACGATAGGCAGTCCCAAGGCGATCCAGTGATATCGGCCCGCGCCCCATTTCCAGCCAAGTTCGCCAAGAGATTTACCTTCCCATTTCAGGGCCACAATGGCGGCAATGCCGACGGTCCACATGATAAAGGTCACGGACTCCCGAGAGAATCCTGACCAGATCACAAAGGGCTCTGCGATCAGGTTCAGTGCGACAAAAATCGCGAAGAAGCGGAGGACGGTGCTCAAACCTTAGCTCTCAACCAACACATCGGTCCAGAGTTCGGACGGATCCGGCTCAGGCGAGGTTTTGGAGAATTCGGCACTTTCATTGACGATGGCTTTGACCTCTTTATCCATCGCCTTGAGCTCGTCTTCGGTCGCCCACTTTTCCTTCAGAATACGTTCTTTCGCGCCTTCAATCGGATCATGGTGCGAGCGGATATCATCCACTTCCTCGCGCGTCCGGTACTTGGCCGGGTCAGACATGGAGTGACCGCGATAGCGGTAGGTCTTCATTTCCAGAATGAAAGGCCCCTTCCCGTCCGCGCAGTGCTTGCGCGCTTTGGCGGCGGCTTCGCGAACGGCGATAACGTCCATCCCGTCGACTTCTTCTCCCGGAATGCCGAAAGAGGCACCGCGTTTATACAGATGGGTTTCAGAGGATGCCCGCTGAACGCTCGTGCCCATGGCATATTGATTGTTCTCGATTATGTAGATGACCGGCAAGTTCCAGAGCTTGGCCATGTTGAAGCTCTCATAAACCTGGCCCTGGTTGGCTGCGCCATCACCGAAATAGGTGGCGCAGACCTTACCATTGTCCTTGTAAAGATCGGCAAAAGCGAGGCCGGTTCCGATTGAAACCTGCGCGCCCACAATGCCATGGCCGCCGAAGAATTGCTTCTCGCGGCTGAACATGTGCATGGAGCCGCCCTTGCCCTTGGAATAGCCGCCTTCACGGCCCGTCAGTTCGGCCATCACGCCGTTGGGGTCCATACCCGTCGCTAACATATGGCCGTGATCGCGATAGCCGGTGATCACCTGATCGCCTTCTTCGAGTGCCGCCTGAACGCCTACGACCACCGCTTCCTGACCGATATAGAGGTGGCAGAATCCGGCGATCAAACCCATGCCGTAAAGCTGTCCTGCCTTCTCCTCGAAGCGGCGGATCAACAGCATGTCACGGTAATACATCAGAAGGTCGGACTTGATGACCTTGGCGGCCGGTCCCTTCTTCTTTTTGGCGGCGGTATCAGTGGTGCGGTCTGCGACTTTTCTTGCGGCCATTCTTTCGTATACGAACTAACGTTCGCGCTCCCTGAAACATGGGAGGGCCATAACAGGAAGTTACCGCTTACGGCAAGCTGCAATGTGGAAAATAGATTGCGTTTCTAGCGCTGCTCGGGGCGCTCGATATCAACAATGAAATCGCGCGGGTGCGCAATATTCAATAGGGCTGTCGCCCGCTCTTCGACATAATCAAGATCCAGGCTGTCTGACCGCAGGCGCGCAGCCTGAACCTCCAGCGCTTCACGCTCTGCGCGGGCCTCGGCCAATTCGGTTTCGGCGATGTTGATCTGGTTCTTAACCACAACCCAATTCAGGACACCCTGCTCGCCATTGAGCGCGTGATAGCCGAAATAGGCAATCATGGCTGCAAAGAAGATCGAAGGTATTAGTCGCTTCACGGATCGCATACTGCGTCCCACCCTTAATCACCCTAACCGGCGCGGTTTTCCCCGCGTCTTGATGCACGCATTGAAGCGCAACAGGGTGAATCAAGGGTTACGGCGTGTCGTCATCGCCTTTTTTATTTCGGGAAACCGCGACTCCGCCTGATCCAATAAGAATCAGGAAAAGCGTGATCATCCACCAATAATCCGTCCAGAAATCGCCCATAGAGGCCTCCTTCGCCTGTAGAAATCGCAAAGGATATTGACGGACAAAAGCGGGAACGCGTTTCCGCGAGTCCCGCAGACTACATGGCGATGGGGTCTTGTCCCGCATACATGGCTTGCGCGCCCAGCTGGGCTTCTATTCGCAGTAACTGATTGTATTTTGCTGTCCGATCAGAGCGGGCAAGTGAGCCTGTCTTGATCTGTCCACACCCGGTCGCTACTGCCAGATCGGCAATCGTGGCGTCTTCGGTTTCTCCGGACCGGTGGCTCATGACTGCGCCATACCCGGAGCGTAGCGCCATTTCGACCGTTTCCAGTGTTTCGGTCAGCGTGCCAATCTGATTGACCTTCACCAAAACGGCGGAGGCCGCGCCCATTTCAATGCCTTTGGCGAGGCGCAACGGGTTGGTGACGAACAGATCATCACCGACCAGCTGGCATTTGCCAGACACCGCCTCTGTCAAGGCGACCCAGCCCCCCCAATCGTCCTCAGCCATGCCGTCCTCGATGGAGATAATCGGGTATTGGTTGACCAGCTTGGCAAGGTATTGGGCAAAGCCATCCGCGTCGTGTGTTTCGCCGGCGCCTTCCAGCACGTATTTGCCGTCCATGTAGAACTCGGTGGACGCCACATCGAGCGCCAGCGCCATTTCTTCGCCCGGCTTGAAGCCGGCGGATTCAATCGCGGTCATCACAAAGTCTAGCGCTTCTTCTGCGCTTCTCAGATTCGGGGCAAAACCACCTTCATCCCCGACATTGGTATTGTGGCCATCGGCTTTCAGGCGGCTTTTAAGCGCATGGAAGACTTCGACGCCCTGGCGCAGCGCTTCGGAAAAGCTCGGCGCGCCAACCGGCATGATCATGAATTCCTGAAAATCGATCGGGTTGTCGGCGTGCGCGCCACCATTGACGATATTCATCATCGGCGTGGGCAGCACGCGGGCATTGATGCCGCCGATATAGCGATAAAGCGGCAGCCCGAGTGATGTGGCTGCGGCCTTGGCATTGGCTAGCGAAACACCCAACAGAGCATTGGCACCGAGACGGCCCTTGTTTTCGGTTCCATCGAGCGCAATCAGCGCATCATCAATCCCGCGCTGTTGTTCAGCATCCATCCCGCCAATGGCATCAAAAATCTCGGTTTCGACGGCTTCAACGGCTTTTTGAACGCCCTTGCCGTTATAGCGCTCGCCGCCATCGCGCATTTCCACGGCTTCGTGCGCGCCGGTTGACGCACCAGAGGGGACGGCGGCTCGGCCCAGACTGCCATCTTCCAGCACAACATCGACTTCCACGGTCGGGTTGCCCCGGCTGTCGAGTATCTCACGGCCAATAATGTCGACGATGGCGGTCATGGAAGCGCTCCTTCAAGCGGTGTTTCGGCTTGGGCGCTTCTTAAAAGCAAAACGCGCGGGTGCAAGCCCCGCGCGTTCATGAATTCCAGACAAGGTGGAAGGATCAGTCGTCCTTCGGCTCCAGAACCTGCTTGCCCCGATACATGCCGGTTTTCAGGTCAATGTGGTGCGGGCGGCGCAGCTCGCCCGAATCCTTGTCCTCGACATAGGACGGATTGGCCAGCTTGTGATGGCTGCGGCGCATGCCACGCTTGGACGGGGTGGTTTTTCTCTTGGGGACCGCCATTGGTCTCTCCACATCTGATATGAACACGGGATCACGAAGCGAACCTCGCGAAGATCGGCGCGTATACAAGCAGTCACATCAGAACGCAACCACCGAAGGTGAGCGAAATCTAGTTCCGATCGCCAATCCGGACATTGCCGCCGGTGCTGGTGTTCGAACGGAAAACATCCGGTGATGTCATGGAGTAGACATCCGCCCCCGTCGACACGTTGGCATGCAGCTCGTCTGTGGCGTTGACCCGCATGGACGCTCCTGTGGAGGCATTGGCCCGAACATATCCGCAGTCCAGTTCCCGGCCATTGAGCGAAGCTCCGGTTGAAACATTGAAACTGCCACTTTCGCAATTGCCCGACACGCGCACGCTCGCGCCAGTGCTGACATCCATATCAAGATTGGTCAGCGTCAAATCATTGATCTGGGCATCCATGCCGCGAGAGGCATCGAATTCCTCAACCCCCGGACCTTCGACAAAAACAACAACGTCCAGATCGCGGGCGCGACCGAACCACCGACGGACTCCGCGATCCTGTTCGATTTCCAGACGGCCGTTCCTCAAACTGATATCGATATCGCGAATATCTTCCGGATCACCCTGCATCACGAGACGCGGTGTGTCCGACGGCGTAAAGATCACATCAAAGCGACCGCTCATCTCCAGATGGTTGAACCGGTCAATCTGTCTTTCCTCAGTGGATTGAGCCGACTGCGCAAAAACCGCAGATGCCGAAATTCCCGCAACAAAGAGTGCGCCGATCAATGATTTGGCCATGAAATCCTCCTGCCAGCAAACAAGTCATTTCTGACTTGATGTCACGAAGGGCTCATTTGGATGCAAAAAACTCAATCTACACCAAACGGCTTTGCTTCACGGCCGCATCAATGAAGCTGGCAAATAGAGGATGCGGCTCGAACGGCCGCGATTTCAGCTCCGGGTGGAACTGAACCCCAATGAACCAGGGGTGGTCTTCCAGCTCGACAATTTCAGGCAAAACCCCGTCCGGGGACAGTCCTGAGAATGTCAAACCCGCAGCTTCCAGCTGGTCCCGATAGGCCACGTTGACTTCATAGCGATGGCGGTGGCGCTCTTCTATCGAAGAAGTCCCGTAAATGTCCTTGACCCGGGAGCCGTCTTTCAATGCCGCCGGGTACGCGCCCAGACGCATCGTACCGCCAAGATCGTCTTCGCTGCCGCGGCGTTCGACTTCATTGCCCTTGGTCCACTCGGTCAAAAGACCCACCAGGGGTTCCTCTGCCGGTCCAAACTCTGTGGAATTGGCCCCTTTGAGCCCGGCGAGATTCCGCGCAGCTTCAATCACCGCCATTTGCATCCCAAAGCAGATTCCGAAATAGGGTATTTTCCGTTCGCGCGCGAACCGGACCGCTGCAATTTTCCCTTCAGCTCCGCGCTCACCAAATCCGCCAGGCACAAGAATTCCATGGACATTCTCGAGCGGTCCAAATGTATCGGGGCTCTCAAATTGCGAAGAATCCAGCCATTTAAGGCGTACTTTCACATTGTTGGCGATCCCGCCATGCGCCAGCGCTTCGTTCAGCGACTTATAGGCATCCAGCAGACCGGTATATTTGCCGACAACGCCAATGGTCACCTCACCATCAGGCTCATGAATGTTCCGGGAAATGGCCTCCCATCGTGTCATATCCGGTTCCGGCGCTGAATAAATGCCGAACCGTTTCAATATTTCGGTGTCGAGCCCCTTGGCGTGGTAATCCAGCGGCACGTCATAGAGCGAGGCAGCATCCATGCCTTCAATCACTGCACTTTCGGGGACGTTACAGAACAAGGCGATTTTCTTCCGTTCGCCCGGATCTATGGGCTGTTCACAGCGGCAAAGAAGAATATCGGGCTGAATCCCGATGGACCGGAGCTCTTTGACCGAGTGCTGGGTCGGTTTGGTTTTCATTTCGCCTGCCACCTTGATGTAGGGCAACAGGGTCACATGCAGGAAGATCGCCTGATCGCGTCCGAGTTCCTGACCCAGCTGGCGAAGCGATTCGAAAAACGGCAGGCCTTCAATATCACCGACCGTGCCACCGACCTCGCAGAGCACAAAGTCAACATCGCCCGCATCTGAGAGAACGAATTCCTTTATGGCATCCGTGACATGCGGGATGACCTGAACCGTCGCGCCAAGATAATCCCCGCGGCGCTCACGTTCGATGATTGTGGAGTAAATCCGCCCTGTGGTGATGTTATCGCTCTGTGCGGCGGCAACGCCTGTAAAGCGTTCATAATGGCCCAGATCGAGATCGGTCTCGGCCCCGTCATCGGTGACATAGACTTCGCCGTGCTGGTACGGCGACATGGTTCCGGGGTCGACATTTAAATAGGGATCGAGCTTACGCAGGCGGACTTTATATCCACGCGCTTGCAGCAAGGCGCCCAATGCGGCGGAAGCGAGGCCTTTACCAAGTGAGGAGACCACGCCGCCAGTGATGAAAATATAACGCGGCATGGGAAGCCCGAATACCGCAGATTCGAGCCCGGCGAAAGTCGCGGCGCCGGTTCTCGGCAATAAATCTCAGCGATTTATCAGCGATCGTCAGGAAGTGTCGGAGATTGGCCGTCTTCTTCCGGGAAGAGATCAGTGACAGGCGCGTCCTCTTCTTCCACGTCAAAGACGCTCTGGCCCTGTGCATCCACACCGGCCACGATAGCCATCACGATAGCCAGAACAAAAAAAGCGGCTCCCAGGAAGGTTGTGGTCCGCGTCAGAACCGTCGCTGCGCCCCGGCTAGACATCATGCCCCCGCCGCCGCCACCGCCGCCAATGCCCAGCGCACCGCCATCAGAGCGTTGCATGAGCACGACCACGACCAGTGCGACCGAGATCAATAACTGAACGATTAGCAGGACAATCATCATGGCAATTTGCCGCCTTCTCCGGGTAGACCCGTCTTACATGGAGGCGGCTTTTAGCTCAGGCAAGTCCTGAACGCTACTCCCCGGCGCGGCAGATGACAGCCGCTTGCGCAGCGCTTTGACTGTACGGGCGATTTCATCCTTGGCCCGCTCCAGCGACTCCCCATCGGCATAAGCGGCATATACACCGATGGCCAACTCCTTGATGAGCCGGAAATTCTTCACATTCCGCTCTTCCGGGTTGCGGAAATTTCTTGCGTGGTCGATGAGTGCCTCTGACACTTGGACCGCATCAACGCGATTGGCTTTCTCGAGCTGGTCACGCAGTTCACGTGCAGATCGCATTATGTCTGCAGGATCGAAGGCTTTTGCGGGGCCTGCCGACGAATCGAACTGCAATTCGGCGGTCACGACGATACGCATGGCCAGGCGGCGTACACGTTCCGCCTCTATGTGCTTTTTGGATTCACGGATGCCCCTATAAGCCACGCGAAGCGCTTCCTCATCGCCATCCGCTTTCGCCTGAAGCGTATTGGGGACGATCATGGCATCTTCGCCCGACGCCGCGCGAGGGCCCGACCGGCGATCAGGACCGACATAGTCACTGGTGACCACGAATGCCTTGCGGTCCCGCACCATGGTCCGGATACGGTCCTCGGCAAACTGGGTCGAGAACGGGCGCACGATGACGTCGTCTGCACCGGACTCAATTGCCTTGCGGACATGTCCGCCATCGCGTGTCCAGGAGGTCAGCGCGATCACCGCATAGGGATTAGGTGTTGCTTCCCCGCGTCGGATCTGTCTCGTGATGGAAAAAACATCAACTTTTGCCGAAGAGCACTCGGCAACAATCAGGTCCCAATTATTCTCGGACAATTGCCGGCGGAATTCTTCCATCGTGCTGCAGGTTTCTATTGAGCGGAATCCGATTTCATTCAGGGCATAGCGCGTTGTGCGCAGATTCACATGAACCGGATCGAACAGCAGAACCGCTGCGCGCTGGAAATCCAATTCAGACATTTACGGCACCCTCACCCGCTTCAGGCAGTTAATCTGAAACTGGCAGAAAATGATTGATACCGGCTTACCCGGACATTTCAGTTCTTACGGGTGCTGCTTGAATTATGGCCGTAAAGTCGTCCGCTTTCAGGCTGGCGCCGCCGATCAGGCCGCCATCCACATCTTCAAGCGCAAGAATCGCGCTTGCATTTGCAGGCTTCATAGAACCGCCATACAGGATTTGAATGCCGTCACCGGCCTTCAACTGCAAGCGGATAAAGGCGTGCATATCCGCAATATCATCTGTGGATGCGGTCAAACCGGTGCCAATGGCCCATACGGGCTCGTAGGCGACCACATACGGAGCCTCGTCAGGAAGCGAAGCGTCCAGTTGTTCACCTACAACCGACCGGGCTTTGCCTGCGTCGCGCTCGTTTTTTGTTTCCCCGACACAGATAATGGGGACTAAACCAGCCATCTGGGCGGCAACGGCTTTTGCCTTCACGGTTTCGCTTGTTTCACCATGATCTGCGCGGCGTTCAGAATGGCCGACGATCACATAGGCCGCGCCGGCGTCCTTGATCATTGCTGCTGAGATGTCCCCTGTGTGGGCACCGCTTTCGTGTGAGTGGCAATCCTGCGCGCCGATATGCACCGGACCGGCCTTGGCCGCTGCCGCAGCCAGGAGTGTGGCGGGAGGACAGACCAGGACATCAAGATCGGGTCGCGTTGCAACAGGCGGCTGAAGGGCATCAAAAAAGGCAAGAGAACGGGAAAGGCCATTCATTTTCCAGTTTCCTGCAATCAGCATTCGCCGCGTCATGCACCCCTCCCCGTCTGCGATTCACTGCGTCCGGACAATGACGGCGCGCTTGCAGCGTGTAAATGGCATCGCTACCTTCGCTGCCGCATCCAAGCCAGGAAACAGTTTTCATGCTTTCAGCAGTCCGCAACGGTATCAAGTCGCCCTTCTTTGTGGTGCTTTTTGTGCTCCTCATCGCAAGTTTTGCATTGTGGGGGGTCAATGACGTTTTTCAGTCTCCCGGCGATAATGTCGCCGTTGTTGGCGGTGAGCGCGTAACCGTCTTTGACCTTCAACGTGAGTTCGATGGCGCCATCAACCGCGCCCGCGAGGACAATCCCGGCATCACCCAGGAGCAGGCACGCGCGGAGGGCCTGGGTGACCAGGCGCTGAACCAGCTGATCCTGAATGCCATGTTGAGGTCACAGGCCCGTTCCCTGGGGATTGCAGCGTCTGATCAGGCCATCCGGCAGGAAATCCGCGATTTTGAAGTCTTTACCGATCCATTGGACGGCGGTTTTGACCGTGAAGCCTATCGCCGGTTTCTGGCACAAACCAATCAACGAGAACGCCAGTTTGAAACCGATGTCCGCAATAATCTGGTCCTGCAACAACTGACCAGCAGCCTGTTTGAAGGCATCACCTATCCCGAGGCCTATCGGGAATTGCTGAACCGCTATGTCGGAGAAGTTCGCGATCTAGAAGCGCTGGTCATCCCGGCATCTGCGGCAGACGAGCTGCCAGACCCGACCGATGAACAATTGCAAGCGACGATTGACGGCAATCCGCAATTCTTCACGGCACCGGAACGTCGTGGAATTACCCTCGTCCGGCTTCGCATTGAGGATTATCTGATGAATGTCGCCGTGAATGAAAGCGACATCGTCGAACAGTACGAGTTTGATCTGGAAAGCGGCGCGATTGGCACGCCGGCCACACGGACCTACGTTCAGATTGCCGTCGCGAATGAAGCCGATGCCAACGCTGCGGCAGAGCTCCTGGCTAACGGTGAAGATGCCGATCTCGTTGCAGCAGAACTGGGCGGAAATACCCCGTCGCGGTTCGAAGAGCGCCAGGCTTTCCAGGTGCCTGACGATACCGTCCGCGATACGCTGTTCGAAGCGGCTGCCGGTGATAGCCTGTCGGTCCAGACCGAGTTCGGCACCTGGTTCGCCATTCTGGTGGAAGCGGCCGAAGAAGAGAGCATTCCCACTCTAGAAAACCAGCGGGCGCAGATCCGTGATGAGCTCGCGCGTGCAGCCGCTGAGGATGCGCTGTACACCGATCTCGGCGCGTACGAAGAAGCCCGCGCAAATGGCCTTTCGATCGAGGAAGCCGCCTTTGCCGCGGGGTTGGTGATCGAGGTCTTCCAGACTGTTGATCAACAGGGCCGCAGCGAAGATGGGAACTTTGCGTTCGGCTTCTTTACCGAACCGGATATACTTTCCACTGCGTTTGAACAGCCGCCCCTGGTTGATACCAATCTGCTCGATTATGGCGACGGAAACTTTTTCGCGCTTCGCGTGGATGTGATCGAGGACAGCCGCTTGCGGTCGCTTGAAGAAGCCCGCGAGGATGCGGAAACCGTCTGGCGCCTGCAGGAAATCGATGCGCAGCTCGAAGATATTGCCGAAAATGTGCTGACACTGCTGGACGAAGGGCAAACCCTGGAATCGATCCGTGATGCCAACCCGGCCTTCCGGATTGAACAGGCGAGCTTGAGACGCGACGAGAATTCCGGGACTTTCAGCCGCGACGTTGTGAACCTGGCCTTCTCTCTGGATGTCGGCGACGTGGAAAGCACGCATTCCGGCGTTGGAAGATCGCACCTGGTCTTGCGCGTAAATGCCGCCCGCGATGGAGAGGTCCAAAATCCTGAAATACTCGCCCAGCTGAACGAGTTTCTGGACCAGGGTTATCGCAGTGATATCGATTCCAGCCTGGTGACCGCGCTTTATCGGGAATTCGATTTCGATGGGAGCGACATCAATGTGCGCAATCGCGATCAAGCGCTTGGGCTGATCGATCCAACGCAAATTCAATAAGACAAATGGCATCTGCAGATGCCCGCCTGATTTCCGCGACGCGGATTGATGACGTTACCACACCGGTCGCGGCCTATCTCAAGCTGGTGAAGGATCACGAAAACTGCTTTCTCCTCGAATCTGTGGAGGGCGGGTCTTTCCGGGGTCGGTATTCGGCGATCGGGATGGACCCTGACCTGATCTGGACTGTGCGGGACGGCAAGCCTTTCCTTCAAAACCTGGCATCGAATGCCGAACCGGTTTCGGATGGGGCAGATCCGATTGCCTCCCTCAAATCACTCAATGCCAGCTCGGCGATCGCGCTTGAACCCGGAACACCGTCTATCGCATCAGGTTTGTTTGGGTATGTGGGCTACGATCTGATCCGGGCGATCGAGCCGCTACCCGATACACAAAACCCGGACCCGGCAGGCATTCCCGAGGCCTGTTTGATCCGTCCAAGAACGGTCATCGTTTTTGATGCTCTGAAACAGGAAATCACCGCCTATCGACGTCTGGCGTATGATGGGGACAGGTCCGTCGCCGATGCCGAACTAGCGGCACTGCTGAGCCAGCTCGATTATCCATTTGAACCTCGAGAGGCAGCGCGACCTGCCGACATCAAGCCGGTGTCATCGTTCGAGAAAGACGCATACCTGGACGATGTCAATCGTTTGAAAGAGCATATCCGGGCCGGCGATATCTTTCAGGGCGTTCTGAGCCAGCGATTCACAACAGCGTTCCACTTGCCGCCTTTCTCGCTTTATCGCGCCTTGCGGCGTTTAAATCCGTCTCCTTTCTTGTTCCATTTCCAGTTCCAGGGATACGCCATTACCGGTTCCAGTCCGGAAATTCTTGTTCGGGTGCGCGATGGTGTTGTGACAGTCCGCCCGATTGCGGGCACCCGGCCGCGCGGCGAAACGCCGGCAGACGACAATGCGCTGGAAGCCGACCTGTTGGCGGATCCCAAAGAGCGCGCCGAGCACATGATGCTGCTGGATTTAGGTCGCAATGATGTCGGCCGCGTTGCAAAACCAGGTTCGATCAGGATCACCGAACGGGAGATCGTCGAGCGCTATAGCCATGTCATGCATATCGTCTCGAACGTGGAAGGCGATCTGGCGGAAAAACAGGACGCAATTTCAGCTTTGTTTGCGGGGTTTCCTGCTGGCACCGTGTCGGGTGCACCAAAAGTCCGGGCCATGCAAATACTCGACGAGATCGAACCTCACCGTCGCGGTTACTATGCCGGCGCCGCAGGTTATTTCAGCGCGGATGGCAATATGGATATGGCCATCGCGCTTCGAACCGCCTTGATCAAGGATGGGCAGATGTCGGTTCAGGCAGGCGCTGGGATTGTCCTCGATTCCAATCCTGAAGCGGAACATCAGGAGTGCCTGAACAAGGCCCGGGCTTTATTCCGCGCCGCTGAACAGGCGCACCGTTTCGTTTGACATTGGCGCTTCGGATACGGCCCCTAGTCCAACATAGTCGGAAATCGTCACGAAGCGGATGTCCTGATTGGCAGGATCCATCAGCCAGTTTTCAAGCGCGTCCAGCGTGCCTGGCCGCGGATGGCCGATCGCAATGACCGGACCTGATTGCCGCGCCATATTGGCCATATGATCGAGGGCTTGTTGGACGCTATTCGCGTCGTGATCAATGAAAACGTCGCGGCTGAGACTGGTATAACCCAACCGGTTTGCCACTTCGCGGGCCCGGCTCCGGCCACTGGTTAGGGAATCGACAAAGATCAAGTTCCGGCTCTCCAATGCTTCCAGCGCCGACCGCATGGCGTCTTCGTCTGCGGTAAAGGCGCTGCCCATATGATTGTTCAGGCCAATGGCGCCCGGAATGCTGTTGAATGCCAGACGGGTCCGTGATGCAATTTCCTGAGATGTCAGATGCCGGGTCAGCGCCCGCGGGCCGGGATCAGAAAAACCAACCGGTTCCATGGGCAAATGAAGAAACACGTCATGTCCCTGCGCTCTCGCCAACCTCGCAAGATCGGCCGACGCCTCCGCATAGGGCAGAAATGAAAGGGTCATGGGGATGCCAAGATCTGTGGCCCTACGCGTGAGTAAAGGATCGATACCGGCATCATCGATAATCAGTGCAATAATTGGCTGGTTATGCATCCGCGACGGCAAAGGCTCAAACGCCCACGTTTCCGCAGCAGGTGGAACGGTATTTTCTGCCCGAGGCAATGAAATTTGATCGCCGACAACAGCTTCCACCTCGACGTTGCCGGGCGTTGTGCGTCCCACCTCATAGGCCAAGGCCCCGGCAACAAAAACCGAAGCCATGAGCAATCCCGAAACAAGCGGAATTGACGAGTTGGCGGACTGAAATTTCATGCAGCCAAATCGCCAATGCTTCGGTTAATACCACGTTTACCAATTGGCACCGCATCGCAGCATTGCGGATGCAATCAGGGCTTCTAGATTGAGGCTGGGAATAAGGCGCACCACATGCTGTTGATCATCGATAATTATGACAGCTTCACCTTCAACCTCGTTCACTATTTCGAGGAATTGGGGGCCAAGACCCGTGTCATTCGCAATGACGTGATGAGCGTAGCCGATGCATTGGCGCTTGAACCGCAAGCGATTTGCCTTTCGCCGGGCCCCGGGCGTCCGGAAGATGCCGGTATTTGCCTTGATTTGATCCGCAAGGCGCCGGAAACACTGCCGATCCTGGGCGTCTGCCTCGGCCATCAATGCATGGGCGAAAACTTTGGCGGTCAAACCGTCCAGGCCCGAGAAATCATGCACGGCAAATCCAGCCCGGTCACTCATGATGGGTCCGGCGTTTTTACCGACCTGCCCAGCCCATTTGACGTTGCGCGCTATCACTCGCTGGCCGTCGGCAACTTGCCAGAAGATGGCGAAATGATCGTCAATGCGTGGACAGAAGACGGGGAGATCATGGCGCTGCGGCATCGGACACGTCCGCTGCACGGCGTTCAGTTTCATCCCGAATCCATTGCCTCGCAGCACGGACATGCCGTCCTGGCCAACTTTCTTGAACTGGCCGGGCTGAAAATAAGGGAATTGGCCTGATGAGCGCGATCCACACCTGTTTGCAAATGCTATCGCGCGGAGAGCATCCCGATGCGGGCTCCATTGCCGGTGCCTTTGATCAATTGATGGAAGGTGAAGCCGGAGAGGCCGAGATCGGCGGGTTTCTGATTGGATTGGCGGCTGTCGGCGAAACGCCGGAGGACCTTGCCCTGGGTGCCCAGGCTCTGCGCAAGCGCATGACAGGCATTCGCGCACCGGAAGGTGCGATTGATACCTGCGGAACCGGCGGGGATGCAAAAGGCACCTACAATATCTCCACAGCGGCAGCGATTGTCGCGGCAGCGGCTGGCGCGAAGGTTGCCAAACATGGCAATCGCGCGGCTTCTTCCAAATCGGGTTCCGCTGAAGTGCTGGCATCGCTTGGCGTTGATCTGGAGGCAGGTCCAGCCGCGATCGAACGTGCTGTTGCTGATGCGGGCATTGGCTTTCTGTTCGCACCCGCACATCACTCAGCCGTCCGGCATGTTGGCGGCGCTCGCAAGGCACTGCGATCCCGCACCATTTTCAATCTTTTGGGACCGATGGCCAACCCGGCTGGAGCCAAGCGTCAGCTACTTGGCGTTTTCGATACGCGCTGGCAGCAACCAGTCGCGGAGGCATTGGATACGCTCGGTTGCGATTTTGCCTGGGTGGTTCATGGCTCGGATGGCTTGGATGAGATCACCACAACGGGCGAAACCCGTGTCGTCCAGCTTCATCACGGTGACATCACCGAGTTCACGCTCACGCCAGGTGACGCAGGCCTCCCTACGGCCAGCCTGGATGATCTGGTTGGCGGCACGCCGGATGAGAATGCGGAAGCCATCCGGAACTTGTTCAACGGTGCGCCCGGTGCCTATCGCGACATAGTTGTGCTGAATGCCGCAGCGGCTCTTATTGTCGCCGGGATTGCAAATGATATCCGCGAGGGTGCAAAGATCGCGGTCGAGACCATTGATACCGGCAAAGCCCGCGACACTCTGGAGAAAATGGCGGCCATCTCGCGAGGTGAAGCGTGAACGCGCTGGAAAAGATTGAGGCCTATAAGCGCGATGAAATCGATCAGGAAAAACGGACCTATAGCGCGGCGCGTTTGGACGAAATGATTGACCAAGCCGGACCGGCGCGCGATTTCACCGGCGCGCTCCAAAAATCCGCTGCGAGCACCGGCATCGCTCTCATCGCCGAGATCAAGAAAGCCAGCCCGTCCAAAGGCTTGATCCGCGCGGACTTTCAGCCGGCAGAACTCGCCAAAGCCTATGAGGCGGGCGGAGCGAGCTGTTTGTCGGTCCTGACCGATGCTCCGAGTTTTCAGGGACAACCGGATTATTTGAAGGCCGCCCGAGAGGCCTCTGCCCTGCCCGCCCTGAGAAAGGATTTTCTGCTTGATCCCTGGCAAGTAACACAATCACGGGCCATGGGCGCGGATGCAATTTTAGTCATCATGGCGAGCGTCGATGACGCTCTGGCGCAGGACCTTGTTTCCGCGGCACATGATCAGGGTATGGCGGCGCTCATTGAAACTCATGATGAGGCGGAGCTGGAGCGCGCGCTTGCCCTGCCCTCCCCGCTGATTGGCGTCAATAATCGCGACCTGACGACCTTTGAGACGTCGCTGGCAACATTTGAACGATTAGCGCCCATTATTCCCGAAGATCGATTCGCCATTGCCGAGAGCGGGATCTTCTCGTCTGCTGATGTCACCCGGCTCAAGACTGCCGGCGCGAAAGGTATCCTCGTGGGCGAAAGCCTTATGCGGCAAGAGAATGTCACCCAGGCAACGCGGATGCTTCTCAGCTGAATTGCGGTTTACTTGACGTTAACCCGGAACACTCATAGAACATCGAGAGAAGTTTCTGATTTGTTCTCATGGGAGTGAGCCATGCTAACGCGCAAGCAACATCAGCTTTTGCTCTTCATCCACAAGCGTTTGAGCGAGGATGGCGTATCACCCTCTTTTGAGGAAATGAAGGATGCGCTGGACCTGGCGTCGAAGTCGGGCGTGCACCGGCTGATCACAGCTCTGGAAGAACGCGGATTTATTCGCCGTCTCGCCCATCGCGCCCGCGCACTGGAAGTTTTGAAGATGCCCGAAACGGTTACACCCGAAACCGGTGCAGCCGCGCCGAATGTGGTTCATGCTGATTTCACGCCGGAACCGGCGAATGACTCGGTGAGCGTGCCCGTTCTTGGCAAGATTGCAGCCGGTGTGCCGATTGAAGCCATTCAGCATGAACAAGATCGCATCACCCTGCCACCGGATATCGCGGGCGGGCGCGGCGAACATTATGCGCTTGAGGTTGAAGGGGATTCCATGGTCGATGCCGGCATTCTCGATGGCGATATCGTCATCGTGGAGCGCTGCGATACGGCTCACAATGGCGAAATTGTTGTTGCCCTTGTTGATGAAGAGGAAGCGACCTTGAAGCGTCTTCGGAAAAAAGGCGGCTCAATAGCGCTTGAAGCTGCAAATCCGGCCTATGAAACCCGGATATTTGGTCCCGACCGTGTTCGCGTCCAGGGCCGCCTGGTTGGGCTGATCCGGCGGTATCATTGATCGCGCGTCAGCGCCCTGATTGCGTCCAGACTCTCCGGCCCCGTTGATCTTCGACCGTCCGGACCTGAACGATCTGACCTCTTTCAATAAGAAGGCTCCGGGCGCCTGTTTGCACCAGGTCGCCAAGGTCAATCAAATGGGCGGAGCAATCCGCGCGCTGAACCGGGGACGCATAAGCGCGCAGCACAACAAGGTCTGACCGATTGCAATCTTCTTGCAGTGTTTCAGCATCGTAGGCGATGGTTATGCCCAGACCCTGAGCAGTTCCTGCACAGCCTCTCGGGTCACACAAAAGTCCTTCCCGTCCGGGGCGCTCTCCCCTTTGTCCGGATTGTTCAAGAAATACCGAGGCCGCAAAACGCGCGCGTCTGCGGTCTGAGCTGGTCCATTCCAGTTCGTCACCAAACCTAGCCAGAACGACCGCGTCCTCGGAGACAAAAACATCGGGTTGAGGGCTGGTCAGCCAGAATGAATAGGCCAGCAGCATCAAGGCGACGCCGAGCCAGCGCCAGAGTTCCCTGGCTGCGACCACCAGCGTAAATCCTGCCGCATAAAGCGCGAGGACGCTCCCTGGCGCCGACACCATTGGGGCCAGTGATCCCGGCCAGTTGCTCACCCATTCCGCAATCCGCACAACCCAGATCAGTCCCCAGCTCATTACCGAAAGCGCGGGCCCATCCAGCCCGAAGGGTGCCAGTACAAGGGCGACAGCGCCTGCTGGCATCACGATCAAGGAGAAGACGGGCATGGCCGCGAGATTGGCCAGAAACCCATAAACGGCGATCCGATTGAAATGAAAGGCCGCGAATGCGCCCGTGGCAAACCCTGCAACCAGCGAGGACAGTGAAAGTGAGCTCCAGAACCCCGCCAGTTTTTGAACGACGCCATAGCTTCGTGTTGAAACCGGTCTGGTGCGCCAGAAATCGAAGGCCGCTACGAGCGCGGCTGCAGCCGCAAACGACATCTGAAAACCCGGTGAGAGCAAGCTCTGGGGCTGCAGGAGCAAAATGATACCTGCGGCCAAGGCAATGGATTGCATTGAAAAGGCGCGCCGTTTCAATAACACGCCAATCAGGATCACAGCGACCATCACAAAAGCGCGTTGCGTTGCGATCGCTGCGCCTGACAGGATGAGATATAAAACCGCCCCGCATAGGGCGGCGATGGCCGCCGGAATTCGCGGGTCATGTTTGCGCGAAAAAGCAGGAATTGCCGCCCCGGCAGCCCGGACCGCAAAAAACAATCCGCCCGCAAACAAGCTCATATGCAACCCCGAAATCGCCAGTATATGACCCAGGCCGGCTGCCCTTAGCGCTTCGGCATGGTCGGCCGGGATCCCCGATCGATCTCCCGTCAGCAATGCTGCAGCGATGCCGGCGGTTTCGGGATGGGCACGGCTTCGGATGCGTTCAGCCAACTGCCATCGGAAACCGGCAAGTGCCCGGATCAATCCATCCCCGTCGATCTCCGCTGCACTGAGCGGAGCAATTGCAAAACCGGTGCCGCCCAGGCCAGAAAACCAGGCCGCAAATTGCGGATCATAGCCGCGTGCAACAGCGGGTCGCCTCGGAGGGGTTAAAACCACGCGGGCGGTCACGCCATCTCCGGGACGGAGCGTTCCGCGCTGTCCATAAAAACGAACGCGCTGGGGCGGCGAATCGAAGCCTTCCAGATTGGCGACGCGGACGATCAGACGCTCGCGCCCATTGCGGGACTCCACCCGTTCAAGCCAACCCGTAAGGTCCCGGGCACGTTCCGTGCCGTCAACGAACACCGGAGACTGCGACACCGTGTGGTGCTGACCACGCGCAAATCCCAGTGCAACAAAGGCAATAAGAACCAGAACCGACCACAAGACAGGGCGTGGCCTGAGCCAGAGCAAGGCGATCGCCGAAAGCCCGCATCCAAGCAAGAAACAAAGCCAGGAAAGTATCGGCGCCGGTTCCTGGGGTAAGCTGAAATAGACCAACGCCCCGGCTCCAAAAGCGACCGGTGCCCATAGGGCGGCTCTGACCGGCCTGGTGATGTCCAGGTTCAATTGCGCCCTCAGCAGTGGCTTTATTCCGGCCCACTGCTCCGGGATGTCCCAGTTTTGGCTGATCAGGCGCAATCGGCTATTTCATCCCCCTGCCCGGCATGTTACCACGCGGTTTCCTATTGCAGTGCAACATGGTTCCGCGAGTGCAAGACAGCCCCGGTCAAATCGTTACACGCTTCGCGCCCTCGCCAACGGGCTTCCTGCATATTGGCGGCGCGCGTACAGCGCTATTCAACTGGTTATTGGCCCGCAACGCCAGCGGGAAATTTTTACTCAGGATTGAGGATACTGATCGCGCGCGTTCGACGGACGCGGCGACGCAAGCCATACTCGATGGATTGAGCTGGCTCGGACTGGATTGGGACGGAGAACCTGTTTCACAGTTTGCGAATGCGGCAAGGCACCGCGCCGTTGTGGATCAAATGCTCCAGTCCGGCGGGGCTTTCCGCTGCTACATGTCGGCCGAAGAAACCGAGGCCGAACGTAAAAAAGCCTTTGCCGATGGCCGGGCGTTGCGCAGCCCCTGGCGTGACC
The DNA here is from genome assembly GCF_965228115.1 of Hyphobacterium sp. GTDB lineage: Bacteria > Pseudomonadota > Alphaproteobacteria > Caulobacterales > Maricaulaceae > Hyphobacterium. The sequence continues at coordinate 432,712 of NZ_OZ245794.1, read as the reverse complement.
GTGATCCCGATGATGCCCCTAAGGGTGCGGCTTTTACCGTGCGCTTCAAAGCCAGCGATATCGACTCCGTTATTGCTGACGCCGTTCAGGGCGAGGTCCGCTGGAAAGCCAAGGATTTTGACGATCTGGTGCTGCTGCGATCAGACGGAAGCCCCACCTATAATCTCGCGGTTGTGGTGGATGATCATGATATGGGCGTGACCCATATCGTGCGCGGTGACGATCATCTGGTGAATGGCGGCCGGCAAGCGCAAATCTATGATGCTCTGGGATGGGAGCGTCCGGTGTTCGCCCATATTCCGCTGATACATGGCGCCGACGGTAAAAAACTGTCCAAACGCCATGGCGCTCTGGGCGCTGAGGCCTATCGCGAGATGGGATATTTACCCGAAGGCCTGCGAAACTATCTTCTACGTCTTGGCTGGTCGCATGGGGATGAGGAATTTTTTGATGATGAAGCCGCTATCGCGGTCTTCAGCCTGGCGGGTTTGAATAAATCACCCGCTCGCCTGGATCTCGACAAGCTGGCGCACATCAATGCGCACCATATGAAGCTGGCTGGCAATGGTCGTTTGATCGATCTTGTCCTGCCATTTTGCGAAGCCAGGTATGAGGGCGACAATCTCTCCGAGGCGACGCTTTCGGAGCGACTGGCTCTAGCAATGGACGTATTGAAAACACGCGCTTCAACCCTCGTCGAACTCGCAGACCAAGCCTATTTCCTTTATCGTCCGACCCCCATTACGCTTGAGGGCAAAGCCGCCAAACCCCTGAAAGGTGAAGCACCCGAAATCCTCGGCCGATTCCAGCAAGCCCTGAAATCCCTTGCTGATTGGAATGATGCCTCCCTGCATGAGGCCCTGAATTCATTCGTCGAGAAAGAAAAAATTGGCTTTGGCAAAATCGGCGCCCCGTTGCGGGCCGCCTTAACAGGCGGCGCTCCGGCCCCGGACATCGCACTGGTGCTGGCGTGGCTTGGCCGCGATGAAGCAATGAAGCGTATCGACACACAGATTAACAAAGCACAGAACACTTAGACCGTACGAACAGGAACCGTCATGATGGATACGAAAGCTCAACCCAATGGTATTGCCACGCTGAATCTGAATGGTCAGACCTATGAATTACCCGTGCTGAAAGGGACAATGGGGCCGGATGTGATTGATATCCGGACGCTTTACAAACAGGCGGGCGTCTTCACCTATGACCCGGGCTTCACGTCGACCGGATCGTGCGAAAGTCACATCACCTATATCGACGGCGACAAAGGCACCCTGCTCTATCGCGGCTATCCGATCGATCAACTCGCCCAGAAATCCAGCTTCATTGAAGTCTGCTACCTGTTGTTAAGCGGAGAGCTTCCGAATGCGGAGGAATTGGAATCGTTTGATATGACGATCCGCCGCCACACCATGTTGCATGATCAATTCGACCAGTTTTTCCGGGGTTTCCGCCGCGATGCACACCCGATGGCCATCATGGTAGGCGCTGTGGGCGCTTTGTCCGCTTTCTATCACGACTCGACGGACATTGCCGATCCGAATGCAAGGGTCGTTGCCAGCCACCGCATGATCGCGAAAATGCCGACGATCGCTGCAAGAGCCTACAAATATTCCATCGGACAACCCTTCGTCAGCCCTCGTAATGAACTCGATTTTGCCAGCAATTTCTTGCGCATGTGCTTTGCGGTACCCGCTGAAGATTACGAGCTGAACAAGACGTTGGCAAAAGCGATGGACAAGATTTTCATCCTTCATGCCGACCACGAGCAAAACGCCTCCACTTCGACTGTCCGCCTTGCGGGATCGTCCGGTGCCAACCCGTTTGCGTGTATTGCTTCAGGCATAGCCAGCCTCTGGGGCCCGGCCCATGGCGGTGCAAACGAGGCGGCGCTGAATATGCTGGAGGAAATAGGAAGCGTAGACCGGATTCCGGAATACATTGCCCGCGCCAAGGACCGCGAGGATCCATTCAGGCTTATGGGTTTCGGACATCGCGTCTACAAGAATTACGATCCCCGCGCGACGGTGATGCGCGAGACCTGCCATGAGGTGCTGGATGTCCTCGGTGTGAGAGACGAGCCGCTTTTGCAGGTTGCCATGGAGCTCGAGAGAATCGCACTGGAAGACGAATACTTTGTCGAGAAGAAGCTTTACCCGAACATCGATTTCTATTCCGGCATTACACTGAGAGCCATGGGCTTCCCGACGTCCATGTTCACGGTGCTCTTTGCGCTAGCCCGGACCGTTGGCTGGATCGCTCAATGGACCGAAATGCTGGAAGACCCGGTTCAGAAAATTGGCCGTCCGCGCCAATTGTTCGCCGGGACAACAGAGCGCGATTATATTTCAATGAGCAAACGCTGACGGGTTTGGCTCTAGCGCGCGGCGGTCAATCCGGCCACCGCGTGCGCCGCCCGGTCGCTGGCACGGCCCTCGCCTTTCATTGATAGAGCCGCTTCGCGCAGGCGCGGGCCCCGGCTATTGCCTGAATTTACTTCTTCAAGCAGCTCCATGACTGCGGAGGCCAGGTTTTCGGCTGTGGCTTCCGTTTGAACGAATTCTGGTATCAGCCGCGCGTTCGCCGCGATATTCACCAGGCTGATATGGTCAGCCTTGAACAAAAAATGCCGATAAATCCAATAACTCAAAGCGCCCAGCCGATAGCATGCAACGGTTGGAATTCCTGCCAAAGCCAATTCTGTTGTGGCCGTCCCCGATACCGCCAGAGCCGCATCCATCGCCGAGTTTGCATCGCGCTTTTCGGCTTCCTCGATCAGGATCACAGGCGGGAGGCCTTCCTCGATTTCGATCTGATGTCTGACCTCTTTTGCAATGACCGGAGCCATCGGCGAAACAAACACCGCTTCGGGCATTTGTTGATTAAGGCGTCTGATTGCGGCGCGAAGGTCCGGGCCCATGCGGCGCAGTTCACTGGGCCGGCTCCCGAATAGAACGCCAATTACACGCGCCTCGTCTGAAATTCCATGACGGGCCCGGAACGCTTTTCCATCCCCGGTTACCGGTCTTTCAAGAGCTGGATTGCCAACAAAAGTCGTGGGTAAACCCGCCGCTTCAAACATGGGCTGATCAAAGGCATGGATCGTTAGCAGATGATCAACCGAATGGGCGAGCACTTCCGCCCGCCTTGGCCGAGCCGCCCATATCTGCGGCCCCACATATTTGATCAGTACGGGTGGATTCGCGCGCTTTTGAAGCCGCTGGGCGACGCGAATCATAAAGCCCCAGGAATCGATCAGAACCACACTGTCCGCGCCGAATTCCAACGCCGCGTCGACAGTTTCATTCACCCGCTTCAGAATCGTGCCGTAAGACTTCAACCCGTCGAGAAGTCCCAGAATTGCGAGATCCGATATGTCGATTGCGCTCTGAACACCCAGAGCCGCCATGCGTTCGCCACCGACCCCGGCAATTTCAACAGTGTATGCGGGCAGAGCACGAAGAGACGCGATCAGATCAGCGCCGAGCGCATCGCCTGAGGGCTCGACGGCGACAATAAAAATTCTGAGAGGCTCACTCATCAGCCTCAGCCGCATAAACGAAGAGGCCGGCGGCATCTGCCGCGGCAATCGTCTCTGTCATGCGAGGGATCAGTGCGTTGCCTGCCCGCACGGCGATTCCAGCCAAGCCCGCTCGCTCGGCACCGTCTATGGTGATTGTTCCGATCGTTGGCATATCGATTCGCCGCTCCTGCTGTGGCTTGGGCGTCTTTGCGAGGACGCCGCTTCGCGATTGAGGCGTGCCACGAATATCTTCGGGAAGACCGGCGACACGGGCCAACATGGCATCTGTGCCTTCTTGCGCCTCAACTGCCAGCACAAGACCGTTCGCGACAACAGCTCCCTGGCCGATATCATACTCCCCCATGGCCCGCGCAATCTTCAGCGCTTTACGGATGTCGGCCTGATCTTTCTCGCCAGGCTGCACCACGCCCAGCACGCCCGGCGACGGAACCAGGCTGGACATCACAACATCTGCACCGATTGCGCGCAGTCCCTTGGCTTCAAATGAGTCGACAATCACCCGCATCAGCGCATCATCGCCATAGCGCGCGGCTTGCGCGACTTTGGGCAACAAGGCCATCGCCGCACCGTCTAACCCGATCAAGCTTGAAAAATCAGGACGGGTTATCCGGCCAATGAAGCAAACCGCATCGCATCCCGCCTGCATCATGGCTTTTTGCATTCCGCCAACTTTAGTGACAGGAAAACGCGCCCGTTCGAAGTGGGAAAAATTCTGATCTGCAAACCCATCCACCTCGACAATGAAGGGCGGGCGGCCAGCAGAGCGTTCGCCTTCGGCGATCAAAAGCGGGATCTCGCCGCCGCCGGCAATTATGGCGAGTTTACTCCAACTGTCCGGTGATCCATCAGTCATGCGGCATACAAATTGATCGGCTGGGCTCGGCCCGGATAAAGCCGACAATTTCCATAACAGCCGGATTTTCGGCGTACAGCCCGGCTACGTCCTCAAGGCGTTCACTGAATGAACCTTCTTCAGCAAACAACAACCGGTAAGCGGTGCGAAGCTCCTTGATCGCGGCCCGGGAATGTCCCCGCCGGCGCAAACCCACAAGGTTCAGCCCTTCTAGGTGGGCATGATTGCCACCCGCCGCGCCATAGGGAATCACATCCTTGGTCAGGAGTGACATCGCGTTGATAAAGGATTGCCGGCCAATCCGTGTGAACTGAACGACCCCCGTATATCCGCCAAGGATGACCTGATCCTCGACAACCGTATACCCGCCGAGCACCGCATGGTTCGACAAAACAACCCCATTTCCAACAATACAATCATGGGCGACATGCGTGCCGATCATAAAGAAGCCGTCATCGCCAACGACGGTTTCAGCCCGGCCCACTCCGGTGCCCGGATGCATGGTGGCATATTCGCGGATCGTATTTCTTTTTCCGATGATCAGGCGGGTTTCTTCGCCTTTGAATTTCAAATCCTGCGGCGGATGTCCAAGCGAAGCATACGGATACACCACGGTCTGCTCGCCTATGGTGGTCTTGCCGGCGACCGTGACATGCGACATTAGCCGGACGCCATCGCCCAGTTCGACATCGCCCTCGACGATGCAGAACGGACCGATTTCAACATCAGCGCCCAGCTTGACGCTGTCCTCAACTATCGCCGTGGGATGAATGCGCTGGCTCATGGCAGGGTGACGCCCTTGGCGGAAAAGTCGAACTCGGTGACGCGTTGTCCATTGGCGGTCGCTGCGCCAGAAAATTTGAAGAGATCGCCGCGCATATGCGTCACCTTCACCGGCATGCGCAGCGTATCACCCGGTTTGACAGGGCGACGAAAGCGCACTTTGTCGACGCCCATGAAATAGATCGACGTCTTGTTGATGTCTGCATCGAGTGTTTTTGACATCAGCACTGCGCCCGCTTGAGCGACGGCTTCAACAATCAAGACCCCCGGCATGACCGGATTTCCGGGGAAATGGCCCGGAAAAAACGGCTCATTCACGGTTACATTCTTGATTCCGACGATTGACTCACCGGCGATATAATCTTCCGCGCGGTCTATCAGCAAAAAAGGGTAGCGATGCGGCAATCGGGCAAGGATTTCATCAATTTCAATTCGGATACCGGCGCTTTGATCATTCATATCTATCTCCGCGCTTTTTTCCCTTGAGCGCCCTTGATGCCTGACATTTTCCGCAGCTGAGTCAGCTGTTTCAGATAATTGCGCGCCGGCATGGCCGGGCTGCCACCCCAACGTTCCCCATCCGGGATATCATACATCGCTGCGGCATCCGCCAACATCACAACATTATTGCCAATTGTAATATTGTCGGTGGTGGCGCACCGGCCTGCAAACAGGCAGTTTTCGCCAATCGTCGTACTGCCTGAGATGCCCGCATAGGCGGCCATAACGGTTCCCTTGCCGATTTTGACGTTATGCGCGATCTGACAGAAATTATCGATCTGGACGTTATCGCCGATCAAGGTGTCACCGAACAAACCCCGATCGACGGAACAGCTTGCGCCGATTGAAACGTCTTTCCCGATGATGGCCCTGCCGAAATGCGGGACGCGCAGCTTGTCTTCGATCCCCAGAACAACCGCGAAACCGGTTTTTCCGACAACGCTGCTCGAGCCGATAATGGAGCCTCCACCGATCACGGCAAACGTCACAACGGCATTCGCGCGGATGATGGCCCCCTCGCCGATTTCAACGCCCGGTCCAATAACCGCATTTGGCTCGATAATGCATTCGGCGCCAATCCTGGCACCGGCAGAAATGAAAGCCCCGGGAAAGACCCGGGCTGTTTCATGGATTTCCGCTTCGCCCTGAACCAGTTCCTTGCCAACAAAGATATGGCCTGCGGAACGGGCAAACGCCGCACGCGGATTATCCGAAATACCGACAATGCAACCGGCATCCCGAAGGCTGGCGGCATGTTTCTGGACTGTTAGAACCACAGCCCCGTTTACCGGTGTCTCGGCGCCTTTTTCAGCATAGCTGAGAAATCCGGCCGCCATGGCCTCAATTGGAGCCACACCGGAAACCGAAAGGCCATCGGGCGCCAACCCCTCAAAGCTGGCGCCCGATAACTTTTCCAGCTGTGAAATTGAAAGCGGTCGGGCAGGCTCGTAAAAGCGCGGATCTGCCACGGTCGCTTCCTTTCTTGAACTTATTGCTGAGCAGGCTGGCCAGCTGCACCGTCCGCCGGCAAGCGGACCCGGTTGACAGGCACGGTCGGAAGCACGGCATTCAAACGGTCAATCACGTCCTGGCTGGCATCGACCGCCTGGCTTGAATAGACCAGCGCGCTGCGATCGATCACAATGTCGGCCTGACGGGCTTCAACAACCTGCTGCAAAACAGTTTGCAAGGATTCCAGAACCGGGCGCATGGCCGCGCGTTCGGTTGCGACCAGCTCGTTGGCATAGCGCTGACGCGTGGCTTCAAATTGCTGAGCCTGCTGACTCACCGTTTGGATGCGCTGCATCAGGTCCGGGCGTTGCTGGATGGCTTCCTGCGTCAGACCGGCGGTTTCGGCATTTAGACGCTCGGCTTCTGCGTCGATCGGCGCGCGCAATGCGATCAGTTCAGCCTGGATTTCTTCTGAGATGGTTTGAATGCGGCCGGCAATATGCTGACCCACTGCGCTCTCAACAAGAATTCGCTCTTCGTTGATCACGACTGTGACTTGCGAATAGGCAGGCGCGGTGACGCTGACGAGCGCAAACGCCGCTGCGATCATCGCAATCGGGTTAAGGGAGGAAGGTTTCATGATTAGAATCCTGTTCGTGTACTGAAGCGGAAGAATTCGGCACGGTCGTAAGTTTCATTGACCAATGCCTCGGCCAGGTCAAACCGGACCGGCCCGAAGGGTGAGTCCCAGAAAATGCTGAGACCTGCCGAGACACGCAAGGACATGTCATCGGCTGTGAACGCTGCGCCTACGACTTCATCGAGCGTATCTTCGTCATCAAGCAGGCCAAGCGTTCCAAATTCCGTGAAGAAGCTGCCGCGAACACCGTATTGCTCGGGCAAAGGCAGCGGGAAAGTCATTTCGGCGGTACCGATGGCGTAGAAACGCCCACCCAGAGCGTCACCGCCGCGCAACTCGCCTGTCACAGGATCGCGTACGACAACACGCGGACCTATACCCGCAATTTCGAAGCCACGGAAGGAGTTGCCACCGCGGAAGAAGCGATCATTGATCCGGATTGAATCGCCGCCCCAGCCCATGATGAAGCCGCTGTTAGCCGACAGGCTGCCGACAAAATTCCAGAACAAGGGACGGTAGACAGCCGCGGTCACTTCGGTGCTGACGAAGCGGACGTCACCGCCAATGCCGGCAAACGACTGGCTGACTTCTGCGCGGAAACCGCGAGACGGTTCAATCGGGTTATCAACACGATCCCACCGCAGGGTATAAGACAACACCGATGTCAGGCGCTCACCTGCCTGATTCCGCAGCGCCTGGTTGGCCCCGGCGAATGTCAGAACGTCGTCATTCCGGAGCGTGTATTGAAGCCCCAGATTGGTCGAACGCGTAGTCGGAAATCCGGCCCGCAAGCTGAACCCGGTGGACTGGGTTTCAAAACTCGCTTCGGTGATGAAGTCCGAACGCACCGAGAAAAGGTCAATACCGGCTGCCAGATTGCGATCGAGGAAGCGCGGCTCTGTAAACCGGATATCGATCTGCTCCCGGCGTGAACTTGCCGCGACGCGGAACCGGAGGAATTGTCCCCGGCCACGCAAGTTGCGTTCCGAGACCGACAAATCAATCAGAAAGGCATCCTGGGATGAAAAGCCGGCACCAAAGGCCAACTCGCCAGTGGGCTGCTCGGTCACGGCCACCTGCAATCTGGCCCGGTCCGGTGTGGAACCCTGAACTTCGGTGATTTCGACTTCTTCAAAGAATCCAAGCCGGCGTACCCGCGCCTGAGAGCGCTCGATCAAAGAGCGGTTAAAGGCATCACCTTCGACCAGTTCCAATTCGCGGCGGATCACGCTGTCGAGTGTTCTTGTATTGCCGACAATATCGATCCGCTCGATGTAAACCCGCGGGCCTTCTTCGATCTCGAACTCGACATCAACCGTGCGGTTGTCGCGATTGCGATCGATGCGCGGCGTAATATTCACAAAGGCATAACCAGCTGCGCCCACGGCAAAGTTCAAAGTATCGACCGAATCCTCGATCAACTCGCCCTGGAACAGTTCGCCCGTCCGGACCGACAAGAATGAGACAAGCGAATCCGGCTCGACATCCGGCAAGTCCGTCTGAATTGTGATTTCGCCGAAGGAATAGATATCCCCTTCATCAAGGGTGAATGTGATATAGAAATCTTCCTGATCCGGCGTCAGTTCTGCGACCGCAGAGACCACCCGGAAATCGGCATAGCCACGGTTCTGATAGAATTGACGCAACAGCTCCCGGTCGAACTCAAGACGGTCCGGATCGTAATTGTCATTGGTCGAGAAAAAGCGCCACCAGCGCGATTCCACTGTCACAAGTTCCCGGCGCAATTGCCGGTCAGAAAAGCTCTCATTGCCTTGAAAGTTCACCCGCCGGACACCGGTTACCGGCCCTTCGGAGATCTCGAAGATCAGGTCAACGCGGTTTTGCGGCAGCTCCACAATGCGGGGTGTAACCTGCGCTGCAAAGCGCCCGGACCGGCGGTAGACCTCGATAATCCGCTGTACGTCAGCCTGAACACGGGCCCGCGTGAAAATCGCGCGCGGCTGGGCCTGGATCTCCTCATTGATGGAATCGTCATCAACGGAGCGATTACCTTCAAGCAGTACGCGATTGATAATCGGGTTTTCCTGCACATAGACGACCACGACATCACCGCGGTTCTCGATGCGAACATCAGAAAACAAACCGGTCGCGACCAAGGTCTGGATCGACAGGTTGATCGATCGGGAATCAGCTGGCGCACCGGGTTGAATGATCAAGTAGGAAATAACGGTGTCAGCCTCGACCCGTTGATTGCCTTCCACCAGAATCTGACGCACGGGCACAAAGGGCGGTGGGTCAGTTGCGACACTGCCGTCCTGAGCATGCGCCACTGGCGCGGCACTCAAGGCCAGCGTGAAACTGATGACGCAAAAAAATGCCGCGGTCAGGACGCGCTGAAAACTCGACATACGGGCCGCCGTTCTTGCTAGCGGGTCAGGAACCCAACCCGCCGAGGTAAACCAAATCATTCCAGGTTGCTACAAGCATCAAACCCAGCACCAAGGCAAGCCCGACTCTGAAGCCAATTGCTTGCGCTTTCTCGCTGAGCGGTCTCCCGGCAACCGCTTCGTAGGCGTAATACACGAGATGACCGCCGTCGAGTATGGGAATTGGCAGCAGGTTCACTAATCCCAGTCCAATACTGAAAAAACCCGCAAGCTGAATGAGATTTAATGCGAGGCCACCCAATGCAGCGCCAGCTGACGGGGCAGCGTCGATTGTCCCATTCGCCACTTGACCCGACACGGTCACAATACCAACGGGACCATTCAACAGGTTTGGCGGGGCCCGTCCGGTAATAATCCGCCAGACATATTGGGCTGTGGTTTCAACAATGCCGAAAGTGCGCGCGACACCTATGCCGAGTGATTCGATTGGACCGAACCGGCGCTCAAAGATTTCGTTGGAACTGGTGAAACCAACAACGGCGACATCCCGATATCCACCGAAGCCATCGGGCAGCCGCTGCAATTCCGGCGCGGCTCTGAGCTGAATCGCCTGCCCATCCCGCTCCACATCAAATGTCACGGTATCACCAGGACGCCACATCAATTCCATCCGGATATCGGTGAAACGGGTTATCTCGCTGCCGCCCACAGCAAGGATCCGGTCGCCGGGCTCAAAACCGGCCGCTTGGGCTGGAGAATTGTCCCTGACCTCGCCAACAATCGGCGAAAGTCCCCGCTCGCCGAAACCGGCCGCGATCCCTGCGAAAATAACAATCGCCAAAATAAAATTCGCTAGCGGGCCTGCGATAACCACGATGGCGCGCTGCCAGACCGGTTTGAAATGATAACATTTTTCAGCATCGGGACCGAGCTTGGCGCGCATTTCAGCGAGCTTGGCCTGATCCGGCTCGCTGGCAGCTCCCGCATCGCCCATGAACTTCACATAGCCGCCTAGCGGGAAGGCGGCGATGCGCCAGATCGTGCCGCGCCGGTCTTTGACGGCAAACAGGGTGGGACCGAAGCCGAGTGAAAACGCTTCTGCATGAATACCGAATATCCGCCCCGCATAATAGTGGCCCAGCTCATGGATCACCACGACAAGCGATATGACCGCAATGAAGGCCGCAATTGTAACGACGCCAGAGGTCAGAAAATCAATCAAGGAAGGCCTCGTGTGTTTTTAACTGCCGTTGACCAGCCGCGACGTTAAACGGCGCGCGCTTTGGTCTACTGCTAACGCAGCTTCCATGCCAGAAAAACGGCTTGGCAGTGATTGCTGCTTGTCCAGAGCCTCAAGACACTCAGAAACAAGCCGGGGAATGTCAAGAAAGGCTATCTTTTCATCAAGAAAAGCGGCGACTGCTATTTCATTGGCTGCGTTCAGGGCCGCCGTCGCCCCCTCACCCGCAATCAGCGCTTCCCTCGCGATCCGCAAGGCTGGAAACCGGTTTTCATCCGGTGGCTCGAAATCCAGTTGTCCTATTGCCGCCAGATCAAGCGGCTCTGCAGGAGTTTCCATGCGCTCGGGCCACGACAAGGTGGACGCGATCGGAATTCGCATATCCGGGCTTCCGAGTTGGGCCAGCACGCTGCCATCAATGTACTCGACCAGCCCGTGGATCACCGACTGGCGATGAACGACGACATCAACACGATCCGGCGCCAGACCGAATAGACGGCAGGCTTCGATGACTTCCAACCCCTTGTTCATGAGGGTCGCGGAATCGATCGATATCTTGGCACCCATGCTCCAGACCGGGTGCGCCAGAGCATCCTCGCGTGAAACAGTGGCCATCTTTTCCCGCGGCCAGTCACGAAACGGTCCACCCGAAGCGGTCAGGATGATCCGGCGGATATGGTCGTCATGACCCGGGTAGATAGACTGAAAAATCGCATTGTGCTCACTATCGACAGGTAGCACCCGTGCGCCCCGCTCCTTCGCCAGCCGCATGAAGTAATCACCGGCGCAAACCAGGCACTCCTTGTTTGCGATCGCAACGATGGAACCTTGCTGAAGCGCGGCAGCCGTAGGTTCCAGCCCGGCTGCGCCAACAATCGCGGCCATCGTCCATTCGACCGGCCGGCTGGCCGCTTCGACGAGCGCTGAGGGGCCCGCTGCCGCCTCGACGCCGCTTCCCTTCAATAGACGGGCAAGCTCTTCATACCGGTCAGCATCTGCAATCACCGCCACTTCGGGACGATATTGCAGGGCCATCCCGGCGAGTTCTTGAACACTCGAATGCGCTGTAAGTGCCACGAACTCATAAGTCCCCGGGTCAGCACGCTCCATCAGATCGAGCGTCGATTTTCCAACCGACCCTGTGCACCCCAGTATTGAAACGCGGCGGCTCATAGCGGGCCCTGCAGCACATTGAGCGTTGAAAGGCCGAGCGCCATCAAGCAAGCGGCCATCAGGGCATCAACCCGGTCCAGAACACCGCCATGACCCGGGATGATCTCTCCGGTGTCTTTCACGCCGAACATGCGCTTGAAGCCCGACATCGCCAAATCCCCGCCGATCGCCGCCAGTGACAGGATCAATCCCATCAATATGGTGCCGCCAACTGGCAGGTCTTGCCATTGCGAGAATCCCCAGGCGGCTGCACTTCCGCCCGCCAGGCCAGCGATCAATCCCGTCCAGGTTTTGTTCGGACTGACACTTGGCCATAATTTCGGACCACGGAGCCATGTGCCTGCAAAATAAGCGGCGCTGTCGGCAGCCCATACGATCAGCAAGATGAACACGGCGGCATTGAACCCGTTCAGAGCCCGGATTGAAGCCAGCGCAGACACCGCCAGGGCGACATAAACAATCCCAAAAGCCCCGCGCCAACGCCGGGCAATTTCCAGATTGCCTGCAAATATAACACCCGCGGCCCCCGCCAACGGCCAAGCCAACATCCAGAAGAACTCTCCATCCGCGGCAAACAGGACCGCACCTGAGGCTGCGGCTGATGCGATTGCATAGCTTCGCGTTGGCGCATCACGATCCGCCATCCGCATCCATTCCCACGCCATTGCCGCTGCGAAGGCGGCACAATAGGCCGTGAATGGCAGCCCCCCATTCCACAAGAGAAATAGCGATACTGGAATCAGGATGGCGGCAGATAGCAGTCGCGTCGCCAGTGCCGGATCGCGCTGCCTTACGCCACCTGAATCAGGCGGCATTCACGCCTCCAAACCGGCGTTTTCGGGCGGCATATTGATCAAGCGCTGATGCAAAATGACGCGCGGAAAAATCTGGCCAGAGCACGTCCAGAAAGACCAGCTCGGCATAAGCCGCCTGCCAGATCAGAAAATTGCTCGTGCGGTGCTCGCCACTTGTGCGGATCACCAGATCGGGATCAGGAATTTCGGCCGTGTCGAGAAAGCCGGCAAAGGTCTCCTCGTCCACGCTTTCAGGGTCGAGTTGTCCCTCTGCGATTTCTCTCGCCAGTCGACGTGCCGCTCGCACGATCTCATCGCGGCCGCCATAGTTAAAAGCGATTGTCAGGCACCGGGAGGAGTTTCCGGCTGTGCGGCGCTCGGCGCGCTCGATAATCCCGACCAGGTCCCGGTCCAGCCCTTCACGGCGTCCGGCAATCCGTATCTTGACGCCCTCTTCATGGAGCTTTTCGAGATCTGCATCCACAAATCGTTTCATCAAATCAAAGAGGGCATCAACCTCATGCGGGGGTCGGCGCCAGTTTTCGGTCGAGAAACCAAAAAGCGTGAGATATTTGATTTCAAGCTCGCCAGCCGCGCGGACAGCTTCCCGAACCGCCTCGACCCCTTGAGAGTGCCCGAAGGCACGTGGACGGCCGCGTTGTTGAGCCCAACGACCGTTTCCATCCATGATGATGGCGACATGCTGGACCGGTCGGTCAGTATTTTCGCCGGGCGTCATGGAATCCTCCCTAGCCTTAATGGCTAGACCTGCATGATCTCGTCCTGCTTGGTTTTCAGCGCCGTGTCTACCTTTCCGACGTATTCATCGGTCAGCGACTGAACCTGGTCAGACTGGCTCTTCTCATCGTCTTCACTGATCTCGCCGTCTTTTTCCATCTGTTTGACGGTGTCCATCCCATCACGGCGGATGTTCCGGATGGCCACGCGGGCCTGTTCCGCATAGCTGCTGGCCGCCTTGGCAAGTTCGGCGCGGCGTTCTTCATTCAACGGCGGTATCGGGATCCGCAGCAGTGTGCCCTCCACAACCGGGTTCACACCAAGCGGGGAATTGCGGATGGCTTTATCGACTGCCGTCACGAGGGCTTTGTCCCAGACCTGAACAGAAATCATGCGAGGCTCAGGTACAGAAACGGTTCCCACCTGATTGATCGGAGTTGGCGAGCCGTAGGCCTCGACATCAATGGCATCCAGCAGGCTGGCCGAAGCACGCCCGGTCCGCAAGCTTCCGAAATCCTTGTGAAGCGCATCCAGCGCGCCATCCATCCGCCGCTTGAGGTCTTTGAGATCAATTCTCGCGCTCATGGGATATCCCTTCTGTCAGGCCGATTTCGGTTCGCCGATGGTTGTGCAGGTACCCTCACCTGCCAGAACCCGCGCGAACTCGCCCGGCTTGTGAATATTGAACACCACGATAGGCACGGCGTTCTCACGCATCAATGTTACCGCTGCAGCGTCCATTACCTTCAGGTCACGCGATAGAACTTCGAGATAGTCCAGCTGCTCATACCGGCTGGCGTCAGGGTCCTTGCGCGGATCGTCGGAATAGACCCCATCCACCTGCGTGCCCTTGAACAAGGCTTCACAGCCCATTTCCGCAGCCCGCAGCGCCGCGGCGGTATCGGTGGTGAAGAACGGGTTTCCCGTCCCGGCCGCGAAGATAACAACGCGCCCCTTTTCCATATGCCGGATCGCCCGCCGGCGAATATACGGTTCGGCAATCGACATCATGGGGATGGCGGATTGAACCCGGGTCTGAACACCGACTTTTTCCAATGAGTTTTGCATGGCGAGCGCGTTCATCACCGTGGCCAGCATGCCCATATAATCGGCTGCGGCGCGATCCATACCCTTGGCGGCGACCGAAAGCCCACGGAAAATATTTCCACCGCCAATGACCAGGCAAACCTCTACGCCGGACTCGACCGCTGATTTGACTTCGCTGGCGACACGTTCAGCGACATTCAGGTCGATACCGTATTGTTGCTCGCCCATCAGGGCTTCACCGGAAATTTTCAAAAGGACGCGCTTGTACATCGTCTTATCGCTCATAGCGTTGTATCCGGCAGAATCACTCTGGCTGTAGCCTAAAATAAAAGCGCCGGAGCGATAAGCTCCGGCGCTTGATTTGGTGTTATCCGCCCTTGGCGGTTGCCGCGACTTCGGCGGCGAAGTCTTCCGACTTCTTCTCGACGCCCTCGCCAACCTCCATCCGGATAAATCCGGCGATGTCCACGCCCGCTTCTTTTGCGGCCGCACCCACGGTCAGGTCGGGATTGATCACGAAGGACTGGTTGAGCAACGTCACTTCGGCGAAGAATTTCTTCATCCGGCCCTTGATCATGTTCTCAATGATATTTTCCGGCTTGCCGCTTTCACGCGCCTGCTCGGTGAGAACCGTCTTTTCTTTCTCGACAATCGCCGGGTCCAGATCGGCTTCCGACAACGAGGCCGGGTTGATCGCCGCAATGTGCATAGCGACCTGGCGGCCGAACTCTTCATTGTCGCCCTTCAAGGCAACCAGAACGCCAATCTTGCCCATGCCGCCGGTTACGGCGTTATGGGTGTAGGCAGCAACGGTGTCGCCCTCGATTTTCGCCATACGGCGCACCGACATGTTTTCGCCAATCGTGGCAATCTTGTCGGTGATCAGGTCTGCCACCGGCTTGCCATTTACATCGGCAGACTTCAGGGCCTCAACATCGTCTGCGCCAAAAGCCGCGCCGGTGATGTCTTTCACCATAGCCTGAAAGTCGCCATTCTTAGCCACGAAGTCCGTTTCGGAATTGACCTCGACTGCCACACCGGTGCCGCCATTCACGGCGATCGACACCAGACCTTCTGCGGCAACCCGATCAGATTTCTTGGCCGCCTTCGACAAGCCTTTTGTCCGCAGCCAATCCACGGCTGCGTCCATGTCACCACCGGTTTCGGTCAGCGCTTTTTTGGCGTCCATCATGCCTGCGCCCGTCATGTCGCGCAGCTCTTTGACGAGGGCCGCTGTAATTCCAGCCATCGGTTCTACTCCTGTTGATCTTTGATCTGGACGGCGGAATTAGCCGTCCGCTTTCTCTTCGGTTTTCTTGCTAGCGGAGTCGTCTGACGTTTCCGCGGCAGTTGCTTCTGCGGGCGCTTGCGCCTCGGCGGCTTCAGGCGCGGCAGATTCCTCTGCTGCAGCCAGAGCCGGATCGGCAGCCGGTTCAACGGCAGCTCCCAGATCCACACCCAGATCGGCCTGACCTTGCGCCATACCGTCCAGCGCAGCGTCAGCGATCAATTCGCAGTACAGCGAAATGGCGCGAGCAGCGTCATCATTGGCCGGGATCGGGAAATCGATCGGGTCGGGGTCGCAATTGGTGTCGACAATGCCGATCACCGGAATGCCAAGCTTCTTGGCTTCCTGAATGGCGATCGCTTCCTTGTTGGTGTCGATCACAAACATCAGGTCCGGCGTTCCGCCCATTTCCTTGATGCCGCCGAGCGACAATTCCAGTTTTTCGCGCTCACGAGTCAGGTTGAGCAATTCTTTCTTGGTAAAACCGGCTGAGGCCTGATCGTCACCCAGAAGGTCTTCCAGCTCACGCAGACGCGCGATCGAATTGGAAATGGTGGACCAGTTGGTGAGCGTGCCACCCAGCCAGCGATTGTTCATGAAGTATTGCGCGCAACGCTTTGCATTCACGGCAATAATGTCGGACGCTTGACGTTTGGTGCCGACAAACAGAATACGGCCACCCTTGGCGGCAACATCGCGGACCTGAACCAGCGCCTGATGCAGAAGCGGAACCGTTTGCGACAGGTCAATAATATGAATATTCGCGCGATCCCCGAAGATGAACGGTTTCATCTTGGGATTCCAGCGGTGGGTCTGGTGTCCAAAGTGTGCGCCAGCTTCCAGCAATTGGCGCATGGAGAATTCAGGCAGAGCCATAGGTCTTATCCTTTTCCGGTTGGCCTCCACGGAACGGAGTGACGACCGGACCACCCGATCGACACACCGGAGCGATGCCACCCCAACTCGAGGCGTACCGAAGTTCCGTGTGCGTGATGGGCGCGCATATAGGATTGATTGGCTTCGGGCGCAAGCCTGAAAGGACAGAGTGCTCCAGCTAGATCAGCTCGACGCTCTCGACACCCTTTACCCCGCGAAGGGCGGCCTGAACCGGTGGTCCAGTCGGTATGCGGCCCGGCAGGCGTAGCTCCGCCTCACCGCCCTCATTCACCGCGAGGATCAGGTGAACTACCCCTTCGCCCTTGCCGCTTTCTGCGGCCCGCGCAAGGCGGGTCTTCACGCTTTCCATTGCCTCCGGTACCAGACGAATTCGCAAGCCATCGGCTGCAGGAGCTTCATCCAACGCTTCAATACTGTCGGCAAAATATCGAAGCTGTTCTTCCTTGTCGTCGATTCGTGCCCCCACCATGACCGAAGCGCCGACCTCTAACGCATCACGAGAGGTTTTGAGCATGTCCGGGCTGACCAGAACCTCGAATTCTCCAGACGGATCTGACAGGGTAACCCAGGCAAAGCGTTCGCCCGACCGCTGGGATACTCGTTCCTGTCGCCGCCGCACCACGCCCGCCATCCGGATCGCGCTGGCGCCATCGGCGACACGGTCCGGCGCATCCGCGACGAAGACAACCCCGCGGCGCGCCAGCATGTCGGAGAGATCATCGAGCGGGTGTCCGGACAGGTAAAAACCGATGGCATTCAGCTCTTCATCCAGCCTCTGCGTTGCCGTCCATGCGGGGACATCCGGCAAGCGCGGCCGGGCCAGCCCCCCGGCATCGGGCGCGGCATCGCCAAACAGGCTGACCTGAGCGGTTTCGCGTTCTTCATGTGCCTTCGCGGCCATTGCACACAGCGTTTCTGCCGCCGCGAAGGCCCGCGACCGGTCCGGTTCCACACTGTCGAAAGCGCCGGCGCGCGCCAGATTTTCGAGCGTCCTTCTATTCAAAAGACGCGGGTCAACGCGCTCGGCAAAGTCAAACAGGTCATTGAACGGGCCATTGGCGTTGCGTTCGTCAACCAGGGCTTCCATGGCCGAGAGACTGACATTCCGTATTGCACCAAGTGCATAAACGACAGCCCCATTCTTTACCGAGAAATCAGCCTCGGACTGATTAATGTCCGGCGGCAAAACAGGCGTTTCCATGCGGCGCGCCTCTTGGAAGAAGACGGCCAGCTTGTCGACATTATTCCGGTCGAGGCTCATCAGAGCCGCCATAAATTCTACCGGGTGGTTGGCTTTCAGATATCCGGTCCGATAGGCGATGGCCGCATAGGCTGCGGCGTGAGACTTGTTGAAACCATAGCCGGCAAATTCATTGACCAGTTCGAAGATGTATTCAGCCTTGCCCTTGGTGACGCCGCGCTTTTCTGCCCCTTCGAGAAAGCGCACTTTTTGTTGCGCCATCTCCTCTTTTTTCTTCTTACCCATGGCGCGGCGCAAAATGTCCGCCTCACCAAGCGAATAGCCGGAGAGGATCTGGGCGATCTGCATCACCTGTTCCTGATAGATGATGACCCCATAGGTCTCATCCAGAACGGTTTTCAAATCCAGATGGAGATAATCGACCTCCGCCCGGCCGAATTTCCGGTCGACATACACATCGATATTCTTCATCGGACCGGGCCGATACAGCGAGATCAGAGCGATCAAATCCTCGATCTTGTCCGGCTTCATCTTGGCCAGCGTATCGCGCATGCCAGACGATTCCATCTGAAACACGCCAATCCCGGCACCGGTGGATAAAAGCTCATAGACTTTCGGATCATCGAAACTGGCATTCTCAAGATCCGGAACCTCCCCGCCTGCCTCCTCGATATAGCCGAGTGCACGGGCGATAACGGTCAAGGTTTTCAAGCCAAGGAAGTCGAACTTCACCAATCCAGCCGGCTCGACCCATTTCATATTGAATTGCGTCGCCGGAATATCCGACCGCGGGTCGCGATAGAGTGGCACCAATTCATCAAGCGGCCTGTCACCAATGACCACGCCCGCGGCATGGGTTGATGCGTTGCGGTACAAGCCTTCCAGCTTCAACGCGATTTCAAGCAGCCGATCCACGCCTGGTTCTTCTTCGCCGAAGGCACGCAGCCGCGGTTCGATCTCGATGGCCTGAGCCAGCGTCACCGGGTTGGCCGGATTAGCCGGCACCAGCTTGGCAATCTTGTCCACCAGGCCGAGGGGCAATTGCAAAACGCGGCCCACATCACGCACCACGGCGCGGGCCTGAAGGGTTCCGAATGTGATGATCTGGGCAACATGATCCTTGCCATAGTGCTCTTGCACATAGCGGATCACCTCACCCCGGCGCTCCTGACAGAAGTCGACGTCGAAATCCGGCATCGAGATGCGTTCCGGGTTCAGGAAGCGTTCGAAAAGCAGCCCGAAGCGAAGCGGATCCAGATCGGTGATGGTCAAGGCCCAGGCAACGACCGACCCCGCGCCGGATCCCCGGCCCGGCCCGACCGGTATGTCCTGTGCTTTTGCCCATTTGATGAAGTCCGCCACGATGAGGAAGTAACCCGGAAACCCCATCTTGCCGATAATCTCCAGCTCAATCTCCAGCCGGTCCCAGTATTCTTTCTCGTCAACGGCCGCCTCATTGGCCTTGAGCCGTTCATTCAACCCGTCCTCGGACTGTGCGCGCAGTTCGGCCAGCTCATCGCGCCCACCTTCCGTCGGGAAGCTTGGCAGTATCGGGTCATGTGTCTTCGGACGGTGAGAACAGCGGCGGGCAATCTCGATTGTGTTTTCGATCGCCTCAGGCAGATCGGAAAACCGCGCGATCATCTCCTCCGTCGAAGCGAAGAAATGATCCGGCGTTACCCGGCGCCGGTCGTCAACGGTCAGATATTCGCTTTCAGCAATACAGAGCAGCGCATCATGAGCCGCATGCATCTCGCGGTCGGGAAAATAGCATTCATTGGTGGCGACCAGTGGCAGACCCTTTTCGTAGGCCTGATCCACCAACCAGGTCTCGGCAATCAGCTCTTCCCGACGGCCATGGCGTTGCAGCTCGATATAGAGGCGGTCACCAAAGTGATGATGCAATTGATCCAACCAGCTGGCGGCATCGCCTTTTCTTTCAGCGATGATCCAGCGATTGAGCACGCTGTCCGGCCCGCCCGTGAGCACAATCAGACCGTCGGAATGCTCGAACAGTTTTGCGGCTGTGACATGCGGTAGTTCAGTTGCCCCGACCTCCAGGAAGGCGGCACTGGTCAACTTCATGAGGTTGTTATAGCCCGCCTCATTGGAAGCGATCAGAGCGATCGTCCCGTCAGGTTGGGCAGCATCTCCGGGGCGGGGGTCGGTCAGGCGGATCGACAGGGTGCAGCCAGTAATGGGCTGAATGCCCGCCCCGGAGAGCTGTTCTGAAAATTCGAGTGCGCCGAACAGATTATTGGTGTCTGTGATGGCAATGGCCGGCATGCCGTCGGCGGCGGCAAGCTCTGCCATTTTCTTGATCGGGATGGCACCTTCGAGGAGTGAATAGGGTGACCGGTTCCTCAGGTGTACAAACCCTGGTCTCGCCCCTTCTGCCTCGCGCATGATTGCCACCCTCCATCAAACGACTCAGTTCTAGCAGAGCCGGTTCCAGAAGGTCAGGCGAGGAGGATAGATGTCCACATCAAAATCATCCAGCCAAAGCCCAGAATAGCCGCCGCAGAAGTCGCATCAGCAAGAAGTCTTTTCATAACCAGCTCCGTCGTCACTACATTCGTTCTGGTTATGTTCTTTCACGTTTTGTTCCGGTTGCCAAGAAGTTTTTCGTTAACGACGGAACGCTGTGATTATTCAGTACGTTGGAAAGGAACAAGCTTGCCATCAACAAGCGATACGACCCGGTCCATACGCTCGGCGAGGGCAATATTATGTGTCGCGACCAGAAGGGCGGTCCCCTCCTCTTTTGCCGCGTTGCGGAAGCTTTCGAATACGGCGTCGGAGGTCTTGGGATCAAGATTGCCTGTGGGCTCGTCAGCGAGAATGATTTCAGGCTTGTTCGCAAAGGCCCGCGCAATCGCGACCCTCTGCTGCTCGCCACCTGAAAGTTCGGCCGGTCGATGCGACAGCCGGTCCCGAAGCCCCATCGTGGAAAGAAGCTTCTGAGCTTTGGGTATCGCTTTTGCACGCAGATCTCCGTGGATCAGCATGGGCAGCACGACATTCTCCAGCGCATCAAATTCCGGCAATAGATGATGGAATTGATAAACGAAACCGATGTAATTCCGGCGGAGCTCAGTCAGCTTGTTGTCCGAAATGCCGGTCGCTTCCTTCCCGTCAATCGTAACGGTGCCGTCATCGGGGGGCTCGAGCAGGCCAGCCACATGCAGCAGGGTCGATTTGCCCGATCCGGATGGGCCGATCAGGCCGACAATCTCGCCTGGCGCCAGGTCGAGATCGACCCCCCGCAAAACACGCAAATCCTCGCCGCCGGACTCATAGGTCCGCACGACATTTCGAAGGCTCAACCAGGGCTTACTCATACCGCAACGCCTCAACCGGATCGAGCTGCGCAGCCCGCCAGGCGGGCGGCAATGCGGCCAGGAAAGCCGAGAACAGGCCGAACAGAATGGCGAAACTCACCTCACCCGGATCAATCCGGGCCGGAAGACGGGTCAAAAAGTAAACCTCTGCATTGAACGGATCGACCCCGGTGACCGCCTCAATAAGCCCCTGCAGACCTTCAATATTCAAAACGAATAGAAAGCCAAGTGCGGCTCCTCCCATGGCGCCAACGCCGCCAATCATAAGCCCGATCAACAAGAAAACCCGCATGATCGAGCCGCGCGTGGCCCCCATGGTTCGCAGAATAGCGATGTCACGGCCCTTGTTTTTCACCAGCATCACGAGTCCGGTAATGATGTTCAGCGCGGCAATCAAAATGACCACAGACAGGATTAACCGCATAGCGAACCGTTCGACCTGCAAAGCTTGGTAGATTGCAAGGCTCTGATCGCGCCAGTCGAAGAGAATCACGCCGGAAGGAAGGACTGCACGGGCTTGAGCGATGACCGGGCCAATTTCGACCGGACTTTCCACGCGGGCCTCGATCGTCATCGGGCCGTCCTGAGAGAAAAACAGAAGCGCCTGTTCCAACGGCATGAAGGTCACGATCTGATCGAATTGATGCACGCCGACCGTGAAGACCCCGCCAACCGTATAGGCTTTCCGTCGCGGCACAGTGCCGAACGGACCGGTTGACCCTGTTGGCGCGAGCACCGTGATTTGATCGCCGGGGTCTACGCCGAGACGCTGCGCCAGAGCACGGCCGATCAGAATATTGTCGCCGCCATTCTCACCCTCGCCAAAGCTCTCAAAAGACCCTTCAATTAACCCGTATCGGGCGTCTCCGCGCACCGGGGCGGTAATCCGCTCAATATTGGCAAGATCGCGCGGCAGAACGCCGACGACCTGAGCGCCGACCGTCTGACCGTTGGCGGTAAAGAGCGCCTGGCCTTCGTAGCGCGGTCCGGCATTCAGTACACCGGGAATGCGGATGAGATCGTTCTGGATATCCTCGATTTCCGGCTCGGTCAGTCCACGGACATCCACGTAGACATGGCTTTGGGCCCCAAGAAGCTGGTTTAACAACTCATACCGGAACCCATTCATGATGGAGAGCACAACAATCAATGCCGCAACGCCAAGCGTAATTCCGAGGAAGGAAATAATCGCGATCAGAGCAATGCCGCCATCCTTCCGGCGGGCGCGCAGATATCGCATGGCAATAACGAACTCAAAGGGCGCAAAGGGCTTTGCGGCATGGGTGTTGATGTTCTCAGGCATCAGAGAAAGCCCCTTCTGAAAGCCGGTTGACCGCATCTTCCAGCGAGAGCTCATGCTTTTCGCCAGTCCGGCGGACTTTCAGCTCGATCTTGCCTTCTTTCAGCCCCCGCGGGCCAATGACCAATTGGTAAGGCAGGCCGATAAGATCCATCGTGGCAAACTTTGCCCCCGCCCGTTCGTTGGTGTCGTCCAGCAGCGGCTCTTTCCCGGCTTTCCCCAATCCCTCATAGGCGGTCTGGCAGGCGGCATCCGTCGCCACATCGCCAGCGCGCATATTGATGATGCCTACGCCAAAAGGCGCAACGCTTTCCGGCCAGATAATGCCGTTTTCGTCATGACTGGCCTCTATGATGCCACCCATCAGGCGCGATACGCCAACGCCATAGCTGCCCATGTGAACCGCGCGCTCCTGTCCGTCCGGGTGAGTCACCACGGCTTTCATCGGCTCGGAGTACTTGGTCCCGAAATAGAAGATATGGCCCACCTCGATGCCGCGCGCCGACAAGCGCTTGTTCTCCGGCACTTCGGAATTGAAACGGTCTTCTTCGTGCATTTCATCGGTGGCCGCATAAAGCGCGGTGCGTTGATCGACGAGCGGTTGAAGATCGCCGTCGAAGTCAACGTCCAGGCCCGGCGCGCCCATCTCTACCAGATCGGCATGGCAGAAGACCTGGCTTTCGCCCGTCTCGGCCAGAATGATGAATTCATGGCTGAGGTCCCCGCCAATCGGGCCGGTATCGGCGCGCATCGGAACGGCTTTCAGGCCCATACGCGAGAAGGTGTTCAGATAAGCCACGAACATGCGGTTATAGGCTTTGCGGGCGGCCGCCTCGTCGAGATCAAAGGAATACGCATCTTTCATCAGAAATTCGCGACCCCGCATGACGCCGAAACGCGGGCGGATTTCATCCCGGAACTTCCACTGGATATGATAAAGCAGCTTGGGCAGGTCTTTATAGGACCGGCAAGACGCCCGAAAGATCTCGGTGATCATTTCCTCGTTGGTGGGGCCATAAAGCAGATCGCGCTCATGCCGGTCGACAATGCGCAGCATCTCTTGCCCGTAATCGTCATAGCGCCCGCTTTCCCGCCACAGATCGGCTGGCTGAAGCGTCGGCATCAGCATTTCTGCTGCCCCTGCCCGGTCCTGTTCCTCGCGGACGATCTGTTCGATCTTGCGCAAAACGCGATGGCCAAGCGGTAGCCAGGCATAAATCCCGGCCGCTTCCTGACGGATCATACCAGCGCGCAGCATCAGGCGATGAGAGACGATCTGGGCGTCTGAAGGTGTTTCCTTCAGGACGGGAAGAAAATAGCGGGAAAGGCGCATGAAATTTGGTCCGCGTCGGTCTTGTGGATGTCTTGACGCATAAACCTGCTCGCCTTTGCCTGCAAGCCGCTCAAGCGTCCCAGGAGTTTTCACCGGGAAGGAAGGGAATATCGTTGAGCGTGACCAGTTGAAATTCGAGCAAGACAAACAAGACCAGCCAGATGATCGAGGCGACAATCGTGGTGGTCCAGGCTTTCTGTTTGAGATTGATCGAAACCGGCGCGCCGGATTCGGTGCCCTGTACCATTTCACCGCTCTCGGCCTGGCCCTGTATTCCGATGGGCAGCACCGTGAACAGCGTAATCCACCAGGTGATCAGGAAGACCACCATGCCGGAAAACACATTCATTCCTTCGCCGGGAATGAAGAATTGCAAAATCCAGAGGATCGCGACCGCCACGGGCGGCAGAAAACCAAGAAATTTGGGCATTTAGTGATCCGGCTCCTGCATCAGTTCAATCAAAACGCCATCGGTATTCTTCGGGTGAATGAAGATCACCGGCACGTTGTGAGCGCCGATATAGGGCTCTCCCGTGCCCAGAACAGTGGCGCCTTTCTCACGCATATCATCACGCGCCGCGATAATGTCCGGAACCTCGAAACAGAGATGGTGCTGGCCACCCTTCGGATTCTTCTCCAGGAATTTGTTGACCGGGCTTTCCGGGCCGAGAGGCTGAAGCAGTTCGAGTTCGGTATTACCCGTACGGATGAAGCAGACCTTCACGCCCAGCTTGGGGAAATCCTTGATCTCGGTCGCGTTTTCCAGCCCGTAAAGCGCCGCATAAACATCACGCGTGGCGGCAATATCCGGCGTCGCAATCCCGATATGGTTCAGGCGTCCAACAGACATGTTTCTCTCCTTACGCGGTGAGCACCATAACATCGACCTGAGGCTTCTTGCCCCACATCTGGTTCAATAATCGGCGAACTGCGCGGCGAGCCGATTCTTCAACCTCGGCCTCATCGCAACGTGCGCGGCGCTTTAACCGGTCGAAGGACTCTTCTGCGGCCTCGGCGATGGAATCCAGCCAATCGCTTTCTGTCAGCTTTTCGTTTTCCGGCAGGCCGAGCGCGCGAACATCCGGACCGGAAATCAAACTTCCCTGCCCGTCGATCACCATGGCGACCGTGACATGTCCGGCATAGGCCATGGAACGGCGCTCGCGCATAGCTGCGGATTCCGCCTCTGCGACGACGCGGCCATCGACATAGAGCCGGCCAGATTTGACTTCATCGACGACGCTTGCGCCGTCCTTGGAAATGCGGATCAGATCTCCATTTCGTGGTGCCAGGGCCTGCGGCACCTGTAAGGAACGCGCGAATTCTGCGTGCTCGATCAGATGGCGGCGCTCGCCATGCACCGGGATAGAGATCTGCGGACGCACCCAAGCATACATCTGCTTCAACTCGTCCCGGCACGGATGGCCGGACACATGAATATGCCGGTCGCGCTCGGTGATGATGTCCACGCCGCGCTCGGTGAGCATGTTCTGAAGCTCGAAAATACCTGCCTCATTGCCGGGAATAACTCGGCTGGAGAAAATGACCGTATCGCCGCTTGTCAGATTGATGACGCGGTGATCGCCACGGGCAATCCGCGAGAGCGCCGCGCGTGGCTCTCCCTGACTGCCTGTGCAAAGATACAAAATCTTGTCCGGTGGGAAGTGCGCGGCATCATCTTCATCAATGAAGGGTTTGGTACCGGCCAACAGGCCGACAGACTTTGCCGCCCCTGCCATGCGGTGCATCGAGCGGCCCACGAGGCAGACACGGCGCCCATTCGCTTCTGCCGCGACAATGGCACTTTCCATGCGCGCAACATTGGAGGCGAAAGAGGCAATCGCGACGCGGCCGGTCAGCTCTCCGACCAGCTTGATCAGGTTTTCGCGAACGCCAGCCTCAGAGCCGGACTCGCCTTCCGTGAAGACATTGGTGCTGTCGCAAATCATGGCCAGCACGCCTTCATCGGCCAGGCTGGTCAGAGCGTTTACGTCGGTGGATTGGCCAATGAGCGGTTCCGGGTCGATTTTCCAATCCCCGGTGTGGAGGATCAGCCCTTCTGGTGTGCGGATAGCCAGGCCATTCGGCTCAGGAATGGAGTGCGTCAGCGTCACCAGTGAAATATCAAACGGGCCGAGCGACAGCTGTCCGTCGATTGGCAGAACATTGACGATAGCCTCATTCTCCAGGCCCTTCTCCCGCAATCGATCTACCATCAGCCAGGCGGTAAAGGGCGTCGCATAGATCGGACAGCGGAAACGCTCCCAGAGATGCGCCACCGCGCCCATATGATCTTCGTGCGCATGTGTCAGGATGATGGCGAGCAGATCGTGCGCGCGTTCTTCGATATAATCCGGATCGGGCAGGATGACGTCAATGCCGGGCGTCGATAGATCCCCGAACGTGACGCCGCAATCGACCATGATCCATTTGCGCTTTTCCTCCGGGCCATAGCCATAGAGGTTGAGATTCATGCCGATCTCGCCGGACCCGCCAAGTGGCAGGAAATAAAGCCCGCTTTCTTCCACCATCAGGCCGCTCCGCCGCCATTGAGGCGCCAGACCTCGTAAAGCCCGTGAATGGTGATGTCAGAATCGAAATGGTCGATGGTCTCGGACGCGCCTTCAAACAGCGAGGCGACTCCGCCTGTTGCGATGACGGTCAAAGGCTCTTCGTGTTCAGCTTTCGTGCGCCGAACGAGGCCATCAATCAATTCTACATAACCCCAGAACACGCCCGACTGCATGGCTGAGACCGTGTCAGTACCCACCACTTTTTCCGGCTGACGGATTTCGATACGCGGCAGCCGCGCGGCCGCATCGTGCAAGGCCCGCATGGAAAGATTGATACCCGGTGCGATGATTCCGCCGACAAAGGCGCCATCGGCGGAAACGACATCGAAAGTGGTGGCCGTTCCGGAATCGATGATCAGCAAGGCCCCATCATATTTCGACTTGGCCCCGAGCGCGTTGACCAAGCGGTCGGCGCCGGCGTCCTGCGGACGCGCCAGGCGAACATCGACGCCGAGCTTTACCTCCGGCTCACCAATAATCATCGGCTCCGCATTGAGATAGCGCCGGGAGAGATTGCGTAGATTGAACAAGGCTTGCGGCACCACAGTGGAGATCACGCAGGCGGAGATGTCGGCAAAAGACAGCCCATGCATGCTCATGATCTGACCCAGCCAGACGGCGTGTTCATCAGCCGTGCGGGTGGAGTGCGTGGCGGTGCGCCATTGGGCGCACCATTTCTCGCCATCATGGATGGCGAAAAGCGTATTCGTGTTGCCGCAATCAATCGCTAGAAACATGAGGAGCGGTCTAGCCTATCGCCTCGGGAAAAAATACGTCACCCGCTGAAATAGGCCGCGTCCTGCCATCAGCCATGGCGAGTTTCAGCGAGCCATCATCAGCAAGATCCGTGAACACGCCTTCGAGTGTTTGATTATCGAGGCGCACAATACAGCGCTGACCCACACCGCGCGCTTGTGCCAGCCACGCCTCGCGAATGGGCGGAAACCCGTCGCGCGCCCACACGCCTCGCCAGTGCTCGAACCGCTCAATCAGGGAGTTCAGCGCCTCATCAGCGGTTATCGACGATCCGAGCTCTTTCAGGCTGACAGCTGGATAATCCGGGATGTGGGGCGCAGCGGCGACATTGATGCCAATACCGACAACCAGTTGAATGACTTTCCCAGGCGCATCACCGGACTCCAGCAATAGCCCGCACGCCTTCTGACCCTCGATATGAACGTCATTCGGCCATTTCACCTTGACCGAGCGCCCCGGCAGTGCCGTTTTGCAGACCTCGGCTGCAGAAAGTGCTGCGGCAAAGGAAAGCTGCGCCGCCTCACCTGCGCTGCATTTCAGCGAGTAAAGGCCCGAGCAATAAAGATTGCCGGTTAAATCTGCCCAGTTGCGTCCCCGTCGCCCACGCCCTGCCGTCTGCCGCCGCGCAGCGATCCAGAGCGGACCTGTCTCGCCTGCCTTGAACCGGCGGCGACCCTCTTCATTTGTGGAATCGATCTCGTCCAGCCATTCAACGCGGACGCCACCTGACAGCATCTAGAACAGCCCAAGGCCAGCGTTTCGCGCGAGCAGGAAGAGAACGGGTGCCAGGATGACCAATAGCGCCGTTGCGATACCGGCTACATTCGTGATGACACCTGTTGTGGCCGGAGGGCCGACAAATGCGGTGAGCGGTTCGGAGAACCACATCACCTTGACGATGCGAAGGTAATAGGCAGCCGCGACAACCGAGAACAACACCAGCAAGACCGGCAGGATGACTAATCCGGCTTCCAGGGCCGCATAGAGAATAAAAAGCTTTCCAAAGAAACCGACGAGGAAGGGAAGACCGCCGATTGAGAACATCGCCCCAGTCATTGTCCAGGCCAGACCCGGTCGCGATTGGGCAAGCCCCGCCAGATCATCGACCTGTTCCACCATGCCTTCATTCGTCCGCATGGAAAGGATGACACCAAAGGCTGCGACCTGACCGATCACATAGAGGATCATAAAGGCCAGAAGCGCCCACAGACCGGTTTGCGTACCCGCCGCGATAGCCACGAGGGCATAGCCCATATTGCCGATCGAGGAATAGGCCATCAGGCGCTTGATATTATTTTGCGTCAAAGCACCGAAGGCGCCGACCGCCATGGACAGAACGGCAATCACGGAGATCACCTGCTGCCATTGCTCGGTCATGGCACCGAACGGCTCATACAGCACCCTGGCCAGCAACACGATGGCGGCAAATTTTGGTGCCATGGCAAAGAAGGCCGTCACGGGTGTCGGCGAGCCCTCATAAACATCAGGCGTCCACATGTGGAACGGGGCGGCGGAAACCTTGAAAGCCAGGCCGCAGATCACAAAGACCAGCCCGAAGAGGAGGCCGATATTGGTTTCACCCGAAGCCGCCACGACAGCGATTTCGTTGAAG
Source organism: Hyphobacterium sp. (assembly GCF_965228115.1). GTDB lineage: Bacteria > Pseudomonadota > Alphaproteobacteria > Caulobacterales > Maricaulaceae > Hyphobacterium. The sequence goes on along the minus strand of NZ_OZ245794.1, from coordinate 403,799 downwards.
CCCGTGGAGCCGGTAAAGCCATAAACCAACGAAGCGCCATAGAGCAGCAGCCCCGAAGACAGGGCACCGAGCATGAAATATTTCAGACCTGCTTCAGATGCCCGTTGGCTGTCTCGATTGAAAGCAGCCAGCACGTAAAGTGCCAGCGACTGCAGCTCGATGCCCATATACATGGCGATCAGATCATTGGCCGAGACCATCATCGACATGCCAAGCGCCGCCAGAGCGATCAGCACGAAGTACTCGAACTTCGCCATACGTTCGGACTTCAAATACGGCACGGCGAACATGAGAGCGATGGCTGCCGCACCGAAGATCGCCACTTTCGAGAACAGGGCGAGTGGATCAAAGATGAAGGAGCCGGCAAAAGCCTGCCCACCTTCTTCCGGAACGACGAACACGGCCACCAAAGCCGCAGCAATCAGCAAGCCCGCGGTCAGAGGCGCTACCAGTCCGGTCGCCCGGTTCGGATCCTTGATAAAGACGCCCAGCATCAACAGAGCCATTGCGCCTAACGCCAGCAAGACTTCCGGTGTATAGAGCAGATATTCAGACTGCAGCGTTGCAAAATCCATGAGGGCCGCCCTACTCCGCTGCGGCAGCTATTGCTGCCTGATAGTTCGAGATCAACTGATCGACCGAGGCTGCGGTCACATCCGTGATCAATGTCGAGAAAATGCCCAGCACCAGAGTGGCGATGATCAGCGGCATGAAGATCACCCATTCACGGGCATTCATGTCGTTGATCTGCTCCAGCTTGGGATTGGTCATATCGCCCAGTACAAGCGCCTTATAGGCGTTGAGCATATAAACCGCTGACAGGATTACCCCCACGGCTGCACCGGCAGCCGCCCAGGTGGAGACCTGGAAGGTGCCAATCATCGCCATGATCTCACCGACAAAGCCGGACGTGCCCGGCAAGCCGACATTCGCCATGGTGAAGAGCGCCAGGATCGCCGCGTAGACCGGCATGCGATGCACCAGCCCGCCATAAAAAGCGATTTCCCGTGTGTGCATGCGGTCATAGATCACACCCACAGCCAAGAAGAGCGCACCCGAAATTACGCCGTGCGAGATCATCTGATAGATCGCGCCCTGCACGCCCAGCTCGGTCATCGCAAAGAGCCCCATCGTGACAAGGCCCATATGCGCCACCGAGGAATAGGCGATCAGCTTTTTGATATCCGTCTGCCGGAAGGCCACCAGCGAAGTGTAGATGATCGCAATCACCGACAGCGCAAATACCAGCGGCGCAAAGAGATCACTCGCATTCGGGAACATGGGAAGCGAGAAGCGCAGGAAGCCATAGCCGCCCATCTTCAAGAGCACGCCCGCCAGAATGACCGAGCCTGCCGTGGGCGCCTCCACGTGCGCATCGGGCAACCAGGTATGGACCGGCCACATCGGCATCTTTACCGCAAAAGAGGCAAAGAAGGCGAGCCAGAGCCAGGTCTGGATATCAATCGCGAAATCGTGCTGCAGCAGCACGGTGATATCGGTCGTTCCCGCCTGCAGGAACATGAACACCATCGCGACCAGCATCAGCACCGAGCCGAGCAGCGTGTAAAGGAAGAATTTGAACGCCGCATAGACGCGGTTCGCCCCGCCCCAGACGCCGATGATCAGGAACATCGGGATCAGGCCACCTTCGAAAAAGATGTAGAAGAGAACCATATCCAGCGCACAGAACACGCCGATCATCAGCGTTTCCAATATCAGGAAGGCGATCATGTAGTCGGCGACGCGCTTTTCGATCTTCCAGCTGGCCAGAATGGCAATCGGCATCAGGAAGGTCGTCAACATGACGAACAGGACGGACAGGCCATCGACTCCCATTCGATAGCCCATGCCGAATTCGGAGAACCACGGCACATGTTCGACCATCTGGAAATCCGGGTTCGAGGGATCGAACCGGAGCAGCATCACGACAGAAAGCGCAAACGTAACCAGCGTCGTCAGTAGCGCGACATTGCGGGCATTTTTTTCGATGAAGGCGCTGTCTTCGCCACGTGCGAACATTTTGAAGAGCGTAATGACCAGGGCACCGATCAGCGGCGCGAACGTAACGGCGGAGAGGATCATCTTATTCGCCTCCCGTCCCGGTCATGGCCCAGATCGTCAGGGCTACCACACCGATCAGCATGACAAAGGCATAATGGTAGAGATATCCGGACTGGGCTTTGGACAATCTGCGGGCGGCTGCCATCGCAGAAGCCGCAAATCCGTTAGGCCCAAATCCATCGATGATCCGGCGATCACCGATCTTCCAAAACAAATCGCCCAAGCCAGCAGCCCCGCGCACAAAGATAAACTGGTAGATTTCGTCGAAATACCACTTGTTCAACAAGAAGCGGTGTAGCGGTCCATCGCGCGCCGCCAATCGTGCGCCAAATCCTTCAAAGCGGATGTAGAACACCCAAGCCAGGAAAAGCCCGATCATCGAGACCGTTATCGGTGCGAACAAGACCCAGATGGGCGGGTGATGGCCCTCATGATGTTCCTCGTCGCCATGTGCAGCGCTTGACATGCCATCAGCATCTTCGCTGTGAGATTCGCCGCTGTCTTCGGTGTAAGAGGACTCGTCTGCGCCATAACCATACCCGACTTCTGTTCCGTTCAGCCACGCCTCACGATATTCGGGGTAATTCCCTTCGGCATAGGGGCCGGCGGGCAAGCTTTCCTCCCAGAAGGTGAAAGCATGCTTGGCGACGAAATTGTCGCGGAAGGCCGCTCCGGCAAACACCGCACCAACGGCAAGCAGGATCAGCGGGATCATCATGACACGCGGGCTATCATGCGCATGGTCGAGGACGGATTTCTCGCCGCGATATTTGCCATGGAAGGTCATAAAGATGAGGCGCCAAGAATAGAAGCTGGTCAGGCCGGCCGCAAAGACGCCGATCCAGAAGGCCATCATGCCGAATGGCACGCCCTCTTCTCCCATCATGAAGGCTTCCTCGATGATCATGTCTTTCGAGAAGAAGCCGGCAAAGCCCCATCCGAGCAGCGGTATTCCAACCCCTGTCAGGGCGAGTGTGCCGATGATCATCAAAATCCAGGTGAAAGGCAGCGCTTTATAGGTGCCGCCCATCTTGCGCATGTCCTGCTCATCACTGAGGCCGTGGATCACCGAGCCGGCACCCAGGAAGAGCAACGCCTTGAAGAAGGCGTGCGTGAAGAGGTGGAACATCGCTGCGGAATAGAGCCCAAGGCCCGCCGCGAAGAACATGTAGCCCAGCTGCGAGCACGTCGAATAAGCGATGACGCGTTTGATGTCGTTTTGCGCCAGTCCGACAGTGGCGGCAAACAAGGCAGTTGTAGCCCCGATCACCGTAATAAACGCAGACGCCATCGGGGCGGCTTCGTAGATCGGGAATGCCCGGCAAACCAGAAACACGCCAGCCGTCACCATGGTCGCCGCATGGATAAGCGCCGAAACGGGTGTTGGCCCTTCCATCGCATCCGGCAACCAGGTGTGCAGGAAGAATTGCGCGGATTTGCCCATGGCACCAATGAACAACAGGAACGCCACCAGCTCGATCGCGTTGATATTCAGACCGAGGAAGTTCCAGGTCGTATCGGCCATGCCTTCAACATCATTGAAGACGCTGTCAAAGCTGATCGATCCGAAGATTGCGAACACCGCCATGATGCCAAGTGCGAAGCCGAAATCGCCAACGCGATTGACGACGAACGCTTTAATGGCGGCGTTGTTTGCGGACTTTTTCTTGTACCAGAACCCGATCAGCAGATAGGAGGCCAGCCCCACGCCTTCCCAGCCAAAGAAGAGCTGAAGGAAGTCGTCTGCCGTCACCAGCATCAACATGGCGAAGGTAAACAGCGACAGATAGGAGAAGAACCGCGCTTTATGCGGATCGTGGCTCATATAGCCCCAGGAATAGACGTGCACGAGCGAAGAGACGCTGGTCACCACGACCAGCATCACCGCCGACAATGGATCCAGGCGGATTGCCCAATTGGCCTCGAAAGAGCCAATGCTCATCCATGTCGCAAGCTGAATCGTGCGCGCATTATCCTGGAAGATAACGTCGTAAAACACCCACGCAGACAGGACAGCCGACAGGATCAATAGTCCGGTGGTGATCAACTGCGCCGCGCGGTCCCCGATAAAGCGCTGGAACAATCCGGCGATCAGGCACCCGACGAGCGGGCCAAAGACGATGATTAGCGGAGCCATCGGCGCTAGCCCTTCATCAGGTTGACGCCTTCAACCGAGATATCACCCCGGTTGCGGAAGAAGACGGTAAGAATGGCAAAACCGATCGCGGCCTCAGCAGCGGCGACGGTCAAAACGAACATGGCAAACACCTGACCGGCCAGGTCGCCCAGATAGGACGAAAACGCGATCAGGTTGATATTTACAGCCAGCAGAATGAGCTCCACCGACATCAGTAGAATGATGACGTTTTTCCGGTTCACGAAAATGCCGAAAACGCCGGTGGTGAAGAGTATACCGGCGACAGTGAGATAATGTGGGAGTCCGATTTCCATTAGTCGCCGAGCCCCTCTCCGGATTTGACATCCTTCATTGCAACCGCTGTCTTGCGGTCGCGGCCGACCTGTTCGGCAATATTCTGGCGTTTCACATGTGGTTTGTGCTGCAAGGTCAGAACAATCGCTCCGATCATCGCAACCAGCAGGATCAGGCCGGACGCCTGGAACAGGTAGGCATAATCATCATAAAGCAGCATGCCGAGTGCTTCGACATTCGATAGGTCTTCCGGCGTCGTGCTGGCGCTTTGCGGTGCAACCACGTTTGCTTCCGTCCACGCGCTACCGACCAAAATGAGCTCCGCAACGAGGATGACGGCCACCATTGCGCCGAGCGGCCAGTAGTTCAGAAAGCCTTCGCGCAGACGGGCGTAGTTCACATCCAGCATCATCACGACGAACAGGAAAAGAACCGCGACCGCGCCGACATAAACAACGACCAACAACATTGCGAGGAATTCCGCGCCTAGCAGAATGAAGAGCCCTGCAGATGAGAAGAAAGCGAGGATCAGCCACAGAACGGACCGTACCGGATCTCTCGCCGAGACGACGAAAAAGCCGGACAGTACTGTGACCGTCGCCAGCACATAGAAGGTGATTACCTGCAGCATTCGCCGCCCCGTCCCATTCTCTCTTTCGCCCTAGCGGTAGGGCGCATCCAGTTCCAGATTGCGCGCGATTTCGCGTTCCCAGCGATCGCCATTCGCGAGCAGTTTTTCCTTGTCATAATAGAGCTCTTCGCGGGTTTCCGCTGCGAACTCGAAATTCGGTCCCTCGACAATCGCATCCACCGGGCAGGCTTCTTCGCAGAAGCCGCAATAGATGCATTTGACCATGTCGATGTCATAGCGCGTGGTGCGGCGTGAACCGTCTTCGCGTGGTTCCGCCTCAATCGTGATGGCTTGCGCCGGGCAAATGGCTTCGCACAGCTTGCAGGCAATGCAGCGCTCCTCGCCATTGGCGTAACGGCGCAGTGCGTGCTGGCCGCGGAAACGCGGGCTCAGCGGGCCTTTTTCAAACGGATAATTCACGGTCGCCTTGGGCCGGAAGAAGTACTTCATCCCGAGCACAAAAGCGCCCCAGAAATCCATCAACAGCGCGCCGCGAACGGTTTGGGCAATCCGGCTCATGAGGCAGCTCCCGAATAGGCGACATACGCGCTGACAAGCACAACGGCAGCGAGCGAGGTCGGCAGGAAGATTTTCCAGCCCAGCCGCATCAGCTGGTCATAGCGATAACGTGGCACCAGCGCCTTCACCATGGCGAACATGAAGAAGCAAAGAACGATCTTGGCCGCAAACCAGAAGAAGGGCGGCAGGAAATCGAGGAATGGGAACGGCGCATGCCATCCGCCCAGGAAGAGGATGGTCGTGAGCGCACACATCAACACGATGGAGAGGTATTCGCCGATCATGAAGAGCAGGTAGGGCGTGGAGGAATACTCCACCTGATAACCCGCGACGAGTTCAGATTCGGCCTCCGGCAGGTCAAAGGGCGGCCGGTTGGTTTCAGCAAGAGCGGAAATGAAGAACACCACCAGCATCGGGATCATGACCAGGAAGAGCGGCACGGGCAGTGTATGGAACGCCAGAACATTCCAGTTCCAGAACCCGCCGGCCTGTTGTTCCACGATCGTGGTGAGGTTCATCGATCCGGCCAGCAACAGCACGGTGACGATGATGAAACCGATGGAGACTTCATAGGACACCATCTGAGCCGCAGAGCGTAGCGCGCCCAGGAAGGGATATTTCGAGTTGGACGCCCAACCGCCGATAATGATCCCGTAAACGCCAAGCGAAGAAACCGCGAAGATATACATGATGCCGACATTCAAGTCGGCGATCACCCAGCCGGGTGCCACAGGCACAACGGCCCAGGCCACGAAAGCCAGCACGAAGGTAATCAGCGGCGCGAGGATGAAGAGCGTCCGATCCGCACCCGCGGGCACGACAATTTCCTTCAAGACGAATTTCAGGAAGTCGGCAAAGGATTGCAGCAAGCCAAACGCGCCCACCACGTTGGGGCCTTTGCGCATCTGCACCGCGGCCCAGACCTTCCGGTCCATCAACAACAAGAAGGCCAGCGACAGAAGCAGCACGACCATGAAGGCGAGGATTTGCAGCAGAGCCATTCCTAGCCCGCCCCAAACGCCGAATTGTTCGATGAAATGACCCATTAGATGTCATCCCCCGCTTCGGATTCCCGGCTCGACGCCCATATAATTCCGGCGACAACACCCAGACCGGCACCGATCGATGGTCCGAAGACGACGCCCATCGGAACATCGCCGATTAGCGCACCAATCATCGCGCCAAATGCTGTGCCGAGGCCCGCGCCAACCGCGACGCCTAATCCGATTGCTAGGGGGAGCGATCTGGCCATATGCCCTACTCCGCCGCCTGCGCCTGTGGCGCTGATTTCAGTGCTGAACACTCCGCCATGGTATTCGAGGCCCGTGCGATTGCGTTCGTCAGATAAAAGTCAGTGATCACCGACTTGAAAGGTTCGGCGCCCATATCGCCCGCTTCGCCGATGGATGCCACATCAAATTCAGCAGAAGAGGCGTGACCCGGCGCGTGATCAATGCCGCCAAACACCGGATGATCTGCAATCAGCTTCTCGCGCAGCTCTTCAAGAGAGTTATATGGCAAGGTGTTGCTGAGGCGCTCGGACAAGGCGCGGAAAATCGCCCAATCTTCTTTGGCATCACCTTTCGGGAAGATCGCGCGATTATTGATCTGCACCCGGCCTTCCATATTGGCCCACATGCCCCGTTTTTCTGTATAGGCCGCCCCCGGCAGGATCAAATCCGCGCGATGCGCGCCGCGATCCCCATGGTGGCCAACGTAAATGACAATGGCATCGCCATAATCGGCTTCGATTTCGTCGGCACCCAACAGGACAACCGTGTCCATGCTGCCGGCTTGCATCTCGCCAGCGGTCTTGCCGCCCTCACCCGGCACAAAGCCAAGGTCGAGTGCTCCGACGCGGGAGGCCGCTGTGTGAAGCACGTTAAAGCCGTTCCAGCCGTCCTTGACCGCGCCCACCTTGGCCGCGAGTTCGCCCGCTGCGCGCAGCACTTGAGCGCCGTCTTCGCGAGCCAAAGCGCCCATGCCGACAATAATCATCGGATTTTCGGCGTCTTTGAGAGCTTTCGCGAAACCACCACGCTTGCCCGCCAGTCCGGCGAGGTCAGCAGGTCCGCTACCGACCTGCTCCACAGGATAGGTCAGATCGCCGATCTGACCGATAGAGCCAACCTGAACATCCCGCTCCAGCCAGGCCCGGCGGATGCGGGCATTCAACACGGGTGATTCCAGACGTGGATCAGACCCGATCAAAAGGATCGCATCGGCTTCATCAATGCCGGCAATCGTGGAATTGAAGAGCCAGCTTTCACGAGGGCCGTCGCCCAGCTTTTCGCCGGCCTGACGGCTATCGAGCGACGTCACGCCAAGCGCATCAAACAGATCCTTGGCGGCTTTCAGTTCTTCAATGGAATTGAGGTCGCCAGAGATAACGCCAATCTTCGACGCATCGCCGGAGAGCTTCTCAGCCGCAAGGCCAAGCGCTTCATCCCAGGAGACGGCGGACAGTTTGCCGTTTTTCTTGGCATAGGGCTTATCCAGACGCTGGCGGGAGAGACCATCCCAGACAAAGCGCGTCTTGTCGGAAATCCATTCCTCGTTCAGCTCGTCATTGACGCGCGGCATGATCCGCAAAACGCCCGGACCGCGGCTGTCGACGCGAATCCACGCGCCCATCGCGTCCATCACATCGATGGTTTCGGTCTTCTTCAGCTCCCATGGGCGGGCATTGAAGGCATAGGGCTTTGAGGTCAGCGCGCCAACCGGGCACAAGTCAATGACATTGCCGGATAATTCGGACTGGATATTGCTTTCCAGATAGGTGGTGATTTCGGCATCTTCACCGCGATTGAGCATGCCGATTTCCGGTGATCCGCCGACTTCAGTGACGAAACGCACACAGCGCGTACACTGGATGCAGCGGGTCATGATGGTTTTGACCAGCGGCCCCATTTCCTTGTCTTCTACGGCGCGCTTGTTTTCTTCATAGCGCGTGCCGGAACGGCCATAGGCCATGGCCTGATCCTGCAAATCACACTCGCCGCCCTGATCACAGATCGGGCAATCGAGCGGGTGATTTATCAGAAGAAACTCCATTACTCCTTCGCGCGCCTTCTTCACCATGGGTGAAGCGGTGTTCATCGCGGGCGGTTCACCATTCGGTCCGCCGCGCATGTCGCTTACCTGCATGGCGCAAGACGCTGCCGGTTTGGGCGCGCCAACGAGTTCGACCAGGCACATGCGGCAATTGCCAGCGACCGACAGGCGCTCGTGATAGCAGAAACGCGGGATTTCCTTGCCCGCCGTTTCGGCTGCCTGCAGCAGCGTGTAATGCGCCGGGACGTCGATTTCCTCGCCGTCGATGATGATGGTGCGGAGATTATCAGACATTTGCTGTACCGGTTTTCTTCAGAGCGGGCCAGTCGATAAAGGCGAGGACCCAAAGCAATATTAGGTTTACCAGCGGTATAAGCGCCAGCAGACCTAGCGCACCCGGCAATCCGGTCCGCGAAATTATCCGCCAGCAGGGAAACACGATGGTCGCGGCGTAGAGCACCAACACAACGATGAAGATGCCTTCAAATGATGACCCCATAACCGCCCCCTACTCCGCGGCCATCGCCGAAACGGCGATCGGTTTGCCTGAACGGTAAGCGTTGATGCGCTCTTCGATTTCCGGACGGAAATGACGGATCAGGCCTTGAACCGGCCATGCGGCGGCATCACCAAGCGCGCAGATCGTATGACCTTCCACCTGGCCGGCGACATCGAGCAGCTTGTCGATCTCATCGGTCGAGCTTTCGCCGCGCGCCATGCGCTCCAGCACGCGCCACATCCAGCCCGTACCCTCGCGGCACGGGGTACACTGGCCGCAGCTTTCATGCTTGTAGAAATAGGAAATGCGGGCGATCGCCTTGATGATGTCGGTGGACTTGTCCATTACGATCACAGCCGCGGTGCCGAGGCCGGACTTTTCCGCCACCAGCGCGTCAAAATCCATCAACACGTCGTCACATGTCGAGGCGGGAATACACGGAACGGAAGAGCCGCCCGGGATCACCGCTTTCAGGTTCTCCCAACCCCCACGAACACCGCCCGCGTGAGTTTCGATCAGTGTTTTCAGTGGGATCGACATGGTCTCTTCGATATTGCACGGCTTGTTCACATGGCCAGAAATCGAGAAAACTTTCGTGCCGGTGTTGCGCTCGCGGCCAAAGCTGGCGAACCATTCCGCGCCACGGCGGATAATGGTCGGCGCCACGGCGATCGACTCCACATTGTTTACCGTGGTCGGGCAGCCATAGAGCCCGGCATTGGCCGGAAATGGCGGTTTTAGCCGTGGTTGCCCCTTCTTGCCTTCCAGGCTTTCCAGAAGCGCGGTTTCCTCGCCGCAGATATAAGCGCCTGCGCCATGGTGGACGTAGCAATCAAAGTCCCAGCCATGCACGTTGTTCTCGCCGATCAGCTTGGCCTCATAGGCCTCCTTGATGGCTTTTTCGAGCGCCAGGCGTTCATCCACATATTCGCCGCGAATATAGATGTAACAGGCATGCGCACGCATCGCGAAAGACGCCACCAGGCAGCCTTCAATAAGTAGGTGCGGATCATTGCGCATGATCTCGCGGTCCTTACAGGTGCCCGGCTCGGATTCATCGGCATTTACAACCAGATAATGCGGCCGTGCGCCGACTTCCTTGGGCATGAAGGACCATTTCAGACCGGTCGGGAAACCCGCTCCGCCCCGGCCGCGCAGGCCGGAGGCTTTAACCTGATCAATGACCCAGTCCTGGCCCATGTCGATCATGTCTTTTGTGGCATTCCACGCGCCGCGTTTTCTCGCCGCGCCCAGACCCGGATCCTCGCGCCCAAACAGATTGAGGAAGATACGGTCCTTATCTTCGAGCAGCTTTACCATCAGGCCGCTCCTCCCAGTTTCTTGGCTTGTTCAATCCAGCCATCACGTTCGATCCGGCCCTTGAACTTCAAACGATCATCGACCCAGGCGATCTCGTCCGCGGTCCAGCTGGCGATCTGATGAAAGTGAAACACGCCCAGCTCATGCAGCAAGCCTTCCAGCTTCGGACCTACGCCGCTGATCTGTTTAAGATCATCCGGCTTACCTTCGGCTTTCTTGAGCAATTTCGGGGCTTTGCCCTCGGCAGGGGCCGCCGCTTTGACGGCTTTCGCTGGCGTCGGCTTGGTTGTTTTGGCCGGGACTGGCTTCTTACCCGTATCATTCGCCGCATTCGGCAGTTTGATTGGCTTGGCCAACGAGCCGTCATAGAGCGACTTGTCGGTCAGAGCGATGGACCCGCCTTCAGCTTCTGAACAGGAGCGCCCCGTTTGCGAGCCCGGCTTGGGCGATTTGCCAGTGGCCAGGTCATCGAGAATGGCGGCCATGCTTTCGCCGGTTAGGTCTTCGAAATAATGATCCGACGTGGCGTTGGAAATCTGGACCATGGGCGCATTCGCGCAAGCGCCCAGGCATTCCACTTCCATCCAGGAGAATTTACCGTCCGCCGAGACCGTCCCCTTGGGACCAATCTTGTCGAGGCAGGCTTTCTTGATGTCGTCTGCCCCGCGCAGCCAACACGGCGTGGTGCCGCAGACCTGAATCAGGTGCTCACCGGCGGGTTCCAGATTGAACATGGTGTAGAAGGTGGCCACCTCCATCACCCGGATTTTCGGCATGCCCAGACGATCCGCGATCGCCCGCATGGCCGGTTCGGACACCCAGCCATCCTGCTTTTGCGCAATCCACAGCATCGGGATCACGGCGGACGCCTTTTTGACGTCCGGATACTTGTTCAACCAGAACTTTATCTCTTTTTCACTTTCTTTTGAAAACGAAAAGCTTTCTGGCTGTTCCAATGAGAGTTTGCGAGCGCTCATGAGCTCGGCTCCTCTTTGATAAAATCAACGCGCGAAATCAGACCTTCGCGCACGGTATATATCACCACAAGATCAATCGGATCGCTTTTGCCCGGACCTTCCAGCCAGACACGCTCGTGATCAATGACGCGCGCGCCGATCACGGCACGATGCACCGCAATCGCATGAAGGCCTTCGGACTTGAAACGCTCGACATAGCGCGCCCGGAACGCATCCCGACCTTGCAGCGTCAGCACACCTGGATGGTCGTAAACCTCGACATCCTCGGCAAAGCACGCCGCGAACGCATCCAGATCACGCGCATTATACGCCGCCAGCTGACGCTCTGCGGCCATGGCCGGGCTGTTGACCTGTTCAGCGATTGCAGCGGCGGCTAACATCAGTTCGACTCCCCTTCGGGATCGACGTAGCTCGCTTCGATCAAATTGTCCGAGACGACATACCAGTCGCGGGCACCCTGTGCCTCGCACCATTGCGTGCCGGCTTCAATCGCCGCACGAACCGATGACAGGGTGCCATCGTGCTGGAGCCGCTCGCGCCCATGCATGCCGCCATATGACGTTAAATCAAGCGCGCCGCCCTCACCCTCGGCGCGGAAGTTATACTCCTGCACCTCAGCGAAGACGCGATTTTCGAGATCGCCCGGCTCATAGGCGGACACCGTGCAGCCCATGCAAAGGACCTGCGCATCATCGCCCGAACACCGGATTACCCCAACCGAAGCATACGGGATCGCGCCCGCCGTTTCCTGAATCTGGGTGTGTAACGGCCCGGTATCGAGCTGCGAGCAACTTGCCAGCACAAGCGCGGCCATGGGTATGACGAAACGCGCGCGCATCAGTTTCCGCCACCCGTCTGAATCACATGCATGGTCTGGATAAGGCTGTCATCGACCGTATAGATCGCGACAAGCTGGACGCAGGGCTGGTCCAACCCGTTGAGGCACAGCAATTCGTCATCAATCACGCGATTGCCGATGACAGTCCGATGCAGGATTTCCGCGACCAGATTCGGGCGCTCTTCGAACCTTCGTCCCCAGATGTCGGCAACGGCCGCACGGCCTTCAACCAGCACATCGCCATCCAGAGACAGAAAGACGACATCTTCCGCCATGGTGGCGAGAAAACCTTCAAGATCATGCGCATTATGTGCGTCGATCGCAGCCGCCACTGTGCGCTCCGCCATATCCCGCGGATTGGCATCATCGCCGTCTTGCGCGGCGAACAGGGTCAAGGCTGCGAGAAGCTCGATCACCGGTCGATTTCTCCAAACACAATATCGAGCGAACCAAGAATGGCCGACACATCGGCCAGCATGTGGCCGCGATTGATGTGATCCATCGCCGCCAGATGGGCAAAGCCCGGCGCGCGGATTTTCACGCGATACGGCTTGTTGGTGCCATCAGCGACCAGATAAACACCAAACTCGCCCTTGGGCGCTTCAACGGCGGCATAGACCTCGCCTGCCGGCACGTGCACGCCTTCGGTATAAAGCTTGAAGTGATGGATCAGCGCTTCCATCGATTGCTTCATCTCACCGCGCCGCGGCGGCGCGAACTTGGTATCGGTCGGGAGGACTTCGCCTGCATTTTCAGCACGCGATAACCATTCCACGCACTGCTTCATGATTTTGACCGACTCTTTCATCTCCTCGATACGGATGAGGTAACGGTCCCAGCAATCGCCATTCTTGCCGATCGGAATATCAAATTCCAATTCGTCATAGACTTCATAGGGCTGCGCGCGGCGCAGATCCCAGGCCATGCCCGAGCCCCGCACCATGACGCCGGAAAAGCCCCATTCCAGCGCCTCTTCCCTGGACACCACGCCGATATCGACATTGCGCTGCTTGAAGATGCGATTTTCGGTCAAAAGCTGGTCAATTTCGTCGAGCGCTTTGGGGAAGCTTTCGCACCATTCGCCAATGTCCTCGATAAGCTCTGGCGGCAGGTCCTGATGCACGCCGCCCGGACGGAAATAATGAGCATGCATGCGCGAGCCTGAAGCCCGCTCATAGAACACCATCAGCTTTTCGCGTTCTTCAAAGCCCCAGAGCGGCGGGGTCAGCGCGCCCACGTCCAGCGCCTGTGTGGTGACGTTCAAAAGGTGCGACAGGATGCGGCCGATCTCGCAATAGAGCACACGGACGTAAGAGCCGCGCTTGGGCACCGGAATGCACGCCAGGCGCTCGGCCGCCAGGCAGAAGGCGTGCTCCTGGTTCATCGGCGCGACGTAATCGAGACGATCAAAATACCCGATGCCTTGAAGGTAGGTTTTATGCTCGAGCAGCTTTTCAGTGCCGCGGTGCAGCAGGCCGATATGTGGATCGACGCGTTCGACCACCTCGCCATCCAGTTCCAACACAAGGCGCAACACGCCGTGCGCCGCCGGGTGCTGTGGGCCGAAATTGATGGTGAATTTGCGGTCGTCCAGCTGTTCAAGATCTTCGGGCTTGATCGCGCTCATGACTTGCCCTCCGACTTTTCATCGCCCGGCAGGACGTATTTCGCGCCCTCCCAGGGAGAGAGGAAGTCAAAGTCTCTATATTCCTGAACCAGCTCCACCGGCTCGTAGACGACACGCTTTTCTTCCTCGTCCCAACGGACTTCGGAATACCCTGTCAGCGGGAAGTCCTTGCGCAGCGGATATCCGGAAAAACCGTAATCCGTCAGAATACGGCGCAGATCCGGATGATTTTCAAACGCAATGCCATACATGTCGAAGGCTTCGCGCTCGAACCAGTTGGCAACCGGGAAAAGCTCGGAAATAGACGCGACGGGCGTCTCTTCGTCGGTTGACAGCTTTACCCGGATACGGTGGTTCAAATGCATGGACAGCAAGTGATAGACCACCTCGAAGCGCTCTGACCGGCCCGGATAGTCAACGCCGCAAATATCAATCAGCGTCGTAAAGCGGCAGGTTCGGTCATCGCGCAAGGTGCGGATCACTTCTTCGATCTGATCGCGATGAACCGTCAGCGCCAGCTCACCATGCGCGACTTCCCAGCTGCGCACGGCAGACTCCAGCCGCGCTTCAATATGCGCACCGAGTTCGTTTAATCGCTGGCTCATCGCTCGATCGATCCTTCCCGGCGGATTTTCTTTTGCAGCTGGAGAATGCCGTAAACCAGCGCTTCGGCGGTCGGCGGGCATCCGGGAACGTAGACATCCACCGGCACAATGCGGTCGCAGCCGCGCACCACCGCATAGGAATAGTGGTAATATCCGCCGCCATTGGCGCACGACCCCATCGAGATCACATAGCGCGGCTCGGGCATCTGGTCGTAAACTTTGCGGAGCGCCGGGGCCATTTTATTGGTGAGCGTGCCGGCGACGATCATCACATCCGACTGGCGCGGCGAGGCGCGCGGCGCAAATCCAAACCGTTCAACGTCGTAGCGAGGCATAGACGCTTGCATCATTTCCACAGCACAGCAGGCCAGACCAAAGGTCATCCACATCAGCGATCCGGTACGCGCCCAGGTAATCAAATCGTCTGACGCAGCGACGATAAAGCCCTTGTCGGCCAGCGCGTCAGACACGCCATCAAAGAAGGGATCGTGTTTTTTCGGGTCGTAATTCGGGGTCGCGGCGCGGCCAGCAGACCCGGCGGGAATTATCGTATTGTCAGCCATGATCTACTCCCACTCCAGGGCGCCTTTTTTCCACTCGTAAATGAAGCCGATGGTCAAAACCCCGAGGAAGACCATCATCGACCAGAAGGCGAACAGACCGGTCTCGCCGAGCGTCACCGCCCAGGGAAAGAGGAACGCCACCTCCAGATCAAAAATGATGAACAGGATGGCGACCAGATAAAAGCGGATGTCGAACTTCATCCGCGCATCATCAAATGCCTCAAAGCCGCACTCATATGTCGAGACTTTTTCCGGATCCGGCTTCGCGGGCGCCAGTATGTGGGCTGCGAGGATAAATCCGATACCCATGGCTGCGGCAATGCCGAAAAAGATCAGGATGGGAAGGTATTCGAGCAGAAGCTCATTCATGATGCGATGCCCCGATCAACTCTTGTGCTGGAATCAGCCCTCGCAGAGTAGCGAAATCGGGCCGTGTGATTAACCCCTGCACGGTTGCGGCGGAAGCTAGAATGAGCCGGTTTTGCCCGCAAGGCGAAATGGCGGCATTTTCTGCGTCAAATGGCCCCGTAAGTGTTTGAAAAATCATTAGTTGCGAATAGTTCGCAACTAATCCTCGGCAAAGCCATGTTCCCGGCGGAGGTAGCCAGCTATTCGTTCGGCATTTTCGCCGCGCATTTGCCACGACATACAACGCACACCTCCGCCCATGTAACAAACGCCGGACGATTGTACGGGAACAACCTCCCGGTCGGTCAGCCTACTTACCTGTTCAAGAACGATTTGATCTTCCTGAATTCCGAATTGCGGCAAATAGATCCGGTGCGGAGTGACCAAGGCGTTCGTATAGAGCCCGCAAGCAGAACCGAAGCGCTCATCATAGATATCGCTGGGATCATAGGGCGTTGGCACTTCATGGATGACCACGTCCGGCAAACCCGCCTGCAGATCAGCGCGAAGCGCTGCTGCGTAATCCGGATCCTCCGGATAGGAATTGATGATCACCGTATTGGGGCCAATGAAGGACACAACGCCATCGGCGTGCTCCAACCCGCCTTGCTCATCAGCTTCAATGAAGGCGATACCCGCTGCGCCTGTGATCGCCCCGATGGCCTCCCGCGCCTCGGTTTCGGTCAGACCATTATCTCGCAGAAATTTCCGGCTGATGACGACGGCGCCGGCATAATCGTCCACAAAATTACCGCCATCGTTCAGAAGATCGGTTTCGGCCAGCGGCAAGCCTGCCGCTTCAACCAGGGACCACAGCCCGTCCTGAACAGCATCGGCGTCCAGCTGTCCGCGAACGCCGCCACCCTGCCCTGCAGCGGTGTACCTGAAAAATACCGGGTTGGCCGCATTCGAGGTTCCAAAGTCGCGTGCCCAGATATCTTCAACGGGATAGATCGCTACATGTGCCGAGCCCAAGGCATCGGCGAATGCGACTGCTCCCGCTTCATCGCTGAGAATGATGACGTCATCACCTGCGGAGATAATCCGGCGGCCAAACTCACTCTGGAACGCGATGATGTCGTCATAAACCTCGGCGTAGTAGGGATCGCCGTATTGAGGAGCCGCCAGGATGATGAGTTCTGGATCAGCCGGCATGCTGTCGGTTTCCTGACTTTGCGAGCAAGCGGAGATCAAGACGGCCATAAAAAACGCCAGCATCCATCGCCACATGAAAAACCTCCCGCCAGAGTGACTGACGGGAGGTTAGCATGTTTGCGAGCCTTGCAAGGGCTTATTTGGCGGCGTCCAGCTTGTCCTGGGTGCGGGTTTCAAAATCTGCCGCGCTGTGGCGGTTGCGAAGCTGGGACGACAATTCACCCCAGGACCGG
The DNA here is from genome assembly GCF_965228115.1 of Hyphobacterium sp. GTDB lineage: Bacteria > Pseudomonadota > Alphaproteobacteria > Caulobacterales > Maricaulaceae > Hyphobacterium. Next base: position 386,878 of record NZ_OZ245794.1, on the reverse strand, counting down.
TTGACCATGCGGCCGCGCTTGACCGCGGGTCGTGCAGAGATCTCATCGGTCCAGCGGATCACATTTTTGTAGTCGTCAACTGACAGGAACTCGCCAGCCTCATAAAGCAGGCCCTTCGCCAGCGCGCCATACCAGGGCTGGATCGCCATATCCGCAATCGTGTACTCCTCACCTGCGATAAAACGGCGTGTGGCCAGGGTTTTGTCAAGAACATCGAGCTGGCGTTTCACTTCCATGGAATAGCGATCAATCGGGTATTGGAATTTTACCGGCGCATAAGCGTAGAAATGACCAAAGCCACCCCCGAGAATGGGCGCAGACCCCATTTGCCAGAACAACCAGTTGAAGACTTCTGTGCGTTTGTCGGTATCGTTGGGCAGGAAAGCGCCGAACTTTTCAGCGAGATAAACCAGAATGGAACCGGATTCGAATACGCGGCGAACGGGTTTTACCGAGTGATCCGCAAGGGCCGGGATTTTGGAATTGGGATTGATCTCAACAAAACCAGAAGAAAACTGATCGCCTTCGCTGATATCAATCAGCCAGGCGTCGTATTCGGCATCAGAAATGCCTTTCTCCAAAAGCTCCTCGAGCATGATGGTCACTTTCACGCCGTTGGGAGTCGCCAGCGAATAAAGCTGCAGCGGGTTCTCACCGACCGGCAATTCCTTGTTATGCGTGGCGCCGGAGATCGGGCGATTAATGTTGGCGAATTTACCGCCATTGCCCTTTTCCCACTTCCAGACCTTCGGCGGTGTATAGTTATCGGCCATCTTCAGCCCCTTATCTTTCAGCCCCGCACTTTGCGGTGTTGAGGCGCATATAGGCGCTCAATGTGAAGATTGAACCGGCCTGCGCGTCACGACACCGTGATGCTGCCCTAGAACCACTTCTTGGCGCGAAAATACCACGTCAGCCCCAAGCCAATCGCAACACATAACGCGCAGACGATATAGAAGGCCCAGGCGAAGTTGGCCCCCGGCATGCCGCCTACATTGATCCCCAAAAGTCCGGTCAGGAAACCAAGCGGCAGGAAGATCGCGGCAACGACCGACAACACCATCATATTGGTGTTCATTTCTTCGGCGCGCTTATCGACCAGCTGATCATTCAGGATGCCACAGCGTTCCCGGACCGCATCGAGCTCCTCCACCAAACGGGTCACCTGTTCGGAGGTCTCCCGAAGCCGCAGCTGAATTTTGCGGTCAAACAGGCCGAACCCGTCGCTGGCGAGCCGGTAGAGTACATCACGTTGCGGCGCGACATAGCGGCGCAAAGCGATCACTGTGCGGCGGATATCCGCCAGGGCGCTTCGTAGACCTGCCGCACGATCCACACTTTCTTCTTCCAGCGCATCGATGCGATCGCTGAGCTCGGCAACGACCGGGTCCATGCGCTCGGTAAGCCCGTTCGCCAGACGCGTAATGAATTCTCCGGGCGACCGGGGTGGGTGTCCAGATTCGATCTGTTCGCGGATAGCGGTGATGGCCATCAATTTGCGAAGCCGCGTTGAAATGATCAGACGTTCGCTAACCCAGAGCCGAACCGAGACCATGTCTTCCGGATCGCTTTCCGGGTTCAGATTCACGCCGCGCAGAATGATGATGCTGCCATTGTCCATCGGGCTAAGCGACGGTCTTGTGTCCTGACGCGTCAATGACGTTGCGGTTACGGCGTCAACGCGCTGTTCAATCCAGTCGCGCAAACCTGTGGAATTCAAGTCAAAATGCAGCCAGCGATAGGCCGCGCTGTCAGGAATGGGGGCATTGATGTCTTCAACCGCCGCGGCACTCCCTTCTGTATCAATATCGAAGGCGTAGATGGGCAATAGGCTCATTTTATTGCTCATCGCCGGACGGCACCTGGATCATGTGCACATCGCGCTGCGGGAACGGGATGGTAATACCGTTTTCCCGGAAGGCATCATCGATAGCAAACATCACCTCACTCTGCGGCTCCAACCGGCCCGCCGTGACGTCGTCGACCCAGAACAACAACATGAAATCAATCGAGCTCTCACCGAATGTCGTGAGGACGCACATCGGTTTCGGGTCCGCAATAGCCATCGGATGATTGCTGGCAGCTTCCAGCATCAATTCTTTGGCCTTGTGAAGATCGCTGCCATAGGCAACGCCGACGTCAATTTTTATACGCCCCTTATTGTTGGACAGCGTCCAGTTCACCACACGCCCGGTGATCATGTCTTCATTGGGCACCAGAATTTCGCGACCATCGAACGTCTCCAGCAGAATATATCGCGCGCTCGATTTCCGGACGAAGCCTGCCGTGCCATCCGAGAGCTCGATTAAATCGCCCTCTTCGATCGAATTCTCTGCGAGCAATATCAGCCCGCTGACAAAGTTTGAGGCAATCTTTTGAAGTCCAAATCCCAGCCCGATGCCAAGCGCGCCACTGAAAATCGTGAGCGCCGTCAAATCGACCCCGGCGATTTCCAACCCGATCAGGAAGGCCAGGATGTAAAGGACGATCCGGATGACATTCGAGATCAGCGTGCGCGTGCTGGAACGGATCTTCTCCATCTTGCGCAAGCGCCGATCAAAATACCCGGCAATGATGCCGACAATCCAGAACACGGTCGCCAAGGCGATGATGCCGGTCGCGACATCATAAGCGCTAATCCGGCTGCCGCCGAGCGTGAAGGCGAAACTGTCCTGATCGAGTATCGCCTCAACGGCCGCAAACCGGCCGGTGACGATCGCGATGAGAATGCCCAGCAGAATGAGGAAAACACCCCATTTCCACTGGCTGAGCAGCCATTTTAGCGCTTCTCCCATCGCTTTCATTTACGCCTCCTGGCGCGGAATCAGTCCGAACCCGGAAAGCCTAGAGGAATTAGGGATATGCCGCGAGGAAAAGCGCTTATTGCCCTACCACGCAATCGCGCGGCGGTCCTGAAAGAAGCCGCCCGTTGGCCCGTTCTCCGGAAGGGTTGCAAGCCAGATGGCCGTGTCTGCTCCTTCCTCGGGAGATTTGGACGCCGCCGAACCGCCCATGCGGGTGCGGACCCAGCCGGGACACATGGAATTGACCTTGACACTATCTGGCATGTCGCGGGCAACAGATACCGTCAGTCCATTTAATGCCGCCTTGGCCAACCCGTAAGGACCCGGCCCATTCAATCCGGAAGCGAACGAACCCCATTGGGAGGAAACATTGACGATCCGGCCATAGCCGCGCGTCACCATGCCAGGAGCCACGCGCCGGATCAGCTCATATGGGCCCTTCAGCATCACCGCGATAGCGTCATCAAAGGCGGCCGGATTTTCCAGGACCGGATCATGCGATAGCACACCAGCATTGTTCACAAGCACATCAATCGGACCGGTCTGTTTCAGCGCAGATTCAATGCTCTGAGTATCGCTGACATCGAGCTGGATCGCGTTTGCGCCGATCTCTGCAGCGGCTGCTTCCGCATCGGATAAACGGCGCGCGGCAACCAAAACAGTCAAGCCTTTGGCCTTCAAGCCGCGCGCGATTTCAAACCCAATGCCGCGATTGGCGCCGGTTACGAGGGCGGTTCTTGCGTTCGTCATTCGGGAATCCTTCTGTTGCCGGGCAGATAGGATGCACGAAGGCCAATTGTTAGACCCGGAAATGAAAAAGCCGCCCTGACGGACGGCTTGTTTCGAACAAGGAAATGGCGCGAGTGACGGGACTCGAACCCGCGGCCTCCGGCGTGACAGGCCGGCGCTCTAACCAACTGAGCTACACCCGCTTGGGCCATTCCTTCCCTTGCGGGAGGCCGCGACGTTTACGCAAGCCCGCGAAGCGGGTCAAGCGGGTTTCTCCGTGTTCTGCAGATGCTTGGCAGGGACAAAGGTTTTTGCGCAAAGACCCCACAAGGTCGCAGCCTTGAGCGCGTTTCATGTGAGCACGGCCCAATGCAACAATGTTCGCGCTTGCCACCAGGGCCGCGCGCAACGGAAACAATGAAAAGCTATATTCACCGACCAAATTTGATCCACCGGATCAAATTTCCCGCCTTTGGCGAGCGCCGGTGAATGGTGGGCGGTGAGGGGTTCGAACCCCCGACCCTCTCGGTGTAAACGAGATGCTCTCCCAGCTGAGCTAACCGCCCTTCCAGTGCGCTAGATAGCGGCTTTATTCCCGTTCGTGAAGTACCGATGACGGTGCCAGCCGATCGGCCCCGTAACAGCCCAGGATGCGAAGGCTCGACGCGCACTTTTCCAGCGCCGCCATCGCGCGTTGACACTGCGGCGTCTGCAGGTTGGCCTCAATGTCGAGAATGAACATTTCTTCCCAGGGAACGCCCGGAACCGGGCGGCTTTCCAGCCGCGCAAGATTGATCCCCTCATCGCGAAAGGCGGCCAGCCCATCCACTAGAGCACCGGGCGTGTGTGCGGTCTGGAAAACAATGGTGGTTTTGCAAGGCAAGCCGGGCGCCGGTGGTTTCGGGTCTTTCGCGAGCGAGACAAAACGGGTGTAGTTTTCGCCTGCATCGCTGGCCTGGCCTTCGATGACGTTGAGACCAAACAGGCGGGCCGCATCTGCACCGGCAATGGCCGCCGACTGGCCGCCCTCCTCCATCGCGTGTTCCAGGGCCCGCGTCGAGGAGCTGGCAAAGCGTTGAGTTATCCCCTCCAGCCCCGACAGGAAACGGCGGCATTGGGCCAGCGCTTGGGGATGGCCGTAGATCGTGGAAACACCACTAAGCGACGTCCCCTTTCCGACCACACAGTGGCGCACGCGATAATGATGCTCGCCGGCAATCTTCAGCGGCGTATCCAGCAAGAGATCATAGACCTCGTTGATGCTGCCGGTCGTCGTGTTTTCGATGGGCAGGAAGGCGTAATCGGCCTCCCCCTCTTCCACCGCTTTTACAATTGACGGGAAATCCCGGCGCACAACAGGCGCCGTCGCAGCGTGCCGTCCGGCATAGTGGGCTTGCACCGCAAAATGCGAGTATGTGCCCGGTCCGCCAAGATACGCGACCCGCGCCTCGCCTTCGATCTCGCTTGCCCGCGCATCCAGCTCCGCGCGTTGGCCACTCAGTGAAAGCTCAATCAGCGTTTGATAGAGTTTTTCCACTGCCGCCGGGTCCAGTCCAAGAACCTCGCCATCCGCGACCGCCTTTCGAAGCACGTCCCGTTCCCGGGCGGGGTCGCGGACGGCCTCGCCCAATTCTGCCTTGGCGCGCGCAATTTGCACACCAAGCGAGGCGCGCTGGGCACAAAGCCGCAATATGTCGCGATCTGTGCCGTCGATTTCCTGGCGTAGCTTGTTAAGAGCATCCTGCGCCATGCTGTTCTCCTGCTTTCGGCCCAAGCGTTAGCAGGCGCAGCATAAATGAAAACGCCAGCATGCAGCCAGAATGCAAAACGCCGCCCCCAACACGACGGGGCGGCGGCAAGGTCGGACGCGTTAGTCAGGAATACAGTTACTGTTATTCGTTGTACAAACCGCAACACTTGTTGCACCGAGCAGCAATCCGTTTGATTGCCCTTCAAACTCGATAAACACGCGATTATCGGCCGGCGCCAGTTTCAAATCGATGGAATTTCCAGCGGCGTTCGCCCCCCTTACCCAGACGGTGTAAGTAAACGTGGTGACAGAAGCCGCGACGCTGAAGTTTGCACCGCGCGTTGTCATGCATATCCCGGTTGAGGGATTCGTGCGGCAAATCTCTAACTCGGCACCGGCAAGATCGTTTCCATTACCAAGCAACTCATCAGGCGACACGGGCGACACGACCAGGTTACCACTGGCAGCGCCAATATTCTGCGCAGAGCCCGCGAAGGCCGCCCAACTTCCTTGCGGCACTTCGAGTATTCCATCATCTGGCACTGGCGGAGTCGTCGGCGTTGACGCAGTCGAAATGATGTCTGGAATAGGTTGAGAAGCCGGACTGGTTGTTAAAAAGGCCGCATTCACCCCGGCGCTGGATCGCGCTGAACGTCGATCGTCACAATAGAATTCAAACCCAAGCAACTGGCCGTCAAGATTATTGCTTTGCGGATAATATGCCAGATGCAAGTTCTGGGTGGCACCAGGACCAAGATTGAATTCGGTATTTGGAGTTCCAGCGAGTGAGTAGATACCGTCACCGTCCGGGTCCTCAAGCCTCTGAAAACTGAAACTGGATTCCGCACCCGGCAATTCGACACCACAAGACATCGCGGTGGTGCTTGAGGGGTTGATCATGTTGGCGGAATACGTGACGACCGCCCCTTGATCCAAAGTGATGGCACGAGCATTGGGAAGAGCCGCAGCTCTAATTTGGGTGCCTGGCACAAAGTCACGATAGTAAGTTGTCAGCGTCAGGTTTTCACGCAGAGCCCGCGCGGCATCAAAGCCGGCTTCCGCCGGAAGGTTCTGCGCGATACCGCAGGGCTGCGATATGCCGGATGTTGCCTCACACATTCGCGTCGGGTCAGAGAACACCTCACGTCCGTCAATATCAGACCCGAAGATCATAATGGTGTTGTAGGCACCCGGCGGGCTCGTGGTTTCAAAGCGGTATCCGCGTGCATAACTTACAGAGGCAAACCCGCCTGTTCCCGCATGGCGGAGGCTGAACAAGTGCCCCATTTCATGCGCCAAGGTCCAATCACCCCGACATGCCCCTCCTGGCTCGTCAACACTCACGGCCATATGGGCCAAGGCTTCACGGGCACTTTGAAAAACAAAACCCGACCTGAATGCTTGAATTTCCGTTGCCCCATCACCGGTGGACGGTGGCGTTGACCGGGCCGCCGGAATATCGATCACTATTCCACAGCTTCCGTGCTCAAAGACATAAGGTCGAAAAATAGCAACCAGGTCTGCGCTGGTACCGTCCCTAAGTTGTCTAACATAGGCATCCGTTCTCAAGAACTCGACGGCACCTGAATAGTTCTGACTTTGGGGTGGAATAAAGGGGTTGGTGTTGTCGAGAAAGTCATCGGAAAGTGGGTTGCCAGATGAATCGCTTAGATTTGCCTCGGTGTCCGAGTAGTTGATGTAACGTAGCCCAACAAGCCGGACACCACCTGATCGTCCTGCGGCAATAAATGAACCATTGGCATAACGAACAAAATCATCGACGCGATCTCTCAGCCCGACACCGTATTCTGCCTCCATACCCGCTGTGTAGAGGATCAGAATATCAGTCGGCTCTGCTTCAGCTTCCGCTTGCGTTTGCGCCGAAACGCTCGAAAACGATAGAAGCGAAAGCCCAACTCCCGCCAAAATCAGTATCGCTAGACGATGTCGCATGTCTGCCTTCCCCTTCTAGTTAATACTAAAGCAAATACACGTATAAACTGATCGCGCAATGCGCGAATTGGCACACCCGAAATCAACCTATATGAAACGTGAAAGGGCGGCCCTAAAAGGACCGCCCTTAGCTGTAGAACCTGTTTTGAAGCGGCCGCTAATGCGCCACTTGGCTCCCACCGGAACCGGACGGCGGTGTGGTCGACAAGGCGGCAAGCGCGGCCTCGTCAGCTTCCGTCCACTCTGCCGGCTCGATCTGCTCGACAAGGGCGTGCTCGAGAACTTCCTCGACGGTAGAAACAGGGATGATTTCCAGCCCCTCCTTCACATTGTCAGGGATTTCCGCGAGGTCTTTTTCATTATCGATCGGGATCAGCACGGTTTTCACCCCACCACGGAGCGCCGCCAGCAGCTTTTCTTTCAAGCCGCCAATCGGAAGGACGCGGCCGCGAAGCGTGATCTCGCCTGTCATGGCGATGTCCTTGCGCACCGGGATCTGGTTCAGCACCGAAACGATAGCCGTCATCATGCCGATACCGGCAGACGGCCCATCCTTCGGCGTGGCCCCTTCCGGCACGTGGACGTGAATGTCCGTTGCCCGGAAAACGGTCGGCTTCACACCCAACTTGGGCGCCCTCGCCTGGACGAAGGAATTTGCCGCCGAGATCGATTCTTTCATTACATCGCGCAGATTACCCGTGACGGTCATCTTGCCCCTGCCGGACATCTTTACAGCTTCGATGGTCAGAAGATCACCGCCGACTTCCGTCCAGGCCAGGCCTGTAACCACACCGATCTTGTCCTCGGCATCCGTTTCACCAAAGCGGTGTTTTCTGACCCCGGCGAACTCGCCGAGATTGTCAGACGAGATGGTCACCGACTTGGCCTTCCCGCTTTCGATCTGACGCACAGACTTTCGGGCCAAATTGGCGAGTTCGCGTTCCAAATTGCGGACACCGGCTTCGCGTGAGTAATAGCGAATGAGATCGCGGATCGCTTCTTCCTTGACCTCGAACTCGTCCTTTTTGAGCGCATGGTTCTTCACCTGTTTGGGCAGCAGGTGACGCTGAGCGATCTCGACCTTTTCATCTTCGGTGTAGCCGGCAATACGGATGATCTCCATCCGATCCAGAAGGGGTTGCGGCATGTTCAGCGAGTTGGCCGTGGTCACGAACATGATGTCGGACAGATCATAGTCCACTTCCAGATAGTGATCCGCGAAGGTGGAGTTCTGTTCCGGATCCAGTACCTCCAGGAGTGCGGCTGACGGATCGCCGCGATAGTCCGCGCCCAGCTTGTCGATCTCATCAAGCAGGAAAAGCGGATTGGTCGATTTTTTCTTTTTCAAAGCCTGGATGATCCGCCCCGGCATTGAGCCAATATAAGTCCGGCGGTGACCGCGGATTTCCGCTTCATCGCGCACGCCGCCAAGTGACATGCGCACAAATTCTCGCCCCGTCGCTTTGGCGATGGACTTACCCAGTGAGGTCTTACCTACGCCGGGCGGTCCGACCAGACACAGGATCGGCCCTTTCAGCTTTTTGGCGCGTACTTGCACCGCCAGATGCTCCAGGATGCGTTCCTTGACTTTCTCCAGCCCGTAGTGATCGGCATCCAATGTCTTCTCGGCTTCGATCAGATCTTTCTTTAGCCGCTTGCGCTTGCCCCACGGCAAAGACGTCATCCAATCGAGATAGTTGCGGACGACTGTTGCCTCCGCCGACATCGGGCTCATCTGCTTGAGCTTGCGAAATTCCTGTTCCGCTTTCTCGCGAGCCTCTTTGGAGAGTTTGGCCTTTTCGATTTTCTCTTCGATTTCCGCAAGTTCCTCACGGCTATCGTCTTGCTCGCCCAACTCGCGCTGGATCGCCTTCATTTGCTCGTTGAGGTAATATTCGCGCTGCGTCTTTTCCATCTGGCGCTTCACGCGGCTGCGGATTTTCTTCTCCACCTGAAGGACGGAAATTTCGCCCTCCATCAGACCCATCACCTGCTCCAGCCGGCGGGCCACGCTCAGCTGTTCCAGCAGAGATTGTTTTTCATTGATCTTGACAGCCAGGTGAGCGGCGATGGCGTCCGCCAACTTGGACGGCTCCGCTACCTCCTTGATGGTACTCAAGGCGTCCGGCGGCACCTTTTTGTTGAGCTTGACGTAATCATCAAATTTTTCGGAGGCCGCGCGCATCAGCGCTTCCATTTCGGACAGATCACCCACCTCATCGTCGAGCAATACAGCTTCCGCCTCAAAATAAGAGGCGTTTTCAAGATAGCGGTCGATCTGAATGCGTGTCCCGCCCTCGACAAGGACTTTCACGGTACCGTCGGGCAGCTTCAAAAGCTGAAGCACAGAGGCAATCACACCTGTCTGGTGGATGTTTTCTACGCTCGGCTCGTCGTCTCCAGCGTTTTTCTGCGTGGCGAGCAAAATCTGCTTGTCCGCGCGCATGACTTCTTCCAGCGCTGCCACGGATTTATCGCGGCCGACAAAAAGCGGCACGATCATGTGGGGGAAGACCACAATGTCGCGAAGGGGCAGGAGCGGAAGAATCTTGGTTTCGGTCATATTTTATCCTCGAACACGCGCGCTGCGTTCCGATCATGCTGATCCGATTCGCAGCGCTGCAAGCGCACCCATGCGGCGTCTTGCACAGCTTTCCCAGCTTCCACCTTCAGATGGTCGATGCGGGCTGGCATTTCAACCAGCCGCGTGTCATCCGCGTCAGGACGCGGTGGGCCGTTTATCTTCGGCCTCTTCCTCAGCCTTCTCGGCATAGATGAAGAGCGGCTTACCATCGCCTTCAACAACGTCGCCATTGACGACGACTTCATCTACGCCCTCCATGCCCGGCAGATCGAACATGGTTTCGAGCAGGATGCCCTCCATAATGGAGCGCAGACCACGGGCCCCGGTTTTCCGGGTGATCGCTTTTTTGGCGATCTCGTTGAGCGCATCCTCGGTGAAGGTCAGGCTGGCGCCTTCCATCTCGAACAGGCGTTGATACTGCTTGACCAGCGCGTTTTTCGGCTGTGTCAGGATCTGGATCAGCGCGTCTTCGTCGAGGTCTTCAAGGGTCGCAATGACCGGCAAGCGGCCAATAAATTCCGGGATCAGACCAAAGCGCTGCAGATCATCCGGCTCCACCTCGCGGAGAATATCACCTGTGCGGCGATCATCGGCCTCTTTCACATCGGCGCCAAAGCCGATAGACGAGCCCTTCCCGCGTTGGGAAATGACTTTCTCCAGGCCAGCAAACGCGCCACCGACAATGAACAGGATGTTCGTGGTGTCGACTTGCAGGAACTCCTGCTGCGGATGCTTGCGGCCACCTTGCGGCGGCACAGAGGCGACGGTGCCTTCCATAATTTTCAGCAAGGCCTGCTGCACGCCCTCACCTGACACGTCACGGGTGATGGACGGGTTATCGGACTTGCGGGAAATCTTGTCGATCTCGTCGATATAGACGATGCCGCGCTGGGCGCGCTCCACATTATAGTCGGCCGATTGCAGAAGTTTCAGGACGATGTTTTCAACGTCCTCACCGACATAACCCGCTTCGGTCAGAGTGGTGGCATCGGCCATCGTAAACGGCACATCGATGATGCGCGCCAGCGTCTGGGCCAACAGCGTTTTACCGCAGCCGGTCGGGCCGATTAGAAGGATGTTGGATTTGGCGAGTTCGACGTCCTGATTCTGCGTTGCATGGTTGAGACGCTTGTAATGATTGTGGACCGCCACAGCGAGCACGCGCTTGGCTTGATCCTGACCAATCACATAGTCATTCAAAACCTTGTAGATTTCGGTCGGCGTCGGAACGCCCTCTTTGGATTTCACCAGCGAGGTCTTGTTCTCCTCGCGAATAATATCCATGCAAAGCTCGACGCATTCATCGCAGATGAACACTGTCGGCCCTGCGATCAGCTTACGAACTTCGTGCTGGCTCTTGCCGCAAAACGAACAGTAGAGCGTATTTTTCGCCTCGCCGCCGTTATTCGATGACTTGCTCATGCTCTCAATCCGCCCTCATACGGCACGCTACCCAGTGTGTCGCGCTTACGATTCCACCCACGCAAGATCGGGGCCGAACCTTAGCGAAACGTAATCACACACCCAATTCGACCACATGCCAAGCGGTTTGAGCAAGGCCGAAACGCTGATTTTATCAGCTATCACCGCCGGTTTGCTCTTCGCGTGAGGCATATACATGGTCGATCAAACCCCACTCCTTGGCCTCGTCAGAGGACATGAAGGTGTCCCGATCCAGCTTGGCCTCGACCTCATCATAAGTCCGACCGGTGTGTTTGACGTAAACCTCATTCAGGCGACGCTTTGTCTTGATGATGTCTTCGGCATGACGCTCGATATCCGAAGCCTGCCCCCGGAAACCGCCTGAGGGCTGATGAACCATGATCCGCGCATTTGGCGTGGCTGAACGCATGTCCGGATGGCCCGCCGTCAACAATAGCGAGCCCATGGAGGCCGCCATGCCAATGCACGCGGTGGCTACAGGGCTGCGGATGTATTGCATCGTGTCATAGATCGCCATGCCGGACGTCACCACGCCGCCCGGCGAGTTGATGTACATCGCAATTTCTTTTTTCGGATTTTCCGATTCCAGAAACAGCAGCTGCGCCACGATCAGGCTGGCCATGCCGTCTTCAACCGGACCGGTCACGAAGATGATGCGTTCCTTCAAAAGCCGGGAAAAAATATCGTAAGCGCGTTCTCCGCGGCTGGATTGCTCCACCACCATCGGGACAAGGTTCATCATTACGTCTTCAGGATCTCTCATCACGCGCTCCAGGCATTTGCGATCCGGCAGGACGCTGGACCGATTCGTCTTTGCTCTCTGTTTTCAAATATCGCGACGCAAAACGCCCCGCGCAAGGCGGGGCGTCTGGCTGATGTCAGCAATGGCTCAGCTGAGCTATTTTTTCTTGGCGGCCGCTTTCTTCGCCGGAGCCTTCTTGGCGGCTGGCTTTTTCGCAGCGGCTTTATTCGCCGGAGCTTTTTTCGCAGCCGGCTTTTTGGCGGCGGCTTTCTTTGCCGGTGCTTTTTTCTTGGCCGGTTTTTTTCCCGTCAGAATGTCATCCTCATCCGAGAACAGAGCGTCACGGCTCACTGTCACATCTTCGACCTTGGCAAGCTCGAGGACGTAGTCGACGACCTTCTCTTCGTAAATCGGGGCACGGACCTGAGCAACGGCATTCGGGTTCTTTGAGTAGAACTCGACGACTTGTTGTTCCTGACCGGGGAAGCGTTGCGCTTCCTGATTGATCGCGCGGGAAATTTCCTCCTGCGTAACCTCAACATTCGAGCCCTGACCGATCTTGGCGAGTACCAGGCCAAGGCGCACGCGGCGCTCTGCAATGTCTTTATACTCAGCCTTCAACTCGTCTTCAGACTTTTCCTTGTCCTCATCATCGAGTTGGTCGGCTTCAATGGCCTGGCTGACCTGAGCCCAGATATTGTTGAATTCCTGATCGACCATGCTGGGCGGCAAGTCGAAGTCTTTATTGGTATCGAGGGAATCCAGCAGCGACCGTTTGGCCCGCATGCGGGACTGGCCAGCGTGTTCACGTTCAAAGCGCTGCTTCAGCGCGTCCTTGAGTGAATCGAGCGATTCAAGACCCAGCCGTTTGGCCAGATCATCATCGATTTTGGACTCCGCAGGCGCCTCGATCAGCTTTATCGTGGTTTCGAAAACCGCTTCTTTTCCGGCGAGATGTTTAGCCTGATAGTCCTCCGGGAAGGTCACCTTCAGCTCGCGCTCTTCGCCTTTTTTCGCGCCGATCAGCTGCTCTTCAAAACCAGGGATAAACGCGCCATCGCCGATGACCACGCGGGCGTCTTCCGCAGAACCGCCTTCAAACGCGTCGCCATCAAGTTTTCCAACGAAGTCGATTGTGACTGCATCGCCTTCTGCTGCCTTAGCCGTTTTTGCGGATTTTTCCTTGTAGGCCTTGCTTTCGCTTGCAAGCTCGGCCAGCGCTTCATCAATCTGGGCGTCTTCGACTTCCGCAACGGGGCGCTGAACGGTCAGCTTTTTAGGATCGGGGGCCTCAAAGTCCGGCATGATGTCGAGCGAAATTTCGAACGTAAAATCCGAACCGCCGATCAGTTCTTTCGGGTCGGACTTCACATCGACTTGCGGCTGAGACGCCGGCTCTATCGACCGTTCTTTCAGGGTCGAGTCGATGGTTTGCGGCAACAACTCGTCATTCAGAAGATCGCCAAGAATGCTTTCGCCAAACACCTTCTTGATGTGCGCGGCCGGCACTTTTCCGGGGCGGAAGCCCTTCAAGCGCACCTGGGGGCGGATTTCGTTGATCTTGGCGTCGAGGCGAGCCTGCAGATCCCTGGACGGGATCACGACTTCAAAGGTGCGGCTCAAGCCTTCATTGGCTTTTTCTGTGACTTGCATTGGGTCAGTCCTGATATGAGTGATCTTCGCGCTGGAGCATGCGACCCCGCGCGTGCGAAGGCGCGGGTTATGTCACGGCCCCCCTCCCTATGCAACGGGCACAGGCGGGACAGATTGCAGTATGCGTTGATTGACTTCTAATGAACTATTCGCATCTGGCCCAATAACCGCTTGACACAACGCTTCATCCCGCCTTTCGTTAATGGAAGTTAACGTAACTAGGCCGGTTGGGGGACTGGGACATGCGTTATGTACTTCTGGCAATACTCGCAGCCTTGATTGTTGTCGCTGGTAATCTGATTAAAGCGCAGCCCATTGAAAATGAGCTTGGTGAGTGGTCGCGGGACGCGCTGACCGATAACGCGTTGGGCTTTGCGTCGATTGAGATGGACGGTCGTGACGCCTATGTGCATGGCCTTGCGCCGAATACAGAGTTGCGGGATCGCGCGCTGGAGATCGTTGATGCCGTCTGGGGTGTCAGGCGAGCCCATGACCGCATGACTTTGCCGAGCGAAGTTGAGGACGGTATTCAAGGATTTGCGCTCGCCGATATAACTGATCAATCCATTCTGGATCGATTTGCCAATTGCCAGAATGCCTTCAATGCAGCGCTGCAAGAACAATCGATCCAGTTTGCCTTCGATTCTGTGGAGATTGATCCGGCCAGTCATGCCTTGCTCGATCGATTGGCAGAAATAGCCAATTCGTGCCCGCGTGCCATTCTGACCGTTGCGGGTCACACTGATAATATCGGCACAGCCGAAGCCAATCGGCAGCTTAGCCTTGGCCGGGCGCAATCAGTCGTCGACTACATGGTTGCCGACGGAATTTCACGCTCGCGGATGATTGCGCGTGGATATGGATTTGATCGAGCGATTGCCTCGAATGAAACTGCTGAAGGTCAAGCCGCCAACCGGCGGGTCGAGATAACCATTTCAGGTCTTGGGGGAGACGCACAATGACCTATCTAATTGTAGAAATTGCGATTCTTCTTCTCATCGCCTTCCTGATCGGCCTTTTGATCGGCTGGTGGTTTAATCGCAAAGGGTCCGGTGAGGGCGAGCAGGACCATGCACTGCAATCGCGGATAGCCGTGCTGGAAGGCGAGCTCGACGAGTGTAAGGCAAACCGGCTCCAGCTTCGGTCCCAGGTGCAAGAGTTGCAATCCAGCGCACCGGCGGCCGGGTTTGTGGCAGCATCGCCGGAAGAACTGCCGCCGGATGACCTCAAGCGCATTAGCGGAATCGGACCGGTGATTGAAGGAAAACTGAACGCCGCCGGTGTTACCCGGTTCGAGCAGATTGCGGCCTGGACACAAGCCGATGTCGATGACTTCCGCGAGCGTTTGAATTTCCGCGATCGGATTGAACGCGAGTTCTGGGTGGATCAAGCCAAGATGCTGGCTCGGGGCGAAGAGACCGATTTTTCCAGGCGCTATGACGAGCAAGACAACGAAAGCTAATTTCAATGTCTAACGAGCGCGTCTATCGCATGAGTTTTGCCAGCGTATATCCGCACTATGTCAAAAAGGCCGAGAAAAAGGGGCGCTCCAAGGCCGAAGTCGATCAGATCATTGACTGGCTGACCGGATATGACGCAACGGCCCTTTCGGTCGCGCTGGATGACAAGCGAGATTTTGAAACCTTCTTCGCGACCGCGCCCAAAATGAATCCGGATCGGACCCAGATCAAAGGCGTGGTGTGCGGCGTGCGTGTCGAGAAGGTCAAGGAAAAGACGATGCGGGAGATCCGCTATCTAGATAAACTCATCGACGAGCTCGCCAGAGGCAAGGCGATGGAGAAGATTTTGCGGTCGGCGAGCCAGGAATAAGGGTTGTTTCTAATCTGAACTCGCCCGCCCCCCTAAACGAACACAGTCAGCGCTGCCCATCAGCCAACTCCCGCAATGCAGTTTCAAGCGGTGCATAACGATTACGCCGAATGGCATTGTCTGAATTATTTCAGCATCGGCATAGATGAAACTTGGGACGAATATGAAAAAAAATATCGGGTTTGATGATATTGCCGGGGACTTGTTCAGCCTCAACATCCGGGGACTCAAATCCATCTGTGTGCTTTGGGTGTCGCCGCAGGATTATTTCGGCGCGGCATCGGATGACGACTGGAATGGCCGTTACACGCCGTCAGTTCGGCTTTGGCTTTCGCTTGTCGCAATCGCCTCACTTTTACAATTCCTCTGGATTGGGACGGGCACGCCGCTTGTTGAAGCTTTCGCGCAGGGGTTTCGCGATTCCGGAGCGGCCTTGCCAGCAGGCGTCACCTATGAGGAGGTCGGTCGAGCCACAGCTCATTGGACGTTTGCGGCCGTCCCGATTGTGCAATTCCTGGTCTTTCTTTCGATTTTTCCGCTGTTTGCGTTCTGGGGGCGCGAAACCAGTTTTGGCCTTCGCGTCCGTTACGGATTCGCGATGATGATTCCAGGCGCTTCCTTGATGGTTTTTCTGCTTCCGGCTTTTGCGTTGGTGCCAAGCGGTCAAGTGAATCAATTTGGTGTGCTGATCGGAATTCTGGCGTTTTTGATTGATGCAATTACGGTCTTCAGAAGCCGGTTAGCGCCGTCCCTTTTGAGCCGGATCATTCGTGCCATCGCACTCGCGGGAATTGCTGTGTTGCTGAACGTCACAATCCAAATCGCCACCACGATTGCTGGTGTCATATGGATAAGCATGAGTTATGGGCTAATGGCCGGCTGAGACGCTCTGTGGACGCAGCCAACTCGCGCGAAGCAAGTAATAAAACCGTTCACGCTGGTGGAAGCCAGCTGCTTGCCTTCGTGAAATCTCTGAGATTTTTTCAATTCCTCACAACCCAGGCGTTTGAACTGAGACGAAATGACATTCAAAAAAAACTGACGTCATTATCAACTTTCCAACAGCGCTGACACACCCGTCAGACTTTGGACCGATCGCTGAGAGCAATTATTGCCGTGCCTCCGAATTTTCATCCGGCGTAAATGTCAGTGTAACTTGGCTGGGCAGCAGAAGGTCATGAATGACGTCCCCCTCGATCCGCGTCCACACCGCGGAAACACCGGATAGCTGACCCTCTTGATAGACGCCGGTCCAGCGGATCTGCTCACCATTCTCAATCAAGTAATTTGCCTGAAAATGAATTGTGTCGCCAACCGGCCACGCTGTGTACATACCCCGATCAATGGTGTCGCGCGCCGTCCAGATGAATTCCCTCTCATGGAAGGAAATCGTTCCTGGAACGCTTACAATCCCGATCAGGCCGTTCGCCCGTATGCGTCCATTCACTTCCACACCATCGAGAACAATTGCCGCGTTCGGATCATTTCGAGCTGGGTGCGCTGAAAAATTCGTTGGTTGCTGGCCAAATGCACATCCAATCAACCCAATCGACAGCATGATGGATACATAATGTTTATTCATAATAACACATTTATACAATAATTAATGCGTCATGTAAATCGATTATTTGGTAAATATTATTTACTTATATTATTTTATATTGAATAGTTGGATTTCTTGATATTGGAGTTGATATCGAGAAAGCAACGTCCGCCGAGTGTGCGCTTCTCGCACGCAATCGGTATCTGACGAGCCTTCATCATGACTGCGGCGCGATAGCCAATGCGCGAAAAATTGCATCGCTTGCCGAGCCAAAGCTTGCGTTCATTCCATCGCGGATGAGATCCGCCAGCGCCCCAGCCTTGAGCGCGTTTCATGTGAGTACGGCCCACAGCAGTCGCGTTCTTGCTTGGCAAATGGGCCGCGCGCAACGGAAACAACGAAAGAGCTATATTCACCGATCAAATTTGGTACAATGGACCAAATTTCCGGCCTCTGGCGGGCGGCGTTCAGTCCCCTACCGGGGCATTCCAAACCGATTTTCGATCCACCGGATCGAAAATTTTGCGAAGCAAACTGGTTTGGAATGGTGCGGATGAGAGGACTCGAACCTCCACGCCTTGCGGCACTGGAACCTAAATCCAGCGCGTCTACCAGTTCCGCCACATCCGCACGATGTCCGGTGGCGCGCTTCATAAAGGCAAGCGACCGGTTAGCGCAATTGTCTTTTGCCTACGACGCCAGGAAATCGGAGTCGGCTTCCTCGCCCGGCCAATAGCGGAGGATGTTTGTATCCCGATCCGGAACCGGATGCGTGTAACCGCCGCAATCAATCGACCGAAGAATATCATGGATCACAGCGAGTCGCAGGGCGCGCTTATTGTCTGACTTGACGACGCGCCAGGGCACGTGATGCCCGGTGGTGCCCAACATTCGGTTTCTAGCCGCCGAGTAATCATTCCATTTTTCCAACGCCACCGCATCAATCGGGCTGATCTTCCAAGTTTTTAGTGGATTCTGCCGGCGGTCTTCCAGCCTTTCCGCCTGTTCGCTCTTTGAGACATCCAGATAGTATTTGAGCAGGATCAACCCATCATCAGTAAGGATTCGCTCGAACGGGCCGACATCGCCGAGGAAATGCTCGTACTGGGTGTCCGTGCAGAACCCCATCACCTTTTCAACGCCGGCGCGGTTGTACCATGAGCGGTTGAACAGCACGATTTCGCCCTCGGCGGGAAAGTACGGAATCCAGCGTTGAAAATACCAGGACGCGCGATCGCGGTCGGACGGCTTGCCGAGCGCAACCGTGCGCGTTTCCCGTGGACTTTGATGTTCAATGATCCGCTTGATCGTGCCATCCTTGCCGGACGCATCACGGCCTTCAAAGATGACCAGCACCCGTTTTTCGTTGGCGATCACAAAGCGCTGAAGGTCAACGAGATTGACCTGCGCCTGATATAATTGCTCGCGATACACGTCCCGGTCCATGCTGCCCCCTGCGGCTTTCTGTTGAGCTGCCAGCCTAGCGCGGGCTAGCTGAGAGGCAATCGGGCAAGGGAAACGCAACATGTCCAACACAGAGGCCGATCGTTCGCCGATGGATTGGGAACAACGCTTCAGAGACAACACCACGCCTTGGGAACGTGACGGCCTTCACCCGGCTTTTCTGGACTGGCGGGAACGCGGCGTGTTTGATGGTCTGGGCGCCGTCATTGTGCCGGGTTGTGGCCGGGCACCGGAACTGGCGGCATTTGCCAGGATCGCCGATGACGCCATCGGCGCGGACCTCTCCAGGACCGCTCTTGACTGGCAGCGTAACAAACTCTTTCAGAAAGGCCTGAGCGCAAAACTGATCCATGCCGATATTCTGCTCTGGCGGCCGGAAAATCCGCTCGATGGGGTGTATGAGCAGACGTTTCTATGCGCCATTCCTCCCCGGCTGCGCGAAGAATATGAGCGGGCTGTCTTCGGCTGGCTAAAGCCCGGCGGGCGCTTGTTCGCGCTCTTCATGCAAAAGGACGATCGCGGGGGTCCGCCCTATGGCTGTTCCATCCCGGCAATGCGGCAACTGTTTCCAGAAGCGCGGTGGGACTGGCCAGACGGCGAGCTGACGCCCTACCCGCACCCGTCTTTGAATGGAAAACCGGAACTCGCTGTTATTCTGACACGTCGGTAGCAGGCGCCGCCTCCTGGGCGGGGGCTGCCTGTTTGCGCTGGCGGCGTTTGCGGGCCTCCATCGGGGCACGGAACAAGACATATCCCGCTGTTCCGGCACCAGAGAGAATATTCGCCAGCGCGATGCCGATAATCACACCGATCGGTGCGTCCGCGACAATCCCGCCAATCACCGCGAAAACGGCCATCATGGCGGCGCGGCTGGATGTAATGAAGACACCGTAGCTTGGCCGGCCGAGCCCGTTGAACCCGGCGCTGGCGGCCATGGTGACTCCGTAACCCGCGATCGTCAGAGTCACGAACATCCAGTAGGTCCGGGCGACCTCCTGTCCCATCTCGCTGGGCAGGAAGGCCGGCGCCAGCCAGGGAGCGGCCAGCAGGATGATGACCGCCATTGCCAACGACCAGATCAGACAGAAGAGAAAGCTCTTGGCAAAGGCTTCCCGAACTCTGGATGATATTCCAGCCCCACCATTCTGGCCTGTGACCGGTCCGATAGACGCCGACAAGGCAAAGAGCGGCACGATGGCAAACGCTTCCAGCCGGGCGGCCACGCCAACCCCGCCGACTGCAGCGTCCCCGAATTGCGCCATGCCGAGCGCGCCCATAACGATCGTCAAGGCAAACGGATTGAAGGTGTTTGACGCGGCGGCGGGAAGCCCTACGCGCGCTATCTCTCCCCAGTTATGGAGGAGTTCTTCAAAACCCGGCCAGGAAAAATCAATCAGTTTTTCGCGGAAAACCAGATAGCTGCCTATCATCAAGAAGGTTGCAGCATTTGCCACAACAGTGGCCAGAGCCGCGCCGGATACGCCCCAGCCAAGGCCTGGAAGGCCGAACACGTCTTCGAGGATAAAAAACGGGTCAAGGATCATGTTGATGAAGGCAGCCGCGATCATCATCATCGAAGGCAGAACAGCATTGCCCAGGGCCCGCAAAATATTACTGGCCACCATCGGACCCACGATCAACACAATGCCGCCGAACCAGACCGTCATATAGTCCACAACGTGCGGCATCATGGTGTCGGAAGCGCCGATCAGCCGGAACATGGGTTCGACAAACAGAACGCCCAGAATGGACACAAAACCAACGGCAAGAATGGAAAGGGTCAGAGCATCGGTCGCTGTCCGGCGAATAATGGAATCATCCTTTTCGCCAGCCGCCCGGGACACAACCGAAACCGCTCCTGCGCCCAGACCAATGGAAATACTCATCACCAGCATGGTGACAGGGAACGAAAGCTGTACGGCGGCCTGCTGGCTGGTGCCGAGCGTGCCGACCCAATAGGTATCGACCACTCCGGTGAGCATCATGGCCAGAATGCCAAAACTCATCGGGATCATCATGCGTGAGATATGACCGAAGACCGGCCCTTCGGTCATGTCGCGGGTGGCGCGTCCTGCCATGAATTTCCCCTCTTTATCCCCGCCGGATATAGGGGCGTTCGATGATGATTGCACGTCACGAAGTGATGAGGACGCTTATTGATCAGAGCGCGGATCTGGATGGATCATAAGCGGCCAGACCGGCCAGATTAACGATGTCGGAGACTTTCGCTCCCAAGCGCGCGATCTGGACCGAGGATTCCAATCCCACGGTAATGGGTCCGATCACCGTTGCCGCACCAGCCGCTTTTAACAAGCGAGTTGCGATCGAGGCCGAATGGACGGCCGGCATCACCAGAACATTTGCGGGCTCGGAAAGGCGCGAGAACGGATAGAGCTCGCGATGATCCGGGTCGAGCGCGATGTCGGCCGCCATCTCACCTTCATATTCAAAATCGACGTTCATCTTATCGAGAATGCGCACCGCGCCGGACATTTTTTCGGTCCGTTCCCCGGGCGGGTTGCCAAAGGAGGAATAGGACAAAAAGGCAACTCGCGGCGTCAAACCAAATCGGCGTGCCGTTGCGGCCATTTCAATCGCGATTTCGGCGAGCTCGTCGGAGGTCGGAAACTCGGTTTCGAGCACATCTCCAATCAACAGTGTGCGACCTCTGGATATCGCCGCATTGAGGCCCACAATCCGGCCGTTCTCGACCGGATCAAGCACCAGCCGGATATCATCCATTACAGTCTTGGTGTGCCGGGTGACCCCTGAGACCATGCCATCAGCCTGGCCCATCTTGACCATACAGGCAGAGAACACATTGCGATTTGTGTTCACCAGCCTTTGCGTATCGCGTTTCAGATAACCCTTTCTTTGCAACCGCTTATAAAGCAACTGCGCGTAGTCATAATTATAATCTGACAGACGTGCATTGCAGATTTCAAGCGCGTCTTCGGGAATACCCAGCTCGCGCATATTCGACTGAGCGATGGGTTCCCTTGCGACAAGTATCGGGTGACCCAAACCCTGTTTTTTAAAGGCATAGGCAGCCCGGATCACGCCCGGTGCCTCCCCTTCGGCAAAAACAATGCGCTTGGGCTCGGAGCGGATCGCCACGGTAATGCGTTGCTGCAAGTCCGCAGTTGGATCAGCGCGCTGGGCGAGCGAATGCCGGTAGGCTTCGTCGGCTCTCGGCTCAATCCTTGCCACGCCGGTTTCAACGGCGGCTTTCGCCACGCTGGGTGGAATATGTGTAATGAGCCGCGGATCGAATGGTGTTGGGATGATGTGATCCGGCCCGAATTGCATGCGCGCCTTTTTGTAGGCCGCTGCCACTTCATCCGGGACGTCCTCGCGGGCCAGCGCCGCCAATGCGTGTGCGCAGGCGATCTTCATTTCCTCATTGATGGTACGCGCGCGCACATCCAGCGCACCCCGGAAAATATAAGGAAAGCCGAGGACATTATTGACCTGATTGGGAAAATCAGACCGGCCGGTCGCGATAATGGCATCGGAGCGGACCTCGCGGACGACGTCCGGGCGGATTTCCGGTTCAGGATTGGCCATGGCGAAAATGATCGGATCCTTGGCCATGGACTTGACCATTTCCCGCGATATCGCCCCGGCAGCCGAAAGGCCAATCAGGCAATCGGCCCCCTTCACCACGTCTTCCAACGTACGCAGTTTTGTTTTCACCGCTTGATCGGCAAGACGCGGATGCAGGCCCTCCCGGCCTTCATAGACCACGCCGTCAATGTCGACGACGATACATCTCTCCTTGTTCACACCCATGGACTGAAGAAGCTCAATGACAGAGAGCCCCGCCGCCCCTGCCCCGACCAGCACGACATTCAGGTCCTTGAGCTTCTTGCCGGCGATTTCGCACGCATTTATCAGACCAGCGGCGGCAATAATGGCCGTGCCGTGCTGGTCATCATGAAAAACCGGAATATCGAGCTTCTCGCGCAGGCGCCGCTCTATTTCAAAGCATTCCGGACTGCGGATATCTTCGAGATTGATACCGCCGAAACTGTCGCCAAAGCCCGCCACGCAGTCAACGAACTGATCTGGATCGGTATAGTTTACCTCGATATCGAAAGCATCGATATCGGCAAAGCGTTTGAACAAGACCGCCTTGCCCTCCATCACCGGTTTTGACGCCGCGGCTCCCAGATTGCCCAGGCCCAGAATGGCCGTGCCATTGGAGACAACCGCGACCATATTGCCTTTCGACGTATAATCGTAAGCCGCATCCGGATTCGCCGCGATGGCCTTCACGGGAACCGCTACGCCCGGCGAATAGGCCAGCGAAAGATCGCGCTGGGTCGCCATCGGTTTGGTAGGTTGCAGCGCCAGCTTTCCAGGTGTTGGCCGCTGGTGAAAGGCGAGCGCCTCACGGTCGAACTCCGAAAGGTCCGGGCGCGTCTTGTCGTCAGCCATGTTCGCTCCGATTTGGTATGTCGACCTGTTATGGGTGTTTGCTGCCGTGGATCAAAGCCTTTCGTGCGGCTTTTCTGCGTTGTTCCCGAATAAGACCCTGAAGAATGCCGGGAATGGCGTCCGGCAAGTCTTCGGCGATCAGCCCTGCGCCCAGACGAAGTCCGGCCTCTCCGTGTATCCAGGCCGCCATGCAGGCTGCTTCAAAGCCGATATGCCCTTGCGCCAGGAAGCCCCCGATCATTCCGGCCAACACATCTCCAGAGCCCGCCGTTGCCAGGGCTGGCGAGGCATGCACATTCACGCGCACGCCGCGTTCCGGGTGAGCGATGACGGTATCAGCGCCTTTCAGGAGAACCGTGCAGCCGGCCCGCTCGGCGGCACTGCGCACCTGATCGATCTTGTTGAAACGGCCATCGGCCAATTCCGGAAACAGGCGCGCGAACTCGCCCTCATGAGGCGTCAGCACATCATTCGTCCGCAAATGCTTGAACAGGTGATCAGCATCGTCTTCAAAACTCGTGAGTGCGTCAGCATCCAGCACGAGAGATGCAGGCCGCGATGCAGCCGCGATCACACGTGTCTTTGTTGCTTCGCCGACGCCGTTGGCCGGGCCAATTACAACCGCGCTGGCGCGGCGCGCATCGAGTGCTTCCAGAAAGCTCTCTACATCCTCAAACCGTTGAAGCATTACCGCGGTTGAGTGCAGGGCATTGACCTGCATCGCCGCAGGCGGACTGAACAGGGTGACAAGCCCGGCCCCTGACCGCAGTCCGGCTATCGAAGCTAGACGCGCGGCGCCGGTCTGGCTTGGAGCGCCAGAGACCACGCAAAGGCGGCCTTTTTGATGTTTGTGGGTGTCTGCAGCTGAACTTACCGGTGAAGCCAGCCAGATCTCCGGCGAGTTGATTTCTGCCACCGGTTCTATTTCCTCGTCCCAACCTGCCGGTATGCCAATATCGGCAACTACAATCTCTCCGCACAGGCTCGCCGATGGCTCGAGCAGGTGCGCGGGTTTCGGCTGATGAAAGGTTACCGTCAGGTCGGCCGCAAAGTTACCGAGCAACTGGCTGAACTTTGTCCCGGCAATGGCACCGCGATCTCCATGTATTCCTGATGGCAGATCGACGGATACGAGCGGGATGCCTCCAAGTCGCAGCTTCTGCGCGATTTTGGCTATGTCTTGCGAAATCGGCCGTGATAGCCCGGCGCCAAACACCGCATCGATGACCAGCTCGTAGAGATCCACCCTTATCTCATCGAAGGACAGCCTCAGGCCATTCCATTGGCTCAGCATCTGTGCGGCATCGCCGGAATAGGCCTTATCTGGAATTAAACTGGCGACATCCACCGGCCATCCCGAATCGGCAAGATGACGCGCTGCAACAAAACCATCGCCGCCATTGTTGCCAGGACCACAAAGCACCAGCGTCTTGCGAGGCGACCAACGCGCGGAGGTGGCCTGCGCAACCGCCGCCCCCGCCTTTTCCATAAGGGTTAGCCCACTGATGCCATGCGCCACCGCAAACGCGTCGGCGGCGCGATGATCGTCCACGGAGAGAATTTTTGAAGAAGGGGGATGCATTTTTTTCAAAAACCCGTTTATGCTGCATGTGCGTAATACGTTGGCGGGCTGGACTCTCGCCTGTGTTGCTATAACTCGTCAAACACGAGTGGGGGGCCATGAAAAAGATTGAAGCCATCATCAAACCGTTCAAGCTCGATGATGTGCGCGACGCGCTGCAGGAAATCGGCGTGCAAGGCATGACGATCACTGAGGCCAAGGGCTTCGGCCGCCAGAAAGGCCATTCCGAGCTTTATCGCGGCGCGGAATATGTCATTGACTTTCTGCCCAAGGTCAAACTCGAGATTGTTGCCCCCGAACAGCGCGTCGACGCGATTGTAGAAGCTATCCAGAATGCCGCCCGAACCGGACGGATCGGCGATGGCAAAATCTTTGTTTCCCCGATTGATCAAGCTATCCGCATCCGGACCGGCGAAGCCGATGAGACTGCCCTTTAAGTTTCCGAACTCACCTCACCACCCCTAGCCCCAAAATGGAGCCCAATTGCAATGTCCAGCGACATTCTGAAGAAAATCAAAGACGAAGACATCGAGTTTGTTGATCTGCGTTTCACCGATCCGCGCGGTAAAATGCAACACGTCACCTTTGACGTCTCGATGGTGGATGAGGACTTTTTTGAAGACGGCGTCATGTTTGACGGCTCTTCGATCAATGGCTGGAAAGCCATCAATGAATCCGACATGACGATGATGCCGGATACCGATGTTGCTGAAGTTGATCCGTTTTACCAGAACAAGACCCTGGCGCTGTTCTGTGACATCCTTGAGCCCGGAACCGGCAACGCCTACAACCGCGACCCGCGGACAACGGCCAAGAAGGCTGAAGCTTATCTGAAGTCGTCCGGTACAGGCGACACCATTTATATGGGGCCCGAGGCCGAGTTCTTCGTTTTTGACGATGTGCGCTGGTCCACCGATCAGCAAAACACGGGCTATGCCGTGGATTCAGAGGAAGGCCCCTATAATTCAGGCCGCCAGATCGAAGGCGGCAATATGGGTCATCGCCCGGGTCCAAAAGGCGGGTACTTCCCGGTTCCGCCAATTGATTCCGGACAGGACATGCGTTCGGAAATGCTGGCGGTCATGACCGAGCTGGGCCTTGAGCCTGAAAAGCACCACCATGAAGTGGCGCCTTCACAGCATGAGCTTGGCATGAAATTCAATACGCTCACGCGGATGGCAGACAACCTCCAGCTCTACAAATATATCGTCCACAATGTGGCGCACGCCTATGGCCGCACGGCAACCTTCATGCCCAAGCCGATCCACAAGGATAACGGTACGGGTATGCACGTGCACCAGTCGATCTGGAAAGATGGCAACCCGCTATTTGCGGGTGACAAGTATGCGGATCTATCCGAAAGCTGCCTGCATTATATTGGCGGCATCATCAAACATGCGCGGGCGATCAACGCGTTCGCAAACTCAACCACCAATTCCTACAAGCGCTTGGTGCCCGGCTATGAAGCCCCGGTTCTGCTGGCCTATTCAGCACGCAACCGTTCGGCATCGATCCGTATTCCCTACACGCCATCGCCAAAGGGCAAGCGGATTGAAACGCGCTTCCCGGATCCGGCTGGCAACCCCTATCTGACCTTCGCCGCTCTGCTGATGGCGGGACTTGATGGCATTGAGAACAAGATCCATCCCGGCGATGCGATGGATAAGGATCTTTATGACCTGCCGGCAGAGGAATTGCAGGATATCCCGACAGTTTGCCGCTCGCTGCGCGAAGCCATCGAGGCACTCGATTCTGACCGTGACTTCCTGAAAAAAGGAAATGTCATGGATGATGATCAGATCGATGCCTATCTTGATCTTAAACTGGAAGAGGTCGAGCGCTTCGAGATGCATCCGCATCCAGTTGAATTCGACATGTATTACAAAGCCTAAACAAGCTTTTCTGCTTTTGGAGACGGCCGGAGCAACCCCATGCTCCGGCCGTTTTCATTGCTCAGCAGCGATGCAAGGTCGACGCGCCGGATTTGCTCGGCTAAACCTTCACGCCACTGTGCTTTTTTTGACCCCGTGTCCTCAAGTCCGAGAGTCGTCATGCGTCAACGTCTATTGATCTCGACCGCCCTTTGCGCCGCTGTCATCACGCCTGCCACCTTTGCCGACACCACTGTCGATGAAGCGCGGACAACGGCGTTGCGGACGTCCACCGCAAATAGCGGTCAACCGGACAATCTGATCATCGGATCAAACGGTCGAGTCACGATCTCCAGCGAATCCGAGGGTGGCGGCCCGGCTGTCACGATAGATAGCGACAGCGACTTCACCAATAATGGCACCATCGAAGACACAACCGGCGGCGATAATGTTACAGCCCTCCTGATCAATGGGGGGACGACTTCCAATGTCATCAATAATGGCCGCATCAGCTTATCAGGCACGACGTTTGCCACGGATACCGATGGCGACGGCGATCCGGATGGCGCGGGCACTACTGGCGAGAACCGGGTCGGCATCCTGGTCGATGATCAGGGCACGTTCACAGGAACAATCACCAATGGTGAAATCGGCGTCATTGATGTCAACGGAAACAATTCCGCCGGCATCCGGACGCTCTCGCTTGTGGATGGCAGCATTATTAATGAGGGTGCCATCAATGTCTTTGGTGCAAATTCCTACGGCATTGATATCGCAGGCGGCCTGACCGGCGACATCCGTCTGAATGGCGGCCTGATATCAGCCACCGGTGAAAACTCGTCCGCCGTTCGTATCCGCAGTGATATCGCAGGGATCTTCCTGTCCAGCGCGACTCTCTCGGGAACCGGATATCGGTATGTGTCCAATCCGGACGAAGACGGTGAATTTGTTCTCGACGAAGACGACACGCTGTCCTCCTCTGCTGTGCTTTATATTGGCGGTAGCCTAGGCCGCGGCCTTTATCTGGCTGGATCTGGTTTCACAGGCGGTGCGGTTTCGCGGATCAATCAACGATCGGCTATGCCTGCGCTCTGGATCGCGCCGACCGAAGATAATGCCAGCAATATTGTCCTGGGCCTCATTTCGATCCCCGGCGACCCCAACGATGAGAATAGCGAGGATTTCTCGCTTAACTACGGTTTCGTCAATGAGGGCCTGATCGAAGCCAATGGAATATTTGACGGCTTCACGGCAACAGCTGTGCTGATTGAAGGCCGCATGGTCGGAAACACGCTTTACACGACCACCCTGGAAGGCGGGCTGTTGAATTCCGGAACCGTTTTGGCAATCTCCGAAGAAGGCGAAGCGACTGCCTTCCAGATTGGCCGGGGCGCAAGCATGCCGGTCTTCGAAAACTCAGGCATTATCCGTTCGACAACCTTCGGCCAGAATTCGAACACGCTGGGCATCGTTATTCTTGAGGGTGCCAATGTGCCGATTCTCCGGAACTCGAACACGCTGAGCGTGATTTCGCAGGGTGCCGCGAGTGCGACGGGGATTGTTGATCAATCCAATACGCTGGGGCTGATTCAGAACACAGGCGCTATCCTCGCAACTGTCGGCGGAAACTCCACCGTGTTCCCGACTG
Organism: Hyphobacterium sp.; assembly: GCF_965228115.1. GTDB lineage: Bacteria > Pseudomonadota > Alphaproteobacteria > Caulobacterales > Maricaulaceae > Hyphobacterium. The sequence continues at coordinate 358,842 of NZ_OZ245794.1, read as the reverse complement.
ATTCTGCCAGCAGCCTTGATGGCGGTACGCCGGCAAATTCGGCCGCCCGGACAGCCATTGATGTGTCCAGCTCGACGATTGACGTGACTTTCCAACAGCTGGCTTCACCGGAAGGGTCCGCCATTACTGATCCGGCGGTTCGTGGTGATATCCGCCTTGGATCCGGCAATGACACTGTGGACCTTCAGGCCGGGTTTATCGATGGCGACATCTATTTCGGCGCCGGAGCTGACACGCTGACGCTGGATAATGGCGCTGCTGTGATCGGATCGTTGAATGATAGCGATGGCGATCTTTCGATCACCGTCAATCAGGGTCAGATCGAGCTTCAGAATACCGAAACGCTTCAATTGCGTGAGGCCATCTTCAATGACGGTTCCCGGCTGATTTTTGATCTCGGATCGTCTGCCCAGGGCACGCAGTTCATCAATGCGAGCGAAACCGTCACGATCAATGACGGTACGACGATCACCGCGTCGCTGGATAATCTCATTGGTGAAGGGGCAGAGTTCATCGTCCTTGCGGCGAATAATCTGGTGATCAATGCCGCAATTGACTCATTGCAGGATACGAGCGCGCCTTACCTGTACAACACCCGCATTGACCGCGACCCCAATGATGCAAATCAGCTTGTTCTCACCTTGCGCCGCAAGTCCTCTGATGAGCTGGGAATGCACGAGAACCGGGCCGCCGCCTATGAAGCGGCTTTTACGGCCTGGACGGACCGCGAAGAACTCGGTGCGGCCTTTGCGTCGCTCAGCAGCGCAGCAGACTTCTTCGAAGCCTACGACCAGCTGCTGCCCGAATACGCGGCAAGCGCAATCCAGTTTGCTGTGGCCAGCAATGACAGCGCGATCGGTGCCCTTTCGAGCCGTCTGGATGCCGCGCGCCGCAGCCCCGATCAGACTGCCGGCATCTGGATTCAGGAATTCGGCTATTTCGCGGATCGCGAGCAATCTGCCTTCGGCCCGGGATATCGGGGACAGGGTGTGGGCGTTGCCGCCGGTATTGACCGGCCATTTGGTCCCTTCTACGCCGTGGGCTTGAATCTTGTTGGTGCAGCCAGCGATATCGAGGAGTCGAATGGTGTCGATGAGCCCATGACGGCTCTGACCGGTCAGCTTGGCGTCTATGGCGGCGTTGATTTCGGCGGCGCTATTTCCGGCGAATTCTATGCCGGTGCCGGTGTCGACAGTTTTGAAACGGAGCGCCGGGTTCTGATCGGTGCCTTTGACCAGACGGCAACGGCTGACTGGACCGGCTACCACTATGCGGGTTCTGCGCGCTTCACCCGGGATTTTGAGGTCGGCAACTGGTATATGCGCCCGGCGGTTTCGGTCGACTATCTGCGCCTGTTTGAAAGCGCCTATTCTGAAACCGGTGGCGGGGCCGGCATCGATCTGATCGTGGATGACCGCGAAACCTCGACCTTCTCGTCAACCGCCAGCTTTACGGTCGGCGGTATGTTCGGCTCGCGCATCAGCTGGTGGTCGCCACAACTGCGTCTGGGCTATCGCAATGATTTCTCCAGCGAAGCGGCGATTACCAATGCGCGATTTGCTGGCTATAACAATGAATTCTCGTTCCGCTCGGAAGACTTGCCGGGCAGCGGCCTCATTGCAGGTTTCGGTATTCAGGCGGGCTCGGAATACTCCACCTTCTCGTTTGATTATGATGCCGATCTGCGCGATGGATTTGTGCGTCACACAGCCCGTCTGGTTTTGCGTCTCGTTTTCTAGGGAAACGCCCAGTTAACCGGCATCTGGCTTAAAAAGGGCATGCATTTATTGCGTGCCCTTTTTCTTTGCTTGGGACTGGCCGTTTTGGCGGGTTGCGGCCACGCGCCCCCGTCACAAACCCATGATGCCTGCCTGATACTGGAAGATAACCGGTCCTGGTGGCGGGCTTTGCAGCGCACGGAAGATCGTTGGGGCATGTCGCCAGGACTGCAGCTGGCGATTTTAAAGCGGGAATCTTCGTTCGATGCGAATGCCCGCCCTGCCCGGCAACGTCTTTTCGGTATCATTCCGGGCCGGCGTCCCTCATCAGCCTATGGCTATGCCCAAGCGCTCGATTCCACCTGGGACTGGTACAGAGAGGAAACCGGACGCCGCTTTGCCGACCGGGATGACTTTGCCGATGCGGTCGATTTTGTGGGCTGGTACGGGCATATGAGTACAAGGCTTTCCGGCATTCCCATCAATGATGCGCGCAACCAATACTTTGCCTATCACCAGGGACACACGGGATATAATAATGGCACCCATCGCGGCATCAGCTGGCTGAGCAGAGCGGCAGGTCAGGTTGCCGATGATGCAGCCCGCTACAACAGTCAGATTTCACAATGCCGCAGACGGCTGAACCGGCGTTTCCTCGGAGTGTTCTAAATCTCCCCAACCTGAAGCGACTCGGGCAATATCGAACCCATGAGCGCCAAACCTGAACAAGACGATCTGTTTTCCCAAGCTGCAGCCCCTTCGCCTGCGCCCAAGCCGGACTCTGATCCAGCCCCGAAGCCAAAGGCTTCATCAGAGGGGTATGACGCTGATTCTATCGAGGTACTGGAAGGGCTGGAGGCCGTCCGGCGCCGCCCCGGTATGTATATTGGCGGCACTGACGAGCGCGCACTCCATCACCTGTTTGCTGAAGTGCTGGACAATTCCATGGACGAGGTCGTGGCAGGCCATGCCGATCGCATCGACGTTCATATGGATGTCGATGGGGCCGTGACGGTGACAGACAATGGACGCGGCATACCGGTCGGTCCTCATCCCAAATTCAGGGATAAATCGGCCCTCGAAGTGGTCTTCACGACGCTGCACGCAGGCGGCAAGTTTTCCGACAAATCTTACAAGACTGCTGGTGGTTTGCACGGTGTCGGCGCTGCCGTCGTCAATGCGCTTTCCGACCGGTTAGAAGTGGAAGTTGCCCGGGAAAAAACGCTCTGGCGGCAAGTTTTCGAACGAGGCCATGCGCTCGGCCCCATTGAAAAGGTCGGCGCTGCGCCGAACCGCCGCGGCACCAGCGTCAAATTCAAGCCCGATGCGGAAATCTTTCAAGGCCGGGCGCAATTAAAACCGGCCCGCCTGTTTGCGATGGCGCGCTCGAAAGCGTTTTTGCGCCGCGGCGTCGCGATCCGCTGGTCATGCGATCCCGCGCTTGTAGAAGGCGGCGATACGCCGGCTGAAACCGTGCTGAACTTCCCCGGCGGGCTGTCGGATCGGCTTGCCGAAATCATCGGCACCAAAAGCCAGGTGACACAGGCTCAGTTCTCTGGCCGGATTGAAAAGGAAGAAGGCCACGGTGCCGTTGAATGGGCCGTTTCCTGGTCGCTTGTTGGTTTCGGGGATGCAGATGGTTTTATCCAGTCCTACTGCAACACGGTTCCAACGCCCCAAGGCGGATCTCACGAACAGGGTTTGCGCAATGCGCTAACCAAAGGGCTTCGGGCTTATGCCGAACTGGCTGGCGTTAAAAAAGGCGGCCTTGTCACCCCCGAGGATGTGATGGGAGGGGCCGGCGCGCTTGTTTCCGTTTTCATTCACGACCCGGAATTTCAAGGTCAGACCAAGGATCGCCTCGCCACGCCGGAAGCGACCAAAATCGTTGAGGCGTCTGTCCGGGACCGGTTTGATCACTGGCTGGCGGGCTCACCGAAGGAAGCGGACATCCTCTTACAATGGGTGATCGAGCGGGCCGAAGACCGGATGCGCCGGCGCAAGGAGAAGCAGGTCAAACGCCAGACCGCCTCCAGAAAACTACGCCTTCCGGGCAAGCTGGCAGATTGTTCTCGCTCCGGCTCGGATGATACCGAACTTTTTATTGTGGAGGGTGATTCGGCCGGTGGCTCCGCCAAACAGGCCCGCAATCGTGAAACCCAGGCCATTCTCCCCCTTCGCGGGAAAATTCTGAACGTGGCGTCGGCGACAGCCGACAAGATGGCCGCCAACCAGGAAATCAGTGATCTTTTGCTCGCGCTGGGCGTTCAAACCGGATCCAAATTCAATCCGGATGATCTGCGATATGAGCGGATCATTATCATGACCGATGCCGATGTAGACGGCGCGCACATAGCCGCACTTCTAATCACCTTTTTTTACACCGCCATGCCGCGCCTGATCGAAGCCGGACGGCTGTATCTGGCGCAACCACCGCTGTATCGCCTCACCCAGGGCTCGAAAACCGTCTATGCCCGTGATGATGATCATCGCGAGGAGCTGCTGAAATCCGAATTCAAGGCCGGCAGCAAAGTCGATGTCGGGCGCTTCAAGGGTCTTGGCGAAATGACCCCGGCGCAACTGAAGTCGACCACCATGAACCCCGCTTTACGGCAGCTGGCGCGGGTCACATTCGATGCCTCCGGACGCCCGGCTTTCGAGGCTCTGGTCGAAACCCTGATGGGCAAAAAAGCAGAGCTGCGTTTTCAGTATATCCAGGATCACGCCCCGCAATTTGCGAATTCGGCGCTGGACGTTTGACGCGGGCCGCAAGTCAGGTTTCAATAAACCCAGTAATTTTACGGGTTTGTGACCTGGGGGCAGGAATAAATGAAAATTCATTGGCAAAGTTGGCCAGCCGTACTGACAGCAGGTTTGCTAGCGGCCTGTGCTGCGGAACAGTCTGACAGCAGCACCGACGAAACGCAGAGTGGCGATACTGACGTCGTTCGAATCAATCTTGACCCGTATCCCTCGACCTATTCGCCGCAGCCTAGCGGTCCCATTCTGATCACAGGCGCCACGGTGTTTGATGGCGTCGGCGGCGAAATCGAAAATGGTGACGTGTTGGTCGAGAATGGCCGCATCACGGCGGTCGGACAGGGACTGGAAGCGCCGGAAGGTGCCACGATCGTTGATGCGTCCGGACGTTATGTCACGCCTGGCGTCATCGATATCCACTCACATCTGGGCGACTACCCCACTCCGGCCCTCGAAGCTCACTCTGATGGCAATGAACTGACCCAACCCAACACCGCCGAGGTATGGGCCGAGCACTCGGTCTGGCCGCAAGATCCCGGCTTTGCCCGTGCGCTGGCAGGCGGTGTGACCACGCTTCATATCCTGCCGGGCTCTGGCAATCTGTTTGGCGGCCGTGGCATCACCCTGCGGAACGTGGCCTCCCGAACGGTTCAGGGCATGAAGTTTCCGGATGCGCCGTACTCGCTAAAAATGGCGTGTGGAGAAAACCCGGCCCGGGTCTATGGCAATCGCGGGACCTCTCCTGCGACGGATATGGGGAATATGGCCGGCTACCGGGCGCACTGGATTCGGGCATCGGAATACCGCGATAGCTGGCATGATCACTGGGACGATCCGGATAACAATGCAGCGCCCACGCAAGACCTCGAGCTTGATACCATGATGGGTGTTCTTGAAGGTGATATCCTCGTTCAAATGCACTGCTATCGGGCCGACCAGATGGCGCAAGTCATCGATCTGATGGCCGAGTTTGATTACCAGGTCACAACATTCCACCACGCGGTTGAGGCCTACAAAATTCCCGATTTGCTGGCCGAGGCCGACATTTGCGCCGCTGTCTGGGCGGATTGGGGTGGCTTCAAAATAGAGGCCTACGACACGGTCCGCGAAAATCTGGCGCTTACCCATGCAAACGGGGCCTGCGCGATGATCCATTCGGATGATCCCCTGGGAATCCAGCGGCTAAATCAGGAAGTGGCGAAGGCGCTCGCGGATGGACGCCGCATGGGGCTGGAAATCAGCGATGGTGATGCTGTTTCATGGTTTACGGCGAACCCGGCGCGCGGACTTGGCATTTTCGATCAAACCGGCTCCCTCGAGGCCGGCAAGCGCGCCGACATTGTGATCTGGTCAGCGCATCCGTTTTCGACCTACGCCCAAGCGGATCACGTTTATATCGACGGGGCGTTGATGTTCGATCGGGCCAATGATGTGCAACCGGTAAGCGATTTTGACATCGGCCAAATTGGCGAAGGAGACGACTAATGAAAACGCTCATTTCGCTCATTGCCGCAACGGCTGCGCTGACAAGCGCTGCGGCTGCACAGGACCTGGCCATTCTCAATGGCCGCGTGATTACGAATTCTGATCAGGGTCAAATCGAAAATGGGGGCGTTCTCATCCGCGACGGGTTGATTGTCTCTGTGGGCGCGAATATCGAGGTGCCGGACGGGCTTCCGACCATCGACGCAGATGGCGGTTGGATTACGCCTGGGATTTTTGCCCCCTTCACCCAACTTGGCCTGATCGAGATCGCTCTGGAAGATTCGGCTAATGATGCGTCGGCCGATGACAGCCCGTTTTCTGTCGCGCTTGATGTTGAAGACAGCTTCAACCCCAATGGCGGGTATATTGAAACCAGCCGGCTTGAAGGCATCACGCGTTTCGCTGTCGTCCCGGCAACAGGTGAAACAATTTTCGGCGGCCGGGGCGCATTGGCCAATGCCAGCGGTGAGATGGATTCGCTCTTTGAAACACAGAGCTTCGTCTATGCAGATCTCAGCCAGTCAGGCGCCGGGAATGCCGGAGGGTCGCGATCCGCAGCCTGGGCCTATCTTGAAGCCGCTTTTGGGGATGCCCGCGCCTATCCGGGCCGTTATGCCGCCGGAAATGGAGATGTGTTGAATCGGTATGATGCCGGTGCGCTCGTCGACGTTGTCCGAGGACGTGTCCCGATGATCATGCAGGTCAACCGGGCCGTTGATATTCGGCGCGCCATCCGGTTCGCTGAGGAGAATTCTCCGCTGCAATTGGTAATTTATGGCGGCGCTGAAGCGTGGATGGTCGCCGATGAACTGGCCGACGCCGGTATCCCTGTTCTGATGGATCCAATTGCCAACCTGCCATTCTCCTTTGATGCGTTGGGCTCAACGCTGGAATCAGCGGCGCGTCTGAATGCGGCCGGAGTTGCCGTAGCCTACACCACCCAAACGGCTGATGGTTATTTCAACGCTAGACTATTGCCTCAACATGCCGGCAATGCCGTAACCAATGGGGTCCCGTGGGACGAGGCCTTCCGATCGATTACCTTGGTGCCCGCGCAAATCTATGGCGTTGACGATCAGTTCGGCGTCCTGGGCGCGGGCTATGTGGCTGACGTCGTCGTCTGGGATGGTGACCCTCTGGAAGTTATGTCGGCGCCGGTGCATGTGATTATCGATGGGCAGCAAACCGAGCTGAGCACACGGCAAACGCGGCTCGCAGAACGCTATGCTGACATGGATGACACAACACGGTTTGGATATCGGCGCTAGAGGCCTGTCCTGATTGACACATTGGGCGGCGTTCGTATGGTGCCGCCAACTTTATGGGCGGTCGCGTTTTTCATGAAGACGCGGCCGTCAATCTATCAGGGCGGAAGATAGCCAACGCATGCCAACCTTCGCAGAGCTCGGTCTCGGTCAAAAACTCCTCGATGCGCTGGATGCGGTCGGATATAAAGAACCTACGCCCATCCAGGCTGGGGCAATTCCCCCTGCTCTCGCGGGTAAAGACGTGCTCGGCATTGCTCAGACGGGAACCGGAAAGACCGCTTCCTTTACGCTGCCATTGATCGAGAAACTGTCGAAAGGCCGCGCCAAGGCACGGATGCCGCGATCGCTCATACTCTCGCCGACCCGTGAACTGGCCGCCCAGATCGCCGATAATTTTGATAATTACGCCGCCACGACCAAGCTTACCAAAGTCCTGTTGATTGGCGGCGTTGCCTTCGGACCGCAAGAAGACATTCTGAACAAGGGTGCCGATGTCGTTATCGCTACCCCGGGGCGCCTGCTCGACCAATTCGAGCGCGGCAAGGTGCTCTTGAATGGTGTCCAGGTTCTGGTGATCGATGAGGCCGACCGCATGCTGGACATGGGCTTCATCCCGGATATTGAGCGGATTCTCAAAACCCTTCCTGCGCGGCGTCAAACCCTGTTTTTCTCGGCCACCATGCCACCGGAAATCCAGTCGCTGGTGGATCAGTTCATGCACGCACCGGAACGTGTCGAGGTGTCAAAACCGGCGACCACCGCGTCTACCATTACGCAGCTTCTGGCGCGGACTAATGACAAAACACCCAAAGTAAAGCGGGACATGTTGCGCCTCGCCATCGACCGCGATGGAGTGAAGAACGGCATAATTTTCTGCAACCGCAAACGCGACGTGGATATTGTTGCGCGGTCTCTGAAGAAGCATGGTTTTTCGGCATCGCCTATCCATGGCGATCTGGATCAGTCCACGCGAATGGCGACGCTTGAGGCCTTCAAGTCTGGCGAGTTGCGATTTTTGGTGGCCAGCGATGTGGCTGCGCGCGGCCTGGACATTCCTGCTGTCAGCCATGTTTTCAACTATGACGTCCCGCACAACGCCGATGATTATGTCCACCGGATCGGCCGAACCGGGCGCGCCGGCATGTCGGGCGAAGCCGTTACCATCGCGGCGCCAGGAGACGAAAAAAATCTCGCCGCCGTCGAAAAAATGATTGGCAACGCCATAGAGCCGGCTGACTTCGCCAAGCCATCGCAGTCCGCCGCAAAGCCGGCGTCAAAACAGTCAAAGCCGAAGGCCGACAGTGCGCCCAAGCCGGCTCAAAAACAAAAATCACCCGCATCCAAGCGGCCGGCGAAAAAGAAGCCAGACGAGAAATCGTCGAACGACCGGGTTCTTGGCTTTGGCAACGAAGTGCCTGCGTTTTTCGACATCAGGTAAACCGCTCAGGCGCGTTGTTTACCGGTCCTTTGTTTTTGTAACGCACATTGCGAATCGAGGGTGCTGTGTTGATCGATGCAGCAGGCAACAGTTTTACAGACTGAAGGGGTTCGCTGTGAACGGACGCATGCAAGGGCCAGAAGGCCGCACCATTGCAAAAGAAGCGCTTGAAACGATGGAGCGCTATGATATTGCGCCGACGGCTGAAAACTACGCTGTTTTCTCCAGTTTCGCTGCAGATTCGGTTCCTGAGCTTTGCGAAGCGGTTTCAAGCCGCCTTGAGAAGAACGAACCCCTGGACCAGGCGTTCTGCGACAAGCTGTATGAAGAGCACTTCGCGATCGCGCGCATCCAGGAAATTGTCATGGCCAGCTCTGGCGCCATGAACAAGGAATTGCAGCAGGTCCGGGAAACGTTGAAAGCCGCCGAACAGCATACGGCGGAATATGGCGAACAACTGGCGGGCGCAGAAACGGCGATGGGCGATGATGCAGATCCCAATGAGGTGCGCGGCGTTATCCAATCCCTCGTCGCTGCAACAACCCGGATGCAGCAACGGTCAAAAGAGCTGGAAAACAAACTTCAGGAAACATCCAGCGAAGTCGTGAAACTTCGTTCGAACCTGGAGCGCGTTCGCGAAGAAGCCATGACTGACGCGTTGACGGGCATTGCGAACCGCAAACGATTCGACGAAATGCTGCGTAAGGGCCGCAGGTCGGCAGAAACAAATGATGACGAGATGTGCCTCATCATTTGCGACATCGATCACTTCAAACGATTCAATGATACCTGGGGCCATCAAACCGGCGACCAGATTATTCGCTTTGTGGCTGGCTGTATGACACGCAACGCGAAAGATCATCACACTGTTGCGCGATATGGCGGGGAAGAATTTGCTATCGTTCTGCCCAAAACCGGGCTTCCGGAAGCCAATGCAATCGCCGAGAAAATCCGGAGTACAGTTGAAAGCAAGCGACTATTGCGTAAGTCAACGAGCGAAGATCTTGGCAACATCACCATCTCGCTGGGCGTCTCGCTCTATCGCAATGGTGAAGCCGTTGAGGAATTGATCGAGCGGGCCGATGCCAATCTTTACAAATCAAAGAAAGGCGGGCGTAACCGGGTCACAACCGACAGCGCCAATGCCGGAAGGGCTGCTGCCTAGAAGTCTTACAAATTGATGCGTAGATTAAGCCCCGGTTTAACCGGGGCTTTTTCGTGACCAAATCCATATCTTCCGAAAAACACTTTACCTGGCGCGGACGTGATGTCACGCGCCTGGAAAACTTGTCGGACATCGTCTTCGCGCTGTCGCTAACATTGATCGTCGCGTCATCGGTGCCAACCAATTTTGATGCTCTGGTCGCGCTGTGGCGAGAGGCCATCGCCGTTGCTTTCTGTTTCGCCCTTATTCTGCTGATCTGGTCCAAACACCACGCCTTTCACCGACGCTACGGACTGGATGACGGCCCGACCGTGTTCTTGAACTCGATCGTACTCTTCTTGATCATGATCTTTGCCTATCCGCTGAAATACCTGGCGCTTTTCATGGTGAACTTCTTCACCGGCTATTTTGAAAGTGGACCGCAGATTATGGCGGTGATGCCGTTGGATCGCGTGGATATCTTCATCACAATCTATTCCGTCGGCTATGCCGCCGTTTTTGGTATTTTTGCGCTACTTTATGCCCATGCATTGAAACGCGCGGACGATTTGGAACTGACCGAGGCCGAGCGCATTCTGACGCGGCTGGAAGTTGATCAGGGCATTAGCGCAATCATCATTTCAAGTCTGGCGGCGATCATCGCGCTTTCATTGCCCGATCGCTGGTCCCCGGTAGGCGGTGCAACCTACTTCCTGATTGGGCCAGTGATGATGTGGCTCACGCGACGCGCGCGAAAGCGGGCAGATACGGTTCAGGATTCGGCGGGCGGCTGAGTATCGCGGAAGGATGGCCGCTCCGCCCACTTGTCATAAAACGCTGTCAGGCGATCGCGGCCCTTACGCCACTCACTTTCCGGATAACGGAAATCGAGATAGCCGAGCGCAACAGCGATCGCCATGGCCCCGAGATCGAATGCACCCGCGAATTTTTCGGCTTCGCTTTCCAACAGGTCGAGCGAGCGTGCAATTCCCGCTTCCTGACGTTCAATCCAGAAATCAAATCGCTTGTCTTCCGGACGTGTGGTTTCAATTCGGCGTCCAACCGTCAGATCAAGCATCCCATCCGCAATTGCCTGAAAACGAAGCACGCGCCAACGGGATGTGCCGGACGCGGGAATCCAGCGCTCTGAGTCGAGGCTGTCGATGTATTCACAGATCAGCGGGCTATTAAAAAGCGGCGCGGCATCATCCCGGATCAGGGCCGGAACCTTGCCAAGCGGGTTGATTTTCAGCAACGCCGCCGGGTTATCCAGCGGCATGGCGTCGATTTCCTCGATCCGCTGCGTCAGCCCCTGCTCACGGATGAGCACCCGGCATTTCCGGGCATAAGGTGAAGTATCCGTTTTAAGCAATTGCACCTGACAGTCCCTTGAATATCGTCCCGGGAATCTACCGGCATATCGCGGTTTCGCGACCTGCTTTTAGCAGTGTTTCAGCCACCTAGGATGGCTGGACAGGGACCAGAGTGACGCTTTCGCCACAACCGCATGCATCCGTTTCATTTGGATTACGGAAGACGAATTTGGACGAGATCGGCGTAACGTCCCAGTCGATCTCGGACCCCAGCAAAAACAGGAGCGAGGTGGCATCCACCACAATCGTTACGCCCTTGTCTTCCACAACCTCGTCCATCGGCTCGGGCTCGGCCACGTATTCCATGACGTATTCCATACCCGCACAGCCGCCCTTTTTAACGCCGACGCGCAAATAGCCAGCTCCGCGCGACGCCATAATGTCCTTCACGCGGTCAGCGGCCGAATCGGAAATGGTGAGTGCCTGTTTGCTCATGGAAAAGCCCTTATAGCATGTTGAGCGACAAGCGCGCTTCGTCTGTCATCCGGTCCGGCGTCCAGGGCGGTTCGAACGTCAAATCGACCTTCACCTTCTCGACGCCCTCGACCTGTGCGGCAGCATCATGCACCCACATCGGCATTTCACCCGCCACCGGACAGCCCGGCGCGGTCAGCGTCATCTGAATCTTGAGTGTGCGGTCATCGTCCAGATCGACCTTGTAGATCAAACCAAGCTCGTAAATATCGACCGGAATCTCCGGATCGAAAACCGTTTTCATAGCCGCGACAACATCCTGGGTGATACGCTCCAGCTCGTCAGCGGGAATATTGGAGGCCGATGACGGCGTTTCCACCGCAGACGCGTCCGGCGTTTCCGCCGGAGCAGCCGAAGTGAGGTCAATCATGTCGCGTGCGGTATCGGTCATTCTACACTCTTAAATGAGAAAGCTTTTGGCTTTGTTCAATGCCTCAAGGAAGGCATCAACTTCTTCGGCCGTATTATAGATCGCAAAGCTGGCACGCAGGGTAGAATCCACGTTGAAGCGTCGCATCAGCGGTTGCGCGCAGTGATGCCCGGCCCGAACAGCCACGCCATATTTATCCAGCAATTGCGCCAGGTCATGGGCGTGTGCACCCTCCACCGCGAAGGACAGGATTGCGCCCTTGTCCTGAGCCGTGCCGATCAGCTTCACCCCATCGACATCGGCCATGCCTTGCATGGCCCGATCCAGAAGCGCACGCTCATGCGCCATCACTTCGGCCCGATCGAAATGCGACACCCAGTCAATCGCCGCACCCAAACCGATCACATCCGCAATCGCAGGCGTTCCGGCTTCAAATTTGTGCGGAACATCCGCCCAGGTAGAGTGATCCTCGTAAACATCGGCGATCATTTCACCTCCACCCTGCCAGGGCACCAGACGATCTAGCCAGTCACCCGCCGCGTAAAGCGCGCCCGCACCTGAAGGCCCATAAAGCTTGTGACCGGTGAAGACGAAGAAATCACAGCCCAGCTCGGTGACATTAACCGGCAAGTGAACCGCAGATTGCGAGCCATCCAGCAGAACTGCAGCGCCATTATCATGCGCCAGTCGTACGATACGCTCAGCCTGATTGACGGTGCCCAATACGTTGGACATGTGAACCAGAGCGACCATCCTGGTCCGCTCGGACATCAGGGCCATCAGCGCGTCATAGTCCAGCTCGCCGGTTTCTGTGACCGGGCACCATTTCACGACAGCGCCGGCACGCTGGGCAGCCAATTGCCAGGGCACGATGTTGGAATGGTGCTCCATCTGGCTGATGACAATTTCATCTCCCGGTTTCAGCGATTGACCAAAACTGTTGGCGACGAGGTTGATCGCCTCGGTCGCGCCGCGCGTCAAAACGATCTGATCGGCGCGTTCCGCGCCGAGGAAGCTGGCGATCTTCTCCCGCGCGCCTTCAAAGGCTTCAGTGGCCTCATTGGCCAGCGTATGCAGACCGCGATGCACATTGGCATAGGACGAGCGGTAAACATTCGCGACCGCCTCAATCACCGCCTCCGGCTTTTGCGCAGACGCGGCATTGTCCAGATAAACAAGTGGATTGCCGTTAATCTCGCGCTGCAGGATCGGGAATTCAGTCCTGACGGCGTTGATATCCAGCGTTTTCACAGGGGTCATCGCGGTCATAACAAGCCTTTCAACCGGTTGGAAATCCGGCTTTGCAGCGTGTCTTTCGTTTTCTCATGTGCGACCGCATCGAGCGTTTCGTCCAGGAAACTTTCGAGCAGCAGGCGCCGTGCATCGGCCTCGGGCAGGCCGCGCTGACGCATGTAAAACATCGCCATTTCATCAAGCGTGCCAATGGCATTGCCGTGGCTGCACACAACATCGTCCGCGTAGATTTCCAATTCAGGCTTTGCATCGATTTCAGAGCGTTCATCGATCAATATGCCCTTATGGGTCATTTCCGCATCGGTCTGCTGAGCCGCCTGCTCTACGTGGATCTTACCCTGGAAAACGCCCCGGCCGCCGCCATGGGCGATGCCTTTTGTAAGCTGCCGCAGTTTTCCACCAGGGCCGGTCATCTTCACAATCGTCGAAAAATCGGCATGGCGTTCGGGCCCGGCCAGATATGCTGCATTCAGCGTCGCCGATGCCCCCTGACCTGGATGCGACACGCGGGTTTCCTGCCGGAAAAAACGGCTGCCGAAGGTAAGACTGGTCTGGCTGAAGGTTGAGTCCGGAGACAGGCTGATTGATGACGACAACAACCAGGCCGTATCGGTGACATCATCCGTCAATACGATGCGGTTTACCTCGGCACCCGGGTCGAGCTGATAATCGACGGCGCTGATCGCAAACGCCTCCTCTGCACTGCGATATCGTTCGAGGACCGTGCATTTCACATTGGACGCGACAGAGACAATAATTGAAGCCGCTGACAAGCCAGCGCCCGAACCCAGATCAAGGTTATGAACGCCGCCGAGATGGAAGCGGTAGATCGCGGTTTGCGTTGCAATACCATGCGCCAGAGCGCCCGGCGAAAACGTATCATCGAGCTTGAAGTCAATTTCAGCCCATTGCGGCCGCACATCGGATTGCAGCTGAACGCTGTGCTCACGCGTCACATTGCGCGCTGCGGCCCGCAAATCACTCCACTTCCAGGCCTCGCTGCGTTTGTTGGGCAAACCATTCGCCAGCAATTGGCCGCGCAAATCCTTGCGCCAGCCGGTCTTGCCTTCCAGCAGGCTGATCAGCAGAGATTCGCCGCTATTGGGTTTGAACATCGCTCCCATCAGGCCGCCCGCACATATTTGTCGTAGCCTTCGGCCTCGAGCTCCTTGGCGAGTTCCGGGCCCCCGCTGGCGACGATTTTGCCATCGCTCATCACGTGAACCGTATCCGGCGTGATGTGGTCGAGCAGGCGCTGATAGTGCGTGATGACCAGCATGCCGCGCTCAGGTGAGCGCAACGCGTTAACGCCATCGGACACAACTTTCAGCGCATCAATATCCAGTCCGCTGTCGGTTTCATCGAGAATCAGAAAGCGCGGTTCCAGCACGGCGGCCTGCAGGATTTCGAGGCGTTTCTTCTCACCTCCAGAAAACCCCACATTCAAAGGCCGCTTTAACATATCAGGAGAAACATTTAAAAGTTTTGCTTTTTCCCGAACTTTCTTGAGTAATTCCGGTGCTGGCAGCTCCTCCTCACCGCGCGCGATACGCTGGGCATTCAGCGCTTCCTTCAGGAAGGTCAGCGTCGGCACGCCGGGAATTTCCACGGGGTATTGGAAAGAGAGGTACAAGCCTTTGGCAGCGCGCTCTTCGGGTTCCAGCTCGGCAATGTCCTCGCCCTCATAATGGATGCTGCCATCGGTGACTTCATAGCCATCCCGGCCCGTCAGCACGTAGGACAACGTCGATTTTCCTGAGCCGTTCGGGCCCATAATGGCGTGCACCTCTCCCTTGGGGACCGTCAGATCCAGCCCTTTCAGAATGGGTTTCGGCGCGTCTTCACCCACAGTGGCGTGGAGGTTCTTGATTTCAAGCATGCTGTTTATTCGCCTTCGTAGTAATCAATTTCCTGCGCAAAAGCGCGGTGACGGAAGGTGGCGCCGTTTTCGTCAAACGTGACGGCGCCGACCTTGTTGGAATCCGGATACTCGACAATATCTGCGCCCTGCATGGTCGAGAAAGTGACGTATCGCAAATCGCTCTCACCGGTATTGGTCAGCTGATGGGCCACATCGCGGCCACCTGCGGGCGCGCCCAAAAGATCGCCGGATTTCACCGGATAGGTCTTGTCGCCAAACCGGTAGTCACCTTCGCCTTCAAGGATCAGGATGGCTTCCTCGATGACATGATGATTGTGATGCGGGAAAGCGCACTTGCCCGGCGGTACAATCATGTAGGAACAGCCCAGCTGTTTCAGACCAACCAACGGCCCCATGCGGCCCATCTGCGCCTCGAACTTCTCTCCATGCTTGATGGGATAATAATCGTCGACATCAGCGATATTGCGGATCGGCCGGTTCATTCGCTCATCTCCGGCGCATAGGCGACGCAGGCAATTTCAACCCGTGCGCCCAATGCCAATTCCTGAATACCGGCGGTGACGCGAGCAGGTTGATGGCCATTCAAGGCTTCGGCATATGCTTCATTCATGGCCTGGTAATCCGCCATGTCGGTGAGATAGACCGTGCAGGACACCAGATCGTCCAGCGTCGCCCCGGCCAGCGCCAGCGAGGCTTCGATATTGGCCATGGTCTGCGTGGTTTCCGGCCCTGCTCCGCCGGGCACAATATCTGTCGTGCCGGGATAGCGGCCCAGATGACCCGAGACATAGAGCATTTCGCCCGCGCGCACGGCTGAGCTGAACGGGGCCCAGTCCGGCAATCCTTCTACGCGATAGATCTCCATGCCCTGCGGCGCGCGATCCATCTCGATCTCCGCCCGATCGGCGACAATCAGACAGCCTGAAAGCAGGAAGCCGGCAGGTATGGCAAGCAAGCTGCGGATCATGGCGCGCACCCTTTTGTCTCCCCCTGCTTGCGGGGGGAGTGGCCTGAAAGGCCGAGGGGGGCGAACGCTGCGCCAGCCCCCTCCGTCAGCTCCGCTGCCACCTCCCCCGCACGCGGGGGAGGAAAAAGATGTGCGAGCTCCATCACCCCACACTCCCCTCAAGTGAGACTTTCAGGAGTTGCTGGGCTTCTACGGCAAATTCCATCGGAAGTTCCTGCAGGACTTCACGGACAAAACCGTTCACCAGCAGAGCGGTGGCGGTCTCTTCATCCAGTCCACGCTGACGCGCATAGAAGAGCTGATCCTCGGCGAGCTTGGTCGTCGTTGCTTCGTGTTCCAGCTGGGCCTTGGGCGTCTTGCATTCGATGTAGGGCACGGTGTGGGCGCCGCACTGATCGCCGATCAAAAGCGAGTCGCATTGAGTAAAATTGCGTGAGCCTTCGGCTTTGCCATGGATCGAGACCAGGCCGCGATAGGTGTTGTCCGACCGGCCAGCCGAAATCCCCTTCGAAATGATCCTTGAGCGCGTATTCTTGCCGAGATGGATCATTTTGGTGCCGGTATCGGCCTGTTGCGCGCCATTGGTGACGGCAACGGAGTAGAACTCACCCACCGAATTTTCACCGCGTAAGATACAGGACGGGTATTTCCAGGTGATGGCAGAGCCGGTCTCAACCTGCGTCCAGGAAACTTTGGAGTTCGCACCCCGGCAATCAGCTCGCTGGTTACGAAGTTATAGACACCGCCCTTGCCGTTTTCGTCGCCCGGCCACCAGTTCTGAACCGTGGAATATTTAATTTCCGCATCATCCAGCGCGACCAGCTCTACAACAGCGGCATGCAGCTGGTTTTCATCGCGCATCGGCGCGGTGCAGCCTTCCAGATAGGACACATAAGCGCCCTCATCCGCGATAATCAGCGTGCGTTCAAACTGGCCAGTGTTTTCCGCATTCATGCGAAAATAGGTCGACAGCTCCATCGGACAGCGCACGCCCTTGGGCACGTAAACGAAGGTGCCGTCTGAGAAGACCGCGCAGTTCAGCGTGGCAAAGAAATTGTCCGACGTCGGTACGACCGAGGCGAGATACTTCTTCACCAGGTCCGGGTGCTCGCGAATGGCTTCAGAGATCGACATGAAGATCACGCCAGCCTTGGACAACTCGTCCTTGAAGGTCGTCGCCACCGAGACACTGTCGAAGACCGCATCCACAGCGACTTTCGGCGCTTCACGGGCTTCGGCCGCGGTTTCGGCCGCGCCCTTTACGCCCAGCAGGACTTCCTGTTCCCGCAGGGGAATACCCAGCTTTTCAAAATCCGCGAGGATCTCCGGCGGAACATCGTCGATGGACTCATATTTCGCGCCCGATGCTGGCTCGGCGTAATAATAAATGTCCTGATAATCGATCTTGGGATAATCGACCTTGGCCCATTCGGGCTCTTCCATTTCCAGCCAGCGCTTATACGCCTCCAGACGCCATTCCAGCATCCATTCCGGCTCGTCCTTCTTGGCCGAGATGAAGCGGATCGTATCTTCAGACAGGCCTTTTGGCGCAAGCGCCTGCTCGATATCCGTGGTGAAGCCATACTTGTACTTATCGGCTTCGAGACGTTTGACGTCTTCGATGGTTTCTTTGACAGCTGGCATACAAATCTATCGCTTAAGCGATTTCCTTCAGGCGCGGCTTGACCCGCGCATACTCTTTCGCCCACGCCGCAATGAAGGCGTCGACATCTTCTTGGGTTGTGCTCCATCCCAGGCTGACCCGGATGGTGCAATTGGCCGAGTGCTCGCACATCATGGAGGCCCAGGTTTTGGACACGCCGGCTTTGCCAGACGAACAGGCCGACCCGGCACTCACACAAATGCCAGACAGGTCCAGCGCAATGACCTGCATGCCGCCTTCCCAGCCGGCTGTGCAGATCGCGGTTGTGTTGGGTGTCCGGGGTGAGTTTTTCCCCAGGAAACAGATGCTTGAATCAATTTCCAGAAGTTTTGATTCAATCTCATCCCGCCAGGCCGCCAGCTGCTCCCACTTGCCGGTATCGGCCAAAGCAGCCTCCAGCGCTTTCGCAAAAGCGTAAGCGCCCGGTACATTTTCCGTACCCGACCGCCGGCCCCGTTCCTGACCGCCGCCCTTTTTGGGCACATCAAACGGCGCATCGCAGGCGAGGATCAGAGCGCCAATTCCTTGCGGACCGCCGACCTTGTGAGCCGACACAGCCGCATAGTGCGCCCCGGAGGCTGCAAAATCGAACGGCATCTTTCCAAGCGCCTGAACGGCATCAATATGGAACAAGCCACCAGCTTCACGGACCAGTTGCCCGGCCTCAACAAAAGGCTGAATGACACCCGTCTCATTGTTCGCAGCGTGCAGACAAACCAAGGGCCGTTCATCTGAGCCTAATTGCGCCAAACGCGTTTTCAGCCAATCAAGATCCACTTGCCCGCAAGGCCCGATCCGCCATTGCTCGACGGGCAATCCTGTCACTTCGGCGTAACGCGCGACGGCTTCGTGCTCGCTGACCGAATGAATTATGCAGGTTATGCCGCCGCCCCGCACAGCCCCTTCAATCGCCAGATTGTCTGCCTCGGTGCCGCCCGCCGTAAAAATGATGTCATTTGGCTGGGCGCAAACAGATCTGGCTATCGAGAGGCGTGCCTGCTCCAGGATGGCGCGTGCACCACGTCCCACGCCATGCACGGCGGACGCATTGCCGCCGCGATCCATGGCCTGTAGCAGAGCCTCGCGCGCCTCCGGGCGCACCGGAGTGGTTGCGTTGTGATCCAGATAGACCGTCATTGACCTCTGAAAAATCCCTGCCTATTCGGCTGCCAATGCCTCCACTGCGCGGTCATTTGCTCCCCGCGCAGCGCCCATGACCCGGCCCGCGATCACATCTTCAAGCGTGATCGAACCAAGAAACAGGTGGATATGGCGGCTCAGTTCATCCCATAGATCATGAGTAATACACCGGCGTCCGTCGTCCATGCACCCTTTTGCTTCATTTTCGCAACGGGTGATGTCCAGCGCTTCATCGACTGACAGCATGATGTCGTATACGCGTATATCTTCAGCCGGGCGCGCCAGGGAATAGCCACCGCCCGGACCGCGGACAGAGGAAACCAGGCCACCCTTTCGAAGGGCCGCAAACAGCTGTTCCAGATAGGACAGCGAAATCGATTGGCGTGACGCAATGTCGGCCAGGGTCACCGGCCCTTTAACAGAACGGCGCGCGAGATCGGCCATGGCCATAACGGCATAACGGCCTTTGGTGCTTAACTTCATGTCTTCACTCCCCTTTACACTCGCATTTTCAAGGCAGGCTGTGCTATGACGCGCCAACCTTTACGAGGGCGGATTAATGGCAACACCGCGGGACCTAGATTTCCGAGTGTTTTAGTCAAGTTTTTCTCGCCTGAAAACACAGAATGGACGGTTTGTCGCAGCTGGATAACCCAGCCGACAGGTCAGATTTAGGATTGAAGGGGCGAAAACGCCATGCCTGACGTCATTATTCCGGGTCCTGAAGGCCGCCTCGAAGGCCGCTATGCGCCGGGTGAAGCCGACAATGCGCCAATTGCATTGATCTGCCATGCCCACCCGCTGGGCGGTGGGAATATGGAAAATCACACATCGCTGATGATGTATGACATTTTCCGCAAGCGCGGTTTTGCGACCCTCCGCTTCAACTTCCGCGGCGTTGGCCGCAGCCAAGGCAGCTATGATCAGGGTCTGGGCGAGCTCTCGGATGCCGCAACAGCGCTGGATTGGGTTCAGGCCTACAATAATAACGCACCATTCTCCTGGGTCGCTGGACATTCCTTCGGGGCCTGGGTCGGGATGCAGCTCTTGATGCGCCGGCCGGAAGTCGCCGGTTTTATCTCGGTTGCGCCGCCCACCAACATGTATGATTTCAACTTTCTGGCCCCCTGCCCGGCGTCGGGAATCATCCTGCATGGCACCGAAGACAAGATCGTGCCGTATGACGATATGGAACGGATGATGAGCAAGGTCCGTGTCCAGAAGGGGATAGAGATTGAACGCGAGGAAGTGCCGGGAGCCGGTCACATGTTCTCGAATCATCTTGAAGAACTGGAAAAGCGGATCGAGACCTATCTCGACCGCCGCCTGCCGATTGTGATCGAGGAACGCAAGAATCAGCGGCCGCGCCGCTAGCTAGACCGCTTCTGCGAGCGTTCCGCCGCTCATTGGCTCGGGCACACCCGTCGTCGTGGGCAGGCTGAGCGGCAAGCCTTTCAGGGATCGTACCGCCAGCCAGGCGAAGGCTTGCGCCTCCATCAAATCGCCGTCCCAACCGACGGCCTCAACCGGCTCGACGGGAAGCCGTAAGCGGTCAGAGATCGCTTCCAGCATGGCCGGGTTTTTCCGCCCGCCGCCGGTGGTCAGGATACGTTTGGGCGTTCCCATTGACTGAATCGCCTCGGCGACCGTTTGTGCCGTGAAGGCGGTGAGTGTCGCTGCGCCATCTTCCGGCAAGAGCCCTTGCACCGGGTCCAGCGAAAAATCCCAGCGATCGAGAGATTTGGGCGGCTTCAACGAAAAGAAGGGATGGCCCATCAGCTTGTCCAAAACACCGGCATTCACCTTGCCGGATCGAGCAAGTGCACCATCCTTGTCAAAAGACTGTCCGGCTGTCTGCTCGCACCAGGCATCCAATAGCCCGCTGGCAGGTCCGGTATCAAAAGCGCGTGGTGCGCCCTCTCCCAGCCAGGATACGTTCGCAACACCCCCCAGATTGAGAACCACGACCGGTCCTCCAAGCCGATCGCGGCGAAAAAGCGCCTCGTGATAGAGCGTCGCCAGCGGCGCGCCATGGCCGCCTGCGGCCACATCTGCCCCTCGCAGATCCGAAACAACATTGATGCCCGTTGCTTTCGCCAGCGTAGCGCCATCGCCAATCTGGCAGGTGGCACCAATACGGTCTGTGGTCGGGGCGCGATGCAGCACAGTCTGTCCGTGAAACCCGATCAGATCGACATCCACAGCACTCAGCCCGGCCAATGCAAGAAGGTCATGGACGGCTTGCGCGTGGGCATCGGTAAGAACAGATTCGGCGACAGCGAATTCGACCGGACGTGGGCCCGCAAACTGCCAGTTGAGCGCCGCATCGACCGCGCGCTGCAGGACCGCGCGTTCTTCAGATGAATAGCCCCGCTCGTATCCCCCATCAAACCGGGTTTCATGCTCGCCATCCGTTTCGATCAAGGCGGCATCAACGCCATCCAGTGACGTACCGCTCATCAATCCTATCACGCGATACATGCTGCCCCCTTCCGGCCCGGCGAAAGCGCCGCTAAAAGACGCGGCCCAAACCTTATCAGGCCAAAGTCATGACTGAATACAAGTCCGATCTCATCGCCACACTGGTCTCCCGTGGCTATCTCAACCAGGCAACAGACCTTGAAGGTCTGGATGCCTCTGCGGCAGAAAAGTCCGTGACCGGCTATATCGGCTTCGATATTACGGCGGATTCGCTCCATGTCGGCTCTCTGGTGCAGATCATGATGCTGCGGCGGCTGCAACAAGCCGGACACAAGCCGATCATCCTGATCGGGGGTGGCACGACCAAGGTCGGTGACCCGTCCGGCAAGGATCAGTCGCGCCAGATGATGACAGATGAAAAAATCCAGTCCAATCTCGACGGCATTCTCAAGCCGTTTTCGAAACTCGTCACCATTGGCGATGGTCCGACGGACGCCATTGTCGTCAATAATGACGAATGGCTGTCGGAGTTCGGCTATCTGGAATTTTTGCGGACCTATGGTCCTCATTTCACCATCAACCGGATGATGACCTTTGAGTCTGTGAAGCTGCGTCTGGAACGCGAGCAGCCGCTGACCTTCCTCGAGTTTAATTACATGCTGCTCCAGGCGGTCGACTTCCTCGAACTCGCGCGTCGCTATGACTGCACACTGCAACTGGGGGGCAGCGACCAGTGGGGCAACATCATCAATGGTGTCGAGCTTTGCCGGCGGATTGATCAAAAACCGGTCTTTGGGTTTACAACACCGCTGATCACCACCGCTTCGGGCGCAAAAATGGGCAAGACGGCAAATGGCGCGGTCTGGCTAAATGAAGACCGGCTAAGCGCTTATGATTACTGGCAATTCTGGCGCAATACAGAAGATGCTGATGTCGGCAAATTCCTGCGCCTTTTCACCGATATTCCGCTAGCTGAAATCGAACAACTAGAGACCGCCGAAGGCGCTGAGTTGAACGCGGTTAAAGTGCGCCTGGCGAATGAGGCCACCGCCATGCTACATGGCGAGGAGGCGGCGAAAGAAGCCGAGACCACGGCCAAGGCGACGTTTGAATCCGGTGGCACTGGAGGCGCTTTGCCGACGTTCGCGGTTTCCAAAGCAGATCTTTCAGCCGGTTTACCGGTTCTGGCCTTGTTGACGGGTTCCGGCTTTGCAGACTCAAATGGCGAAGCGAAACGTCTGATCAAGGGGGGTGGCGTGCGCGTGAACGGGCAAGTCATCCATGACCCGCAGGCCACCCTTACTGAGGCGGATCTGGAAGACGGCGCGATCAAGATTTCAGCAGGCAAAAAGCGCCACGCGCTGGCCAATCCCGCTTAGCCGTCTTCGTCATCGGTTGAATCCGGGTTTGACGGTGCGGCGTTTTCGGAATGCTCGCTGTCCTGTCGCGCGCGCTCACGATCTGCCGCTGTGCCTTCGAAAATCCGTCGCAGCACGCCAGGTGCAAGCACGGAAAGCGGATTGGCCGTCACCGTTGGCTCGCTGAACGGACCTTCTGCTGAGAAGGTGATCCCGAACACGCCTTCGCCGGGGCGCGACACCAAAGCTTCTCCAACAAGCGGCAGATTTCCAACAAAGGAGTTCAAGCCGTAAGACGGCGCGAGCACCCCATCCAGAGCAAGGCGCCTGTCATCCATGTTGATGCGGCCCTCCGTCGTCACGCCAAGTGACGCTCCGGTGGCGCGGGCTTCGGAGATGTTGATACTCCCGTCTTCAACGACGATGTCTGAACGCAAGACATCAAAGGCGATGCCGCCTTCTTCGCTCAACAGGGCTGCGAGACCCGGCAACGAGCCGGCTGCAAGGATACGCGCCAGCACCGGCATCCTGATCAGGGTAAAATCATCCGCTTCAAGACGATAGTCCGACCGGCCGGTTTCTCCCGCTGCGGGCGTGGAGCCGGACATACGAAGAACACCGCCTTCAACATTTTGATAAAGATCAAGCACGCGAAGCAATTCGCCAAAATCAGGCGCGACAACTTCGATCTGACGTCGCTCTCCAGGCAAGGCCGAGAGGTCCAGTGAGAAAGGTCCCTCCGCAGTTTCCAGACGAACCGTCAGCTGTTCCCCAACCGCGTCATCTGAAATCCATTCGAGTGCGAGATCGCTATACCGGCGGCCTCCGGCAACCTCGACCTCTTCAAACAAGACGGTCAGACCCAGAGGCGGCGGTGCCCCGCCGGCCCCGGAAAAATCCGTCAACTCCGGCAGCAATTCGGACGCGTTGAAATATGCACCATTTATGGCGAATGCGAGCGGTCCATCAGGGCCCGAAGGGCGTTCCGCAATCAGCGCGGCTTCAACGTAATTTTCAACAAATACGCGTGACAGCTCGGCAGATAGCAGGCGTCCATCGCGCGCAAACACGGCGCTCGCATCCGCGGCGGCCGAGCGGGAGTTGAGCGAAAACGCGTCGAAATGGATCGGACCTTCCGGCTCGAAACGAAGACTTGCTGTTGCCACCGCAGCTTCGTCCGCCGGTTTGACGAAGGCACTTCCAGGCCATTCAACGCGCGCCGCCTCCAAGTCTGCCGTCAGGTTCACTTCCTGAAAATCGAAAGCTTCACCCAGCGTCGACACCTCAATATCCACTGGACCGTCGACAAATCTCCGAATGGGTACGCCCAATTGATCAAAGGCTGTCGGCGTCAGCCGGGCTTGAAGATCCAGCTCTGTCGAGGCAACGCCCTCTCCCAATCCAAATCTCTCTATCCAGCGAATGCGGGTCGGCGCGCCGGCCAGTTGTGCGGTTCCGGTCGCTTCGAGCAGGTCTGGCTGCGCGGTGAGAAGAACGCTGCCTTCCGTCAACATCAGAGATTGAATGCCGGTATCCATGGTGACGTCAGAAAAGTCGGCACGAATGTCGAAGCCGACATCCTCTACTGCGACCTGGGTCCGCATCGGACGCTGGATTTCAAAAGTGATGTCGCCTTGGCCTGATATGCTTGCCGGATCGAGCCCATAGTCAGACACCAGGTTGAGAGGCGGTTCATCAATCAGGCTGAGAACGGCTTCGGCCTGGGCGGTTGCCGATCCGCCAAAGGTCGCAAGGGCGCCTCGCGGGTTCAGGCGGGGAATATTGACATAACCATCGGTGACAGGGGTGTCGCCAATATAGCCCTCGTCCATCGTTAATTCGAAGGAATTGCCAAACAGCGTGCCCTGCCCCTGTCCGCCCGTGACGGGTGTCATCGTGGAAATGTACCTGAAAGCGGCGTCCTCGAACGAGAATGTCAGCGTCATGCGCTCGTTTGCCAACCGTTTGGCAACCAACGCTTCCGCATTCAGGTCGAGATCAAGGTAGGCATCGAACAAGCGCCCTGAAATGACAGCGCCTTCGATCCAGTCTCTCGCCCCATCG
Source organism: Hyphobacterium sp. (assembly GCF_965228115.1). Lineage (GTDB taxonomy): Bacteria > Pseudomonadota > Alphaproteobacteria > Caulobacterales > Maricaulaceae > Hyphobacterium. The sequence continues at coordinate 334,063 of NZ_OZ245794.1, read as the reverse complement.
GCAAGCTCAACCGGCCAGAACAACAACACCATTTGGGGCGAGACATCGCCCTCTACCGGCCCAGTCAAACGGACATCGGGCAGCCACTGACCGCCCTCGACCTGCCGCAAGCGCGCCGATCCTTCAAGGATTGCGGTGATGGGACCAATTTCGGCGCTGAGGCGATTGAACCCGATCTCTATTTCAGACGCATTCATGCCGCCGGACAGCTCGATTGCATCCCATTCGGGCGGGGCTTCGAAGACACCTCCAAGATCAAGCCGGCCTGCGCCAATCTGAAGTTCGTAATCCCATTCTCTGGGAAACGCGTCGTCAAATCCACGCAGATTGAATAGGCGTCCCGAAATAGCGGTTGTGAGCATTTGGGAGTCAATTCTTGCGTCTTGAATCCGGATCGCTCCGTCCAGGGGTTCATATTCGAGCCGGGCCGTGAGTTGGCGGAGCGACTGAGCGGTTTCTCCACGCCCAATTCGGCCTTCACCGACCTCGAGATTCAGGTTGGCTCCGCGGATTCCATCAGCGCGCGATGCGTTGGCAAACAATTCGAGCGAAATTGGCGCGTCGATTTCACCGAGTGAAGCAAACGGACCGGCCCGTGGGGCGAGTGCGCGCGGTGAGAGATTGTCGGTGCGCGCTTCAAGAAGAAAGTCGTTCAGGGCAGCGCCGGCTTCCAACCTCACGGCAACAGGTGAGTAGCCCGCTGTTGTAACGAATCTACCGGACAACTCTGCCTCGAGCCGGGCTTCGTTGCGTTCCAATAGCAAGTTTGCCCGGTCGACATACCATTCGAGCTGATTCACATCATCAATAACCCGGATAGATGCCGAACGGATCGAAACGCTGGTCAACCGCCCAAGAAGCGCATTGTCATCAGGGTTGCGGAGGAGTTCGAGTATAGCATCCGCATCACGCTGGCTTCCCGGTTGACGCGCCGTCCGCGCGACTCTTTCCGGCGTGCCCAATCCGGCACCGACTGCACCATCCTCACGCCTGACGATGGAGACCGACCCGCCCTCAACGGCAACGCGGGACGGGGCAAGGTCCGCCACAAGGAGCGCATCGAGGCCAAAGCCTGCTTCCAGCAAGGGCGCGCGGGTAATCACTTCGCCGCCGGCCTCTGCGACCGTCAGGTCTTGCGCCGAGATCACAAGCAACCCGGATTCTGTATCAAATCGTGCTTCTAGGCGGCCTAAAGAAACCAAATCTCCGCCAAATGCTTCGGCAAGCTCAGCCTGGGCATCAGCGAGCAGAAAATCGAGTTCCATCGGTCCTTGCGACAAACGCCAGAGCAGCCCCACTCCGGCAAACAGAAGCAAAGCAAATAAAACCGCAATCGCTTCGAGCGCGTAAATCACTAAAACGCTGACAGAGCGCTTGATCATTCAGAAAACTCGCATGCAGCTGGCGGGGCTGATTGCCGATACAAAGCTTGTAAAACACCGCACAACGCAATGCACGTGATCGCAACAGGGAGCATAGCCATGACCAATCTTGCAGAGGGCCAGAAAGCACCGGCATTCGACATGCCAACGGATGGGGATGGGTCCATCAGCCTGGGCGAGCTGACCGGTAAAAATGTGGTCCTGTATTTCTATCCAAAAGATTCCACGCCGGGATGCACAACAGAGGCCATCGACTTTTCCGGCCTGATCAACGACTTCGACGCGGCCAATACCGTCGTCGTCGGCGTCTCGCGCGATAGCGTGAAGAAGCACGACAATTTCAAGACCAAAAACGATTTGAAGGTCGTTCTCGGCGCAGACCTTGATGGAAATGTCACCGAGGCTTATGGCGTTTGGGTAGAAAAAAACATGTATGGCCGGAAATATATGGGCATCCAGCGCGCAACCTTTCTGATTGATTCGGCTGGGGTAATTCAAAAAATATGGCCAAAGGTGAAGGTGAAGGGCCACGCCGCCGAAGTTCTCGATGCAGCAAAAGGGCTTTCTACCTGAATTTACGCGTGATATCTGGCCTGCGGATTGCATAACGAAATGTTGATAAGTGGAGTTGTTTCGTGTCCTATGCCCGGCATCGCGGGCGGCGATACGAGCGGGTGCGGATCACAGAATGATTTCAGGCGTCTTTCAAAAGGCTTGGGATATTGCCGAGCAATGGTTTCCCAGCCGGCAGATCTACCATCGCAGCGAGGGTCAGGTTCGGTATTTTGAGCTTGGTACGCAGCTGCAGGTCGGTGTGTTGGCAGGCGCCGTTGTGCTGACCGGCTGGCTTTGCTTTACGACCGTTTCCGTAGCGTTCCACGGCTTTCGTATGTCTCAGCAATATGCCGAAATGGAACGCATCCGCGTTGAAAGCTCCCGCATGGTGAGCGAAGCAATGGCGAATGAAGCCGCAACGCAAGCCATGTTTGAATCCCAAGTCGAGGAGTTCCGCTCGACTGCGACTGAGTTCCAATCCCGCCACCAGACTCTGAGCCAGCTGATCCAGCTCGTCGAGGATATCGACGGTGATGAATATGATCCTTCGCCAGCCCTGGAAGGTGGCCGCCTGTTGATGGCAGCTGCGCCCGCTGACCCAACGCCGCGGCGCGCCCGGGACGAAGTTTCGCTGGCAAATCTGGATGTGGTGGAGCCGGAAGATCGCGTCAATGCGCTCATTAATCAGCAGGATGCAGTTCTGTCGGAAGCCGAAGATGCGGCAGAAGCCCGGCTGGAAAACCTTCGTGCCGTTTTGAGGCTGACTGGTTTGAGTGTTGAGGATGTTCTGGCCCGCAATCGCGAAAGCGAAGAAAGCGGCGGACCGCTATTTTCTATCGCCAGCACGGCATTCGGCACCGAACTGGATATGCAAGACGCTTTTTCTTCTCGGGTCGCGCGGATTGCTACGCGCTTGATTGAAGCGCGGGAAATCGAAGCCGCAGTAATGGCCTTGCCGCTGGCTGTGCCGGTTGATGGCGAGTATCGCGAAACCAGTGATTTTGGACCGCGAATTGATCCGTTCACCGGACGGCCGGCTTTTCATTCGGGGCAGGATTTTGTCTCAGCGACCTGGCGGGCGCCGATCCTCGCCGCGGGTCCAGGCCGCGTCGTTTACGCCGGATGGCGTTCGGGTTATGGTCGCACTGTAGAGATTGATCATGGCTACGGGTTCATGACCCGCTATGCTCACCTCAGCGCGATTGACGTCAGACGCGGTGATGATGTGCTGGTTGGTCAAGAAATTGGCCGCATGGGCTCAACAGGCCGAAGCACAGCCATGCATCTGCACTATGAAGTCTGGAATGATCGGCAAACCCTTGATCCCGAACGCTTCTTGAGAGCCGGACAATATGTTCAACAAACCCAAAGACTCCCCTAGTTCCAGCGCCGAAAGCGCTGGCCAGCCCTCCGCTAAAAGGTCGTCCGCTATGAAATCCAACAAAGCCCCCTCCATTATCAGCGCTGATATGGCGCTTTCCGGCTCTCTGAATTCAGAAGGCGAAGTTCAGCTTGATGGTTCCGTCAATGGTGATGTCCGCGCCGGCTCGCTTACAATCGGCGAAGAGGCCTCGGTTGAAGGCGAGGTCGTCGCAGAGAATGTGATCGTGCGTGGTCGGGTAAAAGGATCGATCAAAGCCCGTCAGGTTCAGCTGGCCTCAACAGCGCGCATCGAAGGCGACATTGTGCATTCCGCCCTTTCGATGGAAAGTGGTGCTTTCTTCGACGGCCATTGCCGCCACTCGTCCGATCCTGTTGCCGACGCCGGTAAAAAAGCCAGCAATGACACGTCCGGATCCAAGCCGTCCTCTTCGACGTCCTCATCCTCCAGCAGCTCGAGCTCTGCACCGCCGAAAGCGACCAGCTCATCGTCCAGCTCTTCTTCGCTTGATTTGCCGAAAGCGTCCGGCTCAAGCTAGCTTATTGACGATGTCAACACGAAGCGCCGCTGGCTAATCGTCGGCGGCGTTTTCGTTTTCGCTATCCCCGAGCTGGGCTGCGAGTGCTGCAGCCATGAACGCATCCAGATCACCATCGAGCACGCCCTGGGTGTTCGACGTCTCAACATTGGTGCGTAAATCCTTGACCATCTGATAGGGCTGCAGAACATAAGAGCGGATCTGCCGTCCCCAACCGATCTCAGTTTTTGACTCTGCCTGGGCCTGAGCCGCAGCTTCGCGCTTCTGCAATTCCAGCTCATAAACGCGTGCCCGCAACATATTCCAGGCCGTTGCCCGGTTTTTATGCTGGGACCGGTCATTCTGGCATTGAACCACAATGGGTTCGCTCTCGCCTTCCGGCGTGTAGGTCAGGCGGATCGCACTATCCGTCTTGTTGACATGCTGGCCGCCTGCACCCGAGGCACGATAGGTGTCGACGCGGACATCCTTTTCGGGAATGTCGATCTCGATTGTGTCATCGACGAGCGGGTAGGCCCAAACACTGGCAAAACTCGTGTGCCGCCTGGCGCTGGAGTCAAATGGTGATATCCGGACAAGGCGGTGCACCCCGGCTTCGGTTTTCAACCAGCCATAGGCGTTCTCGCCCTTAATCAAAAGCGTCGCTGACTTGATGCCAGCTTCATCCCCTGCCTGTTCCTCGATCAGTTCGACTTTATAGCCATGCGCATTTGCCCATCGCGAATACATGCGCTGAAGCATGGCGGCCCAATCCGTCGCCTCCGTGCCGCCCGCGCCCGGATGAATTTCCAGATAACTGTCATTTCCGTCCGCCTCGCCAGAGAGAAGCGCTTCCAGTTCGGCACGGCTTGCCCGGTCGCGGGCCCGTTCCAGCGCCGCAATCGCCTCGGACATCAGATCTTCATCACCGTCAGCCTCGGCCAGCTCGACCAGCTCTGCGTTATCGGCAAGGTCTGTTTCCAGCTCTCGAATGGCCTTCATGGCCGATTCCAGCCGGTTACGTTCTCGCATCAATGATTGGGCTTTTTGCGGATCGTCCCAGAATGCCGGATCTTCTGCCCGCGCTGTCAGTTCATCAAATCGTTTTTCGGCGGTTGCCCAGTCAAAGACGCCTCCTCAGCAGTCCTACCGACCGCTCGATTTCGTCTGCCAGACTCTGAACATCAGCACGCATGGTCATTTTCCTTGGTCTTTTCAATGGATAGCATAGCGCGCGCCGCCATCAAGCCGCACTCACTGCACTCACATGAAGATCAGTAGATACCGCCGAGGCCTTCTTCATCGCCGCCGTCGTCATCCGCGTCACCATCGGTTATAGAGCCACCGGTGAAGCTGAGGCCGGATTCACCACTATTCCCGGACCGGCTGGGCTCGGTGCCCGGCTGGAAGGCTTCGAGAATGGTGCCTGGACGTCCCAGAACGGACGGATCTCCGGTACGGGCATCGATCGGCACGAGGCTGACCCCCTCCGGAACCCGGAAGGGTGCGACAGGATAGTTTTCCAAGGCCACTGACAGGAAGTCCCGTACAATAGGCGCGGCGACAACGCCGCCCGCTTCCCCTTGCCCCATCTGCTGGGGCGTATCGAAGCCAACATAGGCTCCCACAATAATGTCAGGGCCGAAGCCAACAAACCAGGCATCCCGGAAATCATTCGTTGTGCCAGTCTTGCCCGCCAATGGGCGTTGCAAAGATCTCAGAGCGGTACCGGTGCCGCGCTGGACGGCCCCTTCGAGAATATGCGTGATTTGATAGGCCGTTACAGGGCTGACAACCTCCTCACCCAGCGAGCCGACGTCCGGTTCTTCCAGATCAGGCGACCACTCGTCGACATCAAATGCCTCGCTGGCACGGGGATCATGGACAAATATGGTTGCGCCATGCCGATCCTGGACACGATCGATGATGGTCGGCTCGATCCTCGCCCCGCCATTCACAAGCGCACCATAGGCGGCCACCAATCGCCATAGCGTGGTTTCCCCGGCACCCAGCGACATCGCCAGCACCGGGTCGAGATCATCGTAGATGCCAAAGCGTTCGCCATATTCGGACACCGGCTGCATGCCCATTTCCTGAGCCAGACGCACCGTCATGACGTTCCGGGACAGCTCAAGGCCCAAACGGAGCGTGGACATGCCGTAGAAGCGTTCGGAATAGTTCTGGGGCCGGTAGAACCGCAAATCCGGTCCACCAGACGCCACGAAAGGCGCGTCCAGAATCATGGAAACCGGTGTGTACCCATTATCCAACGCTGCGGCGTAGACAAAGGGTTTGAAGGACGATCCAGGTTGCCGGCGCGCTTGGGTCGCCCGGTTAAACTGGCTCTGCTGAAACGAATATCCGCCCGCCATTGCAAGTACGCGGCCCGTGTGCGGATCGAGCGCCAGCAGCGCGCCGTTTACGGCTGGCACCTGTCGCAATGTGAAGCCGTCCGGCTCTCCGTCTTCGTTCTGCACCTCTTCTACAAGGATCACATCGCCTACAGACAGGACATCTGAAGGTGATTGAACAGTCGGGCCCAGCAGGCCGTCTTCCAGAGACTGGCGCGCCCATTCCATCTCGGACATGGCGATGCTGCCCTCATGAATCTCGGGGCCAACCTCTTCTTCGGCTTCATCCTGCTGTTGAACGTCAATGATTTCGTCGCCGTCATCTGGCGGATAAATCAGGTATCCAATCCGGACACTGGCGGAACTGGTTTCCAGAACCACGGCGGTAGTCCAATCAGGATTGATATCGTCCGGCACAGACTCGAACGCCGCCAGACGTTCGTCCCAGCCCTCTCCTGCTTCAATTTCACCCAGCGGACCGCGATAACCATGGCGCCGATCATAGGCTTCCAAGCCCTGCCGCAGGGCATGCCGTGCCGCCAGCTGCAGATTTGTATCCAGCGTTGTCCGGATAGAAAGACCGCCATTGTAAAGCTGGTCTTCGCCGTAGGTGTTAAACAATTCGCGGCGCGCCTCTTCAACGAAGTATTCGGCCGCCAGATATTCTTCCCCCCGAAATCGTTCGATCACGCGAAGCGGGTCCTGCGCTGCAGCTTCTGCTTCTTCCTGGGTGATGAACCCTTCAGCTGCCATGCGCGAGAGCACCCAGTTGCGCCGATCCAGCGTGCGTTCCGGGTGACGGATCGGATGAAAACGGGCCGGACCGTTCACAACCGCGGCAAGAAAAGCACTTTCGGAGAGCGACAGCTCGTCCAGGGATTTGCCAAAATAGTTCATGGCGGCCGCCGCAACGCCATATGAACGGCGGCCAAAATATATCTCGTTCAGATAAAGCTCGAGAATATCGTTTTTCTCGAAAGCGCGCTCGATCCGCCTGGCTAACAGCATCTCACGCAGTTTGCGTTCAATCCGTTGTTCCGAAGACAGCAAGAAGTTTTTCGCGACCTGCTGTGTGATCGTTGAAGCCCCCTCCAAACGGTCATCGCGCAAAACATTACCGACGTTATTTATCGTGGCGCGAACAATCCCGAGGAAGTCCAGCCCGCCATGCTCGTAAAAGTGTGCGTCTTCGGCTGCCAGAAAGGCATTTGTCAGGTCAGGTGGGATCCGGTCAATCGGTACAAAGACACGGCGCTCGCGCGCAAACTCCGCGATTAAGCGGCCATCTCCCGCATGGACGCGGCTGGTAACCGGCGGCTCATACTCCGCCAACTGTTCAATACTGGGCAGGTCCTGGGACAGGCGCGCCAGATAAACCAGCGCCGCTATGCCTCCGATCAAGGCAACCGCCACAGCTGCACCACCGCCCCAGACAACCATCCGGAAAAAGTTTCGCCAGGTAAAAAGTTTCATGCCGCTCCCAACAGCCGCTTTCCTTCGGCTGGAATCATGACTCTGCAGATGGCTGTATTATGGCGAAAACTGCCTGTATTCGAAAGCGCATTATCGCGCCAGTTGTATCAGGGAATTGGCGTGAGTTCCGCCGAGTGGATAATGTCGGCGTCTTCGACGTCATCCCGATCAAAATAAGCATCCACCGAATTGGCGACGGCCTGCATCAACCGGCCCCGATAAGCCGGCGAAGCCAGATTGGCTGCGTCCTGGCGATTGGTCAGGAACCCCATTTCGACAAGCACGGCGGGCACCCGAGAGTCGAGCAGGACATAAAATCCGCGCTGGCGATGACCGTTGGACAAAACCGGCCCGACATCGCCCATGGAATCAAGGACCATTTCGGCAAATACCGCCGACCGGTTCCGCTTCTCACGCAATGACAGCGACAAGAGAATATTGCGGACCACCGGCTGTTCAGAGCTTGCACTGACATGTGACCAGTCATTCGAGTTCGCCGCGCGGCGCTGAGCCCGACCGGCCCCGCTATCCGACAGGGTATAGACAGCCGCGCCACGTACGCTGGTGTTGGATCCACCACTGTCGGCGTGCAGCGAAATAAACAGGTCGGCATCGGCATTACGCGCGACATCCACACGTTGCTCGAGGGTCAGAAATGTATCGTTCTCGCGAGTCATCACGACCTCATAGCGTCCCGTCGCCATTAGGCGTTCGCGCAAGTCCAGAGCGGCGGCCAGATTGACGACTTCCTCATGAACGCCATTGGCAACTGCCCCTGGATCACGCCCGCCATGACCTGCATCAATGACAATGACGCGGCGTTCGCGCTGCGGCGCCACAAAGGTTGCTTCGCGGCGCTCGGCGATCAGCTGGCTCAGATCATTGGGTTCGGGAAAGCCCGACTCCGCCTCGAACTCCGTGTTTTCAACCTGCCGCAAATCAATCACCAAGCGGTGATGCGGATTGTCGTCATTCGCGGGAATAGCAAATTGGCTCACGATGACGGCGGGATGATCCAGCTCGAACACCAGCCGCGAGGCTTCTTCGGAACGGTCAAAGAAGCGGAAATCATCAACCAGACCAAAACCAAGCCCCTCACCGGTTTCCAGCCCGGCCACGGACCAGGATGCACGCGGCAGATCGAGAACCAGGCGCATGGAGGGATCGGACACCGTGAAGGCACGAAATTCCATTTCCGCCGAAAGCTCGACCACGACGCGTGTTTCGTCATCGGTGCCGCCGAAACGAACCTGCTGAATATCCGACGCTGCCGCGCTGGCTGATACAGCTGTACCCAATGTTAGCGCGAGAACCGCGAACCAGATCCGAAACATTTTGCCCATAACCACACCATTGCAAACGCCGTGATTCGTTGCACGGCTTTTTTGTACGTATACATGGCTCTCATTGACGTTTGGTTGACGTTGGAAAGAAATATCCTTTGCTGAACAAGCGCTTTGCAAAACCGGCGAGCTGAGGCATGTTGCGCAATGTTCCGGAAGGCTAGGCGCGTGCGCCGCCGCCAGCTCATGCTGGAAACCGGAACTCGCAGAGGCTGACAAGCCAAACGCACTTCATTCCACAGGCTGGCAACCCAACCTGTGGCCCGAACCGCAAGCAGGAGTCTGGATTTCCGGGCACCTGCATCAGGAAAGTTTAACATGCGCGTCGCGCCGATTTTCCACTCCCAGACAACCTCATACATCGGGACGGACCGCTGCGCCGCGCCCGCGCGACCATCTGGATCGCGCGCAGGAGCGTATTTGAATGTCAAAGAAAATGTTGATCGATGCGAGTCACTCGGAAGAGACTCGCGTCGCCATGGTCGAAGGCAACCGCGTCGAGGAATTTGATTTCGAATCCGCGGCAAAGAAACCAATCCGCGGAAATATCTATCTGGCGAAAGTTACACGGGTTGAGCCCTCATTGCAGGCCGCCTTTGTCGACTATGGCGGCAATCGCCATGGCTTTCTGGCCTTCAACGAAATCCACCCCGACTATTATCAGATCCCGCATGAGGATCGCCTCGAACTCCAGGCCGAGGAAGAGAAAGCCGTCGAACAAGCCCTCGCCGAAGCCGAAGAAGCTGAAGGCGACGAAGACGGCGAGAACGGCGAAGATGATACCGACGCCGAAGTTGAGGCCGTTGCCCGCAAACGCCGTCAGTTTTTCCGCAAGTACAAGATTCAGGAAGTTATCAAGCGCCGGCAGATCCTTCTGGTACAGGTCGCCAAGGAAGAACGCGGAAATAAGGGCGCGGCGCTGACGACCTATCTGTCACTGGCGGGCCGTTATTGCGTTCTGATGCCAAACACGCCGCGCGGTGGCGGCATTTCGCGCAAGATATCCAACGGCAAAGACCGGAAGCGCCTGAAAGAAATCGTTTCCGGTCTGGAATTGCCGACCGGAATGGGCTTGATCGTCCGGACCGCGGGTGCCACGCGTACCAAGGCCGAAATCCGCCGCGACCATGATTATCTGCGCCGCGTCTGGGAAGACATTCGCGATAAAACGCTGGAATCCATAGCCCCTTCCCTCGTCTATGAGGAAGGCGATCTGGTGCGCCGGGCGATCCGTGACATGTATGACCGCGATGTCGAGATTGTCCTTGTTGAAGGTGACGCCGGATACAAGGAGGCCAAGGGCTTTATGAAGCTCCTGATGCCCTCTCACGCGTCCAAGGTTCAACAATACAAGGAACCGATGCCGCTGTTCGTCCGGCATCATGTCGAGGATCAGCTGGAAGCTGCCTATAACGAACAGACGCAGCTTAAATCCGGCGGCTATCTTGTGATTCACCAGACCGAAGCGCTGGTTGCCATCGATGTAAACTCCGGGCGCTCCACCCGGGAGCGGAATATCGAGGACACGGCGCTGAAAACGAATCTGGAAGCGGCCGATGAAGCCGCGCGCCAGATGCGTCTGCGCGATCTGGCCGGACTGGTCGTGATTGATTTCATCGACATGGAAGACAATCGCAATGTCCGCGCCGTTGAAAAGCGGATGAAGGATGCACTGAAGAAAGACCGCGCGCGCTTGCAAATGGGCCGGATTTCACAGTTCGGCTTGATGGAGTTGTCGCGTCAGCGCCGGCGCACTTCGATCCTCGAGGGTTCCACCAAGGTCTGCCCGCATTGTGGCGGCAAAGGCTATGTAAGGACATCTTCTTCCAGCTCACTCGTGGCCTTGCGGGCGATGGAAGAAGAAGGTGCCCGTAATCGCGCCCGGCGAATCCGGATCAATGTGCCAACGGATGTGGCGCTTTATCTGCTCAACGAAAAGCGCGAACACGTGCTGTCGATCGAGCAGCGCTATGACATGCGGATCATGATTTCTGCGGATCCGGATTTGATCCCGCCAGACTTCAAAGTGGAGATACTGACCGGGAAATCCGGCGGCGAAGAAGCCGCAGAACCGGTTGAAATGGCTCCGGTGCAACAGACCGATGAGCCAGCCGAACAGGGCTCAGGAAATCGCCGGCGCCGGCGTCGCCGCCGTCGAAAGGATGAAGATGCCAATACGGAGGCAGACGTTTCCGAAGCCAGCGAAGACACAGATGCCGAGGCCTCAACCGACGAGGAAAGCGAAGACGGCGCGCCGCGCAAACGGCGCCGCCGCGGCCGGCGAGGGGGACGGGGACGCCGCCGCAATCGTCCTGATAGTGCCGAGAATGCTGAAAACCCAGCCGAGACGGCGGAAGCCAGTGCCGAGGACGCCGAACCCGCTGCTATGGCGGTGATTGATCCGGAGGCCGAAGCTAAATCTGACGCGGAGCCCGACGCTGAAAAACCGAAGCGCCGGTCACGCCGCAAGAAAGCCGAGGCAGAGCCTGCCGCAGAACAAGCGGCCGAGACGTCCGAATCCACTGAGGCTGCAGAACAAGAGGCCAAACCGAAACGCCGGACCCGCCGCAAAAAAGCGGATGCGGACAGCTCTGAAACGGCGGCTGAAACAGTTGAAGACAAACCCCGCCGCAGACGCACGCGAAAGAAACCGGCAGATTCTGCTCCGGAAAGCGAAGCCAATGAGGCCAATGCAGAAACCGCTTCTGAAGAGGCGGAAGAAAAGCCGAAGCGAACCCGGCGGAAGAAAGCCGAAACGGCGAAAACAGCCGATAAAGATGGGGCAGACACTTCCTCTGATTCCGCTGCTGCTTTGCCAGAAAGCGCATCCGAAGCCCCCGATGAAAGTGACAAGCCGAAGCGCACCGGCTGGTGGCAGAAAGGCTCAAAATTGTTTGGCGGCTAAGGGCTGACATTTTTGTGCAACGGAAAGACCTTGGTCCGAACGTTGCTTGTGCTAATCTTAAGTGTTCGGCGGGGGCTGATCGAAGGAATATTGTATGCGTGCCCTGCTCGCTGTTGTTTTTGGCTTATCTGTCTCGCTGACAAGTGTTTTGTCCGCGCACGCCCAGTCTCTGATTCGGGATACCGAAATCGAGATTATGCTGCGCGAATATACTGATCCCTTCCTCGTCGCGGCTGGCCTCCAGCCCAGCGATGTGGGCCTTCATATTATTGCTGATCCGTCGATCAATGCGTTCGTGACCAATGGTCAGAACATCTACATGCATACCGGCACGATCCTGCAATCAGATACGCCCTTGCAGATCCAGGGGGTTTTGGCACACGAGGTCGGTCATATTTCCGGGGCTCATCTGGCCCGAACCGGCGAAGCCATCAATCAGGCCTCGATCCCGGTGTTTGCCACGCTGGGGCTGGGTATTATTGCGGCACTGGCGGGCGAAGGTCAGGCCGGGGCCGCGCTGATGGCCTCAAGCCAGCAATTTGGCGCACTTCAGTTCTTTACCCACACACGGACCCAGGAATCAGCGGCGGATCAGGCGGCGCTTCGATATCTGGAGGCAACGGGTACCAATCCGGAAGGCCTGCTGAATTTCTTTGAACGCTTCCGCTATCAGGAAACCTTCAGCCCGGCGAGGCGTTTTCCCTATTTCCGGACCCACCCGCTCAGTTCCGAACGGGTCACGGCGTTGCGTGAAACTGTTTTGAACTCGCCCTATTTCGGACAGCCCGCTTCTGAAGAAGATTCAGACCGGCTGATCCGGGCGCAGGCAAAAATTTACGGGTTTCTGGCCCCGCCCGGACATGTGTTTTATGAGTACCCGGAAAGCGATCAAAGCCTCCCTGCCCGCTATGCGCGTGCGGTGGCCTATTTTCGTGAAGCGCAGATGGATGAAGCCCGCGGCGAGATTGAATCGTTAATTGCCGAAGAACCGGACAACCCGTTCTTCCATGAGCTTTACGGGCAAATGCTGTTTGAAAGCGGGATGGCCCAGGAATCGATCCAGCATCATCAGCAATCCGTCACCTTGATGCCGCAGGCGCCATTGCTTCGGATCAATCTCGCCATGTCGATGATCGCAACAGAAGATCTGTCCTATCAGGAAGAAGCGGCTCAGCATTTGCGCGTCGCTCTGGACATGGAACCGGAAAACGCTTTCGCCTGGTATCAGCTATCCATCGTACATGAACGCAATGGCGATACAGCGCGTGCCCAGCTGGCCGTCGCTGAACAGGCTTTTTCCGTTGGCAACACCGAACGCGCAATGCAATTTGCCGCGCGAGCCCTGCCGCAATTGGAGCCCGGTTCGGTGGAACGATTCCGGGCCGGAGAGCTGCTATCGATTTCGCAAGCGATTATGGCAGATCAAGCGCCGCGCGAGCGCCGCCGCTAGAACCACTCACAGCATCGTCATTGGCATGTGGGCGTGGTGCCGCTAAATGGAGCGGGCAACACAGACCGGGGAAGTTGAATGAAAGCGTTTCTTTCTGCAGCTGCAGGGCTATTCTTGCTGGGCACCAGTTCGGCCATCGCGCAGGACAGCACGTTCAGTGACGCGCAGCGCGAAGAAATTCGCGGCATGATTGGCGATTATATCCTCGAGAACCCCGAATTGATCGAAGAAGCCCTGATCGAGCTCCAGCGGCGCGCCCAGCAGCGCGAGATTGAAGCAATGATGGGGGCCATCCGCGCGAACGCCGACTTGATCTATTCGGATGAACGCGATCCCTCTTTCGGCCCGGACGATGCCCCGATCGTGATCGTTGAATTCATGGACTATAAGTGCGGCTATTGCCGGATTGCGTCGCAATGGGTGAATGAGGCGCGCGAAACCTATGGCGATCAGATCCGGATCGTCTTCAAGGAATACCCGATCCTGGGTCCGGAATCGCGTGAAGCGGCACGCGCGGCCATGGCGGCCTTGCGTCAGGGCGATGAAATCTACTGGCGGTTCCACACCGCCATGGTTCAGTCCAGCGGGCCGCTTCCGTCGGGCCGGATCGAGAATTTTGCACGCCTGGCCGGTGTCGATATCGAACAGATGCAGGCCGACATGGAAGATCCCGAAATCGAGGTCTACCTGGAACAAACCTACGCCCTGGCCCGCGCGGTCGGGGCTGATGGCACGCCCTTCTTCATCATCAACGGACAGCCAGTCTCCGGCGCGAACCGGAATGCGCTGGATCAGATCCTGGCGAATGAGTTGTCGGCTGTGCAGCGCGCCGAAGCGGGGTCGGGCGAGTAGAGCTAGACATTCTCTAGCCCGCTAAAACTGGCTAGAGTTTCGCCATGAGCGCAGCCCTGATCATCGCCATCGTGGAAAAGTACAGCACCAAGCCCGTCGGGCTGGATTCAGCGATTTTTCATGATCTTGGCATCTTTGGTCTGGATGCTTGGGAGCTTTTTAGTGACATCAGCGAAGCGCTCCCCGTAAACTTTGAGGGCTTCGACTTTAAAGCGCACTTCCCGAACGAATCCGACCTATTCCCAAACTATAGAAAACAGCACCGTCCCCGCATAACAATCAGGGACCTTTGCAACTTCGTGGCATCCGGGAAGACCTGGCAGGCCTTCAAAATGGATGAAGCTACCATGACGTCAAATCAACCCGCTTAGCGGGCTGGACGGGTCGGCATAGCGCTTTTTCGGCATCCGGCCCGCAAGATAGGCGTCACGCCCGGCGATGACGGCGTGCTTCATGGCGTTGGCCATGCGGATGGGGTCTTTGGCCTCAGCAATGGCGGTATTCATCAACACACCATCACAGCCCAACTCCATCGCCACAGCCGCATCTGACGCCGTGCCGACACCGGCATCGACGATGACAGGAACTTTGGCTTCTTCAATGATGAGGCGGATATTCACCGGATTCTGGATACCCAGGCCCGAGCCGATTGGTGCGCCAAGCGGCATGATGGCGCAACAGCCCACCTCTTCCAATTTCCTGGCGTAGACCGGATCATCCGAGCAATACACCATGACTTGAAAGCCATCCTTGATGAGCATGTCGGCGGCCCGGAGGGTTTCTTCCATATCGGGATAGAGGTGTTTGGGGTCTGACAGGACTTCCAGCTTCACCAGATCCCAACCCCCGGCTTCGCGCGCCAGACGCAGCGTGCGGACAGCATCCTCACCGGTAAAACAGCCCGCGGTATTGGGCAGGAAGATGAATTTCTCTGGATCGATATAATCGACCAGCAAGGGCTGGTCCGGATCGGTGAGATTTACCCTCCGTACCGCCACCGTAATCATCTCAGCGCCTGATGCTTCCAAAGCGCGGGCATTCTGCTCATAGCTCTCATACTTGCCCGTGCCGATGATGAGGCGGGATTTCAGCTCGCGGCCGGCGACGATGAGCGGTGTGTCTTCCATAAACCCTATCCTCCGCCCACGAACTGGACGATTTCGATCCTGTCGCCCTCGGCGAGCATTGTTTCTGGATGCAGTGATTTGGGCACGACTTCCAGATTGCGTTCCACGGCGACCTTTTTGGGATGCAGCTTCAGCGCTTCAACCAGGCCGGAAATGGTCAGCCCGTCTTCAAACACCTGTTCTTCGCCATTGATGATGAGCTTCACGTTTCGCCGCTCCACCGGGTTGCGTTTCCTCTTCTGGAGGTCGTAGAAGCTTGCCTTCACGTCAAGAGGCAAGGCGCAGGCATGACAGCCAGGTTGATGATTCTCAACGGACCCAATCTGAACCTGCTCGGCATTCGAGAGCCGGAGATTTATGGTTCCGGAACTCTGGACGATATCGAGGAATTATGCGCGGAAACGGCAGCAAAACATGCGCTGGAAATCGACTTCCGCCAATCAAATCATGAAGGCGACCTGGTAGACTGGATCCAGGACGCGCGCGACGGTTTTGCCGCTCTCATCATCAATCCGGCGGCTTACACGCATACATCCATCGCTTTACATGACGCTTTAAAGACGGTTTCCATACCCATCATAGAAGTGCATATCAGCAACCCGAAGGAGCGCGAGGCCTTCCGCCATCAGTCCTATGTCGGGCTGGTTGCAACACACACGATCGCCGGGCGCGGTGCGTCCGGATATGCGGAAGCCATAGAAATTGCAGCAAAGCTGATCTAGAACACGCGCAAATCCGAGGACAGGGGCAAAACACGTATGGCCACGTCATCCAAATCCGGCACCAAGGCCGGTGCATTCGATCCGAAACTGGTGCGGGAACTCGCCGAGATCCTGAATGATACCGATCTTACCGAGGTCGAAGTCGAACGCGGCGAGTTGCGCTTGCGCGTTGCCCGCACGGTTCAGGCCACCGTTGTCCAACAGGCGGCAGCTCCGGTTGCCGCAGCCCCGGCCGCCGCGCCTGCGCCTGCTGCCGCACCCGCAGCGCCGACCGCAGCTTCCGGCGCCGACGCACCGGTAGACGGTGTCCCCTCGCCCATGGTTGGGACGGTCTATTTGCGTCCCAATCCGGATGCCGACGTCTTCTTCAACATTGGCGATGCCGTGAAGGAAGGCGATACCGTGCTTTTGATCGAGGCGATGAAGACTTTTAACCCGATCACAGCGCCGAAATCCGGTACGCTGAAGGCCATGCTGGTGGATGACAGCCAGCCGGTCGAGTTTGGCGAACCCCTGTTTGTGATCGACTGATCGGCGAAACGCGATGTTTGAAAAAATCCTCATCGCCAATCGCGGCGAAATTGCCCTTCGGGTGCACCGTGCCTGCCGGGAAATGGGCATCAAAACGGTCGCCATTCATTCCGAAGCCGACCGCGACGCCATGCATGTGAAGCTTGCCGATGAGAGCGTGTGCGTAGGCCCCAATCCGGCCAATCAATCCTATCTGAAAATTCCGCAGATCATCGCGGCGTGCGAAATCACCGGCGCTCAGGCCGTTCACCCTGGTTACGGCTTCCTGTCGGAAAATGCGCGTTTTGCCGAGATCGTCGAAGCGCACGATCTGGTCTTTATCGGCCCGACGGCCGAACACATTCGCCTGATGGGCGATAAAATCACCGCCAAACAGGCCGTGAAAGATGCCGGAATTCCGGTGGTTCCGGGCTCGGATGGTGGAATTTCTGACATCGAAGACGCCAAGAAGATCGCCGATGAAATTGGCTATCCCGTTCTGGTGAAGGCAGCCTCTGGCGGGGGTGGCCGCGGCATGAAGGTCGCTGAAACGGCAGCTGACTTCCGCGAAGCGGTTGAGACCGCCTCGCGCGAAGCGGAAGCCGCTTTTGGCGATGGCGCGGTCTATCTGGAAAAATATCTCGGGCAGCCACGCCATATCGAAATCCAGGTGCTGGCCGATACGCATGGCAATGTGGTGCATCTGGGCGAGCGCGATTGTTCTTTGCAGCGACGGCACCAGAAAGTGCTGGAAGAAGCCCCCTCGCCCGCGCTGACGCCTGACGAGCGCGAACGTATTGGTGAAATCACCCGTCAGGCGGTCGCCGCCATTGGCTATCGCGGCGCCGGGACGGTTGAATATCTCTACGAGAATGGCGAGTTCTACTTCATCGAGATGAATACCCGCCTGCAGGTGGAACACCCCGTCACCGAAGCCATCACAGGGCTCGATCTGGTACGCGAACAGATTCGCATCGCGGCGGGTGAAAAGCTGGGCTACAGCCAGAAAGACATCGAGTTTGAAGGCTGGGCGATTGAGTGCCGCATCAATGCGGAAGACCCGCAAACCTTCGCGCCCTCACCCGGCAAGGTCACGGAATTTCATGCGCCCGGCGGTCTCGGCGTGCGGCTGGATAGCGGGCTTTATTCCGGGTATTCGATCCCGCCTTATTACGACAGCCTGATCGGCAAGCTGATCGTTTCCGGAAAGACGCGTGAAGAGACGCTTTTGCGCCTGAAACGCTCCCTGGAAGAGATGGTGGTGGGCGGTATCAAGACGACGATCCCGCTGCACCTGGCCTTGCTAGAGGAAGAAGACTTTCGCTCCGGCGATTATCATATCCGCTGGCTAGAAAGCTGGCTGGCCGAACGCCAGAAAGATTAGCCGTGCCGGGCTTTGGGCCGGCCGATCTGCTCGATTGCTATCGCCAGGGCGTGTTCCCGATGGCGGACTCGGCCGATGATCCACGGATTTTCCTCGTCGATCCACCTGAGCGCGCGAACATCCCGCTGGGCCGTTTTCACATCCCCAAACGCCTGAGACGCACCGTCCGTCAGGACAAGTTTCAAATCACCATCAATCGCGATTTCGACGTAGTGCTAGATATCTGCGCAGAACCGGCCCCTGATCGCGACAACACCTGGATCAACCGTCCCATCAAATGGCTCTATACCGACCTGCACCATCAAGGCTTTGTCCACAGTGTGGAATGCTGGAAAGACGAACAGCTTGTCGGTGGCCTGTATGGCGTCGCGCTTGGCGGGGCGTTCTTTGGCGAAAGCATGTTCTCGCGCGCAACGGATGCGTCAAAAGTCGCGTTGGTGCATCTGGTGGCACGACTGAAAGCGGGGGGCTACACCCTGCTGGATGCGCAATTCATGACCGGGCATTTGCGTCAGTTCGGGACCGAAGAAATTTCCGCAGAGATCTATCGACAGCGCTTGGACGCGGCTTTGAAGACCGATGCTGATTTTTTCAGAATGCCGGAAAATGCAAGCGGGGCTTATGCCCTGCAGTCAATTGGCCAAACATCATAGACCGGGTGCTCAAGCGGATTGAGCGCCGGGTTTGAGGCCATCATCCAGCCGGAAAAAATGCGTTCACCGCCCTCTTCCACCATGCTGCCATCTTCGAGCCGGCGCTCGAATATCTCCACGAAGACAAAAGTTTCCGGGGTTTCTTCCGGCGGGCGGCGGCGGCAATAGCGCGGCAGTATGGTGAGCGAACCAAAGGCGTGTTCCTCGCCAATGCGTATCTCGAAGTCCTCGGTCCGTGCGGTCACCTTGTCGAGCCCGCGCATCACCAGAACATTACCAGGCAGGCTGGTCAGCTCATCCTGTGCCAGGGCGGGAGCACCCAGCCCGGCCAGACAAAAAAACAGGCAAAGACGTTGAATCAGTTTCATGACTTCATGTTGCCGTGTTCGAAGCGCAGCGTCGAGCACGCTCACCCTTCAGGCGACCAGCTTTCATAATCGCCGCTATTGGCCTGGCGCTCACCGCCCCGCGATAGCGAGCCCGATGGCTTGTAGGCGTGCAGCGTGCCGGTGAGATTGGGCTCATGCCCTTTTTCCCAGGCATGGGAGGCTTCATTGTCCTGGGGCGGGTCTTCATAGGTATGGTGCAACCAACCATGCCAACTCATCGGAACGCGGCTGGCGTCCGCATAGCCATTATAGACCACATAGCGGCGTACGCGGCCATCGGAGCCGGTCGCCTTTTTCTCTTCAAAATATTTGTTGCCGAATTCGTCTTCGCCCACCTGCTTTGCGCCCTTCATGGCGAGGGTCAGATACGTGCCGGGGGTGGCGTCATTCCACCAGGCGAAGAATTTCCCAATCAGGCCAAGCATGGGCGCGCTCCCAAAGGATCAGACTCGCGGCGGAATATGCCTTTCCACATGCCATCGGTCCAGAGGGCTTGGCGCGCATTGGGCAGTTGTTGTCACCCGCGTATGATTTGCGATCACGGAAGTGATTCTTTTTCGGTGGAGCGCGCATGGCCAGACCCTCACCCCCGGTATATGCAACATTCGAGATCGCTGACCCCGACGGTGGGTCAGGCGATTCCATTCGAGCACCCGAAGGTTGGTCAGCAAGCGCGGCGGCGGCCCTCGCAGACTTGTGCAACACACCCCGGCCTGTCGAAACCCGGCCCAAGCCCGGAAGCCGGGGGCCAGCTGAGTTCCGTCCTCATATCGCGGCCGGAGACGAACGCCAGCCGGAACGCGATGCCGAGAAAATCATCCGGCGCGTCGCCTTGCATTTTTCCCGGAAAACGAAAAATGCGGATCAGCTCGATGCGTTATCAGGCGATCTGCTCGCCCGCCGGGTCGTCCCGGCCGCCTGGATCTGGCAGGAGGGCGGCGTGGACCTGTTTTACGGGGTCACACCGGCGCCATCGCGCGACAAGCACGCAATTCCTGTGATTGACTCCGACGGCGCTGAGGCGCGCACGCTGGCGGCCGATCTCAATCAGACGCGGCTTCAGGCGGCCATCAATGATGTTGGTGCCCGCGTTCTGCAGGATCGGCTGAAGGCGATTGGCGATGCCGTGGCACAATGTGCCGGCGAGGTCGAAGATTGCCTGAACCCGGAGCACAATCCCGCGCTTAGAAAAGCGCTTCAGGCGGCGCGGCGCGATGGAGCGCCAGATGACGCGATCGAGCATGCGCTGGCTCTGGCGCAACAGGGAGAGTTTGACGAACCGGAATTGGGTGTTTCGCCTCCACAGCTCCCGGAGGTGCCCGCGCTCAGCATCGACGATACGCTTCTTAATGCTGAAGCGGCAGATGCAATGTGGACGTTCAAGGACGGCAGCCAAACCGCTGCCCGCGATTGGTGGCAGGGGGTTTCCCGTTCGATCTGGAGCTTTGGCGCACCCGATTTACGGTTTTCCGCCGCACGAGCCTGCCCGGAACCGGTGGTCCATATCAATCTGCCGGCTTTCGATGGTGATTTAGGCGCGCTTGGCGAGGTTATTTCTCGCTGGAAAGACGCCATGACCAGCCGGGTCAGGAAATCCGAACCTGCGGGCACAATTTCACTGACCGGCTTTGCTGCGCTCTTTGCCCACAAAGCGATCGCTTATGACAGCGATGAAGCCCGATCACTGGCGTCGAACATCGCCAAGACTGCAATGGAAGCCGCAGGGGATCGGATCGTCGTTGCGGCGCTTGAACCGGAAAGCATTATCGCTCGCTTGATGGAGGCGGATTCGCTTGGAATTGCGCCGATCAATGACGTGCTTGTGCAAACAGCGAACGGGCGCGAAATGCGGCCTTGCGTCATTGCGGGACTGAAGACACTTGGCCTCGGCATGGCCGACAAGGGCGCTATGACAGCCTTTGCAGGGCCGTCGCCGGAGGCTGTCATCAGTCTCTCCGGAACGCTCGAGGACCGGTTGTCAGGTCCGGCTCCCGCCGTGCTGGCGCTGCCGGCAGATGCCGGTCCCGATCAGGTCGCGCGTTTAATGCGGCAGGCAGGCAAAGCGGCCCTGTCGGATGTCCGTATCGAACGGAATGGCAGCGGACTTACAGCTTTGCTGGACGATATCCATGAGGACCTCGAACCGGGCGAGGAACGGATCGTCGAAAAATTAGTCGAGAAAATTATTGAGAAACCGATCGCCCGGCGCAAAATGCCGGATCGGCGCAAGGGCTATATCCAGAAAGCCACGGTCGGTGGTCACAAGATTTATCTTCACACCGGTGAGTTTGATAATGGCGAGCTGGGCGAGATATTCCTCGACATGCACAAGGAAGGCGCGGCCTTCCGCTCATTGATGAATAATTTCGCGATTGCGATCTCGATTGCCCTGCAATACGGCGTGCCTCTCGAAGAATTCGTTGATGCGTTCGTCTACACCCGTTTTGAACCAGCGGGCGATGTGACAGGCAATGACTCGATCCGTCATGCCACCTCAATCCTTGATTATCTGTTCCGCGAGCTGGCGGTTTCCTATCTCGGGCGGACCGATTTGGCGGAAGTTGAACCGGACACCAGCGGCGGGATCGGGCGCGGCGTCGAGCAGGAAAAAATTCTCCAGGAAGACGCTTCCCGCTATATTTCCAAAGGCTTCTCGCGGGGGCAACTGCCGGACAATGTCGTCATGCTGACGGCAGATATGCGCAAGGCAAAGTCAGAAGCGCGCGAAGCCGATGAATTGGACGGGCTCGAAAGCCCGGCACCTGAAATCTATGACGGTGATCCCTGTAGCGAATGCGGCCATTTCACGGTGGCCCGCCTTCAGGACGGCACTCTGGAATGTCAGGCCTGTGGCTGGCGGCAGGAAGAAGCCCAAGGCTAGTTTTCAGTCACTGCCTCAGGCACGTCAGCTTGCATCAACGGATAGCCCAGATCTCCGGGTGGCGGCCAGGGCAGAACCGCCTGATCCAGTCGTGATGTGAAATTGGGCACCGCTTCCAGATCAAACGGCGCACCACACATGCACGCGGGGAAAATCGACATCAGCTCGATAAAGCCATAGGGCCGCGCATCGATTGCGGTTGCGAGCCGGTTGGCTTCCTCCCGGTCACCCAGCCAGGCCCGAAGCATCAGGTTGAACCAATCAATATCCTCGGAAATATAGGGCTCAATGAATTCCCGTGCCGCCGCCTCGTCGCCGCGCATGGCTGCCATCTGAATTTGCTCCAACCCCCATTCGGGCTGGATCATTGCTTCAGCTTCTTCAAGCCGGCGAAGCCCCAGCAAGGCATTATATCGCAGCGTTTCATACTCGAAGGTCATGTCCCGGCGGCGCAATTCTTCTGAATATGCCAGCGCCTCCTCATATTCCCCGCGGATAAGCAGAATGCTGCCGAAGTAGGATTGGATTGTTGAATTCAATGGGTCGCAGGCTACGAGACGCTCAAGATAATCGCGCCGCATGTCGAGCTCTTCATAGAGCAAAAGAAAATCCTGAAGCCAGTTGTCATTGGCACACTCGTCATTGGTCAGCGCATCGCGCATCACGGCCCTGGCATTCGTCCAATCGTCGGAGAACATGATCTGGTTGGCCTGGACCACGGCTCTGCGGGCCGGAGTGTCTGCAGTCTCAAGCGCATCCGCTAGAAGGTCCGCCTGTGCGGTGCGCGCAATCTCCAGAAGCTCGGTATTTTCTGCGTTTTCGGGGTTGGTCAATTGGTGGGCATACCAGTCGCTGCGCATCAAATAGGCTTCTGAATAATCCGGCGCTTCGCCAATGGCTTGTGCGAAAATCGGATCGGCCAGCTCGAGAATGGCGTCGCCTTCATCGGTATGGCCGCGATGCCATAACTCCATCGCCTGCTGGAAGGCGATGAACGCTTCAATGTCCCGCGTTCCCGAATTGGCCATCTGGCGACGGTTTTCCTCGCTCAGCACGACCTCCAGCACTCTTGCGACATTGCTGGCGATATCTTCCTGGATTTCAAAAACATTCTCGAGGGACCGGTCATAGGTCTGCGACCAGAGATGGGAATCATCTTCGGCCCGAATGAGCTGTGCCGTGATCCGCACCTGATCCCCGGAGCGCCGGACGGAGCCTTCAAGGATATGCGCTACGCCCAGGCTGGCTGCGATTTCAGGGATCGGCGGAAGGTCCTGTCCTCTAAACTGAAACGCAGAGGTTCGTGACGTCACGAGAAGGTCCGGCACCATCGCAAGAGAGTTCAGGATTTCCTCTGTCAGCCCATCGGCAAAATAGACATCGTTTTCTTCCGCACTCATCATCAGGAAGGGCAAAACGGCAACCGAAAGCTCCGGGGCGTTGGCGATTGCGTTCGTCTGTGCCGCCTGGCGGGAGGCTTCCTGTTCGGCCTCACCGGGCGTAACAATGTTCACCTCGTTTGAGGCCTGTAGCGGCGCCACGCCGGTCGTGATTGTCCGATTAATCTGCTGCCAGGCGATAAGGCTGGCGAATACTAGGATGGCGCCGATCACCAGATAATCAATCAGGCGCGGCGGCCGCCGGAATTCCGAGTTTTCCTCGTCCGCGCTTGGGGTCGCTTTGATACCCGCTGGCGTAATCTCGAACGCCCAGGCTGCGAACACGACGGCCGGAAACATCATGACCAGCACAATCAGGGCTACACTGTCGGACCAGGCGGGCAGACCGGCGGCTTCTTCGACGCCCGCCACGACTTCAAAGCCCAGCCACGCGATGGCGAGGTAGCCTGCGACAACGCGGAAGACTTTCCGGCGCCGGAGTTCATAAAAGAAACTGGTCATGCATCCCCCTCACCCGCAGATGGCACGGATTAAGAAATAACTCAATGAAATCCGCTATAAGCTTGCCAGAAGAAAACGGCCCCGCGCTTGCAACCGGTAGGGGAAGTTTGATGGAGCGAACCGAAATGAAACGCCCTGCCCTGATTTTTGCCTTGCTTGCGAGCCTGACAGCCAGCGCTGCGGCCCAGAATTCCGGCTCGATATCCAGGGTTCAGTCCGGCGCGTCCTGTTCGGGCTGCAACCTGTTCCAGGCCGATCTGTCCTATCGCGACATGCCACGGGTCAATCTCTCGGGGTCGCGGCTACGCCAGGCCAATCTGAGCCTTGCAACGATGAATGGCGCGAATTTCGGCGGCGCAGATCTGTCAACGGCCAACCTGTTTGGCGGTCGCTTCACCGGCGCCAGCTTCGTGCAAAGCAATCTTCAGAATGCCAACCTGGTAGGTGCGTATTTTGGCAGTGCTGATTTCAGTGGAGCGAACCTGTCCGGCGCCATTCTATCCGGAGCCGAGATGGAGCGCGTCCGGGGCTTGACGCAACGGCAACTGGATGCGGCCTGTGGCGATAGCCAGACACGCCTGCCCTATGGCTTGCGCATCCCGGTCTGTTAGGCGCGGAATACCGGCCGGTTACAGCGATTTAAGCTGAAACGATTGGCGAAAACGGGTAATCCTGCCGCCGTGAAACCGACGATATTCCATATTCTTGTTGCCATGCTGGTGCTTTGGCCTGGTGCGGCCCAGGCTGGCGATCAACATCCGCATCGGACAATCACCATTTCCGGTCATTGCCATAGCTGTGATCTGGCGCGCGAAAACCTGTATGGCGCAGAGATCATGGGCGCGGTTTTTATCGATGCCAGCCTGAATAGCACCAACCTCAATCGGTCCACAGTTGTCGAGTCGCGCTTTATTGGCAGCGATTTGAACGACACTGACTTCAGCCATGCCAGATTGTCGGGAGTGCTGTTCCAGGAGTCTTCGCTCCACGATGTTATTTTGAGCCACGCCCATGGCGAGCGTCTGCGGTTTGATGGATCGGAGTTAGCAGGAGCGGAGATCGATGGCGCGCTTCTGGTGCTGGCCAATTTCATGTCGGCTGATCTCACCGGCGCCAACTTTACGGGCAGCCGGCTTTTCCATGCGCGGTTCGACGGGGCCCGCCTTGATCAGGCTGATTTTACTCGCACGCGAATGCCCAGAGCCGTGCTGCGCGGTGTAACCGGCCACAATATCAGCTTCGTTGAGGTTGATCTTCGCGGGGCCGACCTGACCGGCGCACAAATTGAAGGCGGCGATTTCACGGGCGCCATGCTGCAAGGGGCCAAACTGGCCAATATCATTTTGATTGATCCGATCGGCCTGTCCCCCGACATGCTGTATGGGGCCTGCCGCACGGCGGAGAGCCAATTGCCGGAAGGTTTCGACCTGATGGATTGCAGCGAACGTAGCGCCCGTCAGGAAACCCGCCCGCGGCCACGGCCCTCGCCGGGCTGGCGATTTACGATTACCGCCGATGGTATCGAACGCAATATAACCGCCGTTCCCGGTCGGGCCGAAGATCTGAGGCTGGATGTCATTCGTGCAGAACAAGCGCGTGCCGTTGCCGAATATGAAGCCATGCGCGGCGCACTGGCCGCAACGCGCGAAGCGGTTGCGGAGGCTCAGGCAGTTGCAGAGAATCTGGACGAAGAAATTCGCCGCGAGCTGGAAGCGGAAATCGCAGTTGGTATTGAGCGCTCGGAGCAAATGGAAGCAGAGCTCCGCGAACGCGAAGCTCTGCTGGTTGAAACGATTGAAAACAACGAAACAGTCCTTCGCCTGATCCGGCATTCTGGCGAGCGTTTGATTTATCGCGACAGCCGGAATGGCCCCGGCACCAATGCCAATATGCCATCCATTGTCGTAGATGGTCATCGCTACCGGCTTAATGGCCGCTATGAATGGGTAGTCGATATTCCGCTCAGCCCCGAGCAGGCAGAAGAGCTGGAACCCAAAGCGCCGGACGAGGCCGCAGTGCCCGGCCCGCCCGACGGTCCCTGATCAGGTCTTTTTCGCGTCCGGCACAACCACTCGCAGGCTGAGATCCCGAAGTTGTGCCGCATCGGCGGGCGCGGGTGAATTCATCAACAGATCTGCGGCTTGCTGGTTCATCGGGAAGAGGCTGACTTCGCGAAGGTTTTTCGCCCCAACCAACAACATGACGATGCGGTCAACGCCGGCTGCCATACCGCCGTGCGGCGGCGCGCCATATTGGAATGCCCGATAGAGCGCACCAAACCGTTCCTTCACCACGTCCGGTCCCAAGCCCGTGATGCCGAAGGCCTTGATCATGGTCTCCGGTTCATGGTTCCGGATCGAACCGGACGCAATCTCAAAGCCGTTACAGACCAGATCATATTGCTGGGCCTTCAGGGCCAGCAGCGCCTCGTCACCGGCTTTCTCGGCGGCTTCGAGGGCGGCCATACCGCCTTGCGGCATGGAGAAGGGGTTGTGTGAGAAATCGATCTTCTTGTTGTCTTCATCCCATTCATACATGGGAAAATCGACAATCCAGGCCAGGGCATACTGGTCTTCATCGATCAGGTTCAATTCAGAGCCGACACGGTCACGCGCCTTGCCCGCAAACGCCGCGAACTCGCCCGGCACACCGGCCACAAAGAAGACGGCGTCGCCATCGGCCAGATCGAGTTGAGCCCGCACAGAAGCGGTCCGGTCTTCGCCAATATTCTTGGCAATCGGCCCTGCCCCCTCACCGTCGCGGAAGAAGATATAGCCGAGGCCCGGCTGACCTTCTTTTTGTGCCCAGGAGTTCATCCGGTCACAAAAAGCTCGCGATCCACCGGTCGGAGCCGGGATCGCCCAGACGCGGACTTTCGGGTTCTTTTCGATCATGCCCGCAAAAATTTTGAAGCCGGAACCCGCAAAGTGCTCGGTGACATCCTGCATTTCGATCGGATTGCGAAGATCTGGCTTGTCGGTGCCGTATTTAGCCAACGCCTCGTCATACGGGATACGCGGGAAGGAATCGGTGACCCGCTTGCCTTCCGCAAAGTCAGCAAAGACCTCGCGGATGACGGGCTCCATGGTGGTGAAGACGTCTTCTTCTTCCACGAAGCTCATTTCCACGTCCAGCTGATAGAACTCACCCGGCAGGCGGTCAGCGCGCGGATCTTCATCCCGGAAGCAAGGCGCAATCTGGAAATAGCGGTCGAAGCCGGAGACCATGATCAGCTGTTTGTATTGCTGGGGGGCCTGCGGCAGGGCGTAAAACTGGCCCGGATGCAAACGCGACGGCACGAGAAAATCGCGCGCGCCTTCCGGCGAAGATGCCGTCAGAATAGGCGTGGCAAACTCGAAGAATCCGGCTGCCGACATTTTGTCGCGCATGGCACGGACCACCTCGACGCGGCGCATGATGTTGGCGTGCAGCGTCTCACGGCGCAGATCGAGGAAGCGGTGCTTTAACCGCACTTCTTCAGACCATTCCGGCTCGCCAAACACCGGCATGGGCAATTCTTCTGCTGCAGACTGAACAATCAGGTCTTCAACACGCAGTTCGATCTCACCGGTTGGAAGGTTCGGGTTCACCGTTTCTTCTGACCGGCCAACAACCTTGCCCGTGATCGTGATCACGCTTTCAACCCGCGCGCGCTCCAGGGCATTAAAGTGCGGACTTTCCGGCTCCAGCACGCATTGGGTCAAGCCATAGTGATCACGCAAATCCACAAAAAGCAAACCACCATGATCGCGCTTGCGGTGGATCCAGCCCGAGATGCGGGCTGTTGAGTCAACATCGCTGGCGCGGAGCTGACCACAGGTGTGAGTGCGATAGGCATGCATGGCGGAAATCCGTTGTGAAAAGCGCTTTGAAGCAAGTCGGCGGGACATGGCGGAGACTAGGGCTGATTGTCAAGAATACGGGTGTTTTTACCGCCGGTTTACGCCTGATCTGTTAGGCGCATTTTCCAAACCAGAGTAGGCTTTTCGCGAATCAAAATGATCGATAGCCCGGCACACTTGGGAGCACGTGATGAAAGTCCTGATAGTTGACGATGATGATGGCGATGTCATGGTCATGGAGACCTGCCTGCATAGCAATGACAACCATCTCGAAATTCTGCGTGCCTACGATGGTGGTGATGCGATCGCTATCCTGAAAAATGAGTCCGAGCCGCCGGATTTAATACTTCTGGATCTGAACATGCCGGGCATTGATGGTCACGCGGCGCTCGAAGAAATCCGGAAGATGCCCAGGCACAATTCGACCCCGATTGTAATTTTCACAACATCCGCAGCCCGTCGCGATATTGTACGTGCCTACGAAAACCGGGCGAATGCGTTTGTCCAGAAACCCGGTAATTTAAGCGAGTTTCGTTCTACGATGGATCACATAAAATCCTTCTGGCTCAAAACGGTGAAAAATGTTCACCGTCACGCACATGGATGAAAGCCAGGATGAACATGCGCGAATCCTCCGCCTAACCGAAGCCTATGGCAAAGTTGGCTATTGGCAGGTCGATCTGGAAAATGAGTCTGTCTTCTGGTCGCAAGAGGTGTTCGACATTCACGGCGTCCCGCCAGAACAAGGCGCGCCAGCGTTAGCCGATGCCATCAATTTTTACCACCCTGACGATGTGGCAATGGTCCAGCAGGCCGTTGACGCGGCTGCTGAAAACGGCACGCCCTTTCAATTTTATGGTGCTCGAATTCAGAGACCGGATGGCTCGTGCCGCCGCATTTTTTCAAGAGGCGAGGTTTCACTTGGCGGTAACGGGCAGCCTATCCGGATCGCGGGAATATTCCGGGACGTAACCGAAGAAATCGAGAAAGCCGAGGCCGCGCAGATGGCCAAGTCACGGTTGGATTTGCTGGTCAATTCCGGCGTCGGCATTTGGGAATGGGATCTTGTGAATGATCGCGTTCTCGTCTCGATCAAACTGGCCGAACTCATGGGCTTGCCGGCACAGGAAATTACGCTTTCGCTGGATGAATTCATGTCTGGAATGCCGGAAGAAGATCAGCGCCTCGTGCGTAAGCGCCTGGATACCCATTTGCAGCAAGGCCAGCCCTATCTGGCTGAACATCGTGCAACCGCACGGGATCGAGGAACGATCTGGCTTCGTTCTCGCGCGCAGGCGGAATTTGATTCTGACGGCAAACCGATCCGGATGGTAGGATGGTCGGAAGACATCACAGAACTTCGCAGATCGGAGTCGGAAAGCCGGACCATCTTCGATTCTGTTCCCTCGATGATCTGGCTCAAGGATGATCAGAACAGGATTTTACGCCTTAACAAGCGGGCCGCCGAATCAATGGGCGGCGCTGTGGAGGATTTCGAAGGCGCTGATACGTATGATTTGTTTGGCGAAATGGCCAAAAAATATCATGAAGATGATCTGGAAGTCATCGAGAATGGATCTCCGATAACCGGCACTGTTGAGCGCTATATGCCGGAGGGGAAAGACGCCGGCTGGGTCTATACCGACAAAATTCCTCTTAGCAGCAATGGCGAAACACTGGATCAAATTCTGGTGGTTTCGACGGATATCACGGCGCTTAAAAACGCTGAAGAAGCCTTGCGCGAGAGCGATGGACGGTTTCAGCTGGCCGCAAGCGGCGCATCCGTCGGAATTTGGGACTGGATCGACACAAACGGCGACGAAGAAATCTGGTCAGATATTTTCTATCAATTGATTGGCTATACACGTGACGAGCTGCCAGCAAGCCTGACTGCATTTTCTGATCTGCTGCACCCCGAGGATACCAAAGCGACGTTTGCCGCGGTTGATGCGCATCTAACAAAGAGGGAGCCGTTTCAGGTCGAGTACCGGCTCAAACACAAGACCGACGGATATCGCTGGTTTCTGGGGACCGGACAGGCGTCATTTGATGCTGAGGGAAATCCGCTCCGAATGGTCGGCTCGATCCAGGATGTTCACGACCAGAAACTCACATCCGCAAAGCTGGTGGAGTCCAACCGCGAACTTGAACGGTTCGCTTATATCGCTTCACATGACCTCCAGGAGCCGCTGCGCAAGATCAACCAATTCTCGGCCCTGCTGGAAAGTGAATACGCCGACGAACTCGACGGAAGTGGTCAAATTTATTTGCGTTTCCTGATGGATGCTTCCGAGCGGATGCAACAACAGATCAAAGATCTGCTTGAATACTCCCGAGCCGGGCGCGCGGCCGTTTCAAGACAGGGCGTTGATGTCGAGGCCGTTGCCCAGCGGGTGTGGGATGATCATTCGGAAACGCTTTCAGGGCTGGATGCCCAACTCGTCATTCAGGAGGGTGCCGAAATCTTTGCCGACGAGCAGCTGGTTCACCGACTGCTTTTCAATCTGATCGGGAATTCGATAAAGTACCGATCGGCTGACCGTCCGCTTATTGTCACAGTTGGCGTTGTTTCTCAGAATGGTGAGGATCGTCTCAGCGTTTCGGATAACGGCATTGGTTTTGACACCCGGCATGCCACTGAAATATTCAAAATTTTCAGCCGTCTGCATCGCAAGGAAGAGTACCCGGGGACGGGCCTTGGATTGGCTCTATGCGAACGCGTGATGCAGCTTCATGAGGGCGAAATTACTGCCGCGGCAACACCTGGCGAAGGTGCGGTTTTCACCGCGAATTTCCCAAAGGCCGCCTAGCTGGCGGTTTGAAGCCTGTGCCGCAGGACGACGACGAAGAGGTCACCGTTCAAGGACGGGTGAGATACCTCTGAGAGGCGCGCCTCGTGTATCAATTCCAACCCATTTTGTTGAAACGGCAGATCGAGCCGCGACACCATCGAGCGCCCGTGCTGGAAAACGTTCGTCCAATCAAAATTCGGGTTTTCTGCTACGAGACTTTCGCCAGCATCATTCGCCCAATATATCTCACCGGCTGAGTCCAGTACAACGACTGCATCCCGCATAGCATTCAATAAAAATTTAAAGCTGTCATTTGCCGCCGGGATTTCGTCCGGCATTCCGACAGACGATAGGGTAAAAACCGAACCTATTGCGTCATCAAAGGCTATGGGCGAAATCTCATTCTTGCAGATGTAGCGGAAGTTACCGCTTTTCCGGAGCGTGTCGTCGATGGCATCAGCCGCCAGTCCCGTCACAAAAATGATCGGCGCGGATGTGCATCGCCGTATCGCTACGACATCAAACCGCAGAACTGCCGCGTCCGGCAAATTTACGTCCAGAAGGATCAAATCGACCCGGTTCTCCCGAAGGAATCTCAGCGCCTCTCCTATACGGTCGACATGGGTCAATTGCCCGATTTCGACACAACTGTTTGTGAGGGCTTTCCGGACGAGCAACGCATCGCCGTGATCATCTTCGATGTGAAGAATTGTTAAAGGCTTTGATGCTAGTTTCTCAGCTGTAGGCATGGTGCCTCCCAGTCAAAACCCTCCTTAGATTCGTCAATCAATTCAAGCTAATTGAGAGTTTTCATGTCCAGACTTGTTGATATTGAACGCAAAGTCACGCTTTTGCATGTCGAGGATGACGATGGCGATGCTTTCCTGACGCAGCGCGCTTTTCGCGAGATGTCGTCGTCCATCGATTTAGTCCGGGTCACTGGAGGACAGGACGCCTTGCAGTTTATCAAGCGCAAAGGCCCGTATGGCGACGCCCCTCGCACCGGCTGTGTCCTTCTCGATCTGAATATGGCCAATGGTGATGGCCTTTGGCTGCTGGATCGCATGAAGGAGCTCGACGCAAGTCAGCAAGTACCAACGGTCGTTCTGTCAGGCGCACCGGATTGTGTGGCCGAAACGCGGGGCTATCGTTTTGTCAGCTGCGCAATTGTCAAACCTGACAATCAAGCAGCATTCGAGCGTCTGATGGCTGCAGTCCGCCGCGTTACGGCAATGACAATTGGTATTGCGGCCTGATCCCGGCCAGACTCACAAGTCCTGATAAATTCACTCCGCGTCGCGGAAATCGAATCGGGCGACACTGACGGCATGCCCGAAACTGGCCTGACCCATAAACAACTGATGAGCCTGGCCGAACAGCATGGTCATCTGGGCTTTTGGCGCGTTGATATTAATGCGGATCAGCTTTTCTGGTCAGACAGGGTTTATGAGATTCACGGGCTGCCGCCACAAAGCGAGAAACCGCGGGTCGAAGATGCCATAAATTTCTATCATCCGGACGACCGGGCCATGGTGGAAAAAGCGGTAAATGACGCGGCGCAGAGCGGTGAACCCTTCGAGTATTACGGGGCGCGTATCGTCCAGCCGGATGGTCAAACACGTTTCGTTTTCGCGCGCGGGGAAGTCCGCAAAAATTCAAACGGTGAGCCGACCGACATTTATGGCGTGTTCCGCGATGTCACCGACGAAAAGCGTGATGCAGACGCCCTTAAAAACAGTGAAGAACGGTTCAGACTCGCTGCACTTGGCGCGTCAGTCGGTATCTGGGACTGGACGTCGATTGATGGCGATGAGCTTTACTGGTCCGACCAGTTCTACACCCTGATTGGTTACAAACGGAATGAAATCAAAGCTGACATTCCCGGATTTCAGGACTTGCTGCACCCTGCCGATGTGGAGCCAACCTTTCATGCGCTCTTGCGGCATATGGAAAGGAAAACCCCATATCGGCTGGAATACCGGTTGCGGCATAAAACCAAAGGCTATCGCTGGTTTCTGGTGACGGGTCAGGCCGGCTGGAACGAGGATGGACAGGCGGTGCGTATGGTCGGCTCCGTCCAGGATATCCACGAACAAAAAACCGCACAGACCAATCTCGCCGAAGCGAACCGCGAGCTCAGCCAGTTTGCGTCTATCGCCTCACACGACCTGCAAGAGCGCTCCGCAAGATTTCCAGTTTTTCCGTCCTTCTTGAAAAAGAGCTCGGTGAGGGCTTGTCGGAGAAGGCTTCGCTTTATCTGGGCTTTCTTGAAGATGCCGCGCAACGTATGCAACGCCAGATCTCTGACCTTCTAGAGTACACATCTGCGGGCGCCGAAGCCGTGCAGGTTGAAAATGTCGATGTGGCCGAAGCCGCTCAGCTGGTCTGGCAGGATCACTCGACCGCTCTGGACGGCGTCGACGCCTTACTGGAGGTTCGAAGTGAGACCTTTCTCCGCGCGGATCCGGGCCTATTGCACCGGCTATTGCTGAATTTGATCGGTAATAGCATCAAATACCGTCACCCGGACCGGCCGCTCGAAGTCAACATATCGACGCGCCGCGATGACGAATTCGACGTGCTAGTTGTAGCGGATAACGGCCTCGGATTTGAACAGAAATTTGCCCGGAAGATTTTTGCCATTTTTGGACGGCTCCATGCCAAGGAAGCCATTCCCGGCACGGGTTTGGGGCTTGCTCTGAGCGAACGGATTGTGCGTCTTCATGGCGGCTCAATTAGCGCAAAGGGTGATCCCGGCAAAGGCGCTGTCTTTGAAGCAAATTTCCCTCGCCGCTAGCTGGCGCGCGTCACGCTGGCTGCGAAACATCCCGGTTTTGCATTGTGAAGATGCACATAGGCAATTTCGGGCCGCTTGAATATGGCTTCCAGCAAACCTCCCAGCTTTATGCCTTCCGCGACATTTGCCTCGATCATCATATGGTGCTCATCAAATCCGCGAATGGAAATCAGACGGCTGGAGAGCACATCCGGCACCTCGCCCGGCCTAGGGCTCGCCTGCCGGGCACCCTCGCGAATATATATCGCATGACTGGCGCGATAAGGCGTTGCGGCCGCTTGATGGATGTAATTCAGAAGAAACACCGTTTCCCCGATGGCGGCATCGACCAGGCTGACCCGGCAGGGATATCCCGGCATCACGTCCACGATCTGCTTTTGAATGCCGCGCTGTTCCAGCTCGGGCGGCGAGAGCGTTGAGAGATGGGAGAAAGCCTTGCCCGGCAAAGCATGTATCTGAAACATCGTTGTAATCCATTTCCCTTCTGCCACACACAGTGCAACTTTCTCCACTGTTTTCGCTCCGAACAGGACATGCGGCCACCCGATTCCTGCGATGTAAGTAATTATTCACTTGCGTTCCATTCGGCACCTCGCTATACAGCATGTGAATGATCGCTCACTTACGCCAATGGAGGCGCGAATGGACACCTTTCTAGATATGGACTTGCTGGAACGCGGACCTGCGGAACAAGGCATTACCGGCAAGCCGGGCTCGACGAAGGCCCGGATAGAACGGGCCGCATTGAAGCTGTTCGCAGCGCAGGGCGTGGATGGTGTCTCGATCAAGGAAATTGCCAAGGCGTGCGACATCTCCGATGGGGCGATGTACCGCCATTTCGAAAGCAAAGAGTCGCTGGCCCACACCTTGTTTCAGGCCATCCATGCCGATCTGGTCGCGATGCTGAAGGCAAATGTGGCTCCCGATGCAAATCTGGAGACGACCGTCCGGGCCATCGTCACAGCCTATTGTGAACTGGCCGAGCGCGATCCGGCGGCCTTCGCTTATCACCTCGTGGCGCGGAACACCGTTCTGGCACGGGCGGGCGATGCCGGCGCAGATCCCTCCGATGTTCTGGCTGCCCGCCTCTCCAAAGCCATGGCGGCCGGCGATGTCCCAACGGATGATGCCGAACTGAAATCTGCCATGGCGATGGGCGTTGTGCTGCAAGCGGCGGAATACCGCCTTTACGGCCGGATCAAGACACCGCTCACCGGCCTCATCGATACCTTTACGGCCGGCGTGCTTGCCGTGCTCAAATGCAAGGGATAACGGCCATGCGTGCCACCATTTTCAACGTTTTGTATTGGACAGTCTCGGGGATTTACGGCGTGATCTGCGCCCTTCTGGCCCTGATCCCCGGCAAGTTCTTTCTAATGCATGGCGTGCGGTCTTACTGCCGCTTTGTGGTCCTGATGATGCGCGTCATCTGCGGCATCAAGGTCGAGGTGCGCGGCAAGCGGCCGAAAAACCAGGCGGTCATCATTGCTGCCAAACACCAATCCTGGGGGGATGGCATCGTACTGGTCGCCAAGACCGGGAATGTGAATTTCGTTGTTGGCGATCATATGCTGAAATTCCCGTTGATTGGATGGGTCCTGAAGCGCGTTGGTGCCATCGTTGTGAACAATCAGGGCGGCCGCAAAGCCCTGGAATCCCTCAGCGAAGGCATTGATCGCGCCCAAAGCGAGCCGCGACCCATCCTGATTTATCCGGAAGGTCACCTCACCGAGGTCGGCACCGGCAAACCCTATCGGAAGGGCGTCTACCGCCTGGCCACACAGCTGGACCGGTCCGTTGTGCCCGTTGCGACCAATCTCGGCTGCTTCTGGCCGCAACAGAAATGGGAGAAAAACCCCGGCACCGCCGTGATCGAGTTTCTCGATCCAATTTCGCCCAAGCTTGACGGGGCCAGCTTCATGGCCACGCTGGAAACCACTGTCGAGGCGCATACGCGCCGGCTGGAAAAGGAGGCGCTGTCATGAGTGCCAAGATAGCCGCATCGCTTATTGGTCAGCGCCGTTTTTGGCCCATGCTGGCCGCGCAATCCTTCGGAGCGTTCAACGACAACCTCTTCCGGTTCTCGCTGATCTCTCTTGCCACCTATTCAACGCTGACGCTTTTTGGCCGCGGCGAAGAGCTGATGAACCCCGTGGCGGCGTCTGCCTTTACCATAGCCATGTTCCTTTTTTCCGCGATTGCGGGACGGGCGGCGGACAAGTTCGACCGGACCCGAATTTTGCGCTTCACCAAGTTTGCCGAGATTTGGCTGATGTCGCTCGCGGCTATTGGCTTTTTCCTGCAATCGGGGCCCTTACTTGTGGTCACGCTCTTCTTCATGGGTATGCAGTCGGCCTTCTTTGCACCCACCAAGAACGCCGCCCTGCCAAACCTGCTTGATGATCATGAACTGGTGCCGGGTAATGCGATCCTGTCGGGTGCCCTCAACATGTCGATTTTGCTCGGCATTGTGGTTGGCACCCTGCTGGCAGGCTCGCACCAAGGCGGAATGATTGTGGGCGGTGTCCTCGTGATCATGGCCATCATTGGCTGGATTTCCATCCGCCAGCTTCCCCTGCTGCCGGCTGCCAAGCCCGACATGAAGATGAGCTGGAATGTGGTGATGGAAACCTTTCGCGTGTTGCGCTTTGCGGGTGAACATCCGCGTGTCCTGCGGCCATTGCTCGGCGTCGCCTGGTTCTGGCTGTTGGGTGCCGCCATTATCTTCTCAGTGATGCCGACCTTTACCTCCAGCGTGCTCGGCGGTGATCAGACGGTCTTGTCGCTTTTCAACGCCTCTTTCACAATTGGTGGCGCACTCGGCGCAATTTTATGCGGGACGCTCAGCGGGCGTGGAAATGCGCTGATTTTCAGTGTCATCGGCGCCATTGGCCTGGTAATCTTTCCGGTCGATCTGGCGTTGTCGACTATGAACCGCCCTGTCCTGCCCGAGGACACAGAGCTGATGGGCATCAATGCTTTTCTCGCCGAACCGGGAAACATCCGCATTCTCGTTGATCTTGTGATGTCAGCCGTTTCGGCGGGCCTTTTCGTGGTGCCCTTACAAGCCATGGCGCAGCGTCGTTCTCCACAGGAATTACGTGGCCGATTGTTGTCTGTGGGCTCCATCCTGAATGCAGGAGCCGCGACGATTGGAAATTTCATGCTTGCGGCTGTTCTGGCGCTGGCACTGCCAATTCCTGCGGCCTTTTTGGTCGTGGCGATCATTAGCGCAGCTATTGCGGCCTACACCTTTTACTGGCATCGCCGCATTCAACGCGAAGGGGCTGATCAAACCCCCTCGCCAAGCTAGGCAAAGCCCATTAAGTCCGGACGTCGATGGAATGGATTAATTCAACGTCCGGCCTTGAGGCCGCGTGCGATGCCCTGCGTCAGCAGGATTTTATCGCGGTCGATACCGAGTTTATCCGCGAAAGCACGTTCTGGCCTCAACTCTGCCTGATTCAGGCAGCGGGCGGCGAAACGGAAGTCCTGATTGATCCTTTGGCGGATGGTCTCGATCTTGAGCCCTTCTGGGATTTGATGGCCGACGATCGGGTCATGAAAGTCTTTCATGCGCCCCGTCAGGATCTGGAGATTTTCTTTCACATGGCCGGCGGGCTGATCCCTGCCCCGATTTTTGACAGCCAGGTCGCGGCCATGGCCATCGGGCTGGGCGATTCAATTGCCTATGACAAGCTGGTCAAAGCCGTGCTGGACCGCAGTATCGACAAGGGCTCTCGCTTTACCGATTGGTCGCGCCGGCCGCTAACGCCCGCTCAATCGGGATATGCGCTGGCGGATGTCACGCATTTGCGCGATCTATATCCAACATTGCGCGAGCGCCTCGAAACGGCTGGCCGGATGGGTTGGGTCGCCGAAGAGATGGATATCCTCACCGATCCCGCGACCTATGAACAACATCCCGAAAATGCCTGGCAGCGCCTGAAAATCCGCAAGAACAGCCCAAAATGGCTGGCCGCGCTAAAAGCCGCCGCAGCCTGGCGTGAAGAAGAAGCCCAAACCCGTGATCTGCCGCGCCAGCGCGTTGTGAAAGACGAGGGCCTGTATGAGATCGCGCATGCGGCACCGCAACAAGTGGATGAACTCAAAGGCATGCGCGCATTGCCGCGCGGATTTGAGCGTTCAAAGCCTGCTGAACGGCTGATCGCGCGTCTGGCTCCGGCACTTGCAGATCCAAAGGCTCATGCGCCAGATATTCCGCCGCCACCACGCCGGCCAGAGGGCGCGAGCGCCACAGTTGAGCTCTTGAAAGTGTTGCTAAAACTCGTCGCCGAGCAGGAAGGGGTTGCTTCCCGTCTGATTGCTACGGTTCCGGATCTGGAAGCTATCGCAACAAGCGACACGGCTGATGTCGCTGCGCTACGGGGATGGCGCCGTGAGCTCTTCGGCGAACGAGCCCTGCTTTTGAAACAGGGCAAGGTGGGTCTATCCCTCGAAAATGGCCGGGTGACCGCGAAAAGCCTCTAGAGCGGCTTGAGCACCGGGTTCAGGTCCAGCGCCTCTGCCATTTGTTCAAACCGGTAACGCGCACGTTCAACGACCAGATCAACATCGGCCTCTGGTGCGCTCAACAATAGATCCTCGCCCGAAACCGACAGGCTGAATCGGCTCAAAATCGCTTCGGACCGACCGGACAGCGCGGCACCAAATCGCAATCCAAGCCCGTAGGCCATCGCCATCTGGCGGGTTTCTTCATCCAGCAGATGGAAGAAAACACGCGCGTCAGCAGGCAATCGTTTGCCGTCATAACGATGCCAGAGCGCCAGCCCCATATAGGCACGCTCGGCATGAGCGACGCCGGCAAAAGGCGCAAACAGAGCCAGCTCCTGGGCCAGCGCCGCGCGATGATCCGGGTGATGTCGCGCACTCACATCGCACAGGCGCGCCGCGGCGGCGCGGACAAGTGCGCTGCGATGACCAAAAGCGGAATCCCGTTCGGTAAACACCGGCTCCAGCCAGGCGGTCATCGCCCGGCCAAATCCTGGATTCGGGGCCGCTGGACGCGCGACTGCCTCTGCTCCCGCCAGCAGCGGATCCACCGCGCGAACGCCTTCAGGCATGTGGTCGAAAACCGCGCCTTCGCGAACGCCGAACGCGGAAAATGCGACACGGTGAAACTTTCCGTATTTCATCAGCCGTTTCAGCAACAGGCCCGCATAGGGCAATTGCGCTGCCCGGCGAGATGATATTCCTGGCGTGCCGGACAGTGAGGCCGCGCTCACTCGGGCGGCAAAATCCGCGATTTGCTTGGCCGCCTGCCGGCTCAATTGAAACTGGTGAATAACCCGCAACGGATAATTGGCCTCAGCAATCGCCAGATGCGCCAGGGCGCGCCAGGATCCCCCGACGGCATACAGCGTATCGCCACAATTTTTTAGAACAGGTCTGGCCGGTTCCAGGCGCTCATCAATCCATTTGCGTGCGGCTTTCCGGTCTGACATCAGATCATCCGGGGCCGCCAGCGCCCCCAGCGGCAGCGTGATCCCCTCACCCGGCTCGCCACGGGCAACGGGTATCAACTCCAGACTCGATCCGCCCAGATCCGCCGCGGCCCCCATGGCATTAGGGGCACCCGCAAGCACGCCGAGCGCCGCCAGACGTGCTTCTTCTTCGCCGGACAGCACCTTGCCTTTAAAGCCGGTTTCCTTTTTCAGACGTTTTAGAAAGGCCTTGCCGTCTTTCGCTTCGCGTACCGCTGCAGTGGCGAATACGGTGCGTTCGGAAACGCCTTTTGCATCCAGCAAACTGGCAAACCTCCGAAGGGTTCGCATCGCCTGCTCGACCCCGTCCGGGTGAAGCATGCCGGTTTCCCCAACGCCCCGCCCCAGACCTGCAGACGTCTTCTCGTTAAATACCGGCCAAAGCGCCCGGCCTTCCAGCCGGAAATGAACCAGCCGGACGGAGTTGGAACCGATATCTATAACGGCAATATCGCGTTCGACCGCGTTCTCACTGTCGAGAATATTGATGGCTTTCGTCAAAGACGTGGCCCGCCATAAGGAAGGGTTTGCGGCTGGTCATGTTTCAAGGCCTGCCCCCGGCCCGACAGGCTGGGATTGGTCATGAAATACTCGTGCGCGCTGAACGGTTTTTTCAGATCGCTGACATCAACGCGCTCATATTCTCCGCTCGGGCTCATATACCAGCTCTGTTCATCGTCATTGAGATTGGCAACCATGATCTGGTTCAGGATCTGGCGATGCACGGTCGGGTTTTGGATCGGACACAGCGTTTCGACGCGGCGGTCCAGATTTCGCGGCATCCAGTCAGCCGATGAAATGTAGACCTGTGCGGACGCACTCGGCATATCCCCACCATTGGCAAAACAGATGATGCGGGAATGCTCGAGGAAGCGCCCAACAATGGATTTCACTCGAATGTTTTCTGACAGGCCTTCAACGCCCGGCCTGAGACAGCAAATGCCGCGAATGACCAGCTCGCATTTCACGCCAGCCTGGCTGGCGCGGTAAAGCGCATCAATCACTTCAGGATGGGTCAGGGAATTCAGCTTGGCCCAGATACCCGCGGGTTTACCGGCCTGTGCATTCGCGATTTCCTGATCGATCTTCCGGATAAGAAAATCTTTCAGGCCAATAGGCGAAATATGCAGCCGTTCCATGTTCTCCGGCTGCGCATAACCGGTCACAAAATTGAATATCCGCCCCGCATCGCGGCCAAAAGCCGGATCAGCCGTGAACAGCGACAAATCGGTGTAGATTCGCGCTGTGATCGGGTGGTAATTGCCGGTGCCAAAGTGGGCATAGGTTTGCAGACCGCCGGTCTCACGCCGAACCACGAGGCTGACCTTGGCGTGGGTCTTGTACTCGATAAACCCATAGACGACCTGCACGCCTGCGCGTTCAAGATCCCGCGCCCATTTGAGGTTGGCTTCCTCGTCAAAACGGGCCTTGAGCTCGACCAGAGCGGTGACGTTTTTCCCGCTTTCGGCCGCTTCCACCAATGCTGCAACGATCGGCGAGTTTTTGGAAGTCCGGTAAAGGGTTTGTTTGATCGCGACGACGTCCGGATCAGCCGCCGCCTGACGCAGGAACTGCACGACCACATCGAAACTCTCATAGGGATGATGAACCAGAATATCTTTCGCGCGTATGGCCGCAAAACAATCCCCGCCATGATCGCGAATGCGTTCGGGAAAGCGCGGTTCATACGGCTCAAACACCTGATCGGTCCGGTCATCAGGGATCAGTTGGGAGAGCTGGGCCATACCCAGAATGCCGTCGACCTCGATGATATCGACCGGTTCGGCCTTCAACTGCCGGGCGATGAAGGATTTGATGTCCTCCGGCATACCGGCTTCGACTTTGAGCCGGACAAGCTGTCCCCGGCGGCGTTCTTTGAGGAGTTGCTCGAACTCCCGCACCAGATCCTCGGCTTCTTCTTCGATCTCGATATCGCTGTCCCGCACGATCCGGAACGCGCCTTTTCCTAACAGCTCATGGCCGGGAAACAGCTTGTCGAGGAAGAGGTACAGGACTGTTTCCAGGGCCACATAGCGTTTTACGGGCCGGCCTTCCTTGGTCCGCGTGCGATCTGGCAACTGAATGAAACGCTTCACGCCATTGGGCATTGGGACCAGCGCGGTCATCACCTTGCCA
Organism: Hyphobacterium sp.; assembly: GCF_965228115.1. Taxonomy (GTDB): domain Bacteria; phylum Pseudomonadota; class Alphaproteobacteria; order Caulobacterales; family Maricaulaceae; genus Hyphobacterium. Next base: position 293,216 of record NZ_OZ245794.1, on the reverse strand, counting down.
TCGCGTTGACGCCGCAGTTTCAGCGCGAGCGAGAAGCCCAGATTCGGAATGAACGGAAATGGATGGGCCGGATCAATCGCCAGCGGCGTGATGACAGGCAGAATGTGTAAGAGAAAATCTTCGGCCAGCCAGTCCTTGTCCCGCTTGGGAATATCTTCTTCGGTCAGAAGTTTAATACCCCCGCGCGCCATTTCGCGGTTCAGCTGACGCCAGCGAATTTGCTGTTCATCCATCAATTCGCCCGCGAACTGATTGATCCTGTGGAGCTGCTCTGATGGCGTCAGACCATCAATCGATGGTGTTGTGACGCCGTTTCGAACCTGCGCCCGCAACCCGGCCACGCGGACCATGTAGAATTCATCGAGATTGCTGGCCGAAATCGACAGAAAACGCAGACGTTCCAGCACGGGGTGGTCGCGGTTGGCCGCTTCTTCCAGGACGCGCGTGTTGAATTGTAACCAGGACAGCTCGCGGTTCAAAAACCGCTCAGGCGACATTGCGATATCTGCCAAATGGCCATCCATGTTTGCCAATTCCCTCGAATTTCCGGCGTTGAACAACTTTTCCGCCCTAATCCTCGTCAATTGTGCCCTGTTCGTCCAGCACACGACGGGCGACGCCCCGGTTAATCGGTGTCTTCCGCGCGAGGGCTTCCCGGTCCAGCGCTTCCACCAGTCGGCGCGCACCCTCGACGGATCGATCCATCCGCGGCAACAAATACTCAATCAGACCCTCAACCAGGGGCGATTGCCGATCCGCAAAGAGTTTCTTTAATAGCCGGGAAAGGAGCTGATCATCCGGCTCCTGAAGCTCGGCTGTGGCGAGCGCCAGCAGCCGGGACTTTAAATCCTGAACATTTGAATTCCAGCGTGCCGGCGCATCCCGAGCGGTCAAAAGCAGGGCTGGCATTTTGCCCTGTTGCGCCCGGTTGAGGAGATGAAACAAAGCTGCGCGGTCAGCAAACCGGTCCGCATCCTCAACAACCAGCGGGACATCTTCAGGAACTGCCTCCAACCGGTCTGCCAGTTCGGCCCCGGCCAGCCGGATGGCCTCGGCTTCCTGGGCCCACATCGCTGCCAGATGGGTTTTACCTGAACCTGCGGGCCCGAATATGACCAGCGTCCGGCCCGGCCAAGCTCGCCAACCGCCGATCGCCCAGCGCGCAGCTGCATTGGCTTCGCCGTCGACGAAGCTTGCCGCGCTATAATCTTCCCGCGGCGGCAGGCCGAGCGCGAGCTGCTCTGTCATGCAGGCCTCTTCCTATCGTGAACGGACGACCAGTCCGAAACGGGAATCCTCTGCCAGCCGTGCGCCGCGTGCATCCAGCTCGCGTTGCAGCTGATTGAAATCGCCTCTGTATTCCAGCGTCATCATGGCACCCGTCGGGGCAAGCGCGTCCAGCTGGGCCGTGACAATGAGCGAGGTGCCGGTCAAGGCCCGTTCCAACCGCTGCCATTCGGCCAAAGAGTTAAAGAGCACAGTGACATTCAAAGACTGGGCCCCGCCACCACGGACAATGGCCTCGGCTTTCCAGGCGGCTTCCAGATCTCCGACAAAGCGCCGGGCGGCTCCGCGAAAGCTTTGAGTGGCAATGGTCGGAATTTGCTGACTGGTCGCCTGCCCGGCTCCATCAAAGGAAAACAAACGGCCATCGACCCGCACCCCTGCGGCACCTTGCTGGGCGATCATCACAGCGATCCGCGACACGCCATAAGCTTGCGCGATGGAACGCAACTGATCTTCATTCATCCGGGCGGCCGAGTTGCCGTCAATAAGGACCCGGCCTGCATCACCATCTGGTGCCCGCACCGGTGACAGGGCGTGCTGATAGCCCCCCATCCGCCATTCGGTGAGCCAGGGCTGTTCGACCGCTTCACCCGTGGCGGAATTGGTTGAATTCCAGAGCCAGTATCCGCTCTGCGTCTGGAGCACAGGCAGAACCAGAATTTCGCGCGCCTGCCCTTCCACAAAAGGCACGCCGAGCCCGTTTAACCAACGGCGCACAGCACCTGGATCAAAGGCCACGGTCAGTTCGCCGAGATAACGGGTCGCGCTGCGTTGTTCATTGCGAACCTGAAGGCCGCCGATCAGTTGGGCGGCGTCTTCATTGGTGATTTCAGGAATGAGTGAGCGGTCTTCCGGCAGGGTCAGGCGATTAACCAGCGCCCTCACCGCAGCCACCTGGCCTTGTTGCATGGCCAGCGACTGGGCTTCCAGAGCGTTCGACGCCGTCGCATCGATCGGAACGCCGACGACCGTGTAAGGCGTGTCCGCCTGCGCCGGTGCGAACCAGACAAAGATTGCGGTGAAAATAGCAAAAAGCTGGCGCGTCATGGCGCGATCCCCTTTAGCGGTGCTTCGTCTCTCTTATACCCCGATGCGCCAAGCGGTGAAGCCCGTGGCTTGCGCTTGGACTGTGTTTTGGGGACAAGAGGGCTCCTTTTCGCGAATCCGGACCGCCACCATGAGCAATGATCGCAGCAATAGTCTGACCTATGCCGATGCCGGGGTGGATATTGACGCCGGCGATGCGCTGATTGACCGGATCAAGCCCTTGGCCAAATCCACCGCCCGTCCCGGTGCAGAAGTCGCGCTTGGCGGCTTCGGTGGCGCGTTTGATCTGAACGCGGCGGGATATAAAGATCCCATTCTTGTTTCCGGCACGGATGGTGTCGGCACCAAGCTACGCATTGCTATTGAGACCGGCCTGTTCGATAAGATCGGGATCGACCTGGTCGCAATGTGCGCCAATGATGTGTTGGCACAGGGCGCTGAGCCGCTGTTTTTCCTGGATTATTTTGCAACTGGAAAACTCGACCCGGCCCGTGGTGAGGCGATCATCTCCGGCATCGCCGAGGGCTGCCGTCAGTCCGGCTGTGCGCTGATCGGCGGAGAAACGGCAGAAATGCCGGGCATGTATGCTGGCGAGGATTTTGACCTGGCCGGATTTGTTGTTGGCGCGGCGGAACGCGGCACGCTCCTCCCCCGAACGGATACCATGCAGGCAGGCGATGTGTTGATCGGCCTGGCGTCGTCGGGTCCGCATTCGAACGGGTATTCCCTGATCCGAAAGGTTGTCGGGATTTCCGGCCTGAAATGGCCGGATGAAGCGCCTTTTGCGCCGGGGCAGACGGTGGGCGAATCCCTGCTGACGCCGACAAAGCTCTACATCAAATCCTGTGTGCCCCTGATCAAGGAAGGCCTGATCAAGGGCCTCGCCCATATCACTGGCGGGGGTCTGATCGAGAATCCGCCCCGCATGCTGCCGAATCATCTGGGGTTTGAGCTGGATAATAGCGCCTGGACGCGCCCAGCCGTGTTTGACTGGTTAGCCGACACGGGCGGCATCGACGAACACGAAATGCGCCGCGCCTTTAATGGCGGCATTGGTATGTTGCTCGCGGTGGCGGCTGAAGATGCTGAGGCCATTACAGTGGCGCTGAATGATGCAGGCGAAGACGCTTTCATCTGCGGGGAACTGACCGCCAAGTGAGCAAACGCGTCGCGATCCTGATTTCCGGACGTGGCTCGAACATGCGCGCGCTGTGCGAAGCCATGAAGGCGGACGATTTCCCAGCAGGGCCGGTGCTGATCCTCTCCAACCGTCCAAACGCTGCAGGTCTGGATTATGCCAGGGATGAAGGCCTGCTGAATGTGGTCATTGATCATACCGAATTTGACAGTCGCGGGGCGTTCGATGCCGCGCTGGACAAGGCCTTGTCCGATGTTCAGCCTGACATCATCTGCCTGGCTGGCTTCATGCGGCTCCTCACGCCCGGTTTTGTCGAAAAATGGGCCGGCAGACTGATCAATATTCACCCCTCGCTTCTGCCGAAATATTCGGGCCTGAATACCCATCAACGTGCATTGGACGCCGGCGATGCCGAGGCCGGCTGCACCGTCCATTACGTCGTGCCGGAAATGGATGCCGGAGAGATTATCGGCCAGTCATGTCTGCCGATCCTGCCGGGCGATACAGCCGAAACGCTGGAGGCGCGGGTGCGGGCGGAGGAGCACGCCCTTTATCCCGCATGTTTGCGCAAGCTGATGAGCGCCTAAGCGGTTGTCTCGCGGTCCTGCTTTTGTTGCCACTGGGTACCCAAGGAAGCGATGGCCGCGGTAATCATCCCGGCATCATCGAGATATCCGGCCACCGGGATCACATCGGCAACCGCATCGGTGGGCAGGATCAGATAGCCTAGCGCCCCGAGGCAAGTCGCTTTTACCCAGCGCGGTGTTTCCGGATCGCGCAACAGGCCATAGAGCATGCCCGCTTGCTCGACTAATACGCCAACCCCGCTGATGTTTTTCAGCTTGTCCTGAAACTTCCGTCCGCTGTAATGCCGGGAATAATCCATATCTTCCTCCGCAGCGCTTCTGCCGTCATAAGCAGCGTTACCCGCAATTGCGGCCAAAATTCGATACCGGACGAGCCCTGTAATGCAAGTCACCGACACGATCTTCATTGATGAAAGCGAGCTGGAAGAGCGCTTTATCCGCGCTTCCGGCCCCGGGGGTCAGCACGTCAACAAGAACGAGACGGCGGTGCAGTTACGCTTTGATGTGACCGCTACGAAAGCGCTTCCGGAAGATGTGAAACACCGTTTGAAGCAGCTTGCGGGACGGCGATTGTCGAAGGACGGCGTGCTGATTATCGAGGCGAGTGAATCCCGGTCTCAGGATCGCAACCGCATCGCCGCGCGGGAACGGTTAAAGGCGTTAGTTGAACGCGCGACACACAAGCCCAAGCCGCGCAAAAAAAGCCGACCCTCCCTGTCTTCTATCCGCAAGATGAAACAGGCCAAGGCACAAAACGGTCAGAAAAAGGCTCTGCGTCAGAAACCCGCTCGCGACGAATAACTTTGTGTTTTTAGCTTGTTAAGGCACTTACCTGAGAAATTGATTCAATCTCCGCCAGATGCTTGGTGATATCGGCTTTGGATAAGAAGCTGGACTCAAAACTATTGCGAACCAGCGTGACGATGTGATCTGCGTTCAGACCCACCGCTTCGGCCGTCTGGATGAAATTATCATTCATATGACCCCCGAAATATCCGGGATCATCCGTATTGAGATTGGCCTTCAAGCCCAGATCCAGCATGCGCTTGATCGGATGATCTTTCAGATCTTTCACAACACACAAGCGAAGGTTCGATAGCGGGCATACCGTAAGCGGGATCTGTTCCTCAACCAGCCGGGCGGTCAGATCTTCGTCTTCCAGGGCCCGGTTGCCATGATCGATCCGGTCCACTTTCAGAAGGTCCATCGCCTCGCGGACATACTCCGCGGGCCCCTCCTCACCCGCATGCGCAACGCGTTTCAGTCCTAGCGCCGCGGAGGCCTCAAAAACGCGCTGGAATTTGGACGGCGGATGGCCAATTTCTGCTGCGGCTAAACCAACGGCAGCAATGTCATCGAGCCAGGGCCTGGCGTGCTCCAGCGAAGCGAAAGCCTCCTCCTCGCTGAGGTGGCGCAGATAACACAGGATGAGGCACCAGCTGATGCCGAGCTCGGCCTGGCCCTTACGAAGTGCGCTCAGCACGCCCTCCATATGCACGTCGAATGAAACACCGCGCGACACATGGCTGAGCGGATCTATAAAAATCTCGACATGGCGGACATTGTCGGCATGCGCCCGCTGAAGATAGTCCCAGGTCAGGTCATGAAAATCTTGTTCGGTGAGCAGCACTTGCAGGCCCACCTGATAGAGATCCAGAAAGTCCTGCAACCGCGTAAACTGATACGCTGCGCGAATATCGTCTGCACTTTCATAAGGGATCGCGACCTGATTGCGCTGTGCGAGATGAAAGATCATCTCGGGCTCAAGCGCGCCTTCGAGATGGAGGTGAAGCTCGGCCTTGGGAAGCCGCTGGATCAAATCATGCAAGTCAGACATCGCGCGGTCTTATCGATAAATCTCTGGAACACAATGAAAAAAGCCCGGCATGAGCGCCGGGCTTTTATTGAGTTGTTCCCGCTCCGCTCCGGCGCGGCACTAGTGATACAGCGTCCGCGCTAGCGCCGGTGCTCGCATGGAACGCGGCTCAAGGCTGCGGCGTTGGCGGGTTTCAACCACTTTTTCCTTTCCAAGCCACCCACGAGGCCACCCTGGCGGGTGATTTGGGAGGGGGGTGGGACGGCACAGAAATGGGAGCAAGATGTCTCCCCCTGCTCGCGCAGGGAGTGGCCTGAAAGGCCGAGGGGGGCTAGCCCCCTCCGTCAGCTTCGTTGCCACCTCCCCCGTTAACTGGGGAGGACACCAGATAATTACCCAACAATCTCATCGTCGGAGAAGAAGAACGGGATTTCTTCGGCGGCGGTTTCAGGTGCGTCAGAACCGTGAACCGAGTTGGCTTCGATGGATTCGGCAAACTCCTTGCGGATCGTGCCAGCATCGGCCTGTTCCGGGTTCGTCGCGCCCATGACTTCGCGGTACTTTGCGATGGCGTTTTCGCCTTCGAGTACCTGAACCACGACCGGGCCAGAAATCATGAAGCTGACCAGATCATTGAAAAAGGGACGCTCGCGGTGAACGCCGTAAAAGCCTTCGGCCTGATCCTTGGTCATGCGGATACGCTTTTGCGCGATGATGCGAAGGCCTGCGCCTTCGATCATGGCGTTGATCTTGCCGGTCAGATTGCGGGCGGTGGCATCGGGTTTGATGATGGAGAAGGTGCGCTGGACAGCCATGTGAAAACTCCGGGTGTTAGGGGGAGGGTTTAAAGAGTCGCGCGGGCTTATAGACGCGCTTTCCCCCGCTGTGAAGCCGTGCTAGCCGCAGCTGCCATGTTGCACGTCAATGACCTCACCTGCCGGATGGAAGGCCGTCTTCTGATCGATCAGGCGACTTTCTATCTGCCATCAAAGACCCGGATGGGTCTGGTGGGGCGCAATGGCTCCGGCAAGTCGACGCTGTTTCGTATCATCAAGGGTGAGTTCAATGCCGAGACCGGCGAAGCCCGCGTGCAAAAAGGCGCGCGGGTGGGCTCAGTCGAGCAGGAAGTACCCGGCGGACCGGAAAGCCTGATGGATGTCGTGCTGGCGGCTGATACCGAGCGCGCCGCCTTGCTCGAAGAAGCAGAAACCGCGACCGACCCGCACCGCATTGCCGACATCCAGACGCGGCTGGCCGACATCGAAGCCCATTGGGCAGAAGCGCGGGCCGGCTCCATCCTCTCCGGCCTTGGCTTTACCGGTGAGGAACAGCGCCGCCCTTGTTCAGAATTTTCCGGGGGCTGGCGGATGCGGGTGGCGCTGGCGGCAACCCTGTTTGCGCGGCCCGACCTGCTCCTGCTGGATGAACCGACCAACTATCTCGACCTGGAAGGCGCGATCTGGCTGGAAAGCTTTCTGAAGAGCTTTCCGGGCGCGGCCCTGATCATCAGCCACGACCGCGATCTCTTGAATGCGATGGACAAGATTGCGCATTTGCGGACGAAGAAGATTGCGATCTTTGAAGGCGGATACGATAATTTCGAGCGGCAATTGGCGGAAAAACAACGCCTTCAGATGAAATTGAAGGCCAAGCAGGACGAAGAACGCCGCCATCTGCAAAGCTTTGTCGACCGCTTCAAGGCCAAGGCCAGCAAGGCCAAACAAGCCCAAAGCCGGGTCAAGCGGCTGGAAAAGATGCAGCCGGTAGCCACCATTGTTGATGATCCGGTTTCACCCTTTGAATTTCCGGCCCCGCAAAAGGCGATGGCGCCGCCCTTGATGCGGATTGAAAACGCCGCCCTGGGCTATGGCGAGAAAACCGTTCTGCGCGATCTCAACCTGATCATTGATCCCGATGACCGGATTGCGCTGTTGGGCAAGAATGGGTCGGGCAAATCGACTTTCGCAAAACTGCTCGCAGGGCGGCTGGATCCGATGGGCGGACATTTCCGGCGGCACAAGAAAATCCAGACGGCCTTCTTTGCGCAGCATCAGATGGATGTACTGCCGCCGAATATGTCCGCTTATGATCATGTGGTTGAACGCATGGACGAGGCCACAGAGGCCCAGCGCCGGGCGAGGCTGGCTCGTTTTGGCCTACCCATCCATTTGCAGGAAACGCCGGCCAAACAGCTTTCTGGCGGCGAAAAAGCGCGCTTACTGCTCAATCTGATCGTGTTTGAAGGCCCTCACCTCCTGATTCTCGACGAACCCACCAACCACCTGGATATGGACAGCCGGGCGGCCCTGATTGATGCAATCAACGCCTATGAAGGTGCCGTCATCCTGATCGCGCACGACCGGCATCTGGTGGAAAGCTGTGCGGACCGGCTGTGGCTGTGCTCAGACGGCGGGATCGAGCCCTATGAAGGGGATATGGAGGATTACCGCCTCTTTGTGACCGGCAAAACGCCCAAGGACCAGCGCGGGCGCAATCGAACTCCAACTGATGAGAAGTCCGAACGCCGGCGCGATGCCGCCCAGCGCCGTGAAGACATCAAACCGTTGCAGCGGGAAGCGGCAAAGTGGGAAAAGGAAGCGGAACGCCTGCGCGGTGTGTTGGCGACGATCGATAAGGGACTGGCCACGCCGGGGCTTTATGAGAAAGATCCGCAGACCGCGACCGATCTTCAGATCAAGCGGGCCAAGGCTGAAGAGCTGATCGATGCGGCGGAAATGAAGTGGCTGGAAGCGCTTGAGCGGCTGGAATATGCGCAGGCGGATTAATTCTAAGTGATGTCTCCCCTTGATTGCGGGGGGGAGTGGCCAGAAAGGCCGAGGGGGGCGAACGCCGCACCAGCCCCCTCCGTCAGCTTCGCTGACGCCTCCCCCGTAAACAAGGGAGGATATCAAAATCTCAAAAAGTAAATTGGATTAGCCGCAATAGCCGCGCACAACCACGTCATTCACGTCGAGTTCAAGATTCCCCCGCTCCTCGACATAATCCATGGTCACGGACATGCCGGGCCGAATTATCCGGTATCGATCCGGCAGGGCATCAAGATTCACGTCCGATATGTGGAGCCCTTCAAAGGCCTTGATCGACGGTTCGCTGCAATCTGCGCCATCAACCCCATCCGGTGTCCGAACCGGCTCCGGGTTGCTTGATTCGGCACCCGTGGATCCGCCCGTCGCCGAGCACGCGGCGATAGCAATGACTGAACACACAATAAAAAGCTGTTTCATTTTCCGGTCCCGATCCTTTTTACTCAGCTTACTGCAACCGCAATCATTCACTTAACCAGCTGAACGCCGGTTGAATATCACAAAAACGCGGGTCTTTGCCGGGCGCCTAGTGTTTCAGGCTTTTTTCTCCCAGCGGCCTTCAACCGATTGTTGCCAGTACGCGATAGAATGACCATCGGCCTTGGCTTTCTTCCATAACTCCCGCGACGCGGTAACCGCCGACTCATCCCCGGCGTCAAACATTACGCAGCAGCGCTCGAACGCATCCGGGTTTTCCGGCGCCACCCCATCCAGTGCGAACAGGATTTGCGCGCCATTGGCGTTTTCCTCAGTCAGCGAAAGCAGGATGGGTTGCCGGTCGGGATCGGGCGCATCAGAACGGCCATGGGCCAGGAAATTATCATCCTTGGCCGTCCAGAGCTGGTCGTCCAGTTCTTTCAGGCGGGATTCGGAGCCGGCGCGAACAAGGGCGCGCCACCCCTTTTCCATTGTTTTTTCAAGGAGCTCTGGCAGAGCCTCGGCGAGCGTGGTCCGCTCGAGATGATAGAACCACACCTCGCCGGGCATTCTGACCTACTTTTCGTAATTATCGGCGACAAAGCGATCGAGCAGACGCACGCCGTAGCCCGTGCCGAATGTGGGCAAACGCGGGTCTTTCGAGCCCGACCACATGCCGGTGCCGGCAATGTCGATATGCACCCAGGGCTTATCGTTGACAAAGCGCTGCAGGAATTGAGCGGCCGTAATCGAGCCGGCAAAGCGCCCTTCCCCGATATTCTTCATATCGGCGACGGGGCTGTCGATCTGGCGGTCATATTCCGGCCCGATCGGCAGACGCCAAACTTTTTCGTCTGTCGCAAGACCCGCCTTGGTCAGATTATCCGACAGCTCGTCATTGTTGGAGAAAATACCGGCATGTTCGTGACCGAGAGAGATCAGGATCGCGCCGGTCAGCGTTGCCAGGTCAATCATGAATTTCGGATCGAACCGCTGCTGGGCGTACCAGAGCACATCCGCCAGAACGAGGCGGCCTTCCGCGTCCGTGTTGAGGATTTCGATCGTCTGACCGGACATCGAATAGACGATATCGCCGGGACGCTGCGCGTCGCCGTCGGGCATGTTCTCGACAAGACCAACCAGACCCACAGCGTTGACCTTGGCTTTACGCTTGGCCAGCGTCGCCATCAGGCCGACCACGGCAGCAGACCCGCCCATATCGCCCTTCATCTCGTCCATGCCGAGACCCGGCTTGAGCGAGATACCCCCGGTATCAAATGTGACGCCCTTGCCTACAAAGCATAGCGGCGCTTCGCCGTCTTTGCCGCCTTCCCACTTCATGATCGCAATCTTGCTTTCAGCGGTCGAGCCCTGCCCAACGCCCAGCAATGAATGCATGCCCAGATTGCGCATGTCTTCTTCGCCGAGGATTTCAACCTTCACGCCGAATTCCGAAATGTTCTGAACGGCATCGGCATATTGCGGCGGACGCAGATAGTTGGGCGCTTCATTCACCAGATCACGGGCGATGTAGACGCCATCGGCCACCGCCTGACCATGCGACCAGGCTTTTTCCGCTGCCTTGTTGTCGTCTGTCGAGATCGACACGGTTTCCAGCGAAGGCTTCTTATCGTCGGAAAGCTTGGTGCGGTATTTGTCGAAGCGGTAAGCGGCCAGGCACGCGCCAAGGCCAAAACGCGATGCACCCTGGGCATCGGCAATACCTTCAAGATGCGCGTGAAGCGCTTTTTCGCCAGACGTCAGCAGTGCTTTCACCAGGCCCGCGCCTGCTTGCTCCAGCGCATTCCCGTCCGGGCTTTTCTTGCCCACACCGAAAATCACAACCCGATCGCCCTCGACACCGGCCGGCGCGGCAATGACCAGCGTTTCGCCGGCTCCGCCTTTGAAGCGGCCCGCTTCGATCGCTTTGGAAAGCGCACCGCCTGCAGCCTTGTCGATCGACTTGCCCGCGTCCGATAGCTCGCCTTTTTCAAAAGCTGCAACCGCTACCGATCCCTTTTCCGGCGCGTCACTGATCCTGATTTCCATGCTTTTTCCCTTCGTCTGCATTCAACCCGAAAACGGGGGCGAATTGCTGTGTTGCCGACGTGGTATCCGATCCCGGCGTGTTATAGAAGGCTGAAACCGCATGAGTCTGCAGGTCATATGAATCTCGTTCAGCGATACATGTTCCGGCAATTGCTGGTGCCCTTTGTCACCGCAGCGACCGCTTTTGCGGCGTTGGCGTTGCTGACTCAATCGCTCTCGAACATTGAATTCATCTCCAATTATCGCGAAACGGCAGTCACCTTCATCAAAGTGACCTTGCTGGCCCTGCCGCAACTTATCGCGCTTCTATCGCCCTTCGCGTTGTTTATCGCGGTGCTCGCCGGCCTTTCCCGGCTTTATTCCGATTCAGAGGCAACGGTTGCCTCGGCCTCTGGCCTGTCGCGCTGGGGCGTGCTGTCACCGGTCCTTCGACTGGCCGCACTCGCCGCATTGCTGAACCTGGTGGTGAACTTGTTTGTTCAGCCACTCGCCTATCAGGAAATGCGGCGCAGCGTTTTCGAACTTCGAACAGATGTCGCCGCCAGCCTGGTCCGGCCGGGCGAGTTTTCCAATCTGGCAACCGGCGTCACGCTGTACGCCCGCACCTCTGATGGCCAGGGCCGGATGAGCGATATTTTCATCCATGATGCGCGGGATCCCGATGAGGTATCGACCTATGCGGCTCGGGAAGGCGTGATTGTGCGTGGGATTGAACGCCCCTCAATGGTGATGATTGACGGGAATATCCAGCAAGTGGACGAAACCGGATCGCTCAATTTTCTGACCTTTGACCGGTATGAGTTCGATCTCGGCGATTTTGTGGACCCTCAACTCATTTTCTTCTTGAAGGAATCGGACCTGTTCCTGCACGAGCTTTTCTTTCCGGACGCGCAAGCGCTGGCGCGTGCCCGCGGGGTCGAACGCTTGCTCGCTGAGGCGCATTACCGTTTGTCAGCCCCGCTCTATAATATCGCGCTCGCCATGATTGCCGCGGCTGCCTACATGGCCGGTGCGCACTCGCGGTTGGGCAATTCGCGGCGCGTCGTCGCCGCCGTTGCCATCGCCCTGGCGATCCGCCTGAGTGGATTTGCTGTTCAGTCCGCGGCCGCGGACGATACAGGCTGGAATATTGTTCAATATGCGCTTCCGATCCTGACGATCATTGGCGCGGCTGGCGTGATCTGGGGATGGCGGCGGCTTCCGAGGCTAAGGTTGGGTCAAACACAGGATGCGGCTGCATGAGAGCTGTCCCCAATCGTCTTTCCCGCTATCTCGCCCGGCAAGTCCTGTTCGGCATCGCGGTCGCGGCCGGGATTATCGCGACGATTATCGTGCTGGTCGATTTCGTGGAGCAATCGCGAGCCATCGGGACCCGCGTGGAAGTCTCGGCCATGGATTTGCTCCTGCTTACCCTGATGCGCACGCCCTTGTTGCTGGAAGAAACCCTGCCCTTCATCTTTCTGTTTGGTGTCTTGTTCGCGCTCTTCCGTTTAAACCGCCGAAGCGAACTCGTGGTGATGCGGGCCTCTGGCTATTCGGCCTGGCGGATCATTACGCCGGCAGTTCTGGTTTCATTGGCAGCCGGCATCCTTGCGGCGACGCTTCTGAACCCGCTTGGCTCGACCTTGAATGCGCAGTTCGAGGCCCAGCGCGACCGGCTGACCCAAATCGAATCCGACCGGCCGGTTGAACAACCGCTCTGGCTCCGGGAAACCACAGTGGACGGCTACACCGTGATCTCGGCCGGTCAGCTGGAGGAAAATGCCCGCGAATTGCTCCGCCCGGTTTTCCATTACTACCTGGTTGAAGCGTCGGGGCGCCCGATCCTGGATCGGAGAATCTCAGCTGATAGAGCCCAACTCACCGCCGGATTCTGGCAACTGGAAAACGCCATTGAACTGGTGCCCGGCGTTGAGCCGACGTCAATCGGTTCGGTCTCCCTGCCAACGACCATCGACCGCCAATCGCTGTTCGAACGAATCCGGTCTCCGCGTGGCGTGTCCTTTTGGGATCTGCCCGGATTGATCGATTCCGCGCGATCTTCCGGTTTGGCGACCGAACGCTTTGAGCTGCGCTGGCAGGGCCTTCTGACGCTTCCGGTGACACTGATTGCAGCCAGCCTGATTGCAGCGGCGGCAACCTTGCGGCTTTACCGGTTGGGCGGCGCTGCGGCTTTTGCCCTGACCGGCGGAGCAGCGGGTTTTCTGGTCTATTTCGTTCAGGAAGTTCTGCATACGCTTGGCGAAAATGGCACGCTGACGCCAATGGCCGCCGCATGGGCCGCGCCACTGATAACCACACTCCTTGCCCTTGCGTATATTGCCTCGACGGAAGATGGTTAGGCTGATGCGCGTCGGTGCCGGAGGATGATTCATATGCGGTCTTTGCTGTTATCAGCGATTTGTTTGAGCGCGCTCGCTCCGGGGCTGAGCCATGCTGCGAATTGCATGGCGATGCAGGATGATACGGGTAATTTCATTGCTCCGCACGGTGATGAGCCCGTCTATATCGAAGCCGATACGCTGATCGAGAACCGCGAAACCGGCAGCTATATTGCGCGGGGCAATGTTGTAGCGCGTCAGAACGGGCGCACGGTGGAAGCCGATGAAGTCGAATACCGGCCCGGCACCAACCGCGTGATTGCGCGCGGAAATGTGGCCATCTTTTCGGATACCGCGCCGCCACAATATGCCGATGAAATCGAGTTAGATGATGCGCTCGGCGAAGGCCTGGCCGTGGGCTTTTCGACACTACTGGAAAACAATGGCCGGGCTGCAGCTGCCTTTGCCGTCCGCCGCGCCAATGGCTCGCTGGAACTGACCAACGCCTATTACACAGCCTGCCGGCTGGGCGCTGACGGACAAGAACCGACCTGGCGGCTGCGAGCAGGACGCGCCGTCCAGGATGCCGATGCGGACATGATTTACTATCGTGATGTTCGCCTGGAAGTGCTCGGGATTCCTGTTGCCTATGCCCCGGCATTTGCGCATGCCGATCCCTCATCTGAACGCAGATCCGGCTTCCTTTTTCCGACCTTTGGCTTGTCCTCGCGGCTGGGGGCATTTTATGGCCAGCCCTATTATTGGGCGATGTCGCCCTATCAGGACCTGACCATTACGCCGCGCATTATGCAGAATGCGAACCCGCTCTTGGAGCTGGAATACCGGCGCCGGTTCTGGTCCGGCGATCTGGCGTTTGAAACCAGCTATACAAATGAACGCGATATCGATAGCGACGGAAACCTGCTGAATGACGCGGAACACCGTTGGCACGTGTTCGGCGGCGGCGAATTCGATATCTCCGAAAACTGGGAGTGGGGATTTGGCGTCCAGCTGGCCTCTGATGACTTCCACCTCCGCACCTACGATATTTCGGAGCTTTATGAGGACTATCCAGGCATTCTACAGCCTGCGCCCCGCCGGTTGATGAACCAACTTTATGCACGCGGACGCACGGACACCTACTATGCTGAAATCGTTGCTGCCGGCGTGCAAAGCCTGCGGGAGTTTGAGCTGGACGAGCGCCTACCCGTCATGGCACCGGTCGCCGAATTTCGATTGACGACCCCCCTCTCGGAGGACTTTGGGCGAATCCGCAGCGTGGCCTCCACGACCGTCCTGACACGAGAGGATGGCGTCGATTATCAGCGTGCGTCCGCGTCCGCTGATTGGCAAGCTCAGTTCATTGCGCCGGCAGGGCTTGTGTTCGAGCCCTTCGCGGCGGCGCGTGCCGATTACTATAACTTCAATGACGTGCCGGGAGCCTTGCCAACCGATCCGACAACGGAAGAAAGTTTCGGCCGGTTTCTTGGCTATGCCGGTGCGGAGTTCAGTTTTCCGCTTATCAGCACATCGGGCAGCGCGGATACCATTCTTGAACCGATGATCCAGGGTGTGATCGCTTCGGACGCCAGCGAGGCGGGCCGGATTGTCAATCAGGACAGTCTGACAGCCGAACTCGATGAAACCTTGCTGTTCGATCACAACCGGGCAACGGGTTATGACCTCTGGGAAGAAGGAACGCGGGTCACGTATGGCGTGCGGTCAACAACCTTTTGGGGGGATGACTACCTGTTCCGGGGGTTCGTCGGTCAAAGCCAGCGGCTTGATGGCGCTGCCGCCTTCTCGCCGGTCAGTGGCCTGTTTGAAGAAAATTCGGACATCATTGTTGCCGGTGAGATCGACCTGGGCGCTTTTGGCCTGATGGCCCGGACCCGCATTGATTCCGATGATGGCACTCTGAACAGGCTGGATGTGGTCGCGTCCTACAGCAATTCACGCTTCAATGGTCAGATCCGCTATTTCGGTTTTGACGACTCGCTTGCGCGCGCCGGAACCAGCGAAGAAATCCAGCTTACCACGCAAACCCGGATCACGGATCGTTGGAGCCTTGTCTACAATCTCCAGCGCGATCTGGAGAATGATGTGAACCGGCGGCAACAAATCGGTTTCCGCTATCGCGATTTTTGCACGGATCTCGAACTTCTGTATCAGCGCGAGGATCTAAATGTCGGGGTTCTGGGCCCCTCAGAATCGATCCAGTTCCGCGTCACACTGTTTACGCTCGGCGGGATCGGCTCCGACTAACAGCGCTTTACAGCGCGCAAGCGTTGCACCGCGCCGGTCTATGAGTATTTTCAACCGCGAACAAAGAAATGCCGGACAGAATGATGAAACGCTGTTTGACCGCTTTGGCCGCTCTGGCGATGACGACCTTTGGCAGTGCTGGTGCGCATGCTCAGCAGGTTGAGGGCATTGCCGCGCTCGTCAATGACTATCCCATCACGACCGTTGATGTGCGCGATCGTATGCGCCTGATCATCGTGTCGTCAGGTATTCAGCCGACCCAGGAAACCCTCGTGCGCATTCAGCAGGAGGCGCTGCGGTCGCTGATCGATGAGACTTTGCAAATTCAGGAAGCGGCGACGTTTGAGGTCGCGGTTGATCCTGCCGAAATTGACGGGGCGATCGCCAACATCGCCAGCCAGAACAATGTGAACCCCGAACAGATCGTTCAGGATCTCGCCACGAATGGCGTGGATATCATGACGCTGCGGCGTCAGCTTGAAGCGGAGATTGCCTGGCAGATCATTGTCGGCGGCCGCTACAACTCGCTGATCCGGATCTCCAATCAGCAGATCGAAAGCACGCTGGAACGGGTGGCAGCCAGTGCGTCCCAGCCGCAATACCGGTTGGCCGAGATTTTCATCGAGATTCCTGTGACAGCCGACGAAAGCGAGGCAGAACAACGCGCGCTCGCCGTAATGACCCAGCTGACCCAGGGCGCGCCTTTCCAGGCGGTTGCCCAGCAGTTTTCGGATGCCCCATCGGCGGCCAATGGCGGCGAGATTGGCTGGCTTCTGGAAGGACAGATGCGGCCGGAAGTCGTTCAGGTCGCACGCCTGCTGGAGCCGGGTCAGTTGTCACGGCCCGTGCGGGTTCCAGGTGGATTGATGATCATCGCGCTTATTGATCAGCGCGAAGGCACCACAACGGTTCAATATGATCTGACCCAGATCTCCTTGCCGACCAGCCGGGTTAACGAAGAGTCGGTTGCTGCAATGGAGCGCGCCCTTGGCCGGATGCGGTCTTGCGGAGATATCGACGCTCAAATCGATGATATCGAGGGCGCGTTTTCGTCGCGCCTTGGCCAGATCTCGCTTGATGCTCTGTTGCCTCAGATTGCCGAACCGATTTCCGGCCTGAATGCGGGACAGCATACACCGCTGCTGGAAACCGCTGCGGGGCGTCAAGCCTATTTCGTGTGTGACCGGTCAATTGGCGGGCCAGGCGTGCCCAGCCGCGATCAGATCGAAAGCCAGCTTCGAAACCAGCAATTATCGATGCTGTCGCGCCGGTGGCTGCGGGATTTACGCCGCGATTCCACGATCGAAATCCGCTAATGACTGCCCCCATCGCTGTGACGATGGGAGATCCGGCCAGTATCGGTCCGGAAATCACTCAGGCCGCGTGGGAGGCCTTGAAAGACGGTGGCCCCGCGTTTTTTGTGATTGGCGATCCGGCTCTCTACGGGGAAGCCGCCGGGTCCATCGACACACCCCAACAGGCTGCGAAGGCTTTCGCCAAAACCTTGCCGGTTCTGCCACTGGAATTGACCGCGGAGGTCAAGGCCGGTCAGCCGGACATTGCGAATGCGCACGCCGTGATCGCATCGATCGATCAGGCTGTCGCGCTTGCCGGAACCGGCGAGGCCGCGGGTCTGGTCACCAATCCGATTTCGAAATCAGTGCTGTATTCTGCCGGGTTTTCGCACCCTGGACACACTGAATATGTCGCCGAGCTGAGCCGTGAGACGCCGTATGTCGGCCCGCGTGGCCCTGTCATGATGCTGGCGGGAGCCAAGCTCAGAGTGGCGCTGGTCAGCATTCACACCGGGTTGCGGGACGCCATAGACGCGCTTGATGCTGACGCCATCATTCACACGACGCGCGTGGTTCATCATGCGCTGCAATGCGATTTCGGGATCTCCAATCCGCGATTAGCTCTAGCGGGCTTGAACCCGCATGCCGGGGAAAGTGGTTCTCTGGGCCGCGAGGAGATCACCATCATCTCGCCCGCCGCTGAGGAATTACGCCGCGAAGGCATTGATATCAGTGGTCCGCTGCCGCCGGATGCCATGTTCCACGACGAGGCCCGCGCCACTTATGACGCCGCCATATGCCTCTACCATGATCAGGGGCTGATCCCGTTCAAGGCACTGGATTTCTGGAGCGGTGTGAATGTGACGCTGGGGCTGCCGGTCATCCGGACCTCGCCGGATCACGGCACCGGCTTTGATATTGCCGGCCAGGGCAAAGCCCGCGCGGATAGTCTGATTGCTGCCATCCGGCTCGCCGCGGAGATGGCCGACCGGCGCGCGGCATGAGCACGGCCCCGCCCCTTCGTGATATCATCGCGGAATACGGCTTGCGGGCGGATAAATCCTTTGGCCAGCATTTCCTGCTTGATCTCAATCTGACCGCCAAGATCGCGAGTCTATGCGGGAGTGTGTCGGGAAAAACCATCATAGAAGTTGGTCCTGGCCCGGGCGGGCTGACCCGGCCCCTGCTGGAGCTTGGCCCGCAAAAACTCATTGCCATTGAGATGGATGAACGCTTTGTGCCAGCGCTGGAGGCGACCGCTGAACATTATGAATCGCCCTTCCAGATCGAACTCGCCGATGCGCTGAAGGCTGATGAAGACGCCTTATTGGGCGGCTCGCGCTGCGTGATTGCGTCGAACCTGCCCTATAATGTCGGCACGCCCTTGTTGATTAAATGGCTCAAAGCCTCACCCCGCTATTGGGACCGGATGGTTTTGATGTTCCAGAAGGAAGTCGCTGAACGCATCGTCGCGCCGGTCGGCAGCAAGGCTTATGGCCGGCTCGCCATCCTTTCAGCGGCGGTTACCGCACCCCGACTGGCGCTGAAGGCCCCGGCGCGTGCGTTCACGCCGCCCCCCAAGGTCGATAGCGCGGTCGTGGTGTTTGATCCCTTGCCGGAGGGTCCGGGCTTTACCGATCTGGAAGCCTTGGAGATCGTCACTGAAAGCGCCTTTGGTCAGCGTCGTAAAACCCTGCGGAAGAGCTTGGGCGCAGCGGCCGCAAAAGCGGGTGTTTCGTCGGAAAGCCTGCTTGAAACGTCAGGTATCGACCCCGGCGCCCGGGCGGAAACAATTGATCCGGAGGGATTTTTTCGGTTAACCGAGGCTTGGCGGGCCGCGAAGAGCTAGCTCCGCTCCTTCATCAGTTCATCGACAAAGCCGTGCAGCCAGGGGCGGCGCGTGCGCTTTAGACGCTCGGCTTTCAGGATCAATTCAAGCTCTTCCAGCGCACCGGAAAAGTCTTCATTGACGATGCAATAATCGTATTCCTGCCAGTGTGAGATTTCCGCCTCCGAGCGCGCCATGCGGCCCTGGATGATCTCGTCACTGTCCTGACCGCGCTTGCGCAATCGGTCTTCCAGCAATCGCATTGAGGGCGGCAAGATAAAGACCCGAACCACGTCTTTCGGAGCCTGCTCGGCCAGTTGTTGTGCCCCTTGCCAATCAATATCGAAGATCACGTCACGGCCATCGCTGAGCGCTTCTTCAACCGGGCCTTTGGGCGTGCCGTAATAATGATCAAAAACGCGAGCGTGCTCGAAAAATCCGTTTTCTTTGATCTGGGCTTCAAAGTGCCCCTTGTCGATGAAGAAATAATCCTCGCCATCCACCTCTTTCGGCCGCGGGGCGCGGGTCGTGGCAGAGACCGACAGGACCACATCAGGATGATGCATGATCAGGCGTTTGGACAGTGTCGTTTTTCCTGCCCCGGAAGGGCTAGAGAGCACCAGCATCATTCCACGGCGGCCACCTCTGTGGCCCGGCGCTGGCGGTCTATTCGACATTCTGAACTTGCTCCCGGAATTGATCGACGGCGGCCTTCATCGCCAACCCGATGCGGGTCAGCTCCGAATCGCCGGACTTGGAGCATAGCGTGTTGACCTCGCGATTGAACTCCTGCGACAGGAAGTCGAGCTTGCGGCCCACCGGCGAGCCCTGCGCCAGCAACTCCCGTGCGCTCTCAATATGCGCGGTCAGACGATCCAGTTCTTCGCGGATATCCGCCTTCACCGCCAGAATCGCCGCTTCCTGCGCCAACCGGTCTTCCGGCAGCTCACCCTTGAGAAGCTCGGACAGCTTGGTGCGGAATTTCTCCATGATGGCATCGGGACGTGACGCGGCAATCGTCACAGCTTGCTGTTGCAGCTCGCCGATTTCATCCAGCACCGTTGAAAGAATGCCATGAAGCGCCGCGCCTTCCTCTTCGCGCGCCAGCTTCAACTCGCTCAAGGCGGTGTCAAACGTCTGAAGGATCGCATTTTGCAATCCTTCGGCCTCGGCTTCCGACACATCTTCTTCGGCCGTCAGCACCCCTTTGATAGCCAATAGCCCATCAAAGTGCGGTGCGGCGACATCCCCCCGGGCGATATAGGGTTGCCCCGCTTCGATCAGGGCCTGCAGCCGGTCATGATCAATGGAGACGCTTTCTTCGGCCGCGCTCCGGTCAAGCTGAAGCCCTGCCTGAACGTGTCCTCTGGCAAGCTGGGCTTTTGCCCGGTCACGGGCGGCATGTTCCAAAGCGTCATATCCTGGCGGCGTTCTGAAACGAGCTTCAAGCCCCTTGCCGTTGACGCTTTTGAGTTCCCAGACGAAAGACCATCGTCCGTAGGATCCCGCGACGCGTGCAAAGCCCGTCATGCCCGATAAAGCAGCCATTAGCGGCGCCCCCGATCGCGCTCAATGCGCCGCCAGTTTGCAACATTGCGTTGGTGCTCACGATAGGTTTCTGCAAAGGCATGACCGCCCGTGCCATCCGCTACAAAGAAGAGATAACCGGACTCTGGCGGATTGAGGACAGATTCGATCGCCTCCCGTCCAGGATTGGCAATCGGGGTCGGCGTCAGCCCGTCAATGAAATAGGTGTTGTAAGGGTTCTGGTCATTATCCAGCTCGGACCGGCGAATGCCCCGCCCCAGCGGCTCACCTTGCGTGATGCCATAGATGATCGTTGGATCGCTCTCCAGACGCATGCCCCGGCGCAATCGGTTGACGAATACCGCGGCAACCAGGGGGCGCTCGTCTGCCTCGCCGGTCTCTTTTTCGACAATGGATGCCAGTATGATGGCCTCTTGCGGCGTTTCGAAAGGGAGGTCATCCGCCCGATTGGGCCAGAGTTCATCTAGCAAGGCTTGTTGATCTGCGCGCATCCGATCCAGAATGTCCTGACGGCTGTCTCCGCGATGAAAGCTATAGGTTTCCGGCAGCAGGGAGCCTTCTGGCGGGATTTCCGCAATCTCTCCGGTCAGCACCTCATTCGCATTTAGGATGCGGACGATCTGGGCGCTGGTCCGTCCTTCAGGCGCGGTCACCAGATACTGGATCGTGTCGCCTTCGCGCAATAGCTCGTAGATCTCGAGCATGCTGGCGCCAGCCGGAATGGCGTATTCACCGGCGCGCAAATCGCGATCTCCACCATCAATCGTCACCCAGGCCCGGAAGACATCACCACTGGACACTACGCCTTCGCTTTCGAGCTGATTGGCAATGGCAATCAGCCCGCTGCCACGCGGTAGGGCCAGCGTGACCTCCTCCCGATGTGGTCCGTCGCGAGCCACTTCATCCTGTAACCAATTCCATGAGAACCAGAGTGTGGCGGCAACCACCAGAACTCCGGCGATGATCAGGAAGAGCAGGGTGATCAGCAGCCTGCCGAGCCATCCGCCTTTCTTTTTCTCAGGCTTGTCCGTCTCAGCCATCAGTCGACCGCGCGAAAAATGACGGAGGCATTGGTGCCGCCAAACCCGAAGGAATTGGACAGGGCGGCTTTGACCGGTTTTTCGACTGCTGTGTGCGGCGCCAGATTGATCGGTGTCTCTACAGACGGGTTATCCAGATTAAGGGTCGGCGGACACACGCCGTCACGGATTGCCAGAATGGAAAAGATCGCCTCTAGCGCCCCGGCAGCCCCCAGCAAGTGTCCGATCGACGACTTGGTCGATGACATCACAATCTTGTCGGCATGGTCACCGAACAGGCGTTCAACGGCGCCAAGCTCAATCTCGTCGCCCAGCGGTGTCGAGGTGCCGTGCGCATTGACATAATCAATGTCCGCTGGCGTCAGGCGTGCATCCTTCAAGGCCGCCTGCATGGACCGGAAACCGCCATTCCCATCTTCGGCAGGTGCGGTGATGTGGTAGGCATCGCCCGACAGGCCATAGCCGGAAACTTCGGCATAAATCTTCGCACCGCGGGCCTTGGCGCTCTCATATTCTTCCAGGACAAGAACACCGGCCCCCTCGCCCATGACAAACCCGTCGCGGTCCTTGTCGTAGGGACGGGAGGCCTTTTCCGGCGCATCGTTGAACCCGGTGGACATGGCGCGTGCCGCCACAAAACTGGCCACGCCCAACCGGCAGATGGCCGCTTCGGCACCGCCGGCCACCATCATGTCGGCATCGCCATATTTGATCATGCGGGCGGCGTCGCCGATCGCGTGCGCCCCCGTTGAACAGGCCGTGACCACGGCGTGGTTAGGGCCCTTCAGCCCGTGGCGGATGGACACCTGACCGGAAATCAGATTGATGATTATGCCGGGGATCACAAAGGGCGAGACGCGGCGCGGTCCCTTCTCTTTCAGGAGGAGGGAAGTCTCATAAATCGTATTGAGACCGCCCGTACCGGATCCAATCAGAACACCGGCGCGCTCTGCCTGCTCTTCGGTTTGCGCGGACCAGCCACTATCGGCGAGCGCTTCATCGGCGGCCGCAATTCCGTAGAGGATAAATTCGTCGATGCGCTTTTGCTCGCGCGGCGACATAACAGCATCAGGATCAAAAGCATGCGGGTCATCCGCACCGCCGCCCCGGCCGTCTTTTCTTGGAACAATGCCAGCAATCCGGCTTCCCAGATCGCTGGCATCAAAATGTTCGATGGGCTTTATGCCCGATGCACCTGCAACAAGGCGCTGCCAGACGGGTTCGGCTCCGCATCCCAGCGGCGAAACGATACCCAATCCGGTAACGACAACACGGCGCATAATAATCGGTGCTTAGCCGGCTTTCTCGCTGATGAATTTCACAGCGTCGCCCACCGTTTGAATATGTTCGGCGGCATCGTCCGGAATTTCGATGTCGAACTCTTCTTCGAAAGCCATCACCAGCTCGACATTATCGAGCGAGTCGGCGCCGAGATCATCGATGAACGACGCCTTTTCGGTGACTTTGTCTTCTTCGACGTCGAGATGCTCAACAACGATTTTTTTCACACGTGCAAGAGTGTCAGACATTAGCGATTCCCTTCTGCAATCCTTTAGCGAAACCCTAAGCGGGGCTGGCCTTGCCGTGAAGCGCCGAATACAGGCTCTTCCGTCCCCGGTCGTTTTGGAAAGCGGCACCTAGCACGGTCTTTTCTGAATGACCAGACGTGCGTGGCGCTGCCTGCCTTTTCTAGATCATGGCCATGCCGCCATTGACGTGCAAGGTCTGGCCGGTGACGTAGCGGGCTTCATCGCTGGCCAGATAAACCACAGCGCTGGCAATATCAGCGCCCGAGCCCAGATCATTCGCCGGTATTTTCGACATGATCGCAGCGCGCTGATCGTCATTGAGGGCATCTGTCATCGGTGACTGAATGAAGCCGGGCGCGACGCAATTGGCGGTGACGCCCCGTGCGGCGACTTCCTGCGCCAGTGATTTTGTAAAGCCGATCATGCCCGCTTTCGAGGCGCAGTAATTGGCCTGTCCCGGATTGCCCATCACACCGACAACCGACGTGATCCCGATGATGCGGCCAT
This sequence comes from Hyphobacterium sp., assembly GCF_965228115.1. Lineage (GTDB taxonomy): Bacteria > Pseudomonadota > Alphaproteobacteria > Caulobacterales > Maricaulaceae > Hyphobacterium. The sequence goes on along the minus strand of NZ_OZ245794.1, from coordinate 269,717 downwards.
GGCGCGTTTTCATCATGCCACGCAGGGCTGCACGGGACAGGCGGAAATAACTTTCCAGATTGATCTTCAGAACCTGTTCCCAATCGTCATCCTTCATCCGCATCAACAAACCATCCTTGGTGATGCCGGCATTGGCGATGAGAATATCGAGGCCACCCATGGCTTCTGCGGCCTGTTTCGGCAGCGCATCGACCGCTTCGCCATCCCCCAGATTGCAGGCCATGGCGTGAACGCGATCCCCCAGCTCGGCTTTCAGCCCATCCAGCTTTTCCTGGCGTGTGCCGGAAATGGTGACGGTGGCGCCTTGTGCATGTAGCGCCCGGGCAATCGGTCCGCCAATGCCGCCGGTCGCGCCGGTCACCAGGGCTGTTTTTCCTTCCAGTGAGAACATGGGTCTTATCCTTTCAGCGAAGCCGCGAAAGCTTTCAGATTTTCTGGGGTAATAAGAGCGGTGCCGCTGGCATCCGGGGCTGTGCGGCGCAACATGCCGGTCAGGACTTTTCCGCCGGCTTCAGCAAATTCGGTGATCCCGCCCTCACCGGCCATCCATTCCACGCTTTCACGCCAGCGGACGCGGCCCGTGACCTGTTCGACCAGCAAATCCCGGATTGCGGATGGATCGCTTTCCGGGCGGGCGCGGACATTCACAACCACCGGCACAGATGGGGCATTAATCGTTGCGTTAGATAGCGCCTCGGCCATGGCATCGGCCGCCGGCTGCATCAGCGAGCAATGGAAGGGCGCGGAAACTGGCAATGGCATGGCGCGCTTCACGCCCTGTTCTTTGGCGAATTCGATGGCCGCATCCACAGCAGCCTTCGCACCTGAAATCACGATCTGGCCCGGCGCATTATCATTCGCAAACTGGCAAACGCCGTGTGCGGCACCTGCATTCGCAGCGGCCTGAGCCGTCTCAATATCGGCACCGATCAAGGCCGCCATCGCGCCCTTGCCCACAGGGACCGCAGCCTGCATGGCCTGCCCCCGGAGTTTCAGAAGTTTTGCAGCATTGGAGATAGATAGCGCCCCGGCGGCAGCCAGCGCGGAATATTCCCCCAGTGAATGTCCCGCCACGAATTTCGCAGCGGTCACGTCGATACCGAATTGATCTTTCAGAACCCGCATCACCGCCAGAGACGCCGCCATGATCGCGGGCTGGGCATTCTCGGTGAGCGTCAGATCCTCAAGCGGACCATCTGCCATCAAATGAGACAGTTTTTGCCCCAGCGCCTCATCGACTTCGTCCAGAACGGCTTTGGCCGCGGGAAACGCGCCTGCCAGTTCGGTGCCCATGCCAACGGCCTGTGAGCCTTGTCCCGGAAATACAAATGCCAACGCCATGACGCGGCTCTCCCTCGCAATCCTGATCGCTCGATAGACCGGGAGTACCAAGGCTGGCAAGTTGGTGTCTGCGTTCTACGTCCATGATGACCCGCAAACATCGCCAAGGCCCACCCATGCGCAAACGACCGCCGCTTTCCCGCCAGCTGCTCTATGTGGCGCTGATTATGATCGTCGGCATCGTCACCGTGCAGGCGCTGGCCTGGTATCAGAACCCACCCATTCGATGCGTCGAAGCGGGCGGCACCTGGCATTGGGATGGCCGCTGGTGTGAGGAGGCGGAGACCTCTGAAGACTGAGACTTCCCGATTTGAATTGCCCGCTCCGCACCATTTAGCTAAATTAGCCAAAATAGCTAAATTGGACAAAAGCGATGAAGACCTATTCGGCCACCGAAGCGAAAAACAAGTTCGGACAATTGCTCGATGACGCCCAACGCGGGCCGGTGCGGATCGAGAAGCATGGGCGCGGAGCAGTTATCGCTATGTCCGCCGAAGCATTCGAATTCAGCCAGTGGGCCCAGGATCCGAAAATCAGCGCGGCAATTCAGGAGGGCTTTGACCAGTTGGATGCAGGCAGAACTGTTGATGGACGCACGGCATTGCTGCAGCTGAAGAATGAATTGGTGAATCGGGTTGCCGAAGATTGAAGGCCTTTCGCTTCTCCGAACTGGCCCTCGAGGATGTCCGCGCGATTGCAGAATATACGCGCCAGACATGGGGCGCTCAGCAAACAGCGAATTACATAGACAACATTATTGAGGTCTGTGACCGGCTCGCCTGGTTTCCGGGCATCGGAACAAGCGTAAAATTCAGAGGCATTGACTGTCGTTGTTTTCTCTCGGGGGAACACAGGATCGTCTACCGGCAAGTCGACGAAGATATGATCGAAATCGCAAGGATCATCCACACTCGCTCGGATGACAGCGATTAACCCTGCCCCACTTGCCTCCCCCGGCCCTTTCCTGTAAGAGCGCGCGCTTCAAACGGATGCGGTCCTTTTTCTCTATGTAACGTGCGCGTTGGGCGCATTGGAAAAGGAGCCACCGCGGCTTGGGCCCGACCCTTCGGCCCGCTGCGCCGCATCTGCGAGAGAAGGGAGTACGAACATGGCTCTATACGAGCATGTCTTTATTGCGCGTCCGGACATCTCACCGGCTCAGGTCGAGACGCTGACGGACGAGATCAAAACCCTCATCGAGGAAAAAGGCGGCAAGGTTGGCAAGACCGAATACTGGGGTCTGCGCAATCTGGCTTACCGCGTGAAAAAACACCGCAAAGGTCATTATGGTCTTCTGGACGTTGATGCACCAGCTGATGTTCTGTCCGAACTCGACCGCCGTCAGCGTCTGTCGGATGACATCATCCGCCATATGACGGTGCGCGTGGAAGAGCACACCGAAGAGCAATCCGCCATCCTGTCCAAAAAGGACGACCGCCGCCGCCGCGAGCAGCGCCGCTAGGCCGAAGGAGAGACGAACATGTCTGATCTGAATATTTCGAATATTCCGGCCCGCCGCCCGTTCCAGCGCCGCCGGAAAGTTTGCCCGTTCTCTGGCGAACATGCGCCGAAGATCGATTACAAGGATCCCAAGCTGTTGCAGCGCTACATGTCGGAAAAGGGCAAGATTGTCCCGGCCCGCATCACCGCTGTTTCGGCCAAGAAGCAACGTGAACTGGCCCGCGCCATCAAGCGCTCGCGCCAGATGGCGATCCTGCCTTACGCAGTCGACTAGAGGGAGACAAAACCATGCAAGTCATTCTTCTTGAACGCGTCGACAATCTGGGCGCCATGGGCGAAGAAGTGACGGTAAAGCCCGGCTTTGCCCGTAACTTCCTTTTGCCGCAGGAAAAAGCGCTGCGCGCGACCGAAGCCAACCGCAAGCGCTTTGAAGCGCAGCGTGAAGCTCTCGAAAAACGTAACGCCGAACGCCGCGATGCGGCGGCTTCGTCCGCTGAAGGTATTGATGGCGAAACCTTCGTCATGATCCGTCAGGCGGGCGAAACCGGTCAGCTTTACGGTTCGGTCAATACGCGCGACATCGCCGAAGCGGTGACATCGAAAGATCTCAAGATCGGCCGCTCCATGGTCGTTCTGAATGATCCGATCAAATCGCTGGGTCTGCATGAAGTGGAAATCAAGCTGCACGCCGAAGTCACCATCACGGTGACCATCAATGTAGCGCGCACCGAAGATGAAGCCGAGCGTCAGGCCGCCGGTGAAGACGTCATCCAGACGCTGGCCGATGAAGATCGCGCCATTGCTGAAGCCCAGGCCGCCGAGCTGTTTGAAGCCGGTGCCGAGCCGGAAGATCTTCTGGCAGCCGAAGAGAACGCTGAAATCGTCGAAGACGCTGAAGCGGAAGCCGAAGCGGCAGACGACGAGGACGAAGCAAAAAACGCTTAGCGTTTTTTCTTCCGTTCACAGATCAAAGGCGGGGCTATGGCTCCGCCTTTTTTCTGGATAATTTTGGGTCGAACCCGACTCAAGTTATCCACAGCCCGGCAATTTCCTGTGGGCGAGTCTGAAAAGATCAATGTCAAGGCCAAAGGCGCGCTTGAGCCCACTTAAGACTTCGTTAAGAACCTTCGCATGGCCATCCACGATCTTCCCCATCCTGATGAAAACGGAACTGACAGCGCGCCCCACAATGTTGAGGCCGAACAGGCGTTTCTGGGGGCTTTGCTGTATGACAATGAAGTCCTGCACCGGGTGAGTGACTGGCTGCGCGCGGAACATTTCTATGATCCGGTCCATGGCCGCATCTATCAGGCCGCAGCCGACCGGATTCAACGCGGCGCACTGGCCGATGCCATTGTTTTAAAAACAGATTTCGAGCGCGATGGCGGGCTGCAGGAAATTGGCGGTTCGGCCTATCTCGCTCTCTTGCTGGAAAGCGCTTCAGACTCCGTTGCAGCGGTTGAATACGCCCAACTGATCTATGATCTGGCGTTACGCCGGGCGTTGATCCGGGTGTCTGCGGAACTGTCTCATGAAGCCACGGAAGCCACACCGGAAACCCATGCCCGCCTGTTGATCGAAAGCGCCGAGCGCAAACTCTTCGAACTGGCTGAGACAGGCGGCAATCAACGTGGCTTTGTTTCGTTCAAGGATGCCCTGACAGAATCCGTCGAGATGGCGGCCGCTGCTTACGAGCGCGAAGGCGGCCTGTCCGGCATGTCCTCGGGCTTACGGGCAATGGATGAAAAACTCGGCGGTTTACACCCGTCGGACCTGATCATTCTGGCAGGCCGGCCCTCGATGGGTAAAACCGCTCTGGCAACGAATATCGCCTTTTCGGTGGCGCGTGCTTACCAGTATTCCACCCTGCCCGATGGCGCGAAGAAGACCGAGTCCGGCGGCGTGGTTGGCTTTTTCTCTTTGGAGATGAGCGCCGAACAGCTCGCCACCCGTCTGATCGCGGATTACACCGGCATTCCCGGCTATCAGATCCGGCGCGGTGATATTGACCCGGCCCAGTATGAAGAAATCCGCGATGCGGTGCTCGAGATCCAGAGCCTGCCGCTTTACATCGATGACACGGGTGGTCTGTCCATCGGCGCGCTTTGCGCGCGCGCGCGCCGCCTGAAACGCCTGCACGGGCTGGATGTCATCGTGGTGGACTATCTTCAACTGGTCACAGCGTCTGAATCCAAAGCCAGCCAGGGCCGGGTTCAGGAAGTTTCTGAAGTCACGCAGGCCCTGAAAGCGCTGGCCAAGGAGTTGTCCGTCCCCGTCATTGCCCTCTCTCAGTTGTCGCGTCAGGTCGAACAGCGCGACGACAAGAAACCCCAGCTTTCCGATCTTCGGGAATCCGGCTCGATCGAGCAGGACGCCGATGTGGTGATGTTTGTGTATCGCGAGAGCTATTACAAAGAGCGCGAAAAGCCGAAAGAAGGCACGCCAGAATACCTCGCCTGGGAAGAGGAGTTCCGCCAGATCGAACGGCGCGCTGAGGTGATCATCGGCAAGCAGCGTCATGGTCCGATCGGCACGGTCGATCTCGCCTTTGATGCGGCGCGGACCAAGTTCATGGATCTCACCCGGGATGATCGCTATGAGGGCATCGCGCATTAGCGCCTTGAACCCGACCCGCCTCGTGCCGAAACTGTCACCCGAGTGGTTCGAGTGATTCGCGATGGCGCGCGGCGATAGCCAGTTTGTTTGTCAGTCCTGCGGAGCGGTCCATGCCAAATGGTCCGGCCAGTGTTCCGATTGCGGCTCCTGGAATACGCTGGTCGAAGAAATCGCCTCAGCCCCGCTCGGCACACAGGCCAAACCGAAGAAGGCCGGACGCCGCGGCAAGCTGGAACTCGTGACCCTCGATGGCGAAGGCGGAGATATTGCGCGCCTGGATAGTGGCATTGCCGAATTTGACCGGGTCTGTGGCGGCGGGCTGGTGCCCGGGTCTGCCCTTCTGGTCGGCGGCGATCCGGGCATCGGGAAATCCACGTTGTTGCTGCAAGCTGTTGCGCATCTCGCGCAAAGTGGCACCAAGTCGGTCTATGTCTCTGGCGAAGAGGCCGTTGATCAGGTGCGCCGCCGGGCACGGCGCTTGGGGCTGGCGGAAAGCCCGGTGGCCTTGGCGGCAGAAACCTCGCTGGAAAACATTCTCGATGGACTAAAAGCCGAGAAGCCGGACATCGCGGTGATTGATTCTGTGCAGACACTGTGGACCGATCAACTCGCTGCCGCACCCGGCACGGTGGCTCAGGTGCGGGCCTGTGCGCAAGAACTCGTGCGCTTTGCCAAGAAATCTGGATGCGCCGTCATCCTTGTCGGTCACGTCACCAAGGATGGCCAAATCGCTGGTCCGCGCGTGGTCGAGCATATGGTGGATGCCGTGCTCTATTTTGAAGGCGAGCGCAGCCATCAATTCCGCATCCTGCGCGCAGTGAAAAACCGCTTCGGCCCGACCGATGAAATCGGCGTGTTCGAAATGGGCGATGCCGGCTTGCAGGAAGTTGAAAATCCGTCTGCGCTATTTCTCAATGATCGAGGTGATCAGACGCCAGGCGCTGCCGTTTTTGCGGGTATGGAAGGCACGCGGCCGGTCCTGACCGAAATTCAGGCGCTTGTCGCCGCTTCGCCGTTGGGAACGCCTCGACGGACCGTCGTCGGCTGGGATTCCGGACGGCTCTCAATGGTGCTCGCCGTGCTCGAGGCGCGATGCGGGCTTTCCTTTGGCGGCCGTGACGTTTATTTGAACGTCGCAGGCGGGCTGAAGATCGGGGAACCGGCGGCGGACTTGGCAGTGGCAGCAGCAATACTCTCTTCTGCGCTTAACGCGCCTCTTCCGGCCGACGCGGTGATGTTCGGCGAGATGAGCCTGTCGGGTGATATCCGCAGTGTGGGCCGCAGCGACGCGCGTCTGAAGGAAGCCGCCAAGCTGGGCTTTAAACAAGCGCTTGCGCCCTTGAGTGCGACCGAAGGCCATCCGCCGGTCACCGTGCGTGGCCTCGGTGCCGTGGCCGATCTGGCCGCCACAATCAGCGCCTGGCGACAGGAGGACTGACAGGATGGGCGGTCTCACCCCGATAGATGGTGCCATCCTCCTTTTTATCGGGGCGTCCGCCTATCATGCGCTGGTACGCGGTTTTGTGAGCGAAGCCCTGTCGATGACGGCCGCCATCGTCGCGGCCATTGCCGCGCTTTGGAGCCGGCCGATCTTTGTGACTTTGGCGGATGATTTTGTTCCCGCTGGCTGGGTTGCCAATCTGGTCACGCTTGGCATCGTCTTCGCGCTTGTCTTTATGGCGGTCAGCTTTCTGACCGCGCCCATGCGGGCGAACGTCAAGAAAGGTGATGATGTCGGCTTTCTCGATCGCGCGCTCGGTTTTTTCTTCGGCATCGCCCGCGCCCTGTTCGCGCTGGGATTCCTCCTGATCATCGCCAGCCTCGCCAATCAGGGCCAACCGCCGCCACAGGTGACAGATGCGCGGCTCTATCCGCTGGTAAACACCTCGGCCCGCCTGCTTCAAGCGCTCGCACCGGGGGACTCGCAAATCGGGCGCACGACGCCTATATCGCCCGCAGAAGAGCCCACGCGTCCTGATGAAGAATCCTATGATGACCGCGACCGCAACCGGTTGGACGAGCTGATCGGTGATGCCAGCGAGGAAGATGACGGATGAGATTTCCTGCCCCGCCGCTCGCCTATGATGCAGCGTCTGATCATCTGCGTGAGGAATGCGGCGTCATTGGTGTGTTCGGCGGTCAGGATGCGGCGCTTCTGATTGCGCTGGGCCTGCACGCCTTGCAGCATCGCGGTCAGGAAAGCTGTGGCATCGTCACCCATGACGGCGATCGCGTTTATGCCGAACGGCATATGGGGCTGGTCGGCGAGCACTTTGCTGATGGCGAAACGCATCATCGCCTGCCCGGCTCGTCCGGTATTGGCCATGTGCGCTATTCCACGTCCGGCGGCACGGTTACGCGGAATATCCAGCCGCTTTATGCGGATGTGCGCGGCGGCGGAATTGCGGTGGCGCATAATGGTAACCTCACTAATGCGAGGTCTCTCAGGAATGAGCTGGTCGCCTCAGGGTCCATTTTCCAGTCCACCAGCGACACGGAAGTGATCCTGCAGATTGCTGCGCGCTCGGATCGTTCGAGCGCCTCCAAACGCTTCTTGTCCGCACTCAAGCAAATTGAAGGCGCGTTTGCGCTGGTCGCCATGGTCAATGGCAGGCTGATCGCAGCACGGGATCCGTTTGGTATCCGTCCTCTGGTGTTGGGTGAACTGGATGGTGCCACAATTGTGGCCTCTGAAACCTGCGCGTTGGATGTCATTGGCGCGACCTATGTGCGCGATATCGAGCCGGGTGAAGCCATTATCGTCAATGAAAACGGCATGAAGTCCGACCAGTTCGCGCCACCGCGAAAAGCCCGGCCTTGCGCTTTTGAATACATCTATTTTGCCCGGCCCGATTCCGAGATTTCTGGCATCAGCGTTTATGACGCGCGCAAGCGCATGGGCCGGCAGCTTTATCTGGACGCTCCGGCAGATGTCGATGTCGTCATCCCGGTGCCCGATAGCGGCGTGCCGGCGGCGTTGGGTTATGCACAGGCCGCAGGCGTACCTTACGAGATGGGCATTATTCGCGGTCACTATGTCGGCCGGACGTTTATCCAACCGACGCAGGCCAAGCGGGACCTTGGCGTGCGCCGCAAGCATTCCGCCAATCCGCCCGTTATCAAGGGAAAGCGGGTTCTGTTGGTGGATGATTCCATCGTCCGCGGCACGACCTCGCGCAAGATCGTGGAAATGATGCGCGAAGCCGGAGCGACCGAGGTGCATTTCCGCTCGGCCTGCCCGCCCATCACCAATCCAGATTTTTACGGCATTGATATGCCCAGTAAGGAAGAGCTGATGGCGTCCGCGCTGGATACCAACGCGATGGCCAAGGCCTTGAAGGCCGACAGTCTCGGCTTTTTGTCTATCAACGGGCTCTATCAGGCTGTGCTGGGCGAAAATCGCAATGCGGACGCCCCGCAGCTGGCCGATCACTATTTCACCGGCGAATACGCCACGCGGCTGCTCGATCATGAGCGGGCCGCTTCCGACAAGGACCGGCAGCTTTCCCTGCTGGTCGATGCATGAGTGATTTGATGTTTCAGGATAAAATCGCGCTGGTCACCGGCGCTTCGCGGGGTATTGGCCGCGCCATTGCGTTGGGTCTCGCCAGGGAAGGTGCCCACATTATCGCCACCGCCCGTACGCAAGGCGGGCTGGAAGATCTGGATGATGAAATCCGCGAAGCGGGCGGACAATGCACGCTGGTGCCGCTCGATCAAGCCAATCCGGAAGGCATTGAAAAACTCGCAGAAATCGTCGCTGAGCGATGGGGCCGGCTGGATATTCTGGTCGCGGCCGCTGGATCTCTCGGTGAACTGACGCCTGCCGCGCAGGTCACAGCCAAAACCTGGAATGAGGTGATGGCCGTTAACGTCATCGCGCCAGCACGTCTGATCCGCGCCTTTGAGCCGCTCTTGCTGAAATCCGAGGCTGGCCGGGCCGTCTTCCTGACATCCGGCGCGTCCAAATCCTGCCGGGCCTATTGGGCACCCTATGCGGCCAGTAAGTCTGCGCTGGATGCGTTGATCACCAGCTGGGCCGCCGAGCATGAAAAGAAGGCTCTGCGGATTAATCTTCTCAATCCGGGTCCAATGCGGACCGCGATGCGCAAGAAAGCCTTTCCCGGCGAGAACCCGGACACCCTGCCACCACCGGAAGACCTGGTGCCGATGGTGTTGTCGCTGGTGTCATCAGACTCCACGCGTCATGGCGAGTGGGTCGATTTCCCGAGCGAGACGTAGCGACAGTCTATTTTCTTCGCCGAATTTTCAGCTCAAACAACGGAAAGAGCCCCCTCCTGGCTCCACGCATTGGCGTGTCCAGACACGAAATTTCTTTTTCCAGGCACGAAATTGATTACATTTCGAAGCGTCGGACCCCAATTGGTCGGTGCCATGAAACACAACAAACCTCCTCAGCGTGAACCGAAAAAGACCGTCTCAATCGAAGTGCGGGTCAGCGAAGAAGACAAGCATGCCTTTTGGGAAGCTTGCCGGTCGGCCAATCGGCCCGCCAGCGCGGTTCTGCGTCATTTGATGGAAGTATTCGTGGCGTTCCGAAACCTTAGACAAAGGGTGTTTGCCATGTTTGATCATATAATACGAAAGCCGATCAGCGCCACGCTTGGAGCATTTGCTTGCGCGGCGGCCTTATCAATGAGCCTGATGCTGGCGCCAAGTGCAGCGGCTGATGTGCGACTGATTTATCAAGTCGTTGTTGACGATGGTGTGGGTCAGATTGTTTCCGAAGGCCAGGCCGAGTTTGGCCAAGCAGACGGTGCCGATGCGGCGATCAGTGATACGCTTGGAGACGGCATCCGCTATTCCTTTGCCGCAAGCCCCTGCATTGCCGGTTCCACTACTGCCTGCGCCGAAGGCCAGACCGTGATTGTCTTTAGCCTTTGGGAGGCCAAGAACGGTGAACTCACGCGCGCGACGGACAGCGGAATAGCGGTCTCTCCAACTGACGAAACGCGGTTTCAAACAGCGCTTAGCGATGGCCGGGTGCTGACGGTTCTGTTCCTTCCGCAAGCCTGACGACGCTTTTTGATCTGATCCGCCTTTTTCAGGCTTCGGAGCTGCCACTTGTCAGCCTCGAAGCCTAAAAACCCTATTTCTTCGCGTAAGGGTTCTTGCCGGATTTCACGATCAAGCGGATTGGCACACCGGGCATGTCGAACGCCTCGCGGATGCCGTTGACCAGATAACGCTTATAGCTTTCCGGCAGATCGCCCGCGCGCGAACACATCAAAACAAAGGTCGGCGGGCGTGATTTGGTTTGTGACAGATAGCGCGGCTTGATGCGGCGGCCCTGCACGGCAGGCGGCGGGTGGCGCGCAATCATTTCCTGAAGCCAGTCATTCAGATCACGCGTCTTGATCTTGGCCGTCCAGTCGCGATGCAGGCGGGTGACCGCGGGCATCAGCTTGTCCAGCCCTTTGTTTTTAAGTGCAGACACCGGGATGAGCGACGCGCCCTTGGCTTGCGGCAATAAGCGTTCAAATTCGTATTGAAGCTCTTTCAAAGCTGCATCGCGATTTGGGACGAGGTCCCACTTGGCCAAAACCATGATCAGCCCTCTGCCCTCGCGCATGACGAGATCAGCCAGGGTCAGATCCTGTTTCTCAAACGGATGTTCGGCATCGACGAGCAGCAGAACGATCTCGGCGAATTTGATGGCGCGCAGCGTATCGGCGGCGCTCATGCGCTCGAGCCGGTCATTCACCTTGCCCTTTTTACGCAAGCCCGCCGTATCGTGCAGGCGCACCCGGCGGCCATCCCAGAGCCAATCCACAGCAATGGCATCGCGGGTGACCCCCGCTTCCGGCCCGGTGATCAACCGGTCTTCGCCGATCAGCGCATTGATCAAGGTGGATTTACCGGCATTTGGACGGCCAATCACGGCGATCCGAAGCGGCGGCTCGTCTGCATCAACGTCTTCGAGCGATTGATAATCGCCCAGCTCGTCCGACAGTCTGGCGTGTAGATCGCCCATGCCTTCGCCATGCGCGGCCGAGATTGCCACCGGCTCTCCAAAGCCGAGCGCATAGCTCTCGGTGATACCATCCATCCCGGCTTTGCCTTCGGCCTTGTTGGCGATGAGGATGACCGGACGGCCCGAGCGACGCACCACATCAGCAAAAGCTTCGTCGAGCGCGGTAATGCCTTCGCGGGCATCGATCACAAACAGGCAGACATCGGCTTCCTTCAGCGCCTGGTCGGTCTGGGCGCGCATATCCGTGCCCAGCTTGGTGGCATCAGCATTGTCGAAACCGGCGGTATCAATGATCCGCAGCGGAATATCGCCCAGACGTCCGCGCGCTTCGCGGCGGTCGCGGGTGACGCCCGGGCGGTCATCAACAATCGCCAGCGGCTTGCCCGCCAGACGGTTGAACAGCGTTGATTTGCCGACATTGGGGCGGCCCACCACCGCGATTGTGGGGACAGCCATGACGGTTAGCGCAGCGCGATCAGGCGCGCGTCATCGGTCACGACATAGATCGTTTCATTGACGATGATGGGGGCAACGAAGACCGGGTCCCGAAGATTGACTTCGCGCTGGATATTTCCGGTTTGGGCATCAACGATCAGCCCCTCTCCGGTTGAGCTGGCCAGGAAGAGCCGCCCACCTGCCAGAACGGGGCCGGCCCAGGCGATCCTGTCGCGGCGGCTGCGTGCACGCTGATAAAGCGGCAATTGCGTGATCCAGCGGATTGTACCGTCGCTGCGTTCGACACAGACTAGCTCGCCATCCGATGTGACAAGAAACAGAAAATCACCGGCCACCCAGGGCGCGTGAAGGCCGCCGGCAGGCTGGGTCCAGAGACGCTCGCCGGTCCGGAGATCAAACGCAGCCAGAATTCCAGAATGGCTCATCGCGTAGACGACATCATCGACGATAACCGGGCTGCCGGCGACATCATTGATCGCTGAAATGGGCGTCAGTCCACCGGAACGTGTCAGTGCATCATTCCAGATCGGATTGCCGTTCTGGATCCGCAATGCGGTAATTTCGCCCGAGGCATAAGGGGCGACCACGGTTTCACCAATGACAGCAACACTCGGGGCGGTGATCAGGCGGGCGGGTTCAGCAATGCCCTGGTGGTTCCAGAGAATTTCGCCGGTGTTCTGATCAATGGCATGGAGCTCGTTGTCGTCGGTTGCGACAAATACCGTGTTATTGACGGCGGTCGGCGCGGTATGGAAAGGCGTGAGGGACGGCGTCCGCCAGATCTCCTGCCCATTGGTGGCATCCAGAGCGACCATGAAACGACGCCCGGTATGCACAAACAAGCGGCCATTGTCATAGGCCAGCCCGCCCCCGAAACCGATCCGGTCCTGACGGTTACCGGATCTGACACGGGCTTCCCAGATTTCACGGCCGGAATCCGGATCAAGTGCGTAGATGCGGCTTTCCCCATCCATCACATAAATGCGGCCATCGGCATAAATCGGACGGGCATTGATCCGGCTGGAGCGATCTGACCCCTGACCGAAACGGCGGCGGAAGACCACGTCCAGATTGCCAGAGGCCTGCGTGTGCTGCATGGCGTGCGTGGGATAGCCGTCCGGCTGCGACCAGATCGAATTGACATAGGCGGTAGGCAAAATAACCGGCTCGGCGGCGGCATCAGGGTCAGCCTGAAGCGATTGTTCAAAGCTGAGGATTGAGACACGGTCATCAATCGCCGGCGCATCTTCATCGACGCCGCCATCGCCATCAAACGGATTTAGCCGTTCGGCTGTATCCGACACGGTCGAACATCCGGCCAGTCCAAGAATTGCCGCCAGACAGGCGAGCCGGGTGAGTTTTAGTCCTGTCATCATCTATTCCTGCCCGTCACCATCTGAGTCGTCAGAATTGCTACCGGATTGCGTCTCGCCTTCACCTGCCGGCAGGGCGTCCAACAATTCCGCGCCGGGGATTTGCGGCGTTGAAATGGCATCTTCCAGAGTTTCGGCTTCTGCCTGCTCCAGTGCCGCACCGAGGTCGAACTGCATTTCCGTGCCGGCATCGCCCGCGGCACTCTGCCCTGTCTGCTCCAGCCGTGTGATGACGCTCAACGCAGCCTGCGCCCTTTGGGCGACCGGCAAAGCCAACGCATCCAGATCATTGGAGATCGCCTCGAACTCTCTCCGTGCCCGCTCCAGATCACCTATGGAAAACGCCTTTGCGGCAATGACTTCCATGGCCAGCAGGCGGTAGGGGCGATCCGATTGCATGACCGGCCCGAGGCGGTTCTGCAGATCATCGATCGAGAGATCTTCAAATAGCGCCATGGCCGCTTTGACCCGGGCGAGATCCCCCAGCGTATTAACATTGAAGGCATCAGCTGCCTGTTCGAAGTGAAAACCCGCCGAGGCCGTATCGCCTTGCGAAAGCGCAATCTCGCCCCGCTGCATGAGGGCCAGGCCCGTATATCCGCTCGACGCGTCATCCGCGAGTTGCTGCAAGGCCAGATCGGCTTCCTGAAGACGTTGGGCCTCTACCAGATCAAGCGCGGCAAAATAACGATCCGACTCGCTAAAGGCCTGCTGACGGTCGAGATACTGCCAGCCCTGCCAACCGGCCGCCCCGGCGACAATGGCGATTGCCGCACCAAGGACCCAGGGGCCCCAGGAGCGCAGCAATTCGTTGTACTTGTCCTTGCGAAGTTCTTCTTCGACTTCGTGGAAAATATCAGCCACGGAAAACGTCCTGAATGCTTGTTTGAATTGGAGCGGGACACTAGCCGCGCCGCCGCCCAGCGGCAACCGCGCTTAGCCGTTCTTCTGCTTGAAAGAATAGGTTTCGTTTGCTCCCGGAAAGGCGCGCGATTTCACGTCCTCAGCATAGCGCCCGACGGCGTCCTCGATCATGGCCGACATCTGGCCATAACGGCGCACGAATTTCGGTGCCCAATCAAAGAGCCCCAACATGTCCTGGGTGACCAGAATCTGCCCGTCACAGGCCGCAGAGGCGCCAATCCCGATGGCCGGCGCGCTGACGGCCTGGGTAATTTCGCGCGCCAGACCTTCTTCGACGCCTTCAATCACAATTGCGAATGCTCCGGCCTCGTCGGCAGCTTTGGCCTCGTCCAGCACGCGCTGGCGCTCGGCGTCATCGCGGCCTTTGGCCTTGAAGCCGCCTTCGCTGAGCGACGCTTGAGGGCGCAAGCCGACATGGCCCATCACCGGGATGCCGCGGTCCGTCAGAAAGCGGATCGTCTCGGCGGCATACACACCACTTTCGATCTTTACGGCTTGTGCGCCGGTCGCCGACAGCACCCAGGACGCACTCTGGAATGCCTGTTCCGGTGACTTTTCATACGTTCCGAAGGGCAAATCGATCACCACCAAGGCCTGCTTTGCAGCGCGCATGACGGCCTGACCGTGCAGAACCATCATATCGAGCGTGACGCCGATGGTGGAATCCATACCGTGGACGACCATGCCCAGGCTGTCACCGACCAGAAGGATATCGCAGTGCGCATCCAGCAAGCGTGCCATGGCCGCATCATAAGCGGTCAGGCACACCAAAGGCTCGCCACCCTTTCGGGCACGAACCTGCGGAACGGTCAGACGATTCTTTTGAGATTGAGCCGACATGGCGGCGTCTCTAACCGATGTTGCAGCGCAGCGAAAGCCGGTGCTGCCGTCTAGATTGCTTTGGGGATCACGATTGCGAACCCGGCGATCATGAGCGCCAGAACGCCTGCGGCCAGCAATTCCGGAGACGTGTAAGCGAAAACCTGACCCATCATACCTTCGGTCGGCAAGAATTCCGGGTTGGAAAAAAAACCTTCAAGCTGGGTTCCGGCGACCGCCGACCCAGTGGATCCGGCTCCGCCAATCACCAGGGCGCGCCGGCGATTGGGTCGTCCCATGCGGCCTTGCACGCGCCTTACAAATTCGTCGGCATCGATTTCATCTTGCGGTTCCGCCGCAGCGAAAGCGGCGCGCAGACGGTCGTCGAAGGGATCATTCATGGTCATGATGCCATTACCTCCTCAGCCTCGAACCAGGTCTTCAGCTTTTCCCGTCCCCGATTAACGTGCGATTTCACCGTTCCCAGCGGCATGCCGGTGGCTTCCGCTGCTTCGGCATGCGACATGCCCGCAGCATAGCACAAGGTGACGCAAACCCGCTCGTCTTCCTTTAGCGTTTTCAGTCCGCGGTCCAGATCCACCACGGAACCCATGTCGCGCGGGGCTTCCACGTCATCGACCTCTGGTTTGAACCGTTCCATGGCTTTCTCCGTCGCTTTGCGCTTTCGCGCGGACATCAGAAACTCGTTATAGGCGATCCGGCAGAGCCAGGCGCGGAAGGACCCTTTGCCTGTGAAGCTCTCGATCTTGTTGTAGGCTTTGATGAAGGCTTCCTGCGCGAGGTCATCGGCAAGCGCATGATTACCGCACATACGCTGCATCAGCCCCCGGACAACCCCCTGGTGCCGCCGGACGAGTTCGCCAAAGGCAGAGCCGTCTTTTGCGGCCACTACCAGGGCAATCAATTCCTCGTCCGACGCACCTCGAGACACGTGTCTCTCCCTTTAGACTGGCGTTGACCTAGTCGTCCGAATTATCGCGGACCAGCACACCCATAAGGATCAATGCAAGCCCAACAAAGCCAGGGAAGGACGCGACACCGGCCATGATACCGACGACTTCCATATCGCCTTCCACGGCGCCGATCGAAAAGCCGAGCGCAATGAAGGCTGCGGCGATCGACAGGAGAATAATCCCCCAGCGTTTATCTCCGCCTTTTTTGCGCTGCGGCATTCCCAGCGCGCGGATGATTTCAGGCGTTAACTCGGTGCCCGATTGGGCGGCGGTTCGAACCGTTTCCAAAACGTCTCTCCGGTTTTTCGATCCAAAGTGAAAAACAATCCAGACGATCAAAACGATCGATCCGAAAACTGTGAAGGGAGCAAGAATTTCGGGTCCCATCTTATTTCCTTTCCGTGTCTCAAGTCGCGCCCCACGGCGCTCTCGGACTTATGATGCGGGTTCAGGCGAATTTGGATGCAAGACAGTCGATCAGATCACACCCACTCCGAACAGATTGACATGAAAGCGGACCAGCAGGGCAGCGGCCAGGGCGCCAGCGACGATCGCAACGACATCGCCACCCCAGCCTTTGGGCGGATCCGGTGGATGATCCCCGCGCAAGAAAGAGGCGATCAGCAAAAGCAGAGACCAGCCAAAAAAGGCCCCGAACAGAATGACAGCCGCGATCTCACCATTGGCGGCGAGATGTACCCCCGACCAGATCGCAACCGCAAACAACATCGGGTGCTGGACAAAGCGGCGGATATGGCTGGGCGTGTAGGCTGACGCAATCAGGATCAAGGCGACCGGCATCGCGATCAGCGCTGCCATACGGCTCCACTCAGGGGCTTGATAAAGCATCTCCGAGGGGTGGGCCGCGATTTTGCCCCAGATAATCAGGACAAAGCCGATCAGCGAAACCAGCGCGTAGATTACCTTGAAACCACCCGGGCCAAAACCGTTGATAAAAGCGCCGCGCGCGCCGGGTATCAAACGGGCCGAATGCATGCCGATAAACAGGATCAGCCCGACAATCAGTAGCGTCATAGTCCTCCCCACCATCGCGTCTGCGAAGAATAGAGCGAGTCCGCCTTATTTGGCGAGGCAATTTGCACGATGGTCCGATCCCTGGCTCCCCGAGGCCAAGCAGGCCGGACCCTGACGAATGATGCAACACCTGTTCCCCTCGTCATCATCCGGCTTGACCGGATGATCTCTAATCAGGCCAAAGTGTTTCGCTTAAATCCCGCCAGTCGGGGTTTGCAGCTTCTATCATTGCCACTTTCCAGGCACGCAGCCATCGTTTCAATCGTTTCTCTCGATAAATTGATTCTGCCATCATCTCGTGAGGTTCATACCAGACCAGACGCCGGCAGTTATACTTCTGTACGAAACCGGAGCTTAGTCTTCCCCGATGCTCATAAACACGCCGGATCAGATCTGCCGTCACCCCGGTGTATATGGGCCCATTCTGTCGGCTCGACATCATATAAACCGCAATGCATGGGAACCGCTTGGACATGGTGTAAGCCAAGCTTTCCGAGATGGTCCGGTCAAGCCGGACCATGACGAGTGGTGTGAAGCGTTAAACTATTGCCCCTAGCCCCGTGTGCGGCTTAACAGGCGTGGCAGATATATTCCCGCCGCGACCGTAAAGGCGGCAAGCGCAAGGCCCGGCGTGCCGGCAAAATCTGTCAGCAGCGGCCCCAGCGTTTGTCCCACAAGCGGGCCTGCTGCCATCATGAGACCGTAAACGACAGCACCAATGGCAATCGCCAGGGCCGCAAACACTGCCAGTTGCGACCGCATCCGGAACCGCGCCATGCGCTGGGTCATTTCCGCCATGAAAACAGGATCGGCAGCTGGCGCTTCGTCTGCCTTCAGAAAGGCCTTGAGCTTGTCCTCAGCGTTCATCTTCACCTCCCAGCGCAGCCAGCAGTTTTGCCCGGCCCCGCTTGATATGAGATTTGATCGTTCCGACCGGCATGTCCAGTACTACCGCAGCTTCGCCATGCGACCATCCCTGTGCCAGGCAAAGCGATATGCAAGCGCGCTGATCCGGTGACAGGGTCTGCATGGCAGCTTCCAGCGCCAGGCTTTCTTCTGCACTGAGGCCTTCGGCAAGCGTCTGCGCCTGGGTTTCGACCCAATCCTCTTCGCGCTTTGCCCGCCGGCCGGAGGCGCGGCGCTCTTCGGATGCCAGCCGCCAGCCAATGCCGAACAGCCAGCTCCTGAAAGCGTTTTCGTCGCGCAGTTGATCCAGCCTTCGCCAGGCCCGGATCAAGGCGTCCTGGGCTATGTCGTCTGCCAGAGCCTGGTTGCGGCAAACCCCGCGGAGAAAGGTCCGCAGGGCTGCGCTGTGACGCCGGGCCAGCTGTTCGAATGCACGATCCGAACCCCGCTTTGCGGCACCTGCCAGCTCTGAATCGCTGGCAAGGCTCATGACTATCGGCGCTTACGGCCGCCAAACAGGCCCGAAAACAGGAAGGCGACCGCCAATACGCCCAATATCATGGACACAAAGTACATGGAGGTCTGTTCGCCGCCGAACCAGCCCGTATATCCGACATAGGCAAATACGGCACTCAGCCCGCCGAACAGAACCACGAGAAAGACCGTCGATCCTTCACCGGGGGAGGAGTCATCCTCGTCATCACCGGTCCAGTCATCACTGCGTTTTTCGTCACGCTCGAGCGCGGCAATCAGATCTTTCGGAGGTTCCTTCCCCGACTGCGCATAAGCTTTCAATACGTCCGTCTTTGCCTTCACCCGCTGATAGCGCATGAAGCTGTTCCACCCGGCGGCCACAAAAAAGGCCAGCGGAAACAAGAGCCACCAGTAGCTGGCGAACAAGGTCCCGAAATCCATTTCAAACTCTCCAATCGACCCGGCCGATATTGACCGTTACCCCATAGTGGCCGCCGGCATCCGGATTGGAGGCGGGCGACGAAAACTTTTTTCAGCGAAACAGCAAAACCCGACGTGATGTGAACGCCAGGCAGGCCGATCCCTCGCCAACGATCCTGAGAAATTGAATCAGCTTGCCCCTCCAACTCGCTGAAACCAGAGTCCTATCTCAGTATTGCCTTTGCGGCCAGAACAGAAAAGGCCGGCACGAAGGCCGGCCTTTTCATACCCGGAGCCTGGCCCGCTACTGGAACGGGTTCCGGGTGAAGTCGGGCAGCGGGATGATGATTTCTTCCGGCAAGCCCGCCTCGCCCCGCATGAAGCGATGCATGATCTCGGTGACCTCAGGCGTCGACATGAAGAGATTGTGGCCGGCATTGACGATCGTCACGCGGGAGACATTCGTCAGCCCGGAAACGGCTTCCTGCTGGCTTTCAGGATAGGTACGGCCATCCAGCGTTCCGGTCAGGGTCAGGACTGGCGTATCCCCAAAGGGTCCATCGCGAAATTCGGGGCCCAGATCCATATCCGCCCACAGGGCGTTGAGCTGTGGCATGGGGAAATTCAACCCCAGGCCAAGCAGGCTGGTTTCGGCCTGCGCCATAACGCTTGCTAGCCGGTCCGGACTGATCCCTGAAGCGACATCCATAGCCAGCGGCATGGCGCGAAAGCTGATATTCGGGTCGCCAGAGACAAAGCGGCGGACCAAACCGGTCGTCATGACCGACCCGCCCGCATCCAGCTCTGCATAAATGGCCAGCAGAACAGGCAGCCGCGAGGGATCCGAGATCATTGCGCCGGCAAGCCGCTGCGCCGCCAGCCGGTCCAGCAGAAGCCCGCCTGTTCGGCCTTCCCCGGCATCCCATTCCAGCAATAGAGGCTCAGCTTCGAGCCGGGCGTGGACGCGGTGCATCAAACCGGCAAGATCCGGATAGGCCGCTGCGACGGCCGGCTGGGTTTCAAGCGCGGCTTGAACTCTGTCAAAGAAAGCATCGGTTTGCGCAGGCAGTTTCACAGTTTGATTCAACCCTTCAACGCTGGCCAGCATCACCCGGTCCAGCTCGGACGGGATGGCGTCGATTGCGGCAAGCGCCAGATGGCTGCCATAGGAAATGCCCCATAACGTCATCTGCTCCGCGCCCAGATGGGCCCGCAGAGCGCTCAGGTCTGCAACGCTTTCTGCTGTTGTGTAGCCGGCAAAAGCAATGCCCTCGCCTTCCCAATAGGCGCGGCATTCATCAGCCGCCTGCCGGTAAGCCCCGGTCAGCTCTGCCTCGCTAAACCGCTGGCGCGGATCGAGCGCAACAGACGACCGGCAGGGTGGAAGGGCGGTCGATGCGCCGGTTCCCCGCTGATCAAAGGCGATGACATCGCCATGTTCCCGCATGGCCATGAAAAGCGGAAAGCGATTACCGCGGGCGGTTGAAATACCCGAGCCACCGGGCCCTCCGGCCAGATAGACAATCGGTGCCCCCTCGCCCTCTCCCGTGGCGGGAAACCGGACATAGGCCAGTTCGATCGTGCGGCTTTGCCGGTCAGCCCGGTGTTCCGGCACGCTTACGCGCCCCTCATAAGCGATCACGGCTTCGCCCGTGTTCGGGGTGAAAGTAATTTCCGTTTCGCCGGGCAAGGGGTCGGCAAGCGCAACAGAAGTGAGGGTCAGACTAAATACCGCCTGCGCGGCCAAGCGGGGGAGAAGATTTTTCATTCGAGCCTCCAATTAAGCAAAAGAGGCCATCCTGTTAGGTGTGTCACGCCGCTATGTGACGCAGAAATCGGCGAGCGGTTGTGAATTTCCGGTCAGCGGCAGGACGCGTCCGGTAAACGGCGCTATGAGTCTCGCCATGAGGTTCTTGATTGCCATCCTGCTGTTCCTTTCAACGGAAACGCTTGCGTACAGCCAGTCCTTTATCGGCGTTGATCTGCACGATGCACGCGTATGCCCGGCCGAATCCACCGATATTACGCCCCCGGACTTTGCTGCAGAGCGCTGCGAGACCATGTCGTTGCTGGAGGTCGACCCGCAAGGCCGCTTCATCTGGATGCAAACACGGCTGACTCTGGCGCCAGCCGATATCCCACAGGATCAGCCGCTGGGATTTTATGTGTCAGGCGCGATGTCCACACAGGTCTGGATCAATGGCCAATCCATCGGGGCCAATGGCGCCCCGGGCATCAACCGCAGCGCAGAACGCGCAGGTCAGATGGATGCCGTCCTGTTTGTTCCACCGGATCGGCTACAGCCAGGCGACAATACGGTTGTGATGTTGTTGTCTTCCCATCACGGGCCCGTCTCCTTTGCCAACCCGATTCACTATCTGATGCTGGGTGAATTTGCAGGACCGACCGAACGTATCCTGCGCGCCTATTGGCCCTCCCTCATCAATCTGGGGGTCTATGTGATCGGCTTTTTCATTTTCGGCTTCATGGCTTTTCGCAGCGAAGACCGGGAAAGCGCCCTGATCCTGACCCTGATGGCGCTCTTCATCTCGTTTCAATTGATCGCTGAAACCAGCCGGGGCCTGTTTGGATATGCCTATCCGCTTCACGCCTGGCGATTGTTTGCGGTTGTCGGCCTCGGGCTCGCTTTCGGGTGTTTCGTGCTGGCCTATGTCCTGAAGGCGTTTTCGGGCTGGCGCGTGACCACTCGATGGGGTCTGACGGCGATTGTCGCCATAATAACGCTGGGCGTGATCATGATCACGCCCAGCTATGACCCCAAGGCCATGCAGGCGCTGGTTCTGCCCATCGGTACCGCCATGGCCGGACTTTGCTGGTGGAGCTGGAAAGGCCAAAAAAAAGCGCGGCTTTACCTCGCCATATTTGCGGCCTTGATGATCAGCGCCTTCGTGGCGCTCCACGCCTTCATTGATATCAGCATCTATTATTTCGCCAGCATTCTGATGTTCCTTGCCTTTTTTGACTCTGCGGCCGGCCTCGTGCGGGCAAGGCGGCAGGCCCGGCGGGAGATGGCGCGGTCCGAACGTCTGGAAATGGCGCTGGAACAAGCCCGGTTGAAATCGGAACCGGTTACCTTGCAGCTCAATCGCGCGGGACAGATGGAAAAACTGAATACCGCGGAGATTGTGCATCTCGCGGCAGCTGGCGATTATGTCGAGATTCATTTCGCCAATGGCGGACAGACGCTCTACACCGCCCGGTTGAACGAGATTGAAAACCGCTTGCCGGAAACCTTCCTGCGCGTCCACCGCTCGCATATTGTAAACACAGCCTTCGTGGTGCGCTTGTCACGTGAAGCGAGCGGGGTGGGCGAGCTTTCTCTGTCCACGTCAGCGCACATCCCGGTCAGCCGCCGGATCATGCCGAAAGTCAGAAGCGCCCTGGCCGGTTAAGCCTGAAGGATCATGTCAAAACTGCCCATGATCATGCGCTTGCCATCAAAGGGCATGTTTTCCGGATCCATGTCTTTCAAGCGCTCATCTTTCATGAACGCCACCATGCCCGATTCACGCGCGGCTTTGTCTGGCCAGACGATCCAGGAAAACACGACGGTTTCATCCGGTTTGGCTTTTACAGCCATTGGAAATGAGGTCACTTTTCCCTCCGGAACATCCTCGCCCCAGCACTCCACCACACTGATCGCCCCATGATCCTTGAACATGGGGGCCATCGCCTCAGCCACTTTTTGATACGCAGCCTTGTTGGCCGTCGGCACGGCAATTACAAACCCATCCACATATGACATGGCTGTTCTCCCCTGAAGATCGCGGTTCAACCGCCTGAAGCCGCTTTTTCGACGTCTGCAATCTCTATTTTCACCATGGTCATCATGGCCTGCATGGCCCGCGCTGCCAATTCACGATCCTCGTGCGATAATAAGTCCAGCATGCGCCGCGGATAGATTTGCCAGCGCAAGCCGAACCTGTCCCTGCACCAGCCGCACTGAATGGCCGCGCCACCCTCGGCGATGATCCGATCCCATATCTGGTCGGTTTCTTCCTGGGTCTCTGTAGCGATGGTGAACGAGACCGCTTCGGTGAACGGATTATCCATGCCACCATTCAGCGCAAGATAGGGCTGTCCGTTCAGGGTAAATTCCACGACGGAGACAGCGCCCTTCTCCGCACCGGGATTGTTCACCGGCGCGCGGACAATCCGGTCAATGCGGCTATCGGGAAACAACTCTGTGTAATAGCGGGCGGCTTCTTCCGCCTGATTGTTGAACCACAAGCACGGTGCAATCGGCGTCATCTTCGCTTTTCCTCGACATTCCTGTCTTCAATCCCAGATTATTACATAACACGGCCATTCGCGTCAGTAATTCTGAAAAGGTCTGGGGAGGGTTAGCGTTGAAAATTACCACACGGGATGGCCGGCTGAGGCTGCGCAGCGCGTTCAAGCTCATGTTTGTCGGCTGGGCGGTCTTCACGGCCGGCTTTTTTCTGTTTTTCTTGCTCTTGATGGCCTTGCTGGTGGCGCTTGGCGCCCCGCTTGAAACCGGCGGCGAACCTCTGACCGGGGCAGAGGCTGCCATTTCAATTCTGCCGCTTTTGGTGATGAGCCCGATCTTTATTGTGCTGAACTCTTTCTTTTCGGCTGGCATGGCCGTGCTGGGCCTCCTGGTCTACCGGATTTTCCGGCCAATTCAGGTTGAGGGCGTTGTCGAACGGTCAGTGTTTGAATAAAGCCGACGCACCGGTCAGAAGCCCGAAAAGAGAAAATCGAGGGCAGCAGAAATCTCATCGCCAGATCGTTCGCCCAGGTTCGTGACTTTCTCGCCGAGGCGTATCACCGGCAAAGCGGCGATATCGGCGGTCATCAACACATAGGCCTCGCCTTCCACTTCAATCTGCGGCGTCAAGCGGGAAATGGCCTCGGTCGCGGCGTCACCGGACGGCCGCAGCGGGATGACAACCCGGCTGGCTAGATCATCAAGCAGATTTGCCTGAACATCCACAACAAGCGGGACCTTGCTGGTGCCAAGCCGATAAACGTCAAAGCGGGCCATAGCTGGTCAGTCTTCCGCCCAATCAGGGGGCAGCAGCACGCCTTCTTCTTCTACCCTTGAATTGTGAGCTTTGATCGCTTGCCGGTTCTCATCACGCCATTGCTGTTCCCGTGCCTGACGGATCGCATCGCGAATCCCGGCCTCAGCCGCCTGAGACGTGTTTAATGACAAAGCCCTGGCTTCCGCCATGACATCGCTGTCGATCGTCAGATTCACCCGGCGGCGTTGGGCGGACGAAAGGGAAATCGCTGATGGCATTCACAGCCCCATACAACATACGTATATAATATACAGATGAAATCTCGCCCTGTCGATAAAATGGTTGTTGTAGCGTACGCTACATTCTGATAAACCGCTCTGTAGCAATCGCTACAGGAGCCTGTCATGAACCTCGCTGCCAATCTCGGCCTCTCCGGCCGCCAATTCTGGCTCTCCGTATTGATGGGAGTCATTCTCTGGTTTGTGGCCGCCATGCTGCTGCGCATTTTAGGGCCAATGGGCATATATGACGGCATGGCGCGGATCATTCTTTATGCCGCGATTGTTCCCGGTACCCTGCCCTTTGTGATCCTGTTTCAGAAGATCACCGGCCTGACGCGGCAAACGCTGGCCATGGGATTTTCGGTCGGCACGGCAGCCGCCATGATCTGTGATGGCGCGGCGCTGGCCTGGTATCCGCAGCTTTATGGGGCCACGGTCGAGCTTCATGCTGGCGCGGGCGGAACCATTCTCTGGGGGGCTGGCGTGGGCCTGTTCCTCGCCTATGCCATGAACAAAAAGGCCTAGCGCGCGGCGGCGTTCACATCGTCCAGGCCCAGGCTTTTTAAAACCAGCCGGCCTTCCACGCCGATCATCAGCCGGGCCGCCTCGCCTGCACGGTCAGCCTCAGCGCAATCGAGCTGGCCAGCGCCCCATTCCAGAAAGCCCCGCCCTATCGCGCCGCCGATGGCTTTGAGTTTTTCATCGCCGCTGGCGGCCAGCGCGGTCATTTCCAGCCAAAGCCGCGCATAGGGCCAGACGGGTTCGCTGATCATCTGGGAATAGATTTTTTCAGTCAGGGGCTCCAAAGGCAGTTTCTCGAGATCTGCCGGATCACCAAAGACCGCCATCAACCGCCCGGCGATATGGGTCAGCACGGCTTCAATCAGCGCATCCTTGTCCGGAAAATAATAGAGCAGCATGCGGTCGCTCGTGCCCGCCGCCTTGGCCATGGGCCGCAAGCTGGCCGCGCCAATGCCGTGCGCGAGCACATAATCAGAGAGCTTGTCAAGAAGAGCGGTACGCTTGTCGATCATGCCTCAAGACTAGCAGGGCTTTTTCGTGGCACCACTCCTTGAAGCCTAGTGCTCTTTCGTTTTGTCGCGATATTCGACCTGACCGGTATCCGCATTGATTTCCAGCTGATGGATATCCCATTTGGTATCGCCGTTTGGCACTTCCAGCTTGGTCGCGATAATGGTCGTCGTGCCGTCTGTGCGCAGCGTCACCATGCCATAGCGCGCCACATTGCTGTCCTTTGCGCCCTCCATCCATTCGGTCAGCCGCTTCTTCTCTGCGGCATCCTCAGCGGCAGCGATTTTCGCTTCATAGTCCCGAAGCTTGTCGAAATAGGCCTTGATCGGCGTGAATTCCCGCGTGGATCGCGCAATTTCGGTCGAGAAAATCAACGGGCGATGGCCCCGTCCACATTTGCCAAAAGCGCCCAGCGCATCGGGCCGCGGATGGCCATAACTCTCCTCGTCCCCGCTGGAAATCACCGTGGCGATGGCATTAAGTGCTTTCAGGAAGGTTTCGGAGAAATGATGGCTGCCATGATGGCAGGCCTTGGCAACATCAACCTCGAACCGGCTTCGGGCGACGGCAACAATATGATCCCTCGCCGCACGGGACGCATCCAGCTCGCGGATCTCGTCAGGCGTCGCAGAACTGCCCTTGCGTTCCAGCTTGTAAATCGCCTTGTCGAGATCGGACGCGTCTTCCTGAATACCGGTATAATGGCGCAGGAGATAATCTTCGGACGCGGTGTTCAGATCGCCGCCCAGCAAGATACGGATAGCACCAATCTTGAACCGGAAAATGACCGAATGCCCATTCTTGGTCTCGCTTTCCTTGCCCAGCGTGCGCAAAACAGTGTGCGTCTTGCCGTCGATCTCTACCTCTTCGGTGACCGGGCCCAGGATTTCTATAGATAGCGGCTTGCCGTCTTCGAACCCGTCGAGAAACCCGTCGCTGGCATCGATCATCCGATAGGTACAGCCTGCGTTCGACGGGTTGTCCCGCAACGCATCGAAGGTCTGAAAGTAATTTTTGGCGCTGTTCAGCCCAGCCTGTTGTGCCACGACGCGGCGCATATCCGTGGTGGTGCGGACCAGGTCCAGCAGGTAGGTCGTGCCGCGCTTTGGCCGGTAGGCCCGGCCCAGGTCCGAGGACCAGGCAAAGCCCGCGGCCTTGTCTGCGGCTTTTTCGCCCGGCGCATCCTTTTTCTCGAAGATGCCGTTGTGGAGCACGGTTTTGATCGACAGCTTCGGTTCGGCGAAAACGTGCCGCAGGCCATAATAATGATCCTTGTCCGGGTGGCTGATGACGACATAATCAATATCGAAAGGTGCTGTGTTTTCATCGCGTTGGCGAAGATTATAGCGCCAGGCGAGAAAGCGGTAGAGATTATTGGTCATGCCGCCATCAATGATCATCACCTGATCATCGGGCGTCACGATATGGGCGCTGTCGCCCTGACCGATATCGAGAAAATTGACCTCCAGGGCGCGGTTCTGCGTCAGCTCGTCTTCGCGGACAAATCCGGATTTCCGCCGCGAGTAAATTTTCACCCAGCCCCCGGATTCGCTTTCCAGACACCGCACCCAATCGCCGAAAATCAGATGATTTAGCGATTTTGCTTTTGCAGAGGCTGTGGCCCGGATATGCACTGAAGGCTGGGCAATGAAATAGCTCTTGCCGGCTTGAAACGACATGGTTCGACCCTTCCCGCTGAACGCAAGCAGGCTAGCACGAACGCGACCAGAAGTGGTGGAGAATCTTTTTATTCACCGTACGGATGATTATCGTCTGTGGCGCAGACACGCCTACTGGAGAACTGCCAGCCGGGCTTCGAGCGCTTCGGTCTCTTCAATCAGCGGGATGAGCCGACGATATTGCACATCCGTCAGGATCGCGAATTCGCGCAGCCGTGAGGCCAGCACCGGGTCCTCCAAGACTACGCCGATCAAAGCGTCCGGGTCGACCTCATCGAAACGCGCAATCCCGTGTTCATGAAGCTGCTCGTACAGGCCCAGATAACGCGGCAGAAGATAATTGGATTCAAAATCCTGGAAGGAGGAGATATCCGCGTAATGCGCGCGCAAATCCCGGGCGATCGGGCGGCGGTTGAACAGCTGAAACTCACCGGTATTGGTCAGCGCATCGAAGGTATGGCGCTGGCCATCGAAGGTTTCCAGCGTCAGGACTTCGTTGAAAATAGCCTGACCTAATTCCACCTCGAATTCAGGGATCGGGTCGATCTGCAAATCCTCGCCGAATCGTTCAATGACATCGGGCATGGCCCAATCAATCGCCTCACCTAAGATATAGGACAGGGCCGCGTGCCGCTCGATTGCGATCTGCTGGACGCGCATCATCTCTTCACGCTCTGCCGCCAAGTCCAGTTGCAGCTCGTCCACATAGCGATCCAGCCGCGCCTGGGCCGCCCGCGTTTCATTCCAGTTATTGACCTGCAAGGCGATCAGGACACCGGCGATAACTAGTACAAACTCGATCAGCACCGTTATCCAGTCCTGACGGCGAAGCGCATCGGCAATCCGGCGCAGGATCATGGCAGCGCCTCTTTTTCCTGCTCGACAACGGCAAGGAAATCCACCGCTGTCTCCCGGAACCGGCGCAAGCGCGACGCCGTAGAATTGTGCCAAGCAATCGTCAGAACAAAACGATTCACAAATTGAGTGTCTTCACAGACGGCCGGCAAGCCTCCGACAATCACCAGAGAGGATACTCCAGGTCGATCCGGATTGGGTTGGAGCAGAATGGCCGGATGATAAATGACATGATGATCCCACATGAGACCGAAATTGACTTGAAGCTGCTCCTGTTCGTCGGAAAAAGCCGCTGTGTAGGCATAAAAAGCTGATCGAAACCCGTTCGACATCAGGTCAAGATATTCCTCCCGGCGCGCCAGCCCCTCGGCGGCGGGCTCTTGGAACGCCGGCACAATATCGCCGGTCGTATTCATGATGGCCTGCGCCACCTGCTCAGCGGCTTCAGCGGACGGGTCGCAGGATCCGATCACTGCAACTGTCCCCTCTCTGGCTTCCGCTTCACCCTCCAGCTCTGCGAGCGAGTCGTCTATAATCGCGATATTGGCTTCGACCTCTTCTTGCAGGCGTGTCAGCGCGCTGACCGCGCCTTGCGCATTTGCTCTGGCCTCATTCCAGTTATTGACCTGCAGCGCGATCAAAACCCCGGCGATAATCAGCACGGACTCGATCAAGATGGTTAGCCAGTCCTGACGGCGCAGCGCATTGGAAAGACGGCTCAGGATCATGGCGCGGCCCCTTCAACAGCAGCAATCAACGCCTCTGTATCGGACCGCAGAAGCTGAAGAGCGCGTATCTGATGAAGGGCATCGCTATTTACCCATTTCAGCGCGCCAGCAAGCTCCAGCCGCTCTCCCACAGCGGCTGTCAAAGCTTCCCATTCAATGGAATCGAGCCGGCCGATTCCCGCATTCATGAATTCAACGCGAACCTGATTAACTGACTGGCGATAATGCTGGTCTTCGACATCATTGAAACCGTCCACGCGCGCATAATGCGCCCGAAGCCGGGCCGCCAGCGCGTCATCGGATAACAACAGGATGTTGCCGCTGCTAACCAGCCCGTCATAGGTGTGGCGTTCCACATCGAAAGTTGTGAAGCGAGTCGCGTTGTAGACGGCGCGTTGCGCTGTCCAGTCAATGTCGTGAGACGGCACATCCAATGGAATGAGGTCACCCTCGACGGACGGTATCAACGCTGGCGATTGCCAATCGATCGAACGCTCCAGAACAATGGCCGAGGCCGAAAACCGCACGCCGGCTGCGCGCAGAGTATTGTCTATCTCCTCGCGGTCAGCGCGCAGGTCTGCGGCAATATCGTCGAGAAACTGCGCGGCTTGTAGTCGTTGAGAACGAGCCTCATTCCAGTTTGAAACCTGAAGACCGACGAACACGCCAATTACCACGATCAGAAAATCGAGCGCGACCGCGAGCCAGTTCTGCTCGCGGACATGTTGCGTCAACCGGCGCAGGATCATGATGTTGGTCCCTTCACGCCCTCAGGTTAGCAGGGAATGCGCGGCTTTCCATCCTGAATAAGCCCCCACCGGATGACGACCAGAAACAGGCCTGATGCTGGGTTGTGTACCACACGCGTCATTCCGGGGTGCACGCAGTGCGTGCCCGGAACCCATGCCGGAGCTTCACCATTACGGAATGGGTCCCGGACAAGGCTAACGCTGGCTCCCCGCTTTCGCGGGGACAGGCGGGATGACGAAATTATTGCTCAATAATGCGGTGGCTTTTCACGGCCCGGCGTGGGCAGCATTGCGCCCAGCCGCGCTCTGGTGGGCTACTGATCGGGATTGACTGAGGTGGTAACGCAGCTCTGATCACAATCGTTCATACAATGGTCGCTATTGCCAGCCCACCCACTATCCGGGGTTGTTAGACGCATTGATCAGCATCTTGCGCCTCATTCGCTAGCCAGGAATATACACGATCAGCGCTAGACGAATTGCTTTGGCAACCTGTATTTTATTGCGAGAGTTTGGTAAATTTGAGTAGCGAGACAATAAAGGAATAATCAAATGCGATTGGTTTTAGGTTTATTTTCTCTTCTCATTCTCTCAACATTCTTGACGACAGCGGCCGGCGCTGCTTGCACCCGTGGCTACATAGGTAGCGCCATTGGGCAAAGTAACGCCAGATGCTACATTAACCACGCAGATGGCGGCCGGAGCATGTGCACCGTTGGCACTGTAATTGGCGGAGGTCATAGGTGCACAGAGGACGGCTGGACCAGTATTCCGGTTCGCCAAATATCGCTGGAAGATCTTTTGGAAGATGCCGCGCCTGCCGAAAGAGTATCGATACTCGCAATAGCGGATCCAGAGGCCCTCACCGCAGCAGAGATTGCAGCTGTACTGGCAAATGGAGCGTCCGCAGAAATAGCTTCTGTTCTCGCTCGAACGGAACCAGAAGAGCCTGTAAGATCAACTTGGACCCCTTGGCTCAATCGAGACAGACCCGGCGGTTCAGGTGATTATGATAAACTTGATGATCATCTTGCAGATGGAAACACTTGTGCGGCACCAATCGACGTGGAATGCCGGGCGGTGGCTTCGACACAACCAGCATCAGAAACCGGACAGAATGTTACCTGCACTCTAGAGCGTGGTTTCATCTGCCGGAACGCCGAGCAAGATGGCGCACAGTGTTTGGATTACGAAGTTCGCTTCCTTTGCCCGTCCACCACGCCTGCGGAAACTCGAGATTAGGGATTTTCATATCGGCCTAGCGAACGCCTGCTCATGCTTGTATGCCATGGTACCATCAAGGCTCCTGCAGCCAGATGAACGGTGAGCATCCATCCCGCGGGCCCAGCCCGAGGGTCCCGGGTTTAGAGTCAATAATGAGGCGGCTTTTCATGGACCGGCGTGGGCAGACCGGCCTCAAGCTCGGCAATGCGATCATCAGAGGCTTCAAGCCGCTTTTTCAGGCGCTCGATTTCCTTTTGTTGATGGGTCAACACGTCAGACAGCTCGTCGATCGTGCGCTGTTGTTCCGCAGCAAGCATTTCCAGGGCGTCGAGGCGGGAGAGCTGGCTTTGCTTCGTTTGAACCATGGAATCACGCAATCCTTGTATTTATGGATACAGCAACTCTCGCAATTGCCGGTTATGCCGCAGTTCTTTCAACAATTGTATTCGTTTGGCAGATTCGAGCTTCGCGACCGCGAATCCGATTGAAGGCCGTTTACGGTTTCAAAAAAGAACGCGACCGCTCTCAATATGGTGTCTACCTGATCGTCACTAATGACTCAGTATTCAAAATCACAATCCGCGACATGATGCTGTTCGTCAAAATAAAGCCGTTTCGGCTGTCTGATTGGATTAAGTCTGCCATTACGCTTCGGCGATTGCCATCTAATTTGAATTGGATGGGAATGGGTTTCCCCGAAGAAAAGCTGCAATCAAGGCTTCCTGCTTCGGTAGATGCCTATGGTTCAGTCTATTTGTTTATCGATGAGGTTCTTTTGAAAAGGGTCACAAATTCTTCAATCGACAACAAAATTGTCTTCGAGATTCGAGATGACCTTCAAAGAACTTGCCGATCTAATTCGCTGTTTTTTAGTTGAAAACCCCCTACTCCCACTCAATCGTGCCGGGGGGTTTGGACGTCACGTCATAGACCACGCGATTGACGCCGCGGACTTCATTGATGATGCGGGTGGCCGTTCGGCCCAGGAAATCATGATCAAAGGGGAAGTAATCCGCCGTCATGCCGTCTACGGAGGTCACCGCGCGCAGGGCCAGTACATGGTCATAGGTGCGGGCATCGCCCATCACACCGACGGTCTGAACCGGTAGCAAGACGGCAAAAGCCTGCCAGATCGTATCGTACAGTCCGGCTTTCCGGATTTCCTCGATATAGATGGCGTCGGCCTTGCGCAGAATGTCGGCTTTTTCTTTCGAGACCGCGCCGGGAATGCGAATGCCCAGACCCGGCCCTGGGAAGGGATGACGGCCAATAAACGCCTCCGGCAGGCCCAGCTCACGGCCCAGCGCCCTCACCTCATCCTTGAAAAGCTCGCGCAAGGGTTCGACCAGCTTCATATTCATGCGCTCGGGCAGGCCGCCGACATTGTGGTGGGACTTGATGGTCACCGACGGGCCACCATCAAAAGAGACGCTCTCAATCACATCCGGATAAAGCGTGCCCTGCGCCAGGAAGTCCGCGCCGCCGGCCTCATGCGCGTGTTTTTCAAACACATCAATGAACAGCCGCCCGATGGTCTTTCGCTTGGCTTCCGGATCGGAGACGCCCTCCAGCTCGCCGAGGAACAGATCTTCCTCATCGGCATGGACCAGCGGAATGTTGAACGTATCGCGGAACAGGCCGACGACTTCTTCGGCTTCGCGATGGCGCATCAGGCCGGTATCGACGAACACGCAGGTCAGCTGATCGCCAATAGCATCATGGATCAGCTTGGCGGCCACGGCGCTATCGACCCCGCCGGAAAGCCCGCAGATGACCCGGCCGGAGCCGACCTGGTCGCGGATTTTGGCCATGGCTTCCTCGCGGAAGGCGGCCATCGTCCAATCACCATGCAGACCGGCAATATTGTGCGTGAAATTGCGTAGCAGCTTCGCGCCGCGCGGCGTGTGCACGACTTCCGGGTGGAATTGCACGCCATAAAACTGCCGGCCCTCATCGGCAATCGCCGCAAAAGGCGCATTGCCAGAGGTGGCGATGACGTGAAAGCCCTGTGGCAGGCTGGCAACGCGGTCGCCATGGCTCATCCAGACGCGCTCTTCATGGCCCACATCGCCAAAGCCCTCAAACAACGGGCTTTCCGAGACGATCTGGATATCGGCGCGGCCAAATTCGCGCTCATCGCTTTCTTCCACCGAGCCGCCCAGTTGGGACACCATGGTCTGTTCGCCATAACAAATGCCCAGCACTGGCACGCCCAGTTCAAACACAAATCCATCGGCGCGCGGGCTGTCCTCCCAGTGGGTGGAATGCGGCGACCCTGACAGGATGATCGCTTGCGGGCCGTAGTCCGCGATGAAAGCCTTTTCCGCCCGGTTATAGGGGTGGACTTCGCAATAAACCCCGCTCTCACGCAGGCGCCGGGCGATCAATTGCGTCACCTGAGAGCCGAAATCGACGATCAGAACGCGTTCATGGTGCTTGGAGAGGTCGTGGGTATCTGGCATGGCGAGCGATTAGCGCGAGTCAGTCTGGAAGGCGAGTCTGGAGGGTCACGTTTTCACCACTTGCGTCATCCTGCCGGAAGGCAGGACCCAGTTGCACCATAACCATTTCATCGCCCTGAGCTAACTAGCCGCACACTTCAACGCTGCGCAGATTGCGCGCATGAATTTACAGATTTCAGCGCCGCTCTGGGTCCCGGCTTCCGCCGGGATGACGTTTTAAGATCGCACAGCCAAATACGCTTTCAACCGCTCCCCTGCCGCGCGGAAATAGGGCGTATCGTATTCGGTGGAATGATCGGTGTCGTGATTATCCATGCCCGGCTTGGTGAGCGTGCCCTTTGGCGTCACATAGCTTTTGATGATGCGTTGAGGCGTCTCGGACCAAGTCAGATTAAACGCGCCCAGCTGGGGATAGAACCACATGTGCGAATACGGCAGATGATCATGGATGAACCAGGCCATGGCCGGCCAGTTCTTGGTTTTCTCGAATTCCTCAACCCAGGAATTCACGACAAGCGTGCAAGTGGCGCCCAGACCCGTCTCCGGGTGGGGGTAATCGAAGATGTGAGCGCCATAATTGGCTTGGTTTGACGCACAATTCAGCCCGTTTTCATTGCCGAACTGATTGACCTCCGGAGAGCGGTAGGCCGAGCGGATGGAGATTTTTCCGAAGGCCGCCGTTAGTGGCTCCAGCAATTGCTCACAGAATTTCGTCGCCGCCTCGACGGCCACATCGGGGTGGTGCGGGATGTTGGGAATGCCGTGATAATTCGAGATTTCCGAATACAGAAAATCCCGGAAGAAATAGTTTGGCGACAACCGCACCCGGCCCAGCTTTTCCAGCGCGCTGTATGAGAGTTTTCTGGTCATGCCAAGACCATCGCTCAAAACCGGGTCGCGGGCGAGTCCGTGAAGGCCCTATCCCAGATACGCCCCGGTTTTTGGATCCACACCGGCGGCCTTCAGCGCTCCGGCAAAAGGCGACAGCAGGGTATCATATTGCGCCAGCGCATCCCCGGTGGTGCCGGACACGCCTTCGCGCACCTGTGTGGTCGAGAAGGTCGCCACGGGGCGCTCCGAGTTTTCGATCGTCAAACATTGATCCTGCCAGTCCAGCCCGCAATGGGCGATCAGACGCTTGGCTTCGGTCTCGAAGTTTTCGGCAAAGACCTCGTATTGAAACAAGGTTTCTTCCGGCAAATGCTTGTGCGCGGTCTGTGCGTACAGGCCGTAGAAATCTGCAATGTTTTCCAGTGTCGTGGCGAAGGCCCACGCCTGATTGAAATCATGCCGGAAGATAGAAAAGCCGGTATCCACCGGATTGCGGCGCATATGCACGATCGGCGCTTCTGGAAAGAGCGTGCGGATCAGCGGGA
This sequence comes from Hyphobacterium sp., assembly GCF_965228115.1. Taxonomy (GTDB): domain Bacteria; phylum Pseudomonadota; class Alphaproteobacteria; order Caulobacterales; family Maricaulaceae; genus Hyphobacterium. The sequence continues at coordinate 235,528 of NZ_OZ245794.1, read as the reverse complement.
TGGCACGGAAATTCAGTGGCTGTTTGTCGACCACATATTTCGCGCCTTTCGGCAAAGCGTCGCGATAGGCCTTGCGCGCGGAAATCAGTTTCCGGCGCGGCACGCCGGAAAGTGGCGCGTCTTCATTTGCCGCCGACCAATCCAGAAATTCGCGCAGGATTTCCGGCATGGCGGTCAGTTCGCCGGCGCCCGTCACCTCGTCATGCGCAGCCAGCACGCTTTCTGCCAACGTGGTGCCGGAACGCGGCATGCCGACAATAAAAATGGGTTGCGCGCCCTTCACGGGTTCCAATGGCTCTGGCAATTCCCAGAACAAAGGCGCGTCTACCAGGGCTTTTTCCGCCTCGCGATTATAACCAATATTCTTGGCTTTAAGGGCTTTGCGCGTGTTTGAATTGCCTTTGAGGAAATGATCCCAGGCCGCGCGCGACCGGCCGCGTTCATGCAGCACATTGCCCATGGCAAACTGCAGGGAAGCGCGGTGTTCCAGCGGCTGTTCGGCCTGTTCGGCCAACTCGTCCATGAAATAGGCGGTGGGATCATCGAGATCCTTGCCCAGCACCGTCGCTAGCTCGGCATAGGCCGGGGCATAGGTGGGCGCGGCCTTGATGACGCCGCGGAAGCTTTCAGCGGCCTCCTCCATCTTGCCGAGGAAGAGGTTCAACCGTCCTTGTGCAAACAGCGAATCCGGCGTGGGGTCGCCCAGCTTGTGAGCGGCTGCAATGGCTTTTTCTGCCGCATCAAAATCAAACGCCCCGAGATGCAGGCGCGCCAAAATGGCCTGAAACACAGCGTTATCGGGCTGCGCGGCCACCACTTCGGCAAAGGCATCGCGCGCCTGGAAAGGCCTGTTGAGTTCAATATAGGCCTGCGCGCGCATCTGCCCGGCGCGCAAATTAAACCCGCCGGCCTCTATCCAGCGCTCGGCCAGGCCGGCGGTTTCCGGCCATTTTTGCATGGCAAAAGCGGCAGAGGTGGCGGTATCCAGCGCGCTGACATGGGTTGGGTTACGGCCCAGCACTTTGTCGGCGGCCTCAGCGGCGGCAACCACACTGCCCGCTCCGCCCGCAGCGCGGGCATAGGCGGCCAGCACATCATCATCGCGCGGGTCGATCTCGCTGGCTTTTTTGTAGGCCGCTGCAGCCCCGGCCATATCGCCCTTTTGAAACGCGTCATCGCCTGCGCGTTTGTGCTTGTCGAATTTCTCGCCCACTGTCTGCTCCTTGCCCTCGTCATTGCGGCGCGCATCTAGCCCGGCAGCCCCGCCGGGCGTCAACATGACGGTGCGGTTCAGGTGCAGGTGGGTGGGGCTATTCCCGCTCCATCACCGCGATAAAGAAGCCATCGGTCTGGCTTCGGTGAGGGGATAATTGGAGCGCACCGGATGGCAATTCGCAGCCCAAAAGTGTTTCAGCGGCCGTGCCGGTCAGGCCTCCGGATGCGGTTAAAGCGTCACGTGAATTGATCTGTTTGAACTTAAAGTCTTGAGTCAGGAAGGCCTCAACCCGATCCATATTTTCTTCCGGCAGGATGGAACAGGTCACATAGACCAGCCGTCCGCCCGGCTTTACATATTTTGCTGCGTTATCAAGCGCTTCGTCTTGTTCGTTCAGACGTTGATTCAAAGCGTTTTCACTGACCCGCCATTTCGAATCCGGCCGGCGCCGCCAGGTACCGGACCCGGTACAGGGCGCATCGACAAACACCACATCCATCTTGCCTTCCAGGCTGGCAAGCTCGCTTTCCGGCCCGTCATGGACCTGCACATTGCGCACGCCCGCCCGCTGCAATCTTGGCCAGATGGCCTTCAGCCTGCGCCAGTCGACATCCCAGGCATGGACCTGCCCGGTATTACCCGCCAGCGCGGCCAGCTCCAGCGTCTTGCCACCCGCCCCGGCGCAATAATCCAGCACCTGATCGCCCGGTTTGACCCCGCTGGCGAGCCCGGCCAGCTGGCTGCCCTCATCCTGCACTTCGACCCAGCCCTTGCCATAGGCGGGAATCGCATCAGCCGGCGGCGACTTGCCGGTGGCGTCTTTCAGCGGAATGCGGATGCAGGATTTCGCGAGCGCACCCGGCACGGCCTGCGGGATTTTCGATTGCACGGCGGACAGTGCTTTTTCCGGCTCGGCTTTGAGCGTATTGACGCGGAGGTCCACCGGCGCGCGGTCCGCCATGGCGGCGCCTTCCACCGCGGCTTGTTCGCCAAAGACGCGCAGCATGCTTTCGTCCAGCCATTCGGGATAATCGCCGCGCACATGGGTCGGTGCTTCATGTAGATCGCGCGCAAAACCCGCGATTTCCGCGTCTGTCAAAGCATCGGGCGCGTGGCGATCTTCAGCAAACTGGCGGGTGATCTCTTCCGGAGAAATTTTCCAGATGCGCCCCACCACGCCCAGCGCCAGCGCACGGGAGGTGTCGGCCTGCATCGCCCACGCCAGGGACTGCTTGCGCCGCAGCGCATCCATCACCAGGCCGGAAATGAAGGCGCGATCGCCGGAGCCCGCAAAGCGGTGGGCGGCGCCCCATTCCTTCACCGCCAGCTTCAGCGGGCGACGCTGGGTTTCGATGGCATCGAGGATCTCGATTGCCGCGGCGATGCGGCCCCCTAACCTCATGAGGGCGTTGGATAGTTCGGCGCTTCGCGGGTGATCGTCACATCGTGCGTATGGCTTTCTTTCAGGCCCGCATTGGTGATGCGCACAAATTCCGACTTCTCGCGGAAGTCCTGCAGCGTCTTTGCGCCCGTATAGCCCATCGCCGCGCGCAGGCCGCCGACCATCTGGTGCAGGATCGGACCGGTCGGGCCTTTATACGGCACCTGACCTTCCACGCCTTCAGGCACCAGCTTCATCTGATCGCCCACATCCGACTGGAAATACCGGTCTGCCGAGCCGCGCGCCATGGCGCCAACCGAGCCCATGCCGCGATAGGATTTGTAGGACCGGCCTTTATAAAGGAACACCTCGCCCGGGCTTTCTTCGGTTCCGGCCAGAGCCGAGCCCATCATCACCGCGTCCGCCCCGGCAGCGAGTGCCTTGGCAAAATCACCGGAATATTTGATGCCGCCATCGGCGATAATCCGCGTATCGGACCCTTCTGCGGCCTTGGCGCAGTCCATGATCGCGGTCAGCTGGGGCACGCCAACACCGGCAACGATGCGAGTGGTGCAGATCGAACCCGGCCCGATGCCGACTTTCACGCAATCAGCACCCGCATCAATCAAGGCTTTCGCGCCGTCATAAGTCGCCACGTTGCCGGCTACCAGGCGCGTCGCGTTGGAGGCGCGTTTGACGCGTTTGACCTGGTCAATCACCGAGGCCGACATGCCATGCGCGGTATCAATCACGACAACATCCACACCCGCCGCCATCAGGGCTTCGGCGCGCTCATATCCGCTATCGCCCACCGTGGTGGCCGCCGCACAGCGCAAACGCCCATGCCGGTCTTTCGAGGCCAGCGGGTGGGTCTGTGCCTTTTCCATGTCTTTGACGGTGATCAGGCCGATACAATTATGATCGCCATCAACGACCAGCAGGCGCTCGATGCGGTGCTTGTGCAGCAAGCGGCGGGCTTCATCCTCGCCTGCGCCCTCGCGCACCGTGACGACGTTGCGCGTCATCAGATTGGCGACTTTTTCATTGGGATCATCGGCAAAGCGGACATCGCGATTGGTGATGATGCCAATCAGCCGGCCCGGTCCGCCCTCGCCATTTTCCACCACCGGAATGCCGGAGACCTTGTGATGCGCCATCAGCGCGTTCAGATCCGCCAGCGTCGCTTCCGGGCCAATCGTGACCGGATTGACGACCATGCCGCTTTCAAAGCGCTTGACGCGGCGCACTTCCTCGGCCTGTTGTTCGATCGTCAGATTACGGTGAATGACGCCCAGACCGCCGGCCTGCGCCATGGCAATCGCCATCGGCGCTTCGGTGACGGTATCCATCGCGGCCGACAGGATGGGAATGTTCAAATTCACATTGTCGGCGATGATGGTGCGCGTGTCCGCATTCCCCGGCAAAACGTCAGACGCGCCGGGTTGCAAGAGCACATCATCGAAGGTCAATCCTTCGCGAATCTCCATGGGAGATCCTCCTTGCTGCTTGCGGGGGCGGAATAAGGCGGAATCAGTCCGGGCGCAAGGGGGGAAGTTTATTCCGCGTCAATGCGGGGCACCTCTATGTCGTCATTCCGGGGCGCACAAAGTGTGAGCCCGGAACCCATGCTGAAACCCAAGCGACACGGAATGGGTCCCGGACTAGGCTGACGCCTTTCCGGGATGACGGCTGTTGGGTTAACCCTTCACCGCCACGGGCATATCGCCATCCCATGTGGCAATGATCTCTTTGTAAAGCGTAGGGGTGCCGATGCTTAACTGCGCGCGCGCCGCGTCCAGCGGCAGCGGCAGCAGTGCGGTTAAATCTGTCGTGGGGAAATGAGCGGCCTCTTTCGCCAGCTTCTTGGCTTCCGCCATCATGCGGCCGACCGGCCAGGACGGGATTTCCTGACGAATGCGCAATCCCGCCATGCGGCCCAGCCAGATCGGGCCACGCCCACCGGTTTGAATGCCCGAGAACAAAAGCAAGAGCGCCTCGCCCAGCGGATCGCGGCCATACCCCGTCAGCACATGATAGAGATCATGCGTGAGATTCATCATATAGGTCATGGCGTAAAGGTTCGGCCACTCATCGCGCAGCTTGCGCATGCGCTCGGGCGCCTGATCCCAATTGGCCTCGTAAACGCCTTCCGGCTGCAGGTTTTCGGTATCGAGATAATGCAGATAGGCGGCTGCAAACGTGCCCGGCCCGTGACTTTCCAGCGTCTCGCGATCCAGCAGAATACGGCCGATCTGTTTTGGGTCCGCAATGATAGACTGGCCGTATTCGGAGGCGGCAAAGCGGGTGTAGAATTGCTCATAAGAGCGGCCGTTCACGGCTTCGAAAAAGCCGAACACATGACGCGTATCTTCGCGATTGCGTACCAGACCCATAAATTCGCGCCAGGCTTTCAGCGGGCGAATGGGATAAGCAGGCGGAAAGCCGCCGGTCTCACTCGCGCTCTGCGGCGGTGCATCAGGAATGTGCTGTGTATCGGGCATGGCCCAACCTCCGGCTCACCCAGTTATAAGTGAACAGTGTTTACCGAAGGGTCAAGGGGGCGCACCTCGGTAGAAAGGCGAATGCGAGACTCGTCATTCCGGGGCGCGCTGATAGCGCGAGCCCGGAACCCTTGCTGAAATGTCGACGGTCCGGCATGGGTCCCGGACTGACGCTCCACGGCATCCGGGATGACGAAACATAATGCTTATTTTAGATTGATCAGATGGTCAGCCGGTACGGAACCATCGCTGTATATATCGTTGCCAGTCAAAAGCGCGGCACGCTCTATTGTGGAGTGACCGACAATCTCGGCGCGCGAATCCTGGCGCACCGGGAAGGTCGCGGCAGTAAATTCGCGGCCAAGTATGGATGCAAACGCCTGGTTTGGTATGAAATCTATGACATGATTGCTGATGCCATCATGCGAGAAAAATCTATCAAAAAATGGCGGCGTCAGTGGAAAATTAATCTGATTTAAGCCACCAACCCTGACTGGCGGGATTTGTGGTTCGAACTCACCGAATAACACGCGTCATTCCAGGGGCGGACCGAAGGCGCGGGTTTCTTGCCGACGTCATCCTGACGAAACATATTGCTTCGGCTTCAGGCAAAGGGCGAAAGCGCTACTTCCCCGGCAGGCTCATGACATAGGCCTGCCCCTGTTTCATCAGGTCGATCAGCAAGGCTTCATCGCTCATCAGCGGTTCGGGGATACAGACATAGTCTTTCATCTTCGCGCCATAGGACAGGAACGGCCCAGCGTTATGTTCGGCCATAAAGGCCTTCCCGGCGTCAGAGGGCAAGCGAATGCCCAGCTCGCCGTCCTTGTTCACCTGCGAGAACATATGCCCATTGTCCGAGGTGTAGGGCATGGTCTTGCCCTTGCGCTCGATCTCCGGGATCTGCGCAATCACCCGGTCAAAAATGGCAATGGCGTCTTCGCGGGTCACTTGGCATCCACCTCAATCGGTAATTTGATCTCTTTCATGATCCGGTCGGTTTCGGTCAGGATTTTGATGATCTTTTGATAATGCTTGATATCGGCAAATTCGAGCGCCCGGCCCTTGCGGTCTTTCAGCCATTTCTGCGCGGGTTGATAGCCGCCAATGAAAAAGTCCCAGGCCAGCGCCGGGATATCCACAAAACACTGATCATCATTGATCCAGACGTGGCCTGCACCGTCTTTTGTTTCCGTGAAGACCGGCTTGGCGACGATGTTATCGCCCTCGCCCTCAAACGGGTAAGGCGTATCGCCAATGGCGGCGTCTTCCATCAAGTGCAGGCGGCGCAGTTCCCCGCCCTTCTCTGCCACATGCCAGAAGACGTCCGGAGAGGCGGGATACGGCACGCGCGGAAAATCGATCTTCAAAAACTCTTTGAAAGTCTCGCGATAGTCCGGGCTGTGCAACACGCCATAGATGTAATCGAAGATATCGACTTCATTAGGTTCGGTATTGTGTCCGTCTAGTGCGGTAGCCTTTACACGCTCTTCAAAATTCTTATCAAAATTCGTTCGCTTTAAGTCCATCCCCTCATTTTCTGGAAACAAATACAAGGGAAATATGGCGCTTTGCGTTGTGCGCTCACCGCACTTCGTTTCCACTAGTTTTCTGGATACGAAGAAATGACTGCAAGTTCCAGACTTCTCGCTTCGAGCAGAAATCAAAGCGATGTTATCTGGCCTGTCCAGATGGCTCATAGTGACTTTGGCTGTCGTCCAAACAACGCTGTCATGGAATAGTATTTTACGGTCATCGAACGGACGGTAACTTATGTTACGGATCAGCTTTCCATAGTCGCTTTCGCTAGCGAGCCGCTCTCTCGCTTTTGAAACGTCCCAGCCTTTTTTCTGGGAAATTCCTAGGACATCGCACAACTCCGAATCTGAAAGATTCTTACTCTCCGCGAAAAGTTTGGCGCGTTCTACAAGTGTTTCGCGTCTCTCCGAAATGCTAAATTTATCGCGAGCTGTAATTACTCCAGATGAATAGACCGGCATAATCTCCGCTAGGCTCGGGTACTCCTTTTGGTATGCTTCGAATGCCTCGCCCGAAGGATGGAATGTATAGTTCTGAGCAGACGCTTTGCAGTCCACCCAGTCCAAACTGGTCAAAGCAGCGGTAGCAAGGCGATCATACTTGTATTGACGGGAGCCCCAAATTTCAGAGTAGTAAATCTTTCCAATCGACTTGGTCCGTTCTCGGCCCTTGAAGGCAATCGTTATCGCAACACCTTGTTTAATATCAAAAACATTAGCGTCACTAACATTTTTGGGAGGAACTTCGCGAACCTCGCTATTTCCGTGGAGATCCAAAATCCAGATACGATCAAACGTATTCAGCAGATGGCTTCTTAGCCCACGAAACGAAGCGCTTTTTAGAAACCCGTGGCTGGTAATGAAGCCGAGTACACCAATCTCGTTTTTTGAAACGAAATTTTCTGCTAGTGATATGAATTTTATATAGTCATTGTTTATATTCTTTTCGAATTGTAGCATTCCTTTTTCTTTTATTTTTTCTCCTCCAACGAATCTGTATTTGTCGACCAGCTTAATCTGTTCTTTGGTCAGGTTTCCTGACTGAATACTATAAGGCGGGTTGCCAATCACGCACATGATGGGCTTGTCGCGTTTGACCTCGTTGGCGCCCTTGGTTTCATTCGACAGCCAGCGGGCAAAGGGCAGCGTCTGATCCGCCGGTTCGCCTTCTTCCAGGGAATTGGTGAGCCAGACCGACAGGCGCGGTGGGGCGTCAGACGGGCGATAGCCCAGCTCTGACAGGATCATGTCGATCTTCAGATGGCACATGGCATAGGACGCCATGAGCAATTCAAACCCGTGCAGGCGCGGGATCAGCTCTTTTTCTATATAGCTGGACCACATGCCGGGTGCGACGCCCTTCACCCGTCCGGCAATCAGCTTGATCACTTCTGCCAGGAAGGTGCCCGTGCCCGTGGCCGGGTCCAGAATCTGAACGCGGTGAACCTCCTGCGTTGTGGTCGAGCTTTTTCCATCCTTTCGCAGCTTGCCCTTGGCCGTCATCGCCGTCTGGCCGGTTTCAACCTCAATCTGGATTTTTGAGGTATCGGCCAGCCCGTCGGCCAGGCCGAATTCTGTTTGCAAAACCTCATCGACCGCGCGGACGATGAAATTGACCACAGGTTCAGGCGTATACCAGACGCCCCTCGCCTTGCGTTTTTTCGGGTTATAGGCCGACAGGAAGGTTTCATAGAAATGCAGGAAGGGGTCGTTCTGGGCGGTCAGCTTGCCGAAATCGGCCATGATCTCGCGCAAATTCGTGGCCAGGAATATCTTGGCCAGATCATCAATGATCCAGGCAATGCGGTCATCCAGCTCCTGACCCGCGATATAGCCAAACAGGCTGCGCAGAAACGGGTTCGATTTTGGCAGCAGCGTCAACGCTTCTTCGCGGCTGAACGTATCCAGCGTCGGGTCGTGCAGACGGGCGGCAAACATGCCGTAAGCGATGGTTTCGGCGTAAATGTCGGCGAAATCGGCGACCGAAATATCGTGGATCAGATGTTCCTTGAAGGCGTCATACTGCGCCGTCAGCTCGCTGCCCTCGCCTTCCAGATCCTTGACAAGCGCCCGGCCCATCACATCCTTGATGATGGCCGCCTTGGCCGCCATGAACTCGGCCAATTGCTTGGAATGCGTGATCGTGCGCGGGGTTTCGGTGACAAAATCCCGCAGCTGGGCCTCTAATTCATCGAAGGCCTCAGGCTTGGGCTGAAGCCCCATCAGAATGTCGCCAATGCTGATCTTCCGGATCAGTGCGCCATCACGATAGAACTCGAAATCCAGCGAGTTGGTGTAGAGGAGGTTGGGGAAGCCCTTCAGATAGCGCTGCTTTTGCTCAATCGAATAATCCTTAAGCGTTTCCAGCCCTTTATCGATGTCCTTGGCTTCGCAGACCCCGACCGCCACGCCATTCCTGTCGTAGAAAATGAAATCAGGCGCGCCGACTTCGGTGCGGCGCGGCTCATTGATGGCCTGAACCTCGTCATGCAGGGCATTGAAGAGGCGCTCCAACGCCGGGCGATAGGCGTGCTCTCGCGCCACGCCACTGGCATAGACCTCTGAAATCTCGTCAAAATAGGTGGCGACCAGCCCCATGGCGCGATTCCCCTCCCGCTCGGCCCCTGACCTTAAGATTGCGCGGCAGAGTGGTCGAGGGGTTTTGGCTCAATTGATCGATTGGGGAGTTGATCTTTATCCGCGTCATTCCGGGGCGGGCCGAAAGCGCGAGCCCGGAACCCATGCTGGAACCTCCACAGTGCGGCATGTGTCACGGACTGCCGCTTCACGGCATCCGGGATGACGTATTCCAGGTTAGTCAATCCCCACACATTCCATCGCCCCTAGAATACCGGCATGGCCACAGACCTTTTGATCTCCGCCCTGACCGCTTTTCCGGTGCTCGCGGCCATCGTAGTCGTCGTAGTCGTAGGAGATGAAAGCTCAATCGTAGGAGACGTTATCCACGTTTCCGTAAAACGCGAATCAACCCTTGAAACCCTTTGCAATCAAAAAGGTTTCTGCGCTGTCAGACCGGCTGGAGGGCGGTTTGGCATGGCGGATGGTTTTGAATTTCGGCTTCAATTTCGCCAACAGATCATCTTCGGTGCCGCCCTGAAACACTTTGGCGATAAACACGCCGCCGGGCTTCAATGTCTCCAACGCAAAGTCGGCAGCCAGTTCCACCAGCGCCACAATGCGCAAATGATCCGTCGCCTTATGCCCGGTTGTCCACGGTGCCAGATCCGACAGCACCGCATCTGCCGGACCGCCCAGCGCCTCTTTGACCTTGTCTGGCGCATCGTCTTCCGTGAAATCCAGCTGCATCAAAATGGCGTTCTCGATCGGGTCGATCTCGAGCAGATCCACGCCCACCACATGCGAGGCCCCGCGTTTCAGCGCAACCTGAACCCAGCCGCCGGGGGCCGCGCCCAGATCGACCACACGGTCGCCTTTCTTCAGCAGATTGAAGCGCTCATCCAACTCCAGCAATTTGAACGCGGCGCGGGAGCGATAGCCTTCCTGTCGGGCCATCTGCACATAAGGATCATTCAATTGCCGCTCGAGCCAGCGGGTCGAGGACAGTTTGCGGCCGCGCGCGGATTTGACCTTTTCGTGCAGAGATTTGGCCGCACGCGCATCGCCCCCCTTCTTGACCGGGCCGGACCGGCGGCGGCGTCTGCGTTCTTCGGGCGGGTTTTCTTCGTCGCTCATTCGGCGGCCTTCTCATTGTTTCCGCCGGGCCGGCGGCCACCTCTGCGGCGGCGTTTCGGGCGGCGCATCAGGTTGAGCAGCAAACCTTCGCGCAACCCTCTATCCCCGACACGGATATTCTCGACCGGCCATTTATCCATGACGACTTCCAGAATGGCACATCCCGCCAGCACCAGATCGGCCCGGTCCCGGCCGATCACCGGATTGGCGGCGCGGCCCTCAATATCTTTCGACGCCAGATCCTGGCAGGCGGCCCTCGCCTCCTCGGCTGTCATCCAGCTGCCATCCACAATGGAGCGCTCATATCGCGGCAGCTGCATATGCACACCCGCCACCGAAGTGATCGTGCCCGACGTGCCAATCATGTGGGCCTTTCCGGCCTCAAAAACATGCCGCAGCTTGCGCGCGCCGCGCGGCGTCTTGATGGCGGAATGGGCGAATTTCTTCATTTCCGAATACCAGTTTTCGCCGTGTTCGACCTCTGGAATGCGTTCCGACAGCGTCACGACACCAACCGGCGCGCTGGCCCACGTCCGGACCGGCGGACGTCCCCCGTTTTCAAATCCGCCGCGTTCACGCCATTGTGCCAGATCCACCCAGGACAGCTCGGTCGAGCCGCCGCCAATGTCGACAACCAGCGCGACTTCATATTTTTCGTCCATCAGGTCAAGGCAACCCAAAACGGCCAACCGGGCTTCTTCTTCCGGCGTGATGATGTCGAAGTCCAGATCGGTCTTGGCCTTGATGCGGGACATCAATTCGTCGCCATTTTCTGCCAGCCGGCAGGCCTGCGTCGCGACGGCGCGATATTTCACAACGCCTCGCCGTTCCATCTTTTCGGCGCACACGCCAAGGGCTTCAACGACGCGGTCCATGGCTTCGGAATTGAGCTTGCCCGTCTCGGTCAGCCCGCCACCGAGGCGCACAATTCGGGAAAAAGCATCAATAATGCGAAAGCTGCGCCCGGCACGGCGCGCCACCAGCATTCGGCAATTATTGGTGCCCAGATCAATCGCGGCAAAGGCCGGCCCCGGCCCCGCGCGTCTTCGTTTCCCCGTTTTCTTGCCGGGGAATCGCGATTGTCCGGCTGCAGGCTTGTCCTGCGCCATTTTATTCCTACCTCCAGCCGTCTCGCGCAGTTCTTCCCGCAAGGGGAGGTTGCCGCGTTTCGGCCTGATCTTTGCCTTCGTTTTCCAGCATACGGAGAAGATGGCCAGCATCAAGCAAAACCGGCTAGGTACGAAAAGAGCGGAAAAGGACGAAGGATCATGACGGTTGAACGCGACGCCCAATTTGGAATCGGAGACGTGGTGCGCCACCGCATGTTTCCGTTTCGCGGCGTCATTTTCGACGTCGATCCGGAGTTTGCTAACACCGAAGAGTGGTGGCAGGCCATCCCCGAGGCTATTCGTCCGCGCAAGGACCAGCCCTTCTATCACGTGCTGGCCGAAAACGAGGACAGCTTCTACACGGCTTATGTCTCAGAGCAGAACTTGCTTCCGGATGCGCAAGGTGGCCCTGTAAAACACCCTCAAACCGGGGAAATGTTTGAACTTTTTGACGGAGAACGCTACCGACTGAAAATGTCTGACATCAAGCCGAACTAGGCGGAATGTCGCACCACTTTCTGATCAATCGCGCCGAAAATGCTGTCGCCGTTTTTGTCAAACATTTCAATACGTATGGTATCACCCGGTGTCATGAAAGGTGTTTTCGGGGCGCCGTCATAAATTGTTTCGATCATGCGGATTTCAGCAATACAGGAATACCCCTTACCGCCCTCCGAGACCGGTTTACCGGGGCCGTCGTCCAGCTTGTTTGAGATCGTACCCGAACCTACAATCGTACCCGCAGTTAGCGGCCGGGTCTTGGCCAGATGCGCCACCAGCTCGCCGAAATCGAACGTCATATCCGTGCCACAGTCCGGCTCGCCAAATTTGTCGCCATTCAGATGGCTGACCAATGGCAGGCTAAGCTTCCGGCCATCCCAGGCGGCTCCAAGTTCATCGGGCGTGACCGCAACGGGAGAGAATGCCGTTTGCGGTTTGGACTGGAAAAAGCCAAACCCTTTCGCCAATTCGCCCGGGATCAAACCGCGTAAGGACACGTCATTTACAATCATAAGGAGGCGGATCTGCTCGGCCGCCGCATCTGCGCCAATCCCGATCGGGCCGTTGCCGGTGATCACGGCAACTTCGCCCTCAAAGTCACAGCCCCAGCTGTCATCGGCCAGCGGGATGTCTTCCTGAGGAGCCAGAAAGGCATCCGAGCCGCCTTGATACATGAGCGGATCCGTCCAGAAGGTTTCCGGCATTTCCGCCCCGCGGGCTTTGCGAACGAGCTCCACATGGTTCACATAGGCAGAGCCATCCGCCCATTGATAGCTGCGTGGCAGAGGCGAGAGCGCTTTGGCCGGATCAAAGGCTTCGGTGTTCGCTGAGCCGTCATTGACCGCGTCTGACAGCGCCTGCAGTTTCGGTTCCGCATCGGCCCAGTTGTCGAGTGCGGTTTGCAGGTTCGGCGCTATGTCCCCAGCCTCGGCATAACGGGTCAGATCTCTTGAAACGACGACCAGCTGACCGTCTGGATGACCATTACGAAGCGAAGCAAGTTTCATGAGAGACCTCCGGGGTGGACCTGTTGGGCGCTTGTCTAACGTGCGCGTCACACAGCGCAAGGGTCAGCCCGCAGGTGCTAGAAGTGTTCTGCCCGAATAACTTTGACGTCTGAAATGGTGACAATGCCGATCTGGTGCGACACCAGATCATAGACCTTGTCCAGAACAGGCGAAAGATCGCTCTCGTCCAGCACGGCAAACAGAACATACATGCGTTGTGTATCGCTGATTTCGCCGCGGCGGGACCAGTTTGAATTCCGGCCTCGTCCTGAGACGGCGGGCATCACCGTGTAGCCTTTGACCTTTAGCTTATCGAGTTCCCGGCAAAGCCGATCCACCATGGGAGATTCAATGACGATTTCGAGCCGTTTCTTTGCGGTCGTTTCCATGGATCACCCTAGTACAGCCGTTGAAGCCGCATAATACAGCGGAATGCCGAAAATTAAATTGAACGGGAAGGTTACGCCAAGCGAAAGCGTGAGCGAAATCGCCGGCTTGGCCTGCGGCAGGGCCAGGCGCATGGCAGCCGGCACGGCGATGTAGGACGCACTTGCCGACAAGGTCATCAACAGAGCGCCGGTACCAGCATCAAGCCCCAACAGCGCCGCCGTTCCCAGACCGAGGGCGGCTCCGATGATTGGCATATACAGGCCGTGAATGATCACCGGAATCCGTAACTCCCCGGCTTGCCGCAGCAAGCCACGGCCTGCCACCAGTCCCATATCCAGCAGGAAAAGGCACAACACGCCGCGGAATATTTCGTCGAAAAACGGCGCGACAACCGCCTGCCCGTCAGTTCCCGTCGCCCATCCGATCAGAAAGGCGCCGACCAGAAGAAGGATCGAGCCATTGGTTGCAACCTCGCGGATGAGATCGCCCCGCGATTGTCCTTCCTGCTTGCCCGCCAACATCAGGCCCGAGAATATCGCTGGTGCCTCCATCGCGGCTGCGACGGCGACCATGAAACCGGCGGCGGCGAGCCCCATGGCGAGCCCGGCATCTGTCGCGGCAATAAACGTAACGATCGAGATGGAACCGTAGTGAGCGGCAATCGCCGCTGCATCGATACGGCCTGTGCGGCTGGTTGTGCGCAAGAGACCGTAGCTGATGAAGGGGATGGCAAAGGACAGCAATATGCCCGCCCCGATCGCCAGCGCGGCTTCTGTGAGACTGGCGGTAGCCATTTCCACTCCACCCTTAAAGCCAATTGCCATAATCAGATAGATCGACAGCGCCTTGGCCACAGCCTCTGGCACATTCAGGTCCGAACGCACAAGCGCCGCCGCCAGACCCAATGCAAAAAACAGGATCGGTGGTGAAATCAGATTATTCAGCGCGAGATCTAAAAACCCCAAGACAGACATCCCCCTGCCGCTTGGCTCGCGTTAGCAAGCCACCCGCCCCGCAGCAAGCCCGGCATGTATCAGTCCGGATGTTCGACCGGTGCAAAATCGCCTTCGATCGTGAGCCACTCCAACTCGCCATCGGAAATGCCGAAACGCGCGCCATGTATTTTCAACGTGCCCGCCTCCACGCGTTCCGCGATGAACGGATAGGTTAACAGCCGCTGCATGGAGCGCTGTATGGAGCAAAGCTCGGTCTGATCCGTCAGAGCCATCATATCCGCGTCTGCGCCCAAGGCGGCTTTCGCGTCCTCAATGGCTTCGGCAATGGGCTCTATCCATTGGGCGAGAAACAGCGACTTGGGGTCAGGCTCGGCTTGCACGCGCGCGGCGACACCTCCGCACTGCTTGTGCCCCAGGATCAGAATGTTCGGCACTTCCAGAGCCGTGACAGCGTATTCGATGGCCGCGGAAACGCCCTGGCTGTGCCCCCCCGGTTCGCATTCGGGCACCAGATTGGCAACATTCCGGACAACGAAGATTTCACCGGGGTGGCTGGCAAAAACCTGCGCGGGGTCCGCGCGGCTGTCTGAACACGCGATCACCAGCGTATGCGGATGCTGGCCCTTATCTGCCAACTCCTCGTAGAGATCATGCTCGCGTTGGAAAAAGTCCTGCCGGAACCGGAGGAAACCGTCGGACAGATCAACTGGCATGGAGCGTTTGGGCACGTACCGTCTCCCCGTATCAGCAAAGGGAAACGATCTATCGAAAAAGCCCCGATCGCAATATGGCTATTCAGCCGACTCTGTCGTCTTCCAGGAATTCACATAGTCGCGGTTCTCAACGCTGGCGACGTCATCACCGACTTCAAGCGGATCGCGTGTATCGATCATCACCGCATATTCGTTGGTCGCCCTCTTGGTCTGCACCAGCATGTTTTTCAGCGCTTTGGGATGCGGTCCATGGGTGAAGCCAGCCGGGTGGAAGGTCATCATACCCGCATCGATATTGTCCCGGCTGAAGAAATCGCCGGCATGATAAAATAGCACTTCGTCATAATCGTCATTATTGTGGAAAAAAGGCACTTTCAGCGCGCCGGGATCTGTTTCAAACGGCCGCGGCGCAAAAGTGCAAACCACAAAGCGGTCCGACAGGAAGGTGGTATGGGCACTCGGCGGCAAGTGATAGCGATCACTTAATAGCGGACGAATATCTTTCACATTCAAACGGACCGGCGCGAGTTCGCCATGCCAGCCCACGGCATCCAGAGGATTGAAGGGATAGGTAATGCGGCTGACCACGCCGCGTTTTTTAACCTCGACCACCCATTCATGATTTTCGTCGGCCTGTTGGGTCCTGAAAACCTCGTCGACTTTCGGCGCATCCAGAATGGCCGGATCGAACACAGCATGCGGGCCTGCAAGTCCACGATCGGGGAGCGTGTAATGCGTATTCGTCGCTTCAATCATCAGGATTGAAAGCGGCTCGGACGGGGACAAGCGCCACATCGTGCCGCGCGGCAGATAGACATAATCGCCCCGCCGGACTTCCAGATGGCCGAAGTCACAGAAGAGGTTGGCCTCACCCTCATGGATAAACAGCAACTGATCGCCGTCGCCATTCCTCGCCAGAGACGTCATCGGCTGGGCCAGCTTCCAGAAGCGGATGTCGGTTGCCTTGTTATGGAGGACAGAGCGTGACGCCCAGGGCGAGTGTTCAGCCGCATTCAGCCGGGCCAGATCAAACGCCCTCGGTTGCAGCGGGCCTTCAAACTTTACCCAGCCTGTGGGCGGATTTTGATGGTGGAAGAAGGCCGCGGGTCCGAAAAAACCTTCCTTGGACATCTCACGCTCGAACGTGCCTTCCGGCAGATCCGCATGCGCCTGGCGGGAGGCGTTGCCTTCAACGCGGGAGGCATAAATCCATTTGCGATTGCCCATGATGGGTCTCCTGACGAAAGCTTCCCAACCAATTTAGTTACAAATGAAACTAAATGCTAGCGGTCAATTTCGCGCGGCTGGATGGACAAGCGGAATGAGCGCGAAGGCGGCCTGGCCGGCCATGCCAATGGCAAACGGCAAGGTGCGCCAGCTGCCGAAAAAGCCCCTCACCCCGCCGTCAGCTATGAAAGCAGAAAGCCCGATTTCCAGTGCCATCAGCACGAGGAAGGCGATGAGACCGGTATGCGTTCTTGCTGCCACTGAGAGGGGCGTTTCGCTCCGGGCCAACAGCCCGAACACGAGCCAGGATACGCCCAGAATGACTGGCAGTTCGATCAGGACGGCGGCCAAGTCTCCCGTTCGTGGCGCAATCAGCAGCGTCCGCAACGCGCCTAATACAAAGCCCACCCCGAAAACGGCTAGCGCATAGACACAGCCCAGCCTGATCGCGCGAGCATCACTCTTCATCGCCATAAATGCCGATTACGCGCTCCTGATCAGACCCCCATGAAGCGCGATACATGCCTGGCGTATTGAAACTCCAGGCTGTCTCACCGCTGATCGACAAGACGATCACACCTC
The DNA here is from genome assembly GCF_965228115.1 of Hyphobacterium sp. Taxonomy (GTDB): domain Bacteria; phylum Pseudomonadota; class Alphaproteobacteria; order Caulobacterales; family Maricaulaceae; genus Hyphobacterium. The sequence goes on along the minus strand of NZ_OZ245794.1, from coordinate 218,693 downwards.
CATCGCCGCCCAGGTCCGTCAGAGCGCCCTGAATCACCATGTCGGCGGCGTCCTGCGCTGCGAAGGGGCGTTCTTCGGCGCCCCGGTCCATCACCTCCATCTCATGGCAAATCCGGGCGGCGACGTTCAGCCGGATGAAATACTCCCCGGTCCCGGTCGCGGAGACGCCGCAATTGTCCGTGGCATAGGTTCCCGCCCCGATCACGGGGCTGTCCCCTACCCTGCCCCAGCGCTTGGCGGTGGTGCCACCGGTCGACGTGCCCGCAACGATATTGCCGTTCTGATCCAGCGCGACAACGCCGACCGTGCCGAAGCGATGTTCCCGCTCCAGCAGGTCGAGATGGCCCTCCTGAATTTCCTCGGGCTCAGGGGCACCCTCCGGGCGCGGCGGCAGGGGCAGACCCAACCGTCCCACGGCGCGTTCCATCGATTGCCAACGGCGCTCGGTGAAAAAGAAGGCCGGATCCACGAATTCCAGGTCCTGCTCGCGCGCAAAGGCCTCGGCACCTCCCCCCGTCAACATGACATGACCGCTTTCTTCCATGACGGCTCTAGCAGCCGTGATCGGATGGCGAATTCCGGTGACCCCGGCCACCGCACCGGCGTTCAAGGTGGCGCCGTCCATAATAGACGCATCCAGCTCATTTGTGCCTTCGGACGTAAAGACCGCGCCGCGCCCGGCATTAAACAGCGGATCATCTTCCATGGCCCGGATCACCGCCTCGACCGCGTCCATCGCTTCACCGCCTTCAGTCAGGATCATGCCGCCGGTCTCCAGCGCCTGATCGAGCGCACCGCGATAGGCCGCCTCGCGTTCTTCGGTCATGGAGTCGCGTTCAATCACGCCCGCCCCGCCATGGACAACGATGGCCCAGCGGGCCTCGTCATCAGCGAAAGTTGCCGCTGCAAGCAATAGCGCGCAAACGCCGGAAATCCTGATGATCATATTACTGTCCTCCCACAAGCAGAGTTGGCCAAAGCGGCGGCAGCCGCAAGCGATTCCTTCCTCCCCGTGCAGGGCCAGGACTCCTGTAACGGGAATCCCGATTACAATCTGCGCCGGATCAGCGCATTATGGTGAATGCAAGAAAGGGAGAGTGATCGTGTTCCGGCAAATTATGCGCTTTTTCGGCCGTTCAAGAGGCGGTATCGCCGCGGCAGGAAAGCGCGCCACACAAGCCGGCGCGGTGAAAGCCAGCGACAGTCCGGATAGGCGGCCCTTCGGTGAGGCAGCGGAGACCAGCCGCGATGTAGAGAAATCCGTCTTTTTCAAAAGCTTCCTGCGACCGCAAATCGTGGCCCTTCGAGCCGCCGATGTCGATCAGGAAGCCGCCAGCGCCTACGCTGCAAAGGCCCGCAATTTTTTCGGTCATGAAGTAAATTTGTTCGGACAGAACACTGTCTTCTACGAGGAGTCAGAGGGCGGATATATCGAGTCAATCTACGGAAATCAGGAAACGGCATCGGTCATCGCCATCGCAACGGCTGAAAGCGCAGAAGAAGATACGGTATCGAATGACGTAGATGAAAAATTTCGCCTTATCGATGAAGAAGACCGCTATTATGTGCAGACGCTCACGAAGATGCGGCACACCACTAATCAGAATACGGCGACCTATTTTCTCTGGCTGTTGCCGTTGGCTTTCGGCCTTGGTTTTGCGCCTTTCTTTGCCGCCTTCCTGAATCTGGCGCTGGACACAACAGGTTTTGCGGGCCTCGCCATTTTTCAGGATCAAACCATCCTGATCAGCCTGGCGGGGCCGGTGCTCGGATTCGGGTTTGCAATGTTCTCTTATTATGTGAGCTACAAGAACCAGCAGATCCGGAATGCTCAGAATTTCAACGGCTATATCGAGACGCGGTTGAACCGGATCAACACTATCCGTGCTGATGCCTTGAAAGAGGCTGCCAATGCTGAGAAAGAAAAGACGAAGGAAGAGGATGTTATCAATTCAGCGGTTGACTGGATGCTTTGTTATCACTGGATGATCTGGCGTTCTTTCCTGAACGAACATGGCATCCGGAATATTCTGTTTCAGGTGCGGCGCAATACCGACCTCTATAAATGGGGCGGATTTGTCATTCTGGTGTTGTTTTTCATCGGGTTTACAACAACAGCGTTTGTGCTCGATGACGAAATCGCTGAAGCCGCAACACTGGCGGCTGCGGGCGCGATCTGGTTTCTGGTGATCCCCTACTTCTACATTTTTCACGTCTGTGCAGACCCGGCGTCCCTGGTCGAACGGAAAATGTATGCGAGTGAATGGGCCCGCTTTCACACCAGCGGCATCGACCGGGGGCTGGAAGATCAGATCCGGCGCGATAAGGGAGAGATCCTCCATTATCGCAACCGCTTGAAAAACGAGAGCTTCTAGGCCGTCAGAACGACCTTCCCCTTAACGCGGCGCGCCATGAGATCATCGAACGCCTTAGTGACGTCCTCGAGCGGATAGCTGGCGGACACCATGGGTTTTATCTTGCCGGCGACATACAGCTCGAACAGTTCGGCCATGTTGGCCCCGTTTTCCTTGGGAAATTGTCCCGCCCAGGCACCCCAGAAAACACCGCGGATATCGCGGCTATTCAACAGGGCCAGATTCAACGGCATTTTGGGAATGTCACCGGCCGCAAATCCGATGACCAAAAAGCGGCCGCCCCAGCCCAGCGCGCGCATCGCGGGCTCGGAATACGCTCCGCCGACCGCATCGTAAACGACATCTGCACCCTTGCCGCTGGTCAGCTCTTTCAAGCGGGCTTTGAGATCCTCCGCGTCATAATCGACCAGCTCATCCGCGCCGGCCTGCTTGGCAGTTGCCAGTTTTTCTTCACCGCGAGCGCACGCAATCACGCGCGCGCCATAGGCTTTGCCGAGCTGGCAGGCGGCTGTCCCGACGCCTCCGCCCGCGCCGAGCACAACGAGGGTTTCTCCGTCTTTCAATTCAGCGCGCTGTTTGAGCGCATGAATGGTCGTCGCATAGGTGGTGATCAGAGCTGCGGCTTCCTCAAATGGCATCACATCCGGGATGGGAGCCACTTGAGATGCCGCTACAGCGGCTTTTTCGGCGAAACCGTCCAACAAGGTTGCGGCCACCACGCGGTCGCCGGGTTTGAATCCGGCAACGCCTTCACCCACGGTTTCAACGACGCCAGCAACTTCGCCGCCTGGAATAAAAGGTAGCGGCGGCTTCATCTGATACTTGCCTTCAACGAGCAGGATATCCGGGAAGTTCACGCCAGCCGCCTTTATATCCACGATAACCTGACCAGGGCCGGCCTTCGGGTCCTCAACCTCTTCAACACTCAGATTTTGGTAGGGGGCAAAGTCCTTGCAGATGACAGCCTTCATTCCGGATCTCTTTCGTTCAGGGATGCTTGGGATTGCGCCTCTATACGGGAGACGCGGCGTTCAAGCGAGATGAAATCATCGCGATTGAGGAAGATGTGCGGGCGCTCTTCAATAGGCGGTGGATCCGCTTCCATGCGGTCGTATTCTGCGGTGACCCACTGCGCCCATTCATCATTTGCGAGCCATTCCGTTCGGCGGGCGGTAATGTTGGCCCAGTGTTCGTCCAGCGTTTCCGGGGTAATCCGCACGCCAAACTGATCAGCCGCGACCGGCGCATCGAGATCCTCGCCACTCAGGCGCGCTAGAATAGCAAGACCCAGATCCGGCCGGTAATGCGAAGGCTCGAAATACCACGGGTTCAAGACATCGCCGGAATGCGACGGCGGACCACTTTGCGCGACGGGCGCAAAACCAGCAAAGTCCCAGACCTCCAGCGCCTCCCCCGGAAAGCAAGGCGCGCGGGATGGGCGCGGATCGCGATCTGCGGCCAGACGCGCCAGATCCCGGCGCAGCTGAAGATCCTCGACATCAATCCCGGCGCGCCAGCGCGCCTCTTCGATGCGAGAATGAATTGGGTGAATAAACACCCGGACCTGAACTCCCCTCGCGAGTAGCGCATCAATGCCGCGGAACAGGAATTCCGGGCGCTCGGGATCGTAAACAAAACCGAGATAGCTGCGATAACGCTTCTCCAGCTCGGTATCGAAGCGCTCGCGCGAGAATTCGGGCGCATATGCGGTTTCCCAGTCCACGTCAGCCCCGCCCGTGACGTTGTCGATCACTGTTTGAAGGGCACGCACAAAGGCATCCAGAGATAAGGAGGTCTGGATATGAGCCTGCAGCGGCGAGCCCCCCGCCAGGGGCGTAATCCAGTAGGTCGCATCGGCGCGCGGGTAATCGCCAAACTCGCGCAGATCGAGTCCGATAACAGCGCATTCGATATTGGGATTGCCGGCCGCCAGAACCGCAGCATTGGCCAGTTCGAACGCATTCGTTCCGCCCATCGCCATATTCGCATATCCACCCGGCCAGTCGGGATTTTCATGCGGGAAGCCATCATGTGAACGCGACGAGCCAAAGACGACGGTCGAGGCCTGCGTTTCGATCAATCCGTGCCCGACTCTGACGCGATATCCGTCTGCATGGGCGCGCGTGCGGCGTTCGTTGACGCCGGGTATCTCGCTCCATTCGGACACGTGATAGGGATCCACCACGAACGTAAATCCGCCAAACAGGAGCAACCACGCCGCCAGGGTGGCAAACAGGCGGATGGCAAACCCTTTCAGGGTCAGCTTCGGTTTGGACTTAGAAGTTGTAATAGATAAACTCCGCAGTATTCCAGGCGTTTACGATCGAAAAGAAAAGCAGGAAGGCCAGCGTTCCCGATATCCAGGGACGCAAGGTGAACCGCAAGCCTTTCTGGGGTACCAGACCTGCTGTTTTCAAGGTCATATCGTCAAACCACTTGATGAAGATTGAGGCCGTATCCGGCAATCCCCAGACAATCGCCAATCCGATGGCAATCGCGATGAAGGGCTCATCATTTACGCCGGGACCAATCCCATTGAAGCCCGCCATGCCTTCCAGCATTTCAAACGCCGCATCAAAGGACGTTGCGCGGAAGAAGACCCAGGCCACAACGACAAACAGAAAGGTACACACGATCGAGACCCAGGGTGCAGATGGTAAGAGCCCATTGGGGCGAACCCGGTTCAACCAATTACACCAGGCCAGCGCCAAGCCGTGCAGAGCCCCCCAAATGACGAAGGTCCAGGCCGCGCCGTGCCAGAGACCACCCAGCAGCATGACAATCGCGAGATTGATGCCGGTTCGCGCCGCACCCCGCCGGCTTCCACCCAGCGGTATGTAGAGATAATCCCGCAGAAATTGCGACAAGGTGATGTGCCAACGGCGCCAGAAGTCGATTATGGAACGTGCCCGGTAAGGCGCATTGAAGTTGATCGGCAAGCGAAAACCGAACATTCGCGCCAAACCAATGGCCATGTCGGAATAGCCAGAAAAATCAAAGAAGATCTGGAAGGCGTAACACAGCGCACCGGTCCAGGCTTCCAACAAGCCCACCTCATCGCCTCGCGCAACCGCTTCAAAGGCGCTAGACGAGTAAGGCTCAAAATTGTCGGCGAGCAGCACTTTCTTGGAAATGCCGATCGTGAAAATTGAGAGGCCAACACCGATATTCTCGGCCCAATCGTCCTTGCGATCCTTGTCCTCATATTGCGGCGCAATCTGATTGTGCCGGACGATCGGCCCGGCAATCAGTTGCGGAAAGAAAGAGACGAACAGACCATGGCCTAGCCAGCCTGCGGGTTTTGTTTCCCGGCGCGCGACATCCACCAGGAAGCTGATTTGCTGGAAGGTAAAAAAGGAAATCGCCAGTGGCAGAGCGAAACCTGGCAACGGCATCTCCGTGCCGGCTACTGCATTGATATTCCCGATAAAAAAATCGGCATATTTGAAGAGGCCAATACTGGCCAAATTGAGTGTTATCCCGACAGCAAGCCAAGGCTGCGCGCCGCGCCGTTCGATCACCAATCCAAGGATATGATTGACGATGATCGAGCCCAGCAAGAGCGGCAAATAGCGGATGTCCCACCAAGCGTAAAAGATGAAGGAGGCAATCGTCAGCGCCACCAAGGCTGCGTTGTGGGCCACCCAACGGCGTAAGACATAATAGACGGCCAGCGTGGCAGGCAGAAACAGAAACAGAAATTCGAATGAATTGAACAGCATCAGCCCGCCCCGCGCGAGCTAAATAGAGGGCGTTTCCCCGACAGGGTCAATTCAATGCAACAGACACCGATACCGAACAAATCGTTTCGGGATTCCAAGCCTTCAGCGTTAGGGTTCAAGCCGGGATAAGGGAGATGATCATGAGTGCCGTGGACAAAGCGCTGGAAACCCAGCTGACAAACATCGAAACCAAAACCGGAAAAACGCGGGACGAATTAGGCAAGCTTGTGCTGGCTCAGGGCCTGGCGAAACATGGCGAAATGGTCAAATGGGTCAAAGAAACCCTTGGGCTCGGGCATGGTGACGCAAATACACTGGTTCATATCGCCCGCCAATCTGCCCAGCCGGCACCGCCCGCTTCCAGCGATCCTTTGGATGACATTTATACCGGTACTAAAGCTCATCAGCGTCCGATCCACGATGTGCTGATGAAGAGAATTGACGAATTTGGTGATTTCGAAATTGCGCCCAAGAAAGGTTACCTATCTCTGAGGCGCAAGAAGCAGTTTGCCATGCTCGGCCCCAAGACGAAAGACCGGTTCGAGCTGGGAATAAACCTGAAGGAAGACGCCGAACACAAGCTAATGAAAGCCCTGAAACCGGGCGGAATGTGCCAATACGTAGTGGCGCTGCATGCTGTTGATGAAGTGGACGACGATATTTTCTCAATCGTGAAGCGGGCCTATGATGCCGCGGGCTAGGCGCCCCTTGAACAATCACCGCAGAACCAGGTCAGCCGGTGTTCAGCTTGCTAGTTGAACACTCACCCGGCAAAGTTCGAGTAAGCCGAAAGGGAGGTCTGACATGTTTCGCTTTTTAATCACGCTGGGATCTCTTTTCGGATTTGTGACTGGTGGGCTGGATCTGTTGGAGCGCTTTGGAGTTCCTGTGGACCAGTGGCTGCGTGCCCTGCCCGATTTTGCGATGAATGTTTTCAACTGGTTCGGTTTTCAGGTGGACCGGATCAGCGTTGCGGTATTCGGACCGCCCGATCCGGTCGTGACAACGCGCAGCCTGTCTTCCGAAGACAATGGGATGGATGGTGCTGCCAGCAGCCAAATGGAGGCTGTCGGCGCTTCCGCAGAAACGCTTGTTATATCTGGTATTTTTACCTTCATGATGTTGGTTATTTTGCTCCTCGCGGCACGCGGTAGCGAACGCTAGAAACCGGCGCATCATTTTTTTTCGAAAACCGCTTTACATTCCCTACAACCGCCTCTATTTGACCGCTCGCCAAGTCCGAGGAATGCCTTGTGGGGCTGGCGTCTTTTGTTGAACGCGTCTCTTCCCATGACCCCGGCGGCGAGCCGACAGAGTGGAAGCGGCCTTTAACTGGAGGTCCCATGAGGTGGCTCATTATCAAAGCGCGGTCCACGTAACCGAGTCTGCCCGGCCTGTTCAGCCGGCTTTTTGTCTTCGCCCCGAAGCGGCCAAGCGTGCGGCGACCTGGTTTGCTCAACGGTTTCCCGGAAAACCCCTTTTCGCTGTTAAAGCGAACCCCTCGCCGTGGATGATTAAAATCGTCCGCGACGCCGGTCTGGGTTTTGATGTCGCCTCTCTCGACGAAGCTCGCCGCGTGCGGGCTCTGGCGCCACAGGCAATGATGGGTTTCATGCATCCGGTCAAATCTCCGGAAGCCATTGCCGAAGCCTATTTCAAGCTCGGCATCCGAACCTTCTCGCTGGATACAACTGACGAGCTCGAAAAAATCGTCGCTGCCACGAATGGCGCGGATGATCTGACGCTTTGCATTCGCCTCGCGGTCTCCAGCTCGTTCTCGAAAATCTCGCTATCGTCGAAATTTGGCGCGTCGGAAGCCGAAACGCCGGCCCTGTTGGCACGTGCCCGTCAGGTCGCGGAAAATCTGGGTGTTTGCTTTCATGTCGGCAGCCAGGCCATGTCGCCTGCGGCTTATCTGAATGCGCTGGATGTGGCCGAGCGCGTGATCGTCAAAGCCGGTGTGATTGTCGACATTGTCAATGTCGGTGGCGGCTTCCCTGCGCCTTATCCGGGCATGATCGCCCCGCCCTTGGGCACCTATGTCGCCGCCATAGAAGCGCGTTTCGAGCGCATGCTGGTGGCTGAAAATGCCGAGCTGTGGTGCGAGCCTGGCCGGTCGCTATGTGCGGAAGCGTCCTCGCTGGTGTTGCGGGTGGAGGCCCGGCGCGATAATCGCCTTTATCTCAATGATGGGGCTTACGGCGCGCTCTATGATGCCAAAACGCTCGGCTGGCCCTATCCGGTTCGCGCGATGACATCCGCCCGCCCGAATGGTTCAGCCGCGTTCGAGTTCTTCGGCCCGACCTGTGATGATTATGATTACATTCCCGGCCCGTTTGCGCTGCCCTCTACTATCGCCACTGGTGATTATGTGGAGATTGGCATGCTCGGCGCTTATGGCGCGGCGATGGCAACCCGCTTTAACGGCTTTGGTCATTATGACGAGTTTCAGGTGACCGACGCGCCCATGATGACGGCCTATGCGGAAGACAACGCGCTCAGCGTCTGCCTTGGACAATTTGGCCGCTAACCTCGAATAACGGAGTCCCGAAATGACGGACCAGAAAAACAACCGCAAAGCGGCGCTTTTGTCGCGCCCGGTCGAACATATTGACATCACCTCTTTTGATGCCCGGCCGATCATTGCCGCGATGGATCACATGTCGTTTTCCTCGCGCGATATTGCGCGCGCCGCAGACATTTATAACTCTATGCTGGAAGACACTGATTGCACGGTGATCCTCACCCTCGCCGGCTCGACGTCGGCGGGTGGCTGCATGGATGCGTATGCGGAAATGGTGCGCCTCGGCATGGTCGATGTGATCGTCTCCACCGGGGCCTCCATTGTCGACATGGACTTCTTTGAAGGCATGGGCTTCAAGCACTATCAGGCGCGCGAAGTGGATGCTGACGAGCAGCTGCGTGAAATGCGGATCGACCGCATTTACGACACCTATATCGATGAAGATGACCTCCAGCGCGTCGACCACACGATTGGCGATATCGCCGACAGCCTGCCTGCGCGCCCAATGTCGTCGCGTGAGTTTATTCGCGAAATGGGCCGCTGGTTGACCGAAAATGGCAAGAAAGACAACAGCCTCGTCAAGCTGGCTTACGAGCACGATGTGCCGATTTTCTGTCCGGCCTTCTCGGATTCTTCCGCTGGTTTTGGCCTGGTCCGCCATCAGGTCGACCGCATCAAAGCCAAGCAGCCCTATCTGTCTATCGACAGCGTCGCGGACTTCCGCGAATTGACCGATATCAAAATTGAAGCGGGCGCAACCGGCCTGTTGATGATTGGGGGCGGCGTGCCGAAAAACTTTGCGCAAGACACCGTGGTATGTGCCGAAATCCTCGGCCATGACGATGTGGAAATGCACAAATATGCCGTGCAGATCACCGTCGCCGATGTGCGAGATGGAGCGTGCTCATCCTCCACGCTTAAAGAAGCGTGCTCCTGGGGCAAGGTCTCCACCGTGCTGGAACAAATGGTCTATGCCGAAGCGACCACGGTGATGCCGCTTATTGCCTCGGACGCCTACCATCGCGAAGCGTGGAAAGCCCGCAAGCCCAAGCGCTGGGCCAAGCTGTTTGACGACGCGAAATATGGCGCGAAGTAAGATGACGGATCGTCTTTCACTAGAGGACGGCTTTCTGGGCCTTGAGGAACAACTCGCACCGGCGGATGCGCCGCTGGTGCGGGTGATCCCTTTTGGTCTGGAAGCCAGTGTCACCTTCGGCGGCGGCACCTCAAAAGGCCCGGCGGCGATGATTGCGGCCTCGCATGAGGTCGAGCTGTTTGATGAAACGCTGTGGCGTGAGCCGGTGGAGGCCTTCCGGGTTGAAACGCTCGTCGAGCCATCCATCCCCGCAAAGGTCGAACCCGCGCTGGACATGCTGGCCAGCCTAACGGATGAAGCGCTGAAGGAAGGTGCCTTCCCGATCGTGCTTGGCGGCGAGCATTCCATCACGCCTGGCGCGATCCGGCCCTTCCTTGAACGCTATCCTGATCTCATCCTGTTGCATTTTGATGCTCATGCGGATTTGCGCGACGGGTATGAGGGCGAGCATTATTCACATGCCGCCGCCATCCGCCGCTGTCTGGATGCGCCGGATCTGGAAGTCGTGTCGCTCGGTATTCGCAATATCTCGAAGGAAGAAATTCCCTTCCTTGAGGCCAACCGCCACCGGGTGCACATCCATTGGGCGAAAGACAAGCGCAACTGGTCACTCGATGAAATTATCGCGCCACTGAAAGATCGCCCGATCTATGTCACATTTGATGTGGATGGGCTGGATGCCAGCCTGATGCCAGCCACCGGCACGCCAGAGCCCGGCGGCCTGTTCTGGGATGATGTCATCCCCGTGCTGGAAGCGGCCACAAAGGTCGGCAAATTCGTTGGCGCGGATGTGAACGAGCTCGCCCCGATTGAGGGCTTTCACGGCCCCAATTTCATCGCCGCCAAGCTGGCCTACAAAATCATGTCGCTGGCGCATTGCCGCGACTGATGGTGTATTGGTTGGGTAATGGTGCCCAGGGACAGAATTGAACTGCCGACACGCGGATTTTCAATCCGCTGCTCTACCAACTGAGCTACCTGGGCGCCTGTTTGTTCTGACAGATCAGAACCGTTGGAGAGGCGGGGTTATAAGCGCGCGATTATAACCTGTCCACGCCCTGTTGCGCCTTGGGACTAATCTTCTGCAGACGGCTCTCGAGTGTCTTGAACCGCCGGTTCGCCGGGGATGGCATAGTCATCCGCCAACCAATGCCCCAGATCTGCATCTGCACACCGCTTTGAGCAAAACGGCCGCCATTTTTTCTCGGTTGGCTTCTTACAGATAGGACAGGCGGTCTTTACGCTCATACCTTTGATACCTCAACGAAATCTCGATCCGCGGCCTCGTTCAAGGACAGTTGATATCTTGGCCCTATGCGATCTGTCATCGCCTCGCGCCAGTTAACCGATTCCAAGTCCAGCCATTCGTAGACCGCCTTCCCTGTTGTCAAATTGAGTTTTGACGCACGTTGGTTTGTTGCCTCGATTTGCAAGCGACGTAGGGCCGCCAGGGCCAATGTTTCCGTGCTCATGGATCGTTCACCTGCGTTAAGAAGCTCGGCGAGTGACCGGCCTGTCCGCTGCCGGACCAATTCCAGCAAACCAAATCTGGAAATCGACAGAACATCAATCCGCGCGGGGTCGCGCTTCAAAGCCCGCTTCAAGGAGCCCTCAACAGCCCTACGATCGGGCTGCGACCGCAAATGCAGGCAGTCGATGACGATATTCCCGCCAATCCCGCGCAATCGGATCTGGCGGGCAATTTCCGGCATGGCGGCCAGATTCTGGTCAAGCGCGAGTTTGCGGCCCGCATTCACTTTGCGTCCGGCACTGTCAATATCAATCGCCGTCAATGCGCGGGTAGGCTCGATCGACAATCGGCCCCCGCCAGGCACCGCAATGTCTGCTGACAACGCCGTTTCAATCGCTGGCGCGATATCGAGTCCCGCTTCATCCGCCCATACGACATCGGCATCCGGATACCGATGGAGCAATCGTTCTGCCAGATTGGTGCCTTCATCCAGCAATGCGGGGGTCGAGCCCTCGCCTGCCTCGGAAAGACGCGCCAAGGTCGGGCCTTTCTCTGCAAAGGCTTCACGCACAACGCGCACACCAATGGCTGCGCCTTCGTGCAGGCCTTCGGGCCGCCCTGACTTACCAAAAGGTAGAAAGCCCGGTTCGCCGCGGCCAAGATCCACAAATGCCGCGTTTAACCCACCGTCGATTTTCCGGACCCGTCCACGATAGCGTTCCCCCGCAAACGCCCGCTGGCCGAGTTCGCTCCACCGCTCAACATGAAGCTCAACTATCTGGCCGTCTTCGATGATGGCGGCCCGGGTTTCTCCAACCCAGTCTTCAACGGCGATGAGCTGTTTCATGGCCGCAACACGGGGTAACCAAGGCCGCGCAGCAAGTTCGCCGTTTCAAACAGGGGCAAACCCATGACACCTGAATAGGACCCGACGATCTGCTCGACAAAGGCCTCGGCCATGCCCTGAATGCCATAACCACCCGCTTTGCCCTTCCATTCGCCAGACCTCAGATAGGCGGAAATCTCATCATCTGACAGCCGTTTGAACCGCACCCGTGTCTCAACAACCCGGGAACTGTGCCGTCCATCGGGCGCCAGGACTGACACACCGGTCCACACGCGATGGCCGCGCCCCGACAACAAGGTCAGGCAGCTCCTAGCCTCGGCTTCAGATTCTGTTTTGGGTAAAATTCGGCGCCCGACCGCCACAACCGTGTCAGACCCAAGCACAATAGCATCCGGCGCATCGATTGCCGCTGCTTTTGATCGGGCCAATCGCTCGGCGACTTGTCGCGGCGTTTCCCCGGGAATTTCTGTTTCGTCAATGTCCGCGGGTCTCACTTCATCTGGCTCAATACCAATACGGCGCAGGAGCTCGAGACGCCGCGGCGAAGCACTGGCCAGCACAAGACGCTGCGACGAAGTCATGCTGGCAGCAGACAATACAGACTATTTGAAACGATAGGTGATCCGGCCCTTGGTCAGATCATACGGCGTCATCTCGACAAGCACCTTGTCGCCCGCAAGAACGCGAATGCGATTCTTGCGCATCTTGCCCGCAGTGTGGGCAATGATCTCGTGGTCGTTTTCGAGTTTCACGCGGAAGGTCGCATTTGGAAGCAATTCCGTGACCTCTCCGGGAAATTCCAACAGTTCTTCTTTCGCCATGAGCTCCTCATATTGGCGGTTGTACGCAGATGATCTTATTATACCTGCCACGCGGCGCGGTATATAGTCGCTTAGATAGCCATAAGTCGAGCCCGAATCTGAGTTGATTCACGCTGCAGCGCGGTGATGCAAAGCGCCAATCAAGGTAAACAACCGGCGCGCGGTTTCAAAGTCCACATCGATCTTTCCGGCAAATCGTTCGCGCAGCAGTTCCGCGCCTTCATTGTGTACGCCTCTGCGGCCCATATCGATCGCCTCGATCTGGGAAAGTGACGAATCCCGAACCGCTTCATGATACGTCTCGCAAATCATAAAGTAGTCTTTGAAGATGCCCCGGAATGGCCCGAGCGAAAACATAAAGGCGTGGACCGGGGCGTTCTTTTGCGTCCGGATATCAATCGTCAATCGTCCGTCATCAATTGAAAGCTGAACATTATAGGGTCCCAAATCCTCGCCATTAGGCGAAAACTGATTGGATTCAAGAAGATCAGATATTGCGACCCGTCGCTCACGATCCGCAGTTGTGTCTCCGGATTTCAAGCCAACGAGATCAATTGCCGCGATATATTCTGACTCGGTCATTCACCAGTCTCGTGTTCTGGACGGGACTTTGCCGGCCAAGGCTCAGATATGTCGGCCAGTATCAGATCAATACACTCTACATCAAGCCGCAATGCGCCGCCGCCTGAAAAGACCAGTTTCAAAGCTCCGCCCGGCGCCTCGCCCATTTCGAAATCGAGCGAAAGCAAGGAAACAACGGCACTCTCCACGCCGCGTTTCAGCCGCTTTGATTTCACCTCCAGCACGCCGGAAATGTCTAGGGCCGAACGCGTACGCCAACCCTGAAGCCGTTTTCCGTCTTCCCATCTGAATCGGTTGAATACGGCGGTAAACCGGCGGGCTTTCGAATCATAGGCAAAATCGCCCAGCTGTGCGACGGCGTCCTGCAAAGCTGCGGAAAGCACGGGCAGGTCGTCAGGTGCCTGCGCCAATAGACGTAAGGGAGGGCGTCTCACCACGATCGCGTCCTAGCTCTTCACCCTTTCGATGTCCGCTCCACAAGCGGCCAGCTTTGCCTCAAGATTCTCGAAACCTCGGTCCAGATGATAGACGCGTCCGATCATGGTTTCACCTGCGGCAACCAGTCCCGCTATGACCAAAGAAACAGAAGCACGCAAATCTGTTGCCATGACCTGGGCACCGCGTAATTGCCCCACGCCTGTCACCACCGCTTCATTGCCTTTCAAATCGATCCTGGCGCCCATCCGCATCAATTCCGGTGCGTGCATGAACCGATTCTCGAAAATCGTTTCCCGGATCACGGATCGTCCTTCTGCAACCGTCATGGCGGCCATGAATTGGGCTTGTTCATCGGTTGGGAAACCCGGATAGGGACGCGTTTCAATATCGGTCGCTATCAATCGTTCCTGATCAGCTGTAACGAGCACGCCTTCGGCCTGATCTGTGACCTGCGCTCCCGCCATGTGCAACCGGTCCCATAATACCTCATTGTGCTCCCAGATCGCATCCTTCAGTAGAACTTCACCCCCCGCCGTTGCCACGGCCAAAGCATAGGTTCCGGTCTCAATCCGGTCAGGCACTACAGCGTAGTCTGCGCCTAATAGACGGTCGATCCCTTCAATATGGATGGTTGACGTGCCGGCACCTTCTATTCTGGCACCCATTGCGATCAAACAATTTGCAAGATCCACGATTTCAGGTTCACGCGCCGCATTCTCCAGCACCGTTTCGCCCGTGGCCAAAACAGCGGCCAAAAGGGCATGTTCAGTTGCGCCGACCGAGACGAACGGAAAGTTGATCTTGCTGCCTATCAACCCCTTATCCGCCCGGGCTTCGACATAACCGTCCGTCAACTCGATCTGTGCGCCCAATAATTCCAGCGCTTTAAGATGTAAATCGACGGGCCGCGCGCCTATCGCACACCCGCCGGGCAGTGAAACTCGTGCTTTGCCATTTCTGGCAAGCAAGGGGCCAAGCACGTTAAAGCTCGCCCGCATTTTCCGGACAAGATCATAAGGGGCCTCTGCGCGTTCGATATTCGCCGTTTGCAGCGACACAACACTCCCCGACCGCTCAACATCGGTCCCCAGATGCGACAACAAGTTGGACAGAAAACGCGTGTCAGCGAGATCCGGCATGCGGGACAAGATCAGCGGCTCATCAGTCAGAATGGTGGCGACCATCAGCTTCAAGGCCGAGTTCTTTGCACCCGATATGGGCACAACACCGCTTAAACGATTGCCGCCTTTAATCCTGATCGAATCCATAACCGGCCTTTCTCTGCTTGCAGCGTCATACAAGCAATGGACATGGCCATTTCAAGGCGGTTTCACAGGCGTCGAGGGGCAATACGCGCGATGGTCCGCCGGATTGGGCCTCTTGAGGCCATTCTTACCACCCCCAGCGGACGCCTGCGCGGCCACCGACTTCGCCTGTATCGGCGCCGAAGCCGATGCCGGCGTTGAGCGAGAAGGTCTCGTTCACACGTGCGGCGCCCGAGAAGGCCAGCGCATGGCTGTCATTGAAGAAGCCCCAGTTCGCTGACAGGGAATAGTTCTCCCCGGCTTCAAGTGACGTGACCCCCGCCATGGCCAGCGCCAGCGCGACACCATCGGTATTGGTCTTGATGTCCCCGGCATTGGTGACGACCACATTCTGCAGGTTCGAGAAGTCGGTCTGGAACTGCGCAAAGTCCAGCTGCAGCGCGGCAATGTCCGTCGTGTTCTGGGCAATCGCCGCAGCATTGGCCGCAATCGGTGTGGCATTGGCATAGTTCGGATTGATCTCGCCAAAGGCCGAGCCTCCGCCGCGCCATCCGTGTGTGTCCACATCATCGCCGCGATTACCGCCCGGCAGGCTGGCATCTCCACCAGATCCGCCGCCTGAGCCCCCGAAGTCTTCATGACCGCCGCCGCTATCACCATGGCCTCCGGGAAGGCCCTCCTGGCCCTCTTCATCGCGATAACCAGACGCTGCCACTTCCGTCGTCTGACCGGCTGTGGACGTGTCGCCCTGCAATTCCGCCCGGAGCGCGGCAAACTCCGCCCGCATGGCATCCATCTCCGCTTCACGTGCCGCATCGCGCGCTTCCAACGACGCGACTTGTGCTCTTAAAGCCGCAACCTCGGCTGACGCACCGGTGTTATGGGATGCCCCAGCCGGCACACCCGGACCCTGATCCGGCGCCACCAGCTGGAATTCGCTGATCGCGACGGATTTCAGGTTTCCGGATCCATCCACGCCGACCACGTGCGACACAGAACCCGACGAAACGATGTTTGCCGCATTGGCCAGGCCTGGAAGGGTGTAGAAGCTGGACGAAAGACCCAGCAGGATCTGGTTGGCGAAGGTCGTGGACGTGTTGGCCCCTATCGCCATGGAACCAGAGAAACCGGCAGTGGCGTTTGTACCGAACGCGAACGCATCCGCCGCAGTCGCTTGCGAGAAGGCGCCGATCGCAACCGCGCCGGTTCCGGTCGTATCCGAGTTCACGCCGATCGAGATCGAGTTAGACGCTGTCGCATCAACATTCACGCCAATCCCGATGGCGTTGATCGCCAGCGCATCCGCGCCGCGGCCCACGGCCGTGGCATTCACCGCATTCGCCCGCGCCGTCCGGCCGATGGCGGTCGCATTCGTATTGTTCGCAGAGGCCACCGCTCCGATCGCCGTGGAATCAGCCCCGGTAGCAACGGTCGACGCCCCGATGGCCGTCGCAGACGCGGCGCCCGCATTTGCGAAGGTCCCGATAGCGGCCGTATTGGTACCCGTTGCTTGGGCAAAGACACCAAACGCCGTCGCCGAAGCCGCTGAGGCGGTGGTGTTTACACCCAGCGCCAAGGCCCGATCCGCAGTCGCTTGAGAGAAAGCGCCCACCGCAACAGACGCTTCGCCGGTCGCGTCCGTCTCACGGCCGATGGCAATCGAGTTCACCCCACTTGCCACGGAAGTCGCCCCCATGGCGATATTGCCGGTCTGGCTGGAGGCGGCATCTGGACCAAGCGCGATTGCACTTGCGCCGGTGGAAGCGACGCCCAGGCCGATTGCAACGGCATTGGTAGCGGTCGCGCTTGAGTCCGCCCCTATAGCTATCGATTGCGCGCCGCTGGCAGAAGCGCCTTCCGAACCGGAATCGCCCGCATCACCCCCGATTGCGATGCCCGCATTTCCGGACGATTCACTTTCGCGGCCAATCGCAATACCATCGACAGATGTGGCCTCAGATTGATATCCGGCAATCACAGAGTAGTTACCCGCCGCATTTGCGTCTGCACCAATGCCGATGGCTCCAAACCCGGACGCCGTTGCGCCATCGGTATCGCCATCATTTCCATCGCCACCGATGGCAATCCCGGCATTGCCGGAAGCGGTTGTGGCATGACCAATGGCAATCCCGTCCGCCAGGCTCGCCGAGGCTTGAAAACCTAGGACGACTGTATGGTTCCCGGAAGCAGTCGTATCGGCACCTAGAGCAATCGCGCCTGCTGCCATAGCCTGTGCGCCTGCGGTATCGCCATCGGCATCATCGCCACCAATTGCAATGGATCCCGATCCGGACGAAAGCGCCGCCGCCCCCAATGCGACGGAACTGCTTTGTTGAGCCGCTGCGCCCTCACCAACAGCAATACTGTCTACACCGGTTGCTTGGGCGGCCTCGCCGAAGGCCGATGCCCCGGCCATGCTCGCATTCGAACCACGACCAACAGCTGTCGATGAAAAGCCAGACGCTGAGGACAACGATCCAACTGCGACGCTATCAGCAGCAGAGGCAGCAGCGGATCCACCGAAGGCAATTGAGTTGGCGCCCGTCGAAGACGCACCGAGGCCAATCGCAACCGCATTGGTTTGATTGGCTAAGGTGTCGGCCCCAAAAGCGATTGCGCCCGCATTGGTGGCCTGAGCCCCAAGACTGTCGCCATCTGCATCATCCCCACCGATTGCAATCGCGCGATTGCTAGTGGCATTGCTGTTATCGCCTAATGCAACGCTCGCCACACCGGCGGCATTCGCTTCATCGCCGATTGCGACCGAGACAATCGCACTCGATTGTGCAGCACGTCCAAGCGCCATTCCGCCTTCGGATTGAGCATAACTATCCGCTCCGAGCGCGATAGCATTGGGCGATGTGGCGCGCGCTCCCAACGCATCGCCATCGGAATCATCGCCGCCAATGGCAATCGACCGATTGGCCGAAGCCACCGAGTTGTCGCCGAAAGACAGGGCAGAAACACCTGAAGCAATCGCGCCATCCCCAATCGCGACCGAGACGTTGCCGGTGGCTTCAGCATCCGTGCCAAGCGCGACCGCAGCCTGACCGGCCAGCGCCCCCACCGTATCGCCATCTGCTCCGTCAGAGCCAATTGCAATGCCATAATCGGAACCGGCCTGGGCATACTCGCCAATGGCCGTGGCCCGCTGGCCACTGGCAACCGAAGTGAACCCGAAGGCCATGCTGCTGGTGCCCGACGCCACGGCATCGCTGCCAATGGCGACCGCGCGCGTGGCGGTCGCTTCAGCGCCATCCGCATCGCCATCTCCGGAATCACCGCCTATGGCAATGGCATCCGTGGCAGTGGCCTGAGCAGAGGCCCCAGCCGCAATAGATGACGTTCCCGTCGCATCCGCGCTGAAGCCCATTGCGGTGGAGTTGCTTCCACTAGCCGCTGATGATGCGCCAATCGCTTGTCCGTTTGCTCCACTGGCATTGGCAGAGGCGCCGAATGCGGACGTCTGCGTTCCGGTGGCCTGGGCGCTGCCGCCGAGCGCGGTGGCGGAGGTTTGAGTCGCATCTGCATCGGCGCCAATCGCTGTGCTGTCCTGCGCCGTGGCTTGTGCGCCATCACTATCACCATCCGTGCCATCCCCACCTATCGCGATGGCGTACGCGCCCGTTGCGTCCGAAGCATTTCCAACGGCTATCCCATTGCTGCCGGTCACACTCGTGAGGTAGCCGACGGCTGTTCCAACAAAGCCTGTGACCGACGCGTTTCCGCCAAGAGCCGTTGCGCCGCCATTGACCGCCTGGGCGGAAGACCCGACGGCTGTAGATATCTGACCCGTCGCGTCTGTGAAATCTCCAACGGCAAGCGCATCGCTATTTGTGGCGTTCGCGTCATACCCAAGAGAAGTCGCGCGCGTGCCCGATGCATCAGATTGAGCCCCGACCGCGGTTGACAATGATCCGGTTGCACCCGCGCTATAACCCACCCCTGTCGCACTATTGTCGGTTGCCTCTGCAAACGACCCGATGGCGGTTGTGAATTGCCCGGTAGCATCAGACGCATAACCAAACGCGGCGGATTGGCTGCCACTCGCGTCGGCCAAGCCGCCGACAGCAGTCGATTCCGTCGCAGATGCGCCCGTTGTTGATCCGGCGCCGCATTCCAAGGTGTTTGCGCCTGTCCCCGCCACACAACCAGCGCCGGCACCCGCCGGTGCATCAACCGATGAGGCCCGCGAAACGACGATCGCAGCGTCCGCCAGTTGTTCGGCCAGATTGACATACCACTCCAGCGCGCCGTCCATTGGCGCCCGCCCGGCTGGGTCCTGCGCCACAGAGGGTGACGCCAGAACGATTGCCGCCATCGCAGCCGAGCTTGCCAGCAGTGCTTTCTTGTATGTCATACTTCCATTAGCGCTTCGCGGTCAGAGCGTTACGCCTCGTTCGACTAGTTGCGAACGCCCAGCGCGACACTGGTCAATGACCGCACCACACCCTCCTCGTCATGAAACCGAACAAAAGACCGAACCAAAGCCGGGTCAAAAAGTAGCGCTGTTCCCGGCTCGCCACGTACGAATACCGCTACAAAGAACGGTGCTTTGCCATTGGCAGGATAAAATAGATGATACGCACGAGGCGTCAGACAGGCGCCGCCCGCATCCGTCACGCATAGCGACATGCCCAGCGGCACATTCTGTCCGCCATCATCCACACTGATGGAGAAGACATCCGAATGCCCCGCGGCCAGATCCATCGCGGCCACGCTGAATGCGCCGCTCATGCGATCATTATCCATCCACAACACACCATCGCCCGTCGGCGTCGCCGCTATCGACAGCAAGTCGGTGCCAGGCACCTCATCGATCGTCAAATGCAGCGTGTTGACGTTAGGAATGACGGCCAATTGGCTCTCCAGGCAGGTCAGGGCCAGGAATACATCCAGCGCACGCGGCTCAGCGCCGGGCGGTGCGGCAACTTCGAGCAATAAGTCCATCCGGCCATTTGCCGCGATATCAAACAGTTCCATTTCCGGGCCCAGTTCCCCCCCATGGCGGCGCTCACGAGCCGTAAATTGGAGTTCCCCCAAGCCCTGCGTATTAAAACGGCAATTCTGTGCAGGATTGCCATCTGTCAAAACAGTTGCAAATGCCGTTACCGGGCCGCCCCCTGCCGTCAGGCTTCGCGCCGATGGCAGAATGGCTGCTGCCACGGCGGGCGGCGGCGCCGAGATATTAAATTGCGCGGTCAGGAGCTGATCGCTGGTCACCGTCATGGTGCAGGTCGCCGAGCCCGGCGTCGGGCAACCACCGCTGGTCCAGCTGGAAAAAGTCGACCCGGCGTTAGGCGTAGCGACAATCGTTACGCTGCCATTATTGGCGACGCTTTGGGTGCAGGCCCCGCCATTGCAGATGGGTGTTCCGCCGCCGTCAGCAAAATAGCCCTGCCCCAAGCCAGAAGCCATCGCGCTGACGGTGTACATGTTCGACGGCGAGAAAGTGGCGATGATTTCATTCACCGCTGCGAACGAGATAGTTACCGTACAAGATGTGCTGGTACTGCCAGTACACGGCCCGGCACTTGCGCCCGCCCAACCAGTGAAATGTGATCCGGCATCTGCTGTTGCGGTCAACATCACCATTGTGCCGGAATCATAGACCTCCCGGCAATCCGCGCCACAGGCGATGCCCGCAATATCGCTGGCAATCAACCCACTTCCGGCTCCGGCGCGCGAAACAATCAGCGTTCGCCCCTCTGACTGCTGATTCAAATTGAGGGAGATTGTACCGTTCTCGGTCCCCAGACCGGCGACCGCTATGCGATAGGTCGTGCCGACGGTAGCTGTGAAAGTAACCGAGCTGGTCTGGCCGACCCCGCCGTCATCATCACTCGCGACGCTTGCCAGCGCATTGACCGCACTGCCGGTGTATACGTGAATGACTGTGTCGAATGAGCTGCCAGACAGGTCAATCGTCGTCGAGCCGCTGGCCGGAGCGGTCCAGGTCCACCAGACCGATTGCGCATTGCTGACCCCGGCATGTGTGGGCTCGCCGACTTCCGAAGTCGCAAAGCGGTTCGTGCCAGCCACGCTCGTGCTGCCGCCCGCCAGCGCTGTTGCATTGGCAAAATTATCATTCGCCGGAATGGGAATGTTCTGCAAAAGCGTATGCGCCAGATCCACCCGGATACGGGGCCGGACAAGGCCGGAGGGTGACTCGGTTACCGCAACGCCGGTCTGCTCTAGCGCCGTTTCGATATCCAGAAGGCTCGCATTGGGATTGGCGGCCACCAGTAGGGCAACGGCTCCTGCCACGTGCGGCGTCGCCATGGACGTTCCCTGAATGGATCGGGCACGTCCAGGCGGCGTATCATCAATCGTTGGCTCGGCCGAATTGATCGCGACACCCGGTGCCAACAAATCGACCACATAAGAGGAATTCGAGAAACTGGCGACGACATCAGCGTCCGTCGTCGCGCCAACTGTGATCGCCGGCTCGATACAGGCTGGCGCGCCGACCGCATCATTATAGCCATTATTGCCCGACGCGATGACAGTCGCGACCCCGGCATTACGCAGATTGGTGATGACCGTCACGCGCGAATCCGAGGTGCAATGATTGGCAAACTGCCCGCCACCCAGGCTCATATTGATTGAGCTGACGCCCAGTGCGACACGGTTGGTAAACAGCCATTCCAACGCCGCCACCTGATCCGAGTTATATGACAGCGTGCAAGGCGTTGATGCGCCAAATCCGGAGCACGTCGCGGAGCTGTTGAACTGGGAAAAGACCTGAACCGCAATGATGCCGGAGCCTGGCGCCACACCAATCAGCGTATCACCGGTTCCCGGATCGACCCAGCTGGATCCCGCCGCAGTGCCCGCCACATGCGTGCCATGGCCACACCCGTCAACAGCAGTTGCCGTGTCACCGGTATAGGGACAATCATCTCCTGCATCGGCAGTTGATGTGTCGACGGCAACGCCGCCCGGGCAGAAGCTGGCCACCTGGTCCGCAACGATTGTCGTCGAAAAGCAGGCAGATTCCGAAATTCGCCCCGAAAACATGGGGTGTTCATGATCGACGCCCGTGTCGAGAATGGCGATGGCCGTGCCCGATCCGGTCATTCCGGAACTGTGCAGGGTCGAAGCCCCGATCAAAGGAATGGTGCCGTCCGTGGACGGTGCGTTCAACCGGTCAAGGACGATGGAGGCCACCGAAGGATCCGCCGATAGCGCAGCGATCTGTTGCGCGTCCAGAAACATGGAAACTGCAGGAATTGTCCGGAATTCGCGCCGCAAGTGTGACCCGCTTGTGTCGATCCGATCAAGGCCGGCCGCCACGCGCTCCAGACCCGTGGTGCGGGCGATTATGGCGCGTTGCTGTGCTAGCCGCGTTTCAACTGCGAAGGCGGGATCATTTGCTAGCCCGCTGTCAAGCGCCAGCGCCGGCATATCAAAGGTTACAATTACCGGGACGATATCTGATTGCGCCAACGCCTCTGCCAGAGTCTCATCAGATTGAGATCTGGCGTTTCCTGCCATAGCAAGAACCAGCAAAATTCCCGCACAAATGGTTTTTACAGACCTCAATACGCCCCCCGGTCGTTAACACTTTTCAGGGAAAGGCTATGAGAGTCAAAGTCTAAACCGGTCTGGCGGCTTTTTTTCGACTGTTATACCGGTGCGCGAATCGTTGAGTCAGATTGTGTTGAACGAGAAGCATCGGTGGTCTGACCACCATTAGTATTGCCGCTTGGAGCCTGTCTGTCATGAAGCGTGATAGCGGACTTGGCGTCGTGCGCCGCTTGGGTTATACGCCGCCGTCCAAGACAACAAGCCGCAGTAGCTCAGTGGTAGAGCGCATCATTGGTAATGATGAGGTCGGGAGTTCAACTCTCCCCTGCGGCACCATTCGCTCTTTGAATTTCCAACCTTTGTGAGCCGTCAGGGTGATGCCAGGACGCAATCGCGATTCACGGAAAAACTAATCACCTGATTTGGGATTCGTTGCCGCTTTGCGCCGCCGCAAATTTTTTCGCAATGCCTCCGCCAATCGTGCTTCCTTGTCGGAAGCTGGAGTTTTCTTGGCCGCCTGGCCCGGTTTGGATTTGTCGGACATGCGCAAAGGTGTGTGCTTTAGCAGCGATGCGGTCAAGGCATTTCGTTTTCACCTTGCCAGCAATACGGATACGGTGGCCTGCGAATTCAAGGCGAATAATTCATGTCCCCTGCTAGGCTTCAGCGATGAGTTTTTTTCCTGAGCAAAAACCGTTTCAAACCGGACACTTGGAGACCGGCGACGGCCACAGGCTGTATTGGGAGCGTTGCGGGAAACAGGGCGGGGTTCCAGCCGTATTTCTCCATGGCGGCCCCGGTTCTGGCTGTACACCTAAGTATCGCCGATTTTTCGACCCGGAACGGTTTGATCTGGTCCTGTTCGATCAGCGCGGCTGCGGACGGTCGGCACCGCTCTATTCGCTGAAAAACAACACGACCCAGCATCTGATCAGCGATATCGAGGCGCTGAGAATATCAATGGGTGTAGAAAAATGGATTGTAATGGGTCCCTCCTGGGGCTCGACACTGGCATTGGCCTACAGCCAGGCGCACCCTGCCTCTGTTTCGGGCTTGCTGGTTGAAGGGGTGTTTCTCGGGTCAAATGACGAACTTGCCTGGTGGCATACCCGCCCCGGAGCGCCAAATCTCTTCCCGGATGCGTTCAAAGACTTTCTGGCCGGTAAAGCGGGCCCGCAGAAAAGCGCGATCAATTCGTTTTTCGAAGAAGCTGTCGCGATCATGCAGTCGGAAATCGCCGACGGCTTGCGATCCATGGACGGGCTAGAGTCCGGCAAAGCCACATTGTCCGAATTGCGTCGCTCATTGCTTTACCGCTGGACCGAGTATGAAGATCGGATCTCATGGCTGGACATGTCCGCCGATGAGGTTCGCACGGGACTGGCCGCACGTGGAAAGGCCTTCATTGCCACCCATTCCCTAATCGAGGCTCACTATTTCGCGCATCGCTGTTTTTTGCGAGAAAACCAGCTCCTAGACGATGCGCGGAAACTTGATGGTATTGCGATGGAAATCATCAATAGCCGCTATGATGTCGTTTGCCCGCCACGCACTGCACATCAACTGGCCGATGCCTGTCCGCATGCGCGTCTCACGCTGGTACCGAACAATGGTCATGCCATGACCGAGAGCATGTTTCCTTATGTTCGCGAGGCGTTGGAGCGATTGGCTAAGGCCGCCGCTTAACGGTTTTGGTTCATCGGGCGCGCACGATCACCAAACCACCAAAGCGTGGCTGCGCTTGCGGTGAAAGCGATGTTCGAGATGAAGTAAGCGATGAAATCGCCCTCGACCTGCTCTGCAAGAAAGCGGTCGGCGGCTCCCGACATCACAGTGAAGAAAACAATCAGATATAATGCCCACAAGAGAGGTGTCAGAACTGGCCGCACCAAGGCCCTAACGGCCGAAACCCACCGATAGCCGCTCTCAAGCGAGGCGTCATTGCGCAAGCTTTCCCGCAAATTCTCATATTGCGATTGAATCCGTGCGGCGTCATTTTCGCTGTCTGCCATCTGCATTGCGGACTGATTGCGCATCTCTTCCAGTTGCAATTCGTGGGCCCAACGCTGTCTTTCCTGTGCATCATCGGCGCGTTGTTCGAAATAGCCCGTGACGCGGCCCAAAGCTGTTCCCAGCATGCCAAGCAAACCGCCTGACATGGCCGAAGTGCCCATCTCGAATAATTCCATCATATTGCCCTCTAAAGCTCGGCGTCTGCCGTAATGTGAAGACGCGCCAATTCATTGGCCGAATGGGACGCCGTCTGCGCTGAAACACGTGTTTGGGACGCGGAAAGGGACGAGACCGCGATATCTACGATGCCAACATGCGCCATCGCGCTCGCCCCGGTTGAAGGGGAGTAAAACGATACCGTGGGGTCCGTCCGCATATCCTGGGGAAGGTGCCAATCGAAGATTGCCGTGGTTGACGGCCCGTTGCTGGCGGTGAACAGCGCTCCGGCATTTGTGGTTGTTCCCGGCGCTGTTTGGTGTGCATAGGTTTTTGCGAAATAGCGCTGACATGCCCGGAGCGTTTGGGAGACAGGCCGCCGGTCGAAAGGCGTGGCAATCGAGCCGTGCTCCAGCTGAACATCTGCCAGGTCGATATCGACACTCGTCTCACCCGAGGCCAAGTATAATTCGATCGAGATATGATGTCCGGACCCGAGTGTTTTTCCGTCTAGCGACGGAACCGTAATCGGCATCACAAATCGCTGCCAATCGGTGGAAAGCGCCAGTGTTTGCCGCTCCAATTCCTCGGTAGCGGAGCCCCCCGTTCCAAACACACGTCGAACCCGCGACGTCATGGACACAGTCCGCGAGGCCCTCGCAAACAGACTTAAGGTCGCCTGTCCTTCGCTCAGGCTCCGAACGCTCTCTACGCGATGCTCGATCCAGGGATTGCCTGCGGCTGTGCCCTGCAATCGCCATTGCATGAAGTGTCCCGGTTCACCGGGAACATCGGCCTGGCCCGCATTAAAACTTTCCTGCGAGACGTCGCAATCCATCCCGCTGGGCGAAACCAGCTTCCAACGATCGAGCAAATAATCGCCCGCGGCGGGATTCAGTATTTCCGAACCGCGCTGCGCAATGGCGAAGTCCCCATTGATCACGAGATTGCGAACCGCGCCGGGGCATTTCCCATTAATTGCGGAAAGTTCGATCCCTTGCGCCGCCCCCACCGTCACCACATCCGGCGTTGCGTGAAGCGTTTCGGTCCACGCAATTCCATCTGTTGATGTTTTCAGGACAAAGGCGTCAGTCCCGATCAAGCCCAGTTCGGCCCGTGCGGCGTATCCCGATTGAAAAAGCAAACTCAGAACATCGTCCGGATTTTCTTTGTTCAACGTAAAACGAAGATCACCGCTTCCGCCATTTCCGGCTTCCAGCGCGGTCCAGAGCGCCGCATTGAGCTTGGCTGAAAATGGATTGGCCTGATCTGCCGATGTGCCGACACCCAGCAGATCGAGATTTTGCAGTTCATCGATATTGGAAGTGGTTTTCTGCCAATTCGTCCCGTCAAAAACGAAAAGCGCGAGCGCGTCTTCGACCCAGACCCTCATACCGATGACTGGTACCGTTTCTACCCACTCGCCATCCCGGAAAACCGCGAGGCTGTTTTGGGTCATGAGTGACCAGTCCTCGCCGGCTGGAGTAGCCGGCAGGAGATAGCCGTCCCCTTCACTCGGCGTCAAAGGTTGGTCCGCCGTTACACGGCTTTTTGCAGCGGCCTGCACAAGCGCATCAAGCTTTCGGAAGGTTTCATTTACCGTGACATGTTTTTGCGCCTGCGCGGGCATCACATAGTCAAGTTGAAGACGGGAAGTGGTTTCAGTCGGCATTTTGCGCTCCATTGAGGTCGCAAAATCTACGGGATGATATACAGGCCGAGGATTGTTTCACGCCTGTCCATGACGCAAATAGTCGATGTAAGCATCGCAGAACTTTTGCTCACAGGCATTCAGCGTGATCGGTTGGAGACAATGAACAAAACTGTCCACGACATATTGGCGGATTTCCCCGAACCATTAGCCGAAAGCTGGAGGGATTTGGCGCTTAAAGCCCTGCGCGGCTCCGACTTCGACGAGACACTGGCGCGCAGAACGGCCGACGATCTTCCGCGAGGGCCAGTTTTTTTTGACACCGGATCTCCTTCCCCCTTCCCTACAGCGCGACGCGACGGCGACCTGCCGTGGAATATTCGCCAATCATTCAGCGACCCTGACGCAAAGGCAGCAAACCACCGAATCTTGCAAGATCTCACGGGCGGCGTCTCGCAAATAGGCCTCGTGATTGACGATACCGGTGAGCATGGAATCCGATTGAACTCCGATGAAGATTGGACACTGCTTCTTGCAGATATTCACCTCGACATCGCGCCCATTCATCTCGAGCCTGGACACAATTTTGACGCAGCCGGGTTTGCAAAAATGCTTTCAGACAAGGGGGCGAAATCTGCCGGTTTGGGGATCGACGCTCGCCATGCGGACCTTGCTGAGCTTGCCAAAGACTATGCCGCCTTCACCATAGCAAGCGTTGATGCACGGTGTGTCCATGAGGCGGGCGGCACCGAAGCCCAGGAGCTGGCTTATGCAGCGTCCGGATTTGCTTGCGGTCTGGGACGCATGGTGGAGTCCGGCATCAATCCGGAACAGGCCGTTCAACAGGTCGAAATCGTTTTCTCCGCTGATGCTGACATCCATCTGTCGATCAGCAAGCTGCGCGCCGCGCGTCAGGTCATAGCTTCCATCGCCGCAGCTTATGATGCGGATGTGATGCCAGAAATTCGCGTTGTTTCCAGTGCGCGAATGCTCACACGGCAGGACCCGTGGACAAATATGATCCGTCTTACCTCAGCTGCGTTTGCGGCGGCCGCTGGTGGCGCGGATACCATCACAATTCTTCCGCCAACCCAGTGGCTGGGGCGGCCAGATGGCCTGGCCAGGCGATTTTCGAGAAACCTGCATATACTTTTGCAGGAAGAATCTCGTCTCGGGCAGGTCTCAGATCCGGCCGCCGGCAGCTATTTGCACGAACAGCTGAGCCATTCACTCGCGGAAGCCGCATGGTCGATTTTTCAAGAACAAGAAGACAATGGTCAATTCGAATCCATCGGTCGCAGCCACTTTTCTGCGGCAGTTGCGAGTTCGGCCCAAGCCCTGATGGCCAAGTATAAAAGCGGAGACGCCACCCTGTTTGGTGTGAACCGGCACGCCTCGGCTGATTTGCGTGAAATGCGCTATGAGCCCGGCGCTCCACCGCCAAGCAGCGACGCTGATTTTGGGCCTATCCGATTGGAAGATGCAGCACTTGATGGGGGGCGGTCATGACCAACCGGATTAACTTCGCCCATCGGCAACGTGCTGGACGGTCTTGCAACACCGCAGGCCAGGTAGATTGGGCCAGTCCGGAGGGCATCTCTGTTAAAGGCGATTATGACGGCGATGACAGCCTTGCGGCTGGCCGCCAGACGATCCCCGGCGCCGCTCCCTTCATCCGCGGTCCTTATCCTACCATGTTCCTGCAACGGCCCTGGACGATCCGGCAATATGCCGGTTTCTCCACCGCCAAAGATTCCAATGCTTTTTACCGGCGCAACCTGGCAGCCGGCCAAAAAGGCCTTTCCGTTGCTTTCGACCTCGCCACGCACCGCGGATATGACAGTGATCATCCGCGCGTCAGTGGAGATGTCGGCATGGCCGGCGTTGCAATCGATTCCATTTACGATGCGCGCGAATTATTTGACGGAATTCCGCTGGATGAAATGAGCGTTTCCATGACCATGAATGGCGCGGTCTTGCCAATCATGGCGTTGTATATCGTCGCGGCAGAAGAACAGGGCGTGTCGCCCGATCAACTGACCGGAACGATACAAAACGATATTCTCAAGGAGTTCATGGTCCGGAACACCTACATCTACCCACCTGAACCTTCCATGCGGATTATTTCGGATATCTTTGCGTATACCGCTGAAAAGATGCCGCGTTTCAACTCCATCTCGATCTCCGGATACCACATGCAGGAAGCCGGGGCGCCAGCGGACTTGGAGTTGGCCTACACCATTGCCGACGGGCTTGAATATATAAAAACCGGTATCGCTGCCGGGCTCGATGTCGACAAATTTGCGCCACGTCTCTCATTCTTTTTCGGCATTGGCATGAATGTATTCATGGAAATAGCCAAATTACGGGCTGCGCGGCTTTTGTGGGCGGGATTGGTCAAGGACCGGTTTGCTCCGAAGTCCGACAAATCAATCTGCCTCAGAACGCATTGCCAGACCTCTGGATGGTCGCTGACGGCGCAGGATGTG
This sequence comes from Hyphobacterium sp., assembly GCF_965228115.1. Classification (GTDB taxonomy): domain Bacteria; phylum Pseudomonadota; class Alphaproteobacteria; order Caulobacterales; family Maricaulaceae; genus Hyphobacterium. The sequence goes on along the minus strand of NZ_OZ245794.1, from coordinate 189,713 downwards.
TTCAACAATGTCGGGCGCACAACGCTTGAAGCGATTGCCGCCATCGATGGTCACACACAATCTCTACATACCAATTCATTGGACGAAGCCCTTGCATTACCTACCGATTTTTCGGCACGGATTGCACGCAATACACAATTGGTGCTGGCAGAAGAAAGCCGCCTGATTGATGCCATAGATCCCTGGGGTGGGTCTTTCTACGTCGAGAGCCTGACCCAGCAGCTCGCAGACCGGGCCCTTGCCCATATTGCCGAAGTGGATGCGCTGGGCGGCATGGCGAAAGCGATCGCGGAAGGCACGCCCAAGCTCCGCATCGAAGAAGCTGCGGCCCGGACACAAGCGCGCATCGACTCGGGACAACAAACTATCACCGGTGTGAACAAGTTCATCCTGGATGAAGATGAAGACGTGCCGGTCCTGAAAGTCGACAATTACCAAGTCCGAAAAGAACAGGAAGAAAAGCTGAAACGCCTTCGCGCGGAACGCGATGACGCCGAGACAACGGCGAAGCTGAACGCCCTGGCGAATGCAGCTGAAGGCAGCGGCAATCTGCTGGAATTGTCTGTCGACGCGGCACGGGCGAAAGCCACTGTGGGTGAAATTTCAAGTGCCATGGAGCGCGCCTTTAATCGTCACGAGGCGAAAATCCGTGTGATCCGCGGCGTTTATGCGAAGGAAGCCGGCGCCGATGCAAAAGTGGCGACCGCGATCGCGTCAGCAGAACAATTCAAAAGGCGGACCGGCAAGAAGCCAAAAATTCTGATCGCCAAACTTGGCCAGGATGGGCATGACCGTGGCCAGAAGGTTGTGGCCTCTGCTTTTGCGGACATGGGCTGGGACGTAGTGATTGGTCCGCTGTTTCAGACCCCCGAAGAGGCGGCCGAACTGGCAAATGAAGAAAATGTCGATGCCGCCGCCATGTCTTCGCTCGCAGCCGGCCACCTCACCCTATTACCGGAATTGCGAAATGCCTTGCGTGATGTTGGCCGCGAGGACATGCTGGTAATTGTCGGGGGGGTTATCCCGCCTGACGATGAACCCGTGCTTCGACAAATGGGCGCGGCGGCTGTGTTTCCACCGGGAACAGTAATTGCCGATAGCGCTTTGAAACTTCTGGAGCGCCTTTCTGTCGGCAAGTGAACAGGGAGCGACACATGCGCAAAGCGTCGATAATTCTGGTCTGTAGCGCCCTTATGGCCTGTGCCGGCGGCCCGACGGTCTACGCCCCCGCTCACGAGAGTAACCGCGGCTATTCTGAGCAACAAATCGAAAGTGATCGCTTTCGGGTTCGTTTTGATGGCGGATCCGACGTTGATTATCGCGAATTGGAAGACATGGTCCTCCGCCGCGCGGCAGAGCTGACACTCGAACAGGGCGGCGACTGGTTTATAGTTGTTGCCCGCTCGCGAGATGGTGATGACCGGAATCCGGTCCGTGTCGGCGGCAGCGTCGGCCGGTCCTGGGGTTCGCGTGGCTATTCTGGATCAGGCGTGGGCATTGGAATCAGCCTGAGCCCTGGCGCGGGCGATAAATCGTTTTCGCTGGAAATTCTCATCCGTCAGGGACAACGCTCGAATGAGCCCGATGCTTATGATGCGAGAGGCGTTCTGGCGCAGTACAGCTAGCCGCTTTTTGCCTTAGCCTGGCCAACCCAATCATCGCGTTCAATCCGCCCCCGGCTATTGAGCTTCGCATCCCAATCTGAAACGTCTTTTCTCGTCCAGGCCGCAATCTGAGCGAATGTCGTGATACCAGCTTCTTCCAGCGCAGCTGCCGCCTTGGGTCCGACACCCTTGATTGCCGTCAAATCGTCCGCTGAAGCGGAAGCTCCATCTTTGGACGCTTTCTCGGCGGCGCTTTTCTTTGCGGCCGACGCTTCTGGCTTTGCGGTCTCTTCCTTGGCCTGCGCATCCAAAGCGGCCTGATGCCGAGCCGCTGTTTTGGTCAAGCTATCATTCTCGCGCTGCAGACGTCCGATCTCGTCGCGCGCATCCTGAAGTGCCTTGCCCGCCACTCCAGAGGATGACCACAAGCGCCACCCCAAGCCAAGACCAATCAGAAAAGCGATGGCGAGGAAAAACCACATCTGCCAGATGAGCCACAGCATTCAGCCTTCTCCTTCAATTCCGGGAAAGATGCGGACGAGTTGATCTTGTTGAGGTTCCACGCGGACTACGATCGATTCAAGATCCAGCCCGTTCTCGCCAAGTGCCGCGCGTACCGCCTGACCGCGTTGTTCAGCAAGTGTTTCGGCCGGCGCATTCCCGGAAACGACCGGACGAATGCTCACCGTAAATTCTGTTTCCGGGCAAGCTCTAGCAACGCGGGAAATATGAACAAGATTGTCGTTCGATGTGGATTGCAAGTCGCTGCTTCCAGGATTGAAACGCATCCGCCCCATCAAGCCAGCGGCCTCCAGAAACTCCTGACACCATGCATTGTCAGTAATTTCTCCCGCATGTTGGTCGCCCGTGAAAATCAAAACCGCGTTGCGGTAGGACTGCGGGATTTCGGCAAGCGTTGCCATTGCAGTCTCGGCGCGTGCGTTGCTGTCAGCCAGCCCGTAAAGGAGCGCCTGTTCAGTTTCCAGAACGAACACGCCTTCTTCAAGCCGTGATAAAGCCGATAGCAATTGGCTCGCCGCCGCCAGCCAACCTTCGCGTCCTTCAGCGTCACTTCGCGCAGACAATCGCGCTTCGAAATCACCCGGGAAAAGGAGATCCGCAAATTCCAGCAGCTCTGTTCTGGCCGCATCATCCGGCACAACCCCTGTGATGGAAAGTCCATCTTCGCCAATAATCGCGACAATCCGGCTAGCGGCCTCGCCTTCCTGAGGCTCGGTATTGTCGATGATCCGTGTTAGCCCGCCTGCAAGCCGACCACCCGACCATTCCGAAGACCATAGTGTCGCGAGCGCTGCATCATGAGCGGTTTCGCTGGGCCAACGCCCTTCAAGCGTGGCCACTTGCCCTTCGACACTAACCTGAGCCCAGCGGTATTCCCGGCTGGAAAGCGCTTCTGTTGCAGCCTCCTGCAGACGAGCTTCGAGGTGCCGAGGCGCCACGGGACTCCAGCTGGTTATCGCAAAGGCGAAAACCAGAAATACGGCCAAGCCGATTAAAAGGGTGCGTCGTTCGGGCGTCATCACAGTCTACTTTGGTAAGCCAGTATAGGAGTGTTGGCCACCATCAAAAAGGATGATTCCACTGAAAAGAAAAAGGGCCGGAGCGCGGCTCCGACCCAAATTCAAGCTTTCTAACGGCCTAGCGGCGAGCCCGCAGTGTCAAACCGACAACACGCGGCTGGCCAAGGAAGGCGTTAAACGAACCGGGTTGGAACGGTCCGTCAAACGCGACCTGGACATAATCTTCATCGAACAAATTGTTCGCGAAGAGCTCAACTGACCAGCTCTCATCTTCAGCGCCAATTCCAAGACGGCCGTTCAACACAGCATAACCTTCCTGGATTTTTTCAGGATCCAGGTCTGAACCGGTATTTTGCTCAGACATGTAGCGGCCATTCAAATGCGCCAGGAACTGGAGCCCGTTCTGAAGCGGACGAACATAGCTCACGGAACCCGAAGCATAGAATTCCGGGGCCAAGGAGAAGTTCTGACCTGACAACCGGTCTACATCCGCCGTGCCTGTCGGGGCGAAGCTGTTGTAGGTCGTGTCCGCATAAGTCAGGCCACCTTGAATGGTCAGACCCGGTGCTTCTTCCGGGAACCAGAGCAGCTCGAATTCTGCACCTTGGGAAATAGCCCCTTCGTTCAGTGACGTCACGAAGAAGGCGATTCCGTTGAACGTGTTCAGCTGGAAGGATTCAAAGTCCGAACGGAACAGATACAGATTGGCCAACAGAGAATCGTTGAAGCCTTCGGTTTTGAAGCCGACCTCGAATGAATTGACGATTTCCGGATCAAACTGAGCCGGATAGGGCGATGTGCCCGCCAGAACATTGGTAAAATTAACCGCCGTCGCGCCAGCCTGAGTGAAGCGGTCGAGGTTGAAGCCACCCGCTTTGTACCCACGTGAATAGGTACCATACATCAGGAAGTCATCGTTGAACCGATGTGACAGCGAAACAAGGCCCGTGAATTCATCTTCCGAAAGCGACTGATTGAAATTGATGTTGGAGTAGACATCCCGCGCCGACGGCAGACAGGTGAAGGTTCCGAACTGTATCAGGGAGGCGACAGGCAGGTTGGAGGCTTGTGAGAAGCCCGCCAGAATGGCCTGGTTTTGTGCCGTCGAGAAATCTAGGGCTTCACCAAAGACCGTCTCCCAGACATCACATGCCGGTGCATTGGACGGCGAGAAATTGGCTCGCGCATCTTTTTCGGTTTGCGTCCAGCGCAGTCCAAAGGTGAGGTCCGTATTCTCGGCGATCGCATAGGTGTTGTGCGTAAACAGGCCGATTGCGCGGCCATCTTGTTCGTAGCGGTCACCGCCGGAATTGGCACTGCCGGCCGGGAAGCCCTGCCCGGGCGCTAGAGGCGTGTATCCAGGGATGAAAGCACCGCCCAAGCCGTTAGCAAGGGTCACCACAAGCGTCGGATCGTTGGTCATTCCAAGAAGACTTAAATAAGCCTCGAAATGCGAGCCATATTGGATGGCATCACGGCGAACCAACTCCTCATCGGAGAAGTAAGCACCGACCATCCAGTCAAGATTGCCGCGATTGCCTTGAGCGCGGACTTCGAAAGTCGAATTGCCGAATTCGAACGAATTCAGTGACGGATCCCGATACACAATGTCCGCCCCGGTAAAGTCCGTATCCTGACCGGTTGTCAGCTCATAGTCCCGAATCGACCCGATCGCCGTCAGTTCAAAGCCATCGAATTCATTGACGTATTCGAACTGGAAACCACGGTCTTCGATTTCCTGCGTTGTGTCACGATTTGACTGAATGACCCGGCTGAACGGATCTTCCGAGCCCGGCAATGGCCGGCCACCGGGCACAAGTGCATTGATAGCCGCCGCTGTCGGCCCGGAAACTATGCTGGGTCCGCCACAGCAGTTTTCATCGCGATTTGTATAGTCTGCCGCGATGGTCAATTCGCCGGTACTGCCAATGTTGAACAGAAGCTGGCCACGTACCGTGAAGAAATTCTGGTCGTTATCTTCGTTCAAAGTGCGTGGGCCACCCAGCGTTTGAACGGATTGATATCCGTCGCGGTCTGCCGTTGCTGCGTACAGACGGAAGGCAGCCTGATCTTCAACCAGCGGTCCGGTAACGCTGCCGGAAAGGCGATAACCGTCTGCGGCATCGGTCACGTAAGTTGCTTCGAGGTTGGCACCGAATTCGAACTCGGGGCCCGCCGTTACAACATTGATGATACCCGCCGAGGTGTTGGCGCCGAAAAGTGTCCCTTGCGGTCCGCGCAGCACTTCGATCCGCTCGATCTCACCCAGATCACCGAAGCTGACGCCGTTACGGGCACGCGGCACACCGTCAATCACGACGCCCACGGAAGATTCCAGACCCGGATTGTCGCCCACTGTACCAACGCCGCGTATGCGCGCCGTTGTCGAATATTCATTCGAGGTCGATGTCACATTCAAACCCGGCGCAATCACGGCCAGGTCCTTGATGTCGCGAACACCAGAGTTCTGAAGCAATTCCGCAGTGTAAGCGGTCACGGCGACGGGAACATCCTGAATGCCCTGTTCGCGCTTCTGAGCGGTCACGGTGATCACGTCCACCGTCTGACGCTCCTGAGCGAATACAGGGACCGTGAATGCAGTTGCGGATACCGCAGCCATCAAGGCTGCGCGGGTGATGGTTTTCATTTGTTTCCTCCCGACCCTGGCCAAGCCAGGTACGCTTGTGCGGCTTTTTCGCCGTTTCATTTGACAGTTCTGACTTATTTCCGCGCTGGGAAAAAGGACAAGAACACTGTGGACATAGGCCAATAGGTATTATTGGCCTGTTTTCAGGGCGTTTTGCGAGCCATCGTTGCAGTCAAGTCACAATCAGTCGCCCTAGACTTTAGCGCTTGGCCGCGCCGCAAGTGCCTGATGCCATTCGATGAGAGCAGATTGCGACTCATCCGGTGAAAGCTTTACCCAAGCTGCGAATTCGACCACGACAAATGCCGTTATATCTGCAATCGAGTAGTGATCACCACCAAGATAGGGGGCTTCATTCAGTCGCCGGTCGGCGGTTTCAAAAAAGTGTGCTACGCGGGCTCGACCGCGCTCGGCCAGAGCTGGAATCTGATCGTAGTTTTTTGGGCCTGTCAGCGCCCGGCCCTTCATCCCCTTCAGCGAGTTCCTGACGGTTTCAGCCATGGCCAGCAGACCATCGAATTCAGCAATTGCGTTCCACTCGGCAATTCGTGCTTTTTCTACCGGCGTGATGCCCATCAAGGCAGGTTTTGGACGAATTTCCTCAAGGTAGCGCGCAATGGAAGCGTTATCCCCGAGCACTGTCCCATCTGGCAATTTGAGCGCAGGCACCGTGCACCGCGGATTAACTGCCCGGAAAGCCTCACCGAGTTGCTCGCCGGATCTGAGATCGATCTGGATTGTCGGCACTTCCAGACCCTTTTCGGCGATAAATATGCGAGCACGGCGGGGGCTTGGTGCCGTCGCGCAATCATAAAAAATGTGATCGTCCATCATGAGAACATCCGCGGCGTTTCTGCTGCCACACCGAGCCGCGATTCGATCGCGCGTCCCAGCGCAATCAGGCGGTCCTCACGAAAGAGGGGGGCCCAAAGGCTGGTGCCATAAGGCATACGGTATGTGGCATCCGTTGGCGGTAGGCCGCTCGCTGTCAGCGGATTCAAGGCGCGCTCCGTAAAGCCGGATCGCAGGATCAGGCTGGGATGGCCCGTAAAATTGGTAATCAACAGCATGGAACTCGCAAAGTTGGGTCCCACAATAACGTCACATTGCTCGAAAACCCCTTGCATCATTGCGCAAACGTCCCTGCGAAACCGGTCGACGTTCATATAATCCACCGCGGATCGTAGGCGGGCGCGACGCCAGGTGTTTGGCCAGGCCCGCGTCTCCTGCCAGCGCAGTTCATCATCCCGATTTGACAGCGTCAGGTCCTCGAAAGCAGCCGCCGCTTCGGTTTCAACGACCGCCCCCAATGCCCCGTAAGGCAAATCAGGCAATGACAGCTCAATCGTTTCGCATCCCAAATCGCGAACAGCCGCCAAGGCCGCATGATCCGGTGGCGCTGCATTCTCGAAAGCAGCCGGCAAAAAGCCGACACGCAGACGGGCAGGGTTTGCGGCCCAATCCACGCCGAAACCTGCTTCAATCGACGAAGCATCCGTGGGGTCCAGACCATTGATCGCGCTCAATACCAGTGCCGTATCAGCCACATCCCGTGTGATGGGTCCGATCTTGTCGAGCGACCAGCAAAGGGCCATCGCACCGGACCGTGACACTCTCCCGAAAGTCGGACGAAGGCCGGTCGTGCCACAGCGATGCGAGGGTGAGACAATGGAGCCCAATGTCTCTGTCCCGATGGCGAAACTCGCCAGACCGGCCGCTACCGCCGATGCCGACCCCGCACTGGAGCCGGAACTTCCTTCGCCGGGGTTCCAGGGGTTTCGTGTTAATCCATCGAACCAGAGGTCATTATATGCAATCGCTCCAGTCGTTGATTTACCAAGGAGAACCGCGCCTGCAGCTTCCAGTTTTTGCGCAACGAACGCCGTGCGTTCAGCGACGCGATCCTGGTACGGCGTTGCACCCCAGGTGCTGGGAATACCGGCGATATCGATGATGTCTTTCATCGCATAAGGCAGCCCGTGCAAAGGCCCGCGGTCTATGCCGGACGCCAATTCCGCATCCGCTCGATCTGCCTGTTGCCTTGCAACGTCCGCAGTCACGGTCACGAAACACTCAAGTTCACCGCCATGGTGCTCAATCCGCTCCAGATACAGGTCCGCAAGGTGCCGCGCTGTCAGCTCGCCAGAGCGGAGCCAGGCGACCTGTTTCCACGCGGGCGAAAATGCGATCTCGCTGGCCGATCCCGGCAGCGGCCCCGGCGGATCGGGTGGAATACTCACAGATGTGGGAGCGGCTTCATACTCGACGCCCGGCTGGCGGGGGTCGAACACGCTGGCGGGCTGCAGCGTGTTGGGGTAGTCCATCGCCCTCAAGCGGGCCATGCTTTCCGCCCAATCATCGAGCCCAACCATCATTTGTTCGACTTCCTGATCCGTGTAATCGACGCCGAGGATCGGGGATAAACACTGAACAGCCTCCGCTGTGATTCGCTCCTGCGTGGCGGCTGGCGCCGCGAAGCTCGCGCCTCCAACCGCTAAACCGCTCAGAATTTCCCGTCTTGAGAGTGTCATGCTGCGCTCCTTGATGAACGCAACATAAACGGCGCGTTCCGATTGCACATCAAAAGACCCCAATTGTGCCCGCATTGCCGCCGCAATCTGCCACATTTCATGGTTAACCCATCTTTGCGCCGACCCCGGCGTGGGCTGTCTGAGAACTTTGAAAAGGGGGAGATCATGGCTGCAAACGGACTCGAGGAAACGGCGACGCGCCAATTCTACAAACCGGAGAATGAACGCGATCATGGCGCGCGTTCACTGGCCAGCGATCATTTCGCAAATGGCACGCATATTCAGGACTTTGACCTGCAATTCGCGTTATCCCGCGCACGACGCGACTTCGAGAACCTTCGGGCTTTCCGCCGGACGTCCGGTTGGGCGTTTGATGATCCGATCGGCAAGGAAACCAAAGGCAGCGCCGGAAAACCAATCGAGCGCTCCGCGATCTATCCCGATTCCCACATTCTGACCTTTTCGGTTCTGGCAGTCCTGATCCTTTTTGAAGGGCTGGCGAACGCCTACTTCTTCTCCAGCAGCTCTGACCTGGGCCTTCTGGGTGGTTGGCTTCAGGCCATCACAATCTCTTTTGTGAACGTCATCTCGGCTTTCTTTGTAATCGGTTATCTATGCCTGCGGCACCTCACGAACCCTCAGAAACGTTGGTCTTTTATCGCTGCTGCTGTGGGCTTGCCGATTGCTGTCACCTTCATTGTGATCCTCAATCTTGCTGCCGCTCATTACCGCGACCTTCTTGAAATCCATGCTGCCTCGCTGGCGCTAGGTGGAACAGAGATCACAGGCGAGTTGATCGCGCCAATCCAGTCGGTGTTCGCCAACCCGTTCTCCTTCCAGACGCTGGATGCGTATCTCCTGCTGACTTTGGGTCTGACCTTTGCCATCATCGCTGCTTACAAAGGCCGCACGTTTGACGATGCCATTCCGGGCTTTGGCGTGGTGCAACGCCGCGCAGAGCGCTCGGCACGTGAATTGAACCGTGTGGTCAAGAAAGCGGCGGGGGGCCGCAATGCACCGGAAGAGCAGATTGCCGAAGCGCAATTGCTGCTAATGGACATGGCGGAAGACTTCGGATCGGCTCGTCCTCGCTGATCCGGCTTCCGTCGGGAGGTGAATCATGAGTGGTCGCGACCTACTGGGCATATTCAACTTGATTATTGTGGCGGGCGTTATTGCCGGGGTGAGCTATTTCGCGCTCACCCTCCGCCCGGCTGAGTTCGACCCTGACACGCTTTGCATTGCGGAAATCGTCCCACCGCACCGCGTCGTTATTATTGACAAGACCGATATCTACTCGCCGCAACAAGCCGCCGCGATCGAGCGGATCATATTGAACGAGCGCGACAACCTTGCCGTCGGCGAACGGCTGTCACTTTTCGAACTGGATGAAACCGGCCGTCTGGCAGATACCAACGAGTTTTCACTCTGCAATCCGGGCAGCGGCGATCAGGTCAATCCGCTTTACCGGAATCCCGATCGCATACAGGCGCGCTATGAAGCGCTGTTCGACGCCCCTCTGCAAAGCGCACTGGCAGATCTGGTTGTTCCAAAAGAAGCCCCGCAAAGCCCGATCCTGGAAGCTCTGGCCGAGTTGGTACAAGACCCGTCCATGGCCCAGACCGTGCCTGGCCGCCGGATCGTTCTGGTCTCCGATATGTTGCAGAACTCGGACATCTTCACGGTATACGGGCGGGCTCGTGGCTCCCTGCCCGACCGCTTGCCGCCCGTTGCGGAAACTGTGCAAGCCATTCGTGACCAATATGATCTGGCGCTGGCGGGCGTGACGATGGAGATTCATCTGATCGAACGGCCCAATTGGGAAACGGAGCAATCCGGCGCGCTTCGCGCCTACTGGACCCAGGTCTTCAATCAGCTTGGCATCGGTGTGAGCTGGCAGATTATCCCGGCATCGGCGCTTGCCTGAACACGTTTCCTTAACTCACTAGAAGTGCCAGACCGCGCGCGCGATGAAGGCTTCATCGTCCGTATCACCAACGCCGAAGCGATATTCCATTTCGAAATCTACCCGCTGGCGCGGGGCTGTTGTGGCGTCTTCATCAAACCAGTGCGTGAAGACCACGCCGGGGCCAACCTCCAGCCGCTCTCGCGTCTGGAATGTATCATCCGACCATTGACCCACTGCCGTCACATAAGGCGTGACAGTCCAGCGCTCGCCAGTCTGGAAGCGACGTCCCTGACGGACAGAGGCATAGGCCGAGAGAAATTCTGGATTGTCGGGAATGTAGGCGAGATCAGCAAAGACAGTCGTGTAGTTCCAGTTCGAACGTACCGGGTTCCAATCCAACCCGTCTGACCAGCCATAACTGGCGCGCAGAAGCCATGCGTCTCGCGCCAGATCGCCACCGGCGATCAATCTTTCTCCCGACAGATAGAAGTCATGGCTGGCAAAAGGTTTCCAGCGTGCGCCCGCGCCAAATTGAAGACTTTCCTCATTTAGCTGGATTGTTCCCGCGTCGGCAGACGCATACCCTCGCCCAAAGAGAGTCAGGCCTGTATTTGCGGTGTTCAGCGCATCGGGCCGCCAACCAAACTCTCCACCCAGCTGGGTCTCATTGGGCCCTGTTTCAGGCAGGCTTATCGCCGTTGGAGCACTTCCGTCGCGATAAGACGCAAAGACGACTCCATATGTTCGGCCCTCCAGCTGTTCGACCTGACGGCGGAGCCGGTAGAGACGCTCCTCATGCTCGTCTGCCGTCTCGTTTTCGTGAGGCGTCACATTTGTAATGGCGATACGGAAGGTTTCCGCGGCGGCCTCTTCCTGATCAGCTGCAATCTGCGCATATCCTAGCTCTTCTCGAAGTTCGGGGCGATCAGGATTAAGCTGGATTACCCGCTCGAACAGGCGCGTCGCCAACGCGTCATCACCCGCTCGGCGGGCTGCATAAGCCGTTGAGAGGAGAATATCGGTATTTTGCGGTTCGGCCTGAAGTGCAGCCTGGAACTCTGCCAGAGCTGCGCGTTGATCTCCGGCGCGTTCAAGATAGAGCCCGCGCTGATAGCGACGATAGGCCCGGTCTTCGATATTTATTGCCTGAGCCAGATACATGGCGGCCGCGGCGGGTTGGAGGTCTGCCAGGGAGAGCGCGCGCTCTTCATAATAGAGCGCCAATGACGAACCGCTAAGCGCTTCTGCCTCAAGATGTTGCAGTCTTGCGGCTGACGCTTGAGGACGGCCGTCAAGGCGCGCCGCACGCGCCGCCATAAGCAGATCTCCCGCTTCGCCTGTTAAACTGGCTGTCTCATTCCATCCGATGGCCGCACGGGAGAACTGATTGGCAGTTTCAGCCTGATAACCCAGGCTGCGGAACGCATAAGCCCTTTGTCCTTCATCGAGCTGCTGACGATAAATCACCGCTTGCCAGAAGGCCTCAGCTGCCGCTTCGCTATTACCCGCCGCGACGGCGCATTCGCCCACGGCGATCCAGTCGAGCGCCCGGCGGCTGTAGCCTGCAGCGGTTTCAAGGTCCGGAAGCGCGGCCACACAACCGCTCTGCCGTGCAAGATTTTGCGCATCAACTCGCATCTGATCGAGATCAATGGCGGTCTGGTCAGCGCCAGCGGAGACAGCGAAAGTCATCGCGCTGAACGACGCCGTTGAAGCCAATATAATTCGCAGGCGAGGTTTGCTCGCTGAGGAGGCAATCCAGCCTTTTCCATAATATCGGGACATCAGGCATCCTCCTTCATTAATTCAGCATGATTTTCCTGGATCTCTGCGAGATCGACGTCAGAGAGATATCCAAGTGTCTTGGCGCGTTGCAGGTAGCCAAGCGGACGGCTTGGCTGGGCCGCTCGGGCGGCGGCAAGGTCGTTTTTATGGATCAGGCGTTTCTGGACCAGGGATTGGCCCAAAGCGTCTTCATCCTCGGCATCGATGCCTTTTTGTTGGGTCAACAGCTGGGCGTGCGTTAAGGCACCACGCCGGACAAGATGATCGCCCAGCCGGGTCCAATCCTTGCGCAAGCTTCGCCAGACAACTTCTGTCTCGGTTTCATCCAGAAGGGAAAGGCGGCGCAAGATACGCGCTGTGCGGATATCGGTTTCCAGTTGCGTTGGCTGGTACGCGAAACGAATACCGAAACTGACATCACTGATCGGCGCGACGACGAGTTTTATACCCCGACCCAGCTTTGTGCGCAGATTATGCAACTGCTGTTCGCTGAGCGGTTCTCCGACCGCCAGTTTGAGATTGCGGCCAGCTTTTTCGATCGGGAAGGCGCCATATTTAGCCGCAAGGTTGCGCGGAAACTTTTTCATCACGTCAGGTTTGGTTGCCAGCGGATCCAGTTCGACCCGTTCCAGTCCTTTGTGCTCGGCCACCGCGTCGGCCAGTTGATCGTCCGTGATCTCTCCGAGATCCATGAGGAGCAGTCCAAGCGGTCGGTATTCTTCTTCCTGGATCGACAACGCCCTCTGCAACTGGCTTTCATCGATTGATCCCCAATAAATCAGCGCTTCGCCCAACCGACCGCCCTCCCCCTGACCAAGTTCGGCCATGGAGGGGTAGGCATGCATGGTTTTGTCCCAGGTGATCCGATTGCCACTGATGACGTGCCAGAGATAGCGGCGGGCGGCGCGCATGGAGGCGAGATAACCAATCCAGTTGGCCCAGACCATGCGGATCGGAGCGAGCAGCATGTATTTCGGGCCATGCGCACACCCGGTAAAAATCAACCGGTGCACAACGCGGTTCACCAGGAAAACGAAATTGATCAGCACGATCGCCCAGACCCAGCTCTCCGGGTCGATCAAGGGCGGCAGCGAACCGGCTTGCGGAAAGAGCGTCGCGATCAGCCAGTAAAGCGCCCACTGCAACAATATGGCATAAGCCAGCATGCCAGTCGGCGCGGTCCAGATGGCCTTGCGGTCCCGGTAAAGAAAGTAGCGATGCGAGGCCGGGCCGATCCAACCCAGCTGCTTCCAGCCAAGATAGGAAATGCCCAGCATCCACCTGGACTTCTGACGCACAGAGATTTTAGCGACATCCGGGAAAAACTCCCGGGTCGAGACCAGTTCGCGCCGGTATTTCGTGACATCGCGATTGGCGAACCAGGCTTTGCGCGTGCCATAGGGCATGCGCGCCCAATACCGCACGAACATGGATATGAGGCCCGCCTCATAAAAGCGGTGGCCTATGTCGTAATCTTCGGTCAATGAATCGACATTGAAGGGTTGTTCATTGCGTTCCCGGCGCAAAAGCTCAATTGCCTCGCGGCTAAACGCCGTGGCTACGCCTGCGGACGGCACCAGATCTGTCATGTGGGAGCGGGCAATCAAATCCTTGCCATGCCATTCGGCGAATTCATCCATGTAATGACATGCGGTCAGCGCGGTCCATTTGCGCGGCATTGATAGCACCGGCAATTGCAACATGTCGGCCTTGTCGAGATAGGCGTTGATGACTTTGAAGGACATCGGATGAATGACGTCCTCTGAATCCTGCATCAAGATGCCATCGAAGCGTTGGCCAATCTCTTCTTCCCGGCGCACAATACCGGCAATCATCCAGTTGAGATTATCCGCCTTACAGGTCGGACCATTGTGGCCGACATAGGCGATGTTGATCCCGTCATTTTGCCTGACGATGCGTTGGACCTCGTCAATGGTTTCCTGGTCATTCGGATAGACCCCCACGAAAATCTCATAGTTCTTATAATCCATGGTTTTCAGCGTGTTCACGAGCATGCGCCCGATCACGTCAGCCTCGTGCCAGGCGGGCACCATAACGGCGAGCTTTTTCTGAGGCATTTGGTGCAACTGGCGCATGGACGGGACGCGCCGGAAAGGCCGCGTGATGACACGTTGGGCGGTCAGCACCCAGAAATAGATGTCCAGAAAGGTATCGTCTGCCGATGAGACAAAGATGGCCAGCGCGGCGTAAACGGTCAGCCAGCTGAGAACGGTCCAGTAAAGCTGGATCGCCTCGCCTGAAAACAGTTGCGCCAGCACAGCCTCAATCCAGGCAAGAAGCCCGGCCTCACCTGCCATCACCTGGGCGAAGAGGGGATCAACCGCCTCCATTACCCGGCCTGCTTTACGTCGTGGGCGGGGACGAGTTGGTCTTGCAGAATTGCGGCAATGCGTTCACTGGCCTTGCCATCACCGAACGGGTTATTTCGACCCGCCATTTCATCATAGGCCTTGGGATCAAGCAGTAGCTGTTCCGCCGCGGACAGGATGCGGTCAGGATCGGTTCCGACCAGTTTGGCAACTCCGGCATCGATCGCTTCCTTGCGCTCGGTTGTTTCCCGCAACACCAGAACGGGAACATCAAAGCTGGGCGCTTCTTCCTGGACACCACCGGAATCCGAAAGGACGAGATAGCTTTCCTTCAGGACCGCAATGAATTCCGGATAGGAAAGCGGTGCGATAACGTGAATCCGCTCCACATCGCCGAGATGCTGATCGACGGTCTGGCAAACACGCGGATTTGAATGGGCCGGAAAGACGATCCGGATATCCGGATGCCGTTCGGCGAGCGCTTTTGCGGCCCGGCAAACAGCTTCAATCCCCTCGCCCCAATTCTCGCGGCGATGCGTGGTTAGAAGAACCAGTTTTTCGCCGGGTTGACGCGCGTCCAGCACTTCGGGCCGGCGGGTCTTTCCGGCCATGTCGAGTACTGTATCGATGATGGTATTGCCCGTGATCCAGATCTGCCGGGGCTTCACCCCGTCGAGGCGGAGATTCTTCTGCGCCAGTCGCGTGGGCGCGAAATGAAAATCAGCGATCGGGGCGATCAGCCGCCGGAAGCTCTCTTCGGGGAAGGGATTGTTGGGGTCACCGCTGCGCAACCCGGCTTCGATATGACCTACCGGAATTCTGTGAAGATGAGCAGCAAGGGCACCCGCATAGGCGCTCGCCGTATCACCCTGAACGAGGACGGCGTCTGGCCGGTTATATTCAAAACGTCTTCCAAGCTGATCGAGCAATCCGGCAGAAAGGTTTGTGAGAGACCGGGCATCCCAACCGCCTTCGAGATGCATATCCGCTTCTATTCCAACGGCATTGAGCGCTTGCGTTGCGAGATCGCCATGCTGGCCTGTTGCGATCCAGACAGGCGAGAAACCGGCAAGCGCCAACGGCCGGTATATCGGCGCCATTTTGAGTATTTCAGGCCGAGTCCCTGCGACAATTGCGATTTCCATGATCGCCCCCAGCGCGATTAGCGGGCGGGCCCGCCGGAAATCCCTCGCAGGGGTAAAGTCGTCTTGAATCGCGGTGCAATAACCGCACGCGAAAGGCCTTTTCGCGGCGTAGATGGCAGAACGGCCCCAATTGGGGCCGTTAAGGGGCTGCTAAGCCCAATAGTGTCTGGACGGTGTTCGCCTCATTCATCCTGCGTTCGGAATTCGACGGGCGTTTCCGCCGCCAGCCACGTAACAGCGGCCCAGGCTGCAACATTCTGGGCGAAGGCATCCGGGTCGATCTTATCGACCGTATCGTCAGGCGTGTGGTGATAGTCGAAATAATCGCTGCCATGTTGCGTCAAACGAAAAACAGGGACGCCCCGCGCTGCCAACGGAATTATGTCCGGCCCGCCGCTACGAGAGACCCGGCTGCCCCGAATGATGCCCAGCGGCGCGATCAGCTCCTGTGTCTCGTCCAGGAAAGCTGTTCCTTCATCGCTGGCCCATGACGTCAATGACCAGACATGTCCAGCGCCGAAATCGGACTCCGATGCCAGCACTATATTCCCGACATGGTCCGAATTATCTCGGGCGTAGGCAAAGGCACCAAGAAGGCCAACCTCTTCAGCACCAAATAATACGATCTGAATGGTGCGCCGCGGCGCGCGTGGCAAAGAAGCAATCAAATGCGCAGCGCCGGTTACAATTCCAACACCTGCCCCATCATCCAGCGCGCCTGTCGCTTCATCCCAGCTATCCAGATGGGCACCAATCAGCACGATCTCATCCGGCAATTCACGGCCGGGAATTTCGGCTATGACGTTTCCGGACTGGACCGTGCCCTGCCAGCCGGCCTCGACATCAAGCCGGATTTGAACAGTCTCTCCGGCCTCATGTATGCGTTCGATCTGGTCCGCATCCGGAGCAGAAATCGCGATAGCCGGGATCTCGGCGCGGACCGGCGTCTCAAGAAAATCCGGATGTTCGGAATTCAGATAATCCAGAACCGTTTGCGAATGCCGATTGGCCTGAACTGTGTTCTCGCTGGGGGTTGTCATCATGCCGGTATGCGGAAACCGGTGGGTACTTGTTCCGACAGAACGGATCAGCACACCTTCGGCACCGCGCGCCTGTGCTTCCAGCCAGGCCAGTTGGCGTTTCCGGTTCGCCGGGCCATAGCCCGCGCCGGTCTGGGCCCGCACCATCCGGTCATTCACATAAACGAGCCGCCCCTCAAGCGAACCTTCAAAGTCTTGCAAAGCATCGAAACTGTCGAAGAAAACGAGCTCGGCCTCGATCCCGCCTTCAGGCGTTCCACCCGACCCACCTAAGGCCGTGCCGAGCATGGGTTGAGGAAAGGGGGCCGAAATTTCCAGCGAAATATCACCGCGATCCCAGAACGGCATATCGAATGTCTCGATCCGGACATTTTCAAAGCCCAGCTCAGCAAACATCTGAACTGCCCAATCGCGCGCTCTGGCCTCCTGCTGTGAGCCTCCAAGGCGAGGGCCGACCTCGGTGGTCAATGACCGGACAACCTCCAACCCCGTATCTGCTGTCAGGCCTTGCTCCATCAGCTGCCGGGCAATCTCAGCCTGCTCATCGCTGATAACCGGCGTATCCTGCGCGAAAGCTGCAGTGGAAAGCGCCAGGGTAAGCAGGCTTGCGATTGGCAATTTCATTTAAAGACTCCCCATAACCGTGTCCCTCACGCTAACGCGCACATTAAGGCCCCTCAAGCATTGGGGGCACTGAAAGATAGCCAATTCCAGAAAAATAGCGGTATGTTTCCAAGCGCGAGGGAGCAGGCATCCATGATTGAAATGACGATTAGCGGGCGCGCAAAGGATCTGGGCGGATTTACCGTGAGGCGATTGATTCCAGTGGCAAAGCGGCGGCTGGTTGGCCCCTTCATCTTCTTCGACCACATGGGCCCGGCCGAGTTTGCACCTGGTAAGGGCGTAGACGTGCGTCCGCACCCTCATATCGGGCTCGCCACCGTCACCTATCTGTTCGACGGCGAAATGGACCATCGCGATACGCTGGGCGTCCATCAGACGATCAAGCCCGGTGATGTAAACTGGATGACCGCCGGCCGCGGGATTGTTCATTCCGAACGGACCGGCCCCGAAACCCGGGCTGCGGGTCACAAACTTCACGGCATCCAGACCTGGGTCGCCTTGCCGACTGAAATCGAAGACATTGAACCGTCATTCCACCATCACAAGGTGGATGAGTTGCCCGTGATCGAACGCGAAGGCGTTTGGATGCGGCTGATATTGGGAACAGCCTATGGCGAAACCGCGCCCGTGAAAGTTTTCTCGCCAATTTTCTATCTTCATGCGGAAACGAAGGAAGGCGCCATCTTCAAGCTGACAGATGAACACGAAGAACGCGCGGTTTATGTTGTCAGCGGAGAAATCGAGATCGATGGGCGGCTGTTTGGCGAAGGCGAAATGATCATCCTGGATGATGAAGCCTCGATCGCAATTCGCACCGTCCGGGATGCCCGCTTGATTATGTGCGGCGGTGGCCATCTGGAAGGCGAGCGTCACATTTTCTGGAATTTTGTTTCCTCGAGCAAAGATCGCCTCGAAAAAGCGAAAGCTGATTGGCGAGCCGCTGCCGATGCCGCGTTCGAGAACACATATTTTACTCTGCCGCCGGACGAAAATGAGCATATCCCGTTGCCAGAGACATAAATCGTTATCTGGCCCTGCTCTTGCACGAGGAGAAACCACTTGATGCGGACGGCGTCGTCGCTTAGGGAGAACTCCGACCCGCCAACCTGCTATTTTGAACACGACAAGCCGTTTTCGGCGGCATTCAACATTCCGGGGGATTTCATGTTGAATCAGGCAAATGACCGCACTTCGGATATTCTGGCCTATCTCGGCATTTCCCAGACGGGGCCGTTATTTCATAATTGGTCAGAGCCTGTTTTGTATCAGGAATCGGTCCGCCGAGGCGAAGGCGAAATCGCAAAAGGCGGAGCGCTTGTTGTGAAGACCGGTCAACACACCGGCCGCTCCGCAAGAGACAAGTTCACGGTGCGCGATGAAACCACCGAGAATACCGTCTGGTGGGAAACCAATGCGGCGATGACACAGGAACACTTCGACGTGCTCTGGGAAGATTTCAAATCCCATATGGCCGCGCAGGAATTGTTCGTTCAGGACCTGTTCGGCGGTGCCGATCTCGATCATCGCCTTCCGGTCCGCGTTGTCACCGAATTCGCCTGGCATTCGCTGTTTATCCGTCATTTGCTCCGCCGGCCTGACGCCAGCGAGTTGGAAGGCTTTGATCCGGAATTCACCATCATCAATCTGCCCAGCTTCAAAGCCGACCCGGCTCGCCATGGCTGTCGCAGCGAAACCGTGATTGCTGTGAATTTTGCCGAAAAGATCGTGCTGATCGGGGGCACGTCCTATGCAGGTGAAACGAAAAAATCCGTCTTCACCATTCTGAATTATCTTCTGCCCGCCAAAGGCATCATGCCGATGCACTGCTCGGTCAATACGGATGGCGACAATGCCGCCATTTTCTTTGGCCTGTCAGGAACCGGCAAAACCACTCTTTCCGCTGATGCCAGCCGCACGCTGGTCGGCGATGATGAACATGGCTGGTCGGAAAACGGCCTCTTCAATTTCGAAGGGGGTTGCTATGCCAAGATGATCCGTCTGGATCCGAAGGCAGAACCGGAAATATATGCAACGACCAAGCGCTGGGGCACCGTTCTGGAAAACGTCGTGATGGACCCGGCAACACGCGAACTTGATCTGGATGATGCGACGCTGGCGGAAAACAGCCGTGGCGCTTATCCCATTGATGCGATCCCGAATGCCTCCGACACAGGCCGCTGCGGCCAGCCCAATAACCTGATCATGCTGACCTGTGATGCCTTCGGTATCATGCCGCCGATCGCCAAGCTGACGCCGGCTCAGGCCATGTACCACTTCCTCTCTGGTTACACCGCTAAGGTGGCTGGCACGGAAAAAGGTGTCACCGAACCGACCGCGACTTTTTCTGCCTGCTTTGGCGGGCCCTTCATGCCGCGTCATCCGGCCGAATATGGCGCTCTGTTGCGTGAGCTTATCGCCGAGCACAGCGTCAACTGTTGGCTTGTCAATACAGGCTGGACGGGCGGTGCCTATGGCGAAGGCGAACGTATGCCCATCAAAGCGACGCGCGCGCTATTGAATGCTGCGCTGGACGGCAGTTTGAACTCTGCAACTTTCCGGGAAGACCCGAATTTCGGCTTCATGGTCCCTACCGAAGTGCCGGGAGTAGAGACAAGCATTCTTGATCCGCGCTCAACCTGGGCGGATGCGTCTGCTTATGATTCCCAAGCGTCCAGGCTGTGTGACATGTTCATCCAGAACTTTGGCAAGTATGAGGGCCATGTGGCCCCTTATGTCCGGGCTGCCGCGCCGCGCAACACCGAAGTCAACGTCGCGGTCGCTGAATAACACAGAACCGCATATGAATGCCAAAACCGGCCTCGATCATTTCGAGGCCGGTTTTTTCTTGTCCAAATCGCCTCGCATTACCGAGTGCCGCATTGCAAATCTGATGCAGTGCGTTTAGCTCACAATGGATTCGAACCGAGGCGGGCATTCTGGTGACCGATACGCTGACATCCCCGAGCGGCGGGACTTCTGAAACCCTTACAATCCGCGCCCCGGACGATTGGCACGTCCATCTTCGAGATGGCGACATGCTGGCTTTCTGTGCGGACTATACAGCCCGTCAATTTGCCCGCGCGATAGTGATGCCAAACCTGGTTCCGCCCATTACAACAGAGGCCATGGGCGCAGCGTATCGCGACCGCATCCTCGCGGCGCTACCCGCAGGGCGCAAATTCGAACCTCTGATGACGGCCTATCTGACAGACACGATAGATCCGGAAGAGATAGCAAGCGGGTTCAAGTCTGGCGTTTTCACGGCCTGCAAGCTCTATCCGGCCAACGCGACCACGAATTCCGCCTCGGGCGTCTCGGATGTTAAAAATATATGGCGCGTTCTGGAGCGAATGCAGGAAATCGACATGCCCTTACTGGTGCATGGCGAAGTGGTGTCCGCCGATATTGATATTTTCGACCGGGAGGCCGTCTTCCTCGATCAGGTCCTGGCCCCGGTCATGAAGGCCTTCCCACGCCTTCGGGTCGTGTTGGAGCATATTACGACGGAAGACTCCGTCCGGTTCGTCGAAAACGGACCTGAGACGATTGCCGCAACCATCACCGCGCATCATTTGCGGATCGACCGGAATGATATGTTCAAGGGCGGCATGCGCCCGCATGCCTATTGCTTGCCGGTTGCCAAAAGACGCCTCCACCGCGAGGCGCTTCGCAAGGCGGCGGTATCTGGCAATCCGAAGTTTTTTCTCGGAACCGATTCTGCCCCGCATCAACGAAGTGATAAAGAAAGCGCGTGTGGGTGTGCTGGGATATTCTCCGCGCCGAACGCGCTGGAAAGCTATGCGCAGACGTTTGACGAGATGGGCGCGCTGGACCGGCTCGAGGGATTTGCTTCGGAGTTTGGTCCGAAATTCTATCAACTGCCGAAGAATGAAGGCGAGGCTCAACTGAGGCGCTCGCCGCAACCTGTCCCTGAAATCATGACCGCTGATGGGATCGAAATTGTGCCGTTTCATGGCGGTGAAACGATGGGCTGGATTTTCCAGCCACCCGGTGTGTAGCCTCAACGAAAAACCCGCCAACTCAGAGAGCTGACGGGCTTTTTGGGTGCGGGGGTAGGATTTGAACCTACGACCTTCAGGTTATGAGCCTGACGAGCTACCGGGCTGCTCCACCCCGCGTCAAGAACCGCGCCATTGCTGGCGGGACGGCGTATCTAGGACATGCCCCGCCGCCTTGCAAGCCCTGTAACACGCATATGACAGCTTGGCCGAAGGCGCGCGCTCGCCTAAGCATCTGTCATGGCTGAGCACATCGATTCAGATTGGGGACAAGCTGCGCCCAAGGGGGTGTTCAAATACTGCCTTGATCAATCCCGGGTTCACAACAGCAAGACATGGTCACGGCTCGCGGGATATTTCGCGCCCCAGTTTGCGGATGTGGAAACGCTTGATTTCAAAGCGCGCCTTTACCCGAAGGATAACCTCTCGGAAAAGCGCTTACTTCTCTCGCCCGGGCGGTTTGATCCTGTGGAACTGGCCTATCTCTCCGCCCTCTTGAAGCCCGGCTTCGTGTTTGTGGATGTTGGTGCCAATTGCGGCGCTTACACACTGCACCTTGCTGTCCAAGCCCCTGACGATACGTTCTTTTTTGCGATTGAAGCCCAGCCCGAAATGGCGCGGCGGTTCCGGTTTAATGCGGCGGCTTCGGCTCCCAAAGCCACTGTTGCACTCGACGAAATTGCGCTTTCAGACAAGCGCGGGACGTTGGAATTTCATATCAACCGGCACAATCGCGGTGAAAGCGGGCTTGGAAGTGGCGGAGAGACCATCAAGGTCGAGGCGCTGACGCTGGCGGACTATGTCGAAATGAAGGGCATCCAATCCATCGATGCCATGAAGATCGACGTTGAAGGTTTTGAACATCAGATCCTCGCGCCCTTTTTTGAGACCGCGACGGAAAGCCGATGGCCGGCTTGTCTGATTGTCGAGCAAATCCTGGCCTCGCCGGAGACAGATCCCGTCGCACTTGCGATTTCAAAAGGCTATCGCGTCAGAAGTGACCTGGGACGCAATGTCATTCTCGTCCGGGACGGCTAACGCTCGACAGGTTCGACCCGGTATTAAATGCGCGATTCCTAAACCGCTTCGAGTAGAAAGGACCAAAGTCGGGTCCCGGCAAGGAACATTTTTGTGGGGATGCAGAGTGACGTCAAATCAACAAACGCCGGAATAAAACAACCTACGCCGACTAACCGGCAATTTATTTCCGAACAAACGTTTGATCGTGGATTTCCGAAAGACTAACCGCCTCTCCGTCCAAAACAAATGGCGCCCCTTCTTCAACGCATATCGATATGCTTTCATTTATGGATTCCGCGTCAAACTGAACGGTCGACACGGTATCAACGACGCGAAGAGGTGCCGTTACCTGCGGATATCCTTCGAGGGCAATTTGCACCGATTCAGGCTCAACAAGAGCCAACTCATGCCCAAATCCGACGACACCTAACGCAATCAGAAATTCCTCTGGATCAATGATGTTCACCACACCGGCTCGCAATTCAAATGCTACCGTTAGGCGCTCCGTACAATATTGATGCACCATCATTGTATCCAAGGATTCAAATTCGCGCCGATCGAAATGAGTAACCGCATAGAAGCCCGGCTGAACAAAACTGGCTCCTAGACGGTTAGAAACAAGACGCGCGCGTAAATCCGAATTGTCATATACAGAAAATGCCGCCTCTGCTGATCGACCGTTTTCCATGTCCAGGCGGCGCAAATGGATCGTTGTGAAGACCAATGTCTCTGGCCAAATCACCATCGCTAGATCTGACTCGCTTGTAAATTCGATGGATCTGCTGACAGGCGTAGCACAGGCCAAAGATAAAAGAGGCAGAAATGCAATAACAATGCTGGACTTCTTCATGGGCCTGGACACCTCAAACTAAAATGAAACTCGGCCGGCACCCTAATTGACTCGCGCAACAAAAAAAGCCCCGCGGCGAACCGACGGGGCTTTCTTTTCATTGAGTTCAGATCAGGGTCAGATCAAACGGGCAGACCGGGCAGCGACCTACTCTCCCATGCCTTAAGACATAGTACCATCGGCGCAGAGGGTCTTAACGGCCGTGTTCGGAATGGGAACGGGTGGGGTCCCCTCGCAAAAACCACCCGGTCGGCGCGTTTGATCCAAAATCATTGAGACATCCAGATTTCCGACGCTCTTACACACGCGAACGAGGCGTTCGCCGTGCATGAACTCAGAGATCAAGCCAATCGAGCTATTAGTACCAGTTAGCTTCATGTGTCGCCACACTTCCACACCTGGCCTATCAACGTGGTAGTCTTCCACGACTCTCAAGGAATACCTGGTTTTGAGGGGGGCTTCCCGCTTAGATGCATTCAGCGGTTATCCCTTCCGTATATAGCTACCCTGCTATGCCGCTGGCGCGACAACAGGTCCACCAGAGATACGTCCATCCCGGTCCTCTCGTACTAGGGACAGCTCCTCTCAAGTATTCAACACCCACGGCAGATAGGGACCGAACTGTCTCACGACGTTCTAAACCCAGCTCACGTACCGCTTTAATTGGCGAACAGCCAAACCCTTGGGACCTGCTCCAGCCCCAGGATGCGATGAGCCGACATCGAGGTGCCAAACAATGCCGTCGATATGGACTCTTGGGCATCATCAGCCTGTTATCCCCGGCGTACCTTTTATCCGTTGAGCGATGGCCCTTCCATGCGGGACCACCGGATCACTATGGCCGTCTTTCGACTCTGATCGACCTGTCAGTCTCTCAGTCAGGCGGGCTTATGCCATTGCACTCAACGAGCGATTTCCGACCGCTCTGAGCCCACCATCGCGCGCCTCCGTTACTCTTTGGGAGGCGACCGCCCCAGTCAAACTACCCACCACGCAGGGTCCCGGATCCAGGTTCATGGACCGCGGTTAGACGTCAACAATAATCAGGGCGGTATTTCAAGGATGACTCCACCACGACTGGCGCCATGGCTTCAAAGTCTCCCGCCTATCCTACACAAATTATCGCTAACGCCACTGCGAAGCTGTAGTAAAGGTGCACGGGGTCTTTCCGTCTGACCGCGGGAACTCCGCATCTTCACGGAGAATTCAATTTCGCTGAGCCTATGCTGGAGACAGCGGGGAAGTCGTTACGCCATTCGTGCAGGTCGGAACTTACCCGACAAGGAATTTCGCTACCTTAGGACCGTTATAGTTACGGCCGCCGTTTACCGGGGCTTCAATTCGGAGCTTGCACTCCTCCTTTTAACCTTCCGGCACCGGGCAGGCGTCAGACCCTATACGTCGTCTTGCGACTTCGCAGAGCCCTGTGTTTTTAGTAAACAGTCGCCACCCCCTGGTCTGTGCCCCTGGACATTGCTTGCGCAAAGCCAGGCTCCCTTCTCGCGAACTTACGGGAGCAATTTGCCGAGTTCCTTCAGCATAGTTCTCTCAAGCGCCTTGGTATACTCTACCTGTCCACCTGTGTCGGTTTAGGGTACGGTCTAATGCGGGAGCTATTTCCAGGGACGGCTTGGCTGCCCACCCAATCCAATAAGGGTGAACAACTTC
>NZ_OZ245794.1:0-160000 GCF_965228115.1 Hyphobacterium sp. | reverse complement strand
TTACTCGCGCTTGTTTTTGGTGGACTTTTGGCAGCCGCGATCATCTGGCGCTTCCTGTCCCGGCCGGAAAGCCGGACGCTTGCCATCCCCGCAGCCGCAGCGGGCGGGCTCGCCCTGCTCTTGCCGTCTCTGGCCGGATTATTGGGCGGTGAAGCGGTGTTGTTGTTACGAGTCTTTGTGGGGGCCTGCCTGTTTGCGCTGGCCGTGGCGCTGATTCTCTATGGTTCGCGCGAAGGCCGTCGCTTTACCGGCGGGGTCGGGATCGCGCTCTTTATCGCGCAGACACTTTACGTCTATGCGGAGACGTTTGGCGATTTGCTCGACACTTCGCTCTTCTTCCTGATTGGCGGGCTTTTGCTGTTCGGCTTGTCTACTGTGGTGATCCGAATGCAATCGCGCCTTTCAAACAAGACAGGAGAGGCCTCATGAGTCTCATGCTCAGGCTTATTCTGGTAGCCGCTGCGATGTCGGTCTTTCTGGTGGCGATGGTCGTCAATCATCATGCCCGCCGCTTCTCTGGTACCGAGATCATTCTGGATCTCGAACCTGTGGACCCAAGAGATATTCTCGCGGGCTATTACGTGATCATCAGCACGCCTCTGCATCTGCTGGATCCGCAGGCATTGGAAGGCGAGGATGAATTTGATGCCGGCGATGACATTTATGTGGTCGTCGACGGCAGCCCGGAAGACGGCTGGACCGCAGTCTCCATCCATCGCGAACGCCCGGAAAACGGCCTCTATATAAATGGCAAGGTCGAACGCGGCTGGAATGAAAGCGTTCGCGTCCGCTATAATCTGGAGCGCTATTATGCCGATGAAGAAACCGCACAAGCGCTTGAGCAACGCCAGCGCGATGACCGCGACAGCTTGCGCTTGATCGTTTCAATTGATCGCGGCGGACGGGCTCTGATCCGGGGAATCGAAATCGAGGGCGAACGCCATCTCGAGACACTTCTTTAAGCTCGCCGTCTTGCTCCGAACAGCACGACGAAGACCGGGAACAGCAATGCGCCGGCAATCAACCCGCCCAGATGTCCGGCCCACGAGATGGGAATCGGGAAGAGCGGGCCCAGCAAGAAGAGCAGGATATTGAAGCCTGCCCAAGGCACCGCATAGCGCAACATGCCGCGATAGCCGCCTTCGGCCCAACCCGCAGCCGCCAACAATCCAGAAACTCCGGTCGAGGCCCCGATCATGGGCGTCATCGAGTCCGGGGCGACCAGCACTTGAAAGCCGGCACCCGCGATGGAGCAGACAAGGAAGAACAAGAGAAAACCTGAAATTCCGGGCAGACGGCCACCAAATGGACGAAAGGCCCCTGCCCCGAATGTCAGCATGGCCATCGAATTGAAGACCAGATGCATGATCCCACCATGCAGGAAGACGTGGAAGATGTAAGGCGACCAGGGCCCAAGCGGGCTGGGGTGCTGCAGACCAAGAGCAGGGACAACTGCGCCGATCTGGAAAAATTGCCGGTTCAAATCTGGAACCAAAGCACCAATCGCGAAGACCGCTACAAAGCTGACGGCAAGCGCCAACGGCACCGGCGGGACATTATTGAAGATGGGCTGGCGGGCAGGCCGCATTTCTCATTATCCTTAATCTCTTGTTTGCCGGTCGGTTCTAATTTTTCGAGCAGAGTTAACAGATGATACCGTCGCATTGCGATGAAAGTGGCGGTTCATCTGGTTCATCGCAAGGCGCAGCTGCCGCACAGTTGCGCAGGAAAGGACAGACCATGCGCCGCCCTGCCATCCTGGTTGCTAGCGCGATTGCTGCATTCTGCACGACCCCCGCACTGGCTCAAAATGCCGGAGATTTCCAGCGCCCCTGGGGCACCAGCCCGGCCCAGACGAATCAGCCCTACCGGGCGGGAACCCGCGATGCCAATGGCAACCGCGTGGTGGTCAACGGCGTTCTGCAAACCGGTGTTGGCGTTCAAGCGCAAATGAACGGAGTTGGCGCGGTCGGGAATGCGCCGACGAATTCGACCAATACCGGCCAGACCGGCATGGCGTCCAGCGGGCATAATTCCAGCGCTCTGGCGGTCGGCAACCAGCTGAACGTCGTGGTCAGCGGCAACTACAACACCGTGATCGTGAATTCGACACAGACCAACAACGGCAATGTGACCGCAGTGTCCAATGCCGGGGGTGGCGAGGACGATGAGAATGGCAATTAAGCAGCTCCTTATTGCTGCAACATCTGCCTTGGCGGTTGCCGGGTGCGCCGTCACGCCCAATTCCGGGTTTGACGGGCGTTATGCCAATCCGATTGGCAATGCTCCGGTCACACCGAATCCAACACCCTATTCTGAAGCTCTGGTTTGCCTCGGCAGTACCGCGCGCTCACAAGGTCGGCATTCCCCAGTTATCGCGGTGGGCCGGATTTCGGACTACACCGGAGCCGCCAATCCGGAAGGCGGCGGGCCCGCGATCACGCAGGGCGCTTCATTGATGGCAATGTCTGCGTTTGCAAAAGCGGGCGTCAATCTAGTTGAGCGATTTGATACCTCCGTTGCTGAACTTGAAATGCGTTACTCCAACAATCGGCTGATTGGCGATAGCGCGGAAGAGGATGGTCACCGTCTGATTTATGCTGGCAGCATTCCGGGGTCAGACTATCATCTTGTCGGTGGGGTCACGGAGCTCAATTACAATATCCGCTCCCAAGGCATTGATTTCCTCGGGGGTGATCGGATCGATTCCGATCCCACCGGCGTATTCAATGGCCGCCTTTATGTGATGAATGTCGCCATCGACTTGCGTCTCGTAAATACAGAGACACTGCAAGTGGTCGATGTCATTTCCTATCAGAAACAAATCATAGGCCGCGAAGTTAGCGCCGGCGTGTTTTCTTTCTGGGGTGATGCCGTCATCGACATTTCCACCGGAGGGCGCTCGCTGGAGCCCATTCAATTGGCGGTTCGGTCCCTGATCGAACGCGCCGTCCTCGAATTTTCGTCGACCCTTTATGGCATCGAAGCGCGCAGCGTGTGCGCCTTTAACGATCCTCTGGGTCTGACCAACGCGGCCGGCGGCATCAACCCCGGCACGTCCTATGCCTCCCGATCAGGAGCTTCCAATGTCCAGATTCGCCAAAGCGTTGACCGCGGGCACCAGCGCCGCGACCCTGCTGTGCGCAACGGGTTACGCGGAAGATACGACTGAGGTTCTGAATGGCCAGATCAATCTGAATGCGCAGGTCAATGCGCATGGTCAGGTCGTGGTCGGTCATACCGGTAATGTAAATATGACGGCAGCTGGTGTCGGCAATCAGCTCGATGTTGAAACCGCCTCGCCTCATGATGTGACGAGCACGCAAGAGCTTGGCGGGTTTGTATCCGCAACAGCAGAAACCAATGGCGTGGCCATAGATGGAACGGCCACGACGGCCTCTACTGCTTATGGCAATTCAGCCGTGCTCGATCACTATGGTGATGTCGATGTGTCGCTCTCTCAAAGCACGGCTGATGGATCCAGCGTCTTTTCGGGTGCCACGCTGAGGCTGGATTCCTATGCGGTCGGCAATATTACTGCCGCCTCGGCGGCCGCGAATGCGGTCGATACCAATGGCTATTATGGCTCGATTGTTGGCGGTATCAGCCAGGACTCAGGTGCAAGCGTTGAAGCCAGGGCACTGGTTGAGGCCCGAACAGCCGGGCTCGGCGAGTTCTCGGCTACAGCCGCATCGGCATCCGGCAACGCGATCCGCTCACACGGGCGGGAATCCGCCGTTATCCTTGCCACCGACCAGGCCAATCGCGGGACCGTCCGCGCCTCTTCGCGTGTGAATGCCGGCGGCGGCGGTGTGTTTACGACCGTCGCCACTCAGGCGCAGGGCAATGGCCTCGATATCGCAACCGAATGGGCCTATGGCGAAGCGCGTGGAAGCCAGGACAACAGCGGCGATACGGATGCCGAATCGAACGTCAATATCGGTAATTTCGATGTCGATACGGTCATGGTGTCCTCAGAAAGCCTTGGCAATTCTGCCCATCTGACCAATCTGGGCACTGATACTTTCCTGGGGCTGGACCAGACCAATACCGGCAACTCCCGCGCAATTGTCCGCTTTGATGGAGGGTTTGGCGGCGAAGTCATCGGTTCGGCCGCTGCGTTCGGCAATGCCACGACCAGCTGGGGCTGTCAGTTCTGTCCGGATACGACCAATCAGGGCGTGATCAACCAGACCAATTCCGGTCAGGTGAACGCGACCTTCCAGTCTCAATATCTGACGGGCTGGGGCACAACCGGGACTGCAACAGCGGTAGGCAACTCGGCTACCTTCGTGACACGCGATGAAAACAGCGGGCAATAAAGCCCGTTACCTCTTTCCAGAGCAGAATGCTGGCTTTCGGCTAGCGGTATCCGCCGACGCCACCATCCAGCATGAGCGTCATGCCTGCGGTTGAGACGATCTCGCGGCGGCGCTCGACCATTTCGGTATAGCGTTCTTCGCGGCGGATATAGACCAGCTTGATGCCCGGCCCGTGTAGGCGAAGCAACGAGCGTTCATTACAGTTGCGCCGGGGTTCCTGCGTCGCACAGAAGACACGCCCCCCGCTTTCATGGCGCAAGGCCTCTCCCTGGCTGCAGACCAGCGTGAAGGCGTCATCAAAGACATCCCGTCCGTCGACCCGCCAGCCAATGGTGACCTGCATGAAGGTGCCGGACATGCAGCGGAATAGCTCTCCGTCGAAAATCTCCTCCACCCGCTCTCCAGGATCCGGGCGCGAAGCGGGATGAGGCGTGCCGCGGTCATCTATGCAGACCGCGCGGATCACACGCCATTCTTCCAGAATACGCACGCGCTCTTCTTCCACCATCTCGACTTCAACAAGACCGGCGATGTTCAATCCATTGATCGCCGTTGCTGGAGGAGGTGCAGAAAAACTGCCCCCGCCACCACCGAGGGATATAATCGTAGCACCGCCACCACCTCCGCCGCCGCCTGCACCACTGCCGCCACCGCCGCCAGTTCCGGTCGCGCCGGACGTTGCCGTAGCGGTCGCTGTGGAGCTTGCGTCGATATTTGTCGTGACGTTCACATTGGTATTGACGTTGACGCCTATATTGATGCGGGGGCCAAAAATACGAATGTCCGGTGTCCGGATCCGGTGCCCGCCTCCGCCGCCACAACCACCGCCGCCATAACCTCCATGGCCACCGCAGCCTCCATGGCCACCACCGCCGTGACCGTGACCTCCGCCACCATGACCGCCGCCCCCGCCATGACCGCCGCCGCCATATCCCCCGCTCACCTGAGCGCCGGCAATTGCAGCTGACGAAGCGAAAAGGGCCAACACTGCGGCTTGAAACAAGGCTTTTACAGGCGACACGCGCATGGCGGTTCTCCGGTTCAATTCCTGAGCGAATTCGATCGCTTACGCATTTCTCCGCGCAGGCGAACGTCCACTCTCTTTTGAAGCGTATGGCCCAAGGATTGAAATTCGGTTGCCAAAATGGCCAATCCCGGCACAGCGAGTGAAAAAGGCGTAGCTCTTATCATGATGCATGCACATGCCCGAACCCTGATGTCCTATTGGGACTCCCGGCGCCGAGACGACGCCGTGCCCGCCCGCGCAGACATCGCTGCCAGCGATTTGCGGGACTTGCTGGGCAACCTGTTCATGCTGCAACGCCATGATGCGTCCCATCATGTTTTCCGCCTGGCGGGTACCAAGCTGTGCGAACTTCATCAACGCGAATTGCGCGATCAGAATTTTCTCAGTTTCTGGCGCGGTTATGATCGCGAACAGGTCCGTCTTTTATTGGAATCCGTGCTGGCCAACGCTGCACCCGGCGGCGCTCATTTGACCGCCCATTCGCTTAATGGCGACAAGCTTGAAGTGGAATTGGTTGTTACGCCCATTGCTTCGGCCTCTGGCAAGGTCGATCGGCTTCTAGGTCTCTATCAGCCCTTGCAAAAACCGGATCGTTTTGCCCAGCGTCCGATCGTCCGGCACGACCTGATTCGGCTTCATCTGCCGAAAAACCTAAGCTGGGTGCAACCGCCGGCTCCGGTCTTTGGTTTCAACAAAGCTGCAAATGACCGCTAATCCGGCAAATTCTTTTTAACCGATCCGCGTCAATCTTGGTGCGATGGCTGATACGTTCACTCGTCTGGACCGGAGGAAGATCCGGGTTGCTGCCCGCGGCGCAGAGGACCGGCGCAAACACAAGCGCGTGGAATTGCAGCTCTATGGCCGCTTTCTGGATTCCTTAGGCACCGAACATAAATGCCGCCTAATCGACGTCTCTCCGGGCGGAGCAAAAGTGATGTCCAAAACACCGCCCATGCCGGAAGATCAGATCGTTCTGCAAATTGACGGGCTTGGCCGGCTGGAAGGCCGCGTTTTGCGAAAAGGAAGCAACTGGTTTTCTTTGCAATTCTCTGCCCGCCAGCGAAAACGCGACCGGCTGGCCGATGCCATCACCTGGCGGTTCAATATGGAACGCCTAGGTCTTGAAGAAGACCGCGCCGCCCCGCGTAAACAAGGTAAGGGCCGTGCCAGATTACATTTCGCAGATGGGCTGTCGATCGAAGCCGATGTGGTTGATGTCTCGATCTCGGGTGCAGCCTTTTCTTGCCTTGAGCGCCCTCGGATTGGAGAAGAAGTCCGCGTGGGCGAGATGAAAGGCCATGTCGCCCGGATTTGGGAAGGTGGATTTGCCGTCGCATTCATGCCGCCTTCAGGCGAAAGTGCTAATGCAGCCTAAGTAACACGCTTGGCCTCAATCTTGCCGGATAGACGCAAGAAGCTAGGTGTAACGTATCAGAATGGCGCGTGTGATGAGTGTGGATGCCGGTCAGGCAAGAACGTGGTTTGTGAAAGTGGATGGGCGGATTTATGGCCCGTACACCTCTCCACAAATGCGCGGCTATATCAGCGAAGGCCGGGTCGCGGATTACACGCAGGTCAGCGTTCAGGGCGATGGCGACTGGAAGCCGGCGTCCGACGTTGAAATCCTCGCCAGCTGGATCACGGAAAACCGTGAGTCCCGCATTGCTGAAACCGCGACTGAAAATCCGGCCAATCTTCTTGTTATCACTCAGGTAAATGAAGACGCTAGCGAGGCCGTCGGGTCAGTCCTGGCCCGCTATGGCGAGACGGTAGATATTGTCCCGGGCGTCTGGATGGTGCGGGCGCGAACGACTGCGTCCGTGTTGCGCAATGATCTGTCACACCTGCTCGATCGCGATGACAAGCTGATGGTGGTCGATGCCAGCCGCGACCGGTCGGCCTGGTTCAACTTTGCCACAGAAACCGACGCCAAGGTGCGTGAGCTCTGGCGCGGTGAAACGCCAGCAGAAACGCAAGACGACAACGCGTCCTAAAGCGAGACGGGCTTGAGCCCTTTTTGGTGGCGCTTCCAGTTTCCGACATAATGATCGGCTGAGGCCTTCAAGATCTCGAACATGTCCGGCTCAAGCGTGCGCATCACCTTGCCCGGAGATCCAACCACCAGTGAGTTATCCGGAATTTCCTTGCCCTCGGGCAAAAGGGTGTGCGCCCCGATAATGCAATTGCTGCCAATCTTCACACCGTTCAGCAGCGTCGCGCCAATCCCGATCAGGGAATAATCGCCAATCGTACAGCCATGCAGCATAACACGGTGGCCAACGGTCACGCCTTTCCCGATCACCATGGGATAGCCATGGTCGGTGTGCAGAACGGAATTATCCTGAATGTTGGTATCCTCACCAATGGTGATGTCATCCACATCGCCGCGCACCACCGCATTATACCAGACGCTTGCATTCTCCAGCATCGTGACCCGCCCAATGACATGCGCGCCGGGGGCCACCCAATAATTGCCGTTCTCGGGTAGATTCGGCGTGTGGTCGTCAAGGGAATAAATCGGCATGTGGCTCTCCGGACACGGGGCTGGATGAAAGATATGCGACGGGGGCGATTAAGGTTTGTTCACCATACTAGACTGATACTGCGTTTGCGATTCGACACTTCCGTTGGATTGCAGGCGCTTCGAAGAGGAGGCGAGTGGCCCTCGTGCGAAATGGACGCACTCACAGGCCTGACATCCCGGCACACAGCCGGAGTGACTCCGCCCCTTCCTTCGCGCACCTCTCATCTTGTGTCAGTCAACAGCCCTCGCCCTTCGGTGAGGGTTTTTTAGTTTCAGGAGAGCCCTTCCATGGCGAAACGTTCCGCTAAGCGCCGTCAATCCTCTGGCGAGTTCAATTCCGGTCACTACCAGGACGAACAAGCCAAGGTGCGGGCGCTTTTTCCGGGCACAAATTGGTCACCCGATGAAAAGGAGCCAATGCGCGATCAGCGTTATGTAAAGAACGTCAAACCCCGCTCGGAAGGGCAAGCCAATCTTATGAAAGCCATCGACCAGAATTCCATGGTCATGGCGCTCGGGCCGGCCGGTACCGGCAAGACCTATCTCGCCGTCGCCAAGGCCGTTGAACAGCTTGAAAAAGGCGATGTCTCGCGCATCGTCCTCTCCCGCCCCGCCGTTGAAGCCGGGGAAAGCATCGGCTTCCTGCCCGGCGCGATGGAAGAAAAACTCGCCCCTTATCTGCGTCCCCTCTACGACGCGCTATCGGATCGTCTCTCGCCGAAGCGCCTGAAAGCGCTGATGGCGGAAGGCCTGATCGAGATTGCGCCCATCGGCTATATGCGCGGGCGCACGCTGAACAATGCCTTTGTCGTCGTCGATGAGGCCCAGAACTGCACCTATGGTCAGCTGAAAATGCTGCTGACGCGGCTGGGCTGGCACTCGACCATGGTGGTCACCGGAGACCCGGCCCAGACCGACCTCCTGCCGGAAATGTCCGGCCTGCAGGACATCTCGGAGAAGCTGGAAAATGTGCCGGACATCGGCGTTATCCGCCTGAAAGCGGAAGACATTGTCCGCCACCCGCTCGTCGCCTCCATGCTGGATGTGCTCTAGGACTTCAGCGGCACTCTAAACGCAATGAAACCGGCGGGGATAACCCCGCCGGTTTTTTGTTAGGCGAATTCGAAGTATCTCTGTAAACCTAGGCTTGAAATGCTGCCGTTGTGAAGTTCACATGCCAAGAAAAAGTATCACAGATGAGGAAATAGCACTCATCAAAACCATGCTGTCCCGCGGCATGCGAAACAAGGACATACAGTTTTTTTTCAATCGCCCAGATCGCGCCGTCAACAGCGGACGAATTACCGGGATTCGCAACGGTTCTTACGCAAACTCCGATAGTATCGAACCTGCAAGCGACGAGGTGTTGTTCGAGTTTGTCGCAACCTTTGGGTCCGCCGAAGGCCCTAAAGCCATTGTTGTCCCCAGAGATTCAACTGCAAGCGAAGCCATCACCGAGGAGCAAAAGCTTCGTGATTTATTCAGGACAGGGAAATCAGGTTTGCTTACCCTAAGCGTCGGCGAGTCGTCGGAGCATGAGTGCAAACTCAGTTTCCACAAGAAGCATGCTGCAAAATGGCTTCGCGCGGTCGCGGGGCTCGCAAACAATCGCGGCGGTTACATTTTTTTTGGCGTCCACGATAAAGGGACCAAAGGCCCAAACGGTGAAGACTATAGTCACGTCGTTGCTGGCTTGGACAACGATACATTTGAAAAAACGGACCCAGCCGAGATCTCAATGCGGCTGCGGTCCACATTTGACCCCACCCCAAGCTTCACGGTGATTAAGTTAGATATTGAACAGAAAATGATCGGCGTAATTGGCGTTGAACCGCATCCCAGCCCTCCAGTTATCGCGGTCAAAAACGACGGCGACCAGATCAAAGAAGGTGATATTTTCTACCGTTACCCCGGAGAAACAACTCGAATAAAGTACAGTGATTTAAGGGCAATTCTTGACGCGCGCGATAAAACTGCGCGTAGCGAAATTCTCCCGATGATAGAAAAGGTGCTCGAGCTTGGACCAGAGAACACCATGATCGCCAACCTCGAGAATGGATCACTTGAAGATGCACGGCGCCAGATTGTTATTGACGAAGAGCTATTAAAACGGATCAAGTTTTTGCGGGAGGGAGACTTTGAGCAGAATTCCGGTGCAGCTGCATTGAGGCTTGTCGGAGATGTGAAGGCCATAAAGACGGCATCACCGTCGGCGACCGAACTCGGCCTTATCAACAGAAACGACGTGATCGAGGCATTCTTAACTCAAACAACCCCGTTCGATCCTAGGCTGGCAATCAGATACGCAATCGAATCCAGCCAGGGTGAGCGTCTACCGCTTCATTACTTCATTTCAGCCGCAGGTCTTTCTGCTGCACAAGCCAACAAGCTGATAGACGAACTTAACGGCCCTTCATGGAGAAAGAGCAAATATAAATCTTGGCTGAAGAAGAACTCTGCATTCAGAATCCGGAGCAAAAAATCGGAGTCGGACATGACCCGGATAAGCTCCGGAGTGCTTCCTGAAATTGCTGATTCCAAAGACGCCAGTCGAATTTCGTTGCTTATTGCCTCGATAGAGGCGTCTGAAAATGTCGAGCGCTCTTTCATTTTGGATGTGCTTGGGCGTTGCTATAAACTGGCCTGCGAAGGCAGCGAAGCGTCGAATGTACGGCTGGCAGTATGCAGAGTAGACGAGTTGTTCTTTTCTCCGAATTAGTCGGCTACCTAACCTCCCCCCATAACCACTCCGCGGCCTGTTCCGGCGTCTGTCCCTCCAGATCGACGCGGCGATTGGCTTCGCGCATCAGCTCCGGCGTGATCGCGTTCACCAGAGGCGCCAGCGCGGCAGCCACCGCATCATTCCTCGCGGCTTCCGGTGAGAGGAGCAGCATCGCGTCATAGGGCGGTAGAACGCCCTGCGGGTCTTCGAGGATCACCAGATCATAGGCGGCAATGCGGCCATCCGTGGTGTAGGCGGTGATCACATCCACCTCTCCATCGCGCACCGCGCCATACATGAAAGTGGAATCCATGGGGCGCGGGTCGGCATCCTGTAAGCCATAGGCTTCGCGTGTCCCAGTCCATTCGGGCCGCGTGAAGAAGACGGTGTCCGCGCCAATCGTCGCCCCCTGCCCGGCCAGATCGGTAATCGAGGTCACGCCCATATTGGTGGCGCCATTCCGGCTCATGGCAAAGCCATAGGCGTTTTCAAAGCCAAGCGAGCCGGGCGAATAGATGTCGTATTCCGCCAGCAGGAAGGCGTTGATCTCGGCCATCATGCGATAGCGGCCAATCATGTCTTCCCGGCGCAGCGTATTGGTCCAAAGCGTGCCGGAATAATCGACTGAGACATTGATCTCATCATTGATCAGCGCATCGAAAATGACCGCCGTGCCCAGCCCTTCTCGGTGTTCGACAACCGCACCTTCCTCTTCCAGCACACGCTGGATCAGGGCGGCAAGGATGTATTGCTCGGTGAAGGGTTTGGATGCGATGACCAGACGTTGGCCCTCAATGCTTTGCGCTTCAGCCAGCGATCCTTCGCCGCCTGCAAAGCTGGACCGCGCCATCAGGCCAGGCACCAAAGCTCCGCCGATCAAGACGACCGCTGCCAATGTGGAGACCAGCGCCATGCCGCGCTTGCGTCTACGCGCCGCGATCTCATAGCCGCGCACAATCTGGTCCAGCGCAATGGCCAACAGCGCTGAGACGACACAGCCAAACAGCACCGCCGTCCAGTTGCGGGTTTGAAGGCCAGCAAAGATATAATTGCCCAGGCTGGACGCGCCGACGGGCGTGGCGAGCACCGCGGCCCCGACTACCCAGACAACCGCTGTGCGGATACCCGCGACGATCATCGGAAGGGCCAGTGGCAACTCGACTTCCATCAGGCTCTGGCGGGGCGTCATGCCCACGCCGCGCGCGGCTTCACGCACGACCGGATCAACGCCTTGCAGGCCAACAATCGTGTTTCGCAAGACCGGCAGCACGCCATAGAGCGTGAGCGCCACAAAGGCCGGGGCAAAGCCAATCGTTCCGCCCAGAAGCGGCACCATCAGCGCCAACAGCGCCAGGCCTGGAATGGTCTGCATCAGCCCGGCAAAGCCTAGCGCCGGCCCGGCCAGCCATTCGCGTTTCGCCGCCAGCACGCCCAGCGGCAGGCTGATCAACACGGCACAGATAATCGCGGCCATCGAAAGGCGCATATGGCCGCTTAAAAATTGCGGCAGGACCGCGAAGGCTTCGGCGAGTTGCTCGCTCATGCGCCTGCCTCCAACGCCGCAACGGCTTTCGCCTGTTTGGCGGGCGCCGCCAGTAATTCCGTGACATACGGCTCCGCGGGCCGATTAACGAGATCGGACGCTGTTCCGGTCTGCAACACCTTTCCGTCCTTCATCACCAGTATTCGATCTGCCAGAAGCAGAGCTTCGGCCATATCATGGGTGACCATCACGGCAGCGAAGTTCAGGTCTTTCTGGAGCGCGATGAAATCTTCCTGCAGGCCAGCGCGCGTCACCGGGTCCAGCGCCGAGAAGGCTTCATCCAGCAACATCAGCGGGGGTTCAGCGGCGAGCGCGCGCGCAATCGCAATACGCTGTCTCTGCCCGCCAGACATTTGATGCGGCAAGCGATCACGGAAGTCTGCCGGGTCCAGCCGGACAAGGGTCAGCAACTCATCAACGCGCGACGCGATCCGGGTGGCGTCCCACCCCAGAAGTCTTGGCGTGATGGCAATATTCTGGGCCGCACTGAGATGCGGAAACAGGCCATCACCCTGCATGACCCAGCCAATCTCCCGGCGCAGATCATGGGCTTGCAAGGCCATAACATCGCGGCCCTGAAATCGGACAATGCCGTCGCTGGGGTCTATCAGCCGGTTGATGGCTTTCAGCGTGGTGGTTTTGCCGGAACCGGACTCGCCGACAATGGCGACGAGTTCTCCGGCGGAAACGCTTAAATTCACAGCGTCAGCGGCAATAACGCCGCCGGGATAGCGCTTGGTCAGTCCTTCAATCTGAAGGACGAGCGGGGAGGTTTCGCTCAAACTTCTTCCAGATCGATATCGAGAATGGTGATCTCGAAAGAAAAGCTGGTTTCGCCCTCATCCACTATCTTCTGGACCACGCCCAGACACTCCTGATCGAGATAGATCTCGGCGCACTCATCGGCGCGCTGGCGACGCTGGACCACCAGGCCAGGGTTCAGCTTGCCTTGCAGGAAGGATTGGAGCTTCTGGGCTTCTTCTGCGGTTACGACATCTGCCACGTGTTTATTCCTCTAATGCGTTCTCATTCGGGGGGATGAATCTGGTGCGGACCATAGCCAGAGCGGCTTGCAAGGCAAGCCTTGCCTCAGTCATCTCCGCCAAAGGTCTGGTCCATGCTCTTGGCGGGTTCCGCGCACGGCCCGCCGACCGCTTTGGCCGGGATGCCGGCAACCGTGCAATGCGCCGGCACATCTTCAAGCACGACAGAGCCAGCGGCGATGCGTGCTTCTTCGCCGACCTTGATATTACCCAGCACTTTCGCGCCTGCGCCGATCAACACGCCAGAACCAATCTTGGGGTGGCGATCCGTATCCGCCTTCCCAGTTCCGCCCAGCGTGACCGAGTGCAGCATGGAGACATTATCCCCGACCACGGCCGTCTCCCCGATAACGATAGAGGTGGCGTGATCCATCATGATCCCCTGCCCCATCCGGGCGGCGGGGTGGATATCTACGCCAAAGCGTTCGGAGATCCGGCTCTGTAGATGGAAGGCAAATGTCTCTCGCCCTTCACTCCATAACCAATGGGCAATGCGATAACCCTGCAGTGCCAGATAGCCTTTGTAATAAAGAAAGGGCTGGAGATAGGTCTGGCAGGCCGGATCGCGCTCCTCAACGGCAATGATGTCGGCGGCCGCTTTGGTTGCGATGGATGGTTCAGCGGCAATGGCTTCTTCGACCACATCCCGCGCCAGCATGGCGTCCAGCTGTGCGTCGGCCAGTTTCGACGCCAGCCGATAGGCAAGCGCGTCAGCAAAACTCTCGTGACGCAAAATCGCGGCGTTCAGGAAACTCCCGAGGATCGGTTCCTCCGCCGCAGCCTGAGCCGCATCCACGCGCAAGCGCGACCAGACCGCCTCCATTTCGGACCTTATGGGGGTCGGCTGATCAGCGGCCATGGCTAGCTCTTTCTGTCTAAAAGTGCAGCGGACAGGTTAGCGTCCAATGCACCGTTAAGCGCCATGTAGTGCGCCTTTAGGATCATCGCTACCGAGAAGAGGTCGCGGATCTCTCCGGAGACCGCCATTTCCACCGCTTTCAGAAAAGGTTCGCGGCGTAACTCGATCTCTTCGGTGCCGTCCAGTTCCTGTATTCCTTGCGTCAGATCCCAGGCAAGATACCCGAACGCTTCTTCATCTGTCAGCGAGTTGGAGACTTCCGCCTGCATGATTTCGTTCCAGTTTTTGGCCGTCAGACCGGTTTCTTCTTTCAACTCTCGCTTGGCGCCTTCAATGGGGGGAGCCGATTTCGGACTGCCGCCTTCGGGAATCTCCCAGCTGTAATTATCCAATGCAAAACGCGGCTGCCCCACCAACATGATAGTGCCATCGGTGAAGACTGGGATAACGCCAATCGCAAAAGCCTTGGGCGACATCACACCATATTCACCGGGATTACCATCCGGTCGGCTTCCCACCCAGCGGCGTACCGTCATCCACGGGTTTTCAAACACCGTTTCCGGGTCATCGACCTGCCATCCGGCGCGCTTGATCATGTATTGCCTCCTGCAACAGCAGGACTTGGCCCTATTCGGCAGGCTGCATCAAGGCACCGCGTTTGGCCCGGCGTTTCAGGCGGTCCTGAAAGTCACGGCGTTTCTGGCGGGCCTTTGTCAGGATGATGAAGGCCGCAGGTGCAAAGAACAGCGCAAGAATGGCCGATCCGGCCACCCCGCCTGCGACCGCCGCCGCAAAGGGCAACCAGAAGCTGTCACCTGCCAGGATCAGCGGCGTAAATCCGCCAATCGTGGTGAGCGTGGTGGAGATGATGTGGCGAGTGGCGTCCACGACCGTGTCTTCGATCACCGCCATGTCGAGCGCTCGCGCAGCGGGCTCTGCCTTCAGCGCCGAGAGCACCACGATCGTGCCATTGATCGACAGTCCGACCAGACCCATCGCGCCGACAATGGCGTTAAAGCCCAGCGGTGTTCCGAACATCCAGACACCGAACATGGCGAGACCCACCGACAGGAAGCCGACAACGAACACAACGCCGGCAAACCGGAAGGAATTGAAGGCCAGCACGACGGACCCGATCATCAGGATTAAGAGCGGGACCGCTGTGGCAAACAGATTGCCCATCGCATCGCCGCGCGCTTCGGCTTCGCCGCCGATTTCGATCCGGTAGCCAGCGGGGAGTTCAATACCTTCCGCTTCCAACTGGCTCATGAAGTCTTCCAATACCGGCGCGGGCAGCACGAAAGGCTCCACGAAGGCATAAATCGGATTCATCCGGTCGCCATCCTGTCGGCGGATAGAAGCGACTTCCGGGGACAGACCCACATCGCCGAAGGCCGCAACCGGCGCCGACAGAATGCCGCTTTCCGGTGTCGCCCGTAGCGGTGCGGACGCCAGATCGCTGACGCTCTCACGGCGATTACCTGCGGCCACAACACGCACCGGCATTTCTTCCACGCCTTCGAGAATGCTGCCACCGGGTACGCCGTCGAAATCTGCGCGAAGCCGACCGGCCAGATCATCCAGGCGAATACCGGCCAGCTCAGCTGCGGCTTCATCGATATTCACCCGCGCCACCGGTTCACCCATGCGCATGCCGGCGACCGTGGTGGTAATACCGGGCGTGCGCGCCAGCACCTGACGGATCTGATCTCCCAGATCATCTAGAGTGGCGAGGTCCGGACCAAAAATTTTCAACTCAATGGGTGCAGCTGTGGGCGGGCCTTGCTCAAAGGGCAAGGTCAGGAAGCGCGCTTGCGGGAAGGCCGCGATCATGTCGGCCTGCAATTGCGGCAAGAGCTCGGCGGTCACTTGCGGTGACGCCGTGCGCACCCAGCCGGCTGCCAGATAAGGGGCCGAGCTTTCATTGCCGATCACATTGTAATAGGTACGCGGTGGGCTCTCCCCGATGGTCCAGCCTATATCAATCACGCCGTCATAGGCTTCGATCAATTCCGTAGCACGCAAGACCTGGCGCTCGGTCTCCATGATGGAGGTGTTGGTCGGCAAGACCATCTCCACCTGGAACATGTCGCGATCGGTGGGGGGAAAGAACTGCATGGGCAGCGTGGTTGCCGCTGCGAACCCCGCAACCGGAAGGATTACCCCAGCGACCAAGCCAATCCAGGGGCTTTTCGAGATCGCTTTGAGTATACCGCGATACAGGTATTCCAACGGCTTGAAGCGCAATCCATCCCGCAGAATGGAATGCCGACCTTCGGCATAGCTGTTGTGATCAAAACGGCCAGCAAATGCCGGAACTACAGTCATCGCCAGAATGAAAGAGGAGGCCACAGCGAAGATCACCGACACGCCGATCATGCCGATGAATTCACCGGCGGCACCCGGCATCAACGCAATCGGTGCGAAAGCGAAAATCGTGGTCAGTGTAGAGGCCAGAAGGGGGCCAAACAGGTGCTTGAGCGTTTTATCAATGGCATCGAGCGGTGGCAGGCCTTTAGATCGCTCAAGCTGATAGTCATCGACCACAACAATGGCGTTATCGATCAACAGCCCCAGTGCGACAACCAGACCAGTGACCGACATCTGGTGCAAGGGTTCATCATAAACCCGCATCAGGAGGAGCACGAACAGGACCGTGAGCGGCAAGGCCGAGCCGACAATGATCGCCGCACGCCAGCCCATCAGCAGGAAGAGAACGCCGAACACGATCAGCGCGGAATAGCCCAGATTGACCGACAGCCCGTTCAGGCGTGATTCCACATAATCAGATTGGGCAAAGACGATATCGACGCCGATTGACGGGTTCTCAGCGGCAAAACCGGCGATGACATCACGCGCCCGGTCTGACCAGACATCCACGCGCAATTCCGGCTGCAGGAACCCGGCGACGAACACGGTCCGGTCGCCGTTAAAATAGGCCATGGCCGATTCCGGATTGCGCACACCCCGTTCAATCTCGGCAATATCGCCGAGGCGAACGAATTCACCATCGACAGTCTCAACAACAGGCACGGACCGGATCCGATCGAGCGTTTCAAACTCTCCGCCGATCTCGACATTCAGGCTGACATCCGCAGCGCGCAATTCTCCCGCCGGGGTCTTAGCATCCGCGCTGGCCACCAGGCCGGCCAAATCGCCAACAGTCAGTCCCAATGCTGCAAGCGCATCTGGATCGGCGAGAACACGAATTTCTTCATCGGTCAGACCGTAGACATCGGTTTCTTCTGTGCCGTTGATATTGCGCAACCGGTCTTCAAGATCGCGTGCCATCCGGGCCAGAATTGCCAGGTTGGGCTCGCCCTCGGCGCTCCAGCTGAGCGAGACGATCATGGTCGCCGCGCCGATGTATTGCCGCTGTACATCCGGTGCACCGGATTCTGCAGGCAGGAAGGGCCGAACTGCGTCGACCTGCTCGCGAATCTGCGTCCAGGTTTGTTCCACCTCGGCTGGGCTGATGTCTTCGCGGATATTGATGTTGATCAAAGAGACGCCGGACCGCGAAGTTGAGATTAGGCTATCAATTTCCGGTAATTCGCGGATCGAATCCTCAATCGGATCGGTGATCAGGGCTTCAACCCGTTCTGCCGACGCGCCGGGGAAGAGCGTAACCACTACGCCAAAGCGTTCGGTGAGGCTTGGGTCTTCCTGACGGCCGAGCGTGAACAGAGCACCAACTCCTGCAATCGTCAGCAGGAAGACCGCCAGGATGGTCAGGCGGCCATAGCGGTAGAAGAGCGTGGACATGCCTTAGTCCTCCACCGGCGTGACGCGCTGTCCGGGCGTGACCCGCTGCAGGCCGGAAGCCACGATCTGTTCGCCATCACTGACGGCGCCGCGAACAAAAGCGCGATCGACTTCAACGCGGAGGGTTTCAACCACGCGCGGTTCAAGCGACCAGTTGCCAGCCTCATCGCGGATCAGGGCCTGGACCGACCACAGGCCGCGGCGGCCTTCCGTCAGGGCTGTAACCGGCACCCAGAAGCCGCGCTCATTGATTTGCGTTTCCAGCATAAGGCGGGCGACTTCCCCAGCCCGCACATCGCTATTGGTGATATCGAACACGGCCGTAACCGACCGGGTACGGACATCGACCACGCCTGTTGTGGAACGGAAGTGAGCGGGAATGACGCCAGAGCTCGTCTGGAATTGATAGGTTTCTCCCTGTTCCAGCGCGGCAGCGGCGCTGACCGGAAGGCCGAGGCGAACTTCCAGGGCAGTGTTTTCAACCAGGCGCAGCACCGGAATGCCCGGTCCGGCAATCGCGCCTTCATCGGAATTTCGCGCAGTCACGACGCCATCGAAGGGCGCAACAATTTCCGACAGAACCAGCTGGGCGCGCAGCGAGTTGGCTTGAGCGGCAGCGGCCGCCCGGCGCGCTTCTGCAGCGGTCGTGTTGGTGGCCACTTCATCGAGGCGTTGCTGGGAAATATGGCCACGGTCCAGAAGGGTCTGCTGCCGTTCTTCCGTGGCGCGGGCGATGGCCACCTGCGCATCGGCTTCGGCGGTTTGCGCATCAGCGGCCGCGATTTGCGCCCGCAGCGTGCTGGTATCCAACCGGGCCAGCGTGTCGCCAGCGCTGACCTGATCGCCAATATCGACGCGCACTTCCGCAATCCGGCCTCCGCGCTCAAACCCCAGATCGCTTTCGCGCCGGGCGGAAATCAGGCCGGGATAGGCTTCGGCCGTTTCGGCATTTTCCGCATATTCCACCGTCATGACGGACACCGGCAGCGCGCCGGGCTCAACCTGGGTAACCTCGGCATCAGCCGCCCGCATCGTCGAAACCAGAATGACAATGGCCGCCACGCCTAAAGCGGCGACTAACACTGCCAGTCCCGATCCAATGGATTCCAGTCTTTGCTTGAATGCGGACATGGTCCCGCCCTCGCTGTTTGTGCTGAGGCCGGATATAGGTCATTTAATGACGTTTGAAAAGTGAACAGTGTTCACTTTTTTGCAATTAGCTGAGATTTATGCGTTGAGACCGCGGATGATCATGTCAGTGTGGAAGTCGATCACCGTTTCCCGCGTGACATGTTCAGACCCGGGCATCCCCTGCGGGAAGTCGTCAATCGACGCCATCAAAGTTGCGAGGCCATGTACGCTGGCCCAGACGCTTTTTGAGGCGACCATCGGGTCCATCTGCCTGAAGATACGTTTCTCGATGCCGCCCCGGATCATATCGCACAGCTGTTTTTCTGCATGGAAGGCAAAAGAATTCTCGTCCGGCGTCTCATCCTTGTTCCAGAAGGAGAAGGCCATGAGGTAGTGATTGGGCTCTTCCAGCGCCGTTTCGACGTAGACACGGCCACAGCGCGCGCAAAGGACATTCTCGTCGCCGCCTTCAGCAGCTGCTTCGGTGATGCGACCAATCAGGCGCTCGAAGAAAAGCTCGCGCATTTCGGAAAAGAGCGCTTCCTTGGAATCAAAGTACTTGTAAATCGCAGCAGGAGAATAATCGATCGCCTCAGCCAGACGGCGCATGGATATGCCTTGCTCGCCCTCCTTGGTGAAGAGCGATTCGGCGGCCTCGATGATGGCATCGCGCACTTTCAGCCGGCGGCGTTCAGCCGGTGTCGGTGTCTCAATCGTTACGTCTGCACTCATGTGTTTTCCAGGCTCTTTTCCCAAAGCGGTTCTGGTGCCGCTTCCCCACCCCATATAAGGTCCCAATTCTTAAAACGTCAAAAACCTGCGTCAGGACGCCGCGAATGTCATCTTCACAAGCCGCCGTTTTTTCTGCCAATTTTCCAACTCAGGGCGACCGCCTCAAGCCAACACATAAGAGCGCAGAAACGCTTCATCTGTTGACTCAACGACGCTCGACGGCGGCGAAAGCCATGACCGAACCCGGTCCCACGCGCGAAGAGATCGACACGCTGATCGGTATAGCGTCACGTGTTCCCGATCATGGAAAGTTGG
Organism: Hyphobacterium sp.; assembly: GCF_965228115.1. GTDB lineage: Bacteria > Pseudomonadota > Alphaproteobacteria > Caulobacterales > Maricaulaceae > Hyphobacterium. The sequence goes on along the minus strand of NZ_OZ245794.1, from coordinate 140,017 downwards.
GCCCCTGGCGGTTCCTTGTTTTTGAAGGTGAGGTCCGTCAGGAAATCAGCATGTTTCTCGCCGATCTCTGGGCCAGCGAAAACGACAGTGATGACGCCCGCCAAAAAATTGAGCGAACCCGCTTTACCCGCGCGCCTCTGGTGATTGCCGTGGTCTCGACCGTGACGCCAGATCATAAAATTCCTGTATGGGAACAAGTGCTGTCTGCTGGAGCGGCCTGCCAAAACCTCGTTCTGGGCGCTCAGGCGATGGGCTATGCCAGCAACTGGCTGACCGAATGGTATTGCTATCACCCCAAAGCCCAAAAAAAGCTGGGTCTTTCTGAACATGAGCGGGTTGCCGGCTTCATTCATATCGGATCATCTGAAGATGAACCTGTCGAACGCGTCCGGCCTGTTCCGCAAGTTGATCGCTGGAACGGTTAACCACGACCGCGATAGGGCGCGACGCCCTGATCGGGCACCCAGACGCCCTTTGGTGCCTCGCCAGTCTGGAAAAAGATATCGATCGGGATTCCGCCGCGCGGATACCAATAGCCGCCAACGCGCAGCCATTTGGGCGAAAGCTCATCAATGAGGCGTTGGGCTATCATCATCGTGCAGGCTTCATGAAAGGCGCCATGATTGCGGAAGCTGGTGAGATAGAGCTTCAGCGACTTTGATTCGACAATCCATTTTTCCGGCACATAGTCGATCACAAGATGCGCAAAGTCCGGCTGACCGGTGACCGGGCAGATGGACGTAAATTCCGGACAGGTAAAGCGGATGAGATAATCGGCTTTACACGGATTTTCGACGCGTTCGAGCGTTGCCTCCTCCGGAGACGCCGCAACCGGGCCATCGCCGCCCAGCAGGTCGAGTTTTTCATATCGCGTATCGCTCATAAGCGTTTCCCTAGTGGTGACGTCCTATTATTGCAAGGAGCGCATACGGGGCATGGTCAGCATCGGATTTGCAATGTATGAGGTCGGGGAATTTAAACCCGTATTGCGAGGCGGGGATAAAGCGGGAGTTGGCTGATGCGTGTAGGTGCCCCCAAGGAAATCAAGGTTCGTGAAAACCGGGTCGGATTGACGCCTGACGGCGCCGCCGAACTGGTTCGTGCTGGCCATGAGGTGTTCGTAGAAACGAATGCCGGGGCCAATATCGGCTTTACCGACGAACTCTACGAATTTGTGGGCGCAAAAATCCTGCCGGATGCAGCTTCGGTGTTCGGCGAATCCGATATGATCGTGAAGGTGAAAGAACCGCAGCCATCGGAAACAGCGATGCTGACGGAAAACCATGTCCTCTTCACCTATCTGCACCTGGCTCCGGACCCGGTCCAGACAGAAGGATTACGCAAATCCGGATGTATCGCGATTGCCTATGAAACCGTCACAGATGATGACAACCGCCTGCCCCTGTTGAAGCCGATGTCGGAAGTGGCGGGGCGCATGTCGGTTCAGGTCGGTGCGCATTGCATGGAAATGCGTCAGGGCGGACGTGGCATGCTGCTCGGCGGCATTCCCGGCGTGCCCCCAGCTAAGGTTGTGATCCTGGGTGGCGGCGTGGCCGGCACGCATGCCGCCGAGATGGCCGTTGGCGCTCGCGCGGACGTCACAATCTTTGACCGCTCGATGAACCGTCTGGCCGAACTGGATACGCAATTCGGCGGCATGGCCAAGACAGCGTTTTCGACGCGCTCTGGGGTGGCCGCGGCCTGTATCGATGCCGACCTGGTGATTGGCGCTGTGCTGATCCCCGGTGCCGCGGCGCCCAAGCTGGTGACGCGCGAAATGCTGTCTCACATGAAGGATGGTGCGGTTCTGGTAGATATCGCCATTGATCAGGGCGGATGTTTTGAAACGTCCAAAGCCACGACGCACGATGACCCGACTTACATGGTAGATGGTCTGGTGCATTATTGTGTCGCCAACATGCCCGGCGCGGTCGCCAGGACGTCCACGCTTGGACTGACCAATGCCACCCTGCCCTTCATGCTGGCGCTGGCCAACAAGGGCGCGAAACAGGCCCTGAACGACAACCCGCACCTGGCGCGCGGATTGAATGTGGCCCATGGCGAAGTGACCTACAAACCGGTCGCGGACGATCTGAAACTGCCGTATGTCAAGCCGAACTGGCTGACGAGCATTTAGCGGAAACTGAACTTGAAAAGCGTCTCGATTGCGTTTCAATTCGAACTGCAATTAGGGCGCGTGCTGAAACCTTGGTTTTTTTCCGAACTAGCTGGCTGTTTGTATTTTGGTGGCTTAGCACCGCTTTGGTTGCGGCTCAGGCCGCATTGCCTCCCATTTCTGCGTTTGCCCAACCTCCAATGTTTTCGTCAGTCGACCTGTCGCCAGACGGAGAGCGGATCGCGTTTGTGTTTGAACGAGATGACCGGAACATGTTGGCGGTCATGCCTACGGATTTTTCTCCTGATACGCCGCTATCTGCCATCCCAATAGAAATTGTCGAGCAAGTCGAATGGGTCCGCTGGGCAAATAACGACACTGTGCTTTTTGCCACGTCCGAGCCGAACCAAGACCCATTCATCGACGACACCATATATCTTCGTACCCATCTTTATGCGTTGCGTGCCGATATGTCGGCTATAATGCGACTGGACCGCGAACCTTCCAATCGAGGCCGCAGGGCCCATCGTCGCCCGCAATTCATGGCGCAAGTCGTCGATTTTTTACCTGAAGACCCTGACCATATTCTCCTTGCTCAGAATTGGCGCCGGTCAGACACTTTCGATTTGATCCGCACGAATATCAGAACAGCCGATTCAGAAATCATCCTGCAGGATCGAAATGGCACTCGCGATTTTATAACCGACCGTCAGGCAATCGTGCGGTTGATCTGGGGCTATCCGAACGGCAACGCTGATCGGGACAGGTTCGTTGAGGTCCGAACAGACGCTGATGCGGATTGGACGGATATCTCAACGTTTTTCGCTGCAGATCACGATTTCTTCCCTCTGGGCTTCGGGACTAACCCCAGCACACTATACGTGGCGTCCAATCATGACGCTGACACCTTGGGGCTATTCACCTTTGACATTAACGCCGGAGCGATCAGAGAACTCGTCTTCAGGCATCCCGAATTTGATATCGAGGGTCTGATCCGCGACAGCACGACCGACGAAGTCGTGGGGGTGACCTATATCGCTGATGAACGTGAGCGCGTCTTCTTCGACCCTCGTTATGAAGGTGTTACCGACCGCCTTGCACGTCAGACAGGTGCAAACGATATCGGCATAGTTGGAACCGCAACTGAAAGCGGGCGTTTCCTGATATCCGCATCTTCCCATAGCGACCCGGGCAGTTTGTATGTTGCCAATCTCGATGGCCGCCAGCCTCAGCGAATAGGCTATCGCCTTCCGGGGCTTGCCAATGCGGCGATGGGTTCGCCCTTTGCGATCACCATTCCTGCGCGAGATGGATTGACCTTGCCGGGTGTCATCACTCTTCCACACGGCTACACGTCGCTTGATCAAGCACAGCAACTTCCGTTCATTTTGCTTATTCACGGCGGCCCTGCCGCGCGCGACTTCAAGCGGTTCGATTATCAGGTCCAATTTCTCGCCAGTCGTGGCTATGGCGTGCTTCAGGTGAATTTCCGTGGGTCGACCGGATTCGGGCGGAGTTTTGAGTCCGCTGGTGAGGGTGAATGGGGCCGTGGCATGCAAAATGATATCGACGATGCCGCCCGTTGGCTGGTTGCCGAAGGACTGGCCGATCCTTCGCGAATTGCGGCAATGGGCACGAGCTATGGCGGTTACTCAGCCCTATTAGCAGCAACGCGTGACAATGGCCTCTATGCGGGAGCCATTAGCATCAATGGCGTTACCGATCTGCATGGTATGTTGCGCTATTCTGAAAATTTTGTTGGGCTAGAGCGACGCATAAGACGAATGCTCGAAGGTGTGAATTTGCGCCGGGCCAGCCCCGCCAACAACACGCAAAACATATCGATACCTGTTCTGGTTCTGCATTCGGAGTGGGACGAAGTGGTTCCAATCGACCAATTTGAACACTTTCAGCGACGCCTCCGCACGCCTCCTCCGGGAACGGTATTTCGACGTATCGCGGCAGATGGGCATAGTATTCAGCGATTCCGGAACAGAATGGTCGTTCTCGCGAACATCGAGGTCTTCCTTCATGACAATATGCCAAGCCAGGAATTGCTTGAGGCCTACCGGCACGCTGAAAACTAGAAAGTGCCCGGCGCGTCATTGGCTGACGTCGATCTGATCGACGCCAAGATTATCAGCGCGGCGAGCGCCGTCAGCACGGCTGCACTGGCGAACATCCAGATCCAGTCAACTTGAGCGGCCAGTAGTGCGGCTGCAAGCGCCACGCCTAGCATGGACGCGACGCGTGAGGCGGCATTATTCACGCCCGATGCCCGGCCGGAGAATGCTTGCGGTGCCGAAGAGAGTGCAGTGGCTGTCAAAGGCGGGATGATCAGGGCAAAGCCCAGCCCCGCCAGCAACATGGGCAGGTAGATTGGCCACCATCCCGGCAGCCCGCCAAACGCCGCGAGCATGATAAAGGCCACGATCACCAGACCACATCCCGCCACCATGGTCAGGCGAACGCCATAGGTTTTTGAATACTTGCCGAACAGGCCGGAAAGGAATCCGACACTCAAGGTGAAGGGCAAGAAGGCGAGGCCGATTTGCGTCGCACTCCATCCGCGCACATCTGCGAGGAAAATCGGCAATCCGAAAAACGCAGTAGAGAGCGCGGCATAGAGCACCAGTGTCGCCAGATTGATGCCGGAAAAAGCGCGCGACTTAAAAATCGACAAGGGCAACATGGGCGCATCGGCACTGCGTTCGCGCAAAACAAAGCCCGCCAGCATAATTAGCGACGCGATCAGACTGATCCCGGCCTCCATTCGCGACGCACCCCCCTCTCCCAGGGCGACCAGACCGAACGCCATGAGCGCAAGTGACAAAGCGATCATAATGGCACCGGGCAGGTCCATGGATTGTTTTGTGGTTGGGCGGATGTGCTTCAGATTTGCAGTCAGCGCCGCTCCCAAGGCCAGCGCCCCAACCGGCAGATTGATAAAAAAGATCCAGTGCCAGCTGAGCGTTTCCACCAGCCATCCCCCCAAGACAGGGCCGCCAGCGGTGGTTAGCGCTGATGCGCCCGCCCAGGTGCCGATCGCAGCTGCACGCTCTTCCTCTGGATAAGCCGCAGCTATCATCGCCAGAGACGCTGGCGTTAACAACGCGCCGAAAAAGCCTTGCACAGCGCGCGCCGCGATCAGCGTTTCGGCTGTGTTAGCCAGCCCGCAAGCCAGCGAAGCCAGAGCAAACCCCGCCCCGCCCCACAGGAAAATCCTCTTGGGCCCTGACCGGTCCGCAGCGGCACCGCCAATGAGGGTGAAAGCGGCAAGAAGCAGCGTATAGGCGTTGAAAATCCAGTTGAGATCCGACGGGCTGGCGTCCAGATCATTGCGCAAGGCCGGGATCGCCACGGACAGGGCCGAGCTGTCGATAAAGACCATGGACGAGCCCAATATCGCCGCTGCCAGAACGAAGGGACGGTGGGCTTTTGGACACTCGCCACTGCCTAACTCCGCCAGGCGGGCCGATTCACAGGGCGGTCGAAGGGGTTGAGCCATGAGCGCAACCTAGGCAGAGAGGCGTCCGGTTGCACGCAAATTCTCGATTTTGCCTTCGAAGCATGCAGAACACCCCCGCCGGCTTTCACCGCGAGGTACGAGGGTAGAAGCAGCGCGCGGGAGGTATCTCGCAAGCCGAAAACTTTGTGTGTGGGTGGCTTATGAGGCCTCCCGCGCGGGATGTCTTTTCGCCTGTCCGGGACCGCTTAGGGTATGGCTTCAACCAGCCCGCCGAACCGCATGGGCCGCGATACTTTGCGCCCAACCGATGGCCGGTTTCTCCAGAGTCGCTGTCCGCTGTTTTCTTCCCGGACTCGTCTGAAGACCTCATTCCATCCTCATGTCCTGCAAGGGTGTCCCGTACGCCTCCGTTCATCCGGAGACGACGCGCGCCCAGGCGCTCTTTCATGAAAGTGATCCGTTAAGTCACCCCCACTCGAGGCATCCCCCTCTCACCCGACCTACAGACGGCCTGCAGCCCGCTGCTCCATAAGGTGTGAGGTGGGAGGCATTGTAGGTGGGAATGAGAGCGTGGGGATAAGTTTGGTTTATCAGCGAACACACGCGTCATTCCGGGGCACGCGGAGCGTGAGCCCGGAACCCATGCTGGAACATCAACACGGCATGGGTCCCGGACAAGGCTGACGCCTTTCCGGGAAGACGAAAAAGCCGCGCTTTATCACAACCCCTCACCCGAATGCTCATTGCTGCGCAAATTCGCATCCCACCCTCTCCCCTTTCAAAGGGGCTAAGGCACAAAGAAAGCTCCGGTGGAGCTTTCGACTGACGAAGGGAAAAGGAAGGCGGCCATATAATGGGCGGCTTTCGAGGGTGAGGGGTTGGATTACTTTCTTGGCAACACCGGGCGTTCGTCCTGCAACAAAGCCAGCACTTCCAGTCCTAGCGCCTCTGGCAAATACAGGACCTGACTGGTTTCGGCATCGATGATTACCAGATTTCTTTCCCTCCTGAGCGGGATATCTGGCGGGCATATACGATGCAACGGGACGGCCTGTATTGAACTGACAATCAAAGGATCAACTTCGCCTTGAACGACCGAATCGACGGTCCACACCGAAGTAAATCCAATCACATCTTAGTCGGTCTGTTGTCGGGAACGAATACGGCAATAAGTGTCTTCCAATAGCGGACATTCCGACCACCATTGCGTTTCGCCGTCCAATGATAGGATTGTGTGGCTCTGTTGAGCCGTTGCAAGCGCAATTGCGTCCTCTGGATCGATGATGGAGGCGAAGTAATCGGGCATGAGAATGCGCGAGCAGGCTAAGGCTTCACCGCAAATAAATAGGTTAACGAGAATCGCGAATAGGCGCTGCATCCTGGAGATGTAGCACAACCTAGCTTCCGTAGCAGCTGAGAGATTACCCGCAAATACGCGCTTTGGCCGCGTCATATTCCGCCGTCAGCTTGGCGACATATTCGCCCGCGCCCATGACTTCCTTCATGGCCCCAATGCCCTGGCCTGAACCCCAGATGTCTTTCCAGGCCTTGGACGAGGACGAGCCGAAATTCATCGCCGACGGGTCGCTTTCCGGCAGATTGTCCGGGTCCAGCCCGGCATTGCGGATGGAGCCTTTGAGATAATTGCCATGCACGCCGGTAAACAGGCTGGAATAGACGATGTCGTCAGACGTGCCTTCGACAATGCCCTGCTTGTAATCATCGGTCGCGCGCGCTTCATGCGTGGCGATAAAGGTGGAGCCGATATAGGCGAAATCCGCGCCCATCGCCTCAGCCGCCAATACCGCGCCGCCATGACCGATGGAACCGGACAGGGCCAGCGGGCCATCGAAAAACTCACGAATTTCCTGGATCAACGCGAAGGGGGATTTGACGCCGGCATGGCCGCCTGCGCCTGCACACACGGCGATCAGCCCGTCAGCGCCTTTTTCCAGCGCCTTGCGCGCAAACATCACATTGATGATGTCGTGCAGCGTCTGGCCACCCCAGGCATGAACGGCATCATTGAGCTCAATGCGCGCCCCCAGCGAGGTGATGACCAGCGGCACCTTGTATTTTTCACAGGTGGCAAGATCGGCCTCCAGCCGGTCATTGGAGCGGTGGACGATCTGGTTCACGGCAAAAGGCGCGGCCGGATTGTCCGGATTGGCCTTGTTATAGCTTTCGAGTTCGGACGTGATTTCATCCAGCCATTCATCCAGCTGGCTTTGCGGGCGCGCATTCAGCGCCGGGAAGGATCCGACTATGCCCGCCTTGCACTGGGCGATGACCAGCTTGGGGTTGGAGATAATGAAGAGCGGCGCACCAATGACCGGAATACGAAGGTTTGGCGCGATCTTTTCCTGGTTCGACATGCTGGCTCCCCTGCCCGGCCCTTGGTCCGGCGTGATTTTTAGGTTGGCGGCGAAGCTAGGTTGGAAGCGCGGACGGGTCTAGTTCGCGTAGGCGTCAACTTGTGCGACTAAACCGGTTTCGCATCGACATGCCGCCACATGTAGAGCGCCAGATAAGAACGGTGGGGGGCAAAGCGGGCCGCCGTGCGCACCGTCTTGCGCCGTTTTGAGGTGAGGCGTTCCAGGGTTTTGCGGGCGGCGACATCGCCATCCGGCCAGATGTCTTCCTCGCCGAAATAGAACATGTTCATCATGTCCGCCGTCCACTGGCCGACACCCCAGATGGCGGTGATGTGTTCGGCGCGTTTTTCCGCGGATAGTCCGCGCAGCATTTCATCATCCAGCCCGCCTTCGCGCGCCAGAGCCCCAATCTCGCAGATTGCTTTGGTCTTGGCCCCGGAGAGGCCGCAGCTACGCAAAATGTCCGTATTGGCGTGATAAAAATGATCGGCCAGAGGGGTATCGCCCGCGCTGGCCTCCACACGGCCCCATATGGTTGAGGCGGCTTTGACAGACAATTGCTGGCCGGTGATCGACCGGCTGAGCGCGACCGCAAAGGGAATATCTGCGCGCGAATGCATCTCCACAGGGCCCACGCCTTTGATCGCAGCGGCCAGCTCCGGGCTCAGCTCGGTGGCGGTTTCGATGAATCGGGTATGGCGTGTCGACATGGAAGAAGATTGACGGAATTCGCAGGGCGCATCAATCGCTCTGTCCTTGAGCGCGTTTCATGTGAGCACGGCCCGTGGAATCAATGCTCTTGCTTGGCACTTCGACCGGGTGCAACGGAAACAACAAATCTGCCCAAGGTCGCGACCGCGGCCCGGGCTTTCGCCCGCCCTGCCGGAGCCGTGAGCGCAGCGAACTGGCGCGAGGCAAAAAAAACATTCAAGCTGACAGAAGCTGGCTGCCCGCCTTCGCCCTTTGGGCTTCGGCGCGGCATTCTCCGCAGACTTCGTCAGCGAAGAATGGTGCGGACGGAGGGACTTGAACCCTCAATCCCTTACGGGCGACAGATTTTAAGTCTGTTGCGTATACCAATTCCGCCACGTCCGCATCCGGCTCTGTTGTAACGCGTTTGTGGTGCGAGAAAAGCGGGCGCGGCAGACACCGCACCCGCTTTTTCGCCTATCGCCATTCAATACGGGTTAGCGCCCCTGCCCGTTCAGGCGAGGCTTGACGTTTTCATCGCCGGCTTCACGTGCGGCCAGCGACGCAAGGCGCAGAAACTCTGCTCGATAGCCGAACGCATCCGCTCCGATGTGTGCGCTGGCCAGATCGACCACCTCGCCATAACCAAACACGTCCGGGTCGATGTAATCCTCACCCCGCAAGAGCTGGGCAAAGCCTGCCACTGCGACCGAGAACGCCACATCATCGCCTGCGGTTTCGAGACTGTCGGCTTCGTTGGCGGTGGTGACCGGAAATTCGATCAGGCGGCTCTCGTCTTCGCCGGGCCTTTTATAGCGCACGCGGAAGAAGCCGTATTCGTTGGAAAATCCGGTTTCGGTTTCCTCGCCGCCGCCATAGCGCAGCGGCTCGTTTAACAGCGCGTCACTGCCCGGTGGGGTGATTTCATAGATGGCGGTGACGGAATGGCCGGAGCCGATCTCGCCGGCGTCCACCTGGTCATTGTTGAAGTCTTCGCGATTGAGCAGACGCGTTTCATAGCCAATCAGGCGGTATTCGGCTACGCGCGCCGGATTGAACTCGATCTGCAGCTTCACATCATTGGCGATGGGAAAGAGCGCGGATGAAGCCTCTTCGACGAAGAAGCGCCGCGCCTCGGCCTCGGTATCGATATAGGCAGCCAGGCCATTGCCGTTCTGGGCCAGGGTCTGCATCAGCGCGTCATTATAGTTACCGCGGCCAAAGCCCATGACGGAGAGATAAACGCCGGTTTCGCGCTGGCGCGTGACGAAGTCTTCCAGGCGCTCATCATCCGTGACGCCGACATTGAAATCGCCATCGGTGAGCAGCATGACGCGATTGACCGCGTCTTCATCGAAATGCTCTCGCGCGTAATTATAAGCGAGGCTGAGCCCCTGCCCGCCTGCGGTGGAACCGCCCGCTTCGAGCATGCCCAGCGCGGCATTGATGCAATGGCGTTGAGAGCCTGGAGTAGGCTCCAGAATGGCACCTGCGGCCCCCGCATAAACGACGATGGAGACGGTGTCGTCATCATCGAGGTTTTCGACCAGCATTTGCAGACCGGAAATGGCCAGCGGCAACTTGTCGGGAGAGCCCATGGACCCGGACACATCAATCAGAAATACCAGATTGGCGCGCGGGCGTTCTTCGCGCGGAATGTCATAGCCCTGCACGCCGATATGCATCAGCTGGGTGTCGGCATTCCACGGATTAGGCACCACGGTGACGCTGGCTTCAAAGGGTGCATCCCGGGTTTCTGGCAACGGGTAGGCATAGTCGAAATAATTGACCAGCTCCTCGATGCGCACGGCATCGCGCGGTGGCAGATTTCCGCCGGTCAGATAATCACGTACGACCGAATAGCTGGCCGTATCGACGTCCACTGAGAAGGTCGAGACCGGGTTTTCCGCTGTGACGACCACATCATTGGTTTCGACATCCTCATAACGCTCGCGGTCAATGTCGCCGGGTGCGGGCTGGGGTTGGGTCTGGGCATTTGTCAAACGCGTGCCTGTCACAATCACGCGTTCGGCTTCCTCGGCCGCCGGAGCTGCCTGATCGACGACGGCTGGTGAAGGCGGCGGCGGAGGTGGCGGCGGAGGCGGAGGCGGAGGCGGCGTGCCCGCCCCCGACCCATTACGGGGTTGCTGCACATATGTGACCCGGCCGCGATTGTCCCGGTTGAACTGGTTGGCCACCAGCGTCGGGCATTGGACGAAAATATCCGGCCGGTCATCGGCTGCATCCTGAAGACTGGTGGCCGTCACCGGTGTGGTTTGTAGGGCCGCAAAGGCAATCGCCCCTGCAGCGGAAGTAAGTAGCAGTTTTCTGGTCATGTGATGTCCTATTCCCCTGCCCTGATGGATACACATTTCCCTCGCTTGGGAACCATTCTCGGGCGTGAATAGGGCAATTACGGGGCGATCGGACTACTTGGCATCCGGCGGATCGATGACCGGCTTGCCACCGACCGAGCGGGAAAGCTCGGCAAGTTTCTCAATGACTTCGGCGAGCGCAGGCTCATCGGTCGAACGCGCCACCAGATTGGTGCCACGGACAATCTCACCGGCCTCGTTCTCATAAAAATAGGGGTATGAGCCGATGGAGATATCCGGATAGGCCTTCGCCAGTACGCCCAGACCTTCGGCCAGATCGCCTTCACGCAAGCCGCCGGTCGCCACGGTGCGCGAGAGCGTCACCGCGCCACCGTCGATCCGGTCGGCAATATCTTCGAGCATGCCGCGCGCAATCTTGGGCACGCCGGCCAGGGTAAATACATTACCGGTCTGGAAGCCGGGCGCACCCGTGACCGGATTGTTGATCAGGATGGCCTCTGCCGGGACGCGCGCCATGCGCTTTCGGCTTTCGGTCAGGGGCGTTTTGGTCTTGGCATACCAGTGTTCGATAATCTCCAGCGCATCGGCGCGGACATCGACCGCCTGGCCAAAGGCGGCGCCAATCGCGTCAGCCGTGATGTCGTCATGCGTCGGGCCTATACCGCCCGTGGTAAAGACATAATCGCATTTAGCGCGCAAATGATTGACAGCGGCCACGATCTCGTCCTGCTCGTCCGGCACGACGCGGCATTCCACGACCGATACGCCCAGCGGGGCGAGGAATTTCGCGATCTCGGACAGGTTGATATCGCGCGTGCGGCCGGACAGAAGCTCGTCGCCAATCAATAGCACACCTGCTGTGACATTCCTGTTTGTGCTCATCGCCTGCCCTTTCATCGTGCTGCAGGCGCGGATATAGGCAAAGCCCATGAGCAAGGCCAAGACATTTGACGGCTGGGACCTGCCCTCGCCTTTTATCCACCAGATCATCGCCACATCGGCAGATGAGGATGAGTTCGGCCATGTAAACAATGCGCGGTATCTAACTTGGGGGGATGAAACCGCTTGGGCACATTGGGATTTTGACGTGCCGGAGCACCCGCGCACCGAGTTCGTGAAGTATGAGCACGGCATGGCGATCATCCGTTCTGAATGCGATTATCTGGGCCATGCCCATGCCGGGGACGTGCTGGATTGCGCGGTGTGGATCACCAAATCCGATGGACGCTTGCGCGCCGAGCGCCGATATCAATTCCGCCGGGCGGATAATGGCCAGACGATCTTTCGGGCGCGGATGGATCTGGTGTGTTTCAAGCTGCGCAGCGGGCGGCCGACCCGGATGTCACCTGCTCTCGTGAAACACTATCGCGTTCTACCCGAGATTGCGGATGCCTTGATGACGGAAAGTTTAGACCCAGCCGATTGATGCGGCTTTTTCTGTGCTTATAGTGCGCGCCAAATCCAAAAAGGGGTTGTTTCGTGAACCAATTCTCCCGCCTGGCTGCGGCCAGCCTGTTTTCGCTTCTTCCGGCCATGGCCATCGCCCAGGACATGGATGAAGATTTCCTGCCGGACATTCCGACGGAACGTATTGAATCGCACATTCGTTTCCTTGCACATGACGCTATGCAAGGACGTGCGGCCGGCACAAGCGGCTATCAGATTTCTGCTAATTATGTGGCAACGCAATATCGGCTGCTTGGCTTGGAACCTGCGGGCGATGATGGCGGCTTTTTTGCCGCGGTGCCGCTGCAATACATGACCCCCCTGGGGGACTCAGGTGCTTTGATTATTGGAGAGGGCGACGATGCGGTTGAACTCACCAACGGGGAAAACCTTATAATTGGCGGTCACCCTGCGCGCGACGCCAGCGACATTTCGGCTGAGGTCGTTTTTGTGGGTTATGGGTTGAGCCTGCCGCACCATGATTATGATGATTATACCGGTGTCGATGTCGAGGGCCGTATTGTCGCCTTTATCGGCGGGGCCCCGGACTTCATGCCGTCAGACGAGCGCTCGCACCAGCAACGCACCTCCACCAAGCGGGAATATGCGATCGCGCGCGGCGCGGTCGGTACGATTTCTATTTCCATGGCCGAAACCGAAAACTATCAGCGCTTTGCGTCTCGTCTGACATCCCAGACGCGCATTGCGCTCGGGCCGGATGGCACGTCAGAAGCTGAAAGTGCGGTGATGGTCACCGCCGGTGTGTCGCGCGAAGGCGGTGATGCGCTTTTTGCCAATGCCGGTATCACGCTGGAAGAGGCGATCGCCCAGCTGGAAGCCGGTGAGACCGCCTCCATGCCCCTAAACGCAACTGTGACCATGCGGCAGGAGACGACGCGCGAATTGTTCACCGATCATAATGTGGTCGGCATGATCCGGGGGTCTGACCCACAGCTTGCGGACGAGGTGATCGTCCTGACGGCGCACCTCGATCATATCGGCATCACCGATGCGAACGGGGTTTCGACAACCGGCTGCCGGTCCAACAATGAGGAAGACCGCATCTGTAATGGTGCGCTGGATAATGCCTCCGGTACAGCGATCATGATCGAAACCGCGCGCACTTTCCTGGAAACCGGAGCGCCCCGGCGCTCGCTTGTTTTTGTGGCCCTGGCGGCGGAGGAACAAGGCTTGCTGGGCTCGGATTATTACGCCCGCTATCCGTCTCACGAGGGAGAAATGGTCGCGAATGTCAATCTCGACATGCCGGTCATTGCCTATGAATTTTCCGATGTTATCGCTTTTGGCGCGGAACGGTCTTCTCTGGGACCGATCGCCCGGCGCGCGGCGGCCCGGATGGGCGTGGATGTCAGCCCGGATCCCATCCCGGAACAAAACCTGTTTGTCCGGTCAGACCATTACAGCTTTGTGCGCGAAGGCGTGCCGGCGGTCTTCCTGATGACCGGCTTTTCCTCTCCTGATCCCCGTTGGGATCAGGGCGAAGGCTTTATGGGCTTTTTGAATACCCATTATCACCGCCAGTCCGACGAGGTGGACAGCGATGAGGAGTTCGTCATCCTCTACGAACAGGGCGCGAAATTCGCCAATATCAACTTCCTGATCGCTCGCGAGATTGCCAATAATGACGAGGCTCCGGCCTGGAATGAAGGTGATTTCTTCGGCGAATATTTCGGCGGCGGCGAATAGCAAAATCCTCCAAATTCCACAGAAACAGGCCCGCAGCGTTTAAATCGCTGCGGGTTTTGTTTATATGGGTCCCAACAGGGCACAGGAAGAATCATGAATCTGGCTTATGATATCCAGGCCGATGGCGCGGATGATGTGTCGCGCGATGGCCGCGTGAAACTGCATGGCGAAGAAGGCTTTGCCGGCATGCGCAAGGCAGGCCGGGCAGCAGCGGCAACGCTCGATCACATTGTGCCCCTGGTAAAGCCAGGAGTGACGACCGAAGAGATCGACAATGCCGTGCGCGACTTTATGTTCGCTCAAGGCGGCGTGCCAGCGACGCTCGGCTATCGCGGTTATATGAAATCTTCCTGCACCTCGATCAATCATGTGATCTGTCACGGCATTCCGGGGCCCAAGCCTTTGAAAGATGGCGATATCGTCAATATCGACGTCACCATTTTCCTCGATGGCTGGCATGGCGATACCAGCCGCATGTTCATTGTCGGCGAACCGCGCCGGAAGGCCGAACGTCTGGTGGAGGTCACCTATGAAGCGCTGATGGCCGGCATTGCCGAGGTCAAACCCGGCAACACGCTGGGCGATATTGGCGCCGCCATTCAGGAGATTGCCGAAGCCAATCGCTGTTCGGTGGTAGAAGATTTCTGTGGTCATGGCATTGGCCGGCTCTTCCATGACAGCCCGAACGTGCTTCACTATGGCCAGCGCGGTGAAGGCCTGGAACTCAAGCCCGGCATGTTCTTTACCATCGAGCCCATGCTCAATCTCGGCCGGCCGGATGCGAAAGTCCTCGCCGATGGCTGGACAGCCGTGACGCGGGATAAGTCCTTGTCGGCCCAGTTTGAGCATTCCATTGGGGTGACCGAGGACGGGGTGGAGATATTCACCGCGTCGCCCGCCGGGCTGGACAAGCCGCCCTACGCCGCCTGATTTCATGCCCGATAAGCCGGAGATACCGCATCATGCGGGCCATCGCGACCGGCTCAGGCAACGCTTTGCAACCGCAGGCGGTGATGCGCTGGCAGATTATGAGCTGCTGGAACTTTTCCTCTTCCGCTCCATCCCACGCCGGGACGTCAAACCGCTCGCCAAGGATCTGATCGCGCGATTTGGCGATCTGGGCGGTGTGGCTGCCGCCTCGATCGAAGCGCTGACAGAAGTAAAGGGCGTCTCCGAAAAGACCGCAGTCGATCTCCAGCTTTTGCGGTCTGTCGCCTCGCGCATGGCCCGCGAAGGCGCGCTGGATAAGCCGGTGATTTCTTCCTGGTCGACGCTGGTGAACTATTGCCGCACGGCCATGCAGCATGAAAATGTCGAGCAATTCCGCGTCTTGTATCTGGATAAAAAAAACCGGCTGAAAGCCGATGAGGTGATTTCAAAAGGTACGGTTGATCAGGCGCCCGTTTATCCGCGTGAGGTGGTCAAACGCGCCCTCGCCCATGATGCCAGCGCGATCATCCTGGTTCATAATCATCCTTCGGGGGATGTGACGCCCTCAACGTCTGACATCGAGATCACCAAGACGATTGTTGAGGCCTGCAAACCGTTCAACATCGTCGTCCATGATCATCTGATCATCGGACGGGAAATGACGGCAAGCTTTAAGACTCTGGGGTTGATTTAGGTGTTCGCGCGCTGCGCCGGTGTCCTCCGCTGATTACGGCAGAGACACCAAACTCGTCATCCCGGAAAGGCGTCAGCCTTGTCCGGGACCCATTCTGTGAGGCTGAAGTTCCGGCATGGGTTCCGGGCTCGCCCTGCGGGCGCCCCGGAATGACGATAATGTATCCGGGTCCCTCGGACTTGATCCGGGGATCCATCAATTATGAATAGATGGACCCTCGGGTCGAGCCCGAGGGACCCGGTAGTTGTGCTTCCATGGAATGCCGCTAACACTCCCACCATGCCCTATCCCAACTATTTCACCCATCTGGAATGCTCGGCTAACGGCGGCACCTACGCCAAGGATCAGCCCTGGAATCTGTCTGAAGCCGGAAAGCCGCTGTTGGCGCGCTATGACTTTGAAAAAGCGCGGGGCGAGATTGATCGCGATGAAATCTGGGCGCGCGAGGGCGGCTGCTGGAAATGGCGCGAGCTGTTACCCGTCGCGAAGGACGAGCACGTCACCACCCTGGGCGAGGTCGACACCCCGCTGATCGATTGCCCGGACACGATGACGCATTATGGCGGCACCGGCCGTCTCATCACCAAGGATGAGGGCCGCTTGCCGACTGGCAGTTTCAAGGCGCGGGGCCTTGCTCTCGCGGTGTCCATGGCGCGGTCCTATGGCGTCACCAAAATGGCGATGCCGACCAATGGCAATGCCGGGGCCGCGCTGTCGGCTTATGGCACGCGCGCGGGAATTGAGAGCTGGTGTTTTGCCCCGGATGATACGCCGGAAGTTAATATCCGCGAGATCGCCCTGCACGGCGGAAAAGTGTTTCGCGTCAATGGCTTTATTCATCAATGCGGTGCCCTGGTTGGCGCGGGCAAGGACAAGATGGGCTGGTTTGATGTCTCCACCCTGAAAGAGCCGTATCGCATCGAGGGCAAGAAAACGATGGGGGTCGAGCTGGCCGCCCAGCTGGGCTGGCGCTTACCCGATGCCATCTTCTATCCCACCGGCGGCGGCACGGGCCTGATCGGCATGTGGAAGGCGTTTGATGAGATGGAGCGCCTGGGTTGGATCGGCTCGGTGCGCCCGAAAATGTTCGCCATCCAGGCCGAAGGCTGTGCGCCCATTGTGAAAGCCTATGACGAAGGCAAGGAACACGCCGACGAATGGATTGAGGCGGAAACCGCTGCCATGGGCATTCGCGTGCCCAAAGCCATTGGCGATTTTCTGATCCTGCGCGCCGTGCGCGAAAGCGGCGGCGCGGCGCTGTCGGTCTCAGAAGACCAGATCGAAACCGCCCGCGCCGTGTGTGGCCGCGAAGATGGTTTATTGTTGTGCCCGGAAGGCGCGGCGACGCTGGCCGCCTATGGCCGGGCGCTGGATGAAGGCCTGATCGAGCGCGACGCGGAGGCGGTTTTGTTCAATTGCGGCTCGGGCCTGAAATACGCCATGCCGGATTTCTCGAAAACGCTGGACCGCCACGCCGAGATTGATTGGGGGAGCCTATGACCAACACGCCCGTCTACGTCGTGGCCAATCTGAAAATCCACGACGCCGAGACCTACAAGACTTATGAAAAGGGCTTCTTCCCGATCCTGAAGAAGCATGGTGGTCAGCTGCTGTCGTTTGATGATGTGCCGCACACGTTTGAAGGTCAGGCGCCACGCGAGGGCCGGTTGATTGTTGCCACCTTCCCCAGCGAAGACGCCGCCAAAGCGTGGTATCACGATCCGGACTATCAGGCGATTTCCGAACATCGCCGCGCGGGCACGACGCTGGAATTTCTGACCATGGCACGCGGCCTGCCGCCAAGGAGCTAAGACATGCAAACGCAAGCGGGCAAAGCCCAGACTTTTCATAGCCTTCATCAAGCGGGTAATCCGCTGGTGCTTTACAATATCTGGGATGCCGGCAGCGCGAAGGCAGTCGCCGAGGCGGGCGCAAAAGCCATAGCGACCGGCAGCTGGTCGGTCGCCGCGGCTCAGGGCTATGACGATGGCGAGAAGCTGCCGCTGGACCGCCTATTGCGCACGGCCAAGCAGATCAGTTCAGCGGTTGAGTTACCTGTCAACATCGACTTTGAAGGCGGTTATGCCGCCGAGCCGGAATTCCTGGCCGATAATATCGCCAAGCTGATCGCCACCGGGGCGGTGGGTATCAATTTCGAGGATCGCATCGTGTCGGGAGACGGGCTCTATTCGATCGAGGATCAGGCCAAGCGCATCGCTGCTATTCGCGGCGTGGCGGACGAGACCGGCATTCCGCTATTCATCAATGCGCGCACGGATGTGTTCCTGAAGACCGATGCCGCCGACCATGCCAACCACATGAAGGAAGCCACCGACCGCGCCGATGTTTATGCCGAGGCGGGGGCCAGCGGCATATTCATTCCGGGATTGTCCGATGCCGATCTGATTGGGCGTTTCTGTGAGCACACAAACCTGCCGGTGAATGCCTATATGAAAGAGGGCGCGCCCTCGATTGCCGAGATGGCCAAGCGGGGCGTTTCCCGGATCAGTCACGGCCCTGCACCCTATCGTGAGGCGATGCGCGCGCTGGCAGATCGGGCGGCGGGGGTTTATCAGAGCTAATGTGATGTCTCCCCCTGCTTGCGGGGGGAGTGGCCTGAAAGGCCGAGGGGGGCGAATGCTGCGCCAGCCCCCTCCGTCAGCTTCGCTGACACCTCCCCCGTAAACAGGGGAGGACATCTGTTCGCTACTTGACCTTCCCGGCTCTCAAGCGCATCACGCGGGCCTCAAACACAAAGGACTGGCACGCGCATGATTCCCCGATATACGAGGCCGGAGATGGCGGCGATCTGGTCGCCGGAAAACAAGTATCGCATCTGGTTCGAGATCGAGGCGCATGCCACCGACCGCCTGGCCGAGCTGGGCGTTGTGCCCGCCGAGGCTGCCAAGGCCGTCTGGAAGGCCAAGGACAAGACGTTTGATGTCGCCCGGATCGATGAGATCGAGGCCGAGGTCAAACATGATGTCATCGCCTTTTTGACCCATCTCGCCGAGCTGGTCGGTGAGGATGCGCGCTTTGTGCATCAGGGCCTGACGTCTTCGGACGTGCTGGACACTTGCCTCGCCGTGCAGATGCGCGATGCGGCAGATCTCTTGCTGGTGGGTATGGACCGGGTGCTGGAAGCGCTGAAAACGCGCGCGATAGAGCACAAATACACTGCCTGTATTGGCCGCTCTCACGGTATTCACGCCGAACCCACCACGATGGGGCTGAAATTTGCGCGTTTCTATGCCGAGTTCGCTCGAAACAGAGATCGTCTGGTCCGTGCGCGCGATGAAGTCGCGACCTGCGCGATTTCCGGCGCGATTGGCACCTTCGCCAATGTCGACCCGTCCGTTGAGGCCCATGTGGCCGAGAAGATGGGGCTGTCTGTGGAGCCCATCTCTACCCAGGTTATTCCGCGCGACCGGCATGCGAATTTCTTCGCGGTTCTGGGCCTGATCGCCTCGGCGATTGAAAACATCGCCGTGGAAGTGCGCCATCTTCAGCGTTCAGAAGTGCGCGAGGCACAGGAGTATTTCTCCAAAGGCCAGAAGGGTTCATCGGCCATGCCGCACAAGCGCAACCCGATCCTGACGGAAAACCTGACCGGTCAGGCGCGTCTGGTGCGCATGGCAGTGGTGCCAGCTATGGAGAATATCGCGCTCTGGCATGAGCGGGATATTTCACATTCGTCCGTGGAGCGCGGCATTGCGCCCGACAGCACCGTGCATCTGGATTTTGGCCTGCACCGCACCGCCGGCATGATAGAAAAGCTGATCGTACATGAGGATCGCTGCCGGGAAAATCTGGAAGCCTATGGCGGTATTCATAATTCCCAGCGTGTTTTGCTCGCCCTGACCCAGGCCGGGGCCAGCCGCGAGGACGGCTATCGTCTGGTCCAGCGCAATGGTCTGAAAACCTGGGATGAAGGCGGCAAGCTGTCCGATCACTTGAAAGCCGATGAAGACGTGCGCGGCTTTCTGTCAGACGCTCAGATCGAGGCCTGTTTTGACGAGGCCTATCATTTCAAACATGTCGATACGATTTTCGCGCGGGTGTTTGGCGAATAGCCGCAAGGACTAGGGTGATGGCCAAGACGTATACCGAAATCGACGGCCGCATCGCTAACTTCATCGAAGCCCAAAAACTGTTCTTTGTGGCCACAGCTCCGGCTGGGTCTGATGGGCATGTAAATATGTCACCGAAGGGCTATGACAGCTTTCGCATTCTCGGCCCGAACAAGGTCGCCTATCTCGACCTTGGCGGGTCCGGCATCGAAACCGTTGCGCATCTGCGCGAGAATGGCCGCATCACCTTTATGTTCTGCGCCTTCGAGGGCAAAGCCAATATTCTGAGGCTTTATGGCAAGGGATCGGCCATCTGTTTTGATGATCCCGGTTTTGAGGACGCGCTCGCGTGTTTCCCAGATTTCCCGAAGGCCCGCGCGATCATTACTGCCGAAATTACCCGCATTCAGGAGTCCTGCGGATGGGGCGTCCCGTTCTACGAGTTCAAAGGCGAGCGGAATCAGCTGGTCCGCTATAATGAACATCGCAGCGATGAAGAGTGGCGGAAACGCCGATATGACAGCAATGCGAAGTCCATCGACGGTCTGAAGGGACTAATCAAACCATGAGCGATGAAACGGAAATCCGCAGCATCGTCCAGGCCATCTACGAGATGATCTCAGGTCCGCCCGGCCCTCGCGACTGGTCGAAACAGCTGGACTATTTTCACCCGGATTGCCGGCAGATCCGCACCGGTGTCGATGATAATGGCCAGCCCTGGCATCTGATGATGTCGCTGGATGAGTATCGTGAGAATACGACGCCCTTCTTTAATGTGGGCGGGTTCTATGAGCTGGAACTGGCCTGCGAGGTACGGGTCTTCGGGAACATTGCGCATGCCTGGTCAAGTTATGAGGCCAAAACTGACCTAGCCGATCCGGAACCGGAACGCCGCGGCATTAATTCCATCCAGCTATACAAGGATGCCAGCGGCAAATGGCGGATCATCGCCATGATCTGGGACAATGAGCGCGACGGCGTCGCCTTGCCGCCGGACATGACCGGCTAGGGCAACCAGCCTTTACGGTTCGCCCCTTCGTAAATTACCATGCCCGACAGCATGGCGCCGAGGAAGACCAGCAACGGCCAGCCTCCAATGAAGAGCCCGGCAATTGCCGGTCCCGGACACAGGCCGACCAGCCCCCACCCTGCTCCGAACAGCACCGCACCAAGGATCAGCGGGCGGTCGATCTTTGTGTTGGTGGGCACCTGAAATGAGTCCGCGAAGACCGGCGTCTTGCGTTTCCAGACCAGGAAATAGCCCAGCGTGGTCACCGCCATGGCGCCGCCCATCACGAACGCCAAGGACGGGTCCCAATTGCTCAGAATGTCCAGAAATCCCAACACCTTGGCCGGATTGGTCATCTGCGCAATGGTGAGGCCAATGCCGAAAATCAGCCCGGCGAAAAGACCTGCGATATTCTTGCCCATCGCCTAACCCCCTACCAGGGCGCGGATTAGCGCGACGGTAAGCATGCCCACACCCATGAAGGTGATCACGGCCACAAGCGACCGGACGGAAAAGCGCGACAGGCCGCACACGCCATGCCCGCTGGTGCAACCTGAACCCAGCCGGGTGCCGATGCCGACTAACAGCCCGCCGCTGATCAGCAGGGAGAGGTTCGTGGTGATTTCAAACGGCAGCGGCTCGCCTGACACCGCGCGCACCACCAAAGGTCCGGCGATCAGTCCGGCAATAAACAGGAGACGCCACAGGCGATCTCCCGGAGCACCAATCACCGTATTGGCCAAGATGCCGCTGATCCCGGCCACGCGGCCATTCAGCGCCATCAGCAAGACGGCGGACAGGCCGATCAGCACACCGCCGATGAGCGCGGACACAGGTGTGAAATTTTCCATCAGAGAAAGGCCCTAGCCTTCCTTCATCACCTCGTCACGCGCATCCGCAAGGAATTGCTCCATCTTGGTGCGCACGGTGTGTTCGGAGACATCCACCTTGGCCGCATCGAGATCGCCTTTCACCTTGCGGTAGACGTCTTCATCGCCGGCTTCCTCAAAGTCGGATTTGATGACTTCCTTGGCATAGGCTTGCGCGTCTTCACCGGATTTACCCAGCAGTTCGGCCACCCAGAGGCCCAGCATTTTGTTGCGGCGAACGCCCGCCTTGAATTCCAGTTCCTGATCGTGCGCGTAACGGCCTTCAAGTCCTTTTTCGCGATCGTCCATTCCGCTCATCAATGTCTCCCTCGGGGCGAAGTTGGTGGTCCTTCTCCGTTAGCTTGGCCAGAGCCGCAAATCAATCACTCGCAGGTGAATGCCGCCGCCGGCTTGCAGCACTAAAGGCCGAGACGCGAGGCGAGTTCTCCCTGCGGCTGGAAAAGCGGAGATAAATCACTGCGCAGGCGCTCACCGAGCGCACTGGGCAGGGCCGGAACATTTGGATCATCGAGCGAGGCTTCGAGTGCTTGCCAGATAAGCGGGGCCTTGCCTTTGTAGCCGCCATACTGCGCGGCGAGAGCGGCATGGAAAATCGCGAGCCAATAAAGATCGGCTTCGACCACCGAAGAACCCGCCGCGATCCGCAGAACCTCACGGCAAAACCGGAAGGCATTCAAGAACTCGTCGCTCGCGCTTTCAAATTGGCGGTGCGCATTCATCTGCAACATGGCGAGGTGATAGGCGAGCGAAGCCTCACACGCCCGGTATTCTTCCAGGAAGGCCGGATAGTCGGGGAAATGCAAGTTCTCAGGCGCGGATTTGAAGGTCAGTTGCCGCGCCAGCGTGTCCGCTTCCGCCCAATTGGCCGATTGGACCCGCAAGCGGAACAGCCGGTGCGCGACCCCGACGCCAACTATTGTCTCCGGATCGTGATCGCCGGCAGCCGAGCGCAGATATTTCAACGACAGGTCCGCAATATCCACGTCGGTCCAGTTGAAGGGCTGATCGCTGGCATAGGCGATCTGCGTCACGCCCAGCGTCCGGATCACAACATGTTCGAAACCGGCCTCGCGCATCGCCTTTTCAAAGGCTGAATGCGAATAGAGAAAGACATGAGCCCAGGGCGATATGACAGCGCGCTTTTCGCTATTCGATCGCTCTTCTGCGAGCGATTCTGCGCGCGGCGTCGTGATCACAGCAACACCGCCGGGTTTCAAATAACTGCGGATCGTCTGAAGCAACGCGGCGGGATCGGAAACGTGTTCGATAACCTCCGAAGAAAAGATCATGTCGACCGGGTTTTGCAGGCGCGGATCGTCCTGTGTTTGCGGTGTGCCTGTCAGGATTTTCGGCAAAATCGGCACGCCGAGCATTTCTGATCCCACCCGGCCATAATGAGCGGGTTCAATGCCCAGCACCTCTGCGCCGGTCAGACGGCGGGCAATATCGAGGGAAAAGCCGAACCCGCAACCGATATCCATAAAGGTGCCGGGTTTCCAGATTTCGAAGGCTGGTCCAAGATATCCAACCAGTCCGTCTATTGAACAATTCATCTCCACATAATTGCGGATACCCGTCATCTGGGTGGTGTGCTGGGAGTAATCCTTATCAGGCGGCGGCAGCATGACCGCACTGTTGCAGGCCAGGCAATCATGGACCGATACGCCATCCAGATTGAACGTAAACTTCTGAGCTGCATCGGAAATTTCCGATGCTCCGCAGGCCGGGCAGACGGGGCTTTTCATGCCGGTGTCGTAGCCATATGACGCCGTCCTGACAACCAAAAGCAGGCGCGTTGGCTGCGATCCGGCCTGGCCCGCATCATTGCATTGCAGCCTCACCCGCTTGGAAGTAAGTTCCGCCGCTCTTCCGACGGCCCCGTCACCCGATTCGGGGCCGTTTCTATTTTCCGCCACTCGGGAAGTGGCAACGGAGCTGGCCCATGGCACGCCGCAAGATGATCTACGAAGGCAAGGCGAAAATCCTTTACGAAGGACCTGAGCCGGGCACCATCGTTCAGTATTTCAAGGATGATGCGACCGCCTTCAACAATCAGAAAAAAGCCACGCTGGAAGGCAAGGGCGTTCTGAACAACCGGATCAGCGAGTTCATTATGGTTGGCCTGATGCGGGCCGGCATTCCCACGCATTTCATCCGGCGCCTGAATATGCGCGAACAGCTGGTGCGGCAAGTCGAGATCATTCCGCTGGAAGTCATCGCACGCAATGTCGCGGCCGGTTCGATGTGCCAGCGTCTGGGGCTGGAGGAAGGCACCGCCCTGCCCCGTTCGATCATCGAATTCTGCTATAAGAATGACGAGCTGGGCGATCCGCTGGTGACGGAAGATCACATCACCGCGTTCAACTGGGCAGCTCCGCAGGATCTGGATGACATTGTCACCCTGACGGTGCGGATCAATGATTATCTCACCGGAATGTTCGCAGCGGTCGGTATCCAGCTGGTCGATTTCAAGCTGGAATTCGGCCGGCTTTTCGAAGGCGATATGATGCGCATTGTGCTGGCTGACGAAATCAGCCCGGACAGCTGCCGGCTGTGGGATATCGAGACTCAGGAGAAGATGGACAAGGACCGCTTCCGCCGCGATCTCGGCAATGTCACCGAAGCCTACACCGAAGTCGCCCGCCGCCTGGGTGTTATCCGCCCCAATGGTCAGCAGGCCGCCAATGATGAGGGAAGCTCATGAAAGCGCGTATCCATGTCTATCTGAAGCCCGGTGTTCTGGATCCACAGGGCGCGGCTGTCGCCGGAGCCCTGAAAAATCTGGGCTTTGATGAGGTTGAAAATGCGCGTCAGGGCAAGCTGATCGAGCTGGATCTTACCGGTGAGGATGCCGACGCGGCCAAGGCGCGCGTGGAAGAGATGTGCAACAAGCTGCTCGCCAACCCGGTGATCGAGAATTTCTCGATCGAGATGGCGTAATGCCGAAGCTCGAATTCTGGTTCGAGTACGCGTCCAGCTATTCCTATCCTGCGGCCTATGCCGTCGCTGATGCTTGTGAAGAGGCCGGCGTGGAACTGGTCTGGAAACCCTTTCTGCTCGGGCCGATTTTTGCCAGCCAGGGCTGGAAGACCTCGCCCTTCAATCTCTATCCCGTCAAAGGCCAATATATGATCCGCGATATGGAGCGGATCTGCGCCAAGGCCGGATTGCCGTTTCAGCTCTCGACGGATGGCGACTGGCCGCAATTTTCCGTCGCGGCGGCGCGTATTGGCCTGATTGGAGCGAAAGAAGGCTGGATAAGGGCGTTTACGGAAAACCTCTACCGGCTTGAATTTGCGGACAATCTCGACATTTCCAAGGAAGCAACATTGCGTGCGGCATTGGAAGGTGTCGCGGAGGCCGACCGGGTGATCTCTGAAAGCCGCAGCCGCGAAACGAAAAACGCTCTGAAGGCGCAGGTGGACGAGGCCATGTCCGCCGGGATATTCGGTGCTCCGACTTACAGAGTCGGAACGGAAATTTTCTGGGGCGGTGATCGCCTCAACGATGCCATTGAGTGGGCCGTGGAGCACGCCGAGCCATGAAATCTGCCGTTATTGTTTTTCCCGGATCGAATTGTGATCGCGATGCCGCAATGGCAATCGAGACAGTCACCGGCACTGCGCCGGCCATGGTCTGGCACCAGGACACTGAGCTGCCCGAAGGCACCGAATTCGTGATGCTGCCGGGCGGGTTTTCCTATGGTGATTATCTGCGCTGTGGCGCTATGGCGGGCGTCTCTCACATCATTCCAGCGGTGAAGGCCCATGCCAAAGCCGGCAAGCCGGTGCTGGGCGTATGCAATGGCTTTCAGATCCTGATCGAGACCGGGTTGCTGCCCGGTGCGCTGATGCGCAATGCCAGCCTGCATTTTGTCTGTGAGAAGGCTCCCCTGCGGGTGGAAAACGCCAATACGCAATTTACCAGCGGCTATGCCACCAATCGCGACATCACCATTCCGGTCGCCCACCATGATGGCAATTATTTTGCCGATGATGAGACGCTGGATGCGCTGGAAGGCGATGGACGTGTGCTGTTCCGCTATGCCAGTAACCCCAATGGCTCTGTGCGCGATATTGCCGGTATCTCGAACGAGCGCGGCAATGTGATGGGCATGATGCCCCACCCCGAACGCGCGATTGATGCGATGCATGGCGGCACAGACGGCTTGGCCCTTTTCGAGAGCCTTCTGGGGAGGGCTTCGTCATGACCCAATACGCTGACGGCATCACCCCGGAGATTGCAGCAGAGCACCTGCCCGAGGATGAATACGCCAAAGCCGTGGAGATTCTGGGCCGGGCGCCGAACCTGGTCGAACTCGGCATTTTCTCGGTCATGTGGTCCGAGCATTGTTCCTATAAATCCAGCCGCGTGCATTTGAAGAAATTCCCGACCTCCGGCGAAAAAGTCATTCAGGGTCCCGGTGAGAATGCCGGTGTCGTCGATATTGGCGATGGGCAGGCGTGCATCTTCAAAATGGAGAGCCACAACCACCCGTCTTACATCGAGCCCTATCAGGGCGCAGCGACGGGCGTGGGCGGCATCTTGCGCGACGTCTTCACCATGGGTGCGCGACCGGTGGCGCTGATGAATGCGCTGCGCTTTGGCGCGCCGGATCATCCCAAGACGC
Organism: Hyphobacterium sp.; assembly: GCF_965228115.1. Taxonomy (GTDB): domain Bacteria; phylum Pseudomonadota; class Alphaproteobacteria; order Caulobacterales; family Maricaulaceae; genus Hyphobacterium. The sequence continues at coordinate 113,655 of NZ_OZ245794.1, read as the reverse complement.
GCCAGCTGGTCTCCGGCGTCGTCGCCGGGATTGGCGGTTATGGAAATTGCGTGGGCGTGCCGACCGTGGGCGGGGAAACCAATTTCCATGCCGGTTACAACGGCAACATCCTTGTCAATGCGATGGCCGTGGGCCTGGCGGATACGGACAAGATTTTCTATGCGCGTGGGGCCGAGCCGGGCCAGCCGATTGTCTATGTCGGTTCGAAAACCGGACGTGATGGCATTCATGGCGCCACCATGGCGTCTGCCGAGTTTGATGATGAGAGCGAAGAAAAACGCCCCACCGTTCAGGTTGGCGACCCGTTTGTTGAGAAGAAGCTGATCGAAGCCTGTCTGGAGCTGATGGACACCGACGCCATCGCCGCCGTGCAAGATATGGGCGCGGCAGGCCTGACGTCCTCCTCCGTTGAGATGGCGGGCAAGGGCAATGTGGGCTTGCTGATGGACCTCGATAAAGTGCCCCAGCGCGAAGACAACATGTCGGCCTATGAGATGATGCTTTCCGAGAGCCAGGAGCGCATGCTGTTCATCCTGAAGCCGGGCAAGGAACAGATCGCCTACGACATTTTCAACAAGTGGGAGCTGGACGTCGCCACGATCGGTGAAACCACCGAAACGGGCCGCATGGTGCTGACCCATCAGGGCGAGACGGTCTGCGATATTCCGCTCGATCCGCTGGCCGAAGATGCGCCCTTGTATGAGCGTCCGTGGACGCGTCATGACGCCGAGCCAACGGTGATGGCCGATGAGCTGGCTCAGCCGAAAGACTATGCCGAAGCCATTCTCACGCTGATGGTCTCACCGGATCTCGCTTCCAAGCGCTGGATCTGGCGTCAATACGACCGCCACGTCATGGCCGATACGGCGGCGTCATCCGAAGACCCGGCGGATGCCGCGATTGTGCGCGTCCACGGCACGAATAAGGGTCTGGCCATCACGACCGATTGCACGCCGCGCTATTGCTACAACTTCCCCCTGGAAGGCGGAAAACAGGCGGTGGCGGAAGCCTGGCGCAATCTGACGGCTGTCGGGGCGGACCCGATTGCGATCACGGACTGTCTGAATTTCGGCAACCCGGAGCGCCCGGACATTATGGGCCAGTTTGCCGAATGCGTGGAAGGCATGGCCGAAGCGTGTGAAGCGCTCAACTTCCCGGTCGTGTCCGGCAATGTCTCTTTGTATAATGAAACCAATGGGGTGGCGATCCCGCCCACTCCTGCGGTTGGCGCTGTGGGCCTGATCCCGGATCTTTCCCAGCGCATGGGATATGGCTGTGTCGGGACTGGCGACATCCTGATGCTGGTCGGCGATACGGATGGTCATCTCGGCGCGTCCATTTATCTGCGCGAAATTGAAAACCGCGAAGATGGGGCCCCGCCGCCCGTTGATCTGGCTGTGGAAAAACGCAATGGCGATTTCGTGCGGGCGCAGATCCGCGATGGCGCGATCCATGCCTGCCATGACCTGTCAGATGGTGGCCTCGCCGCTGCGGCGTCTGAAATGGCGATGGCGTCCGGCACCGGCCTCAATCTGGTGCATGACACTGATCTGCCCTTACATGGCTGGCTCTTTGGCGAAGATCAGGCGCGTTACCTGCTCGCAGTTAGCGAAGACAAAGCCAAGGCCGTGCGCAAAGCCGCCAAAGAGGCCGGCGTTCCCATCCACGTGATTGGCGTGGCGGGTGGCGATGGCCTCACCATCAATGGCATGATTGATGTCTCTATTGCCGATCTGAAAGCCGTCAATGAGAGCTTCATGCCGACCCTGATGGGTGAGGCATATTAACCCGTCATCCCGGGGTTCGCCGCAGGCGGGAACCCGGGACCCATGCTGTATTATCGGCATTCCGGAATGGGTCCCGGATAAGGCTTCCGCCTTTCCGGGATGACGAATTTAGTTTTCCATGCCCGGCTTGATGTAGCGCCCGTCCTCATTGGTGTAGCCTGCCGGGCGCGCGTCGGAACTGGTATCAGGCCCAGCGGAGGGAGAAGGGGCGGCATCCGCCTCTGCGTGCGCCTCAACGACGCTTTGCAGGTTTGCATCGAAATAGACGATGGCGTTGAAAACGGTTTCCGTTACGGCTTCGAAGAAGTCATGGTGCATGACGTCAAACTCATCCGTATGAGAGTGATAATGCGGATGAAAATCCACGCCATAATAAATCCAGGGAATGCCCGCGCGATGGAAGGCGGCGTGATCAGAAGAGAAGGTCCAGTCGCCATTCGGGCCCCATTCCGGGCTGTCATAGCCCTGAATGATCGTCACGCCATCCGGCACCTCGACCGCATCGATATGCGCGCGCAGGAAAGGATGATGAAAAGCTCCGGCAGCGGCTAGCTCATTGTCTTCATTGAAGGCGAGCATATCCAGATTGATATTGAGCGCCATCTCGATACCCAGGCCCTGCAGGTATTCAACCAGTTCCCGCGCGCCATTGAGGCCGTTTTCTTCTGCATCCAGCGCAGCGAAGATGATCATGTGCTCGTTTGCGCCGTTGGCCAGAGCGCTGGCCGCCGCCAGCATAGCCGCGACGCCGGAGGCATTGTCATCCGCTCCATTGCAAATCTGGCCGTTACAATTGCCGATATGATCGTAATGCGCGGTCACGACGATGGCCGGACCGGACGCACTGCCATCCGCAGCGGGGTGATAGCCGACCAGATTAATCCCGCTGAGTTCCAGATCGGCATTCTGAGGGCGGCGATAGGTGAAGGGCTGGTCCCAGGTTTCTTCAAACGCCAGCAAGCCGGCCATGAAGTATTCCCCGGCGATATATTCGCGCGCCATCGCGGCGTCTTCGGTTCCGGTTAGCCGGCCATTCATGTCATCAGCCGCCAGCACACGCATATGTTCCAGCGCCATATTGGTGTCGATCTCGACATCCTGCGCGCAAGCGGAGGCCGGGACGATCGAAGCCGCTATGAGGCCAGAGAGAATGAGTTGGCGCATTGGTCAGTCCTTTTACACGGCGCGTGAATGAAAGCGGGTCTATACAAAGCCGCGCAAAGCCGCCACATACAATGCTGTCATGCCGATGAAAGCTGAAGATATTGCCCGCCTGATCAAGGACGGGATCGAGGGGGCCGAGGTCAAGATTATCGATCTGGCCGGAGATGGCGATCATTATGAGGCTATCGTCACAGCCGAGGCCTTCCGGGGCTTGAGCCGCATTAAACAGCACCAGCTGGTCTACACCGCTCTGGGGGGGCGCATGGGCGGCGAATTACATGCGCTGAAATTGAAGACACAAGCTCCGTGACAGATTTGCCCGCGTCAGTTTCGCGGCTCGGTTTTGGCGTGTCCGGCCCGCACAATAGCGATGTTGTGGACCCGGAAAAAACCATCGCGCTGGTTCATGAAGCCTATTCGCGTGGCATTACGGTTTTCGACACCGCGCTGAAATATGGCGATGGCGAAGCGCAACGCCGGCTTGGCCAGGCCTTGCAGTCTCTGCATGTCCCGCGCGACAGCTATTTCGTCATTACCAAGGTCGGCATTCTGAACGAAAAAAATGCAAGAGGGTTTCAGCCGGACCAGATAAAGGATGCCGTGCGGTCTTGTGTCGACACGCTTGGGTGCGGCCGCGTTGATCTGGTTTTGCTTCAGGGCCCCGCCAGCGAGGAGTTCGACGCCGCTTTTCCCGCGCTTTTGTCGTTGAAAGAAGCGGGTGATCTGCGTTTTGCCGGGGTCAGCGGCCGCGATGACGAGCTGGACCTGCCGCTCACCCATACAGATGTCGATGCCATCATGGCTCCGCATTATGACGGGTTGAACGCGGTCCAGAATAACCGGCTGATGAAGGCGCGGGAAAGCGGCAAGATGGTATTCGGCATCGAAGCCCTGTCAGTGGCGAAAGGGCGCTTCAAACTCCCGCATGACCGGCTGTCATGGTGGTATTTCCAACGGTCCATTCAGCGCCAGCGAGAGCGTCAAGCCCGGATCAAAGCGGGACTGCCCGTTGCGCCGGAAGCCATGCTTAGCGTCGCTGCGGCGCTTCGGCGTTCGGCCAATAGCGGGCTGGTGGATTGCGTCATGGTACAAACAACAAAAACAACGCATTTGCGAGCGAATGCGGCGGCGCTTGGTCTTGACGGCGGGCCTGCCGATGCCTAGCTCGGAATGACATCTCAAGGAGTGCCGAAATGAGCGACGCTGTTCAGTCTGAAATCAAAGACATGGTCGAGAAAAACGACGTGATCCTGTTCATGAAAGGCACGCCAGTGTTTCCGCAATGCGGGTTTTCGTCGGTCGTGGCCAGCGTGCTCAATCATGTCGGCGTGGAATATGCCTCGGTGAACGTTCTGGAAGATCAGGATGTGCGCGAAGGCATCAAGGTCTATTCAGATTGGCCAACCATCCCTCAGCTTTACGTGAAGGGTGAGTTTGTCGGCGGCTGCGACATCATCAAGGAAATGTTCGAAGAAGGTGAGCTGCGCCCCTTCCTGCAAGACAAGGGCATTCTGAAAGCGGAAGCCTGATGAACCGGCCTGTCCGGGAGCCTGGCCCGGATCATCCCATACTGATCGATACGGACGGCCAGCTGGTGCGTCTGAAGGCCAAAGGCGTCAAAGTCGGTGAAGGCGTCGCTTTAGCCCTGCGCGAAGCCAGCTATCCGCCGGTCTTCTATATTGAGCGCGGGGCCATCAACGCTGTCGCCCTCACCCGGTCAGAGAAAACCACCTGGTGTCCCTATAAGGGCGAGGCCACGCATTATCACCTCACCTTAGCCGATGGCACGGTGCTGGAAAATGCGATCTGGTCGTATGAAGACCCGCTGCCAGCGGTGGATGTCATCAAGAACCGGCTGGCGTTTTACCCGGTTGTGACGGTTGAGCCTGCTTAATCCAAAATCGGATTCATAACCACCACCGTTGCGCCGGGACGCGTGCCCAGCTCTTCAAAGCCGAACGGGATCTCCACTCCATCCGGCACAAGAGCCCGGCAATAGTCATCACGGACGCGGCCGATTGTGACCTGAACCTCACCACGGCGCTGGCGGACATCAACGGTCAGATCCGCCTTTTGCGTGCAACCATTGGACGGCACCCGCACCACCAGAATGTCATCGCCGACAATGCGCCAGCCATGCAGGGCAATGTTGTCATTCGAGACTTCAACCACATCTGCCTCGTCCCCGCCGGGGATCAAAGGCAGGCGCTGAACGGTTGAACAGGCCGTCAAAACCAGCGGCAAAACAGCGATCGCGAAAAGGCGTGAAAACATAAGGCGGCTCCGGCGAAATTCTGATTCAATGTGTTAAGCGGTTTGACCGTCTCTGCAAAGCGTGAGGCGCAACAAACTCGCTTCCAAGCCGAATTGATACTGCCCCGACTCGCCTTACAGGCGAAAAGCGATTCATCACTTGAAGCGGAGTCAGTTTAAGACTCAGTTTCAAGACGTTAGGTAGAAAACTTGAATCAAATGAATTGCTTACAAGCCCAGATGAGGCCTGCAGAATAAACAAAGGCCGCTCTGGTGCAACACCAAAGCGGCCTTCAAACTGATATTCGTCAGAATTTACGAGGAGTAGTATTCGACGACGAGGTTCGGTTCCATCTGCGCCGCGTAGGGCACTTCGGCAAATTCCGGGATACGCGTGAAGGTGGCCTTCATGCCTTTTCCGTCGACCTCGATATAATCCGGGATATCCCGTTCCGGGCTTTCCAGCGCTTCCAGCACCAGAGCCATGGAGCGCGACTTCTCGCGGACTTCCACAACGTCACCGACTTTGACGCGGTAGGACGGGATGTTGACCTTCTTGCCGTTCACCTTGACGTGGCCATGGTTCACGAACTGGCGGGCGGCAAACACGGTCGGCACGAATTTGGCGCGATAGACGATCGCATCCAGACGGCTTTCCAGAAGACCGATCAGCTGTTCGGCCGTGTTACCGCGAAGCCTTGTGGCCTCGGTGTAGATACGGCGGAATTGTTTTTCGGTGATGTTGCCGTAATAGCCCTTCAGCTTCTGCTTGGCGCGCAGCTGCAGGCCAAAGTCAGACAGCTTGCCCTTGCGGCGCTGACCGTGCTGGCCAGGACCATAGGGGCGGGAATTGATTGGGGATTTCGGACGGCCCCAGAGGTTTTCACCCATGCGGCGGTCAATTTTGTACTTATTCGAATGACGCTTCGACATAACACTCTCATTTTCGACGCGGCCCGGCAGCCCTCATCCTTTGAAGACTGCGATCTCAACGGCGGTACCGCACCACCCGTCATAACGCCTGCCAAAACAGGCGAGGAGCGGCTTTTAACGGGTTGCAAGGCGATGTCAACGGCGGGGCGTATCCACGGCCTCGCGCAAGGCGGCCTTCAGCTCATCCGGCAGATGCCGCCAGTCTACATCCATCAATCCGGCCTGCATCGCATAGAGCGCATTCAATGAGACGTTTCCGGCCCGGGCTTTGAGCCGCAAATAGGCCTCAACGGCTCCAGCCGCTTCCAGGTCCGCACGCGAACGAATGCCGACCTCGGCCAGAGCCGCGGCGGTCTTGGGGCCCAGATTGCGGACCTGCTCAATGGCTTCACTCATCCCGCACAATCCGCGCCTTACCGCGGCCAAGGGCAAGCGCCTTGATGGCGCCTCTAAACGTCCGTGCTTCCTGTTCAGTAAAGCGTGCACGGACCAGCGCCGCCCTAAGATTATTGACCATCAAAGGCGTTTTTTCTGGCGGATGGAAAAAGCCGGCCTTTTCCAGCTCGCTTTCAAAATGCTGGAACAGGCGTTCGACATCCTCGCGGCTTGCCGGATCGCTAATTTCATCAAAATCCTCCGGCACCTCATCGCCCGCCCGCCATTCATAGGCACAGCAGGCCACCGTCTGGGCCAGGTTCAGCGACCAGAATTCACGATTGACCGGCAGGGTGATGATGGCTTCGGAATCGGCGACGAGTTCATTCGGCAGACCGGACTTTTCGCCGCCGAATAGCACACCTGCCTGCTCGCCTGCCTGATGGGCGGCGCGGATCTCTGCCATCGCCTCTCGCGGGGTCAGCACGCGCTTTTCCATGCCGCGAGGCCGGGCAGTGGTCGCATAGATTCGCGTCAGGCCAGTCATCGCCGCAACGGGTTCAAACTCCACCTTGATATCTTCGAGCACCGGGGAACCGGAGGCGACACTTTCAGCCTTCTGATTGGGCCAGCCATCGCGTGGATCAATAATTCGCAAATCCGGCAATCCGAAATTGCCCATCACGCGCGCCGCCGCGCCAATATTCTCGCCCAGTTGCGGGCGGTGCAGGATAAAAACCGGGGCCAGGAGTTGTGTGGGCATCAGTCTGGGTCTTCCGCTATTCGTTCGGCAGTGATAACTAGCGCGCAACTCTTCCGGACACGTCCGGTTTTCGCACGTTTTCAGCAGCATTGGATAAAGCGCAAATGGCCAAGATCAAAGTCGATACCCCGCTCGTTGAGCTCGATGGCGATGAGATGACCCGCATCATCTGGCAGATGATCAAAGACAAGCTCATCTACCCCTATCTCGATATTGATCTGAAATATTATGATCTTTCGATCGAAAAGCGCGATGAGACCGATGACAAGATCACGGTCGAAGCCGCCGAAGCTATCAAGCATTATGGTGTGGGCGTGAAATGCGCGACCATCACGCCGGATGAAGCCCGCGTGGAAGAATTCGGCCTGAAGAAAATGTGGCGTTCTCCGAACGGAACGATCCGCAACATTCTGGGCGGTGTGGTGTTCCGTGAGCCAATCGTGATTTCCAACGTGCCGCGCCTGGTGCCGGGCTGGACCAAGCCGATGGTGGTTGGCCGTCATGCCTTTGGTGACCAGTATCGCGCCACAGACTTTAAAGTCCCCGGCCCCGGCAAGCTGACCATGAAGTATGAGCCGGCCGATGGCGGTGAAGCACAGGAATTTGAAATCTTCGAATTCCCGAGCTCTGGCGTGGCCATGGGCATGTATAATCTGGACGAGTCCATTCGTGATTTTGCCCGCGCCAGCCTGAATTATGGCCTGCAGCGCGGCTGGCCGGTTTATCTTTCTACCAAGAACACGATCATGAAGGCCTATGATGGTCGCTTCAAAGATCTGTTCCAGGAAATCTTCGATGACGAATTCAAATCCGCCTTCGAAGCCAAGGGCATTTCCTATGAGCACCGCCTGATCGACGACATGGTCGCGGCGGCCATGAAATGGTCGGGTGGCTTTGTCTGGGCCTGTAAAAACTATGATGGCGATGTGCAGTCTGACACCGTCGCCCAGGGCTTTGGCTCGCTGGGTCTGATGACGTCGGTTCTCATGAGCCCGGACGGCAAGACCGTCGAAGCGGAAGCCGCGCACGGCACGGTGACGCGTCACTATCGCCAGCACCAGAAGGGCGAGCAGACTTCGACCAACTCCATCGCCTCCATCTTTGCCTGGACCCGCGGGCTGGAGCATCGCGGCCGTCAGGACGGCAATGAAGAATTGATGGCGTTTGCTGCCAAGCTGGAAGACACCGTCATCAAGACGGTAGAGGCTGGTTACATGACCAAGGACCTCGCACTGCTGGTCGGCGATCAGCAGGGCTGGCTGTCGACCGAAGGCTTCCTGGAAAAAGTCGGCGACCGCTTTGCCGAGGTGATGAAGGGCTAAGACCGCCCGTTCCAAAACAAAGGGCAGGGCGTTTTTCCTGCCCTTTTCTATCTTGTGCTGCCGCTAGTCAGTAATCTCTTCGGCGGTCAGCCAATCCATCACGGTTCTCAAGACCGCTTGATCGATCGGCTCTGTGATCTGGGCATATTCCTGAGGCAGCCCTGTTTCTGCCGGCATAAGCAGGTGATTGACGTTCGCCAGCACGACCGCTCCGGCATCGGCAAGCCCGGCCAGCAGAGGCGGATGATGTTGATCAGCGGGCAAAATAGGGTCCAGAGTCCCGCCGATGATCAGTGTGGGTGCCACGACACTCGCAACAAAATCTGCGGGCTCGTATTCCAGCTGCGACCTGTACCAAGGCGATAGGAACAAGTCTGCTTGACCCTCAATTGTTTGCGGTACAAACGCATACGGCGGCACAAGCTGCCGGCCAGGCCCCGAGAGAAACTCAAGCAGACCGGCTCTGTTTTCTGCGCGGATCAGGCCGATAAAGCGCGCAAACTCCTGCCGCCATAATTCTGCCGCAGGGCCCGCAATGCCACTCGCAGCCAAAAGTGCGTCCAGTTGATGAGCCAGGGCGATCTCGCCCCCTAATCCTGGTGGGGAGGCCAGAATGAGAAAGTCCACTCGTTCAGGCGAGGCTGCGGCCACTCTCATGGCAATTCCAGCCCCTTCCGACAATCCAAAAATGCCCAAGCGTCGCGTATCAACATATCGCAAGGATTCGAGATAACTCAGCGCGTCGCTCGTATCAGCCATCAGTTGTTCATGGTCAGCGCGCGTCCAATCTCCGCCGGATTGACCAACGCCGCGATCATCAAGCGTAAGCACCACCATACCGGCTTGCTGTAAGTTTTCTGCCAATGATTCAAACGGTCGAAGCTGACCCACGCTCAGATACCGGTCATTCGGCCCGGATACACCCACCAGCACAATTGCTGGGGCCAGATTTGAACGGTCAGGCCGGTAGAGTGTTCCGGCCAGCTCAACGCCATCTATTGAGGATACCACCGACACATCCCTAACGCTGGTGGCGGGACTATCATCCTGCGCCACAGAACAAGAGGTCATAGCTAACCCCATGAGAACGGCGGTAAAAGTCTGTTTTGTCATGTTTTTTCCTCGATAAAGACCTCAGTTACGGGGACCTCCAGCACCCCAGCAATCGCAAAGGCCAAAGTGACTGACGGGTCATGCCGCAGGTTTTCGATCGCATTCATGGATTGTCGCGAAATCTTCACCGCATCCGCCAGGCGATGCTGAGACAGGCCTTTTGCCGCGCGCAATTCCCGGATCCGGTTCTTCAAAACCATCTCCGCGACGTTAGGAGCCAGCTACCGATATATAGGGCAAACAAGCCTGCCCAGATGAACCGTGCATGGGACTCAAGCACCGCTTCCATCTCGAAGAGCGGGACCGCCAAAGCTGCAAGGACCGATACGGCAAATGCGAGCGCTGCGGCTCTTGCAGCATGCTGGCGCACCACCTCATCTCCGGTGAGGCCATGCGCGAACGCCAGTGCGCCGGCGAGTAGCGCGGCAATGCCGCGTATCGTGTCAGGTAGAAAGACGAACGCGACCAGACAGACGCAGAACGGGATCAGAAAAAACAGATCGCGGCGGAATGAAAATGACATGGGCAACTCGAATTGGTGTTACTCCCAATACGGTATTGTCGTGTTTTCTTTACGTCAAGTATTCTTTCCATTTATGCTTTGGGTGTTGTTTTTCTTGCTTTTTCTAATCCTCGTTCGAGGGTTCACGTTTCGGATCGCCGTAGATCTCTTCGCGGGCACGAGTAATGCGCGCCCGGGCCGTTTCCGGCGATAGGCCAAAATCTTCCAGCACGTGTTCGGCGAGTTGCAGAGCCGCTTCCGCAGCCTCGTGGATGACATAATCCGCCCCAGCCTCAATTAACCGGTCGGCATGCGCACGATCGACCGCGCGCGCTGTAATCGGTGCATTCAGCCGCTGCGTCCGGACGGCTTTGACAACCCGCAAGGCCTTGTCCGGATCATCCACGGCGATGACAAATTGCGCAGCAGTTTCCAGACCCACTTTCTGCAGGGTTTCCATCCGGCTGGCATCGCCGAACAGGATGCTCACACCCTTGGCGCGATGGGTCGCCACGCGCTTGGGATTGGAATCAATGGCGATGATTTCGGCATTTTCTTCTTCCAGTAGTTCGCCCAGCATGCGACCCACCCGGCCATAACCCACAATGATGACATGATCATCCAGCGGATCTGGCGCGCGCTTGTCATCCACGCCCAGATCTTTCGGTGCCAGACGCGCCGCTGCCATCTCGCCCAGGCGAGAAAGCAAGGGCGTCACCAACATGGTGAGGCCCGCTATGGCGGTGATCAGCGCGGCGTGTTCTGGCAGGATGACAGACGCCGCAACGGCGGCGGCCAGAATCACAAACGCAAATTCGCCGGCCGGGCCGAGCAGCGTCGCCGCCTGGATCGAAACCGCCCGGTCATTTCCAAACAACCGCGCGCCAACATAAACCAACGCGCCTTTCAGCAGGATCAGCGTAATCGCGCCGCCAAGGACAATTGGCCACTGTGCCGCGATCGCGAAGGGGTCGACGCTCATGCCGACATTCATAAAGAAAAGGCCAATCAGCAGGCCTTTAAACGGTTCCAGATCAATCTCGATCTGCGCCTTGAATTCGGTCTCCCCCAACAGCAATCCCGCCAGGAAAGCCCCGAGCGCCAAAGATAACCCGGCCGAATAGGTCGCTGCCGAGGCGGCGAGGACAACCAAAATCGTAAGCGCCAGCAACATGTCTCGCGCGCCAGCTGTCGCTGCCATCCTGAACGCCGGGCGCAAGACGAAACGGCCGGCTAAAGCGATCACCGCGATGGCCAGCGCGCCGCCGATCACGGCCTGACCAATGGCGGGCAATATGCCACCCTCTCCACCGAGGGCCAGGAAACCCACCAGAATCAAGATTGGCGCGACAGCTATGTCTTGAAACAGAAGAACCGAGAAAGATGTGCGGCCCATCGGCGTGGCGGCTTTGCGTTCTTCGACGAGGATTTGCATGACAATCGCCGTCGAGGACAGGGCCAGGGCCAGCGCAATTACCGTCGCCACAGCAGGCGTCAGCCCGACAGAAATCCCGATCGCACCCATTATGATCGCAGAGACCAGGACCTGAAAGGCACCAAGCCCAAACACGTCGCGTCGTAAAGCCCAGAGCCGCCGGAAGGAGAGTTCCAGTCCCAACAGGAAGAGCAGGAAGAGGACGCCTGCTTCCGCAAAGGGCTCGATCGCATGCGGGTCTTCGATCGTCACAAAACGCAAAAGCGGCTCTGTTTCGACCAACCGTCCCAGCCCAAAAGGCCCCAGCAAGACACCGGTCAGAAGAAAAGCCAGAACGGAACTTTGTTTCAGGGCGCGAAACAGCGGCGCCGCAATACCCGCTGCGACGAGGAAGACGGCAATATCCTTCAGCCAGGTTTCGTAATGCATGCCTTGCCCTCAGCGCCCGGCTGAGAGCTTACACGATTTCCCTCCGTGTCAGCCGGAAATCGTGGACTTTATTGTCGCAATGGCAGCCTCGGCTTTTGTTCCATCCGGACCGCCGGCCTGGGCAAAGTCCGGGCGGCCACCACCACCCTTACCGCCGACTTCCGCGGCTCCGGCTTTGACCAGATCCACCGCGTTGAAACGGTCTTTCAGATCGTCGGTCACGCCCACGGCCAGCGCGGCTTTGCCGTCATTGACGCCAATGAAAACGGCAATGCCGGACCCCATCTGTTGTTTGGCCTCATCAATCAGACCTCGGAGATCTCTACCGCCCACGCCGTCGGCGACACGACCGATGAAATTTACATCGCCAACCTTCTCCGGTCCAGGCGCAGCCGGGCCCGACCCGCCGCCCATGGCGAGTTGTTTCTTGGCTTCGGCCAGTTGGCGCTCCAACTGCTTGCGTTCATCCAACAGGGTTTGAATGCGCGTGGGCACGTCCGATGTAGGGACCTTCAACTTTTCGGCGGAGGCTTTTGCCAATCCGGCCTGATTTTCCAAATATTGCCGCGCGGCTTCACCGGTGAGCGCTTCGATCCGGCGCACGCCGGCAGATACCGCGCTTTCGGACACGACTTTGAACAAAGCGATGTCGCCGGTGCGCGACACATGGGTGCCACCGCAAAGCTCGACGGAATAAGGCTTGTCCTCGACCTTCAGGTCTTCGCCCATTGTGAGCACGCGAACGCTGTCTCCGTATTTTTCACCGAACAGGGCGAGCGCCCCGGCTTCAATGGCGGCTTCCGGGGTCATTTCACGGGTCGCCACTTCGCTGTTCTGGCGAATAACCTCATTCACATCGGCCTCAATGCGCAATACCTCGTCCGACGTCACGGCGCCATTATGCGAGAAGTCAAAGCGCAAGCGGTCCGGACCAACGTACGAGCCCTTCTGAGCCACATGATCGCCCAGCACATCGCGTAAGGCACGATGCATCAAATGCGTTGCAGAGTGGTTGGATCGGGTGCGGTTTCGCCGGGCGCCATCCACGATCAAAACAGCTTTTTCGCCCTTTGAGATAGAACCGGATTCCAGCACGCCGGCATGGGCGAACACCTCACCGGCACGTTTTTGCGTGTCATGGACCACAAAGCGCGCGCCATTGGTGAAGGTAATCACGCCGGAATCGCCAATCTGGCCGCCGGATTCGCCGTAGAATGGTGTTTGATCAAAGACCAATTCAGCGCTCTGACCTTCGTTGAGAACGTCGACCGCTTTGCCACCTGTGATGATGGCGGCCAGAGGGGATTCCCCGGCGACGCCCTCATAACCGAGGAATTTCGTGTCGCCGGCGTTCTTCTGGACAGAGAACCAAACGGTGTCCGGTGCGGTTTCACCGGATTGAAAGCCGGCCGAGCGGGCCATTTCCCGCTGCTTTTCCATAGAGGCATTAAAGCCAACCTCATCGACTGACATGCCGCGTGCGCGCAGCGCATCCTGCGTCAGATCCAGCGGGAACCCATAAGTATCGTAGAGCTTGAAAGCCGTCTCACCCGGCAGGGCATCGCCTTCCTTCATATCGAGCGTGGCCTCATCCAGCAGCGCGAGACCCCGGCCCAGCGTTCGCTGAAAACGCTCTTCTTCCGCCTCAAGCGTCTTCTCGATAGTGGCTTGCGCGCGACCCAGCTCAGGGAAGGCCTCGCCCATCTGATTGACAAGCTCCCCGACAAGGCGGTGCATGACCGGCTCGCTGGCCCCTAAAAGATGCGCATGGCGCATGGCGCGACGCATGATCCGGCGCAGCACATAACCCCGGCCTTCATTGGAGGGGGTCACACCATCCGCCATTAAAAATGCACTCGAGCGGAGATGATCAGCGATGACCCGATGGCTCGCCAACGCATCACCCTCGGCCTTCGATGACAGCACGTCTTGCGAATTCGCAATCAGCGCCTGGAACAGGTCGATGTCGTAATTATTGTGCTTGCCCTGCAAGACTGCGGCAATGCGCTCCAGCCCCATGCCGGTATCAATCGATGGCTTGGGCAGGTCGATCCGGCCACCGGCCTGTTGCTCGAACTGCATGAATACGAGATTCCAGATCTCGATAAAGCGGTCGCCATCTTCGTCCGGTGACCCTGGTGGGCCACCTGGAATATCCGCACCGTGATCGTAGAAGATTTCCGCACACGGACCGCACGGGCCGGTATCGCCCATCGACCAGAAGTTATCCGAGGTCGCTATTTTCAGAATGCGGTCTTCCGACAGTCCCGCTATTTTCTTCCAGAGATCGAATGCTTCCTGATCGTCCGCATAAACCGTGACCAGCAATTTTTCGGCAGGAAGGCCAAACTCCTGAGTCACCAGTTTCCAGGCATGGTCTATGGCAACATCCTTGAAGTAGTCGCCAAAGGAGAAATTCCCCAGCATCTCGAAAAAGGTGTGGTGGCGCGCCGTATAACCGACATTATCGAGATCATTGTGCTTGCCGCCCGCGCGCACGCATTTCTGCGAGGAAACCGCACGCGGCGGATCGCGGTCTTCCTGACCGGTGAACACATTCTTGAACGGCACCATGCCGGCATTTGTGAACAGAAGCGTCGGATCGTCCTTCGGGACAAGCGAGCTGGACGGCACGACTTCATGATCGCGGCGTTCGAAGAAGGAAATAAAGTCGCGGCGGATATCGCGCAGGCTGGTCATGGCAGGTCCGGTTCACATCGTTTGGACCACATATAGAAACGGGTGCCCGGCTTCGCCAAGCACCCGTTACTGCAGAGCTGTGAAAAGGGACCGGAATGCGCGCCCTTAACCGGCGTCGGCAATGTCCTCTTTATCCAGACCGTCTTCCTCGGATGGGCCCACCAGCATTTCGTCCGCGATCAGACCAGCATTGGCCCGGACCTTGGTTTCGATCGCATTGGCAATATCCGGATTTTCCAAGAGGAAGCGCCGGGCATTCTCGCGACCCTGCCCGATCCGTTCGGAGTCATAAGAATACCAGGAACCAGATTTCTCGATCACATTGCCTTTGACGCCAAGATCAAGAATTTCGCCCATCTTGGAAATGCCTTCGCCATAAAGAATGTCGAACTCCACTTCGCGGAAGGGTGGCGCCACCTTGTTTTTGACGACTTTCACACGGGTCTGATTGCCAATGACCTCGTCACGGTTCTTGATCTGACCAATGCGGCGGATATCCAAACGGACGGAGGAATAGAACTTCAGCGCATTGCCGCCCGTCGTGGTTTCAGGAGAGCCGAACATGACACCGATCTTCATGCGGATCTGGTTGATGAAGATCACCATGCAATGGGATTTCGAGATCGATCCTGTGAGCTTGCGCAGCGCCTGGCTCATCAGACGTGCTTGAAGGCCTGGCAGGCTATCGCCCATCTCGCCTTCGAGTTCCGCTCGAGGCGTCAGCGCGGCAACAGAGTCAATGACCAGCACATCCACCGCGCCGGAACGCACCAGCGTATCGGCAATTTCCAGCGCCTGTTCGCCTGCATCCGGCTGGGAGACGAGCAATTCGCCGACATCAACACCGAGCTTTCCGGCATAAACCGGATCCAGCGCGTGCTCGGCGTCCACGAAGGCCGCCACACCGCCGCGCTTCTGACATTCCGCCACACAATGCAGGGCGAGCGTCGTCTTACCGGAGCTTTCCGGGCCGTAGACCTCGATGATGCGGCCTTTGGGAAGTCCGCCAATGCCCAGAGCAATGTCCAGACCCAGTGAACCGGTGGGCACCGATTCAATATCCATTTCGGGACGTTCGCCCAGCTTCATCACCGAGCCCTTACCGAAGGCCCGGTCGATTTGAGAGAGCGCCGCATCCAGCGCTTTTTTCTTGTTGCTATCCACGTCGCTCACCAGTCGAATCGCTGCTTTGGCCATTGATACTTCCCCTTATTTCACGTCTCCCACCGGGGAGCAATCAAGGGGTTTGTACCGGATTTGTTCCCGGAACGCAAGGGGAACATTTGAGTGCGCGGCGGGACCAATTGTCAGGCTGCGTCGCGAACTTCACCGTTAAGGACCTGCTTCACCCGTTCGGCCAGCTGGGTCAGTGTGAAGGGCTTGGGCAGGAAGGAGACGTCCTGTTTACGCGACAGCGTGTCGGAAAACTGTTCCTCGGCATAGCCAGAGATAAAGATGACGCGCGTGTCTTTGAGTAAATCTGCGGCCTTTTCGAGAAGCCCCGGGCCATCCAGGCCGGGCATCACAACATCAGAGACCAGAAGGTCAAACCCGTTTTCATCCTCGCTCAATATGTCGAAAGCTTCCTCGCCATCGCAAGCTTCAACGACTTCATAGCCTCGCTTGGCGAGCGTCTTGGCGGCAATGGCCCGGACGGCGTCTTCATCCTCAACGAGCAGCAGTCGGCCCTTGCCCGCGAGATCAGCTGGTTTCGCTTCAACCGCCTGCTTTTCTACAGGCGCCGGGGCTTCATCTTCGCTGGCAACATAGGCGGGCAGGAAAATGCGGAAGGTCGAGCCCTTGCCGAGCTCTGAATCGACAAACAGGAAGCCACCGGATTGCTTGACGATGCCGTAAACTGTCGCAAGACCCAGCCCGGTTCCCTGCCCCACTGCCTTCGTGGTGAAAAAGGGCTCGAAGATTTTCTGCTTGGTTTCTTCATCCATGCCGGTGCCCTGATCGATGACCTCGATCTGCACCCAGTCGCCCTCTTCCACATCAGGCGCCCCGGCCGCCGTGACGTCTTCAGGCGATACTGAGGACGTCCGAATGGTGAGGGTGCCGCCGCCATTATCGCGCATTGCGTCGCGCGCATTGGCAGCGAGATTCATGATGGCCGTTTCCAGCTGGCCCTTATCGGCGCGGATCGCCGGCACATTGCGGCCATGCACGATATCCAGCTTGACGGTTTCTTCGAGGATCTGGCGGAGCAGCACGGTGAAGTCCGACAGGACATCGGCCACATCCAGCGCTTCCATGCGGAAGGTCTGTTTGCGCGAGAAAGCGAGCAGTTTTTTCACCAACCCTGCCGCGCGTGCCACCGTCTGATTGATCACCTGCAATTCGCCATAGGACGGGTCCCCGACAGGGTGACGGCCCAGCAATTCGTCGACATTCAGGCGGATCGCCGTCAGCAGATTGTTGAAATCATGGGCGACACCACCGGCCAGCTGGCCGACCGCCTGCATCTTGTTGCCCTGCCCCATCTGGCGCTCGAGCTCTTTCCACGCCGTCACATCGATCATGTAGGCGGCGCGCTTGCCACCCTTGGCCGGCGAAAACACAAGGCGGATATCGATCGGCGGATCGGTTTTAAGAACCGCTTCGGCAGGTTCGCCTCTCTTTGTCGCTTTGGAGAAGACCTCCTCGCAGGTACGGCCCTGATCCCAGTCAAAAAGATTTGCAAACACCACGCCGGATTTGGCTTGCCCACCTGACATCTCGGCCAACGCCGGGTTGGCATCTTCGAGAATGGCCGTGGCCGGATCAGACCCGGACAGGCGCGCGACTCCAAAGGGCGCGGCAACAAACATGTCATCCAGCGTACGGCCACTTTTTCCGCCCGTTGCCCCGGCCATGGCCAGGGCGACGCCGGGCGGCATCCCTGTCGTGGTCAGGCCGTAGATTACACCTCGCGCGCCGCCTTTCTTGCCCTCATCCCACTCCAGCGTCACGACGGCATCGGTTTCCAGCCCGTCGCGTCCTTTCAGGCGCAGATCAAAGCGGCACACCTCTTCATCATCCTTGGACTGGATCAGAGATTTCGCGTCGGCAGATCCAAACAGGTCTTCCAACGATGGCAACGCCTCGTCCGGTTGCAGCCCCAGCCAGTCGCGCAAGGTCGCGTTAGCCACAATCAGCTCACCAATCGCGGTCAGGGCAAACAGGCCCACCGGCGATTTATCCGCCCAGTTTTCGACCGGCACCCCGCCCGCAGCGCTGGTGACATCATGCACCGGCATTAGCCGCCAGGCGATGTGATCGAGGCCGGAGGGGCGCGCCTCCAGCGTGTATTGCGAGACGCGGCCTTGCTGTTCGGGCAGATCCGGCAGGCGTTCCCTGGCCAACTCGCCATTACGGGCTGCGCGTGCCAGCCGGTAGATGACGCCATCGCCACTGGCCGCCCAGATGCGCTCCAGCGCCGGCAGGGTTTTCGCCTGCCCGGTCGAGGAATAATGTCCGGCCAGCTCTCGATAAGCCGAATTGCCCCAGCGCACCGCGCCACGGCGGTCAGTGACAAGAACCGGGTCCTGCAGGCTTTCCAGCGCTTCCAGCGCCAGCCCGGCCGGGCCAGGCTCGGCATGCTTGTCGGCTTTCTGGCGCATGGTTTTGCCCGCAGCCTCTCCGGCTGCCAGCGCGTAGAGCATCAGGAAGGCGGCAATCGCGAAACCGCACAGCAGGATAAATCCGCTCCACACCATGGCAGAGGCGGCGAACAATCCCACGGCGGCCACACCCAGCACGCCCAGCCCCAGCGCCCATTGCAGGCGGCGCCTCATATTGCGGGACAGTGAGGCCGGTTCGGCGGGCTCAAGCGGTTCGGTGATCTCGGCCATGGGCATCATCCTTATGCGAATCAAACTCCGCTATGCGGAGCTTAACCCGGTTGTGCGCTTTGCGCGCGCTTTCCAGAAAGCGTCAGCACGTAACCAATAACTTTGGCGACAGCCTGGAAGTGTTCAGCCGAAATGGTTTCATCCACCTCAACACTGGCGAACAGCGCCCGCGCCAGCGGCGGGTCCTCGACAATCGGCACATCATGCTCTTCCGCCAGTTCACGAATGTTCAGCGCAACCTGATCGACACCTTTGGCGACGCAAACCGGTGCTGGCGTTTCGCCCTGCTCGTATTTCAATGCGACGGCAAAGTGGGTCGGGTTGGTAATGACGACGGTGGCTTCCGGCACGGCGGCCATCATGCGTTTCTGGGCCCGGTCCTGACGGATCTGGCGCAGCTTGGCGCGAATTTGCGGGTCGCCCTCGGTCTGTTTCAGCTCATCCTTGATCTCGCGGCGCGACATGCGGTTACGCTTCATGAAGTTCTGGCGTTGAAAAACGTAGTCGGCCACGGCGATAAAGGCATAGGCCACCAGTGCGGCGACCAGCACCAACAAAATATCGTTGCGGATGATGATCATCACAGCGGGCAGGTCGACCTGAGGCATGCCAGCCAGCTCACCGCGCTTGGGCCAGATGACCACGAATACGGCCGCCGCCACGATCACCATTTTCCCCACGCCTTTCAGAAAGTTGGCGATGCCCTGTGGCCCGAACATGCGTTTGAACCCTTCAACCGGGCTGAGCTTGTCGAGCTTGGGCTGCATCTTCTCAGCTGTGAAGATCAGGCCCGATTGGATCAGATGACCCGCCAGACCGGCCAGAGCAATCAATCCAAAAGCCAGCCCGCACGCCGCGATCACGCGCCAGCCGAGCGCCAGGCTTTCTGCGCGCAAGGCGGCCGGTTCAACACTCATGACGTGGGCATTGGAAAAAAACAGGCTGAGATCGCCCGACAGCGACCGCACCATGCCCGGTGCCATCAAGCCGATCACGACCAGGCCAGAGGCCAGCACGAACCAGCCCGGAATTTCCTGGGACTTGGGAATATCGCCCTTCTTGCGCGCGTCCTGCAGGCGCTTCGCGGTCGGTTCCTCGGTCTTCTGACTTTCGTCCTGGTCTTCCGCCATGGCCTATCTGAACTCCACAGCGAATTGCTCGATGCGAGAGAGCCAGAGCGTGGCGATCGAGCCGAGCGCGATGGCAAAAATGAACATACCCGCCATGATGTTTGAGGGCATGGCAATGAAGAAAATCTGCGCCTGCGGCATCAGCCGGGAGAGGATGCCCAGCCCGAAATAGAATACCAAACCAAAAACGATCAGCGGCGAAGCCATCTGCACGCCGATGCGGAAGGCGTCGATAAACGCCTGAAGCGCCCACTGGACGGCATCCTCGACCATTGGCATCTCACCGATGGGAAACAGCATGTAGGAGCCTTGCGCCGCCTGTAAGAGCAGATGATGCACATTGGTTACAAACAGCAAGAGGATGAAGGTGAGGTTCAGGAAGGTGGATAACAGCGCGCCTTGCTGACCCTGAGAGGGGTCAAAAAATTGCGCCATGGCGAGGCCGCTTTGCTGACCGATAACCTGGCCCGCGACCGAAGACGCCATCATGAACATGCGTGCCACCGCGCCGATCATCAGACCGATAATCACTTCAACCATGATCAGTCCGGCAATCGCCATGGGCTGTTCGGGCTGAGGCGGCAGTTCGCTGGCCAGCATAGGGCCCAGCGCCAATGCAAACAGCAGGGCAAAAGATAACCGGATCCGCGGCGGAATGCTGCCTTCGCCAAAGCCAGGCAGGAGCATGAGAATCGCGCCCAGCCGCGCAAAAATCAGTGCCCCGGCAAAAACCAGCGTCGACAGGTCTGCGATCATGCCGCGACGATCCGGTCAAAAATACCGTTCATGAAGGCCGCCATCAGCGCGCCCATCATGGGCAGAAATATCAGCAAAGCGACGAAAATGGCGATGATTTTCGGGACGAAAACCAGCGTCATTTCCTGCACTTGCGTCAATGCCTGAAACAACGCAATGACCACGCCCACCGCCAGACCAATCAGCATAACCGGGGCCGCCATGGCCAGCATCAACCAGATCGCATCGCGGGCGATATCAAGCACTTCTGAACCGTTCATGCGGCTTCTCCGCACTGCAAACATAACCGAATGGTGAGTTTACGCTCCGGGCGTTCGCGTTAAGAAAGAGTCAATATTCGTAAACGCGATGAATTCAGGGGAGAGTTTCATGCGTCCATTATTGATTGGCGCCAGCGCCTTGGCCTTGCTGACGGCCTGCGTGCAACCGGCTGATGAACCAGAGGCCCAGGCCACTGCACCCGCACCTGCAGAAAACACATCTGGCACGGCCGAGACAGCGGCAGTTGAACAGACCGAAACCGAGCGTTTGCTGGCCTTCTTTGATGCCCAGTTCGAACGGGAGCTGGCGCTCAGCCCACTCGGCCAGACCTTCCTCGGGCTGACAGAGGACAGCGAAGCCTATGGCCAATGGAATGATGTCTCTGAAGCGGCCTTTCAGGCGGGTCTGGACCGGGCCAGAACGGATCTGGCCACTCTTCGCAGCGATTTCGATTTCGAGGCCCTGACGCCGGAAGCGCAAGTTTCCTTTCGCTTTGCTGAATTTGTACTGGAGAACCAGCTGGCTCAGGGTGAGTTCTGGGATCACACCTATATTTTCACCCAGTTCTTCGGTCCTCATAGCCAGCTGCCGTCGATGCTGATCGGCTATCACCGTGTCTCGGACTTTGAGGATATCGAAGCCTATGTGCGGCGCCTTGAAGGTCTGGGCGATGTCTATCAGACCCTCATAAATCAGGCAGATGCGCGTGCTCAGAATGGCGTTCTGCCACCAGCTTTCGCCTATCCGGTTATTATCAGCACATCAGAGGGCATGATCACCGGTGCGCCGTTTGACGACAGTGAAAACAATTCGCCACTCTGGAACGACTTCCTGACCAAGCTGGACAGTCTGGAGCTCGAAGAGGATCAGGCAGATGCCCTGCGCGAGCGGGCCCTGGCGGCGCTGACCGGCCCGGTCCGGGCAGCCTATGAACGCCTGATCAATGTCATGGGCGAACATGAGCAATTGGCCCAACGCATCGAGATTGACGGGGTCTCCCGTTTGCCGCGCGGAGAAGCCTTTTATCAGGCGCAGGTTCTGAACTTCACGACTCGCGAAGATCTGGACGCGGAATGGGTGCATGAAACCGGATTGGCTGAAGTTGATCGAATTCACAACGAAATGCGCGCCATTATGGAAACGGTGGAATTCGAGGGGAGCCTGCAGGACTTCTTTGAATTCACACGTACCGATCCGCAATTCTATTATGAAAACACCGAAGAGGGCCGGCAGCGCTACCTCGCCGAGGCCACAGCCTTCATCGACCGGATTACAGAAGAACTGCCCAGCTATTTTGGCCGGTTACCGCAAGCCGAGATGGAGGTTCGCGCCGTTGAACAATACCGGATCGAAACCGCGACCGGGGCCTTCTATGAGCCCGGCCCGCTGGATGGGTCCGCACCCGGTGCGTATTACGTAAACCTGTCTCGCATGGACGAGTTGCCGATCTACCAGATGGAAACGCTCGCCTATCATGAGGGCAATCCCGGCCATCACATGCAGGTAGCCATCAGCCAGGAGTTGGACAATGTTCCTATGTTCCAGCGGACGACCTGGTATTCCGCCTATGGCGAAGGCTGGGCGCTTTATGCCGAAGCCCTGGGAAAGGATATGGGCTTCTTCACCGACCCCTATCAGGATTTTGGACGGCTGAGTTACGAAGTCTTCCGGGCCGCACGCATGGTCGTGGATACGGGCATCCACCATTATGACTGGTCCGAGCAGGAAGCGATGGATTACATGCTGGAAAACACGCCGATGACCGAAGGCGATATCCGCAATGAAGTCCGCCGGTATATCGTCTGGCCAGGACAGGCGATTTCATACAAGACCGGTATGCTTACCATTCTTGAATTGCGGCAGCGCGCGATGGATGCGTTGGGCGATCAGTTCGACTATGGCGAGTTTCACGACGTGATTCTGGGCAGCGGGTCAGTGCCGCTGACCCTGATGAGCGATCTGGTCGATGCCTATATCGAAGCAAGCCTGAACGAAGGGGAATAAATCTGATGAAACACGTCCCTGCCTTTTTGACCTCGGTTTCGCTGGCCGCATTGCTGGCTGCGTGCAGCCCGTCGAATGAAAGTTCGGAACTGCCCGCCGATCCGGCACCGGCCAGCGCGGCCAACGACAATGACACGGCGTCTCAGGAAACCGTGGCCGCGACCGATCCGGCCGAGCCCGCCGTTGATCCTGCCGAGGTCGCGCGTCTGAACGCCTGGTTTGAAGAGGTCTATGAGGAGGGCGTTGCCCGCTCGCCGATCACACAGTCTTTCCTCGGACGCCGGACCAATTACGACCAATGGGGTGATTTCACGCCGGAATTTGCGGAAGAAGGCATACAGATCGCGGAAGCCAATCTGGCCTATATGCGCGAGAATTTCGACTTTGACCGTCTGGACGAGTCGGCCCGGATTTCCTGGCGCATGTTCGAGCGCAATGTGGAACGCCAGGTCGAGGGCCGCCGCTGGTCCGATCACGGCTATACGTTCACGCCGCTTTTTGGCGCGCACAGCTTTGTGCCCTCATTCATGATCGCGCAGCATCGCGTGACCTCGCTGGAGGATGCAGAGGCCTATATCGCGCGCCTGAATGGCGTCGGCGGATATCTCGACCAGCAAATGGCGAATGCACAGCGCTCTTTTGATCAGGGCATTGCCACCGCGCAGTGGAGCTATGCGCCACTCATTGCCACCTCGCGCAATATCATTTCGGGTCACCCCTTTACCGAAGGTGAGGACTCGCCCCTTATGGGCGATATCCGGCGCAAGGTTGAAGGACTGGAAGTATCCGAAGAGGAACAAGCGCGCCTTATCGCCGAAGCGGAATCCGCTCTCACCGATGTGGTTCAACCCGCCTATGAACGCCTGATCGCCATGTTTGAAACCATGGAGTCCGAGACGGGAACCGACGATGGCGCTTGGACCATGCCGGATGGCGGCGAATACTATGCCTACCTTCTGGAGGGCTACACGACGACTTCCATGACGCCGGAGGAGATCCATAATTTCGGGCTCTCCGAGGTGGAGCGCATTCATGGCGAAATGCGAGACATCATGACCCAGGTCGAGTTTGAAGGCTCCTTGCAGGATTTCTTCGAATTCATGCGGACAGATGACCAGTTCTATTATCCCAATACGGATGAAGGCCGGGATGCCTATCTGGCCGAGGCCACCCGAATGATCGCGGAAATGGAAGCCGCCTTGCCGGCCTATTTTAACACCTTCCCGCAGGCCGATATGGAAGTGGTGCGCGTCGAACCCTTCCGCGAAGCCTCAGCGGGCAAGGCCTTCTACCAGCGACCGGCGGAAGATGGCTCCCGCCCGGGCCGCTATTACGCCAATCTGCGCGATATGCGCGACATGCCAACCTATCAGATGGAAGCGCTGGCCTATCATGAAGGCATTCCCGGCCATCACATGCAGCTGGCCATCATGCAGGAGCTTGAAGGCGTGCCCGCCTTCCGCCGCTTTGGCGGCGTGACGGCCTATACCGAAGGCTGGGGGCTTTATACCGAGTATCTACCGCTGGAGATGGGCTTTTATGAAGACCCGTATTCAAACTTTGGCCGTCTTGCGATGGAGCTGTGGCGCGCCTGCCGTCTGGTCGTGGATACCGGTCTGCACCACTATCGCTGGACTCGCCAGGAGGCGGTGGATTACCTCGCCACCAACACGCCGAACCCGCAAGGCGACATTGTCAATGCTATTGACCGGTACATCGTCATTCCCGGGCAGGCCACGGCCTACACGATAGGCATGGCGGAAATCCTTCGCCTGCGGGCGGAAGCCCAGGACGCCCTCGGTGAAGAGTTCACCATGGGCGAGTTTCACGACGTGATCCTGTCTCAGGGCGCGATGCCGCTCTCCATTCTGGAGGAGCGGGTCTATGCCTGGATTGAGGCGACGCAGGCGGAGTAGTCTTATTTCCGGGCTGCCCGGGCTCGACCCGGGCATCCATCCCCAAAAAACATAGGCCCCCGGATCAAGTCCGAGGGCCCCAGAACACTAGCGATAGAACCGCAAACTAGATCGGCATGCGCAGGATTTCATTGTAGGCGCGGATCACCTGATCGCGGACTGCCATGACGGTTTCCAGCTGAACCTCGGCGGCGGCCACGGCGGTGACGACGTCGACCAGTTCAGCCTGGCCGGTGGCGGCGCTGGCGGTGAGTTGCTCGGCTTGCGCCAGCGACGTATTGGTCGCTTCCAGTGCACCCTGAACGAGCTCTGTGAACTGCGCGCCAGCGGTTTCCTCGACCTTGGGCGTGCCAGCGGCTTGACCGGCTGCTTCGAGCATTTGCTGCTGGTAAGCGCGAATTCCTGCGGGATCCATGGCCATGACCTAGCCTCCTAACGGCGCAGGAGATCCAGCGCACGCTCCATCATGCGCCGGCTGGATTCCACCATGTTGAGATTGGCCTCATAGGACCGCTGCGCTTCGCGCATATCCATCAGCTCAACCAGCGTCTGGACATTCGGATAGCGCACATAACCCTCTTCATTCGCCGCCGGATGGCCCGGCTCATATTCGAGGCGGAAATCGGACATGTCCGGCGCCGCACGCGTCATGCGCACGGTTTCATGACCTGTCGCGCGGTCCAGCTCGGCCTCGAAGACCGGCATCTGGCGACGATACGGGTCGCCGCCCGGTGTTTCGGCGGTCGAATTCGCATTGGCGATATTTTCCGCGATGATCCGCATACGCGCCGATTGGGCACGAAGCCCGGCAGCAGCGGCAGTCATTGCATCAGAGGCGTCAGACATTCATCCGCTCCTATTGTCCGGGCGGCCGGGCCGCCATCCGCATCAGGCCGAGGCTTTTCTGGTAAAGCGTCAGCGCCGTTTCGTAGCGCAGGCGGTTTTCCTGCGCGCGGATCGTCTGTTCTTCTAGAATGACGGAATTGCCGTTGACCGTGGTCTCGCTATCGGGCCGTTCCTCTGCCTGATAACGGCGCGCAGCAACCTCCCCGCTCGCTGAATTATTCAGCGTGCGCTGCAATGCCCGATGGAAATCGGCTTCGGACAAATCTTGCGGCGTGTAGCCGGGCGTATTCGCATTCGCGATGTTCCGCGTCAGCAATTCATGCCGCTGGCTGTGAAAAGCCATCGACTCACGCAAGATTGCCAGTGTTGGCGCGTTGTCCAGACTCACTTTCTAACTCCGGTCTGTTGATCGTGAAGCTGGGCTGCGCCGCTTAACACTGCGTTAAACAGGAAGGATTTGCCGACCTTGGACGTTCTGGACTTCGCCCGTTATTTCGCCGCGCTGGCCGTTGTGCTGGGCCTTCTGGGCCTGTTGGCGCTGGGCGCGCGGCAAGGCTGGCTAGCAAATTTGCTGTCGGGCCTGTCGCGCGGGCAAATGGCCGGCATGAAGCGCGAGCGCCGGATGCGGGTGGTCGAAATGCTGGTCCTGGACCCCAGACGCCGCCTCGTCATCGTCGAAATCGACGGCAAGGAACGCACGCTCCTGTTAGGCGCAAATGAAGAAACGGTTCTGCCCGATCCCGATGGAGCGCAATCATGAGACTGCCGCGTTGGGCTGGATGGCTGGCCGTGCTGGGCAGTTTCCTGCTGCTGACAGGCGGGGCGCTGGCCGCGGCCCCTGCCGGGCCGGGCATTACGCTGGATCTGGGCGATGAAGGCACGCTGACCGAGCGCGTCCTGCAATTGATGGCGCTTTTGACGGTGCTATCATTGGCTCCGTCGATCGTGATCATGACCACGTCATTCGTGCGGATCGTTGTCGTCTTGTCGCTGCTTCGGACCGCCGTTGGCTTGCAGCAAAGCCCACCGAACGCCGTGCTGATTTCACTCGCCATCTTCCTGACCGGTTTCATTATGGCGCCTGTGTTCAGCCAATCCTATGAGCAGGGCGTGCGCCCGCTGCTGGACGGTGAGATGGAGCTGACCGAAGCCTTTGACGCCTCCAGCGCACCGGTCAAAACGTTCATGCTGGCCCACACGCGTGAGGATGATCTGGCACTGTTTATTGGCTTCATGGAAGGTCCGGCTCCTGAAAGTGCCGAGGAAACGCCCTTCCATGTGGTGGCCCCCGCCTTCATGATTTCAGAGTTGAGGCGGGCTTTCGAAATCGGCTTCCTGCTCTTCATCCCGTTCCTGATCATTGATCTGGTGGTGGCATCAATCCTGATGTCGATGGGCATGATGATGCTGCCACCCATTGTGATTTCGCTACCGTTCAAGCTGATTTTCTTTGTGCTGGTCGATGGCTGGCGATTGGTCACCGGCTCGCTGGTTCAGAGTTTTGCGACCGTCACGCCGCCCACTTAGCCAGGGTCAGGCGGGATCGCCCCCTTCTGAAAAGCGGTCGCGGAAGCGACTCATGAACGCATCCAGCGTGTCCACACCGGCAATCTGGCGTGCCAGATCCCCGATCTGCGCATCTGCGGAAACCGAATTCTGGCGGGTCAGAACCTCAAAGGCTTCGGCCTGATCAGTCGCCGCCATTTGCTCGCCATAGCGGCTGGTCAGCCGGTCGATGGAGTCGCGATCATCGGCGAGATTGTAAGCAATAGCGGCACGCAGCACGTCTGCCTGCTCATCAATCGAAAGATCGCTTTCATCCTGCCAGCGATTGGCCAGCGCGGCCTCGATCCGGCGCCCGGCATCCGGCCAGTCGCGGCGTGCCCAGGCGATATCGGCCCGCAAGCGGCGGGCGCGCTCTGATGTATCGCGTTCGATCAATTCCAGAGCATGTTCATGGCGGCCCAGTTCTGAGAGCGCGCGAGCCTCAAGTACGCGGCGCTCTTCAACCATGTCCATCGGCAGACCCGCGACACGTGTTGAGCGGATAACGGTCAACGCTTCGCCGGGGCGGTGATCCATCAAATAGATAACCGCCAGATCAGTGCCGACCCCTGCGCGCGCGGTGGGTTCGCGCAGTCGTTCATTGACCTGGTGGGCCAACAATTGCGCCGCCGGTTCCAGCAGATCAAAGGCCACGAGACGGTCGGCCAATCGCCGGATCATACGGTCGCCATCCGCACCAATCGGCGTCAGATAAGAGTGCTCATAGAACAATGCGACCGCTTCAATCGGGTCAAGGCGATCGGCTTCGCCATCGAGGAACAATTCATTGAATATCCTGGCCATTTCCTGACCGGTTCGGCGCGAAGCCCGGCTGTCTGGGAATTGGGCGCGAGCCGTTTGCATGATCTGCAACCCTTCACTGTACTGGCCTTCGCGCACATAGAGCTGACCCAACAGCGTCATGGTTTCCAGCTCGGTCGTATCGCCCCGCCAGCGCAGGCGGAGCATCTCCAGGGCTTCCACCGCTTCGGTTGGCGACATCAGATCGTGTTCGATCTGCAGCTTGTAGAGATCCAGCAGAGCCAGAGCTTCAATCTCTGCGAGGCCGGACACTGACAGGCGCTCGAGCCGGTCGATGGCTGTCGCGGTATCACCAGACACCGCCGCCAACCGGGCCTCGATTAAGGCGGCGCGGGCGGAAATCTTTCGGGACGGGCTGGCGGCCTCGACCTGACGCAGCAATTCGGTCGCCGCGGCGAAATCGTTCAGCTCCAGCGCGGTCTCGGCATGACGGACGTAAAAGCGGGCCTGCCAGTCCGCGCTATAATCAAAAAGCGCTTCGCGGGAGGCGGCAAAGCGCCGGCTGGCCTCTTCCCACTCCTCGCGCTCAGCGGCGATCAGAGCCCTCCAGGGCGAGGCGCCTGGATCATTACGGAGCTCGGGCGCACTGAAAGCGGCATGTGCCTCGTCGATCCGGCCCATCATCAGGCTGGCCACTCCAGCCAGAGCCAGCGCGTGCGGGTCACCCTGCACCGCCGGATCCCGGTCAATCGCAACTTCTATAATGCCCAGTGTTTCAGCGGCCAGCCCGTTGGCGATCAGAAAACGCGCGAGCGCAATCCGATCTGTCGTATCGCCGCGTGCGGCCTGCGCATACATCGCGCGGTATTGTGGCCAGTAAGCCCCTTCACCCTGCCAACGTACAAAATCCATGTAGGCAGGGGAATCCAGGCTGCGCCGCCCACTGGCGAGAATACTGTCGGAGGTGGGCGACAGCGCCAGGCCTTCCGGACGCGCCAGCACAATCACCTCACCCTGGCGGCTCATGGTGACGTCATCGGCCATGATCTCGAAGGCCGCGCCCTGGCTGGAGGGCAGCAGCGACATGCCCACAAAGTCGCGGCGCGACGGCGCGCCCTGGATTTGTCCCCGCCCGGTGATAACGGCGAGCATGTCACCGACGGCGAGATCATCGACCCAGAGGGGTTCTCCGGGTTGATCGAGTTCCACGAGAATGCGCGCAGCCGTGCCACGCCGGGCGTCGCGCTCGACGGAAATGGGCCGCGGCGGGGATTCAATGCGCTCGGAAAACACAACGCGCCAGGCATTGGCGTCGCGAAAAACCTCGGCTTGCGTGGAATCCGGCACGACGATCCGGGCAGCGGAGTAACCCTCGCCCCGGCTGGTCGTGTAGCCAATGACATGGCCGCGCCGTCCGTGTGCGATTTCCTCCAGGTTCAGCTCGGCTTCCGCATCAAACACGATCCAGATCGCCGAACCGCGCTGAAAGACTGCCGCGCCCACCGGGGCGGCCCATTCAAACACCGTGATCAGCTCGCCTTCATTCTCTCGCGCTTGCGCCGTCACGACGCCGCTGGTCGGGACCGGGTCGGCGCGCACCTCGCGGGTATAATTCAGGGTCTCGGCGTCCAGCTCCGGGACAGGAATGGGCGAGCCCGGTTCGACCTCCGGCTCGACACTGGCCGGGGTGTCCTCTACCGGGGGCGGAACATCACGAGCGACGTCGTCCTCAGCCGGATCTGTTGCCGCATTTGCTTCACGCTGGGCGTCTGCCAGCTCGGCAAGGGCGGCGAGCACGTCGGACGGGTTCGTGGCATCGGCGGATAGAAGATCAATGACGATCCGCTCACCCTCATCCCAGATGCGCGCCGTCGACCCCTCTTCCAGCGTGATCTGCAATTCATGGTCGGCTTCGCCGCGCTCACCTTCAATTGTTTCAAGAAAACGAGGGGGCGATGCGCGCAGCGGGGCCAGATCCATCTCGGCAGGCGCAGAAAAAGCCACCGTTGCGATATTGCCGTTCTGGACCAGCTCGTACGCGACAATTTCCGGCCAGATCAGCTCGATCCGGGTATATTCCGTCGCTTGGGCGAAGTTCACCGCCACGTTTAGCGCCGGTGGCGGCGGCGGGGGCGGTGCATTTGCCGCCGCTTCAGCTGCATCGATCTCGGCCTGTTCACGCGGGGAGACAATATCCGGCAGGCCAGACACGCCAGGCGGCACAAGATCAATGGCCAACAGGTGATAAGAGTTGGAAATCTGCGGGGTTATCGTGTCATCGCGCAGCGCCAGCCGCAGCGTCTGACCGTCGGGATCAATGCGCGCCAAGGCGATTTGTCCGGGAAGCTCTGCAGCAACAGCCGCAGCGCTGCCTTCAATCGGCTCAGAGAAGCGGACAACGAGTACCTGACCGCCGAGAATTTCGGCATTGGCAGACGGACGGTTGTCGCCAAAAGTTTCCGGGTAGCTGACGACAATCCGGCTGACACCGCCGGTTTGCTCAACGGCAAAGGTAACGGGTTCCGCTGCATAGGCAGCAGCTTGAGCGGCCAGACCTGTCAGGCCGGCAAGGAGGCTAGCCCTCAGAGCCAAGCCGCGCCTCCAGCTCTGCTGCGGTTTCAGGAACATCACGGCGCGCCGCGATCAACGAGGTCAGAGCCGCTGCATCACGAACTTCCATTTCCGCCATGATCGGGCCCGCCTGGCGAGCGGTCATACGCGAAATGATCTGGACCTGGGTCTCGAGATCAAGCGCGGCAATGCGCTCGGCGGCCGCATCCGGCTCCATCTGGTTATAGATGGCCACAAGCCGCCGCATTTCTTCGGCTTCAAGCTCGGACAAGTTTCCGAGCAGCGCATCAATATCCGCCTGAAGCTGACGCAGTTCTTCAATGCGCTCATCAACACGGGATTCGGCCACTTCCAGCAGCTGTTCGCGGGTATCCAATTCACGGTCACGCGCATCGAGAGCCGCGCGCCGCTGAACGAGCGAGGATAGAATATCCCTTTCGGAGGGAGACAGGCCGGCATTCGCCGCGCGCATGGCAAAACTGCCAGCGGTTCCCGCCTCATCGGGTGCCTCACACACCGACGTACCAAGAGAATTCTCGGCAAGCGGGTTAGCCTGTGGCTCGTCGGCGGCCGCTTCCGCTGGCTCGTCCTCAACAGAGCGCGTGGCGAAAGCGTCGGCTGCGCTGACACCGACTTCCAACGCTTTGAGAATGAACAGGCCGCCGGCGAGTATGGCGGCAGTGGCGAGGACGCGGACAGGCTTCATGACTAACGCACATCCTTCAGATCAGAGAACACGGTCTTGCGCCCGCCCTCCGGGAAATGCTCGGCAATTGTTTTCCGGCGCGGACGCGCGGCAATGTCATTCGCGCGGCGATCACCTGCTTCGACCAGCAAGCGGAGCTCGTCCGACAAGCCTTGAGCCCGGCGGACATCATCCTGCAGCGTCTCCCCGCTTTCGCGGGCGGCGCGTTGCAGGCTGGCCAGGCTGGCGCGGGCGCGCTCGGAAGCTTCATCCAGCGCAATGATGGAATCACGAATACCATCCTGACCAGAGCGGAGCGCGCGCAGCTTGGCGTCGACCCGCCACATCATCACGGCAGCGAGAAGAACGAGCAGCGCGACAGCGCCTTCGAATACGAGCGTAGCCAGGGTCATGTAGTCCTCATCAAGGCTTTTTTGGCACGGGTGGTCAGCGGAGAATCCAGCCGTACGGCGACATTATGGCCCAGCCGGCCCATGCGCCCGCGCGTCAGCGGGATCATGCCGCACTTCAATTCAACCAAACTTTCAGGCGAGGCATCCAGGAAGAAGGTGTCGCCGACCTTCATATTCATAACCTTGCCCACCGGCATTCTCAGCTCATCCAGCACTGCGAGGACTTCCATGCGGGTCGACCAGAGCTCGGTTGCCAGATGGCTTTCCCAGATATTATCGCGGCCGAATTTCTCCCCCATGAATTGCTGAAGCAGCATTTTCCGGATCGGCTCAAGGGTCGCGTAAGGCAAAAGCAATTCAACACGCCCGCCGCGGTCTTCCATATCCACGCGCAGCTTGACCAGAATGGCTGCGTTTGCGGGGCGGGCAATGGCGGCAAAGCGCGGATTGGTTTCAATCCGCTCGAGCGCAAAGTCGACCTCGGTCAGGGGCTCGAATGCGGCTTTGGCATCCTGCAAGACCACTTCGATCATGCGCTGAACCAGCGTGCGCTCGATCGTCGTATAGGGCCGACCCTCGATGCGCATGGCGCTGGTGCCCCGCCGACCACCCAACAACACATCCACAATCGAATAAATGAGGTTCGAATCGACCGTCAGCAGGCCGTAATTGTCCAACTGTTTGGCGCGGAAGACCGACAGAATAGCTGGAAGTGGGATGGAATTTAGATAGTCGCCAAAGCGCATGGACGAGATATTGTCGAGGCTGACTTCGACATTGTCCGACGTGAAATTGCGCAGGCTCGTCGTCATCAGCCGCACTAGGCGGTCGAAGACAATCTCCAGCATGGGCAGGCGCTCATAGGAGACCAACGCCGAATTGATAATAGCCCGGATGCCGGACTTATCCGCGTCGTCTTCATCGGACATGGAAAAGCCGAGCAGGCTGTCGATCTCGTCCTGATTTAGGATGCGTTCCGGCGGTGCACCCGCCTGACCGTCACTGCCCTCATCGCCGACCATGGACTGCCATTCTTCGGAGAGATCATCACCGGAGCCGTCTGCGCCTTCCGCAGCCGGGGCTTCTTCCTCTTCAGGTGCCGGGGCTTCTGCAGCGTCAGCCATTCAAACCTCTAGACAATCAGCATGTTGGTAATCAGCACAGCATGAACCCGGTCATCGCCGAGCACCAGCTGGGAGCGGCGCAGGAGCTCCATGCGGACACGCTGATAGCCGGCACTGCCGGCCAGATCTTCCGGGCGCAGCTCCCGCAAAAAAGCCACGAACTGGTCGCGAATGCGGTTCTGTTCGGTCTCCGAAAAATGCTCGGCGAAATGCTCGTCAGGTGTTTCGAACACCAGCTGCATCTGCAGGATCGAGAATCCGCCATTGCCGTTGGAAATCGAGACCTGCATTTCCGGCAGCTCGACCAGAGTCATTTCTTCTTCGGCAGGGCCGGCGCCATGTTCGCCGGCTGCTTCTTCGCCATGCTCGCCGGCTTCGGCCAGCTCGGCCTCATCGCCGCCGCCTGATAAAAGCAGGAAGGCCGCGGTTCCGCCAAGCGCGAGAATGATGACCGGCAGGCCAATAAACAGGCCCAGCTTCATCAAGCCGGGCTTTTTCTTCTTGCCCTCGCCGTCTTCACCGTCTTCGGCTTCAGCGTTTTCGTCTTCAATCTCTTCGTTTTCGTCAGCCATGGCGTGGCTCCGATTCCCCTTGTGATTCAGGCCGATTAAGGCCCGCTCCGGTTAACGAGGCGTTTGCATTTGGTGCTCACCCGGCAATTCCTGCCGCCTTGTAGGCCGGAAACTGCCGGTTCGTTTAACAGCACGCGAGATGCCCACGTCCCAACTCACTGAAATACAATGAAATTAACCATGGCACGCGGGATGCAATGCGTTTGGAAAGCGCTGCGGAAGACGGCGTCAAAAACATAACGCTCCAGAACGGACGGAATGCGCCATGGATAATGCTCTTATGATAGGGCTTTCGCGACAGCTAACGCTGCGCCGCGAAATGGATATCGTCGCGAACAATATCGCGAACGCCTCCACGCCCGGATTTCACGTTGAAAGCCTGTTGATGCGGGCCGAGCCAGCTCCCACCGCCGAAGCCCAGGATGGCCCCAGCGACCTTCAATATGTCGATGCCTATGGTGTGGGCCGCGATTTTAGCGAAGGCAGTCTGGATTTTACCGGCCGCTCACTGGATGTCGCGCTGGAAGGCGATGGCTTCTTCCAGGTTGAAGCGGCCAATGGCGACGCGCTCTATACCCGCGATGGCCGCTTTCGCATTGATAATGAAGGCCGCTTGGCCGCCTCTGATGGCGCTTTGGTGCTCGATGATCTGGGCGCGCCCATCCTGATCGACCCGGCCCAAGGCCAGGTGCGCATCACCGAAGATGGCGCGCTGGTTCAGAATAATGCCGAGATCGCCCGGCTGGGCGTTTACCGGTTTGAAAACCTGGCGGCACTGCAGAAATCCGGTGCCAGCCGCTATACCACGATGGAGGACAACCCCGCCGAGATCGCGACCGAGATCGCCTTCCGCCAGGGCTATGTCGAAACCTCCAATGTCCAGCCCATTCTGGAGCTGACCCGCATGATCGAGACCATGCGGGCCTATTCATCCGTTTCCCGCTTCCTCTCGCAGGGCGAGGAATTGAGCCGGAAGGCGATTGAACGCCTCGGCCGCGTCTAAAGGGAGTTAAGCCATGCGATCTCTCACTACCGCCGCAACGGGCATGCAAGCCCAGCAGATGAATGTCGAGGTGATCTCGAACAACATCGCCAACATGAACACGACCGCGTTTCAAAGACAGCGCGCCGAGTTTCAGGATCTGATCTATCAGAGTGTGGAGCGCATGGGCGCCTCCTCCTCTGATGCGGGCACCATCGTGCCCACAGGCGTTCAGGTGGGTCTGGGTGTGCAAGCCGCTTCGGTCTACCGAATTACCGAACAGGGCAGCCTGACGCAGACCGGCAATCGCTATGACCTCGCCATTTCCGGGCAAGGCTATTTCCGTGTTCAGCTGCCCTCTGGCGAAGATGCCTTTACCCGCGCCGGAAATTTCGCGATCAGCCCGGATGGCCAACTGGTCACCACCGATGGCTTTACCGTGGCGCCGGGCATTGCCATCCCGCAGGGCGCACGCGATGTCGCGATTAACCAGCAAGGGCAGGTTCAGGCCATCATCGACGGCCAGCCCGATGCCCAGATCGTCGGCCAGCTGGAATTGTCCACCTTCTTCAACGAAGCGGGTCTGGAAGCGCGCGGCGATAATCTCTTCACCGAGACGGCTGCGTCCGGCGCCCCCACCACGGGCACGCCGGGCTCGAGCGGATTTGGCGTAGTGCGTCAGGGCTTTGTGGAAACCTCCAACGTCAATGCGGTCTCTGAAATCACCGCCCTCATCCAGGCCCAGCGGGCCTATGAGATGAATGCAAGGGTGATCTCGGCGTCCGATGAGATGTTGTCGACCTCCTCGAACCTGCGCTGAGGACGAACCCATGAAAACCTTCCTCTTTGCCCTCGCCCTGATCTTCCTGCCGCCGCCGCAGCTAGTGCTGGTCGCCTTCGCGGACGGGCCGGTCATCCTGCGCGATACGGTGCGCGTGGAAGGCAGCGTGGTGACGCTCGGCGATCTGTTCGAGATCGACGGCGAAGCCGCCAGCGCGGTTATCGTCCGCGCGCCGCAACCGGGCCGCCGGACCTCGATCGACCCGTCCTATGTGATCCAGCAGGCCCGTCAGAACGGCCTGACCTGGTCGAACCCCAACCGCCTGCGCCGCATTACGGTGGAGCGCGCCAGCCGGATGATCGATACCGACCTCATTGAGGAGATCATCTCCGCCGAGCTGTTTTCCCGCGATGGCAATGAGTATGAGATCCAGCTGGCCAGCGGGGAAAATATTCATGCTCCGCTCGACAGTTCCGGCCTGCCGCAACTGGCCGCCTTTGATTTCAATGCCAATGCCGGCGTGTTTCAGGGCGAGCTGATTGCCTATGACGGGGCCGCGCCGGTGCGCCTCAATGGCCGCGCCTATGCGACGCTGGACGTGCCGGTGCTCGCCCGCGCCATTCCCGCCGGTCATGTCATCGAACATGCCGACATTGACTGGCAGCCCGTCCGCGCCGATCGCCTGCGCGCTGATGCGGTGATGCACATTGACGAGATGATCGGACGCGAAGCGCGACGCGCCCTGCGCCCCGGTGAGGCCCTCCGCGCCTATGATTTACAGACGCCCGTCGTAGTCGAGCGTGGTGAGATCGTCTCCCTCGTCTTTAGCGTACCGGGCCTGTCACTGACGGCGCGCGCCCGTGCTCTGGAAGATGCGGGAGCTGACGAGATTGCCCGCTTTGTGAACCTTCAATCCAACCGGACGGTGGATGCGATGGTGGAAGGCCCCGGCCGCGCCCGCGTCGTCTCCGCCGGACCGTCTTAGTCAACAAATGGCCTGATCAACAAGAAGAACAATAACTGCCACTTACAGCCCTGGGATAAGAATATGAAACGCTTGCTTCTCCTGCTGACCGCCGCGCTGTCACTCGGCGCCTGCTCCACCGCCCAAAGGCTGACGGAGGTGGGCACGACGCCCGGCCTGTCGCCGATTGAAAACCCGGCGCTCTACGCCACCAGCCCGCACAATCCGCAAGCGCCGCATACCTCGCCCTATGGCGCGCCGCCCGCCTATGGCCAGCCACAGCAACACGCCCCAGCTTATGGCCAGCCTGCCTATGGCCAACCGCAATATGGCCAGCCGCAACAGTCTGCGCCCCATCAGTATGGCCATGCCGGGGCCATTCCGGCGGCCTATGAAGCTGCGCCCACCAACTCGCTGTGGACGCCGGGCCGCCAGACCTTCTTCGGTGATCCGCGCGCGGCCCATCCCGGCGACATTCTGACCGTGAATATCAACATTTCCGACAGTGCGAATGTGCAGAACTCCACCAACCGCTCGCGTACCAGTGCAGAGGATAGTGATTTCACCAACTTCCTGGGTCTGGAAGCCGAGCTGGGCGATTTCTTCAATGATGCGATCAACCCGGCCTCGATCACCAGTTTCGGATCAAACGGATCGCACACCGGCACCGGAGCGGTGACACGAGCCGAAACGATCAATCTTTCTGTCGCCGCCGTGGTCACCGGCCGTATGCCGAATGGCAA
This sequence comes from Hyphobacterium sp., assembly GCF_965228115.1. Classification (GTDB taxonomy): domain Bacteria; phylum Pseudomonadota; class Alphaproteobacteria; order Caulobacterales; family Maricaulaceae; genus Hyphobacterium. The sequence continues at coordinate 76,988 of NZ_OZ245794.1, read as the reverse complement.
TCTCGCCATTACCGGGCGGCAGGAAGTGCGCATCAATAACGAGGTCCGCGAGCTTTTAATCTCCGGCGTGGTGCGTCCTCAGGACATCGCCTCGGACAATACGATCCGCCACACCCAGATCGCCGAAGCGCGCATCTCCTATGGCGGCCGCGGCCATATCTCGGATGTGCAACGCCCCCGCGTGGGTCAGGAAGTCTTCGACATCATCTGGCCGTTTTAGGTTTCTCCGGGCTTCTCAGCCCGGAGCACACGCCCACCACCCAGTGGCGCACCTTGGCCCCTGTCGCTCCGGCGGCAGGGGTTATTTTTGTGCCGCGTAGCGGTCATCCCGGACGCAGCCGCGATCCGGGATCTGGATTTGACATGTTCCCTCGTCATCGTCCGGCTTGACCGGACGATCTTGTCCTAGAGACCCTCCGATCAAGTCGGAGGGTGACGCTTTGATGGACTGGTTGTTGTAGCAACAAGCCGAAGCAAATCACTCCAGATCGAAATCAATATGAAACTGGCGCTCCGGAGGCTTGCCGCCAATGGCCTCATAGAAGGCAAGCGCGCCCTCATTATCGGTGTCCACCGCCAACCAGGCCAGCTTGCAGCCCATGGCTCGGGCCTCTTCAAACAGAGCCCGCATCAAAGCGGACGCAACGCCCTTGCGCTGATAATCCGGTGCGGTGCCGACCTCCTGAATGAACAGCTCACCGCCAGGCTTGTCGGGATGGATCAATCGCGTGGCGGACACAAAACCGATGATCAACTCACCGTCTCTGGCGACGATCAGGCGATTATCCGGATTGGCCAGAAACGCCCGCGCGGTTGCCGGGTCGATGGGATTATCAAACACGTCCGGCGCAAGGGGCGAAAGCTGATCGGCCTCACCGGCTTTCAGGGTCTGGAGGGTGAATGGGGCCATCGTCAATTCCATCTTGGCCGGGGTGCTCGGGCTCGACCCGGGCATCTATCAATCAAGAAGAGATGGACCCTCGGATCAAGTCCGAGGGACCCAGGTAGTGTCTGGCGTCTTCCCTTGCGTCATTCCGGGGCGCACGCAGTGCGAACCCGGAACCCATGCTGGAATGATGACGGCTCGGCATGGGTCCCGGACTGCCGCTTCGCGACCTCCGGGATGACGATTTGGTGCCTCCCCTGCTTGCGGGGGAGGAAACCCCTACCCCACTCGAGGCACCCCCTCACTCCCAAGACATACAGACGGCCTGCAGCCCGCTGCTCCATAAGGTGTGAGGTGGAAGCATTGTGCCCGAGGTTTGAGAGGTGGGGATAAGAATTCTTGAACTAGCACTGTTGCGTTTTAGTTGAATCGTTAACCGAACCCCGCGAGATTAAGGGCAGGGAGGAAACCATGCTTTCAACTATCGGCTACGAAGCCGCAACGCTCGGTGACTTCATCGAAACTCTAAAACTGGCCGATGTCGACATTTTGGTCGACATTCGGGAAAGAGCTCAGTCACGTCGCAAGGGCTTTTCAAAGACAGCATTGGCTTCAGCCTTGGCGAAAGAAGGCATCGACTATGTTCACTTTCGCGAACTGGGCGATCCAAAGGATGGCCGCGAAGCAGCTCGCGCCGGCAATTGGAAAAAATTTCGACAAATCTATGCGGGGGTCATGGCGTCACAAGAAGCCAAGCAAGCATTGGACGACATTGAAAAACTCTTGTTTCAGAGCTCTGCTTGTCTCCTTTGCTATGAGCGGGATCCAAAAACCTGCCATCGCTCAATAGTTGCAAAAGAGCTTTCTGATCGCCTAAAATTACAAACTAAGCATCTCGGAGTGCAAAAGATTGGGGCGGCTGCATAAACAGTCTGGAAGATGCGTTAATCTCGTAAAGGCCCTTCCACACGCAAGCGGGAAATACGATGAAACCGTTTGTTGTGCAGGCATTTCGCCAGGAGGCAGCTGGGTCCGGCAACATCCGGTGCCTTACCGAACTTTGCTTCAACCGCAAAAGTTCCGTCGTTGGGATATAATACAGTACGAGTTTACCGACCCAGGCCACGACGGTCGGTATGAAACCCAGCGGGTAGAGCCGAATTCAATTCAAATTGTTGGCAAATCGTCGGCGGCCAAAGAACAAAGCAATTTGAATTCAATGCTGTTCGAATCAACTTCAGCTGCGGCTAAAGCGGGACACTCACTTACGCTGATCAGGCCATCTGATTTTGAATTTTTCTCTGTCCCCAAAAGCCAAGAGAAGATCGACAAAGAAACCAAGAAGCATGCTGCGGCGGCTGCGCAGGAAAGCATGTTTCATGGAAAGGTATCGCCTTTCGAGGTCTGCCCGCTTGAGTTCAAGATGAATTGGCGCGACGCAACCGGAAAGAAGCGATCACATACGTGCGAGGATTGGGAAACCACCACTACCTATCAACGTCGACTAAACGAAACGCGCAATGCCGATATGGCCTTCAATTGGTTGAAGGAGAAATATGAAAACGACTACCGGCAAAGCGGCGTGGTTTTCGCGCTAGGCACTCATCTTGTGTACCAGAAAACTTGGCTTTTGGTTGGGATTATTCGACTCAACGAAGAGAACCAACCCTCGCTTAATCTATAACCCCTAATCGTCCCGATGCACCCGCTCGGAGCGTTCATGGCGTTCCTGGGCTTCCAGGGAGAGCGTAGCGACGGGGCGGGCATCCAGGCGTTTCAGGCTGATCGGTTCACCCGTCTCTTCGCAATAGCCGAACGTGCCGTCTTCAATGCGGCGCAGGGCCTGTTCGATTTTGGAAATCAGCTTGCGTTGTCTGTCCCGCGTGCGCAGTTCCAGAGACCGGTCGGTCTCGGTGGAGGCGCGGTCGGCCACATCCGGCATCGAGCCGACATCTTCCTGCAGCGTGTCCAGCGTGGATTTGCTTTCGCGGAGGATCTCGTCTTTCCAGGCCTGCAGCTTGCGGCGGAAATATTCGGTCTGCCGCTCATTCATGAACGGCTCCTTGGTGGTGGGCTTATAGCCCTCCGGCAGCTCGATAGAAGAAGATGAAGCGTCTTTCTTCGCCATCACGCAAACTCCGTAAATAGAACCGCCCCTCTCACAGGCGGGCCCGAAATGGCGCAATCTGCCCTTGAAGTCAACGCGGGGATGCGGTGACGGGGGAGGGAATTCTGTGGGCAAAAAACCCAGCAGGCCGTGGGGTTTTTGGCGCTCTAGCGCTCCAGCTTGGCCAGCTCGACCGCGGCCCGCGTCTCCACCTCGTCCAGCATTGCTTCAAGGCGATTATCATGGGTGGCTTCACGGCGGGTCTGCAGCATGTCCATCAGCGCGACCAGCTTGGCCCGCGGAATACCGCCTTCCAGAAGCGCCAGTTTCAGATCATCCAGCACATCCAACAGGGAAAAGGCGCGCTCGGTCGCTTGTTTCTTCGCCCCAGCGAAATCACCTGTGCCTTGCAGGGCGAGAATCGCATCGACCGAGGTCAGCGCAGACGCGCCGCTGGTGGCGGCAACAGAGGCATTGCTGCTGGCCTGTGCGGCGTCGACGGAAAAGCCCTCACCCCCCGCCTTGCCGGCGCGGCGTTTGGAAGAAACGGAAGAGGCGGAACCCGGTCCCGAAACTTTCATGATTGGTGCTTTCCCCGCTTGGAAACTTGATGGGGCCAAACGTCAGGGAGTTTGGCTTAACACGTGTTTAACGCACGGATTCCACACGGCAATTTCTGCCTACAGTATGCGATTTCGGCGGGTTTTGCCGGGTTTGGAGAGCTTTTATTTCTCACTTTTCCTATTAATTTCAATGGTTTGATCTAGGCGCCATTTGGCACGGCTTTCGCAACTCCGCATGTAACAACAAAGGGAATACCCCGATCATGCGCCGCGCCACTTATATTTTTGCCTTCCTGACTTTTGTGCTGGGCCTCGCCGTGCTGGCCACGCCGGCCCATGCCAATTCGCGCATCAAGGACATCACCGATGTTGAAGGCGTCCGCGAGAACCAGCTGGTCGGCTATGGCCTGGTCGTGGGCCTCGATGGCACCGGCGACAGCCTGCGTAACGCCGCTTTCACCCGCCAATCCCTCTCCGCCATGCTGGAACGGTTTGATGTGAACACGCGCGATGCCACGCTGAACACGCGCAACACAGCTGCCGTCATCGTCACCGCGCATCTGCGCCCCTTCTCCACTCAAGGCACCCGCGTTGACATCACTGTCTCCGCCATTGGCGATGCCTCCTCGCTGCAGGGCGGCACGCTGATCGCCACGCCGCTGATCGGTGCGGATGGTCAGGTTTATGCGGTCGGTCAGGGACAGGTTGCTGTGGGTGGGTTTGCCGCTGAAGGCGACGGCGCGTCTGTCACCCGCGGCGTGCCGACCGCTGGCCGTATTGCGTCTGGCGGTCTGGTGGAGCGCGAGCTGCACTTTGACCTCGCCAACCGCTCCGCCATCCGTCTCGCCTTGCGCAATCCGGACTTCACCACCGCCCGCCGTACAGCCGAAGCCATCAATAATTATCTCGGCGCGGATGCTGCCCGCGCTGCCGACCCCGCCACGGTCGTTCTCACCCGCCCCGGCTTTTATGAAGGCGACATGGTCGCGCTTCTCGCCGAGGTGGAATTGCTTCGCGTTGAGCCAGACATGCCTGCCCGCGTTATCATTGATGAAGCCACCGGCACCATTGTGATGGGCGAAAATGTGCGCGTGTCCACCGTCGCGATTGCGCAGGGCAATCTGACTATCTCTGTTACCGAAAGCCCGATCGCCAGCCAGCCCGCGCCCTTCTCTGATGGCGAAACGGTGGTCCTGCCGCGTACCAATGTGTCGGTGGAAGAAGACATGGCCCAGCTGGGCGTTCTGGATGATGGCGTGTCACTGTCAGACCTCGTTGATGGCCTCAATGCGCTGGGCGTTTCCCCGCGTGACATGATCGCCATCCTGCAAGCGATTGCAGCCTCTGGCGCGCTGCAGGCCGAGATCGAGGTTCTCTAAATGGACACCCTTCTCGCCCCCGATGCCTTATTGAACCAGGCGCTGCAAGGTGCGTCTTCGGGGCGAGAGCCTCAGCTTCGTCAGGTCCAGAGCGAGGAAGAAGCCCGGCAGGTCGCCGAGGAATTTGAAGCCTTCTTCCTCTCGCAGATGGTCGAGGCCATGTTCAAGGGCGTGGGCGAGAATAACCCCTTCAATGGCGGGCCAGGCGAAAGCGCCTTTCAGGGCCTGCTGCATGAAGAATATGCGCGCATCATGGCCGGCGCCGGCGGCATTGGCCTGTCGGAAAATCTAACCCAGGAAATCCTGCGCTATCAGGAGGCTGAAGAGGCATGAGCTTACTCGCCGCGAACAATCCCGCCGAGCGCGCCGAGGCGCTGATCCTTTTGACCACGCGCCTGACCGAGCTGATCGAAAAAGAAACCGCCCTGTTTGAATCGCGCAAGCCTTTAGAGGCCGAAGCCTTTCAGGATGAAAAATCCAAGCTGGCGACGATCTATCGCCGCGAGATTGCCGCGGTGAAACAGGAACCGGATCGTCTGGAAGCGGCCCCGGTGGCGCTGAAAGATCAGCTGAAACAGGCCACCGCACACTTCACCACTGCGCTGGAAGCCAATGGCCGCGCTGTGGATGCCCTGCGTGTCCTGACCGAAGGCGTGGTCCGCGCTGTCGCCGATGAAGCCGCACGCCTGAATGACCAGACTGCGGGCTATGGCCCGGGCTCTGCCAAGGCGGCGGGCTCTGCCCCTGCGATAGCAGTGAATCAAAGGGCTTAGAAAAACGCAGTCGCGCCTGCGCCGGCCCCCGCCTGCAACCGTGCCAAACCAGCCGAATAATTCGAGATCTGCGAGGTGAGATAGGCGGGCACGGTGCCACCGCGACGGCCCGGGCCGTTCTCGCCATTAAAAAGATCCTTCAGCGCTTGCGGCGTGGTGAGATCGCGATAGGCGCGCTGAACCACATTCATGGCATCTTCCAGCGCCTTGGCGGCGACGGCGGCGCGGTCCCGGTTGGCCAGAGACAATTCGGTCGGCAATTCCAGCGCGAAGACTTCCGGAGCCGCAGAGGTGGAATCTTCATCCCGGTTTAAAAGGCTTTCCTTGCCCGTGACGGACCCGGCTTTCAGGCCAATGCCTTGCAACGCGTCCTGACCTTCGGAGCCTGCGAACAATTCAATTGTGACATTCGGATTGGGCGTGATGCGCAGGACATCGCCATTGCTGGTGCGGCGTACATGGGAAGCGCCATCGAGCACCAGGGCAGAATTGATCTTGAAGGTCAGCGCGCGCAGCGTGTCATCGGCATCTATGGTGATTTTCTTGCGCCGGCCGCCATCAATGGAAAGGTAGAAATGATCGCCCTCGCGCACCGATGTGCGATCCGTCACCACGCGCGTATCGGCATAGGCCAGCGTGCCAGACGGCATTCCGAGCGCATCGAGAACACTGTCGCCATTGGGATCGACCGCCAGCCCTGTGGCTTGGGAAACACCCCCTCGCCCGGAGATTTGCGTGGAGAAATTCACCGTGCCTGTTGTGGTATCGATGGCGGAGACAAAGGCGTTTCGGGTGCCGTTCTGGGTGGTGCCGGAGAGCTCGCCTGTTGTTTTGCCGGAGATGTAGACCGTACCGGATGAGACCTGCACAGAGGCAGCGCTGTCATCGGCATCAGACCCCACAAATTGCGTCCATTGCGTGGTCGGGGTCGCGCCATCGGTCAGCTTCACCACCACCGCATCGCGTCCCCCGGATTGCGCGGTCAACGGTGCAGAGGGTGCAAAGCCGGACCCCGCCGAGCCCGCGAAATAGATGTCATTGCCATCAACCGTCAGACCGCCAATCGCGCCATTTTCCAGATCGCCGAGATCCACTTCCCAAAGGGCGGCAGACGCCCCATCGGCGGCGTCATATTTGCGCAGAATCGCCCGGCCATCCTCATTGCTGGCGACCAGCAATCCGCCGTCAGAAGCGATGGCGGTGGCCTGAGCGCGTTCATCCCCGGTAGAGCCGATGCGCCGCGTGTAGGACAGCGTGCCATCACTGGCAAAGCTGCGGATATAGCCATCGCTGGCCCCGCCGGCATGGGCTTCGCCACCAAAGCCGGAGGCCGCTTGCCCGGCGACATAGATAGACCCGTCAGCGGCGACCGAGACCGAGGCCGCGCTGTCATCTGCCGTACCGCCAAAGCGTTGCAACCATTGCTCCACGCCGGCGGTGTTGAACTTGGCAACAAAGCTGTCCGTACCGCCGACATTGGTGGTCTCGCCCAGCGCGCCCTGCACGGTTCCAGCGACGACAATATCGCCATTGGGATCAACCGTGATCGCCGCGCCGGAGGCTTCGCTGGCCGCGCCCAACGTGCGTGTCCAGACGACTTTGCCGGTGGAATCCAGCTTTTGCAGGACCAGATCGCTCTCGCCTTTGACGACCCGGCCATCGACATCGGCGCTGGTCTCGCCCAGCACGTAAAGCGCGCCATCTGCACCCAGGGCGGAGGCTTTCAGAGTCAGCGCGTTCGCTTCCGTTGAGGTGGATTCCTCACCATCCTTATCGACCGTCGTCAGCTCGGTTGCACTCGCTTCCAAGCGGCGGGAAAATTCTGTGGTGGGCGTGCCGGAGGCGAGGTCCGTCAGCTTGATCACTTGCCCGCCTGCGGTCTCATTGAGGCCGGAAGTGCCAGTGAGATAAACCGCCGGATTGGCGCTGGCGGCTGAGAATGTGATGACTTCCGTGGACGCTCCGGAAATCTTAAAGCCGAAATCATTGCCGGGAACGATGCCGTTATCGTCTTCCTCGCCGATCTTCACCCGCTCGAAGGTGGAGATCATGCCCGCGGCTTCCATCTGCGTATTGATGTGGGCCGCGATGTTATCGAGATTGCGCACCATCGCGCCCATATCGGCGAGGTTGATATTGACGTCTGTTGTCACGCCCGATTTGCGCACCGAGATGGTGAATTGAACGTCGCCGGTCAGGCTGGCGACTTCCGCATCGAAATCACCGGAATGGATGATGCCGGTGGTGTATTCCGAAAGCCCGCGCGAGATCGCCACTTCGGCCTCGGCCTTGGATAATTCCTCGCCCTTCAGGACGTTCACGCCTTCCAGATCGAGGCTTTGAAAAAAGCTGTCGAGCTGTGTGACACCTTCAGTGAAACGCCGGTCGAGGAAATCCCTGCGGCTGTCGATCGTGGTCTTGTCGGCGGCCTCATTGGCCAGCGCATACATGCGGCGTAGCCCCTGATGCATGGCGAAGAGCGATTTGATGTCGGTGGAGGCGTCTGTGTCGGAAAACTCGCTCAGCGCGTTATCAAAGAAACGCCCATTGCCCAGCACTTTGCGGCTGACTTCATCGAGACCAGTTATCTCACCGCGCACATCCCAGGGCGGCAACACATCATCGCCCTGCCGGGCGGCGGCATTGGTGGCGGCAGACACGTTCGATTGCGGCGTCGCCAGGCTGGCCAGCCGTGTTGCCGTGCGGGCCTGATACCAGCCCGTCAAAGCAGAAAAATCGAACGGCGTGATGTTCACGCGGGCACACTCCGAAAAACCTGCCCGGATTGTCCGCTCAAGTCATTGGGATTTGGTTTATTTTATTGGTGAATGCGGGGTGGTTAAGCCGCTACATGAAGCGGGATGGGCGGGGTCGAAAATTCCGGCTCGCCGAGTGCGTCTTCCAGGCGCGCTAGTTTTGAATTCAGCCCGGTAATATCCGGGCGGCGCAGGCACAAAGCAGCGAGCTCTGCGGCGTTCATGGTCGCGGCTTTCTCCCCCATTTCGGCGAAGATGGCCGAGCAGAATTCCAGATCTTCTGGTTCTTCCAGCGCCCAGCGCAAATGCTCCATGCCATTGCCCGGCCCGGTGAGGGCCACGCGGCGCATTTTTGGATGCGTGCGAATCCATCCGGTGACGCTTTCGCGGTCAAAGGGCCTGGTCGCATTGCGGTCCGCCTCATGCAGGATGGCCGCCGGGAACACCTCGCATTGCAGCCCGTCGGGAAACTTCATCGGCATGTTATTGCATGCAAAATCGGCATGTGTGTCCTGCAGGAGGTGCACAACGCGGGTGCAGATTTGCGGGTCGATAAAGGGATGATGACCGCTGATGCGGATGATGGTTTCGGCCTGGGAATCATGTGCGGCACGGGCCATGCGGCCCAGCACATCGTCTTCCCGACCCCGCGTGACCATGAAGCCGGCGTCGGTGGCTTCTTCAGCAATCTCGTCATCGGCGTGCGTCCCAGCGACCGCCGCAATGACCAGGTCCACACCTTCAATCTCGTGGCAGCGGTCCATGCAGCGCAACAGAGCACTGCGGCCGCCCAGGGATTCCAGTAATTTCAACGGGATGCGGGAGGATGCGGCGCGAGCCTGCACGATGACTGCGAGCGTCATGGCGATCCCCCTTTTGTCACTGGATTTGATGATCCTGTTTTCCGCCTAACGAGCCGTTAACCGGCGCACCGCAAGCCTTGAAAACAAACGATTCGACAGGATGAAAATGGCCACGCTCGCCTCGCTTCCAGCCGCCGACATTGAACAACTCTTTTCCGGGCGTGATTTCGCCAAGCCGCGCATTAATCTGGACGGCCAGACGATCCTGATCACGGGCGGCACGGGCTCCTTCGGCAAACGGTTCTTGAAAACCGTTCTGGCTGAATACAAGCCCCGCAAGCTGATCATCTTTTCGCGTGATGAGCTGAAACAATATGAAATGGCTCAGGAATTCTCACCAGCGGAGCATCCTTGCCTGCGTTATTTCATCGGCGATGTGCGCGATGAAACCCGCCTGGATATGGCCATGCGCGATGTAGACATCGTCGTGCATGCCGCCGCGCTGAAGCATGTGCCAATTGCCGAATACAACCCGTTTGAGTGCATCAAGACGAATGTGATAGGCGCGGAAAACGTGGTGCGCGCCGCCATCAAGCGCGATGTGAAACGCGTTGTCGCCCTCTCGACCGACAAGGCCGCCAGCCCGATCAATCTTTATGGCGCGTCCAAGCTGGCCTCGGATAAAATCTTTACAGCGGCCCAACATATGGGCGGGCGCAATGGCCCGATTTTCAGCGTGGTGCGCTATGGCAATGTCATCGGCTCTCGTGGCTCGGTCGTGCCCTTCTTCCGCAAGCTGATCGAGGATGGGGCCACCGAACTGCCCATCACCGATGCGCGCATGACGCGGTTCTGGATTACGCTGGATCAGGGCGTGAATTTCGTGCTTTCCAGCCTGGAAATGGCCAAGGGCGGCGAAGTCTTCGTGCCGAAAATCCCGTCCATGTCGATCACCGAGCTGGCCCGCGCCATGGCCCCGGATCTGCCGCATAAGTCCATTGGCATCCGTCCCGGCGAAAAGCTTCACGAGGTGATGGTGCCCGCCGATGATGCCCGCCAGACGGTGGAGCTGGAGGATCGCTACGCCATCCTGCCAGCCATGGATGCCGAGTTGCGGGTGCGGTATCGCGCTGACGGCGCACGCGATGTGCCGGAAGAGTTCGCCTATGCCTCGGACAGCAATCCGGAAATCATGGATGCCAGGGCGTTGCAGGGGCTGGTCGAGGAACGTCTGAAGGCGCTGCGGGCCTAGCGCTTCTCCAGCAAAAACCACGTGCCATCATCGGACCAGGAAATCGGGTCGCGATGATAAAAGAAGCCATAATCCTTCAGCTCCAGCTGACCCTTGAAGCGGTCGAGCATTTCACCGGCCCAGTCGCGCTTAAACAGTCGGCCTTCATGGCCGCGATAATTCACCTCGACCGGGGTGGGATTGTAATACTCAAACAAAAGGATGTGGCGGTTGGAGGCGTTGAACAGCACGTCATAGACCTGCGGCAGGACCTCCGGATTGAGGTGGATCAGCACGCCGCAAATCATGGTCAGATCGTAGGTGCGCGCCGGTTCGTATTCGAGCACTGAGGCTGCTTCGACCTTCGCTATGCCAAGCGCATTGGCGGCCTTTGCGGACTCCGCATTGATTTCGATGGCGTCCAGTTCGGTGGCCGGTGAGACGTTCTTCAAAGCGACCAGATTCAGCCCGATATTACAGCCAACCTCGAACGCTGACCCGACCGGTGCCGCCTTGCGCAGCATGCGCGCCATGCAGGCGGTGCGCGCAGCCACCAGCTCAGGTTTCAGGGCGCAGCGCTCGCGATACTCATCGCCAAATTGCCCGGCCCAGAAGGCTTCCTGTTCGGTTTTGTAACTCATGGATTTTTCCCTGCGGCATAGAGGCGTTCGGCAAACGCCCAATCGTCTTCGGTGTCGATATCGATGGCCTTCATCCGGTCCAGAATAAAGGGCCGGAAATGTAAGGGGGCGCTGCCATCTTCCTCGGCCATCAGGCTGGGCGCAGCAAACACCCCGATCGCGCCGGCATCCTGAAAAGCGGGCGTCAGATCCTGCGTGCGTGCACCGAATTTCGCTTCATCCGCGGTGCGTAATAAGCCGTCCTGCTTGATGAAGAGTTTCTCGATGGGTGTGCCAATCTCGGCAACGCCCAAGACCGGATGGGTGCGGTGCGTTTCAAACAATTCCACCGCGCCTGCGATGTCGTCCGGTTCGAGGAAAAAGGCTGTGGCGTATAGCAATACCGCTGTCTCGAAATGCTGACCGCGTTGATCATATTCGCGCAGCGTCCAGCCTATCACCGAGCGGATGGGCGTGAAATCATCCGCGATCACCGGATCGCGCAGAAATTCCGGCACATATCCGGCAGCGCCCGCCACAGCGGCAATGTCGGGTTCTTCGGTTGAGACATGGATGACATCGAACAGGCCGGAAGCTTCGGCCGCTTTCAGCACATGCGTCAAAGCGGGCTGTCCGGCGAAGGGGTGGATATTCTTGCGCGGAATGCGCTTCGACCCCCCACGCGCCGGGATGATGGCGATGCGGCGGCTCATGTTTTGATCCCGGAGCGGAGGATTTGTCTCGCCTCCGGCCCCTCATTTACCAGCAGATCCAGCGCGGACATGTAAGGTTCGAATGCACCGTGAAGTTGGGCGTATTCGGGATGGGTGTAGTCGAAATAGTCGAGCGAGATGCCAGCACTCTCGAAGGCATCGCTCTCCTCGAGATAGGCTTTCGACCCCGGTGGTGAGAGATAGTCCGTGACGCCATTCGCCTGGCACAATTCTACAAGCCGGTCGGCCTTTACGGAAGAGACCGGCGTTTGCGAAGCACGAACCGTTGGCGTTGAAATGCCAAACTCGCCCGCCATCCAGTTGACGACCGCCATGTTCAATTCGCCGATGCGGGAGCTTTGGCTCGCGATGATCTCCTGCAGCTTTGGCAGATAACGATCTGCGAACGGGGCCTTGGCGAAATTCATCTCGATGGTGCGCCACATGGCATCCGGGAATTTGGTGCCCGGCTGGATCTCGGCTTCGGCAATCGTCTGATCGCGCCGCCCCTTGGTCAGCACGGGCACGGTCAGCCAGATCACGCCATTAGGCGTCTTGATGCGGTTACGCTGTTGCCAGGAGCGTTTGTCGAACTGGACGTCATCCAGAAAGACAAAGAGATCGACCGCGTCCATCAGCGCAAAATATCCGCACCAGGGCAGGAAGGTCGGCTGCATAATGGCCGCGCGTTTGGGGGTGGTTTCAGGCGCGGGCATCATTCCTCGATTGCGGCCAGCACGCCGCCCTTCCCGTAATCATTGCCGTTATAGAAGACGATCTGCCGGCCCTTATGGCTCAGGACGATGGCGTATTCCGCCATCTCGCTGTCCTCACCGTCTCCCGGTTGCAGAGCTGGTGGCTCCTCGCGGGTCCAGTTCAGGCCATCGCTCGAGATCGCCTGTTGCAAGCGATACGCTTCCCCCTTGGAGGCAAACCACATGCGCCAGACCTCACCGTCCTGCCAGACAAAGGGCCGGGCCAGCGCATTCTCACCGTGTTCAAAATCAATCGCGATGCGGCCGTCGCGCTGCCAGTTCAGCCCATCGTCCGAGGTTGCAATCTGGATGTTGTAGCGCGGCAGATCGGCATGCACCCATTCCACCCCGGCGACATAATACATGCGCCAGCCGGTCTCGGCTTTCACCACCCAGGGCGCGGTGTTGATGAAGGGGTTGGCGGGACAGCGCTCGATGATCGGTGCTTCGGACCAGCGCGTGAAACCCGCCTCGCCTTTTTTGCGGATGGCCAGCCCGCCGAACAGATCCATGCGCGTCGTGCCGCCGGGTTTGAAACCGATATAATAAAGCCGCGTTACGCCGCCGGTGTGGATCACGCAGGAGGGCAGAACGCCATTATCATCAAACGTGCCGAGGCGGCCCGGCGTCAGCTCGGGTTCGACGGCGCGTTCAATCTCCACGTCGGGCTGTTCCAGATCAATCAGAGACCAGCCGATATGCGACTGGTTCTGGTCATTCCGCCCACCCCACCAGATACGCCAGAGCGAGCCTTCGACATGGTCCGGCGTGGGCAGCATGGCATGCGTGCGGCCCCACCAGGTTTCCGGTTCGGGCTGGATCACAAGGCCGAGTTTTCGCCACCTAGTCATCGAGGCCAAAATAATTGTTGCGGATTTTCCGACCCTTGGCGTCGTCCGGACCAAAGACGGTGGCCGGTGCGCCGAGCACGACAGAGCCCGCTTCGACATCCTTCGTCAGGCTGGCATCCATGGCGATGAAGGCCTCATCGCCGACTTTCAGAAAGTCGCGCAGTGTGGCGTTCACACCAAAGAAACAGCGTTCGCCGATCCGGCAATGGCCAGACACCACAATGTGCGAGGCAAAATAGGTGTGACTGCCGATATGAGTGCCATGGCCGATATGATTGCCCGACCACAGCATGACGTTATCGCCCAGCTTGACCGTTGGCTGGATGGTCTGATTTTCCAGGATGAAGCAATTCTCTCCCATCACCAGGTCAGGCCAGGTCGCTGATTTTGAACAGATATAATTGGCCAGCGAATAGCCGGCCGCCTTGGCCTGTTCGAACTTGGCCTGCCGCAAACGGTTCAGCTTCATGTAAGAGAGCGCGACATGCATGTCGTACTGGTCCGGTGAGAAGCGCGACACTGCTTCGGACCAGGGCACCATGGGCAGGCCGTTGAACGTGTCTTCCTCGACATAGTCATCATCAACGGTGAAGGCGACGACGTCGTATTCGCTATCTTGCATGAAATAGAAATGCGCCAGCTCGGCCATTTCCGCCGAGCCGAAAATCACCAGCTCCTTATTCGCACTCATCAATCGCCTCCCAGGTGACCGGCTCGTGCGCGGGAATATCTACCGACACTTTTGCGCCGAACAGGCGTTCAAAGTCTCGCGCAGCGATACCCTTGCGGGCGCGAATGGCTTTCACGTTCTCGGCGCTGATCTCTTCGCCCGCGGCGATGTCCCGCGTCGCATAGAAATGCCGGCGATAAATGGGCGACTTGGTCTCGGCTCCCTTCATGCCGAATTGCGGCCCGCCCAATGCGGTATGGGCGTCGCGAACCGTCTCGCACAGGCGGCGCAGTTCTTCAGGTTCAATCGCGAAGGAAGAATCCGGCCCGCCCTCGGACCGGTCCAGCACGAAGTGTTTTTCGATGATGGATGCGCCCAAAGATGTCGCCACGATCGGCGCGGTGATATCCAGCGTATGATCGGAAAAGCCGATGGGCACAGGGAAGCGCTCCCGCAAGGCCGTGATGTTGCGCATACGCGCGCTGTCGATGGGAGCGGGATAGGCGCTGACGCAATGTAGCAGGGCAAACTCGGTGATGCCTTCTCGTTCCAGGAAGGCCACCGTGACGTCAATTTCTTCCAGCGTGGCCGTGCCGGTGGAGAGGATGACCGGCTTGCCGGTTTGTACGGTACGGCGGATCAACGGCCAGTCGGTGAACTCGTTGGAGGCAATCTTGTAGGCCGGTGCCTCTAGTCCTTCGAGCAGATCCACCGCGTCATTATCGAAGGGTGAGGAAAACACCGTGATGCCCAGGGCCCGGCCATGATCAAAAAGCGCCGGAAACCAATCATAGGGTGTGGCGGCTTCCTGATAGAGCTGGTGCAAATTCCATCCGGCCCAGGTGCCGGTGGTGATCTGGAAGTCCGGCTTGACACTCGGCAGGGTTAGGCTGTCCGCAGTATAGGTCTGGAACTTCACCGCATCCGCACCGCAATCGGCGGCGACCTCGATCATTTTCAAGGCTTTTGACAAGTCCTTGTTATGATTGCCGGAAACTTCCGCGATGACATAGGGCGCATGGCCGTCGCCGATCTCGCGGCCGGCGATGGCAAAAGCTGCGCGAGGCGGGTTTTCGTGGCGCGTCATAAAGCACTTCCCAGTTTCGTAGGGAAGTCTCGCGCGATTCTTCTTAACGATTATTCGCCAAAGCGCGCGATCAGCTGACGCGCCACGCGGCGCGCGCCTAGGCCGTCGATGATGGCCGGCCAGTCGGGTGTGGATTGCAGCGCTCGATAGAGGGATTGCTTTAAAGCTTCAGCGAAATCCGGTTGGGTGGAGCTGAGCACTTCCGCCAACCCGGTCTCAACAAAAGCGGACTGGGTCGCGACGAACTGATCTCCCGGACTGACGATGACCGGCGGCGTGCGTGTGGCAATTGCCTCGTATTTCACCAGACCCGGCCCGATCAGGGCGGCGCGCGATTGCAGGAAGAGCGGGTGAAGGGTCGAAGGTGCGTGTGCGACCCTTGCGCCGATAGCATCTGCCTCAGCCGCGATTTGCCGCGCCCGCTCTTCTGGAATGCTGCCGCCGATGACCACGATCAGCTTTTTGCCAAAGGCCTTTGCCGCGGCGAGCGTTGTCTCGGTCAGGTGCCAGGGATCAGAGCCCGACATCATCATCAGGATGGAATTTCGATCCTCAAGAGGCGTCGGCTCCGTCGCGTATTCCTCACCCAGCACGGCATACTCGCCTCCGCCAATCCAGCCAGCGCTGTCTCGCGGCAAAGCGCCGAGATAAGGCGTGATGACGAGATCCGGAGTGGCCGCGCCGTTATAGGCTTCATGATCCAGCCCTTCGATCAGGGCGACCGGGCGGTCTTGAGCTTTCAGCGCGGCAACCAAATCGGACAGGCCGTCCAGCAAGGTCGGGTTGGAGAGATCCAGCACGACCGGGCCGTCAGGATAGTCGGCGGCTTCTGCAGCGAGCGGTTCGCCCGGCAACATCGTCTGAACCGGCAATCCAGCGGTATTGGCGCGCGAATTGTAGCTTTTGGCATCCTGATCGAGGATCAGGCCAGCCTTCCCGTTCTCTTGTTGGATGGCCTTGGCCAGCGTCAGACAACGCTCGGCATGGCCGGTGCCAATCCTCAGCCCGGCGCGGCAGCGCAGCCAGATCATAGGGCTTTCAGTCCCAGCACATCGCCGAGCGCGCGCGCCACGCGATGCACATCCTGATCTTCCATGCCGACGAAAAGCGGCAAGGAAAGACATCGCGCATAATATTGCGCCGCGCCGGGATACGCACCCTTATCCTCATAGATTTTCTGGCTGTGGACCGGGATGTAGTGCACCTGCGTGCCGATACCGCGTTCGCATAGCGCATTCATGACATCCGTGCGTGTGGTGCCAAGCGCCTCGAAATCAATCAGCGCGATATAGAGATGCCAGCAGGGTGTCTGTTCCGGCAGGCGTCCCGCCGGGCGGACATGCTCGCCCAGGCGCGGCAAGGCGCGATCATAAAGTGCGGCCAGTTCCCGGCGGCGAGTGGCGAAGGCGCCTAGCTTTGACAGCTGCGAGCGCGCCAGCGCCGCATTGATATCCGGCAAGCGATAATTCCAGCCCAGTTCGTGAAATTCCTGCCGCCAGGGCTCCTGTGGATCGCCGATGAACTCCTCGCGATTGCGCGTGACGCCATGACTGCGCAGGCGGCGCATCGTCTCGGCCAGCTCGGCATCATTGGTGGTAATTGCCCCGCCCTCTCCGGCGGCAATGGTCTTGACCGGGTGGAAGGAAAAGGTCGCGGCATCGCAGAATTTGCCATCGCCGATATGCCCGCCAGAACGCTGCGTGCCCAGAGCATGACAGGAATCTTCGACAATGCGCGCGCCGGATTCCCGTGCCAGGTCGGCAATCGCCGCCATATCGCAACTTTGCCCACCCAGATGGACCGGCAGGATAGCTTTCACGTCGCTGCCTGCGCGCGCCATGGCATCGGCCAGCGTGTTGCGGGTCATCAACCCGGTGTCAGGATCGACATCGGCAAAGACCACCTCGCCGCCGCAATAGCGCACAGCATTGGCGGTCGCCATGAAGGTAATGGTGGGCACGATGCAGACATCGCCCTCCTCCACGTCCAGCCCGGCCAGCGCCAGATGCAGTGCCGCCGTGCCATTGGCACAGGCCACGGCGTGCTTGGCGCCGGTCACCTGCTCGAAATCGCGCTCGAAGGCGTCGACTTCGGGGCCAGTGGTGAGGAAGTCTGATGTCAGGACGCGCGTAACGGCCTCGATATCGGCCTCGTCAATCGCTTGACGACCGTATGAAAGGAAGCGCACGCTCATACGCCATATCTGACGGGAGTCGGTTGGCATGAGAAGTCAGGATTAGATTGAACACACGTATCGGGAACGCTGGAGAACTATTGGCCAGAGATCTATTGGTCTCACGCGGCTATCGAGTCGCGCTGATTGGTGGCAATTATCCAGTTATCGACTTGATCGCGACGGGTCGCGAAGAATTCAGAGTATCGGTCAAAACATCCCGAACCAAACATCATGTCCGTCTCGGCCGAGACACATCGGTTGAGCAGCTTCAAGACAATGATTTCGTATTCGCGTTTCTGCCAGCGGAGCCCAATACAGAGATAGGATTCGAGGTGCCGCATTACCGGCTGCTGACTATACCCGGTGGGATTGCGCGTAACGACGCGCTCGCGATTCACCGTGAATATTTGAACGGAAAAACCCCATCTGGCGACAAGAGAAAGAACACGGCAGGCGTGATGGTGAAAGGATACTCACGGAAACCGATCCACGTCACCACCTGGGCTCGATGGCTCAATTATGAAGATTGCTGGGACCTATTGCCTGCGGCTGTTTAAGAAAAAGCGGCGGACCCGAAAGCCCGCCGCCTTTATTCCGCATGAATTGGGTTAGCGCTATCGGCCACCCAGCAAGTTCAGAATAATCTGAGGCTGGGAGTTAGCAATCGACAGCGATTGCACGCCCAGCTGCTGTTTCACCTGCAAGGCCTGCAAACGCGCGCTTTCCTTGGCAAGGTCGGCGTCCACCAGATTACCGACTCCTTCGGTGAGAGAGTCCATCAACTTGCCCACAAAGGTTCGGTGGGCTTCCATCTTCTTGGCGTCAGAGCCGAGATTGGCGAGCGATTGGTTCACATTATCTAGGCTGGCCTGGATGGACGATACCGCCGCTGTGGCCAGCGTGACCGTGCCAAGGCTGGCCGACGCGGCCAGCGTGATTACCGCACCGCCCAGGCTGAGATCTTGAGAGCGCAGGGTAATGGAGCGCGAGGCATCGGCATCGGCGAGGAATTCAATGCCGCCTGTAATCGAGCCATTGAGGATGTTGGCACCGTCAAACTCGGCATTTTGAAGAATGACCGAGATTTGATCGATGAGTGCTTTAAAATCGGCGTCATAGGCCTGGCGCGAGAAGGTATCGATGGACGGGTCCATCGCCGCAGTGGCTTTTTCACGCATCTGGACGAGAAGGTCAGAGATGGCTTCGCCAGCCGCCAACGCCACGTCGGCAATCGAGACCGAGCGGTCAAGACTGGATTGAACAGCCGTCAGCGCGCGAATATCCGAGCGCATCCCCTGCGCCACGGCGAAGACGGCGGCATTGTCTTTTGCGCCGCCGACGCGCAGCCCGGTGTTCAGCTTGGTCTGAACATCGGCCAGTTCATTATTGGTCTTATTGAGATTTTGGAGCGCCACCATGGCGGCAGCATTGGTGTGAATTGAAAGGGTCATGCGGTTCCCCTGGGTTTCGTGTCCTTCGGACGGCGGGAGAGATTCCCGGTGTTCGTCACACGATGTCGCAAGGGGCGTGCCGCTTTGGCTCTATAATTTCTGTTGTATTTTCAATGGGTAAATTGGGGCGCAGTTTTCCCGTTCACCCGGGCGGTCAAAATTGCCGGGTGCAAATGCGCTTACCAGGCCCGCTTTTGCCGGGCTCTGGAAATCAGACGCGCTGGTCGACCAATCCCCCCTGTTTCGTACGCAGATACTCGCGCAGAGACAGGAAGTCTTCAGTGGGCCATTGCCGGACGACCGACCCGTTGCTGCTGTCAATCAGGCGGTAAACGAACAGGTCTGCGCCTTCGTGCTTTTCGATAGCGAGACGTGAGTTCGAAAACGCCTTTTCAGCCAGCCGGTCAATACTTGCCGCGAGTTCCTCTCGGGACGCGCGGTCGTCCTGCTCTTGCTGTTGAGCGTCTGTGTCATCCTTGCTGGGCTCTCGTGCGGGTGGCGGGGCGGCTTTGAAGCCGACCGGCGTCACCGGTGCCGAGGCTGATATGTTTTGTACCAACTCATTCATTTTAAGCCGCTGACGGGAGCGCCGCCAACGCCTCCTGGCTCAAGCTGGATACCTCCAAATCGGGGGGTGAGTGGCCGGAATGGAACCCCTTCAATTCCAGCCACCCATTTCCCGCGATTAACGGAAGTATCCGAGGATCGCACTCGGCGCAGAATTCGCGATCGAGAGCGCCTGGATGCCCAGCTGCTGCTTAACCTGCAGCGACTGAAGACGGGCGCTTTCCTTTGCGAGGTCTGCGTCAACGAGATTGCCGATGCCCTTCTCGAGAGCGTCAGACAATTTTGCGACGAACGTCTTGTGAATCTCAAGCGCCGACGAGCCGGTACCCAGGCGGGCCAGCGAAGCGCTGAGATTATCCAGAGACGTACCAATCTGGCTGGCAATATTGTCAGCCTGGGTTGCGGTCGAGAACGACGCGTTGGTTGCGACCGTGATGATCGAACCGGACAGCGACAGATCTTCGTCAGCAACCGTGATGTTGTTAGACCCGTCAGCATTGGCCAGAGCCGAAATGCCGGTGGTCGAACCGTCAATCAGATTGGTGCCATTGAACTCGGCATTTGCGATGATCGTTTTCAACTGATCGCGCATCGCCGTGAAGTCGGCGTTCAGCGCCGTCCGCGATGCGGAGTCGAGCGAGGAGTCAGCCGCAGCAAGCGCCTTTTCCTTCATCTCGATCAGCATGTCAGACAGAGCCTCACCACCGGCAAGAGCCACATCCACAGTGGACACGGCGAGATCGATCGAGTTGCTGACGGCTTTATAACCCGCCACGTCCGCACGCATCGACTGGGCAATTGCGAACACGCCGCCATTGTCCTTGGCCGATGCCACGGCCAAACCCGTATTGATCCGGCTTTGAACCTGTTCCAACTCCATATTGGTCCGGTTCAGGTTTTGCAGGGCCACCATTGCCCCTGCGTTGGTATTGATAGTAGCCATTTCTTGGCCCTTTCCATTCTGGTTATGTCGGCCGGCTTTTTGCCGGCCCTTATCCGGTGAACGGCATGCGCCCCTCACCGAATTCAGTTATTCCGTTGAATTAACGGAAATATCCAAGGATCGCCGACGGAGCAGAGTTCGCAATCGACAGCGCCTGGATGCCCAGCTGCTGCTTGACCTGCAGCGACTGTAAACGTGCGCTTTCGCGGGCGAGATCTGCGTCCACCAAATTGCCGATGCCCTTTTCAAGAGCGTCCGACAGCTTGCCGACGAAGGTTTTGTGAATTTCGAGAGACCGGGAACCCGTGCCCAGACGCGCCAGCGACGCATTCAGGTTAGTCACCGAAGTCTCGATTGCGGTGGCTTGCGTGGACGCAGCCGCTGCGGTTGCGAAGGAAGCCGTGGCCGCTACGGTCACGACGCCGCCGCCGAGCGACAGGTTTTCGTCCAGAACCGTAATCGTGTTCGAGCCATCAGCATTGGCAAGAGCCGAGATGCTGGCGACCGAGTTGTTGATCAGGTTCGTGCCGTTGAAGTCAGCATTCGTGACGATTGTCGCGATCTGATCGCGCAATGCCTTGAAGTCCTCATTCAACGCCGTGCGCGAGGCCGTATCCAGAGAGGAATCCGCGCCAGACAGCGCTTTTTCCTTCATCTCGATCAGAAGGTCGGAGATGGCTTCGCCAGCTGCCAGAGCGACGTCAACGGTGGAAACCGCCAGGTCGATGGAATTGTTGACAGCCTTATAGCCCGCAACATCAGCGCGCATGGACTGCGCAATTGCGAACACTCCGCCATTATCTCTCGCGGATGCCACGGCGAGACCCGTGTTGATCCGGCTTTGAACCTGTTCCAGCTCTACATTCGTGCGGTTCAGGTTCTGCAGAGCGATCATCGCCCCGGCATTGGTATTAATGGTAGCCATTTCTTGGCCCTTTCCATTCTGGTTGTGACGGCCGGCGTTTTGCCGGCCCGGTTATCCGATGAGTGGTTTATGCCGCTCATCGAATTCTGCTATCCCGCTGAATTAGCGGAAGTATCCAAGGATCGCCTGCGGTGCGGAATTTGCGATTCCAAGCGCCTGGATGCCCAGCTGCTGCTTGACCTGCAGCGACTGGAGGCGGGCACTTTCCTTGGCGAGATCTGCATCGACGAGATTGCCGATACCCTTTTCGAGGGCATCAGAAAGCTTGCCGATAAAGGTGTTGTGGATCTCCAACGCCTTGGAGCCTGTTCCCAGGCGGGCCAAAGCAGCGTTGAGATTGTCCAGCGAAGTGCCGATCTGGCTGGCGATGGTGTCAGCCGCACCCGCGGTAGCAAACGATGACGTTGCCGAGATTGTCAGCGTGGAGCCTGTCAGAGACATGTCTTCCGCGCCGATTGTGATCGTGCTGGAGCCATCGGCATTGGCCAGCGCGGTGATGTCGCTGGCGCCGTTGGAGATCAGGTTGGTGCCATTAAACTCGGCGTTGGCGACGATCGTGCCGATCTGGTCACGCAATGCCTTGAAGTCTTCATTCAGAGCGGTCCGTGAAGCCGCATCCAGAGAAGTGTCGGCGCCGGCGAGCGCTTTTTCTTTCATCTCGATCAACAGATCAGAGATGGCTTCGCCAGCGGCCAATGCTACGTCGGTGGTGGATTGGGCGAGATCGATGGAATTGCTGACCGCCCGATAGCCAGCCACATCTGCGCGCATCGACTGAGCGATTGCGAAGATGCCACCATTGTCTTTTGCAGAAGAGACCGCGAGACCGGTATTGATCCGCGATTGAACCTGCTCAAGCTGCATATTCGTCTTGTTCAGGTTCTGCAGGGCAATCATCGCGCCCGCATTGGTATTAATTGTAGCCATTTCTTGGCCCTTTCCCGTTCTGGTCATGATGCCGGCCTTTTGCCAGCAGGGACTTCTGTCCCACGAGCGGAGTCGCAAGCGCAGGGCCAAGCCGATTCAGCGCTTGTTAGGAAATGGGCTTAGATGCTGATTTTATTCAGTGTTCTTTTTGACGCCGCATTTCGCGACTTTCTGCACCCGGCAGAATGTGCCGACTTGTGGCAGACTTGCCCGGCAGGGATTGCCGATGGGCAGGAATTTCCCGGCTCGGATTCAAGGGATTCAAATGGCTGAAAAAAATGGGGCCGCTTGTGGTGGAAAGCGGCCCCGGTCTTCTACTGGAAGAAGGAGAGAATCGCCTGCGGGCGCTGATTGGCGATGCCCAATGCCTGAATCCCCAGCTGCTGCTTGACCTGCAGCGACTGAAGACGGGCACTTTCTTTCGCCAGGTCGGCGTCCACAAGATTTCCGATCCCGGTTTCCAGAGCGTCTGTCAACTTGGTCACGAAAGTCTGATGGATACCCAGAGCTTTCGATTCCGTACCGAGACGCGCCAGAGCGGCGTTGACATTATCGAGCGAGGTGCCCAGCTGGCTGGCGATATTGTCGGCCTGCGTCGCCGTAGAATAGGACGCATTGGACGCAATCGTGATCAGCGAACCGGTCGCCCCCAGAACGAAGTTTTCGTCATTTACCGTGATCGTGTTCGACCCGTCTGCATTCGCGAGCGCCGTGATAGACGCCACCGAGTTATTGAGCAGGTTGGTGCCGTTAAATTCGGCGTTGGCAACGATCGTCTTGACCTGATCGCGAAGGGCCTGAAAATCTTCATTCAGGGCCGTGCGCGAGGCCGTATCCAGCGACGAGTCCGCTGCCGCGAGCGCTTTTTCCTTCATCTCGATAATGAGATCGGAAATCGCCTCGCCTGCCGCCAAAGCGACATCAACCGTGGAAATGGCGCGATTGATGGAATCAGTTACTGCGCCATACCCGCTGACCTGTGAACGCATCCGCTGGGCAATGGCATAGATACCGCCATTATCCTTCGCACCGGCCACTTCGAGGCCGGTATTGATGCGCGATTGGGTCTGCTCAAGTTGCATATTGGTCTTGTTCAGATTCTGAAGGGCGATCATCGCCCCCGGATTGGTGTTGACGGAAAGTGTCGTCATTTTTGGGGTTCCTCCGTTCTGGAAGTGAAACGACCCCGCGATTTTGCGGTGCCTCCAGGACGTTTTGTCCTGCGCACGGAGGCGCAAGAATCGCGCCAAGATGGCGCGCGTAATTCTTGTTTTATTTCGTTGAATTTATGATGTTTTTTAATATTCAATTAGATGCCAGCAAGACCCGCAGTGTCAATTCGGCGGGCAAAGACTGCCGACCGGGCGGATTTAGCCTAGCTGAAAAACAGTGTTCCCTATACCAATTTTCTGTAAAGCTTGGCTTGACATCGAGTGTACAGTATGACTATACACCCGCATGGAAATACGAACCATCCGCCACAAGGAGCTGAGGCGTTTGGTTGAGGCGGGAAAAACCAAAGGATTGATTGAGCCGGAACGCTTGATCGACATGATCGCCTATATCGACGCAGCTGGAAATTTTGAAGAATTGAGCATCCCGCCGAATTTCGGTTTCCATGCCCTCAAGGGCGACCGGAAAGGCAGTTATGCGATGACGGTCACGAAGAACTGGCGCCTGACCTTTGTGAAGATCAATGATCAAGCCATCGCCGATCTCGATCTGGAGGATTATCACTGATGACCATCAAGCTGCATGACACTCTGGCGGTCCATCCTGGCCCCTGGCTGCGGCGGAACATTGTCGAACCTTTCGGTCTGAATGTCAGCCAGACCGCCGAGCATCTGCAAGTCAGCCGGGTCGCGCTTAGCAATCTATTGAATGGCAAGGCGGCCTTGTCACCGGATATGGCGCTACGGTTTGAGAAGGCTTTCGGCGTTTCGGCTGCAACTTTGCTGCGAATGCAGGCGTCGCATGATCTGGCCGCCGCAAAGAAGACAGCGAAAACGGGCTCAATAGCACGGATCGAAAAGGCGGCCTGAACCCTACCCCGCCGCTGGCCCGCTTTGCGGGGCAAGGCCCTGCATGATCGTCTTGTTGATATCGATCAGGATTTCCATGTCCGCGCCGTCGCGCATAACAGAGGAAGAGTGTTTAGACACGAAGATCGAGAGCGAGATGATCGAGGCGCGCAGCTGTTCCGGCAGCTGATTATTGGCTTCCGCGCAATCGAGCGCAAAGGCACTCCACACGCGGCGATTCCAGTCCAACGCCTCGGCTTTGGTTTTCACGTCCAGCGCATCAGCATCGTCCGCGTCCATCAGGGCGCGCGTCACTTGAGCAAACAGGCGATATTCCGTCGCCCGCGGGTCTTCCGACCGCGTGGCGGCAGTTTGATAAGCGTTAAGTCCCACCCTTCAGCCTCTCGTCTTCATATGCGATGAGTTTGCGGCAGCGGATCAGCGCCTTGTAATACTCGCCCGCCATGACATCGCGGGACACCGCGACGCAGTTTTGCAGAACGTCTGGCGCAGAGATGGCATTCATGAATTCTGTCATCCGCAGGACGAATTCATCATAAGCCTTATCATCTGTCTTTTCAGATAGATACATTACCATAATCGGGAAGTAGACGCGCTTGGCCGGCGTATCGACCTCATGCTCATGCATGATATCCTTTTCGCGCAGGACCGACGCCTTGTTCTGGAGAACAAGCGTCGCCCGGCGATCGCCATTTTGCATGACGGCGCCATTGAGGACGAATTTCTCACCCGGCTTGAGCGATAATTTGAGCGGCATACACCTCCCCCTCGGGTCCGGTGGAATCACCAGTTCGTCCCAAGCTAGGCCGCTTAGGGTGAAAAAAGCGTTGCGCCCGCTACCATTCAATCACCTGACCATCCCAGGCGAAGGACTGGCCGGTCTGATCCGGCGTCAATTCGCACAGGACGGACAGGAGCTGCCTGGCGGAATAATCCGGTGTGAAAAGCTTTCCTTCCGGCACGCCGCGCTGGAAAGGTTCGGACAGGCCGGTATCCACCGTGCCAGGGTGGAGGCTGACGCAAAGCGATTGTTTTTTCTTGCGTTTCAGTTCGATCGAGAAATTGCGGATCAGCATGTTGAGCGCGGCTTTGGACGCCCGATAGCTGTGCCAACCGCCCAGGCTATTGTCCCCGATCGACCCCACGCGGGCCGACAGTGCCGCGAAGATGGAAGGCTCATCTCGAGGCAGCAGCTCGAGTGCGTGCTTGGCAATCAGGGCCGGGCCAATCGTGTTGATGGCAAACACAACCGTCATCGTTTCCGCATTGAGCTCGCGCCAGCTGCGCTCCGGGCCGAAATCCTTCCCATGTAAAATGCCGGTCGGCACCAGCACCAGATGCACCTGTCCGCCCTCACCGATCATCTCCGCTGACGCTGCGATACTGGCTTCATCGGTCAGATCGAATGTGAAGCTGCGGGTTTTGCCGCCTTCTTCCAGCAATTGCCGGCCGCCGACATAGAGCGCCGCACAACGGCCGTCTTCCTCCAGCGCCCGGCGGAAAGCGGCCCCAATTCCGCCGCTCGCACCAAAGATCACGGCGCGAAAATTGTCCGGCAGGTTTTCCAGCATGTCTAAGGCCTCTTACTTACGGGCGGTCGCAGATAGGGCGCGTTAACCCGGCATCAAGCGAAGCAGGCCTTGCTCGGCCCACCTATGTGCCCGCTGGAGCCCTTAACCCGATGACGGAAATGAAACTGGAAGATCTGCTCGCGCAGCCGGAAGAAACCGCCAAGCGCGATCTGGCCGATGCCGCAAAGGTCGAAACTGGCCCTGATTTCAAGCGCGCGATTGACCGCGCGGACCCGGCCGCGCGCAAGAAGCTCCGCAAAATGGCGGAAATCATGCGCCGCTCGGTCAAGTTGTCGCATTCCGGGCATGGACCGCAAGCCGCCAAGCTGGCCATGCGGGCGCTGGAGATGGATCCGGAGAGCGCGCTGGCCAATCATGTGATGGGCGTGGCGCTGGAAGAGCTGGGACGGCTATCGCTGGCCCTGGAATTTTACGAAAAGTCCTATCGCACAGATCCGAACTCACCCGACATTTATCAATCGCTTTCCATGGCGGCCTGGAAGCTGGACATGTTGCCCGCAGCAGAAAAATTCCTGCGGGTGTTTTTGCAAATGCTGCCCGGCAATCCGGATGGCACGATCAACCTGGCGGGTATTCTGCGCGATCAGGGCAAGTATGACGACGCCATCGAGCTGTTGCGCACCACCATCTATTCCAACCCGGATCATTATGACCTCTGGAATGCGCTGGGCACGGTTCTGATCGAGGCCGGCGACCCGATCAGGCGGCGACGTTTTATTCGGAGAGCCTGCGGATCAATCCGGAATTTGGCCGGGCCTGGAACAATCTCGCTTACGCTTTCGATCTGACCGGTCAGCTGGATAAATCCATCGACGCTTTCAATCACGCGCTGGAATATGCGGCCAACCCCAAGGACACGGCGATCATGTGCCATGGCCGGTCGCTGTCCTATCTTGCCAAGGGCGATCTGGAAAAGGGCTGGCCGGAATATGAAGTGCGGCTCGACCCCAACTACAAGGACGCCACCCTGTTCGAGATTGACCTGCCGCGTTGGGATGGCGCTGATCCGGCGCAGCTGAAAGGAAAACGGGTCATCATGGTCGGCGAACAGGGTCTTGGCGATGAGATCATGTTCATGAATGCAGCGCGGGACGTGATCGAGGCCGTCGGCCCCGAAGGCGAAGTGCGCATCGCGTGTGAAAAACGCCTCATCCCGCTGTTTCAGCGCTCTTTTCCCGACCTTGTGATTGGTGCGCATGCCTCGGCTAATGTCGAAGGCCGAGATTGGCGGATCGCCGAAAGCGTTATCAAGGACCGCGAGCCGGCGGATTTCTGGTTTCCCATGGGCAATGCCTGCCGCGCCTTCCGCCCGGCACCGGACGCCTTCCCGGCAGAGCCCGGCTTCCTGACGGCGGATGAAGACGCAGTGGCTCACTGGCAAGACGTGCTGGCCGGGTTCGGGCCTGGTCTGAAAGTTGGCCTGCTCTGGAAGTCCCTGAAAATGAATGCGAAGCGGCTGAAATATTTCTCGGCGTTCGAGGCCTGGCGGCCCGTCATGGAGGTGCCGGGCATTACGTTGGTCAATTTGCAATATGGCGAGGTGGATGAGGAGCTGGCGCGCGCCGGAAAAGAATTCGGTGTCACCATCCATCAGCCATCGGGCATTGATTTGAGGAATGATCTGGATGCCGTCGCCGCACTGGGCAAAGCCTGTGATGTAGTCGTCGGCACCATGAATGCGACGATCAATTTGACCTGCGCGGTCGGCGGGGAAGCGCTGGTCGCCACGCCCACAGCGCGCGGCTGGTCAAAACTCGGCAGTGATCATCTGCCCTGGTATCCCAGCGTCAAAACCTTCCATGGCGAACGGTTCGGCGACTGGGACACGCCGCTCAATGCGATTGCGGCGGAGTTGGCGGTGCGGGTGAAAGCGAAAAAGGCGGCTTAGGCCGTCTTCGCCCTGGCAGCACCTTTCGTGTAATGTCCACGCGAAAAAGTATGAGGCAAAGCTATGAGCACGCCAACTGAAACGTCCGTTTCGTCAAACGCTCAAGCGTCTTCGCCTGCGGTCAGCGGTATCGACATTCTTAACACCGGCTGGGGCGAACAGCATAAGGAGCATCGGTTTGGCAGTTGGATGCCCCGGCTGATGTGGGTGTTGCTTTCGCGAAGCTGGGTTCGATTGCCTATACAGTCATTTCTGATCCACCACCGGGAAGGGCCCGTCTTGTTTGATGCCGGCCTGGATCCAGCCATCAATTCCAACCCCGACTACATCGCGCAGAAGATCGGTCAGGTCCTGCTACACCGGATATTCCGCTTTCATATCGAGGGACAGGACGCGCTGCGGTACCAGCTTGAGGCTGCCGGCGTGGCTCCCCAAGACGTCCAGCAGGCTGTGATCTCGCATCTACATTTCGATCATGTTGGAGGCATTGCTGACATTCCCAATGCCCAATTGCTGGTCAGCGAAACAGAATGGGCGCAACTTTCCGAACCGCACCCGGAACGCGAATGGATCCTCCGCGAGCACATTCAAATACCGGGAGCGAACTGGCGGCCTGTCCGATTTGAACCCACCTCTGACCCGCTTTTGGAACCCTTTGGCGGTTGCCATGATGTCAGAGGCGATGGTGCCCTGGTTTTGCTTCCCACGCCTGGACACACGCCCGGCTCAACGTCTTTGCTGATCCGTTCTGAAGAAATTCCGCCCATCTTGCTGGCGGGCGATCTGGCTTATGAGCCTCATCTGATATGGGAGGATCGTGTTCCCGGAACCGGGAATGCCGATCAGCTTCACGAGACGTATGCAAAGGTGCGGGGTCTGCGCGATGCGCTACCCAATCTCGTTGTTCTCACCTCACACGATTTGCAGGCACAAAAGCATTTGGCCGAATCACTCCACTGATCAGCGGAAATGCCTACCGCAGAAACTCAAACGCTTTCGCATCCACACTTGCCGCCGCAAGGATGCCTCCCATGAGCGCTCCCGGAATACCCGGGCTGCACACATCCTGCCCAGACAAGAATAGGCCGGGAATCGGTGTTGCAGCGCGCAGACCTCCACAGAAGACGCGATCTGGGGTCACATCTAGGCCATAGAATGCCCCCTGCCGATGACCAGTAAAGCTGACGGTTGAAAGGGGCGTTGAAAGTTCCCTGTAGACCACCATTTTCGCGAGTTCAGGAAAGTGTTCCGCGAACATGTTCATCAACGTCTCTTCGGCACGGCGTTTGAACTCGACATAATCCTCGCCGCGTTTCCCCGGCGGCATATCGGCCCATTTGGCCACCGTCGACCAATCCGCCCAGACGATGAGCTGGCCCGTGTGTTTTTGCTTCGGACCGGGATCATGCGACGGGTTTTTTAACGACCCAAAGCCCACCGTCATTTGCGGAGGGGGTGCGTCTGGCGCATTGGTCCAGACGACATCTGTTTGTCCCGTAGGGAAGAGCCAGTGATTGGCCTTGGTGGCCCCGGCTGCTTCGATATCTCCCTCAAAACCGAGGAAGATGTTGAAATGAGCAATGCTGGAGGGCAAAGCACGGATATCTGCCTGCCAGCCTTCGTGACCGGCATTCTCTGGTAAGAGCTTATCGATGGTCTCTCGGGCTCCAATGTTCGAGACAACAGCCTTGGCCCTGATCTCTTCGCCGTCGCTGATTCGGACCCCGACAGCCATGCCGTCTTCGATCAAAACCTGTTCAACATGAACACCGCCGCGCGCTTGCCCTCCGCGTTTTGTGATCGCAGGGATAATATGCGCCGCATAGGCCGCTGCTCCGCCCGCAGGATACCAGGAGCCGGAAATCAGGTAGGCACCCGCGATCATGGCATGCATTCCCAGGCTGGCTTTGCTGGGGCGACCGCCATGATCCCCCCATTGGGCCGTCATCGCCGCGGCAAGCTCGGCATTATCTGTCAACCCGGCGACAAACTCGTTGGTGGTTGGCCGGCAGTATTTCTCAACGGCGGCGCGGCCCGCATCATCCAACATGTCGCCTGCCGATTCTGGCAAAGCCCGCGCCGCAAACGATGATATGAGCGCGTCACGGCCTTCACGTAGCGCGATCGTCCAGGCTTCGATGGCTTCAGTCTCGTCTGGAAATCGGTCCTTCAGATCGCGTTCCTGTGCTTCATAGGGCCGCGAAAGCGCCAAGGGTTCAGAGTCGCCTATGTGCAAATAATCATAGACCGCGCCGAGTGAGACAAACTCCATCGGGGTGTCACAGACGGAATCGAGCCGTTTACGCATATGGTCTTTTGGCGCCATCGAGCTGAGATAGTGAACGCCTACATCCCAGGTGAATCCGTTTCTGGAAAAGCTGTGCGTTAGTCCGCCCAGTGTTTTGTGCTGTTCCAGCAAAAGCACCTTGTTTCCGACTTGCGATAGCGCCGACGCCGCTGCCATGCCGCCAATGCCGGATCCAATGACGATAGCATCCCACGCATTATCTGAAGATGAAGCTGTTTTCATTGTCGAGTTTGCCAAATCGCCCTCCCAAACACAGTAACCAAACCAATTACCATAATTTATTTGGGGTTTTTATTCGCCAGCACAATATGATGTGGACCGACAGATTGCCGCAGGGATTCGTTGGGCTCAGAAGCCCCGCTCAACGCGATTACGGCGGAGTTGGCGGTGCGGGTGAAGGACAAAAAGGCGGCTTAGCGCCACTGTTTAATTGCCACTTCGTGACCTTGTTGGGGGAGTTTGAAAACTACCCTCAGACCCTCAAGAATTGCATTGTGCTAATACATCAATAGAGGTGGATAGTTGTAAACTACCAACTGTCCGAAGTTTCCAGTCCGGTTCACTGGCCCGGCTGCTTAGCCATTTCGTCAAAGATTTCTTCCCAATCCTGCCAGATCGCCGGGTCTGCAACGACGTCAGGGACATTCATGGCAGAAGATGAAACAAGCTCACCTAGGGAGTCGGCAGGTGCCCCGCGCAACCGCCATTGAAATTCCAGGAAGGCATGCATGATCCGGTAAGCTTCAACCGAAGTGACAGTTTTGACCCGACGTTTTCTGTCATCCTTGCTCATTCCAAAAAGAAACCTATCGTGCTGACTTGCTGTATTAGCACAGCAATACATAATGATTCAGAAGCGCAGGTAAGCCCATAAAGTAATTCGACCAGATTACCTGCCCTACAATTGACTATCTGGTCCTTGAGCCCAGAACACATCCTGTGCGCGAGCCAGATAAACGGCAGCAATCAGGCGTCGATGCAACGCGGTTACGGCGTTAAAGACGGAAAGCTAGATGTTCGGCAGAAGCACTTGATTAACGCCAAACACTAAAACGGATTGAGGCGGCGTCTAACCCGGCAATGGCGGCAAGAATCAAAATGGAAGGCGTAAAGCAGGTTCGGCGCTTTCAACTTGCCGCTTTCCTTATCCATTAAAACGTAAGTCCCGCAATTCTCACATTTGTGAAACACAGCGACAAAGCCCCAAATCATAACCCAGCCAACCAACATGACCTCTATGGTTTCGGTCCGGTACTGGTCGAACACATAAAGTACGAGATAGACGGGCGTGGACGCGATTATGCAAACCGCCCAGACACACGCCAAGGGCGGGGGACGTCGGTTGGTCACTCATGAGACGGACTTGCTTAGGCCGCCCCTACCCGCGCGCGGCGCATCGCTGCGCTATGACCCACAATATGGGTCAGGGCCAACACTGAGGCGGCGATCACAGTGACCACCCGCTCTGCGGTTTCGCCGATCTCGGCAAAGGCGGCCCCCATCAGCGTGGCCACCGCCAGCAGGCCAACAACTCGTAGGCCAAGACCGAATGTGCCGCCCGGCCATTTCGGCATGGCGAGAACCACAAACAGGATGGCAAAGCCTGCCAGAATGATGTGGGCCCATTCGTTTTCTATCCATGCCACAGCGGGTATGGCTGCCGCGAGAAAAGGCGTGGCAAGGCAGTGCAGAATGCAGAGCGTTGAGACACCAATCCCGAAACCGTTTGCGGGGTCCATGGGCTTGGGCTGGATTGCAGGTGTATCGGCCATAGATTGCATCCCTGTAAGCTGACGTTGTTCTTGCCGAGGCGTAAGCTAGCTATGTTATATTGTAACGCCAGGCAAGTATTCTGTTCGCAAAAGGACATCTGAGATGAGTTTCACCCACCTCTTGGTATCGGTAGCGGCAACGGCCCTGACCCAAGGCGAAGTCCATGTTCACGGCCATGGAACGCTGACGATTGGCGTCGATGGCAATGGCAATGCCGAAGCGCTTTTTGTGGTGCCGACGGAGTCGCTCTGGGGATTTGAGCGCGGAGCACAGAGTGATGAAGAACAGGCCGCTATTGATGCGGCCGTCGCGCGCTTTCAATCCGCCGGTCTGGTTACTTTTTCTTCCGGCGCAGGCTGTGAGTTGGTTGACGTACTCATCAATACGGGTGCCGATCTCCACGATAGCCATCACGGCCTGGATGACGATCACAACCATGATGACCATTCACATGACGATCATCATCACGACGAGCACGATCGTGATGATCACGGGCATGATGATCATCACCATGATAACAACAAGATGCGGGACCATGATCATGGTCATGGCGATCACGATCACCACGAGGATCACGGCCATCAGGATTTTGAAATTCGATATGTGTTCGAATGCACCAATCCGGGAGAAATAAACGAGATCGAGACCACGCTGTTCGAGGCGTTCCCGCGTTTGGAAAATATCGACGGCGTATTTGTTGACACCGACCGTCAGACCGGGTTTGAACTCACGCCATCGCAAACGAGTGTCCGCCTGCCCTGATGAGTACTGCCGCTATTCGCGTGCGCGGCCTGGAATTTGCCTGGGACGCGCGCCAACCCCTGTTGGATATTCCCGACTTCACGCTTGGTGAAGGCGAACGCGCCTTGCTGGTTGGACCCAGCGGGTCGGGCAAGAGCACGTTTCTGGGGCTGATCGCGGGGGTCACACCGCCGCAAACCGGCGAAATTGAAGTGCTGGGCAAACGGGTCGATGCCCTGGCCGCAGCCAGGCGCGACGCTTTCCGCGCCGAACATCTCGGCGTGATCTTCCAGCTCTTTAATCTGGTGCCCTATCTCAGCCCGGCCGAGAATGTCGTTCTGCCGACTTTCTTCTCACCGGCCCGGAAAAGGCGCGTTGAACAGGAGGGCCGGTCTGTCCGCGATGAAGCCGTGAGACTGTTGCATACGCTGGGGCTTAATGATGACCAGATCAATCGCCCGTCCCTGGCACTGAGTGTGGGCCAGCAACAGCGCGTGGCAGCGGCCCGGGCCCTCATTGGGAAGCCCGGTCTTGTCATCGCGGATGAACCCACGTCTGCCCTGGATAGCGATGCGCGGGATGCATTCTTGAAGCTGTTGTCGGATGAATGCGAAAAGTCCGGCGCTGCGCTTTTATTCGTTAGTCATGACACAACGCTGGCCACCCGCTTTCAGCGCTCGATCGATCTGCGCGAAATCAACCGCCAGAAGGTGTCGGTATGAGATTTCCGCTCCTCCTCCTGGCGGTAAAGAGCCTGGCCAACCGCAAGGTGTCGATTGCGCTGACCATGCTGTCGATCATCCTGTCTGTGACGTTATTCCTCGGCGTGGAGAAGATCCGCGATGGCGTGCGGGAGAGCTTCAACTCCACTATTTCCGGAACGGATCTGATTGTCGGGGCGCGCGGCGGGTCGGTGAATCTCTTGCTGTATTCGGTGTTCCGGCTGGGCGATCCGACGGCCAATATCAGCTGGGATAGCTATGAGCTGATCTCAACCGCGCCCAATGTCGACTGGGCGGTCCCGATCTCGCTTGGCGACAGTCATCGCGGCTATCGGGTGGTGGGCACCACCGCAGCCTATTTCGATCATTATGGTTATGGCCGGAATCAAAGCCTGTCTTTCGCGGAAGGACAGCGGCTTGATGGCATTTATGATGTTGTGATCGGCGCGGAAATTGCCCGCCAGCTGGACTATGCGCTGGGCAGCGAGCTGACCCTTTCGCACGGCATTGGCGAGGTCAGTTTTGCGGAGCACACCGGGCATAATTTCCGGGTGGTCGGCATTCTCGCTCCCACGGGCACCCCTGTTGACCGGTCCTTGCACGTCTCACTGGAAGCGATCGAACTGATCCATGTGGGCTGGCAATCGGGCATGGCGCCCAGTGCCGAGGCGCTCGCCGCAAATCCGCCAGACAATCTGACGCCCGAAAGCGTCACCGCCGTCTTTGTGGGGGTCAGCTCACCCATTCAGATCCTGACCTTGCAGCGGCAGATCAACACCTATCGCGGCGAAGCCCTGACCGCGATCATGCCCGGCGTGGCCTTGAGCCAGCTTTGGGAAGTTATCAGCGTGGCCGAGCGCGCCTTTGCGGCGATCTCGATCCTGGTCATTCTGGTCGGCCTGACCGGCATTCTCACCGCCCTGTCGTCCAGCATTAATGAGCGCCGCCGCGAAATGGCGGTCTTGCGCGCCGCCGGTGCGCGGCCATCGGATATCTTCGGATTATTGCTGCTGGAAGCCGCTGTTGTGGCTTTGGTGGCGGCCGCTATCGGAATTGTGATTGCAAATCTGGCCTTTGCGGCAATCGGGGCGATGATTTCCCAGCGTTATGGCATTAGTCTGCCGCCTGGTTTTGGCCCTGAAGAGGCCTACATTCTGGTGTTGATGCCCTTGGCTGGCGCGCTGATGGGCGTCTGGCCTGCCATCCGAGCGCTGAGAAATGCGCTGTCGGACGGTTTGTCGATCCGGTTATAAGACCGGCGAATTGGAAATGTCTGTGCTTGGAGTTGCTTGACGATGATCCGCGCTTTTCTTGCTCTTACCTTGTTTGTCCTGGCATCTGCCGGACTGACAGCCCCTGCACTGGCTCAAGATGACGCTGCCGCATCGCAAGAAGCACAATCCATCCCGCCGCGTGATGATCTGCCGGAGCCGGACGAAAACGGTGTGACCACGATCAACTGGGATCATCTCCTTCCGGACGGCGAAATGGCTCGCATTGAAGAGCTGTATCGCATGGCCAATGGCATTATGGGGATTGACCATTTCGGCGGGCAGATGCCGCAGATCGGAACCTTCAATGTGGAAGCCGGCCTGGTGGGCCGGACGATCCGCATGCCGGGCTTCATTCTGCCGCTGCATTATGATGTGGGCGGCACGATCCAGGAATTCCTTCTGGTGCCGTATTTTGGCGCTTGCGTGCATACCCCGCCCCCGCCGCCAAACCAGATTGTTTATGTGACCAGCGAAGAGCCGGTCGAGATTGAACAGATGTGGGATCCGGTCTGGGTCGTCGGCGAGTTGACCTCTGAGCGGAACATCAATGGTCTGGGCGATGCCGCCTATACGTTGCACCTGCAATCGCACGAGCGCTACGAGTTCTAGGCTCCCGCCCCTTACACCCAACGTAAACGGCCTGCCACGCTTTACCGCTCCGCCATGCGCCCTATGCTTTCCGTTGAGAAAGCGGGAGCGGGTTGATCATGCGTTTTGAGGGCACGGATAAATATGTCGCCGATGGCGAGCTGCAGGCGGCGGTGAATGCGGCCATCGCGCTGGAGCGGCCTTTGCTGGTCAAGGGAGAACCCGGCACCGGCAAGACAGAACTGGCCCGGCAGGTCGCGCTCGCCACCGGTGCGCCGCTCCTGGAATGGCATATCAAATCAACCACCAAAGCCCAGCAGGGCCTTTATGAGTATGACGCCGTCTCCCGCCTGCGCGACAGCCAGCTGGGCGATGGCCGCGTATCGGACATTTCCAACTACATCAAGCGCGGTAAGCTGTGGCAGGCCTTCGTCGCCGAAGAACGCCCGGTGCTTTTGATTGACGAGATCGACAAAGCCGATATCGAGTTTCCGAATGACCTTCTGCTCGAACTCGACCGGATGGAGTTTCACGTCTACGAGACCGGCGAAACCATCGCGGCGAGGCAGCGCCCGATCGTCATCATCACGTCGAACAATGAGAAGGAATTACCGGACGCGTTTTTGCGCCGCTGCTTCTTCCACTATATCGCCTTCCCGGATGAAGGGACGATGCGCGCCATTGTCGAGGTGCACTTTCCGGGGCTGAAAGGCCGGCTCTTGTCCGAAGCGCTGAAGCGGTTTTTCGAGATCCGCGAAGCGCCGGGCCTGAAGAAAAAACCGTCGACGTCTGAATTGCTGGACTGGCTGAAACTGTTGTTGGTCGAGGATATCGACCCGGATCTATTGACCGAAAAAGATCCGAACAAGCTGATCCCGCCGCTTCATGGGGCGCTATTGAAAAATGAGCAGGATGTGATGCTGTTTGAGAAGCTGGCCTTCATGCACCGGCGGCAACAGCGCGGGCCTTCTGGACCGAGTGGGCCAACGGGACCGGTGGGTTAGGCCCTACTCCCCGCCAATCAGATTACTCGCTGTTTCCGCAATGATATCGCCCAGCGTGGCGAAGTCCTTGGCGCGCGGGCTGCCGGCCCGCCAGATCAGGCTGACCGGACGCTGAGCGCCGGCAATCTTTAACGGCCGCGCCTCAACCGCCTGATCATTGCCGATCTCGCTACGCACATAGAATTGCGGAAAAACCGACACGCCCATACCCATGCCCACCATCTGGCGTAGGCCGTCGAGGCTGGTGCCCTGATAATCATCCAGCAGCGTTCCACCCGCCGCGCGGGCCAGAGCTTTCACCTGGTCGGTCAGGCGGTTGCCTTCTTCCAGCGTCAGGAAATTGCGGCCGGCGAGCGCTCGGCTGTCGATGGATTTGCGTTTCGTCAGCGGATCGCCGCGCGCGATCCCAAGAAATAACGCTTCTTCAAACAGGGGTTCGTTGTGCAGCCCGCCGGCACCGCCCGGCAGCACGGTCAGGGCACAATCAAATTCGCCGGCCATCACATCGCGGGTCAGGGCATCGGCCCAGGCTTCGCGGACATAGAGCCGGAGGTCGGGATAGCGTTCATGCAGGACCGGCACGATGTAAGGCATCAAGTAAGGGCCAAGCGTGGGCAGCGCACCGAGGCGGATCAACCCGCCCAGATTAGCAAGGCCAGATCGGACCACATCACCCAGTTCGGCCACGCTTTGCTGAATGGTCCGGGCTCTTGCCGCTACCTCCCTGCCAACTGGCGTCAAACGCGCGCCGCGGCGATCCCGCTCCAACAGAACAGCACCCAGCCTGTATTCCAGCTGGCTGATCTGTTCACTCAGCGCGGGCTGGCTGATGTAGAGCTTTTCCGCGGCCGTTTTGAACAGGCCGGTATCGGCAATCGCGACCAGGGCCGAGAGCTGTTTAAGGGTCGGTTGAGCCATGTTCTATAATTCGATTTTTCCGATGCATATGTCAATTTAATTCGATTTGATTTATAGGCCGAGTGTAACGATATCTGCGATTAGTCGGGCACACGAACCGGGGCGAAACACCCGGGAGCCCGAAACGAAAATTGAAAACGACAGTCCCGGCATCCCCCTGCCATATCCCC
The DNA here is from genome assembly GCF_965228115.1 of Hyphobacterium sp. GTDB lineage: Bacteria > Pseudomonadota > Alphaproteobacteria > Caulobacterales > Maricaulaceae > Hyphobacterium. Next base: position 39,785 of record NZ_OZ245794.1, on the reverse strand, counting down.
TGAATAAGGGACTGTTGTGGGCCGCAAGCACTCCCTGTCCCTGTGCTTGCGGCCCATTTATTTTTGGACATCCCGCGCCGCCTTGGCTAGACCGTGCGTCCTGCTCGGAGACTGGCCCATGATTTAGTGCGCCCACTTGCCACTTGTTGATCCACGCAAATGCAAAAGGCCGCTCATGCCCTTGTCGCCCGATCTCTTGCGCCCCGTTGAAGGCGCACCGTCCATCGTTTTCCTGAAACCGCTTTTGAAAGACCACCCCAAGGCCGAGGCCAGGGAGTATTCCTATTTCCATTCCTTCGATGACCCGGAAAGCTTTCCCGAAAACATCAAATACGCCTTTGACTTCGTCGAGGACCGTCTGGTCATCGGTAAGTTCTGCTCCATTGCGCATGGTGCGAGCTTTGTTTTGAATGGTGGCAATCACTTTGCCGACCGGCTGTCGACCTATCCCTTCCCGATTTTCGGTGACGGCTTCGGCGCGCCCGATCCGGGCGCATGGCCTAATAAGGGCGGGATCGATATCGGACATGATGTTTGGATCGGCTGGGATGCCACGATATTGCCGGGTGTGACGGTCGGCCATGGCGCTATCATCGCGACCAAGGCGGTCGTGACTTCAGATGTGCCGCCCTACGCCATCGTGGCCGGCAATCCCGCGAAAATCGTCAAATACCGCCTGCAGGAAGCGGATATTGCGCGTCTCCTGGACGTCGCCTGGTGGGACTGGCCGGTGGAGAAAATCGCTGAAGCGTCCGATGCGTTGATGAAGCAGGATGTGGAGGCTTTGGAGCGGTTCTCCCCGCGTTAGCATTGACGCGAAACCGAAAAGCCGCAGTTTAGCCGTCATGCTCCATCAGTTCTTCACCCATCTGCGCGCGGCGAAAATACCGGTGACGACCCGGGAATATCTGACGCTGCTGGAAGCGCTCGATAAGGGCGCGGTGGCCACAGACATCAATCATTTCTATTCCGTAAGCCGCGCCGCCCTGGTGAAGGATGAGCGCAATTACGACAAGTTCGATGCCGTCTTTGCGCACGTCTTCAAAGGCGTGGAAGCCCTTTCTATCCTGTTTCAGGAAACGGATATCCCCGAAGACTGGCTTCGCCAGGAATTGGAAAAGCTCTTAAGCCCCGAAGAGATGGAAGCGCTCGAGGCCATGTCGTTTGAAGATCTGATGGAGACCCTCAAACAGCGCCTGGAAGAACAGGAAAAACGCCATGAGGGCGGCAATAAATGGATTGGTACGGGCGGCACCTCGCCCTTCGGACATGGCGGCTATAATCCGGCCGGCGTGCGTATCGGCGGCAAGTCCAGGCACAAGAAGGGGGCCAAAGTCTGGGAGCAGCGGCGATATAAGGACCTGGATGGCGAGCGCGAGCTGGGCACCCGCAATCTGAAAGTTGCGTTGCGCCGCTTGCGCAAGTTTTCCCGCGACAGTGCGCGCGAGGAGTTTGATCTCGACACCACGATTGACGCCACCGCCCGGCAGGGCTGGCTCGATGTGAAAATGCGGCCGGAACGCCGCAACGCCATCAAAGTGCTCGCCTTGTTTGATGTTGGCGGATCGATGGATCCTTATGTTCGCTCTTGCGAGGAATTGTTCTCGGCGGCCCGCTCGACCTTCAAGAATCTCGAATATTTCTACTTCCACAATTGCGTTTATGACGGCCTGTGGAAGTCTAATCTGCGCCGCCGCTCAGAGACCGTACCGACGATGGATGTGCTGCATAAATATGGCCGCGACTGGAAGATCGTAATCGTCGGCGATGCCTCCATGGCGCCCTATGAAATCACCCATGCAGGCGGCTCGGTTGAAGGCTGGAATGAAGAGGCCGGCGCGGTCTGGCTGAACCGTCTGGTCGAGCAGTATCCCGACCTCGTCTGGCTCAATCCAGAGCCGGAAAAATGGTGGCAGCACGCCTATTCCATCCGCCTGGTACAGGACATTATCGGGCCGCACCGCATGTTCCCGCTGACGCTGGAAGGCGTGGATGAGGCGATGAAGGAGCTGGGGCGCTAGCCTCACCTCCCCATCGGGTTCACGGGAATTGCGCGTCAGGAATCAGAACGACTGACACCATCGCATTCGTGCCGCCAAAAATCATGGCCAGTCCGTTGGTATAAGCCCCATCTGGATCATCCAATTGGGCTGAATGCCCGAAATAGCTCCCGGCGAACTGGCAGCCGCCTGTCAGATTTATTCCCACAGTGAAGACATTCAGACCCGCTTGCGGCAGGATCATGGTTCCATTCAGCTGGCAGGCATTTGTGCCATCACTGACATTGCCAGACATGATTCCCTGCGCGCTGATTGTTACTGTTCCCAGCTCACGCGGTTGGCCATTTTCCTCGTCAACCAGGTCGTAAACTCCGGCGATGCCCGCCTGGGTGACGGTGCGTCGCGACAACAGGCTGTAGACCGCACGGATCCGCCGCGGTTGATCCGCAAGCAGGCTGGGCGCGTCGACCCCGCCGGGACCAGCCGCCGTCGGCGTGACATTGCCACGGATGAAATTCTCCGGCATCCAGCGACCACCGATATCGCGGCTGGCAGCTGGCCCGTTCCCTCCGACAATTTCCAGCACGGACCCACTAAAGCTCGGCTGGGGCGTATCCGAATTATTGGTTGTGAGGGTCCGCTCAAAAAAACCATACTGAGTGTGGTTCTGCCCAAAGCGTTCGCCATCTGACAGCGCGGAGTGCCCCCCGCCCGGATCGATCACAAGCGTGCCCTGAAATATTTCACCGTGCTCGAGCGCGGCACCGCCAATATCCATGGCCCAGATCCCTGCTGGCATTGAATCCAGATTGGTGTCGACCACGCGTCCTTCGACCGTTACGGCAACGCTGGTACGTCCGCGTACCACATTGCTGCCATCACGGAATACGACGTTGCTTCTAACGATATCAGGAAACAGCGGGATGCCCGCATTCTGGGCCAGCGCCCTTACAACAAAGAAGGACGGCTGATCACCGATCTGGGCTGTAACGCTGGGCCCACGAGGCCCGACACACACTGACGAGGCATTCGCTTCGCAAATATCGTAGGCGATCGGCAGCGCTAGACCGCCATCTTCCGGGGTAACCGTGATCGTTGCCTGATTGTTTCCCGCCGCCGGTGCATCGAGGTCAGGTGTTGCGTCGCCAGCCCCAATGTTGATGGCAGAAACTGCGAAAGGCACAAAACCCGTCGGTGAGCCCACTCGCGCAACTCCGTCTGCCGAAAGTGTAGAGCCAATCGCAAGGATGTCGGGTGCATCAGCGTCTGATGACAGCACGAAATCCGTGAGGCCTGGCCGATAGGTTGCCCGGACACTGCCGTCACAAACAAAGTCAATAATCGCGGTCGTGCCGCTGAAAACCGAATTCGGCGTCAGGCTGAACAGAAAATTCTGTGTCTGGCCTGCGGCGATATTGACTGGTGTGTCTACTGTGCCGGTCAGTGCGTTCGCCGGGCTGGTAGTTTGATAGGAAAACGCCGCGTCGACGGAATTGAGCAATTCGAGACGGCAGTTTTCCGCCGCGCTTTCTCCAATATTGGTGATCGCGGCAAAGGCAGTTGCTGGATTTCCCACAGTGACCGCCCGCGCCCCGGGGAGAATGGATGCGGCAATCGTGGCGGCAGAAAAATTGGCCGCGCTGCAAAGCTCAGGCATATCGGAGACGCATCCCGAAGCGAACGCTCCGCCTGCGAAGACTGTATCGAGGAAAGCGATGTTATGGCTTGCGATTGTTGTCCCCTGCACCGTTCGTGTCAGGGGCTGAACCGCACCAAAACCATGGCCGACTCCTGATAATGGATAGAACCAGACGCCATTATTGGCGGTGGCCTCTTCGGCCACCAGATCCAGGGCTTCCTGATAGGCAACGGTCGGATCGGCATCTCCGTGGATGACCATCATCGGAACACTACTACCGGCCAGAGTGAAGAGACGCGACATGCTGCCGTAATAATCGATGACGCCTGTCACGGGTGCGGCCAGTGTCCAGCCCAGCTCGTCGCTCCCATAAGCGACATTCAGTGACGTAATCGCGCCTGCAGATGACCCCCAGAGCACAAGTCCACGGGTGTCGAGATTGTAGGTTGCAGCATTGGCCATAAGGAAGGCCATTGCAGATCTCGTATCTTCCATGGCACCGAAATAGGCTTTCAGCTGCCAGCCCAATGCGGTGTCGCTGTTCAGAACGGCCAATTCCGCCGCCGTCATGTTCGCATTCAGGAAAGCCTGCATGTCAGCCGCCAGCACAGGTCGATCGCCTGCCAGGCGATAGCTGATCATTGCAACCGAATATCCTTCGTTAACGGCCTCGCGGATCAGATCGACAAACTGGGTGCTATCCCGCGCCCCGCCGACAAAACCGCCGCCATGAATGCCGATGATCAATCGGCAACCCTGAGAGGGGCAATCAGCATCCGGTGTATAGATATCCAGCATCAGCGGGATATCGCCGGCTTCGGTGCTCCCCTGAGCATAGGTGATATTCGGCGTTATTTCGATCTGGCCGTATGCCCGATCCACAAATCCGAATAATCCAATGGAAACGAGCAGAATGGCCGCCGAAAGTTTTGAAGTTGTGCCAAGAAACATGCACACCCTCCCCCTCAATTTGCGGCAAACTCCAATACAGAGTGAAGGTCATTTCTGCGAGGGGCAAGAAAAAACCGTCACGCGATATGGCCAATTCGCTCGTCCACGCGCGATTAATCCGTTCCGGACTTACTGAACGGTCCGCACAGCGACACTGGTGCCGCCGCGTGAATCCTGACGGTTCTGTTCAAATCCGGCAAAGACGCGGAATCCCTCCGGGACAAATCGGATCGGCCCATGGCTGCGGATGAACATGCCAAAGGTTTTCACCTCGTTCTGCGCGAAAGTGACGTCCAGCCAGTTGGCGCGCGGTCCCGTACAGGCACCTGTGTTCGGGTCGGTTTCGCAGAACTCCACCTCCAACGGCAGCGCCACTGGACCCAGATCACCGCGCAAGGTCACTGTGCCGGCAGACCCGATATTCACCGCTGACAGCGCGACAGCCGCACGGCGGCCATCGGACGGCAGATCCGCGACCCCCGGCGTGCCGATCGTGGCGGCCACCGAGACAATGTCCGGCGTGTTTCCCGCAGATGCCGATATCAACGCGGAATTCACACCCGGACCGCGCAGGGACGGGTCGGAATTATCGCAATCGGCGACAACAAAGACCTCGTCATTGGATGCATTCGCGGCATAGGTAGCGGAAAAAACATAGCTTGCGGAACCGCCGGCGGGGATGTTCAACGCCGGATTTTCACCCCCAATCACGCTGTTATCCGCCGGGTTGGTCTGACGATAGGAAAAGGCGGGAGTCGCTGCGCCGCCGTTTGAATTCTGAAGCGAGAGCGTGCAATTCGTGCCCTCTGCCGTACCGCTATTGATTACCGTGGCAAAGGCAGTTGCCGGGGCAAAGCCGGACATGGACCGGGCATTGGGAAGCACCGCCGAAACCAAACGCGCCGCCGGAGTATCACGGTCTTCCACATTGATCGTCCACGACCGCTGATGCGTGGTGTCACCGTTCGGATCCTGCCGGACCAGCGTGGTCACATCGCGGATGGTGGCCGTCACCGTGTGCTGACCGACGCCATATTGCGCGGCATCAAAGACGAGACGTGTGCCTGCCGCGCCGAAGCCAATTCCGTCATTGGCCGGTGCCTCCACCCCGCCCGGAAATGCATTGACCACATTTCCATTCACGCGCCAGGTAATCGCTATGGCCTGATCATCGATCGTCTTTGGAACCACCGATAGCCGCGTGCGTGAATTGCGGGTTACCGCCAGCGAACCCGCCGGCGGGCTGACCGCGTCAAATCCTGGCGCGGTCCGGTTGAAGGCCCGGACAAACTCCTCGGTGTTGATCTGTTCCATTGGCTGATTGAGCGAACGCATCAGCGAGTTGAATGTGGGGCGGAAAACCCCGGTCGAACAGTAATGCCCGCCCTCATACATGCCGGGAATACCCATTGCGCTTCCAGTCGTGGGAACCGGTGTTGCAGCATCTATCCAGACCTGCCAAGGGCTGTCTGCCCGGGTGGATTGTGCCGTTGTATTGAGCTCGTTTGGTGGTCCGTAGAGGCCCGGCTGGCGTGCGCAGATGCTGGCATCCTCATACTCATCATTGAGCGATACAAAGCTGTGGCCAATCTCGTGCTGGAAAACCGACGGCGCCGCCGGGTGCAATGTTGTTGTGGCAAAAAATCCGCCACCGCCACCGTAAGTCGCCGTGTTGGCAACGATCAGCCGGATATGAAAATTGATGTCCGGCGCCGCGGCCTGAAGTGCGGCACTTGCCCGGCCATTGTCGGCACACAAAAGCCGTTCAATGTTGAAGCAACCCAATTCCAGCCCTAGCGCCGTATCAACCGGACTACCCGGACGGGACACGCCGGATTGATTGGAAACCAGTTCCAAACGGTAGACGTTGAAGTGCTCGCCATATCGGACATAGGGCGCACCGCCGATCAGGAAATCCCGGAAACGGTCGGCTTCTGCGCGGAAGGCGTCCTGTTCCGCAGTGGTAAACCCGTCGCCCATGATCACATAATTGATCCGCGAATCCGGATCGCCGGTCATATAGATCGGAACAAGCGTCTGGGCCGAGGCGGCGGCGCTCAATCCAAGCACCGCGGCCGTGGCAAGGCCGAGTTTGCGGATCATTGGCCTGCCTCCAAAATCTGATCAACCCGGATGCGGCCCAGCAAGCGGCCCTCCTCGGGCGCAAACCGACTCCCGGCTTCATCAAATACCGAAATCGAGACTGTTTCCTCAGGCAGGCTGACCGCTATAGGTGGCAAGGACACGTCCTGGATCAGGCCGCGATTAGACCCGGCCACGTGCTGGCCATCTGCGCTCCAGCCCTCATAGCGGACAAAGCGTGGGTCGGCGATAAAGGCCTCGCCCAACACACGCCCTTCTTCGCCATAGGCCACAACGCGCAGGCGTTCGCCGGGCCAGCCGGTCCGCCGGGTCGGAGAAAGCTCAATCGGGGCACCGCGTTCGGCAAACACATCATCGCCGGTCAGGAATAGTTCAAATTGCCGGCCTTCACGGCGCTCGGTCCGGTCCGTCACATTCAGAAAAACCGGATCGGACTGGAAATGTTGAGCTGCCGCTGCGCTGCCGTTTAGCCGCACCTGTCCAGACGCCAAATCCAGCTCAACGAATTCGAGAGAGGCACCCATCGCCGCGCGCTCGATATAGGTCCGAGCCTCCTCGGCCGAACTAAACTGGCCGGGCTGGAACCGGAGTTCGATACTCTGCGCGAACGCGCAGCTGGCCATCGCGACAGCCAGGCTGATACCGGCCGAAAAAATTTTCATATCCTGCTCCCGGTTCACGGTTTCCAGCGCAGCGTTTTTTATCCGCGTGGTCAAGTCAAAACGGATGGATTCTCCTATCCGCACGGGCCAGGAATGACCGCCTTCAAGGCGATGCGGGATCGATTTCGAGCTCCCGTTCCACGCGGTGGATCCAGGCCCTCACGGCCGGAAAATCCGTCAGGTCAAACCCGCCTTCGTGCGCAACACGCGTGTAAGCCACCAGCGCGATATCCGCGAGTGTCAGACTGTCTCCGACAAAGAAATCCCGCGCAACCAAACGCATCTCGATCACGCCCAGCGCCCGGCGGCCCTTCTGCATCAGCATGGGATCGATCTCGTCTTCGGGCAATTTATGGCGCTGTACCATGACCCGGCGAACGGCAATGGCGGGTTCATGGCTGTATTGTTCCCAAAACAGCCATTCCATCATCTTGGCGCGGTCATACCGGTCTTCAGGAATGAGATCCGACCCTTCAGCCAGAAACAGCATGATGGCCGCCGACTGCGCCAGGATCCGGCCATCGGGCAACACCATGCAAGGCACCTGACCGGCCGGGTTGATGGCCAGAAAGTCATCGTTTTTTGTATCGCCCGCCGCGATGTCCATTTCATGCCAGTCGAACTCAATGCCCATGCGCTCGGCAACCCAGCGCGTTTTCAGGCAGTTACCGCTTTCCGACGCTCCGTAGATCGTGACCCTGGCCATTTATCGAATCTCCCTCAACCGGAGGAAAAGCCTAGCGCGCGGACTAGCCGCAGGCCAAGCGCTTGGCGTGCGGGTCACTTCGCCATAGAAAAAGCCCGAACAAGACGAGAGCGCGCTGATTGTGACCCCAACTCTGACCGATAAGATCAAAGCCCCCGAAGACTGCCAGTCCATGATGGATGTGCGGGCCGGCGTCGACGCTGTAGATCGCGAGCTGGTGAAGCTGATCAAGATACGCTCGGGCTATATGGAAGCCGCCGCCCGGATCAAACCCGACCGGGACGCGGTTCGGGATGAAGACCGCAAAGCCGACGTTTTGAACAAGGTGCGGCGGTCTTCACAAACTGCGGGTTTGCCACTGGCGATCGCCGAACCGGTCTGGGAAACGCTGGTGGAAGCGTCGATCGCCTATGAGTTTACCGTCTGGGACAAAACCCGGGTTTAGGCGGAAAAAGCCTGCCCGAAAGTCGGAGCTGTCCGCAACTCCGGTTCAAAAAAACAGGCGCCCCGCAGGGCACCTGAAAGTCAAAAGGAATGTACCGGGCTTAGTTGCGTTGGCGCGCGGCCGGACGCCCGCCGAGCCCGGGTGTCGGTGCATCGCTATCATAGTCATTTCGGTCATGCGTATTCTGCGCAAAAAAATCCAGCGGAATGGCAATTCCCTGATTGAGCAGGGGCATCCATGACGGTGTCGCGACAAGATTTGAGGCGGTTTCGTTAATCGGACGAACGGCCATGGCTCTTGGACGGCGCCGGTCCCTTGCGTCGGGACGGAATGAACGCGCAGCAGCGGTTGGCGGAACCCCTTCGTCGGGCACCGGCCGATAAACATTATGGTTCAACAATTTCGTTGCGACGGCATATCCAATCGTTCTCCATTGATTGTTCTGGCGCACCTCCCAAAAGATGGTTGCAGAATCCATTGGCTGATTGACACGAATGCGGACACGGTCACGCGATATTCCATTATGCGCTGCCGGGTCGAATACGCGGACAAACCGGATTTCACGGCCGTCAGCCGACACATCATAGAAATTCGCACCTGGATGCGGCAGGTTCGATTCAAAACCCGTTTGACCCTCGGGAACGATGAAATTCATCTCGGCGTTCTCAAGATTTTCACAGGCGGTCTGGACCACCAATTCGCGTGATCTGTCCTGCATCCGGCGGAAATCCATTTGCAGCGCAAACGTACAATTGGGCCCATACGCCCCCACAGGATTGCCATGATACTCAACCCCCGCCCAGGACGTATCATTGGCAAATGGCAGGCGATCAAATTGCGGCACCGATTGGGCCGATGCCCCTCCTGAGAAGGCTGCGGCGATGGCGGCGCTTGCCAAACCAGCCGCTATTAAGACGTTATAACCCATAGGTATTCTCCATCATTGAAAGGAGCCTCGACCGTATGGAGTCACCTGCCTTCTGATCCTGAGGGAAACCTGAAGACATTCTGAAAAATATCTGAAAAATGAGGGGCACGCGATCAAAGGCCATCACGCATGACCGTCCCGGAATCATCAAACACCAGATTTCTGAAAGCCGACCATTTCGTGGTGGATCGCGCGCAAGAGACTGTTTTCGTCAATGGCGATGCTGTCGACCTTCGCGGGCGGAATTATGCGGTGCTGTTGATATTGATGGAAAACGCGCCCGCCCTTGTTACCAAAGACCAGTTGCTCGATGCCGTCTGGAAAGATGTGCCGGTCACCGAAGGCGTACTCACGACAGCCTTGAAAACAATCCGCAAGGCGATCGGCGAACCGGCAAGCGGCACCCGCTATATCGAAACCCGTTACGGACGCGGTTATCAATTTGCGGCCCCTATCGAGGCCGTCGATGATCCAGGAATGCTTGTCGCGGGTCTCGAGCCGGACCGCCCCGTGGAGACATCGCCATCGGCCAGGCCACGCTGGCAATGGGTGGCCGGAGGCTTGGCGGGCATCGTCCTGATCGCGGCAGCGGCACTGTTCTGGCCATCAAACAGCCGGCAGCAAAACGACCAGTTACAGATCACCTATGCGGACGAACTGGCGGTAATCAGCCCACATCTGGAACGCGAATTTTTGGCTGCCGGATTGACGAATAACGCGCTGTTCGCCTCACGTTACAGGCTGGAGCTGCAGCTTATTGACGGGGAAGGTCAGGCCTTTCTGGAACAAAGACTTTTAGATCATGCGAGCGGACAGCTGATTGATTCCCGTGCCTTTCCCCGCGATCAATTATCGGATGCGGACCTCGCGCTCCGTCTTGCCGTTGAAAATTCGAATATCTTTTTCTGCGTGGAGGCCTTGCAAAACGAGGCCCGTTCGCATGGTGTTGAAACCGGTTTCCTGACATCGGGTCTTGTCCAGCTGTGCCGTGCGATGAGCTTCCCGGACAGTGCGCATGACCCGATCGCCGTCGCACAAAGATTGTTGAATCAATCGCCTGACGAACCCTTTTTCATGGCCGTTTTCGCCATGAGCGTGTTTGAACAGCCGAGCCGGTTTTTATTCGGAAGATCGAATGCAGAGAGCGCACAACTGCGCGCTCAGGCGCAGGAACTATCCCGCGCTGCGGAACTTGCTTCGCCTGACTCCGACTATATCCGACTGATGGCCTTGCTCGCGCGCCTCGACGAGATGCCGATCCGAGACCAATTAACGGCCTTATCGGACGTCAACCGGACAGACCGGATTGGCGCGTATGCCATGCTGCGACGCGCCATGCTGTTGCGACAGGTCGGTCGGATAGACGAGGCGCAATATATGTCAGGGCGCCATCTGGCGAGTTGGCCATACAATCAACACGCAACCACCCTCCATGCCCTGACGGCCTATACATCTGAACAGCTGGACAGGGGGCGGGACGCTTTTGCGTCCTATCTTGAACTTTATCCCGGCAACGCTTCAATCGAAACGGCGCTGTTACTCCAGACCTTGCTGTACGGCCCCGAAGAGGCGCGAACCGCGCTCATTGATCGCGGATTGCCCGATCAATTTGCCAGTGTATTGCCTTGCTTCCGGATTCCGGATGAAGCGCCTTTGTCGGACGGTCAAATCGAACAGCTCGTGGCCACTTGCAATGAATTGGATCTGGTGTTTTCCGCGCGGCAATTGGCGCGGGCTGGCGAGACCGGCCGGGCTCTGGAGATACTGGAGCAGATTGATCCAGCCTCTGCCGGACTTGCGGTCATTTTTTACTATCCTGAATTTGCATCGGTCCGCGAAACCGACCGGTTTGCCGACATCGCGCAGGCTTTTGGCCTGATCGAGGTCTGGCGGAGTTCGGTCTTGCCGGATTTCTGCTTTGCTGAACCCGAGGCAGCTGTCTGCGTACGGGCATCTGATGGATAAACCCGCCACGGCGGTGGAATATTGTGCTCAACGCTGCAAAGCGATTTCTATCTTTGCAAATGCTTCGTCAGCCTTTTGGCGAATATCGACCAGCGCCATAGGCCAGGCCGGTTGCAGGGTGTCTTCTGCCCGCTGGCAGGCCTCGCCCAGCGCAAATGCGCCTACGCCGCGCGCCGCACCTTTCAGAGTGTGGGCCGCGGCCTTCCAGGCATTTTCATCAGCAGCGGTTTCCATGGCCGCCAGACAGCGCGCCGCCTGTTCTTTCAGCAGGCCGACCAACTCGGCTTCCAGCGCCTCGTCACCGTCCGTGTACTGGCTTAAATGCGCGCGATCAAAGATCATGAAACCTCCCGGGGCCGGTCAGATTCAACATCCTACAGGCGGTCAGTTAGGAAAGGCTTTCCATCGAGGCAACACCCTATTCCATGCGTACGGCCCAGGCGCCCGACAGGCCAGGCCCGGAGATCAGGATCAGAATTCCGTGCACCCCGGCGAAGGGCTGTAACGGCAGAATCAGGGCCGCGTGCTGGCCCGCCTGGTCACACCCCGTCAGGCTCAGCGTTGCGGCCAGGGGCGAATGAATTCGGGATTTTGGTCTTGGGAAAGGATCTGAATCCGCGGTCGAAAACGCTTCGCCTAACCCCTCGATCAGCCGCGATCGGCATGGGTTTGACGGCTCCGGCAGACCCGGGTCGCCGCCTGCTCGCATAGCGCCGCGGTCAACCTCTCCAGTTCCGCCAAAGCACCGTCAAATCGGTTGGTGCGATGCCCCTAACATCCACGCCCGGCTGAAACCTGAAACCCCAAAAGGGTTGCGGCATTCCGTCGCTGGCCCCTAAGGTTAACGCAAGGTTAATCGAGATTGGGGGATCGGGATGCGCCAGATAACTGAAATTACGAAGAAAAACCGCGTAATTCTGAGTTCGACGGTTTCCAGGCTGGTGCTGGCGAGCGCGTTAACCGCCGCCCTTACCGCCTTCTTCGCCCCGTCTGCGAGCGCAGATGATTGTTTACTCGACACCAATAATGACGGCGATGCGGACGACAATTCGGACGGCGATGGCGGCGCGGACTCGGGTGGTGTTGATGCCCGGCTGGCCTGTGGTGTCGGGGCCACGGCCACCGGCGGCTTCGGTACCGCCGTTGGCGGTGTCGCGCAGGCCACCGCCCACGAGGCCAGCGCGTTTGGCAACAACGCGGTTGCGTCGGGTTCGGATGCGACAGCGATCGGATCTGATTCTCAGGCAAGCGGAGATGATTCAACCGCAGTTGGGGAATTTTCACGTGCCACGGCTAATCGCGCAACAGCAATCGGTGACAGTGCGGCCGCGAGCGCCATAGACTCCATTGCGATCGGTCAAAGCGCAGACGCCACCCATGAAGGTGCAATCGCAATCGGCGCGGATGCGCAAGCGGCAGATACCGGTAATATCGGCATCGGAAACCAGTCAAATGCCAGCGGCTTCACCTCGATCGCCATCGGTGCCGACGGTACCGATGCGGGAACGGCCGGAGCACAAGCGGCTGGAGATCTATCCGTTGCGATCGGCAGCGACTCAAGCGCCGCCGGCAATCAATCCGTATCGATAGGTAATAGCACGTCAGCATCCGCGAACTTCACAACGGCGGTCGGGCAAGAATCGACCGCCAGCGGCCTTTATGCTTCTGCGTTCGGCATTGGCGCCCTGGCCAGTGGAACGCAGTCCTTGGCCGCAGGGCGGTCTGCGGTTGCCTCCGCGACAAACTCAGTTGGGGTTGGCGCGCTTTCCACATCGACCGGAATTGGCTCAGTGGCTTTGGGCTGGGACGCGGATGCAATAGAAGAAGGTGCCATCGCCATCGGCCAGATCGTTGATGCATCCGGAGACGATGCGATTGCAATCGGCAATTCGTCTGACGCCACTGGAGAGGGCGCAATCGCGCTGGGCGGCGATGGAGGTGATGCCAATACGCTTGGCGCGCAGGCAACGGGCGAAAGCAGCATTGCGGTAGGCACTGACGCGACGGCTTCCGGTTTGAACGCCACAGCCGTTGGCCTCCGTGCGTCGGCCACCGCGACAGATACTGTGGCCATCGGCGAAAACGCTGCCGCTGGAGGCAGCAATGCCGCCGCATTTGGTGGCGGTGCCAACGCCAGCGGAAACGGCAGCCTGGCGGCTGGAAACAACACCGTCGCTTCCGGTTCCAATACCACGGCCGTCGGTGTCGCAGCCAATGCAATTGGCGAGTTTGCTACCGCCATTGGCTCAGGCGCTAACGCGGGCAGCAATTCCGCCCTTGCTGTCGGTATCCTGGCAAATGCTTCTGGCGGTAATAGCATCTCATTAGGAGCGTCGTCTGATGCAACCGCGTCAAGCTCCATCGCCTTGGGCAGCGATGGCCCGGATGGAAATTCCGACGGCGCGCAGGCAACGGCAATATACGGTATTGCTGTTGGAGCAGATTCCGTGACGAGCGGCGTCTCCGCAGCAGCCTTTGGTGTGTCCGCAACGGCAACGGGCAACGCCGCCATTGCAATCGGTGCCGCCTCTTCGGCGACCGGCATCAGCGATGTCGCGCTGGGGAGTAGCGCCAGCGCGTCCAATGGCAGCGCAATCGCGTTGGGCGCTTCGGCAACGGCGAACAGTTTTCAGGCCATTGCTGCGGGCGCTTCTGCAGACGCCACGGCGGCCCGGGCAATCGCGATAGGCGGGGATGGCAGCGATGGCGGCGCCGATGGTGCCCAGGCCACGGCCGCCGGTGCGATCGCGATCGGTGCGGATGCCCTGGCAAATCAGTCCGGCGTTATCGCGATTGGTGAAGGTGCCAGTGCCAGTCATGCTGAAACGACGGCCATCGGCGCCGGCGCTACGGCGTCGTTTCCACAAGCAACGGCTATCGGCGAGGCAAGCACTGCTGCAGGCAGCCAAAGCACGGCCATAGGATCCGAGGCCAGCGCGACTGCGGTGGCCACCACAGCCCTCGGCGAATCCGCGGCCGCCGCGAATGCCCATGGGACGTCTCTGGGTTCAGCAACGGCGTCTGGTGAATACGGGATTGCCGCCGGATCGGCCGCAACCGCCACCGGTGTGCAAAGCGTAGCGATCGGAGCGAATGCCAATGCGTCCGCGCTGGGGGCAATCGCAATTGGCGGGGATGACACGGACAGCGCCAGCGAAGGCGCGCGCGCGACCGGTGTCGACAGCATCGCACTGGGAAGAGACACGGCCGCATCTCAGGCGGGCAATATTGCGGTTGGCGCAAATTCGGTTTCCAGCGGTGTGAACTCTGTTGCGCTAGGCCGCGAGACGGACGCAACGGGTGAAGCCTCCGTTGCCGTGGGCGCTTTCTCGCAAGCGACGGCGGATCGGGCTTTGGCGCTGGGTGTGAATACCACGGCGTCTGCGGCATCCGCCACAGCCTTTGGCGTGTTTGCCCAAGCCACTGGTACAAACACAGCCGCCATTGGCACGTTCGCGAATGCGGGTTCCGCTTCGGCCACGGCGATTGGCGCTTCGACCGTGGCCACCGGGGCTGATTCCACGGCCATAGGAGCAATCGCCTCTGCCAACGCCATCAACGCCACGGCCATCGGCAGAACCGCGCGGGCAAATGCCGTCAATGCCACCGCCATCGGGCGCGGGGCTGATGCGCTGGCGCTCAACGCAGTGGGGATTGGCGTCAATGTCGATGCGACAGCCGCCAATTCCATCTCCATTGGGGTGAACTCTGACACGACGGGAACCGGGGCCGTCGCCATTGGGTCCTTTTCTCAGGCGACAGCGTCAAATGCCTTCGCCTTTGGCACAAATGCCAATGCTGGCTTCGCAGGCTCGATGGCAATAGGGGCCAACACGTCGACCACTTTCGTCAATCAGATTTTATTGGGTCTTTCGTCCAGCTTCTACACCCTGCCGGGGCTCGCCAATGCGGCGAATATCGTCTCCGCAGGTGCGATCAGCCATGTCGTGACCATCGATGGGTCGGGCAATCTGAAGTCTGTCGCGATTGGCGAATTCGCACTGGCTGGGCCTGATGACGGTCCGGGCGTACCTCATGCTGGCGGAATCGATGCTCCAGCGGGTGCAGGAGCTGCGTGTGAAGAGAGCTCGGGCCTTGAATGTGGATCGGGCTCCTCAACGACGGCCTCCAACTCAACTGCGGTGGGCGTCAACGCGTCTGCCGGCACAGGCGGGACTGCATTAGGCCGTGAAGCCGAATCGAATGGCACGGAGTCGGTTGCCGTGGGCCTGGGTGCCTCCGGAGGTTCTAACAGCTCGATTGCGGTGGGTTACGAATCTGAATCCGCCGGCGATGGTTCGATTGCGATTGGCGGCGATTTCGACGGCAATGCTATTGGTGCCGTATCCCAGGGTAATGGATCCATCGCTATCGGTGCCGACGCCAATACAGCTTCACAGGATGCCGTTGTTATCGGCCGCGCCGCCACGGCCAGCACAACAGGAAATGTCGCCCTGGGTGTCAGCGCCAATGCCGGCGGGAGTGATTCCACGGCAATTGGCGAAAGCGCGGATGCGTCAACCGGCGCGGGATCTACGGCCGTGGGCGCGAATTCCGACGCCACCGGCTCCGGAGCAACGGCCATCGGCCGAGTTGCAAACGCCGGAAATCAGGGATCGTCCCTTGGCGAATTTGCGAACGCTTCTTCCAGCGCTGTTGCGTTAGGCCATACAGCAAACGCTTCGTCATCAGGCACCATCGCTGTGGGCCGCGATTCTGTTGCCTCGGCCAATGACGCCATTTCGATCGGACACGATAGCGATGCGACATCGGATCGTGCGATCGCCATCGGCGGCGACGGCAGCGACGGCAATGATCTGGGCGCTCAGGCAACGGGAAGCGAGAGCATCGCGATCGGTGCTGACTCTAATTCTTCAGGCGGTAGCGCCATTGCAATGGGATGGGGTGCCAGTTCCACCGGAAGTGACACGGTTGCGATCGGTCGCGACGCAGCAGCGTCGGCCAATGATGCCATGGCGATCGGGGCGACTTCCGCCGCTTCAGGCGACAGTGCTTTAGCCGTCGGCCGCATGTCTTCAGCCGCAGGCAGCGGGGCAACAGCTGTCGGTTCCGGAGCTGATGCGATGGGCGGTTTATCCGTCGCGCTTGGTTCAGCTAACGCGGGCGGAAACAGCGCAATCGCAATAGGTGGAGGTGCCCAGTCCGGCGGGACCGAGGCCATCGCGCTGGGAGCGAACTCAGAGGCCAGCAACACCAGCGCGATTTCAATTGGCGAGCGCAGCGATGCTTCCGGCACAGGCGCGATCGCGCTGGGTGGCGATGATTCAGATGGCAATGATGACGGGGCGCAAGCAACCGGTAGCGGGTCCATCGCGCTCGGCGCGGACACCACATCAGGCAGCACGAATACCATTGCAATCGGAACCGGTTCTGCTGCGTCCAACACCGGGGCCACGGCCATCGGCCAGGGGTCCAGCGCCACTGGAATTGGATCCATCGCGTTCGGCGGCTCAGCGATCGCCGGCTCGTCAGGGGCAATGGCGCTTGGGGGCACCTCGGTCGCCAGCGGGATTAATTCACTGGCGTTAGGAACACTCTCCAATGCTACCCAGAACGATGCGATCTCTATCGGCGCATTGTCCGATGCCACGGCGACAGATGCGATTGCCATCGGGGGGGATGACGGCGGCACGGATGCCGACAATAATGGGGCTCAGGCGCTGGCTGCCTCGGCAATTGCCATCGGATCCGATGCGGAGGTTCAGGCGAACGCGACCTCGGGCATTTCCATTGGAGCCAATTCCAACGTGACCAACGCAAACGGCGTCGCCTTGGGTGGCGGTGCCGAGTCATCGGCTGAAAGCGCAATTTCAATTGGACAGAATTCGGATGCATCCGGAAGCGGCGCCGTTGCCATTGGTGGTGACGCCGGTGATGCAGGCACAGATGGCGCGCAGGCCTCAGGCACGAATTCTGTCGCACTGGCAGCAGATTCGACCGCCAGCGGTACGCACAGCATCGCGGTGGGATTCGGCGCGAGCGCCACGGAACTGGCCGCGGTTTCCATTGGCAACTCTGCGCAAACTTCCGCATCGCATACGGTCGCCATTGGTGTTGGTGCGGCTGCATCCTCAGGCTTTGCCTTCGCCGGCGGATCGAGTTCCGCCGCCTCCGGCCTTCGCAGCGTCGCCTTGGGCAATCTTGCCAACGCCTCAAATACAGGAGCAGTGGCCGTCGGCGACAAGGGTGCCGCTAGCGGCATCGAAGCCATTGCTGTAGGTGCAAGCGCAACTGCGACCGGCACAAGCTCGATTTCGGTAGGCGAAGCGAGCGATGCAACGGCTTCTGGCGCGATCGCAATTGGCGGTGATGCCTCAGACGGTGACAGTGACGGGGCACAAGCAAGCGCCGTTAACACGATTGCGCTCGGCGCGGATGCTGTTGCCAGCCAGGTTGGAAATTTAGCGCTGGGTGCCACGTCGATTGCCAGTGGTGTGAATTCTATTGCCATGGGCCGCGATACCGAAGCGACCGGGGAAGCCTCGGTTGCCTTTGGCGCATTTTCGAGCGCGACCGCCGACCGGGCGCTGGCGTTCGGCACGGATGTAACCGCATCGGCACAGAATGCCACCGGCGTGGGTGTTTTCGCTCAGGCAACAGGCGTGAATTCAAGCTCGATCGGTGCGTTCGCCAATGCTGCGGCCGCGTCCGCCACGGCTATTGGAGCGTCCACTGTTGCCAGCGGCACCGACTCCACAGCCATCGGGGCGGTCGCCTCGGCCAATAACACCAACGCGACCGCCATCGGCCGCACAGCTCGTGCCAATGCCGTGAATGCGACCGCGATTGGCCGGGGCGCGGATGCCTTGGCGATCAACGCCATCGGGATTGGCGTGAACGTCGATGCGACAGCCTCGAACTCGATCTCTATCGGCGTTAATTCGGATACGACCGGAACCGGTGCGGTTGCCATTGGCGCGTTCTCTCAGGCGACCGCCTCTGACGCGTTCGCCTTCGGCACAAATGCCAATGCCGGTTTCTCTGGCTCCATGGCGATAGGGGCCAACACGTCCACGACGTTTGCCAACCAGATCCTGCTGGGCCTTTCGTCCAGCTTCTACACCCTTCCGGGCCTGGCCAATGCGGCAAACATCGTTTCGTCGGGTTCTGTGTCGCACGTGGTCGGCGTGGATGGATCCGGAAACCTGAAATCCGTCGCGATCAGCGAATTCCAGCTGGTGGCGCCGGATCAGGGACCCGGTGTGCCGGCCAGCGCCATGAATAGCGCAGAAACCGCCCGCGTGACCGCGCTGGAAGCGCAGGTCGCAGCGCTGGAAGCGCAGGTACAAGCACTTCTGGCCGAGGTGCGCGGCGACACGTCCACAGCCGGTCAGACAACGGAAGTGGCAGCGTCTGGTTATCGCGATGAAGAGGGCCAGGAGGGTCTTCCCGGAGGCCATGGTGATAGCGGCGGCGGTCATGAAGACTTCGGGGGCTCAGGCGGCGGATCTGGTGGAGATGCCAGCCTGCCGGGCGGTAATCGCGGCGATGATGTGGACACACACGGATGGCGCGGCGGAGGCTCGGCCTTTGGCGAGATCAATCCGAACTATGCCAATGCCACACCGATTGCGGCCAATGCTGCGGCGATTGCCCAGAACACGACGGACATTGCCGCGCTGCAGCTGGACTTTGCGCAGTTCCAGACCGACTTCTCGAACCTGCAGAATGTGGTCGTCACCAATGCCGGGGACATCAAGACCAATACCGATGGTGTCGCGCTGGCGCTGGCCATGGCGGGGGTCACGTCACTTGAAGCCGGGGAGAACTATTCCCTGTCAGCGAACTGGGGCTTCTTCAATGACAGCCATGCGCTGGCCTTCTCGGGCGCCGCACGTGTGAACGAGACCTTCTCGCTCAACGCCGGCATCGGCTTCGGCGCCGATACAGGCGAAGTCGGT
Source organism: Hyphobacterium sp. (assembly GCF_965228115.1). Lineage (GTDB taxonomy): Bacteria > Pseudomonadota > Alphaproteobacteria > Caulobacterales > Maricaulaceae > Hyphobacterium. Next base: position 20,464 of record NZ_OZ245794.1, on the reverse strand, counting down.
GGCCGCGCAGGCGTCCGCTGGGGGTGGTAAGGTGCGTCTAGCGGGGCGTTCCTAAAAGCGCCCCGCTGTCGCAATGCCAGCAATCATCTGCACCGATCGGGCTGCCCGGCGGAATGTCTGAATTGATGACGCCGAGATCCTCGCCCGCATCAATGCGAGCCAGACCAGCCTCGATCTGACTGGCGAGCCAGCTGCTATGTGCGCTGACCCGCTGGCCTGACCAGCGGTTTTCCAGAGAGATCAATTGCGCGCGCGCGGCAACCGCCGCACTGGGAGCGGAGGCTGAGGTCACCCGCAGCATCTGCATCACATATTCCGTCTGGACGGCCTCGCGCACAGCGGTAAGGCGGCGGGCTTCATTGCGCGGCGGCTCCACAATCACCTCGTCCAGCGCTTCAAAAACCTGCTCCGGTGACAACTGGTGTTCATCCCGCGACGACTGCTCGGCCAGACGCGCGAGACGCGCCGGAGACAACATCGCGGCGAGCGTTATCCGGGCCGAGGCGGAGGCCGCATTGGTACGGCTGAAGGCGGGATACTGATCACTCTCGAAATGCTCGCGTTGAGCAATCGGATCATAATCCGTGTAGGGCGAAGGCGAGAGGATCGCCAGCACTTCATCTTGAATATCGAGGAAGGACGGCTGCAGCGTGGCGCTCAACGCCGCAAGCGCCCGGCGCTGTTCGGCTGCAGAATGTGGCCGCACGCCGCTGACACTGGCCGAATTGGTTTCATAGGCAAAATCCACCGCCCCGATCACTGCGCCGGCGGCTTCCACCTGATAGCGGTGAAAAAGATAGATCGGCGGAAACGCATCGCGGATGGCGGGCAGCGCCCAGCCTTCCTGCATGACGTGTGGACCGAAGCGCGCGAGCGCATGATTGCGCACGGCAACCGCCTCGATCAAACCGTCCGTGGCATTCGCGCCATTATCCCAGAGATGGGCGTAAGGATGGCCGGAATTATTCGAGCGAGCATGGCGGTCCGAGATATAGAGCAGGCCTTCGGCGCGCGCTTCAGCGAGAATTTGGGCCAGGCCTTCGGCTTCGGCGGCAGGGTTCGTGTACTGCGAATAAAGCCAACGGACCGAAGCGATATCCCATTCGCCAATATCCGTGTCATAGGCGCGGGACACATCCAGGCCGCCCTCACCGGTCACATTCACCCAGGGCGCCGGATAATCCATGACCGAGGCGCGATTGTTCACGCTGGCGGCAAAATTATGCAGCAGACCAATGGTATGGCCAATTTCATGCGCGGAAAGCTGGCGGACGCGATCCAGCGCCAGTTCCAGCGGATCATCATCATCGCCCGAGCCCGTACCCTGCCGGCCCAGCAGGCCTTCAAAAATCATCCGGTCCTGACGCACCCGCTGGCTGCCCAGAAGGACATGGCCCTTGATGATCTCCCCGGTGCGCGGATCGATCACTGAAGCGCCATAGGACCAGCCGCGCGTTTGGCGGTGCACCCATTGAATGACATTGTAACGGGCATCGAGCGGATGAACGCCTTCGGGCAATAGCTCCACCCGGTATGCATCTTCAAAACCGGCGGCTTCAAACGCTTCGGCCCACCAATTGCCGCCTTCAATCAGCGCATCGCGGATAATCGGCGGCGCGCCGCGATCGACATAAAAGATGATGGGCTCGACCACAGGGCCAGATGCAGCCGACGGGTCTACGCGTTCCAGCCGGTGGCGAACCGCCAGCCGGCGGCGGATCAGCTGGTCCAGTGGTGAGGCCATATCAAAGACTTCAATCGAGATCGCCCCGGAGCGTTCGTCCGCCTCCCGGATCTGATAGCCCGGTTCCGGCAGGGCGACGAAGGAATGGTGCACGGTGAGTGTCACCGACTCCGGGGCGGGTGTCACCGCGCGAACCTCCGCGCCCGGTGAAGAGCCCGACAGGGTAAGCAGCGCATCGATCTCGACATTTTCCGGGAAGACCAGCGCACTGTCGGTAAGCGGCGCAGACCGGCTGGCATCAATCGAAAAACTGCCCTGCCCGGCATTGTCGAGAATGCCGATCGTGTCGACCGGATCGCGGATCAGGAAGGCGGAGAGGTCGATGAGCACATTCTCGCCATCCTCGGCGAGGATATCGGTCGACCAGACGATGGACCGGGCAAAGGATTGCCGCGTGGCACTGGCTTCTTCCTCTCCTGCCCCGATGGCGCGATAGCGCGTGTTTTCAAACTCTGCGAAGATGCGGTCATTGACCCGGAAGAAGCGCAAAATCTCGCCACTGGTGCCGCGCCCGCGATCAATGCCGACCGGGTTGGAGCCCAGGCCTGACGTCATCCGTGCGGCATAGATCATGCGGCCGAAATCGCCGTCCTCACCGCGGCGCAAAAGCGCGAGAATGCGGCCATCACTGTCATCGACATAAAGCGGCACAAAGCCATCGCGGAACTCGAGACCGGCGATGCTATCGGCGAAGCTCTCCTCATCCTGCGCGACCGCGAGGCTCGCGAAAATCAGGCTGGCGATGATCGAGACGGTGAGTTTCATGGCATTCCCCTGGCTAAAGCCTTGCATTTCGACGCGGACGCTAGCCGAACACTTCGCTGGCGTATAGCGGCGGTGTCTCTGACCGTTGTATTGGCGTTGACCCTCACACTCGATAGAAGACTCCGCACGCCGATGGAGCCCGTCCCATTTCCAGCACCCCGCCCCCGGATGATTTCATCTACCGGCCGCCACCGGCCGGGCCTTTACCGGTCATCCATGCAGACGCGCATATTCTGGTGCTGGACAAGCCGGCCGGGCTTTTGACCGTACCGGGCAATGCACCGGAACGGGCCGATAGTCTGGAAACGCGGGCCAGGGCAGACCACCGCAGGGCGAAGATTATTCACCGGCTGGATATGGACACGTCCGGTGTCATCGTTATGGGCCTGACGGCCAAGGCCCATGCCGATATCAGCCGTCAGTTTGAACACCGCCAGACCGAAAAGCGCTATATTGCGTTGGTCCATGGCGAGGTGGCCAAAGACAATGGCCGGGTCGATCAACCGATCATTACCGACTGGCCCAACCGGCCACGCCAGCACATTGATCCGGTCAATGGGCGGAAGGCGGTTACCGACTGGCAGGTTCTGGAGCGCGGCGAGGGTTTCACGCGGGTTGAATTGTCACCCTTAACAGGCCGATCACATCAGTTGCGGGTGCATATGGCCCATCTGGGCTATCCCATCCTCGGCGATAATTTCTACGCGCATGACGCCGCGCGCCAGATGCGTGATCGGCTTTGCCTTCATGCGGAGAGACTCGCTTTCACGCATCCGGAAACGGGTGATAAGATAAGTTTCGAGAGTCCGGTGCCCTTTTAAGCCCGCCTACTCAAACCCTCTGAATATATCTGAATGCTTGCCCTTGACCGCCGGGGCGGTTATCCCCCGCCTTTCGCTGCACGCAGGTGAGCCCCATGAATATCGACGCCATTCCTGTTGGTGAGAATCCGCCCGACGATTTCAATATGATCGTGGAAGTGCCGATTGGCGGCGACCCCGTCAAATACGAGATGGACAAGGCGTCCGGGGCGATCTTCGTCGATCGTTTCCTGCACACGCCGATGCGCTATCCATGCAATTACGGCTTTATCCCGCACACCCTGTCGGATGATGGCGACCCGGTGGATGTGCTGACTATTGGCTCAACGACGCTGGTCCCGGGCAGTGTCGTGCGCTGCCGGCCTCTGGGCGTCCTCTTGATGGAGGATGAAAGCGGCACGGATGAAAAAATTCTGGCCGCCCCGCATTCCAAGCTGACGCCGTTTTATGACGAGGTGAAAAGCTATGCAGATATCCCGGCAGGCCAGCTGGCCCGCATCACCCACTTCTTCGAGCACTACAAGGATCTCGAACCCAATAAATGGGTGAATGTGAAGGGCTGGCAGAATGCGGACGTCGCGCGGGAACTGATCCTGCAAGGGATTGAAAACGTGAAGGGCGACTAAGCCCTCCCCTTTCTCGTCCTTTTGGTCTATCTGAAGGCCCGACACCCAACAGCCGGAGGAAAGCGCGTTGAAAAAAGCCGATTACATCTGGATGGATGGCGAGCTGAAGCCCTGGGAAGAGTGCAATGTGCATGTAATGAGCCATGCTTTGCATTATGGCTCCTCCGTCTTTGAAGGCATCCGCGCTTATGAAACGCCGAACGGCCCGGCGATCTTCCGGCTGAAAGACCATATCAAGCGGCTTTACCGCTCGGCGCGCATGTACCGCATCGAGATCCCTTTTGACTATGAAACAGTGTGCGAGGCATGCTGTGAGGCGGTTCGCGAAAACAAGCTGACGGCTGGCTATCTGCGGCCGCTGGCCTTTCGCGGTGCGGGTTCGGTCGGCGTCACCGCGCGCGACATGCCGATCCATTTGATCATCGCGGCTTTCCCCTGGGGCACTTATCTGGGCGAGGAGGCCCTGAAAAATGGCGTGGATGTCGCGGTTTCCAGCTGGAACCGGCTGGCCCCCAACACCATCCCGCCGGGCATGAAGGCGGGCGGCAATTATCTCTCCTCCATGCTGATCGGCTATGAAGCCAAGGATCGCAATGTGGTCGAGGGCATCGGGCTGGGCGTGGACGGGCTGTTGTCGGAAGGCGCCGGTGAAAACCTGTTCCTGATCGAGGATGGCGTCATCCGTACCCCGCCGGGCGCGGCCTCCATCCTGAAAGGAATTACGCGCGATACCGTAATCAAGCTATTGGCGGATATGGGTCATGAGGTTGTCGAACAACCCCTGCCCCGCGAAGCGCTGTATACGGCGGACGAGATGTTCTTCACCGGGACAGCTGCGGAAGTGACGCCGATCAAGAAGGTCGATGGGCTGGATGTCGGCACGGGCGATTATCCGATCACGAAGAAGGTACAAGACGCGTTCTTCGGGCTGTTTTCCGGCCATACCAATGATGCGCACGGCTGGCTGCGCCACGTTTAGAGGGGTGCGAAGGGCATGGATGACTATCTGACGAAGGTTGGAGAAACCTATAGTTCGGACTGGTTCGAGATGAGCCAGGACAAGGTCGATGCTTTTGCTGACCTGACGATAGACCACAACTTCATCCATGTGGATGTCGAACGCTCGAAAACCGAAACACCCTTCGGCGGCACGATCGCGCATGGATATTTCACGCTCTCCATGCTGTCCCATTTGGGCGAAACCTGCCTGCCCGCCTTTCCGCCCGGCATGATACCCATGAATTATGGCTTTGAAAAAATACGCTTTTCCGCGCCGACACCGGTTGGAAAACGCATCCGGGCGCATTTCAAACTATCGAAAGTAGAAGAGCGTAAGGCGGGCCAATGGCTGTCGCACTGGGATGTCACGGTCGAGGTTGAGGGCCAGGAGGCGCCGGCGATCCGGGCGCACTGGCTGACCCTGTTTCTCAGCGCCGGTTAATCACGCGCTAGCGCTTCGGCCCGCGATTCAATCCGTTGCAGAAGTTCACTGAGCTGTTCAACTTCCGACTCCGTCAAGCCGGACAGCAAATCCGCTTCATGCTTGAGCGCAATAGGTGCCACCTCGTCATAGACTTCACGGCCCGTTGGCGTCAGCGCAATCAGCGCAGACCGGCCATCGCTTTCATGTTTTTGCCGGGTGATCATGCCGCGCTCAATGAGCGCGCTGACGGCGCGGGAGACGGTGACCTTGTCCATCGCCGTGGCGCTGGCGAGGTCCTGGGCGGTCAGGCGGTCGGCCCCGCCCAGCACGGCGATGACACGCCACTGCCAGATGGAGAGGCCGAACTTGTCCTCGTAAGAGCGCGCCACCCAGCGGCTGGCGCGGTTAGACGCCACGGACAGGCGATAAGGCAAATAGGCCTCAAGCCGGAGCGCAGCGTCCCTTGGCATGTGGCTTAGGCCAGAACGCCGCGGCGTTCCTGATCCAGCTCGATGGATTCAAACAGGGCTTTGAAATTACCCTCGCCGAAGCCCTCATTACCTTTGCGCTGGATGATTTCAAAGAAGGCCGGGCCGATCACCGTCTGGGTGAAGATCTGCAAGAGCAAGCCCTGCTCATTCTCGATGTCGCCATCAAGCAAGATTCGGCGCTTGGCCAGTTCATCGACCGGCTCGCCATGGTTGGGCACGCGGGCATCAATTAGTTCGTAATAGGTATCCGGCGTATCCTGGAAGATCACGCCTGCTTTGCGCAGCTTGTCCACCGTGCCGTAGATATCCGGTGTGGTCAGGGCGATGTGCTGAATGCCTTCGCCATTGTAATCGCGCAGGAATTCGGCGATCTGGGATTTATCATCCTGGCTTTCATTCAATGGGATGCGCAGCTTGCCACACGGGCCGGTCATGGCCTTGGAGAAGAGGCCGGTCTGCTTGCCCTTGATGTCGAAATAGCGGATTTCGCGGAAATTGAAGACCTTCTCATAAAAGTCCGCCCAGACCTTCATCTGGCCCTGGTTTACATTGTGCGTCAGGTGATCGAGGATTTCGAGGCCCACACCGCCTTCGTCTTTTTCACCGGTCGGTTCAAAGTCGCCATAGATGTCGCCCTTATCGCCATACTGATCGACGAGATAGAGGACCGAGCCGCCAATGCCTTTGATGGCTGGCACCTGATCGGTATTCGTCCAAACGCCTTCGCCAAAGGGTTCTGCGCCCCGTTTCAGCGCTTCTTCATAGGCAAACTTGGCATCCTTCACACGGAAAGCCATGGCGTTGATCGACTGGCCGTGAACACCGGCAAACTCGGCGGCCTGACCGGTTTTTTCCCGGTTCAGAAGGAAGGTAATATCGCCCTGTTTGAAGCGCGTAATGTCTTTGGATTTGTGCCTGGAGACAGCGGCAAAGCCGAGGCTGCGGAACAGCTTTTCCAGCGCATCGGCGTCGGTTCCGGTGTATTCAACAAACTCGAACCCGTCTGTTCCAAGAGGGTTTTCAAACAGATCGGCCATGGCCTTGCTCCTTTGATGCCGGTGTGTGCGAGGGGGCAAAGCGCCCACGCCTCATATTCTGATCTCTAGATGGCGGAATTTAGTTACATTTGCAACTAAATTGTCGGCTTGGCGGAAAGATCAAGGAACGGTATGTCCGCGCCCATGAGTGATCTTTTCGAGCCCGCGCCGATTGTGCGCCTGCCGGTCGAGGGCGGCCAGACATTTCCCGTCCACCGCATCTTCTGCATTGGTCAGAACTATGCCGAACATATCAAGGAAATGGGTGGCACGGATACAAGCGTCGAGCCCGTCATCTTCATGAAGCCGCCCAGCGCCCTCACGCTGGGTCCCGACGTGCCCTACCCGCCCGTGACCACCGATCTTCACCATGAAGTGGAGCTGGTGGCGGCTTTGGGATCGCAGGGCGTGATGGCGTCTGGTGTCGGCATTGATCTGACACGGCGGGATCTGCAGGGCATTGCCAAGAAGCGCGGCGGGCCGTGGGAGATCGGTAAAGCGTTCGAGGCTGCCGCGGTGATGGGCGAGTTGAAGCTTGGCATTCCGCCTGAAACCGGTGCGATCCGTCTAAGCGTCAACGGTCAGGCCCGCCAGGTCGGCGATTTATCTCAGATGAACCGGAATCTGACCGAATTGCTGGCGCTCTTGGGCAAGTATTTTACGCTGGGTGCGGGTGATCTGGTTTTCACCGGCACGCCCTCTGGCGTAGGGCCGTTATTGCCGGGCGACAGGGTATCCGCAGAGATTGAGCTGCTGCCCGCCCTTACCTTCCAGCTGACTGACCGAAAGGCATAAAGCGATGACCATTCTGCACGGATATTGGCGCTCCAGCGCGGCCTATCGTCTTCGCATCGCGTTGAATTTGAAGGGCCTCGACTATGATCAGATATCGGTCAATCTCAAAGATGGCCATCAGCGCGATGCCGCGCATAAAGCCCTGCATCCGCAAGGCTTTGTGCCGGTCCTCAATATGGACGGCGAACAGCTGATCCAGTCTCCTGCCATTCTGGAATATCTGGATGAAACCCACCCGGAACCGGCGCTTCTGCCCGGTTCAGCGGCTGACCGCGCGCGCATCCGCGCTTATGCGGCGGTGATTGGTTGCGACATCCACCCGATACAGAATTTGCGCATTCTGCAATATATCCGCTCGGAGTATGGCCAGGACGCCGAGGGCGTGAAAGCCTGGTGTCAGCGCTGGATCTCTGACGGGTTTGGGGCGCTGGAAAAAATGGCCGAAGCGGATAATCGCTCCGGCCCTTACCTATTCGGGGCTCAGCCCACGTTGGCGGACATCTACCTCGTTCCCCAAATGTATAATGCGCGGCGCTTTGGTGTTGCCGTTGAGGATTATCCCCACCTGTCAGCTGCCGATGAGGCCGCGCGGGCCCATCCGGCCTTCGAGGCGGCCCGGCCGGAAAACCAGCCGGACGCGCCTGAAGACGGTCACTAGAGGGCACTAGCCCCCTGGCGGACCTGACGGCGCCGGGGCGCGTCCCTTCAGCAGCGGCTGGAAGCTGCCATAGGTCAGTGAACGCCACAGCCATTCAAACGGGCCAAAGCGGAATACGCTGAGCCAGAGTGGCGAAACGATCAGCTGAACAATCCAGACAACGACCACGATCTTGACCTGATCGATGCGCTCGACTGTGCCAAACAGGCCCATTCCGGGCGGACCAACGAACACATAGGTCATGGCCAGCGTTTGGGTCAGATAATTCGTGAACGCCATACGCCCCGCTGCGGTGAACGGATACAGGATCAACTGGAACAGCTTGATCTTGCACAGGAACATGATGACCGCGCCATATCCGAGCGCCATCAGCAGGCTCGCCACATAATTGGTTGCAATCGAATACCAGAGGCTGGTCATCTCGAAATTGGTTGCAACATCATGCGCCGCGCCGATCCAGGCCAGTGGAATACCGATGCCCAGGGTGACCGCCGCTGTGATCAGATAGGCAAAGCTATTCCAGCGCAGCGTGAAGAAGCCTGTCTTGAACAGCGCCATCCCGAGGAACATCACGCCGACAATCCGGCCGCCGAACAGGATGATCCCGCCGATCTGCGCCTGAACAGTCGACAATGCATTCATGGGCAGGCGATCCAGGAAACCCGCCTGATAGGTGGCCACGATCTCCTGCAATTCTTCCGGAGGCAGAACGAACTGGAATTTTTCTGGCGTGACCTCGCCGGGAATAAGCCCGAACGAGGCGAACAGCCCGACCATCAACAGGCCGGGTATGGCGACAAGAATCAGACCCCAGATCGTCAGCCACAGAGCGGATTTGTGCCGCGCCATCACCACCAGCATGCCGGCCAGCGCGTAGGACACCAGAATATCGCCAAACCAGAAGACATAGGCGTGGATCATTCCGATCAGCAAAAGCCACAGCATTCGAGGATAGTGCTGGCGCGTGCCGAGTGATTTGTCCTCGCCGAGCATCAAGATAATCCCCGCGCCGAAGAGCGCCGAGAAGATGGTGATGAATTTCATCCCGAAGAAGACGTGGGAATAGAACCAGGCATCCAGATTGGCGCCTGTCAGATCCATGTGCGCAGGCGGATATTGATACGCCATATTCCACATGGCGAAGGCCTGCACATTCATCATCAGAATACCGAGCACGGCAATGCCGCGCAGCGTATCTATCGACGTAAAGCGTTCGCGTTTTGGCGCGGGCGGCGGCGCCTCGGCGGGCGCTGACGCAGCTTGGGTCTCTGCCATTTCGATCTCCTGTCCCCTATGACACCCTCAGATAAGAGGATGTTACACATATTGTCGCCCGCAGCGTACCTTCATTACAAAGATTTCACGCGGCTAAACGGGAATGTGAATTGAATTTTCCCCCTTCATCAAGGCATAGAAGGAGTCTATCGACTTTATAGACAAAAATTTCGGCGCGAGGGGCCGATGGTTGAGTTTCTGATATCGATCTTTGAATGGCTTGGCAGCTTTGCCATGCTCTTCCTTGGCATCAGCTATGTCGAGCCCGTCAGTTGTGACGCGGTGCCGGAATTGCTGCAGATCCACTACACGCGGGAAGAAACTGCGGAAAGCACCGTTTCAACCGATTGCGTCGGATATGAATTAAACTCCGAGGCCCCGGTTCAGGTGTACCGGATCTAGGTTTTCCTCACCGGAATCCAGTTTCCGCCGACTCCAAGCCTTCGAATAATCATCAAGCTGCGCTAGAACATGGCTCTTCGCCCATTGTTGGGGTGAACAGACATGCAAGGACTGCCGGGCGCAAAATGGCCGACACCCAGACCCGAAACCAGGAATCTTCCAGCGACGCATTGCTGACAGCGCTGGCTAATGCCAATGATGCGCCGCCGCTGGATCATCAGCGATTCCATGAACCTGCCTCGGAATTGCCGCCACCGCGCGGGCATTTCTGGCTGGTCTTTTTCGGCATTTCCGCTGCCTTGCTCTGGACGGCAGGAACGCTCGCCTATCTGGCGGCTTATACCGGAATTGACCTGACCGACCCGCTGGCCACGCACACACCCGCCCAGCTGACGGGGCTGGCGGTTTTCGCCATCGGTCCGGCCTTGTTGATGATTATGGCGGCGCTGATCATCCGCGAACTGAGAAAAACCGTTGATCGTACGCGTGGCGTGGAACGCGCACTGGTGCGCCTGTCGGCTCCTGCAGAGGCGGCGGAAGCCGAAGTGCGCAGCCTGTCCGGCGCAATCACAGGCGAGATTGACCGGATTAATTCCTCTCTGGAAAGCGCGCTGGCCCGCCTTGCCGCGATGGAGGAGGTGATCCGCCATCATGCCGATACGTTAGAGCAATCGGCCGGGGACGCGCGCGACAGGGCCGAACATTTGCTGGAATCGCTCCGCAGTGAGCGCGAACGATTGCAAGAAGTGTCGGACTCTATGGATGACAAGGCTGCGCTGATTGCTGCGGCTATTTCCGATCAATCGCGAATGGTGGCAGCGGCTGCCGAGGTCGCGGGTGAAACTGCGGGCGAAGCCGAGCGCCGCTTGCGTGAAAGCGCAGAGGCCCTCACGGGGGCGGGCAATCTGATCGCCGATAGTGCGCAATCGGCCTCTGGCAGCATGGAAAAGCGCATTTCGGAACTGCGTGACATGTCGGTGCAGCTGGATTCGCGGACCGGCGATCTGGAGTCCGCCTACAAAACACACCGGATGCGTCTGGACGAGGCAGGCGAGGCGCTCCGTTTAGAGCAAGAAAAAATCGCCGCCGCGCTCGATTTCCATCGCGCGGAACTGGATGTGATGGCCAAAACCGCTCGCGACGGTGCCGATGCGCTCAATGACGCCGCCAAGCAAGGGGCCGGGACATTCAGCGAAACCGTAGATGCGGCCCTCAGCCGGGCGCGCGACATGGCTGAAGAGGTCCGGCGAGAAGCGGAGAAAACCTCGCAATCCCAACAGGCGGCGCTGGATGCCTTGCAAGCGGCAGCCGAAACCGCCGGAAAGGCTTCGGAGGCGGCCGGCAAAGCTCTTGATGAACAGACCCGCCTGGTGGAATCGCGTATCGAAACCATCAACGAAAAAGCCTTCGATGCCGCACGGCGGGCCGATGAAGCGTTTGAAAGCCGGTTGAAGGAAGCCGAGAAACTGACCTCGCGGGCGGCTCTGGCCGCTGATGAAGCCGCTGAGTCGGTGAAGCGCCGGATGGAAACCGTGCTGGCATCCGCGAAGAACGAAGCGGCCTCCATCGAGCGTGAAATTGAAAAGTTGAGCGACAAGCTGGCAGAATTGCCGGAGTCTGCCCAGCAGCGCGCCAAGGAAGCTTCAGATGCGCTGCGCCGCGGTCTTGAAGGATTGAACGCTGCGGCACTGGCGGCTGCCGAAGAGGCACAGGAAATAGACGCGGCATTCCAGTCGCGTATCCGCCAGAACTATGAATTGCTGAGCGATTTCATGTTGAAAATGGGCTCTGTCGCCGGGGGGCGCCGCCCGATTGATTTGCCCGCGAATGAGCTTCCCAACCCGTTCTCCGGGCGCCCTGCCCCCAGCCGGGACGCGTCTGAGGTTACAGACGAACAGGACGCGGCCAATGAGGCAGAGGATGTCCTGCGGCGTGGACCGGTTTCTTTCCCGGAGCGGGGCCGCGGTGAGCCAGGCTGGCGATGGAAGGACCTGCTTTCCAGCATGCCTGATCAGGATGACGACGCGCCATCGAACCCCGCCCAGAAGCGTGGGCCCCGGCGCGATTCCGGCGATGACGACTAAGCCTGCGGCGTCGGACTTACGTCCCTGAATTGCATTATTGTGCCGGAGGTGTGAAGGTTCGTCATGGTCAAATTCAAAGATCACGAAGCCTACATTTCGGCTGCGGCCGAACCACTCCGGCCCTTGCTTGTTCGGCTGCGCGCCGATCTGGCCAAGGCCCTGCCAGACACAGACGAAATCATTGCCTATGACATGCCCGGATTTGCGGTGGGGCAGAAAATAATCGCCGGTTTTGCTGCCTTCTCCAAGCAATGCGGCCTTTATGTAGCGCCCGGAGCGATCACCGAAAATGCCGACGCAATAAAGGCTGCAGGCCTGAAAGCGACAAAGACCGGGGTTACATTCTCGCCGAAGAAACCGATTCCAAGCGAGTTGGTACGATCTCTCGCATTGGCCGCACGCAAAGAACTGGGCGTATAACGGCGGTTAATGATCGTGTTCAGGGTCGTCGAACTCAGCGACCTGCTCTGCCGTCCACTGGGCCACATTCGCCATCGCTTCCTGGGCCGCCGCATCATAGGCTGCCACGATATCGCCGAGCGTGTTGGTGCTCGCACGCGCTTGTGCGCCAACGGCATCGACCGCCACCAGCCGCCGGTCGCTGCTCCGGATCAGGCGCGCCCGCAAGCGGACGATAACCGTTGGCGCGGCTTCCGGTCCGGACAGATAGTTGGCTTCAAATGTTCTGACTTCGGTTGCCAGCTCAAACTCCGCGCGGACACCGTCCTCTGGCCGGGAGGCAATCAGCGAGGGCTCGAACGCATCCATGGATTCCACGATCAGGTCCTGGATCAGGCGTGGCACCGGCGTAATCCATTCTGCGCCATCCGCGAACACCAGTTCGCCCCGGTTTTGCGACAGTGCAATCTCGGAGCCCGACAGGGCGCGCGGCGTCAGCGGCCTTTGCACGTTCACGATGACCGCTTCCTGACGCACCATGCCCGAGGGTTCGGGCGTCGACAGGCGGTAGACAGTGGCCGGGACGTTTTCCGGCAGCACGCTGATACAGCCGGTCAGGGCCACCGCGCTGCCCAGAATGAGGGCCGTTGTGATTTTCCTGATCATTGCGGCACCTCCACAGTCCGGCGCTGCTCGCCAGAAATAAAGCCGGTCGGATTATCTTCGATTTCAAGCGCGATACGATCAAGCGTCGCGATCAAGCGGCGCAGATCTTCCATCGTGCGGGTCAATTGCTCTGTCCCTTCACTTGAGAGACGATCGATCGCCGGTTCCAGCGTGGTCATCAATTCTTGCGCCTGACGTCCGGCAATATCGATTTGTACCGCTGCAGCGGCGACATCCACCGCCGCCTGGTTCAACTCATTGTTCGCGAGCTGTGTGGCATCGCGTCCGAACACTTCCAGCGCCCGGGCCGCAGCCCCGACATCTACAGCCGTGGTTTCGAGTGTTTGTACCGCTGAACGAACTTCTTCGACCAGCGCATCCTCTCCGGCCAGTCGTTCGGAAATCTGCTCGAGATTATCCAGCGTCGCCGCGACCCTTGAGATATTCTCGTCGCTGAGGAGTTCCGCCATCTGTATCAGAGCCAGCTGGGCAGCCTCCAAGGCATCCTCACCCCCGGCGACCAGTGTTTCGATCTGGGCCTGCTCGGCATAGATGCGCGGAGGATCTCCGCGCGTTGTCCCCTGAAGCCGCTGCGCCTCGGCTGTTCCGCCGGTGATTTGAATGTAGGACAGGCCGGTCAGTCCTTGCGGCTCCAGCTGGGCGCTGGAATCCACGCGGACGGGCGTTTCCGCTACCAGGCGGATGCGGGCGATCACCCGGTTGGGATTTTGCGGATCAAGGCCGATATCGGTAACCTCACCGACCTGAATACCGTTGAAACGCACCTCGCCCGCTTCGCGCAGACCGCGAACCGGTCCATCAAACACGACGTCATAAAAGGAAAATTCCTGATCAAAGGTCCGCTGGCCCAGCCAGAGCGCGAAAAACCCGCCTGCCAGGATCAGAAAGACGGCAAAGAAGCCGACCAGCGCATGATGGGCTTTGGTTTCCATATCCCTAGCCTCCTTGCACCGCGGCTGCGATGCGTCCCCTTGGCCCGTGGAAGTATTCCTGAATCCACGGGTGTGAATGTTGTTCGAGTTCCTTGATCGGCGCAACTGCCGCCACGCGCCGATCGGCCAGAACGGCCACGCGGTCACAAATCGTATAAAGGCTGTCCAGATCGTGCGTGACCATGAACACGGTCAGGCCCAGGGTTTCCTTCAGATCCTTGATCAGCGCATCAAAAGCGGCCGCGCCGATCGGGTCGAGCCCCGCTGTGGGTTCATCGAGGAACAGGATTTCCGGGTCCATGGCGAGGGCCCGTGCGATCCCGGCCCGCTTGCGCATACCGCCAGATAGCTCCGACGGAAACTTTGGCCCTGCTTCCGGTCCCAACCCCGACAGCGCGATCTTCATGTCCGCAATATCCTTCATTAAGGATTTGGGCATTTTCAGATGCTCGCGTAGCGGGGCCATGACGTTCTCGCGAACCGTGAGCGAGGAAAACAGCGCACCGTTCTGGAACAGCACACCCCAGCTGGCTTCCAGCTTCCGGCGCGCTTCGCTGCTCATATCGTTCAGGCGTTGTCCGTTAAAATAGATCTCCCCAGCATCGGGCCGGCGCAAGCCGATAATGGTGTTCAATAGAACGGATTTGCCGGTGCCGGACCCGCCGACAAGGCCGAGCACTTCACCCCGCTCTACTCTTAGGTCGAGATCGTCATGAATGACATGGGTGCCAAAGGCGGTCTTGATGCCGCGCACCTCGATGATCGGATCCGCGCTCATATGTCGAGCTCCAGATACATCATGGCGAAACCGGCATTGACAACGATGACCATGAAAATCGACTGCACGACGGACGCCGTCACACGGCGGCCCAGGCTCTCCACATCACCGCCCACTTGCATCCCTTGCTTGCAGCCGATGATGGCGATGATCATGCCAAAGACCGGTGCTTTTGACATGCCGACCCAGAAATGGCTCCAGTCGATCGTGTCATTCATGCGGGTGATGAAAAAGCCGGGCGAAATATCCAGCGTGGCCCAGCTGACCATCATGCCGCCAAATATTCCTGCCATCATGGCGCCAAACGTCAGCAATGGCGCCATCAGCACACAGGCGACAACACGTGGGATCACCAGAGCCTCATACGGATCAAGGCCCAGCACCCGCATGGCATCGATTTCCTGCTGCATCTTCATCGAACCGATGGCCGCCGTGAAGGCTGAATCTGACCGGCCCGCGAGGATGATCGCGGTAATCAGGACACCAAATTCTCTTAAAACCGACAGGCCAACGAGTTCTACTGTGAAGACCGATGCGCCGAAAGTTTCAAGCAGGTTTGCGCCCATGAAGGCGACAACCGCCCCAATGAAAAAGGTCAACACGGCAATGATCGGCAGCGCGTTTACGCCCGCTTCTTCCATCACATAAATGGTGGGGGTCATGCGGAAGCGGTGCGGACGCAGCATCACACTGCCGAATGTCGTCAGCGTGCGGCCGAAGAAACCGAATGTGTCAATCGCCTCGTGGAGGATCGCTTCCAGACCTTTGCCGATGCGCTCAAACGCCTGAACAAAGCCATAGCGTTCTTCAGGCGGATCTGGCTCACAATCAATCACGCGTTCGATGATCTCGCCGATCAGCCGGCGCGCGGTGCCATGCGATCCAAGATAATGCCAGTCGGCATTTGGTGTTGCGCATTCCTGAACCGTACGGCCCAGCAAAAAAGCGCCGGTGGTATCGATGCGGCCGATTTCACTGACATCAATGACCACGCGCCCCGCATCATAATCATCCTCGATCCGCTCTATCTCTCGGTGCACCCCGGTAATGGTCTGGATAACCCAGTCCCCTTTGGGTTCGAGAATGACCTGCTGGCCTTCCTCGCGAATTTCTAGAGTGGCGGTGCGTCCCGACGGCATAACGTCCCTTTCGAACGCCCGTTTTAGGCGATTCAATGGCGCTTAGGGAGTGCGCACACGCAACAGTAATCCCGCGCAAATCGCCGCACCGATCGCGGGAAGAGCCATGAAGGCAAATCCACCGGTGCCGAAATAGTCGTAAAACCAGCCGGAAAGCACGCTCATGATCGCAAGTGCCAATCCGCCGGACAGGGCAGAATTCGCCGCCTGCGTGCTGGCCTGGAGCCTGTCCGGCGCGGCTTCTGCGGCAAATCTGAGGAAGCCGAAATAGGCCGCTGCAAAAGTCAGTGCATGGGTTGTCTGCAGCACAAAGAGAACCCCCAGCGGCGGGGCGAATGCCGTCAATGTCCAGCGAATAACGGCCGCACCCGACGCTAAAAGAATCAGATGACCCGGCTTGAAGCGGCGAAGATAACGCCCGGATAGCGCCAGAAATACGATCTCCGCAACCACGCCGGTTGACCACAGCGCGCCCACCATTTCCGGAGGGATGCCCTGTGCCTGCCAGCTAAGCGCGGAAAAGGCATAGTAAAAGGCGTGGCTGCTCTGGATAAGCGCCGACGCGGTCAGCGCCAGGACAAAGGGGGTTGAGAGCAAGAGTTTCAGCGGGATCGGATCTGTACCCTTGGGCGGACGCTGGCGTTCTCCCAACGGCAGGAATTGCGCCACTGCGACTGTCAGCGCGGCCCCGGCCGTCATCCAGATCAGTGCCGCCTCGCCGCCGAAATGACCGATCAGCGCCCCCGCCCCCAGATTGCCGATGATAAAGGTCGCCGACCCCACTGCGCGCTGGGGTCCGAAAGCAAAGCCTTCGCGACGTGATGACCAGGCTGCAAAGGCATCGATAAGCGGTATCTGACCACTAAAAAGGCTGCCCGCCAGCGCCGCCAGAATGGTCAGCAAGACAGCGTCCTGAAAAGGCGACATCAAAAGAAAGCCGGCCAGCCCGGCCCAGGCAAACCCAACCACAGCGTCCCGGCGGCGGCTGGCCCCGTCCATCCACGCCGCCCCCAAAGGTGCAAGCAATGTTCGCCCGATCATGGACCCTGCGAGCGCAATTCCGATCAGTTCGGGGGACAGGCCCCGGCTTTCCAGCCAGACCGGCAGATAGGGAAGAAAGGCCCCGAATGCGAGATAAAAGGCACCATAATGCGCGGCAAAACGCAAACCTGCCGGATGTATGAACCGCCCCTCCATTCTGCGGCGATAACCTGTCTGCGCCATTTTGGAAAGCCGGTTGCAATCCTTGCTTTGCAGTGCAGCAAAGCGCGGCTAGGTTCGCGCTTCGCTAAAGAGTGAACACTGTTCAATGGACCGGGCCCTCGCCAACCTCCAGACAAATGAAACTCCGCCTGCCGATATTGAGGGCGAGACGCTGGCGCTGCGCCCGCGACGCGTCCTGCTGACGGGATACCGGTCTCATCCGCATGTTGGCGGACAAGGCGTCTATCTGCGCGAGCTGGCGATCGGTCTCCGCGATCTGGGGCATAAGGTGACCATTGCGTCTGGCCCGCCCTATCCGGACGTGCCGGAGGGCGTAGAGCTGGTGACGTTCCCGTCGCTCAACCTGTTTGAAGAGGACAATGCGTTTCTGGCGCTGCGCTGGAAACATCTGTTTTCCCGAGCGGATCGCGCAGAGTGGTGGGCACACAATACCGGCGCATTTGGCGAACTTCTGGCGTTCAGTTACCGGCTGCAAGCCTGGTTGATGGATCATGGCCACCGCTTTGATGTGATCCATGACAATCAAACGCTGATGCCACCCTTCTCGGAAATCGCCCGGGATATTCCGGTGGTCGCCACCATTCACCACCCCGTCGCGATTGACCGGGAATTTGCGGTCGAGGGCGCACAAAAGCGCATCGATAAATGGCTGACGCGGCGCTGGTATGGCTTTACCGATCATCAGGCGGGAACGCTGCGGGAGCTGGATTATCTGCTCGCGGTCTCGAAAGCCTCTATCGACAGCCACGCAGATCATTACGGCATGGCCGCCGATAAAGCCGTCGTAGCTTTCAATGGGATTGATCACGGCGTTTTTTGTGCTGACCCGGATGTTTCCCGCACACCCGGCCTGATCGCAGCCACCGCCAGCGCGGATGTCCCAATCAAGGGGCTGGATGTGTTGATGACGGCTTTTGTCGAGCTGGCCCGGCAGGATGAAAGTCTTCATCTGGAAATGATCGGACAGCTCCGCGACGGCCGCGCCAGGCAAATCCTGAGCGAGGCCGGTCTGCTCGACCGTGTAACCTGCAAATCCGGCGTCGCTCGTGAGGAGATCGCCGATCTTTATCGGCGCGCGAGCCTGGTGGTCTGTCCGGCCCGGTTTGAAGGTTTTGGTTTTCCGGCCGCAGAAGCCATGGCGTGCGGAGCGCCCGTCGTGGCCAGCAATGGTGGCGCCTTGCCAGAAGTGGTTGGCGACGCCGGACTTGTAGTACCCGCCGGCGATGCTGAGGCGATGAAAACCGCAATTCGCGTCGTGCTGAGAGATCCGGATCGGGCCAAAGCGATGAGCGCCTCTGGGGCGGCGCGTGCCAAGGACGCGTTCTGCTGGCGCAGTCATGCGCTGGCCGCCAGCGCGCTTTATGAGAAGGCGATCGCTGCGTGCTGACGATTGATTTCAAGCATTTGCAGCTGTCCGATGGAGACCGCGTGCTGGACCTTGGCTGTGGCCGCGGACGCCATACGCATGCGTTGTACTGGAATGAGGTGCCGGTGCATGTGACGGGGCTGGATCTGTCCAAAGAAGATGTGATGGCGACCGCCGACGGTTTTTTTGATCTGCCGCCACCCGATGCTTCGAAAAACCGTTCCGGCACACTGACCGCAGGCGACGCTCACCGCCTGCCGTTTTCGGACAACAGCTTTGACGCGGTGATCTGTTCGGAAGTCCTGGAACATGTCGAGGATCCGGACGGCGTGATCGCCGAGATTGACCGGATCACCAAGCCGGGCGGTCAGGTCGCCCTCTCTGTCCCGCGTTACTGGCCGGAATGGATTTGCTGGAAGCTGTCAGAGGGTTATCGCAACACGCCAGGCGGCCATGTCCGGATCTTCCGTCATGACGGATTGCACGATGCGGCACGACGCGCGGGCCTTCGCAAAGTGCGCCATCATTGGGCGCATGCCCTGCACAGCCCCTATTGGTGGCTGCAATGTGCGGTCTGGAAGACGAAGGATAAAAACGGGCTGGTCAATGCCTATCGCCGCTTTCTGGAATGGGATTTGCTAAAAGCCCCACCGCTCACCCGCGGGCTGGAGCGCATCCTCAATCCGGTCATGGGCAAGAGCCTCGTGATGTATTTCGTAAAGCCGGTATGAGCAGGTTGATCAATATCGCCGCCACCGCGAACCGGATTGAAGCGCTGCAGAAAGCCGACGGTTCGATCCCCTGGGTTGAAGCGGGTCTGTGGGATCCGTGGAACCATGGCGAAAGCGCGATGGCGCTGGCTGTGGCGGGCCGGGAACAGGCGTGCGAGGCGGCTCTGACCGCCCTGTTTGACCGGCAGGAGGCCGATGGCGGCTGGACCGGAGAGCTGGGCGCAGGCGTGCCGATGGATGAGGCCAACCGGCGGCTGGTGGTCGATAATCCCGCCACGGCGCGCGATACGAATTTTTGCGGCTATGCCTCTGTCACCGTGCTGAAGTCCGCGCTCGCTCTTAACAAGCCGGATTGGCTGGATCGCTATGCGGAACCCGTGCGGCGAGCGATGGCTTTTATTCTGTCTTGCCAAACCAATGAAGGCGACTTCGTCTGGCGGCAACCGGACGCAGATGAGAGCTTCGAAACGGTTGATTCTCTTCGGGCGGGCAATGCCTGCCTCTACAAAAGCCTGGAATGCGCGATCCGGTTGGAACAGGCGGTCGGCGGAGGCACGGCAGAACTGATCGAAGCCCGCACCCGGCTGGCAGAAGCCCTTCATGACAAGGATTGGCGGTTTGACCGCAAAACCACTGACCGGCGGCGCTATGCCATGGACTGGTATTACCCGGTCCTCGCTGGTGTTCATACGCTGGATGAATCCAGGCGGCGTCTTGAGGCCGGCTGGCACCGCTATGTCGTTGATGGGCTGGGCTGCCGCTGTGTGGCAGATGAACCCTGGGTCACCGCCGCAGAAACGGCCGAGCTCGCGCTGGCTTGCCAGCATGTGGGCTGGACGGAGCGCGCGCGCAAGCTGATTAAAGACCTCGAACCACTGGCGGCCAAATCCGGCGGTTATTGGATGGGTTGGCAATTCGAGGAAGACATTCTCTGGCCCTATGAGCGTCCGTCCTGGACGTCGGCAGCGGTCATACTGGCGGCAGATGCCATCGAGCACCTGACACCCGGCTCAGACTTGCTGGTGACAACGCTGAAAGCCGCTAAGCCGGTTTTACGCGACGCAAAACCTCCAGCGTCCTGATCCGT